>CAWETU010000001.1:0-2370120 GCA_963812135.1 Vulcanimicrobiota bacterium
AGTCGTAGTGAAGTAGTCAGACTTTAAGCGCTTCTTCTACGGCCTGGTCCTCCGACCACGCAGCTCCCTCGGCCATGAGCTCCGCTAGCCGGACGTCGCCGAAACGATCAAGTAGCGGCTTCATGAAATAGTATGGATCGACGTCGACGAAGGTATCTCGCATGACGGGTTGCTCGCGAAATCTCGACTCTGCGTTGCCGAGCAGTCGGGCACCGACGTCGCGCTGGTCACGTTGCGTGGCCACGCCAGCAAGTATTTGCAATGCAAATGTGATTCCATGCGGCATCAACTCGTCGCGGCTCAACTCCAAGACCGCGCGACCGTGATTGCGGGCTTCGGCAACGGCGCCCGACATTAAGAGTAGAGTAGCTAAGCAGAACTCGGCCTGCACATCGCCCAGGGGATCTTGGGTCAACAGCGCTAGAGAATGTGCCTCCCGACATAGCTCTATCGCCCGATCGGTATGGCCGTCTAATTGCGCGGCTCGTGCGCGCTCGGTTAGAATTACCCAGCGATTGCGATCGTACAGAAGCTTCATACTCTCGTACTCCACAGCCATTCTGTTCGAAAGTTGTCTCGCGACGTCCAAGTTACCCCGCTTTCTGTTCAAACGAGCAAGAAGCCAGAGATTAAAGGCGATTCGATACTTATCAACGGCCCGCTCAGCCCTTTCGAGCGACTCCGTCGCCGCAGCTTCGGCTTCGTCGAGCCTGTTAAATGCGGCGAGAGCTGCTCCGTAGAAGAACAGCAGCCTTCGAAGATGCACCTCCTCGCTCACGGAGCGTGCAAAGCCTATTGCTTCTTCGCATACGCGAAGCGCCTCACCCATGTTGGCTTGACTGTATGATCGCGCCCGATGGGCGGCGATAGCGACGGCTAGTGTTGGATTGTCCTCATACGTGGCGGCGGCCTGTGCTAGTTCTAACCAGCGCAGGCCCTCATGGTAGTGCCGACTGAACCAGAATGCTCCAAGGTGTTCCACAATCTGCGCGCCGATCATGGGATCATTGCGCCGCGATAGGCTCCATTCGAGCGCTGCACGAATATTGTCGAGGTCGGCTTCAATGTTTCCGAGCCAGACAAGCTCAGGGGTTTTGCGCCAATTCTCGGCAGCTTGACGCGCGAACTCGGCGAAGTATTGAGCGTGGCGCCGTACGGTTTCATCAAACTCGTGCTGTTCCTTTAGGCGCTCAAGGCCGTATTGTCGTAGCGGCTCCATCAGCCGATAACGCTGCGATTGCGCGCTAACCTTAACGGCCACGAGCGACTTATTCGCAAGCGACGAGAGGTTGTCGAGAACTGAAAGCTCGTCGAGCGGTTCGACGTCCCAGACCGCCGGGACCGCCTCGATCATGAAGCCCCCCTGGAAGATTGCGAGGTGCCGAAACATCGCTCGTTCAGCTTCGGAAAGCCACTCGTAGCTCCAGTCGACCGTTGCGCGCATCGTCTGGTGGCGCGGGTGCGCCGCACGGTCAACCCCTTTTAAGTACTGGAACTGTTCGCGCAGCCGCTCAAGCAGCTGATGAACGCTCAGAGTCTTCACCCTGGCCGCAGCAAGTTCGACGGCGAGCGCGATGCCATCCAAGCGCCGGCAAATCTCGGCGACATCGCTCGCGTTGTTGTCGGTGAAGGCGAAATGCGCGTCGACTGCACGGGCGCGCTCGACGAAGAGCGCAACGGCGCTAAACTTCAGGGTGTCTTCGGCTGCAAGCTTGCCCTCCGGCGGCGGCACGTCGAGCGGTGGCAAGGTGTACACCTGCTCGCCACCGACGCCGAGAGGGGCTTCGCGGCTGGTCGCGAGGATCGTGATCTGCGGGCAAGCCGTGAGCACCGAGCCGGCCACCCGTGCTGCTTCGCCCACGACGTGCTCGCAGTTGTCAATGATGAGCAATAGTCGTTTGTGCTTCATGTGGGAGAGCACGCGGTCGAACAGCGCACTGAAGCCTTGCGACGTTATCTCGAAGGCCGAGGCGATCTCCGGCACAACGGAATCCGCACCAGAAACCTTCGCGAGATCGACGAACCACGCACCATCCTCGAAGGCGTCACGGAGTTGGGCGCCGACGTGCAGCGCCACACGCGTCTTGCCGACGCCTCCGGCGCCGACGATCGTCACAAGCCGTGATTTCGTGAGGAGCGCCTTGACCTCGCTCGACTCGACATCGCGCCCCACGAAGCTCGTCGTTTGGCGTGGAAGATTGGAGGTCGGTACGTCGAGCGACCGTCGCCCAATATAACCGAATCGCTCCTCGAAAGCCGCAGATGGTTTTTCGTCGACCTCTGACAAAGCTTTGCGGCAACGCTCGACCAGTACAGTCGCCGAGGTGCTCCTTCCAGCGCGCAGCTCGGCCTCGATCAGCACCGCGTACGCCTCTTCGGCGTACTGATTCCGCGCCAGCAGCCATCGGGCGGCTTCGGAATCCCGTCTTATGCGAACGGCCCTGGCCAGCACACTTTCATACAGCGCTGCAAGCCGCTCGCGCTCGGCAACGGCCCAGTCGTCATAGTCGCCCTCGAGAAAATCGCCGCGATAGAGCTGCAGCGCTTCTTGGCTGGCTGCGGCGTCCTCGTGTGTGGCGAGCGCCGCGAACTGCAGGGCATCGACGGCGGTGTCGGTTGTCCAGCGCACCACCGCCTTGTTGGCGACGATGCAATCATCGGGGTCCAAGCCGGTCGCTTTGACGCAACGACGGATATTGGACAGCACTGTCTTCAGCCTGTTCCGCGCATGTTCGGCGTCTGTGTCAGGCCAGAACAGCTCGAGGAGGCGTTCGCGGGAGATGTCCGTGCGGGGGTTGAGCGCCAAGAACGCCATAAGGGCCCGCCCCTTTTGCGTATCGGGGCGAGGCGCTGAGCTCCCGTTCGCGCTGAAGGCAAAGCCCCCAAGCGTCGTCAGCTCGGACGTCGGCATCATCACCGATGCGGCTGCCCAGACCGTTCGCCCTTCTTACGATTGTCTTACGCGGGCAAGCTACGATTCGAGGTGCCCTTAAGCCACTAGTCATAGAGGAGGACACCGCAATGCTCAATCGTTGGCTTCCGGCCGCTGCTTTCTTCTTGACCGCAGTCTTGATGTTCGGAGCCGGCTGCGGGACGAACTCAGCGCTTCCGGGGTCCCCCCAGGGCGGATTACCGACGGGCGGTCAGACAAGCCCGCCGACAGTTCCACCAACAATGCCCGCGACAGTACCACCGACGGTTCCGCCAACAATGCCGCCAACTATCCCGCCGACGATTCCGCCGGCGTGTTCGGGCCAAAATTCGGTCGCTGTCGCGAATCAAACTCAGGGCGAGACAATCGCACTTCCCGCCGTATGCGGGTTCACCGGATCCGTCGCAATTCCGTCGAGCAATTATGCGAGGCGGCTCGGCGTGGACCTTTTCGTGCCGGTGTCGAACACCGGGCCTTCCGCTCCGACAGGGACGACCACCGGCATCCTGTCAGTCATTGCGTCTACGGATGGAAACCTTGGGGGCGGCAACTTCGACCCAGGCTTTCAGATGGTCGTGACGCTACCGCCGGCGATTCCCACGTCGGGAAAGTCGTTCGTGATGGCAGCATGCTCATATACCACTTACTTTTTGGGAGCACCGCCAAACTGCAGTGGGACTGTGCTCGTCAATGCCTCGGTCAATGGGCAGACACTGACATTCAACGATCCCGCCGGGTTTAATATCAGGATATTCATCGGCTGCGTTAGCTTTAACCCTCGACATCATTGCCCACCAAATTCAAACGGGGCGACGAGTTTCGTCGCGAATATCTACTACTAACCCAGCCGAATAATATTCGGCGCAACGGTTCACGGTCTACGAATCGCAGAATGAAACCTGGTGCGGGCTTCATTCTGCGCTCGTTGTCCGCCGGAACTTCGCGGCCGTTGCCAACGGAGACCGAATCGCACCGGCGACGGGCCTGAACTTCCATCAACCCTTTACATGGAGACGAACAAGAAGAAGCTCCGCGAGGACTACAAAGACAGGCGACCCTCAGCGCATCCGCGTGCGTGATTGTTCGCGCATGAACTGCTCGACATAGTACGGACCGCAGCCGCCTTTGCCGGTGATGCCCGAGCCTTTCCAACCGCAGAACGACTGCACGCCCGGCCACGCGCCCGTCGTCGCGCCGGTACGCCGGTTGACGTAGAGCACGCCCGCTTCCATCTCGTTGAAGAAACGTTCGATCTCTTTGTCGTCTTGCGAGAACAGGCCGCCGGTCAGGCCCAGCTTCGAGCGATTGGCCTCCGCCAGTCCGCGATCGAACGACGGCACGGTGCCGACCGCTAAGAACGGCAAGAACAATTCGCGCTGATACAGCTCGTTGTCGAGCGGCAGCTTGACGATCGTCGGTTCGACGTAGTTCCCTTTGTCGAGCCGGTCGCCGCCCAGGCGCTCTCCGCCGGCGAGCATGGTGCCCGCTTTGCGCGCCGCCGACGCAGCCTCTTCGAATTTCTTCACGGCGGCTTCGTTGATGACCGGTCCGAAATAGACGTCGCGTTCGGTCGGATCGCCGATCTTGATCTTGCTCGTCTTCTCGAGCAGCATTTCGATGAATTTGTCGGCAACGCGTTCGTCGACATAGACGCGCGAGCACGCGCTGCACTTCTGGCCTTGATAGCCGAACGCCGAACGCATGACGCCGTCTGACGCCGCGTCGAGGTCCGCGCTTGCGGTGACGATCGCCGCGTTCTTGCCGCCGAGCTCGCCGAGCACGGGCTTGGCGTACGGACCGCTTGCGCCGACGTCGCGCAAGATCTGCATCCCGACCTCTTGCGAGCCGGTGAACGCGACACCGTCGATGCCGGCGTGGTGCAGCAGCGGCTGCCCGACTTGCTCGCCGGGTCCGTAGATGAGATTGAAGACGCCCGCCGGCACGCCCGCCTCGTGATAGGCTTGGGCGAGCTTCGAGCCGGTGAGCGATGCCATCACCGAGGGCTTGAGCACGACGGTGTTGCCGCCCAGCAGCGCGGCGCTCGACATGCCCGTCGCAAGCGCGAGCGGGAAATTGAACGGCGAGATCACCGCGAACACGCCGTACGGCCGCAACGCGTCTTGCGTCTGCTCGTTGGGCGACAGCTGGCCCAGCGGTCGCATGTAGCCGTTGGCCGCTTCGACTTGGTCGGCGTAGTAATCGATCAGATCGGCCGCTTCTTCGGCATCGCCGAGCGACTCGAGCCGGTTCTTGCCGACTTCGATGCTCATGAGCGCGGCGATCTCGTAGCGCCGGCCGCGGATGTTCTCGGCGGCGCGGCGCATGATCGCGACGCGCTCGCGCCACGGCATCGCGCCCCAGTGTTTGTGCGCGCCGCGCGCGGCCGCGACGGCGGCGTCGATCTGCGCGGGACTTGCGCTGTGGAACGAGCCGATGTGCACGCTGCGGTCGATCGGGCTGTGCCAATCGAGCGCCGGTCCTTCGCCTTTGGCCTCGGCGCCATTGATGAACAGATGGTGCGCGCGGCCGAGCTCGCCGCGCACTTTGACGAGCGCGGTGTCGAACTCGCGATGGATCTCATCCATATTGCCGCCAACGCCGGAGTACGTGATCTTGGGCTGCTTGCGTGGCGCTTGAACGCTCATGATGTCACCTCAGTCGACCGGAGCCATGGTAGCGGCCGAATCTATTCGGCCGTTTCCCGAAACGTTTTCATTCGATCGCACGACGTCGGCGATCGTCGTGCGCAATTTCTCGACGAGCTCGTCGATCTGCGCCCGCGAGATCGTCAACGGCGGCGCGATCATGACGAGATCGCCGTTGATGCCGTCGGCATGGCCGACGTTCGGCCACAGGACGAGACCGTTGTCGCGTGCGCGCGCGACGATCCGCTCGACGAACTTGCGCTCGCGCGCGAACGGACGCTTCGCGGCGCGGTCTTCGACGAATTCGACCGCCGCGAGCATGCCGATGCCGCGGACGTCGCCGACGACGGCGGCGATCGCATCGTCGTCGCGCAGGCCCTGCAGCGATGACTGGAGGTAGCTGCCGACGTCGTGCGCGCGTCTCACCAATCCCTCGCGCTCGATGTAGCGCAGCACCGCCAGCGCCGCGGCGCTGGACAGCGCGTGGTGCGAATAGGTCTGGGCGTGAACCAATCCGCCGAACTTGCCGCGCGCCAGCGTGTCGACGAGCGAGCGCTTGGCGAGCATCGCCGAGAGCGGCGCGTATCCGCCGTTGAGCCCTTTGCCGAGCGTGATGATGTCCGGCACGATCGGCTTGCCCGCGGCGTCCTTGAAATGTTCGAGCGCGAAGAACTTGCCGGTGCGCCCGACGCCCGTCAAGACCTCATCTGCGATGAACAAGACGCCGTGCCGGTCGCAGATCTCGCGAATGCGGGCGTAATAACCGGGAGGCGGCACCGAGGCGCCGGTCGACGAGCCGCCGATCGGCTCGGCGATGAATGCCGCGACGTTCTCAGATCCCGCTTCGAGGATCGCCGTCTCCAACGCGTCGCCGGTCAACGAGGGGTCGTCGCTGCTCGGCGCGCGATAGGGATACGGTGCGTCGATCATCAGCACGTCCACAAGCCAGGGAGAATAGACGGCGCGGTAGTGCGCGCGCGCCGACGCGGAAAGCGCGAGCAGCGTGTTGCCGTGATAGCCGGGCGTGCGCGCGATGACGATCTGCCGGTCCGGTTCGCCGCGCTCGACATGATACTGACGCGCAAGTTTCAGCGCGGCTTCGACGGCTTCGGAGCCGCTGCTCAGGAAATACGCGCGATCCACCTCGGCAGGCGCCACTGCCGCGAGCGCGTCCGCGAGCGCTTCGACCGGACGCGACGTGAACGCGGTGCCGTTCACGTACGCGATGGTTGCCGCTTGCGCGGCCATGGCATCGGCGATCTCGCGCACGCCGTGGCCGATGGACGCGACCATCGCGCCGCCGCTCGCGTCGAGATACTGCTTACCGGCGTCGTCGTAGAGATAGACGCCCTCGCCGCGCGCGATGGTGGGCAGCGCGACGCCGAGCTTTCTATAGAAGACGTGGCTCATCGAGCAGAACCGCTTCGTCAACGAGGGGGGCAGGCGCCTGCGGCGCGCTGCGCAGGGTCGCGACGATGTACGCGACGACGATGGGCAACAGCGCGAGATTGATAGCGCCGACGATCATGATGAGCCGCGTGCCGGTCGTTCCGAGCGTCGCCATGAGTACGGCTTCGACCACGACCGCGCCGATGAGGACGCGGGTGCATCGATAGCTGCCTACCGCCTGCAAGTACGCGATGCCGAGCGCGTCGATCGCCAGCAACGCCTCCGCGACGCCGTATTGCCGCAACAAATCGTGCGCCTGCACGAATGACGGCCCGAACGTGATGCTCAGCAGCGCCGAAGGCGCGAAGGTCGTGAATGTCACGCCCGCGAGCGCACCGACGACGCCCGCACCGAACGTGACTGCGAGCAGCCGCCCCAAGAGTTCGCGGCTGACGTGCAGCGCCGCCGCCGCCTTCGGCGCCATGACGAGCGCTATCATTCCGACGGCGAATGGAATCGTTCGTGCGATGATGCCGGCCGCGCCGTAAAGGCCAGCGTCGGTGCCGGAGAGATGATGCTTTGCGAAGAGCTGATCCATGAAGAGCAACAAGAGAACGCACACCGAGATCCACAAGAGTGAGAGCGCTCGGCCGCCGAGCTCGAGATGATCGTGTTCCGATCTCACGCTCGCGCCGGCGCGCGAGTAGACGAGCGGCGATGCGACCACTGCGAGCCCTGCGATCGAGCCGACCACAAAGCCGCCCATCGCGCCGAGCACCGCCATGCCGGCGGCGACCATCGCGAGCGCGGATGCGAGTTTGACGGCCATCTCGGTGATCATCGACGCAGCGAAGAGCCCGAACCGGTGCGCGCCTTGCGCCGCGCCCCGGAAAAACGCGCTGAAGATCGCGAACGCGAGATAGGCGGCGAACGCGAACCAGAGGGCAGGCTGCACGATGTGAAGGTAGGGACCGCCGAGCAACCCCGCGGCCAGCGCGATCGCAGCGATCGTCAGCGCCGCGCCCGCCGCAGCCGGAGCGACGGCGCGGACGAACGGCGCCACGCCGTCCACGCGCCGGAGCGCCCAGAGCTTTGCCGTGTCTTGCATCGCGACGATGCCTAGCGGTCCGCCGAAGACCCCAAAGATCGTGGCGGCCGCCGCAAGCGTGGCAAGCGTGCCGTATGCATCCGGACCGAGGCGCCGCGAGATCAAGAAATGGAAGAGATAGTTGAACGCGTTGGCGAGGAGCGAGCCGCCGACGATGATCGCCGCATCGCCGCCGATGCGCCGCAGCGAAAAGCCGTGCGAGATATCGGGGCTCGCCGGGTCCGCGAGCTGCGCTCGCTCAGACACCCGAGCTTCGCTCGGGTGCTGCAGCCGCCGATTCGTTGAGGCTGCCCGTCCGGTAGCCGCGCGGGTCGATCTCGACGCGCGCATAGCCGACATCGCCAAGCGCCGCCTCGACATTCGCTCTGCGCGCTTGCAGACGCGCGACGTCGCTCAGCGGCACTTCCACGCGGGCCAAGACGCCGAAGTGCCGCACTCGCACGGTTGGAAAACCGCTCGCGCGCAAGTAGCGCTCGGCGAGATCGATGCGCCGCAGATCGTCGTACTCGATGCGCGTGCCGTAAGGCACGCGTGACGAGAGGCACGGCGTCGCCGGCTTGCTCCACACCGCAAGTCCGAGCTCGTGCGCAAACGCGCGGACGTCGTCCTTGGTCATGCCGGCTTCCGCGAGCGGACTGCGCACGCCGCGCGCCAACGCGGCTCCTCGCCCGGGGCGCACGTCTAGCTGCGTCGTGCCATCATCCGCATTGAAGCCGTCGATGACGTGATCGAAGCTCCGCTCGCGCGCGAGCTGCGTCAATCGGCCGAACAGCTCATCTTTGCAGTAGAAGCAGCGGTTCGCGGGGTTGTCGCGATACGCCGGATTGTCGAACTCGCGCGTCTCGATCGTCTCGTGGCGAATGCCGATGCGTGCGGCCAGCTCGCGCGCGGCATCCAATTCGCCGCCGGCGACCGAGGCGGATACGCCGGTCACGGCGAGCGCGCGAGCGCCGAGCTCATCGTATGCGATCGCGGCCAGCAGCGCGCTGTCCACGCCGCCCGAGTATGCGACGATCGCGCTGCGCAAATCCCTGACGGATGCGCGCAGCAGGGAGCGCCTCGCGTTCACGCTTGCTGCTTGAGCCACTGGTCGATCTCGCTATCGATCGTGCGCATCGCATCGGCGAGCGCGAGGCCGCTGCGCGTCGCGATGGCACGGCAATCTTCGTACTCCGGGCGCGCTCGTTGGCCCGACTGCGTCGAGACGACCTTGACGCGCACCGGTCCAAGCGACGTCATCACGCTTTCGATCCGCCGCGGCAGCGTCACGCGCGTGACCGGCCAGCGGCGCACGCCGATGGTCGTCGTCTCCGCGAGCAGCGCGTCGGCGACCGCGTCGGAACGCTCCGCAGGCGCCAGCGCCGCGAGCAACGTCCCCGGTCTCCCCTTCTTCATCTGCGCCGCGTGCGTCCACACGTCGAGCGCGCCGGCAGCCACCAAACGCTCCGCGACGTGCTCGTACAATTGCGGATTCATATCATCGATGTTCGTCTCGATCTGCACGACGTCGCCGTGCGTCTCAGGCTGCGGTCCCGCGCTCTTGAGCGCGGGTTCCCCGATCGAGACGCGCAACACGTTGGCGAACGGAAAATCAGAGCGACCGGCACCATAGCCGATCCGTTCGATCGTCAGCGGCGGGCGAAGCGCAAAACTCGCGAGCGTCGTCAGGATCGCGGCCCCGGTGGGCGTGACCATCTCAGAATCGAGATCGACAGCGTAGGTCGGCGCGCCGCGCAAGAGCTCCATTGTCGCGGGCGAGGGCGATGGCATCGCGCCGTGGGCGCCATGCACGGTGCCGCGGCCGCACGGCAGCGGCGAGCAATAGACGGATTCGATGCCGAGCAAGTGCAGTCCAATGACCGCGCCGGCGATGTCGACGATCGCGTCCACCTGCCCGACCTCGTGGAACGCGATCTCGTCGACGGGTACCCTGTGTACGCGCGCTTCCGCCGCGGCGAGGCGCTCGTAGACTTTGATCGCACGGCTTTCGACCGCGGCGGGATATCGCGCCGCGCGGATGATCTCGAGCACGTCGGCAAGCGAGCGATGCGGATGCCCTTCATGATGATGCTCGTGTGTAGTGGTCGAATTTATTCGACCGTCCATGATCCTCACCAGGCACGTCGACGTCGAGATACAACGCGCCGATGCCGCGCTTGTGCACGGGATCGGCGTGCAGCTTCCAACCGCGCACCGGCAGCCGGCGCAGTTCGCGCTCCAGCGCGTCAAGGCTCAAGCCCGCATCGACGAGCGCGCCGAGGATCATGTTGCCGCTCGCGCCGCCGAAGCAATCGAAGACGGCGACGCTCATGGAAGGTTCCGGTCGTGCAGAGCGAGGTGATTGATACGCGACGCCACGCATGCCGCGCCGAAACCATTGTCGATGTTCACCACGCTCACGCCGCCGGCGCACGCGTTGAGCATCGTGAGCAGCGCGGCGAGGCCGCCGAACGACGCGCCGTAGCCGACGCTGGTCGGAACGGCGATCACCGGACGATCGGTCAAGCCGGCGATAACGCCGGGCAAGGCGCCATCCATACCCGCGACCGCGACGATCGCGTTAGCCGTGCGCAGCGCGCCGACATGGCCAAGCACGCGGTGCAATCCGGCGACGCCGACGTCGTCGATCCGCGCGACCGCGTTGCCCATGATGTCCAGCGAACACGCCGCCTCGGCTGCGACCGGCCGGTCCGATGTGCCGGCGCTGACGACGCACACGAGTCCGGCGCGCTCGACAGGCGTCCGCTCGTAGACGATGGCGCGCGCGTCGGCGTCATAGCGCGCGTCTCGAACCTGTTCGTTGACCGCCGCGAACGCGTCGGGCGTTGCGCGCGTGGCCAAGAATCTGCCGCTCGAGGATGCAAGCCGGGCCGCGATGGCCGCGATCTCGTCAGGACGCTTGCCCGGACAGTAGATCACCTCGGGGAACCCAGTTCGCTGCGCGCGCAGATGGTCGAGCGTCACGTGCGGTATGTCGCTCGGTCCCGCGCCTTTCAGGTGCGCGAGCGCCTCGTCCACCGAAACGGACCCGTCACGCAACGCATCGAGCAGTCCGCGCAGAGTGTCGTCCATCGCGCGTGGTTCTGTGGCGGAGCGCCGCCGCCCCGCCGAACACTCCGTCACGCGTTCTTGACTAGATGGGATCGGGTGGTTTCAGGCTACGGGGCTGGCGTAGGAAATCGGCCGGCTTCATAAAGGTCGCGACGGGTTGTAATGGCGTCACGGGCTGTGTGAAATCGAAACAGTCCTGGAGCGCGTCCGCGCGCGCGTCGACAGTGCCGAGCGACGGCAATCCGAAGGTCGCCTCCGTGAAGTGGAGGATGCTGCCGAACTCGTGCTGCGTGTGCGACACATAACCGTGTCGCGCATACGGCGACACCACGAGCAGCGGCACGCGGAATCCCAAGTCCCATGACGTCGAGTTGCGGCGGCGGCACGTGATCGTACCAACCGCCCCAATCATCCCACACGATGAGGATCGCGGTGTCGTTCCAATACGGGCTCGCGCCGACGGCGTCGACGATCGAAGCGACCCATGGCGGCCCGGTGGCGCTGTTCGCCAACCCATGGTCCGAATTCGTCAGCTGTGGAACCACCCAACTCACCTGCGCAAGATTGTCGTTGGCGATATCCGTGAAGACCGTCGTCTCCGGCGTGATGACGTTCCTCGTCCAGTCGCTGCCGTAGCGGATGTGGCGGATCGCATCATAGGCGTTCCAGATGTAGAGCGGCTGGGGCACGTAATACCGCCAGGTGACGCCCGCCGCATCCATCGAGTCGGCGAGCGTCGGATAGTCGAAGCAAGGAAAGACCCCGGGCGTCTCGGTGCCGTTGGCCGCTAGTTGCGCGGCCAGTGAACCAGGCGTGTCATCACAACCCCAATATGGCCCATTGGGAACCTCGGCCACATCGTCCGATTGGCCCGCGATGAGGTATTGATGCGCCGGGAAGCTCGGGCCGCTATTCGACGCGAACATCCTGTCCGCCAGCGTGAACTGTTTGGCAAGGTCCCAGTACGGCTTGGTCTCCGACTGAGGAAGATAGGAATAGGCGAAGTTCGGCGGACCAGGCGTCGGGCAGTAGCCGCACCCGACCGTCGTGTAGGTCCCCTCGGCATTGAAGTCGTCCATTAGACCCGCATCGTACGCCGCGGTGAAGCTCCTATGGAAGTGGCCGTTGTCGAGGCTGCCATCGACAAAAGGAACCGGCGCGAGCGGCTGCGGCCCGAGCTTCGTCTGGCCCACCGTCACCGTATCGGCGCCCGGGAAGCCGTTGAACATGTTGTCGAAACTGCGGTTCTCCTGAACGATGATGATCACGTGCTTGATATATGGGCTCACGGACGCGTTTCGGGGTGGCGCTGGAATGCTCGAATGGGCACACGCGGCGATCGCGGTCGCGCAAAGCGTCAATAGCGTCACACACAAGGTTCGCACGCGCGAACCGCTCGTTTGCGGCTTGCTCAACTCGTACCCCTCACGCCTAAGCGGGAAGCGGCGTTGGCGTGTGATACGGAGATGCCAAACGCGCACCTTCTCACGGCGGGTGAGAAAATGCTTAGACAACCCTGAGCGGGGGAATTGGGCACCGTCTGCGCAGAACCACGAATGGGAGGTTCGCATGTCACTCGCCGCCTCGTCGGACCGCGCCGATATCCAGGTCTTCCGATACGCGCAGCGCATGGGCCGCCTCAAGGCAAGCGCCATCCGCGAGATCCTCAAAGTCACCGAACTCCCCGACGTCATCTCGTTCGCCGGCGGGCTTCCCGCGCCCGAATTGTTCCCGGTCCGCGAATTCGCGCGCGCTTGTCAAGAGGTTCTTGACACCGACGGCGCCGCGGCCATGCAGTACAGCGTCACCGAAGGCTACACGCCGCTGCGCCAATGGATCTGCGACTATCTGCGCACGAGCAACGCCATCGAATGCGAGCCGCACCAGGTCCTCATCATCAGCGGTTCGCAACAGGGACTCGATCTGATCGGCAAGGTGCTCCTCGACCCCGGCGACTACGTCGTCATCGAGAATCCGGCATATCTCGGCGCGATCCAAGCATTCGACGCGTACGAGGCGCGTTATCTGAACGTGGCGTCCGACGACGACGGCATGCGGACCGAGGATCTGGACCGTCTGCTGCGCCAAGCGCCGGCCAAGCCCAAGCTCGTCTATCTGGTGCCGAATTTCGAGAATCCGACCGGCGTCACGCTGAGCTTGCGTCGCCGCCACGAATTGATCCAGATCTGTGCCGATCACGGCATCCCGATCTTCGAGGACGATCCGTACGGACGTCTGCGCTATTCCGGCGAGACGTTGCCGTCGATCATGGCGCTCGCGAAAGGGCGCAACACGATCTACATGAGCACGGTGAGCAAGATCATCGCGCCCGGCATGCGCGTCGCGTGGCTCGTGCTGCCCGACCCGGCGCTCTATGAGCGCGTCGTGCCGGCGAAGCAGGCGGCGGATCTGCACACGTCGAGCTTCACGCAACGCGCCGTGTACGCGTACGCGCGCGTGCCCGGCCAAGTCGAAAAACATATCGCGCAGATGCTGCCGGTCTATCGGCGGCGGCGCGACTTGATGCTCGCCACTCTGGCGCGCGCGATGCCACACGGTTCGTCGTGGACCCATCCGGACGGCGGACTGTTCTTATGGGCGCGCGTCCCCGAAGCCATCGACACACAAGAGCTCTTGACGCATGCCTCCGAGAAGAAAGTCGCGTTCGTGCCCGGCGCGCCGTTCTGGGTCAACGCCGACGTGCGCAACACCATGCGTCTGAACTTCAGCAACGCGTCCGAGGATGCGCTCGAGACGGGGATCATGCGGCTCGGCGACCTGGTGAAATCGCATCTGGCCAAAGTCTAGCGTTCTCGCGTGCGTCGCGGCGCTGCTCGGCGCGGCGTTGGCCGCGTCGCCCGCGAATGCCGATCGCCATCGGCAGACGGTCAGCCTCTCCGGTGCGGCCGTCCGTTTCTACGCCTTGCACCTCGTGCTCGATGCCAACGGCCGCGCGTATCTCGACGACGGCGTGCTGCACGTGAGCGCGACGCATATCACGCTCGATCTCAAAGCCAAGCGCTACCTCGCGATCGGCGACGTCGTCGTGCAAAGCGTCGCGAACTCGAGCAGCGCGCGCGGCGATATCTTCGGCGAGGACTTCGACGCGCATCGCGGCTTGCTCGTCTCGCTTGACGAGCCGCCGATGCGCCACGTCGTGCAGGGCGGCGATATCGGTGGAGAACCGCCGGCGACCGGGCCGCAAGAACAGCCGCTCTTGGTGCCGGACTTCAGCGGTGAAACGCCGTTCGCGACGGCATCCCGCGCGGTCGCGCACGTCGGCGCAGACGTGCGCTTGACCGACGCGAAGGTTGCGCTGCCGGGCGCGCGCAGCTTGCCGCTGCCCTCCTATGTCTACACCTATTCGCCCGACCCCGGCTACGCGGTCAGCAACCTCACCGGCGCCAGCGAAGACGTGCCGCTCTATTTCGGCAGCACGCGCGACTCGGTGCAAGGCATCCACTTCATCTATCGCCCGGACGTCAAATTCGCGCTCGGCTTCGACCAGCGGATCGTCGACACGCCCAACGGTTATGCGCTCGCATCGATCTCGCCCATCTTCGGCAATCAGAAGACCTTCAATTTCACGTGGCAAGACCGCATCAACGCGCACACGCAGCAGTCGCTGACCTCGACGAGCATCGAAGGACTGGGTACCATTAACTCGTACGACGTCAGAGACGGCCTCCACCGTTCGTTCCTGGAGCTCAACGGGTCGCAATTCCATCAATCGCTCGGCGCGCTGCTCGGGTGGCAGAGCTACGACCAGGGCATGGCGCATCAAGGCGTATTCTCCAATCTGTTGTTCCATCTGCGCAGCGAGATCGGCACGACCCACACGCCATTGACGCCGGGTTACTCGCCGTTCCCGCCGGACATCTTCTTGCCGCAGTGGTACGCGCACGTCGGTTTCGAAGGGTATATCGCGACCAAGCCGCTCGTGCTCGGTCCGGAGACGACGCTCGTCGCGTCGGCCGACGATCGCTTCACGCACGATACGTTGCCGCATCTGCAGAACTTCCAGACCGAAGCGCTCACGCTGACGCAGCGTATCAATCGTCTCATCACCGTCAGCGGCAGCATCATCGACTCGCCCATCCACGACTGGTATCCGACGGTCAACGCCGGATATGCGAGCCGCTTCACATCCGAGAGCGCGACGTTCCAATACAATCACGGCAACGTGTTCTCGCTGTTCTTGACCGGTTCGCACGCGACGGGTTCGACGCAGCTGCCGGGCGGCGTGCTGGTCACGCCGTGGGTCACCGGCGCGGATGTGCGCTTCCGCGTGAACCGCGCGCTCTCGGTCGAGCTCGGCCGATCGTATTACTTCGGGTTCTTGGGCCAGCGCTTCAGCTCGCTCACGTTCCAGCTCTTCCCGTAAGCGCACAGGTCCCATCAGCGCCGATTCGAAAGTGGTCCCGTCCATGAAGATCCTGGTCACCGGCGGAGCCGGCTATATCGGCGTCGTCCTGTGCGAGCGTCTGCTCGAGGCGGGCCACCAGGTGCGCGTGCTCGACCGGCTCTACTGGGGCCGCACGCCGCTGGCACATCTGCTCGATCGCATCGAGCTCGTGCACGAAGACGTGCGCGCGATCGACTCGCAAGTGCTCGATGGGATCGACGGCGTGGCGCATCTTGCCGGCCTCTCGAACGACCCGACAGCCGAATACAACACGGCCGCCAATTGGGAGATGAACGCCGACGCGACCGCGCACTTGGCCAGTCGCGTGCAAGAAGCGCGGCATCGAGCGGTTCACGTTCGGGTCGAGCGCGTCCATCTACGACGGCCTTGGCGAGGGGTTGTTCGACGAGACGGCGCCGGTCAATCCGCGCGGCGCCTACTCGCTTTCGAAATTCGCGGCCGAAGAGTCGTTGCGCAGCATCGCCGGCGGAGGTTTCTCACCCGTCATCTTGCGGCAGGGTACGGTCTACGGTTTCAGCACGCGCATGCGGTTCGATCTTGTGGTGAACACGTTCATTAAAGATGCCCTGTTGCGCGGCACGCTCTTCCTGCACGGCGGCGGATGGATGTGGCGGCCGTTGGTGGATGTCAAAGATGTCGCGCAAGCGCACCTGCTTTGCCTCGAAGCCGGACCAAGCGTCGTCGGCGGCCAGACATTCAACGTCGTGCACGACAATTTCCAGATCCGCCAGCTCGCGATGCTCGTCGCGGGATCGCTCTCGCTACACGACAAGACCGTGCGGCTCGAAGACGCGCCGGTTCCCAAGATCAATCGCAACTACCGCTGCACGAACCGCAAGCTGACGGAGACGCTCGGTTTCACGCCGCACGTGACGGTCCTCGAATCCATCGAAGGCATGCTGAAGCAGCTGCCGCTCGAAGATCCGGCGGAGCTCGCCCACCCGCGTTTTTACAATATCAAATGGATGACGCTGCTCGAAGAGATCGTCGCGACGCACGCCGGCGAGCGATCGATCTGGGACGTCGTGCCTACGGAGCTCGATAGATCAGACGGACGAGTCCCATCCAAAAACCTTCAGTCGCTCTGAACGCGACGATCGGCAAGAGCCACGGACCCTCCGGCACGAAGCCCTCTTCGCGGTCGATCAGGCCGATGATCCACGCATGTCGCACGGGCAGTCTCCGCGACCAGCGCGCGACTCGTTCTTCGTCATAACCGCGCAGGCGCAGCGCGACGAGCACCGCACCGTCATCTGGACTCTGGGCTACGACCTGCGCGAACTGACTCGTCGTCATTCCGATGCGGTGCAAGAACGCGATATCAATGGGCGAGTGCCCGAACAGATAATTTCCGAGCTCGCCGCGCTGCTTCATGCGAGCTTTGTCGATCAGACGCGGCAGCCAGCGGATCCCGTCGAGCGTCTCGCTCCAACGCCGCGGCGTTGGAGCGGTCGAGTTTACTCGACCGTCCGCACTCATCGCACGTGCCCCTTCGCCTTCAGGTAGTCGCGTAGTCCGTCGCGCCATGGCCGAGCGGTCAAGCCGAGCTTGCCGAGCTTCTCGCTGGCGAGCGCCGAGTACGCCGGCCGGCGCGCGCCCATCGGCAGATCTTTGATCTTGATCGGCTCCGCTCGCACGCGCAGGCGGCACTCGGTGAATATCTCATCGGCGAATTCGCGCCATGAGACCGCGCCCTCGTTGGACAGGTGATACGTGCCCGACGGCGCCTTGCGCTCCAACAAGTCCAGCAGCAGCGCCGAGGCATCGGCGGTCGAGGTCGGCGACGAGATGATGTCGTCGACGACGCGCGGGCGCTCGCCGCGCTGCCCGCGTGCGATCATCGTCTCGACGAAGTTACCGCCTTTGCCACGGCTGCCCGACACGCCGAACAAACTGCTCACGCGGATGATGTAGTGCGCTTTCACGAGCCGCACGAGCGCCTCGCCCGCGGCTTTGCTGGAGCCGTAGACGGAGAGCGGTGATGCCGGGTCGCTTTCGACGTACGGCGTCTTCTTCGTCCCATCGAAGACATAGTCGGTGCTGATGTACACCGGGATCGCGCCTCGCGCAGCTGCCGCTAGCGCGGCATGATACGCGCCGTGGACGTTCACTTCGATGGTCGCCGCCGGCATCAGCTCGCAGTCATCGGTCTTGTTCATCGCAGCGGTATTGACGACGACGTCGCCGGCCCCGATGCTTGCGAGCGCTTTGTCGAGCGAGGCGCGATCCCGCACATCGCAATCTTGATGGCCGAGCGCCAGCACTTCGAAGCGACGCGCGTGCGCGGCGCGCACGAGATCGCTGCCGAACTGCCCCGGAGCACCGATGACGGCGATCTTCATCGGACGTGATGCGCCGCGCTCACCGTGGAGCGGCGGCCGATGTCGCGCGCCGCTCGACGTAGTCCGCGCCCATCGCCAGCAGCATCGCGAGTTCGCGCACGCGCAGCGCGGTGCCCATCGCGAGAAAGACGACGCCGCCCGCCAACATGGCGACCGCGAGCGTGGTCGCATGCTGGAACAGCGTGCCGGCGGGGTGCCACAGGAGGCGGTGCACGACCAGCGCCGCGCCGGCCATCGCGAATGAAGCGATGCTGACGCGCAGGATGCACGAGCCTATGAGATCGCCGCCTTCGTCCACCGGGCCGATGCGCCGGTGGAGCAGCCAGAAGAGCACCAATGCCTCGGTGAGCGACGAGGCGGAGTTCGAAATGGCCAAGCCGTTGACGCCGTACGGTCCGACGAGCAACGCGGACAGCACGATGTTTTGCGCCATCACGCCGACCGCGACGACCACGGGTGTGCGCGAATCGCGCATCGCAAAGAAGCAGCGCGTCAGCACGATGCTCGCCGCGATGCCGAGCAGACCGACCGCGTAATATTGCAACGCGCCGGCGGTGCGTACGACGTCGCCATAGGTGAACGCGCCGCGTTCGAACAGCACGCTCAAGATCGGCTGCGCCAGCACGATCAACATCGCTGCGGCTGGGATGGTGATGAGTGCGGTCATGCGCAGGCCGGTCGATGCGGTCTGGCGCAACGCCGTCGTCTCGCGCGTTGCGAACTGCGCCGAGAGGATCGGGAAGATGACCGTCGCGATCGCCACCGCGAAGAGCTGCTGTGGAAACCCGACGAGTTTGGTCGCGTAATTCATCGCGGAGATGGCGCCGGCGGGCAGCGACGAGGCGAAGTACTTGTCGACGAGCAGGTTGACTTGCCCGACGGCCGATCCGACGATGATCGGGCCGAGGATGACGAACAGCGCGGTGATTCCCGGGTGCTTGAGGTCGATGACGAAACGGTATTTGGAGCGCCTGAGGAAACTTGGGACTTGCACCAGCAACTGCGCGACCAACCCGGCCGCGTAACCGAACACCAGCGCGTAGATGCCGTATTGTCTGAAGAACGCCAACACTGCGACGACGGTCAGGACATTGAGCGCGATGCCCTGCAACGCGGCTGCACGGTAGCGCTGTTGCGCGTTGAGGACCGCTTGGACGACGCCGGCAATCGAGGTGGCGATGATCGCGGGCATGAGGATGCGCGTCATGCGCACTGTTTCCGCCAGGTGATCTGGCGGGAAGCCGATGGCGACGATGCGGACGATCCACGGGGCGGCGAGCCAGCCAATCGCCGCGGCGACGAGCAGCACGAAGAAGAGCACGTTGATGACCGTGCTCGACAAACGCCACGCGTCTTCTTCGTGTTTGGCGGCGAAATACTCTGAGAACACCGGCACGAGCGCGCTGACGAGCGCGCCGTTGAACACGCCGAACACGAGCGTTGGGATGATCGCCGCCACGATGAACGCGTCGTATTCCCAGGCTTCGCCGAAATACTTGGCATTGACGACCTCGCGCGCGAAGCCGAGCAGCATGCTCGCCAGCGTGGCGAGCATGACCGCGACGGTCGATGCGGCGACGCTCAGCCTCGGGTGCAGCGGCGTCGCTGCTGGCGCGCTCTGATGAGGCAGTGCCATCGCTGACCATTTCTCAGACTTGCCTGGACGCGCCTACCACGCGAGGGCCTGGGAACTCGCAGGGTGAAGCCGATGTGCCCTTGGGGTAGGAGTCGCCAGAGCTGAAACACCGGCCTCATATCGCCGTTGTCATCCCTGTCGCACGCTGGCAGCCGCGATTACTGCGCTGCTTGGCTGCGTGCGTCGAGCTGACGTACGAGCCGCGCACGATCATCGTCGTCTCGGACGCGCCCATCGCGCTGCCGGCCGGATGCCGCATTTTCTCAACCTTGTCACTCACGCGGAGCGCGTCACCGGCCCGGGCGCGAAACGTGACTTCGCCCGAGTCGCGTTTTCCGACGCCGACGTCTACGCGTATCTCGACGACGACGCGTTCCCCCCGCCGCAATGGCTCGACATCGCCGCAAAGGTGCTTGCGGAGCATCCAGCAGCCGCCGGCGTGGCCGGCCCCGGCCTCGTCCCCGACGACCAGACGTTCTGGGAGCGCGTCAGCGCGGCTGTCATGGAGATGTACGCGGGCAGCGGACCGTTGCGTTTCCGTTTCCGGCGCGAGCGCGCGCGCGATTGCGATGACTTCCCCGCGTACGATCTGTTCATCCGAAAGCAACGGCTCGACGCCGCCGGCGGTTGGGCGACGAACTGGTACGGCGGTGAGGACAGCGTGCTGTGCGCGAGGCTCGCCGCGCGAGGCGGACTCATCCATTACGATCCGTCGCTCGCCGTCTATCATTATCGCAGGCGGCTAGTGCCCGAGCACGCGTGGCAGGTCTGGAACGTCGGGCGCTCGCGCGGTTGCCTCGTCCGCGGCGGGGATGCATTATCGCGCCGTCCGGTGTTCGCCGGGCCGGTATGCGTCGTCGCGTTGGCCGCGCTCATCGTCGCCGCTCTTGCGATCTGGCTCTACCATCTGGACAGCATGCGCGATTGCGGCGGCAGTCTATCTCCTCATCGCCTGCTTCGCGCCGGCAGGGGTGCCGTTGGGCGTGCGATTCCTGACGCCGCTCGCGTTGTTGGTCCACCATGGCGCGTACGCGTTAGGCATGGCCGTCGGAATCTTGACGGGCACGCGCACCGTACGCGGGGTGGTCTTGCGCTCGGGCGAGCCTGCACTTGTCCTCACGGATGTGGGCCGCGCCGCACACGAAAGGTCGAGCATAGCGTGAATGCACGCATTGTGAAGGACATGCTGCGGCCGTTCTTGCCGGCGAATATCCGCAAACGGTTTGCGTTTTCCGCGCAGGCGAAAGCGATCATCAAGCAGCACGATACGCAGACGGTGGAGACGGTGCAGGCGCTCAATGAGAAGTACGCCACGCCGGTGATCGGGACGGTTCGCGTCTGGGATCTGCTCGAAATGTTGGCGGGATGTGTCGATCCCACGGATCCCGGGCTCTACGGCGCGAGTCAACTGATCCATACCCTTCAGGTCCTCGACGCGATGGAAGACGATCACTTGACGGATCGCGACATGCTCTGCGCGGCGCTCGTGCACGATCTTGGCAAAGTGCTCCTCTTGCACGGCGAGAGCCCTGAGAACGTGGTTTGTATGAACGTCCCGATCGGCCGGTACACGCCCGGCGTCGGTCTCGATAATTGCGTCTTCCAATGGAACCACGACGAGTTCGCATATTCCAGGCTCAAGGATCACGTGCCGGAACACGTCGCGTGGCTGGTGCGGTACCACAGCATCATGCTCTCGAAGTGCAGACCCTTGATGAACGAGCAGGACCGGGATTGGACACGACGATATCTGGTGCCGTTCCAAAAGTACGATCTGAAGTCCAAGTCACCGTACGCGGTTCCTCGTAGATCGCTCGCGGACTACAAAGCGCTGGTCGAAGAGCTTTTCCCGCAGCCGATCATGTTTTGAAGCTGGAACCGCGTCCGGTCGAATGCAAACGATAGTGCTCGGTGCCGGCATGACCGGCATCGCGGCAGGCCGGGCCTCTGACAGCGTCGTCTACGAATCGTGCGATCGGCCGGGCGGGCTGTGCGCCTCCTATTACGTCCCGCCCGGATATCGATTTGAGCTCGGCGGGGGGCATTGGATCTTCGGCGGTGATCGTTCGATTTCTCAACTGCTGCGCGACGCGACCCCGATGAAAGCTTATCGGCGGCGCGCTGCTTTGTATTTCGCGAAACAGCAACGCTACGTTCCGTATCCCTTGCAGAGCAATCTTGCGCACCTTGAGCCGGAGGTCGCGCAACAGGCGGCGGCGGAAATGCAAAACGCCGCCAAACACGAACTCGAACCCGCGCGGAACATGAAGGGTTGGCTCGTTCAACGCTTTGGCCCGACGTTGTGCGACTACTTCTTCAATCGCTTTCACGAATTATATACCGCGGGCTTGTACGACCGGATCGCCGCGCAGGACGAGTACAAGTCGCCGCAGCGTGCGAACCGCGGCTACAATGAGGACTTTGTCTATCCGATCGCCGGCCTGGATTCGCTTGCGATGCGGCTGGCTGAGCCGTGCGTCGTTGCCTACGGGAAACGCGCTACCGGCATCGATGTCCAACGTCGCGAGGTGACCTTTGCAGATGGCAGCGGCGCGAAATACGATGCGCTGATCTCTACGCTTGCTTTGAACCGCACGCTAGAGCTGGCGGGGCTGGACGTCGCGGCCGAGAGCGATCCCTACACGTCGGTGCTCGTGCTGAACATCGGCGCGACGCGCGGTCCCGCTTTTCCTGATCAGCATTGGCTGTACGTCACCGACGCCGAGTCGGGCTTCCACCGCATCGGTTTTTACAGCAACGTCGATCGTTCGTTTGTGCCGGCGACAAATGGCCGCGGCCCGTCTCGCGAGAGCTTGTACGTCGAGCGGGCGTATGAGGGTGGCGCTAAACCGGATGCGCTGCAGATCAGCAGATACATGGACGCCGTCATCAGGGAATTGCGGCAGTGGTCCTTCATCGATGAAGTCGAGGTGGTGGACGCCAGCTGGATCGATATTGCATACACGTGGTCGTGGCCGGGTTCCGCGTGGCGCCTCGAGGCGCTACAGGCGCTCGAGGGTCGCAGCATCCACGCAGTAGGGCGCTACGGGCGCTGGATCTTTCAGGGCATCGCTGATTCAATCCGCGACGGCTTGACCGCGGGTGCTCGGTTGGGGCGCGGGTGAGATGATCTGTTCAGCCGGTGATATTCGGCCAGCCGGCGGCTCTGATTGAATCATCTTGGGGCGTCGCTTCAATCCCTCGACCAATCCCTTCACGATGCCTGCCCAAGGACTGGGGCGACCGCGTTGACGGATCAAGTATCCAAGAAACAAGACCGCATGGTGAGCGACGAAGACGAGTTTCTCGCTGGCGGTTAGCGCCCGGCTGTACAGCAGTATCCAAACGTAATTGCGCGCGGAAACGGAGAGTCTTCCCGGCAAGGTGAGCCTCTCGTCGTCTTGCCTGGTCGTGTGACACACGATACTGTCCGGGACGAGCAATCCTCGTTCATGTTTGAGAATGCGCGCCGTGTATTCAAAATCATCGGCCAGGATAAAAAAATCCGCGATCGGGTATCCGTGCAGCGCGACCGCGCGACGCGCGATCAGCGCGGAGACAAACGTGCACGCCCGAATGCTTTGGTAACCGAGCGCCCTGATCGTTTCGGTATATCGCCGTTCCGCATCGCGCCTGTAGACGATGCCGGTCCGCGGATGGGGCTGACCATCGATCCAGGTGACAGCGCTTGCAAGCAGCAAGGGCTTGCCGGACGTCGGCATGCGAACGTGCGCCGTGAGTAGAGCTTCGAGCGCGGTGTCCGCCGCGATCGCATCGTCGTCCATCAGCCATAGCCAGTCGAAGCCATCGGCGTAGGCGCGTTCCATTCCCAAGCTGAATCCGCCCGCACCTCCAAGATTCTCGGCGGGCGTGACGTATGTGAGTGGGAATCCATAGGTAAGATCCGGTGGGCGTGCCTTAGGTCCGTCTGGATCCGCGGCGTGGTTATCGATCACATACACGCGGTCGACCGGCCGCGACTGCCGGTCAAGGGCGGCGAGACATTCTCGCAGCTGCACCGGCCGATCATAGGTCACCACGATGACGGCGACCTTTGCCGCGCGTGTCGCCTCGCTCATCCGTCGTCTTTGCGCCGCGAGTCGCGGGAACGCCTGCTCATCGTGCAAACGCTTAGCCGATCGATCCCTTCGTGGACTCCGACATCGGCCATGCGGAATCGGTCGTAGGACTCTTGCGCGAGCTCGACCAGCAGTACATGACGATCCAGCAGAGCCCGCCCAGCGGTTTGCGCAGCGCACTCGCAACGATTGCCCCGAGCTTGGCCGTCAACGGCGCGGAGCCGATGCCATAGCGCTGTCGCAGCTGCCTTTCTCCCTCGAGCACGCGCCGCGACGTGCGCCAGTAGTCGATCGCGGTCGCGGACGGCTTGAGACGACACCGGGCCTCGGGCACGTTGACCACCACGCCGCCGCGTGCGACGATGTGCGCGGCGACGAAATGGTCTTCATTGATGAGATCGGCGGGCATCTCGATGGCTCTCACCAAGTCGCTCCGGTACGCGACGAACTGGCTCACCGCGTAATGCTGACGGTGTGGGCCTGCCTTGAGCCGCGCAATCACATCGTATGAGAAACTCGATGCCAGCGACGCCATAGTGAGGCGGCCGGCTGTCGGTTCATTGGCTCCGATCGCGATCGCAGCGCCGCCGTCGATGGCGTCCACGAGACGCTCGAGCGCGCCTTCATCCACGGCCGTGTCGGCATTCACACGCACGACGGTGTCGCCCCGCGCCGCTTGGTAGAGACGCTCGGCGGCCGGCGTGCTCCCTACACGGCGCTCGCCGCGCATCAATCGAATCACAGGATAACGGGCGGCGCTCGCTTCGGCGATAGAGGCGGTCGCATCTGTCGAACAATCGTCGTAGACGAGGACTTCGCGCAAATGATGCTTCTGGTATCGCGCCTGACAGATGGAATCGAGCAGCGGGCCGATAGATCCGGCCTCATTGAACGCGGGGATACAGACTGAAAACTCCACCTCGCGGAGTTGGGCGCGCGGAAGGATGGGCCCTCGGTCAAGCCCAGCTTGGCAGCAGTGTTGCCCGGCGAGAGCGTTGAAGGCTAAGCGGGTGAGCAGACTCCCCGGCAAGATCAGCGTCATCATGCCCGCCTTCAACGAAGCGTCGCATATCGAGCGCAATCTGCGCGAGACCGTGGACACGCTCGCCGGCATTGATTGCGATTTTGAAGTCATCGTGGTGGACGACGGCAGTCGCGACGATACGTGGCGCGTCGCCGCCGCCTCCCTCGCCGAACACTATTCGAACGTGCGCTTGTTGCGCTACGACGAAAACGAGGGCAAAGGCAACGCCGTCATGCGGGGGACGGCGGTGGCGACCGGCGACTACATCGTGTTCCTCGACGCCGACATGGACCTTCACCCAGCGCAACTTCCGGCGTTCTTCGACATCATGACGCGGGAGAACGCCGACGTCGTGATCGGGAGCAAATTGCACCCGCGCTCAGATGTGAATTATCCGCTCTCGCGACGCATCGTGACGATGGGCTATTACACACTCGTTCGGGTGCTGTTCGGGTTGCCGCTGCGAGACACGCAGACCGGCCTCAAGGTCTTCAAGGCGCCGGTCTTGCGCCGGGTCTTCCCCAAGGTGCTGGTCAAGCGTTTTGCCGCCGACATCGAAGTGCTCGCAGTGGCGCACTCGCTCGGCTACAAGATCTGCGAAGCGCCGGTGACCTTGCGATTCCAACGCAGCTTCGGACGGATCCGCACGCGCGATGTGAAAGACATCGTGCAAGACACATTGGCCATTTTCTATCGGCTCAAGATCCTGCGCTACTACGATTCCATCAGCGAGGAATGGCCGGCGCCACGCCAAGAGATCAAGGAGCTCGTCGGCAGCAAGCGCTGACGAGCTGCTACAGCGGAAGCGCCGGAAGCAGCGTTTTCAAAGCGCGCACGAATTCGTCGTACGTCCTATCCCAATCGTATTGCTTCGCGTCGTCACGCGCGCGTTGCGACATCGCCGCGATTTTGGCCGGATCGATCAGGACGTCGGCGACGGCGTCTCCCAACGCCACCGGATCGCCGGGCGGCGTCAGGATGCCCTGGCCGGGCTTGATGCTGTCACGGATCCCCGGCACGTCATATCCCGCCGCAGGCGTGCCCGCCGAGTTGGCCTCGGTGACGACGAGTCCCCAGCCCTCTCGCACCGAAGTGAGCAGCAACATATGCGCCGCGCCCAACCGCTCTTGCCGTTCCGCCTCGGAGAGTCTGCCGAGGAAACTCACGCCTGGCACCTTGCTAGCGGCCTGAGCGAGACGGCGGCGATAGCGTTCGTCGTCAGCGCGGCCCACGATCCAAAGCTCCGCGTTCGGTATGCGCGATCGGATCCTGGCGAACGCGGCAATCGCGTGCTCGACGCGTTTCGACGGCGTCAACCGGCCGACGTAGATGAGCGCCGGCGTTTCGTTCTTCGAAGCGGCGGTGACGCCGTCCATGACCGGTGGGGCCGGCATGGCGATGACCTCGATCGCGCCCTTCCAACCGAACTGGCGCAAATCGCGTTTCGACGATTCCGAAATGGTGATCGCGGGCATCGTGCGGTACCAGGCGTGGTAGAGACGCTCGGAGACGACGCCGAGTCCAGCGAGCCCCATCGGCGCCTCGTACCACCACACGTCGCGCGCCAGTTGCGGCACAAGCGCCACGACGTTCTTGCGCTCGTAGAGCGGCGTGAAGAACGGGATCGTGTTGATGTGGTCGATGAGAACATCGTACTGCGGGCGTTCGCGCCGGAGCCAACGATAGGCCGCGGCATACACGCCATAGCGCCCACCGCGGCGCACGTGACGCACGCCATCGATCGTTTCTTCGCTGGGCCGACCGGGTACGTGCGCGGAGAAGAACACGACATCGTGACCCGATCGCGCGAGCCGTTGTGCCAATCCTTGCGCCAGGGCCTCTGCGCCGCCGCTGCGCGGGTGCGCAAGGTCGCGCCAAGCCAAGAATATCACGCGCATCGAAAGCTGCCGGGCTTTATGTCGTCCCCGATCGGTAGATCGAGTCCGAAGTCGACTGGACGAGCGCTCAGCGTGCCGAAAGCGCCGCCGACAAGCTCGGCTGATTTCATTGTGACCAGACCCGCAGTGAGGACCGGATGGCGCAGCATGCGCCCGGCTCCGCGCAGGAGCGAACCGCGCAGCGGGCTTATCCGTTTGAGCGCTTCAGCGCCGTGCTTGCGGACAAACGCCGGCATGCTCCGACCGTAATAGTATTTCTTGAGATAGAGATTGCGCAGCGACTGCTTGCCTTCGTCGTGCAGGATCATCGTCTTCGCAAAAACGATGCCAATGGGCCCCGCGGCGCGCATCGACATGTCCCAATCTTCCGGCCCCGTCAGCGATTCATCGTAGCCGCCGAGCGCGACCACGCGATCGCGGCGGAAGAACCGCGCGGCCGCCACGAGCGCGTCGTCTTCGTAGAACGACCGCTCGAAGACTTTGCACGCGGACCAGAACCCCTCGCCGAAGGACCGCTCCGGGATCGCGACCGCTTGGGCACCGGCGGTTGCCGCGACGATTGACGAACTGACGACATCGGGCTGGAGGACCATATCGGCGTCGAGGATCATGACGTACTCGCCGCGCGCGGCTTTGATGCCGGCGTTTCGTTGGGCTGATCGCTCGGGACCCGCGTCGATTACCACGTCGGCGAGCTGTTGCGCGATATCCGTCGTTCCATCGGTGGAGCGATTGTCCACGACGATGACTTCAAGCGGCGCGTGATCTTGACGCCGTGCGCTTTCCAAGCACGCCGCGAGCGTTCGTCTTGAATTCTTCGTCGTGACAATGAGCGAAACGAGCGCCAACTGCAGTCCCCCAGGGCATCCTGATCTTTTTCTCAAGTTGACCTTGTGATGGATGGTACCTCCTCGTGCGGGAGCGGCACCTGCATCTCCGGAATACCTGGTACTCCTACGATGATATCAGAGGCGCCACCGTCACTGACGGCTGCAGAGCTGTACCTCGACTTGATGAAGCGCTGCTTGACGCGGTCGCTGTTTCGCAATGCGCGTGCCGCACAAGCGACGCGCGTCGAAAAATTCGGTCGTTCGGTCGCAGGCGCGTTGCGCGCGTTCGGCGCCCCGATCTATCTCCGGCTCTTGCGCGCGGGACCGCTGCGCTCCGCCGCCGCCGCCGCCGAAACGCCTTTACGCCGGGCTTTCGTTCGTCTTGCCCCACCGGGCCCGCAAGCGCTTGACGAGGGCACGGTGTGGCCCGAAGACGCTGAAACGATGATCGGCCACAAGCGGCTCGACAACATCCAGCAGTGCGTGACCGACGTCTTGCGATCCAATGTTCCGGGCGACCTCGTCGAAGCCGGCGTGTGGCGCGGAGGAGCGGTCATCTTCATGCGGGCGATCCTCGAAGCGTACGGTGACCGGGCGCGCTGCGTGTGGGCCGCGGATTCGTTTCGCGGGTTGCCGCCGCCGGATCCCGCGCGCGCGCCGGCGGATGGAGGCGATGTGCTCTTCGCGTTCCGCGAGCTCGCGGTCTCGCTCGACGTCGTCAAAGAGAACTTCAAGCGCTACGGCTTGCTGGACGACCGCGTGAACTTCTTGGTAGGCTGGTTCAAAGACACGCTGCCTGCTGCGCCGATCGCACGCCTCGCCGTGCTGCGTATCGACGGCGACCTCTACGAATCGACGATGGACGCGCTGCGGGCACTGTATCCCAAGCTCTCGATCGGCGGCTACGTCATCGTGGACGACTATGGGAATCTGCCGGGCTGTCGCGCGGCGGTGGAAGACTACCGTCGAGAATTCGCGATCAGCGAGACGATCGAAACCGTGGACTGGACCGCGATCTATTGGCGCAAGGGCGCCGGCCGAGTCGTCTGATCTTTAGCCAGCCGCCGGCTCGCCGGCCACGGCTTGCACGAAGATGTTGCATATCCCGGACCGTTCCGACAAGAACTCATCGCGCCGATGCCGTTCGACCACGCCTTTCAGCGGCGGTTCTGACCGCAGCAACCACTTGAACGCGTACAGGCCGATGTTCCCCGCCAACTCCCAAAGGCCGCCGCGAACGATCGAGTCGACGGTGCGAAACCCCGCGTCGGCGAGGATCGCCACGATGCGATCTCGCGAATAGTGGCGGTGGCCGAAGTACCACGCGGGATCGAGCAGCATCGAAGCCGGGTGCGCATACGGCGTCGAAAGGACCAGCCATCCGCCGGGCTTGAGCACTCGCCGCACTTCCTTGAGCGCCGCGACCTCGCAACGCGGCGGCACGTGCTCGATGACTTCGAACATCACCGCGCCATCGAACGAATCGTCGGCGAAGGGAAGCGAGAACACCGACCCCACCGCGTATTCAGCGCGCGGCGCATTGCGCCGCGCTTGCGCGACGATCGAGGGTTCCACGTCGATCGCGGCGATATGCGAATCGATCCTGCCGGCGCAGAGATATTCGAACCAGCCGCTCGCGCATCCGATGTCAAGGATCCGCGGGGCGAACGTCTGAGAGCTCGCGAGGCGTACGCTGAGCTCATGCCGAGCGGTGAGACGCTCGGCGACATCGCTCGAATAGGGCTTCAACCCGGCGGACGCCAGCCGCGTTGCTCAGCCACCAGCTTGTTCGCCAGATAGTAGCTCTCAAAGGTCCCGGCGTCGGTCCACCAGCCGTCGACGATGTCGAACGCGAGGTCCCCGCGCTCGATGTACGCGTTGTTGACGTCCGTGATCTCGAGCTCCCCGCGCGCGCTTGGAACGAGACGACGGCAAAACTCGAAGACGGCCTGATCGTACATGTACACGCCCGTCACCGCGTATCGGCTCTGTGGCTGCCTGGGCTTCTCCTCGATTCGCACGATCCGGCCATCGCGCATGACCGGCACGCCGAAACGCTGCGGATCGGGCACTTCTTTGAGCAGCAGGCGTGCGCCCGACGCCTGCCGCTCGAACGCGGCGATGTGCGGCGTGATATCTTTTTCGAGCAGATTGTCGCCGAGGATGACGACGATCCGCTGGCCGGCTGAGAAATGCTCGGCGAGCTTGAGCGCGTCGGCGATGCCGCCGTCGCCTTGTTGGTACGTGTACGAGATCTCATCGAGCCCGAACTCTTTGCCATCGCTGAGCAGCCGGAGGAACTCACCGGCGTGGTTGCCGCCGGTCACGATCAAAATGTCTCGGATGCCTGCGCGCACGAGCATCTCGATGGGATAGAAGATCATCGGCCGGTCGTAGATCGGCAGCAGATGCTTGTTCGAGACGCGGGTCAACGGCAACATCCGAGAGCCCAGACCGCCCGCCAAGATGACGCCCTTCATATCGGCTCTGAAAAAGAGTACTGCCGGCGATAGTATTGCGCGAATTCGCCCTGCACGATCGGGCGCCACCACGCCTCGTTCTCGCGATACCAGCCGGCCGTCTGCGCGAGGCCGGCCGCCAGATCCACCTGTGGTTCCCACCCGAGGGCGCGCAACTTCGAAGCGTCGAGCGCATAACGCCCGTCGTGGCCCGGCCGATCCTGCACGTAGCGGACATACGTGGAGGCTTCGAGGCCGAGCAGTTCGCAGAGCCGGCGCGTCATCTCCAAGTTGGTGCACCCGCTGTGCGGGCCCGCATTGTAGATCTGTCCGACGATGCCGTTGGTCAGCGCTTGCTCGACCGCATGGCAATGGTCGTCCACGTGCAGCCACTCGCGCTCGTTGCTGCCATCGCCGTACAGCGGCACCGGTTTGCGATCGATCAAGTTCGTGAGGAACAGCGGCACGAGTTTCTCGGGATACTGGTACGGCCCATACGTGTTGGAACCGCGCGTGATGATCGCGGGCAGACGGTGGGTCTCGACATACGCGAGGACCAGCAGGTCAGCGCTCGCCTTGCTCGCTGCGTATGGACTGCTGGGAGCAAGCGGCGCGTCTTCGCGCGAGCGTCCGTGCGCGACGCTGCCGTACACCTCATCGGTCGATACCTGGATGAAGCGCGGAATGCCCAGCTCACGTGCAGCCTCGAGCAGCACATGCACGCCGAGCACATTGGTGCGCAAGAACGCCGCGGGGTCCACGATACTGCGGTCCACGTGCGTTTCTGCGGCGAAGTTGACGATCGCATCGACGCCCGGTTCAATGGCCCCTCGGACGGCGTCCGAATCGCAGATATCGCCGCGCACGAAACGGTACCGCTCGTCGCCGGTCGCATCGCGCAGTTTTTCCTGGTCTCCTGCGTACGTCAATGCGTCGAGATTGACGATCGTCCAGCCGGGATGCCGCGCCAGCACCGAGCGGATGAAGTGAGAGCCGATGAAGCCGCAGCCACCGGTGATGAGCAAGCGCATCGAGACATCGCGCATCTAGGCCGCACAGCGCAGCACGAACGCCGCCTGATCGCCGTCACGCCGGCGATTCAAGAGCCACGCTCTGACGGTCCAAGCGCCGGCGATCGAACGCACCAGCCGACGCGCGATATCCGCGAACCCGCCCGCCCTCGGCGTGCTGCCGCGGAGATAGTCGTCGCTGCCCGAAAATTGGAACGCGGTCGAGTCGTAGGTGCTCCGTTCGACGCGCAGCCCCGCGCGGCGAGCGCACTCGAGCAGACCGCGTTGCGAAAAGATCGTGTGATGCCTTGGCGCGTCGAGCTGGACCCAGAAACGGCCGTAGCGTCTCCATGAATAACCGACCACCGGCGTGCGGATCACGACGCGTCCGTTCGCCGACAGGAGCGCCTTCACCGCCGCAAGGACGGCGGCCGGATCCTCAACGTGCTCGAGCGAGTGATTGAGAACGATGATGTCAAAGGTCCCGTCCACATCTTCGACCAGTCCTCGGACGAGGCGCAGCGAGCCCGACCGTCCGTTCGCAGCGGCCGAGCTCGAGACGCCGTACGGATCGACGCCGGTGAGATCTTGCATCCCTAGGTCGCGCAGGCGCTCCAACATGCGCCCCGCGCCGCAGCCGACGTCAAGAACCCGGGCACACGCGTCACTCGTACCGCGCAGGCCTACCCCCCAGCGTCCGCTGAGCGGGGAGACGATCGGAACGCATCGATCGTACGCGATGCGCAACGCCCTGACGTACCATCGCATGGATGCCGAGACGCGCAGCTCGAGGTGCCGATAATACTTCTCCGGATACTGCGCTGCGCCGTCAGGCGGATTCGCGAGCGTCAACGAGCCGCATGCCGCGCATTCGTGATACACGTAGCTTCCGCCGGTCCCGAACATCATCTCGGAAGCGTCGTGCGACGCGCATATCGCGGTCCCGCCGCACGCCCGGCACCCCATCATGGAGATGGAGGGAACTACCGCCTCAGTCATGCTTTCAAAGGTTCCAGCGCGAGGATCTTCTCGATGAACGCGGTCGCCTCTTGTTCTCGCAGCCGGCGATCCCACGCCCGCGCCTCGTCGCGTCCCTCCTCGCCGAGCGTGCGCGCAAGCTTCTCATCGGAGAGCACGTGTAGGACGCGCTGCGCGAAGCCGGCCTCGTCGCCGATCGGCGCTTTGAGCGCGCCGCGCGGGTATGTCACACGCAGTGGCGGTAGGTCGAACATCACGGCGGGGAGTCCGCACGCAAACGCTTCGGCCGCGGTCATGCCCGAATTGTCATACACGCTGGTGTGAAGAAAGACACGTGAGCCCCGCAGCACTTCGTATTTGCCCGAACCTTCGCAGAAGCCGAGCCACGCGATCGAGGACTCGATCCCAAGCTCGATCGCTTGCCGCCGCAAGCGGCGTTCGTAACCCGGGTCGCCGACGCCGACGATCGCGAGACGCAGGTCTGGCCGCTGGCCGAGCACGCGCTGCCAGATCCGCAGCAACCGCTCCAGACCTTTTTGCGGATGCAGCCGGCCGACGAACACGGCGTCGTACTGCTTCGTCGCATCACCGGAACCGATGTGATCGAAATTGATCACACCGTAGACGGCGTGCAATCGTTCGCGCGGGTAACGGCGGCGAAGAAACTCCTCGGCGTCGACTTCGTTGGTGAGCATGTTCCCATCAGCCTTGAGGACCGCCGGAAGCACGACGAGGCGTTGATACGAATAGAACGCAGCGAGGCGCATGTCGAGATTCTTTGTCAGCGTGCGGCTGTAATGCCCTTCATATCCGAATGCCGGATGCGGTACGAACAGATAGAGACATCCGATCCAACGCGAGGCAAGCCCCTCCTCGCGCATCCGCTGCGCCAGCAGAAGGTCTGGGATGAAATCGCTGGCAGAATACGCGATGTCGAAACGTTCCGGCCGCAGCTCGACGCGTCGCGTCTCGCGCCAGAGCCGGGTGTGGGCCGAGAGCAGCCCCGAACCAGGTATGCTGGTCTGCGAGACGATGCGAAAGCGCACGCCGCTGACGCCGTATTCGCGAAACGACCGCTCGCCGTCCGGCGTCGTCAGGACGCAGACATCGTAGCCCCGCTCTACCCACGAGCGCGCGAACTCGAGCGCGATCTTGGTGTTGCCGCCCATCGTGCCTGGCGGCGAGATCATCGTGGCGGCGATCGCGATGCTCTTCAAGGCGAGGCGCGCCGATCGGCGAGGAGAACGAGCGCGAGCGCGATCGTCAGCATGCAAAGTACGGCCAGCGACAGCGCTTGCAGCGCGGCAAACAAACGAGCGGGCTTATAGAAGATCGCCACATGTTGCCCGGCGTCCTGAGGGACGATCCAACCGTTGAGGAAACCATCGATCGGCACATGCGGCCAACCGAGCTCTTTGCCGCCGCCATCGACCCGCCAACCCGTCGAATAGCTTGAGTGGAGCACGAGGACGCGCGCGCCCGGCGCGAGCGTTGCGTCGTATGCCGCCGAGCCTCGTCTCGCGCTCTGCATAGGCAAAGACCGCGGTGCAATCTTGATGAGCTGATCCGGAACCGGCGTCTGGTCGCCGATCAACCACGGGACCTCACCGCCGGAGAGTTGGAAAGCGCTCACCAAATCCGGCGCCGTGCTGCTTGGCCACACCGCCGCGCCGCTGTACGCGGACGCGTTCCCATGCTCGATCGCGACGCGGTAGATGTCCAGCTCGCCGAACGTCGCGACGCGTTCGATGTGCGGTTGCGCGGCAAGAAAGCTGCGTATCGCTTCGGGCGACAGGATGTCGCGGTACGGCCGCGACCACACGATGTCGTTGCGTTGCAGAATCCAGCCGACGCCCAACGCCGAGAGCAACGGCTCGATCGGCGCGCGAGAACGCTTCCGGATGCGGTCGACGAGATATTTGAACTGCGGGCTCAACTCGGGCGTTCCCGTGATGTAGTTGATCGACTGGGTCGTGACGAGCAACGTCGGCTGCTTGATGAGCGCCGCCACGCCGTCGGCGCCGTAATAGCCCCAATCATACGGCATCTGATAGAAATCATCGTTGGGGAGCAGAAGCACGCGCGAATCATCGCGCTGGGCGTTGAGGTAGTCGGTGGCTTCGCTCCAATACTGGGGCGGCATGACGACTGACTTCGCATCGCCGTTCAGCCAAAGTTTTGGAATGAACTCGCCGCTGATGAACGGCACTCCGTTCGTGAGCAACAACAAGACGAGCGCGGCTGTCGCGAGCCGCGACGCGCGTGCGACATGCTGCACGCCGGCGCCGGTGCGTTCGAGATAGCGCGCCCCTCGTTCGACGAGCTCCGATATGCCGACGCCGGCAAGCACGAACATGCTCAAGTATAACGTGACATTCGTCGCCGGCTGAGGGTCGCGGAACAACCAAAAGAACGGGAGCTTGGCGTACAAGAATGCATTGATCTCCCCCAGCGGTGGGTGGTACCCCTTGCCGATGAATAGGGAGACAGCCATGACTGCGAGCAGCGCCAAGACCCTCCGTCGAAACGGCGAGAATAAGTAGGCGGCGAGCGCGAGAGCCGCCGGCACGTACAGCGCGAGTCTGTACAATCCGGTCTGGTAACGAGCAGCCCACGGGAAATACTCGGGCAAAGGGTACGACCACGATCCGCGCATCGAGAGCATGTGAAGGATGGTCGCGCGCTGGTCGACCCAACTCCACGCGACCGGGTCGGCGAACGTCTGGGTCGCTGACCCGCCACTCGCGAAAAGCGTGACAAACGCTGCGTATGCCCACCACGCGTTCAGCGCGGCTGACGCCCCTAATCCCAGCATCAACCCAGGCAATATGCGTGGCAGCGTTCGCCAGTAGAGCGAGCCCCCGACGAGCCATGCGAGCGCCCAAAGAATCTCATAGACGGCGATCGGCGGCGCCGTCGCAAGAACCATGAAGCCCAGACTCAAGAGTCCGATCTCGACGGCGAAGCGCAATGGGGGCGCCGGCTCGCGAACGCGGCGGACCAAGAAAGCCGCCGAGAGCGGGAAATAACCCATGGCGAACATCGCGATGGGATCGTGGAACGTGAGCGCAGAGTAAAAGGATAATGGAAGCGCGAGGCCGGCGGCGAGCGCGATGATCCGTCTCTCCGGGAAGAGCGTGCGCGCGAAAAACGTGACGCTCGACCCTGCGAACAGCAACAGCGCGAGCGACAACACCCACTGCGCCATGGGACCGCTGAACCCGAGTCGCAACAAGAGGTCGCCCAGCAGCGCGAACACGGTCGTCCCCGGCGCATAGTGCGGCGAACCCAGCCCGCTATACGCGCTACTCCAGAGCTGGAGGCTTCGCTCGAGCTCGTGATTCCCGGGCATCACGTAGAGCGGATAGACGTCGCCCCACGCGAGGTATCCGTTCTTCGGAATCGCTGCCGCCGCGACGATGGTTATCGCGATCGTCACAATCGCGTAGAGCAGCGTTTCGCGATCGCGCAAGCGTCGCAGGAGTCCGCTCCAGACCTTTGTCACGCTTGATCCGCTCGCGAGCGCTGCAGGCACCAAAGCAAGACGAGCAGCCACGCGAGACCCAGGGCTTGCGCCGCCGTCTGCGCTGCAGCGACCCACTCGACAAGCCAGACCGCGCCGGTGTCGCTCAGCGGACCGAGAATCCACCCGTTCACGCAGCCGTCGATTCGCACGTGAGCAAGTGGTTGCGTCTCACCCAAGACGAGCCAGTGCTCGTCGTAGCGAGCGTTGTATCGCAACGCGCCTTGCGGCGTTGTCGAAATCATGATCCGCAGCAGCCATGGCGTCAGCTTGTCCGTATGCAGGCGGGTGAACGGCCCAGTCCCGGAGTCGTTTCTTACGTCCGGCGGCACGTGGCCCTCGAGCGCGACGACACACAGTCCATGACAGCGGACGCGCGATACGCCGGCCGGCACCGAGATCCAACGATATCCGTGCGTCGTCTCAGTCAATACGAGGCCATCCTCTGAGACGAGTGCGCCACGGACGAGCACGAGCGCTTCGTCATTGCCGGCCAACTCGATCAGCGCGGACGGATTCGTCGTCAGCGCCCCGCCGAACGGTTGGCCGAGCTCCGGATCGGCCGCGAACCCTAGCCTCGCGTCGACCCAGCCATCGCTCGCGTGGACGAATTGGTTGTGCGGCACGATGCTGCGCGGTCGTTCATAGCTCGCCCACTGCGCCGGGACGCCATACCCACGCAGGCCCGCGACGTCGCCGAAGAACACTTCTCCCGCACCTGGATGGTTCGAGATCGACGTCGCCAACGGCGTCGCGATCATCGAGACTTCGGGGATCGCCTGTATGCTCTCGGAAAATGGCTGCCGATCGGGATTCTGCGGCGCAGGCGCGAGCGCCAATTGCTCGAGCAGCTCTCGGCTCGCCGACGTGTACCAAGGACGGTTGGCTATCTCTGACACACTGAGATTTGCGAGCGGTCGCCAGTCCCGAGTACGATCGTAGCGCGCCAATGCGCTATCCTCGGGCCAGGCCGGCACTTCTTCGTTTAACGGGGTCACCGATTCTGGGCGAACGATCGCGTCAGGATCGAGTCCGGCGAACCGCCCCATGTATCGCAGCGGTTGAAACGGCGGCACGAGCGCATAGCGTGTCTGCGGTCGAGCCACGTGCGATATCGCGGGGAGCGTCGCGCGGTTGGCCCACTGACGCGCCGGCGAGAAATGCGCCCAACCTCCCATGAGGAGCACCGCTGCAACACACAAGGCCCACAGGAACAGCGCGTGACGAGACGCGGCGACTGCGGTAAGAGCGGCATAGCCGATCGCGGCATAGCCGAGCACGTCATAGAGTTCGCGATATAACGCGAATGCCGGCACTCGTAGGAAGACCTCGGTGAAAATGCCGGCTAGGGGCCCCCGTAGGCCCATGGCCACGACGAGCACGATCAGGGTCGCCGCGCCGATGATGAATGCGCGCCGCGACGGCAGCAAGTAGATAAGGCCCACCACGGCCAGGATGACGATCAAGCCGACCCCGACGTGGCCGAGCTTGTCAAAGCCAAGCGTGTATTTCGCGAAGTAGCCGCTCAAGAGCAATGCCGACGCGGGCGCGATCGATTGAGCTTGTTCCCACGGCAGCGTGAGCGAGGTCGCCGCGAACTCCTTCGCGCGCAACAGGACGCCAAGCAGCGTCGGGCCACTCATGATGATCCACGTCGCGGTCGGCAGCCACATTCTCATGCGCAGCGCCAAGACGAGTGCGACGATCAGCGCCGGCCCGAAGAACTGCAGCTGAGGCAGCGTGAACGCCAGCGCAAGCGCGCACACTGCGCCGCGAGGCCGCGTTCGCATCGCCTCCGATACCAATGCCATCGTCGCCGCGTACGCCACGATCATCGGCAGATGGCCGGCGACGACTTTGGTGTACACCCACGGGTTGAACAACGCGAACGCAGCCACCGCGTTTGCCGCGAGCTCGTGCGCACCCATCGCGGTGGCGAGCTTTCGCGCTGCGAGCAGCACGCTCAGCGCGATGCCGAACACAAACGCGACGAGCGTTGGGAACGCGCCGAACAACGCGCCGACCGGCGCCAGCATGGCGACCAGCAGGTAGTTGTTCACGAACAGGTTCACGCTACCGATGCCCTGCTCGCTCCAGCCGCTGATCGCGTTCAAAAACGGGTAGTAGTAGTCCGGCCAGTTCCAATCGTGCCGCAACGCCGGCACGCCGTTACTGCTGACGATGAGTGTGAAATACAGCGCGAGAACGCACGGGATCGCGAGCCACCGGAACTGCGCCAATCGGGGATCAGACATCTTTGGACGCACTCGAGCGCAGAGTCTTCGTGATCCGTTCCCCTAACTGCGTGAGCGCAAGAGTTTGCTGCGCGGCGATGAAACCTGCGCGACGATGTCTGAAAAGCTCAAGACGGCGGTCGCACTTCTCTCGAAGGCTGTTTCGCGGCCTGGCGCGGCCGTCCTCGCCATCCGCCAGCGCGGATGGCGCAACGTCCTTGCCACTTTCCTACGCGCTGAACCTGCGGTCGCAACAACGATGGTCCGCGAACTGCAATCTCAATTGGCGCCGACGCCGCAGAATCTGACCGCCTGGTACGGCGGCGTGCGTTTCTTGCCGGTCGCCGACGAGCACCTGTACAAGGTCCGCCTGTCGACGGGTGAGGAGTTCCTCATCCGCAGATCGCGCGGTTGGCAAGATCTCGGTACGCTGCACGAGGTCTTTATCGAAGGGGTGTATGCCGATCACCCGCCGATCGCCGGCAAGACCGTGCTCGACATCGGCGCGAACATCGGAGACACGGCCGTGTATTTCGCGAAGCGAGGCGCGCGCGTGATAGCCTTCGAGCCAGACCCACAGATGTGCGAGCTTGCTCGCCGCAACGTTGCCGGCAACGGTCTGCGCGCAGACATACGGTGCGCCGGCGTGGGCGCCGCGGAGCAGACCCTTGCGCTCTCGGCGACGCGCGATGGAGCCGACACGCTATCGGCGACGCTCTTCCCCGAGCACATCTCGGTTGACGAACGCCATGGCGAGACGAAACTGGTCGACGTCGTCGCTTTTGCCGACGTCTTATCGGAACTGGGTTCCGTCGACCTGGTGAAGATAGATTGCCAGGGCTGCGAGTATCCGTCGATTCGATCCCTGACGAACGTTGATCTTCGAAGAATCAAGAACGTCATGATGGAGTATCACGGCCGGAGCGCCGAGCTTGCGGACCAGCTGCGCGGATGCGGCTTCTCGGTACGCCTCAAGGGGACGATGTATTTGTACGCCGAGCGCATCGATGGCCGCGAGGGTGCGTCGCCGACACTGCTGGAATAAACGTCACATGCATCGGATCGCCGTCATCGGAGCGGGCTATGTCGGGCTCGTTTCAGGAGCGTGTTTCGCCGAATTGGGCAACGATGTCGTCTGCATCGACGTCGATGCCGCGAAGATCGCTCGCCTGCGACGAGGCGAGTCCCCGCTCTTCGAACCCGGTCTCGAAGAGCTCGTTCGACGTAACGTGGAGGCGAGCAGGCTCGCGTTCACGCTCGATCTCGCAGAGGGTATTCACGGGCGCGAGATCGTCATCATCGCAGTCGGCACGCCGACCGCTGGCGATGGCCATCTCGACTTGCGCCACGTGCGGCAAGCCGCGCTCGACATCGCGGCGACTCTCGACGGGCCGAAGATCGTCGTCAACAAGTCGACCGTGCCGGTCCAAACAGCCGATCTCGTACGCTCGTTGATCGAGGAGGCGAAGACGACCGATCATACGGTCACAGTGGTCTCCAATCCGGAGTTCATGCGCGAGGGTTCTGCCGTCGCCGACTTCATGCATCCGGACCGCATCGTGATCGGCGTCGATCATCCCGGCGCGGAGCGAGCTGCTGCGCGACCTGTACGCGCCGCTCGGCGCGCCGATCATCGTGACCGATCCGCGCACCGCTGAGATGATCAAGTTGACGTCAAACGCATTTCTGGCGGCAAAGATCTCGTTCATCAACGAGATCGCCGGTATCTGCGACGCGGTCGGCGCGGACGTGCGCGACGTGGTCGCCGGCGCCGGCGCGGACAAGCGGATCGGCGCGGCGTGCATGCAGCCCGGCCTCGGCTTCGGCGGCTCGTGCTTGCCCAAAGATCTGCTTGCGCTCCATCGGATCGCGGAGAAGAGCGGCGCCGCCACGCACCTGCTCGATGCTGCGCTCGCCGTGAACGCGGCGCAGATCGCTCACGTCTGTGCGCGGCTGAAGGGACTGCTCGGGGGACTCGACGGCAAGATCGTCGGCGTGCTCGGCTTGGCGTTCAAGCCTGGCACCGATGACGTGCGTGAATCGCCGGCGCTCGCGCTGGTGCGCCAACTGCTGCACGAAGGCGCGCGCGTGCGAGCGCACGACCCTGTCGCGGCGCGCAACGCCGCACGCGAACTCGAGGGCGACGTCCGGTTCGTCGGCGCCCCGCACGACGTCGCCGCGGGAGCCGATGCGCTCGTCATCGCGACCGCTTGGAGCGAATACGCCGAGCTCGATCTCTCGAAGCTGCGCCGCCTCATGCGTGGCGACGTGCTCTTCGACGCGCGCGACCTGTACGATCCGCGCAAAGTCTGCGAGGCCGGATTCACGTACGCGGGTATCGGCCGGCACGCGCCCGCGCCGGCCCGCGTCGCCGCGCCTTGAAAGTCGTCATCACCGGGGCGGCCGGCTTTGTCGGCTCGCACTTGGCGGACCGATATCTTGCCGATCGTCATCAAGTCGTCGGGATCGACAATCTCATCACCGGCGACCTCGGCAATCTGGCGCTCGCACGCGCCAATCCACATTTCGAATATATCAACGCTGACGTCGCCGTCGAAGGCTACGATCTCGCGCACGCGTGCGGCGGCGCGGACCTGATCGTGCATTGCGCATCGCCCGCCAGCCCGGTCGACTATGCTCTCCGTCCGCTCGAGACCATGGCCGCCAACAGCCTCGGCACGAAGCACTGTTGCGAGGCGGCGCGCGCGTGGTCGGCGCGCCTGCTGTACGCATCGACCTCCGAGGCCTACGGCGATCCGCTCGAGCACCCGCAGCGCGAGACGTACTGGGGCAATGTGAATCCCATCGGTCCGCGCGCGTGCTACGACGAGTCGAAGCGTTTCGGGGAGGCGATGGTCATGACGTTTGTCCGCACTCACGGCCTCGATGCGCGCATCGTCCGGATCTTCAACACCTATGGCCCGCGAATGCGCCGCGCCGATGGACGCGTGGTGCCGAACTTCATCGGTCAGGCGCTCGCGGGTCAGCCGCTCACGCTCTACGGCGACGGCAGCCAGACCCGCTCGTTTTGCTACGTCTCGGATCTGGTCGACGGCATCGTGCGCTGCGCGGATTCGGAGCGGACGCGCGGCGTGGTCGTCAACCTCGGCAACCCAGCGGAGATCACCGTCGCGCAACTGGCGCGCGTCGTCTGCGAACTGGTGGGTGTGCCCTATACAACCGACCAGCGCGACATGCCGGTCGACGATCCGGTTCGTCGTCGCCCGGATATCACGCGCGCGCGGGAGTTGGTGGGATGGGAACCGCGGATCGCGCTCGAGGATGGGTTGCGCGAGACTATCCGCTCTTTCGCGTGAAGCCCCACGATGTCAACGCCAGTCCAGCCAGCAGCACGCAGACAGTGATGATGGCAAGCATTTGCAATGCGTGGAAGAGGCGCGCCGGCCGATAGACCAACGACACGCGAAGCGGTGCCCTGTCGGGAACGAACCAGCCGTTCAAAAGACCATCGACGGACACGTGTGGCCACGCGAGCTGCTTTCCATCCGCCTCGACGCTCCAATCGGGCGAGTAGCTGGCGTGCAGCACGAGCGCTCGCGTTCCAGGCGCCGCCACGACATCGTACCTCGCTGAGTCGCGGCGCACGCACGTGGTGGGAAGTTCCGACAACGTTCCGTGGCCAGCGGCATCGATGTCGTACGCAGACGCGCATTCGTGTCTTGTGTCGACGCGATAGAGGTCCAGCGCGCCAAACGATGCGACTTTGCGTATGGCCGGGCGTTGCCGCAGATATGCGTTGATGACGCTCGGCGCCAGGATGTGGCGTTCGGGGCTCGACCACACCACGTCGTTGCGCTGCACGATCCAACCGACGTCGAGCGTGGAGAACCATGATTCGATCGGCCGGCTCGAGCCCGTCCGGATCTCGTCGAGCAAGCGACCGTATTGCTGTCGCAACGCCGGTGAGCCGCCGAACCAGCCGAACGGCCGCGGCGCGACGAGCAGCACGGGCCGTTGGATCCAGGTCTGCGCCACCGTGTCAACGCCGTAGTATCCCCACGCGTATGGCATCGCGTAGAAATCATCGTTCGGCAACAGCAAGACGCGCGCGTCGCCGGGTTGCGCGTTGAGAAAGTCGGCGGCCTGCTTCCAGTATGCCGGTGGGGTGAGGACCGATTTCGCGGTGCCGTTCAGCCAGGTCGCCGGAATCACATCGCCGCGGATCACGGCGATGCTATTGCTGAGCAGGAGCACCATCAGCAAACACCACGCGCCGGCCATCGCGGCAGCAGCGTATCGGCGGTCGTGTCGAAACGCTCCTGCGACCTTGCCGGCGAACGTGGAGAGCTGCGTCACGGCGACGCCCGCCAGCGTGAATAGGCTCAGGTAGAGCGTTATGCCTGTCGCCTCCTGAGGATCGCGCAGCAGCCAGAAGAACGGCACCGTATTATAGAGGAAGGCGTTGACGTCGCCAAACGGCTGATGGTATCCCTTGCCGAGGAACAGCGAGACGGCGCAGATCGCGACGAGCAGCCAGACGCGGCGGCGATACGGCGCGAACAAAACCGCCAGAGCGGCGAACACGGCAGGCAGATACAGCGCGAACAATCGATACCCGGACGAATACGCCTGGGCCCATGGGACATAGGCGGCAAATTGATACGACCAGAGCCCTTGCATGCTGAGCATGTTGAGTATGCTCGCGCGCTGATCGACGAACCCCCACGCGAGCGGACCCTCGAAGATCTGCGAGGCAGAGCCGCCGCTCGCGTACAACGTCGTATAGGCGGCGTACGCCCACCACCCGTTGAGCGCGACAGCCGCAACCGCGCCGAGCGCGAGACCCGGCCAAATGCGCAACGTGCGGAATCGCAGCAGCGAACCGACGAGCCACGCGAGCGCCCAGATGAGCGCGTACACGGCGATCGGCGGCGATGCCGCGAGGATCGTGAAACCAAGGCTCGCAAGCCCGATGGTTATCGCGAGCCGGGCGTTCGACGCGGGGCCGCGGCTCTGCGTCATCATCAGGGCGGCGGAGAACGGGAAATAGCCGAAGGCGAACGCAGTGACCGGATCGCGAAACGTGATGCCTATATAAAAGCAAAGCGGATACGCCAATCCTGTTGTCAGCGCGATGAGCCGGCGTTCGGGGAAGAGCGCGCGTGCGAAGAACACGGCGCTCAAGCCCGCGAACTCCAAAAGAGCCAGATACAGCAGCCACTGCGTCGTCGGGCCATCGACGCCGAGCGCGAGCATGAGTTTGCCCCACAGCGCGAAGAGCAGGATCGCCGGCATGAACTGCGGCGAGCCGATCCCACTGATGCGGGTGCCCCAGAGCCTTATGGCTTCATCAAACACGTGGTTACCCGGCATCATGTAACCCGGGAAGAGATCACCGCCCGCGAGATAGCCATTGCGGTGCAGGCTGAACCACGAGACGAGCGCAACCGCGAGCGCCACGATCGCGTAGACAAATACTTCTCGGGCGCGTGGAGAACTCAAGCTCCGAAGCGCGGCCCGCGTCACGGCAGATCGGCCCAGCGATAGACGGTCGTGTCGACGCTGAGCAGGTCGCTTCCCTCGATGAGGAGATCGCGCGGGGTGCGCTCGAGCCCGTTGCGGTCGCGCTCTGCGCTGTTCCACGATCCGCGCGTGAAGAGATAGTGGAACTCGCTGCCGGTGCGCAAGCGCAGCTCGATGAAGAAATGGATCGCGTCGCGGCGCTGCATCTTCACTGCTTGTGGATTCCAACCACCGGTGTCGGTCGTCATGAACACGTCGCTCGTGAACGGCGTGTTCGGCGGCACTTCGACCGTGATGCGCACGAGCGTGTCCGCGCTGAGCTTGCTGTTGTACTTCGGTTTGGGAGGTTCGAGCTCGGGATTGGGCTGCGGCGTGGAGGCCTGCACGATGTACTGGCGCGGGACCTGCGTGATCGAAACGCCTTGGGCGATCGGCTTGCGCGAAAAGCGTACGGACGTCACTATGGCGTTCGCCGCGTCGAGCGTGGCGATCGCGTAGGAACCGGGCGCAGGTTGGCCTTGGAGCGGCGCGCCGGTGGCATCGTCGAGCAGCAGCGCGTTGGGTGCCAAGCGCAATGCGTCGCCGCTGGTGAAGACGATGAAGCCGAGCTCGACGTCGATCACTTGACCGTTCACCAGCAGCGGCAATGGTGTCGGCGACGGCGCCGCGATGTCAGGCGGCGGCGTTTGCGATGCTTGCGGGATCGGCGTCGGGAGCGCCACCACGCCGAGCGGCGACAAACCGACGCACGCGCACACCGCGACGCCGACGAGCAGGCTTCGAATGCGCGTCTTCATTGCGATGTGATCAAGATCTGGAAGCGCGGGGTCCACGTCTGGCCGCCCCAATTGAAGAGATACGCGCGCTGCGCGTCGAGGAAGAGCACGCGCGTGATGCGCACGCGCACGTCACCGCTGATCTCGTAGCGCGGCGGGCCGGCAACAAGAGGGATCTGTTCGGGCGAGTAGTTCGTCTGCGTCGCGGCGGCGCTGAACTGGAAGTCCGGCGACGGCGTCCAGACCGATGTGAGACCGTACGCGCGGCTCGTGGCGCGCAGAAAAGGTCCGAGCACCGGCGGCAGCCCGTTGCCGGAAGAGGGCAGCGGAACCACACCCATCGCCTGATTCGGCGAGATGATCGAGAACGCGTCGCGCGCCGTCGCGCTGTCGATGACGTCCGATCCGATAAGCAGCACGTTGGGCGTGATGCGCCGGCTGATCGTCGCGATGGTCGTCTGCTCTTGCACGATGTTCGGAAAGCTCAGATACGTCTGGCCGATGGAATATGCGAGATTGATGCCGGTCTTCAGCGGGCCCGGATATGAGGGCGTGAAGAGCGACCCGCCGACGTAATAGCTCGAGACGTCGCGTTGGCCGCTGCCGCTCACGCCATACGCGTCATGTGTCATGCCGTATCCCGAGGTGAGCTTGTACGTAAGCCCCGTATGCAGGAGCTTTTGGTAGTAACCCTGCCATTGCAATCCACTGACAAACGCATGGTTTGGGATCCATGGATGCGACGGATCGCCGTAGTAGCCCAGCGCCGGCTGCGCGAGCAGGCTCGAGTATTCCTGAGTGAGGTCGAGCAACACCGACGACTGGCGGATGCCTTGGTTGTATTGCACGTCGGCGTAGCCGCTCGACGCGAGCGGTTGCGATAGTCCGTACTGGTAGGTGAACAGCTGCGTGTTGAGCCGCAGCGCGCTGACGGTCGACAGCCGATCGTACGCGAGCAGATTCCACTGTTTCGGAGGCTCGGTCGCGGGATTGAGGCTGAAGACCGCATACCCGGCCGGGAAAAGTGAGTGGTGTTCCAGCGACCAGTACGTGCTGATGGGGGAGACCTGATCGTAACGGAAATGCAGCGCGTCGAGCGAGACCGGCGATCCGGCGAAATTATAGGGCACATCCAGCGCCGCGCCCGCCAGTGCATTGATGCCGAAATTCGGATTGGCTGAGAAGTTGTAGGTGTACGGCGGCAACGGCGTGGTCCACAGCGCGCCGTCGAACAACACGAAGGTTGCCGGCGTCATCCGCAAATACGTCGACGCGTTGATCGTCGCGGAGCGGCCGACGATATATGGCTTCGTGCCCGACACGTCGGGGATGAAAAATGCATCCCCGGGCATCTGGCGGCCCTTCTTCGGATTCGCATAGTCGTAGCCGAAGAACGTCCATCGATCGGCCTCGGGCTCGAGCGGCACGAAATACTGCCGTCGGAAGACCAGGAAGTCCGCGAACGCGGCGCCTGAGAGTACCTCTGTGCCCGTGTGCAGCCGAACATGGCCGGCGACGAGCAGCCGGCGCAGGCCGAGGTTCATGACGAACACATCGCCTTCGATGACCGATCCGTCCGGCTCGGTGACTCGGACGTCGCCGCGCGCGACGACCATCGCAGCGTCCCCGTAGTACTCGACGCGCCTCGCCGTCACGCGGATCGGCGCGGCCAGTGGCGCGACGTGCGCGGTCGGGGGACCTGCGGCGACCGCGGTCGCGGGCGCAAACGCCACGAGCAGCGCGGCGACCGCCGGCGGCACGCGCGCTCGCATTATGCGATCGGCGTGGCGGTTTCGCGCAGTTCGGTGGAAGCGGGTGCGACGGTCGAGGGCTTCGCCACGGGTGCACCGACCAGATCGCCGGCCGCCGCCCCGATCAGCAGCCACCACAGCAGGCCGACCTTCGGGAAAAAGAACAGATCGTCGAAGACCTGGTGGAGCAGCAAGCACACCGTCGCGAGCAGCGCGGCGCGCGCCAACCACGACTTTCGGAGGCCGATCGCGCACTCGCGCAACACGACGACATCGAGCCCGAGCAGCGCGATGAAACCGATGAGACCTTGCTCGGCGAGCGTCTGCAGCCAGAGGCTGTTGGCGTGCGTTTGCACGTTGGCAAGGCCGACGCTGCCGAGCAAGTGCTCGAAGTTGCCGGCGCCCACGCCGAGGAGCGGATGCGCGGCGAACATCGTCAGCGCGGCGTTCCACAGCTCGTTGCGCGTACCGACGCCGCCGGGGTCCTGCAGCGGCACTTCTGAGAGCCTGAAGATGTCGAAGAGCAGCGCGAAGTTGTGAGTCGCCGTCCAGTACCAGCTGAACGCGATCCCAAAACCGAGCACGATGCCGGTCGCGAACGGCAAAGCCGATGCGCGCGCCGCGCGCCGGTCGATGAACCATAGCAAAATGAAACCGAGCAATGCGAAGGCCACACCCGAGCGCGACAAGGTGAGCGGCAGCGCAAGCGACGCGGCGCAGATCGCGATCCATCGGATCGCGCGGAGGCGATCGCCGAGCAGCAGCGGCGAGAGGAAGAGCACGGGCAATGCGATCTGCAGGAAGCCACCCAGCTGGTTGGGACCCTCGAGCGGCCCCGCGACGCGCGGTAGCGGGCGCTCGTTGATCCACACGCCTGATGGCGCGCCACCGAGCAGACCTTGCGCGATCGCGTCGAAGGAAACGATCAAGACCGATGCGATGATGCCGCCTTCGAGCCATCGCGAGTCATCCCGTTGCTCGATGATCAAACTGGCGGCGCACCAGAACATCACGAGATACTCGAGCTGCTTCAGCGTTTCGCGCAGCACCGGACCGAAGAACGAGGCGCCGAAGCCCGAGATCGTGATCGCTCCGAGCACCGCAAGTCCCGCCACCATGATGCGGCGCGCGCTCGGACTTGCCGGCACCAGCGGTGCGCCGCGCATCACCAAGCCGATCGCGATGCCGATGATCACGACTTTCTCGAGCGTGATGGTCGTGCCCATGACGTCGCGATAGAAGGCGAACGGAACAGTGAAGGCGATGAGCGCCGTCGCCCACTGCGGCCGGCGCAGCGCGAGCCATGCCGCGCCGATGCCGGCGAGCGCGAACAAGACGGCGGAGACGATCGTGAGAGGCGTTTGGTGGATGGTTTGATCGACGACCGGGGGCAGCAACAGGCTGGAAAGACTTACCACGCGCCTTCCCCGCGAAAGACAGCTGGGATCGTGCGCGCGAGGATCCACAGATCGAGTTGCGGCGTCCAATGACGCGCGTACCATACATCCATCGCCATCCAGCGACGGAACGGCACATTCGCGCGGCCGCTCACCTGCCAGAGGCCGGTGATGCCCGGCATCACGGAAAAGCGCCGCAAATAATGCGGCTCGTAGTTGAGCACTTCGCGGGGAAGCGCAGGCCGCGGACCGACGAGACTCATGTCGCCGCGCAGCACGTTCCAGAGCTGCGGCAATTCATCGAGGCTCGTGCGGCGCAGCACGGTGCCGAAGTCGTGCACGCGAGGATCGTCGGCGATCTTCAGCGCAGGCCCGTCGAGCTCGTTGAGGTGCAAGACGTGCTCATGCATGAGGTGCGCGCCGTTGATCATCGTCCGGAACTTGTAAAAGCGGAATTCGCGGCCGCCTTTGCCCACGCGCATCTGCGAGAAGAACACCGGACCGGGCGAGCGCAATTTGATGCCGATCGCGATCAGCGCGTACAGCGGCGCGAGCGCGACCAACAAGAACGCTGACAGCGCGACGTCCATCACGCGCTTGAGGAAGAGCCAGGTTCGTGGGGTATCGGCGGTCGCAACGACCCAGTGGGCGGAGCTGATCCCTGGCGGCAGAGCCCGTCGCGCGACCTGCGCGGCGGTTCCGGTCGTCGCGACGATCATACGGTCAGCGGCTCCGGCGGCTCGAGGCCGAACGACTCCATGACGCGGCGTCCGACTTGGGCGTACGAATCCAGATCGCCGAGCGCGACGCCGGATTTGCCGGGCTGGTAGTCGAGCAACGGTGCGAGCTCACGTGTGTGGTCGGTGCCCGGTGCGGTCGGGTCGCATCCGTGGTCGGCTGTAACGATCAGTCGATCTCCGTCCTTCAACCGATTGAGAATCTCAGGCAAACTGCGGTCAAGGGCCTGCAATGCTTTCGCATATCCGTCGGGGTCGCGCCGGTGCCCATACTTCGAATCGAAATCGTTGAGATTCGTGAAGCAGAAGCCGCCCTGTCCCGCATCTAGCCACTCAAGGGTCCTGGCGATTCCTTCTGCGTTGTCGCCCGTTCGGCTCCCCGCCGCAATACCCTGGCAGCAGTATATGTCGCCTATCTTCCCAATGCCGCACGTCGGCACACCTGCCGCGGCCAGCAGATCGAGCACGCTGGGCGAGGGCGGGGCCACCGCGTAGTCGCGCCGCCCAGCCGTGCGCCTGAAATTTCCGGGCTCGCCCTCGAACGGCCGCGCGATGACCCGGTTGACGCGGTTCGGACCGGTGAGCATCGCTCGCGCTTGCTCGCACCAGCTCCATAGCATGTCAAGCGGCACGACGCGTTCGTGCGCGGCGACTTGGAATACCGAATCCGCAGACGTGTACAGGATCGGCCGACCGGTCCGCATGTGTTCCGCACCGAGCTCTTCGATGATCTGCGTTCCTGATGCGGTGCGATTGCCGAGCACGCGCCGCCCGGTGATCGCTTCAAAACGCTCGACGACGTCGGGCGGAAAACCCTCGGGGTACGTCGGGAAGGGCGTGCGGATGATAATGTTCATCATCTCCCAGTGTCCGGTGATCGTATCTTTGCCGGCGCTCACTTCGCGGAGTCTTCCAAACGAAGCACGCGGTGAAGCCGTCTGTTCGACGCCGCGAATATCGGTGACGTTGCCGAGACCGAGCGCTGCGAACGTAGGAAGGTGCAGGCCGCCCACCGCTGCGGCGGTGTTGCCCAGCGTGTTCGCGTTCGAGGAATCGTGGAATTGGGCGGCATCCGGCGCGGCGCCCACGCCGCCCGAGTCGATGACGAGGACGACGACCGCGCGCCCAGACAAGCGCTAGCGCAGGTCGACGGCGATGGTGCGTTTGGCGGTCGCGCCGTCCGTTCGGATCGCGGTGATCACCACGGTCTGATGCGGGTTATAAAACGGCAGCTCGGGGATCTGCAGACTCGTGCGGAAGATCCCCGGCGCTTGCTTCGGCACGTTGACGCGCACCGTGCCGACTTGCGCGGTCACTGCGGCGGCGTTGCTCGTGCATACCACTTGCGCCTCGACCTTGTCGCCGCGCCGTGGCTGGGCGGGAGAGAACGTGACGCCGGTGATCCGGACCGGGTCGGTGTTGGACGCGTACTGCACGCCGGGCGGCAGGGCGTCCGACGCGCGCACGGCCGCGGCGAGCACTATCGCGCCGGCCGCCGCAAGGGCCGCTGGGATGAGGCGTCGTCTCCACGAGGCCCGTGTCAGGTTGGTCAAGAAAATGTTCACCTAGTCTATTTGTTCCCGGGCGCGCGCCCGGGTATGCCCTCTTCTGAAGATAGGCCGGGTCGCGAGCGACCTGGCCACGCGCCGTTTCGGAGGTATTAGTTGGCGACGTCGCTTGGTCCCCTCATCGCGCGCATTGTGACGAACGCATCCGATGCGATCGCCCGCGCCGCCCAAGCGGTCGGCGCGCGTGCGGGCGTCGATGTGACCGAGACAACAGCGGCGGCACGCCCGCCGGCAGTCGCAGCGTTGTGGCGCTCGCTTGGCGGCGTGCTCATCGTCTGGTGCGCGACGCCCGACAGCGCTGACCGGTTTGCCAACGATGCTTCCTTCTATCTCGACGATGCCGGCGACGTCGTGCGGGTGCTGCGTCCGCGCGACCGCGCAAATGCCGGCTTGTTCAATCCGACGGAGCGCAGCGCGCGGATCGAGACGCTCAGCGCGCTCGCCTCGGGCCAGCCAGGCATTTATTGCTTGCCGCATGCGAGCATGCGCCAGCCGCTGCCATCGCCGCAGCGCTTGCGCGATCTTTCGTTTGAGTTGCGCGCCGGACAGGACTACGCATGGGAGGATCTGCTCGCACGCCTCGTCGCGCTCGGATACGATCGCGTCGAGATCGTGAGCGCGGTCGGCGAGTTCACCGTGCGCGGCGGTTTGATCGACCTGTTCCCAGCGACCGCCGATCGTCCGATCCGCCTCGAGTTCTTCGGCGACACGTTGGAGAGCATCCGCGAGTTCTCGTTGTCGGATCAACGCTCGATCGATTCCATCGATGCATCGCTCGTCGCGCCTTGGAATGAAGACGTGCTGGCCAACGACGGCGCCTTCGTCGGCGACTACGCACCGTCAGCGCCAGTGGTCGTGGACGACGCCGAAATGATCGTCGCGATCGATCACGGCCTGGCCACCGAACACGACGACGGAACCATCGCCGCGGCGGACGATGACGGCTCCACCACTGCGACCACGTCTACACGGGGAACGGCGGGGAACAGCGGGATAGTTTCCCTCCCCGCCTCGGCTCCGGCGGCTCTCGCCGCCTCCGACGTCCCCGCTCCTGACGCGGTCGCAGTGGTGGAGCCGACACCGTTCAGCCTTGGCGACATCTCGAAGCGTCTCGATGAGCGCCCGTTCGTGAACTTCGCGACTTCAGCTCCGCGTATCGCTCGTGCCGCAGACTTGACGATGGCCCTGCCGTCAGTCCCAGCACCGATCTTCAATCGCAGCATGGAACGCTTCGTCAGCGATGTGCGTGCGCGCGTCGCGGCGGGCGAGCTGGTCGCGATCGCATCGGTCGGTCATCGCCGCATCCGCGAGGTGCTCGACGAACACGATGTCGCCGTCTCTCCGCCGCCCAAAACGTGGAAGCGCGGCGACGGCGGCCGTGTCGTCGTGGCTGAAGGCGCGATCGATGCGGGCTTTGAGTTCACGCAAGCCGGCATCGTCGTGCTGGGCGACGCGGAGCTGTTCGGACACCCGGCACGCCGTCAGAAGATCAGAGCCGTTAAAGAAGGCGTGCCCATCACCGAAGCCGATCTCAAAGTCGGCGAGTACTTCGTGCACGCCAACCACGGCATCGGGCAATATCTCGGACTCGAGCACATCGTCGTCAACGACGTCGGGCGCGACTTCATGGCGCTCAAGTACGCCGGCGCGGATCGCCTCTACGTGCCGGTCGAGATGATGCATCTCGTGCGCCGCTACGTCGCCGGCGACGGCGCGCCGCCCGCCCTTTCGAAGATGGGCGGCAGCGATTGGGCCCGCGCGCGATCGCGCGTGCGCGAAGCGGTCGAGAAAATCGCCGAGGGTCTCGTGCGGCTGTACGCGGAGCGCGAGGCCGCACAAGGTCATTCGTTCGCGCCGGACTCGCCGTGGCAGGCCGAACTCGAAGAGTCTTTCCCCTACGATGAGACGCCGGATCAGCGCGCGGCGATCGAGGCGGTGAAGCACGACATGGAGCGCCCGCGCCCGATGGATCGGCTCGTGTGCGGCGACGTCGGCTACGGCAAGACCGAAGTCGCGATCCGCGCCGCGTTCAAGGCGATCATGGACCGCAAGCAAGTCGCGGTGCTCGTGCCGACGACCGTGCTCGCCGCGCAGCACTACCGCACGTTCACCGAGCGCTTTGCGGCGTTTCCCGTCAAGGTCGGCGTGCTGTCGCGGCTGCGTTCCAAGGCAGAACAGAAAGAGACGCTCGCGCAGCTGGCCGATGGCAGCGTCGATCTGGTGATCGGCACGCATCGCCTCTTGCAGCGCGACGTCGGCTTCAAGAACCTCGGCCTCGTCATCGTCGATGAAGAACAGCGCTTCGGCGTCGCCCATAAGGAACGGCTCAAAGAGCTGCGCCGTTCGGTCGACGTGTTGACGCTCTCAGCCACGCCGATCCCCCGCACGCTGCACATGTCGCTCGTCGGCGTGCGCGATCTGTCACTGATCCAAACGGCACCTATCAACCGCATGGCGGTCAAGACGATCGTGACGTCGACGAGCGACGCGCTCATCGCTTCGGCGTTGCACCAAGAACTCGATCGCGGCGGCCAGGTGTATTTCGTCCACAATCGCATCGAATCGATCTATGGCATCCGCGACGCGCTCCAGGCGCTTGCGCCGCGCGCGCGCATCGCCGTCGGGCACGGTCAGATGAACGAGCACGAGCTTGAAGACGTCATGGTCGGTTTCGTGAACGGCGACTTCGACGTGCTCGTTTCGACCACCATCATCGAGAACGGGCTCGATATCCCGAACGTCAACACGATCGTCATCAACAACGCCGAGCACTTCGGGCTCGCGCAGTTGTATCAGCTGCGCGGCCGCGTCGGGCGAAGCTCGCACCAGGCCTACGCCTACTTCCTCTATCAACCGCACCGCGCGTTGTCCGAGACGGCGCAGGCGCGCTTGGAGGCGATCCGCGAGTTCTCGCATCTGGGTTCGGGACTGCGACTGGCGATGCGCGACCTCGAGATCCGCGGCGCCGGCAACCTGCTCGGGCACGCGCAATCGGGCTTCATCGCGGCGGTCGGGTTCGACGCCTACTGCCAGATCCTGGAGGACGCGATCAACGAGTTGCGCGGCCAGCCGCACGCGCCGGACGAGCCGCCGCCGGTGTTGGACCTACGGGTCAGCGCGTACATCCCGAACGACTACGTGCGCGGCGCCAGCCAGAAGATCGGGCTGTATCAGCGGATCGCCGCGGCGCGCACGCTCGAGGCGCTCGCGGGCATCGCCGACGAGATGCGCGACCGCTACGGCCCGCGCCCCAAAGAAGTCGAAGCGCTCATCGAGCTTGCCCGCCTGCGTTTACTCGCAGCGGGGAAAGGAGTCGAAAAACTAGCGCTCGAAGGCCGACGATTGACGCTCGAAGTCGGGCGCCGTTTTTCGCTCTCCGAAAGTTCACTTCCGGCTCTGACGTCTCTCACTCGAGGAAACTTCCGTTTCACTCAGGGCGCGATTGTGGCTCAGCTTCCGCCGCACGACACCGCCGGCGACGGCAAGCTTGCGACTGTACGCGAGATCCTAGCGGCATTGTAATTGGAGGAAGAATGAATTCCAGGTTCGCGACGTTCGCATCGCTCTCGCTCGCCGCATGCGCGGTGCTGCTGATGACGGGATGCGGCGACCAGAAGGCCATCGCGACGGTCAACGGCCAGAAGATCACCAAGGGCGAGTTCGACGCAAAGCTCGAGCAGCAGGGCGGCAAGGCCGCGCTGCAGTCGATGGTGACCCAAGACCTCGTGTTCCAATACGCCAAAGATCACAACATCACGGTCAGCGACCAGGAAGTGACCGACAAGCTCAACGAGATCCAGCAGCACTTCCCGCCCGGCCAGTTCGAGTCGATGCTCAAATCGCAGGGCATCACGATGGACGACGCGCGCAAGCTCGTGCGTGAGAACCTGCTGACGACCAAGGCCGTCGATCAGAACATCAACGTGACCGACGCACAAGTCAACGCGTATCTCCAGCAGCAGCACCTGGTCATCGGCCAGCCGTCGCAAGTGCGCGCGCGCCACATCTTGGTCAAGACCAAGGCGGAAGCCGACAATGTCGAAGCGCAGCTGAAAAAGGGCGGCGATTTCGCGGCGCTCGCGAAGCAGTACTCGCAAGACCCGGGGACCAAGGACAAGGGCGGTGAGCTCGGCTGGTTCGGACCCGGCCAGATGGTGCCTGCGTTCCAGAACGCGGCATTTGCCATGAAGCCCGGTCAGATCAGCGCGCCGGTCCAGACACCGTTCGGTTGGCACGTCATCCAGGTCGAAGAGACCAAGCCGCTGACCAAAGACGCTGCGGTGACGCAGATCAAGAAGCAGCAAGAGCAGCTGCAGATCACTCCGTTCATGACGCAGTTGCGGACGAGCGCGAAGATCGAGATCGAGGATCCGCGGTATCAGGATCTCTTCCCGAGTCCGCCTCCGACGGCACCGGTCGCTCCGGCGCCGGCCCCGGCAAGCCCAGCTCCGACACCGAAGAAGTAACAGACCCGAGACAAAGAAGAGCGCGGATTTCCGCGCTTTTCTTTTTTTGGAGGCGCTCGCCCACGCCTCGCGTAACTTTTGGTTCCATGCCCACGCTTGCCATCGTCGGCCTCGGGCCGAGCGATAGCTCACTCCTTACACTCGGCGCGCTCGAACGTCTCCGAAAGGCTCCACGAACCGCGGTCTGCGCCGTTCCCGCATCCGTCTCCGACTACTTGCGTTCGAAGAACGTCAATGTCGTGCCGACGACGTTCGAGGGCGCTGCGTTGCTGCGCGGCGTCCCCGAAGCGATCCGTGCTGTCGTCGAATTCGCGCGCGCGGGCGACGCAGCGCTCGGCGTTCCCGGCCATCCGATGCTCGATTTCCCTGGCCTGCCGCATCTGCTGCGCGCATTGGAAGCCGCGAAGATCGACGTCGAACTCGTGCCCGGCGTGCCGCGCGCCTCATTGCAGGCCGCCACCGCGGCGCCGCTCGTGCCGTTGCCGCCAATCGCCGCGAGTCATTCGTGGGAAGAGCTCGTCGAGATCATGACGCGCTTGCGCGCATGCTGTCCGTGGGATCGCGAGCAGACGCATCAGACGTTGCTGCCCTACCTCATCGAAGAGGCGCACGAAGTCGTCGAAGCCGTCGACGAAGCCGACCCGAAGAAGCTATGCGGCGAGCTCGGCGACCTGCTCCTTCAAATCGTGTTCCATTCGCAGATCGCCGCCGAGAAAGGCCAGTTCAGCGTGGCCGACGTGATCAACGCACTGGCGGAGAAGATGATCCGCCGTCATCCGCACGTGTTCGGCGACGCGAGCATCTCGACGTCGCAAGAGCAGATGAAGTCCTGGGAGCTCATCAAGACCAAGGAAGCCGGCCACACGCATCGCGAGTCGCTGCTCGACGGCATCCCGAAGAGCTTGCCCTCGCTGCTCGGCGCGCAGCGCCTGCAAGAGAAAGCCGCGACCGTCAATTTCGACTGGCCCAAGACAGAGGGCGTGGTCGAGAAAGTCGACGAGGAGTTGGACGAGCTGCGCACGGCGGTCGACAGCGGCGAGCACGCGCACATCCGTGAGGAACTCGGCGACGTCTTCTTCACCCTGGTGAATCTCGCGCGCCGGCTCGGCGTGGACGCCGAAGCGGCGCTGCGCTCGGCGAACGTCAAGTTCCGCGAGCGCTTCGCATCCATGGAGCGCATGGCCGGCGGGGGCGCCACCGCGCTCGCCGGTCGCAGCCTCGAAGACCTCGACGTGTTGTGGAAGCGCGCGAAGGATCATGAGACTGGACAAGTTTCTTAAAGTCTCGCGCTTGGCCAAACGGCGCACCGACGCCAAAGAAGCGCTCGACGCAGGACGCATCGAGCTCGGCGGGCGGGCGGTAAAGCCTGCGCACTCGGTGAAGGTAGGCGATGAGCTGCTCATCCACTATGCGTCGCGTGACGTGCGGGTACGCATCCTGGCCCTGCCCGAGCGGCCGGGCGCCCGCGTGAAACCAGAATCCTTGTACACGGTGCTCGAAGAGCGCAAGACGGCCTAGGGGAACTTTGCGAATCGATCCGCTCACGATCGGCATGTTCGCCGATTCGTTCACGCCTGAGATCAACGGCGTCGTCACGTCGCTCGTCAGCTCGACGCGCGAGCTGCGTCGGCGTGGCCACCGCGTCATCATCATCGCACCGTCGCACGAAGGCGCGGTCGACGATGATCCCGATGTCTTCCGGCTGCGCTCGTCGCCCTTCCCCTTCTATCCGCAGTTCCGCATGGCGTTCCCGCTGCCCGCCAAACTGCTGGCAACGCTGCCGCGCATGCCGTTCGACGTCATCCATGCGCATTCGATGTTCTTCATCGGCTGCTTGGGCGCGTATTTGGCGCAGTTCCGCAGGATGCCGTTGCTGTTCACCTACCACACGCTGTGGACCGAATACGCCCACTACGTGCCAGTCGATCCCGGCTTCACACGCTCGCAAGTCGTCTGGGTCTCGCGCGAGTTCTGCAACCGAGCCACCCGCGTTATCGCGCCGACCGAGGGCATCCGCGATCTGCTCGCCTCGTACGGCGTCGAGCGGCCGGCCGTCGTGCTGCCCAGCGGCGTCGACATCTCGGTCTTCGACTCCAGCGTCGCGCAAGCGCCGCGCATCCGCGCGGGCGGCGGACCGATCGCGCTGTTCGTCGGGCGGCTCGGCAAAGAGAAAAACGTCGATCTCGTGCTCGACGCCTTCGACGTCGCCGCGCGGCGCATCCAAGACCTGCGGCTGTTCATCGTGGGATCCGGACCGCACGAAGAAGCGCTGCGCCACCATGCGAATAGATTGCCTTCGTCGCCGCGCATCCGCTTCACCGGCGCGCTCGATCAGCACGAGCTGGGCGCGTATTACGCCGCGGCTGATGTGTTCGTGTTCGCGTCGACGACCGAGACGCAAGGTCTCGTGCTGCTCGAAGCGATGACGCACGGCGTGCCGGTGGCGACCGTCGATTGCGCGGTGACGCGCGAAGTCGTGACCGGCGAGTCCGGCATCCTGACGCGAGAGACGCCGCAAGATCTCGGCGATGCGATCGCGGCCCTCGTGCGCGCGGGTGAGGACGAACGGCGGCAGCGCATCATGGCCGCGAAGAACGTCGCGCGGCCCTATTCGCTTGAGGCGCTCACCGACAAGCTCGAAGCGCAGTACGCACAAGTGCGCGCGCAGGCGTCAGCGGCGCTCTAGATCTTCCGACGTGTTCTCGACGGATGCCAAAGACGAGATCGCCGCGGTCGCGTTCGAGCGTCCGTGCTGCCCCGCGAACTTCATCCGCGCGCTCGCCGCGTTCTCGGGCGGCGGGCGTTCGCGCATCGTCTCCACCGATCGCGCCGCCGTCGTTCGCGCGGCTCTGCGAGCCGCGAAGCTCGCCGGCATTCCGCTCGAGACAACCGCACCGGCGAGCGGACGTCTCCGGCGCGGCTCCATACGTGTAGCCAGCCACGGGTCGGTGCCCGTCACGGGAAAGCTCCCCGCGCGCACGTGTTGCCGGCGCGCGTGGCTGCGCGCCGCGTTCCTCGCGTGCGGATCGGTGTCCGATCCGCACAAGGGGTATCATCTGGAGTTCGTCTGCCCTGACGACGATCGCGCTCGCAGCCTGACGCAAGGTCTCGCGGCGCTCGGCATCGATGCGGGCGTTTCGCGCCGGCGGCGGCGACCGGTCGTGTACGTCAAAGGAGCGCCGGCGGTCGTGGAACTGCTCGGCCAGATGGGCGCGACGCGCGCGATGCTGGCCCTCGACGATCTGCTTGCGGTGCGTTACACGAAAAACGTCACGCGCCGGCGCGTCAACAGCGAAGCGGCGAATGCGGCGCGCGCCGCAGCGACCAGCGTGCGGCAACGCGCGGCGGCGTTGCGCATGATGCGCGGATCGCGCGTGCGGCGCTTGAGCGCGGCGCTGCGCGAAGCGGCGCATCTGCGCATCGCGCACCCCGACTACACGCTGGCCGAGCTCGCGGCGCGCGCCAAGCCGCCGGTGAGCAAAGCCGCCATGGCGTACCGGCTTCGCCAGATCGAGCGATTAGCGTCGTAGCTGCGCACGGAACGGCACGCGACCGTCGAATGGATTCGACCGCTCCAGCCCGTATATTGAGCCCCCGCACACCTTCAGGAGGACACGCTTTGAGTCACCGTGTCGCGATCAACGGCTTCGGACGCATCGGCCGCCAGAGCCTGCGCACCATCATGGAGCGCCACCCAGAGATCGAAGTCGTCGCGGTCAACGACCTGACCGACACGAAGACCGCCGCTCATTTGTTCCGTTACGACTCGACCTACGGCCGCTATCCCGGCACCGTGACGGTCGGCGAAGGGCAGATCACGGTCGATGGTAGGACCATCAAATATCTGGCCGAGCGCGACCCGGCCAAACTGCCGTGGAAGGCGCTCGGCGTCGAGCTCGTCATCGAATCGACCGGCTTCTTCACGGACGGCGCCAAGGCCAAAGCGCACCTTGACGCCGGGGCCAGCCGCGTGATCATCTCGGCGCCCGCCACCAACGAGGATTTCACCGTCGTGCTCGGCGTCAATGAGGACAAGTACGATCCCGCCAAGCACAAGATCATCTCGAACGCGTCGTGCACCACGAATTGCCTCGCGCCGCTCGTCAAAGTGCTCGTCGACGAGCTTGGCGTCGTCAGCGGCACGATGACGACCGTGCACTCATACACGAACGATCAGGTCATCCTCGACTTCCCGCACAAGGATCTGCGCCGGGCGCGCGCCGCCGCGATCAACATCATCCCGACCACGACCGGCGCGGCCAAGGCGTTGCATCTGGTCGTGCCTGAGGTCAAAGGCAAGATCGACGGGATCTCGCTACGCGTGCCGACGCCGACGGTCTCGATCATCGACCTCGCCGTGCTGGTCGAAAAACCGACAACCAAAGACGCCGTCAACGCGCTGTTCAAGCGCTACGAAGCCGGGCGCATGAAAGACATCTTGGGCGTCACGGACGAGCCGCTGGTCTCGACCGACTTCAAAGGCGACCCCCGCTCGTCGATCGTGGACGCGCTGTCCACCATGGTCGTCGGCGACCGCTTCGTCAAAGTCGTGAGCTGGTACGACAACGAGTGGGGCTACTCGTGCCGCATCGCCGACCTCGCGGCGTTCATCCTGGCGAAGGAACCGGTCGCCGCGCGGTGACCAAAGGCATCAGCGAGCTCGACGTCCGCGGCAAGCGGGTGCTCGTGCGCGAGGACCTCAACGTACCGCTGTCGGCGGACGGCCAGGTCGCAGACGACACGCGGATCGTCGCCGCGGTGCCGACGCTGCGCAACCTGAGCGACCGCGGCGCCAAGGTGATCGTCATGTCGCACCTCGGCCGCCCCGACGGAAAGGTCGTCGAGTCGCTGCGCATGGCGCCGGTCGCTAAGGCGTTGGCCGCTGCGCTCGGCAAGCCGGTGAAGACCGCAGATGACAGCGTAGGGCCTGCCGTGCAGGCGGCGGTCGCGGCGCTCGCCGACGGCGACGTCTTGCTGCTGGAGAACGTGCGCTTCCACCCCGAGGAAGAGGCCAACGATCCGGAGTTCGCGCGCCAGCTCGCCTCGCTCGGCGATGTCTACGTCAACGACGCGTTCGGCACGGCGCACCGGGCGCACGCGTCCACGGTCGGAATCACCGCGTATCTTCCTTCTTATATGGGGCCGCTGCTCGAGCGCGAGCTCGACGTGCTCGACGAGATCCTCGAGCGGCCGAGACGGCCTTTCGTGGCGGTGTTGGGCGGCGCGAAGGTATCGGACAAGATCGGCGTCATCACGCGCCTGATGCAGATATGCGACGCGATCCTCATCGGCGGCGGCATGGCAAACACGTTGCTTGCAGCTGAAGGCTTCGAAGTCGGCAAATCGCTGCGCGACCCGGACCTCGGACCGGCCAAGCAGATCCGAGCGGAGATCGACCACAAGGCGACCCGCGTCGAGGTGCTCTTGCCCGAGGATGCGGTCGTCGCCAAAGAGCTCAAGCCCGATGCCGAGACGCGCTTCGCCGAGGTCGACGACATCCGGCCCGATGAGATGATCTTGGACATCGGCCCGACGACGGCGGAGAAATTCCGCGGCGTCATCTTGGACGCGAAGACGGTGCTGTGGAACGGCCCGATGGGCGTCTTCGAGATAGATGCCTTCGCGGCCGGCACCGAAGCGGTGGGGCAGGCGATCGCGGACTCGGGCGCGATGTCGGTCGTGGGCGGCGGCGACACGGCGGCCGCGGCGAAGAAACTTGGCTTCGCCGACAAGATGACGCACATCTCGACCGGCGGCGGCGCGACACTGGAATACATCGAGGGCAAAGAATTGCCGGGCGTGGCCGCGTTACGCAGTGCGGCGAGCGCATGAGAGAGCCGTTCTTCGCCGCCAACTGGAAGATGTACAAAACCCCGGCGCAGGCTCGCGAGTATGCGACCGCGTTCGTGCCGCTCGCCGACACGTTCCGCGAGCGCGCCGCGATCGTGCTGTGTGCGCCGTTCATCGATCTCGTGCCCTTGCGCGAAGAGCTGCTGATCGCGGACGCCGACTCGTTTATCGAGGTCGGCGCGCAGGACGTGTTCTGGGAACAAGAGGGCGCATTCACCGGCGAAGTGAGCCCCGTCATGCTCGCGGGCGAAAGCGTCGAGTACTGCATCGTCGGGCACTCCGAACGACGTCGCATGTTCGGCGAGACCGACGAGAGCGTTGCGAAAAAAATCTCGGCGCTGGTGGCCGCCGACATCGTGCCGATCGTTTGCGTCGGCGAGACGCTCGAGGAAAATCGCGCGGGAAAGACGCGGGAACGGGTCGGCGTCCAGATCCGCACCGCCCTGGGCCATCTCAGCGACGCCCAGCGTTCGGACAACATCGTGATCGCCTACGAGCCGATCTGGGCCATCGGAACCGGCTTGGCAGACACGCCTGAAACGTGCGACCTTACCATCGGCTATATCCGGTCATTGGCCGGCGGGCTCGAGAATGCGACCATCCTCTACGGCGGTTCGATGAATGTCGAGAACGCGCAGGCCCTATGCGCGTGTCCGAGCGTCGACGGCGGTCTGATCGGCTCGGCAAGTCTCGATCCGGTCAAGTTCGCGCAACTCGTGACGAACGGGCTGCGGGGTATTGATGCCGCCAACGCCTGACGCGAAGCGCCGGGTCGTGCTCTGCATCCTCGATGGGTTCGGTATCTCGTCCGAGACGCGCGGCAACGCGATCGCTGCTGCAAAGATGCCGAACTATCGCGCGATGCTGGCGCTCTACCCGCATACGGAGATCGGCGCAGGCGGCGAGGCCGTCGGGCTGCCGCCCGGACAGCAGGGTAATAGCGAAGTCGGCCATCTGAACCTCGGCGCCGGGCGCGTCGTCTATCAGAGCATCACCCGCATCGATAAAGCGATCGACGACGGCAGCTTTGCGCGTAACCCCGTCTTGTTGCAATGCCTCGAACACGTCAAACGTACCGGCGGCACGTTCCATCTGTTGGGCTTGGTGTCGCCCGGCGGCGTGCACGCATCGATGAAACATCTGTGGGCGCTGCTCGACGCGGCCAAACCGACAGGTGCGCGTGTGCGCGTGGCCGCCTTCTTGGATGGACGCGACACGCCGCCCAAGAGCGCCGGTCCCTATCTCGACTCGCTCGTGAAGAAATGCGCCGAGCTGCCTGATGCGGGCGTTTCGATGATCTGCGGACGTTACTACGCGATGGATCGCGACAAGCGTTGGGACCGAACCCAGGTGGCGTACGACGCCCTGGTGCGCGGCATCGGGTACACCGCCGCCAACGTCGCCGACGCGCTGGGTGCCGCCTACTCGCGCGATGAGACGGACGAGTTCGTCAAGCCGACGTTGATCGGACAAGCCGCGCCGATCGTGCGCAGCGGCGATGCATGTCTCTTCTTCAACTTCCGGCCCGATCGCGCGCGCGAACTCACGCGCGCGTTCTCAGACCCGGCGTTTTCCGAATTTCCGGTCGAGCATTTCGCCGACTTCATCTTCGCCACGATGACGCGCTACGACGATTCGTTCCCGAACCCGGTGATGTTCGGCAGCATCTTCGAGGAGCACACGCTGGGTGAAGTCGTGGCGGACGCGGGCATGCATCAGCTGCGCCTCGCGGAGACCGAGAAGTACGCGCACGTGACGTACTTCTTCTCGGGCGGGCGCGAGGAGCCATTCGCCGGCGAGGAGCGGACGCTGATCCCGTCCGCGCGCGACGTCGGCACTTACGATCACAAGCCCGAGATGCGCGCGCCCGAGATCACCAAAGCCGCCGTCGATGCGATTCATTCGCAGCGCTACGATCTGATCATCATGAATTACGCCAACCCGGACATGGTGGGCCACACCGGCAAGTGGGAGGCGATCATCACGGCCCTCGAGGTCGTGGACGATTGCCTCGGCAAAGTCGAAAAAGCCGCGCTCGACGCGGGCGCGGTGCTGCTCGTCACGGCCGACCATGGCAACGCCGAAGAGAAGATCGATCTGAAGACCGGCAAAGAGCTCACCGCGCACACGGCCAATCCCGTGCCGCTGGTGCTCGTGGGTGACGGCGCCGGTCCGCTGAAAAGCGGCGGGCGTTTGTGCGACGTCGCGCCCACCATCTTGCAGCTCATGGGATTACCGCAGCCACCGGAGATGACGGGGCACAGCCTCCTGCCTTAGTCCATGCTGGCAAACTCTGATAGGACGTAGCACGTCGCCGGGCGGCGGGAAAAGCGCCGATTAACTCTGAACGCGAGCAGCCCTCTACCCGCACCCACAGATCATTGGAGCGTTTCCCATGGATCGTCCTGCTGAAGACCTGCAGCGAGAAGTACTACCGATTCCGGATCCCGCAATACGTCGGCGTCACGACGTACGACGCGAAAGACCCTGACACGAAATACCCGCCTATCCAAGACGTTCGGCCGCCAAAAGGCGCGCCCAACGTCCTCATCGTCCTGATCGACGACGCGGGTTTCGGCTGCTCGAGCGCTTTCGGCGGGCGTCATCAATACGCCGACCGCCGAGCGGCTGGCGAAGAACGGGCTCAAATACAACCGCTTCCATACGACGGCGTTGTGCTCGCCGACGCGGCAGGCGCTCCTCACCGGCCGCAATCATCACGCGGTCGGAATGGGCAGCATCACCGAGCTCGCGACGTCGGCACCGGGGTACAATTCGATCCGGCCAAAATCGGCGGCGCCGCTCGCTGAAACGCTCAAGCTCAACGGCTACTCGACGGCGCAGTTCGGCAAGTGCCATGAGGTGCCGGTGTGGGAGACGAGCCCGATGGGACCGTTCGACCATTGGCCGTCCGGCAGCGGCTTTGAGCATTTCTACGGCTTCGTCGGCGGCGAAACCAATCAATGGGCGCCGGCGATCTACCAGGACACAGTGCCGATCGAACACCCGGCGGATCCGGACTACCACTTCACCGTCGACATAACCGACCGCGCCAGGGAATGGGTCGGCCAGCAGCGCGTCCTCATGCCCGACAAACCATTCTTCATCTATTTCGCGCCGGGCGCGACCCACGCCCCGCACCACGTGCCCAAGGAATGGGCCGACAAGTACAAAGGCAAGTTCGATCAAGGATGGGACAAACTGCGCGAGCAGATCTTCGCCCGGCAAAAAGAGCTCGGCGTCATCCCGAAAGATGCCGAATTGACCAAACGGCCCGACGAGATACCCGCTTGGGATGCCGTGGATCCGAAGATGAAACCGGTCCTCGCGCGCGAGATGGAAGTCTACGCGGGCTTCCTCGAACACGTTGACTATCACGTCGGCCGGCTCATCGACTCGCTTGAAAAGCTCGAAGTCCTCGACAACACCCTGATCTTCTATATCATCGGAGACAACGGCGCATCCGCCGAAGGCACGCTCAACGGCACGTTCAATGAGATGTTCATGCTCAACGGGGTCACCGGCATCGAGACGCCCGAGTTCCTGCTCGAGCGTGTCGACGATTTTGGCGGTCCGAAAGCCTACAACCACTACGCCGTCGGGTGGGCGCACGCGATGGACACGCCGTATCAGTGGACCAAACAGGTCGCGTCGCATTGGGGCGGCACGCGCAACGGCACGATCGTGCACTGGCCGAACGGCATCAAGTCGAAGGGCGAGATCCGTTCGCAGTTCCACCACGTCATCGACGTCGCTGCGACCGTGCTCGAGGCCGCCAAGCTGCCTCGTCCTGCCTTCGTGAACGGCATCCAGCAGATGCCGCTGCACGGCTTCTCGATGATGAATTCGTTCGACGATGCCAAAGCCGCAGACAGCCACGTGACCCAGTACTTCGAGATGTTCGTGAACCGCGGCATCTACCACAAGGGATGGACCGCGGTGACGCGCCACAGCACGCCATGGGTCGTGCAGCCGCTGCCCCCGTATGACGCGGACGTCTGGGAATTATACGGCCCGGACGACTGGACGCAGTCGAAGAACGTCGCGAAAGACAACCCGGATAAGCTGCGCGACTTGCAACGCCTGTTCCTCATCGAAGCGGCGAAGTACAACGTGTTGCCGCTCGACGATCGACGCGTCGAACGCTTCAACCCTGACCTCGCCGGCCGGCCGCAGCTCATCCACGGCGACTCGCAGTTGCTGTTCGGCAGCATGGGGCGCTTGAGCGAGAACTCAATCGTCGTTCTCAAGAACAAGTCGTTCGCGATCACCGCTCAGATCATCGTGCCGGACAAGGGTGCGCAGGGTGTGATCGTACACCAAGGAGGCCGTTTCGGCGGATGGAGCCTCTACGCGAAGGACGGCAAACTGACGTTTTGCTACAACTGCTTCGGCTGGAAGGTGTTCATCATCCGCGCCGACTCGCCGCTTGCCCGCGGGCAACCATCAGGTGCGCGTGGAGTTCGAATATGACGGCGGCGGACTCGCCAAGGGTGGAAAGGTCACGCTCTTGGTGGACGGCAAGAAGGCCGGCGAGGGCCGTCTCGAGATGACCGTTCCGATGGCCTTCTCCGCCGACGAGACCCTCGACGTCGGCAAGGACACCGGCACGGCCGTCAGCAGCGAGTACACCGTCGAAGACAGCGAGTTCAACGGCAAAGTGCTCGGCGTGCAGCTCGACGCGGGCAAGTCGGATGCGGACCGCTTTATGACCGCCGAGGACCGCTTGCGCATCGCGATGGCGCGTCAGTAGCGCCAGAGCGGGCACGACTTGGAAGCGCTCTTAGTCGCGATCGTCGGCTATGTCGGGCTGGGCCTCAACTATGTCGCGGTTCTTCTCATCGCAACGGGCGGCGTGCAGGCGCTCGTCGGCGCCGGCATCGCTTTGTGGCGGCGCGAGGGCGTGGGCCAGCAGCGACAGGTGTGGTCGAGTTTCGCCCGCTGGCTCGTCCTGGCCCTTGAGTTCGCGCTGGCTGCCGATCTGCTACGTACGATCATCGCCCCCACGTGGAATGATATCGGTCAGCTCGCCGCGATCGCGGCGATCCGCACGTTCCTCAGCTTCTTCTTGGAGCGCGATATCGAAGCGGCCACCAAGGCGAGCGTTCGATCTACGGCGAGCGGTTAAGGCTTCGCGGTCACCGCGAAAACAGCAGCAGCGAGCCGCTGATCGCCCCGAGCAGGATGATTCCGCTCAGGATCCACATGGCGACGATATTCGGCCGGTATGTTTGCGCTTCGATTTCGCCATTCATCTGCGAGAAGCGCACGATCCCATAGACGAGCAGGACCAGCCCGATTACCACCATGCCGATGCCGAGCTGCTCAGCGCCGACGAGCGTCGTGCGCACTCCGCCCCCTGTGGGAATCGTGTTTTTCTCGAGCAGGTACAACGAGAAGCGGTTGATGGAGATGCCGATCGAGAGCAGCGACAGCGACGTGCGCAGGTAAGCCAGAAACGTGCGCTCGTTGGCCAGATGATCGCGGATGTGCGGGTCCGTCTGCGCCGAGCTCACGCGCTCACCGGACGGACGATGCAGCGAAAGCCGACGTGGCACGTGCCGGTGTCGATCGGCTGCGCGATGCGAGCGGCCGGCCGGTAGCGAAGACAATAATTCGGCGCGCACAAGAACGAGCCGCCCTTGAGCACTTTGCGCGGGATGCGGATCTGCGTGTCGCGCGGATCGATGCTCTGCTCTTGCTCGCCGCCGCGCGGGTTCTTGAACGAGGCGCTGCAGCATGCGGAAGCGACCGCGTCCGAGTGTTTTTGGAACCAGTCTGTGGTCCACTGCCAGACGTTGCCTGCCATGTCATACAAGCCGTAACCGTTCGGAGCGAATGAGCCGACCGGCGCGGTGCGCTCGAATCCATCCTGCAGCAGGTTCTCAAGCGGGAAGTTGCCTTGCCATGTGTTGGCCATCAGGTTGCCACCCGGCGCGAACTCGTCGCCCCACGCGAAGGTCTTGCCCTCAAGCCCGCCGCGCGCCGCGAACTCCCACTCGGCCTCCGTCGGCAATTCCTTGCCGGCCCACGCCGCGTACGCTTGCACGTCTTCCCACGCGACGTGGACGACCGGATGATCCTGACGCGCTTCGATCGAGCTGTTCGGTCCTTCAGGATGGCGCCAATCCGCACCAAGCACGTACGTCCACCAATTGTAATGATTGCGCAGGTCGACGGGTCCGTCGGGTCGGGCGAACACCACCGAGCCGGGATTTGCCAAGAGTTCAGGCAACCCACCGGGATAGTCCGCCGGATCGGGCAGCTTCTCCACGAGCGTCACGTGGCCGGTCGCATCGACGAATTTTCGAAAATCTGCGTTGGTCACCGTGTGGCGGTCAATCCAAAAACCGTTGACGGAGGCCTCGTGGATCGGCGCCTCTTCAGGATAGAACTTGTCCGAACCCATGCGGAACGTTCCGCCCGGGATCCACGCCATATCCGGATGCGGCGGCTCATGGGAGGTTGGGATCGGACTCGTGGTAGCACTCATTCGGATTGGTCCTTCAATGATTTCACAGAGGCGGCGGTTTCGCCGTGGGCACCGCTGCTCACTGCTCAGAGAGGGGGCAGACTGCAGATGAATGCCGTAACGCGCTAATAATATGTACGCCGACGAGCGCAAACGTCCACTGGCTTCGATTTTTCCGCCATTGCGCTGGATTCCCGGTTATCAAACGAGCTGGATCAAGCCTGACGTCATCGCGGGCATCTCGCTCGCGGCGTATGCGTTGCCCGTCTCGATGGCGTATGCATCGCTTGCTGGCCTGCCGCCGCAATCGGGCATCTATTGCTACCTGATCGGCGGGCTGTGCTACGCGCTTTTCGGCACGTCGCGCCAACTGGCGGTCGGACCGACATCTGCCATCTCGCTCTTGATAGGATTCAGCGCCGCACAACTCGTGGGCGGCGACCCGTCGCGTCAGCTGGCGATCGCGGCTTTGACCGCGCTGATGGTGGCCGCGATGAGCGTCATCGCGTGGCTCTTCCGCTTAAGCACGCTGGTGAACTTTATCAGCGATACCGTGCTGCTCGGTTTCAAAGCCGGCGCCGGCATCACCATCGCGATGACGCAGCTGCCGAAGCTCCTCGGCGTTCCAGGCGGCGGCAAGTTCGTCTTCCAGACCGCGTGGGCCGTCATCACCCAGCTCCCCCAGACCAATCTGATCACGCTGGCCTGCGGCCTTGTCGCGCTCGGGCTCCTGATCGCGGGCAGCCGTCTGCTGCCGGGCCGCCCGGTCGTCTTGTTCGTCGTCATCATCGCCATCATCGTTGCGAGCACGACGCCCTTGGGGCATCTCCTCAAGACGATCGGTGAAGTGCCGCGCGGATTGCCGGCGTTCGGGCTGCCTGCCTTCAACTTCAGCGATGTGTATGCCGACGTGCCGATCGCGCTCGCGTGCTTCTTGCTCGCATACATCGAGGGCGTGTCGACTGCTCGCACGCTGGCCCGCCAGAACGGCTATGACATCGACGCGCGCCAGGAATTGCTCGGCCTCGGAGCGGCCAACCTCGGCGTCGCGTTCGCCGGCGGATATCCGGTCGCCGGCGGCCTGTCGCAATCGGCCGTCAACGACAAGGCCGGCGCGAAGACGCCGCTCGCCCTGGTGTTCGCTTCGATCGCGATCGCCGTCTGTCTCCTTTTCCTCACGCCGCTGCTCCGAAATCTGCCGGTCGTCGTGCTCGCGGCAATCGTGCTGTTCGCGGTCGGCGGCTTGCTCAACGTGACGGAGTTACGGCGCCTGCGATCCATCAGCCCCGTCGAGTTCTGGCTCGCGATGGTGTCGCTGGCCGGCGTCTTGCTGTTGGGCATTCTCGAAGGCGTGCTGATCGCGGCCGCGCTCTCGCTGCTCGTGGTCATCGCGAGCGCCGCTCGGCCGTACGTCGCGTTTCTCGGGCGCATTCCCGGAACGCGGCGTTACTCGGATCTGGAGCGGCATCCCGGCAACGAATCGATTCCCGGCTTGCTCGTGTTCCGGCCGGCAGGCGCGATCGTGTACTTCAACGCCGATCACGTGCTTGCGCAAGTGGTCGAACAGGCGCGATCCGTCCCCAGCCTGCGGCTCGTCATCGCCGATCTTTCGGCCGTCCCCGCGATCGACATCGCCGGCGCGACGATGCTCGCCACCATGGAGAGCGAAGTCGAGACGTTGGGCGCACGCCTCCGTGTCGCCGAACCACGCGCGCGCGTGCGCGATCTGTTGCGGCGGGCGGGGCTTGAGGAGAAACTCGGAGGTTTCAGCCGGCGCGCGTCGCTCGACGACGCCGTCGCCGAATTCGAAGCCGGCTAGCGTTCACATTTTGGCAATACTCTGACCCTGGCGGGTTCATAAGCCCGGCGTAGCCTCGTGTCTCCAACCGGCGCGTGCCGTTCGAAGCGCCGGTCACCGACGGAGACACTCCACATGCAGCTCCCCAACGCCCTTATCAGCGCCGCCGCCGGCATGCGCGCGCAGGCGTCGCGTCTTGATACCATCGCCGAGAACCTCGCGAATGCGGAGACGCCTGGGTTTCGGTCGCACGACTTGGTCGCGTTGGGATTCGGCGACGAAATGCGCACCGCATCGCGTGCCTCTTCGGCGCAGGGGCCGCTGCGCCGCACCGACGTGCCCACGGACCTCGCGCTTGTCGGCCCGGGTTTTTTCGCGGTCGCTGGAGCCAACGGCGTGGAGTACACGCGCGACGGCCGCATGTCGCTCGATGCCGAAGGCTTTTTGTGTGACGTGCGCGGCCGGCATGTGCTCGGATCGCTCGGCGCAGTGCGGTTGCCGCGCGGCGCGCTCATCCATTCTGACGGGCGCGTCTTCTCGAACGGTCACGCCGTCGACCGTTTGCGCATCGTCGATTTCGACGGCGACCGCGTCAGGCGTGCGAGCGCAGCGGTGCGCTCCGGCTACCTTGAGGAATCGGGCGTCGACCCTATCTCTGAGATGACGTCGATGGTCGCAGCCGAGCGCGCGTTCGAGGCGAACCAGAAGGCCGCGCAGCAGACCGATGACGCCCTCAAACGCGCCGTCATCGAGTTGCCGGCGGTACGGCCATGAACCGCGCTCTGGTTGCGGGCGCGTCGGGCATGGCCGCTCAGCAGAACGTCCTCGATATCATCGCCGCCAATCTGTCCAATGTCGACACGCCGGGCTTCCGCGCAGACCGCCCGGAGTTCGCGTCGCTCGTCGCCCCGGATGGCTCGAGCATGGGCGCGCAAACGCGGCGATCTGTGCGCCTCTTCTCGCAAGGCAAGCTCGACGCCACCAACAACGATTTCGACCTTGCGATCGACGGCGCCGGGCTGTTCGAGGTCCAGACCGCGTCTGGAGCTCTCGCGTACACACGCGCAGGCAATTTCACGCCCGACGCAAGCGGCGCGCTGCGTTTGCCAAATGGGGCGGCGCTGGCTCGAGTGCGTCTTCCTTCGGGCTCGCTCGGCGTCACCGTCGACGATCGCGGCGTCGTGCGCGCTCACGTCGGCGGCAAAACGCAGCCGGTCGAGCTCGGACGCGTCACATTGTGCACGTTTGCGAACGAGGCCGGGTTGCGTCTCGGCGCGGACGGATTGTTCTACGCCTCTCCGGCAAGCGGCGCGGTCGTCCGCGGCGCGCCCGACGGCGGCGGACTCGGCAAGCTCAAACAGCGCTGCTTGGAACGCGCGAACATCAACGTCGTCTCCGCGATGATGTCGGTGCTCGCCGCCCAGCGCGCCTATGAGGCGAGCGCGAAAAGCGTCCAGGCCGCCGACGAGATGCTGCGGCTTGCGAACAACCTCGAGCGCGGGTGATCGCGATGCAGCCGGACGTGCGCGACGCGTGCATCCAGTTCGAGGCGATCATGCTTCATCCGCTGCTCGAGACCATGCGCCTGGGCCGGACCTCGCATGTGACGACCGAGCAAGACGGTGAAGACGATGGCGCAGCCGGCTCCAACGACATCGTGCAGTCGATGTTCACCGACGCACTCGCGCTCGCACTGGCGCGCGCCGGCGGACTCGGCCTCGGCCGCGAACTCGCTCGCGTCGTCTCACCACGCCGCACATGATCGCCTTTCCATGCACGTCGTTGGACGGTCTTGCGGCCGCGTTCGCGGTCACTCGCGCGCGATCCGATCGAGATCGCTTATGCGAAGCGGCGATGCCGCTCGTGCGCCGCATCGCGACAGTAGTGCGCCGACGTCTGCCGTCGCACTTCAGCGCCGACGATCTCATCGGGGACGGCTGCATCGGGCTGTTGCGGGCGATCGACCGTTTCGATCCGGCCTTCGGCGTGACGTTCGAATCGTGGGCCGGTAGGATCGTGCGCGGCGCGATGCTCAACGGGTTGCGCCGCATGGACGCCATACCCGAGCGCGTCCGCCGCGATGCGCGAGCGCTTGATGAGGCTCGCTGGATCGTCGCGCAGCGCACCGGTCGCTCGGCGAGCGAACGCGACGCAGCCGAAACAGCGCGCCTCAGCGTCACGAAGGTGGCCGCGGTGCGTCGCGCCGGCAATCACGCGGCGCTTTCCATCGATGGCCCGTCTGCCGGCGAACACAGCTCGCCGATCGCCGAACGGCTCGTGTCGTCGCAACGCGACCCCGCAGCGCTGGCCGCGGAGCGCGCGCTGCGCGCGATGGTCGCTCGCGCGGTGACCGAGCTCCCGCGGCGCGAGCAAGTGATCGTCTTATCGTTTTACTGCCGGGGAGCGACGTTCGGGGAGATCGGTCGCACGCTCGGCGTCAGCAAGCAACGCGTCTCGCAACTGCACGGGCGCGCGCTGAACGTCTTGCGCGCCAAACTCAAACCGCTCGAAAGCGATCTGTGACCATCGCCCGGCCGCGGGTCACCGCGCAGCCCGCGACCGTCGCCGCCAAATCGGCGACGCAACTCGAAGCCGCAGAGTGCCTCGATCTCGTCGATGGTCTCGATCTGTCCACGCTGCGCGGCGGGCGGGCGCTGACGCGCGACATCATCGCGCTGAGCACGCGCGCGCAATCATTGATTCGCGCGGGGCTCGCTGTCAAGGCATTCATCGTGGAAGGATTGGTCAACTCGTACCGCACGCTTACGCTTGGCGCGCGGACGATCGTGCTCGAGTTCGGGGTCTACCGCTAGGTCGACTCGCGAAATGCGATCTCGTGCGCCGGTTCGTCCGGCATCGGCAAGGCGGGCGCTGCGGCGACCTCTTGCACGACGCCCGAGTCTTCAAGCATCGAGGCCTGTCGGGCCAAGAACGAGCGCAGATCCTGCTTGACCGCCGCGACGTGATCGTTCTGGCGTTGCAGCTCGCGCCGTGCGTCGGCGATGCGCGCGCGCAGCTCGGAAAGCTCGTGGTCCAGCTCGAGTTTGGCGCTCTGCTTGACCAGGTCGGCTTCCTTATGCGCGGACGCTTTGACCTCGTCGGCGGTGCGCTGCGCGAGGACGAGCGCGCTTTGCAAGCTCTCCTCCATCGCTTTGTAGTGCGCGACCTTCTCTTGGAGCTCGCCGACGCGCGCCTCGAGCTTCCCGCGCTCGTCGATCTCGATCTCCAACGTCTCGATGACCTCATCGAGGAACGTGTCGACCTCCTCGCGCGCGTAGCCCTGCAGCGTCTTGCGGAACTGCTTGTGCTGGATGTCGACCGGCGTGATCTTCATGGCGTGACCTTTCGCCTACCAGGCCTCGTACGAGCCGGCGACCGACATCTCGGGTTCTTTCGAGTTGATCTGCACGTTGCTCGGCACGAACAAGAAGATTCCCTCGGAGAGGCGCTGCATCTTGCCGTCGAGCGTGTAGACGACGCCGCTCAAGAAGTCGATGACGCGTTGCGACAGCGCGCGATCGGCTCCCACCAGGTTGACGACGACGAGCAAGCGAGCGCGCAGGTTGTCTGCGATGTCCGTGACCTCCTCGTACTGCCTGGGATGGAAGACGGACACGCCGACCTTGCGCCCCGCGCGCCCATCGGTGATGGGCACGACTTTGGGCTTGCCTTCGTCGTCGAACAGGTCTTCGTCATACTCGTCGGAGTCCCTGAACCCCATCGAGTTGACGATGCTCGACCATACACCCATGATTATTCTACCTTGCCTTTCGCGGGGCGCGGCCCGAATAGCGCGGTGCCGATACGCACCATCGTCGAGCCGGCTGCGATCGCCGCTTCGAGATCGCCGGACATCCCCATGGAAAGAAGATCGGCGCTCGCGTGCTCGCGCGCCAGCGTTCGATACGCGTCGGCCGCGCGCCCGAACGCCGCCGCCGATCCGTCCGCTTGCTGTGGACCGACCGCCATCACGCCGCGCACGCGCAGGTTGGGCATCGCTGCGAGCTCGCGTCCGAGCTGCGCGCACGATTCGGGTGCGACGCCGTTGCGGTCGTCGTCAGCGACGTTGACTTGGATGAGGACATCAAGCGTCTTGCCTGCGTCTCGCGCGCCGCGGTCAAGCGCTTGGCCGATCTCGGCGCTGTCGACCGTCTGCACGACGTCGAAGAGGCTCGCGATCTTGCGTGCCTTGTTGCGCTGGACGCGTCCGATGAAATGGCGGGTGGAGCGTGTAGGCCATACGACGCTCGCGAATTTCGCCTGCGCTTCTTGGAGGTAGTTCTCGCCGATATCCGCGATGTTCGCGTTGATAGCCGCCTCGATCGCCTCCGGCCCGAAGCCTTTGGTGACTGCGAGGACGTGGACTGCTTCCGCGTCCCTGCTGGCGAGTGCGCACGCCCGTTCGATTCGCTTGCGCAGCTCCGCGAGCGCGCTCGCGACATCCCGAACCGGCGAACCGGCTTCGGCACCACTCACACGTTCGATTCGTTCCAAGGTGCGGACCGCTTATCCTTCGGGTTGCGGCTCGCGCAGGGAGCGCCAACGTGGCGTCGCGCCACGCGTCAAAGCGCTGCTCGAGGATCGCCGCTCGCGCCGCCGCGCCGAGTCGCGTCATCATCCAAACGTTGTGCAGACTCACGAGGCGAGGTCCGAGCATCTCATTCGCGCGGAAACAATGCGCGAGGTATGCGCGCGTGAACTGCGTGCACGCAGGGCACGCGCACGACGGGTCCAGCGGGGTGAAGTCGTCCGTAAACCGGGCGTTGCGCAGGTTCAGTCTGCCGTGCATCGTCAGCGCGAGCGCATGGCGCGCGCAGCGGGTCGGGTAGACGCAATCGAACATGTCCACGCCGCGCCCGACGCACGCCAAAAGATCCTCGGGCGTCCCGACGCCCATGAGATAGCGCGGCTTGCCTGCAGGCAACGTCGCGCACGATGCCTCCGTCATCGCGAGACTCAGCGCTTTCGACTCCCCGACCCACAGCCCGCCGATCGCGTAACCGGGAAAGTCGAGTGCCGCGAGCGCGGCGGCGTTCTGGCGGCGCACGGGTTCGAACGTCGAGCCTTGCACGATCGCGAAGGTCAGCTGATCAGCGCGGCGCTTTGCGGCCAACGCGCGCTCCGCCCAGCCCAAGGTGCGTTCTGCGGCTTGGCGGGCGCGCGCCTCGTCCACGTCCGCCGGTGCGACGTCGTCGAGCACCATAGCGATGTCGCTGCCGAGCCGCTCTTGCAGCTCGACGACGTTTTCCGGCGTGAACGTGTGCCTAGTCCCATCGAGATGCGATGCGAAATGATAGCCCTCGTCGTCGACCGACGCGAGCTTGGCTAGTGAGAACATCTGGAAGCCACCGCTGTCGGTGAGGATCGCCCCTGGCCAGCTCATGAACTTATGCAATCCGCCGGCGCGCTCGATGACCTCCGCTCCGGGGCGTAGATAAAGATGATACGCGTTCGCCAGCACGATGTTCGCGCCGCAGGTTCGCAGCTCGTCGGGCGTGAGCCCTTTCACGCTCGCTTGCGTGCCGACCGGCATGAACACCGGAGTGGCGATGTCCCCATGCGGGGTGTGTAGAGTGCCGGCGCGCGCCGCGCCGTCGGATGCCTCGAGCGTGAATGCGCTCACTGAGCCGCGCCCCCGCGCAGGCGTGCGATCAGTGCTTCGAAATCGGCGGGGCGCGGCGCGTCGAACGACAGCGGCGCTCCAGTGACTGGATGCACGAAGCGCAGGCGCGCGGCGTGCAGGGCTTGCCGCTCTATGCCGAGGTCCGGATAGCCCGCGCCGTAGATCGGGTCGCCGACGATCGGATGGCCGATGGCGGCGAAATGCACGCGGATCTGATGGGTGCGGCCGGTCTCGAGCGTCACTCGCAGCAGCGCAGCTTGATCGTAACGCCCGAATTTAGGCGATCCTCTCTTGGTGTCGCGGTCGAGTTTGCTCGACCGTAAATCATAGGTCTCAACGGTGCGATAGTGCGTGACGGCATGTTTGCCTTCGTGCCGTACGGCGAAGCGCGTGCGCGCTGTCGGGTCGCGCGCGAGCGGCGCATCGATCGCGCCGCTCGCGGCGGGCGGTGCGCCCCATACGACCGCGTCGTATTCGCGCTCGACGTGATGCGCCGCGATCGCCGCGGACAGGGCGCGCATCGCCCGCTCGCTCTTCGCGACGACCAGCAGACCCGACGTGTCCTTGTCGAGCCGGTGCACGATGCCCGGGCGAGCCGCGTCGCCAAGCGCCGGCAGCGGACCCAAACGAGCGAGCAACGCGTTCACCAGCGTGCGCGACGGGCTGCCGGGCGCCGGATGCGTCGCCATGCCCGCCGGCTTGTCGACGACGCTGATGTCCTCGTCCTCATACACGATGGCGATCGGGATCTCTTCGGCGGCGGGCACGCGCGGCGCGCGTTGCGGCAAAACCGCTTCGACTCGCTCGCCCGCCTTGAGGTGGTGCGACGGCTTGGCGGGGTGCCCGTCGATGCGGATCATCCCGCTGCGGATGAGCGCCGAGATCTCAGCGCGCGATCGTGAGGTGCGGCGCGCCAGCACCGCGTCCAAGCGGCTTCCCGCTTCTTCTCCCGTCGCCGTGAACGCGACGGTCTCGCTCACGGTTCGGCTGGGGTGCGCTCGGTGAGCGTTGCAGGTACCGGCTCGGAGACGGCGGCCACCTCAGGCTCGCGCCGGCGATCGTGCACGACGATGCGCAGCAGCAGCAACACCACGCCGATGCTGATCGCCGAGTCGGCGGCGTTGAACACCGGCCACCAGCGCAGATCGATGAAGTCGACGACATAGCCGAGCCGGACGCGATCGAGGATGTTGCCGATCGCGCCGCCCAGGATCAGGCCGAACGCGATATGGGTCAGCAACGTGGCGCCGTCTTGCCGGTACCAGTAGTAGAAAAGAAGCACGACTCCCAGGGCGACGGCTGCGAGTAGCAGCGGGTGTGACCCGAACATGCCGAACGCACCGCGGTGGTTCTGCACGTAGGTGAGCCACAGCACGCGCGGTATGACGATCCGGCTCTCGTCCGGCAAGAAGTGGGTCGCGATGGCGCGTTTGGTCAGTTGATCGAGCGCCACGACAAGCGCCGCGACAAGGAAGAACACAAATGACATATCGTGGACGGTTTTCCAGCGCGACGAGACGTTTCTCCTGGCTTGCGGCAGCGGGACTATGCCGAGTACGCGTCCACCAGCGCCTCGAGGCGCCGCCCGGTCAACACCGAGATGTAGGCGGGCACCAACGGCAGCACGCAGGGCGAGATGAACGACACGAGTCCGGCGATGAAGACGACGCTCAGCGTGAGCGCGCTGCCGGTGCCGATGTCCGGGCCCGTGCCGACATTCGCAAGCGCGGGAAACTCCTTGTACAAGAACCCGGTGAAGCGCAAGAACGAGTTCGTGACGAGGATCAATCCCGCGCCGACGACGAGAATGCCGGCGAATATCTCGATCGCATGCAGATAGCGCTTGAAGCGCTTGAGCAGCGGCAGCACGTAATTGAGCGCGAGCGCGGTCGCGATGAACGGCAATCCCAATCCGAGCGAATACACGGACAGATAGATGACGCCCAATCCGGGATTGCTCGTGCTGCCGGCGATCGCGAGGACGGCGGCGAGGACCGGTCCGATGCACGGCGACCAACCGGCCGCAAAACCGATGCCGGCCAGCAGCGTCGCGGGATACGACGTCGTGTGATGCGCGAAATGGAGGCGTTTGTCCATCGCGAGGACGCCGATGCGGAACAGGCCCATCATATTGAGCCCGAGAAGGATGATGACGACACCGATGACGCGCGCGATGAGCACCTGGTGCTCTTTGAACAGCGCGCCAAGCGCGCTCGCGGATGCGCCGGCCAGCACGAAGATCAGCGTGAATCCAAGCACGAAGACGATCGAGTGGGCCAGCAGCTCGCGTCGCACGGAGAGAGGGGCTGGCGCGGGTTGGACTGATTCTGCGCCGCTCATCGAGTCTTAGATCCTGTCAATCTTGCCTGTTCCGGAGGTGACTATTGCTCGCCCTGCTCTTCGCTGCCGACACGCAACATTGGTTCACGTATCCGCGCGTCGATCCGGTTGCGATCCACATCTACAAGGACTTTGGCATCCGTTGGTATGGGCTGTCGTATGTTATCGGCGCCATCCTCGTGTACCTCCAGTTGCAGAGCAAGAGCAGCCGCGCGCGCACCGGATTGACGGTCGAACAAGCGCAAGAATTCATCGTCTATACGATGATCGGCATCATCCTCGGCGGCCGGATCTTCTTCCTCATCGCCGACATGCTCACGCCGCTTTCAGCAGGCGGTCATTCGCTCACCTATTACCTTTCTAATCCAATTCAAATCATCGCGATCTGGACTGGCGGCATGGCGTTCCATGGCGGCCTGCTCGGCGGCATCGCCGGCGCGTGGATCTACGTGCGGCGCATCAAGCTGTCGATCTTGAAAGTGCTCGACGAGACGGTCTTGTGGCTGCCCGTCGCGATCCTTCTCACCCGGATCACGAACTTCATCAACGACGAACTGCCGGGCCGCGTCACCGACTCGCCGATCGGCATCCTCTTCCCGAACTACCAAGGCTACCGCTACCCGTCGCAGCTGTTCGAAGGCATCGGCATGGTGCTCATCGTGCTGCCGCTGGTCTGGCTCGTGCGTTCGCGCCCCGACATCTTCCGGCCGGGCGCCGTGTTTTGGACGTTCATCGCCGGCTACGGACTCGTGCGGACGGTCGTCGAATTCTACCGCGAGCCCGGAATCATTTTCTTGGGCCTCACGGGCGCGCAGTATCTCACCATCGCGATGGTGATCCTCGGCGTCGTGATGATCTGGCTCGGCCAGCGACAGCCCATGCCGGCTGCCACCCCCCAACCGAAGACTGCCAAACCGCGCACCTAGGTCACTTTATGGACGTGGACCACGAGCGAGTCGCCGCGTGTGACCTCGATCGTCTGCGCCAGCGTTTGTTGCGCGATGTAATCGCGCCAACGTTCGATTGCCGCAGCATACGCCTCGTCAGCCGTGATCTTGACGATGATGCGATCGCTGATGTGCAGCGCCGCGCGTTTGCGCGCGTCTTGGATTTCGCGCACGATTTCGCGCGCGAGTCCCTCCTGCGCGAGCGCTTCGTCGATGCGCGTGTCGAGCGCGACGAGCATGCCGTCGGACTCGGCCGACGCGTAGCCGCGTGCCGACTTGCTGTCGACCAGCACGTCTTCGGGGTCGAGCTCGAAAACTTCGCCGTTCGCTGACACCTTGATCTTGCCGCCTTGCGCGACGGTCGTGGCGACGGCGCGCGCGTCCGCGGCGGCGAGCGCTTGGCGCAGCGCACCCAACTTCTTGCCGAAGCGCGGGCCGAGGCGGGGTAGATTCGGCCGCAGCGCATACTCGATGAACTCCGCATCAAGGCCGACGATCTTGCACGTCCTTGACGTTGAGCTCTTCGAGCACGAGCGCACGGAAGCGGATCAATGCATCGGACTCGGCAGCCGTTCGCGGGCGCACGTATGCCACCGGCAGCGGTTGTCTCGTCTTCATCTTTGAGGCGGCACGCACTTGGCGGCCGAGATCAACGGTCTTCTGGGCGACGCGCATCGCGCTGACGAGCGCGCTATCTTCGCGCTCGAGCTGCGCTTGCGGCCACGCCGCAAGATGCACGCTCTCGGGAGCTTTCTTGTCCAGCGCGCGCACCAAGATCTGGTAGAGCGATTCGGCCAACATCGGCGCGAACGGTGCGGTCAAGAGAGACAGCGTGTGCAGCGCTTCGTAGAGCGTGCGATACGCAGCGTTCTTTTCCGCGCCGGTGCTGGACGCCCAGAACCGGTCGCGAGACAGGCGCACGTACCAATTGGAGAGTTCGTCGATGAACGTCTCGATCGCGCGCGCGGCGTTTTGCGCGTCGTAGAGCTCCAGCCGCGTCGTCACATCGGTGACCAGCTCGTTGAGCCGGGCGACCAGCCAGCGGTCGAGATCGTGGCGTTGCTGCAGTCGCACGTCGGCCGGGATACCGACCTGATCGTCGTTCGCGTACAGTGTGAAGAAGTTGACCGTGCTCCACAGCGTGTTGAGCAAGGTGTGCGTGCTCTCGCGCACCAGCTCGACGGAACAGCGCTTCCCGGCGCCGGGCGGGCTGCCCGCGACGAAGTACCAGCGCAGCGCGTCGGCGCCGAGCGCGTCAAACACTTCCCACGGGTCGAGCACGTTGCCCTTGCTCTTGCTCATCTTCTCGCCGCGCTCGTCGACCACGTGGCCCAAACAGACGACGTTGCGATACGCCGGCGAGTCGAACATCAGCGTCGCGATCGCATGCAGGCTGTAGAACCAGCCGCGCGTCTGATCGACCGCTTCGCAGATGAAGTCCGCTGGGAAGCTCTCTTTGAACAGATCGGCGTTCTCGAACGGGTAATGCCACTGTGCGTACGGCATCGAACCCGAGTCGAACCACGCGTCGATGACTTCCGGCACACGCCGGTATTCGCGACCTTCTACCGTGAACACGACATCGTCGATCGCAGGCCGGTGCAGGTCAAGGTCCGAGAGATCGCGCCCCGCGCGTTCGGATAGCTCTTTGACCGATCCGATGCAGATGTAATCCTTGCCGTCTGTCCACAGCGGCAGCGGTGTCCCCCAGAAGCGCTCGCGCGAGAGGGCCCAGTCGACATTGTTCTCAAGCCAATTGCCAAAGCGGCCTTGCTTGACGTTGTCCGGCACCCAATTGACCGCGTCGTTGTTGGCGAGCAGTTGCGTCTTGAACTCGGTCGTGCGGATGAACCACGCCGTCTTGGCGATGTACAGCAGCGGGTCGTCGGTGCGCCAGCCGAACGGGTACGTATGGCGGATCGTGCCGGACCTGAACATCAGGTCGCGTTTCTTCAGGTCGGCGATGATCGGCGCGTCCGCATCTTTGAAGAATCGCCCGGCGGCGACGGTGACTTCAGCGACGACGTGCCCGGTGTAATCGACGCTGTAGTAGATAGGAAGATCCCGCGCCTTGCCGAGCGCGAGATCGTCAGGGCCATACGCCGGCGCGACGTGGACGATGCCGGTGCCGTCTTCCGTCGTCACGAACGGCGCCGCGATGACGTAGTAGCGGTCCTTCTCGCTCACGCAGTAATCGTACAGCGGCTGATAGCGGGTGCCCGCAAGCTCACTGCCCTTGATGCGCCGGATCAGGCGCACGGGATCGTCTCCGAATACTCTCTGCAGCAGCGGCTCGGCGACGATCAGCTTTTCGCCTTCGCGTTCGACGACCGCGTACTCGACGTCGGGATGCACCGCCAGCGCCATGTTCGCCGGCAACGTCCACGGTGTCGTCGTCCATGCGAGGATCGACGTCGACGGATCGTCGGCGAGGCGGAAGCGGACGAAAACCGACGGATCGTCGGTCTCGCGATAGCCAAGCGCGACTTCGGCATCTGAGAGCGTCGCGCCGATGCGCGGGTCATAGGGGACCGATTTGTAATCTTGCTGGATCAGCCCGCGATCCCAGAGCTGTTTGAGCAGCCACCAGACAGTCTCGATGTACGTGTTGTCCAGCGTGATATACGGATGCTCGAGATCAACCCAGTACGCCATGCGCTCGGTCATCGCGTTCCAGTCGCTGACGTAGCGGAAGACGCTCTCGCGGCAGCGGCGGTTGAATTCTGCGATGCCGACTTCGGCTTCGAGCCGGCTCTTGTCCAAGATGCCGATCTCTTTTTCGACCTGATGCTCGACCGGCAGTCCGTGCGTATCCCAACCGGCCTTGCGGCGCACGAACTTTCCGCGCATCGTCCAAAAGCGCGGATAGAGATCTTTGAACGTGCGCGCGAGTACGTGATGAACGCCGGGCCTGCCGTTGGCGGTGGGCGGGCCTTCGTACATCGTGTAACGCGGGCCGTGCTTGGTCTGCTCGAGCGATCGCTCGAAGATCTTCGCGTCGCGCCAGAATTCAAGCACCTCGCGCTCGCGCACGGGCGCGTCGGATAACATGCCTGGTGTCGGGAACTGGTTCTTGCCGAGCGGCTCGATCATTGCGCCGCCGTTCCGCGCTCGCGCAGCCCCGAGAATATCGTCTCCTCGGACACAACGCCGGTCACTTCGCCGTTCTCCAGCACCGGAAGGCTACGCGCCCCGCTTTTCGCGAGCGCGGCGAGCGCGTCGCTCGCAGGCGTGTCGGCGGACAGCTGCGGCAAGCCCGCCGCCGGCGTCATGATCGCTCGCACGGGCGTGTGCTCCCAGAGCGCCGGCGGCACATTTCCCGTGTCGCGCGGGCTCACCAGCCCGACAAAATTGCCGTCCACGACGACGGGATACGCGGTGCGCCGTCCGTCCGCCACTTGGGCGACGAATGCCGTGAGCGGCGCGTCGCCGGACACGGGGATCAAGGTGCGCGCCATGACGTCGCCGGTGCGCGTACGCTCGAGGGTGAGACTGATGCGCGCCTGCCGGCCGCTCGCGATCGCCGCCTGCAGCAAGAACAAGGCGATGAAGATGAGCCAGATGCCGTTCCACATGTGTCTGAATGCCATCAGGCCGCCGGCGACGACGAGCAGGGCTGCGACGATGGCGCTCACCGTGCTCGCTGCGCTCGTCGCGCGCGCTTGGCTGCCCATGAATCTCCACAGCAGCGCCCGCAAGATCCGGCCGCCGTCGCTTGGGAATGCGGGGAGCAGATTGAACACGGCCAACACCAGGTTTGTGCCGGCCAAGAACGTGCACAGCGTAAAGATCCATGACCAGTGCAACGGGCCCGTCACAGCAGCGAGCCCGGCGAACACCACGGCGAGCGCGATGCTCGCCAGCGGTCCCGCCGCTGCCATCTTGATCTCGTCCGCCGGCGTGCCGGGCTCGCGCAAGATGCTGGCAACCCCGCCGAACAGGAACAGCGTGATGTTGCCGATCGGGATCCCGAGCCGGCGGGCGACCACCGCGTGCGCGAACTCGTGGGCCACGACGCAAGCGAACAAGACGAGCGCAGCGATCAGGCCGAGAATAAAGCCGTTGCGCGTCGACAGCGGCACGCCGTACATGTCGGCGATCGCGTGCGCCGAAAGCATGGCGGCGTACGCGAAAAGCGCATAGATGACCAGCCACGTCGGATGGATAGCGATTTCGATGCCGGCGATGCTCCCGATACGCCAGCTTGAACGGATGAGCATGGTAACTGCGAGTTTATCTCTCGGGCAGCGGCGCGCCTTCGCGTTCGACGAGCTCTTGCAGCCAATCAAAGGCGAGCGCCGCGCGCGCCTGCAACGCCGGGGTGCGAGCGCGCAAATGTTCGCGCAGGGCGTCGCGCTGCGACCAGAGCCCCTCCACGAATTCGTCGGTGAGGGTATCGCGCATGAGCGCGGGCAGCGGATACGCGAGGCTTGCGGTGAGCGCTTGGATCTTCGGATCGTAGGGCACCGCGATGAACGGAACCGCGAGTCGGGCGGCGAGGATCAGGGCATGCAGGCGCATCGAGATGACCGCCGAGCAACGCGCCATCAGCGCGGTCATCGTCTCGAGATCGTATCCACCGCCGAGCAGGACGGGCGCCGACTTGCAGCGCCGGATAACCGCGGCGGCGGCCTCCGCGTCGTTCGGCGGTTGGAGCGGTACGAAGACCACTTGCGCCCCGTGCTGCAACGCGAGCCTGTCGACGACGGACGCGAGACGTTCCATGACCTGATCGAGCGCTTGGCCGCGGCGCACGACCACCGCCACGACATCCCGCACGTTGTCGCGCAGGCCTTCGCGCACGAGCAGGTCGCGCGCCGCCCGCGATTCCGTGGCGTCTGCCAAGAAAACGGGATCGGCCGCCAGCCGCACATCGACGTTCGGCAGGAGCGCTTGCAGCGTGCCCAGGGACGTCTCGTCGCGCACGCTAGCCTGATCGATGCCGGCGCACGAACGCTTGACGACCTCGCGTCCGAAATAGTTGAGCGGTCCGATCCCCTGGGCGAAGATCGCGGTTTTGCGGCCGGCGCGTTTCGCCTCGCGGATGATGCTCGCGTAGTACAGCAGGCTGCGAAGACTGGTCGCGCTTTGCAATAATCCGCCGCCGCCGCTCACCACGACATCGGAGGCCTGGATCGCCTCCGACACCGAACGCCACGCCATGCGCGGCACCGCTTCGACGCCGTACATGCGCCGTGTCTCGTCTGGCTGCTCCGAGAGGACCACGAGCGTGTCGTCGGGCCGGCGCAGACGCCATTGCGACACGAACACATTGAGAATCGCCTCGTCCCCGAAATTGCCGAAGCCATAATAGCCGGAGAGGAGCAGACGCGCCGGCGACCCTGTCACGGACGGAGCGTCATGTTCCGGCGTTGCGCGACCGCAGCCAGATCGTCCGATAGAGCCATTGCGCCGCGAACCCGATGAGTGCGCCGGCGACGACGCCGTTGAACAGGCGCAGCACGCTGACGATCAGCGCGGTGTGGATGTGCGAGAACGTGTCGAGCACGTCCGACAAACCGACGCCTGCCGCGATGATGATCAGCCAGCCTACCGCACGGCGGTGCGCCGGCAGCAGCACCGGCAGCAACATCAGCGCTGGATAGCCGATCAGGAATTCTTTGAAGCGCGGTCTCGCGCCGAGCAGCGTCGTGAGGAAACCGCGCAGATGTGTCTCGAACGTCGACACGCCGATGTCGGGCTGGTTGCCGGAGCGCATGAGGAGCAGCACTGCGCCGCCGGCGAGGATGAAGACGGCGAGCAATTGCCAGACCTTGACGGGCGCGGAGCCTGCTTCGCGCAGGCTGACCTTATTGCCGAACACGTTGGTGAACTCGTAGAGCAATAGCAACACGAGCGGCGGCACGACGAGCAGCGCCTTGACGCCGAAGAACTGCTGCACCTCGAGCATGAACGTCGCTTGTGCGAGCAGGCCGATCACGAACAGTCCGCCGAGCGCGGCGACGCCGACAGCGATCAACATGCAGCGCGCGCCTGCGGTGAATGAGCTCGCCAACGAACCACCCGAAGACTGATCGGACTTGAAGTAGCGCGCCATGGTGGTCCCAGCGAGCACCGCGAACGTCAGCGCGCCAGCAAGCGCCCACAGACGCCGCACGATGTCATCATGGCCCAGCGCATGCGTGCCCCAAAACGCGGCCAGTGTGAACGCGTACGCGGCCCACGAGAACCAGGCGCGCGACAAGCCGTAGACGTCGAGCAGCAACAAGAACGCCGCGGTGACACCGAGTGCGACGAGACAGAAAAGCACGTCCAACCAAAGGCCGCCGAAATCGACGAACGGCGTCGGCCGCCCAAGGAAGAAACCGTTGGCGACGAGCCCTTCGCGCACGCGGTGGACCATCTCGAGATTGGTCTCTTGTGCCGTCAGCGTCTTGTAGCTACCGTCGGACTGCCGGACTTGAGCGAGATGCGGGAACGGACGCAGGTAGACGACCCGGATATTGCGCTCGCGCACGCCGAGGATGTAGCGCGCGACCACCGCGTCGAGATCGACTTTGTCGAGCTCCAGCCGCGAGATGGCTTGAACTCGGACCGTCAACCCGGGGATCTTGCGGCCGAGCGTGTCGCCGCCTTTTTGGAACTGCGACGGATCGTAGGCCTCGACGTTGCCGAAGAGCGGATGGTATTGATCTTGATAGCGCCGGAAGGCGTCGGCGGTTCCGTCGAGGTTGTACGGAAAACCCAGCACCTCGTTGCGCAGCCCGAAGAAGATGACCGTGCCGATGGTGTCGCCCGCGAGCATCTGTCGGAAGACGACATCGATGTGGTCGGGGTCCAACCGTTCGTTGTTCTCGACGCGCGGATCGATCAGCAGGCCGAGCGCGTGCGCCTGGTCGATGTTCTCCTGTGGGATCCCAAGGCCAAGATTATTGAAGTAGTCGATCTGCGTGCGCACTTCGAGCAACGCGGGCAACGACGAGCGCAGCAAGCGAACAGTGTTCGGCTCGAGCTGGTTGCGCAGCACGAGCACGTAGCGCGCGAGCGTCGGCCGGTCGTAGACCAGAATGTAGACCGCGCCGGATTCAAGCCCGCGCGAGCGGACGAGCGACGCGAGGAGCGGGTCGGTGAGCGGCGAGGTGCGCGCCGCGTCGATGATCTGCTGCCCGGTCTGCGCATATGCGTGCTCGCCGAGGTTGATGCGGTTGCCGAGCTCCTCGTAGATGGCGAGCGAGGTCAGCCCCTGCGCCTTCAGGAGACGCAGCAGGCGGTCTTGATCGTACCCATAGGCGCTCGTGAAATCGGCGAAGTCCTGCTGGTCCATCGTGACTTCGACCCAGCGGCTCTTGTGTTCGTAGCGGAAGCGCACGCCGGCGGCGACGAGCGCCGCGAGCGCGCCGATGATGACAATACCAAGGGCCACGCGCCGCATGAGATCCACGCGCATGGCTCCCCTGGTTTGAGTTCGGACCGTTTATTGCCTGGTTTTGAGCCGCTCGGCCGCCTCGCGCAAGTTGCGAGCGGCGATGTCAAACGCGTTGGCGACCCAATCCATCGTCACGCTCGCGGCTTGTTCGCCTTTCTCCGTCGCGGTCTTCGCGAATTCCTCAGCACGCTCGCTGAAGCGGCCGCTGCGGAATTGATCCGCGACGTAGTCGCCCGGCCATTGCCACGTGCCGTTGCGATATGCGGTCGCAAGCGCGTTGGCGCACGCTTCGGGGGTGCCTAGCGTCTCGAGATGGGCGCGCACGGTGTCGGCATCGACGACCGTCGTGCCGGCGGCTTGGGCCTTCGACCAGGATGCGCTGAGGATGTCGTGATACAGCCGGTCGGCGACAGCCATGCGCGTGCTCGGCGCAAGCGGCAGCGCGGCGCGCATGCGGTCGACGTAGTCATTGATAAGCGCGGTGGCTTCAGGTGCAACAGTCATCATGTGGTTCCTTTCGCTCGGGTACTCCATCTACCATCCGGGGTGCGGGAAGGTTTCAGAGCCGCGTCGTGAGCGACAACTCGACCCTGTTGCCCTGGAAATCGGGGATGTACGCCGCCCCGAGGTATTGGGCGAAACTGCCCGACGCCGCGAGGGCGAGATTGTGATTCGTGTAGGTGAGCGCCGGCTGGAACTGCTGGCGGGTTTGCGTCTGGTAGCCGCCGACCAGGCTCGTCTGCGCCACGCCGGCATTGCCCGTCGCGGTCGCCTGGAAATGCTTGCCGAGCGGGAGCCGAATGATGGCTTGGAGCGCGCGCTCGTCTTCATGCTGATAATTGTAGTAGCCCGCGAGCGCGAGGGGATAGATGAACGCATAGCCCGATTCGTTCACGAAACCGCCGAGCTCGACGTCGACAGCCGGGATGCCGAGGTCTTGCATCGCTCCGAAACCGACGAGCGAGTAGCGATTGCCGTCGCTGAAGTTGGTCACTCGTCCGCGGACATACGCCGACGTCGATTTGGAGGCCCAGCCCAGCTGGCCGACGAGATTGGACAGACGCTCGTTGACGCCGGCAGTGGTGATGAGATCGACCTGCGCGGATGGCGCGCCGTCGATGCCGGTCAGCGAGGCGATCGCCTCGTAGCGGAAGTGGCGCAGTGCCCCGAGCACGTCGAGCGAGCCATTGAATTGCTGCGAGGAATCGCCGAATTGCGAGTTGAGCGCGCGGACGCGCACCTGGATCGCGTCCGGATCTCCGATGACCGCACTCGCGCCGATGCGGTCATCGCTGACAATTCCGCCAGGATCGGCCAGGACGTAGCGTTCGGCGATGAGGCCGTATTGCGAGGTGCTGTTGACATGCCAGCGCGCGTCGATCCCCGAGAGGTGCCACGTCTGGCCGTTGCCCCATCCGAATTGGTAGAAGACGACGCCATCGGGAAAGCGGTCGTCGTGGGCGGCGGCGAGGACATCATCGCCGGGCGACGGACTTTGGTCGGCCCACGCCATCTCGTGCGCACAGCACGACGAGCAACGCGAGTGCGAGCGTGGCGAGGCTCACCGCAGACGTGCGGTGAAGAGACTGTTCCCCGGAAAGCCGTACGTAAGGACGCTCTGTCATTATACTGTTCGTTGCACTTGGTTCTCAGGCGCGGAAGACGCGACGGCGATGAGCGCGCCGGCGTCTCCGCTCAATGTCAACGTCGCCTGCTTGGCCTGCGACGGAAGCCGGCCCTGCGCGGAGTGCCGCGCCGCGGGTCGGACGCTCGCCGCGTCTGGCCACCGCGTCCATTATTCGTCGCGCTATGCGGCGCTGCGCGCCGCGGCCGATGGAACCTACGGATTTCCGGCGTGCGTCGTACCGGTGCGCGCGCACGAACGCAGCATCTCGGATTCGATCATCTCGCTACTCGGCGATGCCCAGGTCGCGATCGCCGCGGAGGATCCGGCGGCGTTCGAGCGCCCGCTGCCGTCGAACGTGCTCGTGTTTCCGAGAAGCGATTATCTCGCCGGCACGCTCCCCAGCGGTTGGCCTCGCGATCCGGATCGCCACGCCGTTCGCGAACGCGTAAACGTAGCACCCGAGCGAAACGCAAATGTAGGACCCGAGCGCAGCTCGGGTGGTCGACCGAGCGCAGCGCGCTCGTCGGTCCCTCGCCACAAGGACGACGCAACGCGACGCTTGCGAGCGGTGGCGCAACCGCAACGCGCGCTTCTCACGGATGCTGCCGCGCTGCTCAACGATGAACTCGCCTGGTATCGGGCGAGCGGCGTCGGTTTCGCCGTGATGGCTTTCTCCGTCGCCGGCGAGGCGGCAGATACGACGGCGCAAACGTTGACTGCAGCCGCGCGTGCCGGCGATGCGATTCGCGTCACCGACTATGGATGTGTCGCGATCCTCACCGGCGCCGACGCCGCGATAGCAAAACGCATCGGTGCGCGCCTTTCCGCCTCGTTGCGCAAGCGCACCGGGGCGGCGCGCGCTAAAGTTTCAACGGGTGTCGCGCTGTGCCCCGACGACGGCGCCACCGCGAACGCGCTGCTTGCAGCCGCCCACGAGCGACTCCGCGCCCGTTAGATCAACGTACGGTCGGATCGATCGCCGTTGGTTCAGGCGCATCCGCCTGCTGCACGCGTAGCAGGCTATGACGATAGCCGTAGATCGCGTAGATAACTATTCCGACGGCGAACCATAGGACGAATCGCCACCATGTTGACGGGGGCAGTGCACTGCATCATCCAAATGCACGCGACTACACCCAGTCCGGCGGTGATAAGTCCGAGCGGAGCTTTGAACGGACGATGTGCATGCGGTGCGACAAAGCGGAGAATGAAGACGCCGGCGCAGACGATCACGAAAGCTGACAGCGTACCTATGTTGACGAGTTTTAGAAGTGCGTCTATTGGAACAATCAGTGCCAATATTGCGACCACTACACCGGTGATCATCGTCATACGGGCGGGCGTGCGGAAACGGGGATGGATTTTCGCTACCCCCGGCGGCAGCATCCGATCACGCGCCATGACGTAAAAAATCCGAACCTGTCCAAGCAGCGACGTCAGCATCACACTGATGTTGCCAACGATTCCTCCCCACGTCACGACGCCGATGAACAGCTTGTTACTCGGATGCGCCAACGCGGCGGCCTGGCCGAGTGCGGCATTGGAGTCCATGTGCTGCCATGGAACGACGCCGACGGTGATGATTGCGAGAGTCATATAGAGGAGGCCGCCGATAATGAGCGAGCCGATGATGCCGATCGGAAGATCACGCTGTGGATTATTAGATTCCTCCGCAGCCACAGTTACTGTGTCGAAGCCGATATAAGCAAAAAACACGAGCGCCGCACTTGCGGGGATGCTACTAAACCCCATGGGCAGCAGCGGCGTGAAGTTCTCCGATCGTACGGCGCCTACGCAGCCGATGATAAAGACGATAAACGCAAGAATTTGCAGCAAGACAAAGGCGGTATTGGTGAATGCGGACTCGCGAATTCCAATGGCCAGGAGACCACTCACCAAGAGAACCACGACGGCCGCCATGATGTCATATTGTGAAGTGAGGAGATTGACCGAAGTGATCCAGTTGAACTGGATCGGACCCCAATGAATGGGCATCGTCGTGGCGTCGAGGTGCGCCGTTTGAGCCCATGCGGGAATCGAAACTCCGAAAATGTGCAAGAAGTCCTTCGCGTAGCCGGAAAGCGACGAAGCCACTGGCGCGGCGCTGATGCCATATTCGAGAATCAGATCCCATCCGATTACCCATGCTACGAATTCGCCCAACGTGGCGTACGCGTAGGTGTACGCGCTGCCCGCGACAGGTACCATCGAGGCAAACTCGGCGTAACAAAGCGCAACAAAAATGCAAGAAACACCAGAAAGCAGGAAACCAAGCACGACGCCTGGCCCTGCAACCTGCGCCCCAACTCCCATCGAGGTGAACACACCACCGAGCATCGTTCCGAGACCGATTGCGACGAGAGAAGGCCAACCAAGCACGCGCCGAAGCGTAGGTCCTTCTGTCTCCGGGCGGACACGCGAAAGCGGCTGAACCGCTGTCAGCCGCTTGAGGACCGCGTATAAGTCTACTTTCAACCCAGCACTATCGGTATTTGACGACAAGCGTCTTGAGATCGGTCATCTCCTCCATGGCATAGCGGACGCCCTCGCGCCCGAAACCGCTGTCTTTGACGCCGCCGTAGGCGAAGTTGTCGACGCGCAGCGTCGGATAATCGCCCACGATCACGCCGCCGACCTGTAGCTCTTCGAACGCCTTCGCGACGATGCGGACGTCGAACGTGAACACGCCAGCTTGCAGGCCGTAGCGGGTCTCGTTGACGCGCGCGAACGCTTCGTCGATCGAATCGACCGGCGTCAGCGTCGCGACTGGGCCGAACACCTCTTCGCTTTCGACCTTCATGGCGGGCTTCGTGCCGGTGAGGATCGTGGGTTCGATGATGTTGCCGCGACGAACGCCGCCCGCGACGACGGTCGCGCCTTCTTTCACCGCTTCGCCAATCCACGACTCGATCCGGTCGGCGTTGGCGGTGTCGATCAGCGGCCCGACGACGGTCGTTCCTTGCGCGGGATCGCCGACGCCGAGCGCTTTGGTCTCCTTGCGATACAATTCCGCGAAGCGATCGTACACGTCGCGCTCGACGAGGATGCGCTGCACCTTGATGCAGACCTGACCGGACTGCGCGAACGAACCCAGCGCGCAGCGTTTGGCGGCCCACTCGAGATCGGCGTCCTTGGCGACGACAGCTGCCGCGTTGCCGCCGAGCTCGAGCACGACTTTTTTCTTGCCCGCGATGCTCTTGAGATGCCAGCCGGCCCGCGCAGACCCGGTGAAGGACAGCATCGCGATCCGCTCGTCTGTCGCAAGCCGCTCGGCAACGGGGATCGGCGCGTGCACGACCGAGAGCGCGTCCGGCGGCAGACCTGCATCGTAACACGCGTCGGCCAGCATCAGCGCCGACAGCGGCGCTTGCGGCGGCGGCTTGAGGACGACCGTATTGCCGACGGCGAACGCCGGAGCCAGCTTGTGGGCGACCAGATTGAGCGGGAAGTTGAACGGGGCGATAGCCGCCACGACGCCGATCGGGAAGCGCTGCACGATCGACGTGTAGCCGACGGTGCCCGCTGACAGGTCCAGCGGCAGCACCTCGCCGCCGGTGCGCGTCGATTCTTCCGCTGCGAGCGTGAACGTGGTGATCGCGCGATCGACCTCGACGCCGCTGTAGGTTCGCGGCTTGCCCGATTCGGCGATCATCAGATCGATGAACGCATCGCGCCGTTCGCGCAATCGCGACGCTACGCCCAGCAACAGCTCTTTGCGTTTGTAGCGCGGCCAGCTCCTGAACCCGGCGAACGCTCGCACGGCGGCGGCAATCGCGTCGTCGAGATCCTTCGCGGTCGCGACGCCGATCGTCGCCACTGTTGACCCGTCGTATGGGTTGACGACCGGCTCGGCGCTGTCGGTTGGCCGTCGTTCGCCCGCGATCGGCAGCGGATAGTGCTTGACGCCCGTCGTGGTCGCCATCTGCGTCCTTACTTGTCCGCGAACCAGCCGCTCGGCTCGACCGCGAGATTGACGTTGATCTGCTTCACTTCGGTATACGCATCATACCCATACGTGCCGAGCTCGCGTCCGATGCCCGATTGCTTGTAGCCGCCCCATGGCGCTTCATTATATGTAGGATGATACGTGTTGATCCAGGTGATGCCGGCGCGCAGCTTTCGGATGACGCGATGCGCCTTGGCGATATCGTTGGTGAACACGGCGCCGGCCAAACCGTACACCGTATCGTTGGCGAGCTTGACCGCTTCGGCTTCATCCTTGAAACGCTGCACCACGAGCACCGGTCCGAAGATCTCTTCCTGAACGATGCGCATGTCCGGCCGGGTGTTCGTGAAGATCGTCGGCTCGACGTAGTTCCCTTTCGTGCCCAGCTCGCCGGGCGGGCGCTTGCCGCCGGTCGCCAACGTCGCGCCTTCCTCAACGCCCGTCTTGATGTAGGCTTCGACTTTCTCTTGATGCGCGCGGCTGATGAGCGGCCCCATTTCGGTCTTCTCATCGAAGCCGTCGCCGACGGCGATCTTGCGCGCGCGCTCGACCAAACGCTGCACGAACTTGTCGTGGATCGAGTCTTGCACGAGCAACCGAGAACCGGCCGAACAGACTTGCCCCGCGTTCGCGAAGATGCCGAACAGCGCATAATCCACTGCTGTGTCGAAATCCGCGTCCGCGAACACGATGTTCGGGGACTTGCCGCCTAGTTCGAGCGAGATCTTCTTGAGATTGCCGGTGGCGGCTTGCATGATCGAGCGGCCCGTCTTGGTGCCACCGGTGAACGCGACTTTGTCGACGTCCGAGCTCTCGGCGATCGCAGCGCCGACGATCGGACCCGCGCCGAGCACGATGTTCACGACGCCTTTGGGGAATCCGAGCTCGTCGATGAACGTGGCCAGCCGCAATACGGTGAGCGGCGTCAGCTCGGACGGCTTGAGAACGCAGGTGTTGCCCGCGGCAAGCGCGGGAGCCAACTTCCAAGCGGACATCAACAGCGGATAGTTCCAGGGGATGATCTGTCCGCACACGCCGATCGGCTCGCGCACGACCATCGTCTGCGACGCGGCCGGCACGTCGAACGTCTGACCCTGGGGTTTGGTGGCAAGGCCAGCATAGTAACGAAAACAATTGGCGGCGTCGACGACGTCGTACATCGTCTCGCGCAACGGTTTACCGTTGTTGAGCGTCTCCATTCGCGACAGCTCCGTCGCGTGCTCGTCGAGCTTGTCGGCGAGCTTGAACAGCAGCTTCGCGCGGTCTTGCGCGCCCGTGTCGCGCCACGGGCCATTGTCGAATGCTTCTCGCGCAGCGGCGATCGCCGCCTGCGCGTCTTTCTTCGACCCCTCGGCGACTTTCGCGACGACCTCTCCGTTGCCCGGATTGACGAGCTCGCGCACGCCGCCTTCAGATGCCGGAACGAATTTTCCGTTGATGTACATCAGATAGACGCCGTCTGCCGTCTTGAGGTTCTTGAGCAGGTCCTCGGACACCGCGAGCATGTTCTTACCTTTCCTTTATGCGGGCACCGCAGCGCGACTCACCGCGTCGAGCGATTCTTCCAGCGCCTTGCAGACGTAGTCCGCCTGCTCCTCGGTGATCGTCAGCGGCGGTTCGACGCGCACCACGAGCGCGTTCACCAGCGTGCCGGCCACGAGCACGCCGCGAGCGAGCATCTCCTTGCCGAACGCGAAACCGAGCTCGTTGCTCGCGAACTCCAGCGCCATCAGTAGTCCTCGGCCGCGGATGTCGAGGACGATATCGCGGTGTCGTTGCGCTCCCCGCATCATCCCCCCGAGCATCCGTTGGCCCATGCGCGCGGCCCGTTCGGGCAGCTTGTCTTCGATCAGCACGTTGATGGTCGCCAGCGCCGCAGCGCAAGCCAGCGGATTTCCGCCAAACGTCGTCGTGTGCAGGAACGGGTTGTTGAACAGGCGCGAGAACACGGCCTTCGTGCCGATGACCGCGCCCGCCGGAATCACTCCGCCGCCGAACGCCTTGGCCAAACACATCAGATCAGGCGCCACGCCGTACTGCTCGCAGCAGAACATCGTGCCCGTGCGTCCCATGCCGGTCTGGACTTCATCCAGGATCAGCAGCGCGCCGTACTCGTCGCACAGGGCGCGGACACCCGGCAGGTACTCGTCGTCCGGGATGTTCACGCCGCCTTCGCCTTGGATCGGCTCGAGGATGACCGCGCCGACTTCTTCGCCCACCATCTTGAGCGTGTGCATGCGCCGGCGCAACTCGACCAAGTCGTTGAACGGCACGTGCTCGATGTTCGGCAGCATCGCGCCGAACGGCCGGCGGAACTCGCCCTTCGCGCTCGCCGACAGCGCGCCGTAGCTTTTGCCGTGGAAGCCTTTCGTGGCGCCGATGATCGTCTGCTTGGTCGGGTCGTACGCGCGCGCGAGTTTGAGCGCCGCCTCGATCGCTTCGGTGCCGCTGTTGCAGAAGAACGCGTATTCAAGATCGCCAGGCGTGAGCAGCGCGAGCGTCTTCGCGAGCATCGCGCGTAGCGGGTCGAGCAGATCCTGGCTGTGCAGCGGCTGGCGGCGCAATTGATCGCGGACCGCTTTGACCACTCTCGGATTGCTGTGACCGACGTTGAAGATCCCGAAGCCACCAAGACAATCGATGTACTCCTTGCCGTTGACGTCGCGATAGGCGTTTAGCCCCGCGTCCGACCACTCGACTGCCGCGACCGCATGCTCGACCGTCGTCGCTTTGCGGTACTCGAGAAAACCAGGATTGACGTGATCGCGGAATCCGTCGACCGTTTCTTTGGTGATCCAGGCGGCATCCGCCGCGGTGATCTCGTCCTTCTCGATCAGCTCCAAGACTTTTTTCGCATAGGCATTGGCCTGCGCGAGGTTTTGCTTTGCGATTTTAACGTACTCCTTCGGCCGAATAAATTCGGCCGCTACATTCATGATAGAACTGTGTCGCACGATGCCGCAAGCCGTTTGAGTCCTTCTGCGAGATCCGCGTCGCTGATCACCAACGGCACGAGCACGCGGATCACGCAGCCGCGCGATCCGGCGGTCAGCAAGAGCAGCCCGTGTTCGCGCGCGTCGGCGATGATGCGCTTGCTGACGGGCTCTTCGCCCGGCTTCGTGACGAACTCCATCGCGTGCATCGCGCCGCGGCCGCGCACGTCGCCGATGTGTTTCGGATAACGGCGCTTCAGCTCGAGCATCGCGGTCCGCACCGCCTCCCCGATCACGGCAGCGCGCTCGACGAGCCGTTGCTCCTCGAACACGTCGAGCACGGCGAGCGCCGCCGCACACGCAAGCGGATTGCCCGCGTACGTGCCTCCCAGGCCACCCGGCGCCGGCGCGTCCATGATCTCTGCTTTGCCGATCACCGCGGCGAGGGGTAAGCCCGCCGCCATGCTCTTGGCGACGCACAATAGGTCGGCTTCGATGCCGGCATGCTCGATGTCGAACATCTTCCCGGTGCGCCCGTAACCCGTTTGGATCTCGTCGCAGATCAACACGATGCCGTGTCGCGTCGCGACCTCGCGCAGCGCCCGTAAGAATTCGACGGGCGCGGGGACGAAGCCGCCCTCGCCGAGGATCGGTTCGATGATGATCGCCGCGACGCGGTCGGGCGCGACGTCGGATTCAAACACGTCGTCGAGCGCCGCCAAACTGCGCTGAACGGTCCAGCCCTCGTATTCGTTGGGAAACGGTGTGTGATAGATCTCGCTGCAGAACGGTCCGAAGTGCTGTTTGTACGGCTCGTTCTTGCCCGTCATGGTGAGCGCGAGCAACGTGCGCCCGTGATAGCCGTGTTGAAAGGCGATGACCGCCGGGCGGCCGGTGAACTCGCGCGCGATCTTGACCGCGTTCTCCGTGGCCTCCGCGCCGGTGCTCAACAAAAGCGTTTTCTTGCGGCTCGAGCCGGGTGCCAAACGGTTCAGGCGACTCGCGAGTTCGACGTACGAATCGTACATGGCGACTTGAAAGCACACGTGCGTGAAGCGTTCGAGCTGGTCGCGGATAGCAGCGGCCACACGCGGATTCGTGTGCCCGACGTTGAGCACGCCGATGCCGCCGATGAAATCGATGTATTGCTTGCCGTCAACATCCCACACCGTCGCACCGGAGGCGCGCTCGACGAACATGGGGTGCGCATTGCCGACGCCGCGAGTCACCTCGGCGGCCCGCTGATCGAGAAGCGCGGCGGTGCGCGACGTTGCTATCGCCACCTTGAGGCCGTCCTTTCATTGTCCCGTGATATGGGCTGCGTACCTTGTAGTGTATCAATCTCGGCCTGCCGAAGCCACGTGCGCAAAGCACAAAATACAGGCCTGACTTCGTATCGGTGGCACATTGAACGTCCGAGAAGCATTGGCGGTAGAATCGCTGCGCGACGCCCGTCTGGTCGCAGGCGAGCTAGGGCTTGAGCGCGAGGTCCGCTGGGCGCACGTCATCGACATGCCCGACCCGGCCCCGTGGGTTCGGCCCGGCCAGCTGCTGCTGACCACCGGCTTCGCCTGGCCGAAAAGCGAGCGCGATCAGCGCGCGCAGGTCGAGTCGCTGACCAACGCGGGTTTGGCCGCGATGGCGCTAGCGGTGCCCCGCTACCTCGAGCACTTCACCGCCGCCGCGAAAGACGAGGCGAACCGGCTGGGGCTGCCGTTGCTCGAGATCCCATTCGAGATCCCGTTCGCACAAGTCACAGAAGAGCTGCACCGCGCGATCTTGGCCGAGCAATATCGTGTGGTCGAGCGCTCCGAGGAGATCCATCGCGAGCTCACGCTCGCGGCGACGCGTGGCTCGAACCTGCGCGACCTCGCGCGCACGTTGGGCGAGTTGCTGTGGCGTTCCGTGACGTTCGAGGACCCCGACGGCAAGCTGCTTGCGTTCTACGCCTCCGGTGCCGACGAAGATGAAGTGCGCCGCGAGACCGTGCAAAAAGAGCAAAGCCCTCCTTCGATGATCAATGCGATGGAGTCGAAAGGCCTGCTCGCCGAGATCCGCGCGAGCGCGGGTCCGTTGCGCATCGAAGCGATGCCGGAGATCGGCTTGGCGGGCGCCCGCGTCGTCTGCCCGATCCGGATCGGCACGGAGCTCGTCGGCCTCGTCTGGATCATCGAAGGCGAATCGGCGCTGTCCGAGCTCGACAATCGAGCCGCCGAACACGCGGCGCTCGTCGCCGCGCTGCACATCGCGCATCAGCGCGAGCTCGCCAGCACTGAGGCGCGGCTCGGCTACGCATCCTTTCTCTCCCTGCTCGAGAGCGCCGAAGACGATGCGCAAGCCATCGAACGAGCGCGCCTGCTCGGTTTCGATACGCGCGGGCGCCACCGCGTCGGCCTCGCGGTCATCCCTGAGCCGCTGCCGCTCAGCCGCGAAGCGTTCTTGCGGCGCGAGCGGGTCGCCGAACAGTTGCGCAATCGCTTGGCGGCTGGTGGAGCCCGCCCGCAATTGACCGCCCAACTCAACCGCGTCGCGTTCTTGTTGCCGGAGGCGGTGCCGGCGGAGGCGGTTGTCGGCGGCCTCAGCGACGAAGGCGTCACCGTGGTGTTGGGTCGATCGTACACCGGCACGCAGGGCGCTCGACGCAGCTATCGCGAGGCGCTGTCGCTGCTCAACTATCAGAGCGCGGCGCGCATCCGGACATTTGAAGACGCACTCGTGCCGCGCGTGCTGATGGGCGATCCCGCTGCCCGCGCCGCGTTCATCGAAGACCTGTTCGGTGCCCTCAAGACGCGCCGCGGCGGAGAGACCTTGACCAAAGCATTGCTCGCGCTCGCCGCCTCGGGCTTCAATTTTAAGGAGACGGCTGAACGGCTCGGCATCCATCCGAACACGCTTCGTTACAGGCTCACGCGTGCAGTGGAGACGACCCAGCTCGATCTTGAGAACCCTGATGTTCGCTTCCGATTGCAGCTCGCCGTTCGCGTTTTGGAGTTCCTCTCTAAAGATGAGAAGGAAAATTGTGGTGTCCGGACATAGTCGCAGGCTCGGTTTCTTAGTACACTCTTAACCAATAACCGCCTTGACTGTCTGTCAGGAGTTATCGCATGTCGTTCAATCGGTTTGCGGTCGCGTGCACAGCGGCCGTTTGTCTTTTCGGCCTCGCGACGCCCGGCATGTCCGGCACAACGGGAGGCATCACAGGTAGGGTGCTGGACGCGACATCGAACGCTCCTGTCGCCGACGCCGCCATCTCGGCGACGTCGCCCTCGCAAAACGCGACGACGAAGAGCGATGCTGACGGACATTTCAATTTCATCTCGCTCGGTCCAGACACGTATACGGTGACCGCCTCGAAGACCGGGTACGCAGCGCAAAGCGTCCCCGGCATCACCGTCATCTCGGACCAGACGCGCACCGTCACCATCGTCTTGCAGCGCGCGGTCAGGACCATCGGCACCGTTACCGCAACAGGCAGCACCTCGCTCGTGCGTCCTGGCACCACCAGCAACGTCTTCTCTATCAACGCTGCCGGTCAAAAGGCGACCGCTGCGCTTGCGGGCGCCGGCGGTTTGAACCAGGCGTATGGCGCGATATCGAGCGCGCCGGGCGTGATCTATCAGCAAGGCCAGCAGGGCTGGTATCAAAACGTGTACATCCGCGGCGGCGACAACGATCAGGTCGCGTACGAGCTCGATGGCATCCCGGTGATGCGTGTGTCGGACAGCGCGCCCGTCTCAACGCTCTCCAATCTCGGGCAAGCGGAAGTGCAGGTCTACACCGGCGGCACGCCGGCTTCAGCGGAAGCATCCGGCTTGTCGGGCTACGTCAATCAAGTCATCCGCACCGGCACGTATCCGGCGTTCGGAGACATCAACTTGGGGATCGGTTCGCCGGCACTGTACAACCGCGCGCTCGAGGAGGTCGGCGGCGCGACCCCCGATCGCCGCTTCAGCTACTACGTCGGCTTCGCGAACTCGGCCCAAACCTTCCGCTACGGAAATCAGAACAACGGCGCAGGCGACCCGTTGTTCTTCTTCCCCATGTCGATCGGCGCGCCGCTCAACGGCACGGTGTATGACGGCAACACGAACGGGGGTGCGAACCCGGCGTACTTCGCGCCTGGCGTGATCTACGCTCAGGCGGCGAACACAGACCAAGAGGCGATCGTCAACTTGCACTTCGGCTTGGCGCACAAATACGATACGGGCAAGGACGACATCCAAGCGCTCTACATCTACAGCAACATCTTGCAGACCTTCTACAGCTCCCAAAACGACATCGGTCTGAACGACCCCTCGACGCTGCTCAACGTGTATGGCTCGAGCCCGATGACGTTCCTCGACATCCCCGTCTATAACGGCGCTGTCTTCGCGCCACCGAATCAGGCCAACGTCGAGACGATGCTCTTCCCCAACACGGGAACGGATCGCATGCCGCTCTCGGCGATCCCGCAGAGCCAGCGTGAGGGATCGCAAAACGGCATGGCGCTGTTCAAACTCCAATACCAGAAGAACTTCAATTCGCAGACGTACTTGCGCGTGTATGGCGCGGAGAACTACAACTGGTGGTTCATCACCGGACCGGTGAGCGCGAACCTCACGTACGGCGATCAGCTCCCGGATTACGAAGTCATCGGCCACAACTGGCAAGGCACCGCCATCTTCTCGCGCCAGATGAACGACAAGCACTTGCTCAACGCCACGGTTTCATATCTCACCGGCAAGTTGCAGACCTACTCGATGGGATTTACGGACGGGCTTATGACCAATCTCGTCGACAGCGCGGGCAATTGCTATGAGGGAGGGGCCGACGGCAACTACTCGACGTGCTTCGGGACGAGTAACGATCCGACAGTCGCGCCATTCACCGCGAATCGCGGCAACGCGTGTTCGAGCGCCGGTCCGACCTCGCTACCGCCGTGCGTCTCCAATCTCATGCCGGCGATGCCGCCTCCGGGTTCCCCTGCGGCGTTGAACGGCGCACAGTGGCTCATCACCGAAAATGGTCAGAACGCGCAGGTCGACAACGTGCGGCCTGACTTCCTTTCCGCATCGCTGTCCGACCAATGGCGACCGGGCGACAAGACGACCATCAGCTTGGGCCTGCGTTTGGAAAGCTACACCTACACGCTGCAGAATTTGGAAGCCGGGTATCCAGCGCGGGCGTTTTGGTTCCAAGCGTACAATCGCGAGTTCTGCTTCGGACCCGGCGTCGGCCCTGGGCTTGGTCTGCAGCAGACGACGATCGATCCCGGGACCGGATTGCCGGCGGCATGTCCGGCGAACACGTCGCCGGTGAATCTGCAGAACTATACGGGCGGCAAGGTGACCGACGTCGTGTGGGAGCCGCGCATCGCGTTCACGGAAGCCTTGTCGGCGGACACCGTGATCCGCGGTTCCTACGGCCGCTACTCCCGCCCGGCGCCGACCTCCTATCTTGAGTTCAACACCATCCAGCAGAACCTGCCGAGCTTCATCGGCTCGTTCCTCTCGTTCGGTTACAACTCGCCGTTCCACGAGACGCACGCGGACATTGCGAACAATTACGATCTCTCGATCGAGCAGCACATCCCGCACACGGACATGTCACTCAAGGTCACGCCGTTCTTGCGCAACACGCAGAATCAGATCCAGTATCTGTCGCTCAACGCGCAGGGCGTGGTCGACGGCCTCAACGTCGGACAGCAGCGCTCGCAAGGCGTCGAGTTCACGTTCACAAAAGGCAATTTCGCGAGAGATGGATTGGCCTTGCAGCTCTCCGCGACGTACACGAACAGCACGATCAAGTTCGGCAACTTCCCGAACGGCCGCAACATCGTCGACCTGCTCAACGACTACGTCCAGAACTTCAACGCGTACACGTCCGCCTGCGCGACCGCGACCTCAAGCCTAACTGGCCCGTGCGGCCTCGAGGGCAACTCGCTGGCCCACCCCTGCTTCTTGCCAGGCAGCACGACACCGGACGACCTGTGCGGTGTCGGTTCGATCGCGAACCCCTATTTCGGCCAGCCGATGCAGAAGCTGTTCGATCGCGGCGGCTCGTATACGACGTATGACCAGATCCCGGCGCCGTTCAACAACGCGATCGGGTTTGCGACGCCGTTCCAATCGTCGCTCGTGGTCAACTACAAGCACGGACCGCTGACGGTGACGCCGAGTCTGACCTACAGCACGCAAGGCAAGTACGGCTCGCCGCTCGTCTGGCCGGGTTACGACCCGACGACGTGCACCGGCACGACCGTCGGCAACACCGCAGACCCGCAGACGTGCTCGAACTTCCTCTTCATCCCGGACAAGTACACCGGGCACTTCGACAACCTCGGCGAATTCGCGCAGCCGCAACGCCTCACGATGGGCTTGCAGCTAGGCTACGAGTTCAGCCAACACGTGAGCACGACGTTGACGTTTGCGAATCTCGTGGATGTGTGCTACCAGCACCACCAGCCTTGGGATAACGGCTCGACGTGCATGTACGCGCAGCTCGCGTCCAACCTGCTCGCGCCGGCAGGCAACTTCGTCGCAAACCCGCCGGTCCAGCTCGCGTATCCATACGGCAACTGGTACAACAACATCGAGATCGGCCAAGAGGGCCAGAAGTTGCCGGTCCAGGCGGTGCTGCAAGTCAACTTCAAGTTGTAAGGCGCGATAGTCTGTGGCGCGCACCGAGCTCACCGGCCTGCTGCGCCGGATCCACGCGGCGTACCGGGAGACGCAGCGCAGCGGTGTGCCCGTCGACGAGGTGTTCGAACTCCAAGCACAGGCGCTCTCGCGACGGCGCTTCATCGCGCAAACAACGGCCGCCCTCGCAACCCTAACTAGCGGTCGAATTTATTCGACCGTCGCCGCGGCCGCTAAAAGCGCGCCACGCGTCGCGATCGTCGGCGGCGGCCTGGGCGGCGTGACCTGCGCGTACCGTCTTATGCAAGCCGGCATCCGCAGCACGATCTACGAGGCGGGCGGCGGACTCGGCGGCCGAACCTGGACGTTGCGCGGTTTCTTTGACGAGGGCCAGACAGCAGAGAACGGCGGCGAATTCATCTCGAGCGAGCATACCGCGACCCGCGCGCTCGCGGCCGAACTTGGCCTGACGCTCGACGACCTGCGCGCCTGGGATGCACAACAACACGGCGCGCACGATGTGTATTGGGTGCGGGGCAGACAGTTATCCGATCAGCGCCATGCTGCGCGACTACGGCGCGGTGTTCCCCAAGCTCGAAAAGGCGAACGCGGCCGCCGGCGTGACTCGCTACGACCACTACACCAAAGCCGGCTATGAGCTGGACCATATGTCGGCGCGCGCATGGATCGAGCGCAACGTGCCCGGCGGCCTGCAGTCCGATATCGGCTGGCTGCTCGACATCGATGCGACGACCGAGAACGGCGGCGAATCGAGCGACGCAAAGCTCGCTCGAGCTCATCTACATGCTCGCGGACATGCCGTCGCTCAATCCTAAAGGCGGCTTCTGGCTGGTGGGGACCGATGAGCGCTATCGCGTGCGCGAGGGCAACGACCAGATGGTCGCGCGCATGGCGCGCACGCTTTCCCCAGACTCCGTCAATCTCAACACCCGCCTGCAGGCGTTGCGCCGGCGCGCCGACGGCAGCTACGTGTGCACGTTCTCCGCACCGCAACGGACGTTCGACGTTTCCGCCGACCACGTCGTGTTGGCGTTGCCGTTCAAGACGTTGCGCGACTGCGATCTGACGCAGGCGGGTTTTTCGCCGGTGAAGATGGCGGCCATCAAGCAGATGCCGATGGGCACGAACACCAAGCTGCACGCGCAGTTCAAGCAACGCTCGTGGTTCGCGCGCGGCTCGAACGGCGCGACCTACTCGGACACTGGCTACCAGCAGACGTGGGAGGACACGCGCGCGCAGTCCGGCGTCGCGGGTGTACTGGTGGATTACACCGGCGGCGATCTCGGCGCGTCGTTCGACGCCCCTTCGTTCGGACCGGCCGCGCCAGCACTCGTCCAGCGCTTCTTGCACCAGCTCGAGCCGGTGTTACCGGGCATCGGCGCGTTGTGGAACGGCAAAGCATTTCTGGACAACTGGACCAAAGACCGCTGGCACCGCGGCTCTTACTCGTATTGGGGCATCGGCAATTGCACGACGTTCGTCGGCATCGAACCCGTGCGCCAGGGTAACGTGCACTTCTGCGGCGAGCAGTGCTCGCTCGCGTTCGGCGGCTTCATGAACGGCGCGGTCGAAACAGGCGAGAGCGTCGCGCATGAGATCGTGCACGATGTGAAAGGCGCGTCGCTCCATGCCGTTTGAAGGCACCGCAGAGACACTGCCGCAGGCGGGGCTGCGCCGAGACATCCTCGGCTTTTGGCACATCGCCGCGCAGTCGGTCGCCAACATCGCGCCGTCGGCGACGCCGGCGCTCGTCGTCGCGCTGATCTACGGCATCACCACCAACGGCTCGTGGCTCGCCTACGTCCTCGCGACGCTCATCCTGTTGCTCGTCGCGCTCAACGTGAATCAATTCGCGCGGCGCTCGGTATCACCGGGTTCGCTCTACACGTTCGTCGCGCAGGGACTCGGGCCGACCTGGGGCGTCATCTCCGGCTGGTCGATGGTCATCGCGTATCTCATCATCGGCGGTTCGGTGCTCGCGGGCTGCGCGAATTACGTGACGGTCATCGCGCACGGTCTGGTCGGAACGAAGTTCGACGGCATCTTGACGATCCTCGCGATGCTGGTCGCAGGCATCGGCGCGTGGTTCATCGCGTATCGCGACGTCAAGCTCTCGACGCAGCTCATGCTGGCCATCGAATTCGTGTCGATCGCGCTGATCATGACGCTGTCATTCGTCTACTTCATCAAGCGCGGTGCCGTGATCGACAATGCGCAGCTGACGCTCGCCGGAGTCACACCCGCTAACGTCGGCCACGCGCTCGTGCTGGCGATCTTCAGCTACGTCGGGTTCGAGAGCGCCGCGTCGCTCGGACACGAGGCCAAGAACCCACTGCACTCGATTCCACGATCGATCCTGTTCACGGTCATCGCGGTCGGCGCGTACTTCGTGTTCACCACCTACGTGATCGTCATGGCGTTCCACGGGCAGAATCCGCCGCTCGATCAGTCCACGGCGCCGCTGAACGTGCTCGCGAACCTCGCGGGCATTCCGATCTTCGGGCTGCTCATCTCGATCGGCGTGGCGATCGGCTTCTTCGCATGCGCGTTGGCATGCATCACGGCGGGCTCGCGCGTGCTTTTCACGATGTCGCGCCATGGTCTGTTCTATGCGGCCGCCGGCGACGCGCACGCGAAGCATGCGACGCCGCATATCGCAGTTACCTATGCGGCGATCGCCGTGCTTGCGGGGCCGCTCGCGCTGCTCGCAAGCCGCTTCGCGCTGCTCGATATCTTCGGCGATCTCGGCACGCTCGGCACGCTCAGCGTGCTGTTCTCGTACGTGCTGGTGAGCATCGCGGCGCCCGTGTACTTGTACCGGCGCGGCGAGCTCAAGCCTTCGGCGGTCATCGTCTCTGTGGTCGCGGTGGCGGCGATGATGCGTCGCGATCGTCGGCACGGTGCTTGCCGGTGCCGCCGCCGCCGCAGAGCTATATCCCAGCACGTCTTCGTCGTGCTGCTCGCGACTTGGGGTGTCGCGCTTCCTTTATCTACGTTCGCGCGAACCGAAGATCATCCGCGACATCGAAGCCGACCTGATCGCGAGTTAGCGACTACTTCCCAAGCTTACGCAGTGGTTTGGGCGGGAAGAGCGCGTTGATCGTCGCTCCGCCGGGCGACCAGCGCTCCACGTCGAGCAGGCACACGCCGCCCTTCTTGAACTCCAGCGCGAGCTCGGTGTTGCCCGCGACGAGATAGCCGATCAGCTTTCCGAGCTGGGGCATGTGCCCGACCAGCGCGACGCGCGAAAGACTTCGCAGCGCACGCAGCTCGGCGGCAGTTTTCGCCGGCTCCGCGTCCGGTTCGAGCGACTTGAGCGTCTTGATCTTGGCGGGGTCGATGTCGTAGGCTTTGCAGATGCAGAGCGCGGTTTGTCGAGCGCGTGCGTAGCCGCTATCGAAGATGTCGTCGATCTCGATGTCGATGCGGCACATGCCGCGCGCGACGCGCGCCATCTCCTTCTCGCCTTCTTCAGAAAGCGGACGCAGCGCATCGTCGGGATACTTCCTCGAATCGGCCTTGCCGGCATCCGCGTGCCGGACGATGATCGCTTCCATGGCTAGCACGTATCCCTCATTGCGCGCTGGGTATTCGCGCGCCCACGCAGGTCAGCCCCCCGCTTGGGGAACGGACAAGCAAGCCTTCTCGAAGGTCGTCGGGGAGCCGGGCATGAAGCGCCTTCGACAGGCCCCGTCGACACGGTCCGGCATCGTTTTAAGGGAGGCGTTTGTTGAAGCGCAGCGCGTTTTGTTTTGCGGCGATTTTCTTCGCCGTGCTTTTCGTCATTGGACGGGCACCCGCGTCGGCTGCCATTACGGGCTCGCTCACAGCGACGACGCCGACGTACACCGGGACGTGCCCGACGACCATGAAGTTCACCGGCACCATCTCGGGGTCGCCTGGCACCACGTTCCAATATAGCTTTATCCATTACATCAGCGGGGCGCAGCAGATCGTGAACGTGGGAGCAGCCACGCTGCCCGCGAGCGGCACCATGCCGGTCAACGATTCGATGAGCGTAGCTGCGACGACCGGCGCGAACACATTCGACCAGTTGTGGGTGCACAACATCTCCGGCGCGTTTCAGGCCGATGTCTATTCCGCGAAAGCAACGTTCTCCGTGACGTGCGGCGCGCAGCCTGGGCCCACGCCGTCAACCGCGGCCGGGGGGTCGAAGTACGCCAAACCAGTGGTACCCTTCATCGATCCCGACGATGACGCCGGGAATCCCGCCCGGCCCATCAACATCACGACGAGCGCCGATCCCAAAGTATGCGGCGCGCACATCAGCAATCCGATCATCGGCGGACTGCTCTGCCAGCCGATCGCCGCATCGAACAAGCTGTTCATCGTCTGGAATTGGCAGCCGCATCCCAAGTGCGCGGCGTGTCCTCAAGACGTGGATGGTTTCAAGGTCTATCAAACCGATGCGAGCGCCTCGACGATGACGTACTTGAGCAAATCCTCAGCAGGCGCGGGCGTGACCGCGGGCGTGCTGAACGTACCCGGCGGCGGCTTTCTCTCGAAGTGCTACACGGTGACGGCGTACAAGGGCGCCAAGGAATCGCATCCGGGGTATCGCACGTGCATTGCCGCTGAGCCCAAGCTCGGCACGACTACCGTGACGTTGCCGGCGGCGCACATCAAGTCGTTCTATTGGTTCCACGACGGGGACCACAACGCATATCAGAACTACGGTTATTTGGAAGCCACGCGCGACTTCTATCTTACGAAGGACACTTTGGGAACGACATGATAACCACCGCGCTGGTGCGCGGCGCATTCATGTTCGACTTAAGTGCGCTCAAAGGCCGCCCTGTGCAAACAGCCACCCTCCATCTGCACGTCAAGGATGGCCAGACAACGAATACCTTCCACCAGACTTCGGTATCGTGCGGCGACGAAATAGGTACGGGTACGACAGGATGGTGGATCTACGACGACTTCGTTCAAGCGAATTGGCTGGAACCGATATCGAAAGTAGGTCCGAGCGTCGATGTCGTCGTGACGGGCCCGGTGCGCAACTGGCTGAACGGCGCGACGAATTATGGGTTCGTGCTTCGCTCGTCGCAGGAAAGCGTGAACTCGGCCGCCACTGACATATGCAGCTCCACGTACGATCCGCCCACACTCACCGTGGAGTATTTTAAGTAGCGGAAGCCTTGATTGAAGGCGTTTGGGCGGAACAGGGCTCGAACCTGTGACCCCCTCCTTGTAAGGGAGGTGCTCTACCAGCTGAGCTATCCGCCCGAAGCCTCTCAGCGATTCGACACGGCGGTGCTCCAACGCTTCGAGAAAACGACGTCGACCTAGCGCTAGGGTGCTATCGGCGTTCTATCCAACATGCCGACATGCGCATGCGTCATTTTGGTACATGTCTCGCGCTCTTCGTGTTACTAGGCTCACGCCGCGACGGCGCGCGCGGACGCCCCGATCACACCCCTCGATATTTTCGCCAAACATGCGGCAGCCGTCGGTTATTCGCTTGCCGATGGTCGCGCGAAGCCCTACGAGTTCGAGGGATCGACGACCGACGGCGACACCGGCAAGACCACCAAAGTGCGCTACGAGCAAGCTGGAGCTTACTTCCGGCACGAGCGATCGCATAACGGCAGAACCACCGGCTACGGATTCGACGGCCACGGCTTTTGGAATCAGAACGAGAACGGCAATCTCACGTACGACATCGGATATGGCCGCCAATACGACATCGCCTGGGCGGTCATCGGCGCCGAGGCGTTCGGACCGGAGCTCTCGCCCGAACTTCTCGACCAATCGGGTGACGACTATATCGTGCGGATCCATCCATCAGCCGCCGTCCCCGCCGACGTGTACTTCAATAAGAAGACGTTTCTGATCGACCGCGCGATCGTCAGCCCAACGCTTGAGTCCCAGCTGCGTGATTACCACAACTACGAGCGGCATGGAGCTGTCGATGGTGGCGATGGTGTGGTCGTCGGGCAACTCGACCACGAGGATCTCGAAATTCCAATGGGATGCGCCGTTGCCGGCGAGCGATTTCGATATGCCCTCGCAGCGTTCGTATACGACGTTCCCGCCTGTGCCGAGCGTCGTGCCGTTCGACGACAAGCACGATTCGATCGTCTTCGAAGCGGCCGTGAACGGTGTAAAGGGGCATTTCATGCTCGACACCGGCGCCGACGGTTTGTACTTCACGCCTGATTTCGCGGCCAAAGCGCATTTGACGTCTCTGGATGCGAGCTCCGCGATAGGCGCCGGATCCCAGTTCGGCATCTCCGCAACGCGCGTGGCGCATTTCACGGTCGGTGGTGTTGACCTTGAGGACTTTTACGCGTCGATTGGGTCAAAGGGCGAGGTCGACGGCTATGTCGGTTATGATTTCCTCGCCCAAGTCGTATGCGACGTCGACTTCGACAAGAAGCAGCTGACGATCACCAACCCCGCTGCCTATGCCGGAGATCCAAAACGCGGGGCGCTCGTGTTCGCGCTCGACGATCTCACGCCGCAGATCCAAGCGCTTGTGAACCAGAAGCAGAAAGTCTACATGAATCTCGACACCGGAGATGGCTCGTCGATGACCTTCGTGCGCACGTTCGTCGACGCGAATCCGGGTATCGTCGCGCGCGGCGCTGAGGTGCGCTTCTCCGACGCGGGCGGCGGCACGCAGAGCGGCTATATCGGCACGCTCGACGAGATCGACATCGGACCGTACAAGTTTTTCGGTCTCGAGGCGGACGTGCTCGGCGGCTTCAAGGGCTTGGCGTCTGAGCGCACCATGCAAGGCCTGATCGGCTACCAGATGTTGCGGCGCTTCAACCTGACGTTCGACTACCGCGACAACAAAGTATACCTTGACCTGAGCAAGTACGGCAGCGAAACCAAGTTCAAGTAGAGTCTCGAGAGCTCGACTGGAAAGCAAACCGCGCAGATGCGTTGCAGCTGCGCGGTCTCAGATGGTACCCCTAAGGGAAATGGAATCCCTGTCGCCGACGAAACCGGCGGCCTGGAATTCCTATGGTCCGATGGCGAGCCCCGGGATGCCCGGAGCGCCGGCCAATGGGACCGTGACTGACGGCGTGCTCGACGCGCTGAACGGGGGGACGAAGACGTACAAGTTGCCGTTGACGGTCACGTAGAGATTGCCGCTGGCGTCGAATTTCAGATACGAGGGGCCGCCAGCAGCAGTGGGAATCGTGAACGCCGGCGTAGTCGCCGCGCTGAAGGGCGGGTTGTAGACGCTGACGCCGAGGTTTGCAGTCGCGAAAATGCTCCCGCTTGAGCTGATTGCGATGCCATCTGGATGCCTCTTGATCCACTCGCGCGCCAAGACGGTAAGATATTCGAAATTCTCCCAGACTGCCTGCCGGCGCGCGATCCGGCGGCGCCGATTGATGAAAGGCGCAAGCCGTTCCCAGTTGATTGTGATGACAAGCGACCACATGTCTAAGGCGATAGCCTTATCGATAAAGTCATATTTCACAAGCGTGCCGACGTTCTCGAAAAAATTGCATACGGTGCTGATCGCTTGAAGATCGCGGTCCAGCGGATATTGATCGAGACGCTCGTGCTGTTTCGGATCGGCAAGGACCTTCGGGAGTTCGGTACCCACGAATTGGATCGCTGCCTGGTAGTGCTCTGATTCGATGGTTTCGCGTAACTCGTTGAGGGCCGCGATCTGGTTGCTGCTGCGCATGTGACGCAGCTGGACAATCGCAGCGATCGCAGTCGCCGCAATCACGATGAACGTGCCGACGGAACCGATCGTGTTCCAAAGTTCGAGCGACATCGTAAGCGATCCGTCTGAAAAAGAGAGACCGCGCACATGCCTTGCAGCGTCGCGGCCTCAGATGGTACCCCCAAGGGAATTCGAATCCCTGTCGCCGCCTTGTTTTAGTGGATGCCGAATACTCTTACTTCGGCGACCACTCGAATAGCGGGAAGGTTCCCTGCGGGCTGCTCTTCGGCGCTATACAGTGGCCTTGATACGCATAACCGTTCCAGTCCTCGAAGGCTTGGCACTTCCAGCCGGCTGGTCCGCCGTGAACCGGTTTCGTGTCGAGCCCTTGGCCCGCGGCGATCTTTTGCAGTACGAATTTCTTCACGAAGGTCACCGCTTGCGCGCACGTCACCGTGCCTTTTCCGCTCGTCGTGACCTTGTACTGGGTTCCAGAATTGTGCGGTGGGTATGAATTCACCCATTGGCGCGACGTGAAATCCGGGCAGTACTTCAAATTCAGCTCATCGGCGCGAACCGGGGACCGCTCAATCGAAACCGCACCAAGAAACGCAGCGAGAATGACAAATGCAACTGTAACACAAGCGGTTTTCACTGTTAGCACTCCTAATCGATGTGTTCGTGGAAAAATGGTGCGGCCGAAGCGTCTAAGAAAACGCTCCGACCCTTGTGTTGCAAAAATTTACCCCCAAGGGAATTCGAATCCCTGTCGCCGCCTTGAAAGGGCGGTGTCCTAGGCCTCTAGACGATGGGGGCGCGATGCATCTTCGTGGTCGTGTGGGCCCGGCAGGACTTGAACCTGCGACCAACCGGTTATGAGCCGGCCGCTCTAACCACTGAGCTACAGGCCCAGGCCGCCCGACGCACCCCCATAGTATATAGAAGGACGTCGCGCTGCGTCAAGGCGAGAACACTGCTTTCCCCGGATACAACGCGGCCTCGCCGAGCGCTTCTTCGATCGCCATCAGCCGGTTGTATTTCTCGACACGTTCGCTGCGCGACATCGAGCCGGTCTTTATCTGACCTGCGTTGAGCGCAACGCTGATGTCGGCGATCGTCGTGTCGCCGGTCTCTCCGGAGCGGTGCGAGATGACCGTGCCGTATTCGGCGCTCTGCGCGGTGTGCACGCAATCGATCGTCTCGGTGAGGGACCCGATCTGGTTCACCTTGACGAGAATCGCGTTAGCGACGCCTTCCTTGATGCCGCGATTGAGGAACTTGACGTTCGTGACGAACAGGTCATCGCCCACGAGCTGCACGCGATCGCCCAACGCTTCGGTGAGCTCGCGCCAACCATCCCAATCATCTTCGCCCAGTCCGTCCTCGATGCTGACGATCGGAAACGCCTTGCACAGCTTTTCGTAGAGGGCGATCATCTTCGCGCTCGTCAGCGGCTTCGCACCGCGGTCCACGAGATAGCCGCCGCGCTCCTTGAATTCGCTCGCCGCGGGATCAAGTGCGATGGCCACGTCTTTGCCCGGCTTGTAGCCCGCGGCGGCGATCGCGTCCATGATCAAGCCGAGCGCCTCTTCGATGTGGCGCAGCGGCGGCGCATAACCGCCTTCGTCGCCGACCAGCGTCGGCATCTTCTTCTTATGCAGCAATGCGCCAAGCGCATGGAAGACCTCGGCGCCGTACCGCACCGCTTCGCGCAACGTCGGTGCTCCCACGGGCACGATCATGCACTCTTGGACTTGCAGCGCGCCGTCCGCGTGTTTGCCGCCGTTGATGACGTTCATCATCGGCACCGGCATGGTCACGCCCTGTACGCCGCCGAGGTACCTATACAGCGGCTGCTCGAGCGACGCCGCAGCCGCGTGCGCACATGCGAGCGACACGCCGAGAATCGCATTTGCGCCAAGACGACCTTTGTTAGGCGTGCCGTCCAATTCGATCATGGCGCGATCGATTGCGGTTTGATCCAGCACGCTCATGCCGACGAGTCGCGCGGCGATCGCTTCGTTCACGTGCCTGACCGCTTTGAGCACGCCTTTGCCGCCGTAGCGTCGGGCGTCGCCATCTCGCAGCTCGACCGCTTCGTGCTTTCCGGTGGATGCACCGGAAGGAACTGACGCCTCGCCGGACGCGCCATAGCTCGTCGCCACGCGCACGGCGAGTGTGGGATTGCCGCGCGAATCGAGGATCTCACGGGCATGGATCGCCTCGATCAGCGGCGTCCTGATCTCCATCGCGCTCATTCCACGATCCAGCGAGTCATGGAGCGGTTGTAGCGGTGCAGCTCGGCGGTGCGGAAGAACAGTTTGATCTCACGCTTCGCGCTGCGCGGGCTATCGGAGCCGTGCACGAGATTGCGGCCGACCGTCGCGCCGTAATCTCCTCGAATGGAGCCGGGTGTCGCGGCGAGCGGATCCGTCGCGCCGATCGTCGCGCGGCACAGCTCGATCGCTTTCGGTCCTTCGACAACCATCGCGACGACCGGACAACTGGTGATGTAGTCAACCAGCCCTTTGAAGAACGGCTTTCCGACGTGTTCTTTGTAGTGCGAACGGGCCAACGCGTTCGAGACGCTGACCATTTTGAGGCCGACGATGGCGAGGCCGCGCCGTTCGAAGCGGCCGATGATCTCACCGGTCAGGCCGCGTTGCACGCCGTCAGGCTTGACAAGGATCAGGGTTCGTTCAACCAAATCTGCAGCTCCTTAAAGGGCCGGAATCACACTATGCGCGCGTTTGCCTTGCCCGGGGGTTTGTCCTCGGCGCGCTGCGAACGGTGCAGCCGCATGGCGAGCGAAGCCGACGCATTGGTGCCCCAGATCGACGCGACCGCATTGGCGAACGCGATCGCTGGATTTTCGCATTTCCGCGCTATCCGTCACCTCGATACGGTCGAATCGACCAATGCGCTGGCGTTTTCCATGCTTGATGACGAATCATCGCTCGGCTCGTCGATCGTCGCCGAGGTGCAGACCGCGGGCCGGGGACGCGCGGGCCGCGCTTGGGAGTCGCCGCGCGGCGCGGGTCTGCTGATTTCGACGATCATGCCGATCGATCTGCCCCACCAAGTGCTGCCTGCTCTCGGCTATTGGACGAGTCTGTGCGCTGCCGATGCAGTGATCGAGGCGTGCGGCGTCTGGCCGACGCTCAAGTGGCCGAACGATCTCATGCTCGGCGCAGTCAAAGTCGCCGGTGTGCTGGTCGAAGGCAGGACGTTGGGTGCGTTCACGCGCGCGGTCGCGGGCATCGGCATCAACGCGAACAGGCCGGCGCAAGGGCAACCAGAGCTCGATGGCGTTGCGGCGTGGCTGTCGGACGCCGCCGGTGGTCCGGTCGACCGTACGGCGCTCGCGATCGCCGTGCTCAGCGCCTACGATCGGCGCTACGACGATTTGATCGGCCGGCCGGTCGACGTGATCCGCGAGTGGTCGCGCCGGTCCGCGATCTCCGGCCGCACGCTGCGCGTGCATTCGGCGAAGGGCGATCTTACAGCACGAAGGTGTTGCGCGCGGGCTGTCTGATGATGGCGCGTTGCTCCTGGAAACGAAAGACGGACCAGTGACGGTCCGTCTTGGAGACGTGGCAGCGCTCTAGACGCCGAGCGAGGTCGCGCCTATCAGAAGACCGTCACGGCCTCTGATGTCGTCGGCACCGTCAGCGTCGTCGCAGGCGCGACGTTGCCGGTCGCGCCGGCCGTGAACTTCACGACGTCCCCGTTGGCGCCGTAGATGTTCCCCCCCGCGTCCGCGGCGGCGCCGCGCGTGGCGACGCTGAGCGTCGTGGCCGCGCCGGTGATAAGCTGCGATGGGACCGCGGCTCCGGTCGCGCCGACCGGGAAGACGAAGATCGCGCCCGCTCCTTGGCCGCCGGTGTAGATGTTGCCGTTGGCCACCTGCAACCCATAGGCTTCCGTGACGCCGGTGATGCTGTTGTCCGGCGCGACATTACCGGTGTGGGCGGGATTCCATTCAAGGATCGCCATGTCGCCCTGGTCGCCCACGTACACCTTGCCCGATGAGTCCACCGCGACGCCGCCTGGGAACGACAAGGTCGTCAACCCGCCGGTGATCGAGGCGCTCGGCGCGACGTTGCCCGACTGCGCCGCCGTGAAGATCCAGATCGCCGGGGCGTTCGTGTCGGACACATAGATGTTGCCCGATCCGTCGACGGCGATGCCGCGGACGTCGAGGAATTTGGTGGCCGCGCCGCCGATCGTCTTGATCGGCGCGACGTTGCCGTTAGCATTCGCCGCAAATTCGAGGACGTCGTTGCCCGCCTCGTTGGCGACGTAGATGTTGCCCGCGCTGTCCACCGCAATGCCGAACGGGCTGGCCAACGTCGTGAGCGCACCCTGGATCGTACGCGTGGGCGCGGCGGCCCCTGTCGCGGATAGCGGGAAGACGTAGATCGCTTGCGCGACAGCGTCGGTGACGTAGAGCTGTTGCGTGTGCGCTGGCGGCGCAGGCGTTGAACTCGAACTACAACCGGCGAGCAGCGGTAACGCGACGATCGCCAGCGTGAGAAATACTTTACGGACCTGAACCATCGTCATCTCCTTCAGTGTCATTGGAGCCTAGCTGAGCAAAAGCTCCAAGAAGCCCTGCACGTGATGCGTTAGAGGTCGCTCGGAAACGTATGTTAGAGTTGCGTCGCGAGCGCCTGCTTCGCGTGATAAGAAGAGCGGACAACCGGGCCCGATACGACCTGATGATATCCCATCGGCTTGATGGTTTGCGCGGGCCAGCGGAACGTATCCGGCGTGAGATAGGTCACGACGCCAAGGTGACGCTTGGTCGGCTGCAAGTATTGTCCTACAGTTAAGAAGAGGCGGACGCCACGAGCGTCCGCCTCTCATCTGTAGATCGAGTCGGTTGGTTAGTGTATCGCGACGCCTGAAACGCAATCGTTCGTGGTGATCGAAGCGTCGCTATAGAGAACTGGCGCGAGTGTTGCGCTCCACGCGCTGGTCGCCGTCGGGTAGACGTAGAGTTCCGCAGTTACGCCGCAGTCGGCGTCGTAGAGGTTGCCGGCTGCATCGAACGCGAGCTGGTATGAAAAGGCCCCCGCGACCAAGCCGGTGCTGTTCACGATCGTTGGCATCCCGTTATTGACCTGGTTCGCGATGGGCCAGAAGCCGATCCCGGTTGGCTCGGCAGGTAGAGGATGGATGCCCGATGCTTGCTGCACCGGCCTGTTGTGCTTGTGGCCGCCTGGCGGGTCACTGCCTGCATAGAGGTTGCCTGTGTGGTCAAACGCGACCGAGTCCGCGAAGCCGAGGCCGTCTAGGAAGTTGGTGACCACCGTGGAGTTGACGAAGCCGCCGACCGGTAAGACATACTCCCCGATGCTGAGCGTGGCTAGACTAAGAGCGACCCACAGATTGCCACTACTGTCGAATGCGATACCATTGGGAAAGTTAGGCGACACCATCGTGACGGCCGCCACGAGCGTCGCCGTTGTCGTGCACGGGCAGGCGAACTTGTAGATTTTGTCATTGGGGGTATCGCTGATCCACATGTTGCCCGCTGAGTCGAAGGCGATGCCGAACGCGCCCGTGATGGCCGCAGGCAAGGTCAAAATGGCGATGGGATTGCTCGTCGCCGTCAGCGGGGGGGTGAATACCATAACCGTGTTCGGCGTGCTCTCGTTTACGACGAACAGGTTTCCCCCCTGGAAGGCAACGTTCTCGCTGAAGACCAGGCCGTTGCCAGCAGTGGCATCAATCGCGGTCATCAGCGTCGACGTAGCCGTGATCGGATAAGCCACGATGCCTAATTGAGGACTGCCCAGCGCTCCAGTAGAGCCGTCGCCGGCTGAGTAGTATACGAAGCTGTTCGCCGGCGGTGGCGGCGGTGCTGTTGACGTTGAACTACAGCCGGTCAGTAGCGGCAGTGCCGATAGTGCCAGCCCTAAAAAGATTCTACGGACCTGTATCATTAGGTCTCCTCCAAGTGTCGTTGGGATGCGTGACGAGCAGGAGCGCCTCAGGAAGCCCTGTTCGAGATAGGCCGACGTATGCTAGAGCTGTGTAGTGAATGCCTGTTCGGCGTGGTATGACGAGCGGACGAGCGGGCCCGATACCACCTGATGATAACCCATTGGCTTGATAGCTTGCGCGAACCAGCGGAACTTGTCGGGGGCGACGAATTCCACCACTTGGAGATGCCGCTTGGTCGGCTGCAGGTATTGCCCTAACGTCAAGATGTCGACGCCCACAGCGCGCAGATCGCGCGCCGCTTGCAGCACGTCTTCGTCGGTCTCACCGAGCCCCAGCATGATGCCCGATTTCGTGAACTTGTCGGGGCGCATGCGTTTCGCGTTTGCGAGCACGCCGAGCGATTGGTCGTAGCCGCAGCGGCGATCGCGCACGTGCGGCGTTAGCGAGCGCGTGGTCTCGATGTTGTGCGCGAACACATCGGGCTCGGCGTCGATCACCTTCTTGAGCGCGTCCACGTCGCCGCGATAGTCCGAGGTGAGCACTTCGACTTTGACGTGCGGGGTCCGACGCCGGATTGCGCGGATCGCATCGGCCATCTGCTGCGCGCCGCCGTCGGGCAGGTCGTCGCGGTCGACGCAGGTGATCACCGCGTAGCTCAGCCCGAGATCTTCGATCGATTGTGCGAGCTTGAACGCCTCGAGCGGATCCAGTTCATACGGTTTGCCGGTCTTGACGTTGCAGAATCGGCAACCGCGAGTGCACGTATCGCCGAGGATCATGAACGTGGCGGTGCCGACGCCCCAGCACTCGGCGATGTTGGGGCACATCGCTTCCTGGCAGACCGTGTGCAGCCCGCGGTCCTTGACGATGCCATGCAGCTTGACGTAGTTGTCGCCGGCCGGCAATTTGACTTTGAGCCACTCGGGCTTGCGTGCGATCATGCCGAGCTTCGCTCGGCGTCGACACCCGAGCTGCGCTCGGGTACTACATCTAATTCAAAAATTGCGATCATTGCGGCCAGCAGCGGAGACTTCGCCTCTGCAACGCTGACCTCCCGGCCGAGCTCGCGCGCGATCGAGGTGACGGCGACGCCCGGCATGCCGCACGGATTGATCAACTGAAAATACGAGAGGTCGGTGCACACGTCCAGCGCGAGGCCGTGATAGGTCACGCCGGCGCGTACTGCCGCGCCGATCGACGCGATCTTCGCGCCGTGGACGAAGGCGCCCGCATGATCGGGGCGCTGCTCCCCCGTGATGCCGAACTGCGCGAGCGCCTGGTTGATGCTGCGCTCCATCTTGCGGACGAAATTTTGGACTTCGCGCAATCGGGGCAGCTTGAAGATCGGATACGCCACGAGTTGGCCGGGGCCGTGATACGTGAGATCGCCGCCGCGCTCGATCGCATAGTACTCCACACCGCGCCGGCGCAACTCATCGACTGAGACAAGTAGATTCTGGCCTTTGCCGGACTTCCCCATCGTGAGCACCGGATCGTGCTCGCAGAACAGCAGCGTGTCGGGCCGTGCGTCGGCGACTCGTTCGGCGTGCATGCGCAGCTGAAGATCCCATGCGGCTTTGTAACCGATGCGGCCGAGATCTTCGAAGACTGCGTTCGTCACGTCTTTGCGGGAACGGGTGCCGGCGTGTTGGCGATGTGGATCGCCCGCCCGTGCAGCACCTCGGCGGCCTCCATGATGGGTTCTGAGAACGTGGGATGCGGATGGATGGTGAGACCGATGTCTTCCGTGGTGGCGCCCATCTCGATCGCCAGCGCCCCTTCGGCCACCATCGCCTCGGCCATCGGCGAGAAGATGCCCATGCCGAGCACCAGATCGGTCTTCTTGTCTGCGATGATCTTGACCATGCCGTCGGTCAAACCGATCGTGCGCGCGCGCCCGAGCGCGGCGAGACGGAACTTGCCGACCGCGATCTCGTAACCCGCAGCTTGGGCCTGCTCCTCGGACATACCGACGGTGGCGACTTGCGGATCGGTGTACACGCAGTTCGGCATGGCGAGCGGGTCGTAAGCGGATGGCAGACCCGCGATCACCTCGGCCGCCACGACGCCTTCTTTCATGGCTTTGTGCGCTAGCAACGGCGGGCCGGTGACGTCGCCGACCGCATAGATGTTAGCGATATTCGTCTGGCGCCGCTCGTCGACGGGGATGAAACCGCGCTCCACGTTCACGCCGACGCGCTCGAGCGCCAACTTGTCGGTGCGCGGCTTGCGGCCGACGGCGACAAGCACTTTCTCGAAGTCCATCGGCTCGGTGATCTCGCCTTCGAACGTGACGCGCACGCGCTTGCCGATCTCTTGCAAACGCACGGCCTTTGTCTTGAGGAAGATGTTGATGCCTTGTTTCTGCTTGAGCGTCCGCACGAGCAGATTGGTTATCTCGATATCGGTATCGGCCAGCGCGCGGTCGGCCAGCTCCACCAAGGTCACTTCGGCACCCAGCCGCTTGTAGATCGTGGCGAACTCGAGGCCTATCACACCGCAGCCCAAGATCAGAATGCTCTTCGGGAGCTCGTTGAGCGCCACGGCGTCGTCGGAATTGAGGATGTTGATGCTGTTGCGCTCGAAGCCGGGCAGCGCTACGGGCTCAGACCCGGTGGCGATGACGAACGCATCGGCGCTCAGATCTTCGGCGCGTCCGTCTTGCTTCTTGACGCGCACGCGCTTCGTGTCGGTGAACTCCACGTCGCCGGTCATGTAGTCGACCTTGTTCACCTTGAACAGCGTGTTGATGCCGCTGACCAGATCGTCGATCATCTTCGACTTCCACTGGTTGAGCTTGCTGAGGTTGATGGCCGGCGGGCCGCCGAAGTCGATGCCCATGGCGGACGCCTCGCGCGCCGCGGCGATGACCTCGCCGACGTGCAGCAGCGCCTTGCTCGGCATGCAGCCGACATTGAGGCAGACGCCGCCCAGGCGCTCGCGCTCGATGCACAACACGCTCTTCTTGAGCTGCGCAAGGCGGATGGCAGCGGTGTAACCGCCGGGGCCGCCGCCGATGACGATCGCGTCGTACTTGGTCGGCATGATGCTAGCCCTCCATCAACATGACGTCGGGCGCGCCGAGCGCAGTCGCGACATCTTTGGCGAACTGCGCGGCGACCGCGCCGTCGACGACGCGATGGTCGAACGAAACCGAGAGATACGTCATCTGGCGCACGACGATCTGGCCATCGCGCACCACCGGTCGAGGCTGGATCGAGTGCGTGCCGAGGATGCCGACCTCCGGCCAGTTGATGACCGGGAACGTGAACAGGCCGCCGACCGAGCCGACGTTGGTGATCGTGAACGTGCCGGCGCTGATCTCCTCGTGAGAGAGCTTGCCGGCGCGCGCTTTCTCTGCTAGCTCGGCGATCTCGATCGCGAGCTCGAAGATCGTCTTGTGGTCGGCCTGATGGATGACGGGCACCACGAGGCCGGCATCGGTATTGGCCGCGATGCCGATGTTGTAGTCTTTCTTGAGGATGATCTCGTGCTTCTCGTCATCGAGTGACGCGTTCATGAACGGGTGGCGCTTGAGCGCGTAACACGCCGCTTTGACGAAGAACGGCAGATACGTGAGCTTGATGCCGCGCTCGGCGGCAGCTTCTTTGGCGCGCGCTCGCATCGCCACGAGCTCGGTGACATCGGCCTCGTCGACGTGCAACGTGTGCGCTGCGGTCTGTTTGCTGTGCACCATGTGCTCGGCGATGACGCGACGCAGGCCGCGCAGCGGCACGCGCTCGGTCTCGCCGCTCGGCGCCGGGAGCGCGCGAGCCGGAGTCGACGGCCGAGTAGGCTCGGCCGCTACCGACGTCGCGCCCGCGGCGACGCGCTCGATGTCCTCGCGGCGGATCCGTCCACCTTCGCCCGACCCGCGCACATTGTTCAGATCGACGCCCTTTTCGCGCGCGAACTTGCGCACAGCAGGCGCGGCCATCGGCCGGCCCTGCGGTCCGAGGATCGCGCTCTCGGATGGCGCGACGGTGCCCGCCTGTCCGTTGCCGGTCTTGGCCTTCGAGGGTTTGGCGGTATCTACTGGAGTTTTCGGCTGAGCAAGCTCAGCCGCTACAGGCGCTGCAGCTGCCGGCTGTGCTTTGCTTGCGCCATGATCGGCGAGCGTCTCGCCCTCTTTGCCGAAGATCGCGATCGGCTTGCCGATCGGCACCACTTCGCCTTCCTTGGCGACCTGCTTGAGCAAGATGCCTGCAAACGGCGATGGGATCTCCACCGTCACCTTGTCGGTCATGACTTCGACGAGCGGCTGGTCCTCTTTGACGTGGTCGCCTTCATTGACGAGCCACTTGACGATTTCGCCTTCGATGACCGACTCGGCGAGTTCGGGCATCTCGTATTCGACCGGCATTGCTTTCCTCGATCCGCGAGTTTAGAAGTTGAGCGTTTTCTTGATGCCGCGCACCACGCGTTCGGCGCTTGGCATGTACGCCTTCTCAAGCGCGTACGGGAACGGCGTATCCCAGCCGGTGACGCGCACGATGGGGCCCTCGAGGTGCTCGATCGCGTTCTCGGCGAGAAACGCGGAGATCTCACCCATGTAGCCGCCGATGCGCGGCGCTTCTTGGAGCAAGACGACGTGACCGGTCTTGCCGACCGACGCGAGGATGGCTTCGGTGTCGTAGGGCTGCAGCGTACGCAAGTCGATCACTTCGACCTCCACGCCGTCTTTCTCCATCGCCGTCGCGGCTTCCAGCGCGACCGGGATCATCGCGCCGTACGCGATGACGGTGACGTGTTTGCCTTCGCGCGCGATCGCCGCCTTGCCGAGCGGTACTTCGTACGGCCCTTCGGGCAACTCGCTCTTGACCGCACGATAGATCTTCTTCGGCTCCATGAAGAGCACGGGGTCGTTGTCGCGTATCGACGCGATGAGCAGCCCCTTCGCATCATACGGATTGCTCGGCACGACGACTTTGATGCCGGGCGTGGCCACGTAGTACGCCTCGGGCGACTGCGAGTGATAACTGCCGCCACGCACGCCGCCGCCATACGGCGATCGCACGACCATCGGCACTTGGAATTCGCCGGCGGAACGATAGCGCAGTTTCGCGGCCTCGGAGACGAGCATGTCGAAGCCCGGGTACAGGAAGTCGATGAACTGGATCTCGGCGATCGGACGTAGTCCGTAAAGCGCCATCCCGATGCCCGCGCCGATGATGCCAAGCTCGGCGAGCGGCGTGTCGATGACGCGCTCCTTGCCGAACATGTCGATCAGCCCTTCGGTGACCAGGAAGACGCCGCCGCGCGGGCCGATATCCTCGCCCAGCGTCACGACGTTCTCGTCGCGCGTCATCTCATCGATGAGCGCGGAACGGATGGCTTGCACCATCGTATACGTCTGTTTTTTCTCGGCTTGAACCGTTGCCATGATCTCGCGCGCCTCCTAGGACACGCCAAGCTCGGCGGCGAGCTCTGCGCGCTCCGCGTCGAGATGGGGGGTGCGTTTTTCGTAGACATAGTCGAACACGCTGAGCGGCTCCGGCACTGCGCTTGCCTCGGCTTCGGCGAACGCGGCCGCGACTTCGGCTTTGACTTCTTCGAGCAGCTTCTGCTCCTTCGCGTCATCCCACACTTTCTTCCCGATGAGGAAGGTGCGGAAGCGCGTGATCGGATCGCGTTGCGTGCGCCACATCTCGAGCTCGCCCTTGGGACGATAGCGTGTGTCGTCGTCGGCGCTCGAATGCGGGCCATAGCGGTAGGTGTACGCTTCGATCAGACTCGGACCGCCGCCGGCGCGCGCTTTGTCGGCGCACAGCTTGGTGACCGCGTAGACTGCCAAGATGTCGTTGCCGTCGACGAAGTAGCCGTCCATGCCGTACGCACGCGCCTTTTCGGCGATCGTCTTGGTGTGCGTCTGCTCTTCGAGTCGCACCGAGATCGCGTACTGGTTGTTCTGACAGAAGAACAGCACCGGCGAGCCGTAGACCGCGGCGAAGTTCAGACCGACGTGGAAATCGCCTTCGCTGGTGGCGCCGTCTCCGAAATACGTGATGGTGAGGTCCTTGGTCTTCCTATAGCGCTGCGCCATCGCAGTGCCGACCGCTTCGGTGATCTTGTTGCCGACCGTGGACGACGGCGGCACGATGTGCAGCTCTTTGCTGCCGCTGCCGTGCGGCATCATGCGGCCTTGCGTGGGATCAAGCATGCGGCCCAGCACGTGTCCGAACCACTGCGACGCTTTGAGACCTTTGACGAGTTGGCTGCCCTGCGAGCGGTGGTCGCCATACATCCAGTCGGGCTTGTTCAACACGAGCGCGCTGCCGACTTGCGATGCCTCCTGGCCCGCGACTTGCGCGTAGAAACCCGCGCGGCCTTGGCGGACGAGGATGTAGCCGCGATCGTCGACCGCACGCACGAAGACCATCCACCGATACATGACGAGCAACTGCTCGGTGGTGAGGTCGAGCGAAGCGACGTCGCCGGCTTGCTTGCCGTCGTATTCGAGGAACTTGATCGGTTTGTCGGTGAAAGGCTTGATTTCCATGCGAGAAGGGCTGTCCTCCGAAACGCTATTATGTCGAGTTCCGCCTTCTTTGGATATCGGCGATTCCCTCCGCCAGTCGGAAGTTCTCGACGGAGAGGTTGGGCTCAAGAACGCGGCATATCCCTCTGTTGAATTATCGTTTTCGCTGAGCGGGAGAGCTTCGCATGATGAGCGTCGTTTGTGTGCTCCAACTGCTGCTGTTGTTGGCCACGAACCCGACCACGCAGCAGTTTCATCCGACATCGAGCGCCCGTTACGTCATCGCGACCAACGGCGCCGCGATGGGTGGGTTCTCCGAGGTGAGCGGGTTGACCACCGACACGGATGTGGCGGAGTATCGTGAGGGGTCCGACACGCAAACCCACACGAAATCTCTGACCGGATTGCACAAGTACACAAGCATCACGTTGAAGCGCGGCACGGTCAGCAACTCCGGATTCTACGATTGGTATAAGAACAAGGGGCTGATGGATGTCTCCCTCAAGGCGGTCGCGCCCAGCGGCCAGCCGCTCACCTATCACTTGCGCGGCTGCAAGCCGACGAAGTACACCGGGCCGCCACTAACCGGCAGCGGTTCGGGCGACGTCGCGATCGAAGAACTCGTCTTGAGCTGCGAGTCCATCACGCTCGTCAAGTAACCAGGAGGAATCGTCATCAAACTCGCGCCGTTCAGTTTCAATAAGATCTCGCTCGGCCTGTATCGCAACACGATCAGCGCCCCGCTCGTGCCGGCTCTGCAAGGCGATCTGTTGCGGGAACTGCATCGCTCCTATCCGTCGCTCACCCAGATCCCGAACGGCGTTTTGTTCTCCGATCCCGCGCAAGGACGGGCGCTGATCGTCGATCAGACCCACGTCGAGGCGTCCGAGAACAGTCCCCACGTCGCGCCGGCTGCGCTCGAACGGTTGCAGAGCGACGTCCGCGTCGCGGCGCAAACGGTTGACTTCGCCCCGCCGTATCGCGTGCGTGTCGAGGGGACGGGCACGATCCAAGCGCTCGAGGGCGTGAATCCGGCACAAGTGCTACTCGCGCACGCACCGCCAGAGCCGCATTGGGATGAGATCGGCGGCCGCTGCACCCATGCGGCCGTACGATATTTGTTCACCGATGAGTCAGGCGTGCAGCGTGACGTCCACATCGAACCGCTCTTCGCGCAGGCCGACAAGTTCTACGTGATGGCCGTCTCGATGAACGGCCAGCAAGGCGTGCCCACGCTCGATGCGGCGATGGCGCAAGCGCACGACGAGATCGACATCATCGAGCGGTTGAGCAACCGCATCGTGTCTGATCTGGTCGGCGAGGACTAGAAGCCCGGGATCAGACTTTGAACAGCTCTATGGGTTTCGTGCCGGTGTACATGACGACGCCCTTCGTCTCGGTGTAGAGGTCGAGCGTCTGCATCGCCAGCTCGCGGCCGAAGCCGGACTGCTTGTAGCCGCCGAACGGCACGCCCGGGATGATGGAGATCGGCGAGTTGATCGCGACGCCGCCCGACTTGAGGCCGCTCGCGACGCGCTGCGCGCGCCCCGCATCGCGGGTCCACACCGACGCGGCTAATCCGTAGACCGAGTCGTTCGCCATCGCCAGCGCTTGGGCTTCGTCTTTGAATGTCGTGACGACGGCGACCGGACCGAAGATCTCTTCTTGCGCGACGCGCATCGAGTTCGTCACCTTGTCGAGCACGGTCGGCATCAGGAAATTGCCGGCTGCAAGCGCGCCGTCGGGGCGCGTGCCGCCGCATGCGACGGTCGCGCCTTCTTGCGCGCCGATGCCGACATAGCCCTCGATCTTCTCGAGCTGCTTCCTTGAGATGATAGCGCCGACGTGTGTCGACGGGTCGAGTGGATCGCCGACCTTGAGCGCTTTGGCCTTGGCCACGAACTTGGCGATGAAATCGTCATACACGCGCTCGTGCAAGAGGATGCGCGAACGGGCGTCGCACGATTGGCCCGCATTATAGAAGATAGCATGCAGCGCGCCTGCGACCGCTGCGTCGACGTCGGCGTCCTCGAACACCAGGTTCGGCGATTTGCCGCCGAGCTCGAGCGTCAAGCGCTTGATCGTGCCCGCCGCCAGCTCCATGATGGTGCGTCCGGTCGACGTCTCGCCGGTGAAGGCGACCTTGTCGACACCCGGGTGCGCGGCGAGGTGTGCGCCGATCGTGGCGCCGGGGCCCGGCAACACGTTGACGACGCCCGGAGGACAACCCGCTTCTAAACAGATCTGGCCGAGTAGAATCGCGGTGATCGGCGTGGGGCTGGCGGGTTTGAGCACGATCGTGCAGCCCGCCGCCAGCGCCGGCGCCACTTTCCATGCCGCCATCAGCAGCGGGTAGTTCCACGGCACGATCTGCGCGCAGACGCCGACCGGCTCTTTGAGCGTATAATTGAAGAAATTGGGCGGCGATGCGAGCGTGTTGCCGCCGATCTTGGTGACCGCGCCGCCGTAGAACTCAAAATCCTCGATGACTTGGCCGATCTCGGCCTTTGCGCCCGAGATCGTCTTGCCGCTGTTGAGCACTTCGATCCGCGCCAGCTCGTCGAGCCGCTCGCCGATGAGCGCGGCGATCTTGAAGAGCACGCGCGCGCGCCGCGCGGGCGCCATCGTGCTCCATTTGCCTTCAAGCGCCTTGCGGGCCGCGGCCACCGCAGCGTCCGCGTCGTGGATGCCGGCCGAGGCGACGTCAGCGAGCTTCTCGTTCGTCGCGGGATTGATCGCGGCGAACGTCGCGCCGCTTTGCGCCTTGACCGATTCGCCGTTGATGAGCAGGTCGTACGTCTTTTGTTCGACGACTGTGGCCACTTCGGAGTTCTCCTATGGTCGCTCGACGATGGTGGTGATGCCTTGGCCGACGCCGATGCACATGGTGGCGAGTCCGCGCTTGGCGCCGCGCGCATGCATCGCATGCAGCAACGTGACGAGGATACGGGCGCCGCTGCAGCCGAGCGGATGGCCGAGCGCGATCGCGCCACCGTTGACGTTGACGCGCTGGGGCGGGATCTCAAGCTCGCGCACGCACGCCAGCGACTGCGCTGCAAACGCCTCGTTGAGTTCGACGAGGTCGATGTCGTCGATGCGCAGGCCAGCGCGCGCGAGCGCCTTCTGCGTCGCCGGTATCGGCCCGAGTCCCATGCAGTTCGGATCGACGCCCGCGACCGCCGTCGTGACGATGCGCGCCAGCGGCTCGATCCCGCGGCGTTTCGCTTCAGCTGCAGACATGAGCACGACGCCGGCCGAGCCGTCGTTGATGCCGCTCGAATTGCCGGCGGTGACGGTGCCGCCTTCACGGAACGCGGGCTTGAGCTTCGCGAGCTGCTCCATCGTTGTGTCCGGACGCGGATGCTCGTCTTCGAGGAATATCTCTGGCTTGGCGTCCTTTGGCACTTTCCCGTTGCGCGGCAGCGGCACGCCGATCAGTTCGGCGACAAATGCGCCGCTGCGCTGCGCGTGGCCGGTCTTGTGTTGGCTTGCGAGCGCGAACTCGTCTTGCTCTTGCCGTCCGATGCGATAGCGCTCCGCCACATTCTCGGCGGTCTCGCCCATCGAGATGGGCGGATAGCCGCGTTGGGTCAGCACGGGATTATACATGCGCGCGCCTAGCGTCGTGTCGTACAGTTGCGGCGCCCGCGCATACTCGGTCTCGGGTTTGGGCATCACGTATGGCGCGCGCGTCATGCTCTCGACGCCGCCCGCGAGGAAGATGTCGCCCGCATCGCACGCAATCGCTTGCGCGGCGAAATTGATCGCCTGCAGACCGGAGCCGCACAAGCGGTTGACCGTCGCGCCTGCCACCGAGTCGGGGAAGCCTGCCGCCAGCACGGCCATGCGCGCGACGTTGCGGTTGTCTTCGCCGGCCTGGTTGCTGCAGCCCCACACGACGTCCTCGATATCGGCGGGATCCACGCCGCTGCGCTGCGCGAGCGCCTGCAGCACGATCGCGGACATGTCGTCGGGCCTGATGCGGCGCAACGCGCCCCCATATCTGCCGATCGGGGTCCGTGCTGCGGCGGCGATGACGACTTCGCGCATGTCGATGGTACGTTTTTCCTTAGGAGAGTGCAGTGGGCTTGGGGAACGATGCTTCGTGAACAACGTCGTACAAACCCGCCGCATCTATGAAGGCCACGTGCTCAACGTGCGCGTCGATGACGTCGTACTGCCCAACGGACACACGTCGAAGTTCGAGATCGTCGAACACAACGGCGGCGTCTGCATCATCGCGCAGCCCACGCCGGCCTCGATCGTGCTGGTCCGTCAATACCGGCCGGCGACCGGCCGCGTCCTCTTGGAGGTTCCCGCCGGGAAACTGGAGCGCGGCGAAGATCCCGAGGCGTGCGCGCGGCGCGAGCTTGTCGAAGAAACGGGTTACCGCTGCGAACGGCTGCGGCGGCTCTGGTCGTTCTACACGGCGCCGGGCTTTTGCAGCGAGCTCTTGCACCTCTTCGTCGCCGAGGGCTTGAGCCCGGGCGTCGCCCAGCCCGAGGAGAACGAATCGATCGAAGTCGTCGTCATGCCGGTCGCCGACGCGTGGGCGATGGTTGAGCGCGATGAGCTCCCCGACGCGAAAACCCAGATCGCGCTCGCCGTTTTGCGAACTCAGCTGCGCGGATAGCGGCGATACCACTGGTAGAGTATCCACACGACGGCGATCAGGATGAACCCGATCGTCCACGCATCCCACGAGAACCCGAGCATGCTCTGAAGCGCGAACAAGCCCCCGACGGCGAGGACGACGCATAGCAACCAGAGCCAGCGAAGTTCTTTCACAGTCGAATAAATTCGACCGCTACAACGGTCAACGATTCGCGCGAAGGCGCTTGTCGCAGGTGTCGCAGAAATAGTTCTGCTTGCCGTCGGTGTCGTAAACCGAGTGGCTGTAGTACATCGCGCAGCGCGCGTTGTAGCAGTGCTTCAGTCCGAACGCGTGGCCGAGCGCGTGCACGCACTCTTTGAGCACTCGATTGAAGAGCACGACGTCGTCCGGTTTGTCGTTGTAGAACTCCGGACGTAGGCGGAACGTCGAGACGACCGCGATGCGCTCGGTGTCGCTCGCGTCGCCGAAGATAAAACTATGCGACGTCTTGTACAGATCGTCGCCGATGATGCCGAGCAGAAAACCGTCGCGGTTCGGCGCCGCGGCGGTCATCTTATTGAAGACCGTGGTGAGGAAGTACTGATGGCGCGTCGCGTTTGCGAGCGAAGGGGAGAGGGTGAGCGGCTTTTCGAGTGCGAACTTGTGAAGGAAACGCTCCTCGAGGCAAGGGGCGAGGCGTTCGCACATGTCGGCAGCGATGGTGTTCATGGGCACGAGCCCAATCTTTTCCACGGCTTCTCACCTTCCACTGCCCGCCGCTAAGTCCTTCGCCTGAGCATGCCTGGAGCCACAACGACATGATCATCGGATTAGGAACGGACGTCGCCGAAGTCGAGCGCTTCAATTTCGCTCCCGACAAGCTCGCGCGCTTCGCCAAGAAGGTGTTCACGCCTGAAGAGATAGCCCACGCGATGCGCTATCGCCATTTCGCCGAGCGCCTTGCCGGCGCGTTCGCGGCCAAAGAGGCCACGCGCAAAGCGTTCGGCCACGCCATCCCTTGGCGCCTCGTCGGCGTGCGCCACGAACGCAGCGGCAAACCGTATGTCGCGCTCACTGGGCGCGCGGAGCGGCTCACCTCGCTGCGCGGCGTCAGCCGGATGCACTTGACGATCTCGCATAGCCGCGTGAACGCCGTCGCGACCGTGATCCTCGAAGCCGACGAAGCACTGGAAGCCTCCCGACCCATGGCGGTTGAAGCCGCCGTGGCCCGATGAACGCGCTTACCCCCGAAGAGATGCGCGCCGCCGATCAGCGCGCCGTCGACGACGTCGGCATTCCGCCGATCATCCTGATGGAATCGGCCGGCCGCGGCGTCGCCGAGCTCGCGCGCGACTTCGTCGAGGAGTTAGAGGGCGATCCGATCCGCATCGCGGTCGTCGCCGGCCCAGGCAACAACGGCGGCGACGCGCTCGTAGCCGCGCGCTACCTCATGCAGCTCGGCTTCGAGCCTGACATCTACATGGGCGCCAAGCTCGACGATTGCAACGAGCTCTGCCGCACGCAGCTCGAGATCATGGAAAGCCTGGGCGCGTCCATCAGCTTCTTGCCCGACCAGTCGCCCGAGTTCTTCCGCTCCGGTCTGCGCTCGGCGGCGCTCATCATCGACGGCCTGCTCGGCACAGGCGCGACCGGCCCCTTGCGCGAGCCGTACCGGGCGTGGGTCAACGAGATGAACATCGCGGATCGCGACGTGGTCGCAGTCGACATGCCGACGGGCATCGACCCGAGCACCGGCATGGTGCCGGGACCAGCGGTGACCGCATCCGCAACGGTGACCATGGCGGCGCCGAAGGTCGGGATGCTCCTCTATCCAGCGGCTTCGTACGTCGGCGAGCTGTGGGTCGCGCACATCGGCATCCCGCCGGCGATCCTCGCAGACGTCGGCGGCCGCTATCACATCATGACCAAGCAGCAGTTCTTCTATTGGCTGCCGGCACGCAGCGCGCTCGCCAACAAGCGGACGGCCGGCGACATCGTCATCATCGGCGGCAGTCCGAAGTACGTCGGCGCGCCGGCGCTGTCGGCGCTCGGCGCGCAATACGCGGGTGCGGGCTATGTGACCATCGCCTGCCCAGGCCGGCGCGGCCGACGCGATCGGCAATCACGTCATGGAGCAGATCATCGCGCCATGGCCCGAGGGCAGCCCAGAATCAGTGACCGAGTTCTTGCTGGAGCTGACCCGACATGCCGGCGCGGTTGTGATCGGCCCTGGCCTCGGACGCGAGGAGTCGACGCAGACGATCATCCGCGCGTTCATCCAGGCGACCACTCGACCGCTGGTCGTTGACGCCGACGCGCTGTTCGCGCTCGCGGGTCACGTCGATCTCATCAACGGCAAGAAGGCGGTGCTCACACCGCACGATGGCGAGTTCGCCCGCCTCCTGGGAGAGAACGCCGACGCGGCGATCACCAATCGGATGCAGGCGGCCGACGACTTCGCTCAGACGCATGACATCACGCTCTTGCTCAAAGGACCGCGTTCGATCGTCGCCACCAAAGAAGTCTCGTACGTCAATCTCACCGGCAACGAACTGCTCGCCACCGCCGGCACAGGTGATGTACTCTCCGGGATCATCGGGGCCATGATCGCCGCCGGGTGCACCACGCGCCAAGCGGCCGCCATCGGCGCCTACTGGCATGGCGTCACCGCGGACCACTTGGCCAGCGAGCACAAGCACAGCGTGCTCGCCGGCGACGTCGCGCGCGATCTACAGGATGCGCTCCACTGGCTGCACGATCGCGAAGAAGATGACGACGGATTCCTGACGCGCGTCGTCTAAGGCCGAGCTTCCGATGAGCACCCCTTCGCCGCCTGAGCGGGCCGCCGAACTGCGCCGGCTGCTCGAGCGCTACAACGAAGAGTACTACGTGCGCGACTCGCCGAGCGTCAGCGACGCCGAGTACGACGCGCTGATGCGCGAGCTGCGCGCGCTCGAAGACGCGCATCCGGAGCTGCGCGCGCCGGACAGTCCGACCCAGCGTGTCGGGGCCGCGCCTTCATCGAGTTTCGCGCCCTTCGAGCACGGCGTGCCCATGCTGTCGCTGAGCAACGCGTTCGGGGAAGACGAGATCAAGGCGTGGCAGGCGCGGGTCGCGCGCCAGCTCGATGGAGAGGACGCGGCGTATACCGCGGAATTGAAGATCGACGGCCTTGCGGTCTCGCTGCGCTACCGCGACGGCGTCTTCGAATCGGGCGCCACGCGCGGCGATGGCGTCGTCGGTGAAGAGGTCACCGCGAATCTGCGCACCGTGCGCTCGATACCGCTGCGCCTGCGCGTGCCGGCGCCCGGCTTGCTCGAGGTGCGCGGCGAGGTCTACATACGCCGCTCCGACTTCGAGCGCTTGAACGAGCGCCGCGTCGCCGACGGCGAAGCGCCGTTCGCCAATCCGCGCAATTCGGCTGCAGGCAGTCTGCGCCAGCTCGATCCGGCTGCGACCGCACAGCGGCCATTGCGCTTCTTCGGGTACGGCATCGGCGCCAACCAGCCGGCCCTGCGGGTCGCGACGCAATGGGATCTGCTCGCCGCGCTCGATGCCTTCGGCTTCCCCGTCAATAAGGAAGCGCGACGCTTCGAGTCCTTCGACGACGTCATCACGTTCTGCAACGCATGGGAGACCAAACGCACGGCGCTCGACTATGGCACGGACGGCGTCGTCGTCAAGATCGACTCGCTCGCGCAGCAGCGCGCGCTCGGCTCGGTCGGCCGCGAACCGCGCTGGGCGGTGGCGTTCAAGTATCCGCCCGAGGAGGTCACGACCAAACTGCTCTCGATCGAGGTCAACGTGGGCCGCACCGGCAGCGTCAACCCGTATGCCGTGCTCGAGCCCGTGCAGGTCGGCGGAGTCACCGTCTCTATGGCGACGCTGCACAACGAAGATTACGTGCACGCCAAGGATATCCGCGTCGGCGACATCGTCACGGTGCGGCGCGCGGGCGAGGTCATCCCGGAGATCGTCGGACCGCTGGTCGCCGCGCGCGCCGGTAAACGGCTGCCCGTCTATCATCTGCCGACCCATTGTCCGGCCTGCGGCACGCCGATACAGCGCGCCGAAGGCGAGGCGATGGCGTATTGCCCGAACGCGGTGTGCCCGTCGCAGATCGTCGAACGCCTCGCGCACTTCGCGTCGCGCGGCGCGATGGATATCGAGGGACTGGGCTACAAGTTCTGCGCCGCGCTCGCCGGCGCCGGTCTCGTGCACGACGTCGGCGATATCTATGCGCTGACCGCGGAAAAGTTGCGGACGCTGCCGCGGACCGGCGAGAAGACGGTGTCGAATCTGCTCGCGAGCATCGAGCGCAGCAAGTCGCGACCCTTCGCGCGGGTGCTCTATTCGCTCGGCATCCGCTTCGTCGGCTTACAAAACGCGCAGCTGCTGGCGGATGCGGTCGGCGACATCGACACGCTCGCCGCGATGCCGGCGCAGGAGCTGGAATCGATCGAGCAGATCGGCCCTTCGATCGCCGAGAGCGTCGCCTCGTTCTTCGCGCAGCCGCAAAATCGCGCGGTCGTCGAGAAACTACGCAATGCCGGCGTGACGCTGCGCGGCCAAGCGAAACCCCGCGCGGATAGTGGGCCACTGCGCGGCAAGACGTTCGTGTTGACGGGGACGTTGCCGGCGCTCAGCCGCGAGGCGGCCACCGAGCTGATCGTCGGGGCCGGCGGCAAAGTCTCAGGCTCGGTGAGCAAGAAGACGGACTACGTCGTCGCGGGCGACGCGGCCGGCACGAAACTCGCAAAAGCAGAATCGCTCGGCGTGAAGATCATCGACGAACAAGGGCTGCGCGGATTGCTGGGTTCGTGAAGCGCGGTTACTGGTTGTCGTGGAGGTTCACGTGGCCGATGTTGTTCGCCCAGTACCACGTGCGCTCGAGCGCGTAACCGATGTAACTGATGACGAGCCACTCGAATGCGCGGCCTTGCGGGAAGAGCGCGACGATGGCCAGGATCAGGCAGACATAGAACGTCACACCGAGAGAGCCCCAGAAGCGCGTCGATGTGGACGCTCTGGCTTGTGCGCGCATCGGCGCAGGCTCGAAATACGCGCGGCGTGCTGCGGGCGCGGCCGATACCGGCCGGTAATCAGCGGCGTTGGCAGCCGCTTGCGGCGTTCGCACGTACCCGCCCCGCGGGTTGGCGCCAAGCGTTTCGACAGCGGGGCCGCGTGACGCGACCGGGGCGAGCTCTTCGGCCGGGCCGCCGAGCATCTTGGCGATCTTGCGCCTGCCGTCGTCGTTGAGATCCACGAAGTCGGCGATCGTCCGATAGCCGCCGTGCTCGCCGATGGCCGTCTGCGATTTGACCTTGATCAGGCCGCGCGCCGACGAGTTGATGCTGCGCATATCGATGGTGGTGAACAGCACGGTGCCTTCGGGCACTTCCACCGGGAACGTGACGACGAGACCCTTCTCATCGAGATGGGTCGCCTTGCCGGTGACATCGATCTTAAGATCGGCGTTGCGCGCGGTGACTGACACCGGTAGCGATAACGCTACAGGAAGCTCGCCGGTGTCAAGTGCCTCAGCCATGCGAGTTCATACCTCTCGATACTGTATCGGCAGGTGTCTCATGAGGTCTTAGCCTCTTCCAGCACGCGCAGCAGCTCGCGGTTCGCGCGCTCAAAATCAGCGACCGCAGTGTGGTCGCTGGTGATCGCGATATGGGCGCGCGGGTCGGACAGCACGCGGCGCAGGTATTGTCCGGTGTACGAACGCGTGTTTTCCGAGACCTCTTCGGGCGTGCCGCTGGCGATCACCCGTCCGCCTTTGTCTCCGCCGTCGGGGCCCAGATCGATGACGTGGTCAGCCGTCTTTATGACGTCGAGGTTGTGCTCGATCACCAGCACGGTGTTACCTGCGTCAACAAGCCGGTCGAGCACGCGCAACAGATGCGCGATGTCAGCGAAGTGCAAGCCGGTGGTCGGCTCATCCAAGATGTAGAACGTCCGGCCGGTACCGCGCCGCGACAGCTCCGTGGCAAGCTTCACGCGCTGCGCTTCGCCTCCCGACAGCGTCGTCGCGGGCTGGCCCATTTGGATGTAGCCGAGTCCGACATCGGTGATCGTGCGCAGCTTGCCGGCCACGCGCGGCACGTTGGCGAAGAACTCCGCCGCCTCATCGACCCGCATCTCGAGGACGTCGGCGATCGTCTTGCCCTTGTAGGTGACGTCGAGCGTCTGCTGGTTGTAGCGCTTGCCTTTGCAGACCTCGCACGGCACGTACACGTCGGGCAGGAAATGCATTTCGATCTTGATGATGCCGTCGCCGGCGCACGCTTCGCAGCGCCCGCCCTTGACATTGAACGAGAATCTGCCGGGCGCATAACCGCGCGCACGCGCCTCGGGCGTCATCGAGAACAGCTCTCGGATCGGATCGAACGCGCCGGTGTACGTCGCCGGGTTGCTGCGCGGCGTGCGGCCGATCGGCGACTGATCGATCACGATCGCTTTGTCGAGCTGCGCCAACCCTTCGACGCGGCCGAAGCTTTCGTCCGGCGGCTGGCCGTGCAGATGGTGGGCCAGCGCGCGGTAGAGCACCAGCTCGACCAAGCTCGATTTGCCCGAACCCGAGACGCCCGTCACGGCCGTGAGCACGCCGAGCGGGAAGTCAACGTCGATGCCGTGCAGGTTGTTCGCGCGCGCGTTCTTGATCGACAGCGTACCTTTAGACGTGCGCCGCTTGCGGGGGATCGGGATGAACGCGTCACCTTTGAGGTACTTGCCGGTCAGCGACTCGGGCGCCGCTTCGATGTCGCCGATGCTGCCGGCCGCGATGACGTGCCCGCCTTCCTTGCCGGCACGCGGTCCGATGTCGACGATGTAGTCGGCTTCGCGCATCGTCTCTTCGTCGTGCTCGACGACGATCAACGTGTTGCCGAGGTCGCGCAGCGTCTTGAGCGTCGCGAGCAGACGCGCGTTGTCGCGCTGATGCAGTCCGATCGAAGGCTCGTCCAGCACGTAGAGCACGCCGACGAGCGACGAGCCGATCTGCGTCGCCAAGCGGATGCGCTGCCCCTCGCCGCCCGACAGCGTCATCGCCGCGCGATCGAGGGTGAGATACTCCAAGCCGACGTTGACCAAGAACCCGAGCCGCGCGCGCAGCTCTTTTACGATCTGGCGCGCGATCTGCTCGTCGCGGCCGCTCAAACGCACGCGCTCCATGAACGCGAGCGCGCGATCCACCGGCAGCGCCGTCAGCTGCGCGATGTTCAGTTCATCCACGGTGACCGCGAGCGCCTCCGGTTTCAGGCGCGCGCCGTGGCACGTCGGACATTTGACCGACGTCATGAGCTTGTCGATCTCTTCCTTGACGTAATCGGACGACGTCTCTTCGTAGCGCTTCTGCAGCTGCGGGATGATGCCGCGATAGTGGCCTTCGTAGTGCCACTTCTTGCCCGACTTCGTGCGGAACGTGAACTTGCGCTTGTCGTCTTCCTCGTCGTCGCCGTAGAGGATCAAGTCGAGCAGGTCTTTCGGGATCTTCTTGACGGGCGTATCGAGATCGTAGCCCTCGCTGCGCAACAGCGATTCGACCTGCTGCACGTAGAACGTGTTCATGCCGGCCGAGAGATTCTTGCTCCACGGCACGACCGCGCCTTCGCGGAACGTCTTGGTGCGATCGGGGATGACCAAGCGTGGATCGATCTCGATCTTGACGCCGAGTCCGGTGCAATCAGGGCATGCGCCGTAGGGTGAGTTGAACGAGAACAGGCGCGGGGCGAGCTCCTCGAACGACAGCCCGCAGTGGATGCAGGACAGTTTTTCGGAGAACGGCAGGGCTTCTTCTTTGGCGTTCGGGCGCTGGACGAGCGCGGTGACCAGGCCCTGCGTCAAGCGCAGCGCGGTTTCGACCGAATCCGTGAGCCGCTTGCGCAGGCCTTCCTTCATGACCAGCCGGTCGATCACGATCTCGACCGTGTGCTTGCGCTTCTTGTCGAGCGTGATCTTCTCGCGCAATTCGCGGATCTCGCCGTCGACGCGCACGCGCGCGTAGCCATCCTTGACGGCTTGCTCGAACAGCTTTTGATACTCGCCTTTGCGGCCGCGCACGATCGGCGCCAACAGCTGGATGCGGGTGCCTTCGGGCAGCTTGAGGATCTGGTCGACGATCTGCTCGGCCGTCTGGGGCGTGATCGAGCGGCCGCAGTTGGGGCAATGCGGCTTGCCGACGCGGGCATAGAGCAGCCGCAGGTAGTCGTAGATCTCGGTCACGGTGCCGACGGTCGAGCGCGGATTGTGGCTGGCCGATTTTTGGTCGATCGAGATCGACGGCGAGAGGCCCTCGATGTAGTCGACGTCGGGCTTTTCCATCTGCCCGAGGAACTGGCGCGCGTAGGACGAGAGCGACTCGACGTATCGGCGCTGGCCTTCCGCATAAATCGTGTCGAAGGCAAGCGAGCTCTTGCCGGAGCCCGATAAGCCCGTGATCACGATGAGCTGATTGCGGGGCAGCGTGAGGTCGATGTTCTTGAGGTTATGCTCGCGCGCGCCCTTGATGACGATTGATTCCAGTCCGTGGCGGGCTGGAATCGCTCTGACTGGGGCGGCGAGCGGGTCGGACGACGCGCCGTTCGGTTTTTGAGGCATGGAGATGGGTCTCTTTCGGCGCGGCCGACGGTGAATCCCGTGAAATGCGCGGAGCCCGCACGCCGGCGGGCTCCGTTCGCATCACCCCTGCGCTTACTTGCAGGTGTTCGCGTTCGTCGTGCTCTTGTCGATGCGCGTCGCTACGATCTTCCCTTCAGCCTTTCGGCCGTTGTAACCCCATTCGCCGTCGAAGTTGCGGCCTGCCGGAGTGAAGACGAGCGTCGCCCAGCCGGCGCCGCGTTGATCCTTCCATGTCGCAGTGGCCACGGTCCCGCTCAACGTCGCGCTGAGCTGCCCGCCGTGCCCGTAGTGGCCGACGATCGTGTCGTTCTGCTGCGTCAAGTGGATCAGGCCTTGCGTGAATGTGTTGCCGGTGGCTTGGACGCAGTACACGCCCGTGGCGTTGAACCCAGCAGCCGCAGTGCCTCCACTGTTGGCAGCGCGGGCTGAGCCGCCCGCGCCAAGGCACGCTGCCGCGAACAAGAGCCCCGCGAGCATTCCGAAGAAGAACTGTCTCCGCGTCATTTTTTCTGGTCCCCCTCTAACTAGCTTTGGTGCCGACGATGCTGCCGTTGGATTTGTGGCCGTTGTAGCCCCACGTCCCAGAGAAACCCTTAGCGTTGGGCGTGACATGGAGCGTGATCCAGCCCGCGCCGCTTGGGCTCTTCCAATTGCCGTTGATCTGACCGCCACTGACCATCGTGCCGGAGATCTGTCCTTGCTTGTTGGCGCCGTAGTACCCGACGATCGTGTTGCCGCGCTGCGTCAAGTACAGTTTGCCGGCTTTGAATTCGTTGCCGGTCGTTTGGACGTTCCACGTGCCGCTGATGTTGACCGTCGAGCTCATCATCGAGCTGTCGGCGCAGACCGGCTGTGCGTTGAATGCAAGCTCCGCGAACAGCGCAAGGGCACCGCACAACAAAAGATTGCGTGTCATTCGATCATCCTCTATTCAAAGGCAAATAGCGAAGAATGGATCACACCTTGGCGCGGCTGTTAGACCATCAAATGCGGCGTTCCCGCCGGCTCGCGAGCGCCCGCTACGAGAGCCGGTCGAGCGCCTGGGGCAGATCGCCGATCGTGACGATGGTCGCATCGGCGGGCCGCACGTTCGCCGGCGCGGTCTCGCCGCGGACGTTGACCCAGACCGCGCGCATGCCGGCCGCGTGCGCGCCGGCGACGTCGCGATTGAAGCGGTCGCCGACCATGACGCTCTCTTCCGGTGTCACTTCAGCCAAGCGCATCGCGTGCTCGAATATCTTCGGGTCGGGCTTGACGAGTTGCATCTCGCCGGCGAGGATCACGTGATCGAAGAAGCGGCCAAGCTCGAGCCGAGCGATCTTCACGTCGTGCGTCTCTGCGAACCCGTTGGTGATGATCGACATCTTGTAGCGCCCCTGCAACCGGTGGAGCACCTGCACCGCTTCGGGAAACAGCTCGACCCGCTCGATGCGCAGCTGATCGTAACGCCGGGCGATGCGCGACGCCAGGTCCGGGTCGTCGACGCCGAAACGGCGCAGCGCCGCGCGCCACATCGACGGCCGGATGTCACCGGGTTTGGGCGGCGGGGCGCCGGGCTCGAGGCTTTCCCAGAAATCGATCGCTGAATCGACGTACGCGACCGCGAGGGCGTTCGCGTCGATGTTGAGATCGGGAGAGACTTCGCGCACCGCTGCTTCGGCGCAGCGCTCGAGCGAAAAAGTGTCCTCGACCAGCGTGTCGTCGAGATCGAAAAAGATCGCGCGGATCAGAAGAGCGCTGCCTCGCGGACCGACTGTCCGAAGACCTTCGGCGCTTTGCGCGAGAGCGCGGAGTCACCGCCGTCGGGCAGCTGCTTGCGCAACTCCCAGAGCTCGTCGCGCAGCGCGGCGGCTTTCTCGAATTCGAGGCGGCCGGCGGCGGCGCGCATCTCCTTTTCGAGCTTCTCGATCGTGGCGAGCAGCACGTCGCGCGGCACCTCTTTGAGCTGCCGGCCCGCGACGCGCGCGCGCGTGTCATCGCTCGCGCCCACGGACGAGAGGATGTCGCGCACGGCTTTGAGGATCGACTTCGGATCGATGTTGTGCTCGACGTTATACGCGAGCTGACGCTCGCGGCGCCGCTCGGTCTCGTTGATGGCGCGTTCCATCGATTGCGTCACGTTGTCCGCGTACATCAAGACGGTGCCGCTCACGTGGCGCGCCGCGCGGCCGATCGTCTGGATAAGCGAGGTCTCGGAGCGCAGGTAGCCTTCTTTATCCGCGTCGAGGATCGCGACGAGCGACACCTCGGGCAGGTCGAGCCCCTCGCGCAACAGATTGATGCCGACCAGGCAGTCGAATTCGCCGAGCCGCAGGTCGCGCAGGATCGAGATGCGCTCGAGCGTGTCGATCTCGGAGTGCAGGTAGCGCGCGCGCACGCCCATCTCGATGAGGTAGTCGGTGAGATCCTCGGCCATCTTCTTGGTCAGCGTGGTCACCAGCACGCGCTCGCCGGATTGGGCGCGCTTGCGCACTTCCTCCATGAGGTCGTCCACTTGGCCTTTGGTGGGCCGCACCTCGATCTTCGGATCCACCAAGCCGGTCGGCCTGATGAGCTGTTCGACGACCTGCGTCGAGCGCTTGCGTTCGTACTCGCCCGGCGTCGCCGAGACGTAGACGACTTGGTTGACGTGCTTTTCGAATTCCTCAAAGGTCAGCGGCCGGTTGTCGATCGCCGACGGCAGCCGGAAGCCGTATTCGACGAGCGCTTCCTTGCGCGTGCGATCGCCCTGATACATGCCATGGACCTGCGGCAGCGTGACGTGCGACTCGTCGACGACGAGCAGCCAGTCGTCCGGGAAGAAATCGAGCAAGCAGAACGGCGTTTGGCCCGGCGCACGACCGGTGAGGTGGCGCGAGTAGTTCTCGATGCCGTTGCAATAGCCGAGCTCGCGCAGCATTTCGACGTCGTTGCGCGTGCGCAGTTCGAGGCGCTGCGCTTCGAGCAGCTTGCCCTCGCGATTGAGATAGGCGAGCCGTTCTTCGAGCTCCGCTTCGATGCTGCCGACGGCGCGCTTGAGCTTCTCTTCCGGCGTGATGAAGTGCTTGGCCGGGAAGATCGTGAGCTCGGACAGATCGTCGAGCATCTCGCCGGTCACCTGGTTGACGCGCGTGATGTGGTCGATCTGGTCGCCGAAGAAGTCCAGGCGGGTGATGATCTCGTCGTCGACGGCGACGAATTCGAGAACGTCGCCGCGCACGCGGAACGTGCCGCGTACCATAGCGAGATCGTTGCGCGTGTACTGCATGTCGACGAGCTTGCGCAGGAGCTTGTCGCGGTCGTAGTCTTGGCCGCGGCGCAGGTTGAGCGACATCTCGATGTAGTCCGACGGCGAGCCTAAACCGAAGATGCACGAGACCGATGCGACGATAATGGTATCGCGACGCGTGAGCAGCGACTGGGTCGCGGAGTGGCGCAGCCGCTCGATCTCTTCGTTGATCGACGAATCCTTTTCGATATACGTGTCCGACGACGCGATGTACGCCTCGGGCTGGTAGTAGTCGAAATAGGAGACGAAATATTCGACCGCGTTGTTCGGGAAGAACTCTTTGAACTCGCCGCACAGCTGCGCGGCGAGCGTTTTGTTGTGGCTCAGCACGAGGGTCGGCTTGCGGGCGCGTTCGATCGCCCACGCCATCGTCGCGGTCTTACCGCTGCCGGTCACGCCGAGCAGCGTCTGCGCGCGGTCGCCACGCTCGATGCCCTTCGCGATGGCGTCGATCGCGGCGGGCTGGTCGCCCGAAGGCTTGAAAGGGGCTTCGACTTTGAACTCAGGCATCTGATCTCCATGCAGGGGGCGAACGGCTCTATTCGGAGAACAAGTCAACGGGCCTCCGGGCCCATGTGTAGCTCTATCGTTTGACGGGAGACCGCTGTTATGGCTACGGCAAAACCGGTCCTCTTCTCGGGCAATTCCAACCGCGCGCTGGCTGTCGAGATCGCGCATATGATGGGCACCCATGTGGGCAAAGCGTTGGTGACGACGTTCGCCAACGAGGAGTGCCGCATCGAGATCCACGAGAACGTGCGCGGCGCGGATGCCTTCGTCATCCAATCCATCTGCAAGCCGCCCGAGCCCGGCCGCTCGGTCAACGATTCCTTGATGGAGATGCTGCTGATGATCGACGCGCTGCGCCGCGCGTCGGCCTATCGCATCACCGCCGTTATCCCGTACTACGGCTACGCGAAGCAGGACAAGAAGACGAAAGGCCGCGAGCCGATCTCGGCCAAGCTCGTCGCCAACCTGCTCACGACCGCGGGCGTGCAGCGCATCCTCACGGTCGATCTGCACGCGGCGCAGATCCAAGGATTCTTCGACGAGCCGGTCGATAATCTTACCGCCAGCTTCATCTTGGCCAATTACCTCATCAACACTAAGAAGCTGCGCGGCTCCGGCGTCGTCGTGGTCTCGCCGGACGCAGGCGGCGTGGCGCGCGCCGAAGCGTTTGCGAAGAAACTGCAGTCCTCGGTCGCGATCGTCTTCAAACGCCGGCCGCGGCCCGACGTCAACGAAGTGAGCGAAGTCGTCGGCGATCTCAAGGACAAGACCGCGGTGATCATCGACGACATGATCTCGACCGGCGGCACGCTCGTCAAAGCGTCAGAGGCGCTGCTCGAGCGGGGCGCGACGTCGGTGATCACCTGCGCGACGCACGGCATCTTCGCGGCGGGCGCGGCGCAGAAGCTCAATGACTCGCCGATCACCGAGGTCATCGTCACGAACACGATACCCGTGCCGGACGACATCCGCGGCGAGAAGATCAAGGTGCTGTCGGTCGGCCGCCTGCTCGCCGAAAGCATCCGGCGCATCTCGGCCAATCGCTCGGTGTCCGAGCTCTACAACGACGCAGGAGCGCACGTTGGGCCAGGACGGCGTCGACGATCAACCACTTTTTAGTCTTGCGTCGGGCGCTCCGACGTAGCGTAGAAGAAAGGCATAATGGAGACGATCAGCATCGCAGCAAAGCCCCGGTCGCAGACCGGCAGCCACGCTGTCAACAAATTGCGCAACGACGGCAAGGTCCCCGGCGTCGTCTACGGTCATCAGTTCAGCGATCCGCTGCCCATCGTCATCGAGGCGCGCGACCTGCGCAGCGCGTTGAGCGGTCATAACATCAACTCGGTCTTCACCCTTGAGATCGAAGGCCGCGGCGCGACGCCGGTGATGGTGCACGAGCGCCAGCACGACATCATCAGCCATCACCTCATCCACATCGATCTGTATGCGGTCAACCTCAACGAGGCCGTCGAGGCGAACGTCCCTGTCGTCGTGGTCGGCAACGCCCCCGGCGTCAAGGAAGGCGGCGTGCTCGACATCGTGCTGCGTGAGATCGCGGTCGAGGCGCTGCCTGGATCGATCCCCGAGCAGATCGAGGTCGACGTTTCGAACCTCAACATCGGCGACAACGTCCACGTGCGCGAACTGACGGCGCCGTCGGGCGTGAAGATCGTGGAAGAGGACGACGAGATCGTGCTCTCCGTGCTCGCGCCGCAAAAGGCGGAGGAAGAAGTTCCGGCCGTCGCGGTCACCGAGCTCGCGCAACCGGAGCTCATCGGCGAGAAGAAACCGGCCGAGGAAGAAGCCGAGGAGAGCTAAGGCGCACTCGCCGGACGATACCCGCACGCCCCGGAGTCCGCGCCTCATCGCCGGGCTCGGCAATCCGGGGCGTTCGTATGCCCGCACGCGTCACAACATCGGCTTCCGGGTCGTCGAGGCGCTCGCGCAGGCGCACGCGGCGCCGCCGTGGCGTAACCGCTTTCAAGCGCGCGTCACGCAACTGCCCGATCTCGACACCATCCTGGCGCTGCCGCAGACCTTCATGAACCTCTCGGGCGAAAGCGTCGCGCAACTCATGCCGTACTATAAGATCTCCCTGCGCGGCCTGCTCGTCGTCGCCGACGATGTCAACTTGCCGTTCGGCCGGCTGCGGATGCGGCGCAGCGGCACCGACGGCGGACATAACGGTCTCAAGTCGATCATCGGATCACTGCATTCGACGGGGTTCGCGCGCCTGCGCGTCGGCGTCGGGCGCCAAGACGGCGACCTCATCGATCACGTCATCAGCAATTTCACGAAGGAAGAGGAAGCTACGCTGCCCGAGGTCATCGGGCGCGCCGTCGCGGGCATCGAGACGTTCCTCGACGCCGGCGTCGAGGCGGCCATCGCGCAGGTCAACGCCGCAGGTGGAGATCCGCATGCCTGACGCCACCACGCAGATCGGCCGATTGCTCATCGGAGCCGGTATCGTCCTCGTCGTCGCGGGCGTGCTCTTCATCCTGGCTCGGCCGCTGCATCTGGGCGCGCTGCCAGGCGATATCACCGTGAGCGGCAGAGGGTGGCAGGCGACATTGCTGATCGGGACGTCGCTCGTGCTTTCGGTCATCCTCACGCTCGTGCTGAACTTGCTGCTTAGACGACCTCGATGATCGCTGCCGCCGGATCCCACCGCGGGTTCTCGCCCGCGTAACCGCGCGGGTTGCTCACCACGCGCGTCGCACCGATGCGGTAGTCCACCGCGTCATGCATGTGACCGTGCAGCCAGAGCTGCGGGCGCAGCTCCTCGACGAAGCGGTCCATGTCGCTCGCGAAAAAACCGTTGAGGGGCGAGCCCGCGAAGCGCGGATGCTGGCTGCGGTATGACGGCGCGGTATGGGTCACGACCACCGCGCGCTCGCCCGCGCGCTGCAACTCCGCGCGCAGCCACTCGCGCGTCGAGCGGTGCACGGCCATCAGGTCGTCGACGGTCACGCCGCGCATGTCGAACCATTTGAGGACGCGCGCGACCGCGGGCGCGTCGAGCCCGCCGCGCATGTCGGTCCACAGGTTGGCGCCCAAGAAGGTCACGCCGCCGATGTCCAAGCGATCGCGCTCGAGCAGATGCACATTTGGAAAATCCGCCACCGCGGCGCGAAAGGCCGGCAACACTTCATCGAAGCGCTTGTGGTCGAACTCGTGATTGCCGAGCACGATGATGGTTGGCACCGCCGGTTGCTTGTGCTGCAGCCACTGCGCAAGACCCGTGGGTTCGACGTGGGTGTCGCCGGCGATGACCAGCACGTCGCCAACTGTCTCGAACGGCGCGAGCGGATTGGATTCGACGTGCAGATCCGAGACGAGCTGGAGCTTCACGTCGAATAAATTCGACCGCTACTGCGGCGTGCGGCGGCTGCCGGGGTCGGTGAGCGGCGCGCGATCGTGGCAGAGCGGACACTGCGCGGGATCATAGTCGCGCAAGGGCAGCTCGAGCAACGCGGTGACCGGCAGCGGCAGCGACGGCCTGCCTCGTTTCACGACTGCGCCGATCGCGACCAGGTTGCCGCCGGCGCGCTGCACGACGTCGACCACCTCGGAAGCGGATTTGCCCGTCGTCATCACGTCTTCGATCACGGCGACGCGCTCGCCGGGCGCGATCGCGAACCCGCGGCGCAGCACGGGAACGCCCGCCTCCTTCTCGACGAAGATGTCGCGCACGCCCAACGCTTTCGCGACGATGTAACCGGGGATGATTCCGCCGATCGCCGCGCTGATCACCAGATCCGGCGCCGCGCCGCGCAGACGATCCGCGAGCGCGGCGCAAACCGCCTCAGCCGTCGGCGGATCCTCGAAGATGCGGAACTTCTGGATGAAGCGATCGCTGTGCAAGCCCGACGAGAGCAAGAAATGTCCCGATAGCATGGCGCCGCGCCGCTCGAGCAGCGCGAGGACTTCCTGCGGCGTCACGTCAGATCGCGCCCAACGGTTTGACGGACGCGAGATCGGCCAGAATTGCGCGTGCTGCCGCGGCAGGATCGGCCGCTGCCGTGATCGGGCGTCCGACGACGACGAAATTCGCGCCGGCTAAGGCGGCCTCGAGCGGCGTCGCGACGCGCCGCTGGTCGTCCGCGCCCACGCCCGCCGGCCGGATGCCGGGGCAGACGGCGGTCAGCGAATCGCCTGTGCGCGCCCGGATGATCGAAAGGTCGTCCACAGCGCATACGATGCCGTCCATGCGGTTGTTCAGCGCGAGCTCGGCCCGCATCGCGACCAGCTCGTGCGGGTCCAAATCCTCGCCGGCCAGTACAAGTTCTTCTTTAGAAAGGCTCGTCAGTACGGTCACCGCCAGCAGGCGCATGGCGGCGCCCGACGCGTTCGCTTCGTCGCGCGCGCGCGCGGCGGCGGCCAGCATCGGCCCGCCGCCTGACGCGTGGACGGTGAGCATTGCCGGGCGATAGCGGGCGAGCGCTCCAACGCCGGCGGCGACGGTGTTCGGGATGTCGAGGAGTTTGAGGTCGAGGAACAGGTGCAGCTCGCGGCCGCGCAGCGCTTCGATGATCCGGTCGCCGTAGCCATAGAAGGCCTGATAGCCGACCTTATACCAGCGGGCGACGGCGCTTGTCTTGTCCACCGCGGCGATCGCGTCATCGTACGTCGGCTCGTCGAGGGCGACGATCAGCTCGGTCATCGCGGCGCCTGCGCTTTCTCGGGGCGACGATCGGCGGGCCAGCGCGCAGCGGCGAAGCCCGGATTGGCCAACCCGGTGAGCGCGCGGACGCTCGCGAATCCGCGCCGCGCGGCTTCCGCGGCGATCGCATCGCGCACGTGCATCGGCACCTCGGGATCGTGGAAGTTGGCCGTGCCGATCGCGACGGCGGTCGCGCCCGCCATCATCATCTCAAGCGCGTCGCGACCCGAGTCGATGCCGCCCATGCCGATGATCGGGATCTTCACCGTCTGAGCGGCCTCCCAAACCTGATACACGGCCACCGGCCTGATGGCAGGCCCGGTCAGTCCGCCGGTCCCGTTGGCCAACGTCGGGCGCGCGCGCTCGACGTCGATCGCCATACCGCGCAGCGAGTTGACGAGCGAGATAGCGTCGGCGCCGGCTTCTTCCGCCGCGCGGGCGATCGGCCGGATGTCCGTGACGTTCGGCGTCAGCTTCGCGATCACCGGAAGCGCGACTCGGCGTTTCACCGCGGAGACGACGGCGTCGGTCGCGCGCGGATCGACCGCAAAGCATTCGCCTTCGCTGTCCACGTTTGGACACGACACATCGAGCTCGATCGCGGCGATGCCCGGCAAGCAGTCCATCGCTGCGGCGACGTCGACGAACTCACCGACCGTGAATCCGGCGACGCTCGCGATGACGACCGTCGGCACGCCGGTGAGTTTCGGAGCCTCGTGTTCGACGAAGTATTCGATGCCGGGTCCCTGGAGGCCGATCGCGTTGAGCATGCCGGACGGCGTCAGCGCGATGCGCGGCATCTGGTTGCCAAGCCGCGGCTCTCGGGTGATGCTTTTGAGCGTGATCGCGCCGTACGCGCCGACGTCGATGATGCGCGCGAACTCCGCGCCGCGATTGTAGCAGCCGCTGGCCGCGATCGTGGCGTTCGCAAGCGTGAGGCGGCCGATGCTGACCGTCTGATCCGGCGCGTGCGCGGTCCCGTTGCGCTCGCTCATGCGTACGCTTCCAGCCACAACACGTCGCTCGCGGAGAACACCGTGCCGTCGATGCAGACGCGCGCGAGATCAAATGCGCGCGAATCGCGCGGCGCTGGCGGATACCCGGTGCCCTGCGGGCTGCCCTTGCGCACCGGCACGACGCATCCCCAGCACGTCCCCATCGAGCAGCCGAACGTCTCTTCCATCGAGATCTCGCACGGCACGCGTGCGGCGTTCGCGACGTCGCACAGCGCGCGCAACATCGCGGGCGGGCCACAGCCGTAGATGATGTCGGCCGGGAGCATGCGCTTGCCGAGCTCGACGACCGTGGCGCGTTCGCCTTCGCTCCCGTCATCGGTGCAGAGCGTGACCTCGACGCCGGCTTCGCGCAACTGCGCGACGCCGCACAGATGCGCCTTGGTGCGGGCACCGACGATTGCGCGGACCGAAACGCCGGCAGCGCGCAAGTCGCGAGCGAGCAGCCAGAATGGCACAATGCCGATGCCGCCCGCGACGATGAGCGCACGTGACCCTTTTGCGGGGATGCTGAACTCGTTGCCGAGCGGACCGATGCACGAGATCGCCGTGCCGACGCTCAAGCGCGACAAGCGGATCGTGCGCTCTCCCCATTCACGGAAGAGCACGCTGAATTCGTCGTTGCGCGCCGTCCAGATGCCGAGCGGCAAACGTACCGAGAACGCGCCGGGAACGTCGATCGCCACGTAGCCGGCCGAACGGGCCGAGCGGGTGATCCGCGGCCCGCGCAGGCCCAGACACCAAAAGCCGGGGGCTACTTGCTCCCGGCTGATCAAGGTGGCGGTTTCCAGCAGCGGCGCCTCGGATGCCATTGACCGTCGATGTTCGCGTCCCTTGACGCGCGCCCCTCGGAACGTGACGTGCGTCATACTCTGGCGGTGAGCGCCGGCGGGACGTCTGATGTGAACATTTCGCGGGCATTACCCGTATAGTCATTGGGGGGCACCACTGGGAGTAAGCCCATGCAAGGAATACTGATCTTCAATACACTCGCCGAAGCGGTGGCAAGCGGTTTCGAGGTCTTCGACCGCACCGCCGAAGGCTATCTCGTGCGCAAGCGTACCGAGCGCGGCTGGGCGATCGCCCTCGCGAAGCAGCACAAAGCCGCCTAAAAACGGCCGGTCAAAAAGCGAATCGAGGCGGACCATGGTCTGCCTCGATCTTTTTTCGGCGCCGGGCCGCGCGGGGTGCGCTGCGCGACTCGGCGCCTATCTTCTATAACGACCTGTGGCCCAGGAAAGTTTCTCCCGCCTTGCCTAGGGATGCGACGAGCCCGGCATCGCGATCGAATACGTGACGGATACTGTCGCGGTCATCGTTCCCGTGCCAGGCGAGATCGGCGGCGGTGCGGGTGCCGCCATCGCCATGGTCGTCATCCGGGCGACCGGCGCGAACGGCGTCGGCGCCGCGCCGCCCACCGAGATCGAGGTCACCGCGCCGAGCCGCAGGCCGGCGGCCGACGCGGCGGCGTCGGCGAGATCGCGCGCTTGCTTGACCGCGCGTTGCACCGCTTGCTTGTAGAGCGCGTCGCGCTGCGTGGTCTCGTACGACAAGCCATAGGTCTGATTCGCACCGGCGCGAATGCCGGCGTCGATGGCCGCGCCCGCTTTGTCGACGGGCGACTTCACGCTGATGTCCTCGGACGCCACGTACGCCGCTTTGACTGTCTCAGTCGCCTGTCGGTAATACAGGTTGAAGCCGTTCGTGGTGATCGACGCAGCCGGAATGCCGAGCGACTTGAGCGCCGAGATGACGGAGTTCGCCCGGCCCGCGACGTCGGCTGTTGCCGCCGACGCGCTTGCGGCCTCGCCGTTGACGCCGAGCGTGACGCGCGCCTCGTCGGGCGTGTAGTCGACTTCCCCGTCGCCTTGGACCGAGATGGTCGCCGGATGATGCGCCATCATCATATACATCATGTCCTGCGACATCGGCGGCATCGGGGGCATGGGCGTTGTGGCGGCGAGCGCGCGCCCGCCTGAAACGGCGATCAAGATAGCCGCGCTGAACGCTGCAATGATTCGCATATGGTCTCTCCTGTCGATCACGAGCGCAGCCGCGCGACGGCACGCTCTTCGTATCGCGTGGTAGGTCCTGCCGGAATGCTTTCGAAGAGCACGACCTCGCGTACTGCTAGCACGCAGGGCGGCGGGATTTCGATCCGCGGCATCCCGTGCAGCGGCGTTTTTGCGCGCGCCAGGGTGATATGGGCGACGGCGGGATTGTCGAAGTGTGCGCCGGCCTCTTCAAAGCCCGCCCGGATCAGTGCCGCGCATTCGGAAAAGCCGGCCGGCTCGAGCGAACTCCCGAGCCACAGGACCCGCGGCCGCCGTTCGTTCGGGAAGCCGCCCAGAACGTCGAAGACGATCTCGAACGGTTCGCAGCGCGCCGCACAGGCCTGCATAGCTGCGGCGAACTCGGCGCTCTTGGCTGCATCGACACGGCCCAGATATGCCAGCGTGACGTGGAGCTTTTCCGGGCGCTCGAGGCGCACGGCCGCACCGACGGCGGCCAACGCGTCCATCGCGCGCACGGCTGAAAGCCGCACCGCATCGTCGAGGCGGATCGCCGCAAAGGTGGCCACGCCGGAGGGCGTTCGTCGCCCGCCCAGGACCCGCTTTCACGGCCTCTTAATGTGGCCTTGGAGCGCTTCACGGTATGCTTGACCCAATAGCGGGCGACGCATGTGAGAGTCGCAGTGCTAACCACCGTCGCTAGGAAACGACAGGAGCACCGCACCAATGTCGCACTCATTCGTATCATCGCATTCGGCCGATCAGACCAAACGCAAGATCCTCGTCGTCGAAGACGACGTCCAGATCGCAAAAGTGCTGCGCCTCGAGCTCGAGCATGAAGGCTTCGAGGTCGAGGTCTGCGGCGACGGCGCAAGCGCCATCGAACGCGCCCTCAAGGGTCCCGATCTCATCATCCTCGATCTTCTTCTCCCGCGCATCGACGGCTTAGAAGTCTGCCGCCGCGTGCGGCGCCATTCATCGGTGCCGATCATCATGCTCACCGCCAAGGACGCCGTGCCCGATCGGATCACCGGGCTCGACAGCGGCGCCAACGATTACCTCTCCAAACCGTTCTCGATCGAAGAGCTGCTCGCGCGCATCCGCGTCCAACTGCGCGAGCGCGAGCCAGGCGAGCGCGTGCTCGAGATCAAGGATCTAAAGCTCAACCGCGACACGCACGAAGTCGCTCGTTCGGGGCGCGCCATCAGTCTGACCGCGAAAGAGTTCTCGCTGCTCGAATTCCTGATGATGTATCCGAACAAGGTCCACACGCGCGATGAGATCTTCAACAGCGTGTGGGGTTCCGATTTCCTCGGCGAGTCGAACCTGATCGACGTCTACATCCGGTATCTGCGCAATAAAGTGGACGATGCGGCCGATGACAAGCTCATCCAGACGATCCGCGGCGTCGGCTACGCGCTCCGTGCCTGAACCCTCGGACCAGCCGCCTTTCTTCGAAAGTCTTCGCTGGCGGCTCTCGGTCTGGTACGTGGTCGCCGTGGCGGCGTTGCTCTTCCTGTTCGCGGCCGTCGTCATGCTCGGCGCGTATCGCGTGCTGTATCTGTCCGCGGCGCAGCGCATCGAAGGCGCGGCAATGGCGCTACAGTCGTACGCGCGCGCGGGCAATCCGCTCTTCGGTTCCGCGTCCGTGGTCGAGCTGCTCTCGCAAGAGAGCCAGCTGAACACGTTCGCCGGTCCGGGGCTGTACGTCGAAGCGTTCAATCCGAGCGGCGCGCGCATCGGCGCGAGCAGCAATCTCGCCGACGCCGACTTGCCGACGACCGGCTACCGTCCGTGGCACATGGAAGGGATCGCATCCGGCGATTGGGGCACTGCGCGGACCCCGCTCGGGCCGGTCCTCGCGCACTGGCACTCGGTCTTGTCCGACGGGCGCCCGGTCGCAACGGTGTACGTCGCGCAGTCGCTCGCGAGCGTCAATCAGACGCTCGGTTCGTTCGCGGTGTTCTTGGTCGTGAGCTTCATCGGCGCCGTGATGCTGGTCGTCGCGTCGGGCATCTGGCTCGGCAGGGCGGCCATCGGACCGATCAATGAGATCTCGCAGTCGGTCCAGGAGATCGGCGGCGCCGATCTGGCGAAACGGCTCAACTGGCAGGGGCGGCGCGATGAGCTCGGCCGGCTTGCCGCGCAATTCGACGAGATGCTCGGCCGATTAGAGGCGGCCTTTGCGCGCGAGCGGCGCTTCATCTCCGACGCATCGCACGAACTGAAGACGCCGCTGACCGTCATCAACGCGAACGCGCAGATGCTCGAGCGTTGGGGCGATCGCGATGAAGCGGTGCGCCGCGAGGCGCTCGAGGCGATCCGGCACGAAAGCGCGCAGATGGCGCGCGTCATCAACGCGATGCTCACACTGGCGAAGACCGACACCGGCACGTCGCTCGCCGTCGAGCCGCTCAATCTGCGCACCATCGTCAGCGAAGTCGCCAACACGCTGCGCCCACGCGCGGCGGAGAAAGGCCTGACGCTCGAAACGCATTGCAACGGCGACGCATACGTCTTGGGCGAGCCCGGGCTCATGCGCCAGCTCGTCCTGAACCTCACCGAAAACGCCATCAAATTCACTCAGGCAGGCGGCGTGACGATCTCTATGGGCGCCGAGAACTCGCACGCGCATCTCGACATCGCGGACACCGGCCCCGGCATCCCGGCGGACGCGCTGCCGCACGTCTTCGAGCGTTTCTATCGCGCCGATCCGGCGCATTCCCGCGCGGTCGAGGGGACCGGGCTCGGCCTCGCGGTGGTCAACAGCATCGTGCGCGCGCATGGCGGCCAGATCAGCGTGAAGAGTCCCGCCGGCGGCGGCACGACGGTCTGCGTCACGCTCCCGGCGCTTGTCCTGGCGGGAGACGGCGAGCCGTGAGCGCGTCCGCCCGGCCTCTCATCGGTCGCTCACGGCCGGTTCATGGCGGCCTCATGCGGCGCGGCGCGCCGCACGGTAAGGTCAAGGGTGAAGGAACGCGCGGTTCCTTCGCCCGCATCATCATGAAACGAATCAACTTCCTCGCCATCGCGCTCGGCGTGCTGGCCGCCCCACTCGCTGTCGTCTTGTCGGCCAAAGCCGACTTGGCGCAGATCAACGATGGCGCGCCGCTCACCGTGATCAACTCGACCGGCGGACGGATCACCGTGCATCCAGGTGAGCCCGACGGGTTGGTCCGCGTGCCCAACAACGCGCCTGGCGTGCAGATGAGCCGCTTCAACGTGAATCCGCAAACGATGGGCAGCATCTGCGTGCCTCGCCCGCAGGCGTTTTCCGCTCAGCGGCCGCAAGCGTTTGGAGGCCAGCGCGGCTTTCGTCCGCCCGCATCAAATCCAAATCTCAACCCGAACCTGAATGCAAATCCGAACTGCCGGGTGACTCACTTGCCGCTGCGCGAAGGTCCGCATGGCGTCGCGATCAACAATCCAGGCTCCGATCTTGAGGTCAGCGTCCCCAGCCGGTTCGAGCTGATGTATATCAAGGCGAACGCGAGCCCGGTGCTGATGGAGCGCACGCGCGGTCCATTCATCATCACCGGCCAGAACGACGTCACGTTGCACGGCGTCGCCGGCATGGGATACGTCCAGACCGCCGGTAATGTCGACGTTCGCAATCCGGCCGGGATCTTGGGAGTCGCGACGAGCGGCGGGCGCATCACCGTTTCATCGGGACCGGGATTGGAGCGGCTCCAGCTGTATTCGCAGAGCGGCGACATTGAGTGGACGATCGCCGGCATCGGCGGCGGCCCGTATCGCCTGGAACTTGGCTCGGGGGCGGCTCGCATCTACGTACGGCCGGGCGTCGGTGCGAATGTCGACGCGACGAGCATCGGCGGCTCGGTGGTCAACCTGCTCGATCCGTCCGTCGGCAACGTCGGATTCGCAGGTCCGCACGCGGTCGCGATGACCGTCGGCGGCGGCGGCGCACAAATCGTCATCCACAGCCAGAGCGGCTCGATCACGATCGCACCTGCGCCGTAATCTTTCGCGTTCTGTCAAAGACCGCGCCGGGTTTGCGGCCGGCATCGGCGAAGCGGTGGCTCGTGCTTCGCATCCTCGGCGCCGCGTTCGTCCTCATGCTCACCGCTATCGCCGCGCTGACATCGTTCGGGCCGCTCCCGGCGGCGGGCGACGGAGCAACCGCCTCGTTCGTGCCGGCGATCGCGCCTACCGGGAGCCCGACACCGGTGCAGACGGCGTTGCCGAATCCCATTTCACGGCCGCCCGATGCGCGCGGCGTCACCGAAACGACCGCCCCTTTCGCCAGTCCGACCGCGTTCTCGCCGCCGCCGGCCCCGCCGTCCTTGTGGCTGTCCGCTTCGAGCTCGTTCACGGTGCCGTGCGAGCTGCACGGCGATCGCATCTTCGTCAACGTCGTGGTCGACGGGCGGCCGGCGGCTTTTTTACTCGATTCAGGCGCGCCATACTCCTCGATCGACCCCGAAGCTGCGCGCTCGCATGACGCGCCGATCACGCTGCATACGCTGCAGATCGGAGAGCTGCGTTTCAACTCGCTGACCGCGGGCGTGAGCCGGATCGCGGCCGGCTCGTCTGCGTATCTCGGCGATCAGGCGGATGGCGTCCTCGGTCAAGAGCTGTTCTCACGATATCCGGTCCGAATCGACTATCGCAGTTGCGCCGTGACCGTTTTTCGCGACGCTCAAGCAGCCGCCGCCGGCAGCCCGTCGTCGACGGCGCAACTGGTTCCGATCCAGATGATCAAAGGCTTGCCGGAAGTCTCAGTCCGCCTCGACGGCGCCGCGCCGGGGATGGCGGTGCTCGACACAGCGTCAGACGCGAACGCCGATGTCACGGTCGATTTCGTGATGGCGAATGGCCTGACGGTGTCATCATCGCTGCCTGAGCTGCGGCGCTGGCTGCCGGGCGGTGAGCTTTCCGGCGAAACCGCGCGCGTCGCCTCGATGGCGGTAGGGTCGTCTTCTGTCGATCGTCCAGTGATCGGCATCGTCACATCAGGCACGCGCGCAGCGGTCGGGTACGTCGGCAACGGATTCCTCCAGAATTTCAACGTGTTGTTCGATGAACCGGCCGCGCAACTGATCCTCGACCCTGCCGCCGGCGCGAAGAGCACATCCTACGATCGCAGCGGCGCATGGCTCGTCGTCCGCGGCGGCGCGATCACCGTCAAGAGCGTGCTCGCGGGTTCGCCTGCGGCGAAAACGCCGCTGTCCCCAGGCGATCGCATCCTCGCCGCAGGGGGCACCGGCGCCAGTGATTTGGACAGCGTGCGCGCCTTGCTCGCGGGGGCACCGGGTACGACGGTCGCCATCGTCTACGACCACGGCGGCAAGCGGCACAGCGGCGTGATCATTTTGAAGACGCTGCTTTGACGATCCGCATCCGCGATCTCTCGAACATCGCGATCGACCGCGTGGAGTTCGCAAGCGCCGGCGGAACGGTGCGCGGCTTGCTCTACCATACAAGACGCGCCGCGACATGCGTCGTGTTATGCCACGGCTATTCCGCGGGCAAGCATAACGTCGATCCGCTCGCGTATCACCTCGCGACCGAAGGATATGTCTCGCTTGCGTTTGATTTTCTCGGCCACAAGCTCGGCGCGAGCTCGGGACCGCTCGCCACCGCAGACGGGCTGATCGTGAACGCGCTCGATGCCGTGACATACGCCCGCACGCAAACGTTGGTGCGACGAATCGTCATCGGCGGCCACAGCATGGGAGCGGCGACCGCCATCGGCGCCGCGTTAGAAGATCCCGTGATCGCGGGAGTGATCGGCATCAGCACGGCGAGGCATCGCAGCGCGAAGCTCGCGGCTGACGGGCTGGTGCGCGGGCTCATCAACCGCAAACCCTATGTCGATGGCGCCGGACCCGAAGAGATCACGGCGGCGATGGACTCATACACCGCGCGCATCGCCGAGCTCGCGCCGCGACCGCTGCTGCTCGTGGCGGGTTCGCGAGATTCGCTGGTGGCGCCGTCCGCCGCTGCGCAGCTCTTCGACGAAGCGGGCGAGCCCAAGACGTACGAGCTCATCGATGCGACGCACACCGACAGTGCCGAGCGCGCGAGATTCGTCGTGACAAGATGGCTCCGGGCGATGGGTTTCGAATACGCGCACGATGTAAAGGGGGATCCAGGATGAACAAGCTCTCGCTCGTCGCAGGTGGAGCCTTGTGCGCGACCGCGATCATCACGCTGCTCGCCGGCGGAACTTCGCGCGCCGCGACGCCGCCGCCGACTCCGGTCGTCTCGGTGACGACGCTACCCGCGCTGCCGTCACCCGGCGCAGCGACTGCCCACCCTGTGACTCCCGCACCGGCGACGACGCTGCCGCCGCTTGCCGCTCCGACGCTTCCTCCCGGCCAAACGCCGGCGCCAAACGCGACGCTCGCGCTGCCGCCGCCCGGCACCGCGATCGTCATCTCGGGCCTCGTCGGCAAGCCGCAAATAATTACGCTTGGACAATTGGACAAACTTCCGTCGGGATCGTTGACGATGCGCATCGTCGACGCTGACGGCAAGCATCGCTTCCACACGTTCAGCGGCGCCCTGTTGCGCGCCGCGATCGATGTCGCGCAACCGCTCGATGTGGGCGGCACGAGCACGTCGACGCACGCGTACGCGGTGATCCAAGGCGTCGGCGGCAAGTCGGCGATCGTCGCGTTTCCCGAATTCGAAAACGATTTTGCCGGCAAGCGAGTGCTGCTCGCCACCACGATCGACGCCCGGCCTGCGCCGCAAGGCACAGCGACCTTGGTGATCGAGGGAGATGCAACGCGCGGCCGTTTCGTCGAGGGCGTCACGCGCATCTTGATAGCGGACGCGGGGCCGTAGCGCAACGTCGCGGCACGGGATTGCCGCGTCCCGCCACCGTATGTTATACTACCGCTTCGGGCCCCGTGGGGATGTAGCTCAGCTGGTAGAGCACTTGCTTCGCATGTAAGGGGTCAGGGGTTCGAGTCCCCTCATCTCCACCATTAGTTAAACCCGCATTGGAAGTACCGTTGCGGACTTTTCTTCAGCCAACGCGGGTCTGAGAGGAACTCAACTTACCCGCATTGTTACCCTCAATAACCAGGGTCGCCGGATGGAGTTAGGCTTCGCGTTACCCGCGCTCCGATTGGAGCGCGTGATCGACGCAGCGATGGTCTATCGTCGGAGTTCCTTATAGCGTAGGCTCCCAGACGAGTGGATCTCGTCGAGAATGTTGTTTGATCTCGTCCGCTTCGTACTTGGTGCTTCCCCGCTCGATCTCGACAGGCCGACGATTCCAAAAAAACTCACACCCATCAATCTCTCTTGAGACGGGCGCCGCCCCAACGAACCCCGCCATGCGACAAACTGTGCGCGGATGGTGGATCGTCGTAAAGAGGGGAATCGGCAAATTCATGCACTTGATCCAAGCCAGCGCCTAGCATTGCATCGTTACCTTCAGCTCGGATTGGGCTCGGGGCTTATTGCCGTGAATGGCCCTCCGGGGACCGGAGTTCCAGTAGCTTCAGCGCTCGTTGCGGCCGTCGCTGCGGCGGAAGGCGCGGTGCTTTCCGCCGAACTTGGCGCCGCACTCGGCGGTGCACTGGCGGTCGCGTTCGATTGACCGCCTCCACCGCATGCCGGCAGCCCGAGCACGAAAAGAGCACCAAGAGCGACGAAACTCAAACGCATATCGGCTCTCCTAAGCAGCGGTAGTTTGAGGCCGTCGTTCTCTTTGCGACCATGACGGCCTTCCAACTACTTGAAGCCCGGCATCACCTCGAGACCGTCGCGAAGGGCCCGACCGGCGAGGCTCCCGCTGGCGTGACGATCCGAACCGCGTATGCATACGAGCCGCGTGCTCCGGCCGGAAGCACGTCACGGTAAGCGAACGCTTTCACGAGCGGTGCAATAGTCACGGTGGGGCCGTCGGGCCCGCGACGCAAGATCGTGTAACCGGTTACGCCCGATGTTTGCGGCCAGCGCAGTTCGACCGTGACGCCGTCGCTCAAAAGGTGCGCCGAGATCGCCGGTGCGCGTGGAAGCGGCGTGGGTATCGCGATCGAGACTTGTGCGGATCGTTTGCCCTCGACGCCGCCCGCGCCGATCGCCGCCAGCGCGTATGCGTACGTGTGTCCGGGCTGCACCGCGCGATCGGCGTAACTTGACGCTACCGGCTCGAGTTTCGCGATGGTCTGTGCGGGGCGACCGTTGTCGCCGCGGTACAACCGTTGCGCCGTGATGTCGGGATCGACGAGGGGCACGACCGACACCGATACGATTCCGTTGTTGAAACGCACCGCCGTCGGCGTTGAGGATTCCGGCAGCGAACTGCGAAGCGGCCGCGCCGTCACCCAACGCGCCGGTAACACCATATTGCCGAAGCGATCTTGCGCACCGACGCCGTACGCATAGGTGTTCACGCTGTCGGCGGGAACCTGCACGACGAACGAGTGCGTCGTTGCAGGCACTTGCGCGAGGAGGAACGGTTCGTTCTTTTCCGCGCGACGGTACACGTTGTAGGTGTGGACGCTCGTGTCGCGGCTCGCCTGCCACGAGAGCGTGATGCCCTCGCGCTGCGTTTTTGCGACGAGGTTACCAGGTGCATCGGGCGGCGTCGTCTTGCCGACGACCGCGGTAGCGCCGCCGCTGGGGTAGCCCAGGATGCCGGAACGAGTCTTCGCGAGGACTTCGTAGTGATAGATATGGCCTTGCACGACTTCATCGTCGTAGCGTTGCGCGGACGCCGAGAGCATCGCGCGCTGCGTCATCTTTGCATCATCGGTGCCGCGCAGTACCTGATAGGCGACGATCGTCGGATCGTTCACCGCGTTCCAACTCAAGGCGACGCTACTCGCACCGGTTCGCGCTTGCAGTGCCGTCACCGGCAGCGGGCGATGAAGATCCAACGCCGTCGCATACACGACTGCACTCGGCGGGCCCTCGTTATCGAACGCGTCGACGACGGCGACTCGATACGCGGTGCGCGTACCGATCGGCGGCGACGTATCCAGGTAGTGCGTTCCCCCTGTCATCCCGATCGCGCTTGAAATGCGCACGAACGCTCCACCGCCCGAACTGCGATAGATGTTGAAGTTGCCGTGCGCCGTTGCCGACTGCATCGTCAACTCGACGCTTCGGTCGCCCGCCTTTGCAATGAACGATTGCACGCGATAGTGCGCGAGGGGCGGGCGCGCGCCCGCCGGAGGCGTGAGGTTGCTCGTTCCGCTTTCGCCGTCCGCCAGTGTCACCTCGTAGTGATACTGGATCCCCTTGACGGCCGTTGTATCGACGTATGCTATGCCGCGCGTTAGTGCGAGGTCGACGGTTCCGAACTCCGCAAACCGGCCGGTTCCAGCGGAATCAATGCGGGCATTTGCGGCCTGCGCGGCCTGGGTCGGCGGACGCCGCACTTGCCCGAGCGTCACGCGCGTTCCGCTCGGGTCAATGCGTACGACTGTTGCCGCGATTTCTTGGGTTGCAACGCGCGGGAACCAGCGAACGATCATTCCACGCGGGCCCGGTGCCGCGGCAACGGTGAGTGCGAGCGTTGCGGCGATCATTGAATGCACGTTCATAGCCACCCACACACTCCGCAAGCGCCGAAGGATACGCCGGCGCTGTCGACGTGGTATCCGCTCGTACTAAGCGTAATTTGAACGTTTCCGTTCACCGAAACGCAGACCACGCAGACGCCGACCGATTCCGCGCCGGTAAACGAGAGCGGCGAGGTGATGAAGTGCAGGTCGACGTCGGCCGATACGCTCGCGACCCCGAGGTCGATCGATCCGTGTTGGTGGATTCCCGTCCCAAAGCCGCCGCTTCCGGAAATATACTGCACGTGCGCATCGTCCTCGCCGTCGAACGGACCCAGTGGTAGATTGGCCTGTCCTTTGAAGTAGAACCCCCACCCCGCTTCGACCACGCCGCTATCGAGGCAGGCGCCGAACGTGCCGTGCGTGTGGCGCCACGCGCAGACCTCGCCGTCGAGGTCGATGATGAGGATGGGAATTCCCTGTACGCCGACGCCCATGTCCCAGTCACCGTTGTTGTAGAAACTGAATTGACCCTTCGCAGCAATGTCGTCGACCTGCGTTTTGATCTCGCCTTTGAAATACATGGCGAATCCGCTCGCGTTGTAGGCCGAATCGAATTCCCCGCTCGCTTGGTCCTTCGAATCGAATTGCACCGAGAGGTCGCCCTCGAAACACCACATGTGCGAGCAATCGTAGTCGCGGTCGGCGAGTTTGCTCGTGCCGCCGAGCTGTTGCACGAGCGGGTCGGTTAACGAGGTGTCATAGATCACGACGGCGTGACCTTGCAACGTGTTGAGATTTAAGTCGGCACCGAATGCGAGCGCTTCGATACTCCCGTTCTGCCGCGAGAACGTTGCTTCGCCTTTGATGTTCGCCATACTGACCGAACCGCTCGAACTGTTTCCGTTGCCGCCGGAAACGTTGACGCCGATCTCCCCTTTCTCGGTTTGGTTGTCCACGTGAAGCCCGAAGGACGCCTTGACGAAGTTTGCCGTAACGATCTGGCCGGAGCCATCCCAGCCGCTGCCGGTATAGGCGATATCCGCGTTGAGATCGACGACGCCGACGGATTGCGAAACACCGAAGTGATAGCCTGATGGCGGTGCGAAGCCGTTCCCGGTTGCGGTAAGCGTGAGGATCTGTTGTGCCGCCGTCCACCCGGCGATCGTCCCGCTACCGTTTAGTTGCACCGGCACGTTGCTATTTCCGGTATTCGGAAAACCAAAGGAAAGCGGCGTGAAGTCGAGGCCGGCGATGCGCGTCGATGCGAGTTGCGAGAGCGGCATCATCTGATTGTTTTGCAGCGTGCCCGTCGATTGAATGATGCCCTGGACGTGCGGAGCCGGCCCAGTGTAGTTGGGAAGCGTGAGCGTCGCATCGGTGAGTTGAATCGAAGACGTGCCGATCGTTGTCGGCTCGTTGATATGAAGCGAAGCGTTCCACGCATGCATCGCAACCGTGATACCGGAAGGCACGAAGAGGGCACCGAGCGTTCCGTCCTGTTGCACTTGCTGCACGACGACGGGGATCGTCGCGTCGATGGGAGCCGGAATCTGCACGACGCCCCAAAACTCGTCTGCGCCACGTCATCGTCGATGATCTCGACGTTGTAGAGTTGCATGTTGAGCGCCCAATTTCCGTACGCCGAGCGCACGCCGCCCTGCAGCGAAAACAGTCCGCTGTTGCCGGCGTCGTCGGTGTGGGCGAACCCAAAGCCTTGCCCCTTTACGGAAGCATCGAATCCCGATGGACTCGTGCTGTACGGCGTCGTGACCTGCCCGCGATCGACGTAGAGCCCAGGAAATGGGAAAGCCGGCGTCGCGACTACGGGGCTGGCCGGCCCGGTGAAGACGTGTTGTAAGTTCCCGTTCGAAAAGCCGCTGACGACGCCGTGAACGGCACTGCCTTGCGGTACTTGACCGCCGATCTGTGCGATGATTCCGGATTGAAAGCGCTCGACGCTGCCGATCACCTCTTGTGGCGGCTGGCTGTAATCGAGCGATGGAATCTGATTCCACAGCGGACTGAGCGAGAGTTTCTGCATGAACAGCATGAACTCAAATGAAGTGAGATAGCCGTTCTGTCCGCCGGGAACGTAGAGCGAGGCATGATCGGGAGCGATGATATACTTTACGCTCGTGTACGCCGTGCTTGTCGCCGATGCGACGAGATCGCCGACGTCGGTGAACGAACCGCTAAACGGTCCCGAGGGGTTCGGTCCGATGGAGTGGCCGGGTACGATATATTGCGGCGCACGGGGTTTTGACGTGCCGGCGAAATGCGAACCGTTCGACGCCTGCTGCGCCGCATTGAAGGCAGCGGCGGATTGTACGGCCTGTGTTGCGTTCCCACCGAAGCCCACGTAGTGGGGCGGCGGGGTGGGAACCGCCTGACCCGCCGCAAACGAGCCGTTCATCGTCCCGCCGAGAAATGCGGAGTTCTGCACCCCTAGGATGGCCTGCGAAATCGTGAGCGTGAAGCCACGTGGCGCTCCGACGAAGATCGTTTGGCCGGGGTTGACCACAATCGCGGCGTTGATGCCGGAGGCGCCCCAGTGCAGTCGTGATCGTCGCCTGCGTCGTTCCGGGCGAAAGTTGCTGAAGAACCGGACCCTGCGCGGGTGCATTGTCGAATGCCGCGTGTGGATCGCCGTCGCTTGCGCCGAAACGCAGTGCAGCGCTTGCGCGTGCGTCGGTTGGGCGGTGAAGGACGTGTAGCCGAGGCGGTAATTCCCGACCGTGTCGCCGGGAACGTCGGTGTCGAATCTCCGTCCTCATCAATCGCGATGTTGTCGAGCTCGAGCAGGAGCTGCCGATCGAAATCGAGCGTGTCGGTGTTAAACCCGTCGGCTGTGCTGCCGGAGGCGGCGGTCCGACGCCCTCGGGCGCCCAACAGAGAAGCGCGATCGAGGGCGTGCCGACCGGACAGCCGGCTCCCATGAACGTAAACGTGTAGCCGAAACGCTGGAACGTGCCGATTGATTGGCGAAAACCGTGCCGGGTCGCGCGAGATGATAGTGCTGCGCGCACACGGACCGGGCGGTTGCGGCCCCCTCCCGACGAAGCGGACCTTCGAAATGTTTACCCCGGAGGTGGGAATCGCCGTTCCGTTCGTAACGTCACCGACGCTCGTCCCAAAGAGCTGGGAGAGCGCGCCATCGGGAACGACGGATATTGGCGAACGAAACCGTGAAATACGTGGCGCCGATCGCGCGCCCGGTGCCGGAATAGGTTGCAGCCGCTTTCGTGTAGTGGATATCTGCACGAGAAAGCCTTGGAATTCAGCGCTGCGAATCTGTACGGTCGGCGTCGGCGTGAAGAATCCCGACCGCGAAATCATAGGTGACCGGCGGTAACGACACTGCCGGCGGGACAACACGATCTCGTGCGCGCCGTCGGGCGGAGGCGGCGCAGGGTACGCAAACACAACCGGCGCGCCGGCCTGCGGTACGCACGTGAAGGGACTGCATCAGCGTGCCGTCGAGAAACCACTGCACGCCGATGGTTCCGGGTGCGCTCAACGTTAGACGTGCGACGGCCGCGGCACCTTCGTCCCGGTCGCCAGATGGAGATGCGTCAAACCATTGGCCAGCGGAGCTCCGCGCTCAGCAGCTTGCCATTGCCGTCGGAGGCGCGCTCACAGCGGGGGCGGCAGGCGTAGCAGCGCGCTGGAGCGGCGCCGGGGCCGCCCGCCGACGATGCACGCGCGAGCACAATCGTGACGCTCGCACTGCAGACAGTGCGCTCGCCGCGTACACACCCGGTCGCGTAAACGTGGAAGACGCGACCCCCAAAACCGAAGCGCGTCATGACCATCACGATACGGCCGCCGTGCCGTCGCCGAAGGCAATCGGGACAGCGCTCCCCGCTCGATGCGCGCCGACCGTGCCGCGGCTGCGGAAACCAGGAGGGTGAGGGCGACGGGTGAGCCTGCAAGCGCGGCGTGCGCGTGGCGACAAGCGTCGATCCGCCTGCTTGGGCGGGCGCGGTGATTGGCGCGCAGAGCGCAATGGCGGCGATGACGAGCAAAACCGCGGCCGAGAAGCGCATGCTTTCTCCGTTGTGCCCAACCGGCTTTCGGTAACAAAGAAACGCTCCCCTGGAGAAGGGCTCGATGCGGGCCAATCAGCTTGCCGTATGGTTAACCGAGTGGCTAATGCGCTTCTCTGCGGTACAGGCTACCCTGCGCTTCGCATGTAAGGGGTCAGGGGTTCGAGTCCCCTCATCTCCACCACGCGGCCGCTGTCTCACTCATTCGTATCCGACCTCGAGTCCCGATGTGATGTAGCTCGTTTCGCATCGATCGTTGGTGAAGGCTCGGAGGTCCTCGTTATCGTTCCTGATCACGATGCCGTTGTTCGCGGAACCGGAGAGCCAGCCGTTCACCTCATTGGTGAGGTCGATGTCCACCTTAGGCCCCGAGCGCGACAATGCGCCGTAGAAGTTCCCCTCGATCCATTCCGCGTTAAGCCACCACTGCGCGTTTGCAGTGCCGTAGTGTTGCGCGCACGAGACGACCGGATTGGGGCTCGGGTTGTCGACCGTGCCGAGCGTCGTCGTTTGTACGGCGAGATGCAAAGTGGCGTAGTCGACGTGATGCCCTTGCAGACCGCTCACGTCAAACCGCATTGCGGTGCGCCAAATCGTGTTCCAGCCCGCATCGCCGAGGGTTGAGACGTACGTGCTCCGGCGGTAGCCGACGTAGAGATCGTTTTCGGATTGTTGCGTCAGTTGGTCACCACCGCTGATGCCGGTGCTATGGATGTTTTGAATCTTCTGCGACCGGTAGCCCTGCGGGTACAGCGTCACCACCGTGACCTGGCGACCGAGATGCTTTGGCGTGCTCGCGAATGCAGGGTTCATGCAGAGCGGCGTCGTTGGCATGCTTTCGACGCCGTTCAAAACGCCTGTCACGGTGAAACACCCATTGGTTCCGACTTTTGCCGGGTCGAGCATTGCGACGCGCTTTTGCGTGCCGCTAGTCTCTGACTCGATGAATTTGCCGAGTTCATATACATTGAAGCCATCAACATTGACGCCTGACCAGTCCCAGATCAAGATATACCAGCGGTTTGCCATCGCCGCCGCGCACGCGATGCCGGCAAAACCGCCGCCGGCGTAGGTACGGCATTCGTCGAGCGAGTCGGTCGTGCGGAGATAAGTCGGCGGCGCCCACTTCACCACAAGGTTCTTCACGCCGAACCTTGGGGTTGGTGTCGGTGTCGGCGTCGGAATCGTATTCGGAATGACCGCTGCCGTCCCAACCGTGGCGGTTCCGATGAGTGCCGATACGATTAGGGCGGCTATGAGGTAAGCTCGATAGCTCATGTCCGTCCCCTTGTGCGCCTCGCTACCTCCTCAGGGCAAACTCCGATGAAATCATCTCCACTACCCTATCTGGGTATCCCGATATTCTCGAAGACGAAGTTGACGTTTGAAAAACTGCAGCTCGGCCTGCACTTCTTGCCGTCCACAGATCTTGACGTCGGGTTGAAAGCCCCTTGATATGTGGCGGGGGCCTTGTAACCAAGCGGCGCGCCAGATGGCTTCACGGTCACCTGTCCCCGCGGCACCTGTAGCATCTCAACCGAATAGGCGCAGCTAACCGTGTCGCTTTTGACACTTGCGGTCATCTTGCCGCCGGTTGTTTTCCCAATGACCTCCATCGCGGGGTTCGCCGCAGGCTCTTCCGCGATGACGCGGAAATTTTGGCACGCATTGGAGTTAAAGCCGTGGGGCATGAGCGATACCGCAAAACTGATCTTGCCGTTTATACCTTGGGCCGACGCCTCGGTAGGCGTCAATGCAACGAACATGCCAAGCGTCGTGAGCGCGGCTGTGGCGATGGCAATACGACTGACAGCGATCATGAGGCAACTCCTTTCGCAAGGGGCCAAACGCTGGGATTCCCTCTATGGCCGCTGTATTCGAACCAAAAGCGAGAGGTCCCCTCATCTCCAAAGGTTTGCGGTAGAGTGAGCAAGCAAGCGGCTCGAGGCTTCCACGTTTGAGCCGACGTGGACCGCGGGTACTTGTGCTAGTGAACCGAGGGTAACAGTATGCTGATCCGGCCCAACTTTTTCTTCGGCTCGCTGGTGGTTGCGAGCATGCTGGCGCTCATGCGCTGCAACGGCGGCGGCGGGCCTCTTTGCAATACCGGCACATCCGTGCAACTCGCAAGCCCGACGCAGCAGGGCGGCGTTTCGACGACGATCGGCCGGATCGTCATCGTGGCCGATGGCAACGCCAACAACCTCTACAACACCTACAGCCAATGGACCATCACACTCAACGATAACGCAGGACAACCGTGGACCGGCGGAAGCCTCGGGCTTGTGCCGGATCCTGGCGGACCACACCCGTATCCTTCAGATTTCTTCTACGCGTCGAGCATTCCGACTCTCAGCCCTGGGCGGACGTATACCGCGTCTCTTGGGCAACCCAACGGAGCCTGTCAGTCGGTCTCGTTGGGCTCCTTTTCGACGTAACGCTTATGAGACGGCACAGCATTCGGAACTGCGTGGGAGCGTGCATCGCGCTCTGCGCAGTGCTATTCGGGAGCACGACCGTCGGCGTAGGCGCGAGTGCGTCGCCTGGCACGGTTCCCGCACTCGTGCTGCGAGCTGGTGCCGTTTACACGGCCAACGTGCGAGGCATCATCGGCATGCAGCGACACTTCTCTACCGTTGTGCGCGCCGGACCGGTCCATCATACCGAGGTGAGTGACAGCGGGCAATTGATGAACGACGGGGCGTTCGTGAACATCAAGTACTACAAGATCGCCGACGATGGGAAAGCGTTTAGCGCCCAGCAGATCGCGCAGCGTGACGCGCAGACGAATCAGGACTGGAGCGTTGGGAAGATCTTCTTCAAGGAGCCCTATGATCCACGCTTTATACACGACTATATCTTCGCTCCACCGCAAGCCTGCACGGTCTGCCCGACGGGGACCGTTGCCGTCACCTTCCAGAGCGGCATTAAAGACGCCCAACATGGCAGCGGAACCATGTGGATCGAGCAGGCGACGGGTCGCGTGGATAAACTGACATACATCCCGAACGTGCCACCGCCTCATGCGACCTCCGGCAGCGTGACGGAGACGAGCGGAAGTGCGATGCCCAACGTATGGTACGTGACTCGCATTGACGGCTCGTATCGAGGCAATTCCTTTCCGATGACGGGAACCGGCACGTTTACGGGCGTGTTCGACCAATTCAAGCATTTTTCAACCAAAGCGCAAGGTGAGGCTGCGCTGCAAGCCGGTACGATTTAGCCTGGAACTAGCGCGATCACGCCCGTGCCATCGGTCACATACACCGTCACGCCGAGCGCTGGGTCGCTGACGATGACCGGATTGGAAGCGCCAGAGACGCCGCCGTGCCAGATCTCTGTTCCGGTTGAGAGATTCAAGAGATGCAGCGCGTCGAACGACGTGACCAGTAGTGTGCTGCTTCCCAGCGCGGCGAACATCGAGCTGGAATATTGGCCGCTGCTTGAAGCTTGCACGGGCGAAGTCCAGACGACTTTGCCGGTCGTAGCATCGTGTGCCTCGATGCCGCTAAAACCCGACACGATGACGAGCCCGTTGGCAAGCACCGGCGGCGCAAATGAGTATGCGGTCAGACTGACCGACCACACTTTTTGCAGATTTGATTGCGAGCGTGCGACGAGGTTGGACGGCTGTTCGACTAGGTAGATGTTGTTCGCGTCGGCGCTCATCTCGGAGAGGGGCGTGGTTGCGACGTGAGCGATGATCGCCCCGGTCGACGCGTTCAGCGCATAGATGCCTGACGCATTCGGGGACGGATCGCTATAGTTCGCCGCGTAGAACAGCGTGCCGTTTGAGAGCACGAGTCCGCCGTTGCTATCGTTGGAGTACTTGGTGCTCTTCTGCTGGAGCGCCCGCCAGCGCGCGGCGCCGGTCGAGTCGAGCGAATAGACGAAGAGGTCCGCGCCGTCCGCCAGGAACGTGTTCGCCGCGTACAGCCCGGATGGGTCGGGAATCGACTCACCCCACAGATCGAATCCGGTGCCCCAGGGCTTGCCGGGCACGGACACCACAGCACCGGTGGCGATGTTGAGGAAGCCTTGCTGATCGTCCTGATAGACGACCTCGTTGTTGAAGATGCTTAGCCAGTGGCCTTCGTCGTAGTCGCGATGTTCGACGTACGTCCACTGATGCGCCCCTGATGTCGACAGACCGTCGTAGGACGGACCGCCCGCGAACACCGTGGTGCCGTATTGCGACCAGTGGGTGTAGACACCACCGGTCGTCGCAATCGCGCAATAGACTTGGCCGAACGTATTTCCGGCGAGCGGCACCGGATTGTAGCGCCACGCCTGTTTGAGCGATCCGGTGAGGCTCGCCGCCGACGCCGATGTGTGTTTGGCGTCGTGCGCGAACGTCACCCAGTTATCGAGAACCGGTTTGCCCGGCGGCGTCTGGCCAGGGTGCGAGCCGCCGCCGGGAACGGAACCTGCTCCACCGCATGCGGCGAGCGCGATTGCGACCGCGCTCGTGATAAAGACGATGCCCGCACGGCGAGCGATCACAGTGGCCCACATGAGTCTGTCGTTTTGGCCCCGCCGACCCAGCACCCTGGTCGCGCAAGCGATATGTGCGTTGCGACAACGAATCGACCGTGGAAAAAGGCCTCGGAAGAATCCGAGGCCTCCTGATTCGTGATGCCGCGCATCCAAGCGCTGAAGCTAGTTTCTGCTGACGCCTGCAGGCACCGCCGAGTGCAATCCATGGATGTTGCCTTCCGAGTCCTTGAACATCGCCCAGCCGCCCCACGGTTCCGTGCGCGGCCGCTCCTCAAATTCGATACCTTTCTTCTTCAGGTCCTCAAATGTCTGGAAGACGTCGTCGACCTCGATCACGACGCCGCTGAAACCGCCGACCTTATCGGGCGACCAGCTCGGGCCGTCCTTCGCCAGGGTGAATGCGGTCTGCGCGCCCTTCGGCGCGACGGTCACCCATCGCGAGTCATCGCCCATGGGCACATCCATCGTCTTTTCCCAGCCAAGTTTGTTGGTGTAGAAGTCGATCGTGCGGTCGATATCGTTCACGTACAGCGTCACTACCGAGATATACATCGTTCGAGAACTCCCTTTCTTCGCTCACGAGGGACCCAGGAATCCCACGCCCGTGAAAAATCTTCCTCCGCGATAATCCGCCATTTTGGCGCTGGAACAGGGCGCCGCCTGAGCCGAGTACAAATCTCGCAGATGAAAATTTTGCCATTGACGCCGTTGAAGATCGTCTGGGCGCTCGGCATCGCGTGCGTCCTGTCGGCCCATCCAGCTTCGGCTGAGACGCATCGCGTGGCGGATGTGCCGCCGAACCCCTGGCACAATGTCACACTCGTCGGCCAAAGCGCGCTGTTCAATCGCGGCATGAACGCGGCTCTCGCGATCTACGATCACTACGTATATGTCGGCAACCGCACGGACGGATCTGCGACGTGCGTCGGGAGCTCAGGACTTCCCTCGGGCACCACGTGCCCGCACCCGCACGCCGGCGTGCTGATCGTCGACGTTGTCGATCCGGCGAGCCCGAAGATCGTCGGCGAGATCGGGCGGCCGTACGCGGGCAACCTGGGTATCACGACCCGCGAGCTGCGTGTGTGGCCGGCGAAGAAGCTGCTCGTCATCATGAACTTCCGCTGCAGCCTCTTGCTGCATGCGTGCCAGCGCGGCACCGACGAGCAGTTCCCTTTTGACATCTCCTTCTTCAGCTTGAGCGACCCGATCCACCCGAAATTCCTGTCTCGATACGTGCCGACGTCGCGCGCGGGCAAGCCGGTCAAACCGCACGAGATGTTCCTGTGGGTCGACCCGAGCAATGCCGGACGGGCGCTGCTGTATCTCTCGACGCCGACCATCTCGATCGATCCGGCGTCGCCGAATCTGATCGTCGCGGATATTAGCCCCGTGCCCGGCGGCGGCGCGGCAACAGAGATCGCCGAAGGAAATTGGAATGGCCTGTATCCCGGCACGCATCAGGCCGACTATCCGCTCGTCGCGGGTTCGCGCGACAAGTGCGGGGCGTACGACTGCAACCTGTTCGTGCACTCCATAAGCCTCACTCCCGACGGCAAGCGCGCGTTCCTGTCGATGGAGGCCGGTCAGTTCCTCGTACTCGACACGTCATCGGTGGCGAATGCCGGCGCTCACAGCGCGGTGCTGTCGTTGAACGACGACTTGATCACGTCGCCGGCTGACAGGCCGGTGTGGGGACAGACGCCGTCACAACCCGATGCGGTGCCGCAAAACTGCGCGAAGGCTTGCGCGAACGGCCACTCGGCGGTGAAAGTGCCCGGCCGTCAGCTGGTCGTGACCACTGATGAGGTCTATGGCACGTACAGCGACCCGAAATTCGGGTGTCCGTGGGGCTGGGAGCGGCTCATCGACATCTCAAACCCGGCGCATCCGTCGGTCGTCGGCGAGTACCGGATCGATCGAGATCTGCAGTCGTTCTGCGGCGGTCCTGCCGACGACGCGCGCACCGAACAATACACCAGCTTCTCTTCTCACAATCCCACGGTGCTGCCGCATCTCGCGATCGTGACGTGGCATTCCGGCGGCCTGCAGGTGAGCGACATCAGCGATCCCGCGCATCCCGTCCAAGCCGGCTGGTTCTCGCCGCAGCTGCTCGACACGGTGGCCACCGAAGATCCCGCGCTGACGCGAGGCGCGAGCAAGGTCGTGTTCTGGAGCTACCCCATCATCCGGAACGGGCTCATCTACGCGGTCGACATCCGCAACGGCTTGTTCATCATGCGATATACCGGTCCGCATGCCGACGAGGTCGATGCCATCAAATTCCTGGAGGGCAACTCGAACCTCGGCGACGCCGGGCGGCTCGATCGACCGTAGCCTAAGCCGCATCTTTGGAGCGAAGGAGGAACACTATGCATCGAGCCATCGCCTTCGGACTCGTCGTCGTGTTCGCACTCATCGCGACGATAACGGAGCGGCCGCGCGGTCAAGCCGCGCCGGTGACCACCAAATCGTCCGTCACCGGCACGCAGGCGCTGCAGGCGCTCGACGACGCATCGGGTGAGCTCGACCAGCTCGCACAGATCCAACAGAAGATGATGCAGATCAGCAAACAGCAGGCGAAGATCTATTCCGCACTGAGCAGCCAGGCCGCTGCGCTTGCCAAGGTCGCGGGAGGTAAGAGCTCGCAAGCGCAGCTCGCGCAGGCGACCCAGAACATGCTAGAGGCGCAGATGAGCTTCAATCTTCAATATCTGGGGTTGCAGAACCAGATTCAGAGCGAAAACCGCCAGTTCACGCTGGTCAGCAACGTCATGAAGACCAAGCACGACACGGTGAAGAATAGCATCAGCAACATCCGCTGAAGCTGACGTGCGGCTTGGTTAGGGCTTGCGCGCGATGGCGAATACCGCGTTGGTCTCCACGCTTCTGACATCCAGCGCGGCAAGGCGCGCGAGCGTCGCGTTGCGTACTCGCTCCGCGGCCTCTCGATCGAGTTGTTCGATCGTGCCCCGGTAACCCGATCCGAGCGCGATACTCCAGAAATCATCGCTGCTGGCCAGCTGCTGGGCGCCGGGCTCTGCAACGACCTCGTCCGCCGGCGCACCGCCTTCGCTCATCACGGCCGCGAGCGCACCTGGATCGGTGACCGAGTCCCACGGGTTGAAGCTCTTGTAGAGATCCGGTCGCTCGCTGTGCACGGCATCCCAGAACGCCGTGCTGCCGGGCTCGGCCTTCCGCCCCTACGGTCTGCGCCGCCGGAATCGCGCTCGCTCCCGAGCCGCAGTACGCGTCGAGGACGTGCGCCCCGCGTTTGAGCGACATGCGCTCGACCGTGCGGCGTCCGATCCGTTCCCAGAACGCCAGCGGCGCCGCATCGAAAAAATCGGCAGCGGCGTTGTAGGTCGACTCCGCCCGCAGCTTGGGATCGTCACTCATGCGTGCGAGGGCTTGGCGGCCACTGCGCGCGGCCCCTCGGCCACGCGATCACGCGGTCAGGGCGCGTCTGATCTCGGTTTCAGCCCGGTCCGCGTACGACTCCACCATTTGGCGCGTCTCGCGGAACCAGCCGAGCAACGCTTCGCTTTGCGATTCGTTCTCCGCGCATTGATCGAGCACGCCCAAAAAACGCACGGCCCCGCGCAGGCACGACAGCGTGTCTGACGCGATGCTTTGCTGGAAGTCGGTACAGGCTTTGAGGAACGTGTTGGTGGGTTTCCATCGGAGGCTCACGAGCGCTTTCATGTGCTCTTCGATCTCGCTTGTCTCATCGCCGGCCATCCGCAGCGTAGTCTCCTTCTCGTTCCCCCGCACGTGTATATCATTTCGCAGGTTGCTTCGTCTGTGCGCGTTGACACTGGAAGGCGTGCGGAGCACCCAAAATCGAGCAAGATTTCCGCGAGCCCCTCGGAACAACTGCCCTATGCGCGGTGAATCCCGCTTCCGCTTGAACCCGTTGACCGCCGACGACGGGACGGCCGTCGCGCGACTTTTCGAGGCGAGCGCTGACTATTTCCAAATCGTTCTCGGCCGGCCACCGCGCACCAGCGATGCGCAAGCAGTCTATCATGATGGTCCCGAAGACGGCCGGGCGCCGGACGACAAACTGCTCTTTGGGATCCGCTTACCCGGCGATGAGGCGCTCGTCGGCGTACTCGACGTATTCGCTGACTATCCCGACCCGGGTGTCTGGTACATCGGCCTTGTGTTGCTCGAGCCGACGGCGCGGACGCGCGGACTTGGCCGAGCGATCGTCGAGACGTTCGCGCACGACGCTCGCCGCCACGGCGCGACGGAACTGCAAATCAACGTGGTCGAGCAGAACGTAGCGGCGCTTTCGTTCTGGACGCGACTCGGATTCACCGAGATGCGGCGCTGGCGTCAGCGCTACGGCGAGCGCGAGAGCACGTTCATCCGCATGCGCCGATCGCTTTCACCATCGCCCGATCAGATCGAATAGACCGCCGGGTTCTGCGCGTCCGCGTAACCCTCATCGAACGCCGCTTGCAGATCTTCGGCATCATTGAAACCCATGCTCGTGAGCTTGAGCGGTGACGCCGGCCGGATGATGCGCAGCGTGATCGGCTGCCAATCCGAGGCATTGATAGCCTCTAAGAATCGAGCGATCGGCTTGCTCAAGCCCTCGCGGGTGTGGTTGCGTGAAAGCAGATTGCGTGCGATCGCGATGCGGACATCGTCTTCGAGCAGCTTGCGTTGTGTGACCGCGAACGATGCTTGCAGCAGGGCGGGCAACGTGGTGGGCGGCTTGGAGAGGCCCTCGTTGGGCGCGCTTGCGATGAGCACGGTGACGTCGGCGGCGCCCGCGGCGACAGCGGTGCTGACCGGCGTGTTGTTCGCCACGCCGCCGTCGACGAACAGATCGGCGCTGCCGTTCTCGGCGACCGGTACCGCCACCGGCTGGAACACGCCGGGGACCGCTGCCGACGCGAGGACCGCCTTCACCAAGTTGTCTTCCGTGAGGGCGAATCGCTGGCCGGTCGGCTCCAGCGTCCGGCCCATGCCCGTGGTCGATGCCAGCGAGATCCGGCGGAGGAAATAGTCGCTGCGCTGCGCAGCCGCCGGGCCGGTGAAATGATAGAACGCGTCAGAGCTGAAGCGCGTCATGTTGGTGGCGGTCACGATCAAGCTGGTCTGTATCTGAGCCAGGGTGAGCGGATACTTCTTGACCATGCTGTCGATGCCGTCGCTGCTGACGACGCCCATGATGGTGCCGAGATCTTCCTTCGGGCCCATCGCTTTGAGTTCGCGGTTCGCCCGGCTCAAATAGCTCAGCTTGCGCGGGTACCCATGCTCGGTCGATTCTTGGAAGATTTGCCCTGCGTTGACCGCGTGTTGCGCCGGCGGCACGAGCTGCAAGATGTTCGCTTGCGGCGTGCTCAACCACAGCTGACCGACTTGCGCGATCGACGCACTGCTGGCCCGCGCCGCGAACGCCGCGTTGATAGCGCCGGCTGAGGTGCCGCAGACGAGGTCGTAAGGCGGCCCTTGCGTGTCGATGTCCTTGAAGAGCCATTTCAGTGCGCCCGCCTCGTATGCGCCGCGGGCTCCCGCGCCGCTGAGCACGATGGCCCGCGGCGGCACTTTGGGCCGCAGCGGCGGAGGCAATGGGAACCACGGCGGCAATGCAGCGTCGGCGCGGTTTGCCGCACCGAAGGCGCCAAGCGCTCCGAGGGCGCCGAGGAAACCAAAACGAGACAGTCTCATAAGACCACATGACTCCTATCAGAGCGTGAGCCATAGGGATACGCGGCGCAATCATGCATCGCCTGTGCGCGCCGTGCGGAACCATCCTTCGCGCGTCCCGGTCGCGACGGGTCGGCGATGCGTCTCTGCGCAACCGCGCGTCCTCTTAGTCCCACGCACGATTCCCCGCGCGGAGCCGTTCGGAGGCACATCATGGCTATCGCAGCAGAACTAGTGAAAGTGGTCGCCGATCATTGGTGGGTGCTGCTCTTACGCGGCATCGTCGGCATTATCTTCGGCGCGCTGTTCATCTTCTATCCGGGAATCACGCTCGTCGCGTTGCTCTATCTCTTCGGCGCGTACGCGCTCGTCGACGGCGTGTTCGCGCTTGTCCAAGCGTTTCGGCTCGGGATCCACAGCGATCGTTGGTGGCCGCTGATCTTCGAAGCGGTGATCGGCATCGTGGTCGGCATCGTGTTCTTCCGCTTCACCGGCCTGAGCGCGCTTGCCGTGGCGTTCACCATCGCGGTGTGGGCCATCGCGACCGGCATACTCGAGCTGGTCGCCGCGTTCCGTATGGGTGGCGGCGGCGGCGCGCCGTGGCTGTTGGGCGTCGGCGGCATCCTGTCGATCATCGTCGGGATCCTGTTCGCTGTGGCACCGCTGCCCGCGTTGCTGGCGTACGTGTGGGTGCTCGGCATCTACGCGATTGTCTTCGGCGTGATGCTGATCGTGTGGGCGTTCAGATTGCGATCGACGACGGTCGTGGGAGGGGCGGCAGCGGCGACCTAGATCGGCGGTGCAGCGGAGCCGTTTTTCGAATAGCGCTCGATCATGCGCAGTGCTTCGAAATGGCCATGGCGTAACGCCTCACGCCAGTACGTCAGCGCCTGGTCGCGCTTGCCCAGCCGCAGGCTCGCCCAGGCAGCGTAATCCCACGCGAAATGGTTCGCCGGATCATTTTGAAAACCGCGCTGGCATGCTTCGAGCGCTTTAGGGTAGTTATGACCGATTTCGTAGTAGGTTCGGCACAGGTCGAAGGCGAGCGCGCCGTTTTTCGGATTGAAGGCGAGGCCTTGCGAAAACGTGTCAATCGCGGTTTGATACATCCCGGGCTCCGAGCGAGCGCTGAACATCTGCAACAAACCAAGGCCGAGCCAACCGTCGGGGACGCTCTTATCCACCGAAATCGCCTTGCGGTAGTAATGCTCGGCCGTTTTGAAATGGAGCGTGTGCTCGAAGCTCACGCCGCGATAGTAGACTGAAAATGCGAACAGCGGCCTGAAGATGAACCAACCGCAGACGAGCACGAGGGCTAAGATGATCCAGCGGTCGTAGGTCTTTATGATGTACGGCCGGGCGTCCGGTGTCGCAACGGGGATCGAGATCGTCTCCAGTCCCGCCTGTTCAGTGCTCACGCGATCACCGCGAAGAAGAGCGCGAGGAAGACCAGGACGTAGCCGGCTGCCATCTCCGCGGCGAGGTGCCATTTCTTCACGCCGGGATGGTTCGTATACCACGGTGCGAGCACGCCGACGGCGAACACCGGCAAACTGTGGCCGATTCCGAAGAACAGCATGAGCATCGCGCCAAGACCGATCTTGCCTTGGAAGGTGGACACCGCGAGCGCGCCTATCATGAATGGCGTCGCATCGGGCGCGATAAGAAATGCGAAGCCGACCCCGAGCAGGAACGCGCCGGCGATTCCGTGTCCGAAATTGGCCAGCAGCGGGATCTTGATCGGGATCTCGATGAGCCTGATCATCGACAATCCCATGACCAGACATAGCGCGGCGGTGAAATAGTAGAGAAACCCAGTCAGCGAGAGCAACGCGCCGAACGAACCCGCAAGCGCCCCGACGGCGCAATACACGCAGCAGATCCCGACGACGAACGCCGCCGAGAGCAGCGCCGCGCGCCCTGCACTCGCCGCCTCGCGGCCCGTATAATTGACGATAGCCACCATGCGAGGGATGGTGGACGGGCTCAGACTGCTCAAGACGCCGCCCAACAGCATCAGCGCCATAGCGATAAACGGGTGGGCCTGGACGCTGTCGCCGATCTTGTCGGTGAGCGCGTAGATATTGGTGTAATCCATCTATAGAGAGAATATCGGCAGCAAGCGGTCAAAAAACGCAAGCGTGCGCCGGGACAGCGGCTTAGCGGCAGAGGTGACACCTCCGCCCGCAGAAGCACAGCGGGGTGATCACTCCCTTCGAGCTCACCGCCCTCATCCGACATGCGCTGCCGGACGCACACGTCGAGATATCCGACCGGACTGGGACGCACGATCACTACAATCTGAAAGTCGTGTCGAAGGGGTTTGCCGGGATGACGCCGCTGCAGCGGCACCGGCTGGTCTATAAGGCGCTCGGCGAGGCGCTCAAAGACGGCAGGTTGCACGCGGTCGAACTGACGACCCTGACCCCCGACGTGATGTAGAAAGCATACCAAAATGACTGACGACCTCAAAAAGCAGATCGACGACGAGATCAAGGCGCACAAGGTGCTCGTCTACGGCAAAGGGACGAAGAGCGCGCCGCGGTGCGGTTTCACCATGGAGACGATCGCGTTCTTCAACCAGTTCGGCTACCCGTTCGAAGTCGTCGACGTCCTCGACGACATGCCGAAGCGCGAGGCGCTTGCGGAGATGACCGATTGGCCGACGCTCCCGAAGGTTTTTATCAACGGGGCGTTCTACGGCGACACCGATATCCTCGGCCCCATGCACGAACGCGGCGAGCTTGCGCCGCTGCTCGACGAGACGTTCAAAGCTCCCGCCCGCTAACGCCCGCGCGTGAGCCAGGACGCCGGCTCGGGCGAGGCCGCGCGCGCGCTCCGTCTCGTCGTTTGGACCGTCGCAGCGACGACCTATTGCACGATGATCGTCGCGCGGACAGGGCCGTCGATCGCAGCGGATCAGATCAGCGCGGCGTTCGGGATCCCGGCGGTGGCCCTGGGCGCGCTCTTCGGCGCGCAATACTTCACCTACATGTTGTTGCAGCTGCCGAGCGGCGCGTTGGCCGATTCTGTCGGCCCTCGCTGGATGCTCGGTCTCGGCGCGCTGCTCGGCGGACTCGGCACGCTGCTGTTCGCGACGACGCACAGCTACCACATCGCGACTGCCGGCCGAGTGATGCTCGGCGTCGGCGACGCATTTATCTATCTCAACGCGCTGCGGCTCATCGGCAACTGGTTTCGCCCGCAGGAATATGCGACGTGGCTCGGGCTGCTCGGCGTCGCCGGCGGCATCGGCAGCCTGCTCGCGACCGCACCGCTCGCGTTGCTGCTCACGCATGTCGGGTGGCGTGCAGGATTCATCGGCGTCGCGTGCGCGCTGCTGCTCTCATCGATCGCATGCCTGGCGTGGGTGCGCAACAGTCCCGCTGACATCGACCCGAGTCGCCGGCACCGGAGCGTGCGCGAAGCGCTGCCTTCGCCACAGCGTTCGTTCGCCGCTGCGCTCACGGTCGCTCGCAACTCGCGTCAATGGACGGCGATCGCCGCCCATGCCGCCCTAGTCGGTCCGAGCATCGCGTTTTTCGGGGTGTGGGCCGTGCCGATGCTGCTCCAAGAATACGGCCTGTCGCGCGTGAGCGCGGGGATCTTCTTGATGTTCGCCACGCTGGGCGGGCTGATCGGCGGACCGGTGATCGCATACGCGAGCGATCGCCTTGGCGCGCGTCGCCCGTTGCTGCTCGCGTGCCTAGTGGCTGCGAGCACCTGCTGGATCGTCGTCGCACTGCTCGGCGGACGCCCGCCGCTGTGGTTTCTTTTCGTGACCGCGACGGTCACCAGCGTCGGAGCGGCGGGGACCGTGCTGGTGTTCGCGATGGCACGTGAAGTCAACCCGACAAGCTTGACCGGCATTGCCAGCGGCATGGTGAACGTTGGCGGATACTTGTGCGGCGCCATGTTGCAGATCGTGATGGGACATGCGCTCGACAGCCACTGGGAGGGCGCGATCGTCGACGGCGCACGCGTCTACACCGCCGGCGGTTTTGCCAATGCGTTCTCGTGGGTCGCTGCGACATGCGCGGTGCTGACGGTCATCGCATTGCGCGCACCCGAAACGGGACGCCGGTCGCGGCACAGCGAAGGACTGGAGCCCACTCCAGACACTCCATAAGAATGGGAATTCGTCCATTGGCCACAACGCCCAGACCGGCATCGCGATACGTGAGGCCGCCCGGCTCGATCACCGCCGGCGTCGTGCTCTTGTGCGCGCTCGTCGTGTCGGTTATCGGGTCGATGGTCACGTACAATAACGTGCGCTCGGCGTTCGCTCACCTAAACGCATACGATAGCGCTCGCGAGGAGCTCGCCCTGCTGTTGACGCTGCAGCTCGATGAGGAGACCTCGTTGCGCGGCTTCCTCAGCACGGGCAAGACGATCTACCTCGAACCCTATACAGAAGCATCGCCGCAATACGATCCGGTCTTCCGACAGCTCGTTCAATTCGTCGACACGGCGGGCGTGACGGGGGCATCCGCGCCGATCCTCGACATGCGCACGCAGCACACGCTTTGGGAACGGCAGATCGCCGAGCCCCTCATCAAGAACCCGAACTCGACCGACGCAGTCCTCATACTCGGTCGCGGCAAGATCATGATGGACCGCGTGCGCAACGACTATGCCAACGCCGCCAGCGTCCTCGACGCTGAATCGAAGCGTTTGGTGGACGAATCGTTTTCGCTTTTGCGCCGCGCCGCATTCGTCACCGCCGCGTTGATCCTCTCGTTCGGATTGATCGCGCTCGTCGCGGATGCGTATCGCAGCCGGTCCCAGGCCGCGTTGGCGCGCGAACGCGCGGTGACCGACACGCTGCAGCGCGCGTTTCTGAGCGGCTGGGATATGCTGCCGTATCTGCGGATCGGGACCGCCTACGTATCCTCGACCGCCGAGGCTGCGGTGGGCGGCGACCTATTCGACGTCTACCGGCTCGACGAGAACCGCGCAATGGTCCTCGTGGCTGACGTGAGCGGCAAGGGGCTCGCCGCTGCGGTCGAAACTGCGTTGGTGAAATACTCCATCCGCACGTTGGTCGAAACGGAGAAGGACCCCGCGGTGGTGCTGCAACGCTTCAACACGCTCTTCGAGCGCTCGGCAGCTGACCCAGGTGCCTTCGTCAGCGTGTTCCTGGGAATCGTGGACGATCGCGATCTGTCGCTGTGGTATGCGAGCGCCGGTCACGGCTCGGTCTTCGTGCGCCGCGGCAGCCGCGCGTCGTTGTTGCCCGCAACCGGACCGGTCATCGGTCTCGAGCCGGTGCAGACGTTCAAGTCGGAACGCGTGACGCTGGGGATCGGCGATGTCGTGGTGCTGGCCACCGACGGCCTCACCGAGGCTCGCGACCAAGCCGGCATCATGCTGGGCGACGAGCAGTCGCTGCATTGGCTCGAGCGCGGGCCGGCGGATCCACAAAAACTCGCCGACGAGATCGTCGCCAACGTACGCCGCTACGCCGGTGGGCGCATCGCCGACGACCTCGCGCTGCTCGTCATCAGAGTCCAGCGTACGTCGGTGGCCGGCACCGACGGGCCGGGGCGGCGCGAGGTCATGCCGACGTCCGCCGACGGCGGAACCGGACGCGCCTGATGGAGCGGGCGGGCTTCGCCTGCGAGGATTGCGGCGAGGTGTGCTGGCTGGCCCAGGGGGCGACCCATGCCCGCTGGCTGCGGGATCGCGAGCACGTCGCCCGCGAGGTGATGGAGCACTCGTCCGCCGGCTTGGATCTCTGGATGAGCGAAGGACTGGGGTTCTTAGACGAACATCGCGGGCACAGCGTGCTCGTGGTCACCCAACAGTAAGGCATGTGGGCAGAAAAAAGAGCGAAGGAACGCTTCGCTCTTCTTTTCACGCTAGGTTTTTCGCCTAGTGTTTCTTTTTGCGGCTCTTCTTTGCTGTTTTCTTGGCCGCTTTTTTCTTCTTTGCCATTTCAACTCACCTCCATTCTGCGGAGAAATGGATGTGACTCGCTCTTACTGAGCTTGACGTTGCATTGCTCAGCGCGCGTGACATATCCTTCTTTCTATTTCGGCGCGATGAAACAGAAATTCACAACGCGTGGATGCGTTCGCCGCTGAGATTTTTGAGTTTCGCGCCGCCGCGATCGAATTTCGTGGCGATCATCTCCGCCAATATCGCGACCGCGATCTCTTCGGGAGACTGCGCGCCGATGTCAAGACCGATCGGCGCGTGCACCGCGTCGATCGTGGCTGCGGAGAATCCGGCGCGCTCGAGGCGCGCGCGGCGCAGCGCCTGCGTCTTGCGGCTGCCGATCGCGCCGACGTAGCGCACTGGATGACGCAGCACGTGCGCCAGTGTCGGATCGTCGAACTTGTCGTCGTGCGTCAGCACGGCGACGTACGTGTTCTCATCCATCGGAAGGGCGGGCAACTCGTCCTCCGGCCACCCGACGAGCAGTCGCGCGGCCGCAGGGAATCTGGCCCGGTTGTTGAGCCGCTCGCGCGGATCGATGACGGTGACTTCGAAACCGGAACGCGCCGCGAGGGCGCACAGCGCCTCGGCGATGTGGACGGCGCCCACGATGATGAGCCGCGGACTGGGCAACACAGGCATTGCGAACACCTCGTGCTGGCCAGCCGCGCTCGTCGCCGCGACGTTGCGCCCGAGCGCGGCGCGCCCCAGCGTATCCATGGCCTCGTCGAGCGCGGCGTCGCCGCTGCCGCCGGCGCTCTCCGCGCGCGGATACACGACACGCTTTGCGCCCACGAACGATGGGCCGCGCACGACCGTGCACAGCGCCGCCGGCTGCAATCCATCGAGGACCGGCCGCCCCCCGTCGAAACGCTCGATGAACACATCGATCGCGCCGCCGCACGATAGCCCGACATCCCACATCATATTCTTGTTGATGCCATAGCGCGCGATCTTGGGCACGCCGCTCGCGATGACGCTGCTCGCTTCGTCGACGACCGCTCCTTCCACGCATCCTCCGCTGACCGAACCCGCGATCGCGCCGTTCGCGGCGATCAGCATCGTCGCGCCGGCGTCGCGCGGCGCCGACCCGTCGACGTGGATGACGGTCGCGATGGCGAACGGTTCGCCGGCGGCACGCCAGCGCGCCATGGTCTCCACGACGTCCTTCACGACGCCACTCCTTGGGCCCGCACCGGGCGCCGGTCTTCGATCGAATTGAGCAGTTCGGCGAGCTGCATGAGGCTCCGCAAGTTGTGGGCCGACAGGAAATTGTCGATGTACGGCAAGGCGGCTTGCATGCCGACCGTTTGCGGGCGATAGCGAGACGAGCCCAGCAGCGGATTGAGCCAGATGAGCCGGTACGCGCTGCGCTGCAGCCGGCGCATCTCGCTCGCGAGCAGGTCGATGTCGCCGCGGTCCCAACCGTCGCTGATGATCAGCACGATCGCGCCGCGTCCGAGCACGCGCCCGGCCCAGCGTAGGTTGAAAGCGCGCAGGCATTCGCCGATGCGCGTGCCGCCCGCCCAGTCGGCGACGCTGCCTGCGACCTCATCGAGCGCGGCGCGGATGTCGCGATGTCGGATCTGGCGCGTGATGCGCGTCAGACGCGTGCCGAAGACGAATGCTTCGACTCGACCGACCGAGTGGCGCACGGCGTGCACGAACTGGAGCAGGAGCCGCGAGTATCGGTCCATGGAGCCCGAGATGTCGCATAAAAGGACGAGATCGCGCTGCTTGCGCCGGCGTTTTCGCGTGGTGAGCGAGAGCACTTCGCCGCCGCGGCGCAGGCTCGTACGCAACGTGCGGCGATAGTCGAACGCGCCGCTGCCGGCGCCCGCTTTCGTGCGGCGCGAGCGTTTGGTTCCGAGCTCCCACACGTGACGGCGCGTGAGCTCGCGCGCGCGATCGGCTTCGACGTCGCTGAGCTGCGAGAATTCTTTTTGGTACAATCCCTCGGCGAAGCTGTAGGTGAACGATCGATCCCCGTCAAGGGCTTGCGCGCCTTCATCTTGATGCGCGCTCTCCCCATCGCTGCGCACGAAGGTGCTGCGCGATCGTTCGGGCTGCGTGCCGGGCGTGGGGAACTGCGGCGCCGCGCTGCGTGGATCGCCGTCCACGTCGGGCGGTTGCGGCGAATCGGGCGCGTGATCGGCCGGCGGCTGCGGCATCACCGCTTTGCTCCAGAACAGCTCGAACGCGGCGTCGAAGATGGGGATGTCTTCCGGCCGGCGGACGAGCACCGCGCGCGCGGCGGCCTTGACGTCGGCGCGCGAGCGCATGCCGACCGCGTCGAGCGCCTGGTCGAGCAAGATGATCTTGTCGGGCTGGACCGCGAGACCAAGATCGCGCAACACGCGGCCGAAGATGATGACGTTGCGCCCGAGGCGCGCGAAGCGCTTGAGGTCGTCTGCGTCGACGACCGAGCTGCGCTCGCTCATGCGCCCGAAGCGACCTTGTGCGCGCGTTCCACGCGCGCGGCGAGCGCGCTCTCGCGCGCTTTGGTGACGTCCTCTTGGTACTTCAAGAGGCAGCCGATCGTCTCGGCGACGACGCGCTCGTCGAGCGTCGACTTGCCGAGCGCCACCAGCGCGGCGGCCCAGTCGATCGTCTCAGCGACGCCCGGGTGCTTGTAGAACGAATCGCTGCGCAACCCGGCGACCATCGCCGCGGCCTCGAGCGCGAGCCTGCGCTCCACGCCCGGCACTTTCGACTCGACGATGCGCGCCTCGCGTTCGATGTCGGGGTAATCGATCCAATGATAGAGACATCGCCGCTTGAGCGCGTCGTGGACTTCGCGCGTGCGGTTGCTGGTCAGCACGACGAGCGGCGGCGTGGTCGCCCTGAATGTGCCGATCTCAGGCACGGTCACTTGGAAGTCCGACAGCAGCTCGAGCAGAAACGCCTCGAACTCTTCGTCTGCGCGGTCGATCTCGTCGATCAGCAGGACCGCCGGCGGTCCATCGTGATCCTCGATCGCCTGCAGCAGCGGACGTTTGATGAGGAACTCAGGTCCGAAGATCTCGCGCTCGGTCTTCGCGCGCTCTTGATCGCCGGCTTGCGCATCGGCGAGCCGGATGTGCAAGATCTGTTTCGCATAGTTCCATTCGTACAGCGCGTGATTGACGTCGAGACCTTCATAGCATTGCAGGCGGATGAGCCGGCGGCCGAGTCCGGCGGCGAGCACTTTGGCGACTTCGGTCTTGCCGACGCCTGCCTCGCCTTCGAGGAAGAGCGGGCGTCCAAGCGTCGCCGCGAGGTAGATCGACACGGCCAACGTCCGGTCGGCGACGTAGCGGTTGTCCGCCAACATCGCTTGCACGTCTTCTATGGATGAAATCGTCTTCACAAAGCGCTCATTTCCAGCCGTGGCTGCGACTTACCCGCGCTCACAGACGCCGCATGCGGCAGGGCCGTCTGCGCGGCGTCGCAAAGTGGTGGTCGTGATTCGCTGGATCGTCGGCGCAGTCGTCGCGGTCGCGCTGGTGGTCCTGATCGCCGCGTACTTCCCAAGCGAGATCGACCAGAGTCGCGGGCCGGCGCAGGTCGTCGGCATGATCGCGCCGGCGCTCACCGTGCCGCTCGTGACGGGCGGTGAGATGGACCTGAACAGCCTGCGCGGCCATGATGTGCTGCTCAACGTATGGGCGACATGGTGCGGACCGTGCCGCAGGGAGATGCCTGCGCTCGAGCGGCTGGCGCGCGAACAAACAGGGCGGCTGGTCGTGATCGCGGTGGACCAAGGCGAGGCGCCCGCGACGGCGCGCGACTTCGCCAAACGCTTCGGCGTCACGTTTCCGGTGGCCGCAGACCCGGAGCAACGCCTCGGAACGAAACTACATCTGGTCGGCATGCCGAGCTCGTTCTTCATCGACAAGAAGGGCGTGATCCGCGAGGCGGTCGACGGCGAGATGACCTATGACGTGATGCTGCGCAAAGCGCAGCAGATCGAGAACATGTAGAGTGAGGATCGCGTTGCTGCGCATACAAGATCTCCTTCGTTCGCTTCTCGCGCCGCGCGTGCGCCTGACGGTCGCCGTGCTCGTGGCGTTCGGCGTCACGCTGGCGGCCGCGACGGGCGGCTGCTCGAACTCGGCGACCTCGTCCACTGCGACGCCGACGCCCAGCGCCACGCCGACGGCCACGCCGACCGGTCCAACACCCACGCCGACGGCGCCGCCGCAGAACTTCATCTCGATCTCGGGTACTATCCCTCCGACGACCGACCCGACCTACGGCATCGTCGACGGGTATGGCGCGCTCGCAGCTGCACCAACGTCCACGCCTCTGACCACCCCCGCGCCGTCGCAGATCATCACCGTCTCGGCGAATCAGACCATCGTTTTCGTGAATCTCGACAAGAATCCGCACACCGCGTCGCTGCTCGGGCTGGCGAACGGCATGAACTGGCCCGCCACGTTCACCAACAACAACGGCACCGCCGGCCTTCCAGCAGGCACGGCGATCACCACAGCGGAGTTCTCGACCGGCACGATCGCGGCGGCATCGGGCGCACCAGTGTTCTCGTTCATCTACAACACCGGGCCGACGACGGGCATGTTCTACTTCGGCGATTTCTTCGGGTATCTCTCGAATCCGCCGATACGCACGGTCATCATCGTCCAATAATATTGTAGCGGTCGAATTTATTCGACCGTCCCCACGCAACTGTGGCCTCGGGCGAACGCTCGAGGCCTCTCCTTTAATTGGGGTTTCAGGGGGGCAACCTAGGATAGCGATGCGGGAGCGGCGCTGCGCCCTGTCGTCGCCCCCGCGCTCCCTACCTTAAAAATTTCAGCTTCGGGGTGACCGAAAGGAAATCGATGTGAAGCTCTCTTTCACGCGCGTCGCGCAGCTCGTGGCTGGACTCACGAGCGCTCTTGCGTTGATCTCGTTGGCCGGCTGCGGCGGTTCGTACGGCGGCGGTGGCGGTATGGGCGGCTGCGGCATCTATGGTGGGCCCTGCCCGACCACTCCGCCTATGGCCACGGATTGCTCCGTCATGGCCGCTGGACCGAACGTGACGATCGATCTCAACTACGGACTCGCGTCGTGCAACGACCAGACCTATTCGGTGATACGTGGATTTTCGACCGACAACGCGCATTCACAGGTCATCAAGATCCCGATCAATTCCAACGTGACGTTCATGGGGGGCACCGGCGCGCCGCACACCGCGGACCTGCTCGGCAGCTCGTTCCCGGCGACAGATACGAATCCGGCAACTGCGTCCCCAGCCGGAGCCGACATCAGCAGCGCCAACTTCAGCACCGGCCCGATCGGTTTGGGCGCGTCATCGGCGGTCTACAAAGCCGGTGTGGCGGGCGTGTACTTTTTCGGCTGCCACTTCCATTACGTCGCCTTTGGCGAGCGTTCGGTGCTCATCGTCCAGTGACGGGCGCCGCCGTCCCCGACAGGTAGATAACGGTCTGATCGCCGCTGACCTCCAAATGGACGGTGCGGCGGCGATCGTCGAACAGGGCGTACGTCGCTTCGCGTTTCACTTCGTTGAAGACGGATTGCGTGCCGCGCGGCAACATCGCGGCGTACCAGTCGCGAACTTTGTCAAAGCCATCCCACGTGGTGAAGATCTCGATCACGTGACCCGCGTTCTTCGCGCGGATCGCCGGCGAGACGGCGACCGCGTTGGCGTGCGGGTACACGGGCAGATGCAGGGCGGAGCGCTCGGCGTTGTCGTGTCGCGCGCACGCGCCGAGCAGTATGGCGATCGCGAATGCGGCCGCGGCAAGAGCCGCGCGTGGTCTCACCCGGGCGTCGGGCTGCTCGTCGCGAGCGCCGGAAGGACCTTGATGAAGTTGTCCGCGAGCGCATCGTAGTCCGACGACTGGTAATCCTCGACGTTGCCTTCGTCGCACAGCGCGGCGAGGACCGGATCGATCGGCAGCTGCGCCAGCAGCGGCGCCCCGCTCTCTACCACCAACTGCACGCCCTTGCTCGCGCCAAAGGGCTCGTGGCGCGCGCCGGTCTGCGGGTCGATGAAATACGACATGTTCTCGACCAAGCCGAGCACCGGCGTGTTCAACTGTTGGACGAGCTTGATCGCCTTGCTCACGATCATCGTCGCCAATCCTTGCGGCGTGCTCACGAGCACGGCGCCGGACACCGGCAGCGCCTGCAGCACGGTCAGTGGGGCGTCTGACGTTCCCGGCGGCAGATCGATCAAGAGATAGTCGACCTTGCCCCATTCGAGGTCGTTGTAGAACTGTTTGATGGCGTTCGACACCATCGGCCCGCGCCAGATGACGGCTTGGTTCTCGCTGTCGAGGATCAGGTTCATAGACATGAGCTGGATGCCGGTGCGCGTCACCGGTGGATGCGGTTTGCCGTCCGCGCCTTGATACGGCCGCGCGGTGACGCCGAACATCTTCGCTTGGCTCGGGCCGGTGATGTCCGCGTCGAGGATGCCGACGCTCAATCCACGGCGGCGCAGCGCGACCGCGAGCAGCGCGGTGACCGCCGACTTGCCGACGCCGCCTTTGCCGGACATGACGGCGACCACATGCTCGATGCCGGCCTTGCGTTGGCGTTCCATCGGCGGCACGTGGGCGGCGGCCGCCTTGCGGCGCGGCGGCGGCACGGTGCCGTCGGCGATGAAGCGTTCGAGGTCCGCCATCAGTGCGGCGAGATCGAGGTTGTGGACGCCGGCACCGCCGCGGATGCTCTCGCGCGTCGAGACATGACAGCCGGCGCACGGCAGGCCGTGCGCGGCGAACACCGCTTCGGCGCCTTTGTGGGTGTCGACGACGTCGCGGATCAGCGTATCGGGCGAAAGCGTAGAGGGCATCGCTTTAACGTTCGACGCCGGCGCGCGCCGAATCTTCTCGGCGCAACAATCCCGACACCTCGGCCATGCGATTTTCGCACGGATGCCCGCTATTATAGAAGAAGCGAGCGCCGCCGGCATGGTCCAGCAAGATGACCGCGCTCGACCGGGTGCCATAGCGTTCGTCCGGCCGGTGCACGCACAGGCCGCCGTCGTTGCCCCGGTCTCCCGGTGCGTGATCCGAAAGCAGCAGATGGAGGCGCTCGACGAGCGCGAGGTCGTCGAGCTGTGCGATCTCGGTCGCGGCAGCGAGGGCCAATGCGCGCCGCGCCTTCGGATGGCTTTGGTCGTCCAACGACCAGTTCGTCACCGCATGCACCCCGTCCGACAACGGCACGATGCCAAGTCCGTCGTCGCCCGCTTGCGCGGCGAACCCCGCGTGCGCGTCCATCGCCACCAGCACGAATGGGTTGTACGCGCTTGTGTCTTCCGCGCGCAACGCAGACTCGATGTCGTCCAGCGTCGCGCGTTGCACCAGCTCGAGCACAAGTCTGCCGCGTGAGCGCTTGGCTGGGTCGTGGCGTCCGGCGCCGCGCCGGTTGGTGAGCGCGACGACGATGCCGTGCTCTGAGACCGCAAGCCAGGTGCCGCCCGCCGATTCGTCGCGGCCGCCGACGACGAGCGGATGTTCGCTCAAACGCATCGGGTCGGACGCGGGCCGGCCTTCGAACTCGTCACGATTGGCGGCGACCACGATCGGGTGATCCGGGTGGCGGTTTTTCCAGACGAGCAGCGTGCACACGCGGATGGGCTTCGGCCCGCAAGGAGGGACTTTCCCGCTCGCGAACCGGACAAGACTTTCATCACGTCCACGTCTGAAGGAGCGAGCTACGATGCATCGTCCATGGGTCATGTTCGCGCTGGCCGCCCTGCTCATCGGCGGCTGCGCGAAGCAGTCGAGTTCGACGTCGCCGTCGACGTCCGCGGGCAATGCGGCAGGCAACGTCATCAAGATCGGCATCGACCTGCCCATCTCAGGTGCGGACGCGTCAATCGGCGTACCAACGCAGTACGGTGCGCAGTTGGCGATCAAGCAGGCGAACGACAAGAACCTCGTCCCCGGCTTCACGTTCGAAGCCGACGTGCTCGACGATGCGGTCAACGGGGTCCATGACCCGGCGCAAGGCGCGAAGAACATCGAGACCTTCGGCGCCGATCCGGCGGTGCTCGGCGTCATCGGACCGTTCAACAGCTCGGTCGCGCGCGCGGAGATCCCGCTGGCGAACAGCCTGCTGCTGCCGCTCATCAGTCCGTCGAACACGAACCCCACGCTCACCAAGGGAGCGGATGCGCTCGCGATGCGCAAAGACCATCCGGACGAGATCACCTATTTCCGCGTGTGCACGACCGACGACATCCAGGGTCCGGCCGGTGCGACGTACGAGTACACCAAACTCGGCGCCCGGCGCGCGTACGTCATCGACGACAACGAGACCTACGGCAAGGGCGTCGCCGACCAGTGGGAAGCCGCCTTCAAGAAGCTGGGCGGCACGATTCTCGGCCACGACCACATCACCAAAGGCCAGCAAGACTTCCACGCGCTGCTCACGCGGGTCGCGAGCACCCATCCCGACATCGTGTTCTTCGGCGGCAACACATCCACAGGTGGCGGTCTGATCCGCAAGCAGATGCCCGATGCCGGTCTTGGGGCGACGACCTACGCCGGCGCCGACGGGATCAGCGACGATCAGTTCCTCAAAGATGCGGGCGCGACCGCCGACAATGTCTGGGTCACCGTCGCGTCGGTCAACGCGACCAAGCTGCCCGCGGCCGCGCAATTCCTCAAGGACTATCAGGCCGAGTACCATCAGCCCGTCGGTCCGTACTCCGCGAACTCGTACGCCGCCGCGTCGGTCTTGATCAACGCGATCGGCGAAGCGGTCAAGGCCAATGGCGGCAAGGCACCCACGCGCGAGCAAGTGCTCGAGCAGCTGCGCAAGACGAAGGACTTCCCAAGCGTCGTCGGCACGTTCTCGTTCGACCAGAACGGCGACACGACGAACCGCATCATCTCGTTCTACGAAGCAGTCAAAGACAAGTGGAACTTCGTCACGCAGCAGAACTTCACGGGCGCGCCGTAAGCCGTCTGCCCGCGTGGCATATTTCTTCCAGCAGCTGATCAACGGTTTAGCCCAAGGCGGGATGTACGCGCTCATCGCCTTGGGCTATACCATGGTCTACGGCATCATCGAGCTGATCAATTTCGCGCACGGCGACGTCTTTACGCTCGGCACGTTCTTGTGCATCGCGATCCTCGCGCTGATCGGCGTCGCTGAGGGCGGCCATATCATCGGTGGATGGGAAGGCGCCGGCATCTCGCTGCTCGTCATCGTGATGGCGGCCCTGCTGTGCGGCGTCATCGGCGTGCTCATCGAACGCTTCGCCTACCGCCGGCTGCGCAACGCGCCGCGCCTGGCGCCGCTGATAACCGCCATCGGGGTCTCGTTCCTGCTGCAGGGCATCATGCGCAACTGGAAGGGGCCCTCCGAAATATCGTTCCCGCAGTTCCTGCCAAACCCGGCGTTCATATATGGCGGCGTGCGCGTCGACGCGCGCGAACTGCTCGTGGTCGGCGTCAGCATCGTCATGATGATCGCGCTGCAGGTCTTCATCTATAACACCAAGCTCGGCAAGGCGATGCGCGCGACCGCGCAAGACCGCGACGCGGCGCAGCTCATGGGCATCAACGTCAACTCGACGATCGCGTGGACGTTCTTCATCGGCTCGGCGCTTGCCGGCGTCGCCGGCTTCATCTCCGGCATGTACTTCGGCTCGGTCGCGTTCACCAACGGCTATCAAGCCGGCCTCAAGGCATTCACCGCCGCAGTGCTCGGCGGCATCGGCAACATCGCCGGCGCGATGCTCGGCGGCTTCCTGATCGGCATCGTTGAGGCGTTCACCTCGGGCTATATCTCCGATCAATGGACCAATGTGGTGGTGTTCTCCATCCTGGTCTTGATCTTGGTCTTCCGGCCAAGCGGCTTGCTGGGCGAACAGTTGCCGGAGAAGGTGTGATGGATTTCGTGCGCCGCCGCGTGCGTCTGCCGCTCGGGTTCGGCGAGGCGACGCTGCTGCAAGCCGTTGGCCTGTTCGCGGTCATCGCGCTGTTCGCGCTGTTCCCGCTGCTCGATCCTAACCAAGGCCACGTCTCGGCGGTCGCCGACGCGGGTTACTTCCTCTTATTGGTGTTCGGCTTGAACATCGTCGTCGGTTTCGCGGGCCTGCTCGATCTCGGCTACGCCGCGTTTTTCGCGATCGGCGCCTACACATACGCGATGGTCGCCTCGACGCAATTCAATCTCCACTTCAACTTCTGGCCGATGCTGATCATGAGCGCATGCGTGGCTGCACTGTTCGGCGTCATCCTGGGTTTTCCGACGCTGCGCTTGCGCGGCGACTACCTGGCGATCGTCACGCTCGGCTTCGGCGAGATCGTGCCGCAGGTGTTCCTCAATCTCGACAAGTACACCGGCGGCCCGAACGGCGTCTCAAACGTCGACCAGCCGGTGCTGTTCGGCTACCACTTCGGCTTCCACCCGATCCCGTATTACTATCTCTACGTCGTCGTGATCCTCATCGCGCTGGTGCTGCTGAACAATCTGAAGCACTCGCGCCTCGGCCGCGCGTGGATGGCGATCCGTGAGGACGAGCTCGCCGCGACGCATATGGGCGTCAATCCGGTGACCACCAAGCTGCTCGCCTTTGCGATGGGTGCGTCGTTCGCTGGGCTCGCGGGCTGCATCTACGCGGCCAAGCTCACGCTCATCAGTCCCGACGAGTTCAACTTCTCGGTCTCGGTGACGGTCTTGTCGGCGATCGTGCTCGGCGGCATGGGCAGTCTGCTCGGCGCGTTCATCGGCGGCCTGCTCTTGGCGCTGCTCAACTTCATGGTGCTGCCGCAGGTCACCAACTGGACCCATGCCCTCGGCGCGGCGCTGCACAACGACGCGATCCAGAACGCTGACCTGCACTACATCATCTACGGACTGATCCTCGTACTCGTGATGCTCTTCCGGCCCGAGGGCCTGATCTCGAGCGCGTCGCGGCGCGCCGAGCTGCACCACGCGCAACCGGCCGCGTCCGCCGCGGCGGCGGGTGTCGAATGAGCGCACGTTTGCTTTCCATTGAAAGGCTGACCAAACGCTTCGGCGGGCTGGTCGCGGTGAAAGATCTGACGCTGCACGTCGACGCCGGCTCGATCGCCAGTCTCATCGGTCCCAACGGCGCCGGCAAGTCGACGGTGTTCAACGTCATCACCGGTATCTACACCCCAACGGCCGGCTCGATCGTCTTCGATGGCACCTCAATAGTCGGGCTCAAACCGCACCAAGTCGCGGCCGCCGGCATCATGCGCACGTTCCAGAACATCCGTCTGTTCGCGTTCATGACGGTGCTCGAGAATGTGATGGTCGGCCAGCAGACGCGCATGCACGCGACGCCACTCGACAGCGCGCTGCACACGCCGCGCGCACAGCGCGAGGAAGGCACCGTTGCGGAGCGTGCCATGGAACTGCTCGACTTCGTCGGACTCACGAAATACGCGGGCGAGTGGGCCCGCAATCTGCCGTACGGCATGCAGCGCCGCCTCGAGATCGCACGCGCGCTGGGGCCGCGGCCGCAGCTGCTTTTGCTGGACGAACCCGCTGCCGGTGCAAACCCCTCGGAAAAACGCGATCTCATGGAGCTCGTCCGCTCGATCCGCGACCGCGGCGTGACGGTGTTCCTCATCGAACACGACATGAAGCTCGTCATGGGCATCTCCGATTTCGTCCACGTGCTCGACTATGGTGAGAAAATCAGCGAGGGCCTCCCCGAGCAGGTGCGGCGCGATCCAAGAGTGATCGAAGCGTATCTCGGCAAGGGCGCATGAGCTCCGTCCTCGCGCTGGACGGCATTGAGACGTTCTATGGGCGCATCCAAGCGTTGCGCGGGGTCAGCCTGGAGGTGCGCGCCGGCGAAATCGTCGCGCTCATCGGCGGCAACGGCGCGGGGAAGACCACGACGCTGCGCACGATCTCTGGGCTCGTGCGGCCAGCCCGTGGGCACGTGCGCTTGGGCGAGCGCGATATCACGACGACGATCCCTGACGAGATCGTGCGCTTGGGCGTCGTCCAAGTGCCGGAAGGCCGGCGCATCTTTCCGCGCATGACCGTGTTGGAGAACTTGCAGCTCGGCGCATACGCGCGCTCCGACCAAGCTGATATCAGAACCGATATGGAAGAGGTGTACGCACTTTTTCCGCGCTTGGCGGAGCGCCAGGCGCAAAAGGGGGGCACGCTTTCAGGCGGCGAGCAGCAGATGCTCGCGATCGGCCGCGCGATGATGGCTCGCCCGAAAATCCTGTTGCTCGACGAACCCTCGCTCGGGCTGTCGCCGATCTTGGTCGAGACGATCTTCACGGTGATCGCCGACATCAACAAACGCGGCGTGCCTATTCTGCTGATCGAGCAGAACGCGCGCAAGGCGCTGCAGATCGCGAACCGCGGCTACGTGCTCGAGACAGGCTCGATCGTCAAAGAAGGCCCCGCGAGTGCGCTGCTCGCGGACGACGACGTGCGCAAGGCGTATCTAGGCGAAGACTGATCCCAACGTGCGTTGAGAACTACGGGGTCACAGGATCCACGCGCAGTTCGAGCCCCGTCGTCGGCGCGCCGTTCTCGAATAGCGGGAAGCGCGTCATGTTCAGAAACAATAGCGCGTTGCCGGTCGAGATCCGCGCGTTCAACGCGTAGTGGTGCTTCGGATCGATCTTCGTGGGGTCGTACCCGAGGCTGAATGCGATCGGCACCTGATGGGTGACCGGGATGTCAACGGCCGAGATCACGACCGCCGGAGCATCCTCAAGAGTGACATCGTCGATTTCGACGTGCATGACCGCGGTCGCCGGAAGAGCCACACGCTGAACGTACGTCACGACGCCGCTGACCTGCGCTTGTGCCACAGCGACGGGCGATGGTGACGGCGACGCCGCAGGCGGCGGCGAGAGCTTGATGACGTAGTCGTCTTGATCGCCGCCATAGGCGATCCACACGCTGTGCGTCTTCGAATCGAGCGCCAACGTACGAGCGCCCCGAGGAATGGTGACATCGCCGATGCGATCGAAGGCGTCGCCGGTGTCGCCGACGACTGTGAGCAGGCCGGTACCGGTCGCGCAGTAGACTTTGTTCGCCACCGGATCGTAGACGATCTGGTCGACGCGCGGCGGGATGTCGATCGTCTGCGTGACCTGGCCGGTGCCCAGATCCATCACAACGAGCTTGCCGTTGGTCCCTGCGCTGAACAGGCGCCTACCTTTGCCATCAACGGCGATCCCGCGTGGATCCGTCGCGGGCGCTATCGGCCACGTCGCGGTCACGGTATTGGTGTTCGGGTCGATCACGACCACCGAACTGACCGAGCTGATGTTCTGATAGATCTTGTCGGTTACGGGATCGTACACCATAGACTGTGGGCCCTTGGGTACCTGGACCGGGAATTGCATCAGTCGATCGTACTTGCCCACAACGACCCAGTCCTCGGCGCCGTCCGCATGCGCCGCGAACAATCTATTGTTCTTCGAGTCGAAGGCCACCGCGCCGACCGGGCCGTTCGTGTAGATGCGCTGGTTCTCGACGAGCCAACGGCGGTTAAGCTGCGAGATGTAGCCCTCGTCCGTACCGACGAATATCTTGCCGTCGTAGACGTCGACGGCGACGCCGCGGCCCGGGCCGACCGTGACGCGCCGCTCGACTTCGCCGCTGTCGAGGTTGACGACGAGCAGCTCGTTGCTGCTCGTGTGGGCAGCGATCAACCGCCGGTATTTGTCGTCGATCGTAAGTGAGTCAAAGCGCCCGACGGCGCGCGGCACGGGGATCGGCGTTCCCACCGTCATGAGCTGGCGGGGGACGTCGGCCGCGTGACCGGAGCGCGTGTCCGAAAGCGCGGCGAGAGCGACGAGCGACAGTGCGAGTGCGCCCACCAAAATTCGAGACGTTGTCATGTTCGTTTGCCTCTTTAGGCGACCTTGGCGCCGACGCCCACGCCATCGCCGAGCGGTAGAATAGTAGCATTCAATGCCGGATGCTGTAAAAACTGTTCGTTGAAAGAGCGGATCGCCGTCGTGGTCGCTTCGTCGTCCGGCCGCGGCGGCGCGGCCGAGCGATGGTGCCACAACAAGTTGTCGACGATGATCAGCCCGGAACGCTTGACCAGCGGTATCGCCAGCTTGAGATAGGCCGCGTACTCCTCTTTGAGCGCGTCCAACAACACGATGTCATAGATGTTTTTCGGCAGCTTGCGCATCACGTCGAGCGCCGGCTGATTCATGATCTCGATCCGATCGGCGACGCCCGCACGCTCGAAGAAACTGCGCGCGATATCCGTGCGCGCGCTGTCCGGATCGATCGTCCAGATGCGACCAGTCTCCGGTTGCGCGCGCGCCATCCAGAGCGTGGAGCAGCCGTACGCGGTGCCGACCTCCAGGATGTTGCCGGCCAGCATGGAGCTCACCATCACCGAGAGGAACCGTCCGACCTCTCGCGAGACGATCGGGATGTTCTCGCGCTCTCCGCGCGCCTCGAGCTCGAGCATCAACGCATCGGGCTCACCTTGCACGCGGCGCAGGTATTCGAAATCGGGGCCGAGCGCGTGATCCAACATCAGGCGCGCTTCCGCGAAACGCCGAGGCGCACCGCTTTTCCGGAACTCGCCGAGCGGCGCGCGGCGTCGAGCACTTCTTGCACTTTCAATCCATCCTCAAAAGTCGGAACCGTCGATGGTTTTCCGGCGAGGTGATCGAGCATCTCGCTCACCAACGTGTAGAACGGACCGATCAGGCGGTGGCCAGCGGAGCCCAAACGGCGCGGGAAACGCGCGGGCGCGGTGACCGGCACCGGATCGCGGCCGGCGCGCAAACCGAAGATCTCGGCATCATCGCGGATCAACAACGCGCCCTTGGAACCGGTGATGAAGATCGAGCTGTGCTGGGCGTTGGCGGTCGCGGTGAGGTCGATGGATGCGATCGCCCCGCTCGCTGTCTCCAGCACGACGGCGAAATTGTCGTCGGCGTCGACGGTCCCCATCGCGCCGTCAGGCCGCGCGCGTTTCTTGATTCGCGTCTGCAGCGTCGCTTTCACTTCGCGCACGTCGCCGGCAAGCCAGCGGCAGTAGTCGATGTAGTGCGAACCGAGCGCGCCGAGCACGCCGCCGCCATCCGCGCGGCGCGATTGCCATCCGTACCGCAACGTGCTCGACGGGTGCATCCACGGCGTCGCTTCGTTGATCATGATGCGTTCGACGTCCCCGAGCCAGCCATCGTCCACGAGCGTTTTCGCGCGCAGACGTGCGGGGATATATCGGAACTCGTGGTCCAACAGACCCACTCGTTTGGCGCGCTTGGCCGCGACAACCATACCGCGCGCTTGCGCGGCCGAGAGTGCGAAGGGCTTCTCGCACAGCACGTGCTTGCCGGCGCGCAGCGCGGCGAGCGCGATCGGGGCATGCAGGTTGGGCGGCGTGACGATGCTGACCAGATCGACATCGCGCCGCGCGACGCATTTGCGATAATCGTCCGTAAAGAACGGTATCTCGAACTGGCTGGCTGCGGCTTTGGCGCGTTCGATCGATCCGGAGCAAACGGCGACCACGTCGGTCTGCGGATGCTCGCCGAACACCGGCAGCTGCACGCGCGCGCCGAACCCCATGCCCACCACCGCGACGCGGAGCGTTCCTGTTGCCACGTGGCCTTTCTTTCGGCCGAATAGAGTCGGCCGCTACAGCATCGAGAGTTGTTCTGGTTCCCCGGCCGCCGCCCGAGCGTCCGCCGGCACGAGCAGGCCGAACCGATTCACGAAATCGGCGACGCGGCGCAGCAGGTAGTCGCGGTCTTCGTCGTTCGCGTACTCTTCAGACAACGTCAGCTCGCCGCCGATGCGCTGATAGACGCGGACTTTGTCGCCGACGCCGAGGCCCCTCTCGGCGATCGCTCGGGCCAGCCGCTTGTTCGCCGGCGAGTTGTACGTCTTTGGCGTTATCGACTCGCGGCGGCTGAATTCTTCCACTTTCAGGTTGCCGTTCCGGATGCGCTCGGCCATATCGGCGACCAAGGGGGCGATATCGGCCGGGCGGTCCTCGAGCAGGGCCAAGGCGATGCCGGATACCAACGTCCGGCCGAACGGCTCATCGCGCGCCGAACGCAGTGCGGACCCGCGCAGGATGAGATCCCCGCGCTCGCGCTTGAGCGCGTAGTTCTTGGGCATGAGCGAGAGCATCGCCGGATAGCGCTCTTCAAGGACGAGATGCAAGCCGTCGCCGAGCGTCTCGCCGACGTCAGCCACGATGCGCGCGGGCTGCGTGCCGGGGAGCGGTTGGAAGAACGCTCCGTCGGTGTCTACTTCGATCACTCGGCCGCCGCGCTCGCGCAAGCCCGCGACCATGCGCTCCATGACCTGGCGCCCCGCTTCGGTGACGCGCGCCGCCGCTGCCGGATCGTTGAAATGCAGACCGTTCGTTCCCAAAAACCCATAAAACGAATTGATGAGGATCTTGAACGCTTGAGAGAGCCCGTCGGCCGACATATGCGCGCGCGCGTCGCCAGCCGCGTGTGCGGACTCGGCGTCGCGCTTGGCTTGCATGCGAAGCTCGCGCAGCCCTCGCAGCATCGGTAAGAACGTGTCGAGATCATCGTCTTGCGGCTTGATGCCGCGTGCCAACATGAGCGACGGATAAAGGCTTTCGACGTCGCACTTCACGACGTCGTGGAACACACCGACCTCGAGCGCGGCGCTGAACGCGCCCTCGATCGGCGCAGCCGTGCGCGGTCTGGGCACCGAATTGCCGCGCGCGAGATACGAGCGCACCATCAGCCGTTCGATGCGGCTGCCGATGCCGACGAAGGCGAGACCCTGGAACGATTCGGGCACCATCTGGACTTGGTAGAACTCATTCGGCGTCACCAAGCGCGAGAGCCGGTCGGTATCGCGCGCGTCGTCGAGGCAGTACATCTTGAGGCGCGCGCGCTCGGCTGGGTCCGACCACAGCGCGCGCATATTGGCGGCATCCACGAGCGTGCGTTCCTCGTCGCCGATGCCCAAATGCCGGACCACGTGCTTGAGTTTGTAGTTGGGCAGCCGGCGCGCGACATCCCAACGCATCACGCTGTAGAACGTGTCGATGATCTGGCGGCCGGGGATGCGATAGTAGCGCGCGACCATGCCGTTCGGCACGCTGCGTCGCAGGCTTTCGTCCATCCACATGAGAGCGCCGTCGCGGCCGAGCGTGAGCGGCACGCCTGCACGCCGCGCACGCTCGCCGAGGTACCACAGATCGAAGTTGAAGACGTTGTGGCCTTCGAGCACGTCGGGATCGCGCTCGGTGACGATGCGCACGAACTCCGCGATCAGCGCACCTTCATTGGGGAAATCGTCGAGCGCAAGCACGCGCTCGTAGCCGCTCGAATCGTGGATGCCGATCAGGACGATCGCGGCGTCCGGCCGCTCGGGGTAGATGTCGAGCGTCTCGAGATCGAACTGCAGCCGGCGCAGTTCGCCGAACTGTAGGCCACGGTAGAACGTCTCGCCGCTCGAGACGAGATGCGATGCGATCGGATCGAGATACGCAAGACGCTGGTCGCTTGCGAGCGAGCGCGCGAACTCCATCGCGCGGCCGTACGGCGTGACGAGCAGGTGGCGCAGCGGATGGCGGCCTGCCAGTTCGATGCTGTCGTCCATTTGCTTGCGCGCCAGGACCCACGACCGCAGCGGCGTCACGAGCCGTTCGACGTTCGATCCCTGGCGGCGAAACAGCGTCGCCGTGCCCGTGGAGCTGTCGGTTTCGAGGGCGACGATGCCCTGGATGCGGCCCGTGCCGCCGATCAGATCGCCTTCATCAATCACTGCGTCTGCGTTCTGCGACGAGCGGTGCAGTCCCGCGCTCTCTCGGCGCGGGCCTCGTCAACGCGGCGTGCGCGTCGGATACGGCGTCGGCGGGCGCATCGGCGGCGAGGCGAGCGGCGCATCGCTGGAAACCGGCAACGGTACGGGCGGCAAGCTGACATCCGGTTCCGGCACGGGCGACTCCGAGGGAAGCGGCGAGCTCGAGAAGATGTTGTCGGTCGGAGCGGGGTGCGACAGCTCGTCCGTCGGACCGCCGTGCACGATATTGTCGGGCGGCGCGGTTTCGATCAACCCGGGCACGCCCGACGGCGCCATTGGGGGCGGCGGCATGAGACCTGCGACGTAGCGCGCGAGCTTGATGGTGTACGTGGCCTTCATCATATAGGTGCCGGTGTCGCCATGGCGGCTGACCGCGTTGCCCGCGCTGTGTAGCGCATACGTCGAACCGAGCAACAGGCGCTCGCGCGTGTCGACGAACGAAAGGCCCGTCACCGATCCGTTGCCGCGCAGCGCCGCGACACCGAACCCGGAGACGTCGACAGAGCCGTGGGTGTCGAACGTACCGGTCGCGGCTATCTGCAGCACACCGCTATCGCCTTCCCAAACGGTCGCGGCGTTGGCGAGCCGAAGGAGGGCCGGACCGAACGGCAGCGGCAGCGGGTCACTCGTGTTCCATTTCGCGCCGTCGTCGAGCGGCGGCGGCGATGCGCCTCCGAGCACGAGCGCGGCCGGCGCGATCAGGGCCAGCGGTCCGGCGGCGGCAATCGTTCCATCGGATCGAATGCTGGGACTAGGTTGCAGCGCGCTCGGCGTCGCATCCGCGGCCACCGCCAGTTCGACAACTCCGCCTTCGCCATAGCCCTCGACGGTGAACGCGACGCTCTGCCGGTCGTCGCGCGACACGGTTTTGTTGACGACGCTGCCATCAGATGAGCGGAAGCGCACGGCGACGGTTTGGTGGCGCTCGATCAAATAGACGTGCTGCTCGCCGACGCCGAAGACGCGGTTGGCGAGAAATGCGTTCGGAACGGAGCCGGGCGCGGGCGGATCGCCAAGCGCAGCCACCGTCATCGCTGTGGCCGCTGCGAGAGCGCCAAGGCTTGGTACGAGTCTCACGTCGTTATTGGGTGCGCGGTGTCACCGTCGGGAGCGGCACGGGTGAGAGCTCTGTCGGGACCACCGTCGGCTCCGGCGACGGCAGCGCCGTCTGTTCCGGCGCCGGCGCGGCCGGCGATGCTGCGGCTTGCGGCGTCGTCGAGCGCGCGAACGAGCGCAAGACGATCGTCACGAGTGTCGAGGAATCCACGCTGCCGCCGGACGTCGCGTCCGATACGCTCGAATCGCTGCGCATCGCTTGTCCGACGAACAGGCCGTCGCGCTGATCGTAGTAGTAGGTGCCCGACAGGGCGACGCTGGCCTGGACCGGGTCAGCGACAGCGGCGTAATCGCCGCCGCCGACGGTTTGCACGATCAGCGTCGGCAGACCTTGGAAGGTCTGCTCGCCGCGCAGCGTGCGATTGAACGCGAGGATCATGGGATAGGCCGCGGCGGAGAGACGCCATTGCCAATTCGGTTGCGCGTGCACGTCGCGCGACGAGATGTCGCGGATGCTCTGATCCGCGAGCGCGATGGTCTGGTCGAGCAGCGGATCGATCGACGACGACGGATGGATCTCGCCGTTGGGCGCGACCTTGACGGTGAGCGACTTGTGCAAGTTGACCGGTTGCCCGCGCGTGAAGCCGACCAGATCGACCGTGAGATTGCCGTTCGCCGTGCCGCCTTGGTCGACGCCGACGATCTGCAAAGTCGCCGTGCCGGCGCCGGCGCTCGAATCGCTGCGGTTGCGCGCAGGTGCCGGGCCGCGCTGCGTGGCGCTGCTCTCGTTCATCTGCACGGTGATATCGTATGTCAGCGTATCGCCTGCCCGCAGGTGCGGCGCATCGGCCAAGCCGGGAGCGCCGATGAGAGCGACGATGCAGCACAGCGCGAACGCTGCAGCACGATGGTTCACGCCAATCCTCCGGACCGCTGGGCCGCCTCCTTTGAGGGGGCTCCGAGCGGGGCTAGCGCAACGTTGGCGCTTCGTCTTTCTTAACCATCGGCTTGGAAGGAAAATTCATGAAGAGAACGCATTTTGCCGCGCTATTGCTCGCGGTGACGGCTCTCACTGTCGACTTGCCGAAGGCCGATATCATCAGGAGATGGGTCTGTTGACGCGTTTTGGTCCCCTAGCCCTCGCCGCCCTTGCGCTGGTGATGCCCGCGCGAGCGCTGGCTGACGACGGCTATGACACGAGTTTCGCGCAGGCGGTGCGCGCGGCGACGCAGACGTACCGGCTCGCCATCTGGGCGCGCAGCGCTGACTACGTGCAGACGACTGACTACGTCGATGGCGTCGGGTTGATGTACACCAATCACGCGCGCTTCGATCCGCCCGATCTCGCCCACCCGACGATGCTCGTCTACGATGAGAGCGGCCGGCTGGTCGCCTGCGGCTACCAGTTCGCGAAAACCACGACAGTGCCGGCGGCATTTGCGAGCGTTCCCGCAAACGCGTGGTACGACATCCAGCGCCACGTGCATTACAACGCGGTGCAGGCGGGGCAGACGCATTTCGGTCAGGCTCCGTGGGAAAGCGACGAGCAACCCACCGCAGAGGCGCTGCGCGCGAAGGGTCTTCTACCCGCCGACGCCACGCTGGAGTTCGCGTTCGTGCACCCGGCGGTCAGAGCGTTCTTGGTGTGGGCCTGGCTGCCGAACGTCGACGGACTTTTCGCGGGAGAGAACGCGCAACTGCCGTAGTCAGACGACTTTTTCGAGTCGCGGGTTTGGCCGGTACGGCCGCCCGACTTTGTGGCACTCCACCATCTCGCCCTTCTTCTCGGCGAGTGCGATGTCCGCAGTGAAGTCGTAGATGCCGCGCAGCAGCGCGGACCCGACCGCGTAGGCGTCGACCGGGATCTTGCGGTCTTCGAACTGCTTGATCTTCGCGACGTCGAATCCGCCCGACACGATGATCCGCACCCAATCGAACCCAGCAGCGTCGAGCCCGCGGCGCACGTTGAGCACCAGCTCGGGGTTGACGCCGGTCGGTTTGAACGTGCCCATCGAATGCCAGAGGCTTTTGTCGACCAGCGTTTCGGATGTGTCGAGCCGCACGCCCCAGAGCCGGCGGCCCAGCCGAGCGGCGACGGCGATCGCCGTGTTGACGCAGTCGTTGTCGAAATCGACGAGCGAGATGACGTTGATCGACGGATCTATGTGCTCCGCGAACTTCTCGGTGGCGAGCACCGTGTCGCCGCCGTATGCGGCGATGAGCCCGTGCGGCACCGTGCCGACGCCTTTGCTGCCCCACCATTCGGCCTGCGCGTCGGTGCTGACGCCGAGCGCGCCGCTGACGTACGCGGCGTAGCCGTCGCCGGTCTGCACGAGGTGGTGGTCGAAGCGCGCCGGGAAGAACAACACGTTCTTGCCGTTGGCCGCTGCCACGACGGCGCTCGTGTTGGTCGCCACTTTCGTGCGCCGCGCCAGCACGCCGAGATAGTCGGTCTCGAGATGCGCGAACAGCGAGTAGTCGCCTTCGATCGTCAGGACGACATCATACGGTGCGATCTTGTCGCCGTCATAGAGCGCGCGGACGTCGAGCTTGGGCCAACCGTCCTCCCACGATCCGTCGGGCCGCCGCCGGCCGCTGCACAGCTTGAGGATCGCGATCGCCTCGTCGATGCCGCACAGCACAGCGTTCTTCTTCTGAAAGACCTGCATGAGGACGCGCGGATGGTGGTTGTCGGACTGCAGAATCTGCACGACGCGGTTGAAGTACGTGTCGGAATAATAGCCGTCGCGCATCTTCTCGACGGGCAGGTTGAGGATCGCAGGATCGAGCCGTTTTCCCTTGGCCGGCGCTTGGGTCGCCATGAGGCCGCAAGCGTTCGGGCGGGGCGCCGCATTGGCCTTCGAGAATGCGCCTCACCGGAGGTTCGCGCGTGACCAATGACGACATCGCCGCTCGACTGAACGAGATCGCCGCGCTCATGGAGTTCGACGGCGAGCCGTTCTTCAAGACCAAGGCGTACGAACGCGCGGCGCGCAGTCTCGAGGACAGCGAAATTCCGGCTCGCGCGCTGATCGAGGCCGACACTTTGACCGAACTTCCCGGCGTCGGAAAAGCGATCGCGCAGAAGATCGTCGACATCGAAGCCACGGGCACGTGCAAATACCTCGAGGAGCTGCGCGCGAAGTTTCCGCCGACCATTCTCGAGCTGTTGCGCGTGCCCGGCGTCGGCACGAAGACGGCGATTACGATGTTCCAGACGCTCGGCATCGCCGGGATCGACGATCTGCGACGTTCGATCGAGGACGGCTCGATCGCGACGTTGCCGCGCCTCGGCGCGAAGGGAGTCGAGAATCTCAAGACGGCGCTCTCGCGCATGGCGCAGCGCACGCACCGCATGCGGCTCGGCGATGCCTGGGAGCTCGCGCAGGAGATCACTGCCGCGCTAGAAGCCGCGAGCATCGCCAAGAACGTCGTCGCGGCCGGCAGCCTGCGGCGCATGGAGCCGACCGTCGGCGATCTCGATTTCATCTGCACGAGCTCGACGCCGGAAAAGGCGCTCGACTTCTTCTGCGCCATGGGTGATGTCGAGCGGGTCACCGCCAAGGGCGACACCAAGGCGACGGTCTGGCTGCGCAAAGGCATCTCGGCGGACCTGCGCGTGGTGCCGCATCGCTGTTTCGGCAATCTGCTGCAGCACTTCACCGGCAACAAAGACCACAACGTCAAGCTGCGCGAGTACGCGATCCGCAAGGGCCTCAAGGTGAGCGAGTGGGGAATCGAAACGGTCGAGACCGGACGCGTCCGCACGTCGGCGACCGAAGAAGGCGTCTACGAGATGCTCGGCTTGCCGTTCATCCCGCCGGAGATCCGTCTCGGGCTCAACGAGATCGACCTCGCGCGCAAAGGCCAGCTGCCCGAGCTCGTGAGCCTGTCCGATATCCGCGGCGATCTGCACGACCATACGACGTGGAGCGACGGCACCCGCAGCATCGAGCAGATGGCGCGCGAAGCCGCAAAGCGAGGGTTCGCATACCTCTCCATCTCAGATCACTCGAGCGGGCGCTCGGTCGGCAACGGATTGTCCGTCGAGCGGCTGCGCCAACAGATCGCCGAGGTGCGCAAAGCGGCGACATCGTACGGCATCCGGCTCTTGTGCTCGACCGAGGTCGACATCCGCGCCGACGGCACGCTCGATTTCCCGGATGAGGTGCTCGCGGAGCTCGACATCGTCGTAGCCTCGATCCACTCCGGCTTCTCCGGCGATAAAGAAAAACAGACCCATCGATTGCTGCGCGCCATCGAGAATCCGTACGTGAACATCATCGGACATCCGACCGGTGCGCTGATCGAGCAACGCGAGGGTTACGATTTTGATGCCGATGCCGTGTTTCGCAGCGCAGCAAAAACCGGCACTGCACTCGAGATCAACGCGAACCCAGCACGGCTCGATCTGAGTGCCGCCATGGCGCGGCGCGCCAAAGAGCTCGGCTGCACGATCTCGATCGACAACGACGCGCACAGCTTCGAAGATTTCGACAACCTACGGTTTGGGGTCGGCACCGCTCGCAAGGCAGGCCTCACCGAAGAGCGACGTGCTGAACACCCGTGACGTGGAGGGCGTCCTCGCCTTCGTCGCCGCGAAACGAAAGGCTACCTAGACAAGAGACGCGCGAGCAGCTCGGGCGGCGCCTCGAAGTTCGGATTGACATACGGTCCTTGGAACCAGCCGTGCCAATCGCTGCCGCACGAGTAGAGCTTGCCGCGACGCAACGCGAGTTCGCGCAATTGCGAGCGCCGATCGTCGCCGTACCTAAGGTACATGGCTTCAAGTCCGTCGAGTTCGTCGAGCCAGCGCGAGGCGACGCCGGCGTCGACGAGCTCGGCCGGATGCGCGAGGAACGCGACACCGCCCGCAGCCCGAACGATCGCACCGGCTTGCCCGGGCGTCGGCAGATCGCCATATGCCTCTGGCGGCAGCGCCGCGAAGAACTCGCGGAACGCCGCGTGGCAGCGCTGCGGATCGCCGTCCGTGAAACCGCGCAGGCACAGTCGCTCGATCAGCACCGGCAGGCGGACGGGCGCATCCGGGAAGTCCCGGTCCCAACGGATCGGCGCTCCTTGAGATTCGAGCGCCTCGATCCAACGCCGCTGATTTTCGCCGAACACGCGCGAGGCGACGCCGTTCGCGAACGCGAGTTCTTTGTCATCAGTGGCCACGCCGATCCCAAGGACGTGCACCACGCGGCCGCCGCCGAACGTCGTCATCTCGACGCCGCCGACGAAGCGGATGCCGCGCTCGCTTGCCCGCTGCGCCGCAGCGGCGTGGCCGGCCGTCGTGTCGTGGTCGGTCAGCGCGACGAGTCCGACGCCTGCAGCCGCCACCGTGTCGATCAGCGCTTCGGTGGCCAACTCACCGTCGCTGCGATCGCTATGAAGATGCAAATCACAGAGCATGCGTGGCGGCTGCTTCGGCGCGGGTGACGCCGCCCCCGCGCGAGAAGCATCCATTTGATGGCAACCTTCGTCAAGCTACGCCTTTCGAAGGCCGCGCACACGCTTGCCGGCCGGTACTACACGTCGAATGAGGTGTTCGAGCAAGAGCGCGAGCGCATCTTCACGCACGACTGGATCTGCGTCGGCCGCGAGGAGCACCTCGAGCAGTCCGGCAGCTACTTCATCGCGAACGTCGGCGGCGAGAGCCTGATCGTCGTGCGCGACGCGAACGGCTCGATCCATGCGCACTACAACGTCTGCCGCCATCGCGGCACGCGCCTTTGCGAGACGGCCGGCGGCAAGTTCACCGGATCGATCGTCTGCCCGTATCACGCGTGGACGTACGGACTGGATGGACGTCTCATGGCCGCGCGCAATATGCGCGACGTGCCCGATTTCCAGGAAAGCGATTTCCCGCTGCACAGCGCCGCGATCACCAGCTGGGAAGGCTTCTTGTTCGTCAACTTAGCGGAACGGCCGCAGGCATTTGCGACCGCGCTCGCGCCGCTCGTGGGCCGTTTCGATCGTTGGAATATCCGCGCGCTGCGCGAAGCCAAGCGCATCGACTACGAGCTGGCCTGCAACTGGAAGCTCATCTTGCAGAACTATTCGGAGTGTTATCATTGCCCGCTGGTGCATCCGCAGCTCGATAAAGTGTCGCCGTGGGATAGCGGCCGCAACGATCTCGGGAGCGGGCCGGTGCTCGGCGGTTTCATGTCGCTGCGGCAGGGCACCGACAGCATGACCTTGAGCGGCCACAGCGCGCGCCCGGCATTGCCGGGGTTAGATGCCGAGGACCGCGAGCGCGTCTACTACTATGAGATCTTCCCATCGCTGCTCTTGAGCCTGCACCCAGACTACATCATGGCGCATTATCTGACGCCGGTCGCGGTCGACCGCACCCGCGTGACGTGCACGTGGCTGTTCGACCCGGCCCAGATGGCGCAGCCCGATTTCGATGCGAGCGATGCGGTCGAGTTCTGGGATATGACGAATCGGCAGGATTGGCACGTCTGCGAACTGTCACAGCTCGGCGTGAGCTCGCGCGCGTACACGCCGGGACCCTACGCGCATGCGGAGGGTCTGCTGCACGCGTTTGACACACACTACTTGGGCGTTATGGAGTCGTGATGCGGTTCAATTCGAAAATGCTGGTCGCTCTCGCGCTGTGCGCCGTCGTGCTCGGTGCGCAGGTTCAGACAGCACGCGCGGCGGCGGGCGGCAGTTTGTCCAGCATGGCGTTCATGCTCGGAACGTGGCTGTGCACGAGCAAGGCGCTCGACGGCAGCACGATCCACACGACGCTGGTCACCCGGCTTTCCAACGACGGCACACGTTTGGTCACCCGCGACACGCAGGGGGCGGGCACGACCACGATGTGGTGGGATCCGGCGAAGAAGCAATGGATGCAGACCACCGCCACGAGCAAGGGCTCAGGCGTTCAGACGTCGCCCGGTTGGACGGGCAACTCGTTGGTGTTCGTCGGAACCCAAGAGGTGAACGGCGTCCCCGTCGGTTTTCGCAACACCACGACGAAGGTGAGCGACACGCAGATGCAGGCGATGGACGAGCTTTCCCCGCCCAGCACCGGCCAGTGGGTGACGGTCGATACGACGGTGTGCGCGAAAGCGCACTAGGCGAAAGTTAGCGGCCGAATCGACGCTGGCGGCGTTGGAATTCGGCGACCGCCATTCCGAAGTGATCGCGCGAGAAGTCCGGCCAGCACACGTCGGTGACGTAGAGCTCCGTATACGCGCATTGGTAGAGCAAGAAGTTCGAGAGGCGGTACTCGCCGCCGGGCCGGATGAGCAGGTCGGGGTCCGGCATTCCCTTAGTATAAAGGTAGGCGCCCAGCGTCTGCTCGTCGATGGTATCCGCGTCCAGCACGCCGCTGCGGACGTCGCCTGCGAGCGCGTGCACGGCATCGCGCAGCTCGGTACGCGCACTATAGTTGACTGCGATGTTGAGCACGGTGCCGTCGTTCGCGGCTGTCTTCTCCATCAGGTTCTCGAGCGCGCGGCGCGGCCGCTCCGGCAACGCCTCATACTTGCCGATCACCTGTACCCGCACGTTGTCGCGACGCAGCCCTTCGAGCTCTTGATACGCGAACGCGCAGCACAGGTCGAATAAGACCGAGATCTCGGTCCATGGCCGCGACCAGTTCTCTTCCGAAAAGCCGTAGACGGTGAGCATGCCGACGCCGTAGTCGCGGCAGGCGCGCACCGTTTCCCGCAGCGTGGCGATGCCGCGCCGATAGCCTTCGGCGACGGGCAGGTTGTGCTCGCGCGCCCAGCGCCGGTTGCCGTCCATGATGATGGCGATATGCGCGGGGATCGGCGCATCGGCGAGTTCGATCAGTGTTGGTTTGGGTTTGCTCGAGATCATCGTGAGGACCTGACGTGCCTTTCGGTTGAGCGTGAGCGCATTTTAGGTGGTCGCCAGCCGCGCTGCGGAGCGGCCTTCCGCGTTCGCGTGGCTTTGCGCTTTGGCGTGCACTTCGCGGACGACGGACTCGAGTTCGTCGATGTACGAGAGAAAACGCGTGCGGCCGGCGTTGGTGATGCGGCAGATCGTGGTCGGGCGGCCATGGCCGCTCTCTTTGGTGATGGTGACCACGCCCATGTCGGCGAGCGCCGTCAGGTGCCGGCTCAGGTTGCCGTCGGTGAGACCGCACGCGTCCTGAAGATCGGTGAAGCTCAAACCTTCGGGGTGCGCCACCAGACACGTGCACACCGCGAGCCTGCCGCGCTCGTGGAAGATGCGTTGCAGTCCGGCATAGGCATACGGCGCCTCGCGCGTGCCGGTACGCACCGGTTTCTTGGCGCTCTTGCGAGCGTTTGTTGAGTTCATGAGGAAGTCTCCGAGAGAGCGCCGCTCTGTTCCACGCCCTCAAGCGCGATGAGCCAAGCGATCCAGAATTGTCCGATAGCGAAGCCGAGAGCCATCACCCACCACGCCAGCGCGGGCCATTGATTGGGCATGAGCAGCAACGCGGCGCCGACGAGTCCGAACATCGCCGAGACCGGCAACACTCCTTTGGGCAGATGCGTGCGCGAGGCGAAGAGGCCAAGACCGTAACATGAGAACCAGATGCCGGGCAGCATCGCGGGCACGCCTTGCAGGTACACCGCAAGACTCAGCACCGCGCCCAGAGCAAGCGCAGGCAGAATGCTCAAGCTGACTGTCTTCGATTGATACCGCGCCTGGCGCCCGTTGTTACGCAAGTACCAGCCGAGCAGGTTTCCATAGTAGACGGCGAGCGCGGCAGCGAGGCAGCAGAGCCAGATGGCGACATATGCCCGCACGTCCGATGTCGAGCTCGGGTGCGGCACGATCCGCGATTGCACCAGTCCGCCCGCGAGCGCGATGCCGCCGCTCAGCGCGGCGACGCGGCTCGAATAGCCGCGGAAACGCTGCACGCTTGCTAGGCGGTCCCGGACCTCGGTAAGATCCGCTAAGGCGCGCTCGACCTCGACGTTCATGCTTTATACTTTGTACCACAAAGTGATGGAGAATGCAACGGGCAAAGGACCCAGGACGATCACCCCGAGTGATGCTCGCAACTGGACGCCGGGGAGTGCTCGTCCTGCGGTTTTGAGCGGGCCGCCCACCACAGCAGCCCGAGGACCAAGGCGGCGAACACGATATTGAGGACGGTCGTGTAATTCAGGCTGATCTGCTCGACCTCCATGAGCAGGTTGCTCGTCATCTGCGGGATGTGCCCGCTCCACGCGAAGAGCAGCTCGACGATGAGACCCGCGACGACCATCGCGAGATAGAACACGCCTGTCATCGAGAGCGCGAGCTTCCAGCCGTAGTACTTTCGGTAGATATCGATGAGCGGCAAGACGATGAGATCGGCGTATAAGAACGCGACGACGCCGCCGAAGCTCGAGCCGCCCTGCCACAAGACGGCGGCCAGCGGTACGTTGCCGATCGAGCAGACGAAACTCAGGACCGCGATGATCGGGCCGACGAGCGCGTTCTCGAGCGTGCGCCACAATGGCGGCGCGCTCGTGATGAAGAGATGCTGCCACCACGTGTTGGGCACCGCCACCGCCAGGAAGCCGGCGATCACGAATCCGAGGATCAGGTCGTTCTGCAGCATCGACCAATCCATGCGGAAATAGTGCGCGACGTAACGCCAGCCTATCGGAGATCGCAATTTTTCGAGCAGCGTCGCGCCTGGCGCGATCATATCGCCGTGATCGTGCTCGTGCGGCCCCCCGTCAGTCGCCTCCACATGTGCTCGGCCTTCTTCGATCAGACGCGGTGGTATCAGCAGCCGGGCCAACACGACGAAGACGGCGATCAGAACGAGGCCGCCGATCCATTCCGCGATCACGAACGGCCAGCCCATGAGGCGCCACAGGACAAGCCCAAGTTCGATCACCAGATTCGTCGAGGCGAACATGAAGACCATCGCGGTGGTGAACGCCGCGCCGCGTTTGAAAAGCGATTTGGCGGTCGCGGCCGCAGCGTAGCTGCACGACGAGCTGGCCGCCCCCAAGACCGTCGCAAGCCCGATTTCGCGCAATCCCACCTTGCCGAGCGCGTGGCTCAGACCATCCTTGGGGACATACGCTTGGATCATCGCTGAGATGAGAAAGCCGAGCAGCAGCGACCATATGACGGTCCAGAACATCGCCGCCGACGCGAGCGCCCAGTGCCAGGCGAAAAGGCCCAGCCCCGCAAGAGTGATGGCTGCAAGGACGGTCGACATTTGGCTAGCGGCTGCCCTTTCGGTGCGTCGAAATGCTGGCCACGTGCACGGTCAAACGCGCGTGGCCGCGTCGTATATTTGGAGGGAAGTGGCTTTCTGGACGACGCTTGCTCAACCCGCTGGCGCGTCCGGTTTCGCGCGAGCGAGGGCAGTGCCGTCGTTGTGCGGAAAGTCGTTCGTAGGCTGAGCTGATAGGAGAGAGCACGGAATGGACCTCGACAAGCTGATCATCTACCGCGGTGGCGAGTTCGTACCGTACGCCGACACGAAGGTCGGCGTCCTTGCGCACGGGCTCAACTATGGTACCGGATGTTTCGAGGGCATCCGCGGCTACTGGAACGCCAAGGCCGGACAACTCTATTTCTTCAGATTGCTCGAGCACTACGAGCGCCTCGCGTCCTCTGCCAAACTGCTGTTGATGGATCTGCCAGAGTCGCCCGAACGGTTGTGCGCGCGCACGGCCGAGCTTGCGCGCCTCAATAACTTCCGGCAGGATCTCTACGTCCGGCCGCTGGCCTATAAGAGCGCCGAAGAGATCGGCGTCCGGCTCCACAACGTCTCGCACGAATTCACGATCACGGCCGTCCCTCACAAAGCCTACTTCGATTCATCGATGGGCCTGCGGGCTTGCATCTCATCGTGGCGGCGCATCGACGACAACGTGGCGCCGGCGCGCGCCAAGCTCACCGGCGTCTACGTCAATTCGGCGCTTGCCAAGACCGAAGCAGTCTCGAACGGCTTCGACGAGGCCATCATGCTCAATAAGGAAGGCCACGTCGCCGAGGGCAGCGCGCAGAACATCATGATCGTGCGCAACGGAACGGTGATCACGCCGCCGGTGAGCGACGGGATCCTCGAGGGCATCACCAGACGCACTATTATTGAACTATGCCAAAAGGATCTCAACGTCGAAGTCGTCGAGCGAAGCATCGATCGCAGCGAGCTTTATGTCGCGGATGAGGTGTTTTTGGTAGGGACAGCCGTCGAAGTGACTCCGGTGATCGAGGTTGACCACCGCCCGGTCGGCAGTGGCAAGGTCGGCCCGAAGGCTACGAAGCTCCGCGAGATGTACCGCAAAGCCACTGTTGGCGAGCTTTCCGGCTACCGCCATTGGCTGACCCCAACCTACGATGTCGGCAATAGCGCCAAAATCCACCAGGCGGAAAGAGCGGCAGCTTCCTAGTTTCTTCCCAGAACGTTCTTGCGGGAGCTTGTTTGCCCCACCTATAATGAAATGTGAGCAGCGTCACGTCTAAACGCTGTAACAAACGATATCAATTGTTAGTCGCGGTCACTCTTGCGAAACTGTTTGGCAGAACATATCCAAGACGCGATTTGAATGGTATCGTCGGAACACTTGGGGGGCTGATTCCACATCTTGAGCTTTAGAGAGTCGTAGAAAATGCGACCGCACCGCCTGGCAGAGGCGGTGCGATCTAAGGCGTTGTGGCGTCCTCTCCGAGTTCGCAGCTGGAGGCTAACCATGCACGAGCTAGGTGGATTCCCTCACGCCTTTTCTTTACACATCGGCTTCTATCTGAGCCAACTCGCTGGTTGGGCACATGAGCTTGAGACGTTGATCACAGCAGGGCCAGCGCACACTGCTGAGACTCTCATTACAGCCAACGTGCACACCGCCGAAACGCTGATCACGCAGTAGCGACATCGGATTAGCCTACGCGATCTCGCGGCACAGCAAGTCGACAAGAGCTGGGTCGTATTGGACCCCGGCGCGTGCCGCGATGGTGCTTAGAGCTTCTTGTTTGCCAAGAGCCCTAGCGTTGTTATGTCCAGTCAGAAGTTGTAGGTAGTCGCGGGCGATCGCGATTATGCGCGAAGGCGCGGGGATGCGTGAACCCCGCATTCCATGCGGGTACCCACTGCCGTCGAACGCCTCGCACTGGTGCTCAACCGCGTAAGAAACATCCTCAGGAATAATCTTGGTAGCCTTGCGTAGGACCTGTGCTCCTAGCATAGGATAACGCAGGGCTTCGCTTTGCTGGGCCGGCGTTAGATTGACGCCTCCACGCACTTCGGGTCCTAGCTTGCATTTGCCGATCTCGTGGAACTCCGCTGCCCACCCAAGGCTCTCCAATTCAGTTTTGGACATCTGTATTTTCCGACCGATTTGCATGGCAAGATAGCGTACGTCGCCTGCAAATTGTGCGTCTTCGGGACTCATGAGACCGACGAATTCGCGAATCATCTCGTGGAACTGGTTCGCCACGAACTCACGCTCGTCACGGGCTTCAACTGCTTGAATAATACGCTCGAACATTCTCGTATGGGCTACGACGTAGTAAAAGACGATGGCGCCAAGAATCCCGCCGAACGTGTACATTCCGGCTAAGAGATACGCCCATAGCGCTGCAACGAATCCGGCTCTCCAGTACCGCACAAACGAAGCAGGCTGCCCGAGAATCGCGAATCCGGTGATCACGAGCCCGTTGTTTACAGTCTGCCAGACCATCCCAATGCCGACGATCCCGACGAACACCAGGATAGTGGAAAGAAAATGAGGCGCGTGAGGAATGATTGCCGACACCGCGGAGTAGCTGTAGATCATCGCGTAGATCGCGAGCACTGTGATCCCAAGTTGCCCGGCCAATGCGTTCACAGCCGCTCCAAGCGGACGGCCTGCCTCCCTCAATCGGACGTGAACCGCACTGAGGCCTATGATCCCTAATGGTAGAGCCCACCAGCCGATGGTAGCCGCAGCGGCCGCCAGAATCGCAGCGACGGGAGCGTGGACCGCCCGGAAGCTCTCTTGCGGGCGTTCATTTAGCGCGAGAAAAACAGCGACGACGGCAACAGTAAAGAGCGTCATTGGCGAAAAGAAATCGAAGTGCGGCGGAGCTACCTTAAGCAGCACCGCGCCAGCCCCTAACAACGCCCAGTAATAGGCTGCTTTGACTCCCTGGCGCCACGCGACTACGTCTCGTGTTTGAACGCCAGCTGTGCCGATCCGATCGAGTTGCGCCTGCCCTGCCATGGCCATGACGCTCACCAGAACCTTTCGTCGGTACGCTACGCCCGGATAACGAACGGTCACACGAACGTTAAATGGGCTCGCGACCCTGTGTATAGTTTATCGAACATGTGACCCGCGTCCCCGCATGATTGTGACGCGGCTAACACAGTATGACGCAAGTCACGCACATATGTTCGACGAACGGACTTTGTGTATAACTAATTTGAGGGTGAAGGGTCGGGGCTCGCCATCAGGTCATCAGGGCTCGAGGTCGGCTGGGCTTGAGGAGCCGCATCAGTTTCCGCAGCGAGGAAAGTGTCGTAGGTGGCCTTCGAGGCGCGCCGGATGAAACGGGCCCCGTCATCGAGGTCCTCGAGGTGGGTCGTGATCACGCAGATGATGTAGGGCGACCCCTCGAGGTTGACAATGCCGACGTCGTTGAGCGTGTCGTGCAGCGTCCCCGTCTTGTGTTCCACGACGACGCCCCTGGGGAGCGGCTTCGGCAGCAGATCGTTATGCCGCTGGCCGGCCAAGATCGAAAGCATCAGGTCGCTCGCGGTTTCATTCACCAGCCTGCGTGCGGCGATCATGGAGAGCAGCCGCATCATATCGTTGGTGCTCGTGCGCAGCGTCCGAATGCTGCGATCGGACGCGTGAATGCTGTCGCCGAGCCGCGTCTGCGTTAACCCAAGCCCGTCCATCGTCGCGTTGATGTTCTGCCGACCGACCAGCCGGATCAGCATATTCGTCGCGGTGTTGTCGCTGTTCGCGATCATGATACGGACGAGGTTGAGGACCGAGAAGCGCATGCCGGCGTCCATGTCGCACAACGCGCCATATCCGCAGTCTCTATCTTGCGGCAACAGCGTCACCTGGCGTTCGAGCCCGAAACGGCCGAGCCATACTTGACGCATGACCTCGACCATCACCGCGAGTTTGATGACGCTCGCAGCCGGTAGGTTCTCATCGCCGTTGATGTCGATCGGCGTCTGGCCGTCCGCGTCAGAGACAGTGATTGCCACTAATCCGGGGGTGTCATTCGCGAGGCGACGCAATTGCGGTTCGAGCACATGCAGGCGCACTTCGAGCGCGGTCCGCGGTGAACCAACGACCTGCAGATCTGAACCGGTCGACGCACTGCTGACGGCAGCAACCAGTGCCGCCGCGATAAGCACTGCCAAGAATGCGAAACGCATAGCTGTAGACGTGCCTTCCCGCCCCAAAATGTGGCCGCCTCCGTCCGTGCAAGAATCGAGGCCTACGTCACGAACCGACCAGCCGATGCCCGATGTGGATATTATCGGCGTGCCGATCGATTATGGTGCCGGCCGTCACGGCGTTCGGCTGGGACCTGACGCGGTGCGCGAGGCCGGCCTCACGGAAAACCTGGAGAAACTCGGCCTCAAAGTCCATGATTGCGGCAATGTCGCCGTGCCCGAATCCAACGAAACCGCGCCTGGCGGACCGAATAAGCCGCGCCACGCGATGGCGGTGCGCACCGCCGTCGAGCACACGGCCCACGCGGTCGAGCGGTCGGCACGAGACGGTCGTTTTCCGCTCGTCATCGGCGGCGACCATTCCATGGCCATCGGCGTGCTCTTCGGCCTGGCGCGCGCACTCGGGCCCCAAGGCGTCATCTGGATCGACGCGCACGCCGACTTGAACACCCCTGCCACCAGCCCGACCGGCAATATCCACGGCATGTCGGTCGCAGCGGCGCTCGGAGAGGCGCCCGAGCTGTTCCCGCCCGGCCGTTTCCCCGTCCCCTCGGTCGACGTGTCGCGCTGCGTGTTTGTCGGCCTGCGCGATCTTGACCCCGGTGAACGCCGTTCGTTGCGCGAGCGCGGGTTTACGTGCTTCACGATGAGCGACATCGATCGCCAGGGGATGGGAGACGTGATCGAGCAGGCCATCACGATCGCGAGCCGCGGGCCGAAAAGCGTGCACGTGAGCCTCGACATCGACTCGCTCGACCCGAGCCTCGCTCCGGGCACCGGCACGCCCGTGCCTGGTGGACTCACCTACCGAGAGGCGCACCTCGCGATGGAGATGATCGCGTTGAGCGGATGTGCCAACTCGCTCGAAGTCGCCGAGGTCAACCCGGTGCTCGACGAGCACAACCGCACGGCCGCGATCGCGGTCGAGCTGATCTGCTCGGCCCTCGGCAAGAGCATCCTGTAGGAGGAGCGGCGACGCACGACTGGCTCGTCATCGCGATCGTGGTGAGCGCGCTCGCGTTCAATGTGATCGCGGGCATCAACGACGGCGGCAACCTGCTCGCCTCGGCCGCTTCGAGCCGCACGATTCCGGTCGTCATCGCGTTCGTCATCATTATCCTCTGCGCGTTCGCCGGACCGCTCGTCTTCGGTACCGCGGTCGCTGCGACGTTGGGTGCGGGCATCGCCGATTACTCGCACGTCGGTCTGCCGTTCTTGCTGGCGGCCGTCGCCGCATCGCTCATGGTGGTCTTCGTTGCGAACCGCATCGGTTTTCCGACGTCGATGTCGTTAGCGCTCGTCAGCGCGATGGTTGGATCGCTCGTCGTCGGCGCTGGCCCGCAGACGGTGCACTGGTCCGGCGTGATCAAGGTGGTTGGCAGCGCGTTCGGGTCGGCCTTCGTGGGCTTCCTGATGGGCGCGGCCGTGTACGGTGTGCTTCACCTGCTGTTGCGGCCGGTTACGCGCCGGGTCGGCGATCGCATCATGCAGCTGCAGTATGGCACGGTGGCGCTGCAGGCGCTCGGGTACGGCGCCAACGATGCGGAGAAGATGATGGGTTTCATGGCCGCGGCGGTGTCGGTGCACGCGCCCGGTCAGCCTTTCACCGTGCCACTGTGGGCGATCGGGGCTGCCATCGCCGCATTCGCCGTCGGCATGGTGCTGGGCGGCATGCGGGTGGCCAAGACGATCGGCGGCAGGCTGTTCACCATCAGACCGGAGTACGCGCTCGCATTCCAAGCCGCCGCCGGCATCACCGTGATCGGCGCGTCGCTCGCCGGAGCGCCGCTGAGCACCACCGAAACGACGGCCAGCGCGATCGTCGGCACGGGCGCGGCGGCTCGTCCGCGCCGCGTCCACTGGCAAGTGGTCGGGCGCCTCGTGAGCGCTTGGTTCATCACAGTGCCCGCCGCGCTCGCCGCCGGCGCCATCGCTGGAGTCGTGTTGCGGTTGATCCATTGAACGCGAGGGGATTCTCATCATGATGTGGCTATCGGACATCCTCACCGCCCGCAAGCAGAAGCATTTCTTGCTATTGCACTTGGAGCATTGCGGCTTGTTGCTTCGCGCGGCCCAGACGCTTGAGCGATTCATGCAGAGCCCGACGGCCGATGCAGCCGACCAAATAGCGCAACTCGCCAAGGAGAGCGACCGCGTGCTCAAGGAGACCATCAGGGCGCTTGCCGACACGTTCGTCACCCCGTTTGACCGTCAGGACATCTACGGTCTCGCGATCGACATCGACGACATGATAAGCTATCTTGACAGCGCCGCCGGGGAGATAATGCTCTTCAAGGTCGAGCCGACGCCGCAGATGGTCGAGATCGCCAAGCTCATGGCCGGCGCGGCGGCAGAGATCAACACGAGCCTTCAATTGATCGAGCGCGAACCGCTCGCGGCCGTCGATCACGCGACCCGCGCGAGCGACGCCGAGAATCAGGTCGAGGATATCTATCGTCATGCGCTCGCGGGACTGTTCGAAACCACGGACGTCCAGCGCATCTTCAAGCTGCGCGAGATCTACCGGCACCTCAGCAACGTCGCCGATCGCGCGGACTCGATCGGCAAGATGTTGGGCAAGATCGCCGTCAAGGTCGCCTGACCGGGCTCAGCGAGCGGGGATCACACCAACGCGAGCCGGTTGAGCTTGCCGGTGAGCGTTTCGCCGGGTTTGAGATCGATGATCTGCAGTCCGTCGATGTCTGTGGTGAGCGCGCGTAACTGGTCGGGCGTGCCGGTGAGCACCGGGAATGTCCCATAGTGCATCGGCACGACGATCTTCGTGCCGAGCAGCCGGATCGCATAAGCCCCCTGGACCGGGTCCATCGTGTACAGGTCGCCGATCGGCAGCAGCGCGATGTCGGGATCGTAGAGCTCGCCGATGATCTTCATGTCGCTGTGCACGCACGTGTCGCCGGCATGATAGATCTTCACGCCGTTCTCGAACGTGATCACGTAGCCGCACGCCTCGCCGCCGTAGATGACTTGATCGCCGTCTTGGATGCCGCAGCTGTGCGCCGCGTGCACCATCGTGATCTTCATGCCATCGTGCTCGATCGAGCCGCCCTTGTTCAACCCGATCACCTTGGAGACGCCCTTCTTCCCCAACCACAGCGCGGTTTCAAAGATCGCGACGCATGTCGCGTTGTGTTTTTTCGCGATGCCGACCGCATCGGCGATGTGGTCACCGTGCCCGTGCGTGATCAGGAGCGTGTCGACCTTGGCCGGGTTCTTCAGACGCGGCGGACAGGCCGGATTTTGTTCCAGCCACGGGTCGATGATGACATGCTTGCCCGAAGGCGTCTTGAAACTGAACGCGGCGTGGCCGCAAAAAGTGATTTCGAGCGATCCGAGATCCATGATACAGCGTTTTCCTCCGAGGCGGTTGGGGCGGGCCTGCCACCTTCGCCTGCCCAAGGCGCAACGACTGCCTACAGCGTAGCGGTCGGCATGGCTTTTGAGGCGGAGGCGGGCGACGTCGCACGACGCTTGCGCGCAGCCAAGCGCGCTGCCGCCTTGTCGGGCGCGGGGATGTCGGTCGAAAGCGGCTTGCCGACGTTCCGCAGCGGCTCAGGCGCGCTTTGGCGCGACCGGGACCCGATGACACTCGCGACGCCGGAGGCCTTCGCGCGCGATCCCGCGCTCGTCTGGGAATGGTATCGAGAGCGGCTGCGAGCCCACGCGGCCGCGGCGCCCAATCCAGGCCACCTCGCGTTGGTTGAATTCGAGCGGCGCGTGCCGTCGTTCACGGTGATCACGCAAAACGTGGACGGCTTGCACCTGCGCGCCGGTTCCACCGACGTCATCGAGATCCACGGCAACGTGCGCACGTCGCGCTGCACCGCATGCGGACGCAGCATGACGACACCGCTCGAAGGCGAGGTCCCGCCGCGTTGCGAGTGCGGCGCGCCGCTGCGCCCGAACGTCGTGTGGTTCGGTGAAGCCCTGCCGGCGGGAGCGTTCGATCGTGCGCGCGAGGCGGCGAGCAGCGCTGAGGTGTTCATCGTCGCCGGCACCTCGGCCATCGTCTATCCGGCGGCGGGCTTGGTCGAAGTCGCGCGCCAAGCCGGCGCGTTCGTCGTCGAGGTCAATCCCGATGAGACGCCGGCGAGCGCGAGCTGCGATCTGTCAGTCCGCGCGCCGTCAGGCGCTTTCTTGCGCCTCGTCGCCGAAGCGCTGTAGCGCGAGCCCGACCTCTTCGCGGACCCAGGCGTCCGGCTCGCGCGCCTGCAGCTCGAGCAGCGCGGCTTTGGCGCGCGCCAGGAGCTCGCCCGCGCAGACCTCGCGGAGCCGGCCGAGCGCCCATGCCGCATGCCCGCGCACCAGCGCTTTGCGATCGGCGAGCGCTTCGATCAGCGGCTCGACCGCTTGTGGATCGCGCGAGTTGCCGAGCGCCACGGCGGCGTTGCGCTGTAGTACCGCCTTGCCGCGCCATGCCATCGACGTCGGGCCGAACCACGCGCGGAACTGCGACTTCGTCATTTGCAGGACCGCCGGCAAGTCCATCGCCACGCCGACGTGCGGCAGTGGGGCGAATTCCTCACGTGCCCTCGCTTTTGCGGCTAGCGACTTGCGTTCGTTGACCGGACACACCGTCTGGCAGTCGTCGCAGCCCCAGAGACGATTGCCGATCGACGCCCGCAGTTCGCGCGGGATGGGCGATTTCAGTTGGGTCAGATCGGAGATGCAGCGTCTGCCGTCCACTCGGCCATCGGGTCCGATCGCGCCGGTCGGACAGCGCACGATGCACTCGACGCACTGGCCGCACGACTTCGACAGCGGCTCGTCCGGCGGCAGCTTGAGCGTCGTGATGAGCTCGCCGAGTAATACCCACGATCCGAACTCACGCGTCAGCACGTTCGCGTTCTTGCCGAACCATCCGATGCCGGCGCGCACCGCTGCCGCGCGGTCCACCATCGGCCCGGTGTCGACGCATGGCACGCAGCGCTCGCCGGGAAATGCGTCGACGATGAAGGCCGCGAGCCGGCGCAAGCGATCGCCGATCGTGCGATGGTAGTCGCGGCCCCACGCGTGAGCGGAGACCGCCCCTTTGAGACCTGGCGCATATGGATCGTGCGGTTCAAACTCGGTCAGATACGACGTCGCCGTGCAGATGATCGACTTGGCGCCGGGCAGTGAGCGTTGCGGCTGGCATAAGCGTTCGACGGTCTCATCCGGGTAGGACCAGTTTGCGAGCAATCCATCGGCGACGCGCTGCTTGAAGACCGGCTCGACATCGGAGAGCGCATCGGCGGTCGTCACGCCGACGATATCGAACCCGATCTCCCTGGCGCGCGCGAGGATGCGCTCTTTCGGCGATGCCTCGAGCGAGATCACGTCGTGGCGGTGGCCGCTTGCGGGATGTCGATCGTGCAGGTGCCATGCACCGGCAAGCCGTTGAGCGTCGCAGGCTTATAGGTCGATTTGCGCGCCGCGTCGATGGCAGCCGCGTCCAGCACGGCGTCGCCCGACGATTGCACGATGCGCACGCTGAGCACGTCGCCGTCGGGGCCTACTTCGACTTCGAGCCGCACGTGGCGGCCGTTGGGAGCGCTTGCGGGGCTGCCGGTCAGCGAAGCGACGGCGAGCACGCGCGGCGGGTTGTCGTCGCCCCAGACGACCGTGCCCGACACTCTGCTCTTGTCCGCCCCGGTATCCGCCTGCGCGGTCTGGGCGTGCGGCGGCGAGGTGGCCGGGATGACATCGGTCGCGGCGGCGGCGTCGGGTCCTGCGGTCGGACTCGGGCCGACCTCCGGATGAACGGAAAGCATCGAGGTGCGGCGGGCCGGCGGTCTGATCGCGCGACGAATCGAATTCGAGCCGAATTCAAGGTACTTCAGCGGCGCGAGGTTCGCGATCGTACGGCGGAAGATCTTCGGCGGCGGCGTTGGTGTCGGTGTGGGCTTGACCATCGCGAGCTTGGCGCGCGACAGGGTGATGATCGAAACGCCTTGCTCCGGCGTGTCGGGCGTACGGAACATCGGCGACATCGCCGTGACGGTGGGACCCATGGTCAGATGCACGGCGAGCGACAAGATGATGAACGACCACAATACGATAAATGCGCGCCGTCGGAATCGCGCGGCGCTGCCGGGAGATGTCGGGATGTAGCCTGTCTCGGGTTTGCTCATTGCGAACCACCCACGGCGCCCTGGAGGAGCGGAACTTCGCGACCCGCTAATTGGCCGCCTTTGGCCGCGCTGCCGCTTGCATGTCGAGGAGCTCCTGGTACTTCTTCGGCATGCCGGGCTCGTAGGTCAGGAACGAGGGGATGGGGTAACGGATGCCGCCCTTCTGGGTGCCCTCGAGGCCGGCGATGAGGTCCTCGATCTTGTGCCAGGGCAAGCTGAACGCCATCTCGTCGTCCTGGGCGCCAGCGAAGATACGATCGCCGTTGCAAGGGAGGATGACCTGGTAGTCGTCCGTCCGCAGCGGCACGACGAGGTGATCCGAACAATCCATCCGGGCTGCGAACGTCGAGGCGATGCGCCCGCCGTCTTTCCACAGGGCGGCAGCGACCAAGCGCATCACTTGCGCTGCGTTTCCATAAATGATAAGGACGTGCGGCTCGTACTCTGCTCGAGCAAGCGGTCCGAAGACGATCGCATCGATCTCGCCGGGCGCGAATTTCTCGACCGACGCCTCGCTGCGCGCGCCTGCGGCTTCGTCTTTGGTGTACATGCCGGCGCACAAGTTCCCATCTTCATAATAGGCGTTGGGCGCGGCAAACCCGGCGACGAGCGCGCCGAGCGGACATTTCATGTCTTCGGCACGCAAGACGGTCGTCCAACCGTACTTGCGCGCGATGCCCCATCCTTGGCACACGGTGACATGGCGATCCATGTCCGCAAGCGGCCGCTTGGCTTTGGGCGGCGGCGCCTCGCCGTTTCGCAAGAATCGAACGGCGACCGGGAAGGTCGTGGGGCGGATGAATTCCTCGAGCTTGGCAGTAGCTGTCGCTGTGTCCATCGTTGCGCCGCATTCGACTGCCGGCGGCCAGCTTCCGGCCTAGTATTCGGCGGCGGCGCTCGATCCGACGTCGAAGAACGAGAAGTCTTGCATATCCGTGGGATAGTTGAAGTCCGAAAACGCGTAGGTCAGGCCGTCATACCCGCGCGACGACGTCCCCTCCGAAAGCCCGCCAACGCGCAACGTCGCGCTCGTGGTCTCCTCGGCCATGAGCCAGTAGCCGCGCGCGATCGTGTAGGTGACGGTCCAGGGCACGGTTGAGGCGGGCCCCTTTGGGAAGATACCGGCGCTGACGATCTTCCATGGCACGAACGTCTGCGTGTCGACGAGCATTTCGCGCAGCCGGTATTCGTCGGGGCTCTGGCGGGGCACGAGCTTCAGATGGTAGACCCAACGCACGCGGAATTTCTCGACGCCCACAAGTGTGACGTCGTAATCCTGCTCGGTGGCCTCGACGCGGCCAAGCGACCGAAGATCGGTCGGCTCGGGCTCCGGCGTCGGCATCAAAGGAAGCGACTCGCCGATCGGCCGCAGGCCGAACGAGTAGAGCGGCGAGATCTGCGGCACGCCGAAGGGCTCTTCTTGATATCCTTTGGTGTGCGTCGGGAAGGTGAACCCCAAGATCGCGATGTTGGTGCCGTACGGATTGTCCGGCTTGCTAGTGCTCTCGATCGGCGTCTTGTGCGTGAGCACGATATCGTCTCTCGAGCGCACGATCGACCGGAACGATTCGAGGAACGGCTTGCCGCCGGTGTTCGAACGCGCGTGGACGATGAACGAGATGAATGTGGGATAGCGCACGGTGCGCAAGACGTCGCGCGAGCGATCGAAAACGGCCTGACCCACCATGGTCGCCGCGGCGCCGGTCGGCGGCAGGTCGGGCGTATCGGCGAAATCGCCGAAGGCGTCGAGCGCGGTGGCGGCCTCGGTGGTGAAGAACCCGACACGTTCGGTGAGCTCCTTCGGGCAGCCGGGCGATTCCATCGTGCGCACGACGAAAATGAGCTCGTATGTGGTCGAGGCCGCTAAGTTCTTAGGTGAAATCGCGCCGAGGGCCGCCGGCTTGCCGTACAGCGATGTGAATTCGATCCCGCTTAGCGCGTCCGGACGAGAGGACACGTCTTGCGGGCGCAAGTCGAGGGCCTTGCCCGAGTCTGGGACGAGCCGGACGCGCTCGACCGCGCCGAAGTTGTCGGCATCGGTGGCGACGACCAATCGCGGCGCCTTGAACGGCACGTCGGTCGCGTCTTCGGCCGGAGCGACGAGGCGGAACAGCGGCTGCGGCACGACGAATGAGGGGTCGCACGTCGCTGCGGCGACCTTCGAGCACACGGCGATAGCGGTGGCGGCCGCGACACACGCAGCCGCGCTTCGCGCATACGTATTCAGGTGGCGCTTGGCTCCGTCTACGAAGCGTTAGGCGTAGATGCCGCGCGTCTGGTAACACTCGACGACGCGGCGGATCGCCAGCATATACGCCGCTTGGCGCAGCGGCGCTTTGTAGCGCTCGGCCATCTGCCACACTTCGTCGAAGTTCTCGCGCAAGAGGTCTTTCAGACGCTCGTTGACCTCGCTCTCGCGCCAATAGTAGCCCATGCGGTCCTGTACCCACTCGAAGTACGAGACCGTGACGCCGCCGGCGTTGGCGAGGATGTCGGGGATGATCGTAACACCCGCATCTGAGAGGATGCTGTGCGCTTCGGGCGTCGTCGGACCGTTCGCTCCCTCGGCGATGAGAAACGCCTTGATGCGCTTCGCGTTCTTCTCCGTGATCTGGTTCTCGATCGCAGCGGGCACGAGGATGTCGCAATCGAGCTCGAGCAGCTGCGTATTGCTCACCTGATCGGGGCCGGGGAAGCCTTCGAGGCTGTGCTTGGTGTTCTTCGGATCACCGAGGTAGGCGATCGCAGCGTTCGGATCGATTCCCAGTTTGTTGTGCAATCCGCAGAACGCATCGCTGATGCCGACGATCACGGCGCCTTGCTCGTGCAGCAGGCGTGCGGTGATCGAACCGACGTTGCCAAACCCTTGGACCACGACGCGCTGCCCGCGCAGCTCCTTGCCCATCTTCTCGAGCGCCGCCTGGATGCAGATCATGACGCCGCGGCCGGTCGCTTCGACGCGCCCGCGCGACCCGCCGACGCACAGCGGCTTGCCGGTGACCACGGCCGGCGTGTGCGCGCGCAGGTGCATGGAGACCGTATCCATCACCCACGCCATCGTCTGCGCGTTGGTGCCGACATCCGGCGCAGGCACGTCCTTATCGGGGCCGATGACTTCGATGATCTCCGCGGTGTAGCGGCGCGTGAGACGCTCCAGCTCGCCGAGCGACAGCTTCGATGGATCGCAGGTCACGCCGCCTTTGCCGCCACCGAACGGGAGGTCGACGACCGCGCACTTCCAGGTCATCCAAAACGCGAGGGCCGTGACTTCGTCCAGCGTCACACCGGGATGGTAGCGGATGCCGCCCTTGGCGGGACCGCGCGCGAAATTATACTGCACGCGATATCCGGTAAACACCTCGAAATCGCCGTTGTCGCGCTGGAACGGGATGGAGATGATCACCTGGCGCGACGGATGCGTGAGGATACGGCGGATGGTCTTTGGCAGGTCAAGGCGATCGGCAGCTTCATTGAAATATGCGATCGCCTCGCCGAATACGCCGGGCTCATGCGCGTAACGCTCTTTGGTCTGAAGACCGGCGGGCTGGCTGTTCTCGACTTTGGTTGCCATGTTCGATTCCTTACACGTTGAACCTGAAGTTGACCACGTCGCCCTCTTGCATCACATAGTCGCGGCCCTCGGAGCGCAAGAGGCCTGCTTCGCGGACGGCTGCTAGACTGCGTAGGCGCGCGAGGTCGTCGTACGACGCGATCTCTGCGCGGATGAACCCGCGCTCGATGTCGCTATGGATCTTGCCGGCGGCCTGCGGAGCTTTGGTGCCGCGCTCGATGGTCCAGGCGCGCGTCTCTTTTTCGCCGGCGGTGAGAAACGTCATCAGATTGAGAAGCCGGTAGGCGCCGAGGATCAGGCGATCCAGACCGCTTTGCTCCACTCCCAACTCTTTCGCGTACGCCGACGCTTCATCTGGCGGGAGCGCCGCCAGCTCGGCTTCGAGCTTGGCGCAGACGACGATGCTCTCGGCCTGCTCCGAAGCCGCTCGAGCTCGCACGGCAGCGACAGGCGCTGAATCGACGTTGAGGTTGGCTTCATCGACGTTCGCGACGTAAAGAATCGGCTTGGCGGTGAGCAATGTCAGTTCCTTTGAGAGGGACAGCTCGAGCTCATCGCGAGCGATCGCGCGCGCGGGCTTGCCTTCGTTGAGTCCCGCGCTCAACCGCTCAAGCGCACCGACTTCTGCCGCCAGCTTCGGGTCTGCTTTGGCGCGCGGCCGCGATTTCTCGAGCCGCTTTTCAACCGTCGCGAGATCGGCGAGCGCCAGCTCGACCGTGATGATGTCGATGTCGCGCAGCGCGTCGGGCTGCTCCTCGACGTGCACGACGTTGCGATCTTCAAAACAACGCACCACCATCGCGATCGCGTCGACCTCGCGGATGTGCGACAGGAATGCGTTGCCGAGTCCTTCGCCTTTGGAAGCGCCGCGCACCAAGCCCGCGATGTCGACGAACGTCGTCGTCGACGGCACGATCTGCTTGCTCGCGAAGATGTCCGAGAGCACTCCCAAACGCGGATCGGGCACCGGCACAATGCCGACGTTCGGATCGATCGTGCTGAACGGATAGTTGGCGGCGGCGACGCTGCTGCGCGTGATCGCGTTGAACAACGTCGACTTGCCGACGTTCGGCAGACCGACGATGCCGCAGGCGAGCGACATCAGGCGGGAGCCGTCGGGTTCGAAGGCGGCGCCGGCTGCGGTGCGGGCGCGTCGCCGTTGAGCCAGCCCTTGGCTTGCAGCGCGGCAGCGATGCGTTCGCGCAGCGGCCCTTCGTCGACGTCGATGAGCGCCGTGCGGATGGAGATGCGGAACACCGCTTTGTTCGTGTCGAAGTCGTCGAGCGACACTTTCACGCCGTCCGCGTCGATCTTCGCCTCGATCGCGCCCGGCGGTCGCGTCTTTGAGGATCTCGCGCTTCATCGCGTCGACGGTGCCGCGCCACGGCAGCGAGAGCACGATATCGAGCCGCCGGACGCCTTTGCTCAGATTGGTCGAGGCGTAGATGTTGCCGTTGGGGATGAACACCGTGCGCCCGTAGCGGTCGACGAGGCGCGTCGTGCGCAAGCCGATCGCCTCCACGACGCCGGCGATCTGGCTGTTGATGCCCGTCGTGATCTCGATGCGATCGCCCACGTCGAATTGATTCTCCGCGAAGATCGAGTAGCCCGCGAGCAGATCGCGCACGACCCACTGCGCGCCGAACGCGAGGACCGCGGTGATCGCGCCGGCCGACCAGACCGCAGGGCCGATGTTAACATCCCAAATGTTGAGCAGGATGAGCCCAGTCACCAGCAGGACGATGAATCCGGTGATCGACTTGATGGGGCTCAGATATGTCGAGATGCGGGGATGGCGCAGCAGCAATCGCTTAGCGAAAAAGCGGTCGATGCCGGCGTAGGTGAGCCGCCATACGACAAAGCCAGCGACGAGCGCGATGGCCGTCTCGTAGCCTTGTACGATGATCGTGGCATGTGAGGACCACGGCGTGGTCGATAGCGCCGCGTTCGGCGAAGGTGTCGCTTGCACGGCCCGCGGCCTTCCAGAGCGCCTCCGAGCGGTCCTGCGCCGCATCTCGGGTGACGATAGGAACCGCCAATTTTTGGCGCGAAGGCCGCGTCGATTTCCAATGCGCCAAATGAAAGTGGATAAACTCGGCATCGACCTGCTCACGCATGATCCTGTCGTCATTTTGAAGGACCTTGAAGGCAGGCGATACTTACCGATCTTGATCGGAGCGTTCGAGGCCACCGCGATTCAACTCGCGCTCGAAGGCCAGGCGGTGCCGCGTCCGCTCTCACACGATTTGATGAAGTCGATGCTCGACAGCCTCAACGCCAAGCTGACCAAGATCGTTATCCACGACATCCGCGACAGCACGTTCTTCGCCAAGCTCGTGCTCGAATGCAACGGCGAGGATCAGGAGATCGACGCTCGGCCGAGCGACTGCATCGCGCTCGCGTTGCGCGCGAACGCGCCCATCTATGTCAGCGACAAGATCGTGCTCGAGGAATCAGTGTACGACAAAAAGGCTGAGGAAGAAGAGATGCAGCGCTTCAAAAAATATATCGAAAGCCTCAAGCCCAGCGACTTCAAGACCGAATCCTGACGCGTGAAACATACGGCCGAGATCGGCGTCTTCGGTGGCTCGGGATTCTATGCGCTGCTCGAAGGCATGCAAGAGGTCAAAGTCGAGACGCCCTATGGCGCGCCCTCAGACGTCGTCGCGATCGGCGAGATCGGCGGGCGGCGCGTCGCGTTCTTGCCGCGCCACGGCAAGACGCACTCGTTGCCGCCGCACATGATCAACTATCGTGCGAACCTGTTCGCGATGAAGGAGCTCGGCGTCACGCGCATCATCGGGCCTACCGCTGCGGGGTCGCTGCAGGGCTGGGTCAAGCCCGGTGATTTCGTCGTCTCGGATCAGCTCGTCGATCGCACGAATGCGCGCAAGGATACCTTCTTTGACGGACCGGTGACGACGCACGTCTCGTTCGCGCATCCGTATTGCCCACAAGTCCGCGACTTGGCGATCGAGGTGATCGGCAAGCAAGGCATCCCGGTGCACGAGCACGGTACCGTCGTGTGCATCCAAGGTCCGCGCTTTTCAAGCGTAGCGGAGAGCCGATGGTATGCGGCGGCCGGCTGGGAAGTCATCAACATGACCCAGTATCCGGAGGCGTACCTGGCGCGCGAGCTCGAGATCTGTTACGCGAACATCGCGCTCATCACCGACTACGACGTGGGGCTCGAGGGCGAGGAGGGCATCGAGCCGGTGACGCACGAGGGCGTCATCAAAGTTTTCACCGAGAACAACGAGCGCGTCAAGCAGGTCATCAACGAGATGGTCGCGCGGATGCCCAAGGAACGCACGTGCCATTGCGGCACGGCGCTGCAAGGCGCGCGGCTAGGATAGTCCGTAGCGGCTCAACTCGTTCGCGATGCGCGTTCCCTGGTAGCGCGCGAGGGTCATCACCGAAAGCATCGGGTTCGCGCCGCACGACGTCGGGAACACCGACGCATCGCAGACCACAAGATTGCGCACCCCATGCGTCTCACCGCGCGAGTTGACGACCGATCGTTTCGGGTCTTCGCCCATCTTGAGCGTCGCTTGGCAGTGCGCCGATGTGATCAGCGTCTGAAACGGTAAGAACTCGAGCTTGTCGCACTGCGCCGCGTCTTGCCGTTTCTTGAAGATCGTCGCCGCCATCGTGCCGGGGCGCTCCTCCGACGTCAACAGCGCTTCATTCGCTCCCGCGGCGAGCATGATCTCGATCCCGACACGCGCGGCGTATCGCAGGCGCGCTTTGTCGGGCTGCGTCAAGCGATAGCGGATAGCGGGCCGGCCGGTGCTGGCATCCCAATCGACGCGGTTCGCGCTGTCGGGCGTGTCGACGAGCATCGCGCCGAAGCCAGCGAGCTTCGAATATTGCGACATGATCGCGAAGTGGTCGGCTCCGATCCCCGGGATCGCGATCGCGGCATTCATCGGATGATCGAAAAGGCACTCGTAATAGAAGCCATGGCTGCCGTAGAAGTGATCGCTATAGATCGACCCGGTGATGCCGCGATAGTTGACGAGCTGGCGGTCGAAGGTGCCGCCGATCGGCAGACTTGGGTGCAGCACCAGACCCTTGCCCATCAATTGCTGAGGGTCCGGGATCTGAGATCTTTGCAAGAGGGCTGGTGACGCGATCGCACCGGCGCTGAGGATGACGAGCTTGGCGCGGATGTCCAGCGGCCCGCGATCCACCGAGTTGGCCTCCGAGCCCGGCGTTGTCGGCCGAACGACGGCTTGCACGCCGGTCGCGAAGCGATCGTTGCCGCGCGCGGCGAAACCGATGCGCTGCACGTCGCAATGGTGCACGAGCTGCACGTTGCGGCGCTGCGCATCGCGCACATACGTCACCATCGTGCTCAGCTTTCGGTCGTACGAGCAACCTTGTCCGCAGAACCCGCAGCCGATGCAGTCGATCATGTTGAGCTCGAAGCGCTTGGTCGGTATGCCATTGGCCTTGCAGCCGGCCGCGAACAATTTGTTGTTGTCATTGATCTCGGCATCGCTCGGCGCATGCACGTTGATGCGCCGGCGCACGTCGGCCAGACAGGTCGCCATGTTAAGGCCGGTGATGCCGAAGTCGTTCGAACCGCGGTCGAACGAGAACGGCCCGACGCCGAACGCGCGCTTCCAGCCGTTCCAGACGTCTCTGATCGGATCGAACGAGAGGGCGTAGTTCACCGTCGTGCCGCCACCGACGCACTCGCCCCCGGTCACGGGTATCGCGCCGTCCACCGTCGTCCGCGCGCCCCGTTCCGCGAGGAGCACCGTCATGTCGAGCTCGCGCTGGTCGAAGAACTCGTGGGTGAAGTGGCCGCCCTTTTCAAGGAGGACGATCCGCTGCCCGGTATGCTCGGCGAGCGTCGCCGCCAGGACGCCGCCGGCCGCTCCCGATCCGATGATTACGATATCGGTCTCGAGCGCGCTCATTGCGGACGCGGATGGAGCAGCGGGCCGGCATACCCGATGACCGGCCACGATGCGTCAAGCGAATAGGTCGCCACCATGACCAGCGTCTTCATCGAACGATAGAATCGCCGGCGAACCGCAAGCGCGCTGCGTGCCCAGAGCATCATGTAGGCGCGCTGGTCCGCCAGTCCAAGCTCCGTGAAGTGCGCGATTCCAGCCGGCCACCGAGCAGTCAGCGCCTGATACGCGCCGGCATCGCGCGTCGACTCGCACGCTCAGCGGCGCAACGGCATCTTTGTCGGACGCGCTGACGGGGAATTGATCGTTCTCGGCGGCGATCAGCGCCGGCGGCGGAGCCGTGAACAGTCGCAGGTCGTCGAACAGCACGAGGTTCGATTGCACGCCCGCGTCTTTGTCGATCGAAAAGATATTGTTGGCGCGGTGCTCGATGGTCTCCGGCGCCACCGCGGCGAAGCGAGGATCGTCTGACGGCAAGACCGCCCGCACGATCGCGCCGAACACGTCCGGAGCTGCATTGGATACGGTGACCGCGTTGCGATCCAAGGCGACGCGCAGCAGACCGCCGTCGTGCAACCACTGCACCGACGATGCGGCCGCGGCGAGCGCTCCAGCCACGACGAACTCTTTTCGATCCATCACAAACTGCGCAGTTGGATCTGAAGCCAACCCAACGTGGTCGCCGGCGCGACATTGGTATTGGCGAGTCGCGCCGCCTCGTTGATCGCATCGATCGCGTCCGCGGCACGCCGCGCGGCCGGCGCCCCGAGCGCCTCGACGGTCTTGCGGTATTCGCCCTCGGCCGATGCGTCGAACAGGAACTGCGTGCCGCCGAGCGCGTTGACCATGACGTCGCGCGCGGTCAGGCGCGCCTGGCGCAGCACTTCATCCAGTTGGCGGCGCGCGGTCTCGCGATCGTCCTTCTCGAACTCGGGCATCGGCGGAAGTTTGTCCGGCGCGCGCAAGCACGCCAGCAGCCACTCGCGCGCCGCGCGCCGCAGGCCAGCGGATGTTTCGTCGAGCTCGGCGATCGCGTCACCGAGGCTGCCTTGCGCACGGCGTGCGATCGCGGCCGCCCGTTCTCGAGGCTGGCCGTACTCCGATATCAGCTGGCTCTCGATGTCTTCATCACTGATAGGTTCAAAGCGTACGGTGACGGTTCGCGAGCGGATCGTCTCGATGATGCTCTCGAGATGTTCGGTGGTGAGGAGGAAGAGCTTCCCTGGGTTCGGCTCTTCGAGCTCCTTGAGCAGCGCATTGTAGGTCGCGTCGTTGGTGACGTTGTCGAAATCGGGCAGAATCGCGACAAGCTTGTCGCCCTCGTAGCTCTTGAGGTTCATGAGCTGGATGATGCGGCGCGACGCCTCGATCCCGATATCTGCCGTCTTACGCTCTGGATTCCCGGCTAACGCATCGGCCGCGCGCACGAAGTCTTCGTTGACGATAATCGTGTCGCCCGAGCTCCCCGCGAGCCCGCGTTTGCAGGCGCCGCATTCCCCGCAATAGCCGGTTGGAAACGATTCCGGGTCCTCGCAGTGAAGTGAAAGCGCCAGCGCCAGCGCAAACGTTTTCTTACCCACCCCGCGTGGCCCATAGAAAAGATACGCATGGGCCAGATTGTCGCGGCCGACCCGGCGGAAGTATTCCACCACGTGGTTTTGATTGACGAAGCGCTTGGGCGCTTGCGGCCTCGGCGGCGCCTCGATAACGGCTTCGGTCTTGCGCTTCGGCACGCGTTGCGATTTCGGCGAAACGCAAGGGCCGGCCTCGTCTCTGGTTTAGGGCGCGACAGGATGGGCACGTGTATCACACCAGGAGAACCATCATGATTCGATTCTCGAGGCTCTTCCTTATTTGCGCCGGCTTCGCGCTTCTGCCCCTTCCCTCGCTGGCGGACACCAGTACGCCCGACTTGCATTTCATCGTCAACATCACCCCGCGACTTCTCGGCGGCGTCCCATGGACCGGCGAACTCACGTTCCATGTGAGTCCGGACGGGATCATCAACGGCACCTACAAGAGCACGTCGGTGAAACCCGACCCCTTCTACGGCAAGATCATCACCGTGACTGGAGCGCTGAGCCAGAAGAACATCAGGCTCGAATTCGGCTTGCGGGGCAATTTCGCCGTCGACGGCACGTACGAACCTGGAGTGGGGATCGTCGGCACGGCGCTCTCGGCCGGTGGGGCATGGTACGATTTCGTCGCGAAACAAGTGAAGTAGCCTTGTAGCGGTCGAATTTATTCGACCGCTAAGCGCCGGCGCGGCGGGTGAGGATCACCTCGCGCACCTGCGAGGCGAGCTCCTCTTCCGGTCGCGTGCCATCGAGGACGATCACGCGACCGGGGTCGGCCGCTGCGACGCGCCGGTAACCTTCGGCGACGCGCTCGTGGAAATCGCGTTTCTCGCGCTCCATGCGGTCCGTCGTACGTTTGCGGCCGCGAAGCCGCTCGCGCGAAATCGAGACGGGGATGTCCAGCAGAAACGTCACGTCGGGCGCGAGATTGCGCGCCGCGAACATCGTGATCTGCATGAGCGTCTCGACCGGCAGCTTGCGGCCGTAACCTTGATACGCGAGCGTGGCGTCCCAGAAGCGGTCGCACACCACGATGCGGCCTTCCTCGAGCGCGGGCTCGATGACCTTATCGACGAGCTCAGCCCGCGATGCCGACAGCAAGAGCGTCTCGGCCTCACGCGACATCTGGCCCAGCGGGTCGATCAGCAGCTCGCGCAGTTTCTCGCCGAGCGTCGTGCCGCCAGGCTCCCGGGTGAAGATGAACGGGATCGTGGTCTGCGCGAGATAGTCGTGCAGCAGCTGGACCTGCGTCGTCTTGCCTGCGCCCTCGATACCCTCGAAGGTGACGAACAGCCCTCGAGCTATTGAAGCGCTTCCTTGAAGAGGCGCACGCGCCGGTTCGGTTCGGCGCCCGTCGAGCGCGACTGCAGGTTGTATTTCTCCGCCATCTGGTGCTGCAGCCGGCGGATGTACGAGGATTGCGGCGAGAGCTCGACCGGCTTGCTGTGCAGCATGACCTGGTAGACGGCCTCTTCCGCCTCGCGTAGCGCGAGCTCTTCGTCATCCATGGTCGGCAGATCGAAAAGATCGCGCATGCACGACTGGATCTGTGAGGTGGTGTTGGTCTTAAGCGCGTAGATCGGCACGTTCTGCGCCGCCATAGCCTTGAGTTTGCCGTGGTCGCGGCGCTCGAGCGCCTTGAGGGTGAGCACGACGTCGGCATCATCCCAGTGCCGCACTACTTGGGCTGGCACCCGCAGGTTGGAGACGGCGCGCTCGATCTTCGAGCGGCTCACGCCATAGGGGAACACGCGGACCGTCTCGTTCGCGCTGTCCTCCTCTTCCGGCTCGACCTCGAAGGGCGCGCTCAACGCGCGCGCGATCGGCGACCGCGCAACACCGCTCCGGTGGTGCCCATTTCCGTTGCCGCCGTCGTAGCGCGTCTGGACAGTCTGCGCTTCGGCCTGCTGCACAACTTCGACGCCACCGCGCTCGTTGCGGACGCGGATCTCCGGCTTGGGCTCGTGACCGCGCAGCATGGCATCGACGACGTCGTCGATCGGCGCGTGGATGGCCAGCCGGTTGCGGTCTTGGATCTCGATGACGACGTCGAAGGTGGGCGGCGCTTTGCGCTCGAGCACGGTCTTGCGCGTGCCGCGGCGCTTGGCTTCTTCGTCCGACAGCGTGACCGCGCCGATGCCGCCGATCAGGTCGGACAATGTCGGATTGACCATGAGGTTGTCGAGATCGATGCCGTGCGCGGTGCCGATGAGCTGCACGCCGCGCTCGGCGATCGTACGCGCCGCCAGCGCCTCGGCTTCAGTGCCGATCTCGTCGATCACGATCACTTCGGGCATGTGGTTCTCGACCGCTTCGATCATCACGGCGTGCTGGTTCGAAGGCGTGTCGACTTGCATGCGGCGCGCGTGGCCTATGCCGGCGTGCGGCACATCGCCATCGCCCGCGATCTCGTTGCTCGTGTCCACTATGACGACGCGTTTGCGCAGATCGCCGGAGGACAGCACGCGCGCCACTTCGCGCAGCATCGTCGTCTTGCCGACGCCCGGCTTGCCGAGCAGTAAAATGGATTTGCCCGCGCGCACGACGTCGAGGATGATGTCTATCGTGCCATAGACGGCGCGCCCGACGCGGCTCGTCAGACCGACGATCTTGCCGGAGCGGTTGCGCAAGCACGAGATGCGGTGCAGCGTCTGCTCGATGCCCGCGCGGTTGTCTTTGCCGAACGCCCCGATGCGCCCGACCACGTAGGCGATGTCGTCCGCATCGACCGGCACCTGCGAGAGGTAGCAGAAGTCATGCGGAAAACGGGCCTCCGGCAGGCGGCCGAGGTCGAGAATCACTTCGATGAGGTCGTGGAGATTCGAGAGCCGCGTGAGCGCCTGGCGGATAGCCGGCGGAAAGATGTCGAGGAGCGCGTAGAGTTCCCAGTCGCCGCTTTCGTTCGCGGCAAGGTCCTCTTTCAAGTAATCGTCACCTCTCGGTGTTATTTCTCTGGAAGCACGCGGATGGTGCGCAGCTTATCGTCCACCGGGCCTTGGATGTGGACGCCGGCTTTGAGCTCCAGCCGCAGATAATCGATGATCTCTTTCGTCAGTCGCTCCCCCGGACACACGATGGGGATGCCGGGCGGATATGGCGTCACCACCTCTGCGCAGACGCGCCCTGCACTGCTTCTGAACGGTACTTCGACGTGATCGCTCAGGAAGGCCTCCCTAGGCGTCACGACGAGTTCGGGAATCGGGGGTAAACGGTATGATTTTTTCTTAATGCGCTCGTCGAGAACGCCCGTCGGGGAGTAGATGTCGATCTGGCGGTCCTCGCGCGCCAGTTCGGCGACGGCATAGACGAGCCGGTCGATGTGGTCTTGCGTGCTTCCGATGCTGACCAGCGCGACGACATTGAACAGATCCGCCAGCTCGACTTGGACGTTGTAGCGGTTGCGCAGTATCTGGTCCGCCTCGTAGCCGGTGTAGCCGAGACCTTTGACCGTGATGACGATGCGCGTTTCATCGTAGCCCGCTACCCCGGGCCGGCCGATCTGGTCGGTCCCCATGCAGTAGACGCCGCGCACCGCGTTGAGCCGCTGGCGTGCGTCGCGAGAAAGCGCCAGCGTGCGGCCGAGCAGCGCTTCTCCCTGCGTCGCCATCTGCATGCGCGCGACGTCGAGCGACGCCAGCAGCACCTGGTTCGGGCTCGTGCTCTGGAAGATTCGCAGGGTGCTGCGCAGCCGTCCGACGTCGATGCGCGAACCACGGGTATGGATCATCGAGGCCTGGCTCATGGCGGACAGCAGCTTGTGGGTCGAGTTGACGCAGACATCGGCGCCGATCGACGTGGCCGAAGGCGGCAGCTCGGGATGGAAATGCAGGTGCGGTCCCCACGCCTCATCGACCAGGAAGAGTTTGTCCTTGGAATGGGCGAGCTGCTCGATCGCCTGCAAGTCGGCGGTCGCGCCATAGTACGTGGGGCTCGTGATGAACACGGCCTTGACCTCGGGATGTTCCGCGAGCGTCCGCTCGACGGTCTGCGGCGTCACGCAGTGGTCGACGTGCAGCGCCTGATCGACTTCCGGCTGCATATAGACGGGACGCGCCGCGCTCATGATGAGCGCGCTGACGGCCGACTTGTGGCTGTTGCGCGGGAGCGCGACCGCGTCTCCTGGACGCAACGCGGTCATCAGCATCGCCTGATTGCCGGCCGTGGAGCCGTTGATGAGGAAGTGCGTCGTGTCGGCGCCCCATGCGTGGGCGGCGAGCTTGTGCGCGTCGAGCAGCGGACCGGACGGCATGTTGAGGTCGTCGAGATTGCCGACCTGCGTCAAGTCGATCGCCGTGACGTTGTCGCCGATGAAGTCGCGCAGGCGCTTGTGCATGCCGATGCCCTGCTTGTGGCCAGGCGTGTGGAACGGGATCGTGCCGGAGGTGACGTAGTCCATGAGCACGTCGAAATAGGGCGTACGGCGCTGATCGAGTCGGGGCACGAGGTTCGGCTCCTTTAAATGATGTGTAGAGCCCGAGCGAATGCTCGGGTGTTCCTGCAAGCGGACGCTCGCAGGCGCGCGAGGAGCCTAAATTACCAGAATTCCCAGAACTGCCGGCAGACGGGGAGCAGCCGGTGAAGTTGATCGAGACGGGCGACGTGCCGATCCATGAAGGTACGTTTTTCGGGATTGTGGCTCCGCGCCCTTTCATCACAGTTTGAACACTCGGCGGCACGGAGCGTCGATCTGTGTTACACTACGAGGACAACGATATATCGTCAATCTTACGGAGCGGCCGCAATCGCGGCCGCTCCTCATTTTCTAGGAGGCCCCGTGCCAACCACCATGCTCACGCCCGAAAACGAATCGATCGATCCAGGCGACGAGATCGCCCATGAAATCGCCCAGCACGGGGACCCCGTGTTAGGTTTTGCGCGAGTCATCACGCACGTACACCCGACCGCAAATGTCTTCCGTGGCTGGGGCCCAAAGGTCTTGGCCTAAGCCAGGAGAAGGGCGGCGTCCTGATGAGAGCGCTGCGCATCAGCAAGCCCGGCGGCCCCGAGGTGCTCGAGGTCGCTGACGTACCGGCGCCGGAACCAAAGCGTGACGAGTTGCTCGTCCGCGTGCGGGCCGCCGGCGTCAATCGCGCGGACACGATGCAGCGGCGCGGCCACTATCCCCCACCGCCTGGATTCCCCGAAGATATCCCCGGACTCGAATTCGCGGGCGAGGTTGCAGCGACCGGCTCGGACGTCCGGCACCATCGCGTCGGACAGCGTGTATTCGGCTTGACAGGTGGCGGCGCGCAAGCCGAGTACTTGGTCGTTCCCGAGACGCTCGCGCTTCCCACGCCCGAGGGGCTTTCCGACATCGAAGCGGGTGCGATCCCGGAAGCCTACATCACCGCACACGATGCGCTCTTGACGCAAGGATCGCTGGCGCCGGGTGAGACGGTGCTCATCCATGCCATCGGTTCCGGAGTTGGGCTTGCGGCGCTGCAGATCGCGCATGCTATGGGCTGCAAGGTGTTGGGGACGTCGCGCAGTCCCGCAAAGTTGGCGGACGCGGTCGCGCTCGGATTAGATGTGCCAATCGACGTCGCTACAGAGCTGTTCGACGACGCGGTGATGCGCGCGACGCACGGCCGCGGCGTGGACGTCATCATCGATTTCATCGGCGCCGATTATTTCGAGCGGAATCTCAACTCGCTGGCGACCAAAGGCCGTCTGATCTTCGTCTCAACGCTCAGCGGGACCGAGGTCGCCCTGTCTATCCGGGTTTTGATGGCGAAACGGCTCCGGCTCGCGGGAACGATGCTGCGCCACCGCTCGCTCGATGAGAAGGTCGCGGCGACGCGCGCGTTTGCCCACCAGGTGTTGCCGTTGCTGGCGAATGGCGCGATCAAGGTGCCGATCGACCACGTCTATCCGGTGGCCGACGCGGCCGCCGCCCACCGGCGCATGGAAGCGAACGAGAACTTCGGAAAACTGGTGCTCGAGATCTGACGCGAGCTACGCGGTCGCGGGCCTCCACGCGTCGCCTTTTCGGACCGTGCCGCCGTTGACGACTGAGCAATAGACGCCGAAGATGCCGTCGTGCTTCTCGACGATGAAGCGCAAGAACGCGGGGTCGATCTCCAACGTTTCCGGGTCGATCGTCGGTATCGCGCAACGCAGGTTCGGTTTGGCCGCTTCGAGTTCGACGTCTCCCACCGTAAAGCGCTTGCCGATCCATTCAAGCTCGGCATACGGTTTTGCATCCGGTCCGTCGAGCACGATGTTCGGCCGAAAACGCTTGTAACTCCGAAGCGATCCGTACTCTTGCGACAACGCGCGCGCCGATGCCAGGTTGATCACCAACACGTCTGAGTCGTCGTGGTTGTCGCCGGTCGTGTCTTCGTGCAACGCCATCGGCCGCCCAACTAGTGCCTGCAACGACTTCTCGAAATCCGGCGCGTCCGAGCGCAGCCGCGTGCCGTCAGGGGCGGCCACTGTGACCGCGCCGCCTTCGATGGATGCGGCGAAGCCGAGCAAATCTGGAACGTCGCGCGCTGTCAGGCGCTTGCCTGCGCGCAGCTCGCTCTGATCGACGAGCATGAAGCGGCGATCGCCTTCAGGTCCGCCTGTGTTGAAACGCAACGCGCCGAGCCGCTCGCCTTTGAACGACTTCACCGGATAGCGCCACAGTTCGGCGACGTTCAGGATTCGATCCGCTCTTCGATCGACACGTCGTACAGGAACAGGAACTTATACCACTCGCCCGGCACGGTGTGACGCTTGACCTGGATCCACGGGATGTACTTCGGCCGGCGCGGCTTGCGCAGCAGATGCAGGTTCGCGTCTTGCGGCGTGCGGTTGTTCTTGCGGTTGTTGCACGTCAGACACGCGCAGACGAGATTCTCCCACGTCGACGGACCGCCCGCGCTCTTGGGCACGATGTGGTCGACCGTCATGGGACCGTTCGACTTGTGGCCGCAATACTGACAGCGATAGTCGTCGCGCAGCAGCACGTTCTTCTTCGTGAGCGCGACCTGTTGGCGCGGCCGGCGGATGTAGTACAGCATGCGGATGATCGAGGGCATGCGCATCTGGAACGTCGCCGCGCGCAGTAGCCGCTCGTGCTGGTGGAGCACCTCGGCCTTGCCGGCGAAGACGAGCTTGACCGCGCGCTGCAGCGACGTGACGTTGAGCGCTTCGTAGGTTGCGTTGAGGACCAGCACGTCTGTCACGACGCCTGCTCCCTACCTGCGGCTCGCATGGTACTACTGTCTTGGGCGCTTGGGGGGAGGTCGCCCTGCTAACCCTTATCGGGCGGCCTTCGGCGCGGCCCGCTCGACGAGCTCTATGAACAGCTTGTGGATGCGCGGATCATCGGTCAATTCCGGGTGGAACGAGGTGCCGAGCAAGTTGCCCTGGCGCACCATGACCCCTTTGCCGTCCAGCGAAGCGATTATCTTCGCATTATCCCGCGCCGCTTCGATCCACGGCGCACGGATGAACACGCCCGGAAACGGTTTGCCGCCAAGACCGGCGATGGTCAGCGGCACTTCTGCGCTCTCGACTTGGCGGCCGAACGCATTGCGCTTCACGTCGATGTGCAGCAAGCCGAGCGTCGGCTGCTCGGATCCGATGACCTTTTCAGCCATCACGATCATGCCCATGCACGTGCCCCACACCGGCATGCCCTTCTTGACGCGCTCGAGGAGCGGCTTGGTCAGTCCGAAGCGGTTGAGCATCGCGCCGACCGTCGTCGACTCGCCGCCGGGGATGATGAGCCCGTCGACGCGGGCAAGCTCCTCGCGCGTCTTGACTCGGACGCCCTCGACCTTGCAATGCTCGAGCATCGCGAGGTGTTCTTCGACGTCGCCTTGCAGGCTGAGCACGCCTATGCGAAGCGTTTGATTCACCAACCCCGGCCGGCGAGCAATTGTTCTTTGGGGATCTGGCTGATCTCCAAGCCGGGCATCGCGGCGCCGAGCTCTTTGCTCACTTCGAGGACGACCTTCGGATCGTCGAAGTAATGCGTCGCCTCGACGATCGCTTTCGCGGTCTTCGCGGGGTTCGAGCTCTTGAAGATGCCAGAGCCGACGAAGACGCCTTCCGATCCGAGCTGCATGCACAGTGCCGCGTCGGCCGGCGTCGCGATGCCGCCGGCGACAAACGTCACCACCGGCAAGCGGCCATGTTCGGCGACTTCGCGCACGAGCTCGACCGGCGCGCCGAGGTCTTTGGCAGCGGCCACGAATTCTTCTTCGGACAACGTGGAGAGCCGGCGGATCTCGCTGGTCACGTCGCGCAGGTGGCGTATCGCTTCGACGATATTGCCGGAACCGGCTTCGCCCTTGGTGCGGATCATCGCCGCGCCTTCGGTGATCCGGCGGAGCGCTTCGCCCAGATTGCGCGCGCCGCATACGAACGGCACGGTGAACGGACGTTTGTCGATGTGGTAGTGCTCGTCGGCGGGCGTGAGCACTTCGCTCTCGTCGATGAAGTCGACGCCGAGCGCCTCAAGCACTTGCGCCTCGACGAAGTGGCCGATGCGCGCCTTGGCCATGACGGGGATCGTGACTGCATCCATGATGCGCTGGATGACCTCGATCGCGGCCATGCGCGCCACGCCGCCTTCTTTGCGGATGTCGGCGGGCACGCGTTCCAATGCCATCACGGCGACCGCGCCGGCCTCTTGGGCGATCGTCGCCTGCTCGGGCGTCGTGACGTCCATAATGACGCCGCCTTTGAGCATCTGCGCGAGACCGCGCTTGACTTTCTCCGTGCCCTTGTGTTTTTGGACCTTCTCTTGTTGCTTGTCAGCTTTTTCCGCTTTGTCAGCCATGATGATTCCTTCGTTGCGCGATGTCGGTCGAATAAATTCGACCGCTACCATGATTCTATAGCGCCGGGATGGTGCTCCGTAACCCCTCTAGATACAACCAGGACGCCAAAAAGGCGGCCGTAGCCGCCTTCTTGATCCGTCGCGGGACGCGACCTAGAAGGTCGCCGAGCCCTGCAGATCCGCACCGCTCGTGATGTGCCCTTCGATCGCGAGCCGGAATTCTGTCGGTTTGTCTGCCTTCGAAAATGCTTCTTTTTCCGTGACAAGGCCGCTCTGGTACAGATCGAGCAGCGACTGCGTGAAGGTCTGCATGCCTTCCATGCGCCCGGTCCCCATGTACCCGTACATCTCGCTGAACTTGGCCTCCATGATGAGGCTCTTGATCGTCGGCGTGGCGATGAGCACTTCCACGGCGGGCACGCGGCCAGAGCCGTCGATGCGGCCGAGCAGGCGCTGCGAGATGATGCCGCGCAGCGACGTCGCCAATTGCACCATGAACATCTTGCGGTTCGCTTCCGGCAAAGCGTCCATGATACGCTCGAGCGCTTGGGTCGTGTTCTGGGTGTGCAGCGTCGAGAGCACCAAGTGGCCGGTCTCGGCCGCGGTGAGCGCGGTGATGATCGATTCGGGGTCGCGCATCTCACCGATGAGGATCACGTCCGGGTCTTGCCGCAGCGCTTGCTTGAGGGCGATCGTGTAGGACTCGGTGTCGATGCCGACCTCGCGCTGCGAAATGATCGAAAGCTTGTCGACGTGGATGTATTCGATCGGATCCTCGATGGTCACGATATGACGGCGCTGCGTGGAATTGATGTAATCGATCATCGCGGCAAGGGTCGTCGATTTGCCCGTGCCGGTCGCGCCGGTGAGCAGGACGATGCCGTCTTGATGCTCGCAAAGATCGCGCAGCGATGCCGGCAGGCGCAGCTCTTCGAACGACGGGATGTCGAGACGCACGGTACGGTAGGCGGCGCTGATCGTGCCGCGTTGAAAATACGCGTTGACGCGGAAGCGGCCATGTCCGTGCAGGCCGTACGCGTAGTCCACCTCTTTGGTCTCGAGAAACTCTTGCTGCTGCGCGCGCGTCATCGAGGAGAAGATCAGGTTCTCGCACTCGGGCAGCGACAGCGGCCGCTCCGACAGGGGCGTGAGCACGCCGTGCACTCGCGCGATCGGCGGCGCCGCGGCCTTCAGGTGAAGGTCGGAGGCTCCCATCGCCAGCATCTGACGTAGGAGGCTGTCAAGGTCAAGCGTCGTCGAGGGACGACCGTTGGAACTGTCCACGAATGGGTACTCCCTTTGTCTTCTTATTATATCGGCATTTCAGGCGTTTCTCCTCGATGGCGCCAGGGGGCGTGGGACAAGGACGGGCTTTTCAGCCGTCCGAAGGCAGCCGTATGACTGCCGGCCCCCCGCTTGTGCTCCCCGCACGGGCCAAGCTCAACCTGCGGTTAGACGTGCTCGGCATGCAGCCAGGGGGCTTGCACGGCGTCCGGTCGCTCATCGGGGACCTGGTCTTCGGGGACGAGGTCGAGATCAGCGAAGCCGATGGTCCTTTCCGAGTGCTGACCGAGGGTGCCATCATCCCCGAGCGCGAGAATCTCGCTTGGTTGGCCGCCACGCGCCTCGGCATCGATTTACAAGGCTTGACCGTCCGCGTCCGCAAGCGCATCCCGATGCAAGCGGGCCTGGGCGGCGGAAGCTCGGACGCCGCAGCGGTGCTGCGCGGACTGCGCGACATCTTCGCCAAACGCGGCGCGCCGATCCCCGACGAGCGTATCCGCAACGCGGCCAAAGTCGGCTCCGATGTTCCCGCATGTCTCGTGCGCGGCTTCAAGATCGTCGAAGGCACCGGCGATCACGTGCGCCGCGTGCCGCTGCCCGCACCGCCGTGGGGTCTGGTGCTGCTGCGGCCTCCCGCCGGCGTGCCGACGGCCGAAGCATATCGGCTCATCGACGCCGGACGCGCGACCGCGCCGTCGACATCGTCCGAGACGGATCTGCTCGAGCTGATCAAGACGATCGAGATGCACGATTTTGCGCGCGCGTGTTCGCTGCTCTACAACGACTTCCAGCCCGTGATCGAACTGATCTTTCCAGCCGTCGCTGAGATCCGCCAGCGGCTGCGCGCGGCCGGGGCGGCGGCGACGCTGCTGTGCGGCAGCGGGTCGTGCGTCGCCGGCTTTTTCGAGTCGCGCGCCGCGGCGGCCGCGGCGCACAAAGCGCTCAAGACGAAAGAAGGCGAGTGGGCGACGTCCACGTGCTTCGCCGATGCCTGATCCGCGCTTCGCGGTCGTCGCGCTCGCGGGCGGCTCGCTCGAAACGGATTTTCGCGACGCGGGCTACTCGGCCGTCAACAAAGCGTACCTGCCGCTCGGCGGCGAGCTCATGATCGAACGCGTGCTGCGCGCGTTTCGAAACGCGTCCTCGATCGGGCGCGTGCGCGTCGTGACGCAACCCGACGCGTTTGCCGCGGCGTTCGGCGCGCGGGCGGCTGACTTGTGCGATGAGGTGATTCCGCCCGGCAAGGGTTTGATCGATAGCATGCTCGCGGGTTTTGCGGGGCTCGCGCCGGACGAGCACGTGCTGGTCTCCGCCACTGACGTGCCGCTGCTGACGCCGCTGGCGGTCGATGCGTTCGCGGACCGCGTGCGTGCCGCAGGCGATTGCGACATCGGGTATGGGTTCGTGAGCCGTGCCGCGCATGACGCGAAGTATCCTCAGGTGCGACACACGTGGGTCCGCTTGCGCGAAGGGACGTTCTGCGGCGGCGGCATCAGCATGCTGCGCGCAGGCGCCGCGGCGCAGGCGGCCAATCTGCTGCGCCGGGTCGCGGCGCTGCGCAAGTCGCCGCTGCGTCTTGCGATGTTGTTCTCGCCGGCGACTTGGGCGCGCATGGTGCTCGGCGGCTTGCGCATCAGCGAGCTCGAGCGCCGCGCCGACGAACTGTCGGGCTTGCGCTGTCGCGGCGTGCTGTGCGACGAGCCGGAACTGGCGGTGAACGTCGACCGGCTCGACGATCTGCAAATGGTCGAGGACATCCTGCGGGGACGAGCACATGCCGGAATCGCGGGTTGAGTATTAGTCTTCGACGAGCTCTTCGTCCACGACGCCGATGCCCTGCGCTCGGTAATCTCTCGTGAGGCGCTGATAAGCGAGGGTCGAGACCTCGAGCCACTGCGCGGCGCCGCCTTCGATCTTCTTCTTGATCTTGGCCGGCGCGCCAGCGGCGAGATAGCCGGCCGGGATCTCCTGCTCTTCGAGGACGACCGTGCCAGCGGCGATGAGGCTGCCCGCGCCGATCTTCGCGCGATCGAGCACGACCGCGTTCATGCCGATGAGCGCGTAGCTGCCGACGTGGCACGCCTCGAGGATCGCGCCGTGTCCGATGGTGACGTGATCCTCGATGATCGTGTCGTGCCCTTCGTAGACGTGGATGACGACGTTGTCTTGCACCGACGTGTGCGCGCCGATGCGGATCGCGGCTTCGTCGCCGCGCAGGACCGCGCCGAACCAGACGCTCGCGCCGTCTCCGATCTCGACATCCCCGATCAACGCCGCGGTCGGCGCGATGAACGCGCCCTTTCCGATCTTCGGCGTCTTGCCGTTGAACGGGAGGATGCAGGCCATCGCGCTACTCCTCGTGGTCGTCGAGGCCTTGATGGAACGGCGGATTCAGTTCCGGACGCACGATCTCGGTGTCATCGAGGCGACGCTGCTCGGCGCGCTCGCGCGCGCGGCGGCGGCGCTCCTCTAGCTCTTGTTCGCTCGAGACGAACAGACTGCGATCGTCCTCGACGCTGCCGAGCGTCACCTCGTACGGCGCCGCGTCCGCGTCGAATCCGCGATCGACTTCGACGCTATTGACTTCCACTGGCGCTGCCGGGGCGTCCTGATATGGATAGAGCTGACGCACCTTGCCTTTGGGCGGCGCTTCACCCGCGGCGCTGAAGATCGCACCGTGCGACGGCCGGCGCTTGCCGAACGGCGCCGGCTTTTTCGCCGAACCGTTTTCGGATTCGATGATCGGTTCGGGTTCCGCGTCCGGCGGCGGATAGAGCTGCTTGACCGGCTGGCTCGGCCGCGATTGCGACCGGCCACCGCCGCGTCCACCGCGTCCACGATCGCCGCGATCTCCGCGGCCGCCACGATCTCGATCGCCGCGGTCGCGACCGCCGCGCTCAGGGCGCTCACCATCGCGATCGGCGGCAGGCCGCTCGCCCCGATCCGGCCGTATGCGGCCGTCACGTCGCGGTTCGCGATCGTCATCGCGGCGCGGGCGCACGGTGTCCGCGGGCACGAACTCGATATCGATCGACGCCGGACGAACCGGCGCGACGACGGTATCTAGATCATCATCGACGTCCGTTTCGCCGAACGGTTCGGCTGGACGCGCCGGCACGCGACGCGCGTCGCGCGGCGGCCGGATCGATGCATCTCGCAAGGGCCGGCGTTCGGGCCGCTCGCTCGGGCGCGGACGACGTTCATCGCGCTCAACTGGGCGCCGCTCATCACGCTCGCGCGGGAGCCGCTCGTCGCGTTCGGTCGGGCGGCGCTCGTCGCGTTCGCGCGGCAATCGCTCATCGCGCTCGCGCGGACGGCGTTCGGTGGCGTCAGGATCGATCTCGACGGGCGCGCCGTAGAGCTGCCGGATAGGCCCCTGGAATCTGCGCGGTCGGCGCTCGCGTTCGACCGGCTCTTCCCCGATCGGCGCATCTCTGTGTTCGTCAGGCAGCACTTCAACGTCGACGACATCGCCTTCGATGTCGACGATCGCGTCAGTCTGGACTTCGCCGGTCTTGCGACCGCCGCGTCCGCGGCGCCGGCGTCTCCGGCGCGGCCCTTCGGCGCTGTCATCTTGTTCGTCACCGGCTCGCGGCGTCGGAACCGCAGCGGCGATCGGCTTGGTCCTGTCAGGCACCACGACCACTGACGACTCGTCGTTGTCCTCGTAGTCGATGTCGGATTCGCCGCCGACGACGAGCGGTTTGAAACCGCGCTCTTCGGCGGGGCCGCGACCGCGTCGTCCTTGCGGACCACGTCCGCCGCGCCCTGGCCCGGAACGAGATTCGTCGCGTCCGCCACGAGCGGTGCGGCTTTCATCGCGGCCACGAGCCGGTGCGCTCGCACGCCCCGCGGGCGCGCGTCCTGCCGAAGGCCGGCTTGGCGTCGAACTCACGCCGCGCGTGCGGCCCGCGGGCCGGCCACGCATCGTGTAGTCCTCTTCTTCGTCCTCGTCGAGTCCGAAGACATTGCTCGGCACGACGACGCGATCGAGGCGCGCCGGCTGTGCCGGCGGCAATGGTTTGGCCGCATCCTCGCCTTCAGCCGCGGCTTTGCCGCGACGGCGGCGGCGGCGTTTGGCGACGGCGAGCGGTTCGGCAAGCTCTGCGTGGACCAAGTTGCCGTCTTCCGACGTGACGCGCAGTTTGACCGTCTGGCCGACGCCGTTGGCGGCGTCCTTGACTTCGATGAGCCAGTTGTCGATGACCGCGACGCCTGATGCGGGATCCGGCATGCGCACCGGCAGCAGATCGGCTTCGATCTCCTTGCCGACCTGAACGGGGCGCCGTTGACGCTGCGCCGGCTCGATGAGCACTTGCTCGCGATGGCGTTGCGGTTGGACGTACAGCCGCAGATCGGCGTTGAGCGACTTGCCGAGTTTCTCGAACTCTTCGCGATACCAACCCATCAGCTGGGTGGCGACCGACGGATCGGTCACGAGATCCCAGTTCTTGACGCTGCCTTGATCGATGCCGTTCTGACGGATCTGGCGGAGCAGGCCGATCGCGAGCGTCTCGCTCGACATGACGTCGCCCAGGCCGTTGCAGTACGGGCACTCGGAGCGCAGCTGGCCCGCGAGGTCTTTGCCGACGCGCTTACGCGTGAACTCGAGCAGGCCGAGATTGGAGAACATCTGGATGGTGCTGCGGGTGCGGTCGCGCCGCAGCGCGTCGGACAGGGTCGTGATGACCTGCTCGCGGCTGCGCTCGTGCGACATGTCGATGAAGTCGACGACGATGATGCCGCCGATGTCGCGCAGCCGCACTTGGCGCGCGATCTCGGCCGCTGCTTCGATATTCGTGCGCACGATCGTGTCTTCGAGATTGCGCCCGCCGGTGAACTTGCCGGTGTTGACGTCGACGACCGTGAGCGCTTCGGTGGATTCGATGATGAGGTGGCCGCCCGAGGGCAGGAAGATCTTCGGCTTGAGCAGCTTTTGCAGCTCGTCGTCGATGCCGCGGACCTGGAAGAGGTTGCCCGGCCCCTGCCACAGTTTCAGACGGCTCAGATATTGCGGACCGAATAGCGACATCGTCGAACGGATCTCTTCGTATTGCTCTTTCGAGTCGATGACGACGCTCTCGACGTCGCTCGTGAGGAAATCGCGGACCGCTTTGAAGACCAGATTGAGGTCCTTGTGCAGCAGCGCCGGCGCAGAGGCGCGGCGGTACGACTCAAGGATGCTGTGCCAGAGCCTGACCTGGACGCCGATGTCGGCGAGCAGTTCGGCTTCGCTCACGCCCGCGGCCGCGGTGCGCACGATGGTGGCCATGCCTTCCGGACGCATGCGCCGCATGATGTGCTTCAGCCGCTCGCGCTCCTTGTCGTCTTCGATGCGCGATGAGACCCCGGAGTACCGGCCGGTCGGCATGAGGACGAGATAGCGTCCGGGCAGGGAGATATTGGTCGAGACGCGTGCGCCTTTGAGGCCGCGCGGCTCCTTGACGATCTGGACGAGGATCTCGTCGCCGACCTTGAGCATCTCGCCGACGGTGTGCCCGCGGCGGCGCTCGGTCATCTCTTCATCCCCGATATTGATCGGGTCGCGACGGATGTCGTCTACATAGAGGAAGGCATTGCGGCCGAGGCCGATGTTGACGAAGCACGCCCCCATGCCCGGGAGGACGTTCTCGACGCGACCTTTGTAGATCGAGCCGATGACCTTTTCTTCGCGTTCGAAGTAGATCTCAGCAAGCGCGCCTTCTTCCAGGACGGCGACGCGGTTTTCCCAATCGTCGGTTGAGATAAGGATCTCGGTTTTCAAAAAATTCTACCTTTAGAGAGTCAAAGTGAGAAGAGCGCCCCGATCGAAGATCGGGCGCTGATGAGCCTGTGTGGTCTAACATGAGCGCGGGCCGTGTGCCTGCGGTCGTCGATCGTGAAATGTGTTGCTCCAACCGGTGGTGTGCGGTCCCCCGCGAGCGGCTGGCTGCCAGTCCGGCGGCCGGCTCAAGCGGAAACGGGTCCGCAGCTGAGCGCTCCCTCGTTGGGAGCGGCCGGAGGAGCTTTTGTCGCGGTCGGTCGTTGCGTTGTGCTAGAAGAGCGGCTTCGAAAACTGTTCTCTCTGGCGGCGTCCTCTTATCATTTTCGGGACCATGCGGCGCCAGGCGTGCAACGGGGTTACGCGGTTCGGGCCTCCGGCGGGGTGGCCCAGCTCATGTCCTTTTCGGGGGAACCCGGTTGTTCGCCTCTCGGGTCGCGCCCTTGGGCCACGACTAAGGTGTTGTCCCTCGAGGCCCGAAGCTTATAGAATAAGGCCTTTGAAGGTCCCACCTCGCACCGACCGGAGGGTTCCATGCCGAGACGTTTATGCCTCGCTCTTCTTTGTCTTGTGGTCGCCGGCTGTTCATCGAAATCCACCTCGCCGACGCCCCCCACACCCCCGCCGTTCACACGGTTGTATGTGACGACGTTCGACACGGCGCCCAACTCGATGTTGGAAGTGTTCGCGCCTCCGATCACCGCCGCGTCGACCCCGGCCGTCAATGTGACGAGCGCGGCGAGCGGTCTGAATGGCCCTGGCGGTATCGCGATCGACAAATCTGGAAACGTCTATGCCGTCAACGATAACGCTCCTCGAAATGTCACCATCTACGCGCAGCCGTTCACCGCGAGCAGCACGCCAACGACGACGATCGTGATACCGGTGGCGGCGAACAACCCGTATACCATATCGCTCGATCCCGCCGGCGACATTTGGGTCGGGGACCGTTCGGGCGTGAACAGTCACCTCTACGAGTTCACTCCGCCCTTTAGCAACGCCTCAACGCCCGCGCTCACCCTTACGAATGCGAACGGTCTCACCGACGCGACCGGCACCGCGTTCGACGGGGCCGGGCACATGGCCGTGGCCCAAGAAGTTTCGAGCAACGTGCTGATCTATAACTTGCCGATCACCGCTGCCAGCACGCCGGCTGCAACCATCGCCTTGGCTGCGAACGGGCAGGGCGTCGTCTTCGACGGCGCTGGCAATCTCTATGCGACGCTCGAATCAGGCGCGGGCGGTGTCGCGGTGTTTCACCCACCGTTCTCGAATGCGTCCACGCCTGCGTTCACGTTTGGGAACACCGTCGGCGCATTCCCGACGTTCGACTCGAGCGGAAACCTGTGGGTGCCGGACTTCTCACTGCACGTGCTCGAGTATTCGCCGCCGTTCTCCGCGGCGACAACGGCCGCTGTGACACTGCCGGTAGCGGATGCGACCGGGTCGGCGGCGGGCGCCGCGTTCGGGCCGTAGTCTCTTGGATCAGCGGCGGTTGAGGAAACCGCCGCGGCCGGGAGTGCAGTACGGGCGGGTCGCATCCGGAATCTTATCGCCGAGCGTGCCGCCGCTCGCGGGCTTATCGGTCCAAACTGATCCGCCGCCGTTTTGAGGTGTCGAATCGCCGGAGTCTCCAGGTCCAGAACCACCCGCGCCGTTCACGCCGGATGCGGCGGTGCCATTCGCCGATGCGGTCGCGCTCGTGGCCGAGGCAGACGAGGCCGATGCGGTTTGAGGCTGCTGGCGGGCTGCTGAAGCGGGTGCGCTCGCAATCCCAGGGGCAGCCGACTGCGCGGCGATCGCGCCGCGCGTGTGCTCGACCATGCGATGCACATGCGTCGGCTGAGAGACGCCGATCCGGATGGGTTTCTCGGGATGAATCGGTTGCGTGATCCGGTGGAGTTGCGTCGCGATGTGCGGCGTCCGTGAGAGCGTCTGGATGATGACGTTGTGCGAGTTCTGTGGCGAGAACGCGGGGTTGGTCGACACGAAGTAGGCCGCCGCCGCGAAGAAGATGCAGATCGCCACTACCACGTGCAAACTGACGGACGTGCCGACGCCGAGCGGCAGATCTCGCCGGTTCTCGCTTTTGGTGGTGAGCGGTCGTTCGCTCAACCTACGAACCTCCTACGCTGGATTGTAACTACTTGCGCGAGCTGCGCCGATCCGCCTTCGACGGCTTCCGCGTGTTGAAATAACTAGTCGAATTGCATCTTGTCGCGCTGCAGGTGGATATTGAGCAAGATGCCGACCGCCATGAAGCACGTGATGAGACTCGAGCCGCCGTACGAGATAAATGGAAGCGGGATGCCGGTGACGGGCATGATGCCGACGGTCATGCCGATGTTCACGAGGATGTGGAACGCGAACATCGCGATAATGCCGGCCGCCACGAGAACCCCGAACTTGTCGCGCGCGGCGGTGATCGCGAGGGTGCCCGTGCCCAGCAGCACGCCATAGAGCGACAGCAGCAGCAGCGCGCCCAAGAACCCGAGCTCCTCGCCGATGACCGCGAAGATGAAATCCGTCGCATGCTCGGGCACGAAGCCGAGTTGGGTCTGGGTTCCGTGGTACAGCCCCTTGCCGGTCAGCTCGCCCGAGCCGACGGCGATCTTCGATTGGATGAGGCTCCAGCCGGCGCCCTGAGGGTCGTGTTTGGGATCCAAGAACACGAGCAGCCGTTGCCGCTGATATCCTTTTAAGAAGTAGGGCGTGATCACGGCGATCGTGCCGGCGGCGGCGATGGTCGCCGCGTAGGCCGCGAAATGCAGCAGATTCGGCAGGGCGAAGAACAGCATCGCCGTGAGGATCGCCATCAGGACGAGCGCCGTTCCAAGATCCGGTTGCTTCATCACGAGCGCCGCGGGTATGGCGACGAGTACGAGCGGCAGCCACAAGTCGCGCAGGCGCGACCAACTGCGGCGTGGGTCGGCGAGGATCGCGCCAAGCGCGAGAATCGTGAAGAGCTTGGCCGGCTCGGACGGCTGGAACACGAACGGACCGAATCCGATCCAGCGCTGCGCGCCAAGCGCCTGGTGGCCTGCGAGCGCCACGGCCGCCAGCATGAGTATGTTCACGATGTAGATGGGCCACGCGAGCCGCTGCCACAGATGATAGTCGATGAACGCAAGCGCGATCATCAGCAGCACGCCGATGATGAGATACGCGAGCTGGTGGACGAAGTCGCTGTGACCGCCCGGCAGATGCAACGTCGCGCTCTTGATGATCACCAGGCCGAAGACGCCGAGCGCGATCGCCGACGCGGCGAGCGGATAGTTGAACGATTGATACCACGGGCGCTCGAGCATAGAGTTCGAGCTTTCGATGGGGCGGCGGACCGCCCTGCGCTATGGCGTGGTCGGCTCGTCCGGCGGCGGCTGTTGCTGCGACTGATCCTGCGCTGAGTGCTTGCGCCGGCGGCGCCTGCGACGCGTGCGCGGCTGCGCGGCTGAACCGTCGAGCAAAAGCGCGCCGTTTTGGTGTCCGCCATTGGCCGCCGCTGCTTGCGTAGGCTCGGCCGTCAACGGCTTGACCTTGAGCACCGGGATATTCGCCAGCAGCATGAACTGGCGCTCGGCATTTTCGAAGTGGACGTCCAGACCACGTTCGTCGATGTCGAGGTAGCGACGCACGACGCTGAGCATCTCGCCCTTCATCGAGTCGAAGACTTCTGGCGCGAGCGAGACGCGATCGGACATGAGCACGAGGCGCAAGCGTTCTTTGGCCTGCGTCTTGCTCGTCTCTTCTTTGCGGAAGAACTTGTTGATGAAGTCAATCATTGCTGTTTATCTCCCGCCCGCGCGCGGCTTGCCGAAGCCGAACGTCGACTTCACGCGCGACACAAAATCGTCAGGTGCTTGGAAGGATGGGATCGCGACCTGCTCGCCGAGCAGGCGTTTGACGATCCGTCTGAACGCTGCACCGGTTTGCGAGCCTTCGATGTCGATGACCGGCGTGCCGCGATTCGTCGCGATGATGATCTCTTTCTCGTCCGGCACGACCCCGACGAGCTCGAGGCGCAAGATGTCGACGACGTCGTTGACGCTCATCATCGTGCCCTTCTTGACCATTGCCGGCCGGACGCGATTGACGATGAGCTTGGCCTCGACGTCCGGCGGCAGCAGACCGATGATGCGATCGGCGTCGCGCACCGCGGATACCTCCGGCGTCGTCACGATGATCGCTTCCTTGGCGCCGACGATCGCATTGCGAAAGCCCTTCTCGATGCCCGCCGGGCTGTCGATGAGCACGAAATCGAAGCGCTCGGCGAGCGTCTTGACGAGCGCCGCCATCGCGTCGGTCGGCACGTCGTCCTTTTCGCGGTTCTGCGCGGCCGGCAATAGATGCAGCGTGCGGCGGACCCGATCGCGCACGAGCGCGTCATCGAGCGAGCACTTCTCTTCGATGACGTCGAGCAGGTGCTTGTGGACGCGGTTCTCGAGGCCGAGCACGACGTCGAGATTGCGCAGCCCGACGTCCGCGTCGACGACCACGACGTTCTTGCCCGCTTCGGCAAGCCCGGTGCCGAGATTCGCGGTCGTCGTCGTCTTGCCGACGCCGCCTTTGCCCGACGTGATGACGATGGTCCGGCCCAGCGCTTGCGCGGGTTTTGCAGGTGCGCGCGGTGCGGGGCGCTCGCTCGCGACCGCAGGCGTCGAAGCGGCCGCCGCGATCGCCTCTTCCACCGTCAGCGCGGCGCGCGGGCGGCTTGTCTCGTTCTCGCCTTGCGTGTCCATCATCCTCACGATCCGATGACGAGCCGGCGAAGCTTGCCGAACAAGCCGTCGTCGGCGAGATTGGTGAACGGCACGTCCTCGCCCAACAAGCGCCGCGCGATCGCGGTGTAGATGCGCGCGAGCCTACGCGTGCCGTCGAGCACGACGGGTTCGCCGCGATTGGTCGTGTCGATGATCTCCTCGTCGTCAGGCACGACGCCGACGATCTCCCGGCCCAGTATCTCCTTCACGTCGTCGACGCTGAGCATGTCGCCGCTGCGCACCATCTCCGTCCGCACGCGGTTGACGATGAGTTTGGCGCGCCGGCTGCCGAGCATGCCGAGGATACGGTCCGCGTCGCGGATGGCCGATACTTCCGGCGTCGTCACCACGAGCGCTTGATCCGCGCCTGCGACGGCGTTGCGGAAGCCGTGCTCGATGCCGGCCGGACAATCGATCAAGACGATGTCGAAATCCACCGCCAGCTTGCGCATCGCGACGCGCATCTGATCTTCGGAGACCGATTCCTTATCCTTGACCTGCGATGCCGGCAGCAGATACAGATCGTCGAAGCGCCGATCTTTGATGAGCGCTTGGCGCGGCTGGCAGCGATCTTCGACAAGGTCGACGAGATCGTAGACGATGCGTTTCTCGAGCCCCAGCACGAGATCGAGATTGCGCAGCCCGATATCGGCGTCGACGAGCGCCACCTTTTGGCCCAACTTGGCGAACGCTCCGCCAAGATTCGCGGTGGTCGTCGTCTTCCCGACGCCGCCCTTTACCCGATGTGACGACGTAGACGGTTCCTGGCAATCTTCTCCTCCGCTTTTCAGCTTGCGGGTTCGGTCGAGATGCGGCCATCGCGCAAGCGCGCGACTTCCGGCGCGGCCGCTTTCTTGCGCCGCTCGTCCGGCGCGACCGCGACTTTGCTCGCGATGCGCAGTTGCATCGGTTCGAGGCGCAAGGCGAAGACCTTTGCCGTTTCGTCGCCTTCCGCTCCGGCGTGCGCCAAGCCGCGCATCGCACCCCAGACGACGATATCGCCGGCGGCGACGAGCTCGCCCCCCGCGTTGACGTCACCGATGATCACGATGTTGCCACGCGATGTCATGCTTTGGCCCGATCGGACGGTTCCTTTGTGATACACCGTCTCGCCGGCCGCCGTCGCCTGCCCGTTACGCGCTTTTCGAGGCGACCGCTCGTCACGGGGCGTGATCCGATCGTCGCGCGAGCGGGGCGCTGCCGCGATGCTCGCGCCGACGAGGCGCAAACCGGCCGACTTTGCAAGTGCCGCGACGTCATCGGCGTCGCAGACAGCCCCATCTGCGACGATGCCGAACTGCTCGAGCGTCGCGATGATCGCCGCCAGTTCGGCTCCCTCGGCGGGTTGGGAGCCGAGCAGCAGCACGGCTCGGCTGCCCTTGTAGAAACCCGGCTGGCTCTCAAGGCGGTCGCGCAGCTGCGCGACCGCGCCGGACAACGGCCGCTCGTGGAGGTGCAGCAGCAACCCCGATTTCGTGCCTTTTATCTGCAAATCGCCATATTCCGGTCGAATGAATCCGACCGCTCCAAAACCGCGCGCACCGACCTGCGTCCCGAGCACAACCCTGCCGATACATTGCGGGGGTTCACGAGTTTCCCTTGTGGACAGGGCTGTGAAAGAACTGTGAAAGAAATGTGGACGATTTTGAGCACGACAAGCCGGCGGCAGAGGTGCCCGGACGAGGGCCGTCGCAAAGTAGGCCATTCCCTTCTCAGGAGCCAGCCCATGAAATTTTGGAAGCGCTTCGTTGCCGGCACGTTGCTGGTCGTCATACCGCTCGCCAGCATGCCATTGCCTGCCGCCGCCGTCTCGACGCAGTCGGAGATCAAGCAGGGGCAGGATGAAGTCAAGCACATCGACGCCGAGAACGCGATCGTCAACGATCCGGTGCTCAACAACTGGGTCCAGACGATCGCCGACAACCTCAAGCGCGAGCGGGCGCGCCCCGACATCAACTACACGTTCAAGATCATCGACACCGACGACATCAACGCGTTCTCGCTGCCGGGCGGCTTCATCTACGTGAACTTCGGACTGCTCAACTTCGTCAACTCCGACGACGAGCTCGCCGGCGTGATGGGCCACGAGATGGGCCACGTCGAGCGCCGTCACGTCGTCACGCTGCCCGCCAAGGCGCAAGCGCTCAACCTGCTGATCGGGATCCTTTCGATCTTCTCTGTGTTCGCCTACCGCTTTGGCGGACTCATCGGCAGCGCCGCGCTCTACAAAATCTCGCGCCAGGACGAGCTGCAAGCCGACCAGTACGGCCTGATGCTCATGAGCCGCGCGGGCTACGATCCCAACGCGATGGTCTCGTTCATGGACCGCCTCGGCAAGGAGGAAGGTCCGGACGGCGATGTGCTCGCCAAATACTTCGAAGATCACCCTGGTTCAGAAGCGCGCGTCTCGCATCTGCTCGGCTATCCGCAGCTGTCGAAGACCGACACGCCGCAGATCCTCGCGCAGGCGATCCACGACGAACAAGAGGGCCGCTACGCCTACGCATTGACCAAATATAACGACGTGCTCAAGACCGACCCGAACAACGACCTGGCGTTGCTGCACAAGGGCCAGGTCGAGCTTGCGCTCGGCAGCATGGAGCAAAGCCAGAACGCGTTGACCCAGGTCGCGAAGAACCACCAGACCGAGGCGGGCACCGCGGCAGCGCAACATGATCTCGCGATGATGGCAGCCGATCCGGCGCCGAAAAAAGACTTCATGGCGAAGAACCTCGATCCGTTGCGGAACGCGATCGTGACCGTCCAGAACAACGTGCACAACAACGCGACGGCGATCGACGAGCGCGTCAGGCTCGAGCGCACGGACCTGGCGAACTTCAATCAGCGGCTGCAAGACCTATCGTACGAGATCCCCGACCTGTCGCAGGTGGACATCCGCCCGGGCAGCCGGCTTGAAGGCGTGGTCTACGACCTCGAGCACATGTCCAAAGACATCAACCTGGTGCTCGCCAAGGGCGAATACATCACCATGAACGCCGCCGGTCTTTCCAAGGACATCGTCGGTACGCTCAACGAGATGCAAGCGCCGTTGCGTGACGCTGCGCCAAACGGCGTCGCGCTCCGCACGTTCCCGTACTACAACAGTTTGCTAACGCAGCTGAACCAATCGTCGACCGACTCGTTGACCGCCGTCTCCGCCAGCCGCGGAGCGACGGCGCTCGCGTGGCAGAGCGTGCCCGCACTCGACGCGTACTTCAAGAAGCTCTCGCGTGCGCAGCTCGACTTCGGAGGCGACTTGTCGCCGTCGACGGCCGCGGAACTCAAACCGCTCGCGGCGGCCGCGATCGCTCAACTCGATGTTGCCGCCGACGCGGCTGAAAAGTCGCACGCGCTGTACTTCGCGTCGCAGTCGCGCCAAGTCCAAGCGCAGATCACGCTTCTCGGCGTCACCTATCCGGAGATGCGCTACGACAGTCTCGCCAGCGCGATCCACGCGCGGTTGGGCATCGACGCGCCGAGCTACGCGGAAGCGCAGCAGCTCGGCATGTCGCCCGGAGACGTCGCAGTCGCGTCATGGCTCGCTGCCGAAGAGCGCGTGCCGGTCACGAACGTCATCAACGAGCAGCGGCAAGCCAACAAGCCGTTCATCGACCTGGCGCTTTCCAAACAATTCGCGCCGGAGTCGCTCGAAGTGACGCTCGGGCTGTGGTTCGAGGGCTACGCCGAGAAACCGTCCGACTGACGAACCATCTCGACACGAGATCCCGGCCTCTTAAAAGGCCGGGATTTTTTGTTGCAACAAGGTCGCCTCGAAGTGGGTACGGTACATAGCGTTATGTCATCTGACCTTCCGGCGCTTCCACGGGCTGACGGTCCCGGCGCCCAGCTCTCGCAATGGGTCGCGCATTTCCGCGAGCGCGTCAATCTCAGCGTGCTCGATGCGCAAGCCGCCCGGCCCGTGCGTTTGCTTCTCGCAGGCGAGGGCGCAGCGGAGCTTGCCGACGTCTTGGATCCCGAACGAGCGGCTCGGGGTTCAGTGCTCCAGACGCTCGACGACGCCCCCGGCTGGATGGTCGCTGACAGCGCGAGCCGCGTCATCATCTATTGTCCGCTCGCCGGCACTGTGCCCGAGGAAGCACTGGCGCATTTCGAATCGTCGAGCTTGCCGGTGTTCGTCGTCGACAGGCCGCCACTTGGCGGGGCAGATGGCGTGCGCCCGACCGCGCCGCACTCGCACAAGCCGGGTCCGGGCACACCGGCGCGATATTATGTCAGCGCGCTCAACGCAGCGGAAGTCGTCAAATACCTGCTGCCCGACATCGTGTCGGCGTGCCGCGACGTCGAGATTTCCCTGGCCGCGCATTTGCCGATCTTCCGCCCGAGCGTCGCGGCGAAGATCACCGTCGACTGCGCGCTGCGCAGCTTACAGGTAGCGGGCGCTTCAGCGCTCGTCGACCACGTGCCGGTGCTCGGTCTCATCCTCGGCAGCATCGCGTCCGCCGGCGACACCATCGCGATCACGGGCATGCAAGTCAACATGCTGCTGCGCATCGCCGCGGCGTACGGCAAGAAGGCGGAATTCGCGCGCATCGCCGAGCTGATGCCGGTGATCGGCGGCGGGTACGGCTGGCGCGCGCTCGCGCGCGAGGCCTCGGGCTTCATCCCCTTGGCGGGTCCGGTGATCAAAGCCGGTATCGCGTACGCCGGCACGCTCGTGATCGGCCAGGCCGCCGCGTTTTACTACGAGACCGGCAACAAGATGGCGCCGGAGAAGATCGGCGCGCTATATCGCGAGGCGGTCGAGCGCGCCAAGAACGTCGCCGTCGAATTCATCGAACGCCTGCGCAAGAAATAACTCAGAGCGTCCGCCTGCCCTCGAGCGCGCGCGCCAGCGTCGTCTCGTCGGCGTAATCGAGCTCGCCGCCGATCGGCAATCCATACGCGAGGCGCGTGACCTTCACGCCGGCCGGCTCGATCAAGCGGTGCAGGTACAAGGCTGTCGATTCGCCTTCCGCGTTCGGATTGGTCGCGATGATGACTTCTTTGACGCCTTCGGGCGCGAGGCGATCGAGCAATTCCTTGACGTGCAGCTGTCCGACGCCGATGCCTTCCATGGGCGAGATGAGGCCGCCGAGCACGTGGTAGCGTCCGTTGAACGTCATCGCGCGCTCCACCGCGTACACATCCTTGGCCTCGCCGACCACGCAGATGAGCGACGGATCGCGCCGCGGATCCAAGCAGATCGAGCACTCGTCGCCCTCGGTCAGACTGAAGCAGCGTTTGCAGAACCGTATCTTGTCTTTGACCGCGACGATCGCGTCGGCCAGCGCCTGCGCGTCTTGCCGGCTCGCCGACAGCAAATAGAAGGCGAGCCTTGCGGCGGTCTTCGGTCCCACCGTCGGCAGCTTCTCAAGCTCGCCGATGAGCGACGACAGCGGGCCTGCGAGATGGTCCAAGGAGTGGCTAGAAGCCGGGGATGCCGAGACCGCCGGCGAGCGGCCCCATGCGCGAGCGCGACAGCTCGGTGACTTTGGCTTGCGCGTCTTTGAACGCGATGCCGATCAGATCTTCGAGCGTCTCGACGTCCTGCGGATCTGCGGCGGCCTTGTCGATCTTCACGCCGCGCAATTGGCCATGGCCATCGAGCGTCACCGTGACTGCGCCCGAGCCGGCCGTGCCCGTCACCGTCTCGTTGCCCAGCTCTTCTTGGATCTTGGCGAGCTGCTGTTGCAGCTCGCGAGCCTGTTTCAAAAGGTTAGGATTCATCGGCTACAAGAGCTCCGTTCCAAGGACCGACTCGGCGAGCGCGAAGCCGGAATTTTCGTCGCGAACCGTCGCGGCTTGGCGCGGCGGCGCGCTGCCGAGCTCGAACGCGATGCGCGGCCTGATCCCGCTGACATGTTCGATCGCGCCGGCGATCAGGGCGCTCGTGCCGGCGTCGCTCAAGCTCTCCAGGAAATGTTTCTTCGTGACGGAGAGCGTCACCGTTTGATCGTTCGCGTCGGTGACCGTCGCGTGCTGCAGATACGCGAACACCGTATTCGAACGTTCGCGCACGGCGGTCATGACGAGATGCCACATCGCGCGCAGCTTTGTCGGCGTCAGCGATCCGGCCGCGTTGACACCCGGTGATGGCGAGACTTCGGGGACGGGGGCGCTCGCTGGAGACGCAGCGCTCTTGCCGGTCTTGCGCGCCGCCGGCGCCGCAGCAGCGGGCGTCGGCGCGGGCTTTGCCGGAGCTGGAGCGCCGCCAGATGGCGTGCTGGACGATCCCGAGCGCTCCTCGAGCGACCGCAGCCGGTCCGAGAGGCCTTGCAGGGTGAGTTCGTCGGCCGGCACGATGATGCGCGTCAACGCGAGTTCGAGATCGATGCGCGGCTGAGTCGACCAACGCTGCGCGACGCAATCGGAAAGCACGCGCAGCGCGGCCATGATCTTGGCGCGCCCGAGCGCGGCGGCACGCGTCGCGATCGCCTCCGCCTCGTCCGGCGGCGCTTCCATGTCCAGCACTTCGCGGCTCGTCCGAGCGAGCAGCGCCAACCGGAACCAACGCAGCAGCTCTTTGGAAAGCCATGCCGCGTCCACGCCCATCGCTCCCGAGTCCGCGACGGCCTGCAGCGCCGCACCCGCATCCGACGCGATGACTGCGTCCACCAAGCGCTCGACGATCTCGCGATGCGACTCGCCGAACGCGGCGTCGAGCACCTGCGCGTCGATCGTTTTGCCGCCGGCAAATCCGCGCGCCTGTTCGAGCAGCACGAGCGCGTCGCGCAACGCGCCGTCGGCGAGGTGCGCGATGCGACGCGCCGCCGCGTCGTCCAACGCGATCTTCTCTCGCTTGGCCACCTCTTCGAGGCGTTTCGCGATCACCGGCGGCGTCATGCGCCGGAACTCATAGCGCTGGCAGCGCGACAGAATGGTGGCGGGCACGCGGTGCAGCTCGGTGGTCGCCAGCACGAACACGACGTATTCGGGCGGCTCTTCGAGCGTCTTGAGCAACGCGTTGAACGCTTCCGAGGTCAGCATGTGGACCTCGTCGATGATGTAGACCTTCTTGCGGAACTGCGAGGGGGCGAACTGCACGCGGTCGCGCAGCTCGCGGATCTCGTTGATGCCGCGATTGCTGGCGGCGTCGATCTCGACGACGTCGAACGCGGTGCCGGCGGCGATCGAGGTGCACGCCTCGCAGATCCCGCACGGGTCCGGCCGCGGTCCGTTGGTCAAGCAATCGAGGCACTTGGCGAGGATGCGCGCAGCCGACGTCTTGCCGGTGCCGCGCGGCCCGGAGAAGAGGTATGCGTGCGCGACGCGGCTCGATTTGACGGCCGACGTGAGGCCCTGCACGACCGCCGGTTGCCCGACGAGTTCGTCGAACGCAGCAGGGCGGTGTTTGCGATAGAGCGTCAGCGGTGCAGATGAGGCGGTTTCAGGCACGTTATGCGCTTCGGTCGATTCGCGCCGCATTCCTAGACGCGGCGCGACGCGATGCGTGCGAGCTCGACGTAGTCGACCTTCGCGTTGTGCCGTTTATCCACAGGGATGTGCGGCAGCAGCGCGATCTCGTCGAGCTGCGCCCATGCGAGACGCCGTTTCAAAGCATCCCTGTCCAGCTTGACGCCGGCCGCGGGTTCGACGAACAGGACGCGCCGCTCTTTGATGCGTGCGATGGCGCAGCGGGCGACGCCGGTCGCATCGCTGGCGGCGCATTCGACGGCGAACGGATAGAGCGTGCCGCGGTCGTCGCGGATCGCCCCGGCGCAGCGCCCCAACAGCCAAAGGCGGCCGTGCGTATCTCGATAGCCGAGATCTCCGGTGCGATGCCATGCGACGCCGTCGACGCGGAACTTGGTCTCTGCGTCGCCGATGCCGCCGAGATAGCCCGGCAAGACGTGCGGACCGCTCACCACGATCTCGCCGGGCGTGCCGGCGGGCAACCGCTGCGCTTCGAATTCAGCCGCAGCCATCGCCTCGATGGGCGTGCCCCAACGGTTCGGGATGATCGAAAGCTCGATCGAGGGCACGGGGACGCCCGCCAGAAGGCCGGCGCCGGCGTGCATCGCCTCACGATCGTCCGGCAAGACGTCGTCGCGCGCGATGTCGGCGATCGGCTCGGCCTCGGTCGACCCGTACACCGCGGTGATGCGCGCGCGTGGCGCCGCAGCGGCGGCAAGATCGAGTTGCTCCGGAAAGACCGGCGCGCCGCCCGCGAACACGCGGCGCACGCCCTTGAGCGAACGCCCGCGCGAGACGCAATACAGCGCGAGACGCTTCAGCAGCGCCGGCGACGCGACGATGCTGCGCGCGTCGTACCGCTCCATCTGTTCGAACAGCGCCGCCGGGTCGGCGGCGCCGGGCCGGCGCACGTCGACGCCGGGGATAAGACTGGTGACGCCGGCGGCGAGATTCGCGAGCAGCACGATCGGCATCGTGGCGGTGTCGACCGTGCCGGCATCGAGGCGCAACGCGGCGGACAACGCCGTGAGCTGTGCGGCGAGCACGCCGTGACTGCGCGCGGCTGCCTTGGGCGCGCCGGTGCTGCCGCTGGTGAACGTGATGAGCGCCGGGTCATCGGGAGCCCGCGGCACGAGGGGCGTCCGCGCGCGCTGCGTCCCAAGCCGGATCGTCGCCGGCAGCGCAGACGCGCTGAACGCGCGCGGGATCGCGCGCACCGCCGGCGACACGAGACGCAACGCGTGCGCGCGCGGGCTTGCGAAGAGCGCGGCGGGTCGCACGACCGCGCAGCAACGCTCGATGAAGGCCCGGCCGTTCGATGGATCGATGAACGCCGCCACGAGCCCGAGGCGCAGCATGCCGACGAGCGCGACATACAAGTCGATCCCCATGGGCGAAAAGACGAGCACCGCGTCGCCGGCGGATAGGCCGCTGCTCGCAAATGTCGCGGCAGCCGCTTCGCCGCGCGCCGCCAACTGCGCGAACGTGATGCGGCGATCGCGGCCGCCTTCGACGATCGCGAGCGAATCCGCGCGCTCGATGACCTGCTCGTCGAGCAGCTCGACGACGTTCACGCGCCCGCGAGCTCCTTCGCGAAGAGCGTATAGCCGCGCATGGTGGCGCCGAAACGCTCGCTCAGATCGACCGATGCGTTCTCGTCGTACATCAAGGCGTGGATGCAGCGCGTGTAGCCGCGCGCGTGCGCCGCGCTGCGACAGCGCTCGAGCAGCACGCCTCCAAGGCCCGTGAAGCGCGCATGCGGATCGCGCGCCAGCGTCTTGACGATCATCGTATCGGCCGGCAGCCCGCGTTTGGGACGCAATAGATCCGGCAATCCGAACACGAAACCGGCGACGCGGGCGTCGTGCTCTGCGATGAAGACGATCGCGGGATCGATCATCTCGCGCAGCGGCGCGTACATCGCCACGAACTCCTCCTCGCCGATCGGACTGTACAGGAAGTTGCTCGCGAAGCTCGCCAGCGACACGCGGTGGATCGCGCGCATCTCGGTCTCAAAGCGCTGCAGATCGAGCGGCCGGATGCGGACGCCGCTCGATGCGAGCCGCTGTTCGATCTCGGGCGCTTTGGGATCGCGGATCTCCAAGCCGCGGTCGAGCGCCGACGTGTAGTGGGCCAGCGGCTCGAAGCCGGCCGCGCGGAAATACGCGGGCCACTCATCGGGATTGTGCGGTTCGAGGAAAAACGGCGGGTCGGCGCCGCGCTCGGTGACGAAGCGATACGAATGCCAGGTGCTGCCGTCCATCGGCCCCACCGCCAGCGTGCAGCCTTGCGCTGCGAGCTGCTCGGTCGCGCGAGCGAGCACGATTGCAGCAGCGCGCTCGCCGTCGGCTTCGAAATCGCCGATCCGTCCGACGCGGTGCGCGGCATACGCCGGCGGGTCGTTCCACCACACGCCGCAGCGCGCGTGCTGCCCGCCCTCGATCTCCACACGCACCTGCGCGTCGGCCCGCTGAGATGGTTGTGCGGGCTGTCCGCTCATGGAAGTGCAGGCGCTCCAGCCGCGGATCGAAACGCCCATAGGACTGCGAGGCCCGCCGCAGACACGAGCAGCGCCACAATGCCTTGCCGCACCCAGCGCGTTTCCATCTGATAATCGTTGACGCTGGGCTGCACCCAATAGAAAACCTGCACCCCCGCGGCCACGAACGGCAGGGCGAGCAACCCTGCGTCGACCCACGCACGCGTTTCGTGCACGTATGCGAAGAACGGGATGATCGGCGCAAAGATCGCGAGCCAGCTCACCAACGACGCGGCGATAAGCGCCCGGACGCGCCCGAGCGTGGGTCGCTCGTGCATCGTGTGCCTCGCCTCGAAGATCGCCATGTGGATGGCGAAGCCCAACATATACGCGAAGAAGAACGCCGGTTGTCGCACGCCAAGCGGAAGGTGTGGATCGCCGTACGTCGCCGCGAGCACCACCCAGATCACCCCGGCGAGACTCACGCTTTCGACCGTGTGGACATTGTGGCGGCGATATCCCTCGTCTTTTGCGGAGACGCGGACGCCGTGGCGAGCATCGTTGATCACGATCGCCGCCGGCGCGAGCAGCCACATCCATCCGCCGAGCGCCCAGGCGACGAACGCGAACAACACGCATGCCATCAGTGCGTCGTCGTCGAGCGTCGATTGACGCCGTAGCGCATAGGAGAATGCGACAAACGCTAGCACGACGGCCAGTCGTATGACGAGCTCGGGCCAGCTCAAGTGGATGAAGTTCTGGAGCAGCGCGAAGCCGGCCAGCGGAATGGTGAGGTTGTCCAGGCCGCGCCACGCGATCGCCTCGACCAACATGACCAAGAAGCCGAGGATGACGGCGATGAGCAGCGCTTCCAGCCGGCCGGTCGTCGAGAACAGCAACAACGGGATATGGACGCACAGGAACGCGACGCCGAAGCACGCGAGCGAACCTTCGACGCTCTTGATGCCGTCGGGTGTGGCGAAGCGGACAGAACCGTAGCGCACGCCGACCAATGCCGCGACGGCGTCGGCGAACGTCAGCGTGAGGATCGGGATGCTGAACAGCAGTTTGTCGCCGTGCGATAGCACGAACAGCGTCGCAACGCCGATCGTATAGAAGAACTCGCCGAACGACTCGCGGTTCACCGCGTGCAGCACGCTGCCGAACTCGCGCTTCATCGCGGGCAACACCCGGATCGAGAGCAACGCCAGCGCTGCGAGCGAGGACAGGACGATGACCGGCCACGTGGCCGAGAAGATCCATGGCAGCGTGAGGCTGACCAGACCCATCCCTAGGTGCAACAGCTTGCGCGCGAGCTCCGGACCGAGCCTCGAGCGCGCCGCGCGCAGGCCGAGGAAGAGCGTGCCGAACGCGCCGAGCACGAGCGCGATGCCGAGCAGCGGCGGTATCATGCGCGCACCTGCTCGACCACCAGCGCGTCATAAAAAAACGCTTTGTCTTGGTCGTGCAGGCGCGCCGCCTCGTCGATGAGCGGGAGCAGACGATTCGCCATCGCTTCGGGGCGGCTGCGCGGCACCATCATGTTCCAGTAGACGAGGCGAGCGCCAGGCGTGCACGCGCCGGCCACCTGCTCGAGCAACGCGGCGTAGTTCTCGGCGGACATGTATTCGAAGATGTCGCTCAAGTTCGCGCCGTCGAATGCCGGCACGCTCGCTTGTTGCAGGTACGTCTCCAGCGGCAGGCGGTGCCACTCCAACCGATCGAGGTTGGCGCGGATGCGCTCGAAGTTCTCGGCGCGCAGCGCGAAGGGAAGCGCGTCGCCGTGGCGGCCGGTAAGGATCCAATGCAGGTAGGGGTTGGCGGCCGGCTCGAGATCGACGAGCGCGTGGCGGCTGCGCGCGAGCAGGCGGTCGCCGATCGCGCCGTCGACGTAGTCGAAGAATCGCGGGTCGCGCCCGAAACGCCCCATCACCGTGCGCGAGAAGAACAATCTGAACAGCATGCGCCAACGCCACGAATCCCACGTGCGATCGTAGAACTCCGCGCGGCTCGGCGCATCCTTCGGCTCGAGCAGTTCGTCGACCGTGCGGCGCGAGTGCAGCATGGGCAAGACGCGCGAGCGGAACAGGGCGAAGTAATCTTCGAACTTTCCGGCGGCGCCGATGCCGTGCGCGATCGCGTCAACACGATCGTCCCAGAACGAGCTGGCCTCGCCGGAGAGTTGCGCGCGACATCGTTGATACAGGACGGGCCGGCGTTCGCTTGGGGTCGAGCCGATGAGCTCGAGCAGCTCTGCATGCGAGAGCGTGCGGTACGCAGCCACGCGCAGCTCCAAGCATGCGAGCTGCGCCTGCGAAAGATCGAGCGCCACCACTTTTTGCGGACCGCAGGCGAGCAGCGCGAGGGCGTTGTCGCCAGCGGATGCGATCGAGAGATACCTCTTGCCGGGCTGCACCTGCAGCGCTTGCAGCAGGACGTCGGCGTCTTCCCAGCATTGGGCGTAGCGGATAATCGTGAAATCTGATTTCTGCGCGACCTCACTGCGCATGTGCCAGCTCCGCCGCCAGCTGGATGCGGGTCAGCACGCCGGTGGCGCCGTCGAACTCGACGTGGTCGCCGTCTTTGAGCCACGACGTCAGACCTTCGATCGAAACGATCGCCGGAATGCCCATCTCGCGCGCGACGATCGCCGCGTGCGAGAGCAGGCTGCCGCGCTCCACCAAAATGCCGCTCGCGGCGGGGAAGAGCATCACCCAGCTCGGGTCGGTGCGTTCGGCGACGAGCACGTCGCCCTTGTGCAGCGTCGCCGCATGCGGATCGCGCACGACGCGAACGGTCCCGCGGACTACGCCGGGGCAACACCCGGTCCCGGTGCGCGTCTCGCCTGTCGCACGCGGCGCTGCGCCGTTCGGAATCGGTGGGTCTTCGACGTCGATCGAGACATCGGCGCCATCGACCGGGCCGTGCGTCACGAAGCGATCGGGCGGTGGGGGCATCTGGCGGTAGCGTTCGAACTCCGCCTTGCGTGCGGCGACGCGAGCTTTGAGGTCAACGGCGGCATCAGGTCTCTCGACCTCTCCGAGCGCCTCGTCGAGCTCGAGGTAGAAGATGTCGCGCGGTTCGTCCAGCAACCCGCGCTCGGCAAAGCACCGGCCCAACGCTATGAAGATCGCGCGGATGCGGCCGAAGAGCCGCGTGCGCCCGAATCGCAGGTTCTCGCGATCGACGATGCGGCCGCGTGCGTTCTTCACGATCCAGGCGAACATCGCGCGGCGCAGCGGTGCGCGTGCGAGCGCCGTGGCCACGCGCTGTTCCGCCGCCGCACGCAGCGACGGGTGTAGCCCGGTCGCGTCAGCGCTCGCCGGTAACGCCTGCGCTGCGAGCCGTCCAACCGCTCGGAGCAACATCGAGGGATCGTCGCGCAAGGTCGGGCTCTCGAGTTTGAGCTCGCCGTCGCAGCGATCGCCGAATTCGCGCATGTAGTTCTCGAGGAGCTCGTTCACGCGACTGTCGCGGCGCAACGCTGCCAACGCGTCGGATGTCGGCGCGTTGGCCAATGCCTCGACAAGCGCCGGCTCGGCTGCAGCCGCAACGGCGAGCGCGCGGATGGCCGCGGCAGGGCGGGTGCTGATCATGCCGCCTTGCCCGCAGAGCAGATCGTTTTGCAGCGTGCCGGCGCTGTCGCCGCACCATGTGTTGCACGCGCGCCGCAAGAGGCCGTAGAAGATCATCGCAAAGAAATCATTGATGAGCGGCGCATCCCAATCGTTGACCAAGCGTTGCTCGAGGCGGCGATATTCGCGCACGATTTCGTCAGGGCCGAGGCCCGCTAGTCGCTGCGGGTCGGACGCGAGCGCGTCGTCGAGCACGTGATAGAAGCGCCGCATGCGCGCGCGCAGCGTCAGGTGGTGCCACGCCAGCGCCGCGCTCGTGCGCGCGACGGCGAGCGCGTCCGCGAGCCGGCTGCCCGTCTGGGCGCCGCGCACGTCGGCGAGCACGGACTCAGGCAGCGCCTCCTTGACGCCCATCATCTGTTCCATGAAGCGGCGGTTGATGCGGAATCCGGGCAGCAGCGCGAGCAAGCGATACCAATTCAGCAGATTGTAGTAGATGCGGCCGCGGATAAGGCCGAGCATGTTGCGAAACGTCTCGTCGTGCGCCGCTGCGACGCGATCGGGGATGGCCAAGAGCCGGAAGAACTGGCGGTACGCGCTGTCGTAGGCGTGCTGCGCGAACGTGAAGGTGAGCGGCGTCGTCATGCCGCCGTAGCTCTCCGCGATGTTGCTGTTATCCCAGATCGTGATATCGCCGGCGTGTGCTGTCGCGGCCAGCGACGTGATCGGCCGCGCTTGCAACAGATACAGCCGTCCGCTCCGATACGCCCACTCGATGTCCTGGGGCGCGCCGAAATGCTGCTCGGCCTTGCGAGCGAGCTGCGCGACCTCGCGCACTGCGGCGTCGTCGAGCGCGGGCTGCTTGGCATGATCCGTCGAGATCTCGACCGCCTCGACGCCTTCGACGCTCGTCGGACTGCGCCGATGGGCGGCGCGCTTGTCGGCGATGATGCGCTCGACGATGCGGTCCCCGCGATCGACTTTGTACGTGTCGGCGTCCGCTTCGCCCGAGACAAGCGCGGTGCCCAGCCCGAACACGGCGCTGATCACGGCGATGTCGCGTGCCCCGCTGACCGGATCGGCGGAAAACGCGACGCCCGACGCGTCTGCGTCGATCATGCGTTGCACCAGCACGACGGGCGGCGCGGGCGCAGGCGCGAGGCCGCGATTGCCTCGGTACGCGGCCACTCGCTGCGTGAACGCAGATGCCCAGACCCGCGCGACGCGGTCGGCGACCTGATCGGCAGGGACGAAGAGATAGCTTTCGAGCTGCCCGGCGAAGGATTGTTGCGCGGCGTCTTCGTCGGCAGCGGAGGAGCGCACGGCGAAGACGTCGCCGGAACTCGCCGCGAGCGCGCGCACGGCGTCGTCAATCGCAGCCACGACGTCCTCGAGCGGCCGCACCGTGCGCAGCGTCGTCAGGTCATCGTCGGTCGGCGAAGCGTGCGAGAGCGCGGCCTGCTGTTCCGCCGTGAGGCTTGCGCGCCACGCGTCCGTCGAGATCGCGAACCATTGCGGCACCGGCATCCGTGCGGCGGTGAGCGATGCGAGCGCGCTGCCCTTTCCTCCGAAGCGGGCGATCGCATCGGCTGCGGCGACGTCGTCGCTAGAGCGGACGATGTAGCTCATCGCTGCACGAGCGCGCTGCCCGCGCGCACGGCCATCGGAATGACGCCCAGACCGAGGTACATGCCGAGCGTCCACACGCCTGACATGAGCTCGATCGCCTTTGACGCCGCATGCGTCGGCCGCCGCACGAACGTCAGCGCCGACCAGGCGGCCACAGCCGCCAGCGCGCCGAGCAGCAGCGCACCGGGCAGCGTGAAATTGATCTGCGCCGCTGCTCCGACGCCGAGCGCTGCGGTCGCGAGCACAGCGCCGAGCCACACGAGCGGAGCGGCGCGGCGGCCCCACAACACCGTGTAGGTCTCCACGCCGCGCTCTTCATCTTCGCTGGCGCGGATCTTACGGCCGACTTCGATCACGATGCCGTTCACGAAACTCACCGCCAGGAACCAGAAGAGACCGGCCGGTGGTGGTACGCGCGCCACGAGCCAGTCGAAGGCGGTGACATAGAAGTCGATCAGCGGCATGATGAACATATGCGAAAGCAGGTAGCTGACCGGATGCACCTTCAGCCATCCGCTGACGAAGAACTCTTTCGTCATCAGCCCGAAATAAGCCCACACGCCGGCGAGAATGAGACACAGCGCCGGATCGATCAGCAGCGCGATGGCCAGCTGGATGAGCGCTCCCGCGACGCCGACCACGCCGAGCTCCCGCAGACTGACCAGGCCGCGCTGCACGGGCCGATACGGGCGGTACGCGAGATCGTCGTCGTAGTCTTTGAACTCGTCAGCGATACGCAGCTGCGCGAAGAAGATGAACGACGATGCGAAGCCGCTCAGCAACAGCGGCCACGGCGGGAAATGGCTGCTGCCCCGCAGCAGCGCGGAGAAGCACATCGCCGAGGCGCTGAACGCCGCGATCAGCGGACCGTGCGCGAGCACCGGAAAGCGCTCGCGCTGGTAGACGATGAAGCGTCCGATCACGCGTGTCGGTCAGGTTGCGGCTCCGGCGTGCCGCGTGCGAGCCGTTCGTGCGCGCTCGCGAACTCAGCGGCGCAGAGCGCGCCCGAGATCGAGAGCTCGCCGGCGAGGCACACGCCGGCGCAGATCTCGGCGAACGCGTTGGCCGGCTGTTCAGCCGGCAGTCCGAGTATGTCGAGACACGCGCGCTGCGATGGCAGCCCGGTCCCGCCGCCGACCGCGCCGACGATCACGTTCGGCAGCGTGACGGAGGCGTAGAGGTCACCGTTCTCCGTCAACGTGAAGCGCGAGATGCCGATCGCCGATTCGGCGACGCATGCCGCATCTTGGCCGCAGGCGATGTACAGCGCGGCGAGCCCGTTCGCGTAATGCCCCTCGATGCCGATCGCGCCGCTCATCACGGCGCCGACCGCGCCCATCTGCCAGTATTCGGTCAAATGCCGCGGCGTCGCATGCAGCCATTCCTCGCTCAGCCGTGAAGGCAGCGTCACTTCGGCGATCGCGCGGCGGCCGCGCAAGCCGAGCATCGACATGACCGTCGCTTTCTTGTCGCCGGAGAAATTGGCTTCGAGGAAGTGATGCTGCGGTTTGACCGGTGAGCGCTGCGCGATGAAGGTGCACATGGCCTGCGTCGCGATGGTCGCCATGTTCTGGCCGGCCGCCTCGCCGGTGGCGAACGAGAACGTCACGTAGACGCGATTACCTTCCACTGTGGTGCGCAACGACTCGAGCCGGCCGTGACGAGTGGTCGCGCCAGCGACGCCACGCAGCGCTTCGAGCTGGTCGCGGATCCATGACGCGAACGAGTTCGCTTCGGCCAGATCGACGAACGCGAAACCCGGTGCGCGGGTCACAGACGACGCATCCACGAGCGCGGTGCAGCCGCCTACCGCGGTGATGAGCTGGGCACCGCGGCTATAGGAAGCGACGAGCGCAGCTTCGGTCGTGGCCAGCGGCAGGTAGAAATCGCCGCGCGCATGGGCGCCGTTGACGCGCAGCGGCCCGGCAACGCCGACCGGCACCTTCACCGTGCCGATGAAGTTTTCGATGTTGCGCGCGAAGGCTGTCAGTCGCGCGAGGGTGTGCGCATCAGCAAGCTCTGCGCGCACGGCATCCGACGCGCCGAGCTGATCCCAGCGCCGCGCCACCGACTCCGATGTCAGCTGCGCCGATCGATCGATCTTCGGCTTGTCCACGGGCCCTCATTTGTACCAGGCGATGCCCAGTTAGTGACCGGAACGTGCTCTATCCTGGTATTTGCATCGCCGGCGCGCGTACCGTCCCGTGCGCGGGGCACGCGTCCCCGGCTTGAAAGGCGTCAAGCAGGCGCGAGGGAGCCGCTAGGGCCAGCGGAGTTCGAGCGGATCGGTCGCCGGCGTCTTGTCCGCGCCGGTGAGCGCGAAGCCCTCGATCCCGCCAGGCGATTGTTCGAAATAGCGCGCCGCGTCGCCGCGACCATCGGCGACGAGCTCGCCCACTTTTGCGGTCGTTCCGCCGCGAGTCTCCCACAACGCATAGCGCGCATGCGGCGAAAGACCGTCCGCGACGACATAGATCCAATGGCCGTCGGCGGCCTGTATGACCTTGGCGTCGCCGCCCTTGCCGGTCAACGGATGGTGGACGAAGTGGCTGTGCACGAGCGCATCGACCGGCACGCTGACGGCCTCGTTTCGCAGCTGCACGTTCCACAAGATCAAGCCCAGACACGCCGCGATCGCGCCGGCGGCGATCCACGTGGACACCGGCCGTCGCGGCCGCAGCACGGTGACGCCGATATCGGGCGACATGCGCTTCACCGGACGTCGGCGCCTCAAGCGACGCGAGCGCGCCGACGCCTGCCATCGCATCGGCGAGCAACACGGCGCAGGTCGGGCACGTATCCGCGTGGTCGAGCAGCGCGCGCGCGGTCGCGTCGTCCAAACTGCCGAGCGCGAAGGCCTCGATCTCGTCGTACGGATGTTGCGTCATGGCGATTGCGACCCCATCGCCCGCGCAAGTCTCGACAATCCGAGTTGTGCGCGCCGCTTCACCGTGCCCAAGGGCGCGCCGGTCCGCTGCGCGATCTGGGCGAGCGTCATCGAGCCGAAATAGGCATACGTGATCACCGTCTTCTGTTCCGCCGGAAGCTCTTCGAGCGCCGCGCGCACGCCGTGCGCCGCTTCGTGCGCGGCTACTTCATCGAAAGGATCAGCGGCCACGCCGCCCTCGAAGCTGCGCTCTTCGCGCGCGTTGCGGCGCGATTCAGAACGCACGATACCGAGCGCCGCGTTGCGGGTGACGGTGAACAGCCATGGCCCGATCCCTCCGGTTCGGACGACCAGTCCGTGTCGGTGTTGCCACAGGGCCAAGAACGCTTCTTGCACGGCGTCCTCGGCGCGAGCGTCGTCGTGCAGCACGCGGTAGGCCACACCTTTGCAGCGCGCCGCGTAGCCTTTATAGGCGTCCTCGAGCGCGGTGGCATCGTCTGCCGCTAGGCGCCGGACGAGTTCTGCGTCCACTCCCTCAGCGATTTCCCTTGACACGCATGTTATGTTTAGGTTGTCCGATCACTGTATGCCGCGGCTCGTCCCAACGGTTCATTCGAATCCCCGGGACGTCCCGCCAAGCCGCCGAAACAGCCTGTTTTGGGGGCGAGTACAAGGGTATATAATGGTCGGGAAGCCCGACCGAATAACTCGGTCGAGCGACCCGTTGAGCCGGTCCTCAAAACGTATAAGAGGCCGGCGGTTCGTCATCGGCGACGGGCTAAATTCGACCGCTACAGAGGCAAGAGAACATGAAGGTCGATCTCGACCTTAACGAAGCGCTCCGCACCCATTTCGGCTACGAGAGCTTCCAACCCGGTCAAGAAGAAGTCATCCGGCGTGTGCTGGATGGCAAAGATACGCTTGCCATTTTGGCGACCGGCGCCGGCAAGTCGCTGTGCTACCAGCTTCCCGCATTGCTGCTGCCGGGCACGACCGTCGTCGTGTCGCCGCTCATCGCCCTCATGAAGGACCAGATCGACATGCTGGCCGAGGCGGGCATCAGCAGCACGATCGCGCTGAACAGCACGCTCTCCGATGAAGAAGAGATCTCCTATCTCGAGCGCGTGGCGCGCGGCAACCTCAAGCTCATCTACGTCACGCCAGAGCGGTTAGAAGATGAGAGCTTCGTCGACGTCCTCAAACGCCTGCACGTGCCGCTGTTCGTCGTGGACGAGGCGCACTGCATCTCGCAATGGGGCCACGATTTCCGCCCCGCATATTTGAATCTGGGGCGCGTGATCGCCGCGCTCGGCAAGCCAACCGTGCTCGCGCTGACCGCGACCGCGACGCCCGCCGTGCGCGAAGACATCGTGACGCAGCTCGGCATACCGCATACCAAGCCGATCGTGCGCGGATTCGACCGCCCCAACCTCGTCTATGAGGTGGCGCGCACCGCGACGGAAGCCGATAAGCTGCGCGTGCTCAAGAACAAATTCAGCGGCTCGCTGTCGGGCGCGCTCGGGATCATCTACACGGCGACGATCAAGAACACCTACGCCGTGGCGGAGTACTGCCGCGACGAGCTGGGCATCGAAGCCGACGTGTATCACAGCAAATTGCAAAAGGCCGAACGCGAGCGCGTGCACGATCGCTTCATGAACGAAGACGTGAAGATCGTCGTCGCCACCAACGCGTTCGGGCTTGGCATCGACAAACCGAACATCCGCTTCGTGATCCACTACGATTTGCCGGGCAGCGTCGAGGCGTACACGCAAGAAGCTGGCCGTGCCGGCCGCGACGGCATCGAATCGACCTGCTTGCTGCTGTATCGCCAAAGCGACACGCGCGTGCAGAACTACTTCCTCACCGGCAAGTATCCCGACGTCGAAGAAGTCCAAAAGGTCTTCGGCACGCTGCAGTACTTCGAGAGCCAAGACAACGGCGTGTCGCTGTCCGATCTGCGCAAGATCTCGCAGCTGCCGCTGACAAAGCTCAAGGTCATCCTCGCTCTGCTCAAAAAAGGCGGCTTCATCCAGAACGTGACGAAGTCGACCTACGGCCTGCCGCCGTTGCTCAAGCAGAGCAAGGGCTTGGCGCTCAATCTCGCCAGCTATGAGACCAAGCGTTCGTACGACCAGAGCAAGCTGCAGATGATCCTGCAGTATTGCGAGACGCGCAGCTGCCGTCGCAAGTTCATCCTCAACTATTTCGGCGAAGATTACGACCTGCCCAACTGCGGCGCGTGCGACAACTGCCGTGCGCAGCTCGCCAAGGGCGCGACGATCGAAGTGCTCGACACGCCACGCGTGAGCGAGTTCCGCATCGGCGACATCGTGCACCATCCCAAGTTCGGGGAGGGCACCGTCGAGCGAGCCGAGCGCGACCTGGTCACGGTGCTGTTCCCGGCGCACGGATACAAGACGCTGCTCGCGACAGCTGTGGCCCGCCAACAAATCGCCTAGTGGCGCTCGTCCGGTCTGCGCGCTTCGTCCGCGCCGCCGTCACCGGCGGCGCGTTCGCGATCGCTCTGACGATCGCCGCGTATGGCGGCGGCGCGCGCGGTGACCAAACTGCCGCGCCGACGATGACGCCTTCGCCCGCGACCACCACGACGCCGAATGGACCGCAGCCGATCTACCCGCCCAGCCCGTGCGCGTCGGGCGCCGGCGACTGCAGCCCCGCGCCGCAAGGCACGTATATGGCGACCGAGCCGCCCGCGCCGGCGACTGTCCAAGTGAATCCCAACGCAGTGCGCGTGCTGCTCGGGCACAGCGCGTCCGCCCGGCTGCTGTCGCCGCCGAGCGGCATCGTGATCCTGTCGGGCCAGGACGAGAACGTGGTGCGCGCGATCTTCAACCCGGTCGACCGCACGATCGATCTCTTCGGATTGCATCCCGGCAACACGCAGATCACCATCACGAGCCAACAAGGTCTGACGGCGACCCTGAGCGTGTCGGTGCAGGTTTCCGCGGGGCGATCGGACGCGTTCACGGCGATCAACATCACGGGGCATCCCGCGTCGTCGGCGTTCGTCGCGGAAATGGCTGCGCAAGCGGCCACGCACGTGACCTACGCGCAAGCCGGCGCGCACATCAACGCGGGCATCGCCGAGGATTCGCGCGAGCTGCCGCCCGACGACACTGCGATCGTCCACGTGCCGGTGGACGTCACGGGCGACAATTATTTCGCGTACCACACCACCGTCGCGGTCCGCGTCACGAACCTCGCGCAGCCCCAGCTCGCGCCGCGATTCATGCTCGTCTCGGATTTCCCGGAGACGATCACCGAGGAGGGCACGCTTTTCTACAGCGACGTGACGATCGACAAGCCCGCGCGGCTGCTGTACTACCACTACGCGCCGCAGGGCGCGCCGCTACGGCGCGTCCTCGTGAAGGTGCAAAACGCGGGCAATGACGCGAGCCTGCTCGAGATGATCGCCGGCATCGGGGGCCCATACACGGATATCCTCGGCGTCGGCCACGGGTCGACGCTGCGTTTCTTGCAGCACGATGCGGCGGGCGAAGGCCAGGTCTTCGAAGTGCCGCCACAGGCGACGATCAACGTGATCGATCAGCTGCTGCCCGCGGGCAATCTGGTGGCAGGCCTCATGCAGATGCGCGTCATCACGGGACCCGGGTTGCGCGTGGCGGTCGTCGTGCAAGCCGCCGACGCATCGCCAATCGAGCCCATCTCCGAAACGCTGCTCTCAAGCTCGGTGAACCACGCCCGCGGCGTCTACGAGGTTCCCGAGTTCTTCTACGACGAGTCCTACACGGTCGGCGACACGCCGACCACGCTCGCCATCGGGAAGCTGCCGCTGCCGAATCTGGTGCAGGGCGCCGTGCTGGGCGGCGATTACGGCGTGAAGCAAAGCGCCGACGTCAATCTGCTCAATCCGACCGACCAGCCGGCCGATGTCGGACTGTGGTTCGAGCCGCGCGGCGGCCGCGCGACCGGCACGCTGTTGATCAACGGCGACATCGTCCAGCTCCATCCCGTCGAACCGATGAAACCGGCGCTCGTGCGCCGCTTCAGCGTGCCGGCGCGCGGCTTCGTGCACGTGAGCGTCGTGACCATGCCCGAAGGGGGTTCGTCGTACCCCGTGAACTTGCTGTTCGCATCGGATCCGCCGCCGGGCGCGGGCTGGAACGTTTCCTCAGCGGTGCACTAGAAGAGGAGCGCGCTTTTGTATGCCTCACGAACCTCTGGTAAATCCCAACGATGCCCACAACGAGCGGCTGAGCCCGGTCGAACGCTTCTGCAAGCGCATTTCGGACTCGACCGGGGCGCCGATCGCGCTTGCGATCGTGATCGTCGGACAGTTCGTCTGGATCATCTTTGGTCAAGTGACAGGTCGCGATCCGTTCCCATTCATCTTTCTGTTGACGATCTCCAACGTCGTCCAGCTGACGCTGCTGTTCGTCATCTCCGTCGCGCAACGCCAGGCGAGCCAGCATGCGGAGATGCGAGCAGAACTCGATCACGAGTGGATCGGCCGCCTGCTGGACCATCAGGAACTGCAAGAGGAGCTGCTCCTCCGCATCGCCGCGAAGACCGGCGCCGACACGGCGGACTTGAAAGCTCGCGCTGACTCGATGAAGTGACGTCCTCAGACGTCTGAGGGCACGGCGGTCTCAGGCGGGCGCAACACCGGCGTGCTCGCGACGCCGCGGCGGCGGTTCACGAACTTGCCGCCGAAACGCTGCACGATCCAATAGTAGATCGTCGGTACTACCAGCAATGAGAGCAATGTCGAGGCGATCAAGCCGCCGATCACCACCGTAGCGAGCGGCGCCTGCGTCGAGCTGCCCGCTTCGATTCCGATCGCCAGCGGCAACATGCCGCCGATCGTGGCGAGCGTCGTCATCAGGATCGGACGCAGCCGCATCGGGCCGGCTTTGAGCAACGCATCGCGCGCCGGGACTCCGTCTTCACGCAGCTGGCGCGTGAACTCGATGACCAAAATGGAGTTCTTCACCGCGATGCCCACGAGCATGAGCGACCCGATGAACGCGGTGAGCCCGAACGCGCGGTGCGTCAGCATCAGCGACGCGACGATGCCGACCAGCGACAACGGCACGGCTGCCATGATCACGAGCGGGTCGACGTACGATTCGAACTGCGCGGCCAAGAGCATATAGATCAGCAGGATCGCGAGGCCGACCGCGAGCCACATCGAGTTGAAGCTCGTTTGACCGCGTTGGATCTCGGGACCGTACTCCCAACGATAGCCAGTCGGCAACGGGTAGTGGCGCATGAGCACGCCTGCATCGGCCACGATCGGACCCAGGGGCCTGCCGCTGATCGGCGCCGATATCTCGATGCGGCGCTGCCGGTCCTCGCGGCTGATGGCCGACGGACCAAGACCCGGTGTCAGCGTCGCCACATCGCCAAGCGTCACGCCGTAGCCGACCGGCCCGGCGATCGCGGCGTTCGGGTTCGCGTTGGTCGACGTATTGGTGGAGAGTGGCGTGAACTCGAGCGCCTTGAGCGACGAAAACGTGCGGCGCTGTGTCGGCGACAGTTCGATGATGATCGGGTACTGGATGCCGTTGATCTGATAATAGGAGGCGATCTGACCGCTCGTCGCCGTGCTGATGAAGTTGGCAAGATCGCCTGTTCCCAAGCCGGCCACCATGAGCCGCGTGCGATCGACTGTGACGTTGATCTCCGGCTGCGAGTTGGTCACGTTCTTGTCCGGATCGCCGACGCCGGGGATCTTCGAGATCGCGGCCATGACGCCGTCCGAGACCGTCTGCAGCGTGTTGATATCCGGCCCGAAGATCTCAAGCTCGAGCGCCGTCTGTCCTTGCGAGATCTGACGCTGGACGATGTCGATCGTCTGGCCGCGCGCGATGACGCCGACCATGGCCGCGCGCAGTTCCGGTGGTGCGGAACGCCCGAGCGAGCCGATCCCGTTGAGCCGCGCGCGCCATTCTCTTACGAATGCGGCGGACGCGGACGCGCTCGTCCCCGGCTTGAGCGCCACTTGGATGCTGGCGCGATTGGTGATCGGACGGACGTTGCCGCCACCCCCGGTCTGGCCGACCGTCGCGCCCACGGCGACCACGCGCGGGTCTTTGAGCAGCGCGTTCTCCACCACCGTCGAGATCTGATTCGTCACTGCCAATGCGGCGCCGTTGGGCGCTTGCAGATCGAACTGCAAGAAGCGCGAGTCCGATGGCGGGAAGATCTCTGTCGGCACGACGCCCAGCGCCAGGACGCCGATGGTGATCGCGAGCAGCGCCGCCGCCGAACCGATCACTCGTGCGGGCCTGTCCAAGCAGTAATTGAGCGCGGCGCGATAGGCGGCTTCCAGGCGGGCGTAGAGCCGGTCAAAGCGCGCGCCGAAGGACTCACGGGCCGGCGGCTCCGAGGCGCCGTCCGCCGCCTGCCCCTGGTCTCGGCGCAGCAGCTCGGTGGCGAGCATCGGCACCGTCAGGATCGCGACGATGAACGAGATGCCGACGCCGCTCATAACGACGATCGCGAAGGGGCCGAAGATCAGTCCCTGGATGCCCGGGATCAACATGAGCGGCAAGAACACGGTGACGACCGTGATCGACGACGCGAAGACGGCGCCGAGGATTTGCGTGGTCGCGCCTTCGGCCGCATCCGCCGGTTGCATCCCGGTGCGCAAGAAGCGCGAGATGTTCTCGATCACGACGACGGCGTCGTCCACGATGAGGCCGACGGCCAGTGCCAAACCTCCCAGCGTCATCACGTTGAGCGACTGGTGCGTCACGTACCCGATGAACAGCGCGCCAAGCACGGAGATCGGCAGTGAGACGGCGACGATGACCGTCGCCCGCCACGAGTGCAAGAAGAGCAAGATGATCAGCACCGCGAGGATGGCGCCGTAGAGGGCGGTGTGCTGCAGCGACGCGAGCGCGGTCAAGATGAACTCGCGCTGATCGAGCATCGTGCTCCATTTGATGGTCGGGTGGCGCTGATTGATGTCGTTGATCTTGTCGTTGATGCCTGCGGCGACGTCGACGATGTTCGCGTTGGGCTGCGCGGTGATCGTGAGCTGCACCGACGGCGCGCCGTTGACGCGCGAGAAGACGCGCTGCTCCTGGATCGAATCGCTGACCGTTGCGACGTCGCGCAGCCGGACGGGCACGCCGCCCGACATCGCGACGATCGTGTCGGCGATCTGGGCGGGCGCCTTGTAGAGCGCGTTGGTGCGGATGCCGTATTCCTGCGCGCCGATCTGGATGAGCCCAGCAGGCAGATCTACGTTCTCGCTCTTGATGCGCGACAGCAGCATGTCGAGCGTGAGGCCGACCGATGCGAGGCGGTGTTCGTCGGGCTGGATCATGATGGCGCGCTGGGTCACGCCTGAGACGCCGACGCTGCCGACGCCGCGCACCGACGCGAGTTCGTCCGACAGCTCGTTGACGATCAAGTCCGAAAGATCGCGCTGCGTGCGCGTCGGATCGGTCAGCTGGAGCGAGAGCACCGGCGTGGCGTTGGGGTCCGCCTTGATGATCTGCGGCTCTTGCAGGTTCGGATCGTTCGGCAGCGACGCGCGGATGCGGGCGATCTGTTGCTGGACGTCGACTGCCGCGACGTTGATGTCCGTGCCGTACAGGAACTGGACCCGCACGGTGGACTGGCCCTCGGACGACGTCGACTCGAGGATATCGATGCCCGAAACGCGGCTCACCGCGTTCTCGATCGGACGCGTCACCGTGGTCTCGATGGTCTCGGGCGAGGCGTTGGTGTACGCCGTGCTGACGCTGAGCACCGGCGGGGCGAACGACGGGAGCAGCGCGACCGGCAGGCGCGGCCAGGCGAAGATTCCAAGCACGACGATCGCGGCGGACAACATCGCGACGGCGACTCGACGGGTGACGGCGAAACGGGCGATGGACATAGGCTGCTTGCTTTTTCGCGCTAGAGCCTAGGAATGTCTGCCTCTGCGGCGCTCGCTTTCATAATTTGGCGCTAACCTGCGCTTGCACGCGGTAACGCCACAGATTCGCTTGGCCGTTCCCACCAATCCCCCAGATATCGAACGCGCTCAACGTGGTCGCCCTGCCGATGTTCGCGGTGATGCTCGGACCGATCGCGGACACGAAGATTCCGCCCCGCGCAAAGTTGACGCGCGCTTCGTACAAGAGCGCGACCGCGCCAGAGCGCGGCGTCAGGACATACGGCGTCGCGCTGAGATCATAGTAGCTCGTCCACGACGAGCCGGGCGGCACGATGACGCTTTGCGCGAAGCGGTTCTCCAGGCTTAACCCGCCGCTGTTCCAGCGCCAGCGGACGTCGTAGTGCGGGCGCACCTGCATGTCATCACTCTTGACGCCGTTCGTCACGGTCGGCAGCCAGAGCTCGCCCACAAGCGCGTGGTCGAAGGCTTGCCCCTTGACGCCGTCGATGTAGACGAGCGCGATGCTGCCCAGCCCGCTTTTCGGAGCCCGCATCGCGGCGAAACTCGTGACGAGCGGCAGATAGATCTTTATGCTGCGGCGTTTGCTGAACGCCTTTCCGAACGTGAGGCGGTACTGCGCCATTCCCGCGCCGTTGCGCTTCGATTCGAAGAAGTAACGCGCGGCGAACGTGTGGCTGACCTCAAACGCATCGTCCGACGTTGTCTCGAGCGTGCTCCGGTCAGGACTTGCGCGGGCGGAACCGCTGCTCTCGTCGCCGCGCGAGGCGGTCGCGCCCGCGAACGCGATTGCGCACGCGGCGACGGCCGCTAGCCACCGCGGTTTCATGTGGCGCAAACCTCTTCATAGACATTCATCAGCCGCGCGGCGACGGCGGACCACGTATACTCGCTTGCGATCGTGCGTCCGAGCGCGACACGATTGTGCGCCGCAGGCCCACCGCTCGTCGCTGAGTCGAGCATCGCGGCGAATGCGCTGTCGTCGCCCGCAGGCGCGTACCACGCCGCATCGCCCAGGACTTCGCGGTGGACTGGGATGTCGGACGCGATGACCGGCACGCCGGCGGCGAGCGCCTGGAGCGGCGGCAGATCAAACCCCTCGTACTGCGACGGCGCGATCAGCGCGGTCGCGCGACCATACAGTGCGAGCAGCTCCTCGTCGGCGATGAATCCGCGCAGTTCCACGCGCGGGCCGATGTTCAAGCGTTCGATCTCGCGGCGCACCTCATCCGCGTACGGAGTGAGCGGACCAACTGAAGTCAGCCGCGCCTCCGTGCTGCGCGCCACCGCGCGCACCGCCGTCAACAGATCCTTGCGCTCCTCGACGGTGCCGACGGCGAGCACCAGGGGCGGCGCCTGTGCCTGACGCTCGAGCGCGAAGTAGCGTTCGTCCACGCCAGCGCCGGCGACGGCGATCCGTGCCGCATCGATGCCCAGCGCGTCGGCGATCTCGAGGCGCGCCACGTGCGTGTCGGCGACCAGCTTGTCGGCGGCGCGAGCGAGGCGCGGTTGCCATCTCCCGAAATACCAGCGAATATGCGCGCGCCCGCGATTACCCGCGCGCCGCCACGCGAGATCGTGCAGCGTGAGCACGCATGGGTGCGGCGGGCGCCAGGGCAGCGTGCCGCCGGTCCAATGCACGACGTCCGCGTGGGCTTCCCGCGCGAGCCGCCGCGCGCGAAGCTGGTCCCAATAGATGCGCCGGTCGAAGCGCCACAGATCGAAGCGGTCGTCGCGCAATTCGACGACGTCCACGTCGCCCCGCGCGCGCAGCGCGTCGGCCACGCGCGTGGCGTACACGCCGAGCCCAGTAGGCGTGCCGAGCGCGAACTGCGTGTCGAGAGCGACGCGCAACATCAGCGCGGCTTGGACGGCGCCGGCGACGGAGATGGACCGAGCTCGAGCAACGCCTGCTCTGCATCGGATTGGTGCGGGTGCATCGCCAAGACGCGCCGGAACGCATCGCGCGCGGCGCTCTTGTCGCCCCAATCACGCTGCGCGAACGCGTACGACAACAAGTATCCCTCGTTGAACGGCGCGATGTCGCTCGCACGCTTGAATGCGAAAATCGCCTGTTGCCGATAACCCGCCGCCTTGTCGGGTTTGGCAAAGCTCGCGTCCACCGACAGCTTGCCGATCTTCGCATATGCGGCCGCGAGATCGGCGCGCAGCAGCATGTTGCCGGTGAGGCGCTGCACGAGCGCGTCTTCGAGCGCGATCGCATCGTCGTAGCCGCCCGCCGTAGCCATGCGGTCTTCGGCCGCCGCGAGGCGCCCGGCGGCGTTCGCCTGCAAGTAGTCCGCCACCGCGGCAGCAGGATCGCCGAGCCGCGTATATGCGTCGCCCATCTCGGCGACGCACGCCGCGCCGCAGTTCGAGCGTTCGAAATCGCGCAACGCGGCGGCAGGGTCGCGATCGAGCTCCGCGCGGCCGCGGTCCTCGAGGAGCAGTCGAGAATCCGGCCAGAGCGTGAGCCCGCGATCGAACCATGCGAACGCCGCGCGCGCGTCGCCTTTCGCAAGCGCGAGGTTGCCCAGGTCGTCGAACCACCACGCCGCCAGCGGCCGCCAGCCGAACGCGGCGAACAGCGCGAGCGCGAGCGCGGCGGAGACGACGACGTCCTTGCGCATGCCAAAAGATTGGGGGCCAGGCATTGCCTGACCCCCTTTGTCTTCGAGTCTACGTCGCGTCAGAACTTGACGGTGAAGTAGATGTTCTGCCGGTTTTGGTTCCAGTTGTAGCTCGGCAGCTGGTTGTCTTGCCAGTGATAGTTCGTGAAGAAGAAGTTGATCGACGAGTTCGTGTTCGGGATGTTGTAGAGCACGCCGGCGTTCAACGCGGTCTTCGTCTGGCTGATGCTCTGGTTCAGCGTGTTGAGCGCCTCGCCGCCCCACGCCTGATTGACGTAGGAAACGTTCGCGGTCAACGCCGCTGTGATCGGCAACGCCAGCGAGCCGCTGCCCGCCAAGTGGCGCACGTTCTGGTAGTTCGGGTAGAAGTAGACCACTTGACCCGTGCCGGTCAGCTCAGCGCTGCCGAGCGGGTTGTAGGCGTTCGGAATGCCCAAGAGCGGGTCGGCCGCGTACACGAACGGCGTCGTGTCGAGACGCTGGATGCGCTCGTACAAGGCGTCGAAGTTCAGCGTCGCGGTGCGATCCCAGATCGGCAAGCCGAGCGTGAAGCCGCCGCCGACCGTCTGGTACTTGCCGCCAACGCCCGTCGAGAATTGCGGGCCGAAGATGGCCGCTGCGAGCGAGTTCGGACGGATCTCCTGCAGCTGTTGGCCGCCGAGGCGCAGCTTCAGGTTGACGCCGCCGATGCGCACCGGGAAGTTGAACTGGGCCGACGGTCCGCGCGTGTTCGGCGCGAACGAGCTGTAGAAATACGGTCCTTGCGCCTTGAACTGGTTGAACAGCGGGAAGTCGAACGTGCCGAACGGGAACTGGCCGCTGTTCTGCAGCAGCGCGCCGCCGTAGCCGTTCGCCAACGCGATGTTGTCGACTTGTTGGTTGATCCCGAAGGTGTTGCCGATGCCGAAGCCCGTCGGCAACTGCGGGAAGTTCCAGAAGGAGAACAGCCCTGGGGCTTGGCCAGCCCACATGAACTGTGCGCCGTCGATGTAGTACGGACCCACGCTCTGATAGGAGAGCGTCTGGTCGCCTCCCCATAGTTTGAACTTCACGCCGACGACGCCGGCCGTGTCGCTCTGGGTTGGAACGCGTTGGAAGTCAGGCGTGTACTTGCTGGTCGCGACTTCGCCGTACAGCGCCGGGGTGATGATCGGGCCCCAGCGACGCGTCAGCGGGAGCACAAAGTCGAAGCCGAAGACCGTGTCGCTGACGATGGTATTCGGAATCGACGCGCTCTGCAAGTAGATCGTGTTGCCAGCTGCGGCTGAGTCGCCGCGCAGATCGAAGAGCCGGTTGATGCTGAAGCCCACCTGAGCGCTCGGGATGCCGGGGATGCGGTAGACAGCGCGGCCGCCGACGTCAAAGCGCTGCGGGAACGTGCTGTTAGACACCGAGTAGCCCTGGTATGTGACCGCCACCGTCACGCCGGCCGGTAATGGCTGGAACGCGCCGGAGAACACCACCGCGTTGGGCGTCTGCACGAAGCTGAAGCTCGGCTCGTTCGGCTGGTTTGGACCGGTGAAGAAGCAACCGGCGAGACATGCCGGCGGGCCCATGTAATACGACACGAAGACCGTGCCGGGCTGGGCGTTCTGGCTGAGCGTGACCGAGGACAGCGTGCCGTTGCCGGACGTGAACGTATCGGTCGTTGGCGCCGAGCTATAGACGTTGCTCGTCTGCTGGAAATAGTACGGGCCGAGGTACGTGTTCGATTGGATGTACCCGGTGTTCGGCGGATATCCCGGTGCGTTTGTGAGGATGCCGACCGGATCGATCTTCGTACCGTAGGCCTGCACGTCGAGGTATTTCATGATCGTCGCTGTGACGTCCACGCCGTTCGGGTATGGGCGGAACGGGTCGGTATAGTTGATATGGAAGTTATCCGCCGGGCTGTAGGTCAGTCCGGTCAGCGAGCCTTTGATGTTCTCGAGCTGGCCGATGCGGATATTGAGCCCGGTGACGCCGTTCATGTTCGGCACGTTGACTTCAAGGGTCGGGTTGATGCCGACGCCTGTCTGCTGCTGACGGTAGCCACCCGTCATGTAGTCGGCGATCTTGATCGGGAGCGAGATGATGAGGTTCTGGTTCACCGCGTACGACGGGGTGAACTCCCACTGCGCGCGCGGCAGCAAAAGGCCCGGTCCGACGCGACCATAGTACGGATCGTTGCTCTGGTCGTTCTCGATGAACTGATCCGTGAAATTGAAGACCGGGTCCGAACGCGCGAGACACACGCCGCCGGTCGGACACGAGGGCGCACCGGGAAGCACGTTGGGGTTCTGGATCTGCTCGCGCTGCGAGTAGCTCGACCACAGAGTGCCGTGCACCGTGAAGCCTTGCGCGAACTTCGTCGCTTTGTCGAGCGCGGCGAGCTTGTCCTCGATCTGCGTCACGCGCACGCCCATGCCGTCGAGCTCGTCTTTGTACGCGTCCATCAAGCGGGCGAGTTTTTGCAGGTCGGCTTTGCTCGCGCCGCCTTCTGCTTCGACTTTGGCGATGGCACGCGCCAACGCGACCGCGACCTCGTTACGCGTCATCGGCCGGTTCCCAAGGAACTTGCCGTTGGGATAACCAGCGAGGATGCCGTCTGCGGCGAGCGTTTGGATGTAGTCGGCGGCCCAGCTATTCGCTGGAACGTCGTTGAATGGGGTTGCAGACGCCGGCCGGACAGACAAAACAGAAGCGACGACGAACGCGCTTACCGCGAGGTAGGCGAATCTCTTCAAAGCGGTCCTCCTTAACGAGAGGCACAGACGTCGGGGGCCGTTTCGAACCTTGATGCGCGCAGAATCTTCGTTACCTGCTTAGCGAATCCAGTTCCGATGGTTCCCGAATCCACCGGACATTTCAACGTAATCCGGCGGCACAAATATTCGGCGCCGTATCGCCCATGAGGACAAAGGCGAAGCGTCGCACCGGCAACCTGCACGGGCTGGGTTGGCCGCTAAAATTGCCCATTCCTGCCCTTGGCTGCTCGGCCGACGCCTGGGGCTGTTCCCGAGGGGTGGGACCCCAAATCATGGGTTTGTCCGGCTGAGAAATCGCTCGACGATGAGCAATGCGGCGTACCCGTCAAGCGGCGCTTCGGGCACCAACAAACCGCGTGGAATCAGGCGCGCGAGCCCGCGCGGCGGATGATCTTCGTAGTATCGCCGGCGCGCCTCCAAGGTCGTACGGCTCTCGTCCACCACCGCGATCGGCACCTCTGGGAACGACGCGCGGCACATCGAAACGACCGCGTTGGACGTGGTCGCGTGGCCGATGCAGACGCGGGCGATGTCGCCTGCCGCGGCCTCGCCGGCGAGATACGCGGGCATGTCCGCGGTCGGAACCACGCGCAACTCGATGCGTTCGCCATCCTCATAGACGGTCGCGACGCCGCACTTGGTCCGCCCGGGGTCGATGCCGATGAGCCGCTTGCGCTGGCTTACGCTCATCGCGCCGGCGTGACGATCAGCTCGGTCGACAGCGGTCCGGCCGCCTTGATGTCGCGCGTCGCGACCGCGCGTAGCACCGCCGGCCCGTGGATGCTGGTCAGCTGCTTGTAGGCGGTGTCGAACGCGGACACGCTCGCGTCGGGCGTGTCGGCGATCGTGGGAGGCATGCCGTGGCTGATCGCGTTGTCGGTGATGGCGATGCGCAGCTGTTGGAGCGCAGAGCCTGCGAGCTGCTGGTTGTGCCCGTCGGGCACCGTGATCGCCGCGATCACATCGCCCTTGTGATAGATCATCGAGTTGCGGAAGACGTTGAACGAGATCGACATCGCGCCGTGCCGGAAGATGTTCTCGCCCGCGACCGGCACGACGATCGCGTCATCGGGCTGGTACGTCTTGATCTGAGCCGCGAGCGTGGCCAGCTTGCCGCGCACGGCTGGCGTGAGCTCTTTCGGATACGGCTGCACGTCGGGGATGTGGGCGTAGTGCTCGGCGACGACGCTGAACAGCTCGGAGAGATTGCGTTCGATCGTCGCGACGTCGTCGGTAGTGTCGACGAGCACGGGCCGCGAGATCGGCTCGCCGTTGCGGAAGACGAGCGGTGCCTCGCGGATGAAACCCAACAGCTGATCGCGCTGTCCGGTCAGTGTCTTGATCTCGTCGCGCAGCGTGTTGATGGAGAACAGCGCCTGGCGCGCTTCCTGGTTCACGGCCGCGACCACGCCGACGACGAAGAGCGCGATCAGCATGCCGAACCCGACCGCGAAGATCGTGCTCGTGTAGCGCGGCCGCAATCCGAAGAGCGTCATGCGGCGCCGGCCGACCTGGTGCCCCACCCGATCCCCGACGAAGGCGATGAGTCCGGCGAGCACGATGATGGCGGCGACCGTGATGACCGGCCGGATGTCGAAGGCGAGCAGCGTTGCGAAGATCATCGCGCGTTACACCTTCGCCGCCAGCTGGAGCAGCCAGACGCCGATCGCGCCGAAGATGATGTTCGGCAGCCACGCCATGACGAGGCTCAGCTCCGGCGTCGTGCGGCCGAGCGCGAGGCAGATCGTGGTGACGACATAGAACGCGAACACGATCGCGATGCTGATCCCGAAGCCCGCTCCCGACGTCGACCGCTGGCGCCGGATGCCGAGCGGGAGCGCGAGCAGCGTGAAGACGAGACTCGCGAACGGCCGCGCCAGTTTGCTGTCGTAGGTGACGAGTAGCAGCGCATAGCGCGATTGATCGCCTTGTTGCCTGGCGGTGTTGAGCAACGGGCGCAGTTGGTTGCGGCTCAGGTCCTCCGGCCGCTTGGACAGCTCGATCAGTTGCGAAGGGCTCGCGCCGATGTTGACGCTCGTGACCGGCAAGTCGCCGACGGTGCAGCAGACCGGCGCCAAGCGGTACGAGATCGCGTCGTGCAGCACCCAGGTCGAGTTCTGATAGCGTGCGCGCGGCGCCACGAGCAGCGACAGTAGCGTGTCAGCGCGATACACCTGTACGGTGATCTCCGCGAGCTGCTGCGTGGTCGTGTCGAAACCGCCTGCGTATGTCACCTGCGCGTCGCCGTTGGGAAGCCGCGTGCGCACGACCTCGTTCGAGAGGATGTTCACGTTGCCCGACTGGATCTCGCTTTGCAGGATCTCATTGGCTCTGGCCGTCGCGCCCGGCACCACGAACTCCTGAAACCCCAGCGCGATGAGCGACGCGAGCAGGCCGACTGCCGCCACCGGCGCTGCGATGCGATAGAGGCTGACGCCGCCGGCGCGCATCGCCGTGATCTCCGAGTCTCCCGACAGCCGGCTCATCGAGAGCAGCACCGACAGGAGCATGGACATCGGGAAGGTCAGCACGAGCGTCTGCGGCAGCGTATAGATGAAGTATTTCGCCGCAGCCAGCAGGCTCGCGTGCTCTTCGGAGACGAGCCGCGCGACGTTGAGCAGCTCGCCCGCGACGAAGAGCAGCGTGAACGCGGCCAATCCGAACAAGAACGGGCCGCCGAGCTCGCTGACCATGTAACGGTCGAGCAGCTTCACAGACGAAAGCTCTCTCCCAGGTAGAAGCTGCGTGCGACCGGCGAATCGGCGACGTCTTGCGCGCTGCCCGACACTTCGATGCGGCCGCGGTTGAGGATGTACGCGCGATCGACGATCGCGAGCGTCTCGCGCACCGAGTGGTCGGTGATGAGCACGCCCAGCCCCTTGGCCTTGAGCAGGCGGATGATCTCTTGGATGTCGGCGACCGCGATCGGGTCGATGCCGGTGAAGGGTTCATCGAGCAACAGGAACGCCGGATCGGTCGCGATGGCGCGCGCGATCTCGACTCGCCGGCGCTCGCCGCCCGACAGCGTCTCCGCCTTTGCGTGGATGAGGCCTTCGAGGCCGAACTCACCGAGCAGCGTGGGCAGGCGTTCGTCCTGCTCGTGGCGCGGCACGCCGCGCTGTTCCCAGATGAGCCGGATGTTGTCTTCGATCGTCAAGCGCCTGAAGACCGACGACTCCTGCGCGAGGTATCCCAGCCCTTCGCGCGCGCGCATGTGCATCGGCTGGTGCGTGATGTCCACTCGCGAGCCGTTGTCGCCGACCAGCAGCACCTCGCCGTCGTTCGGGCGCACCAGGCCGACCACCATATAAAAGGTAGTCGTCTTGCCGGCGCCGTTGGGGCCGAGCAGCCCGACGACTTCGCCGCCTCGCACGTTGAGGCTCACGTGGTCGACCACCGTCCGCGGGCCATAGCTCTTCGTGAGTCCGCGGACATCGATCTCTTTCGGCGTGCCTGTCGGTTGCAACGCTCCTACTTTCCGAACGTCATGGTCTGCTCGCCGTTGGGACCCCAAACGCGGACGCGGCGCAGATCGAGGTCGGCCTCTGCGCGATCGCCGTCGATTGAGTTGCCGCGGTCGTCGTTCGCTTTGACGTGACCAGCCGCGATGAGCACGTGGCGGTTGCCGTCGTATTCCATGGAGTCCGCGGACATGGACGACCCGTTTGCGGCCCCGGCCCGGACACCGCCGCTGAGCGCGACGTTGCGGTCGTTCGGGCGCACTTCTGCTGTCGGGGCCGTTACCCTCATGCGCAGCGTCCTTCCTTTATAGAAGCTGAGGAGGACGTTGCGCAGCGTTCCTTTTGAATCCGCCGTCTGATACTCGACTTCGTCGGCGCGCAACAAATACTCGAGCAGGCCGTTGTGGATCTCTTTGAGTTCGACCGGCCGGCCCGGTTCGGCACGCGCGATGATGTAGTATGGTGGTTGCGCCTGCGCGCTGGTGGACGGATTCGGGGTCGGGTTGGCCGGCGCCGGCGACTTGCTCGCGCAGCCGGCGAGCAGCGCGACGACACCGAGCGCGGTGACGGCGATCGTCGCGCCCGATCGGAACGTAGGACCCGAGCGAAGCTCTGGTGTACGCTCGAGCGAAGCTCGAGCATCGTCGACATCCGCACTGCGCCGGCCCAGCGCGAACATAAGCCCCATCATCGGCCACCATAAAAGGAAGACGAACGTCGACACGACGTCGAGCACGTTCTGGAACGCGGATGCGATGAACGCAGCCGCCAAGCCATAGAACAGCAGGGTCCGCTCACGATCGTCCGACGAGATCTGCCGGATGGTCCGTCGCGCCTGCGCGACTCCAGCGACGACCAGCCAGACGAACGCGGCGAATCCGAGCAAACCGTTCTCGACGAGCACGTTGAGCGACAGATCATGCGCGTGGACCTCGTCCACCGCGGCATCCGGCTGTTTGAGCATGGGATACACTTTGGAAAAACCCAGCGGGCCGACGCCGGTCAGCGCGAAGCGCTCCGCCATGCGAACCGCGCCCTGCCATACGGCGATGCGCGACGGGTTCTCGCTCGGATCGTGGGCGACGTCGCGAAAGCTGGTCGTGCCCAAGATCAGCGCGACGATCGCCGCACTCACGTACGTCGCGCGCGCCGCGCGGCCGAATCGCCAGACGAGGATGGGCAAGCCGATGATGAGGCCGAGCCACGCCGCGCGCGACACCGAGAGCGCCAGCGCGATCGTGCCGACGATCGCCGCAGCGGCGCCAAGCCGCCGGAGCAGCAGCGGGGCACCCGCCTGGGCTATCCCGAGCGCGATGAAGAACAGCAAGTAGCCGCCGAACTCGTTCGGCTGCAAGAACGTCCCTGCGGCGCGCCCGTGCTGGTACGCGAACATCTCGGGCGGATGGCGCGTCAACGTGAGCGCGACGCCGAACACCGTCGCCGCGATGCCGACGGTGAAGTAGCACGTGAGCAAGGTGCGCCGGACGCGGTCATTCGACATATTCCAAAAGATCGCGACGAACGCGATGAAGTTGCCGACCTCGCACACGAGCTCGAACGCGCTCGACGCCGGGGAGACGCCGATCGCGCCCGCTAGTGCAGCCGTCGCGATCACCGCGAGCAGTGGCAGCGCGAGCGGCGGCTGGACGAGCGCGTGCCAACCGCGGCGCAGGATCACGGCGACGAACGTCACCAGTGAGGCGATCATCATCACGATCAGGAGGACGACCGCATAGATCCGGCCGCCGACCGCGATGCCTCGCGGCACGACGTCGGCGAGCAAGACGAGCATCGGCAGCACCGGCCCGAGTGTGAAGAAAGCGAACGGGAGCACGAGCTCGGCGCGCCGCCCGAAGGACAACGGGTTGGTCACCCGGTGTTCTGCGACGCTAGCGCGAGCACAGCCTCCGCGACCGCGTTCGCGCCGCCCGGTCCTCCCATGCGCGACCTTCCAACCTGACCCATCGCTCGCATCCGATCCGGATCGCGCAACAAGGCGACGAAATCTTCGGCGAACCGGCGATCATCGTCGGGCAAGACGAGCAGCGCATCTCCAAGGAGCCGCTGCTGACGCATGCGATACCAGCCGACGCTGGCCGGATCACCCATCGGCGATGAAGCGACGACCGGCAGCCCCAAGCCGGCTGCTTGTTCGTTCGCGGTGCCCGCTTGGCCGAGCACGATGTCGCAATCGGCCAAGAGATCACCGAATTCTCCGGCGACCAAAGTCACGTCGAGCGGCCCCGCTTTTCCGCGCGCCACGACACCGGACTCGCTCTCCGTTGGCGCGAGCGTTGCTCCCGCGCTCTCGCATGCCGCGACCAGCGCGCCCGCGGCGACGCCCGGCGCAACAGAGATCAACGCCTGGACCGGCCGCGGCGCAAGCAGTCCGGCGACCAGCGCGAGGCGCCGAACGGCGGCGGCCGCGTTGTCTGGCGCGTCCGCCCGGCTGCCCGGCAGCACGCCGACGTGGACCGCGCCAGGGATCGCTCCGAGATCCACGCCGTGCGGTGCGAGGCCGTCCATCATCAAGTTGCCGGCATAGCGCGCCGGCACCCCCGCATCGGCAAGCGCGCGCGCCGTCTCCGCGTCGCGTGCGAACACGACCCGCGCCCACCGCGCGATCGCTCGCTCGAGCGCCGAGTGCCCGGCCACGTGTTCCGACTTGGCCGTCGCGACGAACACCGTCGGGCGTCGCGCGAAGTAGAGAGACGCCGCGAGCGCGTACACGTCGCCGACCGCGACGACGACCGTGCGCGCGCGTTGCCGTCGCAAAAACGCGAATTGGCGCAGGGTCAGCGACAGCAGACCCGCGCGGACGTCGCGCGCAAGGTTGCGCAGGTTCCAGTATGCGATCAATCCGCCGCTCGGCATCTGCGCCTGCGGGCCGACCACACGAGTCGCCGTCGTAGCGGTCGTAGCGGTCGAATTTATTCGACCGAACTCGCCGACCAGCGGGAAATGCTCGATCGTGGCGTTGGGTGCGCGCGCCGCGATCGCGTCCGCGAGATAGCCTGCGATGGCGGCTTCGCCGTACCCGTTGCTGACCAACAGAATATTTGGAGCGGTCGAATCTAATCGACCGGGCGTTGGATTCATCCGACCGTTCGTCCGAGCAACGGCACCAGGCGAAACGACTTCACGCTCGGCCGTTTGCCGTTGCCTAAGTCCAATTCGAGGCTGCCGGCATTTTCCGCGTACGCACCCGCGTGGACGATCGGCACGCCCGCGACAATCTCGGGATCGCGCAGCGTGTGGTGGCTATGGCCGCCGATGATCGCGCCGATGCTCGGATACGCGCGCGCAAGCTCGCGATCGGCGTCGAGCCCCAAGTGCGAGAGCACGAGCGTGACGTCTATGCCGTCGTCCGGCGTGAGCAGCTCATCCATCGCCGCTTGCACGGATAAGAATCGCCAGCCGAAGACCGTCTCCCAGCCGCTTCCCGTGCGATATTGCGGCGCGAGCAGCGCGAGCAGGCGAACGCGCGCCCCGCCCGCCTCCACGACGAGCGAGCGCCGATACGGCGGCGTCCGGTCGCGCAGATCGAGTAGATTCGAGCAGATCATGGGCATGGGCATGGCTTTGGCGCGCGCCTCGAACCAGGCGTGGACATAGTGGAACTCGCGGTTGCCGACCGCTTGCGCGCGATACGGCGCCGCAGCGAACTCGCTCGTCACGGGCTCGACTCGCCGGTAGAGCGTCGACGAGCCGCTCAGGCTGTCGCCGCAATCCACGAGCAGCGCCGAGGGTTCGACGAGCGCGGCGAGCTTGCGGCCGAAACCGCGGCGCCCGTGCACGTCGGCGGTGTGGTAGACGACGAGCGTGCCGGCGCTCATGCGGGCTGCGCCGTCTCCATCGTCGCGGCGACGAAGCGGGCGATCCGCGCGAGCGAATCCGGCGGCCCGAGCACCGTGCGCAGGGCCGCATAACCGCGCAGCTGCGATTCGCGCTCGGCGCTGTCGGTGAGCAGCGCAGTCGTGCGTTCGACGAGATGCTCGGGCGTCAAGTCATCCTGCAGCAATTCGGGGACGACGCTTCGGCCGAGCAACAGATTCGGCAGGGTGAGCGGCCCGCGGACGAACTGCGGCACCCGGCGTTGCGCGATGCGATATTGTGCGCGACTGATCGCGTAGAAAGCGATTTGCGGCACCGCACGCAGCGCCGTTTCCAACACCGCAGTGCCGGACGCCACCCACGCCAGGTCGGTGGCGAGCATGGCATCTTGGATCGCGGCGCCGCGCGCGATGACCGGCCGGCCGGCGCTCATCCGTGGCCAGCATCGCTCGATCTGCCGGGCGCGCGCCTCCGAAGCGCCGGCGATGACAAACGTCGCGCGCACGCTCGCGGTCAGCATCGACGCCGCTGACGCAAGACGCGGCAGCATGAGGTCGATCTCTTCGCGCCGGCTGCCCGGGAATATGACGATCCGCGGACCGTCGGCCGGCTCGAGTTCCAACTGTGCCGGCCACTGCGCCGCTCGAGTCACGCGCGGCGCGATCGCCGAGACCAGTGGATGGCCGAAAAATTCGCAGCGCAGGCCGAGCCGGTGATAGAAATCGCGCTGGCGCGCAAACGGCGTGAGCGGTATCGCGACGCGCGCGACCTCACGCGCCTGCCGCTCGTTGTCGAGCCATGCGCCCGGCGGGAAATAATAGACGATGGTGCCGCGATAGCCATCGTGGCGCAGCTGCTGCGCCAACCGCAGATTGAACGCGCCGAAATCGACGGGAAGGATGACGCGCGGCGGGTCGCGGCGCAGCGCGGACGCGTATCGGCGCATGGTCACGTAGAGTCCCGGGATCTTCGCAATTGCGGACACCGGCCCGATGCTGGCCCACTCGGCCGAGTCGGCGCTGACGCGCGCGCCCGCCGCGCGCAGCCGTTCTGACCCGATCGCCTCGGCCGTCGTATCCGGCCGCAACCCGCGCAGCTCCGTCAAGAGCAGTGACGCCTGGAGATCGCCTGACGCTTCGCCGGCGCTTAAGAAGATGTCTGAGCTCACCGGCGGCGGCCGCCCGTCAGTCCGATGAGGGTGCTTCCTCGGCTTCAGGGGCGCGGCCGCGCCCGATGGCGCGCGTCGTGAAACCGCGCTGCGAGCCGTTGAGGAAGAACGCCACCAGCTCTTTGCCTTCCTCGGTTGTCACGCGATCGCGCAGCCGCTCGACCGCGCCGGACAACGTCTGGTCGCCCATATAGATGGCGCGGTACGCTTCTTTGAGCTCCGTCTGCGCTTGCGCGGACACGTTCTGGCGCTTCAGGCCGACGCGATTAAGTCCGCGCACCCACGCCGGATTGCCCTCGACTAGCATGAACGGCGGGCAGTCCTTGAGCACCTTGCTGCGGCCGCCGATGAATGCGAGCCTGCCGATGCGCACGAACTGATGCACGCCGACCATGCCCGAGAGATTGGCGCCGTCGCCGACGATGCAGTGGCCCGCGAGCTGCGTGAGATTCGACATGACGACGCTGTCGCCGATGCGGCAATCGTGCGCGATGTGAACATACGCGAGCAGATGGCAATCCGACCCGATCGTCGTCTCGGACTGCGGCTCGGTGCCGCGGTTGACGGTGACGTACTCGCGGATCTGATTGCGGTCGCCGATGCGCACGTAGGACACGTCGCCGCGGAACTTCTTGTCCTGCGACGTGCCGCCGATCACCGCGAACGGATGGATGACGTTCTCGGCGCCGATCTCCGTGTGGCCCTGCACGACGACGTTGGCCAAGAGCTTGGTCCCATCACCGATGGACGCGTTCTTGCCGACGATGCAATACGGGCCGATCTCGACGTCGCGACCGATGCGCGCGCCCGGATGCACGACCGCGGTCGCATGGACGTTGAGCGTGTGGATGCTGACGGAGTAGCCCGGCTTGCTCATGCCGGCGTCACATGTCGAGGATGGTGGCGTCGAGCTGGAACAGCCGCGAGTCCGTCACCACCGAGAACATCAGCAGCGCGCTGCATACCACTTGGTCGTCGACGCGCGATTCCGCTTGCAGGCAGCCGTACGTCCTGCGCAGCCACTGCACGCTTACTTCCATCATGAGCCGGTCGCCCGGCAGCACGGGCCGGCGGAAGCGCACTTTGTCGACGCCGGCGAGATACGGCACCGACGTCGTCGCCGCTTTTGGTTCGAGGATCACGGTGCCGCCGAGCTGCGCCATCGCTTCGATGATGAAGATGCCGGGCATCACCGGATTGTTGGGGAAATGACCTTGGAAGAACGGTTCGTTGATCGTGACGTTCTTGAAGCCCGCGGCGCGCTTGAGCGGCTCGAGCTCGGTGATGCGGTCGAGCAGCAGCATCGGATAGCGATGCGGCAATGTCTCCATGATGCGCCGGATGTCGATGTCAGCCATAGCGGACCCCTAACCAGCTGCCGGCGCGAGCATCGCGCGCAACGCGCGCGCGGCGGCCACGTGCAGCGCGTGTCCGGATTTGATCGCGATGACGCGCGCGCGCAGATACATGCCGATCAGCGCGAAATCGCCGATCAGGTCGAGCGCTTTATGGCGCACGACCTCGTCTGGGAAGCGCAGCTCGCTCATGTAGCCGTCGGTGTCGATCACCACGGCGTTGTCGAGCGAGCCGCCGCGCGCGAGACCGGCCGCCGCCAGCGCTTCGATCTCGTGCTTGAAACCAAACGTGCGATTCGGCGCGATCTCGCGCAAGAAGTAGTCCGGCGTGATCGGCGGCGTCGCCAGGAATTGATGGCCGACCGGCTCGGGGAACGAGACGAAGAAGCTGATCGAGAACTCGTCCGCGGGCAATATCGCGAGCAGCTTGTCGTCGTCTTCAAACCAGACGGGTTCGCGCAGCTCGAGCACGCGTCGCGCCGCGGGTTGCTCGACCACGCCCGCTTCGACGATGGCGCGCGCGAAGGGCAACGCGCTGCCGTCGAGGATCGGCACTTCGTCTCCCTGGACCGCGATCGTGGCGTTGTCGACGCCCATGCCGGTGAGCGCCGCGAGCACGTGCTCGACCGTGTTCACGACGCCGCGCTCGGAACCAAGCGTGGTGCAACGCACGGTCGACCGTACCGCATCGGGCGTCGCCGCGATGCGCTCGCCGTCGGCCAGCACAAATGAAAAACCGGCATTCGCCGGCGCTGGCCCCACGGTCACGGCACTAGCGCCACCGGTGTGCAGACCGACACCGCGCAACGTGAAATCTCGGGCCAGCGTATGCTGCTTGTCGAAGGTCACGACGGCACGTCGGCCCTACCGGCGCTTGCGCAGTTCCGCCACTGCGTCCATGAGTTCGCGCACTTGGTCGAACAGCTTAGGCAGTTTTCGGAAGCTAACCTTCTGCGCCATCTCTTCGCGGATCGGCAACGCGGGCGTGCCCCACACTTTCGAATTCGGCGGCAGATCCGAGGTGATGCCGGTCTGCCCGCCGGCGATGGTCATGTCGCCGACCGTGATGTGACCGTTCACGCCGACTTGGCCCGCGAACGTGACGAGCGCGCCGACGTCGGTCGAACCGGCGATGCCGACTTGCGCGCACAGCGTGCTGTCTTCGCCGATCGTGCAATTATGCCCGATCTGCACCAGATTGTCGATCTTCGTGCCGCTGCCGACGACGGTCGATCCGGTGACCGCGCGATCGATCGCGCTGCACGCGCCGATCTCGACGCGATCGCCGACGACGACGTTGCCGATCTGCGGGATCTTGATCTGCTCCTTGCCCACGCGCACGAAACCGAAACCGTCCGCGCCGATGACGCAGTTCGCGTGCAGGATGCAGTCGTCGCCGACCACGCAATCGTCCAGCACGCACGCGCGCGGATGGAGCAGCGTGCGCTTGCCGATCGACGCATTGCGCCCGACGTACGCGCCCGCCATGATGATCGCGCCGTCGTCCAGCCGAGCGCCCGAGGACACGACCGCTCCCGCGCCGATGAACACGTCCTTGCCGCGTTCGACGCCGTCGTCGACGACGGCGCTCGGGTGCGTGAACGGTCCGCGCGGCAGCGGCGGCGCGAACGATGCGAGGATCGCGGCCAACGCGGCGCGCACGTCGCGCGCCAAGACGAGCGATTTGCCGTTCCGGTCGATGCCGGCGGCGGTGTCGGGGACGATGACCGCTGCAGCGCGCGACGCGATCGCTCGGGCGATCCAGCGATCGTCGACCGCGAAGGTGAGCGTGCCGGGCGCCGCTTCGTCGACCGACGAGACGCGCTCGATCACGAGGCCTTCTTCGCCCGCGACCGTTGCGCCGGCGATCGCGGCCAAATCGCCGAGGCGGCGCGATGCCGTCACCGTCGAGCGCCTATTTCGGCGTCGGCGACGGCGGCGTGATCTTCAGCGCTTTTTCGACATCGGTCGTGATATCGTCGCCGCCGTACGCCGTGCCTTCCCGGGTCACGACCATCTGATAGTTCTTCTGCTTGGCGATGTCGGTGACAGCGGCGCGTACTTCGCCCGTGACCTTCTCGTTCCAGGCCTTCTCTTGCGCCTGGAATTGGGCGAGCTGTTTGCGCTTGTCGGCCGCGCTGATCCGGCTCTGCGAAATCGCTTGGTAGTTGGCTTGCAGCTGGTTGAAATAGTTCTGGAACTCCGGCCAGTTCTGTTCGACCTCGGTGACCCGCACGACGGCGATGCGCGAATGGCTCTGCGCGCAGCCGCCGACGGCGACCGCAGCGACGAGCGCGACGGCGGCGAACGAACAGCGTTTGAGTGTGTGTGTCACGATCAACTCCCAGATGGTGATGGCGTAGTGGATGAGGGGACTTCCGGTGCGGAGGATGACGACGACGGCACGACCGCAGGCAGCGCGGCGATCGCCTTGACGACTTGGTCGGTGATATCGATCGCTTTGCCGGCGCCGCGGACGTTGGTGAACACGACGGCGAGTCCGTCGTTGCGCGCGACGCTGCCGATCTGCGACTGCACCTGATCCACGATCTTGGCGTAGAGATCGCGGCGCTGCGCCGCCAGCGTCTGCGCCTCGTCGCCGAGCGCGACGTCGTCCTGGAACTGCATGTGCGCGATGGCGCTGTACTTCTGCACGAGCTGCTTGCGCGTCTGCTGATACGACGTCAGCGCTTTTTGGAATTCGGCGGTGTATTGCGCCTGGTTCTCGTTGTGGATCTTGTCGATCTGCGCGCGCTCTTTCGGGTTCTTCGCGATGGCGGCATTCGCGTTGGCCACCTGCTGCTGGTATTGCGTGCCGATCCCAGAGAGCTGCGTCCGCAGCTGTTCGTTGGTCTGCTTCTGGCGCGCCTGCAGCTTATCGTTGGTGTCCTTCATCGACGCGAGCCGCGCCTTGTTGTAGCGCGCAGCGGCGTCGCGCTGCAGCGTGTCCTCATACGTCTTCAGGTCGGCGTTGTCGCGCGTCTTGAGCTGGTTGATCATCGCCTCTTCGCGCGTCTCGATGTTCGCGAGCTGGCTCTCGACCTGCTGGCGGTCCGTCGGTGACAGGTTGAGGTTTTCGAGCTGCGCTTTGAGGTTGAGACGCTGGCTCTGGCTCTGTTTGGCCAGACTGATCTGATAGTCGGTCTCTTGCTTCTCGAGCTGCGCGCGCCGCGCGCCGATCTTCAGACCGACCTCTTGCTGGAGTTGGCGCGCCACTTGCTGCAGATGCTGGTTATCCGCCTGGAACAACTGCTTCTGGTAGTCGGTGAACGCCTTCATCGCATCGGTTTGGATCTTCTGCGCCTGGACGCCGAGCTGCTGGCCGATCGGCGCCGACCCGCCCGACGCCTGGGCTTGCAACGCGGCCATGGCCGCAGCTTCGCGCTGGCCGTAGTACGTGCGCCGCGCGTTCATCTGCGTTTGGAACTGCTGGTCTGCGACCGCCAGCTGCGCTTCCATATCCGCTTGCGCTTGGCGCTGCACGTCGGTCTGCGGCACCGGCGCGTTTTGCGCCTGGCCGTTGAGCAGCGTGATCTGCGCCTGCAGCGTGTCCAGTTCGGTATGCAGCGGATGCGCTTCGACGACTTTGTCGAGGTCGACATACCCCGCGCCGCCGCCGCGGCTCCCGAACGGCGACGCGCCGTGCGTGCAGCCCGCCAACGCGAGCGCGACGCACGCCGCGACCGCGATCGCTCGTATGGAGCGCTCCGTGCGAGCGCTATCGTGTGCCGGCCGAGCCTTGCGAGCTCGGAGATCCAAGTCCACCAACCGCTACTTGATCAGCGCGAGCACGTCTGACGTCACGTCGGTGCCCCCGTAGACGCGGTCGGCCTGATCCACCACGAGCAGCAGCTTCTTCTTTTTCGCGACGTCGGAGATGGCTTTTTGGATCTCGTCGTTGAGCGGCTGGATGTCTTTCTTCTGCTCGTCCTTGAGCTGGTTGTTGAACTGCTGGACGATCGCAACTTGCTCGGCCTGGCTCTTGCCGGCGAGTTGCTTGTTGAGATCCTGGCCGAGACGCGTCCGCGCGGCCTGGAACGCATCGGCTGCAGCCTTCGCCTTCGGCAACGCGTCGATCTGCGTCTGATCCACGTAGCCGATCGAGGACGGCGGCGGCGTCTGCACCGGCGGCACGATGACGCCTTGCTGGCCGATCGTCGTGAGCACGTCCTTGGTGATATCCTGGCCGCCGAAGATCACGATCTGCTTGTCGACCACGATGCTCAGGCTCTTCTGCGCAGCGACGAGCGCGATCGCGGTTTGCGCGCGGCCGAGCAGCGGGTCGAACATCTCGTGCTGTTTGGCGGCGAGCCGCTGGTTGAAGTCGGCGTAGATGCGCTGCTGATCCGACTGGCTCTTGCCTTTGATCGCCGCTTGGAACTCGCGCGCGGTCGTGTCGCGGAACTGCGAGAACTGCTGCTGCGCGGCGACGAATTGCGGCAAGCTGCCGATGGCGGCTTGATCGACGAACCCGATGTCGAGCACGTCGGTCGCGAGGGCCTGCGGGGCGAGCGCTATGGCGGCGACGATCGCGAACGCGATCGCCGAAACGAAGCGTATGTGCATTGTCTTATGGTTCTCCTAGAATGCTTGGCCGAAGCCGAACGAGATATGACTGCCTTGCTGGCTGGTGGCCAGGTCGATACGGATCTGCTGCGGCAGAATGGGCGTGGTCAGACGGATGCCGAACCCGACATCCGTCAAGAAGCTATACGGCAGCTGCCGGTAAGTGAACGGTTGAATCGGTCCGATCGTGACCGGGGCGTGCGGACCCGACGGCGGTACCGGCGTCGGCGCTGGCGTCGGACCTGGGACCGCCTGGATATACGGCGCGGCGCCGGTATCGGTGAACAACACGACCTGCAGTTTGTGGTCCGAGGTCACCGGCAAACGCAGCTCGGCTTGCCCGAGCAGCTCACGGCTGCCGTAGTAGACGAATTTCGTGCCGCGCAGCTGCTGGTCGGAGAGGCTGAACAGCTCGTTGTACGGCAGCGATGTGCCGCCGCTCGAGAAACCATACACGAAGTTGAAGCCGAAGGTCGAGTGCCGGCGCACCGGATAGAACCGCGTGAGCTGGAAGATGCCTTTGTTGTAGTGGAAGTCCGATCCGAGGAACGGCAGCGCGGCCTCATCGTAGATCGACGTCACGCCGCCGTAGCGAGGATTTTGGACATCGTCTCGATTGTCGCGCACCAGGCTCGCGTTGATCGAGCGCAGCGCCTGCGCCGGCTGGCTGCCGCCGACGGTCACGCCGGCGCCGGGCGTTGTCACGCCAAGCGTCGTTTGGTCGAGCAACGATTGCGGGAAGCCTTGCGCGGTGAACTCTTGGGAAAGCCGCGTCGCCGAGATGCCGTAGTACAGACGCGTGTAATCGGCGACCGGATGGCCGGTCGTGATCGCGATGCCTGCCTGGCGCGACGAGAAGTCGGCGAACTGACTCGAGCACGGCGTCGAACTCGACTGGCACACCGTCGTGAGCCCCGGTACGGGCGTCGCCGTCAGCGGTCCGGTGGTCACCACGCCGCCGGGCGGCGAGAGCGAGTAGAACGGATTGTTGCCCGACTCTTTGTACACCGGGTACGGCTGGTTGGTCACGACGTTGTTGAAGATGTTCACCGATAACGACGTCGCCTTGAACTTTTTCAGGTACGGAACGGTGATGCCGAAGTTCACGTTGGACGTGTATTGGCCGCGCGACGCCGAGATCGACGCGCCGTTGCCGGTGCCGTCCACGTTGCTCTCCGAGTAGGAGATGTTGCCCGACAAGCCCTGGCCGTACGTGCCGCCGCCGCCGTAGCTCAAGCCGACGCTTGCGGTGCCGGTGCGTTGCTCTTGCACCGTCCACACGAGCGTGACGTAGCCGCACTTGTCGCCGAACGGCTTGATCGATAGGTCGACGGTCTTGAAGAACTGCGTGTTGTTTATCGCCTCGTAATCGCGGCGCAGGCGGTTGTCGGTGATGAGATCGCCCGGCTTGAGCAGCAAGAGGCGGCGGATGACATAGTCCTTTGTCTTCGAATTGCCGAGGATCTCGACCGCGCCGACCTTGGACTCGCACACCGATACGTCGACGACGCCGGCGCTGTTGGGATCGACGCTGCCGTCAACGATCGCGGAGAAACCGAGATCCTTGTACAGGTTTTGGATCGCTTGCAGGTCGTCGCCGAATGTCTGCTGCGAGAACGTCGAGCCGGGTTTGGTCTTCATCACCGCGAGGATCGCAGGCGTGCGGATGATCTCGTTGCCTTTGACGTCGATCTTCGTGACGGTGACGCCTTCTTTGACGTCGATGAGCAGGTGGCCGTCGGGATCGATATGGATGTTCTTGACGTGGCGGGTACCCGTGTAGCCAAGCTTGTCGTAATATGAATTGATCTTCGCGACGTCGTCGCGCAGCGTGTTGGTGTCGAGCACCGAACCGGTCGACGTGTCCATGAGCGCGGTCAAGATGTCGCTCGAGACGTGCGTGTTGCCGTCGAACGTGATCTTCGAGATGACGGGATTTTCGATGACGATGAACGTGACGGCGATGCCGCCGGGCGCGGCGCGCAGATCGGTCTTCACGTCGGAGAAATAACCGAGCCCGAGGATCGCGTTCTGATCCGCCGCGATCTGCTTCGTGTCGAGCGGCGCGCCGGGCCGCGTCTTGATCACGGCGCCGATCTTATCGGTCGGGATGTGCGTGTTGCCTTTGATGTTGACCGCGGTGACGATCGGGGTGGGCGCCGCGGGCGTGGCCTGCGGAATGAAGGCCACCGCGAGGGCTGCTGCGGCGAGCACCACAGCCGCACTCCGCATGACGAAAGGCAACAGTTGGGAACTCCTCATCAAACGTGCCGACCCGCTGACGCGCCCCTCCTGGGCAGACAACCGAGCGGGCGGCGGCCCAGTTTTTGCCGCCGCCCGCGAGAGCTTTTCCGGGCCGCGTTGGGTTTGGTTTGAGTGGCCAGGCTTCCCACGCTTTTAGGGACATTCCTGCCCGGCGGCCCATTCGTGGGCCTCACTTGAACGTCACACGCACGCGTATGTCGTACGAGATGAATCCGCTCGGCGCAGTCGTCGACGCGAAATCGAGCGCCGCGTAGTCGCGCACGTAGTACGACGTCCCCCAATACTGCGTGATGGGCTGCGTCGTGGTGGAGCCGTAGAGCAGCGCGACCGTCGGCGAGACGAACTTGCGCACCTCGATGACGATCTGACCCTGGGTATTGAATGAGAACGACACTTCCTCGATATTCAGCGACTGCGACAACGCGCTCGAGAGCGGCGCGAGGAAGCTGCGCGTCAGCTCCGCGCCGAGCAAGCGCTGCGCGCCGGCGCCTAATGTCTGCTGGTTGATGCCGCCCGTGAGCGCGCCGACGTCCGAGCCGGTCAAGATCGTCGCCACGATCCCTTCAGGCGTTTGGCCTTGGCTTGACGAGAGCACCGTGTTCAGACGATCGATGCGCCCGGTGACGTCCATCGTGATCCGGTCGCCGCCGATCGTCGTCGAGGCACGCGCGTCGAGCGACGGCAAGACGCCCTGATCGGGACTGAACGAGAGGACGCCGCGCTCGACGCGGAAGGTGACGCCGTACGCGCCGATGGTGCCGCGCTTGGAGAGAAATTCGCCGGCGAGCTGCGGGTCGCGCACGGAGCCGTCGATCGCGAGCGTGCCGTCCGTCGTCAAGTCGACCGCACCGCCGCGCACGCGCACGTTGTTGGCTTTCGCGGTCACCTGCAGATTGACCGACGGCAGATCGAAGATGGTGGGCGCCGGCGTCTGCAGCGCGGCCGGCGTGAGCAGATGCAAGCCCGGCGGATACACGCCGCCGCCATACGCGATCATGTGGCCCGGCAACACCGCCGGCACGCCCGGGATGTTCGTGGTCGGCGGCGGACCCGAGGTGTCGCCGAGCATCGTCGCCACCTGTACGATGGCGGAGAGCGGAATCGCGCCGTCGCGCAACGCGACATCCCCGTAGAACAGCGGCGTCGACCCTGATTTCGACAGACCGAGGTCGCCGTTCACCGTGCCCGAGATCCAATTCGGCATCGCGAGTGGAAAATTGATCGCATGCAACGTCGCGTAATAGGCGAGACCCGGCGTGTGCCGCAAGCCGACCGCGGGGACGATGTACGCGGCGCCGCTTCCGCCGAACGTGCCCTTGCCTGCTTTGCCGGTGAGATTGGAAAGCGTGATCGCGTCCTGCGACAACGCGAGATCGGCGCCGATCGCTTCGAGCGGCACGGTCTGATATCGCGGCGATACGACGGAACCCTGGCGCAGATGCGCCGAGCCGGCGACGCGCGGACTGCCCGCGGTGCCGCTCATCGACGCGTTGGCGTCGAGCATGCCGCCGACCGTGCCGAACTGTTTGAGCAGCGGATCGAACGCCGCCATGTCCACATGCGTCGCCTGTACGCGCAAGTCGATCGGCCGGCGCGGCGGTCCCAGCGCGAACGGCACGAGTTCGAGCGGCAATGTTCCGGCAAGCGTCACGCTGCCGTGGCCGTGCGCCAGACGCAATTCCGTATCGCCGATCGCGAGCTCGTTCTTCGAGTAGGTGGCGCGCGCTGCGAGCTGATCGTACGCGACGCCGAACAGCGTGCCCGGCGCGGCGTTCACCGTGCCGTGCAACACCGGCAGCCGCACGGTACCGGCGACTTGCAGCTGTGCCTGCGCGCTGCCGCTCACGTCGCCGCTGCGGCCCGCAAGCGCCGCGAGGCCGCTCAAATCGGTGATCGAGATCTGCGCGTCGCCGGCGATCGCGCCGCTGGGGGCGAAACTTCCGTTCGCGCTCGCATGGCCGAACGGCACCTCGACGTACGCATCGCGCAGCGAGACGCGCGTGCCGTCGCTGACGAGTCGAGCCCGCGCGGTTCGCACCGGCACTTTGTTCACGTAGCCCTCGCGCACCGCGAAGGCGACGTCGACCGACGGCCGGCGGAAGCTGCCGCCGACACTGCCGTCCGCATCCATCAAGCCGCGCATGCCGACATCTTCAAGCCCGGTGAGGCGGGCCACCAATCCGAGATCGATGTTCGTCGCGCGTGCGCCGAAGCGATAGGTCGCGCTCTGGACGTCCGGGATCGCGGCCGCGTGGCCGTGAAACGTGATGTCGCCGGCGAGCGTGCTCGCGCCGAGCTCGCCTTGTTGCGCGAGATCGAGGTGCAGCGCGTCCGTGCCGACGCCGCGCAGCGACAGATCCACCTGGCCAAGCGGAATGCCGGCGACCTGTGCGTCCGAGAGCACGACGTGCCCGCGCGCGTTGACGCTGCCCGGTGCGAGCGCCAGCGAGAGCGTCGCGGGGCCGATGCCCTCGAGCACGTCGCGCCCTTCGAAGAAATCATTGATATCGGACAGATCGATGTGCGTGCTTGCGACGTGAACGCTCGCCTCGCGCGGCGAGTAACTGCCGCCAAACGCGAGGCGCGTGTCGCCATGCTGGGTCGAGCCGTTGCGGATGGTGATCCCGCCGTCGCGATACGCAAACGTGCTCGCGTTTCCGAGCAGCGTGACGCCGCGCAACGTCGCGGCGCCGCTTGCGAGCGATCCGGCGACGTGCGGCGCGTTTGCGTTCCCGGCAATCGTCATGTGCGCATCAAACGCGCCGGTCACCGGCATCGCCGGCGGCAGATAGCCCTGGACGATCGCGAGATTTCCGTCGTTCACCGCCGCGGTCGCGTCGAGCGCGACGTCGCGCAATGATGCGCTCGGCGCGATGCCGCGCGCCGAACCGCGCAGTTGCACGCGCGTGCCCGCGACGTCGACGTTGCCTGACGCGCGCAGGACGCTGCCAGCGAACGCGAGATCGGCCGATGCGTCAAGCGGCATGCGCCCGTAGCGCCCGCCCGCAACCGACACGCCGGCCGACAGATCCGGTCCGTGCTTCGTCGTCGCGATGGTGCCGATCAGCACCGCCGTGCCAGCATCAAGGGGCGATCCGCTCTGGCGCAACGCGCGCATATCGATCCCGCTCGCGAAGACGTCGGAGCGAGCGGTGGTGCCGATCGCGGCGATCGTGCCGCCCAATGCGCCGCCGTCGAGCGCGTAGCGCAACGGCTGACGTCCGCCTGCGGTCGCGTTGAGCGTCGCGCCGCGCAAAGGCACGCCGGCCAACGTCGCGTCGCCGTCGCGCGTCGCGACCGACGCGGCCCAGCCGGTGTCGCTCATGGCCGCTTCGAAATCGCCTCGTAGGCTGCCGCCCAACGAGACACCGGGCACCGATGGCGCATTGGCCAGATCGATCGCGCCGCTCCCGCGAAGTTCGGCGGCCGCGTGCAACGTGTTCATGTTCACGGCAGCGATACCGGACGCGCGCATCGTCGCATCGCGTCCGCGCAGCGTGAACGCATCAAGCGAGATGCGCGGACCATTACCATGCGCCCGGAGCGCGACGTCGTCGATGCGCTCCGCGCCGAAAACAACGCGCCGCCCGTGCATGTCGATAGCGGTCTGCAAGTCGCCGCCGGGCGGGTCCGCACCGCGCACCAGCGCGACGCCGTCGAAGATCCCGGCGACGCGCGGCAGCGAGATGGGTGCGGCGATTCCCGGGCAGCGATGCTGCTCCGGCGCTGAGCTCCACCGGAGCATGCGACGCGATGACGCTCGCGAAGAGCGCTCGGTCGGCCGGATTTGAATGGTCGTATGCGGTGCGCGCGCTCACGTCGCCCCCCGGCCACGCGACGAGCAGTGCGCCGACCGCCGACCTGCCGAATGTGCCGCCTGCCGCTGCCGTGGCGACCGCACCGCGGCCGCCAAGCGTCCGGGCGAAGACGTTGAACTCAGCGCTGCTCGGAGAACCGTCGATCGAGAGCAGCGTCGCGATGTCGCCGCCGCGATTGAGATTGACGATCACCGGCACGTCCGCGCTCGGCATGCGCGCGCGCACGATAGCCTGGATTTCGGGTTCGCTTGCCGTGAGCGCGACGTCGCCGTCCGCCCATACGTGGCCGCGGTCGTACTGCGCATCGACCTGCGGCATCGTCACGTGGTTGTTCTGATAGTAGAAAGCGGCGTGCGCCGCACGCACGGGGATGCCGAGGACATGCGCGTCGCCCGGCGCGGCGATGGCGCCGGCCACGTGGACGTCGTGCAGCAGGCCGTCGACACGCAGCCGCCCGTCGAAGCCGCCGTCCAACGCGCTCGTGCGCGCGAACGTCAGCAAGTGTTTCCCGTCGCGCAAATCGCCGCGCGTGCGCGCGCTGAATGCGAGGCGCACGCCGTCGACGAGACGGATGCTGCCCGCTGCGATGACCGGCAGCCGCGCGGCGGTGCCGGTGAGCGAGGCAAATCCGAGGTAGCCGCCGCCGAGCGTGAGCGCTCCGCGCATGTCGCGTACCGGCACATCGAGCGGCACGACGCGGAACTGGCCGCCGGTCAGCTCGGCTCGGGCGCTCGCGTGCCACGTCGGTCCAGTACTGCTCGAGTAGCCCGCATCGTACGCGCGGATCGTCACGTCCGCGACGCCGCGCTCCGCCGCGAACAACGGCGTTGAGATGAACGCGTCGAGGGGCGGCGCGACCGCGGCGCCCCGCGCCACGAACTGCGCTTGCGCAAAACCTACCGTGTCGTCTTCGGATACGGCCCCACGGATCACGGTGGTGGCTCCTTCGGCCGCGTATCGCGCGAACGCACGGCCCACGAGCCGTCCGCCATGCGCGTCGGCGGCGAGCTGGACATCGGTCACCGAGAACGCGCGCCCCGGTCGCGCGAACGCCGTCGGGTTCTCGACGTCGACTTGGCCGGCGGTTAGGCGAAACGTGAGTTCCAGCGGCGGCAGCGGGTTGGCATGTGGCGCAACGGCCGCCGACGGCGCCCCGGCGCGAGGCGCGAACGGGGAGAGATTCGTCGAGCCGTCCGGCAGCACGAAGATACGCAGTGCAGGGCGCGTGATATCGAGCGCGCGGATGCCGTAGCGCCGGTCGCTGCGTCCGATCAGCACGCGCCAGTCGTAGTCGACGGTCAAGCGGTCGGCGGACAACACGCGCCCGTGCCGGTCGTCGATCTGCAGCCCGGTCGCGGTCAAGCGGTCGCTCGCCACGCGCAGATCGCCTCGGGCGAGGTACATCCCGTGCCAAGCGAGGTACGCCGAGAACGCGCCGCGCGCCAGTACCGACCGCGGGCCTTCGAAGCTCAGCGCCAGTATGAGGAGCGCCGCCACGGCCACGGTCGCCAGCACGGCGCGGAGCGCGAAAACCCGACGGGAAGCCATCTACAGGACCCTATTCCCCTTTATGCCTGCGCGCACATGGCGGGGCGGCCTCTGGGACGTCACACCCTGGCCGCGCAGATATAAATGAAGATTCTAGATCGACCACTCCCAGGTGTTCCAGAACTGGGTCACCGCGTGGGCCGGCTTAAAACCCTTGAAATCGGTGTTGTAGACGTTGACGCGCCGGCTGAACCAGACGACCAAGAACGGCTGGTCGACCGAGAGCCAGCGCTGGATCTCGTCGTACGCTTTCTTGCGCGTGGGTTGGTCGTACGAGCTCAACGCGATACGCTCGGCCGCGTCGAGCTTCGGATTGCAATAATGATAGACGTTCTGCCCGACGGGCGGCCACTGATCGCACATCGTGAAGACGGAGTCGTCGGGATCGACACCGTTGACCCATGAGAAGAACGCGACGTCGAACTTGCCGGTTTGGATGATCCCGCCTTCCGCGTAGTTCGCAAAACCAATGGCTTGGCTATACCGTTTTACCGCCAAGTCGACGCCGACGGCTTTCCAGTTCTGCTGCAAGACACCGAACACGACGGTCTCGATCGCGGAGCCGGCGGTACCTGCGGCGATCAGCTCGAGCTTCTGGCCAGCCTTGTAGCGATACCCGTCTGCGCCGAGTTTCCAGCCCGCGGCGTCCAGCAACGCGCCGGCGCGCGCAGGATCGTACGGATATTTCGCGACGTCTGGATTGTATGCCCATAAGAACGCGGGTTGGTCACTGTCCGAGGGCAAGGGGACGCCGTGTGCGGCTTTGTTGATGATGCTGTCGCGATCGGTGGCGTACGCGAGCGCCTGACGCACGCGCACGTCGCGCAGGCTCGGGCGCGCGATGTTGTAGCCGAGCATGGCGAACGCGGTGAACGGATTGAGGTTCACGTTCACTCCATCGATGGTCCGTAGCTCCGACACCAGCGATTGCGACGCCCCATACGTGAAATCGATCTCGTGCGTGCGCAGCTGCGTGAGGAGCGTCTCGTCGTTGGGGATGATATGGTACTCGATGGTCTTGAGCTTCGGCGGTCCGCGCCAGTAGTGGGGATTCGCGACGAGCGTGATCGAGCTGCCCTTGTGCCACTCGACGACTTTGAACGGTCCGGTGCCGACCGGCAGATTGTTGTATGCCGCGCGGTTGATATCGGACATGCCCGAGAGCAGATGCTTGGGCAGGATGGAGTACGGGGTGCTGCTCATCGTGAAAAACGTCGCGACGAACGGCGCGTATGGGTGTTTCAAATGAACGACGATCGTGTGGTCGTCGCGTTTGTCGATGCGGCTGATCAAATCGTAACCCAAACGCCCGCCGACGTTGTTGTTCGGATTCATCACTTGTTGCCAGGTGAAGATGACGTCGTCGGCGCCGTACGGCGCGCCATCCTGCCATGTCACGCCGGGGCGAAGATGGTAGGTGATGGCGAGCCCGTCCTTGCTGATGCCGCCGTTGTTCAGCGACGGGACTTGCGTCGCGAGTTCGGGCACCCACTGGTTTTCGTCGCTCCAATTGAAGAGATAGCCCGACCAGAACATCGAGATCTCGATCGTGGTCTGATCGGTCGTCAGCAACGGGTTCAAGTTGGCGGGATCGAAGTTCTCGCCCATGCGCAGCACGCCGTGATGCGTATACGCGTGCGCGCCGCCAGGCGGCCCTGTCTGCGTGCTGACCTTGGTGCATGCGAGCGGTACGAGCGCGATCGCCGCGCAGATACACGTGAGCGACGCGCGCGACAACGAGCGAGCCATGACGTTCATCGGCGAGCCTCCGTTTCGTCGGCAGCAGTTTGGGCAGCGCGGGTGTGTGGCCTCTGCGGCACGGCGGCGACGATGCGTCCTCGGGCGTCGATGCGCAGCGCCCGATCGCGCCAACGCACGCCTCGGCCGAAGAAGCTGCACGCCCACACGGCCAGGCCCATGACGTCGCGCAGCGGCACGAGCCACAACGGATCGCGACCGCGCGCGCGCAGCCCGGCCCTCGACGCGTAATGCGACGCGACGCGCAGCGCCACAGCGGCTCCGAGGATCGCCATGGCGAGCGTTGTGCTCCCCGCGACGAGCAGGTAGACCAGGGCCGGCGGCCAGACGAACGTGATGAAGTAGCCCATGTATCCCCAGGGGCGAGCGGCGCGGCTGGTACGCGCCCAGCGCAGTTCGTGCGACCACAGCGCGTGCATCGTCGGCTCGTCGACGATATGATCGACGACGTACGGCGCGATTTCGACGCGTAACCCGCCGCGGCTGATTAGTTCGCCCAGCATTTGATCATCGGCGAGGAAGTCCGACAGCGCCGCGAAGCCGCCGATGGCGTCCAATGCACGGCGCGTCACCGCCATCGTCGCACCCAGACAAAAACGCACGCCGCCGCCGGCGGCCACGAGAACCGACGGGATGAACTGATCGTCGATCATAAGCGCGCCGAGCGCCGACGCGATGCCCGCACGCGGCGCGCCGCGATAGACGCAGGTAGCCGCGCCGACGTCGTCGTCCGCAAACGCGCTCGCGACGGCGCGCAGGTAGCCAGCGTCGACGCGCGTGTCGCTGTCGGCGACGACGAGCAGCTCGTGCGCTGCCGACTTCACCATCTCCATAAGCTGCGCGACTTTGAGATTCCGAGCCGACGCCGCGCGCCCGGTGACGAGCACGATCGCCCGGCCGGGAAACGCGCGCGCGACGTCCGCGATGACCGCGGCCGCGGGATCGTCGGCTTGCGGGATGCCGAACACGACTTGGAATTGTGGATAGTCTTGCGCGCAAAACGTGCAGAGATTCTCGTAGAGGCCCGCTTCGAGCCCGGCGACCGGCTTGAGTATCGTGATCGCGGGTGAGGGAGCGGTCGAGTTTACTCGACCGTTCTCGTACGCCTTGAGCCGCGCGCCGAACGCGAGCATGCGAGCGAGCGCGATCACGGCGTACGCGAGCGCGCAGGCGCACAGCGCGAGCAGCGTGTACGCGACGAGCGCGTGCGTCATGCCCGCTCTTGCGCGAGGTCGCGGAACGAGATGCGCGTGATGCCGTATTCGTCTAGCGCACGCGCGACGGCCGGATCCGTCAACGTCGCCAATTCAGCGGCTCGCGGCCCGTGCGTCGCCGGATGGAAGTACATCTCGCTCGCGCCGGGCGGCAGGGCGCGCAGGAGCGCCAACACGACATCGCTCGTCATGTGGCCAGTATCGTCCATGCCGAACACGTAGTCGTTGTACGCGACACCGGCGCGACGGCAACGGGCACGCATCAACGCGAACAGCGGCGCGAGCAGCACATCGTTGCCGAAGCGGCCGGCGAGGTCCGTGCGCCGTGCGCGCCACGACGGCAGCAAGGGCTCGCACGGGATCCGGACCGGCGGATCGCCATACTCCCGGCCGGCTTTGAGCATCAGGCCGAAAATCGTCGGGTGGATGTGCATGTGGTTGTGCGCGTTGACGTGGTCGAGGCGCAGTCCGGTGCGCGCAAACGCCGCGAACTGCGCGCGGATCTCGGCCTCGAGCTGCCGGCGCACGCGCGGATGGAAGAAGTATTTGAATCCGGTCTGCACGAGACGCGCCGAGAACTCGCCGCGCTCGTCGACCAGGTCGGGCACTTGGTCGGCGGGCAGCACCGGCCGGCCGGCGACCAGCACGACGTGCAATCCGACATGGAGCTCAGGCAAGCGCTGTGCTCTCGCGACCGCGTCAGCCGCGGCCGGTTCGCCCACCATGAGGCAGGTGGTGGTGAGGATGCCGTCGCGATGCGCGCGCTCGATCGCCTCGTTGACTTCCGGCGACTGGCCGAAATCGTCGCCGGTGACGATGAGGCGCCGGTTCAGATGTCCAGGTTCTTGACGTCGCGCGCGTTGTCGGCGATGAACTGCTTGCGTGGGTCGACCTTCTCCCCCATGAGGATCGAGAACATCTCGTTGGCCGCCACTTCATCTTCGAGCAGCACCTTGCGCACGATGCGGCGCTCGGGATCCATGGTGGTCTCCCAGAGCTGCTCGGGATCCATCTCGCCAAGGCCCTTGTACTGCTGGATCGAGTAGCCGTCGCCCGCCTGCGCGATGACCGCGTCGCGCTCGTCATCGCGATAGCAGTACCAGACCTTCTTGCCCTTCTTGACCTGGTAGAGCGGCGGCTGCGCGATGAACAGGTTGCCGCCTTCGATCAGCTTGCGCATATATCTAAAGAAGAACGTGAGCAGCAGCGTGCGGATGTGCGAGCCGTCGACGTCGGCATCGGTCATGATGTAGACGCGATGGTAGCGCAGCTTGGCGATGTCAAAGTCCGCCTCGAAACCCGTGCCGAGCGCGGTGATGAGCGCGCGGATCTCTTCGTGGCCGACGATCTTGTCGAGGCGCGCCTTTTCGACGTTGAGGATCTTGCCCTTGAGCGGCAGGATCGCTTGGAAGTGGCGATCGCGGCCTTGTTTCGCGCTGCCGCCCGCCGACTCGCCTTCCACCAAGAAGATCTCGCTCTTGGCCGGATCGCGTTCGGAGCAATCGGCGAGCTTGCCGGGCAGCGAACCGCCGTCGAGCGCGTTCTTGCGCCGCGCGAGATCGCGCGCCTTGCGCGCCGCCTCGCGCGCGCGGTTGGCGTTGATCGTCTTTTCGATGATGCGCCGTGCCGGCCCCGGGTTCTCTTCGAGATAATAGTTGAGCGCCTCGGCGACGATCTCGTCGACCGCGCTGCGCGCCTCGGTGCTGCCGAGCTTCGCTTTCGTCTGCCCTTCGAACTCGGGGTTTGGCAGCTTCACGGAGACGACGGCCGTCAAACCTTCGCGCACGTCCTCGCCCGCAAGGTTGCCTTCCGACTCTTTGAGCATGCCGTGCTTCTTCGCGTAGTTGTTGAGCACGCGCGTCAACGACGTCCGGAAACCGACCAGGTGCGTGCCGCCGTCGACCGTGTGGATGTTATTGGCGTAGGCGTAGACGTTCTCGATGTAACCGTCGTTGTATTGGAAAGCGACTTCGACCGCCACTTTGCCGCGCTCGCCCGCGATGTAGCGCACGTCGTGCAGCGGCTCTTTGTTCTTGTTGAGATGCTCGACGAAGCTCTTGATGCCGCCTTCGTACATGAAGGTCTGCTTCTTGTCGACGCGCTCGTCGATCAACTCGATGCGCAGCCCGCGATTGAGGAACGCGAGCTCGCGCAGGCGCTGCTGCAAGATGTCGAGCGAGAAATCCAACGTCGCGAAGATCTGCGGATCCGGCTTGAAATGCTGGATCGTGCCCGTGCCGTCAGCCGGCCCGAGCACCTTGAGCTTGGAGGTCGCGATGCCGCGCGAGAACTTCTGCTCGTACAGCTTGCCGTCGCGCTTGACGCGCGTGATCATCCATTCGGAGAGCGCGTTGGTGACCGAGATGCCGACGCCGTGCAAGCCGCCTGAGACCTTGTAACCGAGCTGGTCGAACTTGCCGCCGGCGTGCAGCACGGTCATGACGACCTCGATCGCGGGCTTCTTCTCGCTGGGGATGACGTCGACGGGGATGCCGCGGCCGTCGTCTTCCACCGACAACGAGCCGTCTTTGTGGATGGTGACGGTGATGTTGCGGCAGTAACCTGCCAACGCTTCGTCGACGGCGTTGTCCACTGCCTCGAATGCGATCTGATGCAAGCCGCGCGTGCTCGTGTCGCCGACGTACATGCCCGGCCGCCTGCGCACGCCTTCGAGCCCCTTGAGCACCTTGATCTGCGCGGCGTTGTATTCGCCGTCACCCGGTCGTTTCGCCAAAATGTTCCCTTGAAGTCACAAAGCGGGCGAGCCACGCTCGCCCTGCTCCAGAAATACCGTTCGACTCGATATTTTTGATGAGGTCGTTATTTCGTTGATTTCTCGCGAACCGGCCGCGCCGCCTTTCGCCAGAGCACATCCGCCCACGCTCGTCCGAGCACGCCGGCCAGCGCCGCCTCGCTCAGATCGTCCTTGCGCCGCTGCGTCGCGAGCATGGCATAGCTCCACGCGACCACGCGATCGGATGCGTCGAGCGCGTCGCGCCGGAGCCGTTGGCGCGCGTTGAACACCTGCTGCTCCCATTGCGTCATCAGCGTCCGCCGCACGCGTTCGTAGCTGCGCAAGTCGACGCCGGGCACGTGCTCGCGCAGTTCCTTGAACGTCAACCACGGCGCGCCCGCGATCGCCCCGGCGATGCGGCCGTCGGCCGCGCGGCGCGACGCATCTGCGCACACGACGCACATGGGCGTCCTCGTCGCGACATCCGCCCAGCAGCCGCACGTGGCGCACCGCCGCCAACCGGCTTGCGCGCGCTGCGCGTCGAGCGCCGCCTGTTCCCGGCGCAAGCGCTGCAGCAATTCCTCGAGGCTTTCCCCCGCAGCGGCGCCGTCGTCAACCCCCGCGCTTGCGGCCTCGTGCGCCCGAGGTCGCCGACGGGGGCGCGCCGGCGCAGCGCCAACGAGCAGTGCGCGGCTGCGGCCGGTCGCCACGATGAACTTCAAGCGCCGCAGGTCCACGCCCGGACACCGCTCGCGCAGACGCTCGATGATCGTCGGCGCTAAGAACGTGAGCTGGTGGCTCCACGCGCTGCTCGGCGTCAAGACGGTCAACGTGCCGTCGCGATACGTCGCCGCCCGCGTGCGTCGCGCGACGTCGGCGCCGACGCTCTCCGGCCACGCCGCCGCCAGCGCTCCAGCCTCGCCGCCGGCGCGCGTGCGCTCCCCCGCCGGCCTGTATGCCGCGAGCAATGCGCGCAGCGATTGCGGTCCGGTCATGCGCTTGCCTTGTGCCTCATCGCGTCGACGACCGTTCCGTCCTTCACCACGAACACGTGGTGCGGTGTGTCGAGCGCGACGTCGGAGAGATCCGTCGCGGTGATGAATGCTTGCTCGAAGCCCGCGATGCTCGACAAGAACGCGCTGCGCCGCTGTTCGTCGAGCTCCGAGAGGACGTCGTCGAGCAGCAAGAGCGGCGCTTCGCCGGCGGCGGCATGGGCGAGCGCATATTCCGCCGCTTTGATCGCGAGCACGGCGGTGCGCTGCTGGCCTTGGGAACCGTAGCGCGCGAGCGGCCGGCCGCCGAGGAGAAGCGCGATGTCGTCGCGATGCGGTCCGACGAGCGCCATCTTGCGCGCGGCCTCGGCGGGCGCCAAACGCGAGAGCGCGACGGCGAGCGCGGACGCGACGGCGTCGGGGGTGTGCGCGCTCTGCGGCGGCGACGGCGCATATTCGACGTCGAATTGATCGCGGCCGCCGACCCAACGCGCGTGGACGCTTTGCGCTTCGTGCGCTAGGCGACGCACGTAGCCTGCCCGCGCGACGACGAGCCGCGTGCCGACGTCGATCACTTGCGCATTGTACGTCGCCAGCAGCGTGCGATCGGCGGCGTCGGGGGATTTGAGAAAGGCGTTCTTCTGCGCGAGCAGTTTGACGTACGCCGCGAGATCGTGATAGTAGCCTCGGTCGATCTGCGACAACGCGGCGTTGAGCAGCCGCCGGCGCACGCCTGCCGGGCCTGTCACCAGGCCAAGGTCGGCGGGCACGAACGTCACGGCCGTGATGCCGCCGAGGAAATTGCCGTACGATATGCGCCGCCCGTTGCGGGAGAAGCGCTTACGCGCTCCGTCGCCCGAGCGCGCGATCACGCACTCGGCGGTTGCTTCGCCGGCGCGGGTGCGCACGCGCGCCGAGACGCTCGCAAGCGGTGCGTCGAACCTGATAAGATCGGATTCGCGCACGGCGCGGAAGGATTTGCCGAGCGACAGCACGCCGAGCGCTTCGAGCACGTTCGATTTGCCCTGCGCATTCGCGCCCACCAAGACGCAGGCGCCCTCCGGCGGTTCGAAACGGAGGGCGGCGTAATTGCGGAAGTTCGCGAGCTCGAGTGCCAGGACGCGCACGGAACTACTGGCGCAGCGGCATGAGGATGTACAGCTGGCGCTCGGCGAGATCGCCCGTCGCGGGGCGCATCGCGCCCGGATTGAGCGCGCCTTGGAAGCTCATGGCGACCGTGTCGCTTGCGATGTGGTTCAAGATCTCGACGAGATACTTCGCGTTGAAGGCGATCGTGAGCGGATCGCCGGTGCGCTCGACGTCTATCTCCTCGTACGCCGTTCCGGCCGTGTCAGAGCTGGCCGTGATGACGAGGCTGGTGCCGTCCATCGCGAGCTTCACCATGCTGGCGCGATCGCCCGCGACGACTTCGGCGCGCCGCAAGCTCGCGAGCAGTTTTTCCGTGCTCGCGATGACGCGCTTGTCGAACTCCTTGGGGATGACTTGTTGATAGTTCGGATATTGCCCGTCGATCAAACGCGCGATGACTTTGACGTCGCCGGTGTTGAACACGAGTTGGTTCGCCTGCCCGCCGAGCACCTTAGCTTCGATGGTGCCGCCGGCGGCGGTGCGCACGACTTCGCTCAACGCGCGGGCCGGCACGATCAGGCGAGCGGATTGTTTGATGGGCTCGGTCAGTCCGAGCTGGTAGCGCGCGAGACGATAGCCGTCGGTCGCCACCATGGTGAGCGATGAGCCATCGAGCTCGAGCAGGGTCCCCATGAGCACGGGGCCGCGCGCCTCTTCGCTCGACGCAGCGAATGTGACGGCGGATGCCGCGTCGCGAAACGCTTTCGCGTCGATCCGAAACTCGTCCGACGACGTGCCTTCGGGCAACGGCGGATACTCATCAGCCGGCAGCGCGAAGAATTCGTAGTTCGAGCGTTCGCATTTGCACGTCGCGCGGCTTGCGGTGCCGGTCATCTCGAGCGTCGCCGGCGGCAGGTTGGCGAGGTAGCCTGAGAACAAGCGGGCCGGCACGGTGCAACGGCCTTCCTCGAGCACCTCGGCGTTGAATGCGTTCTCTAGGGTGAGCTCGAGATCGGTGGCGCGGACGCTGACGCGGCCTTTCTTGGCCGACAGCAAGACGTTGCCCAAGATAGGCATCGTCGTGTGCGCGTTGACCACTTTGCTCGCGGCAGCAACCGCCCCCGCGATGTCTTTCGCGTTGCAGCTGAACTTCATCGTCACCCCTTAGCCTTGTCCGTGCGTAGTTATTCGCAACGTCGTCGAGTTCATTCCGTGGTCTTTAGAGATTTATCTTTGTCGTCGTCTTCGTATTAGTGCGGTGCATACCGAGGATAGTGCCGGCGAGGTCGACGCGGCCTCCGTTCGCGCACCGGTGCGCCTGTGGAGGATGCTGGCCGGTCATGCACCGCGTGCACATGCGACCGCGGTCATGCCGCTAGACGGTCGCGCTGTCCACGCTTTGCGCAACCTATCCACGCGGCTGCCCGCGGCGCGGTGATCAGCCGTCCTGGTTGATGGTGGCGACCACCGACTTGAGCTTGCTCCGGAACTCGGGATCGCGCTCCATCTGGTCTTTGACCTTGTTGCGCGCGTACATCACGGTCGTGTGGTCCTTCTTGCCGAACTCCCGGGCGATCTGCGGCAGCGATGCGTTGGTGAGATCGCAGGCCAAGTACATGGCGATCTGGCGGGGTACGGTCAAGCGGTGGTCGCGACGCTGGCCCTCGAGCTCTTTGAGCGTGATGCCATGGAAACGCGCCACTTTCTCTTTGATGAGCGCGATCGTGACCTTGCGCAGCGGCACTTCTTGGATCTCGTTGCGCAGCACTTCGGTGGCAAGCTCGACGGTGATCGGCTTCTTATAGAGCGAGGCGTACGCGGTCAGCTTGATCAGCGCACCTTCGAGCTGCCTGATGTTGGACGGGATGATCTTGGCGATGTAGGACGTCACCTCGTGCGGCACGTCGATGTGGTCGCTCTCGGCCTTCTTGCGCAAGATCGCTTCGCGGGTCTCGAGGTCGGGCTGCTGGATGTCGGTCAACAGGCCCCATTCGAACCTTGACCGCAGCCGGTTCTCCAGCGTTTGGATGTCTTTGGGCGGCCGGTCGCTCGATATCACCAGCTGCTTGGATGCTTCGTGCAGCGTGTTGAAGGTGTGAAAGAACTCTTCTTGCGTCTGTTCTTTGCCTTCCAAGAATTGGATGTCGTCGATGAGCAGCACGTCGACCGTGCGGTAGCGATTGCGGAACTCGACCGTCTGGTTGTTCTTGATCGCGGTGATGAACTCGTTGGTGAACGTCTCTGACGAGACGTACACGACGCGCGCTTTCGGATCGGAGACGAGCACGCGGTGGCCGATCGCGTGCATGAGGTGCGTCTTGCCCAGACCGACCGCGCCGTAGATGAACAGCGGGTTGTACGCGCGGGCGGGCGAGTCGGCGACTGCCTGCGCCGCGGCGTGCGCGAAACGATTGGTGGCCCCGACGACGAACTGTTCGAAGGTGTAGCGCTCGGTGAGGCCGGTATGGCGGAAATCTTCAATGACAGTCGCCGCTGCGGCGCTCGGGACTGGGAGCAGGCTGGGCTCTGACTGTCCCGCACCAAGGTCCGTCTCTTCACTGATGACAAACCTGACGTTCATGGGTGCTCCCATGATCTCGGTCAGGGTTCCTAAGATGGTCGCTTTGAGCCGGTTCTCCGCCCAATCTTTGGCAAACGCGTTTTGAACGGTCAAGGTGACTTCGTCCGTTGTCATGCGTGAGACGCGCATCGGTTTGATCCACGTTTCGAAGATGGGTTTGGTGAAACGATTTTCCAGCGCGCCCAGACAGCTCTGCCACAGATACTCTTCGTTGGTGCCGAGAACAGTTGCCACTTCCATCACTCTTTCTATTTCGTTCGTAAAGGAAATCGCTGTCCGAGTCTGTGAGCGGAATCGGACGGGTTCCGCGCTTTAGGGAGCGGAAATCCTTATTCCTTCAGGGTTTGCGCGATTTTTCTATGCACATATCCACAACAAAACTGTGGTGCATGTGGATACGTTTTTCGCGCTTGCGCGCAAGCGCTTGCGCGACGGGCGAACGCGTCCGCGTCGTCGGATCGCCAATTGCGATCCACGGTGTGACGGCTGCGCACAAGATTTTCGCGATTTTCGCGCGCGAATCGGAGCAATGCCATGCTCCAAAAGGGCTTGCGCCACCGCGCGTATGTATCCACAGCGTTATCCACAGGTGTGAATAGGGGAAATTCGGAGGATCGGGAGAGCTTTCAAGGCCAATATCCACAGGGTTTTGCGCGGTTTTTCGCATTTCGCGCGCCGGCGCGCCATGCACCGTCCATCCACGGATGCGAGGGTCGGTCTTCTGCCCGCCATCGCCCTTGGCCTACGTCCCGCAAGGCCGGTCGCAGTCGTTTTCTTGACGGTATCGCGCGAGCGCGTCTATAATGGAAATCTTCGCATCGCGTCTTTTTGCAAGTGCCGCCGCGCGCGGCACTTGGTATGTAGAACCCGAGGAATCGTGAAACGCACTTTTCAGCCGCACAACCGCCGGCGTAAGCGGACGCACGGATTTCGGGCGCGCATGGCCACCAAAAATGGCCGCCGCGTGCTCGCTGCACGTCGACGCAAGGGGCGCACACGCCTCACGCCGGACTGACGAGCCATACGCTGTCCGCCATGCGCACTTATGACAGCTTGCGCGGCAGGCGGGAGTTCACCCTCGTGATCCGCCGCGGCACGGCAGCCGCGCGCGACGCGCTCACGGTGTTCGGATTCACGCCGCGCGACGCGATGACGACCAAAATCGGCGTCGTCATCCCGAAGACCGTCGGCAAAGCGGTGCACCGCAATCGCCTGCGGCGCCGCTGCAAGGCGATCCTCGATCGCGCGCAGCTCGGACCGCCGCATCGATGGTATGTGATCTCGTGCCGGCCAGGCGCGGCCGGTCTGACGTTTGAGGAGCTTCGACATCATCTCACACGCGCGCTCGAACGCGCCGCGACGGCCAAGCCCAAGCCTGCCCCCGCTCGGCGGCGCGTATGAACCCGCTCGTCGCCGCCATCCGCACGTATCAGCGGACGATCTCAAAGTTGCTGCCGCCGGCGTGCCGCTTCACGCCGACCTGCTCCGAGTACGCCGCGCAGGCGATCGAACGGTACGGCGGGGTCCGCGGATCAGCGCTGGCGGCCAAGCGGCTGCTACGTTGCCACCCCTGGCATCCCGGCGGCTACGACCCGGTGCCGTGAACGCACGTATATAAGAAGAGAGAATGACGATCGCGACGCTGCTCTTGCCCCTGGCCGCACTGCTGTTCGGATTCGCCAATCCGTTCACCGAGATGTTCGACGTGCTCTCGCACTTCTTCGCGGGCATCATCGACTACATCAACGGGGTCACCCACAACTACGGCTGGTCGATGCTCGTGCTCGCACTCGTCATCCGCGTCGCCTTGATCCCGCTGTACGTCCAGCAGTTCAAATCCGCCAAAGAGATGCAGGCGCTCGCGCCCTACCTCAAGCGCTTGCAGACGAAATACAAAGACAACAAGCAGAAGCTCCAAGAGCAGACGATGGCGCTCTACCGCGAGCACAACGTCAATCCGCTCGGCGGCTGTCTGCCGATTCTCGTGCAACTGCCCATCCTGTGGGCGGTGTACCAGGCCATCCGCGTGCACAACGATCAGTTCAAAGGAGCGTCGTGGCTGTGGATCGGTTCGCCGCTCTCGCATCAGTATTCGCATATCCTCGCCACCAATCTGTTCCAGCCCGACATGGTGCTGCTGTTCCTGTACGCGGTGTCGCTGTATTTCTCGGTCAAGCTCACGCCGATGCCGAGCGCCGACCCGCAAATGGCGACGCAGATGAAGATCCAGTCGCTCATCATGCCGGTCGCGCTGTTCTTCTTCTTACGCGGCTATCCGTCGGGCTTCGTGCTGTACTGGCTGGGCTTCAACGTCATCAGCATGGTGCAGCAATGGATCGTGATGCGCGCGCCGTCGCGCATCGCCGCGCCGCCCGCCGAGACGCCGGCCACGTTGGCCGGCTACCCGTTGGATTGTCCGTCGTGCAACGAGCGGCTCGTTATCGTCAAAGGCAGCAAGTGTGAGAAGTGCGGGGCGAAGGTACGTAAGCTCCAGCCCAGCGGCAACGGCGCGGCCACCGCGCCAGCCGCGCTCAAACAATCAGATAAAGGGGCAAAGCAAGGCTCATGAACGACTACGGTTCGGGATCCAATCACGGCCGCGGCGACCGTCCGCCGGGCGGACGAGGCGGCGGGTCGCGCTATGGTCGCGGTGGTTTTAGCGGACGCGGCGGCGCGCCAGGCGGACGTCGCCCCGAAGGCCGCAACGGCGGCCGCTATGATCGCAATGCCGGGCGCGGCGAGAGCCGCGGCCGTCCGCCGGCGCGCAAGGTGTGCCCGCCGGAACTGCGCGAGCCGTTCATGGAGGCGCGCGACTTCCTCGCCGGCCTCATCGCCGCGCTCGGATTGCCGGCGCGTCTGTCGTACGGCGGCATCGAACCCGCGCGCGACGGCCGTCAGGTGACGATCGACGTGCGTGGTCTGCAGCCGGCCGGTCCGCCGGATCGTTTCCGGCGCGATGAAGAGGCGGATGACGATCTCGCCATCCTCATCGGCAAGCACGGCGCGATGCTCGACGCGCTTACGGCGATCATCAATGCGGTGATGCACCGCGGCGAGTCCGACGGTTTGTTCTTCGCGGTCGACGTCGAAGGCTATCGCTCGCGGCGCGTCGCCACGCTGCGCTCGATCGCACAACGCAGCGCCGAGCGAGCGCTGCGCGAAGGCGTCGCGATCGAACTCTTACCGATGCCGCCTTCCGAACGGCGCATCATCCACTTGACGCTGGCGGCGCATCCCGCGCTTGCCACCGAATCGACGGGCAGCGGCATGAACCGGCGGGTGGTGATCGTGCCGCGCGACGCGCAAGAACGTCCGCCGGATTACGGACCCGAGGAAGAACCCGGCTACTGATCGGGTTGCCGCGCATGCGGTAGGACGACCGGTCATGACATCGGCCCACGACGACACGATCGCCGCGATCGCCACGCCGCCCGGCGTTTCGGCGGTGGCGATCGTGCGCGTCTCCGGCCGCGATGCGCGGGCGATCGCCGCAGCGGTCTTCGAACCTGCGCGCGGCGGCGCGCTGCGCGCCGCACATGCGCGGCGCGGCTGGCTGCGCGATCCAGCAACTCGCCAACGCGTCGACGACGCGCTCGCGCTCTTGTTTCCCGCCCCCAATTCGTATACCGGTGAAGATGTGGTCGAGCTGCACGTGCATGGCGGAACGGGTGTCGTCGCGTCGGCGCTCGCGCACGTCGTGTCGGCAGGCGCGCGGCTCGCCGGTCCCGGCGAATTCACGCGGCGCGCATTCGTCAATGGCAAACTCGATCTAGCACAGGCCGAAGCCGTCGCTGATCTGATCGACGCGCAATCGCGACAGGCTGCGGCAGCGGCCGCCGCTCGGTTGGAGGGCGCGCTCGGTCGCGAGTTGCGCGTGCTGCGCGAGGCGCTGACCGCCCGGCTCGTGGAGCTCGAAGCCCACGTCGATTATCCCGATGAAGTGCCGCCGCCCGATGCGCCGGCGTTCGAGCGCACCCTTGCGCACCAGCTCGCGCGCATCGATGAGCTGCTTGCCGGTTCGGGACCGGCGCGCGCGCTGCGCGACGGGCTCGACTGCGTGATCGCCGGACCCCCGAACGCCGGCAAGTCGTCGCTGCTCAACGCGCTGCTCGATGCGGAACGCGCGATCGTCTCCGACACGCCCGGCACCACGCGCGACATCGTCGAAGACCGCGTCGCGGTCGACGGCGTCGTGCTACGCTTGCGCGACACGGCGGGCTTGCGCGTGGCCTCGGACGCGATCGAAGCCGAGGGCGTGACGCGCGCGCGCCGCGCGATCGGTGTCGCCGAATTGGTCATCGTCGTGTTGGACGGCGCGCAAGCGCTCGACGGCGGAGCGCGCGAAGCGCTCGCCGCAAGCGCCGGCCGCACGCGCATCATCTTCTTGAACAAACTCGATCTCGGCGACGCCGGCGCACGGCAATTCGCGGCCGAGCATCCCGGCGACGGCGCCATCAGCGGCAGTGTCCGATGGCCGGCGACGCTCGCGGTGCTGCGCGCGCGAATCGCCCAACTTGGATGGGGCGGCGCTGCGATCGCCGCGAACGCGGCGCTGGTCGCAAACGCGCGACAAGTGGAATCGCTCGTGCGCGCACGCGAAGCGCTCGAACACGCGCGTGCGACGCTACGCAGCGGCGCGCCGCTCGATCTTGCATCCGGTGATCTGCGCGCGGCGATCGCGGCGTACGGCGAAGTGACGGGTGAAACGGTCACTGAGGATGTGCTCGACGGCATCTTCGCGCGCTTTTGCGTCGGTAAATAAATCGCACCATCCGCTTCTTCTGTTAGCTTTGCAACGCAAAGTAGAGCCGTAGGGGCTTGCGCGCGCGCAGGGAAATCCGGATGAGCACATGAGCGACTCAGATTTCGACGTCATCGTCATCGGCGGCGGCCACGCCGGCTGCGAAGCCGCGCTCGCGGCTGCCCGCATGGGCGTGCGCACGCTGGTCGTGACCGGCAAACTCGAGACGATCGGCTTGATGCCGTGCAATCCGTCCATCGGCGGACCCGCCAAGGGCCAGCTCGCGCGCGAAGTCGATGCGTTGGGCGGCGAGATGGGCCGTTGCATCGACGACACGTATTTGCACGTACGCTGGCTCAACGAGAGCCGCGGGCCGGCGGTGCGGGCGTTGCGCGCGCAAGCCGACAAGGTCGCGTATGCGCGCCGCATGCGCGCCGCGCTGGAGGCGCAGCCGGATCTCGCGTTACTCGAAGCGTTCGTCGTCGATCTTATGACCGATGCGGACGGCGTGAGCGGCGTCGTGCTCGCGGACGGTTCGCTCGTGCGTGCCCGCCAGGTCGTGCTCTCGGCAGGCACATTCATGAGCGGCAAGCTCTTCGCCGGCGAAAAGAGCAGCGCGGGCGGCCGCATCGGCGAAGCGCCGAGCCTCGGCTTATCCGACGCGTTGCGCCGGCTCGGATTTCCGACTGTCCGGCTCAAGACCGGCACGCCGCCGCGCGTGCATCGCGACTCGATCGACTTTTCCAAGACGGAGACGCAGCCGCCAAGTCCGGTGCCGCTCACGTTCTCGTATCGCAGCCGCCCAGCGTTTCCCGGGCCGCAGCTGGCGTGCCACATCACGCACACCGACGAGCGCACGCACGCGCTCATCCGGGCGAATCTGCACCGCTCTCCGATGTACGGACTCGGAATGATCGAAGGCATTGGTCCGCGCTACTGCCCGTCGATCGAAGACAAGGTGATGAAGTTCGCGCACAATCCGAGCCATCAGATCTTTCTCGAGCCGGAAGGTTGGGAGACGGCGTGGATCTACGTCGGCGGATTCTCAACGTCGTTGCCCGAGGACGTGCAGCTCAAAATGTTGCACACGCTGCCCGGACTTGAAAATGCGCAGATGTTGCGCGCAGGCTACGCGGTCGAATACGACGTCGTGCCGCCGACCGAGTTGCGCGCAACGCTAGAAACCATGCGGGTTTGCGGGCTTTTTCACGCCGGCCAAGTCAACGGCACGTCGGGCTACGAAGAAGCCGCCGCGCAAGGCATCGCCGCCGGCATCAACGCGGCGCGGCGCGCACAAGGTCGCGCAGCCGTGACGTTCTCGCGCAGCACGTCGTACATCGGCACGCTGGTCGACGACCTGATCACAAAGGGCGCGCCCGAACCGTATCGCATGCTCTCGTCGCGCGCCGAGTTCCGGCTGCTGCTGCGCCATGACAACGCCGACGAACGCATGACGCCGCTCGGCCGCGAGATCGGATTGGTTGACGACTGCGCGTGGTCCGAATTCGAGCAGCGCATCGAAGCGCTCGCACGCGAACGCACGCGCCTTGAAACCACCAAAGCCGATCCGCCGCTCGCGGCCGCGTGCGACGCCGAACCCGGCATCACGCTCGCGCAGCTGCTGCGCCGGCAAGGCACGGACTATGCGGCCGTCGCCGGCGCCGGCCGCTTGGGGCCGGAGCTCGGCGAGCGCGTCGTGATCCATCTGCGCTACGAAGGCTACATCAAGCGCCAAGCCTTACAGGTCGAACGGCTCGCCAAGGCCGAGAATGCGCCGATCCCCGATGATTTCGACTTTGCCGGTTGCCGCGGGCTCTCGCGCGAGGCGCGCGAGAAGCTGCAGGCGCGGCGTCCCCGGACGCTCGGCCAAGCCGGCCGGATCCCAGGGGTCAGCCCGGCGGACGTGGCGGTGCTGTCGGTCTTCCTCCACAAGCGCACGGGGTTGGAAACGCTGGCCGCGGGCGCGTGAACGACGCGGCTCGCGAAAGGCTTGAGCGCGGGCTCGAGCAGCTCGGTTTTGCCGAGCCCCAACGGCTCGCCGGCCGGCTGACCGAATTCTCGGAGCTGTTGCTGGCGGCGAACCGAGAGACCAATCTGGTCGGCGCCAAGAGCCTTGACGAGCTGGTGGGCCCCCATCTGCTCGACAGCCTCGCGCCGCTTGCCGGCCAAACATTGGAAGGCCCGGTCTTCGACGTCGGCAGCGGTGCCGGGCTGCCAGGGATCCCCGCAGCGCTTGCCTGGCCCGCGCAACCCTTCGTCCTACTCGAACCGCGCGCCAAACGCGCCAAATTCCTCGCGGGGGCGGTCGAGGCGCTTCGCCTGCAGAATGCCGAGGTCAAGCAGCTCTCCGCATCCTCGGCGGCCGCGGCTGGTCTCGCGAAGCAGGCGGGCACGCTGCTCGTGCGAGCGCTCGCGAAGCCGGCTGTCGCGCTCGCCGCCTCGTTGCCGTTGCTGGCGCCGGGGGGTCGGCTCTTCTTGTACACCGGGCGTCAGGCCAGGCCGACCGACGGCGAGATGCGGATCATCCGCGATGGCGGTGGGTGGCTCGTAGAGGCCCGCCACGTCGAGGTTCCGTACCTTGACGCCCAGCGCCATATCTGGATCGTTACCAGACCGCCCGGGTAAGCCGGAGCCACCTAGGGCCGGGTCGACCGCTCGAAGGACGCTTGGAATTGTTTCACGTGGAGCATTTTGTCGGGGGCATGAGCCGTTGACGCATGAACCGCCTCCGGTTGAGGCGTTGCTCGTTCGTGCCCTCCATGACGCCGGCGTTTTTGCCGTCGGCGGAAGCGTGCGGGACTCGATCTTAGCCGAGCTCGGCGGTCCCCAACCCCGGCAACCGGATTTGGACTACCTCGTGACCGGACTTCCGCTCGAGGCCATTTTGGAGCGCCTGCGGCCCTACGGGCGAGCCGAGGTGGTCGGCGCTTCCTTTGGAGTCATCAAGTTCACCCTCGACGGCCAAACCGTGGATATAGCCCTGCCTCGGCGCGAGCGCTCCACAGGCCCCCATCACCGCGATTTCGAGGTGGAGTCAGCGCCCGACATCCCGCTCGAGGAAGACCTCGGACGCCGTGATTTTCGCATCAACATGATGGCGCGGGATGTCCGCACGGGGGCGGTGGTCGACCCCCATGGCGGCCGCGCGGACCTCGAGAACAGAAGGCTTGACGCCCCGCGCGCCGAGGCGTTCGATGAGGACCCGCTGCGCATTCTACGCGGTGCGCAATTCGCGGCTCGGTTCGGGCTTACGCCCACGCCCAGCACGCTCAAAGCCATGCGCGACGCGGCTGAGCTCGTGCCGACCGTGGCGCCCGAACGCATCGCCGACGAGCTGACCAAGCTCTTCACGCTCGCCGCCCAACCGAGCGTCGGCCTGGAGCTGCTGCGTGAGAGCGGCGCGCTGGCCCATGTCATGCCGGAACTGCTCGAGGGCTGGCAGGTCGAGCAGAACCAGTTCCACGCCCACACCGTGTACTACCATAGCCTCCAAGCATGCGACGCCGCGCCGCCCGATCTCGTGTTGCGGCTGGCCGCGCTGCTCCACGACGTGGGCAAGCCGCGGACGAAAGAAGGCCCTCATTTCTACGGCCATCAGCAGGTCGGCGAAGGCATGGCGCGCCAGCTGCTCGGGCGGCTGCGCTTCAGCGGCGACGTGATCGATCGCGTCGCCCGCCTCATCGCCAACCACATGTATTCGACCGCCGACGTCATCACGGATGCCGGCATCCGGCGCTTCATCCGCCGGGTCGGCCCGGCGCATGTCGACGATCTCTTCAAGCTGCGCCACGCCGACGTCATCGCGAGCGGTCTCCCGCCCCATGACCACGGCGAGAACGAGCGGTTCGAACGCCGCGTCGCGACGATGCTTCACGCGAGCCCGCCGCTCTCCGAGGGCGATCTGTTCATCGACGGCGACGACGTGATCGCGATGATGCGCGAGCTCGGCCTTGTCGGGCGGGAGTTTCGCGGTGATGAGCGGGTCGGCGCGACGTTGCGCGCGTGTCTGGAAGAGGTGCTCGAAAACCCCGCTTGCAATGACCGCGAGACTCTGCTGAACGTGGCGCGGGCATTTCTAGTCGCCCACAATGGACCGCAAAGCGGGACGAATGGCTAAGCGTAAACCGAATAGCGGGACAAATCGGGTCATCGCCATCGCAAATCAAAAAGGCGGGGTCGGCAAGACGACGACTGCGGTCAATCTTTCCGCGGCGCTCGCGCGCCGCGGTCGTCGCGTCTTGTTGGTCGACATCGATCCGCAGGGAAACTCGACGACGGCGCTCGGCGTCGAAAAGACGCGCGTCGAGCGTTGCATCTACGACGTGTTGCTCAAGAGCGCCAGCCTCAGCGATGCCACCATCGAGTCGGGCGTCGAAAACTTGCGCCTCGTGCCAGCGACGCTGAACCTTGCCGGCGCGGAGATCGAGCTCGTCTCTGCGCTGTCGCGAGAACAGCGCCTGCGCAACGCATTGCGCAGTGCGCGCCAGTCGTACGATGAGATCATCATCGACTGCCCGCCGTCGCTCGGCTTGCTGACGCTGAACGCGCTCACCGCCGCGGAGTGGCTGATCGTGCCGGTGCAGGCCGAGTATCTCGCGCTCGAAGGTCTAGGCCAGCTCACGCGCGTCATCGAGCTGGTGCGCACGCACCTCAATGAAGATCTGCGCATCATGGGAGTCCTCATCACGATGTACGACGGACGCACGAATCTCGCGACGCAAGTCGTCGCCGAAGTGGAGAACTATTTTCCGGGCGAGGTGTTCGCGACGCGCATCCCGCGCACGGTGCGGCTATCGGAGGCGCCCTCGTACGGCGCGCCGATCGCCACCTTCGACCCCAAGAGCAAGGGCGCGGCCGCGTACGCGGCGCTCGCCGAAGAGGTGTTGGCACGATGAGCAAACCGCGAGGCCTCGGACGCGGGCTCGGCGCGTTGTTCCCAGGCGCGAACTCCCAAGAACGCCCCGCAGGCGCGCGCACCGTCATCCCGATCGCGTTGGCCGACATCGCGCCCAACGCGCACCAGCCGCGGCGCGCATTCCATGCAAGCGAGCTCGACTCGCTCGCGCAATCCATCAAGGCGAACGGCGTTCTCGCGCCGGTGCTCGTGCGACCCAAACGAGACGGCCCTGCGCACTACGAGCTCATCGCAGGCGAACGCCGTTGGCGCGCCGCCAAGCTCGCCGGTCTGCGCACGATCCCAGCGCTCGTGCGCGACGCAAAAGACGGTCAAGCGATCGAGCTGGCGCTGCTCGAGAACCTGCAGCGCGCCGATCTCAATCCGATCGAAGAAGCGGCCGGCTATCGCCAACTCGTCGCGGAATATGATTTCACGCAAGAGATGCTGGCGCAGCGGCTCGGAAAAAGCCGGCCGGCGGTCGCCAACGCGCTGCGCCTGCTCTCGTTACCAGACTCGGTGCAGGCCTTTGTGCGCGACGGAAAACTTTCCGGGGGCCACGCGCGCGCATTAGCCGCTTTGCCCGGGCCAAAGGCGGAGCGTCTCGCGCGCGAGGCCGTCGCCAAGGGATGGAGCGTGCGCGATATCGAGCGTGCCGCGCTGCATGCCGGCGGCAAGGCCCCGCGCACAAAACCCGTCAGCGCGTTGCCACCCGACTTGGCCGAGGTCGAGAACCGCTTGCGTTTCGCGCTCGCGACGCGCGTGACGTTGCGGCGCGCCGCGCACGGTGGAACGCTCGAGATCCAGTACGCCGATGACGACGAGCTGCAACGCATCGTCGATCGCATCTGTCCGGAGGAAACGTGAGAATCCCACACATCATCGCTCTCGGCGCGCTTGCGCTGGCGCTCGCCGGCGCAGCGCCGACGCCGCGGCCTACCGCCGATCCGGGCGCTCTCCAAGCGGTGACGCAATACGTCGCCGCGCTCTCGCACGCAGATTATGCCGCAGCATACGGCTTACTGACATCGGCGCAACAGCGCTACTTCGGCGATGTGAACAACTTCGCATCCAATTCGCGCTCGACGAAGTACGTGATCCACAAGTACTCGATCATCGGCTCGCTGTCGCACGGCAACGTCGTCGAGGCGATCGTGCGCCAGGAGACCTCGTTCGTCAACCTCGCGACCGGCGGTCGAGTCGATGGCTCCGTGCGCGAGCCATTCTTCGCGCTGCGCGAAAACGGCGCGTGGCGGGTGAAACAGCTCTCGCAGCCGTGGAAAGCGTACGCCGTCGGCACGTCCGGGAGCGCGCAAGGCGTTGAGGTGACCGTCTATCGTGTCGAATTCTACGACAAGCGGATCGAGGTGGATTGCACGATCCGCAACGGTAGTAAAACGGCGGTGCAAGTGCTGCCGCTTGGCAAGAGCGTGCTCGACGATGGCGCGAACAAAGTCCCGGCGATGAACGAACGCGAGCTTCCCGCTCAACGACGTCGGGTTCTTCGAGGGATTTCGGCTGCCGCCAGGCCAGCAGCGAGCGGGGTTCATCAACTTCTCCGTGTCGCAGCGCCAGGACGCCGATCAGACGTTCACGCTGACCGTCGCGCCCGCGATTTTCGACGGCGCCGAGCAGACGTTTAGCGTGGTCGTGGGGCCGATGCAGCTCAAGAAGTTATGATTTCGACGGCCCGCAAGGCGGTCCGGCGGGCGGGCCACGCTTCCGGAGGATATGCTCGGCAGCCCTTCGAACCGCCCCGCTGAACCGGTCACATCACGCAACGCGCGGTCGAGCCACTACGAGGCGCTGCACGGACGTGTTGCTTCTTTATCCGGCCGGCGGTTTGCACGAAAGAGGGCTTGCGATGCAAGTTATGCGGCGAACGTTTGTTACGCTTGGCGCGGTGGCTATTCTCGGCCTTGTGGGTTGCGGCGGCCTGGGCGTGAACATCGGATCGGGCTCGTCGCGAGCTTCGAGCCTCGTGAACCTCGTTTCTATCCAAGTGCAAAGCGGCCCGAACATCCCGACCGTGAGTCGTACCGGATTCCTCCGGATGGTCGCGATCGCATACTACGTGTTCGGCGGCCAGAATTACGTGTCGGCGACCCAGGGCGCGACGTGGACGATTACTGATGCGGCGGGGGTAAAAGCCGCGTTGTTCAACGGCGACTGCATTACGCCGTATACACCGGGCACAGTGATGCAGAACGTCTGCGTGTTCGGCGGGGGGACGACCGGCGGAGCTGGGACGGCGACGCTCAAAGCCACCGTTGCGGGCAACACCGGCACCGTTACCGTGACCGTGCAATAATTTCAAGGCACCTAGCAGATAGCAGGGGCCGGCGCAGACCGGCCTCTTTCTTTCTCCGACAAATATGATAAGCGTACGCAGCCGCAGATGATTCTCGCAACACTCCTCGCGCTCGCCGTTAGTGCGACGGCCGCCTCCTCGCCGGCGCCAAGCCTTGGTCCCACTACGCCCACGACGCCCGCGGCGACCGCGCCGGCGTCACCCACCGCATCGCCCCGGGCCGCGACACCAACGCCAACAGCATCGCCGTCGCCGACGCCGGTTCCGACGCCGGTGCATCCGGCGAGTGTTGTCGTGTTATGGCATCTCGGCGCGGCAACATCCGCCGATGCGAGCGTGCGCGCCGCCGCTATCGGGTTGTTAGCGCCGGACACGATCGGTTCGCTCGAGCGGGCATTGCGGGCCCATCCGCGCGCGCGTTTCTCTTTGGCGATCGATGCAGGGGCGCTGGACGGTCTCGCACGCGCCGCCGCCGGCGACAGCGCATTGCAGACCATGCTCGGCGGCCATCTCGTCGGCGGCGCGCGCAACGATCTCTTGCGCGTGCTCGCGCAAGTGCCGGTCCTCGACCCGCACATAGCCGCAACCACCGCGATGCAGCGCTATCGCAAGCTCGCCGCCGCCGTGCCGGTGGCGCTCGGTCCAGCGCATGCGACGTCGTTCAGCAACGGAGACTTCGTCGATATCGTCGGATTTGGCGCGCTCGTCCGCCTCGCCGCCGCCGGCGAATTGCCGGCGAACGCATCACAGCTGCAGAAGATGCACTTGACCGACGCCGAGGCGCTTGCGGATGTGAACGAGCTGGCAGCCGCCGACCGCGCGACGCTCGACGGGTTGAAGGAATTGGCCACCGCCGGTCAGCTCGAGCTCGTCGCCGATCCTGCGGGCGAGCCGATTCTTCCGCTGCTTATCGATGGCGGCGGGAGAAGCGGGTCGAACGTCGTGCACGTCGACGCGGCTGCTGACGCCGGCGCATTGGTCGAAGCCGCGTTCCGCACCAACGGCGCGTATCAAGCGGGCACGTTGGGAGTGTACTCGCCGCACGGCGCGTACGACGACATGACCGCGACGCTGCTCGAGCAGCATCACGCCGCCTATGCGCTGTTCTCCGATCGCGTGCCGCGGTCGTCGCCCATCGGGGGTTCGCGCGAAGCGGTCGCCGCCGCCGACGCCGCCGCGTTTCATGCCTATGCGGTGCGCGCCGCCGCCGGTCCGCCGTTAGCCGCTTTGTTTTGGAGCCAAGACGAGAGCGCCGCGCTGAGCGTGCTCGCGCCCAAGCTTCCGCCCGGCGCGATGGGCGGCCGCGTGCTGGAGCTGGCGAACATCGCGGGCGCGCGCGGCGGCGACGGTTCGATCATCGTGTTGCGCGTCGAGGCGGATGGGCTTTGGAATCGACGGGCCGATCGCGCGCGCGTGATCGACGAGCTCGCTGCGGATCTCGGATCCGGCAAGGTGCCGTCGGTCACCATCGGCCAATTCGTGCGCGCGCGTCCGCCGTCGCTCATCTCGTACGGCTTTGCGCCTGCCGCTGACGAGGGCGGTCTGACCTATTGGATGGGCACGTTCAACCAGGCCAAGATGTGGACCGCGCTTGGCGATGCCCGGCGCGCCGCGGGCGGCGACGCCGCGCTCGCGCGCGAAGCGACGCGTTCTGCGCTTTTCGAAGCCGAAGCATCGCATTGGTATGCGGTGCCCAACCTGATCGGCGCGCCCGGCGAGATCGACCGGCTCATGGACGAGTTCCGTCAGGTCATCGGTAGGATCTACCAAAGCGCCGGCAAGCAGGTGCCGCCGAACATCGCGCCGCTGACCCCGGAAGCGCCCACGCCCTCGCCGAGACCACGGTCAAGCCCGTGAGACCCAAACGGGTGTTCTCCACAGAGCCTGTGAATATGTGGATAACGTCGTCGTGAAGCGCAAAACCCTTAACAAAAGCCCCTTGATCTGCAGCATTGGATCGACCGATCCGACCAATGCCGCCGGAATTGGCCGCGACCTCCTCATCTACGAGCGCCTGGGGGCTCGGGGTGCGCTGGCGATCGCTGCTGTCACCGCCCAAAACCGCGAACGTGTGGCAGAGGTCTATCCGCTGCCCCCGCGCGCGTTGCGCAACCAGCTCGACGCGGTCGTGCAAGAGCAACGCCCGGATGCATTGCGCATTGGGTTGCTGCCGGACGCACCGCTGATCGCGGTGGTCGCCCGCTTCTTGCGTGCGCAGCGCTCGAAGCCGCCATCGGTTCTTGATCCAGTGATCACGTCATCGTCGGGCCATCGCTTCTTAGGCGCCGCGGAGCTTGGCGCGCTCGAAGGCTTATTGCCGCTCGTCACCCTCGTGACGCCGAACGCAGCCGAGGCGCAGGCCCTGAGCGGCATCCGCGTCCGCAGCATCGCAGATGCCGAACGCGCGGCGATCCGCTTGCGCGAGCGCGGCTGCGCGGTGCTGGTCACGGGCGGCCACCTCAAGGGCAAGGAGATCGTCGACGTTCTCGCCGACGCGCAGGGCGTCGTCCATTTTCGCGGCACTCGTATCGTTTCGCGCATGCGCGGCACGGGCTGCACGCTTGCGGCGGCGATCGCGGTCTATCTCGCGCGCGGCATGCAGCTGCGGCCCGCGATCGTGCGCGCGCGCGATGTCGTGCGGCGCGAGTTGGAGGCGCACCGCCCAAGGCGGGTTAAGGGACGCGCATGAGTCCTGTCGCCGCGGCCAAACGCAAGCGCATCATGGCCGGCATCCGCGCCTCGGGCAAACTGCACGTCGGCCACTGGCTTGGCGCGCTTCAGAACTTCGTCGCGTTGAGCAAAGACAATGACTGCTTCTATGAGATCGCGGATCTGCACGCGCTCACGACCAACTACGCCCGCAGCGGAGAGATCCGCGAATCCGTCCGCGATGTCGCGCTGGGCTTTCTCGCCGCGGGGCTAGACCCGCAGCGCTGCACGATGTTCGTGCAATCGCGCGTTCCCGAGATCAGCGAACTCGCGGTGCTGCTCTCCATGATCACGCCGGTCTCGTGGCTCGAACGGGTGCCTACCTACAAAGACCAGATCGCCGCGCTCGGCAGCGAGATCGCGACGCATGGCTTTCTCGGCTATCCGGTGCTGCAGACGGTGGACATCATCGCATTTCGGGGAGAGGCGGTGCCGGTCGGTCAGGACCAGCTGCCCCACTTGGAGCTGTGCCGCGAGATCGTGCGCCGCTTCAATCATCTGTACGGTCAAGTGCTCGCTGAACCGGCAGCCGTGTTGTCGACCTTCCCCGCCGTCCCCGGCACCGACGGGCGCAAGATGAGCAAGTCGTACAACAACAGCATCCTCCTCGCCGACAGCGAGGCCGAGACGACCGCCAAAGTCAAAGAGATGTACACCGACCCGACCAAGATCCGCAAGAGCGATCCCGGCCATCCCGAGATCTGTCCGGTCTTTTTCTTCCAGCAGACGTTCAACGCGTCCAACGCGATGGACATCGCGCACCGCTGCCGCACCGGTCAGCTGGGTTGCGTCGAAGACAAAGCCGACATGGCGGTGCATCTCAACGCCGCATTGCGGCCGCTGCGCGAGCGCCGGCGCGAACTGGAATCGAAGCCCGGTTATCTGGAAGAAGTGCTCGAGGACGGCACTCGCCGCGCGCGAGAAGTCGCGGCTAAAACACTCGCGGAGGTCAGAAAGGCGATTGGCTCTGTGACGTCATTCTTGAGACTGGGAGCGTGGCGGTCGCGCTTCCTTCGCCAACTTCCGGTGCGATGCATCCAGGTTAGCCCCTCAATATTTCGTCAACGATCACGGATGCGTGGCATGCGAGGGACGCATCCTCGCGGTTGGCCTATCCGCGCTTCAAGTCGCGAATCCGAAACACGGGATATGCGTATGTCGACGCCATCCAGCGCGCGCGCTATGCGGATTGGAAAGGACGGTATGCGGAGGCCGCTACACTGTACGAGCGTGCCATGAAAGAAACAACACTCACGGGAGTGTCGTTGGACTCCATGATCAGGCAACCATACAGCATCGCGCTCTTCCGCGCAGGCGATGTGTCCGCAGCCAAAGCCCAGTGGCGGATACTCCAAAAACAAAACGTGCAGATCGATTCGGCAACCCGGGAAACGATAGCAGGCGACTACCAAGCAGCATTTACGGACTACGCGAGGACGCTGAGCCATACGAGTTCGAACCCGATGTTCCTCGAAAAACTCCGGCGCATTGTACAATCTTCCAGCGCGGCCTCAATGCGGCGGAGGAAGCAAGATATGGAGACGCGCGGACGTAGTTGCGCTATGCAGCGAAAGTGTTCAGGGCAATACTTGATGTCGAGCCGCATTCGTGCTCAGAGTAATAAGTACTATGAAAGGGGAGGTCACCGAGGCCAACAAGGAGTGGTTGAACGCGCTAGAGGGAGATGTGCCCGTGCCACCGCCGCCGTTGGGCATTTCACAAGCGCAGAGCGACGCCTTACGTGCTGCTCCACTACAACTGAAGACGTTAGGGGCGGTATGCCGCGAGCGCTTTCTTCATGCGCTTGAGCGCTTCGCGCAGGTTTTCTTCGGATGCCGCGTACGACATCCTGATGAACCCGCGGCCGTTGGGTCCGAACGTCGAGCCGGCGAGCACCGCGACGTTGCCCTCTTCCAATAGGTAGTTGGCGAGCTTGAGATCGTCGCGCTCGATCGCCGACACGTTCGGGAAGACGTAGAACGCGCCGCCCGGCATCTGACACGTCACACCGGGGATGCCGCACAGGCCCTCCACCAAGATCTTACGGCGGCGGCGGAACTCTTCGCGCATGGCTTGCACGGGCCGGTCGTCGCCTTGCAATGCTTCGACGCCCGCGTCTTGCACGAACGTCGTCGTGCACGAAACGGTGTTGAGCATGAGCGCGCCCACCGCGTCGGCGATGTATTTCGGATAGACGCCGAAACCGAGACGCCAACCGGTCATCGCCCACGCCTTTGAAAAACCATCCACCAGGATCGTGCGTTCGGGCATCGCTGCGAGCCCGTAGTACGACGCGAATTCCTTGTCGTAGCAGTGGCGGTTGTAGATCTCGTCGCTGATCACGAGGATGTCGTGCTTGCGCACGATCTCCGCGATCGCGAAGATGTCCTCGTTGGTCAAGATGCCGCCGGTCGGGTTATGCGGTGAATTGAGCACGAGGATTTTGGTCTTGGGTGTGATGGCGGCTTCGAGCGCGGCCGGATCGAGCCGGAACTGTTTGCTTTCGAGCAGTGGCACCGACACAGGCACGGCGTTCACATAGGTGACGATCGAGCGATAGGCGGGATACGCCGGGTCTGGGATGACGACTTCATCGCCGGGATCGAGTAGCGCCATCAACGTGAACGCGATCGTCGGTTTTGCGCCCGGGCTCACCACGACGTTCTCGCGCGTGACGTCGATGCCGCGCGTTTTGGTCACGTGCTTTGCGATGGCGTCGCGCAGCTCGGCGATGCCAGACGCAGGCGTGTAGTGCGTCCGGTTCTGACGGATCGACGCGATGCCGGCTTCCTTGACGTGTTCGGGCGTGTCGAAATCGGGCTCGCCGATCTCCAAATGGATGATGTTGCGGCCCTCGGCTTCGAGCGCGCGGGCTCGCGCGAGCACCACAAAGGCGCTCTCGGTGCCCAAACGGCTCATCGAGGCGGCGAGCGAAAAAGTCGTCGTCTGCATAGTGCGCTGGAGTTTCGGGAGCCCGAAAGAATGTCCCTAGTGTCGCGGTTGTCGCTAGTCGTGACGTCGTTTCATTTGGGGGCTATGCGCCGGGCTGCGTTTCGTCGCCGAGCATTGAGCTGTCTTTCGTCGTGCGCGCCTCGCGGAGACGTTGCCTCGCATTGACCTGATCAAAGCCGAGTCTCTGCGCCCGTTTCAAGACGCCGTCGTAAAGATGTTCGAAGTTGTCCCAAAGCTTCGGGTTCAGCGCGCGCCGATGCACGGCCACCACATCTGCCAGACCCTCCCACGTATCGATCACCCGCCCTGAGGCGAGGTGATAGATGAGATCGGCATCAAGAAGCTCTTGCTCGACGTACATGCCGACCCGCTCGAACGTCCTCAAGATGATCAGCTCTTTGTGCACGTTCTCATCGGCGCGTCCGACGATTTCGAGCTCCTTGCGGAACTTCGGATCGCTCATCCGTTCGGGCAATTCGTTGAGGACGAAGCGCCGCGCGTCAAGGAACGTGGGGCTGGCGAGCTCGGCGAAGATGACGTTGGCGGCGTCGAGCTGCGACGCGCGTCGAAGTTGGCGCAGCTGGTCGACCGTCGTCCGCAGCTGATGCCATCCGACGACGACGGTGAAGAAGATGACCAGGCCGGTGAAGACCGTGCCGATTGCGGTGACCGCTTCCCAATTCACGAATCGCTCCTTAGTCGTGGATGCCGTTGCCGGCTGGGCCCTCGCGGCTGAGATGGTAGTAGTACTCGACGATGGCTTGCGCGACCGGCGCCGCGTTGACCGCGCCGAAGCCGCCGCTCTTCTCCATGAACACGACCACCGCGATCTGCGGATGATCGTACGGCGCGAAGCACACGAACCATGCGTGGTTGCGGCCTTCGGGATTGTCGAGCGTGCGCACGTTCTCGACGGTGCCGGTCTTGCCGGCGAAATGGAATCCAGGGATCACGATGTTGTGCGCGGTGCCATACGGACTTTCGATCGCGCCAAGCATGCCTTGGCGCACGAGATCGAGATCGCCGGCCGGCACCGGCACGTGTCCTTCGACGTATGGCTCGGTGCGCGTCGCGACATGGCCATGCGCATCGCGGACGTCGGCGAGCAGATAGGGCCGGTAGAGCGTACCGCCGTTGGCGACGGCCGTCGCCACGCGCAGCAGTTGGATCGGCGACACCTCGACATACCCTTGGCCGATCGCCATGTTGACCGTATCGCCCGCGTACCACTGGTCGTCGTAGACTTTCTTCTTCCATTGCGGCGTCGGCAGCGTGCCGCTCGTCTCGCCTGGCAGGTCGATGCCGGTGACGGACCCGACGCCATACGCGCTCGCGAACCTGTCCAGACGGGTGATCCCGAGCTCGAACCCTACCTTATAGAAGAAGACGTCGCACGAGCGGGCGATCGCGTCCCGGATGGTAAGCGCGCCGTGCCCGCCCGCGGCGTCGTCGTTGAACACCACACCCAAGTCGAAATAGCCGGGGCAATACCGCACGCTGTCTGCGGTGAGCACCCCGCTGGCCAGCGCGGCGGAACTCGTGATCATCTTGAAGGTAGAACCGGTCGGATACTTGCCGGCGATCGCGCGCGTGAACAGCGGCTTGAGAGGATCGTTCAGATATGCATCATAGCGCGCCTCGGTGATCGGCAACGCGAAATCGTTCGGGTTCACGTTCGGCTGGCTCACCAACGCGAGGATCGCGCCGCTGTTGACGTCTTCGACGATCGCCGCGCCCGCGACGCGATGGCCGATGCGCGACGCGATGACGCGGATCTGCCGATCCATCGCTGCTTCGGCTGCGCGCTGTAACCGCCAGTCGACCGTTAGGTCGAGACTGTTGCCGGGCACCGCCTCGCGCTCGCCCAGCGTGGCGACCGCCTGCCCCGCGGAGTTGACCTTGATCGCGCGTCCGCCGCTTTCGCCGCGCATCGCCTGGTCGTACGTGAATTCCAGCCCCTCTTTGCCGATCGTGTCGCTCGGGCCATAGCCGAGCGGCTTGCGCGCCTCGTACTCATCTTGGGTGATCCTGCCGACGTAGCCGAGGATATGCGAGCCGATCGTGCCGTACGGATAGTGCCGCACGGGCACCAACTCGACCGCCATGCCGGCGAGCCGGTCCGCTCGTTCCGAAAAACGCGCGACGGTTGCGGGATTGAGGTCGCCCGCGATCGTGATGGGACCGAGCGGCACCGCACCTGCGAGCGCGTCGAACGTCGGGTACGTGACGCCGTTGTAACGCAGCAGCCGTTTCCACAGCGACTGCGGCGTGACGTGCAGGATGCCGGCGAGCTCGTCGATCTCCGAGCTCGGGTCCGCGACCTGCATCGGCACGACCTGGACGACGAACGAGGGGCGATTGGCGACGACGATGACGCCGCGCCGATCGTACATGACGCCGCGCGGCGCGGTGAGCGGAATCGTGCGCAACTGGTTCTGATCCGCCAGCGTCTCGTACGCGGCGCCGTGCACGAGCTGCACGTCCGCCAAGCGCCACACCAGCACGGCGATGACGATCGCCACGCCGCCGACGAAAACCAACACGCGCGGGAGCTGCGCCCGCTCTCCGCTCTCCTCGGGTCCGGAATGTCCCCACAGTCCTTGCATCAGCGCCGCGACCACCAGCGCAGTGCGACCACGACAAGCAGTGCGATCGCGCAGTTGAGCACGACTTCCCAGGCGGTCGCATGCGCGAGCCGGTGGTAGGTGCCGCGATCGCCGAACGCGACCTCGAGCACGACGTACGTCACCGCGCTGCGCACGACCGTGCCCGCCGCCACTGCGCCGACGACCGCCATCGGCGAGTCGGCGAAGAAGCGGCTGCTCAAAAGACCAGATAAGAATCCGACGAGCGTCATGCCGAGCACGCTTGCGCCGCCGCCGCCGAGCGCGTCTTCGAGCGCGCCGCCGAGCAATCCGAGCCAGCCGCCCGTCGTCGGTCCACAGCGCAAACCCGTCCACACGACGAGCACCGTGAGCAGGCTGGGCTGCGCGCCGCGCAGCGTCCACGCGTGCGCGAACGTCACCTGCAAGAGTACGGCGAGCGCGGCGAGCGCGAGCAGCCACGAGAAGCCCGGCGCGGCTGCCGCACCGGCGTCGACCGGCCGTTGCGGTCCGAACAGAACGCGTGGTGGTCCGCTGCGCACGATGTCGAAGTTCATGGCGACGTGTAGACGAGCACGCGCACGAGCGAATGGAAGTCGACCGCAGGCTCGAGCACCGCGGTCTGATAGAGCGCGTTGTCCTTGCGGTCGATCTCGCGCACCGTGCCGATCGCGATGCCGCTCGGATAGATCTCGCCTCGGCCGGTCACGACGACGTCGCCGGGCTGTAGCTTGGCGTTCTGATCGATGTACTTCATCTTGGCGTGCAGCCACGTACCGGTCACGATGCCCCACGAACGCGAGCGCGCGAGATACGCGGGCACGGCGCTCTCAGGATCGATGACCAGCAGCACGCGCGCCTCGTGCGGCCCCGTGCTCAACACGTGTCCGACCAGACCGTCGCCGCTGACCACGACGCTATCGCGGTGCACGCCGTCGCGCGAACCACGGTCGATGGTCACCTCGCGCCGCGTCGATTCGGGGACGTAGCCGACGACTTCGGCCACGATTGCGTCGCCTGGCAGTGTCTGTTTGATCTGCAAGAGGCGGCGCAGCTCGCGATTTTCAGCGGCGTCCGCGCGCAGCCGCTCGTTGGCGGCGGCGAGCCGGCCCGCCTTGTCCTGCAGCGTTTGGTTCTGCGCCGCGAACTCGCCGGCGTGCAGCAGATTGTGCGCCTCTGTGCCCACCGCGTCGACCGCGCGCGTCAAGCCGCTCTGCAGCGGCGTGAAGATCGCGCCGGCCGCGATGTCGATCGGGCTTTGCCGCCCGTTTCTGGTTGCGTCGATTTCCAGCAGCGCGATGCTCGCGGCCACGATGATCAGCGCGACGAATACGAGGAGCTTTCGCTCATCCCAAAACGTATGGATCGCCACCACCTGCCGATCAGCGACTGAGGAGTCGGAAACATCGCGTTGAACAGACGCGGATCTTCGAGGATCTGCGCGCCGCCGCGCGCGACGCACAACAGCGGTTCATCGGCGACGCGCACGGGCAGCTTGAGCACGAGGCCGAGCGTCTCCGCCAAACCCGCGATGGCCGCACCGCCGCCCGCGAGCACAAAACCGCCGCCGGCGATATCGCGCACGAGCTCGGGCGGCGTCACTTCGATGACCGCGCGGATCGCGTCGACGATCTCGCCGAGCGGCTCCGCGATCGCCGAGCCGATCTCTTCCTCACGAACCTCGATCGTTCCCGGCCGCAACGCGCGCATGTCTTGGCCGACGACCTTCTCCGGCGCGCGACCGAGCGGCCGGCCGTAATAGCCGAGCGCGATCTTGAGCTGTTCAGCGGTGCGCTCGCCGATATGGATGCCGCGCGACGCGCGCATGTGCGCCACGATCGCCTCATCCAAGCGGTTGCCGCCCATTTTGAGCGAGCGCGCGACGACCAAGCCGCCGAGCGAGAGCACCGCGATCTCGGTGGTGCCGCCGCCGATGTCGACGATCATGTTGCCACGCGGCTCCATGATGGGCAGACCCGCACCGACCGCAGCCGCGATGGCCTGCTGCACGAAGTACACGCGGCCCGCGCCGGCGCCGACGGCGGCTTCACGCACCGCTTTGCGTTCGACATCGGTCGCACTGCCGGGCACACCGACGATGACGCGCGGCGGGATGAGCCAGCGCCCGCGCATCGCGCGATCGAGCAGCTGGCGCACGAGCGCCTCGGTGTATTTGTAGTTCGAGATGACGCCGTTGCGCAGCGGCCGCACGACGGTGATCGAGCGGGGCGTCTTGCCCATCATCTGGCGCGCGCCTTCGCCGACGGTCAACACCTCGCCGGATGTCGTGTCGACCGCCACCACCGTCGGCTCGACGAAACGGACGCCGTGGCCGCGCACGTAGACCGGCGTGTTCGCCGTGCCGAGATCGATGGAGATCTCCGGCGCGAGGCGCGCGTAGATCGATTCGAACACCGAAGGCATGTGTTAGAGCAGTTCGTATCCTAAAGAAGCAAACGCGCGCCCCAGGCGCGCGAGCGGCAGTCCCATGACGGTGTAGAAGTCCCCGTCGATGGATGCGACAAGCAGCGCGCCCCGACCTTGGATGCCATACGCGCCGGCCTTGTCCATCGGCTCGCCGGTCGCGACATAGCGTGCGATCTGCGCGTCGTCGAGCGGTTCGAACGTGACGCGCGTCGACTCCACGCCGCTGACCGTGCGGCCGATAGCTCGATCGGTCACCGCGAAACCCGTGTGCACCTCGTGGCGGCGGCCCGACAGCCGGCGCAACATGGCGGCCGCTTCCGCAGCATCGCGCGGTTTGCCGAGGATGTCGCCGTCGATGACGACAGCGGTGTCCGCGGCCACGAGCAACGGCGGACCACCGGGATCGGCCTGCACCGCCTTGCCCAACGCGTGCGCGAGCACGAGTTCGAGCGGATCGTCATATTCTTCGTGATGCGCGTCTTCGTCGTAGCGGCTCTTGACGACGACCACCTCGATGTCGAGGCTTTCGAGCAGTTGGCGGCGGCGCGGCGAGATCGAGGCGAGCGCGACGGTCAATCTGGTGGCGCGTTCCTTGAACGCGCCTTCATTCATACGTCTGGCCGTTCACCTTGATGAAGCCTGGCGGATGACGCCCGCTCGGATCGTGATGCGTCCAGTGGATGACTGGACCGGTCCGGTCAATTTCGAGATCGCCGTGGACGACCACCTCATCGCCTTCTTTGAGCGGCACTTCCGGGGCGATGTCGATGTTGTGCGCGACAAGGATCAACTGCTCGTCGCCGTTGCCGGAGTGCACGTCGATGACGAAGTTTTCGTGCCGGCCGGTCGCGCTCGTGCTCTGCCGCAACACTTGGGCCACGGTGCCCTGCACAGTCACCTCTTGTCCGCTGCGGTGCTGTTGCACGTCTTGAACGGCGGCCAAGTTGTCTGGTTGGTCAGAACCGGCCGAACACGCCGCCAACGCGAACGCGGCGAGCAAGGCGCACGCGATGCCAAAACGCCTCATACGTCAAGATCCAGCATGTGGCCGAGCGATTCGCGTCGGGCGATGAGTTTCGCCTGCCCGGCGCGCGCCAGGACGACCGCCGGACGCGGAAACCGGTTGTAGTTGCTGGCCATCGAGTACGTGTAGGCGCCGGTGTTGTGCACCGCGAGCAGGTCGCCGGGTTGCGGGTCGTCGAGGGTCACGTCTGGGAAGAGACGGTCCGCCTCGCAGTGCCGGCCGAAGACGGTGAAGACGTCGCCGGCGGTGGTGTTGGCCGCACTCCGTGTCGCCGGTTCTTGCATCCCGCCGTTCCGCAAGAGCGTCACGTCGTAGCGCGCATCGTACAACGCCGGTCGCGGGTTGTCCGACAAACCGCCGTCGACGATGAGCGCGCGCGTGCCGTCCGGCAGCGTCTTGCGCACGCCGATCGTGTAGAGCGACGTACCGGCTTGGGTGACGAGCGCTCGTCCGGGCTCGACGACGATCTGAGGCCGTGTCACTCCTTCGACGGCGAAGTAGCGCTCGAAGGCGTCGAAGACGACGGCCGCCCATTGCTCCGGCGTGGGCGCCGACTCGCCACGCTCGGAGACGCCGATGCCACCGCCGATGTCGACGACGCCGAACTCGACGCCGCTGCTCTCTCGAACATCGCGCGCAAAGCAGCCGAGCGCCGCGATCTCCTCTTCGTATTTGGCAAGATCGTCGATGCGCGAACCGATGTGGCAATGGATGCCGGCCAGCGCAAGGCCGGGCGCGTCCATCGCGAGCTTGATCGCCGCGGCGGCCTGTCCATCGGCGATCGCAAAGCCGAACTTGGAATCCGGTCCGCTCGTCTGCACGTGCTCGTGCGTGTCCGTCGCGATCTCCGGGTTGACGCGCACGAGCACGGCCTGCTTCTTTCGATGCGCGCGCGCGGCTTCGTCGAGCGCAGCGATCTCGTCGCGGTGATCGACGACGACGTAGCGCACGCCGGTTGACACGGCGAGCTCGATCTCCTCATGCGTCTTGAAGCAGCCGTGCATGAGACATCGATCCGGCGCAAGGCCGGCATGCAGCGCCGTCTGGAGCTCGCCGGCGGAACAGACGTCGACGGCGAGGCCTTCGTCGGCCGCGATGCGCACGATCGCCTTGAGCATGAGCGCTTTTGCAGCGTAGGTCACGTCGGCGGTGCGGAACGCATCGCGAAACGCCGCCATCCGCGAACGCAGAATCCCCTCGTCGATGACCAGCAGCGGCGTGCCGTAGCGCCGCGCGAGATCGAATGCGTCGCAGCCGCCGAGCGCGGCGTCGACCGTATGTTCGCCATTGTGGGCCTGGGCGTCTGCGCGTATACTCAAGGAGCTAAGAGTCCAATCGTACCGATCATTCTATTGATGTCGTGAGGTCACGTCCATTGAGCGATTCCCACGATTCGCGCCGCCTCATCCGCGCGGCGGGTAATATCCGCATCCTGCTGCTCGGGTTGCCCGGCCCGGCCGGTGCGAAGAGAGCGACGCGACCGATTGCGACGGGGACGTTCTCATTCCCCGCGCTGAGCGCCAACTAGACTAACTCCGGTAGAGCCGCCGCGTTTCGATGAGGCGCCCGACGTCGTCGGGGGTCAAATAGCGTATAGGTTGTCCGAGCTTGACGCGATCGCGTATGACGCTGGCCGAGACGTCCACCAACGGCAGGTCGAGCACTTCGAAACGGGCTTGTAGCTTCGCCGGCAGATCGCCGATGATCCCCGCGATATCCTCGGTCCGCGCGCCTTCGCGCCGCACGACGTAGAAACGCGCGAGCGCGGCGGCGACTTCATCGAGCCGGCGCCAGCGGCTCACCGTAAGCGAGTCGACGCCTGCGATGAAATGCAGCTCGTCGCCCGGATATTTGGCGCGCATGAGCGCAAGCGTGTCGGCCGTATAGACCGGTCCGGTCTGCTCGAGGGCCGTGGTGTCGATGGCGAACATCGGATTGTCCTTGATCGCCGCTTCGATCATCGCGAGCCGGTCTGCAGCGCCGGCGTGGACGGCACGATGCGCCGGATCCCCGACCGGCACGAAAAGCACGCGGTCGAGGTGCGCCGCCGCTCGGACCGCCTCGGCGATGAAGAGATGGCCGTAGTGGATCGGGTCGAACGTGCCGCCGAGCAGACCGAGGCGCGCGCCGCTCACGAGTGCACGAATTCCCGAACGCCGACGCGGACCGTGTCGCCGGCGCGCAGACCGAGCTTCTCGAGCTTTCGCAACGCGCCGCTGCGCGCGAGCGCGCGCGCGAAGAACGCTTTGCCTTCGTCGGTGTCAAGATCGGTCATCTGCGCGAGGCGCTCGAGGCTCGCGCCCGCGACGCGAAACGCTGTGCCTTCTTTCGACACTTCGACGCGGCGCCGCGAGCTCGAAGGCTTCGGACGCAGCACGACCGCGTCGACCGGCGCTTCCCGCGTGAGCGCCGTGGCGCGCGCCTCCACGATCGCGGCATACGCAGCTGCCATCAATGGCTTGACGCCTTGCCCGGTGGCGGCGGAAATGGCGAAGACTTTTTCTTTCGTCGTCGCCTCGACCGCGGCGAGCACATCTTTGGCGCTCGGAAGATCCATCTTAGAGACGACGAGGATGCGGCGCTCTTTCAAGAGCGCGGGGTTCCACGCGCCAAGCTCCGCCTCGATCATCGCGCGTTGCGCGAGCGCGTCGTCCGGCGGCAACCCGCCGTCGATCAGGTGGATGAGGACGCGCGTCCGCTCGACATGGCGCAAGAACTTGTCGCCGAGGCCGGCGCCGGCGCTCGCGCCCTCGATCAGCCCAGGCACGTCGACGAGCACGAAGTTCGCGTCGATGTCGATCTGCACGACGCCCAATTGCGGCTCGAGGGTCGTGAACGGATAGTCGGCGATCTTCGGCCGCGCGGCGGACACGCTCGCAAGCAGTGTGGACTTGCCTGCGTTGGGCGCGCCGACGATGCCCGCATCGGCGAGCAGCTTGAGTTGGAGATCGAGCATGCGCTCTTCGCCGGGCTCGCCCTTTTGCGCGAAGCGTGGCGACTGGTTCACCGACGTCGCGAAGTGCTGATTGCCGAGTCCGCCACGGCCGCCGCGCGCGACGCAGATGCGCGCGCCGGCGTCACGCACGTCGGCGATGAGCTGGCCGCTTTCGTGCACGAGCGTGCCGAGCGGCACGGGGATGATGATGTCGTCGGCGTCTTTGCCATGGCAGTTGTCGATGCCGCCGTTCTCGCCGTTGCGCGCGTGAAACGAGCGCTTGTGGCGGAAATCGAGCAGCGTCGTCCGTTGCGGATCGCCTTCGACGTAGACGGAACCGCCGCGGCCGCCGTCGCCGCCGCTGGGTCCGCCGCGAGGCACGTACTTCTCGCGACGGAACGCCACAGCGCCGCCGCCGCCGTTGCCGCCGCGTACCGAGATGTGCGCTTCGTCTACGAACATGTGCTAGCTACTTCGCTCGAAAAACAAAAAACCCGCATCGCGTGCGGGTTTCGCTCGGGGAAAACCGGCGTTGGATCTATGCCTTGCCGGCCGGGTCGACGGCGACGACTTGGCGATCCTTGCTGCCGCGCGAGAAGGCGACCTTGCCTTCGACGAGCGCGAACAACGTGTTGTCCTTGCCCATGCCGACGTTCGTGCCCGGATAGTACTTCGTGCCGCGCTGGCGCAGGATGATGTTGCCGGCGATGACCGTTTGGCCGCCGAACTTTTTGACGCCCAGACGCTTGCTTTGCGAATCACGGCCATTGCGCGACGAACCGAGACCTTTCTTGTGGGCAAAGCGCTGCAGATTAATGGAGAAAGACACTCGAAAAGGGCTCCTTAGAATGGAAATCGTCCGAAAACCGGACGCCAACGAAGTATATCAAAGCTCGGCGTATTGGGTCAACTTCGGGGCTCCAAAGGGCGTTAAGAGACCTAGCCCATGTTCTGTGTTGGGGGACGCAACGAGGCTCGCCGGCCGCCGAAACGATAAAACGCGAGACCGCTAGCGACCATGACCGCGGTGAGGCCGAGTACTTTCACCACCGCGAGTACCTTGTTCGGCTCGTCATCCGCCGGAAATGCGGCGAGCACGATCGAGCCTGCCGTCGTGAGCAGGCCGATCGCGGCACCGATCACTACCGTCGCTTTGCCGCCCGGAATGCGGATATCGCCCGGCGCCGCTCCGCCGTGCAACTTGATCGCCGACGCGAAGAGCGCCAGGAACGGGATGAACGTGATGATCACCGTGGTGCTCACCAGCACATCGTATGCGCCCTTCACGCTTGTGCCGCCCTGCCCGAGGAGGATGAAGATCGCCGCGAGGGCCGCCTGCGTGATCAGCGCGACGACCGGCGAACCCCATCGAGGATGCATGCGGCCGAATGCAGCCGGCAGATAACGATCGATGCCGGCGACGAACGGAATGCGCGCGACCGCGCCGAGCCACGCGCCGACGCTGCCCAAGCAGCTGATCGTGACGAGCACGGCCGCGACCGGCGTCACCACAGACCAACCGATGCGCGTCGTACCTGCGGCGATCGATTGCATGACGCCGTATAATCCGCTGACATGCGCTGCGGGTACGGCCACGAGCACGCTCGCCGTGCCGGCGATGTAGATCGCCGCGATCGCCGGCGCGGCGATCGCCAAGCCGCGCGGAATCGCGCGGCGCGGATCTTTGACCTCGCCGGACATGAACGCGATCGCCTCGGGACCAGTCCATGCGAATGCGATCACCGACCAGAAGATCACATCTTTGAGCCCAAGACCCGGCCGCACGGTCGCAAGATTGATCGGCGTGGCTGCGCCGAACCGCCACCACAGCAGCACGCCGATGCCGATGAGCACGAGCGTCACGATCCAGCGGCTCGCCGCGCCGACGTTGTTGAGCCACTTGCCGACATCGAGCCCGAGCACGTTGACGATCGTACCAAGCGCGAGTCCGCCGATCGAAACGGCGATAAAGAACGCGGGCGTGCCGGCGAGCGATGCGCCGGAGCCGCCGAACATATAGAGCGCATTGCCCGCGGTGAAGTACAGCAGCGCTGGGAAGTACGGCAGATTGCTCGCCCAATACGTCCAGCCCGTCATGAAACCGGCGAACGGGCCAAAGGCGCGCTTGCTCCAGACGTAGACGCCGCCCTCTTCCGGATAGCGGGCGGTCAAATACACGACGGCGATGGAGAGCGGCACGAACATGCAGACACAACCGATGAGCCAGACGACGAGCGAGCTCGGGCCGGCCGCAGCAGCGGTGGCCACCCACTGCAGATTGGTGCATGCGATGACGAAGAAGAGCACCACGTCCATGAGCCCGAGACTGCGACGCAGCTCGGGGACGGCGGTTTCGCCCGCCAGGGCGACGGCCGGTCCGGTCGCCACGCGCTAACCCTCGGGGCCGCGCGACTGGGGGAACGTCAATGCAGCGCGCGAAAACGCGCATTCGCCATGGGACTCGAACGCACGCTGCCCCGCGATTTTTATTTCTCGGCTGAGTTGTACCGCCAGGAACAAGAGCGGATCTTTTGGCGCGAGTGGTTCTGCGCGGGCCGCGAAGAAGAGCTGCCGAATCCCGGAGACTACGTGCACGTCGACGTCGCCGGGCAGAGCGTGCTCGTCGTCCGCACCAAGGACGGCGCATTGGCCGCGCACTACAACGTCTGCCGCCATCGCGGCAGCCGGCTGGTGCTGGGCGAGCTGACGAAGATCGACATGGGCGATCGGTGCGCCCCGATGGGTACGTTTGGCGGCGCCATCCGTTGCCCGTATCATTCGTGGACGTACGAGCTCGACGGCCGCCTGCGCACCGCACCCTATCTCACCGAAAGCGATGGGGTGCGCAAAGAAGATTTCTCGCTGTATCCGGTCGGCATCGACACCTGGGGCGGTTTCTTCTTCCTCAATCTCATGCCCCAAGAGGCGGTTGCGCACGGGCACACGCTTGCCGCGCAACTCGACGCCGTTCCGCTGCGCCTCGCGCGCTATCCGCTGAGCGAGCTGCGCACCGCGCGGCGATTGATCTATGACGTCGCCGCCAACTGGAAGGTCATCCTCGAGAACTACAACGAGTGCTACCATTGCGCCGGCGTCCATCCCGAGCTGTGTTCCATCGTGCCCGCCTTCAAACAGGCGGGTGGCGGGCAGCTCGATTGGGAGCGCGGGATACCGCACCGCGATGGAGCGTTCACCTTCACGCGCAGCGGTACGACAACGCGAACCGCTTTCCCCGGGCTCGACGACGACGAGCGCGTGCGCCACAAGGGCGAGCTGATCTATCCCAACTTCTTGTTGAGCCTTTCAGCCGACCATGTCGCCGCATTCACGCTCTGGCCACATGCGCCGCAGCGCACCACCGTGGTGTGCGATTTCTTGTTCCATCCGAGCGAGATGTCCAAGCCCGGGTTCGACCCGTCGGATGCGGTCGAGTTCTGGGACCTCGTCAACCGCCAAGACTGGACGATCTGCACGTCGGTGCAGCGAGGCATGCAAGCGCGCGTCTTCGAGTACGGCTATTATGCGCCGATGGAAAGCGCGAGTCTCGACATCCGACGCTACGTGCGCGAACGGCTCGACATTCCAGAAGCCAGCGGTCCAGACGCCGAGTGACGACGCGCAGAGATTTCAGATTTCTCGTCCTGGGTCTTGGCGGCATCGGCAGCGGCGCCGCGTATTGGCTCTCGCGCCGCTTCGGCGCCGACGTCATCGGTCTCGAGCGGTTCGAACTCGGGCACGTGCGCGGCGAGTCCCAAGATCATTCGCGCATCATCCGCTTGTCGTATCATGCGCCGATCTACGTCGAACTCGCCAAGCGCGCGTACGAAAGTTGGGCTGTGCTCGAGTCCGACGCGGGCGAGCGGGTCGTGCTCGAAACGGGCGGTCTCGATCTTGGTCCCAGGGTGAGCGCGATACCGCTGGAAACATACGCGCGGGCGATGGAGACGTGCGGCGTCGCATTCGAACGACTCGACGCGCGCGAGATCATGCGCCGCTGGCCGCAGTGGACGCTCACCGACGATATCGACGGCCTGTTCCAACCCCGCAGCGGCATCGCGATGGCTGCGAAAGCAAACGCCGCCCATCAACGCATGGCGCGCGAGCACGGCGCGACGCTGCTCGACCGCACGCTGGTCGCTTCGATACGCCAGACCGGCGGCGAATATGAGGTGGCGACGGAACGCGGTACCTTCCGGTGCCAGGGCCTTGCCGTCGCGGCGGGGCCGTGGTCGAACGACGCTCTGTCGAACTTCGGCGTGCATCTGCCGCTTGAAGTCACCAAGGAGCAGGTCACATACTTCGAGCCGCCGGCGTTGGCGAGCTTCGCGCCCGAACGCTTCCCGGTATGGATCTGGATGGACGATCCGTCGTTCTACGGCTTTCCTGCGTTCGGCGAACCGGCGGTCAAAGTGGCGCAAGACGCAGGCGGGAAGACCGGTCGATCCGGACTCGCGCGATTTCGAACCGGACTCAGACAATCTGGCGCGCGTGCGCGCCTTCCTCGAGCGTCACTTGCCGTCGGCGCTCGGCCCGATCCGGTATACAAAGACATGTTTGTACACGCTCACGCCCGACCGTGATTTCGTCATCGACCACATCCCAGCTCATCCGACGGCAGCGGTCGCCATCGGTGCGGGGCACGCGTTCAAATTCGCGTCAGTGATCGGACGCGTACTGTCCGAGCTCATCGCCGACGGTTCCACACCCAGCGACATCGGCGCGTTTGCTCTCACGCGTCAGATTCTGACCCTGGCCGATCCGCCAAAGAAATATATGGTCTAGCGAAGACCAAAGCCGCTTTTGCCGGGGTCGCGTTTTCAGCGTGGCCAGTAAAGGGTCGTGTTCGTGTACGGATCGTAGCCGATTTCGATTTGAATCGTCTTGTTCGGCTGGAGCGTCACTTGCGGGCCCGGGCCCTTGAGGTTCCCGAACGTGGCTTTACCGGCGCCGCTGCCGCCCATTCCCGATGTCTGGATCACTTTCCAATAAAGTGTGCCGGTCTCCGGCGCGTTCCCCGCAAGCGGAAACGCGAAAAGACAGCCGCCGGCGCTGTCAGGTTGGTAGCTGCCATGAACTGTCGTCTGGCCGGTCGGTGTGAGGACCAAGGAGATGACGCCGCACGCTTCCGTCACTGGGCCACCAGTCGGAGACGGCGAAGGCGCGACCATCGTCACGACCGCGGTGTTGATCTTCGGACTGGGCTTGACCGTCGTCGCGACCGCGATATTGCTCTTTGGGCTTGCAGTGGGCGCGGGTTGAATCGCTGCCGTCAAACCTCGCGAACTCACGTGAAAGCCTGCTTGGCCGACGCGGTCGCCCTGGATCCGGATGTAGCCGACCCACCCACGGGTGGAAGCCAGGACAGGCGCTTGGCTCGTTGCGGCGATGAACGAAGCAAAAGCGAGGGTGAGCACGAGTGCAGACGCCTTCCACATGATAGTGATCCTCCGTTGTCTCTGAAACGCGGCATTACACCGGGAAATTCCACGGCCGTTGCCTTGCCAACGCGGGGTGTGGGTAAAGGGTATCTATGCGGCAGGCTGTCATCATCGCTAGCCTTTCCTCGCGCTACGGCAAGGTAGACTTGGACGAGGCGCGCTCGCTCCTCCTCGCCCGAGGTATCGAAGTCGCCGAGTCATACGCGAGCGCGGATCACCGCGAGCTCTGTCGCCGGGTGAGGAGCGCCGTCAAGTCGGGTCATCGCTTGATCGTGGCGTGCGGCGGGGACGGCTTGCAGACTTCGATCGTCGGCGAACTTGCGCATACCAAGGCCGTGCTCGGCGTCATTCCCGCCGGCACCGGCAACAGTTTCGCGCAAAGCCTTGACATCAAGATGTCTGTCAAAGACGCCGTCGACATCATCGCAAAGGGAAAAGTCGCCAAGGTTGACCTCGGCGTCGTCAACGGGACTCATTTCGCCAATTTCGCGACGATCGGCTTACCGTCCGAAATCGCGCGGCGCACGCCGCGCTCTCTGAAGAAGTGGACGGGCCCGCTGGCATACGCGCTCGCCGGTGCGGGACCCATTCTCACTCGCCGGCCCTTCACGTGCGTGATCAAATGGAAGCGCCAGAAGCTCAAATTGGAAACGCATTTGGTCATCGTGGCCAACGGCCGTTTCTACGGCGACACGCCGCTGTTGCCCAAAGCCTCGCTCACGGACGGGAAACTGTCGGTGTTCACGACGACGGGGCGTCTCGATCGGCGACAAGGTCGGAACGTCCATCGACTTCCTGCGGGGTGATCAGACGAAGCGCCGCGATGCCGAGTTCTTCTCAGCCTCCAAGCTCCGGGTCAAGACACACAAGCGCCAGCCGATCGCGATCGACGGCGACTATCTCGGTAAGACGCCCGCAAAATTCTCTGTCGACAAGCGTGCGCTCAAAGTGATGGTGTCCAAGCGCTTCAAGGAGCGCTCCTAGATGGAGGCGCGGCTGTGGACCTCGAGCGCGGTTGCGTTTGCTCTTTTCCTCGCGCTTGGCTTTTTCGTCATGTCGATGCCGACTTCGAGCCTCGATATCGCGGCTGCGTCGCTACAAGGGCACGGCCGTGCAGGCTGCGGTCATCTTCACCGAATCTGGGAGGTTTGTCGCGCTCGCTGTGATAGGTCTCATCGGTGTGGCGATACTCGCCGCGGCACGAATGCCGTGGTGGTTCGGCGTCGGCGTGCTCCTGTCGGAGGCTGCGTCGCAAGGCGCGATCGAGCTGATCAAGGACGTGTTCCACCGCGTTCGCCCAGACTACTGGATCGTGTATCACGAAAGTGGCTACTCGTATCCAAGCGGGCACGCAGCCACGGCGATCGTTTTCTTCGGAAGTTGGTTCTTGATCGTATCTGTTGTCGCCGCTGCCGCGCGCCGATGAGGATACATCTTGGCTGCGATCATCTTCGCATGGATGATCGGCATCGATTGGTCGCGCCTCGCGCTCGGCGCACATTACGCGACCGACGTGCTCGGGGGACCTGTTCGGCATCGCCTGGGTGAGCAGTCTCCTTGCGTCCATTGTCCACTTCAGGCGCACACGCCAAATCGTGGGACAAGCACTTCCGCACTAGCGTTCCTAGCGTCGTTTGAAGTACTGCACCGCGCGCTCGTGTTTTTCGGCCGCCTCGCGGCTCTTGAACGTGCCGAGGTTCCTGCGCTTGCCGGTCTTCGGGTTTTTCTTCCTCGAATAGAGGCGGTACTCGCCTGACGGCAATTTGCGTATCATGCGCGCCGCTTCGGTCGGCCCAAGCGAAGGCCCTATTTCAGGCCGCGTTCGGGGCAAAAACCCAGTAGGTGAGCACGGGCACGGCGCGCGAATGACCGCTGCAGCGGCGGCCATTTCCTTATTGTAGCGAAAGGTCTTTTCTCACATGAAGCGGTTTCTCGTTGCGGCGGCGCTCATCGCCGTCGCCTTTACGATTCTGCCGCTGCAGGCGCGCGCCGATGACGACGCAGCGCCGGCGGCACTCGCCAAGTTCACGGACGGGCTCACCCCGCAAAAAGGCCTGTTCACCGTGTGGCGCAAGGGCGGCAAAGTATATCTCGAGCTGACCCCCGCGCAGCTCAACCATGATTTCATTCTCAGCGCCGTGCCCGGCAACGGCTTGGGCGGCTATTTCATCTCGGCGGGCGGCGCCGACTATTTCTCACCGCACATCGTGCGGTTCGTGCGCCAAGACGACAAGATCGCGATCCTCTTCCCCAACACGATCTTCGTCGCGCCGCCCAACACGCCTGATGCGCGCGCGATCGAGGACCAAACCGCCAAGTCGGTCGTCGGCGTGACCAAAGTCGCGGCCGTCGACGCCACAAGCGGCGATGTCCTGATAGACGCCGCGCCGCTGCTCGGCGACGTCATCGATTTCGCCGACACCCTCAAGGCCGCGCTCGGCAACCCGGATCCGGGCAAGCTCTATCATCTTGACGCCGATCGCTCGTATTACGGACCTACCAAATCGTTTCCGGACAACACGCTGGTCGACGTGCGCCAGACGTGGACGAGCGACGACGCGTCGATCATCGACAACGTGCCCGATCCGCGCGCCATCGAGTTCCGCATCGACTACAACTTCATCGAGCCGCCCAAAGACGGCGACTACATGCCCCGCTACGCCGACGATCGCATCGGATTCTTCGACAACGTGCGGCTCAATTTCGGTTCCGACAAGCTGATCAATCGCCAGCAGCGCTACATCTGTCGTTGGAACATGCAGAAGACCGATCCCAACGCGCCGATGTCGCCGGCCAAGCATCCCATGGTGTTCTACATGAGCAACACCATCCCGGACCGCTATCGCAACGCGATCCGCACGGCGGTGCTCGAATGGAACAAGGCGTTCACTCCGCTCGGCATCAGCGATGCGGTCCAAGTCAAAGATCAGCCCAACGATCCGAACTGGGATGCCGACGACGTCCGCTACAGCGTCTTGCGCTGGCTCACCGACTCGAACGCGAGCGGTTTTCTCGAGGCGCAGATCTACTTCGACCCGCGCACCGGCCAGGAGTTCCGCACCGGCGTCATCTTCGATGCCGATTACGTGAATTTCGGCGACCTCGCCTATCCGTTCTTCGTCGATGCGAGCCGCGGCACGTCGTTCGCCGCCCGCGAGCGATACTACGGCGCCGAGAAGCGCAACGAGGCTGGCTTCGGCGCGGTCGCCATGCGCCTGCTGGGCGATTGGCCGAGCGGCGACGTACCGCAGAAGTACATCGACGACTTCCTCATCGACGGCACGCTGCACGAAGTGGGGCACGACATGGGCATGATGCACAACTTCATCGGCTCGCAAGCCTACAGCGCCGCGCAGGTCAAGAGCGCGGACTTCACCGCCAAGCACGGCATGTCGTCGTCGGTGATGGAGTACAACCCGATCAACTTCTGGCCCAAAGGTCAATCGCACGGCGCGCTGTTCATGACGACCATTGGCCCGTACGACTACTATGCGATCCACTGGGCGTACGCGCCGATCCCCGGCGCGCGCACGCCCGAGGACGAACTGCCGACGCTCAATCGATGGCTCGCGCAATCGACCAATCCATGGTATCGCTTTGCATCAGACGAAGACGTGTCGTGGAACGATGCACATGCGATCGACCCGCGCGTCGTGCAGTTCGACCTCACCAACGACAACGTGAGCTGGTGCGATTCGCGCATGGATCTCGCGCGCAGCCTCCTGATGAAGCTCAACGACCGCTATCCGCGCACGCAGCACCCGTATGAAGAAGAGCGGGCCGCGTTCGGCTTCATCCTGCGCGAGTACAACCGCTGCAGCCTCGTCTTCGAGCATTACATCGGCGGCGAGTATCTCTCGCGCGCGCGGCCGGGCGACCCGGGCGCGCCCGCGCCGCTGACGCCCGTCGCGCGCAGCACGCAGCGGCGCGCGTGGGAGAACCTCGATCGCTACGTCTTCTCGGTCACCGCGATGAAGCTGCCGCCGGGCCTGCTCAACCGCTTGACGTATCAAGAGTGGGAACCGTTCCAGGGCGGCAGCTGGGCGTACGACCCGCCGGCTCGCCACGACGTGCCCATCGTCGAAGTGATCGGCGGCCTGCAGCGCTACATCTTGCGCACCCTGTATCTGCCGCTGCGTTTGCAACGGATCGACGAGATCGTCGTGCGTGCCAAGCCGGGCAGCACGATGTCGCTAACCGACCTGTTCAACTGGACGCAGGACAGCGTGTACGGCGACTTGCGCGCGGCGCGCTTGAGCGAGGTGCCGCTGCTGACGCGCAATCTCCAAGCGGAGTACACGCGGATGCTCATCGCGATGGCGCTGACGCCCACGAGAGACACGCCAAGCGACGCGCAGGCGCTGGCTCGGGCGAAGCTTGTCAGCCTGTCGGGCACGCTGCGCGGCGCGCTCAACTCCGGTTCGCTGGACGAGATCTCGCGCGCGCACTTGGAGAACTTGCAGAACAAGGTATCGCTTGCGCTGCAAGGCCGGCAGGCCTCATCGGCGCCATAGGGGGCGACCGCGGTCACTGCAGCAAGGGCGACCTGACCGGTCGCCCTTGTCGTTCGTCACTTGCGTGCGCACACGAAGACGGCTACGCTAAGAGCGACTTGGGCACTACCAGCTGGTGAGGATGTTCGTGAGCAGCTCGTCGTTTTTGCGCAACTGCCGAATCGCCGCGGTCGCCGCTGCGGCGGTCTCGATACTATTGGCTGCAGGTTGCGCGAGCGGCGGCAAGGGCGGACCGGGCCTTATCCCACCGCCGCCGACCCCGTCGCCCACGCCCGCGCCGAACGCCCACGTGCTCGTGGTGGCCAACAGCGCGATCGCGCAGAGCTTGTCGCTCGCGCAGACGTACATGACCGGGCGCCACATACCGGCTGGCAATCTCGTCTCGGTCGCGCTCGATCCGAACCCCAACAACTTCTCGATCGTGCAGACGGCGGCGCAGCAAGATCTGCAGACGAAGCTCTTCACACCGATCGCCAACGCGATCCAAGCGGCGCACGTCGCCGGAGGCCGAATCGACTTCGTCGTCATGATGTGGGGCACGCCGTACATCATCAGCGGAGGCGGCACGTTCAGCGGCTATAGCGTCGACGGCATCATCTCGCAGGCGACCGGCGCGTTTCCCACGACCGGCAGCGCCTTCAACCCATATTATGGTTCGACCGCGCCGTTCTCGTCGGACACCTACCACATGGTGCTCGTGACGAGGCTCGACGGCCGATCGGTGGCCGATGTCAACGGCCTCATCACCAACGGACTAGCGTGCGATGGGACCCATCCGCATGGCGAGTTCTTCTTCGACGTCGACCCGACCAAGAGCGACGGCTACACGGTGTTCAACACCGCCATGCAGACCGCACAGGCCCAGCTCGCGACCGCCGGGTTCGACGCGCAGATCGACAATACGATCGCGTTTGTCGCGCCGCCCACGCCGCTCATCGGATACGTGAGCTGGGGCAGCAACGATGCGCATTTCTCGCTTGCGAACTATCACGCGCTCAGGTTCGTGCCCGGCGGGATCGCCGAAACAGCCGTGAGCACGTCGGCCAGCAATATCCGCACGCCGGGCGGCGGGCAAAGCCAGATCGCCGATCTCATCAGCCAGGGTGTCACCGGCGTGCACGGCGACGTCACCGAGCCGTTCCTCAACGCGATCCCCGATCCGCCCAGCGTGTTCGCCGCCTATACGAGCGGGCGTACGCTGGGCGAATCTTTCTGGGCTGGTCTGTCCGAGATCGTCTGGAAAGAGATCGTCATCGGCGATCCGCTGTGCAAACCGTATTGAGCGTGGTTGCGTGTCCCAAAGCCGCGTTTTGAAGGTCCACGCCTAAGAGCGGCAAAGGCCGCTCGTCAAGGAGGGTGGATTTTATGCATTTTATCGCTTTGTTGACGCTGCTCCAGGGTGAGAACACCAGCAACAACATGCCCGGCGCCGGGGCCGCCTTTGGCGCCTTTATGGCCGCCTACGCTATCTTCGTGATCATCATCTTGATCATCAGCCTTGTCATCAACTGGCGGATCGCCAGCAAGGCCGGCTATCCGGGCGCGTATAGCCTGCTCATGCTGATCCCGCTCGTGAACATCGTCATCATATTGATTTTCGCGTTCACCGAATGGCCGGTCGAGCGCGAGTTGAAAGCGCTGCGCGGCGGCGCCGGCAGGCCCATGACTCCGATCACCTGATCGAATCAGCAACGCTCGCGAGCTACGAAGAAACCCGCGCCGTCAGACCGCGCGGGTTTTTTCCATATGCTCGGTGTGCCCGTGGCGGCGCCGGTACGCGCGCGCTTTCGTGCGGTTGCCGCATACGCTCATCGAGCACCACGTGCCGGACCGGTTTTTCGTTTCGTCGTAAAACGCCCATAGGCAGCTATCGGCGGGGCAAGCCTTGAGCCTCGCCCACGAACCTTCGGCCATCGCGTCGTGCACGGTTGCGATGATCCGCCCAAGCGCGCCGTCGACGCCGGGAGCGCGCGACTCGAGTTTGGCCGTGCCCTCGGGGCCGAAGCACATCCCGAGCTGAGCGCTGCGCGCCGCGCGGTTGAGGGTTTCGAGCGCAGCCCGGATCCGGCGGCTCGCCGTTGTTGGCGAGCGTGAGCCGGCGAAGCGCCTCGCGGACGGCCGTCGCCTGCCCGACGTCGCTGGTTGAGACGGGTGCTGACCGGTCGAGCAGGCCGACGCCCGAGAGCCAGCCGCGCAAGCCGGCTGGGGTGGCTATCTCGTCAGTGCCGTGCTCGAGTTCGGCGGTGTTGATGAAGCCCTGGACAAGCGCAAGATCGCCGGGTGCCGGTTTGCTTCCCAGGTACTTCGCGAGGACGGTCTTCACGGCGCTAGTATACTGTGTTAAGCGGTTATTAAGCAAGGGTTTCGTCCCGCAAAATAGGTGTGGGAAATAACTTTCTAAACATATTGACAGGTTATTCTCAGCGTACTATGATGTGTGTGCAGAGCAAGCAAACTGATCCTCGAAAGGCAGGGCCACCATGGACCGGAATTCGCACCTCATCGGAATCGCACACGGCGATTACGAGCTCCCCACGACGCGCACGGAACTGGTGCGCCTCCCCAAAGACTTCTTCAACACGATTTTCGGCGGTTGGGGCGTCCGGATCTGAACGATTAACAAGCGTTAAGCAGCGCGACGAAGGAGAGCCTTCGGGCACGACGCTAAGCGAACCACATGAGAATTCAACGAACGACTGCGACGGCGCTTAGCGCCGTCGTTTTTTTCACATTGCTCGCTGCGGTTCCAACCCGCCCTTCAGCTGCTGCCAGCGCCGATCCGGTGATTGCGGCCGCCGGCGATATCGCGTGCGACCTGCTTCCATCGGCGAAGCCTGAGGCCGACGACGGCGGGCCGAACGTCTGCCACATGGGTGCCACCGCCAAGCTTATCGCCGGGCTGCATCCCGCCGCTGTGCTGACGTTGGGCGACGAGCAGTACGCGGACGGCTCGCTCGACCAATTCAAAAATGGCTACGAGAAGACGTGGGGCGCGTTCAAGAGCATCACCCGTCCGGCGCCCGGCAACCACGAGTATCACACGCCCGGCGCCGCAGGCTACTTCGAGTATTTCGGCGCCTCCGCCGGGGACCCGGCCAAGGGATACTACAGTTTCGACCTTGGCGGCTGGCATCTGATCGCGCTCAACGCGAACTGCAAGCAGGCTGGCGGTTGCGGGGCCGATTCGCCCGAGGTCCAATGGCTCGCGCACGATCTGGCCGGGCACCACGCGGCTTGCACGCTCGCATATTGGCACCAGCCGCGCTTCTCGTCGGGACCGCACCACAGCGACCCGACCTACGACGCGTTCTGGCGCGCGTTGTACGCCGCGCACACCGACCTCGTGCTCAACGGGCACGATCACGACTACGAGCGCTTCTCGCCCCAATCCCCCGACGCGAAACCAGACCCGTCGCTCGGCATCATGGAGATCGTGGCCGGCACCGGCGGGCGCAGCCACTATAAGATAGGAAACATCGAGCCGAACAGCGTCGTCAGCAACGGCGTAACGTACGGCGTTTTGGCGATCACCCTACACCCGCACGGTTTCGACTGGCGCTTCATCCCGGAGCCCGGGTCCACGTTCGCCGACTCCGGTTCCCAGGCGTGCCACGGCTGAGGCGTTTCTCCGTACCGGGACGGAGCCAATCCCCGTGCTGGTACCGATTTGCCCAGAGCCCCAAAACCGTACCATAAGGTCAGCGAAGGCAGTGCAAGCGCCTCGCCCACACACTAAAGGAAAGGACGCTGATCGAAATGGACGCCAAGAAAGTCGACTACACGCTTGAGGACGACGCCGACCAGGAGAACGAGCTTTTGGATTCACGCTCCACACTCGTGCGGGTCCGCCGCGGTCCTGACACGTCGATCTTCCGGGGCTGGGGCCCGAAACTCTAATGCGGCCCGCCTGAGAGGGCGTCGAGAGACGCCCTTATTTTTTGCGCTACGCGTTCAGAACGCGGCTAGCCCAGCGCGCGCAGGCCGCGCGCCAGGTCGGTTTGGATGTCGGCCACATCCTCGATGCCGACCGACATGCGCAAGAACCCGTCGTGCAAGCCCATCGAATCGCGCATCGCTTGGGTCAGCGCGCGATGCGACGACTTGGCTGGATGCGACAACGTCGTATTCGTGCCGCCGAGACTCAACACGAGGGTGATGCGCTCGAGTTTGGCGAGCAGCGCGTCGACCGCGGCAGCACCACCGTCGATTTCAAACGAGACCATCGCTCCGAAGCCGCGGTCGAGCACGCGGCGCGCGATCGCATGATCCGGATGCGAGCTCAGGCCAGGATAATGGACGCGCTTGACCGTGGGCTGTGCTTCGAGCCAGCGAGCCATCACCGATGCGTTCTCAGATGCGCGCCGCATCCGCACCTCGAGCGTCTCGATTGAGCGCGTCGTCAGCCACGCGTCGAACGCGCCCGGCACCATCCCGGCGCGCAGCGCAAAGGTGCGCACGGGCGCGAGCAGATCTGCGCCTCCGGCAAGGGTCCCGATCAGCACGTCGTGGTGCCCGCCCAAGAACTTGGTGCCGCTTTCCATCGCGAGATGAGCGCCGAGCGCGAGCGGCCGGCAGTGATATGGCGTCGCAAAGGTGTTGTCGACCAGGAGCAGCGCACCGGCACGCTGCGCCGCCTGGGCCAGCGCGGGGATGTCGGCGACGCGCAGCCGGGGATTTGAGATCGTCTCCACCACCACCAGGCGCGCACCCCCGGCGAGCGCCTCCTCGACGGCCCGCAGCTCGGTCGAGTCGACATATGCGGTGCGCACGTCGAAGCGCGCAAGGTCGTCGAGCAGCCTGATCGTGTTGCCGTAGAGCTCGCGCGCCGCGACGACGCGATCGCCGCTGCGCAACAACGTGAAGAACGCGGCGGCGAATGCGGACATGCCGGCAGACATCGCAAGCGCATCTTGCGCATCTTCGAGCGACGCGACAAGCGCCTCGAGCGCGAGCAGATTCGGGTTGCCGTCGGATCCATAGATGGCGCCCGCGAGGCGACCTTCATAGATCTCATCGACTTCGGTCAGGTTGCGGAAGACCCAGCCCGCTGACTGGTAGAGAGGAGCGCGCGAGGGCCTATTGGCGGGCGTTTGCGCGTGCGCGCCGTGGACGCTGCGGGTGCCGAAGCCGTCGCCTTCGTGCGTCATCGGCGACGTCTTGGCGTAAAGAAAGGGCGCCGCCTTCGCGACACCCCTCAATGTTTCCAGAACGCGATATCTAACGCGTTAGTGTTTCTTCTTTTTCGTTGCTTTCTTTTTTGCCTTTTTCTTTGCCACGGTGCGCAGGTCACCTCCCTCTGAACTTCCGGTGCTCGCGGGGCGTTGCTGTACGCCACTTCATCTGTTGGTTGATCCGCCGGTGCGGAGCCGCGCGGTTATGCACGATGCCGGAGGGTACGGGGTCACGACTGGCCCACGAGAAGTGTGTTCGAGTTGGTGACGCGTTCCCCTTTTCGCTCATCAGCGCCGGGCAGGAGTCATATGCAGACGCAAACCATACTTCTATTCTATGCGACCTTCGAGGCGCGTCGTCGTCACAGGACTCGGCGCGATCACGCCGCTCGGCAATTCGGTGCCGGAGTTCTGGTCGAACGTCGTCGCCGGCAAGAGCGGCGTCGGCGACATCACGCTGTTCGACGCGGCGCATCTCCCCACGCGCTTTGCGGCGGAGGTGCGCGGCTTCGACGCTCCCGCGCTCATGGGCAAGAAAGAGGCCCGCAAGGCCGATCGCTTCGCCCAGTTCGCGATCGTCGCCGCCAAGGAGGCGTTGACGGACTCCGGCCTTGCGATCTCGGACGCGAACCGCGATGAGATCGGCGTGGTGATGGGCTCGGGCATCGGCGGCATCATCACGATCGAGAACCAGCACAAAGTCATGCTCGACCAAGGCGCGGGCCGGCTCTCGCCGTTCTTCATCCCGATGCTGATCTCGAACATCGCGCCGGGCATCATCTCGATGAACATGAACGTGCGCGGCCCCACCTACACGACCGTGTCCGCGTGCGCGTCCTCGAACAACGCGATCGGCGAGGCCTACCGGGCGGTCCAGCTCGGCGAGGCCGAGGCGATGATCTGCGGCGGCTCGGAAGCGCCGATCTCGCCGCTCGCGGTCGCCGGTTTTTGCGCGATGCGGGCGCTGTCGACGCGCAACGACTCGCCGGCGACGGCCAGCCGTCCGTTCGACAAGGGGCGCGACGGATTCGTGATGGCCGAAGGCGGCGGCGCGATGATGATCGAGGAGCTCGAACACGCGCGCACGCGCGGCGCGCGCATCTATGCCGAGATGGTCGGCTACGGCAAATCGTCCGATGCGTATCACATGGTCCAACCCGACCCGGACGCGCGCGGCGTCACGCTCGCGATGCAGCGCGCGCTGCGCGATGCCGGCCTCGAACCCGCTGACGTCGACTACATCAACGCGCACGCGACGTCCACCGACCTCGGCGACATCGCGGAGACGCAGGCGATCCATCGGGTGTTCGGCGAGCGCGCCAAGACGTTGCCGGTCAGTTCGAACAAGTCGATGTTCGGCCACGCGCTGGGCGCGGCCGGCGCGCTCGAGGGCATCTGCACGGTCTTGACGATCCATGACGGCGTCATCCCGCCGACCATCAACTATCACGAAGTCGATCCGCAATGCGACCTCGATTGCGTTCCCAACGTGGCACGCAAGGCCGACGTGAACATCGCGATGTCGAACTCGTTCGGCTTCGGGGGCCACAACGCGGTCCTCATATTCCGCAAGTTCGCGGAATGAGCGCTCGCCAGAATCCCCGTGTCTGAAGGCCTTGCGCGGCGCAAGGCGCTGCGCGCCTTCGGCCGGAGCCTGGGTCTGAAGGCGACCGCGACCGGCGACTGCGGGCTGTTGGACAACGCACTCACGCACGACTCGTATGCCTTTGAACACGGCGGCGGCCGGCGCGGCCAGGTGTCGAACGAGCGACTCGAGTTCTTGGGCGACGCGGTCATCGGGTTGGCCGCCTCGGCGTGGCTGTACGAACGCCATCCGAGCGAGCCGGAAGGCTGGTTGTCTCGCCGGCGTCAAGCGCTCGTCTCGGGTGCTGCCCTATCGCAGACTGCTGCGCGCATCGGCGTCGGCCCGCTGCTGCGCCTCGGCAAGGGTGAGGCCGCCGGCCACGGAGCGCGCAGACCGTCGATCTTGGCAGGCGCATTCGAAGCCATCGGCGGCGCGGTCTTGCTAGCTGAAGGCTACGACGCCGCGGCGCGCTTCGTGCAGCGCATCCACCTCTCGCACGTGCGCGGCGCGGCGGACGCCGATCCGCGCACCGCGCTGCAAGAGCTCGCACAAGCACGCTTCAAGGAACCGCCGGAGTACACGTTCGACGCCGAGAGCGGCCCCGCGCACGCGCGCGTCTTCAAGGCGCGGGTTTCCGCCGGCGGCGTGGTGGGAACCGGGTCCGGTTCGACGAAGAAGGAAGCACAGGCGCGGGCTGCCGCCGAGGCGCTGCGCAAACTGGCCTAACACAGCGACGAGGCGACCATCTATCTACCTTAAGAGTATCGATCTCTTCGGCTTCAAGACGTTCGCAGAGCGGACGCGCCTCGTCTTCGAACCCGGCATCTCCGCCATCGTCGGTCCCAACGGCTCGGGCAAGTCAAACTTGGTCGACGCCGTGCGCTGGACGCTCGGCGAGCAAAGCGCCAAGCAGCTGCGCGGCGGCCGCATGGACGACGTCATCTTCGCCGGCAACAACCGCCGGCGCTCGCTCGGCATGTCGGAGGTGACCCTCACCTTCGACAACAGCGACGGCTCGCTGCCGACGCCGTTCGCGGAGATCGCGGTGACGCGCCGCGTCTATCGCAATGGCGAGGGCGAGTACTTCCTCAACAAGTCGCAGGTCCGGCTGCGCGACATCATGGATCTGCTGCTCGGCACCGGTCTTGGGCCCGACGCCTCGGCGATCATCTCGCAGGGCGAGATCGACGCGATCCTGTCCGCCAAGCCGGTCGCTCGCCGCGAGGTGTTCGAAGAGGTCGCCGGCACAAGCAAATATCAAGCGCGCAAACACGAAGCGCAGCGCCGCCTCGAGCAGACCGACGCCAACGCGCTGCGGGTCAACGACCTGCTCGTCGAGCTCGAGCGCCAGGTCCCGGCGATCGAACAACAGGTGCGCCGCGCTCGGCGCCATCAAAAAGTCGTCGCGCGGTTGCGCGATCTCGAGATCCTCTCGTTCGTGCGCAACACGCAGACGCGCCGCGCCGAGCGCACCGAACTGAGCAAGGCCCTGAGCGCCGAGGAGTCCGAGCGCGCTGCCCTCGACGCGCGCCGCGCGACGCTCGAGGCGCAAGTGAGCAAAGCACGCCACGAAGAGTATCAAGCCACGCTCGCGCTGGACGAGCGCAACTCGGCGCGCGCGCAAGCGGCGGCCGACATGCAAGAGACCGCGTCAGCGCTCGCCACCGCGCAAGCGCGATACGACGAAGCCGGCCGCCGCTGCGAAGCGCTCGAGCGCGAAGTCGACGCCGCCGCGCGTGAAGTCGCGTCGGCAGAGGAGCACGTGGCCGCGCTAGTGGCGTCGCTCGCCCACGCCCGCGAGCAGCGCGACGAGGCGATGCGGCTGGTCGATGAACGCGCGATCGCCGAACGCAGCGCCGCGGCGCAATGGGATCAAGCCTACAGCGCATTGCGCGCCGTGGAAGACCGGCGTGCGACGCTGGCCGCATCGGCAGCCGAAGTCGACGCGACGACGCAGGCCCATCTGACGCACAAAGAGCGGGTCGGCGCGACGGCGCAGCGGCTGAGCGACGAGCTCTCGGCCGCTCGCAAACGGCTCGACGCCGAACAGAAGCGCGTCACCGGCCTCAAAGAGACGCACGCGGAGCTCGAACGCTCGCTCGAACGCGCTGGAGCCGAGATCGCAAAAGCGAACGCGGTGCGCGATGCGGCAGGCGATGCGCTCGAACACGCCCGCGCTGACGTCGAGCGCAAACGCGCTGCCGTCGTGGAGCACGCCGCGCGCGTCGCCGCGCTGAACGATATCACGACCGCCGGCCACGACATGCCAGCGGCGGTTCGAAGCGTGCTCGACGCGAGCGCCGCCGGAACGCTGGACGGGATCGCCGGCGTCGTCGCCGCGCAAATCGAGACCGACGCGGCGTACGCGCGGGCGATCGACGTCGCCCTCGGCGCGACCGCGCACGCGGTGATCACGCGGACGGCGGCGCACGCGCACGCGGCCATCGAGCATCTCAAACGTTCCAAAGGCGGCACCGCGACGTTCCTGCCGCTCGATGAAGTGCGCCAGCAAGAACTGCCGCTGCTCGTCGATGTCGGCCGGCGCGACGGCGTCATCGGACACGCGCGCGAGCTCGTGCGCTGCGCCGACGAGATCCGGCCTGCTGTCGAATACGCGCTGGCCAGCATAATCGTCGTGGATTCGCTGCGCACCGCGCAGCGCTTGGCGCGCGAGTTCTCGCACGCGACCGTCGTCACGCTCGCCGGCGAAGTCGCGCGCGCCGCATCCATCACCGGCGGCAGCAGCGATGACGAGCGCGGTCCGCTCGCCCGCCGCGTCGCGCTCGGGCAGCTGGAAGCCGAGCTCGCTCGCGCGCGCGCCGCCGCGCAGGCATCCGAACAAGCGCTTGCGGCGGCGCGCACGGGGCACGACAACGCGACCGCCGCGGCGGAGCGTGCCGCTCGCGCCCGCGATGAGGCGCAGGGCCGCAGGCTCGACGCGCTCGTCGCGACCGAGCGCAGCGGCGCGGAGATCGGCGGTCTCGAGCGCCACATCGCGTCGCTGGAGAAGGAGCACGACGAAGCTCGGCGCGCGCTCGAGAACATCGCGGCACAATGGCGGACGCACGACGAGCGCACGGCCCAAGGACACGCCGCGATCGGGGCGCTCGAAGACGAACGGCGCGCCGCCGCAGGCTCGTCAGACGAACTACAGGCCGCGCTGAACGAGCTGCGCGAGCAGCATCGCGCGGCGGCGGCGAACGCGGCCGCGCTGGTCGAGCGCGTCGCACAGGCCAGCGACGATGTCGAACGCGCGCGAGCGCGCGTGATCGAGCGCCGCGATGCCCACGCCGCGAGGCTCGAGGCCGTCACCGCAGCGCGCGCCCAGCGCGAAGAGGCACAACGCACGCTCGAGACGTCGAACGAACGACGCGAGCTCTCCGGAGCAGCGCTCCTGGCGACCGAACGCGAGGCCGAAGAGCTGCGCGCCAAGCGAGACGCGCTCGTCGGCGAAGCGCGCGAGCTCGAAGAGCGGCTCAACGCGGAACAATCGCACAACAAGGAGCGCTCGCTGGAGCTCGAACGCCACCGGATCCGGCTCGCGGAGATCGATGCGGAGCTGGCGGTCCTGCAGCAGCAATTCGCGCAAAACCCCGCTACGCCGCAGGAATGCGACGACGTCGACGCGCGTTACGCCTCGTACGAAGGCGATGCGGATTCGGAGATCCGGCGTTTGCGCGACGAATTGGCCCGCCTCGGCGGCGTCAACCTCAACGCGCTCGAAGATCAAGCCGCCTTGCTCGAGCGTCGCGACTTCCTCCGCCAACAACTGGCCGACCTCGAACGCGCGCGAGCGAGTATCCTCGGCGTGATCGGGGAGATCGATGCGGAATCCGTCCGCCAGTTCAACGCGGTGTTCGAAAAGGTCTCGGTCGCGTTCTCCGAGATGTTCGGCCGGCTGTTCGCAGGCGGCGTCGGCAAGATATGGCTCGCCGACTCCGACGACCCCGCCCAGGCCGGCGTCGAGATCGCCGCGCAGCCGCCCGGCAAGAAGATGCAAAGCCTCAACGCGCTGTCCGGCGGCGAGCGCGCGCTCACCGCGGTCGCGCTCATCTTCGCGATCCTGCGCGTGCGCCCGAGCCCGTTCTACATCTTTGACGAGATCGACGCTGCGCTGGACGAGGCGAACATCGGCCGTTTCGGCGCCGTTCTCGCCGAGTTCGCCGACCGCGCGCAAATCGTGATCATCACGCACAACAAGGCGACGATGACGCTCGCCGACCGCATCTACGGCGTCACGATGGGCGAACCGGGCGTCTCGAACCTGCTCTCGCTCGCGCTGGAGCAGGTGGGTGCCTAGCGCCCCGAATCCGGCCGCGCTATTCTCGCTATCGGACCGCACCGGTCTCGAGCCGCTGGCTCGCGCGCTCGTCGCGCGCGGCTTTCACCTCGTCGCCACGACCGGCACCGCGAAAGCGTTGCGCGATGTGGCAATTCCGGTTGAAGAAGTCAGTGAGGTCACCGGATATCCGCCGTTGCTCGACGGTCGCGTCAAAACGCTGCATCCCAAGATCATGGCAGGCATCCTCGCGGATGAGAACGAGCCCACGCACATTGCCGAGCTTCACGCGCACGGCATCGCGCCGTTCAAGGTCGTCGCCGTCAACCTCTATCCGTTCGAGCGCGAGGTCGCGCGGCAGGGCGCGACCGAGTCCGATATCGTCGAGCAGATCGACATCGGTGGCGTCACGCTGTTGCGCGCCGCCGCGAAGAACTTCGGCAGCGTCAGCGTGCTGACCGATGTCGCGAGCTTCGAGCAATTCCTCGAGGCGCTCGAACGCGGCGGTCCGTCACTGGAAGAGCGCCGCCGCTGGGCCGCTGCGGCCTTCGCGCGCTGCGAACAGTACGACGCGGCGATCGCCCGCTATTTCACGTCGGCGACGGGCGATAACGAGCTGCCGGACACCCTGCACGTCGACCTGCCGATGGCGAGCCGCTTGCGATATGGTGAGAATCCGTGGGCGCGCGCCGCGTTCTACGCGGGCCGCGCCGTGCAGATCCCCACGCAGCTCTCCGGCAAAACGCTGTCGTACAACAATCTGCTCGACGTCGACTCGTGCCTCCGGCTGCTGGCGCCGCTCGACGAGCCGCGCGGTTTTCCCGCGAACGCGCGCTCGGCGCGACGCGCGATAGCCGCCATCGTCAAGCATACGGTGCCATGCGGCGTCGCGGCGCGCAGCTCATCGGCGGAGGCGCTCGCCGCGGCGCTCGGCGCCGATCCGATCTCCGCGTTCGGCGGTATCGTCGCGAGCAGCGCGCCGATCGACATCGCCGCTGCCGAGCTGTTGCACTCGCGCTTCGTCGAAGTGGTCGCGGCGCCGACGTTCGAACCCGACGCGCTCGAGCTGCTGAAGCAGAAGAAGAACTTGCGATTGCTGACGTTCGACCGCGATCTGCCGAGCCGGTTATTGACCACCGCCAAGGTGCGCTCGGCGCTGGGCGGCGTGTTGCTCGAGTATCCAGACCCTGCGGCGGAGCCCGACGAGTGGCGCGTCGTCACGACCCGCCAACCAACCGAAGCGCAGTGGCGCGATCTGCTGTTCGGTTTCGGCGTCGTGCGTCAGATCAAGTCAAACGCTGCCGTCGTCGTCGCCGACGAGCTGACGCTCGGCGTATGCGGCGGCCAGACGAACCGCGTCGCCGCGGTAGAACTCGCCTGCCAGCGCGCGGGCGATGCGGTCAAGGGCGCGGTCCTTGCAACCGACGGATTCTTCCCGTTCGCCGACGGCGTCGAAGCCGCGGCGCGCGCCGGCATCGCAGCGGTCGTGGCGCCGAGCGGCTCGATCCGAGACGCAGAGGTGGTCGCAGCCGCGCAGGCAGCGGGCATCGCGCTCGTCTTCACGACGCGCCGCTACTTCCTACATTAGTAATGTAGCGGTCGAATTTGTTCGACCGATTTTACGCAGGCGCGAGCGTGACCGCCGTGCCGTAGCAGAGGACCTCGGTGACGCCGGGACCGATCTCGGTGGCGTCGTAGCGCATGCTGATGATGCCGTTCGCGCCGATCTGGTCGGCGTGGCGGATCATCAGCTCGTAGGATTCCATGCGCACTTTTTCGCACAACTCGGTATACAGCGTGATGTTGCCGCCGACGAGCTGCTGCAGGCTCGCACCCATGCTGCCGAAAATGCTGCGCGAGCGGACGACGATGCCGCGCACGATGCCGAAATTCTTCGCGACCTTGTAACCGGGCAGTTCGAGAGCGGTGGTCACGAGCGAATGGTCGAATGCCATGAGCGTCCTCCATCGATATTGTGAGAAAGGTTTGAATGCTCGGGGTTAACGCGCCAGCGCCATCAATCCCTGTTCCCGATCAGACGGGCACGCCTCGAAGCGTCGCGGAGTTCAAAGGTTCGTGGCTGGTGCTGTGGTTCTATCCGAAAGATCACACCAGCGGCTGAACGAACGAGGCGTCGCAGTTCCGCGACGCGTACGCGGAGTTCACCGCCGCCGGCGCACAGATCGTCGGCGTGAGCCGCGATTCAGTGCAGTCACACGAGTCGTTCGCGCGCGAGCTCGGCTTGCCGTTTCCCGCTGCTCGCCGATACGGACGAGAAATTGTGCAACGCATACGGCACGCTCGTCGAACGCGTCGCGGAGGACGGCACGAAATCGATGGGCCTACAGCGCTCGACGTTTCTGATCGATCCGCAGCGGCGTGATCCGTCACGTGTGGCCCAAGGTGTCGGTGCCCGGCCACGTCGTGGACGTGCTCGCGACCTTGATGGGTCTCATGGGATAGCCATCGCGCCGATCGCATCGACGCGCGCGTCATCCAGCGAATAGCGCAGCTCTCCGCCCGCGAGCACAGCGTGAACGACTCCGTGCACCGAAACGGGTTGTCCGGCGCGCAGCGCAGACCGAGATCCACGCACGTCGAAACCGACATCCACCGCATCTGCGGCGCAACATGCCATCACGCGGCGTGAGACGGTTGCGGCATGTCCATGTGAGGGCGGCGTCCATACACCCGACACGCTGACGGAGTGGCCCAACACCGCGCGAGGATCGTCGTCGAGCCGATCGAGCAGCGCGAAAAGATCTCCGTCATGCGCGCCGCCCGGCGAATGCGTCGCGACTGCGCCGACCGGCAGCGATCCAGGAAGCGCGAGTCCAAGCGCGATACCGATCGGCAACGCGCCGGCCAACGCCGGCGTCAGGCGAATGCGTTTCACCGCGAGCACGAGCATGGCGATGCCGAAGCTCGCGACGACGATCGGAGGCAATGCGACGAGCGTGCGTGATGCGCCCGTCGCGAACACCGTGAGCGCCAGCCCTGCGAGCGCTCCTAGCAGCGCACGGTCGCGGGTCATGCGCACAACGCCGCGGTCGCACAGCCGGCGGCTCCGGCGAACCATGCGAGCAGCGCGCGAGGCGTGCCGTAATGGCGGCGCAAGAGCGCGAATTGTCGCGCGTCAAGCGACTGCGATGCGATCAGGAACGCGGCTTGCGCGGGCGCGGATGCGCCGATGACCTTCGCGAGGATCGCGTCGGCGGTCGAGCACGGCGACAGCAGCGCGCCGACCACCGCGCAGACAAGCGGCGTCGCGTGCGCGCGGACGATGTCAGGGAGCAACACGAGCGCGAGGGAAGCGAGGATCGCAGCAGGCAACAGCAGGCGCACGGCCGTCGCGACCTGTGCGGCGAGTCCATCGTCAGCATGACACACCGCCTGTGGCTCGTCCGGCGCCGTTCGCACGGCGATGATCGCCCACAGCGCAGCCACCGCGAGCGAGGCGGTCAGTGCGCCCGCCATCCGGGCTGCGAGGACGTGGCGTCCGAGCACACTGGCCGTCGCTACCAGGGCGATGGGATTGCACGCGGCGCCCCACGTCAAGGCGAAGCCGGCGACCGGCGGCGGGCAGCGACGCAACGCTCGCGCGAAACCGTTCAGGCTGCAATCGCAACCAGGCGTCAGCGCGGCGACACACGCGGCGAACGCGCTACCATGAGCGATGCGCGAGATCCACGCCGCTGCGAACGCGCCGACGAGTACGAAGGGGCCGGCTTCGAGCACGATCGACGCGGCATACACGAAGATGCGGTATGCGGCATCGCACGCGGCCGAGGCATGGGGCGCGAGCATCGCAGGACTGCAGAGCGCGCCGGCGAGTGCGCACGCGCCCGTCGCGACGAGTCGAAAGGAGGGTTGCCGGGGGTGGTTCACCTATCGAACCCATTGTGAAGCATGCAGCCGCGCCGCGCGGAACTTTTGACGTACTTCCCACCAACGCGCGCCGCTGGCAAGCCCTCGAACGGATCGTCGATGAAGTGTGTGGCCGGTTCGGCTACGGGGAGATCCGCACGCCGATCTTCGAAAGCACCGAGGTCTTCGTGCGCACGATCGGCGAGGGCACCGACATCGTCGATAAGGAGATGTACACGTTCACCGATCGCGGCGACCGCAGCATCACGCTGCGGCCGGAGTTCACCGCGCCGGTCGTGCGCGCCGTGCTCGAGCACAACCTGCTGCAGACGCTGCCGTTAAAGCTCTACTATCGAGGTCCTATCTTCCGATACGAACGCCCGCAGCGCGGACGTTATCGCCAGTCGCACCAGTGGGGCGTCGAGTGCTTCGGCGTCGAGGGGCCGGAAGCGGATGCCGAAGTCATCGCGCTTGGGATCGAAGTGTTGCGCGCAGCCGGCATCACCGACCATAAGCTCGAGATCAATTCGATGGGCTGCGAATGGTGTCGCGCCGAATATCGCGCGGCGCTGGTCGCCTATCTCAAGGGACGAGGCGATGACCTGAGCGCGACGAGCCGGGAGCGCCTCGAGCGCAATCCGCTGCGCATCTTGGACTCAAAAGACGAAGGCGATCGGCGCGTGCTCGCATCCGCGCCGACCATCGACAGCTACTGGTGCGAGGCGTGCCGCGCGCATCTCGCGAGCGTGCGCGAGCTGCTCGACGCGATGGGCATCCAGAGCGAGCTGAACACGCACATCGTCCGGGGCTTCGACTATTACACGCGCACTGTGTTCGAGATCAGTTCGACGGCGTTGGGCTCGCAGAACGCCATTTGCGGCGGCGGGCGCTACGATCGGCTCGTCAAGGATATGGGCGGGCCTAGCACGCCCGCGGTCGGCCTCGCGATGGGCATCGATCGCCTGCTCATGCTGGTCGACGAGGGCAAAAGCACGAAGCTCGACGGGGCGCCGCACGTGCACGTCGCGTTCATCGCGCTGGAACCCGAGGACGTGCTGACGCTCGTGCCGGTGATGCAAGGCTTGCGCGAGCGCGGCATCGGCGCCGACATGGACTACACGCGCCGCAAGTTGGAGAAGCAGATCAAAGCCGCAGCCGAGAGCGGCGCGAGATTCGCTGTCATCGTCGGGGGCGATGAGCGCGCATCCGGCGAAGCTACCATCCAAGACCTGCAGACGCGGGAACGCCGCCGCGTGAAGCTCGCCGACGTCGGCGATGCGATCGCGGCCGCCTCGCACGCCGGCGCCGGCATGGAGCACGCGCATGGATCTGAATAAGAAGGTCCTCGATCAACTCGTCGAGCTCATGCAGCGCGACGGGTTGGACCGGTTGCGCGTCCGCGTCGGCGATCTCGACGTCGACTTGCGCATGACGTCGCCGCGCCACGCCGACGGCGTCGCACCAAGCGCGACCGCTCCCTCGACAGCCGCCGTGTCCGCCGCAAGTTCGGCGCCGATCGCACCTAAGCCCGACGAAGCGCCGCCGAACGTCAAAAAAGTGCTCGCGCCGCTGGTCGGCGTCTTCTACCGCTCGCCCGCACCGAATGCGCCGCACTTCGTCGAAGTCGGCGACACGGTCACCGAAGGGCAGGTTTTGTGCATCCTGGAAGCGATGAAATTGATGAATGAAATCGTCAGCGAATACGACGGTAAGATCGTCAAGATCTGCGCGAAGGATGCGGAGCTCGCGTCGCTTCATCAGGAGTTGTTTTGGATCGAAACGTGAGCGCGCCGTCGAAGCGCAAGCGCTTCGCCGACTGCATGGCCGAGCGGTCCGATCTGTGGCGGGGCGCCGATTACGAACCATCCGTCACCGCAGCAGTCGCGGCGATCGTCCGCTGCATCCGCGCCGGAGGGCGCGTGTTTTTTTTCGGCAACGGCGGTAGCGCCGCGCAAGCGCAGCACCTCGCGGCGGAGCTCACCGGGCGTTTCTTGCTGGATCGCCCCAGTTATGGCGGCATCGCTTTGTCGGTCGACACGTCGGCGATCACCGCGATCGCCAACGACTACGGTTTCGAGCGCATCTTCGCGCGCCAACTCGAAGGCCTCGCGCGAGACGGCGACGTCGCGGTCGGCATCACGACGTCGGGCAAGTCGCCCAACGTCATCGAGGGACTGAAGACCGCGCGCGCATTGGGCGCCGTCACGATCGCGTTCACCGGCAACGGCGGCGGCCCGGTCGTGGAGTTCGCTGACGTCGCGATCGTGGGTCCGCACGGCCCGTCGTGGAAAGTGCAGGAAGTGCAGTTCGCGCTCGGCCACATCGTCTGCGAATTGGCGGAGCTCGAGCTGGCGCAATCATGAAGGCCGTCTTCGTCGATCGCGACGGCACGCTCAACGTCAATACCGGCTACGTCGGCGATCCCGCAGACGTCAAGCTCGTGCCGGGCGCTGCGGAAGGCGTGCGGCTGCTCGCCGATGCGGGCTACGCGATCGTCGTCGTCTCGAACCAATCCGGCATCGCACGAGGTTATTTCACGCCTGCTGCCGCCGAAGCGGTCGATGCCCGCATCCGCGAGCTGCTCGCCGCGTCGGGCGCGACGATCACTGCGTCGTATCGCTGTCCGCACTGGCCCGAGGAAAATCGGCCGAGCGATGTTGCCGCGTGCGATTGCCGCAAGCCGAAGCCCGGCATGCTGCTACAGGCAGCGGCCGACCTCGGAATCGATCTCTCGCGCTCCTGGATGATCGGCGACCGCCTGCTCGACATGCAAGCCGGCCGCGCGGCGGGGTGCCGCTGCGTGCTGGTCGCCGGCGTGCCGGCGCACGAGCCGCCCGAGGATTTTTCCAGCGCGCCGCCGCTCTATCGCGCACGCGATCTCGCCGACGCAGCTCGTTTCATACTGACATCCGCGGACGCGCCTGCCGCGCGCGCAGCCGGATCGCGATGAGCGCGATCGAGCCGGCCTGGGTCGCCGACCTGCTCAAGGCGATGCGCGGAGCGCGCATCGCGGTCGCCGGCGACATCATGCTCGACGAATGGTTGTGGGGCAGCGTGCGGCGCATCTCGCCGGAAGCGCCGGTGCCGGTGGTCGAGGTCAGTTCACAATCGTTCACGCTCGGCGGCGCGGGCAACGTCGCCAACAATCTCGCGGCATTAGGCGCGAAGGTGCGTCTGGTCGGCGTCGTCGGCGACGATGCCGCCGGCAGCCGGACGCTCGAGCTGTGCAAGCAGCTCGGGATCGACACCTCGGGTGTGTTCGTCGCGCCCGGCCGGCCCACGACGCAGAAGACGCGCATCGTCGCGCACAACCAACAAGTGGTGCGCGCAGACCGCGAGGTGACCGCGGCGCTCGACGCGCGCTCGCGGCGCGCGCTGCTCGATCGTCTGCGCTCGCTCGATGGAGCGATCGACGGGGCGGTCGTGTCGGACTACAGCAAGGGCATGGTCAGCGCGCCGATCGTCCAGACGCTGCTCGGGCACCGTCATCGCGTCGTCGTCACGGGCGATCCCAAACCCGCCAACCTTGCTGCGTTTTCCGGCGTCGACTGCATCGCGCCGAATCTTGCCGAAACCGCAGACGCGGCGGGCATGCCGGTCGACACCGACGCGGCACTGGCGCGGGCGGCGTCGCGTTTGCTCAAGTCGACGAACACCAAGTATGTCCTCGTCACGCGCGGCGAGCACGGCATGACGCTTTTCGGCGCGCACGGCGCGCCGTTCACGGTGCCTGCGGTCGCGCGCCAAGTCTATGACGTCAGCGGTGCGGGCGACACGGTGATATCCGCCCTGACGCTGTCATTGGCGGCGGGTGCGCCGATCCGGCACGCGGTCGCCTTCGCGTCGCTGGCGGCCGGCGTCGTCGTCGAGAAACTCGGCACCGCGACCGCGACGCCGAAAGAGATCTTAGAGTTCGCGCGGCGCGAAGGCGTCGCACACCCGATGCGCTTGGCGAGCGCGAAACGCGCATCCCGCGGGAAGTCCCGCAGCGGCAAGGGCCGTGCGCGCCGCCGATAAAGTACTGCCGCGCGACGACATCGCCCGGCTGCTCCCGGCGCTGCGCGCCGAGCGCGGTACGCTCGTCTTCACCAATGGAGTCTTCGATCTGCTGCACGTCGGACACGTGCGTTACCTCGAATTCGCCCGCGCCCTGGGAGGCATCCTGATCGTCGGCATCAATTCGGATGCGTCCGTCCGCGCCCTCGACAAAGCTCCCGGCCGCCCCCTCGTCAGCGCCGCTGAACGCGCCGAGATCGTCGCCGCGCTTGCCTGCGTCGACTACGTATGCATCTTCGACGAGCCGCGCCCGGATGCGACGCTGCGCGTGCTGCGCCCGGACATCCACGTCAAAGGCGCGGGTTACACGATCGCACAGCTTCCCGAAGCGGCGACCGTCGCGGAGATCGGCGGCAAGATCGTGCTGGCGCCGCAGGTCGAAGGCCGATCGACGAGCGATCTGCTCAAGCGCATCCGCGAAAGCGATTCGAAGTGACGCCGCGGCTGGTCGTCACCGTCAATGGTCCCGGCGAACTGATGGGTTGGGCGCGCCCCTTCGTGCGCGCGGTCTACGAACTGGCCGCGGACACGCACGTCACGATCGTGTTCGTGCCGTGCCCCTATGCGACCGGGCGCGAGCCCCAGACGGCGCGCGACCTTTTCCCGCGGGCGACCGTGGTGCCGCCCAAACAGTATGCGCGTTTCCTCATGGGTCGCGCCGTCGAGGGGATGGAGAAAGGCCCCGGCGCCCTGCAGTACCTCGGCGGCGATCTGTACCATGCGAAGACGATCGCGAAGCGCATGGGACTGACGTCCATGACCTACAAGTTCTCGCGCCGCAACTTCGCGCACAGCTTCGTGCGTTTTTTCGCGCTCGACGAAGCGAACGCCGCAGAGTTGCGTGCGACCGGCGCGCCGCCGGATCGCGTGCGCATCGTCGGCAACCTGGTGGCCGACTCGGTGCTCGAATCGGTGGCCTCACCGGCACCGGCGCCGAGCCGCGCGACGACGATCTGCATCTTCCCCGGCAGCCGGCCGCCGGAGTTGCGCGCGCTGTTGCCATTCTTTCTCGATGCGGTGATGCGCGTGCTGCGCGCGCGGCCCGAGCTCAGCGGCAGCGTGTCAGTCGCTCCCTTCAATAGCGACGATGAGATCGGCGCGAGTATGCAGGCGCCGGATAGTGCGTTCGGCGGCGTGCGCGGCGAGCTCGTCGACGGCGGCAAGGCGATCGTCGTGGACGGTATCCGCTTTGCGGTTGACCGTTCGGGCAGGTACGAGGCCCTGTCGCAAGCGGCGCTCGTGATCGCGACACCCGGCACCAAATGCATTGAAGCGGCTGTGCTCGGCCGGCCGCTGCTCGTCGTGCTGCCGCTCAACCGGACCGACGAAGCCGTCGTGCCAGGAATGGCCGGGTATTTGCATCGCGTACCCGTGGTCGGCCGGCCGCTCAAACGCTGGCTGTCGCATAAGATCGAGCGCCGCTTCAAATATGTCGCGCAACCCAACATCGACGCCGACAAACTGCTGGTGCCGGAATTGCGAGGCGTGCTGAGCTCGCAGGATATCGCGGCGCGCGCTCTCTCGATGCTCGGGGACCCGGCCGGACTGGACGCGATGGGCGCCGAGCTCGCGCAACTGTATGCGCACGACGCCGGAGCGGCGGTGCGCATGGCGCGCGAGGCGCTTTCGGTGGCGGTCGAAGCGGCGCAGCCGGCGACAGGAGCGGCATCGTAACCATGCCCGAGGCGACCGTCGTGATCGCCACGCGCGATCGCGCCGACCTGCTGCGCGATTGCCTCGCCCGGCTCGCGGCGCAAACGGCGCACGGGCGGTTCGATGTCATCGTGGCGGACAACGGTTCGAGCGATGATACGGAGCGCGTCGTCGCGCAGGCGGCGCCGCTCGCCAGACGCGTCTTCGTCGCGCGACCCAATCGCGGCAGCGCGCGCAACGCCGGCATCGCTGCGGCGACCGGCCGCATCGTCATCTTCTGTGACGACGACACGCTGCCGCCGGGCGGCTTCGTCGCCGCGCACCTCGCCGCGCACGGCGCGGCAACAGATCGCGTGGTGGCAGGGCCGATCGTCAACGTGCCCGACGCGGAGCATCTGACGGCGCCGACCGCCGCGCACTATTCGCGCGCGTTTTTTTGCACGTGCAACGCGAGCGCGCCGAAAGCCGCGCTCGATGCCGTCGGCGATTTCGATGAGGCATTCGAGCTGTACGGGTGGGAAGACACGGATCTCGGCGTGCGCTTGAAGAGCGCGGGCCTCAAGCGCGTGTTCGCCTGGGATGCGTACATCTATCACGTCAAGCCGCCATCCGTGATGACGCTGGAGCGCCGGCTCGCCCTCGCTCGCGAGAAGGGCGCGATGGCCGCGCGCTTCGTGCGCAAGTCACCGACCTGGCCGGTACGTCTGGCGACCGGCGCATATGCGGCGAATTTCGCGCGCGCATCGATTGCCGGCGTGGCGCCGCTGCGGCGCCTCTATGAACGGCTCGCGCAGCCGCGCGTGCCGGGTGAGCTCTCGGGCGTGCGCGCGCTCGCCGCGGATGCGCTGGCAGACGCGACATATGTCGATGCGCTGCGCGCGGGGCTGCGGCGCGCAGATGGCTGACGCCCCCCGATTTCTCCTCGTACGTCTTGACGGGCTCGGCGATGCGCTCGCGTGCATCCCCGCGCTTGCCGGTCTGCGCGCAGCGCATCCAGGTGCGGCGTTCGGCGTCGTCTGCTCGAGCGCGAACGCCGACGTGTTCTCGGATCTGATGGAGCGCGTGCATGTCTTGCCAGATGTGTCTGCGCCACGCGAAGCGCTCGACGCGGAATTGAAGCGGGCCGGATACACGCACGCGCTTGTAGCGACCGAGGAAGTCGCGGGATACGCGCTTGCGTCGGCGTCCGGCGCGCGCCGCCGCGCCGGCTTTTGGCATCGCTTTGAAAAGCCGTTCAAGTCGCTCTGGCAATTCGCGCAGCTCACCGACCGCGTCTACCGGCCGGCGGCGTGGACCGCGCGCCCGGAGCACGAGGCGGAAACGCTCTATCGTCTCGCGCTGCCGTTCGGCGCACACGCGCCGCCGCCGCGCGACGCACGAACACTGCGCGAATGGGTGGCGCTCGACCCCGATCCATCGCAGCAGCTGACGCGCGATACGCTCGGCGTGCAAGTGGCCGGCAAGCTTGCGACCGACGGGTGGGGCCCAAGCGCGCTCGCGCAACTCTGCGAGAGCGCCCTCCGATCGTCCGAGCTGCGTGATTTGGCGCTGTTGGCGGCGCCATCCGACCAGGGCCTCGCGCACTCCGTGCTGGAACACTTTGGCGGCGACGCGCGTTCGCGCGCCCGCGTGCTACCTCCCGGACGCGTGCCCCAATGGTTCGCAGCGATCGATTCGCTCGCGGCGCTCCTCACGCCGGATACCGGCGCGGCACATGCAGCCGGCATGCTCGGAGTCCCGGTGATCGATCTCTTCGCCCAGACACGTTTCGACCAGCTCTCGCGCCAATGGCGTCCGTGGGCGGCGCCGGCGCGCTGCCTCGTCAAGCCGATCGCAGGCCCCGGCATCGCGCAGTCATTCGGCGACGAGCTGGGGACCGAGATCAAACGGTTGCGCACGCAGGACGCACGCGCGTGAGCCAAACGGATCGCGCACGCGTGCTCGCGGTGTGCACCGGCGGCGGCAGCGGCGATCTGCTGGCCGCGACGCCGGCGATGCAGGCATTGGCGCGCCATTTCGGCCGGAAGCTCGTGGTGCTCGCGTCGCCGCTCGCCGCGCCGCTGCTCGACGGCCACCCAGCCGTCGAAACGACGCTGGTCGATGACGGCCGGGAGCCGGTCGACGCGATCGCCGCGCGGCTGCGCGAGTTCGGCTTCACGCACGCGGTCGTCTTCTGGTCGACGGCGCGCGTCGCAGCGATCGTCGCGCGCGCGGGCATCCCAGTGCGCGTGGGCCAGTCGCGGCGCCTGTATTCGTGGCGGTATACGCTTCGCGTGCCGGTGCGCACCGAGCGCGGCGACCAGACCAGTCACTGGACCGACGTGCAGATGGATTACGCGCGCGCCCTGGGCGCACAGCCGATCGATTCGGATTATCGCATCGTCGTGCCGATCGATGCGGACGACCGGGCGCAAGCAAGCGAGGTGCTCCGCCGCGCCGCGCCGGATGGGCGCTTTCTCGTCTTGCACGCGGCGCGCGGCATGCGCTTGGACACGGTGCGCTGGCCGGTGGAGACGTTCGCGGCGATCGGCGATGCGCTCGCCGACGCGTTCGGTGTGCCAGTATTGCTCACCGGCGCCGCAGATGAGGCGGCGACCATCCAACGGATCGGCGACGCGATGCACCGGCCGCACGCAGTCATCGCAGGAAAGACCAGTCTACGCAGTCTCGCCGCACTGCTCGAACGAGCCGAGGTGGTCGTCGCGCTTGATTCGGGACCGATGCACATCGCCGCGGCGGTCGGCGCGCCGACGGTCGGTATCTTCGCGCTGCGCACGGATCTGCCGAAACGCTGGCGGCCGCTCGGCGATCGCGTGGTGATTGTCGAGCCCTCGTACGCGTGTCCGCGGTGGTGCCGCAAGGAGACGTGCAAGACGTTCGACTGCTGTCGCGCGCTCGACCCGGCCGCGATCGTCAGCGCTGCGCGCGACGCGACGCGCAAGACCGCGAGCGTCGCATGAGCGCTCCGATCATCACCGTTCAGTTGTGCACGTACAACCGTCGCGCGCTGCTCGGCCGCGTGATGCAGGCCCTCTTCGCACAGGACCTCGATTCATCCCAATACGAGATCGTGCTTGTCGACGACGGTTCGACCGACGGCACATACGAAGACGTGATCGCCAAACTCGCGCCGACGTGCGCGCTGACCGTCGTGCGCCAGCGCAATGCCGGCCTTGCCGCCGGTCGCAACGCCGGCATCGCGAGAGCGCGCGGCGAATTGATCATGTTCATGGACGACGACGTGCTCGCCACGCCTGGGTTGCTGGCGGCGCACGTGCGTGCTCACCAGGCGAACTCGCGCGCGATCGTCAGGGGCGGCGTGATCAACGTCGTGTCGTTCGACGAGTTGCCGCGTGCAGCGTATTCCTGGCGCAACTACTCGGGTGCGTATTTCTGGACCACCAACGTTTCGGTGCCCCTCGCGCTGCTGCGAGAAGCCGGGGGCTTTGACGAACGCTTCCGGGAGTACGGCTGGGAGGACCTGGACGTCGGTCTGCGTCTGCGGCAGATGCATGTCCCATCGCTGCTCGCCAAAGACGCGCTCGTCTACCATTATAAGCCACCCGCGCCGCCCAGCGCGTTTTCGGCGCAGGCGCGCCAGGCGCGCGCCCAGGCACGCACCGCGGTGCAGTTCATCGACAAGCACCCGCACTGGCGCGTCGCGCTGGCGACCGGCCAAGTCGCGCCGCTGATGTGGTGGAGCGGAGTCGCGCGGGCGCTCGGGTGGCCGCGACTGCTCGAGACGATCGCGAAGCCAGACATGTCGAGCGGTGCGCTGCCGATGGGCCTGCGCCGATGGGCCGCAGCGCGCTTCGCTCGCGCCGAATACTTCGACGAACTGCAGCTCGCCCGCGCGCCGCGGGCGCGAAAAGCGTAAGCGCGCAGCGTGCCTGCCTATCGCCGCATCCTGCTCATCCGCACCGACCGGCTCGGCGACCTCGTGCTCTCGACGCCGGCGATCGCGTCGTTTCGCCGGTCGTGGCCGGACGCGCGCATCGAGGCGCTCGTCTCCGACTACAACGAGCCGGTGATGCGTTTCAATCGCGACGTCGACGCGCTTCACGTGTTGCCGCGCACGGCCTCACGCTCGCAAGCCCGAGCGCTCGCGCGCACCCTCGGGGAAGGCGTGGACCTCGCCGTCGCGCTCGCGCCGCGCACCGCGGATTATCGGCTTGCGCTGTGGTCGCGCGCGCCGCGGCGCATCGGCTACGTCTATCGAAGGCGCTACCTCTCGCGACTGGCGGCCCGCGTGATGCTGACGGATCACGGCATCTCTGAAGCGGATCCCGACCTCGCCGATCGCTATCCCGACCGTCCGGTTGCACACGAGGTGCATCAAGTGCTCGCCCTCGTGCGTCTCGCGGGCGGCGAAACGCTCACTGATTCGCTCGTCTTCGACGTCGGCGAAGAGGCGACAGCGTTCGCGCGCGATGCAGTGCCGTCCGGCGCGATCGGCGTGAATCTCGCGCCGCGCTGGTTCGCCCCTGACTTCGGCCTGCGCGCGACTGCGACGCTCATCGAGGGTCTCGCCGCGCAGCAGAAGGACGTGCTGGTCACGTATGGCGGCGACGTGCGAGAAGCGGCGATGCAGCTGCGCGGCTCCGTCAACGCGTCCAACGTCACCTGGATCGGTGAAGCGCCGGTGCTCGATTGGGCGGCAGCGCTCGGCCGGTGCGGCGCGGTCATCACCGTTGATTGCGGCGCGGTGCACGTCGCCGCCGCGCAAGGCATTCCCGTCGTCGGCGTCTACGAACGGCAGTATTATCGGTTGAGCTCCCAGGAGTGGAGCCCATGGCACGTGCCGTCGGTCGTGCTGTGCAAACCACCCGAGGGAGCGAGCGCGCTCCCGCTCATCGACGACGTGCTCGCGGGCGTGCGGGCGCTGCTGCGCCAGCCCGCGCCCGCCGCATGATCCGAAGAGCATGAAGCTATCGGTCGTGATCCCGACCTACAACCGCATCGATACGCTGCGGGTCGTCGTGCCGTCTCTCCTGGAGCAGACGCTGCCCGCCGGCGAGTACGAGCTCGTCATCGCCGACTCGCGCAGCACCGACGGCACGCGCGAGTATCTGGCGGGACTGGGGGCCGGCGGCCGAGTCCGCCATCTGCCCGGCGACTATACCGGCCGCGCGTCGGCGCGCAATGCCGGCATCGCCGCTGCGGTCGCGCCGCTCGTCCTGTTCACGGATGCGGACATCATCGCGTCGCCGGACCTGCTCGAGCGCCACGTGGCCGGACACGAAGCCGCGGAACGGCGTATCGCGATCGTGGGCTGCGAGCTCCAAGTCAAGTCGCTCGACGACTACCGCGTGCAGCGCGACCAGCCCGAAACCCGCAAGCCATTGCACCCGGCGGAGCGCCGGCGGCTCTCCTGGCTCTACTTCTTGACCGGCAACGCGTCCGCGCGGCGCGACGATTTGTCGGCGGTCGGCGGATTCGATGAGGATTTCACCGGTTACGGTCACGAAGACCTCGAGCTCGGGTATCGGTTGGAGAAAGCCGGCGTCGAGCTGCGATACGACGCCCGGGCGATCAACTATCACTGGCACCCGGTCGGCTACGAAGAACAGAAGGGCAAGATGGAGCTGGCCGGCGTGTCGACGGTGCGTTTCTATCGCAAGCATCGCGACGTAGCGGTGATGGCGAACCTCGGGATGACGCCGGTCTCGCTCGCGCTCCACTCGTTGCTGCAAGCCGCCGGACCCGTGCGGCGTGCCATCGAGCGCGCGGGCGAAAGCCAAGAGTCGCCGCGCAAGAACACGTGGCCGTTCATCGCGCGACAGATCGCCTATCAATACCACTACTTGAACGGGGTGAAGCGCGCATTGCGCGAGCCCGACGGAGCGACACGCGGTTGACATCTGCCGACCAGAAAAATAGATACGTCACGTGCGGCGAGCTCGGCGCGAGCGACGCTGGTGCGCGCGTCGCCGTCCGCGGCTGGGTGAACAGCACGCGCGATCACGGCGGGCTGATCTTCGTCGACGTCCGCGACCGCTACGGCATCACGCAGGTCGTCTTCGATCCGCGGACGACTGAACAACCGTCGTACGAAGCCGCAGGCCACCTGCGCTCCGAGGACGTCATCATGGCCGCCGGCACCGTCCGGCGCCGGCCCGCCGGCACCGAGAACGCGAACCTCAAGACGGGTGAGATCGAAGTCGCGGTCGATCAGCTCACGGTCCTCAACAAGTCGAAGACGCCGCCGTTCCCCTTGCACGGCGATGAGAACGTCGACGAAAGCTTGCGCATGAAGTACCGCTACATCGACCTGCGCCGGCCGGCGATGCAGCACAACATCGCGCTTCGCCATCGCGCGGTCAAAGCGGTGCGCGATTATCTCGATACGCAAGGCTACCTCGAGATCGAGACGCCGATGCTCATCAAGCAGACGCCCGAGGGCGCGCGCGACTTCCTCGTGCCGAGCCGCCTGCACCCCGGCGAGTTCTACGCGCTGCCGCAGTCGCCGCAGCTGTTCAAGCAGCTGCTGATGGTCGGCGGTTTTCACCGCTATTTCCAGATCGCGCGCTGCTTCCGCGACGAAGACTCTCGCGCCGACCGCCAACCGGAGTTCTCGCAGATCGACATCGAGCTGACGTTCCCGAGCCAAGAAGACGTCATCGCGGTGATCGAGGGGACGCTCGCGGCCATGTTCTCGCACGCGCTCGGCGTCGACGTGAAGCCGCCGTTTCGCCGCCTGACGTTCGAAGAGGCGATGGCCACATACGGCTCGGACAAACCCGACCTTCGGTTCGAGATGCGGCTGCACGACTTCGCGCCGGCGTTCGCAGGCACGGAGTTCAAGATCTTCGCGTCGGCGCTCGCCGCCGGCAAAGCGGTCGTGGGTCTCGTGGATCGCGGCGGCGCGAGCCGCTCGCGGCGCGAGTTCGACGCGCTCGCGGAACTCGCGGCGAGCGAATGGGGCGCCAAAGGACTCGCATGGCTCGCGTTCGGCGCCGACGGCGTGAAGACGTCGCTGCCCAAGGCGGCGCTTACCGACCCGACACTCGCCAAGATCCGCGAGGCCGGCGCAGCCGACGGCGACGCAGTGTTCTTTGTCGCCGACGAGCGCCGGACGGCCCAGACGATCGCGGGCAAACTGCGTTTACATCTGGGAACGCAGCGCGATCTGCGCGATCCAAAGCGCTTCGAGTTCTGCTGGGTGCTGGATTTCCCGCTGTTCGAGAAAGATCCCGAGACGGGCGCGACCATGCCGATGCACCATCCGTTCACCGCGCCCGCGCCCGGCCAGAACCTGCTCACGGACGATCCGCTCACGCTGCGCGCGCAGCACTACGACGTCGTGCTCAACGGATCCGAGCTCGGCAGCGGCTCGATCCGCATCCACGATCCGCGCGAGCAGCGCAAGGTGTTCGAGATGCTCGGTTATTCCGAAGAGGAAGTGGCGCACCGATTCGGATTCCTGCTCGAGGCGTTCGAATACGGCGCGCCGCCGCACGGCGGCATGGCGCTCGGCATCGACCGCATCATCGCGCTCATGGTTGGCGCCGAGTCCATCCGCGAAGTCATCGCCTTCCCGAAGAACCAGAAGTTCCAAGACTTGATGATCGACGCCCCGTCGACCGTCGAGCCGAAGCTGCTGCGCGACTTGCGCCTCAAGCTCGACCAGCCGCCGCAACGATGAGGAGCCGACCGTGACCATCACGCTCGTCCGTGAACCCGATGCCGTCGACGAACGGGTGCGCGAAGCGTATCGCGACATCAAAGCGTCGTTACGCGTGCCGGTCGTCAGCAGCCTGTTCCAGGCATACGCGGCCGTGCCGCGTTTCTTGGACTACACGTGGCGTCGGCTGCGTCCCAATGTGCTCGCCAAGCCGTTCGTCGATCACGCGCGTGCCATCGGCGAGCACGCCGAGCGTTCCGCAGCGACGTGGTCCATCGGCGATCATGCAGCGGAGCTGCGCGCGCGCAACGTCGGCGAAGGCGACATCGTGCGCATGCGCGAGATCGCCGCGCTGCTGGTCGACGTCGATCCCAAGCTGCTCGTCATCGCGCACGCGGTGCGCATGGCGATGAGCGGCGTGCAGGTCGGCGGCGCCGGCACGGGCACGCATCAGTTCAGCGGCGACGAGGATCGTCTGGCGCGCGACTATCGCGGGCTGACCATCGCGATCATCGAAGAGCGCGACGCGCCGCTGCGCGTGCGCACCGTGTACGAAGAGATCAAGTCGGCGACCGGCGCGCCGTTCGTCAACAGCGACTACCGCGCGATGGCGGCATACCCCGACTGGCTCGAGCTATGGTGGCGCGACGTGAAAGCCGCGATCCACACGCCGCGCTTCGCGACGATGTGCCGCGAAGTCGACGACGCGGCCATCGAAGCCGCACGCCATCTCCCCTACGCGCTGAATCTGCGCGAGGAGTCGCTCGCGCGCGTCGAAGTCAGCGCCGACGAACGCGCGCGCATCACGCGCGCCAACGAAGCGTTCTGCCAGATGCTGCCGGCCATCGTCGTGGGTACCGCGCTCGCGCACCGTGGGTTGAACCTCCCCGAATCGCGAGCGTAAGTGGCGCAGCGCGTCGCACGCGACCCGGCGCGGTCCGTGTGGGCGGGCGTCGCGCTCTTCGCCCTCTGCATCAGCGCGCTCGCGACCGATCGCTACGTCACCTACCACTACGGGGCGGACCTCGGACTGTTCACGCAGACCATCGCGGCGGCGTTCCACGGTTTTGGGAATCAGGTCGAGCACGGCAGCCATTTCATCGTCCACTTCTCGCCGATCTACTATCTCGTCGCGTTGCCGTTCGCCGCTGCGCGCTCGCCCCTGACGCTGCAGGTGTTTCAGGCGATCAGCTGCGCGTTGGTCGCGCCACCGCTCTACCTGTTCGCGCGCAAGCGCACGGACGCGAGGCTGGCTGCGTTGATCGCATGCACTGCGCTGCTCTATCCGCCGCTCGTGGGCATGTCGCTGAGCGAGTTCCATGAGAACGCGTTCGCGCCGGCGGCGATCGCGTGGTTGATCTGGGCGGTCGACGAACGCCGCTGGTCCCTGGCAGCGCTGTTCGCGGCGCTCGCGTTGAGCATCAAAGAGGACGAGGCGGTCATCCTCTGCACCCTCGGCGCGGCGTTCGCCGTGTGGAGCCTGCTCCGGCGCGACCGCGCGGGTGCGCTATTCGGCGCGTCGGTGGCGCTCGCCGCGGTGGCGGTGCTCGCGCTGTACTTCGGATTCATCCAACCGCATGCCGGCGGCCGCTGGTTCATCTCCGATTTCTATCTCGCGCACACGAAGGATCTGCCGCACGGCGCGGTCGTCGTCACCGGCAGGCTCACGTTCTTGCTCGAGGTCTTCGGACCGCTGCTCTTCGTGCCGTTGATGTCGCGCTGGATCTGGCTCGCCGTGCCCGGGTTCATCGAAGTGCTCTCGTCTCGTTGGCCCGTCACCTATACCATGGGGACGCATTATGCCGGCGTGTGGATCCCGTACGTGTTGGTCGCGTTCGCCGCCGCAGTCGCGGCGCTGGGCGCGAACGACCTTGTGCGCGCGCGCAAAGTCGTCTGGGTCTGCATCGCGTTGTGCGTCCTCAATCTGGCGGTCGCAAGCCCGACGCATTGGGCGCACTACTATCGCTTGCGCAACGCGCATGACGCCGCGCTCGATCGGATGATCGCGACGATTCCCGCCGACGCGGACGTCGGGTCCTATGACGAGGCCTTCACCCACATGTCGCTCGATCCCAACGCGCGCATCGGCATGTATATCACGCCCGATTATTTCCTCTACGACCGGCAGTTCGACAGCATGGCGTGGCGCCGCTATATCGTGCCGCGTCTGGCCGCTGTCGTCTGCACCGGTTACTTCGTGCCGATCCGCGAGGACGATGGCCTGGTGCTCTACCAACGCGTCAAGGATGTGCCGGACGAGGTCTACGCGCGAGCACGCCGCGTCCTCCCGACGTGCAAGATGTAGCTACATCTGGATCGCTTCGGTCGAGCGGCTTTCGATGAAGAGCATGTCGGCCGATGATTTCGGGAAGTCGAAATTCGTGAACGAATAGCTGATGCCGTCGTAGCGCGTCGCGCCCGGCAGGGGCACGTACGGGTCGACGGCCGGTGCGTAACCGCCGAGCACCAGCGACGCTGAGGTCGATTCGCTATCGATGACCCAGTGGCCGTGATTCATCGTGTACGTGACAATCCAGGCCACGGTCGTCGCTTGGCCGGAACGGAAAGCGCCGTCGCTCACGAGCTTGACGACCTCAAAGGTCTTCGCATCGACCCACAGCTCGCGCAGCCGATACACTTTCGGATCGAGCAGCGGCGTCAGCTCGAGCAGATACGTGCGGCGATTATGCAGTGTCTCCACGTCGAGCGACGCGACGTCGTAGGCGCGCTGCGCCGACGTGGCGGGCGCGAGCTTCGACAGCCCGAAATCGTAGATCGGCGAGATCTGCGGCACGCCGAACGGCTCGTCGATGTTCGGGCTGTCGTGGACGGCCAGTCCTTTGACTTTCAGCGTGAACTTGTAGGGATTGTCGGGCGGGTTGGTCGAGCTCAGCGGCTTCGAGTCGGTGGCGACGCGATCGTCGCGCGCGCGGCACCTCGACTGGAACTGCTCGATGAGCCAGCGCCCCTTTGCCTGCGTCCGCACCGTGACGACGAAGGAGATGAACGCCGGGTAGCTCTGCGCGCGCGCGAAGGCGAGCGCGCGATCGAAGATCTCGTCGGCGCTCGGATCGGATGCGGCGCGCGCCTGACCGGCGAGCGCGAACTGCAGCGCCGCACCGAAGGCGATTGCGGCGACGCGCAGATGCAGTGCCCGGCTTGCCATAGTTCCTTAGCGCAGCGATCTGATGATATCGGGCGGGGCGATGATGTACACCGTGCCGTTGGAGCCGCCCTGCCACACGCGTTCGAACTGTGCGCGCGGGTACACCCGCCGGATGGCGCCGGGTTCGGCGTACGGATCGTTCACGATGACGTCGCCCGCCGCGTTGAAACCCCTGATGACAAGCAGGTGCCCTTCGGTCTTCGGATACGGCGTGCCATCGAGCTCGCCGGGTTTGACGGCGATGCTCGCGATCACGGGCACCCCCCGTTTCACCAACAGCTCGACATCGGTCAGCGACGGCAGCTGGCGCACGAAGCCGGCAAGACCATGTTCGGACGCGTACGCGACGTTGAACGGCCAGTTGCCGCAGCCGTCGTACACCGGATCGTAGACGCCGTCGGCGACGGTCGCGACGTCGACATCCCATTGCGGGTTGTTGGTGGCGCGCGCCCAGTACGCCATCACCATCGAGACGCTCGTCGGACTGCACCACGAGTCGCCGCCGCCGCCTTTCGCGTCGGGCGACGTCGGAATGCGCTGCGTGCGCTCGGGGACGTCGAGTTCGGCGACCGCGCCGGCGCGCGAGCGCTCGGCGTTCCCGCCATCGGGCGCGAGCGACGTCGCGATCGCGAATAGGTGCAGCGCGGGCAGCGAACCGGCTGTGCCGGCCAACGGCGCAGCGTGCAGTTCGAACGCGTCCGCGGTCGCATTGAGCGTGAGCGTGTCGGTGTCGACCTGTCCGTCCGCGTCTTTTTGGCCATCGACGGAGTGGCGCTTGCCCGCGTTGTCGGCGCTCCACACGCCCATCTGGTACCATCGTGTCCAGCGGCCGTCGACCCGCGCGCGCAGGCGGACGTCGACACCCGAACCGCCGGGCGTCTGCACGTTCCACGACACGACCGCGGTCTTGAAACCACCGGGCACGTCCATCTCGCGTTGCACGACGCCAATGTCGGAGCCGACGTCGACGAAGGCGACGCGGTCATTCACGTTCGGCGCAGCGCTTGCGCCGCTCGCGAGACCCGCGCCGGCGAGCATGCCGAGCGCGGCGAGCAGAAGCGCATGTCTTAGATTTCCCATTCCCAGCAGTTCCAGAAATCCGTCACGACCGGCGAGATCTTGAAGTTGCGCAGATCCGAGTTCGCCGCGACGACGTTCTTATCCCAATAGACGATGACCGCCGGCACGTCGTCGAGCATGAGCGACCAAGCGAGCTCATAGTCGCGGCGCCGGACCGCTTGGTCGGCCTGGCGCTCCGCGTCGAGCAACAGCGCGTCGACGCGCGGATTGCAATAGAAATCGGTGTTCGCGCCGCTGCGCGGGAAATAGTCGCAGCCCCACGAGCCGAGATTGTCCGGGTCGACGCCTTCGGTGTTCACGATCCATGCCATGTCGTACGTGCCGCCGTAGAGCGGGCCGTGTTCTGCGAAAAGCAGCGCGCCGGCGTAGTTCTTCACGGAGAGCTCCACGCCGATGGCCTTGAGCTGCTCGACGATCATCGCTTCGCTCGACTCCGCCGCCTGATTGCCCGCGGCGCTTGAGATCGTCAGCGAAAGGCGCGTGCCCGCTTTTTCGCGCACGCCGCCCGGACCGAGCCGCCAGCCGTCGGCATCGAGGAGGCGGCGCGCCGCCGCGGGATCGTAGGGGATCGGCGGCAGCCGGTTCGCCGCCCATGAGAACGGCGGGATATCCGTCGACGCGCGCGCGCCGAAGCCGCCGTAGATCGTGTTGATGATGCGCTCGTAGTCGATGCCGCGCGCGACCGCGCGACGCACCGCGGCGTCGGCGAGGATCGGATTCTTCAGATTGAAATCGAGATGCCGGTACGCAGCGATCAGCGCGGTCGAGACGCGGATGCCGTCCACGCCTATGAGCTCGCGCACGTGGGCCTTCGGCACGCCGTCGATGACGTCGAGTTCGTGGGTGAGCAGCAGCTGGATCGACGTGTTCGTGTTGGGGACGATCTTGATGCGCACTTCGTCGAGCCGCGGACGGCCGCGCCAATAGAGCGGGTTGGCGGCGAAGACGAGTTCGGAACCGTGTTCCCAATGTTTGAGGACGAACGGGCCATCGCCGATCGGGGACGCGTTGAACGGGATGTTGTTGAGCGTCGCGTACCCCGCGAGCAGATGCTTGGGGAGCGGCGGAAAATCGCCTTCGGAGAAAAGATAGACGGCCGGGCTGAACGGCTCGCGCAGCACCATGGTGACTTGGTGAGGATTGTCGGCGACGATGGTCTTGATCTTGTCGAAGCCCGCCGTGCGCACGACGGGGTTCTTGCCGTCGACGATCGCGTGCCATGTGAAGATGACGTCGTCAGCGGTCACGGGCGCGCCGTCCGACCAGCGCGCGGTGGGGCGCAGCTTGAACGTGATGCGCAGGCCGTCTTTGCTGATCAATCCGTTGGCCACGCTGGGGAAGACGGTGGCGAGCGAGGGCACGGGATGCTCTCGTTCATCGAAACGGAAGAACGGTTCGAACAGCAGCATGGTGACGTCGTCCGCCGACGCCTGATTAGAGAACATACGGATGAGCGTGTTCGGCTCTTCTTGTTCCGCGAAGCGCACGATGCCGTGGTGCGTCCAAGGATTGCCTGCATTTGTCGTAGCGGCCGAATTTGTTCGGCCGTGCGTGATGCTGCATGCGCCCACGAACAGCGCGAGCACGACGGCAAGCGCGATTCGACCGACAGTCACTTGGCAGCGACGCGCGCGTGCCACTTCGGCGTCTGCTGCGCCGCGTCACGCAACGCGCTCCACAGCCGCGCGCCACCGAAACGCACGACGTCATCCGCGGGAAGGCCGGCGCTTGCCTCTGCTTCGGCGATGGCTGCGCGGGCGTGCGCGTCATCCAGGCTCGACGTGTTCACCGCGACTGCGACGCAGCGCGCCGGCTTGATCGGGGCGAGCAGCGTCTCGTGCGCGCGGATCATCTCCGCCAACGGAGGCAGCGTGACGCCGTATTCCTCGATCGAGACGCGATCGGTATCGATGCACATCACGAGCAGATCGGGGGCGCATCCGTAGAGCAACCCAAGCGTCACGGGCGCGTAGGCAGGATGCCAGAGACTTCCCTGGCCTTCGACGAGCGCGACATCGGCATCCGGCGCGACGCCCAGCACGAGCTGCTCGGCCGCGCCGGTGATGAAATCGGAGATGACGCGGTCGACGACGATGCCTTTGCCGGCGATCAGCGTACCCGTCTGTCCGGTGGCGACGAATTCCGTCTTGTCGCCGGCCGCGCGCGCCGCGCGGTCGAGCTCGATCATCACCGACTTTTTGCCGACCGCGCAATCGCTGCCGACGGCGAGAGCGACCACTTGCGGCACGCGATACGCTGCGCCGGAGAACAACGGGATGTCCGCGGGCGGCACGCGCACATCCCAGAGGCGCGCGCCAGACGCGCGTGCGCGCGCGGCGAACTCAGGATCGTCGGCCAACAGTTGGTGCAATCCGCTCACGATCTCCAGGCCGGCGTCGATCGCGTCGACGATCTGCGGTCGAAAAGACTCTGGGATGAAGCCGCCCTGGTTCGCGACGCCGAGCAAAAGCGACGTGGGCCGCAGCGCCAGCGCTTCACGCAGCGACGCGACGATCGGCGCGGACCGGTGCAGGCGCGGCAATACGTCGCGCACGTCGCGGCCGGCGAACTCGGAATCGATGACAGCGGCGACCTCGTCGCGCCCGTATTGCATCACGCCGTGCGCGGTCTTCGCACGGCGGTCAGTGAGGTGGCCCTCTGTCAAGATCGCGTAACGGCGAGGCGGCATAATCGCGTGTTACGCCGCAGCCCGCGGACGGACCCCCAGACCGGGCGCGTCGGGCAGCTGCAACTGCGCGCCGTCGTACGTCACGCCGGTGAACGGATCGTCGGTGATGAGCAGCGGGCCGTCGATGTCGGCGTGGTCGGCGAGCGGCGTCAAATGCGCCGCCGCGGTCGACAACACCGACGATTCGATCATGCAACCGATCATGACTTTCATGCCGCGCTCGCGCGCGGCGCGAATCATGCGTACGGCCGCGCGCATGCCGCCGCATTTCACGAGTTTGACGTTGATGCCGTCCACGCAGCCCGCAAGCCGGGGCACGTCGTCTTCGGTGACGGAGTCTTCGTCGGTGTAGATGGGCACGGGCGAGCGCTCGCGCACGTAACGCAAATGCTCGGGGTGCCCTGCGGGCACGGGCTGCTCGCAGAACTCGATGCCGAAACGCTCGAGCTCGCGTAGGCACGCGACCGCCTCTTCGGGCGTCCAGCCTTCGTTCGCATCGATGCGGATGGTGCCGTTGTAGATGCCGCGGATCGCTTCGAGCGTCTCGATCTCACGGCCGGCGCCGAGTTTGACTTTGAGGATCGGCATGTGGGCCGCTTCGCGAACCTTTGCGATCGTCTCGTCGATATCGGCGATGCCGATGGTGAACGAGGTTGGCTTCGCGTCGCGCGGGTCGAGCCCGAAGAGCGTGTACGCGGGCACTTCAAGCAGTTTGCCGGCGAAGTCGTGCAGCGCGAGATCGAGCGCGCACATCGCGCCCCGTTGGGTGGACGGCAGTTGCGCAAGGGTCGCGTCGACGTCGAGCAGTTTGGCGTCGTCGAGCACGACTGCTCGCAGCTGCGCTTCGATCAGCTCGACGTTCTCATCATAGCGGCTTGAAGGCGTCACCTCGCCCAGCGCTTCGATGCCGCGCGTGATGAGCCGAACGATGAGCGTCTGCGAGACGTCCTCGAAGCCACGTGCGATGGCGAAACGATGGCGCAATCGCAATGCGAGCGGCTCGAGCTCCAGTCGCGTGGTTATTGCGGTGCCGCCCGGCGCGGCAGCGCCAAGGAGCAGATCCACAGCGGACCGACGAGCAGATGGACCAGATTCCGCAGGAACGCCGGCTTCTTGCCTTCGTACCCGTGGCCGACGAATTGGAAGATCCAGCCGACGACGAATGCGCCCACGGCGAGCGGCCACGGCGTATATCGTCCGGCGATATACAGCGCGGCGAACGCGACGAGCGCCACCAGTGCGAGCCGGACGTCGAGCGTAAGATAGTAGATGATGATGAGCACGCCGACGACCAGGCCAAGATCGATCGGGCCGAGCTTGACCAGTTCCAGCAGCGAGAAGAGCGCCCACACGATCAGTGGAATGCCGATCTCGTGACAGATGAGATTCCGCCGGTCCGTATGGTACATGCCGTACTCGGCGAAGTATTTGTCGACCATAGTGATCACGCTCCGGTCACGGGATTCGTAAGAACGGTCCTCGGCGCCCTCCTCGCGCTCATCCTCACCTCGACGACGGTCGCGCTGGGTGAGACGCTAGGCACCACGGTTGAAATACAGCCAGGATCACGAGCGACTCCGATGCCCCAACCCACCCAGCCTCGTGAAACCATCATCCTTACCGACGAGTCGCTTCCGAGGGCAACTCCACCTCCGCTTGTGATCTGTTGTTCTCTTGAGATTATGACGCCGATGAGCTTCTTGTGGACTCAGGCGATGAAACCAGCCGGAGGCGTGATCGACTTCGGCGACGGGAGCCGCTCTTCGTTAACCGCTGGGCGTCGGGTCGCGCACACCTATTCGCGCTTCAGAACGTTTGTAGTAACCGTGACGCCGAGGGGTCGCAGCAATCCGGTCGTGACGCAGTCTCTTGAGATTTCGCCGCCGATGCAGCCACCGGCGACACCACAGCTTGTCGCGCTGGCAGACGGTGCGCACTCAGGCGATAGCGTCATCTTCGTCCTTTTCTTGACGGCGATAGACGATTGCACGGCGCCCACGATCGAGTTCGGCGACGGTGCTGCCGGGACCATCCCATTTAACGGTGGGGCCGTGCACACATATCGTAGCGCCGGCGTCTACCACGCGACGGTCAATTACGATCATCGCTGCGCGCAGTGAGAACAGCTGCGCGCCGAAAGTCAAGACTTGAATTGTCCGGCGTCAAGTGCTACCGTAGGTCCACGTGCGAGCGATCGTACGAAATGATCTCCCTGCGGTGTGCGTGAGCTTGCTTTGTGATTGAGCCAACGCAATCACAACGGGAGCCGATCTCCGAGCCGCTTTGAGCAAGCCCTCCTCGAGAGGGAAGCCTGTGTCCGGTTCGGGTGAGCACCCACCTGCTTAGCAGGTTCAGATCCCTTGCAGGTAACGGCACTTCGGGGTAGAGCAAGAAAAACGGCTCGCGGATACGCGGGCCGTTTTGATTAGCGCAGCGCTTCCACCCAGCGGCTCAGCCGCGCCTCGTCAAGCTCGCCGCTCTCATCTTCCAGACTCACGAACCCGCGGAAACGCAGCGTGGCCGCCACATCGTAGCCGCGCGGCTGCATCGTCATGATCACTGCATCGCGCGAGTGGGGCTCCCACTGCACCGCCGCCGGGATCGCAAGGCGCAACCAGGCGGAATCGCATTCCTTGATCGCCCGGTTGACGTCGGCATCGTTCGCGACCAGCGTGCCCTCGCGCGGCGCCAACGCGAGGGTGACGTTGCGCAGCTTCGCATGGGCGCTCACGTATTTGAGCGCGCGGATCAGCTCGCGCCACGCGATGCCGGGCGAACCGCTTCCCGTGCCGCACCCGAAACGCAACAGCGGTGCGCCCACCGACGCGGCGTCGTCGAGCGCCTGCTTCAGCGCCTCGATCTGGGGATCCACGTCGCTATCGCCGAGCGCGATAGCCGTGTTGAGGCCCGCGATCGTCAGCTGCCGGTCGACGCACAGCTTCTTGATCTGCGCGAGATACTCTACGTCGCGCCGCGGGAAGTGCTCGTGGCTGAGATCGACGCCGCCGAGTCCGGGCTGCGCGCAGCAAATGTCGATCCACTCGAGCTGGGTGAGGTCGCCGCCCTCGATCCGGCGCGCAAAAGAGCGGGAGCTGAGCGCCAATCTCATCCGGCGCCGTTCTTCGCCACGGGGTCCCGCCCTTTCGAGGCGAACATCGATCCAACGATATGTCAAAATCGAAACACAAGCCGACAGGCCCGCCGCTGCTGCTCTTCGTCTGCTCTGGGAACATCTGCCGCAGCCCGATGGCCGAGGTCATCGCCGCCCACGCGGCGCAGGCGGCAGGCCTCGACATCCGCGTCGCGAGCAGCGGCACGATGGCGCTGGTCGGGTATCCCGCTGAGGAGACGGCGGAGCAGGTGGTCGCCGAGCTCGGGCTGGCGCTGGAATCCCATCGCGCGCGACAGACGACTCGAGACCAGATCCGCGAGGCGGTGCTGGTCGTGGCCGCGACGCGCCAGCATCACGCATGGCTGCGCCTCCACGAACCGCGCGCGTCGCATGTCGCCAGCTTCGACGAGCTCACCGGACTGGGCGACATCCCCGATCCCTACGGCGCGAGCCCAGAGGAGTATCGTGCGGTGCGCGACATGCTCGTCGCGGGCATGCCGCGCGTGCTCGCCGCGCTCAAGGCCAGACAGCGCGCAAACGCGAACGATTGACGCATTCGCATGAGCGCAAGCAACGCACATATCTTCCGCATCGCCGTCGGTGCTGACCATGCAGGCTTCATCTATAAACAGAAGCTGGCCGAGCTCTTGCGGGAGTGGGGGCACGAAGTCGTCGATTTCGGCACGTACTCGACCGATCCGGTCGACTATCCGCTCATCGCGTTCAAGGTCGCCGAAGCGGTGGCGAGCGGCGAGTTCGAGCGCGGCGTGCTCACCTGCGGGTCCAGCCTCGGCATCGCCATGGCAGCCAACAAAGTGCGCGGAGCACGCGCGGCGCCGATCGCGGAGCCGTACTCAGCGCAGCTCTCGCGCCAGCACAACCACGCGAACATCATCTGTTTCGCCGAACGGTTGACCGGTTGGGAGATGGTCGTCGAGTGCTTGCGGGTCTGGCTGGCGACCGACGAAGAAGAGGGCCGGCACGCGCGTCGCGTCGCCGAGATCGACGAATACGATCCGGATAGCAAGGAGCACGTCTGACCGTGAACGCGCGTCTGCTCGAGCATGCGCCGCTGGCGACCGAAGATCCCGAGATCTATGACGCGATTCTCAAAGAAGAAGAACGTCAGCGCAAGAATCTCGAGCTGATCGCGTCGGAGAACTACGTGAGTCCGGCCGTTCGCGAAGCCGCGGCCAGCGTCATGACCAATAAGTACGCCGAAGGCTACCCCGGCAGACGCTATTACGGCGGCTGCGAATTCGTCGACCTCGCCGAAACGCTCGCGATCGAACGCTTGAAGAAGCTGTTCGGCGTGGACTATGTCAACGTGCAACCCCATTCCGGCGCGCAAGCGAACATGGCGGTCTATTTCGCGGCGGTCAAGCCAGGCGACACCGTGATGGGCGCCGCGCTCGATCATGGCGGCCACCTCACGCACGGCAGCAAAGTCAACTTCAGCGGCAAGCTCTACAACGCGGTCGGCTACACGGTGAATCAGAAGACCGAGCAATTCGACTACGACGAGATCCGCGCGCTCGCCAAAGAGCACAAACCGAAACTGCTCGTAACCGGTTGGAGCGCGTATGCGCGCATCCCGGATTGGCAGGCGTTCGCGGATATCGCGCACGAGGTCGGCGCGGTGATGATGGCCGACATCGCGCACGTCGCAGGCCTGGTCGCGACAGGCATCCACCCGTCGCCCGTCGGGATCGCCGACTACGTCACGACCACCACGCACAAGACATTGCGCGGCCCGCGCGGCGGCGCGGTCATGTGCGACGTCGAACGCGGCAAGCTGATCGCCAAGAACGTCTTCCCGGGTATCCAGGGAGGCCCGTTGATGCATATCATCGCCGCAAAAGCAGTTGCCTTCAAAGAAGCGCTGCAGCCTGAGTTCGCGGACTACGCGCGCCAAGTGGTCAGCAACGCGAAGGCGCTGGCACAGAGTCTGCAATCGCATGGGCTGCGCATCGTCACCGGCGGCACCGACAATCATCTGATGCTCGTGGACGTTTCGGTGCGCGGCCTGACCGGCAAGGACGTCGAGACCTACCTCGACGAGATCGGTATCACCGTCAACAAGAACACGATTCCGTTCGACAAGAATCCACCGACGGTCGCCAGCGGCATCCGCATCGGCACGCCGGCGATCACCACGCGCGGCATGAAAGAAGCGCAGATGCGCGAGATCGCCGACATCATGGGCGCGGCGATGGACGACATCGCCTCGCGGGCGCACGTGGCGCGGCTGCGCGAGCGCGTCTACGAACTGACCGCGCAGTTCGACGTGCCCTAAAGCTGGACCCTATGAAAGAGATGTTGCCGCAGGTGCCCGAGCCGGCCGGTCACGATCGCCCGTCCTGGGATGAGTACTTCATGGCGATCACGCGTGCCGTCGCGACGCGCGCGACGTGTTCGCGCCGCGCAGTCGGCGCGGTGATCGTCAAGGACAAGCGCATCCTCGCAACCGGATACAACGGCGCGCCGATCGGCATGCGGCACTGCGACCACAGCGCCGGCGGCGACATGCGCGATGGCCATTGCGCGCGCTCCACGCACGCCGAGCAGAACGCGCTGGTGCAAGCGGCGCGCCACGGGACGTCCATCGCCGGCGGCACGATGTACTGCACCGATCATCCGTGCTTGACATGCGCCAAGCTGATGATCAACGCCGGCCTGACCCGCATCGTGTACGAGGATTCATATCCGGACGACCTTGCCGCCGCGATGCTGCTGGAGGCGCGCGTGCAGCTCGATCGGCTCACGGACCGGCGCACGTCGTGATCGTGCTGGCTGCCGCCGCATTGCTGGCGGGGCCGATCCGCTTCAACGTCAGCATCTACGCGCTATGCATCGCGACGTTCGTGATCGCATTCGCGGCCTGCGCGCTCGTGACGCCGCTCGTGATCCGGGCCGCGATCCGCCTGGGTCATTTCGACGAACCGGACGGCGACCGTCGCATCCACAGCGAGCCGACGCCGCGTTTAGGCGGCATCGCCATCTATCTCGGGTTCACGCTCGCGCTGTTCGTGACGCTCAACGTGGCCTTGAGCAACAACACGGTCATCAGCAAGTACCTGGACACGCCGGATCTCGCCAAGCTCATCGGGCTGCTCTTCGGCGGCACGCTCATGATGGGCGTCGGGCTGTGGGATGACGTGATGAACATGCGCGCCCGCAATAAATTCATCGCGCAGTTCGCCGTCGCGCTGATCGCCGTGCTCTTCTATGGTTTCACGATCTATCATCTGCGCCTACCGCACTTCGGGCTCGTCGAGCTCGGCTGGTTCGGCATCCCGTTCTCGCTGTTCTGGTACTTAGGAATGGTGAACGCCATCAATTTCCTGGACGGCCTCGACGGACTGGTCGCCGGCTACACGACGATCGCGTGCATCGCGCTCACCGTCATCTCGCTGCTCAAAGGGCAGTATCTCGTGGCGATCACGACCTGCGCGCTGGCCGGCGCCGCAGCGGGGTTCTTGCCGTTCAACTACAGCCCTGCGCGCATCTTTATGGGCGACGGCGGTTCGCTCTTCATCGGGTTCGTGTTGGCGACCATCGGCGTGATGGGCACGGAAAAGCAAGCCGTCGCTATCTCGTTGGTCGTGCCGCTGCTGATCCTGGCGTTGCCGATCCTCGACACGGCAAAAGTCATCGCGCGACGCTTGCACAAGGGCGCGCCTATCTCAGGGGCCGATCGCGAGCACGTGCATCATCAGCTGCTCGATCTCGGGCTGTCGCAACGTCAGGCGGTGCTGCTCATCTACGCGGTCTGCGGCATCCTCGGCGTCGTCGCGATCGTGCTGTCCCTTCCCAAAGGGCCGCATATCTTTTGATGTGTCCGCTCAAGGTCGCCGTCGTCTTCGGCACCCGGCCCGACGCGGTCAAGATGGCGCCGGTCGTCCACGCGCTCGCGCTCGACGCGCGCTTCGAATGCGTGCCGATCGCCACCGGGCAGCACCGCGAGTTGGCGGACGAAGTCCTCGCGCTGTTCGGAATCACGCCCGAGCACGATCTCGAGGTCATGACCGAGGGTCAGTCGCTCACCGAAGTGACCACGCGTGTCCTCGAACGCCTGTCACCGCTGTTGGAGGACGAGCGTCCCGATGTGGTCCTCGTCCACGGCGATACGTCCACCTCGACCGCCGCCGCTCTCGCTTCCTATTATAAGAAGATTCCCGTCGGGCACGTCGAGGCCGGGCTGCGCACCGACACCATCTACGAACCGTTTCCCGAGGAGATGAACCGCCGTATGACCGGCGTCATCGCGACCCATCATTTCGCGCCGACGCCGACCGCCCGTCAGAACCTGCTGCGCGAGGGCAAAGACCCGCGCAGCATCGTGGTCACCGGCAACACCGTGATCGACGCGTTCTTGTGGGTGCACGAGCGGATCACGCCCGACGACACGCCGGCGATCGCGACGAAACGCATGATCTTCGTCGAAGCGCACCGCCGGGAGAATCTCGGCGAGCCGTTTGAGGCCGTTTGCCGCGCGTTGCGATCGGTCGTGCGCGCCCATCCCGATGTGTCGCTGCTGTGGCCGGTCCACCCGAATCCCTCAGTCGTCGAAGTGGTGCGCCGCAATCTTGAAGGCCAAGACCGAGTCCATCTCGTGTCGCCGATGAGCTATCGCAAGCTGGTGGGTGCGATCGGTCGCTGCACGCTTGTGGCGACCGATTCGGGCGGACTGCAAGAAGAAGCGCCGTGCCTGGGCAAGCCGGTGCTCGTCTTGCGACGCGTCACCGAACGCCCCGAGGGCGTGGCCGCAGGCACGCTGCGCCTTGTCGGAACCGATGAAGCGACGATCGTCGCGGCGCACAACGAACTGCTCGATGATGATGCCGCGTATCAGCGTATGGCCCACGCCGCGAATCCGTACGGCGACGGGCAGGCCGCGCGACGCATCGCCGACGCGCTGTGGGCGTTCCATCGCAACGGCGCGCTGCCCGACGAATTCGATCCTTCGCTGCCGCCGACGCTGCCGTCCGCGGCGCGATGAGCGGCAAGCCGCCGCTCTCGCTCGCCAGTCTTGGCGCCATCGGTTTTTCGCTGATCGCCAACGTCATCGCCGGCGGGCTGCTTGGGTTCGCGGCGTACAAATTTCTCAACTGGGGATGGGCGGTGCCGGTCGGCATCCTCGTCGGCTTCGTCTCCGGTTTCTTGTCGATGTTCCGCCAACTCAGCCAGTTGCAATAGCGCGAGCGTTCGCGGGGGAGGCCCCGTTCCGGAACCGCACGAAACAGCGCTATTCCTATGGAAGGCTTCCGCACGTTCCAGGCAGCGGTGGCGTCGCGCAGTCTGGTGGTCGGGGCTATCGCTGCGGTCGCGTTGGCATTGGGCCATCAGTACCTGCCGGCGGTTGCGCTTATCGCCGGCGTCCTCATCGGCCTGGCCTATCTTTTCCATATCGCTACAAGCTTCAACCGGCTGGTGAAAGGCGGCAAGCGCTATTTGCCGTTCCTGACTATCGAGTCGGTGCTGCGGGTGCTGCTGGCCGGCGCCGCGCCGTTCTTCATCGTCGGCCGCGGTCCCGCGCTGGGGTATTTCAGCTACCTTGCCGGATTTGTCGCACCGCTTGCAGCGGCGATAATCACCTACAAGAATAGAATCGATGTCGAGTCTGCCCAAACGCGCCGGACCGACGACGGCGTCACGTCGATCGCCGGCTGAAGGAGACGATGCACGAGACGATCGGGGAACATCCGCTCTGGCGGATCCCCTTCCTGCCTGGCAGCCTCAGCACCGTTCACGCAGACACGGTGCTCATCACGTGGCTCGCTATGGCGATCGTCTTGGTGGCGCTCGGCGGGCTCGCCCGTCTGCACCCGGTCACGCAGCTCACCAAGCGCTACACGATGCTCGAACTCATCGTGTCCGCGCTGAGCAATCAGGTGGAGACGATTCTCGGACGCAACGGCGTGCCGTTCGTGCCGTTCATCATCTCGCTGTTCCTGTTTATCTTCGTGATGAACGAGATCGGGGTCATACCGTTCGTCGGCAAGTCGCCGACCGCCGACCTCAACACGACCGCAGCGCTTGCGCTCTTCGCGATCGGCCTGGTCTGGGGCGTCGGCATCTATCGCAAAGGGCTCGGATACTTCGGGCATCTGGTCATTCGGCCGCTCGGGTTGGGGATCCCGATGTTGCCGATCATGATCATCGACGAATTGGCCCGCCCCGTCACGCTTGCGATGCGGCTGTTCGGCAACATCTTCGCGGGCGAGGTGCTGTTGCTCGTGGTAGCCGCCGTGATCGCCGCGCATCTCGGAGCACTGTCGGTCGCGGCGACCGGTCTGCCGATCCTGGTCTACGCATTCAATTTGATCATAGGCGCGATCCAAGCGCTCGTATTCACGCTACTGACAATCGCATACCTTATCGCACCGACCTCTGACGAGCACTAAGGAGCAGACATGGAAAACACTATTCTCGTCGCCACGGTCATCATGGCCTTCGCCCTGATGGTCGGATTCGCGGCGTTCGGTTCCGCGATCGGCGACGGCATCATCGGCAGCAAGGCCGTCGAATCGATCGCGCGCCAGCCCGAAGCACGCGGAAATATTTTCTTCTTCTACTTCCTCGGCTTCGGGATCCTGGAGGCGTTCCCGATCATCGCGATCGCGCTCGCCTTCTTCCTGGTGATCGGCGGCGGCGGCTTCGGCGTGTTCTCGCAGCTCAAGCCGTTGCTCCCGCACTAAACGCGACATGCTGCTCTCGTTCGACGGCACGCTCCTCGTCCAGATCCTGAACTTCGTGGTGTTCTGGGTGCTCCTGAACTATCTGTTCATCGCGCCGACCCGCAAGGCGATCGAAGCGCGTCAGCGCTTCATCGCCGAGCAGTACGCGCAAGCCGACGCGCTCGCCGCGCAAGCGCGGGATCTGCAGGCGCAGGCGGACGCGACGCTCGACGAGGCGCGCCGCACCGTCGATGAAGCGATGCGTGCCGCGGCGACCCAAGCGTCGGACGAAGTCCACGCGATCGAGCGGAAAGCCTCGGAGGAGGCGGCGGCCGCCGTGACCCGCGCGCACGCAACGGTCGAGGACGAACGCGCGCAAGCGATCTCGAAGCAGGGGCCGTTCGTCGACGAGCTCGCCCGCACGATGGCACAGCGCGCGCTGAGCATCGAGCAGGTGGCGTAAGGTGGACTTCTCTACCTTCACGGATCCGATCTTCATCGCGAAAGTCATCGACTTCGCGCTGTTGGTCGGTGTGATCGCGTTCCTGTATCAACGCGTCGGCAGGGTTGGCTCGCCGCGCAGCAAGAGGCGCAGAACAAGGCCGTTGAAGACGCTGTCGCGGAGCGCGTCGCGGCTGAGAAGGCCGTCGCAGACAGCGACCCAAGCAATCGTGCAGGCGAAGATCGATGCGGCGCGCATGCTCGAGACCGGCAAAGCGCAGGCTGCGCGTCTGATCGTCGAGGAGCGCAACGCGGCCTTGGATCACGCGCAGCGCATCTTGGCCCACGCCAACGGCGAGCTCGAACGCGAACGCTATCGCGTGCGCATCGAGCTGCTCGAGGACACCGTGGAGCGCGCGACGTCTCACGCGCGCGACATCATCAAGCGCGACGTCACGCCCGCGAAGCAGCACGAGCTGGTCGAAGGCCTGCTGGGCGGTCTCGAGGCGCGGCGTGCTTAAGGAGACGATCGCGCGCCGCTACTCCGCCGCGCTCTTCGCGCTCGCAACTGAAGACAAGTCGCAGCGCAAGACCGTCGAGGAGCTCGACGCGTTCGTCCATGCGCTCGAGGAAGACCCGGATCTCGCGCGCTTCTACGAATCGCCCGTCATCGACCGCGGCGCCAAACAGCAGATGTTGGTGGCCGCGCTCGCGGGCGCGAGCGAGCTCGTCACCAACTTCATCATTTTGCTCGTGCGCAAGCGCCGCGAAAACCTTATCCGCATCGTCGCGCGCCAGATGCACGAGCTGCTCGACAATTTCACCGGCAGAGAACATGCGGTTATCGACACGCCGTCGCCGATGGGCGCGGAAGAGCTCGCCGAGCTCGCGCGCCGGCTCTCATCGGTCTACCAGCGGACCATCGTGCCCGAAGTGAAGGTCCAGCCGGCGCTGCTCGGCGGCATCACGGTGCAGGTCGGGGATCGCTATGTCGACGCCAGCGTCTCCGGAAAACTCGAAGAATTACGCCGCCACTTGCTCGCCAGCGCGGATGCGTGGCCCGCCACGTCAACCAACGGAAAGCGAACGGTCGAATGAATTCGACCGCTACAGGGGATTGAAATGATCAACGCCGACGAAATCGCCGGAATACTCAAACAGCAGATCAAGAGCGCGCGCACCGAGGTGCACGAGGACGAGGTCGGCACCGTCATCGAGGTGGGCGACTCGATCGCGCGCATCTATGGCCTGAGCGCGGCCGAAGCCGGTGAACTCGTGCAGTTCCCCAACGGCTTGTTCGGCATCGTGTTCAATCTGGAAGAAGACAACGTCGGCGTCGTCATCATGGGTCCCGACAACGACATCAAAGAAGGCGACACGGTGCGCCGCACCAAGCGCATCGTCTCGGTCCCCGTCGGCGAAGGCGTCATCGGCCGCGTCGTCAATCCGCTCGGCCAGCCGCTCGACGACAAAGGCCCGGTCAACACGACACGCACGCGTCCGCTCGAGACGCAAGCGCCGAACGTCGTGCAGCGGCAGAGCGTGCACGAGCCGTTGCAGACCGGCATCAAGGCGATCGACGGCCTCATCCCGATCGGCAAGGGCCAGCGCGAGCTGATTATCGGCGACCGGCAAACGGGCAAGACAGCGATCGCGCTCGACGCGATCATCAACCAGAAGGGCAAAGACGTCATCTGCATCTATGTGGCGATCGGCCAGAAGACGTCGACCGTCGCGCAGATCTACAAGATCCTCACCGACGCCGGCGCGATGGACTACACGACCATCGTCGCGGCGAACGCGGCTGACCCGGCGAGCCTCCGTTACATCGCGCCATACGCCGGCTGCGCCATGGGCCAAGAGCTGATGTACGCGGGCAAACACGTGTTGATCATCTACGACGATCTTTCCAAGCACGCGCAAGCGTATCGCGAGATCTCACTCGTGCTGCGTCGGCCGCCCGGGCGCGAAGCATACCCCGGCGATATCTTCTACCTGCACTCGCGCCTGCTCGAGCGCGCCGCGAAGCTCTCGGACGAGCTCGGCGCCGGTTCCATGACCGCGTTGCCCGTCATCGAGACGCAGCAGGGCGACGTGTCGGCGTACATCCCGACGAATCTGATCTCCATCACGGATGGCCAGATCTACCTCGACACCAACCTGTTCTATCAAGGCATCCGGCCCGCGATCGACGTCGGCTTGTCGGTGTCGCGCGTCGGCGGCAACGCGCAGACCAAGGCGATGAAAGCCGTTGCCGGCGCGCTGCGCCTCGAGCTCTCGCAGTACCGCGATCTCGCGGCGTTCTCGAAGCTCTCGTCAGATCTGGATAAGGCGACCCAAGCGCAGCTCTCGCGCGGCGAAAAAGTCACCGAGACGCTGAAGCAGCCGCAGTTCGAGCCGCTCGACCTCGATAAGCAGGTGATCCAGATCTACGTCGCCGTCAACGACTATCTGGCGGACATCCCGACCGACCGCGTGCGCGAATTCCAAAAGCAGTTCTACGAGTTCTTGCAGACGGCGCACCCGGATATCCCGAAATTCATCACCGAGCGCAAGGAGCTCAACGACGACATCAAGGCGAAGCTCAACGCCGCGATCGTCGAATTCAAGCAGCGCTTCAAGGCGACCGCATAACGCATGCCCACGCTCCGTCAACTGCGCGATCGCGTCAAGTCGCTCAAGAACACCCAGCAGATCACGCGCGCCATGAAGATGGTGGCGGGCGCGAAGATCCGCCGGGCGGAGCTCGAGATGCGCGCCGCGCGCCCGTACGCGGCGGCGATCGGCGAGATGCTGACGCAGTTGGCATCGTCAGGCGGTAGCAGCCTCAGCCATCCGCTGTTGGAATCGCGCGCGGTGAAGACGCGCGGCATCTTGCTGATGACCGCCGACAAAGGACTGGCGGGCGCGTTCAACTCGAACCTGGTGCGCGAGGCGCTCGTGCAGGCGCGCCGGCAACCGCAGGCCGAGTTACCGGCTGAGCTGCCCTTCCCTTTGACGTCTCCAGTAAAACTGTTCCTCGTCGGGACGAAGGGGCGCACGCAGCTGCGGCGGGCGCCGTATGAAACGGCGGTCTCGTGGCCGCTGCTCGGCAAGCCGTTCGCCGAACTCGCGAAAGAGGTCGCGGCCAATGTGTCCGAGGCGTTCACGTCCGGCGCCGTCGATTCAGTGACGCTGGTCTCGAGCCGTTTCGTCAGCACACTCGTGCAACGTCCGACGGCCATGCCGTTGCTGCCGATCGCGGCCGCCGGCGCGGCGCCGCGCGATGCGTCGAAGAACTCGTTCGAATTCGAGCCCGACGTCACATCGGTGCTGACCGCGCTGCTGCCGAAATATCTGGAATTCACGATCTTCCAAGCCTTGCTCGAGACGCAGGCATCGGAGTTCGCGGCGCGCCTGATCGCCATGACCAACGCGACCGACAACGCGGGCAAGCTGATCGACGAGATCACGCTGCTCATGAACAAGACGCGTCAAGCGTCGATCACCAAAGAGATCCTCGAGATCGTCGGCGGCGCCGAAGCTTTGAAGGGATAAAGGAAACACACCATGCCAGGAACCGGTAAAGTCGTCCAGGTGCTCGGCAACGTCGTCGACGTCGAGTTCAGTGCCGACACGCTGCCCCAGATCTACGGGGCGCTGCTCACCAATCTGAAGGGCGGCGACGGCAAAGAGCACGAGCTGACGCTTGAAGTCCAGAGCGAGCTCGGCAACAATCAGGTGCGCACGCTCGCGATGGGCGGCACCGACGGCATGGTGCGCGGCCAGGAAGTGCGCGACACGGGCGCGCCGATCACCGTGCCGGTCGGCGAAGCGACGCTCGGGCGCATCCTCAACGTGCTCGGCAAAGCGATCGATTCCGACAAGCCGGTCGACGCGAAGATGTACATGCCCATCCATCGCCCCGCGCCCAAAGTCGACGAACAAGATCCGACGACCGTGATGTTCGAGACGGGCATCAAAGTCATCGACCTGCTGGCGCCGTACGTGCGCGGGGGCAAAGTCGGTTTGTTCGGCGGCGCCGGCGTCGGCAAGACGGTGCTCATCCAGGAGCTCATCCGCAACATCGCCGCGGAGCACGGCGGCTTCTCGGTGTTCACCGGCATCGGCGAGCGCACGCGCGAGGGCAACGATCTGTGGATGGAGATGAAGCACTCGGGCGTCATCGACAAGACCGCGCTCGTGTTCGGCCAGATGGACGAGCCGCCGGGCGTGCGCCTGCGCGTCGGACTCACCGGCGTCACCATGGCGGAGTACTTCCGCGACGAAGCCGGCAAAGACGTGCTGCTGTTCATCGACAACATCTTCCGCTTCATGCAGGCCGGATCCGAAGTCTCCGCTTTGCTCGGACGCATGCCGTCGGCCGTCGGCTATCAGCCGACGCTCGCGTCGGAGATGGGCGCGCTCGAAGAGCGCATCACCTCCACGCGCAAGGGCTCGATCACATCGGTGCAAGCGGTCTACGTGCCGGCCGACGACCTGACGGACCCAGCCGTCGCGACGACGTTCTCGCATCTCGACGCGACGACCGTGCTGTCGCGCTCGATCTCGGACAAAGGCATCTATCCTGCAGTCGACCCGCTCGGCTCGACGTCGCGCCTGCTCGAACCGCGTTATGTGGGCGAAGAGCACTACTCGGTCGCGCGACGAGTGCAAGAGACGCTCCAGCGCTACAAAGACCTGCAAGACATCATCGCCATTCTCGGCGTCGAAGAGCTTTCCGAGGACGACAAGGTCGTGGTCGGCCGAGCGCGGCGCATCCAGCGTTTCTTGAGCCAGCCGTTCTTCGTGGCCGAGGCGTTCACGGGGCGGCCCGGCAAGTACGTGCCGCTCAAAGAGACGATCGCGGGCTTCAAGGAGCTCGTCGACGGCAAGCTCGACGACTTGCCGGAGCAGGCGTTCTACATGTGCGGCAACATCGACGAAGCCAAGGCGAACGCCGAAGCGCTCGCGGCGAAGGCCTGACGGATCGTGGCGACGACCACCCATCTCTCGATCGTGACGCCGTCGTCGACGAAATTCGACGGTCCGGCGGAGATCGTCGTCGCGCCGGGCGCCGCCGGCGATCTGGCGGCGCTGCCCAACCATGCGCCCATGCTGACGACGCTGCGCATCGGAGTCGTGAATGCGGGCGTCTACGATAGTACGTCCGGTGAGACGGCCTCAGGTCCAGCCACCGCGCGCGTGGCGTTCGCCGTCGACGGTGGGTTCATGGAGGTCTTGCCGGACCGGGTCATCGTGCTGACGGACGCCGCCCTCTCAAAGGATGAGGTGGACGTCGAGGCGACGCGCGCCGAGCTCCAGCGGGCCGAGGAAGCGCTCGCGCAGAAGACAGCCGCTGATGATTCCCGAGAACGTCGTGCTGTGGCATGGGCGCGTGCCAAGCTTGAGGTCGCCGGCCGCGCCATCGACTAGATGATCGATTCGCTCGACGGCCTGTCCACACGGCTGGTCATCGACGGTGGCCGCCGGCTTGAGGGCGTGCTGCAGGCGCCCGGCGCCAAGAATGCGGCGCTGCCGATCATGGCCGCGTCGATACTCGCCGAGGGCGAGGTCGTGCTGCATCGCGTGCCGCGCATCACCGACGTCGACGTCATGACCGCGATCCTCGAGAGCCTTGGCGCGCGCGTGCGCGAGCAATCCGGCGGCACGCTCATCATCGATACGTCGTCGGTGAATTCATTCGCAGCGCCGTACGCGCTCGTGAGCCGTCTCAACGCATCGTTCGACGTCACCGGCGCGCTGATCGCGCGTTTCGGTCGCGCCGAAGTGCCGCAACCCGGCGGCTGCGTCATCGGTCCGCGCGCGGTCGATCTCCATCTCAAGGGCTTCGAAGCGCTCGGCGTCGACATCAACCTCGAACACGGCGCGATCATCGCGAACGCGCAAGACGGGCTCGCCGGCGCGAACGTCACGTTGTCGAAGCGCTCGGTCGGCGCTACCAAGAACATCATGCTCGCCGCGACCAAAGCGCGCGGCACCACCGTCATCGAGAACGCCGCACAGGAGCCGGAGGTCGTCGATCTCGCAGACTTCCTCAACGCGCTCGGGGCGCGCATCCGCGGACAAGGCAGCCCGACGATCACCATCGACGGCGTGCGCAAGCTCCATGGCTGCGAGCACACGGTCATCCCAGATCGCATCGTGGCCGGCACGTACCTCATCGCCGGCGCCATCACGGCCGGCGACGTCACGCTCGAGGGGCTGGACCCGACGATGGTCGAGGCGTTGAGCCTCAAGCTGCGCGCCACGGGCGCAACCGTCGACTCCCACGGCGTCAGCGTGCGCGTAAAGGGGATTCCTCTTTGGCAACCCGTCGACGTCGTGACGGCGCCATATCCGGGGTTCCCGACCGATATGCAAGCGCCGTTCGTCGCATATCTGAGTTTGGCAAAGGGAACGTCGCTCGTCGAAGAAACTATATTCGACGCGCGATTCGTCTACGTGAGCGAGCTCGCTCGCATGGGTGCGGACATCAAGGTCTCGGGTCGCAACGCAGTCGTCACCGGGGTCGACAAGCTCAAGGACGCGGTCGTCGAAGCGCCCGACATCAGAGCGGGCGGCGCACTTGTGCTGGCAGCCCTTGCGGCGCAAGGCACGTCGCAGATCGGCGGCTTGGAATTCGTGGATCGCGGCTACGAGTTCATCGAAGAGAAGCTGCGAGCGCTCGGCGCGTCGGCGATGCGCGTGAGCGGACTCGCGCCCGTGCTGCCGCGCGCGGACATCACCGTGACGGAGACGCTGCCCCGGGTAGTGACGCCGTTCGCACCATGACGGTCGAGTGAGCTCGACCGCTACAGATATAAGGAAGCATCTTGGATATCGGAATCGATCTCGGCACGGCTAACGTCTTGGTGTACGTCCGCGGCAAAGGCATCGTACTGCGCGAGCCCTCGGTCGTCGCGCGCGACGTGCGCAGCGGCAAGACGCTTGCCGTCGGCGAGGAGGCGCGCTCGATGCTCGGCAAGACGCCGAGCAACATCCAAGCGATCCGCCCGATGCGCGACGGCGTGATCGCCGACTTTGAAGTCACCGAGGCGATGCTCTCCTACTTCATCAAGAAGGTGACGCGCAACAACGGTTTCTTCTCATGGCTGCGGCCCAAACCCGCGGTCACGATCTGCGTGCCCGCGGAGATCACATCCGTCGAAGAGCGCGCCGTGCGCGATGCCGCCAAGCTCGCCGGCGCCAAGAGCGTCGACATCATCGAAGAGCCGATGGCGGCAGCCGTGGGCGCGGGCCTGCCGATCGACGGCCCGAGCGGCAACATGGTGGTGGACATCGGCGGCGGCACGACCGACGTCGCGGTCATCTCGCTCGGCGGCATCGTCGTCAGTCAGTCCATCCGCGTCGCGGGCAACAAGCTGGACGAGGCGATCGCGCGCCACATCCGCCGCGTCTACAATCTCATGATCGGTGAGCGCACTGCAGAAGACATCAAGGTCGGCATCGGCTCGGCCTACCGTCTCGATCCGGAGATGACGATGGACGTGCGTGGCCGCGATCTCATCAACGGCCTGCCGAAAACCGTCACGATCACTTCGGAAGAAGTGCGCGAAGCGATGGCCGAACCGCTCGGCTCGATCATCGATGCGGTGAAAGCCGTGTTGGAAAAGACGCCGCCCGAGCTCGCGGCCGACATCATCGACCGCGGCATCGTGCTCACCGGCGGCGGCGCGCTCTTGCGCGGTTTGGACTCGCTGCTCAGCGAAGTGACGGGTATCCCGGTCATCGTGGCAGACGATCCGATGTCGTGCGTGGTGATCGGCACCGGCCAACACGTAAGGACGTAGCGGCCGAATTCATTTGACGGTAGGGGGCGAATGATGAAATTCTCTTTCGTGTCTCGCGCATTGATTATCGTGGGCGCGGCGCTCGCATTCGCCGCTGCGGCCGGCGCGCCGTCGTCTGCGGACTCATTGTCGAACATCCGCACTCGCGGCACGCTCAACATCGGCGTCAAGGCCGATGTGATCGGCTTCGCGTATCTCAACCCGAAGACGGAGCACTATGAGGGATACGAGATCGATATCGCCCACGAGCTCGCCAAGCGGCTGCTCGGCGATCCGAACAAGATCTCTTTCACCGCCGTGACGCCCGGCACGCGTGGCACGCTGCTCGACAGCGGCGATGTGGACATGCTCATCGCGACCTTCAGCGTGACGCCGGAACGCAAGATCGTGTTCAATTTCAGCCCGCCGTACTACACGGACGGCATCGGACTGCTCGTGCCCAAGATGTCAGGCGTGAAAGGTCTGTCGGATCTGAGCGGCAAGCCGATCGGCATCGCCAAAGACACCGACACCGCCAGCTCGCTCATGGCCAAGGCCGGCACGGACACATTGTTGACCTTTGCGGCGTTCGACACGTACGGTCAAGTGCTCTCGGCGCTCGAGAACGGCAAAGTGCAAGCGTTCTCGACGGATGCGTCGATCCTCAAGTCGTATGCGCAGCAAGATCCGCGCATGATCGTGCTGCCTGCGCGCTACAGCAGCGAGCCCTACGGCGTCGCGACGAAAAAAGGCGACGACGCGCTCGCGAAGTGGGTCGCGGATCAGATCACCGATATGGACAAGTCAGGCATGCTCGCCACGTGGCAGCGCACGTGGGGGATTTCTCAAAGCGCTCGCTAAGAGCGGGCGCCCTCGTGGCGTGAGTCTTAGGCGGCGGAGCGCAGCCGGCGCACGATGCTCGCGCCCGCGCGCATGACGCGCCGGCGGGCCCGCTCGACCCGGCTTGTGGCTTTGCGACGGAATTCGTGGCCGACGCCGATCGGCACGAGCGCCGAGTAGACCGCCGTCAGGACGACGCCGAGCCCGGCGTAGAATAGCAGGCCGCGAAAGCGGGACATCATGGCAATCTCTTTTCCAAATGCGCGACGTCGCCCTCCGGCCGCAGAACCGTACCTGCGATGCGGGTAGTACGTACGACGGGCGTTCCAGACGGCGCAACGCTGAGCGATGCGGCCGCCTGCATCGCCGGCGGCGGCACGCTGATATTCCCGACCGAAACCGTCTATGGGATCGGGTGCGCACCGGACGACGGCGACGCGGTCGCCGCCATCTTTCGCGCCAAACGCAGACCCGCCGACAAGCCGCTGGCGATCCACTTCGCATGGCCTGAGCAGGCCGCGCAATTCGCGCGCGTGCTCACGCCGAGCGCTCGGCGCATCATCGAACGGTTGTGGCCCGGACCTGTGGCGATCGTCGTCGAGCGCGCGCCGGACACCGCGCGCGCGGCCGCGCTCGGCGGACCGACCATCTCGCTGCGTTGTCCGGACGACGCGGCATGCGCCGCGATCTTGCGCGCGACCGGCCCGCTCGCCGCCACATCGGCCAACATCTCCGATCAACCGGCGTATGACGGCGAGCAAGCGGAGCTCGACGCGCTGCCGGACGCGACGCTTGCGATCATCACAGGGCCGACTCGTCTGCGGCAAGAAAGCACGGTGGTTGATTGCACCGGTGACATGCCGCGCATCCTGCGCCTCGGCGTCGTGGACGAGGCGACGATCGCATCCGCTTGAGTAGCACTGCGCCATGAGAACCAGACGGCTCATCGCCGCGAGCCTCGCGCTGGCGGTCGCGTTGGGCGTGATGCCGCGCGCCGCGCGCGCCGATCTGCAGATCGGCCGTTTCTCCGTGCAGTTCCGCAACTCGAACTACAATCTGAAGACCGGCGATATCGTGCTCACGGGCGGCGTGAGCGGCAAAGGACCGGACGGCGACTTCCGCGCGGACCGCGCGTTCGGCAACCGCGAACGCCAAGAGATCACCCTTGTCGGCAACGTCGTCGCGCATCGCAAGACCGCGACCGCGCCGGTCGAGTTGCGCAGCGACACGGCGACGATCGACGAGCGCAGCCGCACGTATATCGCCACAGGCAACGTCAGCGCCATCGTCGGTCCGCGAACGATGAGCGCCGACTCGATGCGCCTCGACGATGCCGCGCACGTGTTCACCCTGAACGGTAACGTGCATATCACCGAGCCGCCCGGACGGTCGCTGACGACCGGCGAGTTGGTCTATCATGACGATACCGGCGACATACAGGTGCCCGGCCCGTTGAGCGGCACGATGGAGAACGGCGATTTTCGTGCCGACGGCGCTGCGGGCAACGTGAAGACTCGGCAGCGTCACGCTCACCGGCGGTGTGGTCGTGCATTCCGGCGCCGCGAACGGCCCGAGCAAAGAGCCAATCGCGTTGTACGCGGACGTGCTGCACTACGACGGGCAAGCCAAGACGATCACCGCGACGGGCGACGTGAAGGTCGAGCAAGGCACGCAGGTCGTCACCGCACCGGTGCTGCGCCTCGACAACGCGACCGGCGACCTCCATCTCAGCGGCGGCGTGCACGGCGAACAGCCGCCCGATCGCAGCTTCGACACCAAAGAGCTGACGTATAACGTCAATAGCGGCGCGATCACCGTGCCCGGCCCGATCAAAGGCCGCGCGCGCGAGGGCGACTTCGCGGCGGACGTCGTGCACGGCAACATGAAACTGCGCGTGTACGACCTGCTCGGCCACGCCATCGTGCGCACGTCAGGCAAGGGCGCCAAGACACAGGACCGCACGCCGACCGCGTTGTCCGCCGACCACATCCACATCGACGAACTTGCTAAACGTTACGTCGCCGACGGCAACGCGACAGTGGCGCAGGCCGACCGAACGGTGAGCGCGCCGCTGCTGACCTTCGACGACAAGATCCACGTCGTCAAGATGACCGGCGGCGTGCACGCCACGGAACAGCCGGATCGCAGCGCGGACACGGCCGAGGTCATCTATCACACCGACACGGGCCAGGTCAGCGCCCCATCGCAGATCGCAGGCCGTTCAAGCACCGACGCGTTTCGCGCCGATCGCGCGATCGGCAATACGAAGACCGACATCTACGATCTCGAAGGCAACGTCGTGATGCGCCGCCAGACGCCGCGCGATAAAGACCCGACGGTCTTGACCGCGCGCGACGTGCGGATCAACGGCAAGGCGAAGACGTACACGGCGACTGGTCAGCCCAAAATAGTGCAAGGCACGAGCACGACGACCGCACAGATCATCACGTTCAACGACGCCACGAACACCGCGCACATGAGCGGCGGTGTGCACGCCGAACAGCCGGGCGGCCGGACATTCGACACGCCGGAGCTGACCTACAATACCAAGAGCGACGATTTCAAGATGCTCGGCGGCATCACCGCGATCTTCCCGTTGTCGAAGCCGACTCCGACACCCACGCCATTTCCGTCGCCGAACAGCAGCCTCTCGCCGCAAGTGCCGTCGCCGTTCTCAAACACTTCGACGCCCGCCCAGTACGCGACGCCGTCGCCGACGCCGCCTCCGACCCCGACGCCAAGCCCCACGCCGTCGGCGTCACCGACGCATTAGGGTTCGAAGAATTTCCGGTCCTTGAGCTCGTCCGGCAGGTGCTGCTGGTCGATTTTCGCATCGGGAAAATCGTGCGCGTACTGGTAGTCCTTGCCGTAACCGAGCTGCTTCATGAGGCCGGTCGCCGCGTTGCGTAGATGCAGCGGCACCGGCAACGTGCCCGTCTCTTCGATCGCTTGCTGGGCGGCGCCGTACGCGCGCAAGCCGGAGTTGCTCTTCTTCGCGAGCGCAAGATAGAGCGTCGCTTCGACGAGCGGGAACATCGCTTCAGGCATGCCGATGGCGTGCGTGGCGTAATGCGCCGCGGTCGCTATCGGCAGCGCTTGCGGGTCACCAAGACCGACGTCTTCGCCGGCGAGGATCACCAGACGCCGGGCGATGAACATCGGGTCCTCGCCCGCCTCGAGAATGCGCGCGAGCCAGTAGACTGCCGCGTCCGGATCGCTGCCGCGAACCGACTTGATGAACGCGGAGATCAGATCGTAGTGCTCGTCGCCGGCGCGATCGTATCGCAACGCCCGACGCTGCATCGCCTCTTCGACATCGCGTGGTCCGATGACCGGTGCGCCAGGATCGCGATTCGACGCGATCTCAAAAGCGAGCTCCAACGCGTTGAGCGCCGAGCGCGCATCACCATCCGCAAGCGCGATGAGCTTCGAACGCGCGTCGGCGTCGAGCCGCGCCGCACCGGCGAGACCACGCTCGGGGTCGGCGAGCGCGCGGTCGATGATCGCGCCGATCTCCTCGGCTCCGAGCTGGCTGAGCACGAACACGCGGCTGCGTGAGAGCAGTGCGCTATTCACCTCGAACGACGGGTTCTCGGTGGTCGCGCCGATGAACGTGATGTCGCCGCGCTCGACGTTCGGCAGGATCGCGTCTTGCTGCGCCTTGTTGAAGCGATGGATCTCATCGATGAACACGATCGTGCCGCCGCGCGCGCGCACGCGGCGCGCATCGGCGACGATGCGGCGCAGATCGGCGACGCCGGCGCTGACCGCTGAGAGCGCGACGAAGCGTGCACCAACGGCTTTCGCGGCGAGGCGCGCGAGCGTCGTCTTGCCGCTGCCGGGCGGTCCCCACAGCACGAGCGACGGGATCTTGCGTTGCTCGATCGCGGTGCGCAACGCGGTGCGCGGTCCGATGATGCGTTGCTGGCCGACGAACTCGTCGAGCGTGCGCGGACGCATGCGCGCGGCCAAAGGCGCGCCCGCGGGCAATGGCTCGTCGCCGCTCTCGCTCGCCGTCGGCGTCGTTTCGAACAGACGCGGTTCGTCAGCCATGCGTGCTGCTCAACGCCGCAGGGCGGCGACGGTGCGCATCCAGCTCAGGATCTCGCCGACGGTGACTTTGGACACGCCCCGCTCCCGGTTCCGGAACGCGATCGGCACTTCGACGATGCGCGCGCCGGCAGCCGCGGATTCGTAGAGCAGCTCCGGCACCATCGAGTAGCCGGTGGAGCGCAGCGTATCGAGACGCATGCGGCGCAAGAGCGCAGCAGAATACAACCGAAAGCCGGACGTGCAATCGCGGATGCGCAGGCGCAACATCGCACGCGCCATGCCGTTGGCCACCGAGCTGTTCAATTTGCGCGCCATCGAGAAATTTTCGACCGTGCCGCCCGGCGCGTAGCGCGACCCGATCACCAGGTCCGCGTCGCCGCGATCGAGGTGCGCGATCATCGCAGGCAATTCGGCGGGATCGTGCGAGCCATCCGCATCCATCGTGGCGATCGCGCCATAGCCCGCCTCAAGACCGTAACGGAAACCGGCGACGTACGCCGTGCCAAGGCCCAGCTTGCCTGACCGTTTGACGAGTGCGACGCGCGGCTCGTTGACGCGCATCGACTCGACGAGTTCGCCGGTGCCATCGGGCGATGCGTCATCGACCACGAGCGCATCGGCGCGCGGCGACGCCGCGAGCACTGCCTGCACCGTGGCGCGGATGTTGTCGCGTTCTTGATACGTCGGCAGCACCACCAAGCAACGCTGCGCGGTCGCCGGATCCGGAGAAGTCACGGGCTCAAGCATTCGGCGCCGGGGTTCGCCCGACCCCGCCGCGAAACAGCGCGTGTGACCGTCTATCTCGACAATGCCGCCACCACCGCGCTCCACCCGCAAGCGCTCGACGCGATGCTGCCGTTCCTGCGCGCCGACTACGCGAATCCCTCGAGCCCGCACGCGTCTGGACAGCGCGTGCGGCGCGCGCTCGACGATGCCCGCGAGCGCACGGCGGCGGCGATCGGCGCTCGTCCGGAAGAGATCGTGTTCACCGGCAGCGGGTCCGAAGCGGACAGTCTCGCGATCTTTGGGGTGCTCGCGCGCGGTGCGCCCGGTCGCTTCATCACCACCGCCATCGAACATCACGCGGTGTTGCACGCCGCCGACGTGCTGCGCGAACGCGGACTTGAGGTCACCGTCGTGCCCGTCGACCAGCACGGAGTCGTCGTCGAGCCGGCGCTCGTCGAAGCGCTGCGTGCCGGCGATCGAGATCGCAAGACCACATTGGTCAGCATCATGCACGCGAACAACGAGATCGGCACGATTCAGAACATCGCACGGCTCGCCGCGCTCGCGCACGAACACGGCGCGCTGGTGCACACCGACGCGGTGCAAACGGCAGGTCATATCCCGCTCGACGTCAAGGCGCTCGGCATCGACGCGCTTTCGATGTCCGCGCACAAGTTCGAAGGACCAAAGGGTACCGGCGTGTTGTACCTGCGCGATGGGGTGAAGCCCGCGCCGCTCATCGTCGGCGGCGCGCAAGAAGGCGGGCGGCGCGCGGGCACGGAGAACGTCGCCGGCATCGTCGGTCTCTCGGTGGCGCTCGACCTCGCTACGAAGAATGTCGAAGGGCAAGCGGCCGTGACGCGCGCGTTACGCGACCGGCTCATCGATAAGGTTCTCGAAGAGATCCCCCACGCGTTCCTCAACGGCGCGCCACGCGAACGTCTTCCCAACAATGCGAGCTTGCGATTCGACGGCATCGAAGGTCAGACGGTGGTGCTGGCGCTGGACGTCGCCGGCTTCGAAGTGTCGACCGGCAGCGCGTGCACGTCCGGCTCGCTCGAACCGTCGCACGTCCTGAGCGCCATCGGGCTGGATGCGAGGCAGGCCCGGGGCACAGTCCGCTTTTCGCTCGGCCGGACGACATCGGCGAGCGACGTCGAGCGTTTGCTTGGGGCGTTACCGGGTATCATAGAGAAGTTACGCGCGCTTGCAGGCGCGCTCGTACTTGGGGGAGGTCCTTCGCACACCCGAGAATGACTGGGGTCCTCGCATGAGCACGCAAGATTTCATGTGGCTGGCAATCGGGCTCGCCAGCCTCATCATCGCCGGGAGCCTCGCATTCGTCTTCATCCGCATGGGGATGCTGCTGACGCGGGCGGAGGCGACGCTTGCCAAAGCGGATGCGAAGCTCGACCAGCTCGACGTGCCCGTCATGAAGACGCTGGATCATATCGGCGGCATCGCCGACAGCGTGGACAGCATGGTCGCCCGCGTTGATCGCGTGACCGCGGTCGCGGAGCGAGCCGCAGGCGCGGTCGACAAAGCGACCGATGCGGCCAGCGCGAGCATCGCGCCGACGGTCGCCAAGATCGCCAGCTTGATCGCCGGCGTTAGCGCCGGCGCGCGCGCATTCCTCACCCGCGCGCGCGGCAAGGACAACGGATCGAATTGAAGGAGAGACAACACATGGATAACGACAACAGCAACTCCGGCGTCGGATTCCTCTCAGGACTCGTGATCGGCGCGTTCGCCGGCGCAGTGCTCGCGCTCGTGCTCGCGCCCCAAACGGGCGAGGAGACGCGCGAGTTGATCTCAGGCAAGGCGCAAGAGGCGCGCGGCAAGGCGCTCGATATGGCCTCAGACCTGCGAGACCTCGCCAATCAGCTCGCCGACGATCTGCGCAAGCAGGCCGAGGAGCTCGCGAAGAAGACGCGCACGGCGTACGAGACGACCGCCAAGCGCGCCGACAACGCGGTGAGCGCGGCGAAGCACGCCGCCCAGTCCAAGATCGACGAGATCCAGAACGGTTAGGGCGGGCGTGGATATCAACGTCGACGTCAAGGAAGTCCCTGGCAAGAACGGGGTGCGCGTCGTCGATCTCAACGGCGAGATCGACGTCTACACCTCGCCGCGCGTCAAGGAGACGATCAGCGAGCTGATCGATCAGGGCCACTACGACCTGATCATCAATCTTGAGAACGTCCGCTATATCGATTCGACGGGTTTGGGCGTGCTGATCGGCGGCCTCAAGCGCGTCCGCGAGCACAGCGGCACCGTGAATCTCGTCTGCACGAATCCGCAGATCAAGAAGATCTTCGACATCACCGGCCTCGTGAAGATCTTCGGCATCTATGACTCCGAGGCCAACGCGAGCGCATCGCTATGATCTCACCGCAGGACGCGCGGGTGGAGAGCAGCATCGAGCTGCGGCTCCCCGCGAAAGCGGAGTGGGTGGGAGTCGCGCGCCTCGCGATCGCCGGCATCGCGAGCCGTCTCGGTCTCGACATGGAAGAGATCGACGATCTGAAGCTTGCGGTGTCCGAGGCGTGCAACAACTGCATCCAGTTCGCGCATGCCGGCGACGAGGTGCTGATCACCAACACCATCTATCCCGACCGGCTCGTGGTCACGGTTCGGGATCGCGTCGACGCAAGCGCCGCGGGCCTCACACAACGCCGCCTTGGCGCGGCCAAAGAAGGCGGCTTGGGCGTCTTCTTGATCCGGACGCTGATGGACGAGGTCAGCTATGAGACCGATGCGCGCACCGGATCGCGTCTCACGATGACCAAACGCCTCAAGAAATCGTAGGACCGCGCGTGGGCGTTTCACCGAGACCGTCACACGGCGAGCGTTTCGATCGGGAACGCACGCGGGCGTTGTTCGCATCGTTCGCGACCACCCGCGACGGCGAGGTACGCGAGACGCTCGTCGTGGCGCATCTCAATCTCGTGCGTTATCTCGCGTCGCGCTTCGCCAATCGAGGCGAGCCGCTCGACGACCTCATCCAAGTCGGCACGCTCGGCTTGATCAAAGCGATCGACCGGTTCGAGCCGCAGCGCGGTCTGGAATTCACGACGTATGCGACCCCGACGATCATCGGCGAGATCAAGCGCCATTTCCGCGACAAGGGCTGGGCCATCCGCGTGCCGCGCCGTCTGCAGGAGCTCAACGCGGCCGTCAATCGCGCGCTGGACACGATGTCGGCGCAGCTCGGCCGTTCTCCGAGCGTGGCGGAGCTCGCGCAAAAGCTCAACGCGAGCGAAGAGGAGGTCATCGAGGCGCACGAGCTCGGACAGGCCTACGCGCCCCTGTCGCTCGACGTCGAGCTGGCGGGCGACAGCGAAGGCAAAGCCGCCACGTTGATGGATTACTTGGGTCGCGATGATCCGGACATGAAGCTGCTCGAGAACAAGGACCTGCTGGAGCGGGCGTTCGAGCGGCTCGACCGGCGCGAACGCGTCATCGTCTATCTCCGCTATTACGAGAACGCCTCACAATCCGACATCGCGCGGCGCCTGCAAGTGTCGCAGATGCACGTGTCGCGCCTGCAGCAGCGCGCGCTCGCCAAGATGAAGGGCCTCCTGGTCCAAGAAGAGTCGCGCCCCGAACACGCAAACTAGTCCCTGACATGACCTCCGCGGAGATCCGACGTTCGTTCGTCGACTTTTTCGTCGCGAAACAACACCGGCACGTGCCTGGCGCGAGCCTGGTCCCTGACGCGCTGTCGACGACGCTGTTCACGATCGCCGGCATGGAGCCGTTCGTGCCGCAATTCCTGGGCGAAGCCCCGCCGCCGGCGCCGCGCGTGGTCACGGTGCAGCGATGCCTGCGGGTGGCGGGCGGCAAGAACGACATCGAAAACGTCGGCCGCAGCGGCCGCCATGGCACGTTTCTCGAGATGCTGGGCAATTTCTCGTTCGGCGATTACTACAAACGCGAAGCGATCGCGTGGGCGTGGGAGTATCTGACCAAGACGCTGCGTATGCCGGCGGACCGGCTCTACGCCACCGTCTACGTCGACGACGACGAGGCGGCGGAGATCTGGCAGCGCCACATCGGGCTTGCGCCCGAGCGCGTCACGCGCATGCGCGAGGACAATTTTTGGGATATGGGTCCGACCGGTCCATGCGGTCCATGCTCGGAGATCTTCTACGATCTCGGTCCCGAGGCCGGCTGCGGCAAGCCGACCTGCGGCGTCGGCTGCCCGGACTGCGACCGCTACGTCGAGTTCTGGAATCTCGTCTTCCAACAGTACGACCGGGATTCGAGCGGCAGGCTGCACCCGCTTCCCAAGCAGTGCATCGATACCGGCATGGGCTTCGAGCGCCTATGCATGATCCTCGCCGGCAAGACATCGATATTCGACACCGATGTGTATCAGTCGATCATCGCGACGCTCCCCCCGGTCGGCGCATCGCGGCTTGCGCAAGAGGAACAGGCGGTCCATAAGCGGATCATCGCGGATCATGCGCGCGCCTGCGTGTTCTTGGTCGCAGACGGCGTCGTGCCGAGCAACACGGACCGCGGGTACGTGCTGCGCTTCCTCGCGCGCCGCGCGATCCGCAGCGGCACGCTGCTCGGTTTTCCTGAAGGCTTCTTCTCGAGGCTGACGCCCGTCGTGATCGCCTCGTTGATCAGCGGCTACCCAGAGTTGGGCGGCGTGGACGAGCGCGTGCGCGGAGTGCTCGAAGCAGAAGAAAAGCAGTTCAGCGCCACGTTGGCGCGCGGGTCCGCTCGTTTGGCGGAGCGCATCGAAGCGTTGCGCCGCGCCGGTGCGGGCGAGTTGCCGGGCACCGATGCGTTCGAGCTCTACGACACGTATGGGTTCCCGCTCGATCTCACGCGCGAGATCGCTTCGGAAGCGGGTTTGTCGATCGACATGGCCGGCTATCACGCGGCGATGGAAGAGCAGCGGGAGCGCGCTCGTGCCGACGCGATCGCCAAACGGGGCGAAGTGCGCGTGGCGCGGCCGCCATCGGGCGACGTCGAACAGTCGACATTCGTCGGATACACCGGCCTTGAGGCGAAAGCGACGATCGTCGCCCTCTTCGATCGCACCGGCGCGGCCGTCGAGCGGCTGGACGGAGGCGCCGAAGGCATCGTGGTGCTCGACACGACGCCGTTTTACGCGGAGCGCGGTGGCCAAGTCGGCGACCGGGGCGTGCTGGCCGGTGCCGCAGCGGCGTTCGACGTGCGCGACACGCAATATGAAGATAAGACGCATCGGCGCATCATGCACCGGGGCACGGTGAAATCGGGGACAATCGCAGTCGGCGACCAAGTGGACGCGCTGGTCGATCCCCATTGGCGGCGCGAGATCCGCCGGCACCACACCGTGACGCACCTGCTCCAGCGCGCGCTCAAGGAGGCGCTGGGAGACGCGGTCGCCCAGCGCGGCAGCGCCGTCTTCCCCGAGCGGACGCGTTTCGATTTCGACTCCCCAGTCGGCGCGCTTTCACGGCAGCAGCGCGCCGAGGTGACGTCGCGCGTCAACGAACTTATCCGCGACGACTATCACATCGACGAGCAGACGATGCCGTTCGCCGAAGCGATCGCGCGCGGCGCCGTGCACATGAAGGGCGAGAACTACGGCGACATCGTGCGCGTCGTGACGTTCGGACCGAGCATCGAGCTGTGCGGCGGCACGCACGTCTCGTCCACTGGCGAGATCGGACACTTCGTGCTGCTCGGCGAGTCGGCGATCGGCGCCGGCATCCGGCGGGTCGAGGGCGTCGTCTCCGAAGCGGCTGATCATTATGTGGACACGATGCGCGATGCGGTCGACGAAGTCGGACACGCGCTGTCGACGTCGGGCGATCAGGTTCCCGAGGCCGTCTCACGTCTCGCGCAGCGGCAGAAAGAGCTCGAGCGCAAAGTCGCGGCGTTACAATCGCAGCTCGCGTCGCAGCGCGCGACCGAGTACGTCGCAGCCGCGAAGGAAGTGGCGGGCGTGAAGTACGTCGCTGTGGCGCCTGGCGACGAAGCCGGCGTCGGCGCCCGGGATCTCGCCGATTCCATCCGCGCGCAATTGCCCGACGGCGTCGTCGTCGTGGCGGCGCCGGAAAACGGCAAAGTGTCGGTCGTTGTCGCCGCAGGGGGCGCGGCTGCCCGCAAAGGCGTTTCGGCCAAAGACGTCCTCGCGGCCATCATCCCGCACGTCGACGGCAAAGGTGGCGGCAATCCGGCGATGGCACAGGGCGCCGGCAAGAATCCGGCGGGCATCGACGCGGCGCTGGCCGCGGTGCCGAGCGCGATCGAGAAAGCCGTTCGTGCGTAACCAAGCGCGCGCCGCGCGATACTGGATCGCGCTGAGTCTTGTCGCGGTCGCATACTGGTCGACCGCGCCGGCAAGCGCGGCGCCGGCAGCGCCGCCCACCGCTGCCAAGGTGCTCGCGAAGTACCGCGCGGCGATGGCGGATCTTCCCAAGCCGTCGAACATGATCTTCACGTATAGCGAGACGCGCACCGGCCCGACGCGCATCGTGAGCGGGCTGCACCGCGTCTATCGCGACAAGGATGGCAACCAGCGCAACGATACGCTGGCGATCAACGATCAGCCGATCCGGCCGCCGAGCACGCAGACATTCCAGCGCGCGTCGTGGCCGTACTTCGCCGATCAGTTCGATGCATCGCCATCGGACTACGACGTGAAGTTCGCTGGCATGGCGACGGTCGACGGGCGGCGTGCGTACGTCTACGGAACGAAACGGCTCACGGCGGCGCCGTTCGCGATCACGCAGTTGGCGCTCGATCCGGCGACCGGCCTTCCGCTTCGGGAGCTGTTCACGGTCGCCACGAGCGATTGCACCGGCGATGGCGAGATCGATTTCATGCTGGTCGGCACCTACGTGCTCCCATCGGCCGTCTCGGCGCAATGCACCATGAGCGGTACCGGCCAGTTCAAAGACGCGATGCGCTTTTCCGACTATTCATTCCCCGCGGCGATCCCAGCTGACGTGCTGCACCCGAACGGAACGCCGGCGGGATGAGGGTGCTCGCGCGCTGGTCGCCGCTCATCGTGTTCATCCTCGCCTTCGCGGCGTATTGGATGTCGACCGGCGGCATGCACGCGTACTACGACAACTTCGTGCGGCTCGCATACGCGTTCGTGCACGGGCGGTTATGGATCGATTGGCCCGGCCCCGCGATCGAAGCGTTGGAATACAACGGCCAGCATTACGTGATCGAAGGGCCGGTGCCGGCGCTGTTGTGCATCCCGTTCGTGCTGCTCTATGGACTCGACGCGAACCAGGCGGTCGTCTGCGCGATCGCAGCAGCCATCGGCGTTTCCGCCGCTTGGGCGATGCTCGGACGGATGGGCGTTTCGCGCGTAGTGCAGTTGTGGACGACGATCTTTCTCGGCTTCGGCACCGTGTATTGGTGGTGCGCCGCATTTGGTTCGCTGTGGATGTACGCGCACATCGCCGGCGCGATGTTCGCGCTGCTCGCGCTGGCTGAATGGTATGGCCGCCGCCGGCCATGGCTGCTCGGCGTGCTGTTCGCATGCGTCGCGCTGTCGCGTTTCCCGATGGCGCTCGCGGGCATACCGTTCGTGATCTGGCTGATGGTCGAGACGCCGAAAGGCCAGCGCCTCAAGGCATTCGCGGAGGTCGCCGCGGGCGCGCTGCCGTTCTTCTTGTTGTTCTTGCTGTATAACTATGGCAGATGGCACACGTTCAGCGACATCGGCTACACGACGTGGTTCCATCAGGATCCGGTCGGCTCGAGGACCGGCAGTCCGTTCGGCCTGCGCTTCTTGCCGGCGAATCTGTTCAGCTTCTTCCTGCTCGCGCCCGACTTCTCGCCGGATCCGCCGTGGCTCAAACCGACTGGGTTCGGCGTCGCGCTCACCTTCACGAGCCCGGCGCTCGCGCTCGCGTTCTTCGCGCCGGCGCGCAACCGTGAGACGTGGTTCTTGTGGTCGGCGGTGCTGCTGACCGCGCTCCCGTCGCTGCTCTACTACGTCAACGGCTTCGAGCAGTTCGGCATGCGGCATTCGCTCGATTTCACGCCGTTCATCATCCCGCTCGTCGCGCGCGGTTTCGAGCGTGTCAAGTACGCGTTCTCGTACGTGTTGATCGTGTGGTCCGTGCTCGCCAACGCATGGGGTGTCTGGTACTCGTGGGCCTACCACGCGTACGCGGTCGTGCCTCGGTAGAGTGCCTCCAGTCTCGTTCGCATGGCCGCTCACCCCGCTCGCCGATTCGATTTGGACGGCAAGCGTGCCGATCCGCTTCGCCGGCGCGTGGTTTCCGCATGTCATGACGGTTGTGCGGTCGCGCGCGGGGTCGCTGCTGCTGCATTCGCCATGCGAGTTGTCCGCCGGCTTGTTGGGCGGTCTGAAAAACCTCGGACCGGTCGACGACGTCGTCGCACCAAATTGGTTCCACGATCTCTACCTCGCCGAATACCGGGCGGCGTTTCCGACGGCGACGTTCTGGGGGCCTTCGAGATTACAAAAAGCGCTCGGCGCGCGCGTCATCGATCGCGTTCTTGACGGCGATTCGACAGCGCCGTGGTTTGAGGCGTTGCCGCATACCACGATAAAGGGGTTGCTCACGTTCGATGAGAGCGTGTTCTTCCACGAGCCGACCCGCACGCTCATCGTCGCTGATTTTTTGATGAACCTGTCGACGGAAGCCGATGCGCCGGCGTTTACGCGATTCGCGTTCCGCATATCGCGCGCCGACACAGGACTCCAAGTGTTTCCGATCCTGCGCTGGCTCAGCGTCTCGAACCGGGCAGCGCTGAGGAGCGCCGCCGAGCAAATGCTGGAGTGGCGACCCGAGCGGATCGTTGTCGGTCACGGAAACCCGATCACGCAGGACGCGATGCCCCGGTTGCAGGTGGCGTTTCGCTGGCTGGTGCCTCACATATAAAGGTCACGCGCCAGGAGTCCGGCGAACGCGGCGCCCGACATGGCCGATCCGAAACCGGTGCTGCCCGCGAAGATCCTCGTCGTCGACGATGAGGCGACGATCCTCCAAACGCTGCGCTATAATCTTGAGAAAAACGGCTACTCGGTCTGCACGGCGGGCGACGGCCGGCGCGCGCTTTCCGTCGCCGAGCTCGAGAAACCCGATCTGATCGTGCTCGACATCATGTTGCCGGAGCTCGACGGCATCGAAGTGTGCCGCGAGATCCGCAAGCGCTCGACGACGCCGGTGCTCATGCTCACCGCGAAAGACCAAGAGATCGACAAAGTGCTCGCGCTTGAGATCGGCGCCGACGATTACATCACCAAGCCGTTCTCCGTCTACGAGCTGTTGGCGCGCATCAAAGCGCATTTGCGCCGTCTTCAGACGACGCAAGTCCCGGCGGAGACCGGCGTCGTCAAAGGCGGCGACATCGAGCTCGACGCGGGCCGGCATCGCGTCACCAAGGCCGGCGCGATCATCGAACTTGCGCCCAAGGAATTCCGCTTGCTGCAAGTGCTGCTCGAGAACAAAGGGCGTGTGGTCACGCGTCAAGCGATGCTCGACCGCGTGTGGGGCTACGATTTCTACGGCGATCTGCAGACCGTCAACGTACACATCCGCTGGTTGCGCGAGAAGATCGAAGACACCCCGAGCGAACCCAAATACATCCTCACCGTGCGCAGCCGCGGGTATCTCTTCAAAGAGTAGCCAACCCAAGCGGCTCACATGCCGCTTTTCGATCCGTTCCGGAAACCAACTAAGGCGCCCGGCCATGCCGCTGCAAGCCCGCCTGACCGCAGCGCTGCGCTGTCCGAGCGCTTCGACGCGCTCGTCGACGCGTTGCCGGTCGGCGTCATCGTGGTCGGCGAAGACGGCCGCGTCACGGTGTTCAACCCCGCCGCCGAGGAGATCTTCGGCGTGCCGCGCGAGCGCGCGCTCGGGCGCACCCTCATCGAGAGCGTGCGCAGCTTCGAGCTCGACCGGCGCCTCTCCAACGCGTTGCGCGGCGGCGTCGAGCAAACGGCGGAACTCACCTATAACGCGGGAACGGAGCGCAAGCTCGAGCTGACGACACGGCCGCTGCGCGGCACTGAACCTCCCCGCGAGGCGGTCGCCGTCGTGCACGACATCACGCGCGTGCGCGAGCTCGAGGCGATCCGGCGCGACTTCGTCTCGAACGTCTCACACGAGCTGCGCACGCCGTTGACCTCGGTCAAGATCATCGCGGAGACGCTGCAAGGCGGCGTCGACGAGAAGACGGCGAAAGATTTTCTGAACGACATCGCGCGCGAGACGGAGCGCATGATCGCCCTCGTCGAAGACCTGCTCGGACTCGCCAAGCTCGAGAGCAGCGCGCCGGCCAGTCCGTTCGCGCCGGTCGATCTGTGCGAGCTTTGCCGCGAAGTCGTCGCGACGCAAGCGCTGCGCGCGAAGCAGTTGCACATCGACCTGCAAGTCCGCACCCCGCAGGAGCCGATCGTCATGATGGGCGACCGCGCGAAGCTCGTGCAGGTGGTCGTCAACTTGCTGGACAACGCGCTGCGGCTCACGCCTGCGAACGGCCACGTGTCGGTCGCGGCCAAGAGTGACGACGGACACGCCGAGCTCAGCGTCAAAGATGATGGCCCCGGCATCCCGTCCTCGGCATTGCCGCACATCTTCGAACGCTTCTATGTCGTCGATCGATCGCGTGCGCGCGCGTCGGCCGGCACGGGTCTCGGGCTTGCGATCGTGAAGCATATCGTGGAGCAACATGGCGGCACGGTGGTCGCTGAGAGCGAGCTGGGAATGGGAACGACGCTCCGTTGCCGATTCAAGATTTAAGCGGTCCATAGTTTACAAATGTCCCGCTCCGGCCTATAATGCAGGGGTACCTTTTTTCATCCCGAGAGGAGCCGGGTTTTTTTGGGTCGCGAAAACTTCCATCGAATCCTAGACGAAACGCAGCAGGACACGCTGCGTCTCGGCAGTCTTGTCGAAGACGCAACCGCGAAGGCGGTCGATGCGCTGACGCGCTCGGACGTCAAGCTCGCCGATGAGATCCTCGAAGCCGACGACATCGTCGACGATCTCTGCGTGCGCATCGAGACCAATTGTCTCAACCTGCTCGCGTTGCAGCAGCCAATGGCCTCCGACCTGCGGACCATCGCGGCGATGCTCGACATCATCATCGACCTCGAGCGCATCGGCGATCACGCGTGCGACATCGCGCAGATCACGAAGAACCTCGCCACCGAACCGCAGCTCAAGCCGTTCATCGACATCCCGTTGATGGCCACCGCGGCGCGCGAAATGTTGCGCGAGTCGCTCGACGCGTTCGCGCAGCACAACGCCGATATCGCGCACAAAGTGCCGGCCAAAGACGACGAGGTCGACCGGCTCTATCGCGCGGTGTTCAAAGAGCTGATCGAGTTCATGGCGAAGGATCCGCGGGCCATCAGTCGCGGCAGCAACCTGATCCTCGTGGCGCTGTATCTCGAACGCATCGCCGACCACGCGACCAACATCTGCGAGCGGGTCGTGTACATGGTCGAAGGCGTGCCGAAGCACCTCAAGCGCTCGGTCGTCGAGATCAACCAGGCGATCGCTCACTCGGACAGCCTGAGCGGACGCACCGTCGGGGACACCGCGGCTTCGTAAGAGCCAATTCCGGTACACGTTGGATAAATCGGGTCGTTCCGAGGCGCCTTAACCCGCGCTTAAGGCTGTCTTAACATCGTCTTCAAGCCCCTAAGGTACGGTCGTAGTGGTGCATTTTTTCACTAACTGCCGCGCGATTTTTCGCGCGTAGGAGCGCTCGAAAACCAGTGAAGAATCTGACTCTCACAGCGATCATTTCGGCCGGCCTCGTCGTCGGCATCGCCCTCCCTGGTGTCGCGCTTGCCGACACGCAGTTCCTCGGCGCTGGTTCCACGTTTGATGCGCCGTTCTTCTCGCGCGCGTTCTATAAATACAGCCAAGACCACACCGGCGTTACGGTGAACTATGCGAGCATCGGCTCTGGAGGCGGTATCTCGCAGTTCACAGCCAAGACCGTCGATTTCGGCGCCTCTGACGTGCCACTGACCAAGACGGAGCTTTCGGCGGCGACCGACGCCAACGGCGCAGTCGTCCAATTGCCTGTGACGTTGGGCGGAGTATGCATATCGTACAACGTGCCGGGCACGCCCAAGCATATCAAGATGACGCCCGCAGTGCTCGCGAACATAGCCCTAGGCCACGTGACGAATTGGAACGATCCGTCGATCGCCGCGGTCAACCCAGGCGTAAAGTTCCCGAATCTCGCGATTCTTTGGGTACATCGCGCCGATGCCAGCGGCACGTCGTACATCTTCACCGACTACATGTCGAAGATTAATCCCGAGTGGAAGACAAAAGTTGGAGTGGCTAAGTCAGTCAACTGGCCCGTCGGTGTCGGGGCCAAGGGTAACGAAGGCGTCGCCGGGCAACTGAGCAACTCTCCAGGCTCTGTTGGCTATATCGAGCTGGCCTACGCGCTGCAGAACGACATCGCGTATGCGGCCCTGCAGAACAAGGCCGGCGCATACGTTCTACCTTCGATCGACTCGGTCCGCGCTGCCGCCGCTCAGAAGCCGGCGGTCAATCCGAACGATTTCTCGATCGTCGACCTGGATGGCAAAGACAGCTATCCGATTTCAGGATACTCCTGGATTATGGTATGGAAGAACCAGCCCGATCCGGCACGCGGCAAGCAGCTCACGGAGATGCTCAAGTGGCTTGTCACGGGCGGACAGCAATTAGCCACCGCTGTGAATTACGTCGATCTACCCGAGAACGTCCAAAGGGAGGCACTTAACGCCCTCGGATCGATCCATTCCTGACGCTGTGCAGATCATTAACAATCGTCAATAGGTCACCAACGAGGTCGAAGAGGCGGTGATGCGCCAGGCGACAAAGCCTGACCCCGTACCGCCTCAGCCCTTTTCAGCAGCGAAGACGGGGTTCATGTCGCAAGACGGCGTCGAACTGGTTGGTGCGTCTCCGGACGTGGCCGCGCGACGAGCCCGTTCGCACGGCTCGCCGTTCGGCGACCGACTGTTCATGCTGGTCCTCCACGGCGCTGCTTGGCTTGTCATCGCGATCATCTTCGCGGTGTTCGTGGTGCTCTTACAAAAATCGCTTCCGGCGATTCACCAGATAGGCCTGAAGGCGTTTACGACGCTTTGGGATCCTAACGGATCCCACTACGGCGTACTGACATTCATCTACGGCACCGTCGTGACATCGGCTGTCGCACTGTTGGTCGCCGGACCTATCGGAATCGGTGCGGCCTTGTTCCTGGCCGAGCTTGCGCCGCGAAGACTTGCGACGCCGGTCGCCATGCTGATAGAGCTGCTGGCGGCCGTTCCAAGCGTCGTCTACGGGTTGTGGGGATTGTTCGCGCTCACGCCCGCGATTCGGCTCTTCATGGGACCTGCGCTGCAGAAAGCGTTCGGTTTTTTGCCGCTTTTCCAAGGACCTATTTATGGCGTCGGTTTCCTTGCCGGCGGTCTGATCCTGGCAATCATGGCGGTGCCGACGGTCGCCGCGATATCCCGCGACGTGTTTGAAGCCGTGCCCAACGACCAGCGCGAGGGCATGCTGGCGTTGGGGGCGACTAAGTGGGAGATGCTCACCCAAGCCGTATTGCCGTACTCGAGCTCCGGCGTCATCGGCGCACTCGTCCTCGGTCTGGGCCGTGCGCTCGGTGAAGCGATGGCAGTAGTCATGGTCATCGGCAACAAGCCGCAGATTGTCGCATCGCTATTCGCGCCAGGCTATACGATGGCCAGCGTGCTCGCCAATGAATTCTCCGAAGCGACCGGCAAGGTATATATCTCCATGCTTATCGAGATCGGCCTACTTCTATTCGTGGTGAGCCTCATCGTCAACGTTCTCGCGCGCTTGCTGGTGTGGAACGCGAGCGGTCGGGGTCGCCGCTGATGATCAATCTCAAGTCGATTGCCGTCCGCAAGGTATGGAGCGGTTTCATGATTGCTATCAGCGCGCTGTGCGCGCTGCTGTGCGGCGCGGTGCTTGTGACCGTTGTGATCTACGTCATCGGAAGAGGCTATAAGGCGCTCAACTGGGACTTCTTCACGAAACTGCCGTTGCCGGTGGGCATGACGGGCGGCGGCGTCGCCAACGCGATCGTCGGATCACTTGAAATTATAGCTATGGCATCTCTCGTCTCAGTGCCCATCGGCGTAATGGCCGGCATCTATCTTGCGCTCTTCGGCAGGGGCCGACTCGCGGCGTCGGTACGCTTCTACAGCGACGTGCTCACGGGCATGCCATCGATCGCCGTCGGTGTTTTCGCCTACTCGCTGATCGTCATACCGAGCGGGCATTTCTCCGCGCACTCGGCCGCGGTGGCCCTGGCGGTTATCATGTTGCCAATCATCGTGCGCACGACCGAGGAAGCGGTCCGGCTTGTGCCCGGCGTGATCCGCGAGGGCGCCTTAGCGCTCGGGATTCCCGCGTGGAAGGCGACGCTTTTGGTAACTGTTCCAGTTGCACGCGCCGGCATCGTCACGGGTGTACTTCTCGCGGTGGCGCGTGTCGCGGGCGAATCCGCGCCGCTGCTATTTACCGCGTTCGGCAGTCAGTATTGGCCACGGGGTCTGGCTTCGCCGACCGCAGCGCTGCCGCTCATCATCTTCCAATACGCGATCTCTCCATACCACGACTGGCAGCAGATCGCGTGGGGCTGTGCGCTCGTGCTCGTAGCGCTGGTGTTCGCCCTGAATCTAATCGCCCGGTTCGCCTTCTCAGGGCGTGTGTCGGCGAATTGAGAATGAAAAGGTGGAAATGGCGACGACAATGACGATGTCCGGGACTGAGATCGCGACGAAGCTTGAGGTCAAGAACCTGAGCGCCTATTACGGCAAACACCTCGCCGTAAGCGGGGTCAACATGTATTTTGAACCTGGCGCCATCACAGCGTTGATCGGACCGTCTGGCTGCGGCAAGTCGACGCTGCTACGTTGCCTCAACCGCATGCACGAAGTGATTCCCAACGCGCGCGTCGAGGGCGAGGTGCTGCTGGACGGAAAGAATCTCTACGAGCCAGGCGTGGACCCCACGGACACGCGCCGACGCATCGGCATGGTGTTCCAACGCCCGAACCCGTTTCCGACGATGAACATCGTTGACAATGTGCTTGCCGGAGTACGTCTGGCGGGCAGGCCGCCCGGAGACGCCACGCTCGAGGATATCGCCGAGAAAAGCTTGCGCCGCGCGGCGCTCTGGGATGAGGTCAAAGACAAGCTCACCAAGGCGGGCACGTCTCTGTCAGGTGGACAACAGCAGCGGCTGTGCATCGCGCGCGCGCTGGCAGTGGACCCAGAAGTTCTGCTGATGGATGAGCCCGCCTCGGCGCTCGATCCGATCTCGACCGTGAAGATCGAAGAGCTCATGCGCGAGCTGCGGGGGGCCTATACGATCGTCATCGTGACCCACAACATGCAGCAGGCGGCGCGCTGTTCGGACTTCACCGGTTTCATGCTGGCCGGCGAAGCCGCGACTGGCGAATTGGTGGAATTCGACTCGACTTCAAAGATGTTCACCACGCCCAAAGAAAAGCGAACAGAAGATTACATCACTGGGCGCTTCGGTTAATACAGGCATAATCCGGACTTAATCCCGCCCGCCTAGCATCGGAGCTAGGACGGAGACCGCCCGCGTCCCCTCTCGCGTTGCCGCGGACCATTCATGTAGGCCGGCAACGACGCGTTCGCTACGTAACCGCCGTCCGGAAAGAGCCGATGTTGTTGAAACGGATTTCTATTGCCGCGTGCGCGCTTGCCGCGGCCTTTTTGTTTCTCGCGCCGTCGATCGCATCAGCGGACGGATTCACCGTCAAGGGCAAAGTGGTCGACGCGGCCACCGGCCTGCCGTTGGTCGGCGTGAAGCTCACGACCGTCGGCCCGACCGTCACTTCGGCGACGTCCAACAGCGCCGGACGCTTCGAGTTCGATAACCTCGCGAGCGGCACGTACAGCTTGCAGATGGGGCTTGCGGGCTACGACAACACGTTGTCGGAAGAATTCGCCGTCGGAACAGGCGTCTCGTTGCCGCTCACGCTTGCGATGCAGCGCACGACGCAGAGCTCGCAGATCCGCACGCTCGGCCGCACCACCGTCACGGCGGCGGCGTCGCTCCAAAAAGCGACCGTCATCTACAAGCAAGTGTCCGGCAATACGTTGCAACGCCAGGGCGTCACGCGCACCGGCGACGCCGTTCGCGCGCTGGGAGGCGTCGACAACACGTCAAGCGATTCGGCGAGCTTCGGCGACGACGTGCATCTGGCTATCCGCGGCATCGGCGATCTCGAGACCGTCTCGCTCATCGATGGTCACCCGGTCGCGCTCGGCCTCTCGGGCGGCCTCAACTACGAGATCAGTCCCTCCTTCGCGCTTCGCGCGGTCAGCGTGGTCTATGGCGCGGGCGGCGGCGACCTCTACGGCGTCGACGCGATCGGCGGCGTGGTCGACATGCAGACGCTCGATCCGACGCGCACGCCGCAGTACGTGTTCACCCAAGGATGGGGCACCTTCGACAAGCTGACGAGCTCTCTGACGGGCACGGGTACTCTCGGCGGCGATCGCTGGGGATACGCGTTCGCGCTCGGTACGCAAGGCATCAACGGGCCGATCAAAAATACCGTGTTTTTCCAACCGGCCGCCGCGTTCGATCCATCCGCCACCGCACCAAACGTCGTCGCGGCCGACCAATATCAGGTCAATTCGAACATCGTCAACCGCTCGATGCTGTACAAGCTGCGCTACGGCCTCGGCACCAACGCGCATCTCACCGCAGTCGCGTTGTCGAGCTACTACTGGGACAACAAGACCGGCAACGGCGACGGCGACTTCCTGCCGATGAACACCGCGCAAGCGATCGGCGCCCAGCGCCTCGCGGGCTACACGCCGGCCGGCAACGCGCCACCGTTCAACGCGCTCAACCCGCCGGATTGCCCGGCCGGCACGTTCGTCGGCTCGGGAACCGGCGGAAACGCATACGGCTACGGACTCGACGGCGTGACGCCCGACGGCGGCACGACGTGCGTGACGCCACAGCAATGGGCCAATCTCAACTCGGGCTGGCAAGGTGCGGGACCTGCGTGGCAAGGGTTCACCAATCAGGACTATCAGGTGAAGTTCGACGCCACGTTCGGGCCTGGTACGCTGAACGTCAACGGCTTCCAGGATCTCTACGCGCATGTGTACGATCGCACCAATGAGCTGCCGTTCTTGCTGGTGCCACCGGCGACGCCGCTCGGTCCGGGCTGCAATCCGAGTTGCACACTGGCGTCCAATCCGTTCTGGTATAACGAGGCGATGAACAACGCCGGCGTCATCGGCACCTATAACATCGTCGGGCAGCAGAACGAATTCGGCTTCGGCGGCTACTACGACAACACGCGCAGCAAGTTCTCGAACGTCGGCGTTCCGGCGCCAAGTCCAGGAGCGTACGAGACCAGCGCGTTCTTTCGCGATTCATGGCACCCGACCAATTCGCCGCTCACAACCTACGTGAGTGCGTACTTCAAGCACTCGACCGTGACGAACACGTCGTTCGTCGATCCACGCATCGCGTTCGTCGCGAACAAGCCCAACGATGTGTATCGCGCCGCCTTCGGCTACGTCAGCACGCAACCAACGCTCAGCGATGTCTTCTCGCCGTTCTCCCCGTCAGCACCAGGTTCGCTGGCAGGCAACGTGCGCTGCGGCACGCTGAACTCGGTCGGCAGCGGCGGCAACCCGGGCGTCGGGCCCGAGCGCGCGAGCGATACCGAATTCAGTTGGGGCCATAGTTTCGGCGGGGACTCGACCCTCCAGCTGTCGTTGTACTCCGAGCCGATCTACAATCAGCTCTACACGCAGACGATTCCCGTGATGAACTTCCCGTCGAGCTTCTTCGGTCCAAACGGCTATGCGACCGACCTCAACTCGTACACGGGCATCTACACCGCGAACTGCGGCGGCACGGCAGCGCAAGCACTGCAGTTCCTCGGCGTCGACGGCGTCGTCAACATCGGCTCCGGACAAGCCGAAGGCATCGACCTCCAGGGCCGCCAGCGGATAACCCGGCAGTTCTTCGTCGACTATGGCTACGCGACGAACTCCAGCATGCCGCTACAAGTGCCGGCGAGCATCCTGCAAGGCAACTTGACGCTCGTGCCAGGCTCACAGTTGCCGGGGATCCCGCTGCACAAGGTCAACTTCGCGTTCGACTACACGTTCGGCAAGGGTCTCGAAGCGCGCAGCGAGACGTACTTCGTGTCCTTCAACAATCCGAAGAACCTACCGGCATACAACTACACGAACCTCATCCTGTCGGCGAACACCGGACAGCGCGGCGTGTTCACAGCGATCATCAACAACTTATTCCAGCAGAACGCGTTCTCGCAGGGCCTGATCGGCAATGGGTATCCGCACGCGCTCAACCAATATGCGTCGCCGTCGGACTACACGCCGCTGATCGGGGCCGGGGCGACGGAAGAGTTCGGCCTCACGTCACGCACCCTCGAGTTCATCTACAGCTACAAACTTCACTGAGACTTCGTGTCACGACGGCGCCGGTGGTTGCGACCCACCGGCGCGCCCCGCCGCCGCAGCCGGATATCCCCCCGGCGCGGCGGACCTTTTTTTCCGCGCTCGCTTTGAAGCGAGAGGGAGTTCTCATGCATCGGACGTGCGCCGCGATCTCAAGCCTCCTCGCGACCGCCATCGCGGTCGTCGCGGCAAGCACCGCCGATGCGGCGACGCTGCCCGACGGGCGCTCCGTGACGCCGGCTGGATTCACGACGCCGGTCGAGGGCTTCGCGTCCTCGGAAGCGCTCTCACCCGACGGCGCGTACCTCGCGGTCTTGTCGCAAGATGGCGGCGCGATCGATATCATCGTCGTCGGCGAGCACTCGCAGCTCGTGCAGCGTTTGGCCGTGCCGTGGGCGAGCGCGATGACATGGACGACGGACGGGCTCTATGTGACGCGCGGCTATAGCGGAAGCATTGCACGATTCAGCTACGATCCGAAAGCCGACGTTGAATCCGTTGACCTCAAAGGGCGCCGATCTGCAAGTCGGCGGCCTGCTCAACGGGATCGCTGAGGACCCGGCGACGCATCGCATTCTGGTCGCAAGGACAGCGGCGCACGAAGTCGCCGTGCTGGACGATCAGACCGGCGCCGTCACCACTCGGCTCGCGGCGAGCGGCCAACCGTTTCGCGTCGGGTTTGCCGGCGGCAGCGTGCTGGCGACGCTCTACAACTCGGATCACGTGGACGCGTGGCCTGCAGGCGCGACGAGCCCGACCCACATCGCCACGGGACCGCATCCCACCGCGCTGCTGATCGACGGCACGCGCGCCTTCGTCGCGAACGCCGACGGCCACGACGTCAGCATGATCGATATGAACTTACGACGTCTGTCGCGCCGCTTCGACCTCGGCATGACGCGCGACCAACCGCCGGGGCAAACGCCATCGGGGATGGCGCTCTCGGCCGATCGCAAGCGCCTGTTCGTCGCCGAATCGGGCTTCAACGACGTCGCGGTCGTGGACATGGACAGCGGCAAAGTGCTCGGACGCATCCCGACGGCATGGTATCCGATGGATGTCATCTTCGTGGCGGGCTCGACGATCGACGACGATCCGCGGATCAAGCCGCAGCTGTTCATCGTGAGCGCGCAAGGTCTGGGCTCGCAACCGAATCCGGGCTCCGAATGGGATGGCGTCTACACCGGCCTGATCCAACATCTCGTGGTCGAGCCGGCGCGCTTCGAGCAATGGTCCGCGACCGTCGCGCGCAACGACCGCCTCAACGCCGCGCCGGCGACGGCGGGCGCAGCCATGCCGCCGATCAAGCATTTCATCTTCATCGTCCGCGAGAACAAGCACTTCGATGAGTTGTTCGGCGATGTTCCCGCGGCCAACTCGGATCCATTGCTCTGCCTGTACGGGCGCAAGTACACGCCTAACGCGCACGCACTCGCCGATCGCTACACCCTGTTCGACAACTTCATGGGCAACGGCGAGAAGAGCGACTTCGGCCATGCGTGGACCACGGAAGGCGTCGCGAACGACTATCTCGAGCGCAACGGCCATACACCTGACGACGCCGCGACGAAGGACGATGCCCGCGTGGCCGGTTCGATATGGCCAGTCTACCTCTTCGGCGAAGACGCAGTCCCCGTTGCGACGATGGATTTCGATTGGTTCAAGAACCTCATCGCGCTGGCGCATGGTCCGCGAGTCAACGTGAGCGCGGTTTTCGGTCCTCGCGGCGAGCTCATCGACGAGCTGCGCCGGCATAACGTGAGTTTCCGCGTCTATGGCGAGCAGATGACCATGCTGTCGAGCGGCGCGATCGCGCCAGGTCTGGCCGCGCACGCCGCGCAGGACTATCCCGGCGCGCATATCGATTTCGACATCCTCGACACCGCGCGCGCGAAACTGTTCCTCGCCGACGTCCAAAAGAACGGACTCGCGCAATACTCGTATCTCACGCTGCCGACCGATCACACCGCCGGCTTCGATCCGGGCTTCTACACACCGGCGTCGTACGTCGCGAGCAACGATGTCGCGCTCGGCGAAATCGTCGCCGGGCTCTCGAAGCGGCCGGAATGGCGCGGCACGCTGATCTTCGTGACGACGGATGACCCGCAGGGCACGGGCGACCATGTCGATTCCCACCGCATGCCGGCGCTGCTCATCGGGCCATACGCGCGCCACGGGCACATCGACCACACGCGATACAGCTTGCCATCGGTGTTGCGGACGGTCGAGCTCGCGTTCGGATTGCAGCCGCTGAACATCTACGACGCGATGGCGACCCCGCTGCTGGACGCCCTCGGCGCCCAACCGGCCGTGGCGCGTTACACGCGCTTCCTTCTAATATCGCGATGACGCGCAACCCCGGTAAGCGCAAGGGCACGTCGTTCATGCTCGACGGCCCGGACTCGGCCCGCATCCCCGATGAGGAATGGGCCTCGATCAAAGGAAGCTCGTCGCTCGCCGACCATGTCGCGTATCTCAGCAAGCTGTCAGCGACGTTGGCCGCAGATCCGGACGCCCTCACGCGCTTCTAAGAGGGGGCGCCCCGCGCGTCCGCTAACGCCATAGCGTGTCTCTCGCTGCAGAACGCTTTTTGGTGGCGGCGGCACGTTTGTGCGCCGTCCTGGTCGTCGCGATCCAGCCAGTCGTCATCATCATCTTGGTCATCGCGACCGTGGGCGCATTGATCCATGGCGTCACGATTTCATCCAACGGATTCATCTGGCTGACGACGGCGACGGTGGGGCTGGCGCTCGTCGGGGCGACACTCGGCACGGCGCTCGGCGTCGGCGGCTCGCTGTACGCCGAAGAGATCGCGCCCGCGGCGGCGCGGCAGATCATCAAGGGGCTGGTAGGCGGCCTGCACGCGCTGCCCGCCGTCGGTTTCGGCGTCGCGGCCGCCGGCGTGCTGCTCGTGACGCCGGTCGTGCCCAATACCGCGCTGACGTTCGCGATCGCTTCGATCGTCATCACGGCGATGATCGCCTCGGTCGTGTTCGTGCAGACCCGTCGCGCCCTTGCGGCCCTGCCGCCTGAGCTGCGCGAAGTGGCCGCCGCAGCGGGCGCAGATCCCGTGAACGCGGCGGTGCGCGCGGTCTTACCGGCGTTGCAGCGCAACGTCGCGGGCATCTGGTGGTCTGCGCTCGCCCTTGCGTTGGGCGAGGCGACCGCGCTGCAGATCATCTTCAGCGCGGCATCCATGAAAGCAGCGGCTGTCGGCATGCCGCCGGTCGCGGGAACGCTCGCGAGCACCTTGCTGCAGGTCGGCGCGTCTGAACGAGGCGCGGCGCTGCTCGGCACGGCGCCGGTGGCGTTGCTGCTCGTCGCAATGGCGATCGCGGCCGTCCTTCTCGGCCGCCGCGCGGTTGGGCACGTGCAATGGCCGTGACCGCGCTACGCGCCACGATCCCACCCGCGCGTGTGGCGCAACCGCTCACCGCGATCGTCCTCGCGACGTGCGCCGCGATCCTGTGCTTCTCGATCGTGGCGATCCTCGGCTGGCTTGCGCTCACGGGGATTCCGAACAGCCTGCGCGTGCTCAACCCGCATTATCCAGGTTCGGTGTTGGCGCCGGTCGCGGCGACGATCTACGTCACGGTGCTCGCGTTGCCACCGACGATCATCGTCGGCGTGTTCGCGGCGATCGCGGCGACCGAGGTGCGCATCTTCGGCATCGCGGCGGCCGGCATGCGCAGCGCGCTCGCCTTGCTGGGCAGCCTGCCGACCATCGTCGTCGCGTTCGCAGCGGTGATCGGCGTGAACGCGCTGGGCTGGCACCCGAGCCTGACGGGAGCGGCCTTTTTGCTTGCGGCGATCAACATGCCGCTCATGACGGCTTTGGCGGTCGACGCGCTCAGTCGCAAGTCGATGGACGTGCGTGAGGCCGCCAGCGCGCTTGGCGCATCGCCGATGTTCATCGTGCGCCGCGTGCTCTTGCCGAAGTCCGGCGCGCGGCTCGGCAGCGCGATCATCATCGTGGCCACGCAGCTGATCGGTGCGGCTGCGGCCGTCGCCATCGTGGCCGGCGCGCTCGTGCCGCGCAGCAGCGGCGCTGCGCCCGTCGGAGCTTGGCCGCTCGCGGTGCACGTGTGGATCCGGGGCGGCGATATCGGCGGCTACGGCGCCACGGCCGCCGCCGCGCTGTTCCTCGGCTTGATGATCTGGTTCTTGCAAGGCGTGGCTCGGTTGCGCGCAAGCCCAGATGCCCGTCGGGAGGTGCGATGAGCCCGGAACGAACGCAGCTCGAGACCAAGATCGAAGTCAACAAAGTCGACGTGTGGTATGGTGGCGTGCAAGCGCTGCGCAACGCGACGTTCGATGTCGGCTCGAAGACGACGACGGCTTTGATCGGCGCCGGCGGTTCCGGCAAGACGACGCTGCTGCGCGCCTTGAACCGCATGCACGATCTCAACCCGGATGCGCGCGTGCAGGGCAGCATCAAGATCGACGGCGCGGAGATCCTCGGGCCGGGCGTGGACAGCGCGCGGCTGCGGCGCAATGTCGGCATGGTGTTCGCACGTCCGACCATGCTCCCGACGAGCATCGCTGACAACGTCCGATTCGGTCTTGCAGCGCAGGGCGTGCGCGACGAGCGGACGCTGCGCGAGACAAGCGAGCGAGCGCTGCGGCGCGTCTCGCTGTGGGAGCGCCTGAGCGGCAGTCTGGATGCGCCGGCGGCTTCATTGCCGGAGGACCTGCAGCAGCGGCTGTGCATCGCGCGAGCGCTCGCAGTCGATCCCGATGTGCTTCTGCTCGACGACCCGACCGCCACATTGGATCCGATCGCCGCGCTGGCCGTCGAGGACGTCATCGCACGCTTGCGCCGCGACCACACCATCATCATCGCCACCAACGACCTGCAACAAGCCGCGCGGCTCGCGGACATCACGATCTACATGGCAAACGGGGAGATCGTCGAGTCCGGCGACACGCCGCTCCTCTTCAACAAGCCGGCCGACCAGCGCACCGAAGCGTTCTTGGCGGGTCGCACCGCGTGAGGTTCAAGCCGTGAAAACTGAGGTCAAACCAGAGTCGCGCCTCGGGCCGCTGCGCGAGGACGGCATGCATTACTATGACTCTGCGCTCGACGTCGTCGGCTCGACGCCGCTGGTGCGCCTGCATCGCGTCGTGGATGCCCGCTGTCTCGTTTTGGGTAAGGTCGAGTTCTTCAACCCGGGCGGGTCGGTGAAGGACCGGCCTTCGCTTGCCATGATCAGCGACGCGGAAGAGCGCGGTCTACTGCGCCCCGGCGGCACGATCGTCGAAGCGACCTCCGGCAATACCGGCACCGGCCTTGCCATGGTGGCCGCCATCAAGGGGTATCGCTGCATTCTCGTGATGCCCGACAAGGTCAGCGAGGAAAAAGTACGTCTGCTGCGTGCGTACGGCGCTGAGGTCGTCATCACACCGACGAACGTGCCTGCGAGCAGCCCGGAATCCTATTACGGTGTGGCCGCCAAACTCGCGAGCGAAATACCGGGGGCCTTCCAGCCGAACCAATTCGCCAACATGCTCAATCCGCGATCCCACGAGGCTTCGACGGGTCCGGAGATCTGGGAAGCGACCGCCGGCAAGATCACGCACTTCGTGAGCGGCATCGGGACGGGCGGCACGATCTCGGGCGTGGCGCACTATCTAAAGAAGCAAAATCCCTCGATCGTGGTCGTCGGCGCCGATCCGGAAGGGTCGATCTACTCGGGCGATACGGCCAAGTCGTACAAGGTCGAGGGCATCGGCGAAGACTTCTTGCCGGCGACCGTCGACCTCAAGGCCATCGACCGGATCGAGCGCGTCTCGGATAAGGACTCATTCTTGATGGCGCGCCGCACGTGTCGCGAAGAGGGTCTGCTGGTCGGCGGTTCTTCGGGCACCGCGCTGGTCGCCGCCGCCCGCATCGCGCGCGAGCTGCCGGCGGACGCGATCGTCGTCGTCCTGCTGCCGGATAACGGCCGCGGCTATCTCTCCAAGATCTTCAACGACGAGTGGATGCGCGCCAACGGCTTCTTGGGTGAGCAGGGGCTGGGCGCGACGGTGGGCGACGTGCTGCGCGCCAAAGGCGAACTGCAACTCGTCACATTGGCGCCGTCCGATCCCGTCAAGCGCGGCATCGAATTGATGCGCGAGTTCCAGATCTCGCAGATCCCGGTCGTCGATGCCGGCGAGATGGTCGGCAGCATCAACGAAGTCGCGGTGATGCAGCTCATCTACGATCGCGCCGACGTGGCGCACCAGCCGGTCAAAGAAGTCATGGCAAAGCCGTTCCCGGTGCTCGAAGAGCGCGATGAGGTCGAGAAGGCGTACAAAGCGCTATCCCTCGGCCACGGCGCGGTCGTGGTTTCGCGCAAAGGCATCCCGGTCGGCGTCTTGACGAAGATGGACATCATCTCGTACCTCTCGGCCAACTAAAGGCGGCTCCATGGAGTTCTCGACCAAGGCGATCCACGTCGGCCAGGACGCCGATCCGACGACGGGCGCGACCATCGTGCCCATCTACCAGACGACCACCTACACGCAGGCGGCGCCCGGGCAACATAAAGGCTTCGACTATTCCCGGACGATCAATCCGACGCGCGTGGCTTTGGAGCGCTGCCTCGCGTCGCTCGAGAACGCGTCTTTCGGTCTGTGTTTTTCAAGCGGCATGGCCGCGACGTCGGCGGTGATGAACTTGTTGTCGTCGGGCGACCACGTTGTGGTCAACGACGACATCTACGGCGGCACGTTCAGGCTGTTCGACAAGGTGTTCACGCGCTACGGCGTGAGCTTCACCTACGTGGATGCGACCGATGTGGCGCGCGTCGCGGCGGCGATGAAGCCGTCCACCAAGATGGTCTGGCTGGAGACGCCGACCAATCCGCTGCTGCACCTCGTCGATCTCGCAGCAGTGGCCGCGCTGTGCGCAGGCCGCGGGATCCACGTTGCGGTCGACAATACGTTTGCCACTCCATATCTGCAGAATCCGCTCGATCTCGGCGCATCGATCGTGGTGCATTCGACCACCAAATACATCGGCGGTCATTCCGACGCGCTCGGCGGCTTTGCGGCTGTCAACGACCCCAAGCTTCACGAAGTCTTGAAATTCCATCAGAACGCGGTCGGGGGCGTTCCCGGACCGTTCGATTGCTTCTTGACGTTGCGCGGCGCAAAAACGCTGGCGATCCGAATGCGCGAACACGATCGCAACGCGCGTGCGATCGCCGATTTCTTGTCCAAACACGCTGACGTCGACCGCGTCTACTACCCGGGTCTCACGACCCACGCGCAGCACGAGCTCGCGAAGAAGCAGATGCGTGGTTTCGGCGGCATGGTGTCGTTCACGCTCAAGGGAGCGCCCGATCGGGCGCGCGCGTTCGCGTCGAGCACTAAGCTATTCTCGCTCGCCGAGAGCTTAGGTGGCGTCGAATCGCTGGTCTGCCACCCGGCGACGATGACCCACGGCTCGATCCCCAAGGAAGTCCGCGAAGCCCGCGGCGTGACCGACGGGCTTCTGCGGCTGTCGGTGGGCATCGAAGACATACACGATCTGATCGCCGATCTCGAGCGCGCGTTCAATGCGTCCCGCTAACCCTTGTAGCGACAGAGGACGGCTCGACCACGCCTAGCGGATGCACGCGTGCGTCGACGAGGTCGGAGCCGTAGATCGCGCTCGCGCTAATCCGCGCAGCAGCAAATCCAGCCGGAATGTTCGATCGGCGGATAGACGATGTGGTACCAATTGTTCGCCGCCTGCCGATAGCCGACACCCGCGCGCTTGATGAGCAGCACCCTGTTCACTTTGTGTCCAGCCTTCTTAAGGAAGCGGCGTGCGAACGCATCCGGATTGGATTCGAACCTCCGTCGCTCCGCCGACGAGAGTTTGACCTGATAGCGCTCCATGACGATGGACCCGGTCAACGCCAATTTCTTCGACGACCTTTTAGCCATGTCGTGTCCTCCCAAGGATTTTCGAGGGGTAGTGCGGGTGACCGTATTTGGTGGCGTTAAAGACAACTGCCTGCCCCCGAGCGGCGCAAGCGTTCGGCAGCCTCTTTCAGATCACGAAGTGGAAAAGGCGCCGTTTCAGGCGCCGAGCAACCGGCTGATATCCGCCGCTTCGCGCGCGACCTCTGTAGCCATCTCGGCTAAACGGTCGCGGTCCACGTGACGCGAGAAACCCGCCACCCATATAATTGCCAACAGCTGGCGATCGGGGCCGAAGATCGGCGCGGCGGCGGCGCGCATGCCGTCGACATACTCGTCGATGTCCGTCGCGGCGCCGTCGTGCGCCGCGGCGCGAATCGCTTCCATATATTGTGGCACGTCGCGGATGGTGTTGGCAGTGAACGCCGGCAGGCGTCCCTCGCCGAAGAACTCGGCGCGGCGCTGCTCGTCCCACGCTGAGACGATCGCTTTGCCGACCGCGCCAGCGAGCAAAGGAATAGCGGAACCGATCGGCGCGGAGATCGACATGGTCGGGCGGCCATGGACAAGGTCGAGAATGGTCACATGATCGGCGGCCGGGACGCCGAGGAAGCTGGTCTGTTCGGTCGCGGCAGCAAGCCGCTCGAGCGCCGGCCGAGCGATGTCACGCAGATCGCGCTGGCCCGCCGAGCGCGATGCCAAAGAGAACAGCCCCGGGCCAAGGCGGTAGCGTTTGGCGCCGTTCGGGGATTCGATTATCCCGAGGGATTCTAGGGTCGTGACGAGCCCGTGAACCGTGCTCTTCCCGAGCCCGAGCGTGCGGGAAAGTTGCGACACGCCCAAGGGCTCCGCGGATTCGCCGAGGGCGGTCAGTAGGCGGAAGGCCTTGTCGACCGCGGGCACGAGCGTGGTCCGCTCTTGCTCAACATCGGTCAACTCTGCCACGCCGTTCCCGGGGCTAGCCACCCCGTTCTCTGGCCTGAACATCTACGTATTCCTTAGTTGCCGGGGGACCGGTGGCCTGCGCGCCCGAAAGCGCGCGGCGGGCTTTTGACGCAAGGCGAGCTGCAGCTCGCCTCCTTAATGTAAGGGTGTACCCACGTGCAGTTCGACAACGAAGCGCAGCGCGCGCTCGACACCGCTTCGGCCAAGGGAGCGGACTATGCGGACGTGCGTTTCGGCGTCAACAAAGACGAGCACGCCGAGGTCCGTAACGGCGTCGTCTCAAGTCTGAACGACTCTGAGAGCAGCGGCTTTTCCATTCGTGCCCTGGTCGACGGCGCGTGGGGATTTGCGTCGAGCGCGTTGATCGAGTCCGCTGAGATCGATCGCGTCGCGGCGCTCGCGGTCGAGGTCGCGCGTGCCAGCCGCGCCATCCAAGAGCACCGCATCGAGTTGCAACCAGCCGGCAAATTCGTGGACAGTTACAAGACGCCGGTGCAAATCGATCCCGCGACGGTTTCGACGAGCGATCGCGTCAAGTATCTGCTCGACGTAGACAAAGAAGTGCGCGCAGCCAGCGGCGTGACCGTCGCGCGCGCCTGGATCGACGTCTGGCGCACGAAGAAGTGCTTCGCGAGCACGGAAGGGAGCCGCATCGAGCAAGACCTCGTCCAATGCGGGTCCGCCCTCTCTGCGCTTGCGATCGGCGACGGCGATGTGCAGGACCGCCTGTATCCCGGCACGGCGGGCCTCTACCAGACGGGCGGCTACGAGATCGTGAACAACGCGCAGCTGTTGGAGAACGCGCGCCGCGTCGGCGACGAGGCGGTCGCGTTGCTCACCGCGGACCAGTGCCCGAGCGGCACGACGGACATCGTGCTCTCGAGCGACCAGCTCTCACTGCAGATCCACGAGTCGATCGGCCACGCCCTCGAGCTCGATCGCGTGCTTGGTTGGGAGGCCAACTTCTCAGGGTTGTCATTCGCCACGCTCGACAAATTGAAGACGTTCCGCTACGGAAGCGACATCGTCACGGTCGTGTGCGACATGACGTGCCCACAAGCGCTTGCGACCGAGGGCTACGACGATGAGGGCACGCCGTCCAAGAGCGTCGACCTGATCCGCGATGGGATCTTGGTCGGTTATATGGCTGGGCGCGATACCGCCTCGGCTGCCGACGTGCAACTTGCGGGCGTCGTGCGCGCCGAGTATTGGGGGCGCCTGCCGATGATCCGCATCGGCAACGTCAATTTGCTGCCGGGTACCGCCACGTCGCTCGACGACCTGTTCGCGGATATCAAGCAAGGCGTCTATATGGAGAGCAATCGCTCGTGGTCGATCGACGACAAGCGCTTGAACTTCCAGTTCGGCTGCCAACTCGGCTACGAGATCAAGAACGGCAAGAAAGGGCGGCTGCTCAAGAATCCGACCTACGCCGGCATGACGCCGGCGTTTTGGGCGTCATGCGATGCGATCGGCGACAAGTCGACCTGGGTGGCGTGGGGCACGCCCAACTGCGGCAAAGGCGAGCCCATCCAGACGGCGCGTTCGTGCCAAGGATCGGCGCCCGCGCGCTTCCGCGCGATCGAAGTCGGGGTGGGCTATGGCGGTTGATTTCGTCACCGACCGGCAAGCGGTGAGCAGCGCGCTCGACCAGGCGCTGGCGGCGTCCAAAGCCGACGAGACCGAAGTGCTCATGCTGGGCAGCGAAAGCGCGCTCAGCCGGTACACCCACAATTATATCCACGAGAACATGGTCGAGAAGAACTGGAATCTCTCGGTGCGCGCGGTCATCGGCAAGCGAATCGGCGTGGCATCGACCAACCGGCTCGATCCTGCGAGCATCGTCGCGGTCGTCGAGCGCGCGACCGAGATCGCGCGCCTGGCGCCAGAGGATCACGATTTCCCCGGACTGCCGGACGACACAAGCCCGATCGCCGACCTTCCAGCGAGCTGCGATGCGGCGACTGCAGCGCTGCCCCCCGAGGCGCGCGCCGACGCGGTCGCGCAAATCGTGCGAGTGATGTACCGCAACGACTTGTATGCCGCCGGCTATGTCGCCAGCCGTTCAGACACGATCGCGCTCGCCAACTCCAAGGGCGTGCGGCGTTTTTATCGAGGGTCGGACAGCGCCATCAACATCAAGGCGATCGGCGACACGTCCAGCGGCTATGCCGAAGGCTATGCCAAACGCTTCGCTGACCTGTCTCCGACCGCGTTGGCCGAGCGCGCCGCGCGCAAGTGCGTGGACGGCGCGGATCCGAAGGTGCTCGAGCCCGGCCACTATACCGTCATTTTGGAACCGACGGCGTTCCGCGAGTTCCTCGTGTATCTCTCCTGGATCGCCTTCGGTGCGCAACCGTTCGAACAAGGCTCGTCGTTCATGAGCGGCAAGATCGGGCAGCCGGTCGCTGGCTCTAACGTGACGATTCGCGACGACTACGCGCATCCGCTGCATCTCGGCTTGCCGTTCGATTTCGAGGGCGCGCCGCGCCACCCGGTCACGCTGATCGAGAGCGGCATCGCGAGGGACGTCGTCTACGATTCCTACTATGCTGCCAAACTCAATCACTCGAACACCGGTCATGCGCTGCCCGCACCGAACCCCGACGGCCCGATGCCGCTCAACGCCGTCATCGCGCCGGGCAAACGGTCGCTCGAGCAGATCATCTCAAGCGTCGAAAAAGGCGTGCTGGTGACGCGTACGTGGTACATCCGCCTCGTCGATCAGAAACAGACGATCATCACCGGCATGACACGTGACGGGTTGTTCTTGATCCAAGACGGTAAGGTCGAGCATGGCTTGAAGAACATGCGCTTCAACGAATCGATCCTCGGCGCACTTGGCCGCTGCGAATTGGCGAGCGAGCTCGTGCGCAGCGAGAGCCACGTGCTACCCGCCGCGTGCATCGAAGACTTTCACTTCACCAGCGGTACGGCGTTCTAGGGCGGCGCCAAGGACCTTAAGAGGCCGGGACTACATCGAAGCGGAGGGGCTCGGCTCGGGCATCGGACGGCGCGGCTCGTTCGGCATTGGCGGGATGATGATGCGGTCGAGTCCGAGTTCGATCGCGATTTTCGACACGCTCGAGTACAGCGCCGTCGCCTTCGGATCGGCTGCGCACTGCAGATCCGGCGAGCGCTTTCCGCGCCACCAGACAAACGTCGACGAGCCGAACGACGCGCTCTTCATGCAATGGCCCGCGGCCAGCGCGGTCAACGGCATCGCCGCAGACATGTCGGCGAAGAACGACTCGGTTTTTTGCGCGCTCAATTGCGCTTTCTTGCGCACGCTGCCCATCACGTATTCCGCCTGACCGTCGCGCTGCACGACGATCCGATAGCCCAACGTGTTCGTCGACCCCGTGTTCAAGATCACGGCCGCATCGTGCGGCACCGGTAGATATGATACGGCCCGCGCGGCGAGCGCCGGCGCGGCGCACAGCGCGATGCACACGCAAAGACCGAGGGTCAGGCGACGCGATCGATTGTTCATCCGAGTTTCCGCCTCCATGCTTAAAGAAGAACGTGATACTCTGTCGCGGCGTTCCGGCAGGGCGTTAAAGGGCTGTGAGCAAAACCATTCTGTCCCGGCCGAAGTGGCGAAACTGGCAGACGCGCAAGCTTCAGGTGTTTGTGTCCGCAAGGACGTGCAGGTTCAAGTCCTGTCTTCGGCAGGCCGCGCTTTTTTGATGTAAAGGGGAACGCATGTCGTCCACGCTTGACCGGTCAGCCGTCCAGTCCCAACAAAACGTTTGGCAGATGGCGCAGCGCCAGCTCGACGAGGTCGCCCAGCTTACCGGCCTCGACGAGAACATCCATGCCTATCTGCGCGAACCAAAGCGGATCCTCACCGTCTCCGTGCCGGTCGGGATGGATAACGGCAAGCTCAAAGTGTTCGAAGGCTATCGCGTGCAGCACAACCTGTCACGCGGACCGGGCAAAGGCGGCATCCGTTTCCACCCCGACGTGACGCTCGACGAAGTCAAAGCGCTCGCGATGTGGATGACCTGGAAGTGCGCGCTCGCCAACATCCCGTTCGGCGGCGCCAAGGGCGGCATCATCTGCGACACCAAGTCGATGTCGCTCAAAGAGCTCGAAAATCTCACGCGCCGTTTCACCACCGAGATCTCCATCATCATCGGCCCAGAAAAAGACATTCCCGCGCCCGACGTCTACACGACGCCGCAGATCATGGCGTGGATCATGGACACGTACTCCATGCAAAAGGGATATTCAATCCCAGGCGTCGTCACCGGCAAGCCGATCGCGATCGGCGGCTCGCTCGGGCGCGACAAGGCGACCGCGCGTGGTTGTCTCTACGTGACCAACGAAGCGATGAAGGAGCTCGGGCTCAAGCGCGAGGGAGCTCGCGTCGCGATTCAAGGCTTCGGTAATGCTGGGTTGCATGCCGCAGAGCTGATGGCCGCCGACGGGTACCTCGTCGTCGCGGTATCCGACAGCCGCGGCGGCGTCGCCAATCCCAAAGGTCTGGACATCGCCGGGCTCACTGCGTTCAAACAGGAGACCGGCACCGTCGCCGGTTTCTCGGGCGGCGATCGCATCAGCAATAAGGATGTCTTGGAGTGCGACTGCGAGGTCCTCGTGCCGGCCGCGCTGGAGAAAGTGATCACGCGCGAAAACGCCGGCCGCATCAAGGCGAAGATCATCGCCGAAGCGGCGAACGGCCCGACGCTTCCCGAGGCCGATGAGATCCTGCACGAGCGCGGCATCATGGTGCTGCCCGACATCTTGGCGAACGCCGGCGGCGTCAGCGTGTCGTATTTCGAGTGGGTGCAAGACCTCCAAGAGAACTTCTGGGAGGAAGAGGAAGTCAACGAGCGGCTGCGACGCAAGATGGTGCGCGCGTTCCGCGAGACGCTCGAGCAGAGCAAGAAGTTCAAGACCGACATGCGCCACGGCGCCTACGTGGTGGCGGTCGGACGGGTCGCAGAAGCCACCAAACTGCGCGGCGTCTACCCGTAAGCGTCGCGGCGGCATCGCGTCCCGCGGGTGGAAGCCGCGGCGCGCGCAGCCCCGAACGCACGACACAACATTGAGGGGAGGTCCAACGATGCCATATCTTCCAGGCATGCGTCGGCGCGAGTTCCTCATCGGTGGCACGGCACTTGGAAGCGCACTGCTCGTCGGTGCGCCCGCTCTCGCGCAGACGGTCACACTCCCGTTCGCAAACGGCACGCGCCCCGTCGCGGCGTATCCCCAAAAGCGTCCGCTCATCGTGATGACGACCCGGCCCGTACAGCTGGAAACGCCCATGTCGATCTTCAACGAAGGCGCGTTCACGCCGAACGACGCCTTTTTCGTGCGCTGGCACCTGGCTGGCGTTCCCACCGACATCGACGTCAACGCATTTCGCATCAACGTCCATGGCTTAGTCTCGTCGCCGCTACAAGTCAGCGTCGCCGACCTCAAGAGCAGTTACGACTCGATCGAGATCGCCGCGGTGTGCGAATGCTCGGGCAATAGCCGCGGCTTCTTCAATCCACGCGTGGCCGGTGGGCAATGGGGCAACGGCGCCATGGGCAACGCGTTGTGGAAAGGCGTACGCCTGCGCGATATCCTCACCAAAGCGGGCATCGGTGCGGGCGCAGTGCAGGTGCGATTCAACGGCGCCGAAGTGCCGGTGTTGCCTGCCACGCCGGACTTCATGAAGTCGCTCGACACGGATCTGGCCATGAGCGACAACGTCATCCTCGCATATTCGATGAACGGCGCAGACCTGCCAGTGCTCAACGGCTACCCAGTCCGGTTGATCGTGCCGGGATATTTCGCAACATATTGGGTCAAGATGCTCAACGACATCGAAGTGCTGTCCGAGCCGGATCAGAATTTCTGGATGAAGACCGCATATCGGATTCCAGCGGACCCATGCGGCTGTCAGCAGCCGGGCTCGACCGTCAAGACGATACCGATCAATCGCTTGACCGTGCGCTCGTTTATCACGAGCGTCGCGGACGGCGCTCGCGTGAAGTCCGGCGCCGCGCTGACCGTCAGCGGCATCGCCTTCGACAGCGGCTACGGCATCCAAAGCGTGCTGTTCTCGAGTGACGGCGGCGCGCACTGGACGCCCGCCGCGCTCGGCAAGGACTATGGCAAGTATGCATTTCGGCCGTGGCAGGCGCGCTTCACGCCGCAAGCCGGAAAGCAGTACACGCTCGGCTCGTTGGCCATGAACACGATCGGGGAGGCTCAACGGCTGGACAACCCGGTCTGGAATCCGGGCGGCTACTTGCGCAACACCGTGGAGACGGTTCGCGTCTCCGCGAGCTGAAGAGGGTGTCATGAAGAAGTCGATCGTTCTTGGACTCTTGGCGTTCGCTGGCGTGGCACTCGCCGGTGTCGCGGTGACCCGCGCAGATCCAGCAGGCTCGATCACGCTGCCACCGCCGGACATCACGCTCAAAGACGGCCCGAATGCGGCGTTGGCGCAGTCAAAATGCGTGATCTGCCACTCGGCTGATTACATCTACACCCAGCCGCCGCTCACCAAAGCGCAGTGGACAGCAGAGGTGACGAAGATGCAGAAAACGTACGGTGCGCCGATCGCAGACGCCGACATCCCGCTGTTGGTGGATTATCTGATGTCGCAGAACGGCAAACAGAGCTGAGCGAAGTTTCGCCGGTCCGCATCCGCCTGGTCGAATCGGCTGACGACATCGACGCCGTCACCCCGCTCTTCGACGCGTATCGCGTCTTCTACAAAGCCCCCTCGGATACAGAGGGCTCCCGCGCATTTCTGCTGGAGCGTTGGCGAGCGCGCGAATCGGCGCTCTTCATCGCGTTCGACGGCGACGACGCGATCGCATTCGTACAGCTGTATCCGCTGTTCTTGTCCGTCGGCATGCGGCGACTTTGGCTGCTCAACGATTTGTACGTCCATCCGGGATCGCGGCGGTCCGGCGTCGGGCGGCAACTGATGCAGCGAGCCGAACGGCACGCGCGCGAAACCGGCGCAGCAGGGCTCACCTTGAGCACGGCGCTCGACAACAAGACGGCGCAGGCGCTGTACGAATCGGAAGGCTACGAGCGCGACGGCCGGTTCTGCGTGTACAACAAGCAGTTCGACGGGAACGGCGTGTAAGTCGGAAAGCCGCCTCGATCTGGGTATAAGGCAGATATGAAGAAGATCATATTTGCCTCATTCCTGGGCCTGGCGCTGGCGACGTCGATGGTCAGCATGGCTCGCGCCGACACCGATCCGCCAAAGGCATGGCAGGACGTACGCGCATTGGTCGTGCGTTTCAACGACGCGCAGAACGCCCACAATCTCGATGTGATCGGCGCGCTGCTGGTGAATTCGCCTGATTTCGTGTGGACGGTCGGACCGACCGTGCAACACGGCCGCGACGCCGCGCTCGGTCAGCTGGCGGCGATGTATCAGCAAGCGAACTGGAGCGTGCTGCCGGATTATGGTGCCCTTAATATCCAGTTGCTGGGCGACAGTCAAGCAGACGTGACGTTGCCGACGCAGTTCAAGGCGACGACGGCGCTGCAAGACACCACGATGCAGGCGGTAGTCCATGAGCGCGCGGTCAAAACGCCTGAAGGCTGGCGAATCGCCTCAGTAGCGGTGCAGGCACAGCCCGCGGCCGCGTTTTAGCGTCCCGCAGCTAGGGCGGGTTGTTCACATGGGGCGAGAACCAGGCGCGGCTATGGGTTTGGGAGACGAAGTCCGCGCAGGGCTGACGGCGCATCCGAAGACGCTGCCGACCAAGTATCTGTACGACGATCTTGGTTCGGCGCTCTTCGAAGTGATCTGCCTCCTGCCCGAGTATTATCTCACCCGGTCGGAAGCGGCGATTCTGCGCGCGCATGCGCGCGACATCGTCGCTGCGGTCGGCGATACGCTTGAGATCGTCGAGCTCGGCAGCGGTACCGCCACCAAAACCCGCTTGCTGCTCGACGCAGCGCTCGCGCGCCAGGGCACGCTACGCTACAGCCCCATCGACATCTCGCGCTCCGCGTTGGATCAGACGGTCCATGCGCTCAATGCCGAGTATCCGGCGATCACCGTCGACCCGCAGGTCGCCGACTATTTCGAAGGGCTGCGGCGCTTCTCGCGCAACGGCGTCGAGCGCACGCTCGTGCTGTTCTTGGGGTCGAATATCGGCAACTTCGAGCCGTATGAAGCGCGGCGCACGCTGAGCGCCGTCCGCGAGACCTTGCGCCCCGGCGATTCGCTGCTCATGGGCGCCGACATGAAAAAGGACGTCGCCATCCTCGAGGCGGCTTATAATGACAAGCTCGGCGTTACCGCCGCTTTCAACAAGAACCTGTTGTGGCGCATCAATCGCGAGCTCGGCGGCCATTTCGACCTCGACTCGTTCCGGCATCGAGCGAAATACAACTCGGCCGAAGGACGCGTCGAGATGCATCTGATCAGCGACACAGCGCAGGACGTCGCCATCGACGCGCTCGGCATGACCGTCCATTTCGAGCCCGGCGAAAGCATACACACCGAATCTTCTTATAAATACAACCCCAAGCAGGTCGAAGCGCTTGCCGATGAGACAGGCTTCAAGGTCTTACAGACCTGGACCGACCAAGCCAAGACCTTCACGTCAAACCTGCTCGTCGCACGCTGATCCGATCAAGCGGGGGTCGCCGCAAGGTGGCGGCGATAGCGCGCCTCCATCCGGCGTAACGCAAAATCAACCGTGATCGCTAGCGCCGCTGAGACAAGCGCGCCGGCTACAGCCTTTGCCGGATAGTCCGACTGGATGCCGCCGAGCACGAGCGTGCCGAGGCCGCCCGCGTCGATCCAGGCCGCGACGTTCGCGATGCCGATGATCGAGACCGCGGCGACGCGCACGCCGGCGAGCGCGACCGGCATCGCGAGCGGCCGCTCCACGGACCAGAACACCTGCCACGAACTCATGCCCATGCCGCGCGCCGCTTCGACGACTGCGGGGTCGACGCCGTTGATGCCGGCGGCGATGTTGCGCACGAGGATCATCTGCGCATATGCGGCGAGCGCGACGAGCGCCGTCGTGAATCCGAGGCCGAGCGCAGGGATGAGCAGCGCGAACAACGCGAGACTCGGGATCGTGTAGATCACGCCGAGCAGGCCGAAGATCGCAGGCCGCGCGATCGCCGAGCGCGCCGCCAACACGCCTAAAGGAATGGCGAACAGCAGCGCGAGCGTGAGCGCGGCGACGCTGAGCCAGATGTGCTGCCCCAGCGCTTTGGCGACGATGTCGGGATGCGCGAACAAGTACTGCATGTCAGCGCTTCTGGGTGGCCGGTTTGGCCGCACGCTGCAGGTCGGACCACGTCAGCGAACCTACCGGACCGCCCGCGGCGTCCACCACGAGCAACGACTGCACGCCGGTCGAGATCATCAGCGAGAGCGCCGTGCGCAGATCTCGATCTAGCGAGATGCGATGGCCGCTTGATGGCAGCGGGGCTTCGCCGGCGGGCGACATGACGGAGCCGACCTTCATCACCGAAAAGCGCCGCATCACGTCGTCCGCATTGAGCAGGGCAGCGACGAAGACGTTTGCCGGACCAGTGATGATGTCCAACGGCGTGCCGGCTTGCTCCACGCGGCCGGCCTTCATGACGACCAAGAGGTCGGCGAGGCGCAGCGCCTCGTCGACGTCGTGGGTCACGAATGCGATCGTCTTGTGCAGCCGCGCGTGCAGCTCGGCCAATTCGTGCTGGAGCCGCTCGCGTTCGATCGCGTCGAGCGCGCCGAACGGTTCATCCATCAACAAGATCTGCGGATCCGCCGCCAGCGCGCGCGCGAGCCCGATCCGTTGCTGCTGACCGCCGGAAAGCTGCGAAGGATACCGCTGCCGATAGCGTTCGGGTTCCAGATGCACAAGCGCGAGCAGCTCGTCAACCCGCGCAGTGATGCGCGCGCGATCCCAGCCCAGCAACGATGGAACGACCGAGATGTTCTCCGCAATGGTCATGTGCGGGAACAGGCCGACTTGCTGGATCACATAGCCGATGCCGCGGCGCAACGCCACCGGATCCGTCGTGGCGACGTCGACGCCGTCCACCAGCACGCGGCCGGAGGTCACGTCGTAGAGACGATTGATCGTCTTGAGCAGCGTCGTCTTGCCGCTCCCGGACGGCCCGACGAACACCGCAAACGTGCCGGGTGGGATCGCCAAGCTGACATCGTTGACCGCATGCTCGCCACCGGGATAGGCCTTGACGACGTGGTCGAACGCGATCGCCGCGCGGGCGTAGGCCATCGTCAGAGCAGCGATGCCTGTGTGAGGAAGGCGTGCGCCACGTCAGCGGGCTCTTGGCGTATCCCGTCCACCTGATAGTTCAGGTGCCGCATGACGACGTCGGTGAGGAGCGGCGCGAGCCGGTTGAGCGTCGGCGCGATCGAAGGATACGCTTGCAGCGCCTGGGCGCGCACCACTGGTGCGACCGGGTACGGCGGGAAGAAGCGGCGATCGTCTTCGAGCACGACCAAGTGGTCGGCGTCGATCTGTCCGTCGGTGCCGAACGCCACGACGATATCGACCGCGCCGGTCTCGAGCGCTTTATATTTGAGACCGATGTCAACCGGCACGACCTTGGCGAACGCAAACCCGCCGTACGCCTTGATCAACCCCGGCAAGCCGTCGGGCCGCTCAAGGAACTCGTGCGGCGCGCCCAGCCGCAGTTTCGGCGCCGCACGCGAGCAGTCGGACAAAGTCCGCAATCCGTATTTCGCCGCGATCGGCGACGTCGTTGCCAGCGCCTGCGTGTCGTTCATCGGAGCCGGATCGAGCACCACGAGCTGATATTGTTTGGCATACTCGGCCTTGACCAATTCGTAGACCGCTTGGCGATCGGCGATCGGCGCGTGCTTGAGCACGACCAGCAGCGCGGTGCCGGTGTATTCCGGATACAGATCGATGTCGCCGCGCGCGAGCGCAGGCATGACCACTTGTGTGCTGCCGAGGTTCAGACGGCGCTCGACCGTGAGGCCGGCGTGTTCGAGCAGCGCCGCATACATCTCGCCCAGGACGAGCTCCTCGGTGAAATTCTTTGAGCCGACCTTGACGTTGGCGCGTCGCGCGCAGGCCGCCGGTAGCAATGCGGACGGCATCAGCGCCGCCAGCGCAAGCGATGAGAGTGCCCGGCGGCGCGTGATGCGCGCGATCTTCATGCGCGAGCCAGCGCCGGCGCGGCGAGTTGCCGTTGCGTCAAAGCGAGCACGCCTTCGGCGACGAGTGCGAGCAGCGCCACGCACAACGCGCCGGCGAGCAGCTCTCCGACGTCATCGTTCTGCAAACCGGCGATGATGAGATCGCCCAAACCGCCGCCGCCGATAAACGCCGCGAGGGTCGCCGACGCGATCACCTCGACGGCTGCGGTCCTCACGCCGGCCAGGATCACGGGAGCGGCAAGCGGCGTCTCGACGCGGCGCAATACTTGGCCCGGCAGCATCCCCATGCCGACGGCGGCTTCGACGGCCGCACGATCCACGGAACGGTAGCCGACGTCGGTGTTGATGAGGATCGGCGGGATCGCGAGCAAAGTCAGCGCGACGAGCGCCGGTTTTGACCCAAGGCCGAGCACGGGCAGCATCAGGGCCAAAACCGCGAGGCTTGGTATAGAGCGCAACGCGGTCATGACGCCGATGACCGTCGAGCCGGCAGGGTGCCGAGACGTCCAGATCCCGAGCGGAATGCAGAGCGCGCAGGCGATCGCCAGCGCGGTGAAGCTCAAACCGACGTGCACCCCGACCGCGTGCGCGAGCGCTTGGTGATTGGCGGCGACGTACGTCCAGAGCGCTTGGGCCGCGGTCATGACGGCCCACCTTCTGCCGCGAGCGTCGCGCGCACCTCTTCGTCGGATACTTCGCGAAAGTCAGCGTAATAGCGCCCAACCGCAAAGTGCCACTCGGTCGCCGGGATCAAGACGACGAGGCGGTCGCAACTCGCGCGCAGGCGGCCGAGAAAATCGGCCGGCGCGACCGGCACGGCGCACACGATGCGCGTGGCGCCGCGGCGGCGAGCGGACTCGATCGCGCATAGCATGGTCGCGCTGGTCGCGATGCCGTCGTCGACGATGATCGCCGGTTTGCCGCGCACGTCCACGGGCGGGCGGTCGCCGCGCAACGAGGTCTCGAGCGCGCCCGCGCGCGCTTGCGCCGCGGCGATCAGGACATCAAGCTCTGCTTTCGAAACGTCGCGTGCGTGATCGGTGAGCACGACATCGCCCGTCGCGGAAACCGCACCCATCGCCAGTTCCGGCTGGGCGGGATGGCCGACTTTGCGAACGACGACGACGTCGAGAGGGTCGCGCAACGCACGCGCGACCGGATCTGCGACCAGCACGCCGCCGCGCGCGATGCCGAGCACGGCTCCCGGCGATTCGTCGCGGAGCCTTTCGGCGAGCAGCGCGCCGGCTGCCCTACGGTCGGCGAAGATCGTTCTGAACGGGACTCGTCGAGAAGGCGCGGACGCCGAATTGGCTTGCGCTTGCGCGCTCGCTCACGTATGTGTCGAGCCGATAGCGCTCATCGTCGCTGATCCATACGAAGCGCAAGCCGTAACGCGCGTGGAAACCGCTCGCTCCCGGCAACATGTAGATGACCTTCGCTTGGATCTCATAACGCTGATCGAGCCCGAAATACATCGCGACTCCGACCTGTTGACCGACGCGCAAGCGCTGGTGGGTGCGCAAACAAGCGCCCCCCGCCGAAACGTCCTGCAGGATCGCGGGCTGCACTTCGCCGTCCCCTAACACCAGCCGGACCGGTTCGCTCATCGCCAGACGCGTTGATAGGCGAGGCTTTAAACCAGACCCGCCCGGCTTTTTCTTGAAGAGGAACCCAAAAATGGACATTATTCGGAGCGTGCAGCCCCCGCCGTCCTACTCACTTGGTCCCCCAAGTCTTAATGATACGTTTACGCCTACGGACCTGTCAAGCCGACAGGCCGTTCGCCTTCCCGAAGCCCGCTTTTTCCGAAGGTCCGCTGTCCCTAAGAGAGGGGCTTCTAGCCCACTTGCTGCGGGAAGCTCAGCACGCGGCCGGCGATGAGCTGGCCGTCCAGCACGAACGCGTTGCCGCCGGCGGCGCGCGCGACACGTTTATAGCGGGCGGTGCGGCCCGCCAGGCTCGCGAGGTTCGGTAGCGGCGGCGTCGTGGCGGTGATCGCGACAAGGGCGAGCCCGACGCTGGGCGGCGGCACATTGCCGTGTTCCACCGAGGCGAAATCGCGTGTGACGTGCAGCGGCGCCGTCCGACGTTGGAAGCTGTCGATGATCGCGCGGCCGATGGCTTCGACGTTTGCGGGCTCGCACAGCGCGAGGAAGTTGACGCCGCCGAGGTGGCCGACGGTCGCGTGGCGATCGGCCGAGTCCGCGATCACGGTGCTCAACGTCTCCGCGAGCAGCGCGATCACTTCGTCGCCGCGCTCGACGCCGTAACGCTCGTTGTAGGCGCGGAAGTTGAGCAGGTCGACGTGCAGCACGGCGAACGGCATGTTCGAGGTGCAGCGCCGGTCGATCTCCTGCTGGAGCGGGATGCGGCCGGGCAAGCCGGTGAGCGGATTGGCGTTGCGCGCCATGGTCGCTTGGAACTCGGTCATCGTGTGGAGTAGATCGCGGACGGACACGACGCCCGAATACACGCCGTTCTCGAGCACCACGATCTCGTCATACATCTCGGTGCTGCGCCGGTGCGTGACTTTGCGCGCGACGTCTTCGATCGAATCTTTCGCGTCCACGGCTAGATATGAATCGTCCATCACGAGGCGTGCCGCTCGTCGTGAATAGAGCGAATAGCCGAACTGCTGCGACAGACGCTCGTACAGTTTGGTGCGGCTCACCAGCCCGACCGGGGCGCCGAACTCGGTGAGCACCACGCTGTCCAGGTCGGCGTTGCGGTCGAAGATCTCGAGCAGTTCGCTCGTGTACGCCGTCGGCATGAGCGCGGGGGCGCGCCGCGTGATCGTGCTGATCGCCATGCGCTTGGGCATGGGTACGGTGCGCAGCGTGGACGAGCGCTCGCGGATGAAGGCGGCGATCTCCGGCTTGGGCTCGATGAAACCGCTCGACGGACGGCCGAGCAAGAAGCCCTGGCCTAGATCCACGCCGATCTCGATCAGCGTGGCCAGCTCGTCGACGGTCTCAATGCCTTCGGCCAGCACCTTCGCATCGATGCGTTTCGCGAAGATGATGATCGCGGACACGAGCGCGTTCTTGGCGCGGTCGCGATCGATGTCGCGCACGAGCGCCATGTCGAGCTTGATGAAGTGCGGCCGGACTTCGGTGACCGCGCGCAGGCTGTTGTGGCCGGCGCCGGCGTCGTCGATCGCGACTTTGAAGCCTTGGCGATAGTAATAGAGCAGCGTGCGCTTGAGCAGATCGAAGTCGGCGATCGCCTGCTTCTCCGTGATCTCCAAGACGATGCGCTCTTGCGCGAGGCGGCTTTGCTCGATGACCTCGCGCGACAGGCCGGCGTTTTGTTCTTCGAGCACGCGCGGGCTCAAATTCAAGAAGAGGAAGCAGCCGGCTGGGATGCCCGCGGCCGCGGCGATGGACCGGAAGCGGCACACGCGCTCGAGCCGCTGCGTGGCGCCGACCGCCTGCGCGGCGCTGAACAACGCGTCGGCGCTTTCCAGGCGCGTGCCGATCGGACCGCGCGAGAGCGCTTCGTAGCCGAAGACGGTGCCGTCGGCCAAGTTGATGATCGGCTGGAAGACGGAACGGATGCGATTCTCGTTGAGGACCTGCTCGAGATCGTCGTCGCGTTCGACCGTCAGCGGAGGCGCAGCGAAGATCGTGGGTGCGGGTACGACCGGTTCCGGCGGCGGCGGCGCAGTAATGCGCTCGATGCGTTCGATGCGTTCGATGCGCTCGGGCGCGCTCGGCGTCGCGGCCATCGGAGGATCCGCTCCAAGCGGCTCATCCGAGGAGTCTTCGCCCGCCGGCAGCGGGCCTGGTTGGTTCTCGGTCGGTTGCGGCAACGGCGACCGCTCGCCCGTGACAAAGCCGAGCAGCTTGCGGAAGCGCCGTCGAATCCGATCCGAAGTGTCGTCCAAACGATGCCCTTCAAAAGAAACGTAGCTCCGGGCGCCCCTGCCCGGACCCGCGCTCAAGAGCGCAAGCCTACAATTAGAACCATCGGAGCGGGCTGACGGCACAATTAGCTCATAAGCGGCGAGTGTCCCGCCCTTTGTCATGAGCCAGCCCATATGTTCGTCCAAAGGGAGCGAGCGGCCACGCACGAAGCCGCGGCCTATGCTGTCGTCCGAGCGACCGTTCTCGAGGGAGAGCGTCGAGAAAGCCCCCCGCATTCGCGGGGCGCAGGTCAAGCACTCGGTTTGCCCTTATTGCGCCGTCGGCTGCGGACAGCTCGCGTATGTGAAGGACGGCACACTGCTCGACGTCGAGGGCGACCCCGACAGTCCCATCAACCGCGGCACGCTTTGCCCCAAGGGCGCGGCGACCTATCAGTTCGCGGTGAACCCGCTGCGCGTCACCAACGTCATGTATCGCGCGCCGTACTCGAATCGCTGGGAGCGCAAGTCGCTCGACTGGGCGATGGAACAAGTCGCGCAGCGCATCAAGCAGACGCGCGACGAGACGTTCATCGAGACGCTGCCCAACGGCAAGGTCGTCAACGCGTGCTACGCGATAGAGTCGCTCGGCGGCGCGACGCTCGACAACGAAGAGAACTACCTCATCAAGAAGCTGTTGTGCGGCGGCTTGGGGATCATCCCCATCGAGAACCAAGCGAGGATATGACATAGCAGCACGGTGCCCGGTCTGGGCACCTCCTTCGGCCGGGGCGGCGCGACGACGTTCCCGCAAGATCTCGTGAACAGTGATGCGGTCCTCATCATGGGCTCGAACATGGCCGAGAACCATCCGATCGCATTCGCGCGCGTGCTCGAAGCAAAAGAGCGCGGTGCGACCGTCATCCACGTCGATCCGCATTTCTCGCGCACGTCAGCGCTCGCCGATATCTATCTGAAGATCCGCGCCGGTTCCGACATCGCGTTCTTGGGCGGCGTGATCCGCTGGCTGCTGGAAAATGACCGCTACTTCCACGACTACGTCTACTATTACACCAACGCGCTGACGGTCATCGACGACAAATTCGAGGACACCGAATTGCTCGACGGCGTGTTCTCGGGTCTTGACGCCAAGACGAACACGTATGCCGACATCGCGTCGTGGCAATACAAGCGCGACAAGAAAGGCAACATCGTCACCGATCCCGAGCTCAAGAATCCGCGCACGGTGTTGAACCTGCTGAAATCCCACTTCGAGCGCTACACGCCCGAAGAGGTCGAACGCATTTGCGGCGTTGACAAGGATGGTTTCTTGCGCGTGTGCGAGGTGCTCGCCGCCAACTCAGGGCGCGAGCGTACCGCAGCCTTCTGCTACGCGCTCGGTTGGACGCAGCACAGCCACGGCGTGCAGAACATCCGCGCCGCGGCCATCATCCAATTGCTGCTCGGCAACATCGGCCGGCCGGGCGGCGGCATTCTGGCGTTGCGCGGACACGCTTCGATCCAGGGCTCGACCGACGTGCCGACCTTGTACGATTTGCTGTCGGGCTACATGCCGCAGCCCAGCGCGCTGCTCGATCACGACACGCTCGAGAAGTACATCAACGCGTCGTGGCGGCCGACCGGCTGGTGGGCGAACTTCCGCAAATACATCGTCTCGTTCTTGAAGACGTGGTATGGCGAACGCGCCACCAAAGAAAACGATTTTGCTTTCGACTGGGTCGCCAAGACCAACGGCGACCACTCGCATTTGGCTTCCACCTTTGCGATGGTCGAGGGCAAGATCAAAGGCATGATCATCATGGGCCAGAACCCGGCATCGGGTTCGTCTCACGCGCGTCTGCAGCGCAAGGCGCTCGCCAGCCTCGAGTGGCTCGTCGTGCGCGACCTCTACGAGATCGAGTCGGCGGCGTTTTGGTACGCGGCGCCCGACGGCGAAGATCCGCTGGCGGTCAAAACCGAGATCTTCTTCATCCCCGCCGCCTCGCATCTCGAGAAAGAGGGCTCGTTCACCAACACGCAGCGTCTCGTGCAATGGCGCGAGAAGGCGATCGATCCGCCGGGCGATGCGCGCAGCGACGCGTGGTTCATCCACAAGCTGGCGAAGCGGCTGAAGGAGCTGTACGCGGACAGCACCGCCAAACGCGACGAACCGATCAAGGCGCTCACCTGGGATTTCGATCGCGCTGCGCCCGAGCCGGGATCGCGCATCCTCGACGAGCCCGACATGGACAAGGTCGTGCAGGAGCTCAACGGGCGCGACATCGCCAGCGGCAAGCTCGTGTCCGGATTCGCCGAGCTCAAAGACGATGGCAGCACCGCGTGCGGCTCGTGGATCTATAGCGGCATCCATCCTACACCAGAACTCAACCGGGCGGCGTCGCGCGACAACCGCGGGCGCGTGTTCCCGAACTGGGCGTGGTCGTGGCCCGCGAACCGGCGCATCCTTTATAATAGGGCGTCCGCCGATCCGTCAGGGCGGCCGTGGTCGGAGCGCAAGAAATACGTCTGGTGGGATGAAGAGCAGTCCAAGTGGACGGGCGAGGACGTTCCCGATTTCCCGGCCACCAAGGATCCGGAGACTCCGGCGAAGCCAGGCGCCGGCGGTATGGATGCGCTTTCGGGCAGCGACCCGTTCATCATGATGCCCGACGGCCGAGGCTGGCTGTTCGTGCCCAAGGGACTCAAGGACGGTCCGTTACCGACGCATTACGAGCCGTACGAGTCGCCGGTGCACAACGCGCTATACGGGCAGCAGTCGAATCCAGTCGCCAAGACGTTTGCCTCGACCGGCGACAACCCGCTCGCAGCGCCCGAGAGCGCCGAGTTCCCCATCGTCATGACGACCTACCGCGTGACCGAACATCACGTGAGCGGAGCGATGACGCGTTGGCTGCCTTGGCTCGCAGAGCTGCAACCCGAGGCGTTCGTCGAGATGAGCCCGCAGCTCGCGGCCGCCAAAGGGATCACCAACGCTGGGTGGGTGACCGTCAGCTCTGTGCGCGGGGAGTTCGAGGGTCGCGCGCTTGTCACGCCGCGCATCCAGCCGCTGCAGATCCAGGGCAAGACGGTCGACCAGATCGGGGTGCCGATGCACTGGAGCTACATGGGGGTGACCAAGGGCGACACGCCCAATGACCTGACCCACCTCGTGTTGGAACCGAACGTCTCGATCTACGAAGTCAAGGCGATCACGTGCAACGTGCGCGCCGGCCGGCGCACGCGCAAGACTCCGGCGCCCGAGAACGACGTGCTGTGAGCTTCTTCGAGGCCTTCGAGCGCGTCGAGCCGCCGCCGCAGCAGCGCCCGGTGGGGTTCTTCACCGACTCGTCCGTGTGCATCGGCTGCAAGGCGTGCGAAGTCGCGTGCAAGCAGTGGAACCAGCTGCCCGCCGACGGCCAAAAATTCACCGGCATGTCGTACGACAACACGGTCGAGCTGAGCGCGACGACGTGGCGGCACGTCCAGTTCATCGAGCAGCAAGACGAGCGCGGCAAGATGCGCTGGCTGTTCAACAGCGACGTGTGCAAGCATTGCGTCGACGCGCCGTGCGAGAACGCGTGTCCGACCGGCTCGCTCATCCGGACCGAGTTCGACACGGTCTACGTGCAGCAAGACATCTGCAACGGCTGCGGCTACTGCGTCACCGCGTGTCCGTTCGGCGTCATCGAGACCGCGCACGCGCCGCCGAACGAAGATGGCGGCGCGCACAAGTGCACGCTGTGCTACGACCGGCTCAAAGACGGCATGGAACCCGCGTGCGCGAAGGCGTGCCCGACGGATTCGATCATCTTCGGCGACGTCGAACAGCTGCGGGACTACGCGCAGCGGCGCGTCGACGTGTTGCATGCGCGCGGTGAAGAAAAAGCGCAGCTCTACGGCATGCCCGAAGGCAACGCGCTCGGCGGCCTCAACTCGTTCTTCCTCTTGCTCGACGAGCCGGAACGCTACAACCTGCCACGCTACCCGCGATCGCCAAAACGCGCGATGCCGAAAGCATATCTCTTCGGCCTTGGCGCCGCGCTCGTGGTCGCGGCCACGATGGCGCTCGCCTTCGACAGTTCGGGCTGAGCGATAGATGGATATGAAAGAGCTGCCGGCGCAATCCACCGACGGCAACGGCGTCGCTCACTACTACGATCAACCGGTGCTCAAACCGCCGGACTGGGGCTGGTCGGTGATCGGCTATCTCTTCGTCGGCGGCATCGGCGCGGGCGCGTTCGTCGCTTCGTCGCTCGCCGCATTGCGCGGACGCAAAGACGACCGCCAGATCGCCAAACTCGGCTACGCCGTCTCAACCATCGCCATGGGCATCAGCGCGCCGCTGCTCATCAGCCATCTCGGGCGGCCGGCACGCTTCCATCATATGCTGCGCGTCTTCAAGCCGCGCTCGCCGATGAATGCCGGCGTCTGGGGAATGACGTCGCTTTCCACCGCGGCGTTCGGGGCGGCGGTCGTGAATCTCGCGAACGCAGGGAGCGTGCCGCGCGCATTGGCGGCGCTCGTTGGTCTGCCTCCCGCGCTGTTCGTCGGCACCTACACGGGCGTGCTGCTCGGCCACTCGAGCATTCCGCTGTGGGCCAAGTCGCCATTGCTGCCGGCCGTGTTCGCCTGTTCGTCGCTGGCGACCGGCGCAGCCGGCGTCGCTCTGCTCGCAGAGCTCTTCGGCGTGGGTTCCACGCAAGCGCGCAAGCGTTTAGCCAATGCCGAGCGCATCGGGTCGCTCGCGGAAGCGATCGCATTGGCCGCATGGCTCTCCGACGTCGGCGAGTACGCAAAACCGCTGCGCGAGCCCCCGCTCAAAGATATTTTTGAAAAAGTGGTGCAAGGCGCCGGCATTGCCGCGCCCATCGCGCTGCCGAGTACGAAGAAGTCGAGCATTTGGGACGTGCTCAAGCCCGCGCTGGTGTTAGCGGGCGGTTTGGCGCTGCGCTACGTCTTGATCGAAGGCGGCCGCAAGTCGTCGCAAGACGCGGACGCGTATCTGAAGTTCACGTCGCAACCGCAGGAGTGAATCGGGCTTAGAAGACGACGACCGGATTGCCGCCGGCCGCGACGAACAGCGCTTTGATCTGGTCGACTTTGTCGGTCTCGATGCCCGCGACACAACGTCCGGCTTCGACCGCTGACACATAATCGTCCGTCCGGCCGTCGGGCACGGCGAGATCGCTGAGCGACTCGAGCGCGGGCGAACTATCGGGCGCTTCAAGATCTGAGATGCCCGGCGAACCAGAACCCGGCACGCTGATTTCGACGTCGCCGCTGATGCGCGTCGGGTCCGCCGCGGAGACGAGGTTGGCGCCCACCGACACGAGGTACCCGGTGGGCTCCTGGTTGCTGATCACGGTGAGGCCTGCGACGTCGAAGCCGGCCGACTTCATCGCGTGCGCGAGCGCGCCGACGGTGTCGGTGTTCGCGAAGATCCCGACGACGGCGCTCACTTGTTGAAATAGTCCGCGTTGATCTTGGTGTAGTCTTTCCACTGATCCGGCACTTCGGTCTCGTTGTAGATCGCGGTCACCGGACAGGCGGCCACGCACGCACCGCAATCGATGCACGTGCTCGGATCGATGTAGAGCATGGGATCTTCATCCGTGCCTTTGATGCAATCGACGGGACACACGTCGATGCACGACTTGTCTTTGACTCCGATGCACGGCTGGCAGATCACGTAGGTCACGGGCGGCGATTCCTCCTATTGGTCAAGCCAGGCGGTATTCTCAAGGATGGCTTTGGGGACCTACTGAAGGCGCCCCGCATGGCGCGTGCGATGTCCGTCAGCCGCTACTCGCAACTCATCGACCGGATGGACGCGCTCGGACGGCGGCCCGGCATCAGCGTCGAGGTGCTCGACGTTTTGCGACGCGGCGGATACGCACTGCCGTTCTTCTTGGTGACGCTCGGACCAGTGCAAGGGAAGCGTCTGCTCGTGAGCGCCGGCATCCATGGCGACGAACCTGCCGGAATCGAAGCGCTGCTCGCATTTCTCGAGCGGCCGGCACAGCCGCAACTGCGCATCACCGCATTGCCGTGCATGAACCCGATTGGTTACATCGCCGGTACCCGCACGAACGATCTCGGCATCGATCTCAACCGGACGTTCGGTCAAGAACGCGCGCCATACGAGACCGAGCTGGTCCGCCTGGCGCTCGACGGGGAGCGCTTCGATTGCGGCATCGACCTCCATGAGGATTCGGAATCGAACGGGTTCTACGTCTACGAGCACGTGCGCGACGAACGGCCGCATCTCTGCCCGCGCATCGTCGCCGGCGTGCGCGCGCTGCGACTTCCAGTCAGCGACGCGCCGAGCGTGGAAGGCCGCGCCCTCGTGGACGGCTGCGTCGAGCCCGCCGATGAGACGCTCTCGCCGTTCGTCGGATTCTTCTCCGTCTATCTGTTCGACCGCCACAGCGATCAGACGCTCGTACCCGAATCCGCGGCAGAGCTGCCGATGCAAGCGCGCGTCGCGATGCATCACGCCGCGCTCGACACGGCCGTCGCCGCGCTCGCATGAACATCGTCGTCGGCACGTGCGGGTTCTCGTACCGCGATTGGGTCGGCCCGTTCTATCCGGCCGGCACGAAGAGCGCCGACATGCTCGAGTATTACGCGCGCCGCTTCCGCGCGGTCGAGATCGACAGCACGTATTACGCGGTGCCCAAGCCGGCGCTATTCGAGCGCATGGCGGCGCGTACGCCGCCTGCTTTCATCTTCACCGTCAAAGCGCCGGGCAGCGTCACCCACGTGCCCGCAGACGCGGAGCCCATGGCGAGCGAAGTCAGCGCTTTCGCGGAGTGCCTTGCGCCGTTGCTCGCGAGCCGAAAGCTCGGCGCCGTGCTGGCGCAGTTTCCGCACGGCTTTCGGCCGAACGCGGACGCCTATCGCCGCCTTGAGGCGCTGCGAGCGTGGTGGCCGAAACTTCCGCTGGTGTGCGAATTCCGGCATCGCGACTGGCAAGCGCACGACGTGTTGGTGCGCTTGCGCGAATTGGACCTCGGTTGGTGCAATGTGGACGAGCCGCAGTTCGGCACGCTGCTACGCCCGAGCGCGGAAGCGACGTCGCCGATCGGCTACGTGCGCTTCCACGGGCGCAACTACGAGAAATGGTGGCGTCAAGAACGCGCGTCACACGAGCGTTACTCGTACGAGTACACGCAGCCCGAACTCGAACGCTGGCTACCGAGGATCGGCGAGATCGCCGAGCAGACCGAGAAGACGTTTGTGTTCTTCAACAACCATCATCTCGGACGCGCGGCGCAAAACGCGTTCGAGATGCGGCGCATCCTCGCGCCGCTCACCGGTGAGATCGTCGAGGAGCCTGCGTCCGATGACGCCGCGGGCGGGTCAGCCGCTCAGCCCCGGCTCTTGTGAGGCGGGTGGCTCCGGCGAAATGGGCAGCGGCTCCGATGGTGTAGGCGGCGGCTCCGGCACGGCTCCGAGACGGCGGGAGACGATGAAGCCGCCGATGAGATCCTGGAGCGCGTGGCCGATGATGCACGGCCAGATCGAACCCCACACCACCACAATCATCGCGAAGAACAGACCGAAGATCGCCGTGCCGATCACGCCCCGCCGACCTTGGTAGATGTGGGCGAGGCCGAATGCCGCCGTCGAGAGGACGACACCGGCGGCCATGCTGTGCGTCAGCGCCGCCACGACGTGTAAAGCGTAGCCGCGATACAGGAACTCCTCGCAGATGCCCGCTGACAATGCTAACGGCACGTACCAGAACCAATCGCCGATCGTCAGCGGCGCGATGCGCCGGATGCGTTCGGCGTATTCTTGATCGCCCGACTTCGCGCTCATCGCGCCCAACACGCCAAGCGTCGCCACGAATGCGAGCACGACGAGGTAGGGATAGATCGGCAAGCTTGGCGGTACCCAGCCGACGTCTTCGGGCCCCTGGCCGTGGAGCCGCAGCGCGTACAGCGCCAACCACGTCATTGCCCAAAGCACGAGCAGCGAACGCGCGTAGCGCGCGTGCTTCGCGCCTGGCGTGGTCTTCGCGCGCTTGGCGAGCAGCGCGCTCGCGAGCGGGGCGACCACGAGGATCACCGCGAGCGCGCACAAGAGCACGATGAGCGGCAGGTGTGGGATGTCGGCCTACTCCGTCGCCATGAACACGGAGTACGATTGGAAGCCGAGCGTGCCCGGGCCTGTGAAGCGGTTCCACGTCAGATTGCCCGCGCTGCTGAAGAGGCTGGTCGAGAGCTTTTGCAAGATCGTGTCCATTTTGACGGTCGGCGATTTGTAGAGCCACGCGCCTGGCTCGACGTCGATCACCTCGCCGGCAGCGAGTTGGACCTCGAAAACGTTGCCGTATCCGTGCAGCCAGAGCACGCCCGCATCGCCGGCGCAGCGGAACGTGTCGATGAAGAAGCCGGTGCCCCCGAAGAGCATGCTCGCCATCCCTTTGACGCGCGCGTACGTGTAGCCGATCTGATGCGTCGCGGCGAGGAACTGATGCTCGCGCACGTCGACGGCGTCGCCCTGCTTCATGTGGATCCCGAACACATGACCCGCGCCGTCGCGGCTGAATGCGATCCGCCCATTGCCCTTTGCCTCGGTCACGAAGACCGGCATGCCGGCGAGCACGCGTTTCATCGCGCCGGGCATGACCGCGGCCGTGACTTCCACCGACGGGTCTTTCCACAACAGTATATTGTGCTCGAAATAGACGCGCTCGCCGGACAATTCGAGGTGGAGGACCGGCACGAGTTCGCCTTCGATGTGGTACGTCACGCCGGCGAATGACTCGTTCGTCACCCCGGTCGGTTTTAAGACAGGAACGGCCATGTCACACCCTTCTTTCAGCTCGCCGACGTTCGTGGTTCCCGCCTGCCCGCGCGCATCCATCCAAAGTCTCTTCCCGCGCCGCCGCAGGAGACTTTGTAGAGCAAAGTAAATCGCGTCTAGAGGCTTTGCGGTGCAAAGCTGGATCGAAAGCGGGGTGGGATGGAAACGTACGACGTCGCGGTCATCGGTGCGGGATTATCAGGACTGTGGTGCGCGCGCGCGCTGAGCCGGCGGGGACTGTCGGTCGCGATTGTGGATGCGCATCGCACGGTGGATCGCGTGGTGCGTACTACGGGGATTTTCGTCCGCCGCACGTTCGATGATTTCGATCTGCCGCCGCGCAGCCTCGGTCCGCCGATCCGCACGGTCGTGCTGTATTCCCCACGTCGGCGTGCGATCGCGTTCGAAAGCGCGCACGACGAATTCCGGATCGGCGATATGCGGGCGCTCTATCGTGCGTTGTTGGACGATTGTCTGCGTGCCGGCGCGACGTGGCTTCCCGCGACGCGCTATTTGGAGATGCGGGCCGCCGGTGCGACAAGCGTGCTCCAGCTGCGCGACCTGAAGAGCCGCGAAATAGGGCGGATCGTCGCGCGTTTCGTCGTGGGTGCCGACGGCGCGCGCTCGCGCGTGGCGTCGGATCTCGGCTTGTCGGCGAATCGCGACTTCTTGATCGGGCTTGAGGACGTCTACGATGATACGGCCGTGACGTCGCCGCCGGCGCTGCACTGTTTTCTCGAGCCGCGATTGGCGCCCGGCTACCTCGCGTGGATAGCGCGCGATGGCAGAGACGCCCACGTCGGCCTGGCGGGTGATGCGCGGCGTTGCCGGCCGGCGCCGTCGCTGCGCGCGTTCACGCGTTCTATCCGCGACGCGGCCTGCGGGCCGTTCGTGCGCCGGCGCGATCGGCGCGGTGGCCTCATTCCGTGGAACGGCGTGCTGCCGCGCATCGCGTGTCCGCGCGGCCTGTTGGTCGGCGATGCCGCTGGTGCAGTGTCGCCGTTGACGGCCGGCGGCTTGGACGGCTGCATCCGGCTTGCGGAATTCGCCGCGCAGATCATTCCCGAACAGCTGCGCGCCCCGAACTGCGACGCCCTCGTATCGTATGACGGGCGGCGCTTCGCGGCGCGATTCATCGCGCGGCGCTGGATGCGAGAGTTCCTGAGGAACTCTGGAGAACGCGCGCTCGAGTTGGCGTGTGCCGCGCTGACGGTGCCCGCCGTGCGCGCGATCGGCGCGCACATCTTCTTCGGCCGCGGCTCGTTCCCGGACACGGGGTCGCGACGCGTGCTGCGCGGAACGCGCGTCGCGCACAGGCCCGCCGGGTGAGCCCGCCGAAACGCGAAATCACTATGAGACATGTATCCGCACGCGCCGTGCAGGCGCTTTTGCTCGTCGCCTTCGCGTTGCTTCCGGCCGCCGGCTGCAAGTCCGTGTCCACCAATCCGGCGGGCATCACGGTCGACCCGACGACGATGGTGCTCCACAACGTGAACCTCTTTCCGTCGCAGAATGCGAACGACTATAACAACTCCATCATGGTCATCGATATCACGTATACGAACCACGATCCCATCCCGCAAGCATTGGAAGCCAACAAGTTCGTCCTGATCGACCAGAACACGCTCGCGCAATACCACGCGCTCGACGGCGGCGACATCCACGTGCCGCCCTTCTCCCAATCTGGATTGCTCGATCCGAACAAGACGGTCGACCTCTCGCTCGGATTCCGCGTGCCCGCCAGCATCGTGGTGGCGCGGCTGTCCTACTCGCCGTAGACGAAGATCGTTCCGGGTGACCGCAATGCCGTCTGACGGGCGGACGTTGCTCCTCATCGACGTCTACGCCCTGGTATACCGCGCGTTTTTCGCGTTGCCGCCGCTCACCGCGCCCGATGGGCGTCCGGTGAATGCGGTCTACGGTTTCGAGCGGATGCTCAACCGCGTGCTGAACGACGAGAAGCCGACGCATGTCATCGCGGCGTGGGACGCAGGCATTCCCGCAGAACGCATGGCGCTGTACCCGGAGTACAAGGCTAACCGCGCCGAAACGCCCGACGATCTGCGCTCGCAATTCGCGTTGGTGCGCCGGGCGCTCGCCGCGTACGGCATCCCGATCGTCGAGGTCGAAGGCGAAGAAGCCGACGATGCGATCGCGACGTTGACGACGCGCGCGTCCGCTGACGGCCTGCGCACGATCGTCGTCTCCGGCGATCTCGATCTGCTGCAGTTGGTGGACGATCACGTGACGGTGGTCGTGACGCGTCGCGGCATCTCCGACATGGCGCGCTACGACGAAGCGGCGGTCCGCGAGCGCTACGGGCTTTCGCCATCGCAGCTGCCGGACTATCGCGGGCTCAAGGGCGATCCATCAGACAACTTGCCCGGCGTGCCCGGCATCGGCGAGAAGACGGCGGCGCGCCTCATCGCGCAATACGGCACGCTGGATGAACTGCTCGCGCACACCGCCGAGGTGACGCCAACGCGCATCGGCGAGTTGCTTGACAGATATGCCGCCCAGGCGCGCGCGTGCCGCGACGTCTCCACGGCCAAGCGCGATCTGGCGATTCCACTGCGCTGGGAGGACGGCGAGTTGCGCTCGACCGATCCGATGGCGCGCAACGAATTGTTTCAAGAGCTCGGCTTTCGATCGCTGATGACGACGCTGCCCGGCCAAAGCCAAGGCCAGGCGCCGTCGCGGCCGCCTGCGGCCGAAGACGCGTTTCAAACGATCGACGCAGCGGATGCGAATGTGGCGCCCGTCGAGCAAATACCGACACAGTACCGGCTCGTCGCCGATCGCGCAGCCGCGACCGACGTGCTCGCCGCCGCGCGCCGCGCGCCCGAGTTCGCGTTGGTCACGCTGCCGGCGCTCACCGCATGGCGCAGCCCCGAGCCGCTTGCGTTCGCGCTTTCGCAGGCAGCCGGCTCGGCAGATGCGATTCCGGCGGCGCTGGCGTTGCGCGACACCACCGTGCGCGAGGCGTTCGCCGAACTGCTCGCCGATCCGAACGCGATCAAGATCGTGCACGACTCCAAGACGCTTGCCGGTTGGCTGGCGGGCGAGCATCTCGAACTCGCCGGCGTCGGGCTTGACGCGAAGCTCGCGCACGAGCTGCTGGACGCGACGCGCGTCGAGCCGCCGCTGCCGGATACGCTCGCCTTCGCCGGCACCGCGGCGGTGCTCGCCTCGCCCGTGCCGCAGACGCAGCGCATCGATCTCTTCGAGCAGTCGCCCGCGCTCGAGGCCGCGCATGCCTCGGCGGCAGACGCGCTGCTGCGCGCCGCGCCGCGCTTGCGCGAGCGCATCCGCGCGGCCGGCATGGAATCGCTCTTGCGCGACATCGAGCAGCCGCTTGCCCCCGTGCTCGCCTCGATGGAGCGCGCCGGGTTTCGACTCGATCTTGAAGAGCTGACGCGCATCCGCGGCCGGCTCGACCGCATCATGGCTGAGACGTCAGCGGCGATCTATTCGATCGCCGGCCACGAGTTCAACATCAATTCACCCAAAGCGCTGGGCGACGTCCTGTTCGAGAAACTCGCGCTGCCGCACGGCGGCAAGACCAAGACCGGCTACGCGACGGGCATCGAGGTGCTCGCGCCGCTGGCGGTCGAGCACGACATCGCCGCGAAAGTGCTCGAGTTCCGCGAAGTGAGCAAGCTCAAGGGAACGTACGTCGACGCGCTGCCGGCGCTGCTGGACGCGAACACCGGCTTGCTGCACACCACCTTTCATCAGCTCGGCGCCGCGACCGGGCGGCTTTCGAGCAGCGACCCGAACCTGCAGAACATCCCGATCCGCAGCGCAGCAGGACGCGAGATCCGGCGCGCGTTCCTCGCGCCGACGCCGGGCAATGTGCTGCTGGCGGCCGATTATTCGCAGATCGAGCTGCGGCTCTTCGCGCATCTGGCAGAAGATCCGAATCTCATCGACGCATTCGCGCGCGGCGAGGACATCCACGAATTCTCCGCCCGAGCGGTGTTTAGCATCGCGCCAGACGCAGAGGTCGACCGCGAGATGCGACGCCGCGCCAAAGCGGTCAACTTCGGCATCCTCTACGGCCAGGGCGAGTTCGGCCTGGCGCAGAGCGTCGGCTTCTCGCGCGAGGAAGCGCGCGAATTCATCGGCGCGTATTTCACGCGCTTCCCGCGCGTGCGCGAGTACATCGACGCCGGGCTCGAACGGGCGCGCGACGATGGCTACGTGACGACGCTCATGGGCCGCCGGCGCTGGCTGCCCGATCTGCGCTCGCGCAACTACGGCCTGCGCGCAGCGGCCGAGCGCATGGCGATCAACGCGCCGCTGCAAGGCGGCTCTGCCGATCTCATCAAGATCGCGATGGTGCGCGTGGCGCGCGGACTGCATGAGCGCGGACTGCAGGCGCGGCTCGTCCTGCAGGTCCACGACGAGTTGATGTTCGACGTCGCGCCAAGCGATGTGCCGGCTGTGCGCGCCATCGTCAAGGACGCGATGGAGCATGCGATGGATCTACGCGTGCCGTTGGTCGTCGATTTCAAAGTCGGGCCCACGTGGGGCGAGGCCGAAGCGGCCGACGACTGATCGATGCCCGAACTGCCCGAAGTCGAAACGATCGCCCGCGATCTCGCACGCACGCTCACGGGAAGGCGCATCGCCTCCGTGGACGTGCGCTGGGCGCGCACCATCGATTCGCGCGGCCTGCCGGGGCAGACGTTGGTGGGCGACACCATCTCGCGCGTCCGCCGCGTCGGCAAGTTCGTCATCTTCGATCTCGCGAGCGGCCGTCATGTCGCCGTGCACCTGCGAATGACCGGCAGGCTCGTCGCCGATCCGCGCGACGAAGCGCCTCACACTCGACTTACGTTGCATTTCGACGACGGTGGCAGCCTCCGGTTCGCCGACGCGCGCAAGTTCGGGCGCTGGCGCATCTTCGAGGGCGATCCACGTGATGTGCTTCAGGTCGGCATTGATCCGTTCGATCCGGCGCTCGACGCGAAGCGCATGTACGAGCTCACGCGCGGCCGCTCCACCAAAGTGAAGGCCTGGCTGCTCGACCAGCGGCGCCTGTCGGGCGTGGGCAATATCTACGCCTGCGAAGCGCTGTACGACGCGCGCATCCGCCCCACTCGGCGGACCGGCCGCTTGACCGCCGCGCAGGCCTCGGCGCTGCTGGCGAGCCTGCGCAAAGTGTTGCGCAAAGCCATACAGCATCGGGGTTCGAGCGTTGACGACTACGTCGATGGGGAAGGATTGCCCGGCGAGTTTCAGAAGAAACTCGCTGTCTACGGGCGTGGTGGTTTGCCGTGTCGCCGATGCAAGACGGCGATCAGGCGGGTTGTCCTCGCGCAACGAGGGACGTTTTTCTGCCCCGTGTGCCAGCACTGATCCAATTCGTTCCACGCGGTTCCCAAGACGAAAAAACTCGGAAGAGGGATAGGTTAACTTTTGTTAATGACTGATACACCGGCGGACGCGCAAACGCAGACCCAGGACGAGTTCGCGCTCGAGCAGCAGCTCTACGAAGCAAGTCTGCGGACGCTTGATGAAGGCCAGGTGCTCACCGGCGTCATCGTCGCGAAGACGCATGACGAATTGCTCGTCGACATCGGCGGCAAATCCGAAGGCATCGTGACGGGCCGCGAACTGTCGCCGGGGATGCGCGTCGCCGATCTCAAGGTGGGCGACACGCTCGAAGTGCTCGTGCATCGCATCGACGGCGACGGCGATGGCGCGATGTACTTGTCCGAGCGGCGCGCGCGCGCGCTCAAGACGTGGGAGCGCGTGCTCGAAGCGCACGAGAACAACGAAGCGATCACCGCGACGGTCACGCAGGTCGTCAAGGGCGGCGTGCTCGTCGACCTTGGCATGCGGGGCTTTGTGCCCGCGTCGCAGATCCGGCGCCACCCGGTCGGCAATCTCGAAGAGATGGTCGGCAAAGTGCTGCGTCTCAAAGTGATCGATCTCGATCACAAGCGCCGCCGCGTCGTCTTGAGCCAGCGCGTGGTGCTCGAAGAAGAGCTCAATCAGAAGAAGCAGGAGCTGCTCTCGACGTTGCAACCCGGACAGATCCGCGAAGGCACCGTCGTGCGGCTTGCCGATTTCGGCGCGTTCGTCGACCTCGGTGGCGTCGATGGCCTGATCCACAACAGCGAGCTGTCGTGGTCGCGCATCAAACACCCGAGCGAGGCCGTGCAGATCGGCGACAAGGTCCAGGTTGAGATCATGAAGTTCGACTCGGAAGCGCGCAAGGTCAGCCTGTCGCTCAAACACTCGCTCGAAGATCCATGGAAGAACGTGCCGGATCAGCTGCAAGAAGGCCAGATCGTGCCCGCGACGCTGATCAAAGCGACATCGAACTATCTGTTGGTCGAAGTGCTGCCTGGCGTCACCGGGATGGTGCCCAAGTCGGAGTTCGATCCGAACACGCCGATCCAGGTCGGCGAGCAGCTCAACGTCAAACTGCTCTCGATCAACGCCGCGTCGAGGCGCATCAACGCGAGCGCCACCAAAGCCGAGGCGAATGGCGGCGAGGGCGAGCAAGCGGCTGCGGAAGAACCGGCGGCGCCTGAGTCAGGCGCTCCAGAAGAGACCGCAGACGCGACGACATAGACGGATCTCGATTCTCGGGCGAAGGGGCGACGCACATCGCCCCTTTAATATTGCGCCATGGTGATCGGACTGACCGGGGGGATCGGGTCCGGTAAATCCAGCGTTGCCGCTCTGTTCGCCGCTCGCGGCGCCACCATCATCGACACCGATGCCGTGGCGCGCGAGATCGTCGAGCCGCCTAGTCCTGTGCTCGACGCGATTCATTACGAATTCGGCGGCGGCGTCATCACCCCCGACGGCAAGCTCAATCGTGAGGCGATGGCGCGGATCGTGTTCGCCGATCCTCGCCAACGCGAACTGCTCAACCGGCTCACCCACCCCGCCATTCGCGAGCGCACCATCGAGCTCATGGCCGCGCAACCGGCCGGCGCGACCGTCGTCGTCGTGGTGCCGCTGCTGTTCGAGGCAGAATTCGACAAGTTGTGCGACAGCGTCGTCGCAGTCGTCGCCGACCCCGATCTACGCCGTTCGCGCGTCGCGGAGCGCGACCGCGTGAAAGAAGAGGCGGTCGCGGCGCGCATGAACGCGCAACTCGCCGACGACGAGTACGCGCGCCGCGCCAAACACGTGATCAGAAACGACGGCGACCTGGCGCATCTGGAGCGCCAAGTCGCGGCTATCTGGGAGACGATCCACTCGGGCTGAGGTCAGAGGTCCTGGTGCGCGAGGAGTTGGCTGACCGTCACAAATGTGTAGCCTTCCGCGCGCAGCTGCGGGATGATCTCGGCCAGCGCTATGGCCGTGTTGTATTGGCCGCTGTGCAGCAGCACGATTCCGCCGGGCGTGGCACGCTTGACCACGCGCTCGACGATCAGCGATACGGGCAGCTCGATGTTGTCGACCTTGGCATCGTCGGGAGCATCGCTCCAAAGAATGGTCCGGTAGCCGAGCTTGCGCGCGATGTCGATCACACGGGTATCGTAGTGGCCGTGCGGTGGCCGGAACAGCGTTGGCGCGTCGCCGGTGTAGCTCTGGATGAGCCCGCCGCATGCCGAGATCTGGTCTTCGATCTCGTCGTCGCTGAGCGACGTCAAGGTGAAATGATTGAACGTGTGGTTCCCGAGCTCGCTGCCGGATGCGATGATCCGCTCGACGAGTTGCGGATATTCTTGCATCGTGCGGCCGACCAGGAAGAACGTCGCGGGCGTGCCGTCGGTTTCGAGCTGGTGCAGCAGCAACGGCGTGTAGAAGGGGTACGGGCCATCATCGAAGGTGAGCGCGATTTCCTTGCGCTGCATCGGCACGAACCACACGCGGCCGTCGGCCGCCATCCCGCCGGGATGCGGATGTTCGCCAGAGGCCGGCAGCGCATCGGCGGAAGCAAGCGACGTCGCGGCCCGCGCGGGCGATGCCGCTGTGGCGCAAACCATGAACAGGGCGACGCCGAGCGCGAGCAAGGGAGCCAGGCGGCGGATCAGCGGGGCACCTGCGGCGCGAGCCACACTCGGCCGAACGCCGCCAAGAACGATTCGTCGCTGTACCCGCGCGTGCGGATCGCGAGGTACGTCGGGCGATCGGCGGACACGGAGAAGACGGTGCTCTCGATGCTGGTCAGATCGCTGCGGTCGACCGGGATCGTGGCCCAGATGTCGAGCGTCTGCAGATCCGGAAAGCGGTCAAAGGCGGTCCGGATGAGCGTCACGGCTTCGCGCTGCATCTCGGTCGCATCGATATCGCGCATCGTGTGCGGCACTCGCGCAGAGAACCGGATGCCCGCGGCGTCGTACGCGCCTTCGTCCGACACGTAGATCTTGATGATGTTGTGCGCGGGCAGCAGGGGATATGTGGCGCGGAACAGCTCGTCCTCACGCGCCGGCTCGTAGCCTTCGATCCACGGCCGGTCGGCATACGGGGTGGTGCCGGGCATGACCGCGCGATCGGTCATCGGCTCGGAGCTGACGCCGCCTGCCGCTTGCGCGGCTTCGACCGCCCCGCCGACGCCGCCGGTGGGCGCGGTGTGCACGGCGTGCACCGAATGCGCCGCCTGACCGTGCGCGTGCGCTTGGGCGGCCAGCGCGCCCGCCGATGGCGCGGCGCAAAGAACGCCGGCTGCTAACGCCCCGGCGCACAAGAACCTCATATCGATAAAACGTCCAAGCAAAGGGCTTTGTTTCCTCGCGGTCTTCTTCACGCGCGACGTCCGGCGCGTCAATGACAGACCCGCTGGACCAAGATTAATTCCCGATGAGTCGCCCTGAGCCCTCGGGACGCGGCGGCACGTTTCGGAGCGTCCGTGCGTTTCCTTGACGAGTAGACAGCCGCTCAACGTGGTGCGCCCCGAGCGACGCCGTCTGCCGGCCCAAACGAGGAAAGATAATGCAAGAGGAAACAGCTCAAGAGGGAACGGGCACCCCGATGACCGTGCGCGAGGCCGGCAAAAAAGGCGGCGACGCGGTGCGGAAAAAGTACGGCCCTTCCTTTTATGAAGAGATCGGGCGCAAGGGCGGCGAGCGCACCAAGGAACGCCACGGCGCCGGCTTTTACGGCAGCATCGGACAAAAAGGCGGCAACGCCGTCAAGGACAAGTATGGGACCGGTTTCTACGAGCAGATCGGTCACAAGGGCGGGCAAAAGGTCAAGCGGTTGATCGAAGAGGCGAAAAAGGCGGCCTCGTAGGCCCAGAAGGCGGCCCGCTACGAAGGGGTCGAAGCGCAGCGCGGGGATTCAGGTCCCCGCGCTGTTTTTGCCTCGGTCGAATAAATTCGACCGCCACATGGGTGGGTGCAAGCATGCTCGACGCCATCGATCGAAAAGCCGCCGATCCCCAAGACATGATGGGCGCGATCCTGTCGCTGCCCGACCAGTGCGCCCGAGCCAAACAGATCGCGCGCGATGCGGACCTCGGCCCATTGACCGGCCGTCGCTTCGCCAACGCGGTCGTCGCCGGGATGGGCGGCTCGGCGATCGGCGGCGATCTGCTGCGGGCCATCTTCCAATCGGTGCTGCGCGTGCCGGTCGAGGTGTCGCGCGATTACCACGTCCCAGAATATGTCGGCGCGGACTCGCTGGTCATCGCCGCAAGCTACTCAGGGAACACGGAAGAGACGCTGGCCGCATACGACGCGGCGCGCAACGCAAGGGCGGCGCTGCTCGCCGTCACGACCGGCGGGGAGCTTCGGGCCTGCTGCACGCGCGATGGCGTGCCGGCCATCATCATCCCGGGCGGTCTCCAGCCGCGCGCGGCGCTCGGCTATTCGTTCGTGCCGCTCATCGTCGCAGCCGCGCGCCTCGGTCTCATGCCGGAAACGCTGACCGACGACATCGACGAGATGATCGCCGTGCTCGAACGCGTGCGCAACGAGTGCAACCCGGAAGCGGCGCAATCGAGCAACCGCGCGAAGCAGCTCGCCGCGCAATGGACCGGCACGATTCCGGTGATCTACGGCTCGCAAGGCGAACGCGGCGTCGTCGCCTACCGCTGGAAGACGCAGATCAACGAGAACGCCAAAGCGTTCGCCGTCTCAAACGTGCTGCCCGAACTCGATCATAACGAATCGGTCGGCTGGAGCGGCCACCGGGATCAATCGGCCCCGGAACACGCGCTCGCGGTCGTCTTCTTGCGCGATGAGCACGAACCGGCCGCCACCCGCCGGCGCGCGGAGCTGACGAGGACGATCGTCGAAAAACGGGCTGCGGCCGTCACCGACGTCTGGTCGATCGGGGAGAGCGCGCTCGCGAGAGCGCTTTCGCTGGTCTACGTCGGGGATTTCGCGTCGTGCTATCTCGCCTACGCGTACGGCGAGGATCCGACGCCGGTCAAAGTCATCGATTGGTTGAAGGGCGAGTTGGCGAAGACTGACCGACATTCGCGATAGACTCGCCGGTCGTGATCATCCCCGTCTGGAGGTTCGCGGCCAGGTGGGTGGTGTGGATGGCGACGCCGTGATAGAGCAAGTCGGTATCGCCGGGGCAGTTCAACAATTGCGAGTTGTTGTTCCAGACCAGCGATTGCGTCAAGAAGTGCTGCTTCTCGGGTAAGCCGATCGACCACACGTGCACGCCTTTGTCGGCGGCGTAGTTCAGGCTGCGGGTGTCGAGCGTCACCTCGCCGGCGATGATGCGGTACGTGGGTTTGCCGCGCAGATAGTAGGTCGCGGTCGCGTTGTGATACGTCTGGGTCGCGCCGTCGATGCTGAACTCCGAGCGGGATGACGCGAAGCGCCAGCTGGTGCGGCCATCATGCAGGCCCTGACCGGTGATGTTGTTGACGACGATCTTCGCGTTCGACGTCGCGGGCACGAGATCGGGCGTCATGAGACCGGCGATCAAAAAGCCCACGATCGTCAGCGCGAACGCGCCGCCGGCGATGGCCGCTATCAGCGACCAGCGTTTGCGAAGAGCGACGAGCCCATCGTACAGCTTTGCGAACATTATTTGCGCCGTGTCTTCTGCACGGGCGGTCGCGCCACCGCTGCGCCGAGCAACGCGAGCAGCGCAAGCGCTTCGAGCCAGCCCGCGCCGTAGCGCACGTACGGCGTGTCGACCGGCGGGCCGATGTTGGCGATCAGCACCCCGGCGGCGTCCAGCGGCAGCTGCGCCACGACCTGGCCTTTCGGATTGATGAACTGCGAGATGCCCGTGTCGGCACCGCGCACCACCCAGCGCCCCGTCTGCACCGCGTCGATGGCGGCGAGATCGGCGTGCATCAGCGGACCTGAGGTCGGCCCGAACCACGCGTCATCGGTGATGATCAATAGCGCTGTCGCGCCGAGCACCGCGTTCTGGCGCGCGTATGAGGAGTAGGCGGATTCGAAGCAGATCAGCGCGCCGAAGCGCGTGCTGCCGATATCCAGCACTGTCGCGCCCGGGCCGTGGCTGAACGTCGATGCCTGATCGAAGCCCGGGAAACGGCGGAAGATGAAATCGAGCGGCAAGTATTCCGCGAACGGCACGAGGATGTGCTTCTGATATACGCCGCGCACGTGCCCATCGGGGTCCAGCGTCATGATGACGTTGTAGGTGAAGCCGGGCTGCGGCGAATCGACCGTGCCCGCGAGCAGCCACACGTGTTGCTGACGCACGAGATACTGCAGCGATGCGAGGATCTCGGATTTCTCGAGCGGGTAGTCGGTGATCGCGGTCTCCGGCCACACCACGATGTGCGCGCCTTCTGCCGCAGCGCGCCGGGTCAATGTCGAATACACGTCGATCGTGTGCGCGAAGACGGCGGGCGACCACTTGACGCGCTGCGAGATATCGCCTTGCACGACGGCGACTTTCGTGCGTGCGGGCGCCGGTTTGACGGCTTCGCGTGCCGCATCGCCGATGGCGATGAGGACGACGAGGCACCCGAGCGTCGTCACCGCGGCGATGCGCGTGCCCCGGTCGCCGAAGATCAAGCCGGCGAACGCGCCGTTGGCGAGCGCCACGATCGCGGTGAGGCCGTAGATGCCGGCGTAGGCGGCCATCGGCAGCAGCCACGCGGCGTGCGGCGCGATCGCGCCGAGCTGCGCGAACGGCATGCTCGCGGAACCGTTGGTGCGCACCGACTCCATGACCAGCCATGCCGCCGGCGCGGCGAAGATCATCGGCGTGCCGAAGCGTCCGCGCGCGACGAGCGAGATCGCGATCGCGCCGACCGCCACGAAGAGACTTTCGATGACCGACAGCAGCCCGATCGCGACGAAACGCGCGGCGCCGATCTCGTCGCCGAGCGAATAGATCATCCATTGATCGACGACGCAGAAATACAGCGTGCAGGATAGCACGCACCAGCCAAGCGCCGCTTTCCAGGACGACACGGACCACAGCCAGAACAGGGGCGCCAGTGCGATGAACGCCAGCGGCGTGAGATCGGTTTTCGGAAACGCCAAGGCCGCCAGCAACGGACAGACGATCGCCAGAAGCAGACGCAGGAAGAATGAATTTCGACCAAACACGCCGCTCATCGTTCGCGCCTTGGCGCGTCGCGTCCGCCCTGATCGCTGCGGCGTTGGTCGCATCGTGCGGCCGCGGTCCGCTGGTTCCGCCGCCGATCAGCACCGCGGGGCCGACGATCCAATTCCAGCTCATCGTGGCAGGCCAGATCACGCAGGCGCAAGGCGACTATATCATCGCGGTCAACGCGGTGACCGCGCAAGGCACCAGCGTCAATCCTGGTGAGCCGGCGGGCATGCCCACCGTCGCGGAGGCGCAAGCGGGCTCGTTCACCCATTGGGATCAAGAGTTCGTCTACGGCTTCGACACGGTCGCCGCGCCGAACGGTTTCAACTATGCGTACAAGGCCCTGGGCACGGGCGGTCAGGTCAGCTTCATCCCGATCATCTTGACGACCAACCAGTTCATCTTCAATCCGACGCTGACGACCGGGACCGGTTCGATGAACACGCTGTCCATCACGTTGCCGATCGCGGCGCTCTCGATCCGCAGCAACCCGAACGGCACGAATCCTCCGACCGTGAACACGCCGCCGGCGGTCTTGCTCCATGTCAATTACATCACGACCGACAATAGCATCGGTCACACGCCGCAAGATCAATTGGGCTGCTGCAGTCTGCTGACCAGCGGCTACGATCTGGTCATCGACCTGACCACCGCTGCGACCTATTTCAATCAGCTGACGTCGCCGCCGACCAAAATGGGACCGGCGAACCCCAACCTGTTCATCACCGGCGGACAGATCATCGTCTCGCCCTAGGGGCTGCTGCCGAAGCTCTGCGGCAGCAGCGATCCACCGGTCAAGCCGAAGTTCACGGTCTGCGACGGGAATGCGAGCAGGCTGAACGACACGTCGAGCTCGTGGAGCGCCTGGCGGTAGGCCAACCGGATCTGATAGCAATCGTTCACGGTGTGCGTCAGGAAATAGTTCTGGCCTTGCAGCCCGTGCAGCTTGAAATCGTAGTTGCCGAGGAACTGCAGGTAATCGTTGCGCCCGAGCGGCGTCGAGAGCGTGATGCTGACGGGCCCGTAGCCGGTGCCGTGCGGATCGTATGAGTCGCCGAGCAGCACGTTCGAAAAGGGCGTGGGGTTCACGGTGAGCTGGTAGTTGATCGAGCCGAGGAATTTGTTCTTGAAGTCGTAGTTCGTCGTCGCGGTGAAGCGGTACGCGCTGCCGTTGTAGACGTTGAGCGTCTCGTTGATCTGATCGTAGCCGGTGAGCAGATCGTACGCGGGCAACGGCGTGAAACCGCGCACGCTTTGCATCTGATAGGCGAGGGTGTCGTCGGCATGCCGGCCGAAGAACTTCTGCAGCGAGAACTGCTCCGTGATCGCGCCGCGCTCGTCACCCGTGCCGTAGATGTCTTGGCGGATGCCCACCAAACCGGTCGCCGTGGCGCTATCGCCGATGCGATAGAGCGCACTGCCCGCCTGCGCGTTGAGCTCGTAGCGCGCGGTCGTGATGTTGTCGTAGCCGTCGTCGTAGACGCCGTCCACCAGCGTCAACTGCAGCGGCAGCCTGATGTTGCTGATCGTCAGCGGCCGGCTGCGGACCGTCAGCTCAGGCACTTTTTGAAGACCGATGACGGGCTGCGTCGTCTCGACGCCGTTGAACGTGTCGCTCGTCTGACCGTGGTTCGTCAGGACGAGCAGATCGGCGTCGAACGAGCGCGCCGAATAGCGGGTGTCGTTGGAGAACACGACCGATCGCGAGAACGAGGTCGACTCCGACGAGGTGCCCGACCCGAAGACCGAGTTGTTGTATTGAAGCTGCAGCGAGACGTTCTCTGAGAACACCGGGGAGAACGAGATGCTGTGGTTGATGATGCCGCCGAACGAGCTGCTCGGGCCGGTGGTCGTCGCGGTTCCGCCGTAACTGGTCGTGCTCCGCGCGCCGTTGTGCACGACGTTGACGTTGGCGGAAAGCGTCGGCGGAATCGACGTGAGCAGCGACTGGCTGACGTAGTTCGCGTTGGCCGACAACGTCACGCGATGCGAGAACACCCGCGAGTACGTCAAGCTTGAGTTGAGAGAGTTCTTCACGCCGGTGATCGCCAGCTGGTATTGGTTGCTGTGCAGATCGTAGATCGTGAACTCGCCTTGGCCCAGGCCGTCGCGGCGCGCGAAGAACAGGTCGGCGCCCAAGCCGATGCCGGCTTTCTGGAAATAGTCGACGTGATACGTGCCGTAGAAGTACGGGCTGGAATAGAAATTGATGTAGTTCTTGATGAAGAATCCGTAGATCGAGTTATAGCCGATGCGCGGTGCGATCGCAGTCGGCCGCCGCTGCCCTTCCTGGGTGAGCGGGATTACCAAGATGCCCAACCCCGCGACGAGATACTTGCCCAGATACAGCGCCGGGCTGTGCACGATCATCCGATCATTCGGACGCAGCTCGATCTCCTTGCCCGTGACGTGATACGCGACGTGGCGCAGATCGCAGGTCGTCACCCAGCCGCGTTCGAGCACCGCATGGCCGTTGTGGTCGATCGTGATGCGCTGGCCTTTGTAGTACACGAAGCCGTGGATATGCTCTGACTGAAAAGCCACTGCTGAGGATTGGCCTTCGACGTCGTCCATGATGACGCGATCGTGGGTGACATCGTAGTCGAGCGTCTTCGCGGTAGCGGTGTCGCCGTTCGCTGCGACGTAATGCACGTCGCCGATGGCGCGCACGGTCCGGGTGGCGGCGTCGTAATGCGCGCGGTCGGCGGTGATGGTCGAATCGCCCGACACGATGAGCACGTGGCCGTCGGCGTCCATGTCGCCGTTCGCGTTGCCGTACAGCCGGTCGGCGGTCAGCCGGCCAAAACCCGGCGGCGGTGGCGGCGGCGGGGCGGTCTGTTCGGCGCCTGGCGAACCTGATGGACCAGGTGTCGGCGCCACCGCCGGGTGCACGAGGGTTGGATACGAATCCGGATCGGGAGGTCCGACCGGATTGGCGGCCGGCGTTTGCGGAATCGCGGTCGGCGGCATCGGCGGCATCGGCGTGATTGTCGGCGACCCGGATGGTGCGGGGGACTCAGCCGGCGACGGCGATGTCAGCGCGGGGGTCGGCGTCGGCGTGGGAAGCGCGGGACCTGGCGATGCCGGCGAGCCGCTGATGTCAGCGCTCGCGTTCAGTCCGCCGCCTGCCACAACGAAGACCGCCGCGAGGACTGCGGCGGCGGCTCCGAATTGACGCATGCGTTTTTGGCGCACGGTCTTTAGTCAGCGCTCTTCTAAGAACAACAAGACCAGACCGGCTGATCCCATGATGATATTGGGCGCCCACGCTGCCAATATCGGCGGCATGGCGCCGCTCTTGCCGAGCGCATTGGTGGCAGCCATGATGAGATAGTACCCAAGCAGGATGACGATCGCGAAGATCGCGGCCACGCCCCGGCCGCGCTTGCCGAAGCGGATGCCCATCGGCAGGGCGATGAGCACGCCGATCAAGCAAGCGGCCGGCATCGCGTACTTCTGTTGCAGCGACATCTCGAGCTGGGTCACGTCCTGGCCGCCGGTCTTCAGGTTTTGGATCTGCAGGCGCAGCTCTCGAGAATTGGTCTCGAACGCGCTCTGCGGCGAATACAGCAAGCTCGTGTCGCCCAGCGGGAACTCGAGCTTGTCGAAATGCTTGACCTGCGTGACGGTGCCTTGGAATCCGGTCGTCGTCACGACGCCGTCCGTGAGCACGAGCTTGCCGCCCAGCTGCTGCCCGGTCTTCGCGGTCAGCGTCTCGGGCCAGTAGCCGGAGCCGATGTTGAACACTTGCACGTTGTGCATGACGCCCGTACCGGAGTCAACCGACTGGATGTAGATGACGTGCTGGCCGTCGGTCGTGCGGAAGAACTGATACGGTTGGATGATCGCCTGCGTCGAGTGGAAGGCGATTTGGCGGAAGAGCTCGACCGATTTGGCTTGTGAGCGCGGCGCGATCTCTTCGTTGATGCCGAACGCGATGAGCGTCATGATCACGCCGAGCACGTAGCACGGCATTGCGATGCGCTGCAGGCTGATGCCGCTGGTGCGCATCGCGGCGATCTCGTTATCGGCGGCAAGCCGGCCGATGCCGAGCAAGATGCCGAACAGGCACGAGAACGGCAGGATCAAGTACATGAGCGCCGGCAGCTGCAACGCAAGGTATTTGGCGATGAGGAACGCCGGCACGCCCTTGTTGATCACGTACTCGGCCGCGAGGAAGAGCGAATTGATCAACATGAACAGCGTGAACGCGGCGATCGCGAATCCAAAAGGCGCGAGCAGTTCGCGCGCCATGTAGCCATCGAGGATGGACAGTCTCAGGTAACTGCGCCACGACTTGCGCCCGGTCGGAGGCGGCTCGCCATGGCCTGCCGACAGCCAGTCGAGCCGATGCCCGGACGCAGACGGCACAGGCGCCGTCGACGGCGGGCCGAGAGTGGTGGAACGGGAGATCGGCTGTTCGAACGCGCCGAACATCAGGCGCTGCTACCTATTTGTGCGTGTCCGGCGCGTGATACACCGACAGCACGCTGTTCACGTAGGCGCCGGTTTCGGCGTACGGGGGGATGCCCTTATAATGCGCGACCGCGCCCGAGCCGGCGTTGTATGCGGCGAGCGCCAAGGGAACGTTGCCGCGGTACTCGCGCAATAGGTCGCTCAAGTGCTTCGCGCCGCCGGCGACGTTCTGCTCGGGATCCCATGGATTCGAAACGCCGAGCGCGCGCGCCGTGCCGGGCATGAGCTGCATGAGGCCCATCGCACCCGCGGTCGAGATGGCGGACGGATCCCCGCCCGACTCGATGCGGATGACCGCCTTCACGAGGTTAGGATCGACGTGATTCGCCTTGGATTGCACGCTGACGATGGAGTTGAGGCGCTGGGCAGCCATGCTGTGCGGCCCCTCGCCCATCGGGAACAGCCCGCCGCCGCTGCAGCCCGCGAGGACTGCGGCTGCGATGACCGGTGCCGTGCGCCAAAATGCGCGCGTGGCGTCCACCAACGTCCCAATCTCCTCTGATGATCGTCGAGGGGACGGTTTCAACGTCCCGCGGGACTCTACATCTAATACGTATCGGCCGACGGGCGCGGCTTAACGAACCTCTCATAGAGATCGTACGGGATGACCGACGGGGACGGTCTTACGTGCGGGTGCGCCGGCCAGCGACCGTCTTGTAACAGTCTTGGCAGTAGACCGGCTTATCGGCCCGCGGCGAAAACGGGACTTGCGTCGCCACTCCGCACTGAGAACAGATCGCGTCGTACATCGTGCGTTCGCCGCTCGCCGAGGAGCGATCGCGCTTGCGCGCCTGCCTGCAGTTCGGGCAACGGGCTGGTTCGTGCTCGAAGCCTTTTTGTGCGTAGAATTCTTGCTCGCCCACCGTGAAGATGAATTCGGAACCACAGTCGCGGCAGGTCAGCGTGCGGTCTTGCAATGCCACTTATCTGCTCTCAGTTCCACCATCTGGAAACGTCAAAAACGCTCGTGGCCATGGTGAGTGGCCGCGAATCGTGAAAAAACTCTAACACACCATGCGCCCGAAAAGCAACCTGCAGGCCATGGGGCAAGGCCGCGCGTACCATCATAGCGCTATGCGTCTGCTCAAAACGCTGCTGCTCGTCAGCACCTATGTCATAGCGGGCCTCTTGTGCCCGCGCGCGGCCCTCGCCGCCTCGCCCACTGTCGGCCAGATCGCTCCCGACTTTTCGCTGCAAACCACCGCCGGGAAGACCCTCAAGCTCTCGGATCTGCGCGGGAAAGTCGTCGTTGTCAATTTCTTCGCAACCTGGTGCCCGCCGTGCCGCGCGGAGACGCCTGACTTGGTCAGCGCGTCCTCTGCGTTCACACCGCGCAACGTCGTCTTTCTCGGCGTCGACGGCAAAGAGGCGTCGCCGCTCGTGCAAGAGTTCGCAGCGGCGAAGGGCATCGCATTCCCGATAGTCCTGGACCTGGACGGTAAGGTCAACCAACTGTACGACGTCCGCGCGATCCCTACGACGTTCGTGGTGGGACGCGACGGCCGGATCGTCTATCGACAAGTCGACCAGCTTTCGAACGCGGTTCTCGCGAGCGCGCTCAACGACGTGCTCGCTGGCCGCACTCCGAACGAGTCTCCGTTGGGCCGTCAATTTGCGACGGTCGCCGCCGTGGCGACACAAAACGTGAACGCGCTCGTCGCGCAAGCGAATTCGGCGCAGGCCGCGCATGACAAGGCGGTCGCGCTCGCGGCAGCGAGCCATGCGATCGACGCCGGCGTGGCTGCGAACAAGAAACTCGACGATCTGCAGAGCTTGGACGATCAGTCTTCCATCAACTATTACACGAGCACGCAACAGCGCGACACGCTCGGCGTCGCGCTCGCGAGCGCGTACATGTTGCGGTCGCAGATCAGGCTCGCGGGTTCGAAACAGCCGCCCGCCGGCGCGGCTCGAAGCGACATCGAACAAGCGGATCTGCTGCTCGGACAGCAAGCCGAAGACCAAGAGCGCTTCGCGCAGGCCGAGAACTATTACAAGCAGGCAGCGGTTCTCGAGCCCAAAGACACAAAGTCGCTCGACGGCATCTATTTGGCGGCCTACGAGCTGCGCGACTACGCGACGTCAGCGGATGCCGCGCAGACCGAAGCGCGCATCGCGCCGACCGACCCGGAATCATGGCTCACACTCGCTTCGGCGTACAATTCGCTCAAGCGGTATGACGACGCGATCAACGCTGAAATGACTGCGTTGGCGTTGGCTGGAGTGGACTACGCGAATCACCCTCGCAAGAAGCACGCTGCGTACGAAGTCGGGCGCGTCTTTTTGAAGATGGGCCGCACCTCGATCCTTGCGGGCAAGAATGACATTGCCGGACTGTACCTGGCGACGTCATCCACCATGGCGCCCGGCACGATCGTCGCGCAACAGGCGGATGAACAGTTCGCGGCGCTTTCGCCGCAACCGGTCTACGTGGCGGTGTCGGGTTCGGACAACGTCGCGACGAACGGCTCGCAACCCGCGAAGCTGTACGTGACCGTGCGCAATGATGCCTCGACGACGCGCATGGTCCACCTGGCTGCGATGAACGTGCCCAAGAAGTGGGTGCTGTCGTTCTGCTATGACAAGGTCTGCGATCCGTACAAGAGCGATGTGTCGCTCGCCCCGAATTCCACGCGCCGCGTGGAGCTGCAAGTCGTGCCGCTCTCGCCCGTCAAAGGCAAGTGGAATATGACGTTGCATCCGGGCGGCGTCGATCAGATGGACGTCAACGTCGACGGCACCGCAAAGGCGAGCATCACCGTCCTCGCGTCGTAATCGATGAAGCTCGGCTCGATCTTCGATCGAGCCGTTAGTCTTTGCGCCAAGAACATCGGGCCGATTGCGACATGTATGGCGCCGGCCGCGGTAACTCAACTCGCCGCCTTCCTCGGACCGTGGTTTCCCGAGCCCCCGGAAAGCGTCGCCGCAAGCGATTTCGCTCCATCCGCAATACTATTCGTCGGGGTATCCGCTACTCTCGGCTTCATCCAATGGTTTTGTGCTGCATCGCTTATGTGCGGGGTTTCGGCGATGTCGCTCGGCCAGCCAACGCAACCGATATCGTGGCTGAGCACAGGATTAAAACGATGGGCAGCTCTGGCAACTACATTTCTCATACCGGTCGCTGCTGCCGCGGTGCTTTGGGTGCCGCTGGCATTTACGATGGTAAGACTCAACCAAATCATCAGCGGCATCCGCTTCATCACTCCGCTATCGCTGGATTTTCAACTCGAGGCGATGCGGTACGAAATGCTTGGAGCTCTCCTGATCTTTGCGGTTGGGATTCCATTTGCGTGGATCACAACCGCCGAGGTGATACTCGGTCAATCGCGCCTGCTACCCGCGGCGATGACGGTGCTGCGCGCCTGTTTTTCGAGAGCTGGTGCCGCCCGTTTCCTTGGGCTTTCCGCTTCGATCTACGCTCTTTGGGGAGTCTTTCTTGGAATTGCTGCACTGGCGGAAACGATTGATCGGTTCTTCCCAAACCCTCGCATAGTCGCAAACACAATCGAGGTTGTTGCCGGCGTGGCGGTGGGCGCCTTTATCGCAGTTGTTGTCGCGCTGGCGAGGTCGGAAGGGTATTTGCCAATCGCGCGCCGGCCCGAGGCCACAGAAGCGTAGGCTAACGCCAAAAAGCCTCACGAACATGTGTGTCCCACTTTACAAACAGCCGATAAGTGGGGTATAGTGGGGCAAAGTGGTTCACCGTGGGGATTGGAACCTCTGTTATGACCGCGCTCCCGAAGTTCACGGGACAGTTCGAACATTCTCTGGACGAGAAGGGTCGTTTGACCATCCCGGCCCGTTTTCGCGCGCGCCTTGGCGACCACTTCGTTTTGACGATCGCGCCGCCCGAACCGTGCCTGGCCATGTATCCGGAATCGGCGTGGTCGGATTTTTGCGCCAAGCTGGAAGCCGCGCCGCGCAAGGACGCGCAGTATCGCAGCTTCGTCCGCCATCTTTTCGCCCACACGGACGAGGTCACGCTGGATGGCCAGGGCCGTCTGCTCATCCCACCTACGCTGCGGGAACATGCTCAGCTCGATCGCGACACGGTGCTCGTCGGAGCGCTCACGCGCATCGAGCTCTGGTCCGCGGATGGCTGGCGCAAAGCCAGCGGTGCGCCGGAGCGCATGGCCGATTTGATGACCGAGCTTGGACTCTACTAGCCATGTGCCGGTCATGCTCGCCGAGACCCTCGACCTGCTGCTGCCGGCCGCAAGCGAAGGTGCGCCTCGCAAAAGTTCGACTAGCGAGCATCCGCTGTTCGTCGATTGCACCTTCGGCGCAGGCGGACACACCCAAGCGTTACTCGATCGAGTTCCCGGCTCGCGCGTCATCGCGCTCGACGCCGACCCGAACGCAGTGGCGCGGGCGGAGGAGCTTGCTCGCAAGTACCCCCGCCGCGTCACCCCGATCCACGCCAACTTCGCCGAGCTTGGCCCAAAGCTCGCTTCCATTGGAGTCAGCGACGTGAACGGCATCATGTACGATCTCGGTCTGTCGTCGCTGCAGCTCGCTGACGAGGCGAGAGGCTTCGCGTTCGCCGGCACCGGCGAGCTCGATATGCGCCTGGATCCAACCTCCGACGCCGCAACCGCTGCACAGTTGCTCGCGACCGCCAAAGAAGGCGAGATCGCGGACATCATCTTCGAATTCGGCGACGAGCGCAACGCGCGGCGCATCGCGCGTCAGATCGTCAGGCGTCGGGAACGCTCGCCGTTGCGCACGACGTCGGATCTGGTGGCGGCGGTGCTCTCCGCGCAACCGCGCGCGACGCGCGGCCGGCGCAGTGCGCTGCATCCCGCGACGCGCACGTTTCTCGCGCTGCGCATGGCGGTCAACGCTGACCTCGAGAGCCTTGCGACGAGCTTGCAAGATGCGATCGCGTGCGTCGTACCCGGCGGACGGATCGCCGTGATCAGTTTCCACTCCGGCGAGGATCGCGTCGTCAAGCATCAATTCGCCGCATGGCGTCGCGCCGGCGTTGCGGAGTCGCTGACGCGCAAGCCGATGACGCCGACGCAGACGGAGATCGCCTCGAATCCACGCAGCCGGAGCGCCAAGCTTCGCGCGGTCGAGCGCGCGCACCATCCCGATCTGCCGAGGAGCGCCTGACCGTGCCCGCCGCGCACGCATACAAGCTCGAATTCGACCGCCGCTTGGCCCCGCCGTCGCGCACGGCCCGCGCCGCGCGCCCAACCAGCCGCGCCGCGCGCCGCAAGAGCATGTCGACGGCACGCATCGTCGCGCTCGTCGCCGCGCCGCTCATCATGTTGTTCGGCTACGTCGGATTGACGGCAGAGCTCGCGGCGCAGACGTATCGGCTCAACGCCGATCAGACGCTCCAGGCACAGCTCGTGCAGACCGACGACGCGCTGCGCCAGCATCTCGCACAAGTACAATCCGTCGCCAAGCTTGAAGCCGCGGCGGCCGCGCTGCACATGAAGGAACCGGCGCGCACCGCCGTCATCACGCTGCCGTCCGCAAGCACCAAGCCCACGACCACGGCCTTCGCCGCCCGACTCGCGAGCTTCAAGCGCTTGTTCTTCGCGCGCTGAGCGCGCGCCGGCCTTGACGCCGTGAAGGAAAAGGAACGCAGCCGCCTCCGCGGGCGAGCTATCGCCGTCTTTTGGCTGTTCTTCATCGTCGCCGGCCTGCTCGGCGTCCGCCTCTACGTCGTACAAGTACGCGAAGGCGCCGCGCTCGCGTCGATCGCGGTCGATCAACATCGCGCGGAATATCCGGTCAGCGGACGGCGCGGCCGTGTCGTCGACAGGTTCGGTACCGTGTTCGCGGGCACGTCACCGGCGGTGCAAATATTTGCGCAACCGCCCGACGTCACCGATCCGCACGCCGAAGCGCTCGCGCTCGCCCCGTTGCTGCGCGAACCGGCGCCGCTCATCGAGCGCCAGCTCACCGAGAAGACGACGTTCGTCTATCTCGGACGCATGCTGCCCAAAGCGCTGGGCGCGAGCGTCGAAGCGCTCGGTCTTCCAGGCATCGGCACGAGCGACGAGCCGACCGGTTTGCGCATCGATCCGCAAGGTCGGATCGGCTCCACGGTCATCGGCTTCACCGGCATCGACAACCAAGGGCTCGCGGGCATCGAAGTGTCGTTCAACGACGTGCTCGCAGGCAAGGCGGGCCAAGTGGTCGAGGAGACCGACAGCCAGTTGCGGCCATTGCCGTTCGGCCGGCGCGTGGTGCACGAGGCGGTCACGGGCGACACGGTCGTGCTCACTCTCGATCGATCGCTGCAGCTCGCGGCCGAAGACGTGCTCGCGAAGACGGCGTCGACGACCGGCGCGCGTAGCGCCAGCGCGATCGTCATGCGTGCCGATACCGGCGAGATCCTCGCGCTTGCGAACTGGCCCAACTTCGATCCGAATCATTACGCCGCATTCCCGCAAGATTCGTATAAGAACCGGGCGATCGCCGATCCCTACGAGCCGGGCTCGACGTTCAAAGTCATCACCGCGACCGCCGCGATCGATTCGGGCCGCGTGTCACTCGACGACACCTTCCCCGCTGAGAACGTCATCGACATCGGCGGCTACGTCATCCACAACGCCGACGACGGACTCATGCCCTCAGGCCATACGCGCGAAACGCTAAGCGACATCGTCACTTTCTCCCACAACGTCGGCGCAGCCGAAGTCGCGCTGCGCGTCGGCAAGAAGACGATGGGCGAATATATCAAGCGTTTCGGACTCGACGACGTCAGCGGCATCGATCTGCCGGGCGAGAGCCCTGGCATCATCGACACGCCCGATCATTGGTATGGCTCGCGTGAGGCGACGATCGCGTTTGGCCAGGGCGTGTCGGTGACCGCGCTTGCGCTGGCCCGCGCCTATGCGGCGATCGCCAATGGCGGCCGCCTGATGAAACCGCTCATCGTGCGCGAGGTGCTGGATCCCGACGGGCGGGTCGTCACCCGCTACGAGCCTGAGACGGTGCGTCGGGTGATGCGCCCGCAGACGGCGGCAGCGCTGCTCGCGATGCTGCGTAACGTCGTCAAGAAAGGCACCGGCACGAACGCGGCGATCGCCGGCTACGCGGTCGCGGGCAAGACCGGTACCGCCGAAATCGTCGCGCACGGCGAATACCAACCCGGCGAATACATCGCTTCCTTCATAGGCATCGTGCCGGCGGATCGACCGCAGTACGTCGTATTGGTCAACGTCGAGCGGCCGCGCGGCCTGTATTACGGCGGCTTGGTGGCGGCGCCGGCGTTCCGCGAGCTCGCCCGGCGCGTCTTGTGGCGCGAGGGCGTGCTTCCGCAACGCCCGGTGAGCGCGCTGACGGAGAACGCACCCCCGCGCGAGGCGCCGGCTCCCGCTCGGCGGAATACGTCTCCGAAACATCCATGACGAATCCGATGCCGACGCTGCTCCGGCGCCTGCTCGCCGGAGTTGCTGACGCCCGTGTGAGCGGGGATCCCGACGTCCTCATAACTTCGGTGAGCATCGACTCGCGCCGCATCGAGCGCGGGGGTCTCTTCGCCTGTCTGCGCGGCCTGCGCGACGACGGTCACGCGCACGCGCGCGAGGCCATCGCCGCCGGCGCGGCCGCCGTGCTGGCCGAGCGGGATCTCGATATCGGCACCGCGTCGCTGGTCGTGGTGCCGTCGGTGCTCGCGTCGCTGTCGCCGATTGCCGCCGAGCTGTGGGCGCGCCCGGCGAATTCGCTCGTGTGCGTCGGCGTCACGGGGACGAACGGCAAGACGACGACCACGCATCTTTTTGAATCCATCGCAGCGGCGGCGGGCCGCTCGTTCGGTCTCATCGGAACGCTCGGCGCGCGCTTGGGCGACAAGTTTTCCGTCGACCTCGACCACACGACCCCGTATGCGCACGACCTTCAAGCGTTGCTCGCGCGCTTTCGCGCGGCGGGTGCGAACGGCGCCGTGCTCGAGGTCTCAAGCCATGCGCTTGCGATGCATCGCATCGACGACGTCGAGTTCGACGTCACAGCGCTTACCAATGTCACGCACGATCATCTCGATTTCCACGGCAGTTTCGAGGAGTACGCGAAGACCAAGCGGCGACTTTTCGATCTAGCGCGGCACAACGAGACCAAGGCGCCGGGCACGTGCGTCATCAATCTCGATGACCCCGAAGGTCGCCGGATCGCGGCGGAGCTGCCGTCGGCGCTGACCTATTCGATCGCGAGCCCGGACGGCGCGCTGCGCGCCGTCGATGTGGAGCTGTTCGCCGACGGTTCGCGCTTCCGAGTGCCGGCGCTCCGAGCCGAGCCGTTCACGATGCGGTTGCCCGGTCCGTTCAACGTGGCCAATGCGATGGCGGCGATCGGCGCAGCGTCGGCGCTCGAGTTCGACGTCGACGCGATCGCGCAGGGCCTGCTGTCGGTCACGACCGTGCCTGGGCGCATGTCGCAAGTGCCGGCAGAACATATCGGCGTGTATGTCGACTACGCTCACACGCCGGACGGATTGCGCAACGTGTTGCAAGCGGCGCGCGCGCTCACGCAACACCGCGTCGTGTGCGTGTTCGGCTGCGGTGGCGACCGCGACGCGCTCAAGCGGCCGGTGATGGGCCGCATCGCGCGCGAGTTGGCGGATCACGTCGTGCTGACCAACGACAATCCGCGCTTTGAGGATCCCCAACGCATCGTCAACGACGTGCTCGCCGGATTGGAAGGCGACGGCGCATCCTATACTGTGGTGCTCGATCGGGCGCTCGCGATCGAAAACGCTATCGCCGAAGCCGAACCGGGCGATGTCGTCGTCATCGCAGGCAAAGGCCACGAGTCATATCAGCTCGTGCGCGACGAGCGCTTGCCGTTCTCCGATGTGAGCACGGCCGAGGCGGCCATCCGTAAGGTGGGCGCGTGAACAGGTTGACGCTGTCGCGCTTTCTCGAAGCGTCAGGCGGCATGCTCGCCGGCGGCGAACTCGACGGCGAGCTGCCGTTTGTCCCCAGCACCGACTCGCGGACGTTGCGCCCCGGCGAGACGTTCGTCGCCTTGCGCGGCCCGAATTTCGACGGCCATCAATATGTGAAGGCGGCGCTCGAGGCCGGTGCGGTCGCGGTGGTGGTGGACCGGGCCGACGCGTTGCCGGTCGATGGCACGGTGCCGGCGGTCATCGTCGACGATACGAACGCCGCATATCTGCGCGGCGCCGCCGCGGCACGGCGGCTGGCGTCGGGCACGATACTCGTGGGCGTCACCGGCAGCGCCGGCAAGACGACCACCAAAGCGTTCGCCGCGCAGCTGATCGGCCGGGTGCGGCGCGTGATCGCGACGCCGATGAACGAGAACAACGAGCTCGGCGTGGCCAAGCTGTGCTACGCGCTCGACGACAGCGTCGAGATCGCGATCGCGGAGTTTGGCGCGCGCCACCCGGACGAGATCGCGCAACTCGTCGAGATGGCCGCGCCGGATGTCGGAGTGCTCGTCAACATCGGCGAGTCCCATTTGGAGTTCTTCGCCGATCGCGAGCAGCTCGCGCGCACGAAATTCGCGATCTTCGGTGCGGGCGCGCGCCCAGTGTGCAATGCCGCGGATGAGTGGACGCGCAAACTCGCGGCTGAGGCGGGCATCGTCGAGCGTGCCTTGTGGGTGCGGCTGTGCGGTGAGCCGGAGTTGGCGGGCTTGATGCTTGAAGCCGGCGTGCCGCGCGACGGACGCGTGGCGCTTTCGCTCGGCGCGTCACACGCGTTCGCGCCGTGGCATCTGATCGGCGAACATCATCTACGCGACGCGCTGCTGGCGGTGGGCGCAGCGCTGCAATGCGGCGTGCGCTTCGAAGACGCGATTGAAGGCGTTGGCGATCTGCGCTTGCCGCCCGGACGTTTTGAGCTGCACTCGCTGCCGAGCGGCGCTACCGCGGTGTATGACGCATATAACGCGAGCCCGACTTCAATGCGCCATGCGTTTAGCGCATTCGCATCGCTGCCCGCGGCGCGGCGCATCGCGGTGCTGGGCAGCATGGCCGAGCTCGGGGCGGACGCGGCAGCTGGTCACGAAAGCACGGGCGCAGCGGCGGCGAGCGCCGGACTCGACGCGCTCTATTGCGGCGGCGATCACGCGCAGACGATCGCGCGCGGCGCGCTCGACGCCGGCATGGCGCCGACATCCGTCCACACGTATGTCACAAATGCGGAAATCGCAAAAACCCTGCGGGACCAGCTGCGCGAAGGCGATGCGGTTCTGCTCAAGGGCTCTCGCGTGCAACGGATGGAGGAGATTCTCGACGCCTTGCTCTTGGCTGACGCGCCTCCGGCACCGAAAGCCGAGACGTCGGAGGCGGCGAGAGCCGCCGGAGCCGAGCCGGGGAGGGAGACTATTCCGATGATCCCCGGCGTTCTCGGCGCAGGTGCCGGAAGCGCGGCAGATGAGAACGAGCGACGATTTGATGTCCAGGTACCCGAGCTTCCCGCGCGCATCGTGGCATTACCCGTTCGGACTCCCATCGTCCGCCCCGGGGATGACATTGCGAGGCTCGTCGCAGATTGCGTGCGCGGAATAACCGGACCTGACGATGTCATCTGCGTCGCTGAGACAGCGGTCGCCATCGCGCAGGGCCGTTCCATCCCAGCTGAAGCGATCCGTCCGGGTCGCTTAGCTCGCGTTCTTGCGGAACAAGCTGGCCCGTACGCGACGATGAGCCAACCCGAGTCGGTGCAACTCGTGATCGAACAAGTCGGCACTGCGAAGGTGCTTGCGGCCGCCGTCGCCGGCGCAGCCGGCAGACTCGTCGGCCGACGCGGCGACTTCTACCGTTTCCTGGGCGCGGCCGTCGCGGAGATCGACGGTTACACCGGCACGATGCCGCCGTACGAGCGCCACATCGTGTTTGGTCCGGCGGATCCCGCGGGCGTTGCTGAGGGGATCGCGGCCGCTTGCGGCGCGCGAGCCGTCATCGTCGACGCGAACGATCTGCACAAAGCCGAGATCCTCGGGGCGAGCGCCGGCGTCGATGCCGACACGGTCCGGCTGTGCCTGTTGAGCAATCCGCACGGCAACAGCGACCAGCAAACCCCGGTCGTGGTGTTGAAATACCGGCCGCTGTCGGACGCCCCGCGCCGCTCGCCGTTGCTCGCATGACGTTCACGCCGTTCTTCTCGATCACGCTCGCGTTCGGTCTCGGCGCGATCGCGGCCGCACTCGTCGTTCCCGTGCTGATCGCCTGGCAGCGCCGGCATGCGCTCGGCCAACAGATCTATGAAGACGGGCCGGCATCGCACGCCGTGAAGCAAGGCACGCCCACCATGGGCGGCGTCGCGTTCGCGCTCGCCGCCATCATCGGAGCGCTCGTGCCGCCGATGGACTGGTCGTGGCGCCTGCCAATCTTGTGCCTTGTCATAGCCGCTGCGGCGATCGGCTTCACCGATGACTATCTCAAACTGATCAGACAGCGCGCGCTGGGTTTGCGCGCGCGTTGGAAGTTCGGGTTGCTGGTGCTCGTCGCGATCGGCTTCGTGTGGTGGACATCGGCCTATCACCCGTTTGCCTCGGTCTGGTTCACCGGCGTCGTCGCGATGCCGCCCTGGTTGTGGGCGCTGTTGGGTGTGTGCGCGATCGTCGGCGCCGCCAACGCCGTGAATCTGACCGACGGTCTCGATGGCTTAGCAGCCGGAACCGCGATCCCGCCGCTCTTGCTGCTGGGTTTCTTGTTCGCCGGAATGATCCCGGCGGCGGTGGCCGGCAGCTGCACCGGCTTCCTTTATTATAACCGGCACCCGGCTCGCATCTTCATGGGCGACACCGGCTCGCTCGCGCTGGGCGCGCTGCTCGGCGGCCTCGCGATCGAATACAATTTCCTGTTGCTGCTGCCCATCATCGGCATCGTCTTCGTCATCGAGGCGCTCTCCGTGATCGCGCAGGTGATCGGTTTCAAAACGACCGGCAAACGGATCCTTAAGATGAGTCCGCTGCATCATCACCTCGAGATGTCGGGCTGGCCGGAGCAGCGGATCACGATCGTCTTCGGCATTGTCTCGTTCTGCGCCACCTTCGGCGCCTACGTCCTCTTGTTGCTGACGTTGCGAGGCTCCGAGCTGTAAATGCCGAACGACGCAGCAGTGAATCTCGTAGAAGGCGACCGGGCGCTGATCATCGGCGTCGGCCGCAGCGGCATGGCCACCGCGGCCGTGCTGCGCGACCGCGGCCTCCGCGTCGCCGCCTACGACGACAAACCGCCCGAACAGCTCACCGCGCAACGCGCGGAGCTCGCTCGGCTCGACGTCGAGCTCGTCGACAAAGACGCCCTTACCGCTGCGACGTCGGACACCGACGTCGCCATTTTATCGCCCGGCGTGCCGCCCAACAATCCGGCCGTGCTCCAGATCCAGCGAGCAGGCGTGCCGGTCATCGCGGAGATCGAAGCCGCGTATCGCATCGCCAAGGCGCCGATCATCGCGATCACGGGAAGCAAGGGCAAATCGACCACCACCGCGCTGACCGGGCACTTGCTGCGCAGCGCAGGCGCGCGCGCGCGGACCGGCGGCAACATCGGCAACCCGCTTATCCGCGAAGCCGCCGCAGCGGCCGCGGACGAATGGCTCGTCGCCGAGGTCTCGAGCTTTCAGCTCGAAGCGATCAGCACGTTCCACCCACGCGTCAGCGTCATGCTCAATCTCTCGCCGGATCACCTGGACCGCTATCCGTCGATGGAAGAATACCGCGAAGCGAAGCTGCGCATTTTCGCCAACCAGGGCGAAGGCGATTGGTTCGTCGGCAATGCCGACGATGCGGCGATCCGCGAATTGCACGACGGACCGGTGAAGCGCTTGCGCTGCGATAGCGCGTGGTTCTCCCTGTATGGGGCGGATATCGCCGACGTCACGTCCACCGACGGGTGGATCGTGCGGCGCACGCGCGGCAAGCGCGCGGCGAGCACCCGGTTCACGCCGGTCATCGCCATAAGCGACCTCAAGATCAAAGGCGCGCACAACGTGGCGAATGCGATGGCTGCGTATTTGGCGGCGTCGCTGGCGCTCTTGCGCGGCACGGTGATCGGCGCGCACGACGATGCGCTCGTCGAAGGATTGCGTACCTTCGAACCGCTCGCGCACCGCTTGCAAACGGTCGCCACTGCCGCCGGCGTCGTCTGGGTCGACGACAGCAAGGCCAGTAATCCGGATGCTGTTGTCAAGGCGCTGCATGCGTTTGACGGCCCGATCATCCTGATCGCCGGCGGGCGCAGCAAACGGACCGACTTCGCCGGGCTCGCGAAAGCTGCGTCGGACCGCGCCAAGCTCATCGTCTTGATCGGCGAGAGCGCGCGGGAGATCGGATCGCTGGTGGAACGCGGCCCGATCGTTTACGCGGATTCGATGACCGCTGCCGTGGCCGCCGCCGCCGAGGCCGCTGCCCCCGGCGACGTCGTGCTGCTCTCGCCTGGCTGCTCTTCCTTTGATATGTTCGACAGCGCGGAGCAGCGAGGCGATGCGTTCGTCGCCGCCGTTCGCGGCCTGCTCGGCGAAACGGCCATCGCATGACTGGCGAGCGGCGAGCGCCGGACATGACGCTGCTCATAGCGGCCGGACTGCTGACCGCGATCGGCGCGATCATGGTCTTCTCGGCATCGTCCGTCGTCGGCATCACCCGCTATCACGACGCGACGCACTTCTTCAAACGCGAGATCATCTGGGTCGTGCTCGGTGCAGCCGCATGCTGGATCGGGATGAAGCTCGACTACGGCGCGCTGCGTCGCGCGGCGCCGTGGCTGCTCGGCGTCGCGGTCGTGCTGCTCGTCGGCGTGCTGTTCCCGCATTTCGGCACCATCGAAGGCGGCGCGCGCCGCTGGTACGAGTTCGGCCTGTTCTCGTTCGAACCGTCCGAGTTCGCAAAGGTCGCGCTGATCATCTTCTTGGCCAAGCTGTTGGCGGACCGCGAGGACAGCGCACGCGATTTCAGCGCGATCGGCTTCCCCGCGCTGTTCTGGGTCGGCGTGTGCTTCATGCTCGTGCTGCGCCAACCGGACCTCGGCACCGCGACGCTGTTCTTGATGATCGCCTTCGTCATGCTGTTCGCCGCTGGTGCTCGCCTCAGCCACCTCGCGATCGGCGTTGCGGTCGCGGTGCCTGCGCTGCTCGCGTTCGTCTATGCGAGTCCGTACCGGCGCGCGCGCTTCACCGCGTTCTTAGACCCAAATGCGGATCCCAAAGGCACCGGCTATCACATCTTGCAGTCGCTCTATGGCTTGGGCTCGGGCGGGATCTTCGGCGTCGGCCTCGGCCAAAGCCGGCAGAAGTTCGGCTACCTGCCCGAGCAGTACACCGACTTCATCTATTCGGTGCTGGGCGAAGAGCTCGGCTTCATCGGCGCGGCGGCGGTCCTCGTGCTGTTCTTGCTTTTCGCATACCGTGGACTGCGCATCGCGATGAAGGCCGAAGACCGCTTCGGCTTCTTCCTCGCGGTCGGCATCACCGCAGCGATCGCGCTGCAAGCCTTCATCAATATCGGCGTGGTGACGTCGACATGGCCCGTCACGGGCGTGCCGCTGCCGTTCATCAGCTACGGCGGCACGTCGCTGGTCATGAGCCTGTTCGGAGTCGGCCTGCTGGCCGGCATCTCGCGCGGTCGATCGCGGGCGGCGCTTGCAGCCGACGAACGCACGAGAGGATCTCGCGGTGCGTATTCTGCTCACCGGCGGCGGCACGGGCGGTCACCTATACCCCGCGCTGTCACTAGCGCAGGCGCTCTCCGGCGCGCCCGCTGATCCCGGCGTCTGCTTGCCGGACGACGGCGAGCCACGCCTTGTCTTCCCCAACGACGCGCACGAAGTGCTCTTCGTCGGCACGCGTGGCGGGATGGAAACGGAGATCGTCGCGCGCGCGAACGTACCCGCCGCGTACGTGCGCAGCCGGCCGCTTTCGCGCACGTCGCTGACCGCTGCGGCGGGCGGCGTCGCCGCCAACATGCTCGGCACCGGCGAAGCGATGCCGATCGTCCAGAAATTCAAACCGCACGTCGTGATCGCCACCGGCGGCTACGCAAGCGTGCCCGTCGTGATGGCCGCGGCTGCGTTGCGCGCATCGGGTTCGCTGCGCGGCACGAAGATCGTCTTGCTGGAGCCGAACGTGGAGCCCGGGCGCGCGAACCGCTTCATGGCACACGCTGCCAACGAGGTGTGGGGCGCGTTCGACGAGACAGCCGCGTTCTTCGGGCGCAAGTTCGTGACGACCGGCATTCCTGTGCGCGCGGAGATCTACGCGCGCCCGACCCAGGTCGAAGCGCGGCGCAGCCTCGGGCTTGATCCCAAACTCATGACGGTGATCGTGTTCGGGGGAAGCCAGGGCGCACGCAGCATCAACGTGGCAGTGAGCGGCATGGTCGCGCGGCGCCGCTTGCCGCCCGACTTCCAGCTGCTCCACATCGCCGGCGAACGCGATTTCACGTGGATGGCCGCCGAGCGCAAAGTTGAGGCCAACACGAACCGCTATCAGCTCGTGCCGTACCTCGATCGCATGGAGCTCGCATACTCGGCGGCCGATGTCGCGGTCTGTCGCGCGGGCGCATCGACGCTTGCCGAGCTCGCCGTCGTCGGTCTGCCGTCGATTCTCATCCCGTATCCGCACGCGACCGACGACCACCAGCGCAAGAACGCGGACGTGTTCGCGCGCCACAACGCGGCGCTGCTGATCGAGGACAAGAAGCTCGATTCGGATTCATTGTATTGGGCGCTCGTCGACGTGCTCACGCCCGACAAGCTCGCCGCGATGCGCTTCGGCGCCGCGTCCCTGTCGCACCCGCGTGCGCTGCAGACGATGATCGAGCGAATCGTCAAAGGCGAGATCGGCAAAAAACAGGCGCGCGTGGCCGCCAAGAAAAAGGCAGCCACATGATCCACTCCGCCTCCATTATCTTCACGCTGTTGCTCGCGCTACCGCTCATGGCGCTCGCGTCCCCGGTGGACGTCGCTCCGTATCTGCAGATCAAGGGGCAAAGCGGACCATCGCTTTCGCCGGACGGCACGCGCGTGGCGTTCAGCTTCGCGAAATCGGGCGTCTCTCAGGTCTGGGTCGCGCCGCTCGCGGGCGGCGATCCCGTCGAGCTCACTCGCGGTCCGGAACGCGCGGACTTCAAAGCGTGGTCGCCCACGCGCGCCGACGAGATCCTCTTCGGCCGCGATCTCGGCGGCGACGAGAACTGGCAGATCTGGATGTCGCGTCCGCACGATACTAGCGAAGCGCCGTTCATCGACGAGCCCGGCGTCCGTCACCTTTTCGGCGGCTATTCATTTAACGGCGACAAGATCGCGTTTGCCTCGAACCGGCGCAACCGCGAATTCTTCGACGTGTACACCGCGACCGGAGAATTTCTATACATCCTCAACCAGTCCGAGCACTGCGCCCACCCACCGTGCGGCCCGCTGCCGGCGCTGGAGTCGGCGCGCATGGTCATGCAGGGCGACGGCGACAACCAGCCCATCGCGTGGTCGCATGACGGCAAGACCTTGCTCGTCAGCATGCGCAAAGATAACTTTAACAACGATCTGCTGCTCGTCGACCTCGATCACGACACGTACATGGGCCGGTTGCTGACCGCGCACCCAGGCAACGCGGATTTCGAGAGCTGCGCGTTTTCGGGCGACGACTCAAAGGTCTATTGCGTGAGCGACTACGGCGGCCGCGAGCATCGCGGCAGAGCCGTCATCGATCTACGAGGCGGCGCGCCGATCCACTTCCTCCCCGATCCTGCGCACGATGTCGAGTCACTGACCCTGTCGCGCGACGGATCGAAAATGGCCTACGTGCGCAACCGCGATGGCTACGGCGACCTCATCGCCGTCGACGTCGCGACCGATGCGGTCATCGCATCGCCGCACATGCCGGCGGGCGTCGTAGCATCGCCTGTGTTCTCGGCAAAGGGTGACAAGCTTGCGTTCGAGTTCTCAGGCCCTTCGCACCCGAGCGCGATCTGGACCTATGATTTTGCGACCAAACAGACGCAGCAGATCACCACGCCGGAGCTCGCGGGAATCGCGCCGAGCACGTTCGTCGAGCCGCAGCTCATCACGTACAGGTCGTTCGACGGCCTGAGCGTGCCGGCGTGGTACTACAAACCGCGAGGCGCCTCCGGGAATCTGCCGGTCATCATCGACGTCCATGGCGGCCCGGAAGCGCAGGCGCGCCCAGCGTTCAATCCGATCATCCAATTCTTCCTCGCGAGCGGCTACGCGGTGCTCGTGCCGAACGTGCGCGGCAGTTTCGGCTATGGCAACACCTATCTGCATCTCGCCGACGTGCGCAAGCGGCTTGACTCGGTCAAGGATCTACACGCCGCACATGACTGGCTGATCGCCCAAGGCGGCGCCGATCCCAAGCGCATCGCGCTTTACGGCGGCTCGTACGGCGGCTACATGGTGCTCGCCGGCCTCACCGAGTTTCCTGACGACTGGGCGGCCGGCGTCGACGTCGTCGGCATCTCCAATTTCGTCACGTTCCTTGAACACACGAGTCCGTACCGCCGCGCGAATCGCGAAGCCGTCTACGGATCGCTTGCGAACGACCGCCAGTTCCTCGACTCGATCTCACCGCTGAACCACGTCGACCGCATCAAGGCGCCGCTGATCATCTTCATGGGGCAGAACGATCCGCGCGTGCCCGCGTCCGAAGGCCAGCAGATGGCCGACGCGCTCAAGGCGAAAGGCGTGCCCGTCGAGCTGACCATTTTCCCGAACGAGGGCCACGGCATCGCGCGCGACGAGAACCGCATCACCGCCTACACGCAGATCGCGCAGTTCCTCGGCACGCATCTCGCCGTGCCGTAGCGACCGCGGCTGGCTAGTGGATGGCCAGCCCTGCCGTGTGGACGCTGCCGCCGAACGCCGCGATGGTGATGATCGTCGGAACGGGCGTGGTCGTGCTGAACGTCGAGGCTGCGTTCGGGAACAGGTACAGCATCGGATCCTGCAAGTTGCTCGCGTAAAGATTGCCGCTCGCGTCGAAGACGAGCTGTTCGCCGGTGAAGATCAACGTCACCGAATTGCCGAGATGCGTGCTGATCGGCCCGCCGCCGGCAGTTGGGGCGTTGAACCGATCGATGCTGCCGTCGTTCACGTTCACGGTATACAGGTTGCCCGAGGCGTCAAACGCGAGCCCGTTGGGCTGGCTGGACCCGGTGAGCGGCGTTCCCGTCGGCAACTGCCCGGTCGTGAAAGGCGGATTGAATATCTCGATCGCCCCCGAGCCAAAAACCGATTTCGACACGTACAGATTGCCCGCGGCGTCGAACGCGATACCGCCGGGAGCCGTGACGCTTGAAATCGTCACCACGGGCGCCGGGGTGATGGAGCCGCTGAACGGTCCGACGAATTCGTACACTTTGTTGGTGCCGCCATCCCCGACCCACAGGTTCCCAGTCGCGTCGAACGCGATCGCAACAGGGTTCATGGAGCCGGGGATGTTGATGGTCGCGAACGGCGTGCTGGCGCTGGTCAGCGGGAGCGTATAGCCCACCACCTCGGCGCTCGTTGCATCGTTGACCGCCCAAAGATTGCCTTGATGATCGAACGCCAGGCCCACCGGGAATTTCAATCCGGCCGGCGTGACCACCGACGTCGGAACGGAGCCGCCAGATAACGGCAGGGAGAAGATGGCGACTTGTGGGGTGCCGGTGAAGCCGCTGACGTAAATGGACTGCCCCGAGCCCGGCGGCGGCCCAGGATTGGTCGACGCGGCAGAACAGCCTATTGACGTCAGGATTATGATTCCGGCCAAGAGCCACAAGCGCTTCATTGAACGAGTCTCCCTACTAGTGGACGATCGCACAAAGCGACGGGAACGCAGAGCCGCGCCGTTCCCCGCGTTGGGTACACGAGTCCTGGCGAGACGACGGCTGATCGAGGTATCAGACTGCGCTCGCTCACACTCGAAGCAAAGGGGCCGAATGCCGGGACACCTAAATCAACAGTCCGGATGATAACGTACCGACACGTGCATTTCGTCGGCATCGGCGGCGTCGGCATGAGCGCGATCGCGCGCGTGCTGATCGCAATGGGCATCACCGTTTCCGGTTCCGATCTCAAAACGACGAATACGCTTGAAAAATTGCGCGCGCTCGGCGCGCAGGTGCATCTCGGCCACGGTTCGGGCAACATTAAAGGCGCGGACGCCGTCGTCATCTCATCCGCCATCCCGCAAGACAATCCTGAAGTCATCGCCGCGCAACGCACGGGTGTGCCCGTGCTCCAGCGCGCGGAGATGCTCGCGCAGATCATGGCGGACAAGCGTGCGGTCGCGGTGTCCGGCACGCACGGCAAGACGACCACGACGTCGATGATCTCGCTCGTGCTCGATGCGGGCGGTTTCGAATCGACCGTGCTCATCGGCGGCGAGGTCAACGATCTCGGCGCGAACGCGCGGCTCGGCAGCGGCGACGTGGTTGTCGCGGAAGCTGACGAAAGCGACGCGTCGTTCCTGCGCCTCACGCCCACCTGTGCCGTCGTCACTAATATCGAGAACGACCATCTCGGCTACTATCGCGATCTCGAGCACCTCATCGACACGTTCTCGTTGTTCATCAATCGCGTGCCGCCCAATGGCAGCATCGTCGCGTCAGCGGATTGCCCAGCCGTCAACGAACTCATCCGGCGCTTCTACGAATCGCCGAAACTGCTCGGCGATCCCAAGATCGTCACCGCGGGTTTCGACGCCGCCGCGGACGTGCGCGCCGACAGCGTGCGCCTCGCCGACTTCGGCTCGGTCTTCGACGCATTTCAGAAAGGCCAGCTGCTCGGCGAAGTCCGGCTGCGCGTGCCCGGCCGCATCAACGTGCACAACGCGCTGTGCGCGCTCGCCGTCGGCCTCGAGTTCGGCGTGCCGTTCGACCGCATCGTGCATGCGCTCGGAAGGTTCCGCGGCGTCGCGCGCCGCTTTCAGATCTTGTACGATAGCGACGCGCTCAAGATCGTCGATGATTACGCGCATCACCCGACCGCCGTCCAAGAGACAATCGCGGCGGCGCGCGCGTATTGGGCCGGGCACATCGTGGTCGCGTTCCAGCCGCACCGCTACAGCCGCACGGCGTATCTGTTCCGCGATTTCGCGCACGCGCTGCTCGGCGCCGATGAGATCATCGTCACGGATATCTACGCCGCGGGTGAGGTGCCGCTGCCCGGCGTGCGCGCCGAGTCGATCGTCGAGTGCGTGCGCGACCTCGACGCTGCCAAACGCGTCACCTATCTGCCCAAAGCCGCAGACGTGCTCGCGTACCTGCAACGCACGCTCGGATCCGGCGACCTGGCGCTCACGCTCGGCGCCGGCGACATCGGCGGTGTCGCCCACGAACTTGCGGCCAGTCTGTCGGCCGCCGACGCCGGCATCGGTTCCGTCTAAGTGCTGAACGACGCGCAACGCGCCGCGTTGAAGAGTACGCTCGGCAAGAGCGTCGAGTTCGACGTGCCGCTGGCGCCGAAAACCTCGATGAAAGTCGGTGGACCGGCCGCAGCGCACGCCGAGATCAGCAGCATCGTGACGCTGACCGCCGCGTTGAGCCTGTGCGAACAGCACCAGATCCCATGGACGATCATCGGATTCGGCAGCAACCTGCTCGTGCCCGACGAGGGATACCCCGGCCTCGTCGTCAGGCTCGTCGGCGACTTCACCAAAGTGAGCATCAACGGCACGCGCGTGCGTGCGGGCGGTGCGACGCCCGTCGTGTCGCTGTGCCGCGAAGCCGCGCTCGCCGGCCTTTCGGGAGCGGAGGGTCTGGTCGGCATCCCCGGCACGGTCGGCGGAGCGGTGCGCATGAACGCCGGCACCGACGTCGAGATCGGCGACGTCGTCACCCGCGTCGAGGTGCTCGTCGCAGGCGAGAAGCTGCAAACATTCACAACGCCCGAATTCTCCTATCGCCGTTCGTCGCTCGACCGGCGCGCGGTGGTCACCGCCGCCGAGCTCGAACTCAAGCCCGGCGATCCCGCCGAGGTGCAAGCCGAGCTCAAACGGCGCATCACCAAGCGCAATTCGACGCAGCCGCTCGAATTGCCCAACTCCGGCAGCATCTTCCGCAATCCGCCCGGTGACTTCGCCGCGCGGCTCATCGAGACGACGGGTTGCAAAGGCTGGCACTGGGGCGGCGCCGAGGTGTCCGACAAACACGCCAACTTCATCGTCAATCGCGGCAACGCGACGTGCGCCGACGTGCTCGCGCTCGTCGAGCGGGTGCGCGAAGCGGTCAAAGCCAAACACGGCGTCGAACTGGAGCTTGAAGTGCACGTCCTCAAGGCGTGAGCGGGGGTCGGGTGGGCAAACCGAGGATCGCCGTCGTCACCGGCGGCGATTCCGCCGAACGCGAGATCAGCCTGCAGACCGGCGCAGGCGTCGCGGCCGCGCTCACGGAGCTCGGTTATCCGAGCATCACCCTCGACTTCGACAAGAACATCGTCGACGCGCTGCGCGAGCAGCGCCCTGACGCGATCTTCAACGCGCTGCATGGCGGCACGGGTGAAGACGGCACGTTGCAAGCGATCTTGGATTGGCTGCGCATCCCCTATCAGGGTTCCGGCGCGCGCGCGAGCGCCCTGGCCATGGATAAGTGGATCACCAAAGCGGTCGCGCGTTCGCTCGACATCCCGGTGCCGCGCGGCGTCTTGCTCGACGCGAGCGCGGGCGAAGCCGACGCGATACCGGAAATGCCCGGACTGCCGTGCGTCGTCAAACCGGTCGCGCAAGGTTCCGCGGTCGGCGTCAACATCGTGCACTTCCCCGAGCAGTTTTCGGCAGCGGTTCGCGAGGCGGCCGCGTTCGATCACGCGATCATCGTCGAAGAGTATGTCGAGGGACGCGAATTCACGGTCGCCGTTTTGGCAGACCAGACGTTACCGGTGGTCGAGATCGTGCCGCACGACGATTTCTACACGTATCACGCCAAGTACACGGCCGGCGCGAGCACGCACGTGGTGCCTGCCGACCTGCCCGAGCACGTGTCGGCCCGCATGGCGGCGCACGCCACGCGTTTGCATCGCGCGCTCGGCTGCCGTGATTATTCGCGAGTGGACGTGTTGATGTCGGTCACCAATTCGATGTACGTGCTCGAATGCAACACGCTGCCTGGGCTCACGCCGCTCAGCCTGTTCCCGGAAGCGGCAGCCGCAGCGGGCATCACGTACGGCGCCCTCATCGAGCGCCTTGTTCACGCGGCGTTGTCGCGGGCGGGAGTCGGCGCGTCATGACAAGCTCGCGCAAGCCGATCCGCGTCGTGTTGTTCGATCTCGACGGAACTTTGATCGACTCGACCGAGCTGATCGTCGCGTCCTTTGATCACACATATCGCAAACTCGGACGCGTGATGACCTTGGAGAACATCAACGCGGATCTCGGGATGCCGCTGCGCGACACGCTGCGCCGCTATTTCAGTGGCGCCGATCTCGAGCGCGCGATGCAGACCTACCTCGAGTACAACCTCGAGCGGCACGACGCCAGCGTCCGTCAGATGGCGGGGGTCGCGGAGCTCGTCCACCGCCTCAAGGAAGCGGGACTGCGCCTGGGCGTGGTGACGTCTAAATTGAGGGACACTGCGCTGCGCGGGCTGACGCTGTGTCACCTGGACCGCCCTTTCGAAGTAGTAGTGGCCAAGGAAGACACCGCCCGGCACAAGCCGGAGAGCGAACCGCTTATCTATGCGCTTGCTTCGTTCGAAGCGGAGGGAGCCGAGTGCGCGTACGTCGGCGACACGCCGCTGGATGTCGAGGCGGCTCGAGGCGCCGGCGTGCGCCCGGTGGCAGCCTTGTGGCGTCCCGTGCCGGCCGAGGCGTTCGCGCAGTGGCCCCCGGACGCGTATGCGAAGACGCCGCAAGAAGCCGCCGATATCTTAGAGAGCTGGCGCACGAACGCATCGGATGAAATAGAAGAGGCGATGTAGTCTCGCGCTCACGGGCGCGCAGACGAAGACTGACGATGGGACTTCTCAACTTCATAGCCTGGCTCATCAACGGCAACCAGAACCAGACGGTGCGCATGTGGACGAGCGATGACGTAGACCTTCCGCCGGATGCGTTCTCGGGCGACGCCGGCGCGATGGCTGCGCTGCAAAAGCCGAGCACGCCGATGTGGCAGCAGGCCAAAGATCAGATCGCATCGCTTGAGAAGATCGATCCGGATTTCTCAGACGTCGCGTTCCTCGAACAAGCGACCAAGACGTATCTCGCGGCGCAGAACGCTGAGAACAACATGGACCCGTCGGCCCTTGGCGACAGCGCGACGCAGCAGTTCGCCGATCAGCTCGGACAAAACGTGGCGCAGTGGAAAGGCGCCGGTCTGGTACGCCATGTGAGCGACGTGAAGCTCGACGCGCCGCTCATCTTCAAGGTCTCGGTCGACGGCATGCAGCAGCTGATCACGGTGCGTTTCACGGGCCAAGCGCTTCGTTACACCGCCGATGACGCGAACTGCGTCGTCACCGACGGCAGCAAGCAGCCGAACTATTTCACGGAGTTCGCCGTGTTCGTGCGACCCGCAGGGACGACCACGCCGAAGACCGTCGGGGAGGGCGCGCCCGCGCACTGCCAAGGCTGCGGAGCCCCGGTGGAGCCGGGCGTCACGGTGTGCCCGTACTGCCACACGCCGCTGACCGGCACGGGCGCGAATTGGCAGATCGACCGGCTGAGCGCGTCGCCTTACACTTAAGGCAGATTCGTAGCGGTCGAATTCATCCGGCCGACATTCCGACCGATTCGACCGAACTCGATCCGCACGTCGCTCGGCGCCGGTATTTGCACTGGCGCCGCCGCGTTTCCGACGAGCAGCGGCCAGCGAAGTCCGCTTTCGCGCGCGCGCAATTGCGGCGGCAATGGCATCGAGGTGATGCGATGAGGCTCGGCATGGCGGTGGGAACCCAAAAGGACGAGCGCCCAAAAACCGATGACCGCGAGCGCGATTGAGATCGCAGCGATCCAACGCATGGTCGAGGTTTTCGAACCTCCGGTGAACCGCGCCTTGCGAAAATTGCCATGTCCGCAATGCGACGGCCGCGAGCATTCGCTCGCGGCCGCACCCGAGCTTCGCTCGGGTCCTACATACGCCGCTCGGGTCTTACTGGCCAGCCATGTCGGGGCCGGGATCGCCGCCCTCGGCGACGATCTTGAGGCGACCGAGGTAGTCACCCCAACCCTTGGCGTGACTGGATGCCCACTCGGCGTCGACGAAGCCGGTATGGGTAAGACGGACCAGCGTACCGTCGCCGTCCTTCTTCAGCTCGTACTTCACGACGGTGCGCGAGCCGATTGGCTCGTTCTGCCAATCCCAGGTATATGCAACGGTGTTCGGTCGATCGAATTCGATGATCTCACCGACCGCGATCCATTCTCCCTTGGCGAATCGGTATTTGCCGCCGACGCGCGGCTCGAAGAACTCCATAGGTTGCCAGCGTTCCATCTGGGTCGGATCGGTGAGCAGTTCGAAGACCGCTTCTTGCGGCGCTTCGATGCGAATGGTCTGATCGACCAGGAGTTGCTCGGACGTGTTCTTGATCATTGCTTTCTCCTACGCTTACGATGGTCGCTCTCCGCGACCGCTTTGAGGTTGGACAGCGCCGCGCCCCAGAAGGCCTCGAGGTACGTGCGCAGACCGGCCAACCCGTCGGGATTGACCTGGTAGACGCGCTGCGTGCCGTTGCGCCTGTCTGCCACGAGCCCGGCCTCCTTGAGGACTTTGAGGTGTTGCGAGACCGCCGGCCGGCTCACCGGCAAGCGGCTCGCCAGCTCCCCGACGGGCCGCGGTCCGCGCCTCAGCATGTCGAGGATCGCGCGCCGCGTCGGGTCGCCAAGTGCGTCGAGTTGCCGTTCGTAAGTTTGCACTAACGGTAAGTTACCACTAACCGATAGGTCTTGTCAAGCCTGCGCGGCGGAATCCGCGGTACCAGCGGGCTGGGCTTGTCCGATAAGCCCCATCGCCCGCAGCAGCGGCTCGAGCAGCGAGCCCTGGACCACCACCGTGAAGAGCACGACCGAGAACACCATCGACACGAGCAGCGATTTGCTCGGGAAATCGTCCGGCAGGCTCAACACCAGCGCCATCGAGAGCGCGCCGCGCATCCCCGCGAGCGTGATGGCGTTCTGCCATTTCGAGGAGAGCGGCCGCCCGAGCAGCGCGCTCACCGGGGCGAGCAGTCGGACGATGAGCGGCCGGCCGACGATGACGGCGAGCAGGCCCCAGGCGGCATCGGGCCACTCCGACATGATGTCGCGGATGTGGATCGATGCGCCGATCAGCAAGAACAGCGCAGTGTTCGCCAAGAACGCGACCACTTCCCAAAAACCGCCGATCGTGGCGCGCTGTTCGGGCGCGAGCTTGCTAAGACTGGTGGACCCGGCGATCACGATCGCGGCGAAGATCACCGCCATGATGCCGGACACGCCGAGGTCGTCGGCGATGAAGTACGCGCCGTACGCGACGGCGACCGTCACACCCGCGACCACCATCACCTGATCGGCGATCAGGCGGATGACCAGCCGTGAGAGGTAACCGATCACCACCCCGACGGCGATGCCGCCGGCCGTCATCAGGAAGAACTCCCACGCCGTCTGCCCGAGGTGAAAGCCGGGTCCTTGGGCGGCGAACACCGCCAACAGCGCGCTGAACGCAACGACCGAGGTGCCGTCGTTGAACAAGCTTTCGCCTTCGACGATCGCGAGCAGGCTCGGATTCACCCGCAGCGTCTTGAACAGCGCGAGCACCGCGACCGGATCCGTCGCGGCGACCACGGCGCCGAAGATGATCGCCGTCTGGGGCGCCAAATGCGCGCCGAATACCAAGAAGACGTATGAGAGCGCGATGACGAGCACGACGCCGACCGTCGCAAGCAGCGTGATCGGGACCCAGTTGCGGCGCAGCTCCTTCGTGTCGGCATTCCAACCGCCATCGAACAGCAGCGGCGGCAAAAACACGAACAAGACGAGGCCCGGCGTGAGCTCGATCGCGCGCTGATGCGGTATCAGTCCGATCAGCAGTCCGGCGAGCACCAGGCCGACCGTGTACGGGATGCGCAGCCGCGCGGTGAGCACCGACATCGCCACGACCACGGCGAGCATTTCCGCGAGTTGCGGTGCGCCCGGCAGATGGGTCATGTGTAGCGGCGTTCGAGATGGTGTGGCAGGCGCGCGAGGATCTCGTAGTTGATCGTACCGGCCGCTTTGGCGAGCGGCTCGATCTCGATCTGCGCGAGGTCGCCGAGCGCGACCGCCGGCTCGATGCCGGTGACGTCGAGCATACAGGCGTTCATGCAGATGCGCCCGACGATCGGCGCGCGCGCCGCGCCGAGCCGCACGTGCATGCGCCCGCCGCCGGCCGCGCGCGGCAGTCCATCCGCATAGCCGGCGGGCAACACGGCGATACGGCTGTCGCGTGAGGCGACGAACGCGCGCGAGTATCCCACGCTCTCGCCCGCTCGCACATCGCGCAGCTGCACGATCGGGGCGAACCAGCGCAGCGCCGGGCGCAATTCGAACGATGGATCGTCGCCGGCGAGCACTGCCGCGACTTGCGGGGACGGCCACGCGCCGTAGAGCGCGATGCCGCAGCGCACCATGTCGAGGCGCGTCTGCGGCCACATCATCGCAGCCGCGGAAGCCGCGATGTGCCTTTTCGCTTGAGGAAATGTGGCGGTCGAGTTCTACTCGACCGAGCGCCTCGACTTGTTGCATCACGAACGTTGTATCGATATCCTCGGCGCTTGCGAGGTGCGAGTAGATGCCGGCGATCTCAAGACCGAGCGCTTTCGCGCGTTCGAGGACTGCGCCTGCCCGGTCGCTCGGCACGCCGAAGCGGCCGACGCCGGTGTCGACCTTGAGATGCGCGACGATGTGATGGCGCGCGAACGGCTCGACCATGCTCTCGTCGAGCAGGCCGAGTTGCAATCGCGCGCTCGCGGCCTGCGCGAGTTGCGCTTCCGCAACCGGCCCGACGACGAGGATCGGCTGTTCGATGCCCGCATCGCGCAGCGCCAGTCCCTCATCCGCGGTGAAGACGCCGAACCACAGTCCGTCGATGCCGGCGCCGGCCAAGGCAAGGCCGACCGGCACGAGCCCGTGGCCGTACGCCTCGGACTTGACGACCGCGCAAAAGGCCGCCGGCGCCGCTTTTTTGGCCAGCGCCCGGGCGTTGGCGACAAGCGTCGCACGGTCGATTTCGAGCCACGAAGCGGCCTCAGCCACGACCCCGTCCACAGGGGCAGGAACCCCTTGTCAAAGCCTGAACCTCCCGGTATACTGGGTTTAGCACTCAACTGCTGAGACTGCTAATCCAGGCGAAAAAAGCCCCGTTCGGGGCGCATCCTAGGACCTTTAGATTCTCGCCGGCGTGCGGACGCCCCGCTTGGGGTTCGCGTCGGCATCGACCCCAGCCGATCAAGGAGGTTTGTCCGTGCCTGCTACCGCGACCAAAGTCGAACTCACGCCCCTCGCCGACCGAGTCGTCCTCGAGCCCGTCGAGCCGGCTGCAACGTCCACCGGCGGCATCATCTTGCCGGATACCGCCCAGCAAAAGACTCAAGAAGGCATCGTCATGGCCGTCGGACCCGGCCGCAAGACCGACAAAGGCGAGATCATCCATCTCGACCTCAAAGTCGGCGACAAAGTCATCTACTCGAAATATGCGGGTAGCGAAGTCAAGATCGACGGTAAAGAATACCTCATCATCGGTGAGAAAGACGTTCTCGCCACTGTCAAGCGCTAAGGAGAAACGCAACACGTCATGGCTGCAAAAGAATTACTTTTCGACGAAAGCGCGCGGCGCGCTCTCGAGCGCGGTGCGAACGCTCTCGCTGACGCCGTTCGCGTGACGCTCGGCCCGAAAGGCCGCTACGTCGTGCTGGACAAGAAGTTCGGTTCGCCGACCATCACCAACGACGGCGTGACCATCGCCAAAGAGATCGAGCTGCCCAATCACTTCGAGAACATGGGCGCACAGCTCGTCAAAGAGGTCGCGTCCAAGACCAACGACATCGCCGGCGACGGCACCACCACCGCGACGGTGCTCGCGCAAGCGATCATCCGGGAAGGCCTGCGCAACGTAGCGGCCGGCTCGAACCCGCTCGGCATCAAAGCCGGCATCGAGAAAGCGGTCGAGAAGGCTGTTGACGCCCTCAAGAAGATGGCGCGCCAGGTGAAGACCAACGAAGATATCGCGCAGGTCGCGACCATCTCCGCCAAGGACAAGGCGATCGGAGCGATCATCGCCGAGGCCATGGAGAAGGTCGGCAAAGACGGCGTCATCACCGTTGAAGAGTCCAAGACGACGAAGACCGAGCTCGAGCTGAAGGAAGGCATGCAGTTCGACAAGGGCTACATCTCACCGTACATGGTGACCGATCCGGAGCGCATGGAAGCCGTGCTCAACGACCCGTACATCCTGATCACGGAGCGCAAGATCTCGGCGATCGCCGACGTCCTGCCGCTGCTCGAGAAGGTCGTGCAGGTCCAAAAGCCGCTGCTCATCATCGCCGAGGACGTCGATGGCGAAGCGCTCGCGACGCTCGTCGTGAACAAGCTGCGCGGCACGTTCACGTGCGTGGCGGTCAAGGCGCCGGGCTTCGGCGACCGTCGCAAGGAGATGCTCAAAGACGTCGCCATCCTCACGGGCGGCACGGTGATCTCCGAAGAGCTCGGGCTCAAGCTCGATAAGGTCACGCTCACCGAGCTCGGTAAGGCGCGCACGGTCATCGTCACCAAGGACGAGACCACGATCATCGACGGCGCGGGCAAGAAGGAAGAGATCAAAGCCCGCATCGCTCAGATCAAGCGCCAGATCGACGAGACCGATTCGGATTTCGACCGCGAGAAGCTGCAAGAGCGGCTTGCCAAGCTGTCGGGCGGCGTCGCCGTCATCCAAGTCGGCGCGGCGACCGAGACGGAACTCAAAGAGAAGAAGCACCGCATGGAAGATGCCGTCTCCACCGCACGCGCTGCGGTCGAAGAGGGCATGCTGCCGGGCGGCGGCGCTGCGCTCATCCACGCGCTCAAGTCGCTTGAAGGTCTCAAGGGCGAAAACGGCCAGGCCAACGACGAAGCCCTTGGCATCAACATCGTGCGCCGCGCGCTCGAAGATCCGCTCCGGCAGATCGCCGAGAACGCGGGCTTCGAGGGTTCGGTCGTCGTCCAGAAAGTCAAGACGCTGGCGGCGAACGAGGGCTTCGATGCACTCACGGGCGAGTACGGCGACATGTTCAAGTTCGGCATCGTGGACCCGCTCAAGGTCACGCGCTCCGCGCTTGAGAACGCCGCATCGATCGGCGCCCTGTTGCTCACCACCGAAACGCTCATCTCCGAGAAACCCGAGGAGAAGAAGAACGGTTCGATGCCGGGCGGCGGCGGTATGGGCGGCTACGACATGATGTAATCGCTTCGGCGATTGCAAATAAGGGCCCGGCGGGCGACCGCCGGGCCTTTCTCTTTGCGAAAGAATGGTTAGAGCGTCGGCAATCCGGCGGCTTCTCTGACCGGGAACGCCGCATCGATGGCCTTGATCTCGTCGGGCGAGAGGCGCAGATCGCCCGCGGCCGCGTTCTCGCGCACGTGGGCTTCCGATTCGGCTTTCGGGATCGCGAACGTGCCCTCGAGGCGCGTGAGAAACGCGAGCGCCACCTGGCGCGCAGTCGCGCCCTGGCGCTGCGCGATTTTCCCAAGCATTTGGCCGTCGCGCGAGCGCGCAGACGGAAATTCACCGTGACCGAAGGGGCTGTAGGCCACGAGCGCGATGTCGTGCGCTTGGCAATATGGCAACACGAACCGCTCCACATGCCGTTCTTGCAGATGATAGAGCACTTGGTTGCACACGATCGGGTGGCGCGTGAGCGCGGCCTGCGCTTCTTTCAGATCGTCGACGTCGAAGTTGCTCACGCCAAGCGCCCGGATCTTGCCCGTGTCGACGAGATGTTCCAGCGCTGACATGGTCTGCTCCAACGGGTAGCTGCCGCGCCAGTGCAGCAGATAGACGTCGAGAAAATCCAGGCCCAGCCGGCGCAGCGAACCCTCGCAGGCTTTGATCGTGCCTTCGTAGCTGGCATGCTGCGGCAAGACTTTGGAGACGACGAAGACGCTGTCGCGCGGCAGGCCGGCGATCGCTTCACCGACGATCTCCTCGGCGCGCCCGTCGCCGTACATCTCCGCTGTGTCGATGTGGGTCATGCCCAGTTCGATGCCCAAACGCAGCGCATGCACTGCCCGGGCGGCGCTCGCGCCTGCCGCGTGCATTTGCCACGTCCCTTGGCCGATCACCGGGACTCGCCGTTCGAGGGGACCGAATTTTGAGGTTCGCACCTCCCGCGCGTTCTTCGCGCCGTGCGCGTACCCTTGCCAAATAAAAAACCGGGGCGTCTGCGGAGCGGCCCCGGTTTTGATGGCAGGTTACGTTATTTAAACGTGTAGGTGAACGACTTGTAGTCGCCCGTGTCCACTTCTCGGAAGTCCTTGTATACGAACGGACACTTGTTCTGAGCGTTGTAAAGCGTGAACGGATCGTTCGGATTGACGCACATTTTGTAATCGCCCGGCCAGTGCCACGAATCGCCATCGTTCACGGCGTATACGTAGACGTACTTGACCTTGAGGTCGCCGGCGATCGCCGTCTTGCACTGACCCGGATCCAGCGACCACCAGCCCTCGGAGATGAAGTAATCGTACTCCGACGAGTAGTAGGCCACCGCCGAGTTTATATGTTCTTTATAGTCGTTGCAGACTCGAAATGATGCCTTCGCCTGTGCGGGAGTGAACGCCACGGCGCCCATAACAGCGATCGCCGCGGCGAGCAGTAACGCGTATCTAGTCATCCAACAGCTCTCCTCATTCGGTGCTATGGCCTAAGACCGCCGCGAGCACGGGCTTGTTACAGCGATCCAGGTCGACGCGGACGCGATTATGCAAGTGTGACCGGGTGCTTCTAAGCGAGAGTGCAAACCCGGACCGGCAGCGAACCGGACGCGTCATACCGCGCTGCTCGTCCTTTGGATTATCGGCGCTCCGCACCAAATCATGCAGGGGTCGTCCGGGGGAGATGCCGCGATGAACGCGATCGTCGTCAAGCAATTCGGCGGGCCAGAGGCGCTCTCGTATGAAGATATGCCGATTCCCAGCTTGGGAGCCGGCCAAGCGCTCGTTCGCATCGCGGCGACCGGCGTCAACTTCATCGACGTCTACCATCGGATGGGCAAGTATGAGGGCGCGCCGCCGTTTATCTTGGGCAACGAGGCGGCCGGCGTCATCGAGGCGCTCGCGCCGGACGCGCGCGGTTTCAGAGTCGGCGACCGCGTCGCGTATTGCAACGTCCGGGGCAGTTATGCGGAGTACGCCGCCGTGCCGGTCGAACGGCTCGTGCCGGTGCCCAACAGCGTCGACGACCAGACCGCTGCCGCGGTGCTCCTGCAGGGCATGACCGCGCACTATCTGAGCCGGACCACCTACCCGCTTCGCAACGGAGACGACGCGCTCGTGCACGCGGCTGCCGGCGGCGTCGGCTTGCTCCTCACCCAAATGGCACGGCGCATCGGCGCGCGCGTGATCGCCACCGTGTCGACCGACGAGAAAGCCACGCTTGCGCGCGAGGCCGGCGCCGACGACGTCATCCTCTACACAAAGCAAGACTTCGAAAGCGAGACCAAACGCCTCACCGCGGGTGCCGGCGTGCACGTCGTCTACGATTCCGTCGGCAAGACGACGTTCGAGAAAGGGCTCAACGTCTTGCGCCGGCGCGGCATGATGGTGAGTTTCGGGCAGTCGAGCGGCAACGCGCCGGCGATCGAGCCGCTGCGGTTGGTCAAGGGATCGCTGTTCTTGACGCGTCCGACGTTGATCGACTACGTGGCGACGACCGAAGAGCTGCGCGAGCGCGCCGCCGACGTCTTCGGCATGGTCGAACGGCACGAACTGCACGTGCGCGTCGCGCACGTGTACAAGCTCGCGGACGCCGCACAGGCGCACTGCGATCTCGAAGCGCGTAAGACGACCGGCAAGCTGATCCTACTCCCGTAACGCGCCCGCGGGGTCAGATCGCCCACTCCCAGGTGTTCCAGAACGGCGTCACGGCGTGCGCCGGCTTGTAGTTCTTGAAGTCCGTGTTGATGACGTCCATGCGACGCACGTACCAGATGATGATGAACGGCAACGCGTTGTTCATCTCTTCTTGCACGATCGCGTAGTCGGCCTTGCGTTTGGCCTGATCGTACGTGCTAAGCGCATCCGCTTCTGCCGCATCGAGGCGCTTGCTGCAGAAATGGTAGACGTTCCAGCCCGCCGGCGGCGCCATCGTGCAGGTCACCAGGATCGAATCGTCCGGATCGATGCCGTTGGCCCACTCCTCGTAGGCGACATCGAACTTGCCGCTCTGCTCGACGCCGCCGTTGGCGAGCGTCGCGTAGAGCTCATTCGACGGCCAATCCTTGATCTCGATATCCACGCCGACTTTGCGCCACTGCTGTTGGATCACCACTTGCGCGCCGCTCACCGTCGACGAACCGGTGAACCCCGTCATCCCCAGCTGCAGCGGTTTGCCGTCCTTGGCGCGCATGCCGTCGGAGCCGAGCTTCCAGCCGGCGGCGTCAAGCAAGGCCGCAGCCTTGCGCGGATCGTACGGATAGGTGGCCGCGTGGTCGTCGTGCGCCCACAAGAAATCGGGCTGATCCGTATCGCCTAACGCATTGACGCCGTGGCTCACCTTGTCGATCAGCTCTTTTCGATCGGTGGCATAGGCAAGCGCTTGGCGGACGCGCAGGTCGTCCAGCGGCGGGTGCGACGCGTTGATGCCGATGTCCGCGTACTGCGTGAACGGGTAAATGATGATGCTCGTGCCCGGGATATGCTCGAGACTGGGCTTCAGGCCTTCGGTCGCCCGGTAGTAGAAATCGATCTGGTTGGATTCCAACAGCGTGAGGATGGTGTTGTCGTTGCCGACGATCTGCCATTCGATGCGCTTGAGCTTGGGCGGTCCGCGCCAGTAGAGCGGATTGGCGTCGAACGTGATATGCGAGCCGCGCACGTACTCCACGACTCGGAACGGCCCAGTGCCGACCGGCATCCGGTTATAGGCGACTCGGGTGAGATCGTGATATTGGGAGAGCAGGTGCTTGGGCAGCACGGCGACCGGGTTGTTGCTCATCGCAAAAAACATGTTCACGAACGGCGAGAAACGCTTCTTGAGATGCACCGCGATGGTGTGGTCGTCGCGCCTGTCGATGCGCGCGATGTCGTCAAAACCGAGGCGGCTGATGACGGGATTGTCGGGGTTGAGCTGCTGCTGCCAGGTGAAGATGACGTCATCGGCGCTAAACGGCGCGCCGTCCTGCCATTTGACGCCGGAGCGTAGGTGATACGTGATCGTGAGGCCGTCTTTGCTGATGCCGCCGTTGGCGAGCGTCGGGACTTGCGCAGCAAGCTCCGGCACGAGTTGGTTCTGGTCGTTCCAATTGAACAGATAACCGCCCCAGAACATCGAGAGGTCCTTGTCGATGACCTCAGTGCCGAGCATGGGATTGAGGTTGTCCGGCTCTTGACGGCTGGCGATGCGCAGCTCGCCCGGATGGGTCCACGCGTTGCCGCCGGTGCTTGCGCCCGTCTGGGTGCTGATCTTCGTGCAAGCGGACAGCGCGATCGCCACCACGACGAACGCAAAACGAAGCGGCGTCCTCAATGGTGGTCCTTTCGCTTCGCGTCCGGGCGCGCGCGCAGCTCGTCGACGAGTTCGACGATCCCCTTGGCCGCCGCCGCGAGCAGCCGCTCCCCTTTTCGCGCGCTCGCTTTGGTGGGGTCGCCCATGACCCCCGTGTCCGAGATCGCGCTCCAGTGTTCCATCATCGCGAGAGGTCCATCGCCGGCCACGAGATCCGTCCAATAGTTCTTGGTAGGCCGGTGCGACAGTTCGCGAGCCGCCTTTGACATGTCGACGAGATCCGGCCGCAGCGCGAGATAGATCGATGTCTCGAATTCGCACGCGTGGTTCATGCCGCCGACCTTGTCGGACTCGCGCAAGCTCTCTGCGACCTCGTGGACGCCTGGCGCATTCCAATAGTTTACTGCTGCGGCCAAGGCGTGCGTCTCGACGACCGTCAGGCGGGCGATGATATCCACGAACGGCGTGTTGCTGCCATGTCCGTTGACGATCAAGATGCGGGAGAAACCGTGATGGGCGAGGCTGCGGCATACGTCGAGCCCGTAGGCGATGAAGGTCTGCCAGCCGATCGTGATCGGTCCGGGAAAGTCCATGTGGTGCGGCGTGTAGCCGTGATTGATCGCCGGCACGAGCACCGCTCGATCGGCGCACGCCGCCACGGCGCGCTCGCACACCGCGTTGCAGAGCAGCAAGTCGGTGTCGATCGGCAGATGCAACCCGTGGTCTTCGAGCACGGCGACCGGCACGACGGCGACCTTACGAGCGGCCACCGCCTCTTTGACTTGCGGCCATGTCAAAGAGCCGTAATGATATTCAGTGGGCATGGACGCCCATTTTAGGTGCGTCGGCTGCAGAATCCCCCGCAGCGGGACAAATCGGCGCTTGACAGCTCGTCTCCCTGATGGTATATTCACTATCGTACTAGTGAACTAGTACAACAGTAAACTAGGAAAGGAAAGGCACATGCTCACCAACCGCATCAACTCCAACGGCGTCGAGACGATTGACGATGTCAACCACCCCTTCGTACGCCTGCCCAACGCAAACACCGCCACGATGTTCCAAGGTTGGGGCCCGAGGATCTAACTCCGATGCCCGCAATCTTCACGGTCGACCCGCGCAGCGGAGTGCCGATCTACCTCCAGATCATGGAGCAGGTCAAGCGCTCTGTTGCGCTCGGTGTTCTTGCACCGGGCGAGCAGCTGCCCACCGTCAAGCAGCTCGCGGCCGACCTCGTCGTCAATGCCAACACCGTCGCGCGAGCCTATCGAGAGCTCGAGCGCGATGGCGTCATCGAAACCATGGCCGGCCGGGGCTCGTTCATCGCCGGCACCGGTTCCGTCGCCGGCGCGAAGCGCGCTGTCGCTGACGTCGCCGATCAAGCGATCGCGCAAGCCGTCCGCGAGGGCAAATCCATGGGCCTGTCGCGCGACGAGATGAAAGTTTTGTTCGAGCACGTGCTCGACCGCTGGTATCCACACGATGCGTCAGAGGAGAACGCAGCATCATGATGATCGAAAACACACCGATGATCTCAGTCAAAGGTCTGACCAAAGCATACGGCTCGACGGTCGCGGCAGACGATGTGTCATTCGCAATCGACAAAGGTTCGATCTTCGGCTTGCTCGGCACGAACGGCGCCGGCAAGACGACGACCTTCAAATGCGCGTTGGGCTTGGCGTTTCCAAACGCCGGCACGGTGCGCTTCGACGGCGAGTCTTTGCGGCCAGAGCTGTTCGAACGAATCTCGTACGTGCCGGAGCGCAACGCGCTCTACGGTTGGATGACCGGCCGCGACCATCTTGAGCTGACCAAGCGGTCGTTTCGCCGGTACGACGCAGCGCGAGCGCAAGCACTGCTGGACCTCTTCGCCTTCGACATCAAGAAGAAGGTGAAGAATCTCTCCAAAGGCCAGCAGAGCGCGCTCGCGCTGACGATGGCGTTCGCTACCCGGCCCGACATCCTCGTGCTCGACGAGCCGTCGAGCGGGCTGGATCCGGTGCATCAGCGCCACGTGCTCGACTTGATGATCGACGCGGCGGCAGGCGGCGCGACGATCCTGTTCAGCTCGCACCAGATCGGTCAGGTCGAACGCGCGGCGGACCATGTCGCGATCATGCACAAGGGCAAGATCGTGCTACAGGGCGACGTCGAGGAGCTGCGGGCGGGCGAGAAGGTCGTCGAAGCGACGTTCGACGGCGACGCGCCTGCGATCGCCGCACTCGACTCCGATCCGCACGTGCGCCGCATAATGCGCCAGGGGCGCATCTTGCGCGCGTATATCCGCGACGGCGGCAACGGTGTGGCCAAGATGATCGATGCGGCCAAACCCGTGAGCCTGCGCGTGCTCAACCAGAACCTGGAAGACATCTTCCTCGCGGCGGTCGGCGACGATTCGGCCAACGCGATGGCGGCGCTCAACCGGGAGAACTGAGATGTACTACAAGGAGTGGCTCTGCGTTCGCCGTTATCTGATCGTGTTGACGATCGGGTTGGTGGCGCTGCTCGGTATCGTCGCGCTCGTCGGCGCCGTGACCGCGCTCGACAGCGCTGGGGGGCACACGCACGCGACGCAGCCGCAGGGCATGACCGGCGTCATCGATTTCTTTGGAACCACCGCGCTGATCGTCGGGGGTCTCATGGCGACGGTGCTCGGCTCAGCGCTCTCGAGGGAAAACGACGGCCATCTCGAGGCGGCGTGGACCAAACCTCATTCGCGCACGGACTACGCGACGGCCGTCATGCTTGTCGACGCGGCCGGCATCGCGATCGCCATCCTCATCGGGCTCGTCGTGCACGCCCTCATCCATGGCGCCCTGCGCGCACCGATCTCGCTCGCCGGCGCTTCGACGATGGCGGGCGATCTCGTGCGCTTCGGGCTCTTCCCGTTCGCGTGGTACGCGGTCATCGTAGCGCTGAGCGCGCGCGTGCGCGGCGGCGGGCTCGTGCAAGGTCTCGTCTGGCCCATCGGCCTGATCCTGCTCGGCTTGCACGAGATCCCCTTAGGGCCTGTGTGGCAAGGTTTGACGGGGCTGCTCAATCTGGTCAACCCTTTGACGTACATACAGTACCACGAAACCGGATACTCGCTCCTGACGACAGGCGGCGGCAGCATGGCCTCGGCGTTCACCGCCGATGTCGCGCTAGCGCTGTTGGTCGTCGGCGGCTGGGCGCTGGCGACCATGCAGTGGCGCCGGATGGAGGCGTAGGAGAAGCACGATGTACTATTTCGAACAACTGCGGGTCCGCAATTCGTTGATCTGGCTGATCGTCACGCTTGCCATCATGCTTGGCATCATCGCGCTAGTCAACGCGCTCGCGCCGCATGGGCATGTGAACGTTTCGGTCGGCGACGATCCCCACACGACCCCATCGGAACCGACCACCCTCATCGAGCTGCTCGGCGCCGCGTCGCTGCTCGTAGGCGGCATCATGGCGACGATCTTCGGCAACTCGCTTGCGAGAGAGAACGACGGCCATCTCGAGGTGGCCTGGACGAAGCCCGTTTCTCGCACGACGTACGCGACCGCGGTGATGCTCGTCGATGGCGTCGGGCTCTTGCTGTCAGTGGTTCTCGGGTTCATCGCGCTCGTGCTGATCCTGATCGACGTGCGGTCGCCGATCGCGTTCAGCGTCCCACCCTCGAGTCTGATGGACATCGCACGCTTCATGCTCTTCCCGTTGGCATGGTACGCGCTCATCGTCGCGCTCAGCGCACGCTTGCGCGGTGGCGGGGTCGTCCAGGGGCTGATCTGGCCGATCTCGTTGGGCCTCACCGCTATTGCAGCGGCTCCGCTTCCTCCGGTCTGGCATGCGCTCGCAAAGATCATCAGCTTCTTGAACCCGCTGACGTATCTCCAATATCACGCGAACGATTTCTCGCTGGTGACGAGCACCATCATGGCACCGGCGCTGCTGAGCGTCATCGCACTCGCGGTGTTCGTGATCGGCGGCTGGGCATTTGCGACCTCGCAATGGCGCCGCATGGAGGCCTAGGAGACTGACGATGTTCTACGTAGAGCAACTTCGAGTCCGCAACGGACTTATCTGGACCGGCGTGGGCCTGGGGGCGATCCTTCTGGTGACGCTCGCACTGGCGGCCGGCTGCCCGTCGCTCGTCGGCTCACGCGGATGCGAGCCCATAGATATCAGCAATACCCAGGCTGTGCTCGCGATCATCGGCTACGCAGCGGCCATTACCGCCGCGATTTTCGGCTCGATCTTCGGCTCGAGCCTGGCGATCGAGAACGACGGCCATCTCGAGATCGCGTGGACGAGGCCCATCAGCCGGACCAGCAACGCGCTTGGCAAGTTGCTCATCGACGTCGCCGCGATCGTCACCGTCTTCGTGCTCTGCTACGCGACCGGATGGCTGGTCGTCAGCCTGCTCGGCGACCACCCGTTCAACCCCGCGTACGACAGCGCGTCGTTGCTGAAGGTCGCGCGCTTCCTCGCGTTTCCACTGGCATGGTTCGGGTTGACGCAAGCGCTCACAGCGGGAATCAAAGGCAGCTGGTTCGGCGCGATCGTCGGACCGTTGTGGCCCGTGTGCCAAGGGCTCTTCGCGGTCGGACTCTTGCCGCTGCCGGCGACATGGCATAAGATCTGGCAGATCGCGAACATCCCGAATCCCATCGCGTACTTCCCGTTTTGGGTGTTCGACGAAAACGTCTTCCACGTGTACCAATTCGGATACGGCGTGGTGCTCGACGTCATCGCGCTCGCCGCGATCGCGACCATCGGCATCACCCTTGCAACACTGCGCTGGCGGCGCTTGGAGGCCTAGGATAATGCAACTCGCGGCCACACGACTTGAAATGCGGCTTGGACCGCTCGTCTTGCGCGTCAACTTCGCCCTCGAGGAGAACATCGAGGACTAGGCCCGGGCTTTAGTTAACCTTAACCATTCCTTGCTAGCCTAGGACCAAATGAAGTATCTCAATCGGGATCTCTCGTGGCTTGACTTTGACGCGCGGGTGCTTGCGCTCGCCGAAAACGAGTCGGTACCGCTCCTCGAGCGCGTCCGTTTCATGGCGATTTTCAGCCGCAATCTCGACGAGTTCTTCCAGGTGCGCATCGGCGGCTTACAAGAACAGCTGTCCGCCGGCGTCGGCGGCACCAGCTCCGAAGGTCTCACGGTCATCGAGCAGCTCGACATCGTCAAACCGCGTGTCGAGGAGCTCGTCGCGCGCAGCGTCCGCATCTTCCGCGAACAGCTCAAGCCCGCGCTCGCGCAGGCGGGCATCCAATTCACCGACTGGGCCGACCTCGACGAAGCCGATCGCGCGCATCTCGACAAGATGTTCTACGAGCAGATCTTCCCGGTGCTCACGCCGCTCGCGGTCGATCCCGGCCATCCGTTCCCCTATATCTCCAACCTGTCGCTGAACCTCGCCGTGGTCGTCGGCGATCCAGCGGCCGCCGAGCCCCGCATCGCGCGCCTGAAGGTCCCACCACTGCTGCCGCGATTCGTGCGCATGCCCGACGGCGAGCGCTTCGTCCCCATCGAGCAGATCATCGCCGCGCGGCTCGACTCGCTCTTCCCCGGCATGGAGATCATCGAGCGCCACGCATTTCGCATCACGCGCAACGCCGACTTCGCGCTCAAAGAAGACGAGGCAGAAGATCTGCTCGAGGCCGTCGAGTCGGTGCTGCGCATGCGCCGCCGCTCTCCCGACGCCGTCCGCTTGGAGATCGAGCGCGCGATGTCGGCGGACGTCCGCAACTTGCTGGCGCGCGAGCTCGAGCTCGACGACTCGGACATCTACGTCGTCGACGGACCGCTCGATCTGGGCGATCTGTGGTCGATCGCCGATCTGGAACGGCCGGCGCTGAAATACGAACCGTGGCTGCCGCTCACGCCGGCGCAGCTGTCCGTGACCGGCGACCAGACGCTGCATCTGTTCCGCGCGCTGCGCCAAGGCGACATCCTCGTCCACCATCCGTACGACTCGTTCTTGACGTCGGTCGAGGCGTTCGTCGATCAGGCGGTGCGCGATCCGGGCGTGATGGCCATCAAGCAGACGCTCTACCGCACCGGCGCCGACAGTCCGATCATCCGGTCGCTCATCCGCGCGGCCGAAGCCGGCAAACAGGTCGTGGCGCTGGTCGAGGTCACGGCCCGGTTCGACGAAGCCACCAACATCAATTTCGCGCGCGCCCTTGAAGAAGCGGGCGTCCACGTCGTGTATGGCATCGTCGGTCTGAAGACGCACGCGAAGATCACGCTCGTCGTGCGCCAAGAAGCTTCGGGCATCAAACGCTACAGCCACGTCGGCACCGGCAACTACAACCCGACGACCGCGCGGCTGTACGAGGACATCGGCATCCTCTCGAGCGACCAGGACCTCGGCGCCGATCTCACCGAGCTGTTCAACTATTTGACCGGCTACAGCAAACAAAGCCGCTACAAGAAACTGCTCGTCGCGCCCGGCACGTTGCGGCCCGCGCTGCTCGAGCTCATCAAGCGCGAGGCCGACGCGCCCGACGGGCGTATCGTCATCAAAGTGAACAACCTGGTCGATCCGGCGATCATCCAAGCGCTCTACAACGCGTCCCAAGCCGGCACGCAGATCGACCTGATCGTGCGCGGCATCTGCTGCCTCCAGCCGGGCGTCGAGGGATTGTCCGAGAACATCCGCGTGCGTTCGATCGTGGGGCGCTATCTCGAGCACTCGCGCATCATGCGCTTCGGCAGCGAAGAGCGCGGGCGGGACTATTTCATCGGCTCGGCGGACGTCATGCAGCGCAACCTCGACCGCCGCGTCGAAGCGGTCATCCCAGTGACCGATCCGCTGCTCAAGGCGCGGCTGCAGGAGATCCTCGACGTCAATCTCGCCGACGACGCGCTCGCCTGGACGCTCGACGCTGAGGGCGTGTGGCACAAGGTGCCCAACCTGACCAACCTCAACTCGCATCGCCGGCTGCAAGAGCTCGCCACCGCGCGGCTCCAGGCGCACACGCCTGTCGACGTCAGTGCTTGAGCGCGAGCTTAAACTCGGAGCGACGCCCGGCTTCAGGCTCCCCGACCTCTCGCAGGTGACCACCGAAGTCGCCAGCGTCGACGCCACCACCGACAAGCTCCACACCACGTACTTCGACACGCGCGACCTTCGCATCACGCGCTGGAACTGCAGCTTGCGCTTTCGTGCCGGCCAGGGCTGGACGGTCAAGTTGCCAGGCCCGGCAGAATCCAAGGGCGATCTGCTCGTGCGCGGCGAGCATCTGTACCAAGGCCCGCCGGACGAACCGCCGTCGCCAGCGCTCGATCTGCTGACCGCGTACGTGCGTCGCGCCGCCGTGCATCCGATCGCGCGCTTGCGCACCACGCGGCAGATGGTGTCGTTGAAGGCCGCCGATGGAACGACGCTCGCCGAAGTCGTCCTGGATGACGTCGCGGTCGTCGATGGCCGCAAGATCCTCAAGCGCTTCCATGAGATCGAAGTCGAGCTCAAGGACGAGGGCGCAGAGATGCTGCTGCCGGCCGTCCTCGTCCGCCTGCAGGCCGCCGGCGCCGGGTTGCCCGACCCCACGTCTAAAGTCGTGCGCGCGCTCGGCCCGCGCGCGCAGCGTCCGTCCGAGTTGGAGGTCGAGGTGCTTGCGCCGGAGGCGACGGCGGGCGCGATACTGCGCCGGGCGCTCGCGCTCGCGGCCACGCGGTTGTTGCGCCACGACGCCGGCATCCGTCTGGGCACGGATCCTGAGGACATCCATCAAGCGCGCGTCGCGGTTCGGCGATTGCGCTCCCACCTTCGTACGTTTCTCCCGCTCATGGACATCGAATGGGCCACCTCGTTGCGGCAGGAGCTCGGCTGGCTCGGCGACGAGTTAGGCGCCGTGCGAGACGCCGACGTGTTGATGGATCGATTGCGCAAAGATGCGAACTCGCTTCCGCCGCGCGATCGCACGGTGGGCGCCAAGATCCTCTCGCTGCTCGCGGGCCAGCGCGAGGAAAGCATGAAGCGCCTGAATGCGACGATCCACGAAACGCGGTACGTCGATCTGCTCAAGCGGCTGGTGGAGGCCGCGCGCGCGGCGCAGTTGGCGCCGATCGCCGCCGAATCAGGATTGTTGACCGTCCCACCGCTCGTCGCGAGCCTGTGGCGGAACGTCCGCGCCATGGTCGATGATTTCGGCCAAGAACCAACCGACGACCAGTTGCACAAGCTGCGCATCCGATCGAAACGCTGCCGCTACGCGGCGGAAGCGGTTGCGCCGGTCGCCGGCAAGCGTGCGCGCAATTTCGCGCGCGCCGCCGCCGATCTGCAAGAAGTGCTCGGCGAGCATCATGACTCGGTGGTGGCTGCGCAATGGCTTCGCGAACACGCCTCCACGGGACCGCTGACCTTTGTCGCCGGCCACTTCAGTGCGCTCGAGCTGACCGCGGCCGCCGCGGCGCGGGCGCGCTGGCCTGAATACTGGCGCGCGTTCGATCGAAAGAAGCTTCGCACGTGGATGTGAACGGCGTCGTCCGCGCGGCCGGCGGCATCATCGTGCGATCCAAGCCCGAGGGCGCGCTCGAGGTGGCGATCGTGCATCGCCCATCGTATGACGATTGGACGTTCCCGAAGGGCAAGCTGCAGGTCGGCGAGCGCGAGGAGCACACCGCGATCCGCGAGGTCGAAGAAGAGACGGGCATGCGCTGCCGCCTCGAGCGCGCGCTCGGCACCACCAAATATAAGGATCATCGCGGCCGGCCGAAGGTCGTGCACTATTGGGTCATGCGCGTGCTCGACGGTCATTTCCGCCCGAGCAAAGAGGTCGACGAACTGCGCTTCGTCTCGCTGCGCCAAGCCGCGTCGCTGTTGTCGTACAATCACGACCGGGCGCTCCTGCGCGGCCTTTCCAATGAGGTCGACGCCGCCGCGGTGCAAGCGGGTGGCGAGCGGCAGGGACGCGCTTCACTGCGTAACCAGGTGAGCCCGACGATCTATCTGGTGCGTCACGCGAAGGCGCTCAACCGCAGCGAGTGGACGAATGCCGACGAGCTGCGGCCCCTCACCAAAGCCGGCCGGCGCCAGGCAGAAGAGCTCGTGCAGCGCCTCAGGGCCTTCTCGTTCGCGCGCGTCATCACCAGTCCGCACGTGCGTTGCAAAGAGACGGTCGAAGCGCTGGCCAAGGAGCGCAAGCTGGCGCTCGAAGTCTCCGAACAGCTGGCCGAGAACACCGACGCCGACGACGTGCTGGCGTTCATCAAGACGCTCGGCGGACGGCCGGCGGTGTTGTGCACCCACGGCGACGTGATCGCCGACCTGATGACCAATCTCGTGAACGACGGCCTCGCGACCGAGAGCGAACTGCGCTGGGAAAAAGGTTCGACGTGGGTGCTCGAGTCCGACGGCGAGAGCTTCCTCTACGGCCGGTATCTTCCGCCGCCGTGACGCAGGAACGGTCGAATGAATTCGACCGCTACAAACCCGTGATTCGGGAGGCGCGCGACGACGACGCAGCGGGGCTGATCGCGTTGATCGACGCCGTGTTCTCCGAGTATCCGGGCTGCGTGCTCGAACTCGAGCATGAGATGCCGCAATTGAAAGCGATCGACACGGCGTTCAAGGCGATGGGCGGGCGCTTTTGGACGGCCGAGTTGGACGGGACCATCGTTGGTTGCGGCGGCATCGCGCCGGCACACGATCCTGCTGGCGCCGAGCTCAAACATCTCTATGTCTCAAGACATACGCGCCGCGCGGGATTGGGCACCGCGTTCGTGCGCTTAGTCGAAGAAGAAGCGGCACGCCGGCGCGCGAGCTTTGTGGAGCTGTGGAGCGACACGCGTTTTCTCGACGCGCATCGCTTGTACGAACGGCTCGGCTACACGCGCCTCCCCGACACGCGCGAGCTGAACGATCTCAGCAACAGCATCGAGTTCCATTTCATAAAGCGGGGCCTTTCTTAAGGAGTAGCGCCTCGTATGCGATAGTGCACGTGGATCACTCCAGTGCTGAAACGGCGCGTCTCAAGGAGTTCGAGATTCCGTCGTACGGCGGCTCGGAATGCCCGCTTTCCGCCGCCGACGATCACCGGGTTGAGAAACAGGTGACATTCGTCGACGAGATCGGCTTCAAGCGCAAGCCCCGCAAGCTCGGCGCCGCCAATGATGATGTCGTGCTCCGATTCGCGCTTCAGCTTCCGAATAGCCTCGAGGTCGAAGTCCCGCTCGACACGCGCGTTGCGTGTCGTCGCGCCTGTCAGCGTTCGTGAAAAAACGATTTTCTCGGCCTTCTGCCAGACGCGTGCGAAGTCACGCTGTTCGGGTGGATAGTCTTCCACCGGCGCATCCCAGTAGGCCATCGTCTCATAGAGTCGCCGCCCGTAGAGATGGGTTCCGATCGGCTGCAACAACTCAGTGATGAACGCGAATACTGGATCGGGATTGACCCAATCGAAGGCGCCGGTTTCGTCCTCGATGTATCCGTCGAGGGACGTATTGGTCATGTAGAATAACTTCGACATACGAAAATTTATTCGACCGTGAGTGGTGGCGCCGCCCTAGAGCCGGCATACGCGCGCCAGCCGAGCGCGATCAGCGTGATGACCACGAGAAGCGCGAGGATCGCGGCGATGATCGGGAACGCGAACGTCACGACGAGGCTCCCAATCGCGAGCACGTCTTCAACGATGCTGATCGCGGGATTTGCCAAGCCGAATGTGGCCACCGAAGAAGCCGCGCGGGCTGTGGCCGACGAGGTGTGCACCACGAGTGCGTTGAGCGCGCCGGCGGCCATCAATCCGACGAGCTCACCCGGGCTGCTCGTGTTGACGGTGCCGCCGACCAAGATCGCTGCCGCCACGGGCCGCACGGCGAACGAGATCGCGTGCAACGCGTGATCTACCGCCGGCACTTTGTCCGCCACCATCTCCAACAGCGCGAAAATGCCGAGCACGAGCACCGTGCCATCGGCCCCGAGCCACACGAATGCGGGGCTCGGATGGATCACATGGTAATGCGCCGCGACCGAGGCGGCGAACAGCGTGAGGAATCCGCGCAGGCCGGCAGTGGTCGTCAGCGCGTACGCGAGCGCATACTGAGTGGTGGCGTCCATGGTGGACACGTACCTCGGATGCCGGGTCGGGGTTTCAGTGCGGGAACGCCGGCAGTGACGTGGACTGTGTGACGCGCTCTCCTTGCGCTCCTACTGAGACCACTTGCACGAACACGCCGCCGTGGTAGGTGCGCGGGACGTAGAGCACGGCGCTATAACGTCCGCCAGGGACATCGGTCTCGCTCAGCACGCTGCCGCGATCGTCTTGCAGCTGCACGTGCGCCTGCGCTTGGCCGCTCGCGCCCCAAAGCACGCGGATCGCGTGGCCGCCGGGACCATAGTGCGCGTCGACGCCTTGCATCGCGACGATGACGTTCGGATTTGCGGGGATCGGCCGGCGGGTCGGGCGCGGCCGCGGCGCCGGTCTGTGGACAGGTTGCGGCGCGAGCGCGACGTGCGCGGGGGTGGCCGCTGGGCGCGGTGGTGCGGGCGGGTTCGTGGCCACCACCTGCTGCGTCGCCGCGACCGCGACGCGCGACGCCGTCGAAGGCGCGACGTGCGGAGCGGGATTGCTCGATGACTGCGCAGCCGGCGACGCGCCCGGCGAGCCCGCATTCTTGCCCGGAGTGTGCGCGACGCTCGGCACCGGGCGCGGCGTTTCGAGAACGACGGCCGGCGGCACGGTCGCGGTGGCAACCACTTGCGGCGTCGGCGCCGGGGTGTGAGGCCGCAAGTAGAAGAGCGTGGCAAGAGCGATCGCGACGATCGCGGTGCCGCCGATCACCAGCGTGCCGAGCTGACCTTCGTGCCCGCGTGGCGGAGGCTCCGCGTAATCCGCAGTGCGGCGCGCGCTCGCGGCTTTGTGTTCCTTGGCCGTTTCGACGGCCCGGGCGAGCGACGGCGGTGGCCCGACGACCGACGCCTCGAGCGCGGATTCGCCAAAAATTCCCTCGGGTGCGGCGGGCTCGCCTGAAACATCGGCGGGTTGATCGGTGGTGGTCGCCTGTGAGAACGCGCGCCGATACGGTTGCGCAGGTGCATCTGCCGCAGACTCGACCGATGCTGCAGCGGGCGCAGTTCGCGACGGCGGCGGCACGGCTTGCGGTGGCGGCGGTGCGGGTGGACGCACGGGCGGCGGTTGTGGCGGCGTCGGAGTCGGTGGCGGCGCGGGCGCTGGTGGCTGCGGCTGCGGGGGCCGCGCGACGTTTGCCGGAGTGCGCGCGAAAATAGAAGGCGGTTCGGTCGGCGGCGCGTCAGATGCATCGCGTCCAGGGCCGCGCCAACCGGCGGGCGGCGAAACGGGTTTGCCGACGAGCAACGACATCAACTCCTCGTTGTTTTCGGGAGTGGTGAAATCAGGTGCGGTCGCCGGTGGTTTCGTCGCATCAGGAGGCGCAGTCTGCGCGCTTGACGCGTACTGGACCGTCGGAGGTGCGATCGTGGGAGGCGATGAGACTGCAGGAAGCGTCGGCGTGCTCGACGGCGGCAATTGCGATTCGTTTTGTGGCGCCTGCGCTGCCTCGTCCGCCGGTGGCGCGGCCGCGGCATTCGAGGCTGCAACGTTCGCCGCAGCGACATTCACCGCTGCGGCATATTCAGCCGCAGCGCGTTCGGCAGCGGCGCGTTCGGTCGCGGCGTTCGCCGCGGCTGCGGCTGCTTCGGTCTTCGCGACGAACGATGCCAATTTGCTATCGATCGTATCCCACGGCAGCCGGCCCGTACGCTTGCCCTGCGACACCGCGACGCCGATCTCGACGACATGCGGGTGGTTGTTGCCTTGCGCGTCCTTGACGGCGCGTTTCCAAAGGATCGGCACCGCGACGGTCTGCGTCTGTCCGGGCTCCATCCTGATGGGCGCGACGTCGACGAATTCAAGCGATGGATGAGGCGTGAACTGCAATGCGAACTGGCCGCCCGTCGCGCTCAAGCTCTTGATCGCACAGGAGACGACGAAACCGCGCACGGCATCGCCGTCGAGGATCGGCTCTTTCCACGCGAGCGCGATGGTGCAATCGGTGCCGCCGGCCGAGATGAGGCCGCGCTCGAGCGACGCGATGACGTCGCCGCTGGGGTCGCGCACCGAGATGAGGGCGATTTGGTCGCGAGGCACCGTCGTGCTCTCGGCAAAGGTGAGGGCGACGGTCTTACGTTCGCGCGGACGCAGCGTGAACGAGGCCGGCTCGAAGGTACCTCCTCCGGGCGGCTCGTCCAAGGACATCGTGCACTCGACGCGCTCGTCCCCGGACTTGTTTATCACGATGATCTCGTATCGCGAAGACTGTCCGGGCGTCAGGTACCACCTAACGGAACGGTCGGCGCACTCGATAGTCAGGTTTGTCGCCATCCATTACTCCCGCATCTTATTGTATCGGAAATCTCGGCTGCGGGTAGGAGGGGCTAGAACGCCGAAAAGGCGCTATTCCCCACTGTCCCTGGAGCGCCATCACCGATGCAGCCCGACGATATCGTCCGAGAATTCGACCGTCTGTTCGCGGAGCTGAGCCTCCCGCTGACCCGCCACGCGCGACGCGGGTCGTTCAACCCCAACGCAGACGTCTATCTCGTGGACCGGGGCCGGACGGTCGTCGTGCGGGTCGAGCTGGCGGGGGTCAATCCCGCCAACATCAAGCTCGTCGTCGAGGGCGCCAGCCTCTATTTGGCGGGTTTCCGCGAGCCCGACATCCGCCGTGCCGAGGCCGTGCTGCAAAAAGAGATCGAGTACGGCTGTTTCCTCAAGCGCATCCAGCTGCCGTCGACCGTGTCGGTCGAAGCCGCTAAGGCGGATTATCACGCCGGTACGCTGATCATCAAGCTCCCCGTCTCCACCGGTTCGCCGATCGACGGCGTCGATCGCATGGAGATCCGCATGGCGATCCGAGGCCGCGGCTGATGGCGAGCGAGTTCAACGCGCACGAAGCGGGCAGTATTCCGTCAGAGCTCGCGATCCTGCCGCTGCAAGACTCGGTGCTCTTCCCGAATACCGTCATGCCGTTGGCGGTGACCAAGCCGTACGGCATCAAGCTCGTGGAGGACGCGCTCAAAGCGAGCGCGCCGATCGGCGTGGTCGCGCTCAAGAACCGCGATGCGTCGCCGCCCGCGCCCGATGACGTCTACACGGTCGGCACCGTCGCCATCATCCAGAAGATGATCAAAATCCCCGACGGTACGCTGCGCTGCATCATCTCCGGCACCGTGCCGTTCACCGCCACCGAATTCACGCGCGCCGAGCCGTATCTGGTCGCCAAGGTCGAGCCGCTCGAGGAACAGACCACCGAAAGCGACGAGCTGACGGCGCTGTCGCGCAACCTCGCGTCGCAATACACCCGTCTGCTCGCGTTCCTTCCGTCGGCGCCCAAAGAGCTCGAGCTGGAAGTCAACAACATCACCGATCCGAATCTGCTCTCGTATTTCATCGCGTCGACGATGCGTCTCGACACGCACGAGAAGCAGTCCGTGCTCGAAGAGCGCGATACGCTCGCGCGCTTGCGCATGCTCACCGCATACCTCACACGCGAACTGGAAGTCCTCGAGCTCGGTCACAAGATCCAGTCCGACATCCAAAAGGAGATGGACAAGAACCAGCGCGAGTACTTCTTGCGCCAGCAGCTCAAGGCGATCCAAGACGAGCTCGGCGAGTCGGACCCGACGCAAGCTGACGTCAACGAGCTGCGCGAGAAGGTCGAAGCCGCCAAGATGCCTGAGGACGCGAACAAGGCGGCGTTGCGCGAGCTAGACCGGCTGGCGCGCATCCCATCGGCGAGCCCCGAGTATTCGGTGATCCGCACGTATCTGGATTGGCTCGTCACGCTGCCGTGGAGCGTCACGACTGACGACAGCCTCGACATCTCCAAAGCGCGCAAGATCCTCGACGAGGACCACTACGATCTCGAAAAAGTCAAAGACCGCATCATCGAGTACCTCGCCGTGCGCAAGCTCAAGAACACGCTCTCCGGTCCGATCCTGTGCTTCGTCGGTCCGCCCGGCGTCGGCAAGACGTCGCTCGGCAAGTCGATCGCGCGAGCGATGAACCGCAAGTTCATCCGCCTGTCGGTCGGCGGCGTGCGCGACGAAGCGGAGATCCGCGGCCACCGCCGCACGTACATCGGCGCGATGCCCGGCTCGTTCATCCGCGCGATCCGCGACGCCGGCACGAGCAACCCGCTTATCATGATCGACGAGATCGACAAGGTCGGCGCCGATTGGCGTGGCGATCCGTCGTCGGCACTGCTCGAAGTGCTCGATCCCGAGCAGAACAATTCGTTCCGCGACCACTATCTCGACTTGCCATACGATCTGAGCCGCGTGCTGTTCATCGCGACGGCCAACCAACTCGACACGATCGCGCCACCGCTGCGCGACCGCATGGAGATCATCCAGCTCGCAGGTTACACGCAGGCTGAGAAGGTGGCGATCGCTCGCAAGTACTTGGTGCCGAAGCAGCTCACCGCCAACGGCCTGACGTCCAAGCAGTGCGCCATCTCGACGACTGCGCTCGAGAGCATCGTCGCAGATTACACGAGAGAGGCCGGAGTACGCAACCTCGAGCGCGAGATCGCCACCATCTGCCGCAAAGTCGCGCGCAAGGTCGCCGAGAAGCCGAAATTCGAGGCGAAGATCACCGCCACGACGCTGGCCAAGTATCTGGGCAAGCCGCGTTTCTTCGCGGAAGTCGCCAAGCGGACGGCTGCGCGCGGTGTCGCGACGGGATTGGTGGTGACGCCAGTCGGCGGCGACATCGTCTTCATCGAGTCGAGCGTGATGCCGGGCAACGGCAAGCTCACGCTCACCGGTCAGTTGGGCGACGTCATGAAGGAGTCCGCGCAGGCCGCGCTCTCGTTCGTACGCAGCCGCTCGACGGAGTTGCACCTACCGTCCGACTTCTTCGGCAAGCACGACGTCCACGTGCACGTGCCGGCCGGCGCGGTTCCCAAGGATGGTCCGTCAGCTGGTGTCGCAATCGCGACGTCGCTCGTCTCGGCCGTCACGGGCAAGAAGGTCGACAAGAACACCGCGATGACTGGCGAGATCACGCTCACCGGCCAGGTCTTGCCGGTCGGCGGCATCAAGGAGAAGGTGCTCGGCGCGCGCCGCGCAGGTATCAAGAAGATCGTGCTGCCCAAACGCAACGAGCCCGATGTGTTTGAAGACGTGCCGGTGGACGCGAAGCGCGCGCTCAAGTTCGTCTACGCGGAAGAGCTTTCTCAGGTGCTCGACGAGGCGCTCGGCTCGCCGATGATCACACCGGTTGCGACCGGCAACGGCCGCAACGGAAGGCAGCTCCCCGCAGCCGCGCGATGACGCGCTTAGCTCGCTTCGCCGTTATCACGGGAATGGTCGCCGCCGCCGCCGCCGCTCTCCTGATGAGCCCTGCGGGCGCAGAAACCACCATGATCAAAGGGTACGTTTCATTCTACGCTACAGAAGAAATCAAAATGCCCCTGGCGGGGATACTGGTTCGACTGCATTCTCGCAGCCAATCGATGGAAGCGTATACGGATAAGCGCGGCTTCTACAGTTTGGTGGGCGTGACGCCGGAAAAGCAGGTCGAATTGAGATTCTCGCGGGAGGGCTGGGCTACGAAAATATTTCGCGTGACAGCGTGCGTCGACTCAACGCTTGAAGTGGATGCGATGCTTGCGAACAAGGTTACCAACCTCGGCTACTTCTTGGTCCCGCCCTCGCCCCCAATGATCGATTACCAGCACTCCGCAACGCTCTACGGCATCGACCCTGATGCTGATCTGGGGAATCAGGGATCGGAAGGCTGTTAGCTGGCTAGCGGCCGCCAAGCCGATACGACACGAAATATTCCAGCGCGATCGGGCCGCCGTCGAATTGCGGTGCACTGAACACGGTCTTGCGCGCCGCGCTGAGCGCCGCCGCATCGAGCGACGGATAACCGGACGACTGGTCGATTCGCGCCGCGACGATATTGCCACCGGCGCCGACCGTCACCGCGACGACGATCGGACCGGAGAACTGCGCACCGCCGGTCGGGAACGCCGCTGGCGCCGACTTCAAGACGTGCGCTTCGGTCACGGGTCGAAGATAGAGAAGATCGCTCGCGGACAGCGCGCTATCGTCGAACTGACCGACCGATCCGGCCGGCGCTGTTGTGACCAACCGGATTGGCTGCTTGCAGACCAGGGAGCGGTCGCCGCGGCCGTGGATCAACAAACCGTACACCGTGATGCCGGTCGGTGAGACCGCGCGAGGAACGTCGAGCACGTAATGGTTGAGCGATTCGACGCCGTTCGGGTCCGGCGGGATGACGGGTGAAGTGATGTCGTTCTGTAGTCCAGGTATCTGGAGATTCGCGGTGACAGGATCGCTGCCGCGCAAAAGAAGCGCGACCACATACCGGTCCACATGACCGGTTTGGCCGCGCGCGACCATCATGAAACTCGCCGCGTGAAGCGGACACGGGTCCTTCACGGGTGTGGTGGCTGCCGCAACCGCTCGAGGCCACGAAAGCGCAAGCGTGATGAGAAGTAAAAGACAACGCCCTGCGATCATGCCGGCTGTTTCGCGTTCTCGAGCAATAGCACCCCGGCCATCGGGCCGTCACGCCGCGCCGCCTCCCCGCGCCACCACCCGGGCATCAGCATCCGGAAGAACCACGCGCCGCGGAACTCGCGCTTGAGACGCTGGGCCTCGACGATATTAGCGTGATATTCAACGATGTGCCAGCCATGTTGGGCGAAGAACGCGGACGCGTCTTCGGGCGCGAACTGGAACTCGGCTGTTGAGCCCAATGCCTTGCCCCAGGCTCGCTTGATCATCTTCAGCACAAAAGGCGACGCGATGTCCGTTAGCCACCAGCGGAACGACGGCTGACCCGAAAGGTCATCAGCGAGCGCGCCCACTTCTTCGGCCTTCAGATATACGAGTAATCCCTCGCTGATGACGAGGACCCGTTTGCATTGCGAGCCGATGCGTGCGAAAAGCGCTGCACGTGCAGCTGAGTCCGAGAGATCGAGCGGGATGCGCTCGAGGACGCACACCGGCTTGGCGTCGCCAAGGATGTGCGCTTTGTACTCGAGCTGTGAGGGAAAGTCGACATCGTACCAGCGCAATCCGGCCGGCAGCGGCATTCGATAGGGTCTTGCGTCGAGACCGGCGGCTAAGTTAAGCACTCCATCGAGCTGCTGCGCAAGCCGTACGATGATCTCGTCCATGACGGCCGTGCGCACGACCATCGGCCAGCCGAACGACTTGCCGCGCGGCATCTTGAGCACGATCTCCTCGCCGCGCGGGCCGGCGAGCGAGCGCGCGTAAGGGTCCTTGAAGATGGCGTCAGGCCGCTCCGACTCCAACGCGCGGTAGAACGCCACCCAGTTGGCGGTCTCGGGCAACGTGACCGGTCGTTCAGACACGCGACTTGAGATTGACGGCGGCGGCTTTGTCCACGAGCCACACCAGCGATCCGTTCTCGGGCGAGACGCCTTGCGCGGGCAAGCGGCGCGCATCGTGCGGGCCTTCCAGGATCCGCCCGAGCACCTCGGCCTTGCCGGCGCCATCGACGAGGAAGATCACGGCGCGCGCCGCGTTGATCACCGGAAACGTGAGGGTGAGCCGCCAGTGCGCGATCGGATTGGTCGGCGCGTGCACGGCGACGCACGTTTCGTCGACGACGTCGAGTGCCGTGCTGTTCGGAAACAACGACGCGGTGTGGCCGTCCTCGCCAAGGCCGAGATAGATCAGATCAAAGACGGTGTCAGCGCCGAAAAACGCCGTCAGTTGGTCGCGATAGTCGAGCGCGCCCTGGCGCGGCTCGAGCTCGCCGCGCATGCAGTGGACGTTCTCAGGCGCGATCCGCATCGGATCGAGCAGCAGTTTCTTGGCCTCGCCGAAATTGCTGACCGGATCTTGTGGAGGCACGCAACGCTCGTCGCCCCAGAAGAAATGGATGCGGCTCCAGTCGATGTCCTCTGCGAACTGCGGCGACGTCAACAGCGCATAGAGCGCGCGTGGCGTCGAGCCGCCGGACAACGCCACCGCGAATCGTTCGTGGTCTTCGATCGCTGCGCGGGAGCGCACTTCGAACTCGACGGCTGCCTGGTATGCGAGATCATCGGGCGTGTCCAACACGACGACGCGGCGCGCCTGTGTCATGATCTATCCCTCCGCGAGTGCGGCTTCGAGCATGGGGTCGCGAGCAGGGTCATCGATCGAGCGATGGAGCAATTCGGCTTCGGCGAGCTTCGTCGCAGGGAAGCTCCAGGACCGGATGCGCTTGCCGCTCGCATCGCGCGCTTCGGCGATGATGCTGCGCGGATTGTCTTGGCGCGTGAGCGTGAGCGCCGCTTGCGAGCGAGCGGTCTGGAATACCAGGGAAGCGATGCGGCCGGGCCGCGCCCCGGCGATGGCGACCGGCGCCGGCCGCACGCGGCCGTGCAGCTTCGGGATGCAGCACGCGAGCCAGCCGGCGATCAACGTCGCGCGCGCGATTTTGTGCTGGGCATCTGGTTCATCTGGGTCGGCGGCGAATTCGATGCAGCATTTGTCGAACGTGCCGAGCAACCCGAGCACCGCAGGGTCGTCGAAGCACGCAGCGATCGCGGAGCGCCACGGCTTGATGCGTTTCCAATTCAGGTCGGCGACCGCGACATGGCCCGCGCGGTGCTCGGTGAGGCGGCGCAGGGTGTCCAGCGCGGCGTTTGTATCGCCGAAGCGCATCGAGTCGACGACGATCTTCTTCATCAGCGGCGCGACCATGCGGAACAGCGGCTTCCCGAAGGGCGAGTCACCGCGCCACCACAGATAGACCGGAAGATCGGCGGCAAGCAATGCGAGCACCGCCGAGGTCGCGGACGCCGATGCGCGCGGGTTGACCCGCACGAAGACCTCTTCGCTGAAGTTCGAAGCGTCGACGCCGTCGCCGGGCCGGATGAACGCCTGTGGCGATTCCTCTTCAGCCGTCGCATCTTCGATGACGGTCACTGCGCGGATGGAATGCGCGCCCGCGATGTCGGCCAAGATCTGAGAGACTTCACCGCTCGCCTCCGGCCGGTCGACGTAGGTCACGAGGTTGAGCGTGAGCGAGCGCGCGGTCGGCGTGCCGGGCGAAGTCGCCACGATCTCTCGCCAGCGCGCGGTCAACGTGGATTCGGCGTCCTCGACCTTGACCGGCGCGAAGCCGGCGGTCCACACGGGTGTCGCAGCGCCGTCGCGCGCACTCACAGCAGGCGCCACTCCCGATGGTCGCGCTGGATGAGGTCGTCGGCTTCTTTGGGTCCCCACGTGCCCGCCGCATAGTTGGGGAAGTTCGCGTTGCGATCGCTGTCCCAAGCGTGCAGCAACGGGTCGACGAGCGCCCACGCCGCTTCGACGCCGTCCGCGCGGTCGAACAGCGTTTGATCGCCCTTCATGCAATCGAGGATGAGGCGCTCGTACGGCGACGCGTCTTCCGCGCCGAACGTCGCGCCGTACGAGAAATCCATCGCGACGGATCGGATGCGCATGCTCGGCCCTGGCACTTTCGCCTCGAGCTTGAGCGTGACACCCTCGTCGGGTTGGATGCGCAACGCGAGCACGTTGCCCTCGGCTTGTTCGATCTGCGACTTGCGAAACGGCAGATGCGGCGCTTCTTTGAACTGGATCGCGATCTCGGTGACGCGTTTGGGCAGCCGCTTGCCGGAACGGATGTAGAACGGCACGCCGGCCCATCGCCAATTGTCGACGAACAGACGCAGTACCGCAAACGTCGGCACGATGGAATCGGGTGCCACGTTGGCCTCTTCGCGATAGCCCACAACGGGTTGCCCGTTGACGAAACCTGGACCGTATTGCCCGCGCACGGCTTCGCGCACGTCGATCGGCCGGATCGCCTCGATCACACGCACCTTTTCGTCGCGGAAATCCCGCGCGTCGAACGTCGTCGGCGGTTCCATGCCGACGAGCGACAACAGCTGCAGCCCGTGGTTCTGGATGATGTCTCGCAGCACGCCGGTCTCTTCGTAGAAGCTCCCGCGGCCTTCGATGCCGAGGCTCTCCGCCACCGTGATCTGCACGCTATCAACGTAGTTGCGATCCCAGATCGGCTCGAAGATGCCGTTCGCGAAGCGCAGCACGAGGATGTTCTGGACCGTCTCTTTGCCCAGATAGTGATCGATGCGGTAGATCTGGTCCTCGCGCAGGTAGCGCAACATCTCCTCATTGAGCGATTTGGCGCTGGCCAGATCGCGGCCGAAGGGCTTTTCGACGATGATGCGCACGCCGTCGGACGTTTTGCTCTCGCGGGCGGCCAGGCCGGCTTTGTGGAGCTGCTCGACGATCTTGGCGAACAAGCTCGCCGGCGTGGAGATATAGAAGATGCGATTGCCCGCGGTGCCCCACTTCTCGTCGTCTTCGGCGAGTACGGTGCTCAGCGTCGTAAATGCCTTGGCGTCGTCGAAGTCTCCGGTCACGTAGCGAAAGCGTTCGGCAAGCTTGTCGAGCACTTGCTCGTCGAGCACGCGCACTTCGCTGGACTGGTGCACCGATGCTCGCAGTTTTTCGCGGAACTGATCGTCGCTCATCGGGCTGCGCGCAAATCCGACGGCGCAGAAATTCTCGGGCAGCAGATTGGCCTGTGCGAGGTTGTAGATCGCCGGCAGCAGCTTGCGATTCGTCAAATCGCCCGACGCGCCGAATATCACGAGCTGGACCGGACGCGTCGCCCGGTCTTCGCGCAGCCCTTCGCGGAACGGGTTGACGAGCTGGGCCGTCGCCATCTACGATTTGGCCGGCGCGCTCGCGCCCGGCGTCTCCGGGTGCACAGCGTGGCCGCCGAACTGATGGCGCAGCGCGGCGACGACTTTGGCCGAGAACGATTCCTCTTGACGCGAGCGGAACCGCGCGAGCAGCGATTCGGTCAGCACCGGCGCCGGCACCGACAGGTCGATCGCATCGGTGACCGTCCAGCGGCCCTCGCCCGTATCGTCGACATAGCCGCGGATGTCAGCAAGTTTCGGATCGTCCTTGAACGCAAGCTCCGCGAGCTCGAGCAGCCAGGAGCGCACGACGCTGCCCTGATTCCACAGATGGCTGATCTTCGCGAAATCCAAGCCGGGGCCGAACTGCGACGCCTGCATGATCTCGAAGCCCTCGCCGTACGCCTCCAGCATCCCGTACTCGATGCCGTTGTGCACCATTTTGGTGAAGTGGCCAGCGCCCGCCGGCCCGACTCGCAGATATCCGTCTATCGGCGCGAGCGTCAAAAAGATCGGCTCGAGGCGCTTGCAGGTCGCTTCGGATCCGCCGACCATCAGGCAATAGCCCTCTTTGAGACCCCAGATGCCGCCCGACACGCCCGCGTCGATGAAGTCGATTCCCTTTGGCGCGAGATCTTTGGCCTGCTGCTGGCCGACTTTCCAATACGAGTTGCCGCCATCGATGACGACGTCGCCGCGCTCGAGCAAACCGCCGAGCGCCGCGACCGTGTCATTGGTCGGCGGTCCGGCGGGCAGCATTACCCAGACGTTGCGCGGCGCGCGAAGCGCTTTGACCACCCCTTCAAGCGAATCCGCGCCCGTCGCTCCGCTTGCGACTGCCGCTTTGATGGCGTCGGCAGAACGGTCGTAGGCGACGACTTCGTGTCCGCCGAGCAACAAGCGCTCGACCATATTACCGCCCATGCGGCCCAGCCCGATCATCGCGATTTGCATCAGGCTTTACTCCCCGGCGCGGTGGGCGCCAGCGAATTTGCGACCTTCGAGATGGTGCGTAACAGCGTCGCGAGCGACGCGTCGACGTCGTCGCCGAGATCGACGCGCACGACGCGCCGCCCATGATCGCGCAGCGACTGCAGATCGCCGAGCGCTTGTGCGGCCGCCAGCGTGGCGAAGTCGAACGGCTGGCCCGGGATCGGCACGCGCTCCTTGGAGCGGCAGACCAGTTCGATGAACACGCCGGTGTTGGGGCCGCCTTTGTGCAGTTGACCGGTCGAATGCAGGTAACGCGGTCCATAGCCGAACGTCGTCGCGGCTTTCGTCGAATCGCGCAGCATCGCGCGGATATCGTCGAACGCGTCATCGCGGGCGCGGGTCTCGTGCACGTACGCCAGCAATGCGAAGTAGTCGCCATCGCGCGCGCCCCGAACGAAGCTCGAGAGCGCGGCTTCGTCGTCGGGCGCGATCGCTTCGGTCTTTGCGGACGCGGCGGCTGGCTGCGTCAAAATGCGATTGGTGTTGTCCTTGCTCTCTTGGACGTTCGGTTGGTCAAACGCGTCGACGCCCAAAAACGCGCCGACGGTGGCCGTGGCGAATTCCCAGCGGAAGAACTCCGCGCCGAGATCGAGCGCGTCGCGCATGCTCACCCTGATCACCGGATGGCCGGCGCGCTGCAGCGCGTCGCCGCGCGCGTCGAGACTGCGGTCGTCGCCCAACCTCAGATGCACGAAGACGCGATCGGCGCCGTACGCGCCGGGATCACCCGGCGGTTCGCCCGCGACCGGGATCAAGCCGCGGCCCTCTTTGCCGAGGCTCTCGGCGATGAGCTGTTCGAGCCACAACCCGAAACTCGCGATGCCCGGCGACGCGAGCACCGTCACCTTGTCGCGGCCGTGCTTGAGCGCGAGCGTGGCCAACGCGGCGCCGAGCCGCACCGCTGGATGCTCCGACGCCTTCACACCGCTCGCGCAGGCTTGCACCATGCCGCGCGCGCGATCGAGCAAGCCCGCGACGTCGACGCCCGCGGCGGCTGCCGGCACGAGTCCGAAATACGTCAGTGCCGAGTAGCGCCCGCCGATGTCCTCCGGATTGAGGAAGATCTGCCGGAAGCCCCGCTCGCGAGCAAGCGTCTCGAGCGGCGTTCCCGGATCGGTGATGCACGCGAAGCGCGCCGCCGCCTTTTCGCGGCTGCCGAGCGCGGCCGCGACCTTGTCGAAGAAGTATTCCGAGAAGACGCGCGGCTCCAGGGTCGTGCCCGACTTGCTGGACTCGATGAAGACCGTCGCCTTCACGTCGATCGCCGCTTCGAACGCACGCACGCTCTCGGGCAGCGTGCTGTCGAGCACGAGCAGTCGCGGGTAGCCTTTGCGCGTGCCGAACGTCTCGCGCAACACGATGGGGCACAGACTCGATCCACCCATCCCCATGACGACCACGCTGGTGATGCCGTCCTTGCGCAAGCCCTCGGCGAACGAGTCGAGCTCTTGCGTGCGGTGATACATGAGATCGGGCGAGTTCAACCAGCCGAGCCGATCTTTGACGATGGCGGCATGTTCTGGGTCGCCCTTTTTCCAGAGATCAGGATCGCGCTGCCAGAATCGCGCGACGAAGCGCTCGCCTTCCAGGCGCGAGAGAGCATCCGCAAGCTCCGCCGGATCGACGCCCGATGTGGTCAGCCGGTCGGTGGCGCCCTGAATCGCTTGCGCTTTCTGCGCGAGCACGGCGAGCAGTTGGTCGTATGACGCTTGGAACGATACAAGCCCGTCGGCAAGCAGCTTGTCGGTGATCGACTTGAGCGAGATGCCAAGCTCTTCGAGCTCGGCCAATGTCTCTTCGGCCTTGTCGATGCCTTGGTCGAGGTTCGGTTTCACGATGCCATGGTCGCGGAACGCATCGATCGTCGCCGGCGGCATCGTATCGACGGTGTCAGGTCCGATGAGCGCCTCGACGTAGTACGTGTCTTTGTACTTCGGGTTCTTGGTCGACGTGCTCGCCCAGAGCGGCCGTTGCCGGCGCGCGCCCGCGGCGGCCAGCGTCCGCCAGCGTTCGCCTTTGATCGAGCGCTGGTAGACCGAGTACAAGCGCTTTGAGTTGGCGATAGCCGTGGTGCCAAGGTGCGCTTCCAGGCGCGCCGTCGTGGGCGCGTCGGCGTCCTTCATCGCAGCGGCGATGCGCTTGTCGGCCTCCGTATCGACGCGGCTGACGAAGCACGACGCCACTGACGCGATGTTGTGCAGCGGCTGGCCCTTGGCGAGCCTGTCTTCCAGGCCGCCCATGAACGCATCGATGACGCCCTCGTAGTACCCCGCGCCGAACATCAACGTGATGTTGACATTGATGCCGTCGCCGATGAGCCGCCGGATGACCGGCATGCCCTCGGACGTCGCGGGCACTTTCACCATGACGTTGGGCCGCGCGACCAGTTTCCACAGGCGATGCGCCTCGACGATCGATGCGTCGCTGTCTTTGGCGAGCTGCGGCGGTAACTCGATCGAGACGTAGCCGTCGCCGCCCGAGCTCGTGTCGTACAGATCGCGGAAGGAGTCGCATGCCTCGCGGATGTCGGTGGTCGTGAGCGCGTCGTACATCGCCGATGGGCTGGCGCCTTCGGCGACGAGCGCCTTGATCTGATCGTCGTAATCAGAGCTCTCGGCGATCGCCTTCTCGAAGATCGTCGGGTTCGACGTCTCGCCGCGCAGCCCGTCGTCGTCGATCATGCGGCGCAGCTCGCCCGAACGCGTGAATCCGCGTCTGACGTTGTCGAGCCAAAAGCTTTGTCCGAAATCGATGAGGCGCTGGAGTGGGTTTGGCATTGCTCTTCCTTATAATAGCGACTTGGCGACGTTGGTGACGTTGGCCGGCGTGAAGCCGAACTTCTCGAACAGCACCTCGGCCGGCGCCGACGCGCCGAAACGCATCATGCCGACCATGCGTCCGCGCGGGCCGATGTAGCGTTCCCAGCCCATCGGCGATGCCGCTTCCACCGCGACGCGCGCGGTCACCGCAGGCGGCAGCACCGAATCGCGATAGGCTTGATCTTGCGCGTCGAAGATGCTCCAGCACGGCAGGCTGACGACGCGTGTGCCGATGCCGTCTTTTTGCAGCACCTCCCGAGCCGCGAGGCAGACGTGCACCTCGGAACCGGTGCCCATGAGGATCAGCTTGAGCGGGCCGCTTTCGGCGGCCAGCACGTAGCCGCCGCGCGCGGCGCCGGCGACCGACGCAGCGTCGAGCACCGGCAGCTTTTGGCGCGTGAGCGCGAAGCCGACTGGGCCGCTGCGATATTCGATCGCCGCGCGATAACAGATCGACGTCTCGTTCGCATCCGCGGGGCGCATCACGGTCATGTTCGGGATCGCGCGCAGGCTCGCGAGCTGCTCGATCGACTGATGCGTCGGACCGTCTTCGCCCAAGCCGATGCTGTCGTGCGTCCAGACGTAGAACGGGTTGATTCCCATCAGGCACGCGAGCCGCACCGGCGGACGCATGTAATCGGAGAAGATGAGGAACGTCGCGCCCCACGGCCGGACGCCGCCGTGCAGCGCCATGCCGTTGAGCGTCGCGCCCATCGCGTGCTCGCGGATGCCGAAGTGCATCTGCCGTCCGTCGTACGCGCCCGCTTCGAAATCGCCGAGGTCCTTGAGCGCGGTCTTGTTGGAGCCGGCGAGGTCCGCCGAGCCGCCGAGCAGGAACGGCATCGCTTTCGCGAGCGCGTTGAGCGCCTTGCCTGACGCATCGCGCGTGGCCATCGGTCCGTCGCTCGGCACGAACGACGGCAATCGCTCGGCCCAGCCTTGCGGCAGCGTGCCGGTTTGTTCGGATAAGAATTGCTTGGCCCGTTGCGCATCTTGCTGTTCGTAGCGCTTCCACAGCTCTTGCCACTCGCGCTTGAGCTGTTCGCCTCTGGGGATCGCTTTGCGATAGTGGGCGAGCGCTTCTTCGGGCACGAGGAACTTGGCGTCTTCGGGCCAGCCGTAGAATCGTTTTGCGCCTTTGATCTCCTCTTCGCCGAGGGGCTCGCCGTGCGCTTCGGCCGTGTCCTGTTTGTTCGGCGCGCCGTAGGCGATGTGCGAACGCACGCGGATGAACGACGGCCGCGGATCCGCCTTGGCCGCATCGAGCGCGCGATCGAGTGCGGCCAGATCGTTGGCGTCTTCGACCGCTTGCGTGTGCCAGCCGTATGCTTCGTAGCGCCGGCAGACATCTTCGCCGAACGTAAGCGACGTGTTGCCTTCGATCGTGATGTGATTGTCGTCGTAGCACATGATCAGCTTGCCGAGACCCAGATGTCCGGCTAGCGACGCCGCTTCACCAGACACGCCTTCCATCATGTCTCCGTCGCTGCAGATCACGTAGGTGTGATGGTCGACGACGTTGAGGCCGTCGAGGTTGAAGCGCGTGGCGAGAAATGCTTCGGCGACCGCGAAGCCGACCGCATTGCCGCAGCCCTGGCCGAGCGGCCCGGTGGTGGCCTCGACGCCTGGCGTGTGGCCGTACTCCGGGTGGCCCGGCGTCTTCGAACCCCACTGACGGAACTGCTTGAGATCGTCGAGGGTGAGATCGTAGCCGGTGAGATAGAGCATCGCGTATTGGAGAATGCATGCGTGACCGGCGGAAAGGATGAAACGATCGCGATTCACCCATTTCGGATCGCGCGGGTCGTAGCGCATGTGCTTGGTCCACAATAAGTACGCGAGCGGCGCGAGCGCCATCGCGGTGCCCGGATGGCCGGAGTTGGCTTTTTGCACCGAATCCATCGCAAGCGTGCGCACGGTGTTGATGCAGAGCTGCTCGAGCGCGCCCCGATCGAGCGTTGAACTCGCTGTTTTCACGCGAACCTCCGTGTATTGGTGCTGTTAGCCGACGGTGATCCCGGGTTGCGCCGTCACGCTGCCGATGACGGCGGCATGGGCGACGCCGCCTGCCGCCAGGGCATCGAGCAGCGTCGCGGTCCTCTCCTCTGATACGGCGATGAGCAGCCCGCCGGACGTCTGCGCGTCGCACAGCACGATGCGCAACGCTTCGGGAACGCTTGACTCGAAGACGACGCCGTGCGCCAGCGCGAGCGCGAGGTTCGCCTTTGTACCGCCCGGCGCGCAATCCCGCTCCGCGAGGGTCATCGAGAGGTCGAAGAGCGGGACCGCAGCCGCATCGATGCGCGCGCCCACCCCGCTGCCTGCAGTCATCTCGCCCAAGTGCCCCATCAACCCGAAGCCCGTGACGTCGGTCGCTGCGTCGACGCCGACCGCCACCATCGCTTCAGACGCGGCGCGGTTGAGCGTCTGCATGGAGGCGATCGCTTCTTCAAGCTCCTGTTCGCTGATCACGTCGCGGCGCCGCGCGGTCGTGTACAATCCGGTGCCCAACGGCTTCGTGAGCACGAGCAGGTCGCCGGGTCGCGCCGTCGAGTTGCGAACCACGCGGTCGGGATGCACGCGCCCGGTCACGGCGAGGCCGTACTTCGGCTCGGGATCCTTAACGGTGTGGCCGCCGATCACGTGGATGCCGGCTTCGCGAGCTTTCTCGGCGCCGCCGCGCACGATCGAGTGGAGGATGGTCAGGTCAAGACCGCTCTCTGGGAACGTCGTGACGGCCACCGCGAACAGCGGCACCGCGCCCATCGCGTAGATGTCCGAAATGGCGTTCGCGGCGGCGATCCGGCCGAAGGTCTCGGGGTCGTCGACGATGGGAGTGAAGAAATCGACGGTCTCGACGAGCGCGAGATCGGGACCGAGCTGATAGACGCCGGCGTCGTCGCCGGTTGCGGTGGCCACGAGCACGCGCGGGTCGTCGACGGCCGGCAGCTCGCGCAGGACGCGCGCGAGCACATCGGCTTGCATCTTCGACGCGCAGCCCGCGCATTCGACCATGCGCGTGAGGCGAGGCTTGGTTTCTTGAATCACAATCGCTCCATCGGTCCCAAACAACGTTTACCCGGGCGGCGACAGGCGCCCTTTGGGAGCGGCTCGAAGCGACGCCAAATGCAGGAATTGCTCATGATTCCGGGCCCCGTCACCGTGGCGCCGGATGTTTTAGCTGCGTCGTCGCAGCCGATGCGCAACCATCGCGGCCCGTTCGCGGCGGGAGTCTACGCACGGCTTGGCGAGCGGCTTAAAAATGTTTTCCAGACCGCACAGCCGGTGTTGCTGCTCGGCTCGTCCGGCACGGGAGCCATGGAGGCGACGATCGTCAATCTGTTCTCGCCGGGCGATCGTTTGCTGGCGATGCCGATGGGCGCGTTCGGCGACCGGCACATCGCGATCGCGCGAGCGTACGGTGCGGACGTCGAGGTCATCGAGACCGAGTGGGGCGACAAGGTCGACCCTGCGCGCCTGCGCGACCGTTTGGCGCAAGACCGGTCGGGCGATATCAAAGGCGTCTTGGTCACGCACAACGAGACGTCGACCGGCGTGCAATCCGATCTTGAGGCGCTGGCACGCGCGCGCGGCGACCACCCCGCGCTGCTCGTGGTGGACGCGGTCAGCAGCGTCGGTGCGGTGGATCTACGCATGGACGAATGGGCGCTGGATGCTGTGATCGGCGCTTCACAAAAGGCGCTTGCCGGCGTGCCCGGGGCGGCCATGATCTCGTTGAGCGAACGCGCTTGGAAAGCGGCCGAAACCGCGCGCATGCCCCGGTTTTACTTCGATGTGCGCAAGGCGCGGGCGGCCGCCGAGAAAGGCCAAACCCCCTGGACACCCCCCTTCAGCGTCCTATTGGGTCTCGAACAGGCGACCGATAACTATGCTAAGGAGGGGCGGCTTTTCGCCTTCGCCCGCCACGCCCGTTTCGCCGAGGCGATTCGCGCGGGGTGTGCCGCGATGGGTCTGCGCATCTTTGCGCGTCCAGGCGCGCATTCGAACACGGTGACCGCCGTGTCCGGACCGGCCGGCACCGACCACAAGGCTTTGCAGCAGACGCTGCGCGAGAAGCATGGGGTCGTCGTCGGCGGCGGGCAGATGAAGTTGGAAGGCACGATTCTCCGGATCGGCAACATGGGCGCCATCGGGCGCGACGACATCCTCACCGTGCTCGCAGCGCTCGAAACCGCGCTGCGTGAGAGCGGGGTCGCAGTGTCGCCTGGTGCCGGCATCGCAGCTGCGAACGCCGTGTTCGCGCGAACGGAAGCCGCGCAGCCTCGCCTCGCGGTCGGATAGCGTAAGGAGTCATAGCTGCCGTGAATCGTAAGCTTTACTTGACGACGATGTCGCGCGCGCTCGCCGTGCTCGCCGCGCTGGCGTGCACCGCGGTCGCGATCATCCCTGGCGTTCCCGCGGCGCGCGGCGCCGGCACGGTCGCCCTCGCGGTCATCTCACCTGAGAATAGCGGCGCTGTCACGCCTGCAATCTTGTCGCAAGTCGCCCAAGCCATGTACGACGGCGTCGTCGCTAGCGGACGATATGACGTGAAGGGCGGCGGGCCGCTCAAGATCCAACTCGCCTCCGACGGCGACGCGCTCGCCGCGGCGTTGTCGGCGGGCAGCAAAGCCGAAGCCGACCAAGTGCTCATCACCGACGTGCTCAAGGTCACCAACGGCAAGATCCTTTACCGCATGACGATCTACAGGATCGACCCGGTGACGTTCGGCCGGTCACAAGTCTTCCAGCAGCCGTTCCCGCCGACCGATGCGCACGTGTTCTCATCGCAGTTCGGCAGCGACCTCGCCGCGCTCGAGGCGCCGCGCACCAACACCGGCACGATCTACGCGGTCGAAGCGTCCGGCGTGTACACCGACACCGGCGCGGCCAACGGGTTCCACCTCGGCCAGCGCTTCAACGTCGTGCGCCTCGGCAAGAAAGTCGCCGAAGCGCAGATCAGCGGGATCACCGACGTCAACGCGACCATCGAAATCCTGAACCCGACCCCGAGCTACCGGCCGGAGGTCGGCGATCTTCTGATCAGCCAAGAACCTGGCCCCGCGATTCCGGTCAACAACACGATGACGAAGAGCGGCGGCAACGGCGCGTTGGATGTCATCGCGCTGCTGGTCGGCGCCGGCGCTGCGCTCTTGGCGATCGGCCACCACGGCAATCCGGCTACTTTGGACTGCCCACCACCGACGCCGTCCGGATCGTCGTGCGTGAGCCCGTCGCCGACGGGCACTGGTGCGGGAAGCTTCACGGTCATCGAAAGCAGTGTGGTCGCACCGAACCAGCGCATACCGACGTTCACCTTCATCTTCAGCAAGCCCGTACAAAACGCGGCGACCTTCGACTTCACAAGCATCGGTCAGATATACGTCCTCGATCAGGTACCACCGAACCCCGCGGGACCGCCTGGATCTGTCAGCGGGTTCGCGGGTGCGGGTGCGACGGCATCGTTCGACGGAACTGGCACGACGCTCACAGTCGCCGTCAGCAGTGCGCTCACGCCTGGGCACGCATACTTCATCAACTTCACGGCCGGCGTCTTGGCGACGGACTCGACGATGCTAACGCCGGCGAGCTTCCGCTATCCTTCATCGGGTACGATCACCTCGGCCTTCATCCACCCGATGCCGGGTGTGAAGGCGAACGCGCCAGTGTCCAATCCTAATGGAGGCAATGGCCAGGGCGGCAGCAATAATGGTAATAGCGGCAACAACGGACCGAAGGGTCCGCCGCCTCAGCCTGGCGGCCATGGGCCGCATTCTGGACAATAAGCGAGAACAGCTGTAGAACCCGAGCTAGTTTCGGGTGCGCCTCGGGCGAACGCTCGAGGCTCTTTTTTTACAGCCGGTGGTGCAGCATGTACGGGCGCACGATCGGCCGGTAGAGACGCGGCGACATCGAGATCACGACATCGTTGATCGCCGGATAATAGCGGTCGAAGCCGTTGGCGATCGGGGAATGACGCAGCGTGTCGCGCACCTGCGAATCGATCGGCAAGAACAGCGCGAAATACAGCAATGCGAAAAAGGTCGCCAACACTTTGGCGCTCGCGATCAGCCCGCCGCCGATGCCGCTCACCAGCGCCGTACCGCGCCACTCGCGGTGCTGGACGTAGAAGCCGAGCGCGCGCAATGCGGCGTACACGAACAAGAAGACGATCCAAAACGCCATCAGGTGGCGCGACGCTTCGGACAAGGGCCATGTCGGCGGCAGCCCGGACGCGAACCCGCCCGACCACATGCCCCCGAGCAACGCCGCGAAGACGAGCGAGCCGACGTCGAAGAACTCAGGGATGAGCCCGGTGCGCCAGCCGCACGCAAACGCGATCGCCAACGTGAGCAACGCGAGACCGTCGATCCACGTCACGACGCGTCGCCCCGCAGCGTCGCGCCGAAGCGCTCGCGCACTGCGTTGATGATCAGCGCCATCGCGGCGTCCGCCTCAGCATCGGTGATGGTGGTGTCGAGCTTACGCAGCCGCACGGTCAACGCCACGCTCTTCTTGCCGGCAGGCACTTGCGGACCGCGGTACTCGTCGAACGCGCGGACGTCTTCGAATGCAGGCGCGCCGGCGGCTCGCACCGCCATCATGAGTTGGCCCGCCTCGACCGAGGCGTCCACGACGACCGCGATATCGCGCTGCGTTCCCGGGAATTTCGGCAACGGGCGATACGCGAGGACCGGTCTCGTCGCCGGCAGATTTTCCAGGTGCAGCATGAAGGCGTAACTGCGCTGCGGCAGATCGTATGCGGCCGCAAGCCGCGGGTGCAGGCGTCCGAATTTCGCCACCGGCCGATCATGGATCTCGATCGTGCCGCTCGCGCCCGGATGGAAATAGCCGCGGGCTTTGGAGCGCGTCTCACCCGGCGTGCCGGCAAGCATCGTGACGAGCGCCTCAGCCTCACCTTTGACCTGGAGGAGCCGCCGGTCGATGGCGGCGTTCTCGCTCGCATCGTCGGCGAAGACCGTTAACGCGCACAATGAAGGCCACTCGATGACGCCGGCCGTTTCATAGGCGCCTGCCACCGGCAACGGAACATCGTTCGATGGATCGTGATGGTGGGCGTGCGCCGGCTCGCCTTCGGCTTGCCGGAAGATGTGGCCGATCTCGAACAGCCGCAGCTGGCCGCCGGCGTGCTTCCACGAACGCGCGGCGATCTCGAGCACGCCGGGCAACAGGCTCGGCCGCAAAAAGCGCTGCTCGTCCGACAACGGATTGACCACCGGCACCGGTGTTTTCCAAAACGGCAGGCCGGAGCGCTCCCACGCGGCGATCGTGCGGCTGCCTTGGAGCGCGAGCGCGACGACTTCGTGATAGCCGAGCGCGGCAGCCCGGTGCGCGAGCAAAGTCTCTTGATCGAACAGGCTCTCGTCGACGTCCTGCGGCGATGCGTTGTCGCGTCGCTCGGCGATCGAGTAGAAACCCACGCCGCGCGCGATCTCCTCGACGACGTCGATCTCGTCGTTGACGTCGCCGCGCCAGTACGGCGGGGTCACTTGGAGCGGCGCGTTTCCCTTGACGGTGAAGCCGATCGTCGCAAGCGTTTGCGCCATCGCATCGCTGCTCAGATCCGTGCCGAGCACGTGATTCACGCGCACGGGGCGCACCGCGATCTTCTTCGGCGCGCGTTCGCGCTGCCCGACATCGATGACGCGCGACGGCACCGCGCCCGCGGCGACGAGCAGCGCCGCTGCGGCGCGGCGTCCGAGCTCGGGATACTCGAGCGGCAGATCTTTCTCGTGGCGCGCGCTGGCTTCGGTGCGTAACCCGAGCGCGACCGCGGCGCGACGCACCGCGGCGCCCGCGAAGTTGGCCGCTTCGATGAACAGTTCGGTCGTCGAGTCGGCGACGCCAGAGCTCTCGCCGCCGAACACGCCGGCGACGCCCACCACGCCCTGCGCGTCTGCGATGACGGGCGCGCCGAGCGGCAGCGGGCGGACGACCCCGTCGAGCGTGACGACGCTTTCGCCCTCGCGCGCGCCGCGCGCCGCGAGGACGCCGCCGCGGATGCGCGCGGCGTCATAGAAGTGCAGCGGCTGGCCCGTCTCGAGCATCGCATAATTCGAGATGTCGACGAGCAGATCGATGCTGCGGATGCCGGCGGCGTGCAGCCGGAGCGTCAGCCACATCGGCGAGCGCCGCGCGCGTACGCCGCTGAATTGTTGGCCGACGAAACGCCGGCACAGCGCCTCATCGTCGATGGATACCTTGATCGCAGGCGCGGCGGTGCCGGCGTTCTCTTCGAATTGCGGCTCGCGCCACGGCACGCCGAGGCCGGCAGCGACTTCGCGCGCCAAGCCGATGATCGACAAACAGTCGGGGCGGTTCGACGGCACCTCCACATCGAGCACCGCGCCGCCGAAGCGGACGGCGCGCCAAAAATCCTCGCCGATCGGTGCGTCGTCGTCCAGGATGAGGATGCCGTCTTCGAACTCGCCCGGCAGCGCGAGTTCGGTCGACGAGCACATCATGCCGTTCGATTGGACGCCGCGCAACGCGCTCGCGCTGATCGTCTTGGTCGATCCCGCTGCGCCGTCGGTCGCGCCGTGTTCGTACACCTCCGCGCCGACCAGCGCGATCGGCACGCGATTGCCGGCCGCGACGTTATCGGCGCCGGTGACGATCTGCAGGCGCTCGTTGCCGACGTCGACGGTGCCGACGAGCAGGCGATCGGCGTTCGGATGGCGCTCGAGCGACTCGACCTTGCCGACCACGATGCGCGCCGGCGTCGGCTGCGGTTCGATGGCGTCGACGACGAAGCCGCGCGCAGTCAACACGTCGGCGATCGCGCGCGCGTCAGCGGATGTCTGGACGTGCTCGGTGAGCCACGAAAGCGGCACGCGCATCAGGCGAACTGCTCCAAGAAAGCGGGATCGTTCTCCGTGAACAGCCGGATGTCGTCGATGCAGTGTCGCAGCATCGTGATGCGCTCGATGCCCAGGCCCCACGCCCAGCCGGTGAATTCTTCCGGATCGTAGCCTGCCAGACGCAGCACGTTCGGATGCACCATCCCGCAGCCGCCCATCTCGAGCCAGCCCGAACCTTTGCACACGCGACACCCGGCGCCGTCGCACGTCGCGCACGAAAGGTCGATCTCTGCCGACGGTTCGGTGAACGGGAAATACGACGGCCGAAAGCGCGTGCGCCGCGATTTACCCATGAGATGGCGGCACAGATCGCTTGCAAATCCTTTGAGGTGGCCGAACGTGACGCCGCGATCGACGTGCAGACCTTCGATCTGGTGGAACATGAACGAGTGGCTGGCGTCGAGCGCATCGCGCCGATACGCCTTGCCGGGTACGAGCACCGCGAGCGGCGGCGGGTACGTCTGCATCGCGCGCATCTGCACGGGCGACGTGTGCGGGCGAAGCAGCGTCCCCGGTGGGAGATAGAACGTGTCCATGCCTTCGCGCGCTGGATGATCGGCCGGGATGTTCATCGCTTCAAACGCGTAGAACTCGGTCTCGACCTCGGGTCCGGTGATCACCGCGAAGCCGCGCGAGCGGAAATACGCCGCGACATCTTCGAGCGTGCTGCGCAGCGGGTGGATGCTGCCGATGCGTGGGGGAATCGCGCTGAGCGTGACGTCGTAGCGCTGGCCGAGCTCGCCGGCGAGTGCCTTGTCTTCGATGCGCGACTGCGCCTGCGCCAGCGCCGCTTCGATTGCCGCCTTCGCCTCGTTCGCCGCCTTGCCGAACGCGGCGCGGTCGTCCGCTGGAAGTTTGGCGAGGCTCGCCATGGCCGCGGACAGCTTGCCGCCCTTGCGCCCCAAGAACGCCGTGCGCAGCGCCTCGACGTCCTCCATGGTGGAGGCCGCAGCCGCGCGCTCGCGCGCCTCGTCCTGGAGCTGTTTTAGTTGGTCGCTCACATCGTCTCGCTCACGCCGCCCCGAAATACAAAGATGGCCGCATCTCTGCGGCCACCGTACATAGAAGAAACTCGATTATCCTAGTGGGACCCTGATGGTGCCATTCGGCGGTAGATGAGATACGCTTTGACGGAGCCAGTGGTGATGAACAAGTTCCAAAACAGCACTGGTGAAAGCATCCGGATTTCCAGACCTCCTTCGTACTCCTGTTCGCCGGACCTGAGTATAACATAGGTACGTACGCATAACAAGGGTGTGGAGGACTTGACATTTTACCGAACTTTGTTCTCACTGTTCAGCGCTTAGTTGAGATCCACGACGCGCCAATTCGTAGAGCAATATCGAGCCTGCGACGGCGACGTTGAGCGACTCGCCTTGCGGGCGCTGCGGTATCCCGACCGTGAGGGCGACCGCATCAGCTGGGAGCGCGCTCAGCCCCCGGCGCTCGTTTCCCAGGATCAACGCGCTGCGGGCCGGCGGCTGGACCGAACGTATGTCCGGTGCGCCGGCGGCGGCGCCGACGCCCTTCATGCCGATCTGTTCCAGGGACTTGGCGAGTTCAGGCCACGCCTCGTAGCGCACGATGGGTACTCGAAACAACGCTCCCATGGTCGCTCGCACAAGCTTATCGTTGTACGGCTCGACCGATTCGGGACCGAAGCAGACCGCCCGCACGCCGAACGCCTCGGCGGTGCGCACGAGCGTGCCGGCATTGCCCGGATCGTCAAGATCGTGGAGCACGAGAATCGTCGCCGGACCGTCGGCCGGCACGAGCGCTGCGAGATCCTCCGGACCCTTACGTTCGACAAAGGGGACTTGCGCGACAATGCCCTGCGGCGCGCGCGTCTGCGCAAGCGAAACCAACGTGCGCTCGTCGACGGTGTACACGGGCACACCCGCGGCCTCGGCCGCAGCGGCGGACGCATCGCTCGCCGCGCTGCGTTCGGGCAGATAGAAAAGGGCGGTGGGCATCGCGTCGGCATCGAGCGCCGCGCTCACCAACGCCGGCCCCTCAATGAGAAAGCACCGCGCGCTGGCGCGATGCTTTTTCGAGTGCAGAAGACGGGCTGCGCGGACGTGCGGACTATGGAAGCCCGCCGTCACCGCCATGCGTCTAAGCTCCGGCGGCTGCCGCCGGAACGTGCTTCTTCGCGATCTCGAGCAGCCGTCCGAATGCGGCTTGGTCGTTGATCGCGAGGTCGGCGAGCACTTTGCGGTTGATCGCCAGGCCTTCTTTCTTGAGCCCGCTCATGAGCCGGCTGTAGGTGAGCCCTTCGCGCCGCGCCGCGGCGTTGATGCGCGCGATCCACAGCGCGCGGAAATCGCGCTTGCGGACGCGCCGGTCGCGAAACGCATACGTCAGCGAGTGCAGCAGCGCTTCGTTCGCTGCTTTGTACGTCCGGCCGCGGGCACCCCGGAAGCCTTTGACGGCCTTGAGCACCTTGCGTCGCTTGTTGAGCGACATCATCCCGCGTTTCACGCGTGCCATAATCTAATTTCCTTATATGTAGCGGTCGAATTTGTTTCGACCGTTGAATTTATTCGACCGTTTATGCATACGGCAGATGGACTTGCAGCTTCTTCAGGTCCGTCTTGTCGACGAGGGTCTTCTTGCGGAACTTGCGGATCCGCTTGGGCGACTTCTTGGTGAGGATATGGCTGCATCCCGAGAACTGGCGCTCCCGGAGGAACTTCCCTGTCCCCGTTTTCTTGACGCGCTTCGCCGTCGCGCGGTGCGTTTTCAACTTAGGCATTCTTGACCTCAACCTCAACTGGCTTTTCGTGGTGCTTGGCGGCCTCGGCGGCGATGTGCGCCGCTTTGGTCGCGCTGTGCGCAGCGACGACTTCCGGCTTCGGCGAGAGGATCATGAACATGTTGCGTCCCTCAAGCCGTGGCTCGCGCTCCACGATCGCGATCGGCGCGGTGTCTTGCGCCATGCGATCGAGCAGCCGCCTGCCGTGCTGCGAGTAGGAGATCTCTCGACCGCGGAACATGATCGTGACCTTCAGTTTATCGCCGTCCTGCAACAGCCGTTCGGCGGTATGGAACTTGGTCTGGTAGTCGTGTTCCTCGATCTTCGGACGGAGCTTGACCTCCTTGAGCTCCATCTTGTGCGACTTCTTTCGAGTCTCTCGGTCTTTCTTGTCCTGCTCGTATCGGAGCCGCCCGTAGTCATCGAGCCGGCAAACCGGCGGCGCTGCGGTGGGCGAGACTTCGATCAGGTCGACGCCGCGTTCGCGGGCTAACCGGATGGCGTCGTAGGTGGACATGATGCCGAGTTGGGCGCCGTCATCCGCGATCACGCGGACCTGGGGCACCCGGATCTGTTCGTTGACGCGGAGCGCTTTCGAGCTAATGGCGGGTGATTTCGCCGCGCGTCATCACGCTGGTATTCGTTGGCGACCTCCTCTAATAAAAAAGCCTGCTGATGCAGGCTACCCTCAAAGCAAAGCGTGAGCTTTTGATTTTCGGCCTTCGTCTTTGCTGACCGGACTGGCAGCCGAGGCGCCGTCCGGTGCGAAGGGTAGTCGTAAGTGCCTACGCATTATACCAAGGCGGAAAGGGACGGTCAAGGGCGCTCCTGCTGCCTCCGACACGCGAAAACGCCTGTCTGCGGGGCGTGGTAGCGGGTGCAACGAAACGCCTGCGTCTCACGTTTCCGCTTGGAGTGACATCGTCACGTAAGGAGCCGTTCATGACAGCCCTTCGCATCGTCGTACTGGCCCTGCTCTGCGCGGTGCTCGTCCCTGCCACATCGCCGGCCGCGCCGATTCCCGGCGGCGCCAATCAGGTCAACGCGATCTCAGGCAAGCTGGGCGACACGTTGTGGAACGGCGTGCTGCGCTTCAAAGTCGTGGAAGTACGCGACGCGACGCCGGCCGATCATCCCGAATCCATCGTGCCCTTGCCGAACCAAAAAGTGCTCGTCGTGACCGCGATTCTGCGCAATGGCACGAACAGCGACTGGGGCGAACTCGTCAGCTACACGCTGGCCGATCAGAACGACGTCGTGTTCGAAATACCTGGGCACCTATTCACGCCGGTCGCGCTCCACATCGCACCGGCTGCGGCCGTCCGCCAAACGGCGTTGGTGCCGATCGACAAGACCTTCGTGCCGGTGAAACTGATCTTCTCATGCGGTTCGTGCGCGAAGGGCAGCTTCAAGCCGTTTCGCGTGACGTTGACGCCGCCCGCGCAGTAGACGATGGGCGCCAACGTATTGGGGCTCGCGTTATTCGTCGTCTTGCTCGGCGCTTCAGGTCCCGCGTCGCTTGCTGTAAGCCATATGCCGACGACGAGCAATGCAGCGATCATCGCTCGGTTGAAAGCTGCCGGCTTTAATCCGAACGATCCAGCGCTCTCGGCCAAACTCGCCGACTTCGCAGCCAAGCAGCTGCGTGTTGAGCGCCTGCATTTCAGTGAAGTGCGTTTGCATGTCGCGAAAGCGACCCTTCCGATCGAGGAGATGGCGGCTCACCTTCCCCCGGGCGGCGCGACGAAACCGCATCTGCCGCCCCCGCAACCCGCGCCGGTCCTGACCAGCGCGACTACCTTTGATTTCGGCGACGACCTCTGGGTACACGGGCAGAACCTTCGCTCAACGGACCAGTCAGCGACGACCTATACGATCGATTTGGGAGCGTGCGGTAAGTACTCGGGTTCGACATCCTGGTCTCTGGCAGACAAGAACGGCACTACAACCCGGGTGGAGTGGTGGACGCCAGTGAGTCACGCAAACTATCCGGCCACGATCCAAGTGGCAGTGCAGGGTCAGACCTCCAATACACTCTCGTTCAAGTACCTAGAACCTTCCAAAACGGAGTTGGCGGAGACCTCGGTCGCTCCCAATGCCCCACATCTGACAGGCGATGCAGGGCTCGGGCTCGCCGAAGGGACCAACGTCGTCTACTCGACCAGCGCGGATCGCGTCTCGATCGACCCCTTCGCCACCCAAGGTGGATCCGGGGAAGACATTCTTGGGCGCGGCGTTTCCCTGGTGAATGGCGCGACCGCGACCGCGTCGATCATCTCTGCGCAGTCGTACATGGATGCTGTCGGCTACAATCAGCCGACTGATTCGCATCGCGGCGCGTCGATCACCGTCCAGCCGGCGAACGGCCGGCTCGAAACGCGCGTCGCATGGTTTTACAATCCCGGCGAGTCGATCTCGTACACGATAGGATGGGTGGTCAGCTACCCGCGCGGCATGCGGCCGGTGAACAGCATTCTAAAGACGAGCAGCTGCACCGACGAGCAGTAGCCGTTAGCGCTCGCCGCCCTTAGGGCCCCAGAAGATCACCCACGTCGCGAAGTCATCGCTGAACTCTTCGAAGCGATGTTCCACGCCCGCCGGTACGAACAGGACGTCGTGCGGCGCGAATTCATGCCGCTCGTCGCCGTTGCGAAACCGCCCGCGGCCTGAGATCACGATGTAGAGCTCGTCGCGATCGTGCGGCTTTTGCGCGTCGCGGCCGCGCGGCGCATAATACTCAAGCTCCATCGTGCCGTGCTTGAGGAGCAATGCGGCCAATCCGCTTGGCGGCGTCGCCGCGGCTTGAGCGACGGTGAAACGGCTCATCTTCATACTCCGAACGCACCCATGGGGCGACGTTCGTCGCGCTCCGGGCGCTTTACCTCAGCGCAGGCGAGCCCCGTCCGCGAAGCGAAAACGTCGAACAGCCCTATAATAAGGATAAAGGACGTTCGATTTCGTGGCAAAGCTGGTCAACGGCAAAGGTAAGAACGCGCAAGGCAACGGCGCGGTCGAGGCTTCTGAGGCGGCCTGGCAAGCGCAGTTTGAGAGCGCGGCTAAGCTGCCTGGGGCGAACGACCGCACCCTCTCGGATCACCCGCTCAAGCCGATGTACGGTCCCGCCGATCTGGCGGGCATCGACTACGAGCGCGACCTCTCGTACCCGGGCCAATATCCGTACACGCGCGGCATCCACCCGACGATGTATCGCGGCCGGCTCTGGACGATGCGTCAATTCGCCGGCTTTGGCACCCCGACGCAGACCAACGAGCGCTATAAATTCTTGCTGTCGCAAGGCCAGACAGGATTGTCGGTCGCGTTCGATATGCCCGCGCTTATGGGATACGACTCCGATCATCCGCGCTCGCTCGGCGAGGTCGGCAAGTGCGGCGTCGCGATCGCCACGCTGCAAGACATGCAGGATCTCTTTGCGGGCATCGACCTCGGCTCAATCACCACGTCGATGACCATCAACTGCACGGCGCCGGTGGCGCTGGCGATGTATATCGCGACCGCGGAAGCGCAGGGCGTCTCGCAGGATCGGCTCGGCGGCACGCTGCAGAACGACATGCTCAAGGAATACATCGCGCAAAAAGAGTGGATCTACCCGCCCGAACCGTCGATGCGCATCATCACCGACATGATGGCGTACTGCGCCAAGCACGTGCCGAAGTGGAACACGATCTCGATCTCGGGCTATCACATCCGCGAGGCCGGCTCGACGGCCGCGCAAGAGCTCGCGTTCACGCTTGCCGACGGGTTCGCGTACGTCGAAGCTGGCATCGCCGCAGGTATGGACGTCGATGATTTTGCGCCGCGGCTGTCGTTCTTCTTCAATTCGCATTCGGACTTTTTCGAAGAGATCGCCAAGTTCCGCGCCGCGCGGCGTATCTGGGCCCGCCACATGCGCGAGAAGTATGGCGCCAAGAACCCGCGCTCGTGGACGATGCGCTTCCACACGCAGACCGCCGGATGCTCGGCCACCGCGCAACAACCCGAGAACAACATCATGCGCACGGCGTTCCAGGCGCTAGCCGCGGTGCTCGGCGGCACGCAGTCGCTGCACACCAATTCGCTCGACGAAGTGCTCGCGCTGCCGACCGAGAAGAACGTGCAGATCGCTTTGCGCACGCAACAGGTCATCGCATATGAAACGGGCGTGGCCAACGTCATCGATCCGCTTGGCGGTTCGTACTTCGTCGAAAAGCTGACCAACGAGATCGAGGCCGCCGCCGAAGACTATTTCCGGCGCATCGACGAACAGGGCGGCGTTATCCCGGCGATCCACAACGGATTCTTCCAGCGCGAGATCGCCGATGCGGCGTACGTCTACCAGCGCGAGCTTGAAAACGGCGAGCGTATCGTGGTCGGCGTCAACGACTTCGTGGTCGAAGAAGAGCAGCAGATCGCCTTGCTCAAGATCGACCGCGCCATGGAGCTCGAGCAGGTCGAGCGCGTCAAAGCGTTTCGCGCATCACGCGACGCTGCCAAGGCCGAGTCGGCATTAGCTGCCCTCAAGCGCGCCGCGGAGACGACCGAGAACCTGATGCCGCATTATCTGAACTGCGTGAAGAGCAAAGCGACGCTCGGCGAGATCTCCGAAGCGCTCGTGCCCGCGTTCGGGCGTTATCGCGAACCGGCATTCATCTGAGCATGGCGCGACCCATCCGAATCCTCGTCGCCAAAGCCGGGCTTGACGGTCACGACCGTGGCGCCAAGGTCATCGCGCGGGCGCTGCGCGACGCCGGCTTCGAGGTGATCTACACTGGGTTGCACCAGACGCCGGAGCAAGTCGTCGAGGCGGCGATCCAAGAGGATGTCGACGGCATAGGACTATCGATTTTGTCCGGCGCGCACGGCACGCTCTTCCCGCGCATCAAGCAGCTGCTGAACGAAGCCGGCGCGTCCGACATCGTGCTCTTCGGCGGCGGCACGATTCCAAACGAGGACATCCAACCATTGCTCGATGCCGGCGTGGCCGCGGTGTTCACGCCCGGCACGCCGATCGCGACCATCGTCGACTTCGTGCGCCGCGAATGCGGCAAGCGAGTCGAAGCGTAACGGCAGCTTCGCACGTGGGCGCGAGGCCAGTCCGGGTGCGCTTCGCACCCAGTCCAACAGGTTTCTTGCATGTCGGCGGCGCGCGCACCGCGCTCTTCAATTGGCTGTTCGCGCGCCACAACGGCGGCGTCTTCGTCCTGCGCGTCGAGGACACCGACACGGCGCGATATTCCGACGAGTACGTCGACGCGATCTACTCGGCGCTGCGCTGGCTCGGGCTCGACTGGGATGAAGGGCCTGACGTCGGCGGACCATTCGGGCCGTATCGGCAGCGGGAGCGCCAGGCGCTTCATGCGGCCGCGGCGCGCGAGCTCGTCACCCGTAACGCCGTCTACGAATGTTTCTGCGGCCCGAAGCAAGACGACGATACGGCACCGTGCGTGTGCGCGACGCTGAGCGACAGCAAACGAGTGGAGCTGCGAGCGCAGGGGATCAAGCCGGCACTGCGCATGCGGGTTGACCCACAGCGAGCGGTCGTGGTCGACGACATCGTGCGCGGGCGTGTCGAGTTTCCCGCGGGCACGATTGGCGACTTTGTCATCGTCAAGAGTGACGGTGGCCCGTTGTACAATTTCGCGGCGGTCGTCGACGATCACGCGATGGAGATCACGCACGTCATCCGCGGCGAAGAACATCTCGCCAACACTCCAAAACAATTGCTCATCTATGAGGCGCTGGGCTGGGAGCCGCCGGCCTTCGCCCACATCCCGATCATCCTGAACGAGCAGCGCCGCAAACTCAGCAAGCGCGACGGCGCGACGTTCGTCAACGAATACGAAGCACTTGGCTACTTGCCCGAAGCGTTGGTGAACTTCTTGGGGTTGCTGGGCTGGTCGCCAGGCGGCAATCGCGAGTTGATGACCCGCGAGGAGATGATCCGCGATTTCACCATCGAGGGCGTGGTCAAGCATCCGGCGATCTTCGATCACGCCAAGCTCGCCTGGATGAACAAAGAGTATCTCAAGATGCTGCCGGCGGATGAGCTCGTGCGCCGGGTTGGTGATCTACTGGCGCGCCGGTCACCACCGCTGGATCGAATCGACCCAGCGCACGTCGCGCGCGTCGCCGCGCTGCTGCAAGAGCGTGCGCACACCATCGGCGATATCGTCGAGCATGGCGCGTATTTCTTCACTCGTGGCCCGATCGAACTGGCGCCTGAAGCGCTCGCGAAGTATTGCGCGACGCCAGAAGCGTTAGATCGTCTCCGCGAAGTTCACGCCGCCCTCGCAAATGTAGCGGTCGACTTTACGTCGGCCGAGATAGAAGCCGCGATCCGCGGGCTCGCTGAGCGCACCGGACTAAAAGCTGCGGCCTTCATTCATCCGCTGCGTGTTGCGGTCACGGGCCAGGCAGTGAGCCCCGGTATCTTCGAGGTGTGCAGCATTCTCGGCCGCGACGTCACACTTGCGCGCATCGACGCGCTGCTCGAGCGCCTGCAGCATCCTAATGCGGTTGGGGCTGAACAAGCGCGATGAGCGTACGTGTGAACGCGGTGATCCTAGCGGCCGGTAAAGGCACTCGCATGAAGAGCCGCACACCGAAAGTCTTGCACGAGCTGTGCGGTAAGACGATGCTCGATCACGTCATCCTCACCGTCGCCAAGGCGGGTGTGGATCCGCAAAAGGTTGCGGTCGTCATCAGCCCCGAGCTCGAAGATCCGCTTAATAAGCTCTACGCTGGTGGCTTGCACACGGTCGTCCAGAGCCCGCAAAACGGCACCGGCCACGCAGCGCAGCTCGCGCTCGACGAACTGCCCGGAGACGACCCCGTGCTGATCGTCAACGCCGACATGCCGCTTCTGACCGACCAGTTGTTGAGCGCCGTCATCGAAGTTCGCGCGCGCGCGAAAGCAGCGGTCGCGATGCTCACCGTCGAGATGGCCGGCTCGACGTTCGGGCGCATCATCCGCAAATCTGGCCGCCCAGTGCGGATCGTCGAACACTCAGATGCGACGCCTGACGAACGGCTGATCACCGAAGTCAACGCCGGCGTGTACTGCTTCGATTCGGCGGCGCTGCGCAAGTATTTGACGAAACTGCACGCCAGCAACGCGCAAAAGGAGCTGTACCTTACCGATTGCATCCAACTTGCGGTCGAGTCCGGCGCGTTGGTGGAAGCGGTGACGACGCGAGATCGCGCTAGCGCGCTCGGCGTGAACACGCTCGCCGAGCTCGCGACGGTGAGGAACGTCATGCGACGGCGTATTCTGCGCCGTCACATGCTTTCCGGCGTGTCTGTCGTCGATCCGGCAACAACGTATGTCGATGTTGACGCGGACATCGCCCCTGATGCCACGCTGTATCCGCAAACCCATGTGCTCGGCGCAAGTGTCGTCGGCGCAGGCTCGCGAATCGGTCCGAATACGACGCTGCACAATGCCGCGATCGGGAAAGACGTGACGATTAGCTACTCCGTCGTGCGCGATTCGGCGATTGCGACCGGTGCGAAGATCGGGCCGTTCGCCCATATCCGCGACGGGTCGCAGATCCAAGAGGAAGCCCGCGTCGGCAACTTCGTCGAGGTCAAGAAGACGAAGCTAGGGCGCAAGGCGAAGGCAAGCCATCTCACCTATCTGGGCGATGCTGACATCGGCGATGAAGCCAATATCGGCGCGGGCACGATCACTTGCAATTACGACGGCGTTCGTAAGAACAAGACCAAGGTCGGGCGGCGCGCGTTGATCGGTTCCAATTCATCTCTTGTCGCCCCAGTGGAAATCGGTGATGGAGCATTGACGGGCGCCGGGTCGGTCGTGACGCACGACGTGCCGGCTGGCGAACGTGTGGCGGGCAACCCAGCACGCTCGTTGCTGAAGAAGGAGCAAACCGAAAAAAGTTGACCCAGGGTGCGAACGGGTCGTATCTTGCCGCGACGATTTTCTTTTTGATCGCCGCCGCGCTCATCATCGCGCAATGCGTGATGATCCTAAGCCTGCGTCGCCGGGTCATTCGAGCCGAACGCCGCTTCGAGACGCTGCAACAAATCGCGCCCGCGCTCACGGGTGCCGCAGCTGAATCCACGCTTGCCACGTGCGGTCGCATCTTAGAGCGAACCTCGCTGCTCGTGCACGCTCAATCATTGTTGTGCTTCTACGTCGAGAATTCTCGTCTGATGCTCGGCGCGCGCTCGGGTTCCGGCTACGTCGGCTTCTTGCGCGAGGGCGAAGCCTACGACGGCAATACCATTGCCGACTGGGTGCGACGCGAAGGCAAGCCCGCGATCGTGGGCCCGCGGCCAAGTTCGCTACCGGCTGAATCCGGCGTCTATGATCTCTCTGGAGAGTCAGCGGCCGGGCGTATCGGCGCGGGGCCGATTGCCGGCAGCCGCGACACGGTGTGGGGTGTCGCGGTGCCGTTGATGCGAATGGCAGCGCCAAATGAACGCGCGGAGGTCATCGGAGTGCTCTATGCCGATAGGCCTCGCGACGACGCATTTGCCGAAGACGACGTGAGCACGCTGTTGACCGTCGCGCAGCTCGCGGGTGACGCGCTCGCACGAGCGCTGTTCGCCGACCGCGTTCGCCATGAAGCGACGCGCGATCCGCTCACTGGGCTGCTGACACCCGTCGGGTTTCGGAAGCGATTACGCCAGGAAGTCGACGCGCGCCGCGTCGAGACGCGGGTCGCGGCAACGCGCGACGTCGCTTTGTTCTTCATCGACACCGACCATTTCAAGACTTGGAACGACACGCATGGGCACGCGTCGGGTGACCAATTATTGCGCCGTCTCGCAGCTATGTTTTCAAAAATCGCGGAGCAGGCGCACGGGTTCGCCGGTCGCAACGGCGGCGATGAATTCTGCATCGCGCTCTTGGACCGGAGCAAAGACGCGTCGATCAAGCTCGCGCAAGATCTTTGCGCTCAGGTGGCCGATGCGGATTTCCGCGCACTTGCGCCAAACGCCGATTCGCCTGGTGTGCATATCACAGTCAGCATCGGCGTGGCGCATTTTCCGATGGACATTTCGCCTGACGAACGCCAACCAACGGATCGTCTGCTCGAAGCAGCAGACCAGCGGATGTATGAGGCCAAACACGCTGGCCGCAATCAAGTCGCGTTTTCGCGCGCACGTCTGCGAGCGTAGAAAATGATCAAATACTTCGCAGCGGTGATCGCCTTCATTTGCATAATGGCTGCTTCAAGTGCCGCAAAGGCGCTCGCTATCGAAGACCAATCCGCTGGAGACACAATCGGCCCGTTGGTGAACAATCTAGCGGTCTCCGCGAAACTCGACCAGCAAGTGGTCGATATAGGCGCGCCGGTTGTCGTGACCATTGCTCTTAAGAACTTCGGGCCCCCGATATGCCTTTCACGACTTAATGCGTTTATCGACTACGCTTTGGCAGGTACTGGTCCGGACAGGTCTCCTATCGCAAGAACCCATGAGCCCGGATTCAGCGGAAGTGTTCCGTCATGCTGGAATATTGGGACGGGCGACGCCTTACAAACCACAAGGGATCTGAGCAAATTATTTGATTTCAGCATGCCCGGCCGATACACGTTCTGGTTCCAAACCACCGCGCATTTGGAATATCAATGGGACGATGCGTATGCGATCTTGCGATCCAATACGGTAGTTCTCGACGTGAAATATCCGTGGACGTTCTAAAGCTCGGTGATTGGTCACATTTGACCGGGAAGCTACCGTTCGCGCACACGCCGCGATGCAGCGCGGTGGCGCCGATGACTGCGGCTGTAATTCTTGCCGAAACTTCTCGCTCCAAAAGCCGGTGGCTTATCCGGCTGAGTTCTTGCAGGTGCTCGAGCGGCTGGGTGTCGATCCAACTCGAGAGATCGAAGTCTATTCTTTTGACCGCGAAGATGCACTCGGACAAGAGTACCATGGTTGGTTTTACTTTGTCGGCCTCGCAAAGTGCGACGCGGTTGCGGTAGAAGAAGGCGCTTTCACATATTATTTCATGGAGGGGCCCGCATATGCAGTCCCTGAGTTCGAAGGGCTGCCGGTTTCGCGCGTAGAGTTTGCTTACTTACATTTGCCATGGGCAAACGGTATCACAGCCACAACTCCACCAATCCAAAGCGAGTAGGCGCGAAGAACGCGGCCCCTCGGAGTCTCGAGGGGCCGCACTTGCCGCTAGCGGGTGATGGAATCTAGCCCTTGATGCCGATGCGCTCGGCTTTGGGCACTTTCGGTGCCGGTATCATGACCTTCAGGATACCGTACTCGTATTCGGCCTCGACCTTCTTCGGATCGATCGGCTCTGGGAAGCTCAGAGTGCGTAGGAACTCGCCACGCTGACGTTCGCGGTAGATGTACTGCGGGCGATTTTCTTTCACCAGCTCTTCGCTATGAGCCGTGATCGTAAGCGCTTTACCGCTGGCCTGGATCTCGATGTTCTCCTTTTTCACTCCAGGGAGCGCGCACTCCACCACATACGTCCCGTCTTTCTGGTAGACGTCGAGGTCGAAGCTGAACGTAGGCGTGCGAAATGCTGTTTGCGCTGCGGGTAGCCAGCTGAAAAGCGGTTTGAAGCCTTCTCCAAGCCGGGTGAACTCCGCAAATGGGTCAATCGTTTGCATTTTTTGCAGTTCGGTCGAACCATTCTCGCCATTAATCATGGTCTTCATGATGGTTCCCTCCTTGCGTTGTTCCGGCCATATCCGGAACTTGACCCAAGCGTACGCCCGCCGTCGCACCGTAGTTGTGAAAATGCTACAGCGAATTGCGACTTTCGGCGCGCTCGATCCGGAAATCATAGCAGCCAGCTTCAGTGTCGCGCACATGGATGTAGTCCACATCCGGCCGCGCTAGCAGTCGCTCCACATGAGCGTCGATCGCCCCATTCGTGCCGTACGCTTGTGCGACAAGCCGTCGACCACTGCTGTACGCGTTGAAGGTCAATTCGTGTGCGCGCAGGTCCGAAGGGAAGCCCGCCGTTTCCGGGTAGCGCTCGCAGGCACGCGAATGCACGAACACGGGACCCGGCAACGGTAGGCGCTCGAGATCCGTAAACGGATCGTACGTGAAGAGGACGCGCGGCTCAGCGCCGACTACGAACTCGCGTAGGCAGTGCCGGCACGGTCCGTACCCCTTCGCGACTTCTTCCGAGGCCGGATGGTCGTAGCGCGGCGAGCGCATCGTCGCGCGCACCGTTTCGACGACGTCTGTCGGAATCGCCACCACGCGAACACCAAGATTCTCCATCATCCAAGCCCTCCGAGCAACAACTGGCCGGCGGCGACGAGCGCTCGCCCGAGACGCGTGCGCCAACGTACGAGCGCCGACGTCGTGTGATGTCGTTGCGCGCGCATCTTCGCGCCGAGCCGATGTCGCGCGATCTCTGCGCTCATCGCTTCATGCTGCTGCCTGACGAGATCCAACACATAGCGCTCCATCGCTGCACACGACTGTATGATAGCCTGCGGCCGCGCTGCGGTTCTATCCGTTTTTACCGCAGCGCGTTCGCAGACTCGGACGCGCGTTCGTCACCCTCGATCACCCGACCGACACCGATGACGATGCGCCCCAAGGCGCGTCGCCAACGAGCGGCGACGCTTGGTCCTGACACGCGCCGTGCACGCAATGCGATGCCCAGACGATGGCGCACGATCTCTTCGCGCACCTCATCCTGCCGCTCGCGTACGGCTCGCAACCAATCCCGATCCATGTTCTCACCTCCCCTCTTGCCAGCGCGAGAGAGATAAAACAACGAGGCCCCCGCTTAGTGCGGAGGCCTCGTCGGCATCGATTGGGTCTTGCGACCCGCTCACACACCGTTAAGCACATCTCCGCACGGAACGACGCTCTTCACGCTCGCATCGAGTGCAAGCGTGGCGCACAGCTGCGCGATCCCCAGCGGGGTCGCGTTCACTGTCAGCAGCGTCGTCATGTTGCTCAAAAAATGTCTCCTTTGCTGTTTTTGCCGAACAAAATTCGGCGGCCACAACACAGATTGCCATGGTAACACGCCTTTGCGAGGTTGTCAAACCCGCGCGCACGAAGCCGCGCGATTATGCGCCGATTATTTGATGCAATCATAATGTCTGTCGTCGTGCTCAGCGTCGCTGTCCCGGTCTTAGCGGACACACAACCGTACGCCAATCTGAAATGGCGCGCGATCGGGCCGGCGCTCTCCGGCGGACGTGCCGCAGCGGTCGCTGGCACGGATGCTGATCCGCTTCTTTACTATGCGGGAGCGGCCGGCGGCGGCATCTGGCGTTCCGACGATGCGGGCTCGACATGGACCGCGGTCTACGAAGACTTGCCCGTCAACGCGATCGGCGCGATCGCGATCGCGCCATCAAACAAGCGCGTCGTCTGGGTCGGCACCGGCGAATCCAATCCGCGCAACGACATCTCGTGGGGCGATGGCGTCTGGGTCAGCACAAACGGCGGCTCTTCATGGCAGCACCGCGGTTTGGAAGCGACCGCGCACATCTCCAAGATACTCGTCGATCCGCACAATCCCAACATCGCGCTGGTCGGTGCATTGGGCGACATCTTCAAAGACAGCGAGGAGCGCGGTGTTTTCCGGACGGTTGATGGCGGCAAGACCTGGACGAAGACGCTGTACGTCGGTCCGAGCAGCGGCGCATCGGATCTATCGTGGGATCCAAGCCATCCGAACATCGTCTACGCAGGCGTCTGGCAGATCCGCCGCTTGCCCTGGTCGCTGGAGAGCGGCGGGCCCGCTGGCGGCGTGTATCGCTCGAGCGACAGTGGACAGACGTGGACCAAATTGTCGGGCAACGGATTGCCGTCGGGTGACACCGGCCGCATCGGCGTCGCGGTCGCGCCCAATCATCCGAATCGCGTCTACGCGCTCATCCAATCAAAAGAGGGCGTGCTGTGGCGCTCGGACGACGGGGGCAATCAGTGGCGGCTCGTCAGCTCGAACACGCTGCTCAACCAGCGGCCGTTCTATTTCAGCCGGCTGGTCGTCGATCCGACGAATCCCGATCATTTCATCGCGCTCTCCGAGTACATGGCTGAAAGCCGCGATGGCGGGCGGACGGCGAAGAAGATCGCGAAAGCCATCCATGTCGACAATCACGACGCATGGTGGTCGCGCGACGGCCGGCGGCTGATCGATGCGAACGATGGCGGCGTCGCATGGTCGATGGACGGCGCGAAGACGTGGAGTGCGGCCTCTAATATGCCGATCGGGCAGATCTATAAGCTTGGCTACGATGAGCAGGTGCCGTATCACGTCTGCGGCGGCCTGCAGGACAACACGACTTTCTGCGGCCCGTCCAACAGTAACGACGCGGGTGGCATCCTCAATCGCGACTGGATCAGCGTCAACGGCGGTGACGGCAACTTCGTCTGGCCGGATCCACTGGACCCACAGCTGGTGTGGAACGCGACGGAGAACGGCACGGTCTCTATCTTCGATATGCGCTCCAAACAGAACGTCGATGTGGAGCCGTACCCGCGCGACTTCAACGGCATGGCGATCGAAGGCGTCAAATATCGTTGGAATTGGACGACGCCGATAACATTCTCGCCGCAAGACCCGCACATCGCGTATGTGGGCGCAAACGTCGTGTTCAAATCAACGGACCGCGGCCGCCACTGGACCCCGATCAGTCCGGATCTCACGCTCAACGACAAGGCGCATCAGCAGATCTCGGGCGGCCCGATCAATCCCGACGTCTCGGGCGCCGAGGTCTACGACACGGTGACCGAAATATCGCCGTCACCGGTGCAAGCCGGCCTCATCTGGGTCGGTACCGACGACGGCCTGATCCAATTGACGAGCGACGGGGGAGACCACTGGAAGAACGTCACGATGTCCGGCCTTGCTCCCTACGGCTTCGTGCAGAGTATTGATCCGTCGACGCATGCGGCGGGCACCGCATACGTCGCGATCGACCGGCACACGATGGGAGACCGCGCGCCGTACGCATTCGTGACCGACGACTACGGCGCTTCGTGGCGATCGATCGCGGCGAACCTGCCGGCGGACCAACCGGTGCGTGCATTGCGGCAAGATCCGCGCAACGCGAATATCCTGTATGCAGGAACCGAGCAAGGCATTTGGATCTCTTTCGATCGCGGCACATCGTGGCAGTCGATCAAGTTGAATCTGCCGACCGCCTCGGTGCGCGATATCCGCGTGCACCCAGTCGCCAATGATCTCATCATCGCGACGCACGGGCGCTCGATGTTCATCCTCGATGACCTTGCGCCGTTGCAAGACCTCCAGCCGGCACAAACCGCCGGAACGTATCTGTTCCAGCCGCGAACCGCGTATCTGTGGTGGCAGTGGACGAGCGAAGACCTGCAAGACAGCACGGTACCCGCGAACGAGTTCGCCGGCGACAATCCCGACGTCGGCGTGATGGTCTCGTTCTATCTCGCCAAACCGGCGCCAAAGCGCCCGACGATCGATGTGCTGGACAGCAGCGGACATCTCGTGCGCCGCCTCACCGGTACGCATCTCGTGAGCGACAAGCCCGAGTATTACGTCACCAACAAATCGGGCGTCAACCGCCTCACCTGGAACTTGACCGAAACTGGACCGGTCAAGCGCCTGAGCGCGCCCGCGAAGTATCAAGGATCGGACGACGGCGCAGTCGTCGTACCAGGCACGTATACGATCGTGTTGCGAGCGAATGGCCGAACTCTAAGCCGCAGCATCAAAGTCGTGGCCGATCCACGTTCGCCCTGGTCGCAAGCGGATTACATCGAGCGCTATCATTTCGACGTCGAGCTCAACAACGAGTTGTCACAGATCGATACGGCGCTCAACTCGATCGACGCGATCAGGCGACAGATCAACGCTGCGCTCAAACCGCTGCGTGCAGCGGCGACGCCATCACCGGTCGTCACGCAAGGCGACGCGCTGCTCGCGCGGCTGAGCGCGCTCGAGTCGGAGATGACGTCGAACCCCCACAACGACGAAGACAGCATCCTGTACGCGGATAAGGTGCGCGAACGGATCCTTGCACTCCAAGGGAACCTCAGCGAGTCGCAGCAACCGCCGTTCGCAGCGCATCGCGAGCAGGCAGACGAAATCCACGCGGACGTCGAGCGGGTCTTGGGCGACTACCAGAAGCTAGTCGCGACGGACGTCGCGTCGTTCAATGCCGCGCTGCGCGTGGCCGGGATCGCGCCGCTGAAGTCATAAGCCGAACGCTTTGAGGATCACGCGCTTGGGGCGCTGACCGTCGAACTCGCCATAGTGGATGCGCTCCCACGGGCCAAGGTCGAGCGCGCCGCCGGTCACGGGCACGATCACCTGATGTCCTAAGATCGAGCGTTTGAGATGCGCATCGGCGTTGTCCTCGCCGGTGCGATGATGTTCGTAGTCGGGTTTCGCGGGCGCGAGATCTTCGAGCCAGTGGCCGATGTCAGACCACAAGCCCGGTTCGTGGTCGTTGACGAACACGCTGGCCGTGATGTGCATGGCGCTCACCAAGATGAAGCCGTCCTGCAGCTTCGACTCGGCGCGAACGCGCTCGACCTCCTCGGTGATGTCGAGGATCTCGCGACGGCTCTTCGTGTTGATCGTGAGATATTCGGTATGGATAACCACGTCCGCCACTCCGGAAGAGGACCCGCGCGCGCAAGCGCGGGACTAGCGTTTGCATGGTGCCTTTTCCGCCGAACATCGAACACCTCGTGGACGCGCTCTATCCTCCCGCGCGCCAAGCGCTCGCGCTCGAAGTGGCGAACACGGCGCGCCGGCTTTTCTGGCTCGGCGCTGCGCTCCAGCTCGCGATCTTCGCAGGGCTCTATTTCTCGGGCGCGACGACCTGGCTGCGTACGCGCGTCGAGCGCCTGACCCAAAAAGACAAACCGGCCACCACGTTGTCGCGACTGCTCACCGCGGCCGCGGTCATCGCTGCTGTGCTGCTCGCATCCGCGATCATCATGCTGCCGCTCACCTGGTACGATTCGTTCACGCTCATGCACCAGTACGATCTCAGCCGCGAGACGCCCGCGAACTGGATGCATGACTGGGCGGTCGGTCTGGCGCTCGGCGTCCTGATCGCCGCGGTGCTCGGTGCGGTCTTCTTCGAACTCGCTCACCGATTCGAACGCGCGTGGCCGACGATCGCCGCTGTCCTTGCCGTCCCCATCGTCCTCGCGAGCGCTGTCATCTTGCCCGTGTTCATCGAGCCGCTGTTCAACACGTACACGCCGCTGCCGCCATCGCCGCTGACGAAGTCGATCCTCGATCTCGCACAGCAGCACGGCGTCCACGCCTCGTCCGTCTACGTCTTCGACCTATCGAAGCAAGAGACGTCCGCGAACGCGTTCGTCTCGGGCATCGGTTCCGTCGAGCGCATCGCGCTGTCCGACACGCTGCTCCAGACGTTCAAGCCCGATGAGGCCCTGTACGTAACCGCCCACGAGCTCGGGCATTACGTGCACGGCGATCTTTGGCGCGGCGCGCTGTACGAATGGCTGGGCGCGCTCGTGATGATCGCGTTCTTGTACTTTATAGCAGGCGCGATCGTCCAGCGGACGCCTTCGCTTGTGCGCGGTTTGAGCGATCCGGCGGGGGCGCCGTTGCTCTTCGGCCTGCTGCTGTTGTTCGGCTTGGCGGCAGAGCCGGTCGGCAACGCGCTGTCGCGCCAGATCGAGCACAACGCCGATGTGTTCGCCGCCGCCAACACGCATTTGGGCACGGCGGGGGTGCGCGCGTTCGCAAGACTCGGATCGCAAGGGCTCTCGACGCTGCATCCGGACCCGCTCGTGGTCTGGTACTTTTACACCCATCCGCCGCTCGACGAACGCATCGACTACGCCGCGGCCCATGCCGGGCTAACGGGCGGCCGGTCGCCCGACGCGCAGTAGGGAGTTCGCGCCCGGGAAACTAACCTTGAGCGCCCGCGTCGCAGGGCGCCCTTGAGCGCCGGCGGGTTTCTCGTAATCGGAGGCTCGAGCATCGTGCGCTTTGCAAACGATCGGCATCATCGTCTTTTCGCATTCTTCGCCGGCATCACCGCGGCAGCGATCCTCGCCGCTACGGGCGCTGCCAGCATCTCGCAACCCGCCGCCGCAGACGACGTCATCACGTTCGGCGCGGCGCTGTCGGCGACCGGGCGCGATTCGCGCGAAGGCGCGCTGACCAAAGAAGGCTACGATTTCTGGAAGGACTATGTCAACGCGCAGGGCGGCATCAAAGTCGCCGGCAAGCTGTACAAAGTCGACATCAAATATTACGACGACGCGAGCGACCCGACGACGTCTGCGAAACTCGTCGAGCGCCTGATCACGCAGGATAACATCAAGTTCATCCTCGCGCCATACGGTTCGAGCGCAACCGCAGCTGCCGCAGCGATTTGCGAGAAATATCAAGTGCCGATGGTCGACCCAAACGGCGCCGCAGAAGTGATCTTCAGCCGCGGCTACCACTACACGTTCGCGATCCTAAGCCCAGCCAAGAAATATCTCGTCGGCATTCTCGAGCTCGCACAGACCATGAAGCCGCGGCCGACGACCCTCGCGGTGCTCGCGGCCAACGACGCGTTCTCGATCGAAGTCGCGGGCGGTCTTCGCGACTACGCCAAGGGGAATGGCTTCAATGAGGTGTTCTATTCGGAATACCCGCCCGACACCAAGGACGTTGCGACGCTCCTCACCCAGGTCAAGGCGAAGAATCCGGACATCATCCTTGGTTCGGGTCATTTGCAGGACTCGCTGTTGATCATGCGCGCGGCCAAGGACCAGAACGTGCAATCGAAGATCATCGGATTCTCGGTCGGGCCGTCCACCCCCGACTTCATCACCAGCCTCGGCAACGACTCGAACGGCGTGATGGGCGGCGCCCAATGGACGACCGCGCTGACGTACACGGATCCGGTCTTCGGCAGTGCGCAGCGGTACACGCGGCTGTTCCAAGCCAAGTACGGCCATTTGCCGGACTACCACAACGCCGAGTCGACCGCAGCAGGCGAGACGTTCCAGTACGCGATGCTCAAGGCCGGCAGCCTCGACCCGGCCAAGGTGCGCGACGCGCTCGCGACGCTCGACATCGACACGTTCTATGGAAAGATCAAGTTCGACAGCCGCGGCGTGAACATGTATAAGCCGATGGCGGTCGAACAGATCCAAAAGGGCGCGCACGAGACTGTGTGGCCGGCCGATGCGGCCAACGCGAAAGCGGTCTATCCGCTGCCGCCGTGGGGCAAGCGGTAACGGCGTAGCCACGCTCTACATCCAAGTCCTCATCAACGGGCTGCTCGTAGGCGGCATTTATGCCGCCTGCGCGCTCGGTTTTTCGCTCGTGTGGGGCATCATGAACGTGATCAACATCGCGCATGGCGCGTTCATCATGCTCGGCGCGTACGCGTCGTACTGGCTGTTCGTCGGGCCGATGCACATGGATCCGCTGCTCTCCATCCCGCTTTCGATGGCCGTGATGTTCGTGCTCGCCTACATCATACAGCGCTTCATCGTGAACCAGGTGATCCGCGCGCCGATCCTCGCGACGTTCTTGCTCACGTTCGGCCTTTCGATCCTCATCGCAAACCTCGCCCAAGTGCTCTGGTCATCCGACATCCGTTCGATCACCACGGCATACACGGGATCGGGCTTGGTGGTCGGCGGCCTGACGGTGCCGTGGGTGAGGCTGTGGACGCTGGTCATCGCCATCGTGCTCACGCTCGCACTGCAGGCGTTCATGACGCGCACCAAGATCGGGCGCGCGATCCGCGCCACGAGCATGGACGTCGACGCGGCCCGCCTCTCCGGCGTTGATGTTGCGAACATCTACGCGCTGACGTTCGGCATCGGCGGCGCGCTGGCCGCGGCGGCGGGCTCGCTGATCAGCGTGTCGTACGCGATCACGCCGACCATGGGCGATTCGTTCGTCGTGCGCGCCTTCGTCGTGGCGGTGCTCGGCGGACTGGGCAACGTCACCGGCGCGCTCGTCGGCGGCTTGGTGTACGGCATCATCGAGTCGTTCGGAGCGCTTTGGTTCGGCGAGGGCATGAAAGACGTGGTCGCCATGGTCGTGCTCTTGCTGGTGCTGCTGTTCCGTCCGTACGGTTTGGTAGGAAGAGCGACCGCCTAAATGCAGGCTGGCCAGCGGCTGACATACGCGATCATCGCGCTGCTCGCGCTCTCGGCCCTGCTGCCTCCGCACCTCAACGGCAACTGGGTGCACGTGCTCACGCTGTTCTTCATGATGGCGTCGCTCGCCCAAGCGTGGAATCTGATCGGCGGCTATGCCGGCTATGCGAGCTTCGGCAACGTCACGTTTTTCGGCGTCGGCGCGTATTGCTGCGCGTATGCGATGAACGTGCTGCTGTGGCCGTTCTGGGGCGCGGCCCTGCTCTCGCTCGCGCTCGCGTCGGCGCTCGCCGCGCTGTTCGGCTGGCCGATTCTGCGGTTACGCGGCCACTACTTCGCGATCGCGACGCTGGGCATCGCGATCGGCATGGGGGCGCTGGTCGCCGAATTGCCGGCGCTCGGCAAGGGCAGCGGCATGACGTTGCCGATCAACAGCAACTTCCATTTCTTCTATTGGACGATGCTCGGCATCCTGATCTCGAGCATCGTCTTCACGGCGCTGATCTCGCGCTCGCGTTTCGGCTACGCGCTCGTCGCCATCCGCGAGAACGAAGAGGCCGCCGCGGTGCTCGGCATCAATGCGCCCCGCATGAAGGTCGCCGCATGGGCCGCGTCGGCCGCGATCACCGGTGCAGTGGGCGCGACCTACGCGTATTGGAACAGCTTCATCGATCCGCCGACCGTGTTCGATCTGAACTTCAACGTCCTTATGATCATCATGACCCTGCTCGGCGGCGCGGGCAGCGTCGTCGGTCCCGCGATCGGTTCGTTCATCTTGAGCGCCATCGGCGAATATCTGGGGGCGCAGTCGGTGTCGCCGTGGCACACGGTCGTGCTGGGCGCGATCATCGTCATCGTCGTCATCGTGCTGCCGCGCGGCATCATGCCGTATCTGACCGGCGGCCTGCGCGCATGGAACTTGAACGCGCTGCGCGCCCAGCTGCGGGCGACGCGGATATGAGCGCGATGGCGGCACCGGCGCTCGCGCCCGCGGTCGAGGCCAAGGATGTCGTCGTGCGCTTCGGCGGCCTGGTGGCGCTCGACGGCGTGTCGCTTTCCGTGGCGCGCGGTGAGATCTTAGGGCTCATCGGACCCAATGGCGCCGGCAAGACCACATTGTTGTCGGTGATGTCCGGCACGCAGCGCCCATCGTCGGGCGCCGTCTTCGTCGAAGGCCACGACATCACACGCGTGCCCACGTATCGCATCATCAGGCTGGGCTTAGCTCGCACGTTCCAAGTGGTCAAACCGTTCGCCAATCTGACGGTGCGCGAAAACGTCGCCGTCGGCGCGCTCTTCGGACGCCACGGCACAAGCCGTTCATCGCGCGCCGCATTCGCGGCTGCTGACATGGTGCTCGAACGCGTCGGGCTGGCGCCCGAAGCCAAGCGAGCGGCGTCCGAGCTGACGCTCGCCGGCCGCAAGCGTCTCGAGATCGCCAAGGCGCTGGCGACTGATCCCGAAGTGCTGCTGCTCGACGAAGTGATGGCGGGCCTCACGCCGCATGAAGTCGATCGAGCGATGGATCTACTGCGCGACGTGAATGGCAACGGTGTCACGCTGGTCGTCGTCGAGCACGTCATGAAGGCCATTATGGGCATCTCGCAGCGCGTGGTCGTGCTGCATCAAGGGCGACTCATCGCGCAAGGGTTGCCCGCAGCCGTCGTCGCCGATCCGCTCGTCATCGAAGCGTATCTCGGCACGCGGTATGCCGGAGGCGATCGCGGTGCTTGAGGTCGCCGGCCTCGACGCGGGCTACGGTGAGGCGCAAGTGTTGTGGGATGTGTCGCTGCGCGTGGACGCGCGCGAGATCGTCGCGCTCGTCGGCGCGAACGGCGCGGGCAAGACCACTCTGCTCTCGACGATCGCAGGGTTGGTCGCGCCGTCGCGCGGTTCTATCATCTTCGACGCCGCGGAGATCGCAGGGCGCACGCCCGAGAAAATCGTCGCGACCGGTATCAGTCTGGTGCCGCAAGGGCGGCGCCTCTTCGGCGGCCTCACCGTGCACGAGAACCTGCTCATGGGCGCGTTTCACCGGCACGATACCGATGTTGCCGCCGACCTCGAGCACATCTACGGGCTGTTCCCGCGGTTGCGGGAGCGCGCCGACCAACTCGCAGGCACGCTGTCAGGCGGCGAGCAGCAGATGTGCGCGATCGGCCGGGCGCTCATGGCGCGTCCGAAGCTGCTCCTGGTCGACGAGCTCTCGCTCGGCCTGGCGCCGATCATCGTCCAGCAATTGCTCGAGGTGTTGGCCGGGCTGCGTCGCGACGGGATGACCATCGTGTTGGTCGAGCAGGATGTCCAAATCGCGCTCGAGACCGCCGATCGTGGGTACGTCATCGAGAACGGCCGGGTGACCCTCACCGGGCCCGCGAGGACCGTGCTGGCCGACCCGCACGTGAAGACCGCATATTTGGGGCTCTAAGCCCCCGACGAGGCGGTTCCCGGGACGCAGCCAAGCGGTCTTGACACTATTTCTCCAAGAGTGATAGGCTATTTCCACAATCCAAAAACCCGGGCCAGCCCCGGATGGAGCGAGTTGGGATGGCCGATCCCGGTCCGAACGGAGAAACGGGCCGCCGCGAACGCGCCGGCGTGCAGTCGGTTGAGCGTACCCTCGACATCCTCGAGTCGCTGGTGGATTTCGCGTCGGAAGTGGGTCTTGTTGAGATCAGCCAAGCCGTCACCCTCCCGCTCGCGACCGTCCACCGCTTGCTTGGCACCCTCATCCGACGCGGCTACGTCAAACAGAACCGCCAGAACCGCAAGTACTCGCTCGGCTTCCGCGCGCTGCAGATGGGCAACGACATGCGCCAGCGGTTCGCGCTGCGCTTGGAAGCGCGACCGTTCCTGCATCGCTTGATGGAGCGCACGGGCGAGAGCGCAAACCTAGCGGTGCTCGACGATGGCGAAGTCGTCTACATCGATCAGGCGCAGTCGTCGAAGATCCTGCGCATGTTCACGCAGCTGGGCAATCGCGTGCCCGCGCACTCGACCGGCAGCGGCAAGGTGATGCTCGCGTTCGGCACCGCTGAAGCGACCGACGGCGTGATGCGGCGCTACGGCATGCCGCGACGCACGCCGCACACGATCGTCGACCCGCAGCTTTTCCGCGACGAACTCGCGCGCGTTCGCGCGCAAGGCTTCGCGCTCGACGACGAAGAGCATGAAGAAGGCGTGCGCTGCCTCGCGGTACCCGTGCGCGACGGCTCGGGTCAGGTGGTCGCGAGCCTGAGCGTGTCGGGGCCGGTGACGCGTCTCGGCGATCAGCAGATCCACGACTTCACCGCAGAAATCCTCGAATGCGGCGCGCAGCTGTCGGCCCGCATGGGTTTCGCACCCGCGGCTGTTGCGTCCAGCTAACAGCTGGGAACACTACTGATAAGGGGACCTCAATTTCCGAAGATCAAGCATCGGCGGTGACGCCGAAGCGCCATCCGTTGACCGGGCACCGCGATGACCCCGAGCAGCTGCTCGCGGGCGTCATCGAGTTGTTCGTGCGCGAGCCGATGGCCACGCTCAATGTCGCCGATACATCCCGCACGCTCGGCACGACCCCTGCCGCGGTCGCCGAAGCGCTCGACACCCTCACGCGGTTGGGGGTCGCCAAGGCCCACCTCGCACCCGATGGCTCTCAATCCTATCAGCTGCGGTTGGCGGACAGTTTTCTCGACGTGCTCGAGCGCCTGACGCGCTTCTATACAGAACAATTGGAGCGGGTCGCGATCCTGCCGGAACGAGCGTTGCTCTCGAGCGGCGAAGTCGTCTCGGAGCTCGCGACGGTGCGCGCGTTACGCGCGCGAGTTGCTAGCCTCGAGACCAGCGGGGCGCTGCTGCAACGCAAGAACCTCGAACTTTCCTTGCTTTACAGCGCGAGCTTGTTGCTCGCCAGCTCGATCGAGCCGATGACGCTCGCGCAAGGAGTCCTCGACGTCGTCGGCCCGGCGACGAACGCGAAGGCTCGTGCATATTTCGTCGCGCTCGTCGATCAAGGCATGTTGACATTCCAGGGCGGTTTCAACATCGACAAGCGCACCGCGGAAGCGTTCCTGACCCGCCACGCGTCGCTCATCGACGCGTCGATCGAGAAAGGATCGCTCATCTCGATGCCGCGTCAAGCGCGTATCGGCCGGACTCCCGAGTCGCCGTTCGTCGTGCTGCCGCTTTCGAGCGGCCCTGGAGCGCGCGGTCACGGCTGCATCGCGATCACTGAGATCGCGGATGAAGGTCTGAGCAGCGACGATCTGCGCGTCCTCATGCAGCTCGCCGAGATGGGCGGGCGCAGCCTCGACAACGCGGAGATATTCACGCAATCGGTGTCCATCGGCGCGACCGACGAATTGACCGGCGCGCACAACCGCCGCTACCTTTTCCGCAGGCTCGCCGAAGAGATCACGCGCTCACGCCAAAGCGGGGCGCCGCTCTCGGTGTTCATCTTCGACATCGACCGCTTCAAGCAGGTCAACGACGTGTACGGCCATGCGGAGGGCGATCGTCTCCTCAAACAGATCGCCAAGACCGCTGCGCAAGCGGTGCGCGACATCGATCTGGTGGCCCGGCTCGGCGGCGAAGAGTTCGCCGTCATCTTGCCCGGCACGAACATCGCGGACGCCCTGACGATCGCCGAACGCGTGCGAACCGGGATCGAAGAGCTCGGCTACGTGACTCAGGGAGGCGTCGCGCTCACGACCGCGGTATCCGCCGGCGTCGCCGCGCTGGACGAGAATCGGCAGACGCCTGCCCAGCTGCTCGCGGCAGCGGACGCCTGTTTGCTGGAGGCGAAGCGCGCGGGCCGCAACCGATCCATCGCCGCCAGGTGATGCCGATCTCGGTCCGCCCTGCGCGTCCGGACGACCGGCAGTTCATCGATCGAGCGGGGTCCGACAGCGCGATCACCAGCATCTCGCCGATCAGGCCGGCGCGCGCGGGCGACGCGGCCGCGGCGTTTCGGCGCGCGGCGGAGTTCTGCGCCGATCGGCGCGACGGCTTGACGCTTATCGCTGAACGCGACGGCGAGCGCGCCGGTTTTGTCATGCTGCTCTTCGAGCTTACGGATGACGTCACACTGCAGCAGCAAGCGTTCATCGTCTACATGGCCGTGGAGCCCGCTCATCGACGTGTCGGCATCGCGCGGGCGCTGCTCGGCGCCGCAGAGGAGGAGGCGCGCGCGCGCGGAGCGTCGCACCTTAGTCTGATGGTCACCGAAGCAAACGAGGCAGCCAGGACGCTGTACGAGCGCGCTGGTTTTCTCGACGAGCGTGTGCAGATGACCAAGAACCTCGACAAGGCGGCCCGGTGATCACGAGCTCGCCGAGCGGCGCTACAGTGAACTGGGGCGCGGTCGTCCGCTTCATCACCATCGCACTCGCGCTCGCCTTCGTCGTCTGGGTCCTCAGTCTGATCCCGAAAACCGTCGAGGTCTTCGTGATCGCCATCCTCATCGCGTACGGCCTGAGCCCGGTCGTGCGCCGCTTGTCGCGCCGGATGCCGCGCGCGGCAGCGATCGTCGTCGTCTACGTCGCCTTGATCCTCGTCGCTGCGCTGTTCTTCTTGCTGATCATACCGGCCACGCTCGACCAGTTCCAAGCCGTGTTCGCGAACGCGCCTTCCTACGTCGATGCTGTGCGCCATTTCATCGACGCCATGCAAGTGTGGCTCAAACAGCATTTTGGATCGCTCGTCGCCACCAATCAGATCTCACAGATCGAGGCGACGAGCATGGGCAGGCTGTCGAACGGCATCGAGATGGCGATCGGCTCGATTAGCACAATCGCGGTCGGCATCGGCAGCGGCGTGGTCGTCGCAGTGTTCGGCGTGATGCTGTCGTACTTCATGCTGGCCAACAGCGACTTGATCCGCACGTCATTCTACAGCCTTTTCCCGGACCACGCCCAAGCGCAAGCGCGTTTTTTTGCCAATGAAGTCGGCCGCGTCGTCGGCGGCTTTATCGTTGGACAACTCATCCTGTGCGCCATCGTGTTCGTGCTGACGTATGTCGCGCTGCTCGTGATCCGATCGCCCTTCGCTTTGTTGCTCGCGGTGCTGGCCGGCATCTGCTACGCGATCCCATACTTCGGCGTGGCCATCGCGTCGGTGGCGGGGTTCTTGATGGGCGCATTGACATCATGGCGTGCCGGCTTGTTCGTCGCCGTGATCATCATGGTCACCAGCAAGATCGCGGATTTTCTCGTGCCGAAGATCATGGGCGACAGCGTCGGCGTCTCGCCGATCGCGATCATCTTCGCGGTGTTCGCGGGCGGCGAGCTGTTCGGTCTGTGGGGATTGCTACTGGCGATCCCAGCCGCTGCGTTGTTCAAAGTGGTGTGGACTTTGTGGCTACACCCGTGGCTGACGGGCCGGCCGCTCCTCATCGCGGAATTGCCGGGCGAAGCGGCCTAGGTCTTTGAGGGCGCGACAGACCGGCGCGTCACATCTTCTCTGGAGCGGACACGCCGAGCAAACCGAGCGCTGAAGCGAGCACGGTCTTGCTCGCGATGCACAGCGAGAGTCGAGCGCTCGACGTCGCATCGTCCTCACCGAGGACGATGCACTCTGTGTAGAAGCTGTGGAAGTCGGTGGCCAGGTCGCGCGCATACTCCGCGAGCCGATGCGGCGCACGCGCACGTGCCGCATCCGTCACGGTCCGCGAGAAGTCTGCGAGCCGGCGAATGACGGCGATCTCGGTCGCATGGTTTAAGCGCTCGAGATCCGCGCCGGCACGCGCCCGCTCGAGCAGCGCTGCGCGTCCGGTCTCCTCCGCCTTGCGCAAGATCGAGGCGATGCGCGCGTGGCCATATTGCACGTAGTAGACCGGATTGTTCGAGGATTGCTCGACCGCGAGCGCCAGGTCGAACACCAACTGCGACTCGGGCGCACGATTGATGAAGAAGAACCGTGCGGCATCTTTGCCGACTTCGTCCACCACGTCGCGCAAGGTGATGACCTGCCCCGCGCGCTTGCTCATGGCGACCGTCTCAGTGCCGCGTTTGAGCGTCACCTGCTGGGCGAGCAGCACTTCGAGCATGCCCGGATGGCCGAGCGCTGCGGCGACCGCCTTGATGCGCGCGAGATAGCCGTGGTGGTCGGGGCCGAGGATGTCGATGAGATAGCGGTTGCCGCGTTCGAATTTGTCGCGGTGATACGCGGCGTCGGGCGCGAGATAGGTCGGGCGTCCATCGCTGCGGCGCAGCACGCGGTCTTTGTCATCGCCGAATTGCGTGGAACGCAGCCATACCGCGCCGTCTTTCTCGTACGCGACGCCGCGCGCCATCAACCAGTCGACGACTGCGTCGACTTTGCCGGCTTCATAGAGCGACGCCTCCGAGAACCACCGGTCGAAGACCACGCCGAAATGCTCGAGATCCTCGCGTTGCTGCGCGACGATGGTGTCGCGCCCGAACTGCGCGAGCGCGCGGCGGCGCTCGTCGGCGGGGGCGTTCAGCCAGCGATCGCCGTCGCGTGCGCGCAGCGCCTTCGCGACGTCGATGATGTCGTCGCCTTGATAGCCTTCCTCTGGCAACGGCGTCGGAACGCCGCACAGCGTGGCGTAGCGCGCGAAAATCGAGTCGGCGAGCAGATCGAGTTGCGCGCCGGAATCGTTGACGTACGTCTCCGTGCGGACCTCGGCGCCTGCGAAGCGCAGCATACCGGCCAGCGTCGCGCCGAGCGAGCTCGACCGGCCTTGCACGACGTTGAGCGGGCCCGTTGGATTGGCCGAAACGAACTCGAGCAGGATCGGGCCGGTGCCCGCAAGCGCTTGCGATCTGCCGAACGCGTCGCCGAGCTCGAGGGCCTCACGGACCACATCCGCCCAGAAGGCCGCCGTCATGCGCAGATTGATGAAGCCCGGCGCCTTGACTTCGATCGACGCGACGCCGCCCATGCGCGCAATGCCGTCCGCGGCGACGTGCTGCGCGATCTCGAGCGGGTTGCGCTTCCAGCGCTTGCCGGCGGCGAGCGCGGCGGCGGTCGCAAAGTCGCCGTGCGACGGATCGCGTGCGGGCGCGAGCGCGACCTCGTTCGGCGCCGATTCGCCGGCACCGAACGTTGCGGCCGCCTTTGCGAATCGCGCTTGCAGCTCGGCGTCAAGCGCTGCGAGCGACTGCGAATAGCGCGTCGTCATACGGCTTCATTGGCAAGAAGCCGCGACGCGCCCTCCGCTCGCAAGCGATTCGATCGTTCAGCGGTGATACGGTTCGCCGCGATTGATCTTGACCGCGCGGAACAACTGCTCGAGGGCGATCAGCCTCGCCATCTCGTGCAAGAACGTCAGCGGCGAGAGCGACCATCGGAAATCGGCGCGTTTGAGCGCCGACGCGTGCAAGCCGTCGGGTCCGCCGATGAGCAGAGCGAGCCGCCGCCGGCCAGAGCGCTGCGCGTCCGCCAGCCGGGTGGCAAGCGCCGGTGACGACAGCGCTTCGCCCTCACGATCGAGCGCCCACACGATGGTGTCCGGATCGATGCGCGTCAACATCTTCTCCGCTTCGGCCTCCATCGATTGCGGTTTGATCTCGACGATGTCGACCGGCAGATACGGCGCGAGCTTCGCCGCGAACCGCTCGCAGCCGGTTCGCAGATACGGCTCGCGCATCTTGTCGACGGCGAGGATCGTCAGGTTCATGCGCCGCTGTTCGCCGTCGCGTGGCTCCCCACCGCCGCGTACACGCCGCCGGCGCCGCGTTCGACGAAGCCCTGCAGTTCCAGCACGACCAGTTTGGCGGATAGATCGGCGACGCTCTCACCGGTGAGCGCCGCGAGCTCGTCGATCGCGCGTGCTTGACGGAGCAGCTCTAACAACGGATCCGGCTCCAGCGACAGCTGCGTCGCGCGACCAAGCGCAAGGTCCCACCGCATATGCGTCGCAACGTCTGCGGCCGACGTGATGAGCGGTATCCCGTCAGCGATCAACGCGTTCGTGCCTTTGCTCGTCGCGCGTCCAACGTCTCCAGGGATGGCGAAGACCGCGCGTCCGAGCTCGTCGGCTAGGCGCGCGGTGATGAGCGCCCCGCTGCGCGTGCTCGCTTCGACGACGACGGTCGCGTGAGCAAGCGCGGCGACCACTCGGTTGCGCATCGGGAATTGAAACGCTCGCGCGCACTCGTCCGGCGGGAATTCCGAGATGACCGCACCGCCTCGCTCGACGATCTCGTCGGCGAGCAGCGCGTGATAGCGCGGATACAGCGCGCGTATCCCTGAGCCCAGCACGGCGACCGTCGGAACGCCGGAGTCGACCGCGCCCTTGTGCGCCGCCGCGTCGATGCCGCGCGCGAGCCCCGACACGACGGTCGCGCCGAAGGCTCCGAATTCGGCGGCTATCGATGCTGCGACCGAACGTCCGTATGAGGTTGCGGCCCGGCTGCCGACGATCGCCACTGCTCGCGCGCGCAGGCATTCAAGATCACCGCGGACATAGAGGACGAGCGGTGCGTCGCACAGGTCGAAAAGTGCGGCCGGATAAGCGGGGTCGGAACGAAGCACGATGCGCGCGCCGGAGCGCTGTGCGGCTGCCAGCGCCGCGCGTGCGACCCCATCGTCGATGAGCGCGAGGCGAGCTAGGGCTGCCGGTGCGAGTTTTTCGACGCCGGAAGGGGGCTCGCCGCCCTCGCGATGGACAAATTCCAATATTGCGCGCGGCGAGCCTAAGGCCGCGAGCCACGCCGCCAACGCACGTGGCGACCACATGCCCGCGGCCGCGACGGCGAGTAGATAGCCGGGTTCGAGGTCGTCCATGGGATTGTACTATCACGCGGCACAGCTGCGATGTAAATGCGCGCGCAGCGCGCGTCACATCAATTCGAGCAGCTCGTCGAGCGAAACCACGCGCGGTGCGCGATCGAACTGCGGATGCGCGCCTTCACGGTCGAGCAGTGCGGCGCGCAATCCCGCGGCGAGCGCTCCTTCGACGTCGTGTCCGGGCGAATCGCCGACGTGGATCGCGTGTTCGGGCGCGACGCCCGCGCGTCGCAGCGCTTCGAAAAAGATCTCGGGATGCGGTTTCTCCCACCCGAGATGCGCCGAATCGAGCACGAAATCGAAGTGATGGTGCAGCTCGACGCTGCGCAGGACGTCCTCGAGATCGCCGGTCCAGTTCGAGATGATCCCCAGCTTGATGCCGCGCCGGCGCAACGCTTCCAGCAACGGCCGCACTTCGTCGTAGACTCGCCAGCTCAAATGCGCGGTGAAGCGTCGATAGACCGCCTCGGCGCGATCCGCGTCGCGCGGATCGACGGCGCAGATCGACAGCAGTACGCGATGATAATCGGTCCAAAAACGGTCGACGGCTTCCATCGAAAACGGCTGCTTTTCGCGGGCCGGCGTGCGCGGCGCGAGCATTTCGGAGGCGACTCGAATGCCTTCGCGCAGCCTCGAATGGTCGATTTCGATGCCCAAATCGGCGCAAGAACGCAAAAAGTTGGTCTTTTGGTCCGGTTCCATGCAAAGGAGCGTGTAACCGGCGTCGAAAAAGACTGCCCGTGTGGTTCGGTCCATGCTGGAGGGGCCTTCGAACTCCAGCCGGGCGGTCCTTCGCATGTCAGGGCCGGCCATCTCGAGGGAGCAAGATAGATGCCCGAAGCGTATTGCGTGAAATGCAAGTCCAAGAGAGAGATCAAAAATCCCGCGCAGATCACCATGAAGAACGGCCGACCTGCCGTGCAGGGCGAATGCCCGGTGTGCGGCACCAAGCTGTTCAAGATCGGGGCCTCCAAGTAACCATCTTCCCGGCGAGCCGGGCGCGCTGACATATGGTGTGTCCGGCTTGCCGCAACGGCGACACGCGAGTCATCGATAGTCGCGACGACGAGACCGCTGTCCGCCGCAGGCGCGAGTGTCAATCGTGCCGGCATCGATTCACGACGTACGAGCGCATCGAAGCGGCCCGCCTCTTCATCGTCAAAAAAGATGGGCGGCGCGAGCCGTACAACCGCGACAAAGTGCTCGCCGGATTACGCAAAGCGTGTGAGAAGCGCCCTATCTCGGAGACGCAGATGCAAGAGGTCGCCGACGGCGTCGAGCGCGAGCTCTATGCGCGCGGCGAGAGCGAGGTTCCGACGGAGAAAGTCGGCGAGCTCGTCATGAGCGCGCTCAAGCGGCTCGACAAAGTCGCCTACATACGTTTCGCTTCGGTCTACCGCTCGTTCACCGACCTCAATTCGTTCCAGGAAGAACTCGCGCAGCTGCTTCCTAAGAACGAATAGTGGACGTCGCGGTCGAGATCACCGTGCTTCCCGAAGGCGTCGGCCTGCCGCTGCCGCAGTACATGAGCGCGGATGCCGCGGGCTGCGATCTGATGGCCGCCGTTCCTGCCGATGTGGTGCTTGCGCCGCATGCGCGCGCGCTTATCTCAGCGGGATTCTGCATGGCGCTGCCGCCAGGGTTCGAGGCGCAGGTGCGACCGCGCTCGGGTCTTGCGCTCAAACACGGTGTAACCATTCTCAATGCGCCGGGCACGATCGATGCGGACTACCGCGGTCCGGTTTCCGTGATACTCATCAATCACGGCGCCGAATCGTTCGTCATCCGCCGCGGCGACCGCATCGCGCAGCTGGTCATCGCCCCGGTGCAACACGCGCGTTTCGAGCAGCGCGACTCGCTGGCCGATACCGAACGCGCGACGGGGGGCTTTGGTTCGACCGGCCGTGGATCGTAGCGCGTGCGCGTACTGATCGTCGGCGCCGGCGCGATCGGACGTTTCATGGCCGCGCGGTTGAAACTCGCGGGCCATGACGCGGTGCTGCTCGCACGGCCTGACGGGGCGGCGCAACTCGCAGCGGGTTTCACCTTCGCGGCCGACGGCAAGCAATACAGCGTCACGGCGCCGGTCGCCACGGCTCCAGACGACGTGGCGTTGCGCGACCCCTTTGAACTCGCCGCGATGGCGGTAAAGTCGTTCTCGACGCCGGGCGCGATCGAGTCGATTCGCGCGATCCCCACGTGCGAGCGCGCGACGATACTGACGCTGCAAAACGGCATCGGCAACGAAGAGCTTTGCGCGGCAGCATTCGGAGACGAGCGCGTCGTCGCGGGCGCGCTCACCACAGCTGTCGAAAAGGCCGCCGACGGCAGCATCGTCGCATCGAGCAAGGGCGGCCTGAGCATCGCTCCGCTCGGCAAGCTCCCGCACAACTGGCTTCTCGCCGTCTTTGAGAACAGCGCGATCAAAGTCGCTGCAGCGCCAGATTGGCGCGCGCTGAAGTGGTCGAAGCTCTGCATCAATCTGCAGGCCAACGCCGTCTGCGCGGTTCTCGACTGGACGCCCGAGCAAGTCTATGCCGACAAGACGGCGTTCTCGATCGAGCGACGCTGCCTGCTCGAAGCCTTTGCGGTGATGACCAAACTCGGCATCACGCCGATCGCACTGATCGATTTTCCGGTGCCGCTGCTTCTCGCCGCTGCCCGAACGCTGCCCGAAGCGGTGCTGCGCCCAGTGCTTGCATCGCGCGTCGCCAAAGCGCGAGGCGGGAAGCTGCCCTCACTGCTCATCGACGCGCGGGCGCATCGCCCACGTACGGAAGTCGACGTGCTGAATGGCGCGGTCGCCGAACGCGCTGCCGCTGCGGGTGTCGCCGCGCCGGCGAACGCTGCGGTGGCGCGGATTCTGAATGGCATCACTGGCGGCTCGATCGATTGGGATACGTATCGCGGGAAACCCGCGGCGCTCGTCGCGGAGATCGACGGGGCGCATCCTCGTTAGCTCGCGCGCAGACGCTGAGCGCCTGTCGGGCAGCGTGTTGAGAGCGCGCATGCGCCGCATTGCGGCTCCGGATTGCAGGGTCCGAGCGCCGCGAACAACGCAAGCAGTCCTTCAACTGCATATGGATCGCGCAGCAACGCCTCGGCAACCGACCCGACGAGCAGTTGGCCTGTCGCAGGAGTGGCCGTTGCGTCGATCAGACCGAGACGCTCGATCACGCGCCGAGACCCTGGGTTTCCAAACGCGGTGAAGAATCCCCAGCGCTTGAGGGTCTGACGCCCTGCGGTTTCATTAATGCGCGCGAAATCTGCCGCCAGAGCGGCGGTCAGCGCCGGCCAGCCTTCGGCCGGGGCATCGGCGGCGGCGATGCATGCGATGCGCGCAAGGTAACTGCCTTCGGATTTGGCGACATCGCTCCAGCGTTGCGCGTTTTCGATGCACCCGCGGATCTTCGATTCGTTGCGGATGATCGGCGAGCCGAGCAAACGTCGCACGTCCGCCTCTCCATACGACGCCACCGTCGCGGGAGTGAAGCCTTCGAACGCGGCGGCGAGCGCCGCGCGCTTGCGGATGACGATCGCGTGCCCGAGCCCCTGCGCGAAGATCACCTCGCATAACCGGGCGAATGCGCACGCATCGTCGGCGGGCGCGTCATGATCGGCGACATACCGGCGCAAGCGCGCCGCGCACTCATCCGCCCCGAGTAACGCGTCCACGACCAGGTCGACGGCGCGCACGAGCGACGCTCCAGCGCGCGCGACTGCCTTTGCGCCCTTGCGGCGAGGCGCGCGACTCGGCGCCGCACTTGAGGGTTTGACTGGGGTTTGGTTCGACATGTCAGGGACCTCCACGAATGCCGCACGCATGCGCGCGATGAGCGCGCGCCACGTACCAATCCTCGACAACGGCACCGGCGCGACGCGCATCGCGGGGCACCAGCGAACGCACACGCCTTCGAGACCGCGCGCTGCGAGCGCGATAAAGCGGCGGGCGAATGCCCGCACGGCATCGGACCGCCGCGCGAGAATCAGAGCGCGCGCCCCGCACGGCACGACGCAGGCGTCAACTACCACGACGCCGGCAGCCGTGGCCGCCGGCGTGAGTGCGTTGCGCGCGGCCTGAGCGCGAGCGCCTGAGAGCGCGAAGCGCAACCGCTCGGTGTCGAGGACGATGAACCAGAGCCGATCCACGCGCGCTTCCTTATCACGCGGGTCAGCTCAGCGGTCAAGCGGTCGGAAAACGCGAACGCAACGTCAGGATAAGAAAAACAACAACATGCGAGACGAAAAAGCGCAACGCGCCGGTAAGCCCGGTATCCCGCGCACTGCGATCACTCTGGCTGTTCTCGCCGCCATCGGCGTGGGCGTCGCGCTCGCCTGCGCTGCCGCATTTCTCGCCGCCAAAACCAAAGATGCACGCTTCACTGACATCGCTCACGTCCCGGCCGAACCCGTGGCGATCGTGTTCGGCGCCGGCGTCGAACGCGACGGCACGCCGTCAGGCATGCTCGCCGACCGGCTCGACGCAGCCGTCGCGCTGTACAAGAACGGGACCGTGCAGCGCTTGTTGCTCACCGGCGACCACAGCCGTACCGACTACGATGAGGTCGATTCGATGCGGCGTTACGTGCTCGCGCGTGGCGTCCCAAGCGCACACGTCGCGCTGGACTTCGCGGGTTTTCGCACGTATGATAGCTGCTATCGAGCGCGCGCGATCTTCGGTGTCACGCGCGCCGTGCTCGTCTCGCAGCGCTACCATTTGCCGCGCGCGGTGTACACGTGCCGGCAGCTCGGCATCGCGAGCGTCGGTTTAGGAACGCCCGACTGGGGCGACTACTCGAATCAGATGATGGCGCAGTACACTGCGCGCGAGTGGATCGCGTCGGCGGTCGCGCTCTGGCAACTTCACGTCACCAAGCCGCCGCCGGCATTCCTCGGCAAGTTCGAAGGAATGCCCTAACGGGGGCCTGTGGGGTTAGAAGACCTCGGTGCTGATGGCGCCCGCGCCAGTGAACATCTCCGTGAGCGCATCGACGTTATCCGTCGCTGGGTAACCGGCGACACAACGCCCTGCGTCGATCGCCATCTCGTAGTCCTCGGAGCGCTTGTCGGGCACACCCATATCGGCGAGCAACTCATCGACGTTGTCCTCGCCGACGACCTGCGGCAGCTGTTGCCCGATCAGGCCAGGCACCTCGGTACCACCTGAACTCGTGATGATGCCGCGTTCCGAGTCGAGCAACCCCGCATCAGGCTCACCGGTGAGATTGAACTGAACGCCGCTGGTGATCAACGAGCTATCGGGCGCTTCGTCGGCGATCACGACGAGCGCCTCCAGATCGAGGCCGGCAGCCTTGACCGAATCCATCAGTTTCTTGATCCCGGCATAGTTCGGGAAAATACCAACGACGACCGGCATGGGTCTGTCCTTTCTTTTTCAGGGAGCCCCTGGTTCGGACTTGACGCCCGGCTCGCCCTCTATTTGCCATATCCACGTGGACCCAGCCGCGTTTTCAAGGCGAGCAGCGACTCGGCTGCGAACCCGGGCCACGTGTCGGCGATCAAGCTCACCTACTACCTCGACGTCCTTTCATCGTGGTGCTTCGTGGTTGAGAGCGCCCTTGCGCAACTGCGGCAAGAACTAGGTCCACGATTGGAAGTCGACTGGCGCCTCGCGTATCTCTTCGGCGGGGGCCCGATGGGCTATGGACCCGAGATGAACGCGTGGTATTACGGCCGCACAGGGTCGATAACCGGCGTCAAGCTCAATCCCACCTGGAAAGAATCTGCCGGCGAGACGACGTGGTTCGCAAATCTCGCGACCCAAGCGACGCGTGAACTCGGCGTCACCGACGACCGGGTGCGACTAGCGATGTCGCGCGCCGCGATGGTCGACGGCCGTCACGTTGGCCGGCGCGAGGTCGCCGTGCAAGTCGCCGCCGAAGCGTCCGGGTTGCCCATTCTCGACATCGAGCGCGCGATGAACGACCCTCGCACGGCGCCGGCCATGGAGAAAACCACACTGGAATACCAGGCGCTCGGTGTGCAGGTCCAGCCCGCGTTCGTGCTGCGCAACGACATCGGCGACATGGCGATTCTGTCGGGCCTCTACCGTTACGAAACATTGGCGGCGTGCGCCGCAGAAATGCTCGCGGCCGCGGACGGGTACGCGGCGTTCAGCGCGGCAAACCCGCAACCGAAACCGGCTTGAGAGGGGAAACACCATGAACATGACGCGCATGATCATCGCGGTGATCGTCGTGTGGATCCTGTCGATCGCGTTCGGCACGGTCATCCACGCCATTTTGCTGCAAGCGGACTACAATCAGGTCGCGCAGCTCTACCGAAGCGCGCCCAATCTCCCGATGATCTTCGCGGCCTATCTCGCGTTCGCGATCGGCGCCGTCTGGCTGTACTCGCATGGCGTCCAGGACCGGCCTTGGTTCGGACAAGGCCTGCGTTTCGGACTTGCGGTCTGGCTCGTCGTCAGCGTGACCTCGTTCCTGATCGAATATGCGACCCAGCCGGTGCCTGAGATGCTCGTCGCCAAGCAGATCGGCTTCGAGCTGGTCAACAAATTGATCCTGGGCGTCGTGATCGCGGGAATCATCCGAAAGGCGTAAGCAGTTGCAAACCTCTTGGCGAAAACCCTAACGCGTCCATAACGAACGGTCCAACGAGCGATACCCGGCAGCTTCCGCGAGATGGTCGGGCGCGACGCGCTCCGAGCCCGCAAGATCAGCGATGGTCCGCGCCACGCGCAAGATCCGGTCGTGCGCGCGTGCCGAGAGATGCAGCTTCGTCACGGCAGCGGCCAACAGTGCGCGGCCGCGCTCGTCCAGCGCGCAGTGCTCGCGCAGCAGTTTCGCGGGCATCGACGCGTTCGAGCCGACGTTTCCAAGACGAAGACGCTGTCGCCGGCGCGCCGACTCGACACGCGCCCGCACTGCGGCAGAACCTTCTGCGCTTTGGCCGCGCGACATGTCGTCGTACGGCAACCGCGGCACTTCGACGTGCATGTCGATGCGATCGAGCAGCGGACCCGACAGTTTCGAGAGATAACGCGAGATCGCGATCGGCGAGCACGAACAGCCGCGCAGCTGGTCGCCGTGATAACCGCATGGGCACGGATTGAGGCTCGCGAGCAGCATGAAGTCAGCCGGATAGGTGATCGCGCCGCCGGCGCGGCTGATGGTGACCGACGCATCCTCGAGCGGCTGGCGTAACACTTCAAGCGCGGATCGAGGAAACTCGGGTAGCTCATCAAGGAAGAGCACGCCGCGGTGCGCGAGCGATACCTCGCCCGGTCGCGGCACGGAGCCGCCGCCCGCTAGCGCGGTGGCGCTGACCGTGTGATGCGGCGCGCGAAATGGTCGCGCGCAGATCAGCTCGGCGCGGTTGCGCAGCAGTCCGCTCACGCTGTAGAGTTTGGTGACTTCGAGCGCTTCCTCAGACGACATCGCTGGCATGATGGACGGCATCCGCCGAGCGAGCATCGTCTTGCCGCTGCCGGGCGGCCCGACGAAGAGCAGATTGTGCGCGCCGGCCGCCGCCACTTCCATCGCTCGCTTCGCGCGATCCTGACCTTTGACGTCATCCAGATCCTCGTGGAAGATCTCTCCCGCGCCGGCGACCTCGCGCGCGCCGTTGGACGAGCAGACGCCGGGTGCGCCGCGGCCGAGCACCACATCCACCGCTTGCGCGAGCGTGCGCACAGGGTGCAAGATCAGGCCGTCGACGAGCGCAGCTTCGGCGAGGTTGTCAGCGGGGACGATCAAGCGTTGGTGGCTCGAGCGCTTCACCCCGATCGCGATCGGCAACACGCCGCCGACCGGCTTGACGGAACCATCGAGCGCGAGTTCGCCGATCGCGACGACGTCGCGCAGCCGCCGCGCGTCGAGCTGTTGATCCATCGCAAGGATCGTCAACGCGAGCGCGACGTCGAACGCCGAGCCCTGTTTGCGCACGCCGGCGGGCGCGAGATTCACCACGACTTTGTAGGTCGGGAACAAGAAGCCGGATGAGCGCACCGCCGCGTTGACCCGCTCTTTGGATTCCTGAATCGACCGATCGGCCAAGCCGACGATATGGATCCCGATGTCGGTGGTCGGAATGCCGACGACCTCGACGCGCACGATATACGCGTCGATGCCGCGGACCGCGGCCGAATAGCCGATGGCAAGCATCTGCCATGCTTGTCACGGGTCGTGCCCGGAGCGTCAAGGGGAGCTCAGGGTCACTGGAAGCATTGCGGCGACGAGTTGCCGTAGAGGTCCGTCCATCCGACGAACAGGTGGCTATTGAACCCGCCGTCGTTGCATGCCAACCATGCGATCGTGTCAGTGTTGCCATAGGTCGTGAATAGGTCGTTGTCGAGCGTGTTGATGTTGTTTCGCACCAGAGTCAGCTCGCCGAACAAGAGCGTTTCGTCAACGCTCACCTCTTGCTGCAACGCGGTGATCTGTTGTGCCATCTGCGCCTGCTGCGCTTCGAGCTGTTGGATGGTGCTCGGCTGGACGGTGACGGGGATGGGAATCGGAACGTAGTGCCACACCGTGAGTGACTTGCTGAACTTGGCGTGCTGGTCCGAGAACGTCGCTAGACCCGGCTTGATATCCGTGACTTTGATATTCGAGCGCACGGTCTTGGGCGGCGACTTGTGCACCAACAATAGCGAGGTCTGAGCGTGGCCGCCTTTCGATACTTCTTTCTCAAGGTCGTTCACCCGCGACTGCAGGGCGGCGATGAGCTTTCCCTGCGCGGCGACTTGTTGCGCCAGAGACGAGCTCGAAGGCGCGCTCGCCTCGGCCCGAGCGAGGAGCGCACCGGCCCCTAAGATGCCTGCAGCCAGAAGAACCGGGACGATAAAAATACGAGCGTGCATAGCTTTGCTCTCCTTTTGCGCGCGGGTTCAGTGCAGCCGCCGCGATGCCCTCGCGGCATGCCGGGCGCAAGGGGAATCCGAAGGCGCCCAGCGGAACGGCCTCGCCACAGAACAACGTCACCGCAGGAAAGGAAGACGGTCTATGCTGACTCGCCTTACGTTTGTCGCCGTCGCGATGTTGGTGCTCCTGTCGGCTCGCATGCCCGCGCAGGCCGATACGATGGCCCGCGACCAGCAAGATGTGCGCGCCGCGTACGTGTCGTTCATGGGCGCGCAGAACGGGCATAATCTCAGCGCAGTGCAACAAGCGCTGTGGAACGATCCAAGCCTGGTGTGGCTCACCGTTGCGGGCCCGATCTATGGCCCGACCGCGGTATTGGCCCACTTCAAGCAGCTCTTCGCGGGCGTGTGGAGCGCGGCGCCGGACTACAGCAACACGCACATCCTAATACGGACGGCGCAAACGGCAGATGTCGTCTCGCCGGTGAACATCACCGCGACCGTCGGGGGCAGCCCGTACACCGCGAAAGCCGTCGTGGTGACGACGTTCGTCAAGGTGGCCGACGGTTGGAAAGTCGCCGGCATCGTGCCGGTCGCCGCAGCGGTCAAGAACTACTAAACGCTACATAGCAACGCTGGGCGGAGCGGGAGCATCGTACGATGCTCCCGTTTTGTTGTGCAAACCGTGGGGTTTTCCTGAGACCATAACGCTTCCCAGCTCCATCACGTAACCTGTGAATGGAGGTCAATACAATGATCCAAATCAGGAAGCTCCAACCAATCGCTCGCCCGCTCGTCGCTGCCGCGGTCGCGCTGGCGCTCATCGTGGGCGTCGCGCGTCCGGTATACGCGGACGGGGCAGCATCAACACGCAACATCATTCTGGGCGCTGCGGCAGCTGTCGCAGGAGTGATCCTGTACAACAACATCCATCAGAAGCAGGTCGCGCACAACACGGTCGTCGGTTATACGCAAAACGGCGGCACCGTCTACGCGGACGGACGGATCGTGTATCCGAACGGCACCGTCGTCTACACTGCGAACGGCAACGGCCAACGATGCGCATGGGACGGCTCACAAACATATTGCCCGAACAATCCGACGGTCTACAATCCGAACTACGGATATCAGAACAACGGATACGGATATCAGAACACCGGTTACAACTATAACGGCTACAACAACGGCTACAACAACGCCCAATACGATAACAATCAGTACAACCCGAATCAAAACGGCCGGGATCGAGACGACCGGTACAACAACGGGCAGAACAACAACGCCAACTGGCAAAATAACAACACCAACTGGAAAAACAACAACACCAACTGGCAGAATAACAACAATTACAACTATGCCAACGCGCACGGCAACCGCGGCAATCAGACGCGTTACGCGCAATGGAACGGCAACCGCGGCGATAACAATCAGGGCAACAACAAGGGCGACCACTAGCGCCTCGCCTTGCCTCCAGTTGACCGAAGCGGGAGCGGCCGGCCGCGGATGCGGACGGCCGCCCTCTTTTGGGCCGAATACGGTTTTTTCGGTTTTTTCGATGACCGTCCGCCCGGGAATTGCAACGCCCCGCCTCGTATCGCACCCGAGTGGCGGGCACGCATGTGACCTTAATGGCTTTAGGCGGGCTTAACTATCGCGTGGCTCTCTATCCACATATCCACACAAACCCGAGCGAACCGTGTGGATAGGAGCGCAGCAGCGCATTCGAACAGTCATGCGGTCCGTATCGTCCGGCAGGACGGCGCAACGGCTCTTTGGAGGATGATTTGAAGCAGCGTACGGTCACACTTTTGGCGATCGCAGGGGCGATCGCGCTCATGGCGGGCTGCGCGAAAAGCTCGGCGCCGACGACCGCCCAGAGCCCTGGCGCGGCGGCGCCCGCCGCCAGCGGCAATGCGGGTTCGAAGAGCATCGGCGTGTCGCTCCTCGATCTGCAAGCGCAGTTCTATCAGGTCATGGAGCAAGGCATGAAAGACGAGGCCGGCAAGTATGGCTACACCATCGTCTTCACCGACGCCAATCACGATCAGGCCAAGCAGACGTCGCAGGTCGAAGATTTCATCAGCAAACACGTCGACGTCATCATTCTCTCGCCGGCGGATTCGAAAGCGGTCGGCCCGGCGATCGTCGAGGCGAACAACGCGAACGTGCCGGTGTTCACGGCCGACATCGCGAGCACCGCATCCAAGGGCGTCGTCGTCGCGCACATCGCATCCGACAATATCCAAGGCGGCCAAGTCGCGGCTGATCTGATGTGCGCCGCGCTTAAAGGATCGGGCGACATCGCGATCATCGACGAACCAGAAGTGACGTCGGTGCAAGACCGCGTGAAAGGATTCAAACAAGAGCTGGCCGCCAAATGTCCGAACGTGCGCATCGTCGCCGATCAGACCGCGGGGGGCGATCGCGCCAAGGCCTATGACGTGGCGACCAATCTGCTGCAATCGTATCCGCATCTCGCCGGCATCTTCGGCATCAACGATGACTCGGCGCTCGGCGCGCTGCGCGCGGTGAACACCGCAGGCATGACCGGCAAAGTGAAGATCGTCGGCTACGACGCGAACCCCGAAGCCCAAAAAGCGATCGACGCAGGCCAGATGGTCGGCGATCCCGAGCAGCATCCGGATCAGATCGGCAAGCTGACGATCGACGCCATCCACGACTATTTCTCGGGCAAGACGCCGCCGGCGAAGATCCCGGTCAGCGTCGGTTCGTACACGGGGCCCGCACCGGCGAAATAAGCGGCATGTCGAGCATCGACGCCGCAGCGCCGGCGCCGCCCTACCTCGTCCTGCACGGGATCACAAAGAACTACCCGGGCGTGCGCGCGCTCGACGGCGTCGATTTCGACGTGCGTCCTGGCGAAGTGCACGCGCTGGTCGGCGAGAACGGCGCGGGCAAGTCGACGCTGGTCAACATCTTGTCGGGCGCGGTGCGTGCCGACGCGGGCACGATCAGCGTGCAAGGGCGCGAGGTCACGATCGCCACGCCACGCCAAGCCGAAGCGCTTGGCATCGCGGTGATCCATCAAGAATTCAACTTGGTGCCGCAGCTGACCGCGGCGGAGAACATCGTGCTCGGCCACGAGCCCGTGCGCGGTCTCGCCATCGACACGCGCGAGGTCCACGTGCGCGCGGCGGCAGCGCTGTCGCGACTCGGCGTGAGCCTGCCGCTCGACGCCCAAGTGAAGACGCTGTCGGTCGCGCAGCAGCAGACGATCGAGATCGCCAAGGCGCTCTCCGTCGAAGCGCGCGTGATCTTCATGGACGAGCCCTCGGCTGCGTTGACCGGCCAGGAAGTCGACCGGCTCTTCGCCATCATCCGCACGCTGACTGCGCACGGTGTGGGCATCGTCTACATCTCACACCGCTTGGAGGAAGTGTTCCAGATCGCCGACCGGATCACGGTCTTTCGCGATGGCCGGCTCATCGAGACGCGGTCCAAAGCCGAGCTCACGCAGGACGATGTCATCCGCCTCATGGTCGGGCGGACGCTCGACGCGCATTTCCCGACCTTGCCGCCGGATCCGCCGCGCGACAAGCCGTTGCTCTCGGTGCGCAACTTGACGACGCCGGGCCGCATCAACGACGTGAGCCTCGATGTCTATCCGGGAGAGATCTACGGCATCGCCGGACTGGTGGGATCCGGTCGAACATCATTGCTGCGCGCGATCTGCGGCGCAGATCGTTTCGGATCGGGTACGGTCACGCTCGCCGGCACCCAGCTCCATCTCAGCGGTCCGCACGATGCGATCGAAGCCGGACTCGCGCTCGTGACTGAAGACCGCAAAACGCAAGGCCTCATCCTCGGCATGTCGATCCGCGAAAACGTCACGCTGCCGCATCTCGAGGACTTCGCGCGCTTCGGAGTCGTCGACCGAGGAAAAGAAACCGTCGCCGTCGCAGCCCTGGCGGCCGAATTGCGCGTGCGCGCGCGCTCGATCGAGCAAGCCGTACGTTCTCTGTCGGGCGGGAATCAACAAAAAGTCGTGCTGGCGAAGTGGTTGTTGGAACGGGCGACGTTCATCTGCTTCGACGAGCCGACGCGCGGCATCGACGTGGGCGCCAAAGCGGAGATCTACGACCTCATGGTGTCGCTCGCCAACGGCGGCACCGGCATCATCATGGTCTCGTCGGAACTGCCCGAGGTCCTCGGCATGTCGATGCGCATCGGCGTGATGCGCGGCGGCAGAATCGTGCGCGAATTCGCGCGGGGAGAAGCCACGCAAGAGACGGTCATCCGGCTGGCGACCGGCGCGGCGGCGGCCTGACGATGGCCGCGATCCCGCCGCCGCCACCGCAAGCCGTCGAAGCCGGCGAGGCCGCGGCCGCCGCATCGGCCGCAAAAGCGCGCCGTGGGGCGGCCTGGCGTGCGGCTGGGCTGGTCGCGGGTTTGGCCGTGCTGCTCACCGCGCTCAATGCCTTGACACACGGTGATTTCCTCGCACCGGGCAACGTCGTTAACGTGCTGCGCCAGATCTCGGTCAACGCCATCCTCGCAGCCGGGCAGACGTTCGTGATCATCACGGCGGGCATCGATCTCTCGGTCGGCTCGCTGATCGCGCTGACCGGCGTGCTCATGGCGGGCGTGCTGTCGCGCGAATCGTCGGCGACGTTCGGCGTCCTGCTGGCCACGCTGGTCGGCGTCGGCGTCGGCGGCGCGGCCGGCACCATCAACGGATTGCCGGTCGTCAGGTTCAACCTGCCGCCCTTCATCACGACGCTTGCGATGATGCTCATGGCGCGCGGCGCGGCCTTTTTGTACACTGGCGGAAGTCCGATCGAGATCGACAACGACAAGTTCAACTTCATCGGCAGCGGATTCGTCAGCATCGGCCATCTCTTCAATCTGCCCGGCATTCCCGTGCCGGTCATCGTGATGCTGGCCGTCGTGCTCGCCGGGCATTTCGTGCTCACGCGCACGCGCTTCGGGCGCTACGTCTACGCGATCGGCGGCAACGAGGAAGCGGCGCGCCTATCCGGCGTGAATGTGTTCGGCGTCAAACTCAGCGTTTACATCATTTCGGGCGCGCTCGCCGGCATCGCCAGCCTGCTGCTGGCGGCGCGACTGAATTCAGGCATACCGCAATCAGGCCAGGGCTACGAGCTGCAGTCGATCGCGGCCGTGGTGGTCGGCGGCACGTCGCTGATGGGCGGCCGAGGTTCCATCGCCGGAACGTTCGTCGGCGCCTTGCTCATCGGCATGTTGTATAATCTGATGAATCTGCTCAACGTCCAGTCGTACGCGCAGGAAGTCGTCCTCGGCGCGGTGATATTGGCTGCGGTACTGCTCGACGAGCTGCGTAAGCGCTACTTCACGTCAGGATAAGGAGTTATGGCGGAGCACATCTGGGAACGGCTCGACCCGATGGTCGCGCGCTGGAAGAAATTCACCGGACCGGACGACGCCGAGCGCCTGGCGGCCGTCGAGCATTCCCTGACGCCTGAGCTGCAACGTTTGCTCAAGGAGTTCGAAGAAGTGCGCGTCGATATCGCCACGTACATCGCCGCGCTCGAAAAGAAATACGGCGTGTTCGAGACCGGCGACCTCGGCGCCGACGCCGCTCCGGACGCCAAAGACATCACGCGCCATCAATCGCTGCTCGCGCTGCGCCAGGCCGCCGAAGATGCGAGCGCGGAACTGGACGATCGAGCAGCGACGGGAGAAGTTTAGAGCCGAGCTGCGCTCGAGTGCTACTGCGTTAGACGTGCCAGGTCGAGTCGGGCAGCGTGACGTTCACTTGGACGTCTGAATACGTCTCGTGCCGCGCCACCGTTCCCGTGCCTTCGTATTCGGTGACCTCGACCGGCAGGCCATTCGCACCGAGCGTCATGACCTCTTTGACGATGCCGTCGTTCTGCGTCGGGTCTTCCGGTATGCCCGTCATCGTGAAGCGGTCGCCGTCGATCGTGACCTCCGTCGACTTCCATTTCATCGACTTGATCTGATCGAGCGCGGCACCGAAGGGCGCCTGCGCGATCGTCCGGCCGCGCATCGACGTGGCGGTGTGGTTGTGGATGTTCAGGTTGAGATGGATCGGCGAAAGCCAGCCGCCTTGATGCCCGACGACGCGGTCGCCGCCTTGCCAAACCGCGGCGCTGCCTTTGCCGTCGCCGCCGACGATATCGAGCCGGCACGACGTCGGCTTTTGGAATTTGATCGCGTAGACGCGGTCCTGGGTCCGGCCGTTCAGGTACTCGCGAGCGGTGATCGTGGCCTGGTAGGTGTTCAGACCATCCCATGCCGTCTGGAATTTGCTGATCCACTGTTCGCTCGACATCGGGGCGGCAGGCGACGCGCCCATCATCAGCACGGCTGCCGCGAGGATGCCAAGGTATCTCATCGTTTTTTCCCCTTGTCCGCGTATGCGTCGATGGCCGGCACGCTCAGCATGCTCTTCGCGTCGGTGCCCGACACGCCGATGAGCACATCCGTCGTCGTGTTCGTGGTCACGAACTCGATCGCTTTGGCGAGCGGCGCGCCCGCATAGCCGTGCTCTCGGTAGGTGCCCATGACGATGAGGCTCGCGTTTTCTTCACGCGCCGCCCGGATGATGGCGGTTCCCGCCTGACGATCCCGAATCATGCGGGTTTCGATGTCGACGCCGGCCTTGCGCGCGATCTCTTCGGCGGCGCTCAACGAGTCGAGCGCACGCCGTTCTGGTTCGGGCAGCTCGGCCTCGATCGGCAGCGTGTACGGCACCTCGATGACGTAGATGGCGACCAACGTAGCTGCCTGTCGCTTGGCCATCCTGGCGGCGAGCGCCATGAGCACGAGCGAATTGATATCGGCCGAGAAGACGACGAGCACGTTGCCGGTGACCGCGCGCGCCTGGGTGGAAGCGGTTTCCGCGATCATCGCCGAGCGGCTCAGCGCCGGATGGAGCATCCAGTAGAGCGTCGAGCTCACCGCTCCGACGACGAACAACGCGATGATCGCGCCGAGCAGATTTGGCGTGGCGATCACGAGCGCGCCATGGCGCGCATCGCGCGCATGTAGATGAACCCGCGCCAAACGCCGGCGGCGATGAAGATGCCGGCCACCCCATATGCCAGCATCGTCGAGTTTGAAAATGGCGCGACCGTGGCCAAGCGCACGGCAGCGACGCCGCCGAGGATCGCGAATGCGAACGACGTGAAGATCTTATAGCGCAGACGATTCGGAGTGACCATCAGCGTTCGTTGGGTTGGGAGACGACGTCGATCGCGTCGCGATACAGCGCTTGCGCCACCTCGACGTCGCCCGAGCGGCCGCGCTCGATGCCGCGCTCCATCAGCGCGAGCGCTTCGACATATGCACCGCGCGAGGGCGGCTCAGCGCGCGTCGCGGCCGATGGCAGGAAATGCGACCAGCCGGCACCCCCGCGCTCGCGGGCTGCTTCGAGCGCCGCGATGAGCGACGCCGCGTCGCTGAAACGACGTTGGGGCTGGCTCTCGAGCAGCCGTACGATGATGCGGTCGAGCTCGGCGGGGATATCCGGTTCGAGCAGCCGCGGCGGCCGCGGGACTTCGTTGACGTGGGCGATCATCGTGGAGACGAGATCCTCGGACGATTCGGCGAACGGGAGCACGCCCGTCACGAGCTCGTACAGCAGCACGCCGATCGAATACAAATCGCTGGAGCGATCGCCGGTCTTGCCCATAAAGCGTTCCGGCGGCAGATAGGCGACGGTGCCGACGATCTCGCTGCTCTGCGAAAGGTTGCCGACGTCCGACATGCGCCGCGCCAAGCCGAAGTCCGTGACCTTGACGACGCCGTCCTCGGCGATCAAGACGTTGCCGGGTTTGATGTCGCGATGCACGACGTCTCGATCGTGAGCGAAGCGAAGCGCGCTCAAGACCTGGAGCACGAGATCGACGGCCTGCGCGACGGTCGTCGAGGCGCGGTCGATGCCGCGGATGGTGTTGCCGCGCACGAACTCCATAATGATGTACGAGACATGGCCTTCCATGCCGACGTCGTGGACCGCGACGATGTTCGGATGATTGAGCTGCGCCATCGCGCGCGCTTCATCTAAGAAGCGGCGGTTGACCTCATCCGAGCGTTCGGCGAGCACCTTGACGGCGACATCGCGCTCCAGCCCGTGGTCGTAGCCGCGATAGACCTCGCCCATGCCGCCCGAACCGATGCGCTCCACGATACGGTAGCGATCCGCCAAAACCGTCCCTGGCACGAGCTCCATCATGCGGACGTGAACGCCGCTTTGAAGTGCGTGATCTCGGTCCGCGTCGACGTGCGCATCACGCTGATGACGTCGAAGCGGATGCGCGGGAAGACCCGTCCGCAAAACGCGAGATACGATGCAGCGGCGCGCGCGACGCGGGCCTGCTTGAGCGCCGTGACAGCCTCGATCGGAGCGCCGCGCGAGAGCGTGCGGCGCAGCTTCACTTCCACGAACACCAACGTGCCGCCGTCGAGCAGAATGAGATCGACCTCGCCGCCCCGCGTCCGGAAGTTGCGCTCGAGGACGTGATAGCCCCGATCGCGCAGGAACGTCGCGGCGGCTTGCTCGGCGAGGCTGCCGGCGGAAGCGCTGCTGCGTGGTGCGGCACGCGTCACGATACTTCGCTCTCGTACATGAAGCGTAGGCGCGGCGAGATCACCGGCATGAACGAGCGGCGGTGGATCGGGCAGGGTCCCAACTTGTCGAGCGCGTCGAAATGCGATGCCGTGCTGTAGCCCTTGTGCTCGGCGAACCCGTAGCCCGGGTACTGCGCCTCCATCAACGACATGAACGCGTCGCGCGCCACTTTGGCGACGATGCTCGCGGCCGCGATGGCTGCAGACTTGCGGTCGCCGCCGATGATCGGCGACTGCGGGTAGGGGCAGCCCGGAATCGAGAGCGCGTCCACGAACACCCGGCACGGAGTTTGGGTGAGGCCGGCGAGCGCGCGGTTCATGGCCACCTTGGTGGCCGCGAGGATGTTGATGCGGTCGATCTCCTCGTGATCGACCCAGCCCAGCGAAACGCATATCGCTTGGGCGCGGATGGTCCTATCGAGGTCAGCGCGGCGTAATTCGGTGACCTGCTTGCTGTCGTTGAGGAATTCGAGGCGCAGCGGCTGATCGATGACGACCGCGCAGGCCACCACCGGCCCCGCGAGCGGTCCGCGTCCGACTTCGTCGACGCCGCAGATGTAGCGAGCGCCGCTCTCCCAAGCGGCGCGTTCGTAGGCATGTAAGCGGCGGAGGCGGGAGCGCTCTTTCGGTTTCACGTGCCCTCTCTCGGCAGTTCGAAAGTGAATCGGCCAAGCGCGCCGCTGCGAAATTCAGTGAGCAGCTTGCGTGCGGCGCCGGCGCGGTCGACTTCGCCGCCTTTGCGCAGCATCCCGTGCGCGCGCGCGAATTCTGCGATGTCGAAGCGCGCAGCGACCGTTCCGTTTTCATGTTCGCGCATCCACGCGGCCAGCTGTTCGACCACGTCCTCGGCGTCGTATGCCTTTTCCGGCAGGCAACCGGTGGCTGCGAGCTGCCACGCCATGTCGGCGCCGACGATCTTCGGCGGCAGTACGCCGGGCGTGTCGAGCAACTCGATGCCTGGCGCGAGCGCGAGCCAGCGCACGTGCCGCGTCACGCCGGCGCGATCTTGCGCGACCGCGCGCTTGCGCCTGCTCAAGCCGTTGATCACGGAGGACTTGCCTGTGTTGGGCGCGCCGACCACGGCGACATGCAGCGTGGCGCGCCGCCGGGGCGCGCTGACGATCGCCGCGCGCACGCCGTGCAAGGAAGCGGCGTGGGTGCCGGTCGTGGCGTACGCAGGCCGCTCGCCGCGCAACGCGGCCAGCCAGCGGGCGGTGGCCGCGGGCTCCGCCAGATCCTCGCGGTTGAGCAACGTCAGGCGCGGTTTGGCGCGCAGTTTGGGATGGAGCGAGGCGACCGCCGTCGCCCGCGGCACGCGGGCGTCGCGCACCTCGACGACGAGGTCGATGAGGCTTGCCGTGTCCTCGATCGCGCGCATGCCCGCGGCCATGTGGCCGGGGAACCAGCTCGCAGCTGCCTTCTCAGGCTTATCTGATCGGCGTGGCACGGTTGAGCGGCCAAACGACGGCTTGGGCGCGACCGATGACAGCCGTGCGGGGCACCGCGCCAAACGCGCGCGAGTCGTCCGATTCGGCGCGATTGTCTCCGAGGACGAAAAACGAGCCGGCGGGGACGCGGGTCGGCGCCATCGTCGTGGTGTCGCGCAGCATCCCGTTTGGTTCGGCGAACGGCCGTCCGTTCACCGAGACGAAACCGCGCGAGATAGCGACCATGTCGCCCGGTACGCCGACGACGCGCTTGACGTACACTTGCTGCGCGTCATCGCTGGCGTGGATGAACGCCACGACATCGCCGTGCGCGATCGGATGCAGGGCAACGTCGAAGAACGGTTGGTCGCCTCCCCCGGCCCGCAGATCGTACGCGATGGTGTTGATGAGGACGTGTTCGCCCGAGCGCAGCTGCGGTTCCATCGAGTGGCCATTCACTTGGGGGAGGCGGATAAAGAAGAGCGCGAGCAGCAGCACGAGCGCAAGCGCCTCGCCGACGAATTTGAGCGCGCGGACAAACGCGCGCGCGATGGGTGACTGATCGGGAACCGCGCCTGGGATCCCTTGCGGAATCGCGCCGGTTTCGGCGACTATGGCAAATGCAGCGGTGGGGTCGAGTTGACCGCGTCCGTGCCACCGAGGAGCCGGCTGTCGCACGGAATGACGTGTTCATTGCGCGCGGCCGCTCGCCCTTGTCAGGCGGGGGTGCGAAGGGCGCATGCGCGCGCCCCCACAAACATTCTCACGATGGCGTCACCGAACCCGACGCGCAGCATTTTTGCTGAGCGCAGCTTCACGCTGTACTACTCCGGCCAGTTGCTGAGCTACTTCGGCGACGGCTTGCGCACGTTTGCGATTCCGCTGCTGGTGTTCAATCTCACCGGATCGGCGCTCTCGCTCGGCGCCACGTACGCCCTCGAGTTCTTGCCCTTCGCGCTCTTTGGGTTGGTGGGCGGGTCGCTGGCGGACCGGCTCGACCGGCGCCGGCTCATGATCGCCTGCGACTTCGTGCGTTTCGCGATTATCGCGCTCTTCGCCGTGCTGTACTGGCGCCACGCGCTCACGCTGCCCGTGTTGTACCTCGGCATCGCGATCGTCTCGATCGCGGCGGCGATCTTCCTCGGCGGCCAATCGACGAGCATCCCATATCTGGTCGGTAAAGAGCGCTCGGGAACTGCTGTGGCAGCGTTGATCGCCGCAGAGCAGACGACGAATCTCATATCGCCCACGCTAGGCGGTCTTCTTTTCGCCATCGGCGGCGCGTTGCCGGCGCTCGTCACCAACGCCTTCACGTATCTGACCTCGCAGTTGGCGTTGCTGCTCGTGCCGAGCATGGGCCCGGACGAGCCAGGTCCGCTGCCGTCTGCGCGCGAGATATGGGCGGACATCGTCGAAGGCTTCCGCTTCATGCACGACGATCGCGTGATGATGACGGTCGCGTACTGCAGCCTGTTGCTGAACTTTTTCGGGATGATGGCGCTTGCGGTGCTCATCCCGTACATGAAACTCGATTTCGGCGCGAGCGACGCGCAGGTCGGCTTCGCCTTCGGCGCGCTCGCGTTAGGCTCAATCGTGGGTTCGCTTGTTGGCGGCGCGACTGTCACCAAGTGGCCGTTCGGACCGGCCCTGCTGGCCGCATACGCGTTTGACGGCCTCATCTTCATACCCGTGGTCTTCGCGCACCGCCTGTGGACGGCGATCTTCTTCTGGACGGTGGCCAACGCGTGCGGATCGTTCGAAGTCACGCAGATCATCAGCTGGCGCATGCGCGTCACGCCGCACGAGAAGATCGGACGAGTCTTCGCTGCTGTCCGGCTCATCGCGCTCATCGGCATCGTGCCCGGCACGCTCATCGGCGGGTCGCTCGCCGATCTGCACGGTCCGCGCCTTCCGATCGCGATCTCCACCTTTGGTTTTCTCATCATCGCCCTCGGTGCGGGGTTGGTGGGCGCGCTGCGCCGCGAACGGCGCTAGGAACGATGCGAACATGACGTTGCGCGATCACGAGCGCAAGAACCGCGATTTCTGGGATCGCACAAGCGCGGACTATCAATCAAAACACGCCGAGCAGCTCAATAAGAAAGAACTCGCGTGGGGCGTCTGGGCGATGCCCGAAGCTCGATTGATGGTGTTGGGCGATGTCGCCGGCAAAGACATGTTGGAGTTCGGCTGCGGCGCTGCACAGTGGTCGATCTTTCTCGCGAACCTCGGCGCGCGTCCGGTCGGGCTCGACCTCTCCGCCGAGCAGCTGGCGCATGCGCGCGTGCTTATGGATGGGGCCGGCGTCGATTTTCCGCTCGTGCACGCCAGCGCGGAGGCCGTACCGTTGCCGGATGCGAGCTTCGACATCGTGTTCTGCGATCACGGCGCCATGAGTTTTGCCGATCCCGAACGCACGGTGCCAGAGGCGGCGCGACTGCTGCGACCTGGCGGCCTGTTCGCGTTCAACATGGCGACGCCGATACTCGAGCTGTGCTGGGATGACGAACTAGATGCCGCACAAGAATCGTTGCGGCGCACCTATTTCGAGATGCGCGGCGGCGAAGACGACGAGACGGTCGTCTTCCAACTGCCGTACGGCGAGTGGATCAGGTTGTTCCGGCGCTGCGGCTTCGAGATAGAAAATCTCATCGAGATCAGGCCCGATGAGAATTCGGAGTCGACGTACGGGGAGTATGTGCCATTGGCGTGGGCGCGGCGCTGGCCTGCGGAGAACATCTGGATGCTCCGCAAGCAGCGCGCGCCCGCATCGTCGTAGCGCGTTCGTCGAACGCGCAGAGGTTATTGGTGCTTCAGAACGACGATCTTGTCAGCGTGCCGTGCGCCCATCGCGCTCTGGTCGTACGTGACCTTCACAGGGGTGCCCGGCTTGAGAAACGACATCTGATACGTCGTCTTGCCGTCCTCCGACCAGATGTTCTTGAACTTGGGGACGATGAGAAAGCTCAGCTCTTGACCGCTGCTGCTCTTCACCTTGAGATTGCTCGTGGAGACGTGGGTGATCGTGCCGGTGAAGTATGCGTTGGGGCTCGCCTGAACCGGCTTGGTGGAGGTGCTGACGAATGCAGCCGCAACGAATAGCGCTGCGACTAGTAGGAGAAGATTACGCATTGAGTTCCCTTCTTTGCCTTGGTTCCGCGCGATACAGCGATCGCGCCGCTCTCTTATAACGTACCCAGCTACTTCAACGTTCCAATGTGTTTGGGCGGCCAGAACACGAAGAACGCGTGGCCGACGAATTGATCGCGCCGCAAGAATCCCCACAAGTGACTGTCGTCCGAATCGTTGCGGTTGTCGCCCAACATCAGATAATACCCGTTGGGCACGCGGTCAGGCGCTTGCCAGGCCGACTTGGGAGGGATCTGCGATCGCTGCGGATCCAGTGGCATGCCGTCGACGTAGATGCCGTAGTTCTTGATCTCGAGGTCGTAGTTCGGGCGCTGACCTTTGGGCAAGTACGGCTCGACGAGCTTCTCGCCGTTGCGATAGACGTCGCCGTTCTTCACCTGGAACGCATCGCCGGGCGCGGCCATGACACGCTTGATGAAGTCCGTCGTGCCCAATTGGGGCGGCGGCGCGAAGACCGCGATCTGTCCGTCTTTCGGATCGGAGATGCGGTATTGGATCTCGTTGGCGAGCAGCACGTCGTTGACGTCGAGCGTCGGCTCCATCGAGCCCGACGGGATCCAAAACGTGCGCACGACGAATTGCATGAGAACGAGTGCGACGATGCCTGCGACGATGAACGCGTCGAGATACTCGCGGATGACGATGCGCTGCTTCTCGTCCGGCACGGTCGCCGGGCGCAAGCCGATGACGATGCGGGCGACGAGCAGCAGCCCGATGATGAGGAAGAGCGCGCCGGGACTCACTGCGCGGTTTGCTTCTGCTCTTTGATCCGCGTGGCTTTGCTGCCGACGCGCTCCTGCAGATAGAAGAGTTTGGCGCGACGCACGCTGCCGCGGCGCACGACGTCGATCTTCTCGACTCTGGGCGATTGCACCAAGAACGAACGCTCGACGCCGACGCCGTGCGCCAAGCGGCGGACCGTGAAGGTCGCGCTCGTGCCGCCATGGCGGCGCTCGACGACGACGCCCTCGAACACTTGGATGCGTTCCTTATTGCCTTCGGTGACGCGCGAATGCACTTTGACCGTATCGCCGGGTGCGAAATCGGCGGTGCGCTTTTTGGCGCCGCCCGGGCCTACAAGGCTGGCGAGATTCATGATACCAACGTCCTCTACGGCCGCGAAAAAGGCGTCGACCTCACGTTCGAGGCTCGACGCCGCAGCCAAAAATGTGCCTGAATGCGAACGCAAACCAGTATAGCATAAGGCTGCGCCATGCTTCAAGCGTCTGGGCCGGCAGGACCGCCCTCCCCCGAACCAACCCTTGCCGCAGCCTAGGGAAGATCTGGCCGGCGCGTGCGGGTGCGCGTGCGCGACTGTTCGCGCCGCCATGCCTCGATTTTGGCATGATCACCGCTTAGCAACACATCCGGCACCGCAACGCCGCGGAAGACGGCCGGACGCGTGTAGTGCGGCCAGTCGAGGGCGCCGTCCGCGAACGAATCTTCTGCGGCGCTCTGCTGGGCGATGACGCCGGGCAGCAGCCGCACGCACGCATCGACGAATGCAAGCGCTGGGATCTCTCCTCCCGTCAACACGAAATCGCCGAGCGATGCTTCTTCCGCCGGCACGAGATCGAAGAGCCGCTCATCGATGCCTTCATAATGGCCGCAGACGATGATCAACCGCGATAGCGCAGACCATTGCGCGGCCATCGCATGATCGAATCGCCGCCCGGCAGGCGAGGGGACGACGAGCCGCGTGCCTTCGGGGAGCGCGAGATCCGGGCCAAGCAGCTCCTCGAGACACGCGACCAACGGGCCAAGCCGCATCACCATGCCCGCGCCCCCACCATACGCGGCGTCGTCGGCGCGCTCGCCAGCGGGCACATAGCGCCACAGGTCGTGCACGTGGATGTCGACCGCGCCTTTCTCTTGCGCGCGTCCGAGGATGCTGCCCGAAATGATAGGCTCGAAAAAGGCAGAAAACAGCGTCACGATGTCGATGCGCATGGGGCCCAGCGGTTTTGGCAAGGGCATGAACACGCCCTTTGAGCAGGGCCTTGTCGCGCTGGCCGAACGGCGTTACGACGAGGCCATCGGTCTGTTCAGCGCGGCCGCGGAGAGCGGCGATCGAAAAGCCGAAGCGCTCTCAAAACGCGGGGTATGCCATTTGCGCCTCAGCGCTCTGCAGAGCGCGGCTGCCGATTTCGAGGCCGCGTTGCAGATAGATCCGAAGTGCGCACCCGCGTTGACCAATCTTGGCAACATGGCGCTTGAAGACGGCCGGCTCGCCGAGGCGCGTACGCGGTATGAGGCAGCACTTGCCGCAGATCCCGACTACGCGCTTGCCCACCACAACTATGCGGTGCTGCTCAAACGTGAAGGCCGCATCGGCGAGTCGGTGCGCGAGCTGCGCCGTGCGGCGAAGCTCGAGAACGGCTCGTTCTGGGATTTCTTGTCGGGCAGGCGCAGGCGCAACTAACGCTTCGAGGGCTCGAGCACCTCGACGACATCTGCCTTCTTCACGTCTTCAAGATACTCGAACAGTTGTGGCAGCGAGATGCGCTCCAACGCGCTGCGCTTGGGTCCCTTGCCTTCTTCGCCTTCGTCGCGCAAGTAGTAGCGCACGTCGAACTCACCTTCTTCCTCTGTATAGAAGGCGACGGCGTAGCTCTTGCCCTCGTCGTAGATTCGCAACGCGTGCGGATTGACGATCTCGATCGAATGGGCTGGGTGATCGGCGTCGAAGAGCGTCACGACCAGCTCGCTTTGACCGCTCACGTCGACTTGGCCCAGCAGGAACACGTTCTTGACGGAGAAGAGCTGGCGGGTACGGCGATGCCGTGCCGACATCTCGTAAAAGACGTAATGGCGGACGAAGCGCGCGAGGATTTTCTTGAGGGTCGCAAGCGACGCGACCGGGTCCTCGCGCTGACCCTTAGTGTAGAAGATCTTCAACAGACCGCCTAGACGGTGAGAGGTTCGAGAGAATGGGGACCCGTGCCGGGGACCGCACCAGGGACGGACGACGGCCCGGAGAAACTTTGTCTTTCAACGCTGCAAAACCATGCTGAGCCCATCTGACACCATCCTCATCTTCGTCGTCGCGCTGCTGCTGTTCGGGCCGGAGCACCTGCCCAAGATCGCGCGTCAGCTCGGCGATGCGATGCGTCACGTCCAGAACACGACCAACTCGTTCATGGCGGAGATGGATCGCGCGGCCGCCGCGGCCGATCTCAAAGCGCACACGACATGGGAGCCGCCGCCAGCCGAAGATTGGCAAACGCCGACGTCCACGCTGACAGTCGAACCGGCGCACGAGTTGCCCGAGCCGGAAGTTCCCGAGCCGCCGAAGACGGTCGAATAAATCCGACCGCTACCTTTTTTTAGTTGGCGTCGAGGCCCACGAGGCGGCGCCACAGTGTGATCACCTTATAGACGTAGTTCACCGTCTCGTCGTATGGCGGGATCCCGCCATATCGATCCACCGCGCCGGTGCCGGCGTTGTATGCGGCGATCGCCCGCTCGAAGCAATCTTGCGCATCGAGCGAAGAGTAGTGCTCGAGATTGCCTTTGAGCGTGAGCACGGTGCCGTGGATGTTCTGGTCGATATTCTCGACGTCGGTGACGTGGTCGATCGCGGCGGTGCCAGGCATGAGCTGACCGAGCCCCCGCGCGCCCGCGCTGCTGCGCGCCGTCGGGTCAAACGAGCTCTCGGTGGCGACGATCGCGACCACCAAGCGCGGATCGATCTTCTGATCCCACGATTCGCGGATGATCGCGGCGACGATCTCCTCGGCTTCGGGTTCGTCGATGCCGGGATTGAAATAACGGATCGCTGCGACGTACGCGCGCATCGCTTCGGCGGCGGACATCTGGTGCAGCGGGTGAGTCGCCGCAGCAGCAGGCTGCCCCGAAAGGAGGACAGCTGCAAGGACGAGCGACGCAAACGAGGCGCCTAACAGGAGACGCATATGAGAGGTATATCGGGCGCGCGGGGGTCGAAATGAAGACGCCGCCCATGCTGGGGCGGCGCTCACGCGGTTGGTGGGCCGGCTTTCGGCGGTCAAAACTTGAGCTGTGACCTCACCTCGGCGACGCGCTCCTCGACGAATTTCGTCACGGACTTGCGCAGCGCGGCGCGATGCTCTTCCTCGAGCCGGTTGTAGATCACAAACCCAGCGGTCGCGACGACCGCGCCGATGAGCCCGGCCATGAGGGCGCCGCGCAGCTCGCCGGAGCCGTCGTCGGGTTGAATATCTCGACCGGGATTTTGGCTGGCGCCGTTGGGCAGCGCGTCGCGATTGACAGGCGAGTCCATCGTCTTAGGCTCCTTTGCGGGGCCGGACATGTTCCGCGGGCCGCCGGCGGGCCCCTGTGGAGCGCACCGTCACGCGCAGATTCTGGGGATATTCGCGGGCGATCGCGCGCAGGCCGGAAAGCGTCGTCTCCAAGACCGCTTGCGCGGCCGCGTTGCGCGGGTCGAGCAGCTCGAGCACGTACGCGCCGTCAGGGTGATCGTGGACGTGGACGTGCGCCTTGCAGTGGCGGACGAGGCCGTGGGCGGCGGATTGGATCAGCGCGCTCACGCCGGCGCAGACGATATCTTCGCCTGGCTGCGCGAACCCCGCATGGCCTGTGACTTCGAAGCGGACGAGATGGCCGCCGTGCCGCTGCGCGGCGACCGCGAGCGACGGTTTAGAGCGAGATCTTTTCAATGCGCAGCTCGGTGATCGGCTGCCGGTGCCCGTGCCGCTTGCGGATGCGCTTCTTGGGCTTGTAGTGGAAGACCATGATCTTGCGGTCTTTGCCTTGGCGCAGCACGCGCGCGGTGACTCTTGCGCTTGAGATCAAAGGCGATCCGATGCGCAGCTCGTTGCCGTCATGCGCCAAGATCACGCGCTCGAACACGATCTGCGAGTCGGGCGCGCCCGGCATGCTATCGACGCGGATGACGTCGCCTTCGCTGACCTTGAATTGGCGGCCGTTGGCTTCGATAACCGCGTACATTGACAAGTACCTTTCCGGGTAAGTACGGTTCGGATAAATCCGACCGCTACATCTGACGTGGGGAGTTCGGCGGGAGCGATTTGATTCGCTGCGCGACAAGCGAGAATGGTATCACAGAGCCTTTGATGTAGTCAAACCAACGTGTCCCGTATCACGGGGCCCAAAAACTATTTACAAAGCATGTTAAATGGCCTAATATTCGTATTTGGTACGTGGGACAACCCGCGTTTGTCAACCCAACCATTGGAGGTGGGATCTCCCTGCTCGTTTAGCCCTGTGGGGGGTCGTTTATTGAAAGCACCCGGAGCGCTCGGAACGCATATCATCGTCGAACTGTCGGACTGTCACCCAAAGGTCCTCGCCGACGTCGACAGAGTCAGGAACATCCTTATCGCCGCGGCCAAAGAGGCCAACGCAGAAGTCCTGCAAACCGCTTTTCACCGCTTCGCGCCTCAAGGCGTCAGCGGTGTTGTCGTCATAGCCGAGTCACATCTGTCGATCCACACCTGGCCGGAGTACGGTTACGCCGCCATGGATATCTACACGTGCGGCGACAAGACCGACCCCTGGAAGGCCTGCCGCTACGCGGCCGCCGAGTTCCAGGCCAAACAGATGCTCACCACGGAAGTTCGGCGCGGGATGACCAACGAAGACGGCGTCTACAGCCACAGCGTCGGCCGTAAGACGTCGGGGGTCGATCTCGTTGCCAAAAACCGAAAACTTTCAGTGGTACGTTGAGCAGGTCGCGCCCGGCGAGGCGCATGGCCACGCGATAACCGCAACCCTCGCGGCCGGCCAATCAGAATTCCAACGCTACGCGATCGTCGCAAGCCCGCTCTTCGGCAAGATGCTGGTGCTTGACGGCGATACGCAAAGCGCGGCGCTCGACGAGTTCATCTACCACGAGGCTTTGGTCCATCCGGCGTGCGCCGCTGCCGGCGCGCCGCAGCGCGCGCTCATCCTGGGCGGTGGAGAAGGCGCCAGCCTGCGCGAGCTCCTGCGAATCCCCTCGATGCGCAAGGTCACCATGGTGGATATCGATGGGGTCGTCGTCGACATGTGCCGGCGCCATATGCCCGAATGGAGCGCCGGCGCGTTCGAGGATCCGAGAACCGAACTGATCATCGGCGATGCCAAGGCCTACGTCGAGAAATCGAACGAGGCGTTCGACGTCATCATCGGCGACCTGACGGAGCCGCTCGAAGACTCGCCGTCATACGGACTCCACACGCCCGCGATGTATCGCCAGATCCGCGCGCGGCTTGCGCCTGGCGGCTGCTACGCGTTGCAGACCTCGATGTGTGGACCCCACAACTTCCATCTGCATGCGCGCATGATCGCCACGCTGCGCACCGCGTTCGATTCGGTCGCGCCGTATTCGGCATACGTACCCGCGTTCGACACCCAATGGGGCTTCGCGCTGTGCGGCGCGCCGCTCGACCCGCGCAGCGAAGGCGCTGCCGAGGCAGCTGCCGCGTACGCGAAGCGCTGCACCGGCCTGCGCTTTTACGACGCCGAGTCGCACCGCGGACTGTTCAATCTTCCGCGCTATCTGCGTGACGCATACGATGCAGCTGTTCCGCTCGGCTGAGCGCGCGCTCCCAGGGCGCCTTCGGGCCTAAAGCGAAAAAAGCGCGGTGACGACGACTCAGGCCGCGGCGCGAACTCCGCTGTTCGCAGTCCACGAGCGGCTCGGCGCCAAGATGTCCCCCTTTGGGGGCTTTCTTATGCCGATCCAATACAGCGGCATCATCCCCGAGCACCGAGCGGTCCGCACCGCTGCCGGCATGTTCGACCTTTCGCATATGGGCCAATTCGTCGCGACCGGCGACGGCGTCGCGCCCTGGCTCGACTCCTTGACCGTCAACAACGTCGAGACGATGAAGCCGAATCAGGCGCGCTACAACATCTTCACGAACGAGCAGGGCGGGGCGCACGATGACGCGATCATCTATCGGCTGCCCGGCCGCTGGCTAATCGTGGTAAACGCAGGCAACAGCGAGAAGATGTGGCAGCTGCTCTCGGCCAGCGCGCCCAACGGCGTGAAGCTGGTCAACCGAACGCCTGAATCGGCGTTGATCGCCATCCAGGGGCCGCGCTCGCTCGAGTTGCTCCAGCCGCTCACGAAGACCGATCTGTCGGCCGTGAAATACTATTATGCGACCGAAGGCGAGGTCGCGGGCGTGCCGGCGGAGATCGCACGCACCGGCTATACCGGCGAGGATGGCTTCGAGCTGTTCGTGCCGGCCGCGGCGGCGGAAGGGTTGTGGACCACGCTGACGCGCGAAGGCGCGCGCGTCGGATTGCTGCCCGCCGGCCTCGGCGCGCGCGACGTGCTGCGGCTCGAGGCGGGCATGCCGCTCTATGGTCACGAGTTAGAAGAAGACATCACGCCGCTGCAAGCGGGTCTCGATCCCTTCGTGAAGCTCGACAAGCCGGCGTTCGTCGGCAAGGATGCACTCGTGCGTCAACGCAGCGCCGGCGATTACGACCGGATCGCCGGATTGATCATGGAAGGGCGCGCGCCGGCTCGCGCCGGGTACGAAGTGTGGCGCGGCGATCAGCGGGTCGGCATCGTGCGCAGCGGCTCGCCTGCACCCGCGGTTGACGGGAAGAACATCGCGACCGCACTGGTGCGCTCGGACGCGAGCGCGGTCGGCACGCCGCTCGACGTCGAGATACGCGGTCAACGCCACCGAGCGACGGTCGTCCCGATGCCGTTTTACAAACGCCCGAGATAATTCTAAAGAGAAAGCACAAAAACGTGGATCTACCTTCAGACCTCCTCTACACGAAAGAACATGAGTGGGTGAAGCTCGACGGCGCCACGGCGACCGTCGGCATCACCGACTACGCGCAGTCGTCGCTCGGCGACATCGTTTACGTCGAGCTGCCCAAACCAGGCGCCAGCCTCGAGCAGTTCGCGCAGATGGGCGTCATCGAATCGGTCAAGGCGGTGTCGGACATTTACGCGCCAATGGGTGGAACGATCATTGAGATCAACGGCGACGCTGAAAACGATCCCGCGAAGGTCAACAGCGAGCCGTACACCGGGGGCTGGCTCGTCAAGATCAAGCTCGCCGACGCAGCGCAGACCAAGAACCTGCTCGATGCCGCCGGATACCAGAAGGTCGTCGACGCGGCGGCGAGTTGACGATGTACACACCGCACACTCCGGAAGACATCCGCGCGATGCTCGACGTCATCGGCGCGCCGTCGCTCGAGTCATTGACCGACCCGCCGAGCGGCCTGAAGATCAAAGCGCAGCTCGACGTCGCGGCACCGCTGCCTGAATCCGATGCCTACGCGCGCATCCGCGCGATGGCCGACGAGAACGCGGCATCGCGCATGGTGTCGTTTCTGGGTGCCGGCGCGTATCGCCACTATCAGCCGCCCGCCGTGCCGTACTTCGCGTTCCGCTCCGAGTTCCTGACGTCGTATACGCCGTATCAGGCGGAAGCAAGTCAAGGCAGCCTGCAAGCGATCTTCGAGTGGCAGACCTACATCTGCTTGCTCACCGGCATGGACGTCAGCAACGCGTCGGTGTACGATGGATCGACCGCGCTCGTCGAAGGCGTCATCATGGCGTCGCAAGCCACCGGACGCCGTCGCGTCGCGATCAGCGCCGCCGTCAACCCGCTGTATCGTCGGGTGCTCGCCACATACGCCGAAGGCATGGGCGTCGAGATAACCGAGCTGCCGGTCGACAGCGACGGCCGGACCAACAGTGCCGGCAAAGATCGATGCCGACATCGCCGCGGTCATCGTGCAAAGCCCGAATTTCTTCGGCGTCATCGACGAGATGAAGACGGCGGCGGAGCGCGCACACGCGGCAGGCGCGCTCGCGATCCACGTCACCGCCGAAGCCTTGTCGCTTGCCGTGCTCAAGGCACCGCGCGAGTTGGGCGCGGACATCGCCATCGGCGACGCGCAATCGTTCGGCCTGCCGATCGGCTACGGCGGCCCGTACGTCGGCTTCGTCGCGACGACCAAGGAGCACGTGCGGCGTTTGCCTGGCCGGCTCGTCGGGCAGACGCACGATGTCGACGGGCGCCAAGCGTACGTCCTCACGCTCCAGGGGCGAGAGCAGCACATCCGGCGCGAACTTGCCAGCTCCAACATCTGCACCAATCAGGCGTTGTGCGCGCTCATCGCGACCATCTATCTCGCCACGGTCGGACGCAAAGGACTTACGGCGATCGCCTGCGCCAACATGGCGAACGCGCGCGCCCTAGCGGACGCGATCGCGACGCTGCCCGGCTTTGGCGTCGCCAGTCACGCCAGTTTCTTCAACGAATTCGTCGTGCGAACGCCGGTGCACGCCAAAGAGCTCGCCGCGCGTCTCGAAAAGCGCGGGATGCTGGCGGGCTTACCGCTTGCGACCTTCTATCCCGACCGGGCGCACGAATTGCTCGTGTGCGCCACCGAATTGACCACGCCGAGCGAGATCGCCGACTTCTCGCGGGCGCTGGCCGAGGAGTGCAAACATGCCGTCGCTGCTGTTTGAGATCGGCGCGCCAGGGCGCGGCAGCGACTTCGTGCGTGAGTCCGGCCCGGCGACGCAATTCCTCGACAAGTCAGCGCTGCGCGCGGATCTGCCGCTGCCCGATCTGACGGAGCTTGACGTCGCGCGCCATTTCACCGAGCTGTCGCATCGCAATTTCTCGGTCGACACCAATTTTTATCCGCTCGGTTCGTGCACGATGAAGTACAATCCAAAGCTGAACGAAGCGGTCTCCGGCTTCACCGGCTTCACGGATCTGCATCCGTTCGCGCCCGACGCCGGCGCGCAAGGCGCCATCCGGCTGCTCTGGCACATGGAGCGCACGCTCGCGAGCCTGTTCGGCATGGAAGCGTTCTCGTTGATGCCTGCCGCCGGCGCGCACGGCGAGATCACCGCCATGCTGATGGCGAAGAAATATTTCAAAGAGCGCGGCGAGCACGAACGGCTCACGTGTTTCGTGCCCGACACCGCACACGGCACGAATCCCGCCAGCGCAGCGATGGTCGGCTACAAGGTCATCTCGATCCCGTCGACTTCGCGCGGGCGCACCGATCTCGGCGCGCTCAAAGCAAAACTCGACGGCTCGGTCGCGGTCTGCATGATGACCAACCCCAATACGCTCGGCTTGTTCGAAGACGACATCGTCGAGATGACGCGCGCCGTCCACGACGCCGGCGGCCTCATGTATTACGACGGCGCAAACGCGAACGCGATCGTCGGCCTGACGCGCCCGGGCGACATGGGCTTCGACCTCATGCACCTCAATCTGCACAAGACGTTCTCGGTGCCGCATGGCGGTGGCGGCCCGGGCGCTGGTCCGGTGGGCGCAAGCACGCGCCTCGCGCCGTACTTGCCTTCACCGCTGGCGGCGCGCGACGAGTCAAGCGCGTATTTCTGGGATTACGAGCGGCCGAAGAGCATCGGCGCCGTGCGCGCATTCCCCGCGCATTTCCTCGCGATCGTGCGTGCGTACGCCTACATCATCGTCCATGGCGCCGAGGGGTTGCGCCGCAACAGCCAGCTTGCGGTCCTCAACGCCAATTATCTGCGCGCGAAGATCAAAGATGTGCTGACGGTGCCCTATTCGGACTATTGCCGCCACGAGTTCGTGTGCTCGGCCGAAGAGCTCAAGAAAGAGACGGGTGTGCGCGCGCTCGATCTCGCCAAGGGCCTGCTCGATGCCGGCGTCCACGCGCCGACGATGTACTGGCCGCACGTCGTGCCCGAGTGCTTGATGATCGAGCCGACCGAGACGGAAAACCGCCACACGCTCGACGCGTTCGTCGCGACGCTGCGCGGGCTCGTCAAGCTCGCGCACGAAGACCCCGCGGCGGTCCAGCAAATGCCGCTGCACACGGCGGTGCGCCGCGTCGATGAAGCGCAGGTCGGCAGGCTCGCCAACAAGGGCATCGGATTGCGTTGGTCCCCGTCGGGATCAGGAGCAGAATCGGATGGCGCGGCCAAGATATGAAAGCGCGCCGTCGCCCGACGAGAGTGAAACACGAACGCTCGGCGGGCGGCTTCGTGCTCAAACACACCAATGGCGGATACTCGGGCCTGGTCATCGGCCGCGCATCGCCGCGCATCTGGTCGCTGCCCAAAGGCCACGTCGAACCGGGTGAACAGGTCGAGGACACCGCGACACGCGAGGTGCTCGAGGAGACCGGTGTCTCCGGCGCGATCATCGAGAAACTCGCCGACATCAAGTATTGGTTTTACAGCAGCCGGCTCAAGCACAGCAAGATCGTGCACTTCTATCTCATGCGCTACCGAGATGGCTCGCCCGTGCCGCAGGTGGGCGAGGTCGACGAAGTGCTCTGGGTGCCGCTCGACGAAATGGCAAAACGCATGACCCACTTGAACGAGCGGCGCCTCGTCGGCCTTGTGGAGAAGATCGTCGAAGAGAAATCCGCGTCAGACCTGGGCTTTTGAGTTCGCGTCGCCTCGCAGGGTTGTGCGTCGTCGTCGTCCTGCTGGCCGCGGGCTGCGCAAAGCCGCCGCCGCCTCCGGGACCCACTCCCTCGCCAACGCCCGCGCCAACACCCGTCGTGCCCAATCCGCTCAACGGCGTGCTCGCGCCCCCGCCGGACGTCGCGCATCGCGTCGCCGCGGTGATGATCGACAATTTTCCCGACGCGCGTCCGCAAAGCGGCTTGCGCGACGCCGACGTCGTGTATGAGGTCGAAGCCGAAGGCGGCATCACGCGTTATCTCGCGCTGTTCTTGCGCAACGCGACGGCGCAGATCGGACCGGTCCGCAGCGCGCGCACGTATTTCGTCGATCTGGCACGCCCGTACGATCCGTTCTTCGCACACGCCGGCCAGAACGACGACGTGATCGAATTCTTGCAAGGATTGCGCGCTGCGGGTTTTGCGGACATGGATGAGATCCAGCACACGCCCGAGGCGTTTTGGCGCGACAACACGCGCGACATGCCCCACAATCTCTACACCAGCGTCGTGCGCATCCGCAAGGTCGGTCCCAGTTATGGCTTCGCGGATAAGAAGTACACCGGCAACCAATTCGATTTCGTCGATGTAGGACCCGAGCGAAGCTCGGGTGATTCCCCGAGCGATAGCTCGGGACCAATCCCCTCACCCTCGCCGGCACCGGCATGGCCGCCCGAAGCGGTCGCGTCGTTCTGGCTCGAATACGACGTGCATTTCGTCTGGGATGGAACGGCATACCAGCGCTTCATCGACGGTCAAGCCCAGCACGACCTGAACGACGATCGGCCGTACGAGGTCAGCGACATCATCGTCGTGTGGATCCGCGCGAACGTGCTCGACGCGATCGGCGATCTGAGCATGGATGTGTACGGCACGTATCCGGCAGTGCTCGTGCACGCCGGCAAAGCGATCGCCGGCAAGTGGGTCGCAACCGGTCCTGCATCGCTGCCGCGACTCGAGGACAACGCCGGCGCGCCGTTGCCGTTGCGGCCCGGTCAGATCTATGTCGAGATCATGCCGCAGGGCAGCACGCTGAAAGTCGGGAAACAAACCTGGTCGCACTGAGCGACGACGTTTAAGCGAGGGGGCCACAGACATAACCGCAGGCGCCACGACCGTGGCCGCGACGGCCGCCGAGGCGTTCGCAGACCGCAAAAAACTGCAGGTCAAACTCGACGTCTTCGACGGTCCCCTCGACCTCTTGCTCCACCTGGTCCTCGAGCAGGATCTGGACATCACCAAGGTCAGCCTTTCGGCCGTGTGCGACCAGTACATGGCCTATCTGTCGCTCATGGACCGCTTGGACATCGACGTCGCGAGCGAATATCTGGTGATCGCGGCGACGCTGCTGTTCATCAAATCGAAGAAGCTGCTGCCGCCGCCTCCGCCGCCGTTCAGCGACGACCTCGAGGACGAAGCGGCGATCGCCGAGGAGACGCTGCGCCAGCGGCTGCTCGCGTACGCGCACTTCAAACGGTTGGGCCACCGATTCCGCGAGTTGTTCGACGAGAACGCGGCGTACTATCCGCGCGCCGGCGCATTAGAAGAAGGACTCGTGCAGCACTACCGGCTCGAAGCACCGTCGCTGGCGCGCGCGCTCGCCACGGTGTTCGCGAACGCCGAAGCGCGGCCGGCGGTCGTCAAACGCGAGACTTTCTCGATGGTCGTCAAGATGAACTACGTGCTGCGCCAAGTGCGCGAGCGCGCGGCGCTCGTCTTTTCAGAGCTCATCGCAGGCTGCCATCGGCTCGAGATCGTCGTCACGTTCCTCGCGCTGCTCGAGCTCGTCAAGGCGCGCAAGGTCGTATGCGTGCAGCCCAAACTTTTCTCGGACATCACGGTGACGCCCGCGCCGAAGGGAGCGACCGATCAGCTTGGCAAGTCTGCGTAACCGCGTCGAGGCGATACTGCTCGTCGCCGACAAACCGGCGAGCGAGCGGGATATCTGCGAGGCGGTCAAAGCATCACCGCCTGAGGTGCGCGCCGCGCTGAAGGAGATCGGCGCATCGTTCGAAGGCCGCGGCATCACGCTGCGCGAGGTCGCGGGCGGCTGGCGGCTCGCGACCGATCCGCAATGCCGCGAGGACGTCGAACGCTACTTGTTGCCGCCAAAGACCCACATGTCGCAAGCCTCACTCGAGACGCTGTCGATCATCGCCTATCTGCAGCCAGTCACGCGCGCCGAGATCGAGAGCCTGCGCGGCGTCAACGTCGACGGCGTGATGCAGACGCTCGAAGAGCGGCGCCTCATCAAAGAGCTCGGACGCAAGGACACCGTCGGGCGGCCGATCATCTACGGCACGACCGATCTGTTCCTCGAGGCGTTCGGATTGCGGGCGCTCGGCGAATTGCCCGCGCTGCCCGACGGCGCACCGCGCCGTGTGAACGGCCAAGTCATCCCATTGCCGCTGTCAGCGGAACGGCAAGAATCGCTCGGACAGATCCACGAGTCGGTCGACGGCCACGAAGGCGACGAAGAACCGCACTCGCAGTCCAAGCTCGAGCATAGCGTCGCCGACGAGCTGGCTCACGCCCTCGACGAGTGAGATACGCTTCGGACTTCGACACGCTCGTCGAAGAGTACGCGCGCTACCGGACATCCTATTCCGACGAGTTGTTCGACGCCGTCGCCACGCTCATCGGCCCGGCCCGCGACAAGCGGGTGCTCGACGCCGCGTGCGGCACCGGTCTCGCGACGCGTGGGATGCTCGAGCGCGGCTACGGCGTGACCGGCATCGACGTCGCCGAGCGCATGCTCGACGTGGCGCGCTCCAGCGCGCCGGCCGGCGCCGACGTCGCGTTTTATCTCGGCCGCGCTGAAGCGCTGCCGTTCGGCGACAACGCATTCGCGGGCATCATGTGCGCGCAGGCCTTCCACTGGTTCGACGAAGCCGCGGCGCTCGCCGAGTTTTCGCGCGTGCTCGCGACCGGCGGCGCGCTCGCCATCTTCTGGAAACACGCGCGAGCCGACGACCCGTACGCGCGCGCGGTGCGCACCTTGTTCACCGAGTGGACCGGCCGCTCGGAAGCGCCGATGGAAAGCAGCTTCCGCGATTCGCTCGCGCGCTTCTGGGAACAGGTTGGACGCGCCGGCGAGCGCAGACCCGGCGCGCTATTCCGCGACGCCGAGCTGCGCATGTTGCGCTTCGGACTGCGCTACACCACCGACTCGTACGTCGGCTATCATCGCTCGCGCGAGAACCTGCGCATCGCGCTCGGTGATCAGCGCGAAGCGTTTCTTGGAGCCGTCCGCGAGCGCATCGCGGCGCTCGCGCCACCGTCGGGAGAGTTCGAAGTCGAACAAGACCAGTTTTTATACTGCGCGCGCAAGACATGAGATTCGGCGTCCACGTCGGCATCGGTGGCAACTTCCCGAAGAAGACGATCGAGCAAGCGCTCGAGGCCGGTTGCGATTGCATCCAGATCTTCGCCGGCAATCCACGCGGCTGGCGCCGCACGCCGTACGATGTCCGCGCGTGGCAAGAGTTCCGCGACTTGCGCAAGCAGCACGGCATCTACCCGGTGGTCATCCACACTTCATATCTGGTGAACCTCGTGACCGCCGACAAGACGCTGCAGAAGAATAGCACGATGGTCGTCGCGCACGATCTGGAAGTGGCCGCACGCAGCGGCATCGAGTACGTCAACACACACCTGGGCAGCTATGGCGCGCAGCCACGGGCCAAAGGCTTCGCGCGCGTCACGGAGACCATCGCCAAGCTCATCAGCGCGGCAAAGCCCGGGCCGATGCTGTTGCTCGAAAACTCGGCGGGCGCCGGCAATCTTTGCGGCGGCACGATGGACGAATTGGGCGCGATCATCAAGGCGGTCGGCAGCAACCGCGTCGGCGTGTGTCTCGACACCGCGCACGCCTGGGCGTCCGGCTACGACATCCACGACGTCAAAGGCGTCGGCGCGTTTGTCGGCGCGGTCGGCAAACACATCGGTTTCAAACGCGTGCGCGCGTTGCATCTCAACGATACGCAGGTCGCCCTCGGCGCGAAGCGCGACCTTCACTGGCACGTGGCCGAAGGCCGCATCGGAGCGACCGGTTTTCGAACGCTCTTGCGCCGTCCCGAGTTCGCCGATGTCGCTGTGATCTGCGAGACGCCGAAGACCCTCGAGGACGATCGGAAGAACCTGCGTACGGCTCGGCGGCTCGCGGGTGTGCGGGCGGTGAAGGCGAAGACTTAGGCTCGGGACGGCACCGAGGGCTGGGACGCTACATTTTGGGCATTCGTCGAGTAGAGGCAACCGTCATGAACGCTCTCAAGAAACCATCTGTCTTATTCGCGCTCGTCGCGATCGCGCTCGCATCGGCAGGACCGATCGAGGCGCTGGCGCGCGCCGGCGGCGGCAGCCATTACGGCGGCGGTGGTGGCGGCGGGTATCACGGCGGCGGCGGCGGCGGCTATCATGGCGGCGGGAGCTTCGGTGGCGGGGGCGGCTTCGGTCTGTGGCCGTTGCTGTTCTTGGGCCACGGCAGCGGCATCTGGGTCCTTATCGTCTTGATCGTCATCTACTATCTTTGGAAGCGCAGCCAGGGTGGCATGATGACGCAGTTCAGCAGCGCTGGCCAGACCGACACGATGTCGCCGCCGCCGGTTACCAAGCAGTTCATGGATGAGCCGGCGCGCACCGTCGATCCGCAAGCGATCGAGACCGGCGAGGCCACCATCAAGGCGCGTGACCCCGGCTTCGACGAGCGCTCGTTCCTCGACCGCGCGCAAACGGCGTTCTTCAAGATCCAGCAGGCGTGGATGGGCCGCAACCAGGACCTCGCGCGCGATGTGATGAGCGATGCGCTCTACGAACGGCATAAGATGCAGACCGATCAGCTCATCGCCGCGCATCAGATCGACGTCTTGGAGAACATCGTCATCGGTCATGCAAAGGTGGTCGACGTGCGCCCGGGCACGCCGTACGACACGATCGTCGTGGCGTTCACCGCGAGCATGACCGACTACACGATCGACGAGAACACGAAACAAGTCGTCGACGGCGAGCGCACGCCGACCACGTTCACGGAGTTCTGGACGTTCATACGGCGAGCCGACGCCAAGAGCGCAGCCGGCGCCACGGGTCTCGCGTCGACCTGTCCGTCGTGCGGTGCGCCGCTCAAGCTCACCAACGGGCGCTGCGACTATTGCAGCGCACCCGTGCGCACCTCGTCCTCGGAGTGGGTCGTCGATCAGATCGAACAGGCCTTTTGAACGAAGACGCAGCCGGCGAGCTGCACATCGACCGCCGGCGCTACCCGCGCTTCAATCTCAAGCTGCCGGTGGAGTACACCATCGTCGAACAGCAGCGCCGCTGCAGCGCCATGGTCGACAACATCAGCCTCGCCGGGGTGCTGCTGCTCACGGCAGAGCCACTTCGCCAAGGAACCAACGTCGTGGTCCACTTGCCGACCGATTCCGGGGAGTCGCTGGACATCAAAGCGCAGATCGTGCGCACCTCTGTGGTCGGCGAGCTCGGTGTCGCTTTCATCGCGATGACCGCGGATGAGGTCGAACGCGTGACGGCGCTCGTCGAACGGCGCTCAGCGCTCTAAGATGAAGCGCCCGCCCGGGTAGTCGAGGAACACGGCGCCGAACTTGGAGAGCACGGCGGCGCCGAGCAAACCGTCCGAGCTCGATGGTGTGAACGCGCCGGTCGGTTGCAGCACGATTTCGGTGAAGATCTTTTCGACCGAGAACCGGCCGAGGTTCAGACGCGAGACGAACGCCGTCTTCACGTGGATTGAGCCGCCCGCGCCGTTCGCCTGGGTCAGATCGCTGAAGTAGCGCGATGGATCGACCGGATCCCGTTCGAGCGACTGCGCGTTGATCGTCGTGGTCGCGTCGGATGCGAGATCGCCTGGCCGCAAGAAATCTTGCGCGTGCGCTTGGGCGAAATCCTGATACACGATCAGTCCTGAATCGCTGCCGGTGTCGACGGTGAACGTCGCCGGATCCTTTTCGCCGAGCGTGGTCGCGACGCGCGGCAGACGCGATGATGCGTCGAGCGCGATGACGGCGCCCGTGCCGGCGTAGGTGAAGCTCGAGGGCGCGATAAGGCGCATGCGCGCGCGCCCATAGTCGATGCGCGCGACGAGTTGCGCCAGCACGTCGTAGCCGAGGATGCCTTGGATGCCGAAACCGCGGATGGAGGCTGGCAAGCCGAGCGGCACGGCCTCGAAGATGAACGGCGCGAATTTCACGCCGGCGAGCTCGAGGGATTCCGCGCGCGCGGGCGATCCGTGCATCACGGTGGCGCCGGCCACGCGGGCGTCGCCGGCCATCGGCAGCTTCAGGAGGCGCGCTTCCTCGATGTCGATCAGCGACGCCGAACTGCCCGAATCCAGCAAGAACTTCACAGGGATGCCGTTGACCTTCACGTTGATGACGATCAGCGAGTGCGGCGAATCAAAGTCCAGTCCGACATCGGATTGGCCGGCGGGGAACTCAGGTTTGCGCGAGGCTGGCGCCGCGAAATCCGCGACCGCGAGCCGCGGGAACTCGACGGATGAGATCGTCGTCGTGACGGTCGTCTGATTATCTTGCTCGACGATCTTGTCCGGGATCGTCAATCCGCCAAACGAGGCGTAGTCGACGTACCGGATGCTACGCGGTCCGATATCCACGCCATAGACCAACGCCGTACGCGAATCGACGTACATGACGACGTCGTAGCCGCCGAGCTTGGTGTGCAGCCTGACGACAGGCCGCCCGTCCATGGTCAACGGGCCGTCGAACGCCCACGTGACGTCCTCGTCGAGTAGGGTCGCGTTGAAGCCGAGCAGGCGCGTTAAGAAGGGGCGCCGATGTTCCATCGGTTCGAGCGAGACGTTGCCGTTGACGTCTTGCAGCCAATGCGTGGTGTCGTCAAGGCCCTCGCTGCGCTGGCCGAACGGCATCGAGTAGACGGTCTTGTATCGGCCGTCGTTGTCACTGCTCTCGCTGAATGGGATGTCGGTGCCGTTCTGTTCGATCACGCCTTTCCACGACGCGCTCATCCCCGGCAGATGTCCGAGCGCGTGGCGGTGCCGCTCGAGCAAGGCGTAGAGTGGAGACGGGCTCGCGGGCGGTGGCGGAGCGGTGGCCGTGGCCGCCGGCGTCGTTGCGGCAAGCAAGAACGCCGCAAGACCGCCGCCAATCCAGACGGCTATCATGCGCAAGGGTTCGCCGCGGAAAGCGGCTCCGACCTGGCTGGCCGGCGATAAAGTGAGATTGCGTCCGATCGAACCGGACGACGTCGCCATGCTGCAGCGCTGGATCAACACATCGCCGGCGCGCGATTTCATTTTCAGCCGCTTGCCCCTTTCTTTCGAGCAAGAGCGCGACTGGGCGGCCAACGCTGCGGTGAATCCGAACACGCCCAGCTACATCATCCAGACGGCGGATGGGACGGACATCGGCACGATCGGCTTGCATATCGAGGGAGCGCGGGCGATGCTTGGCATCGCGATCCACGAACCTGAATTTTGGGATCACGGCTATGGCACGGATGCGGTCAAGACGCTCGTGGACGGCGCATTCCGCGCTCGGCAGCTCGTCCGCATCGAGCTGACCGTCCTCACGGATAACGCGCGCGCGATCCGTTGTTACGAACGCGCCGGTTTCACGCGCGAAGGCATCTTACGGCGCTACGTGTACCAGGACGGAGCGCACCGCGATCTCGTCCTCATGAGCGTGCTGCACGAGGAATGGGCTGCCGGGCGTGCGGCTGCACGCCCGGGTCGATCACGTATGCGCCGGAGACGGTGACGCAGCCGGCGCCGGAGACGCGCCTGCGGGCGCGCTCGGGGTCGCCGGCGCAGAGGTAGACAGCGTACCCGTGGGCGGCGTTGCGCTTGGCGCTGGCGACGGGCTGGCTGTCGGCTTCGCGCCTGGTGCCGGCTTCGCGCTTGGTGCCGCCGTCACGCCAAGGTTCGGCGTCGAAAGCGGTCCTGGCGTGACCGCGCCACCACCCGTCGGCACAGGAATCGGCTGACCGGTCGGCGTCGGCGCCGGCGTGAAGCACGGCGCGGGCTCGACCTGCAAATGGATGTTGTTTCGCGGATCTTCCGACGGCATCGGTGCCGGCGTCGGCGTGGGTTCGCCGATCTGCGGCTGACACGGCGGCGCCGCGCTGTACACGTGCATCGTGAGACCTTTACTCAGGCTCGCTTTCGCCTGCTTGCCGAAGAACGTGTGTGGGTACTTGTCGCGCAGCTCGATCAGATAGTACGTGGCGCGTGTCTGCCCGTCGGTGGTCCACACTTTGAGATAGGCGTTTGACATCAAGAACATCGACCGAGCGAGCTGTGGATCGGCCGGATATTTGCGCTGCCAGTCGAGAAACGCGTCTTCCGCGAGCTTGATCTTGTTGATGACGACCGCGAACACCGTGTGATCGCCTGCCATGATCGAGGCGTCCTTGAACGAGTTGTTGATGCCCAGATAACTGAGCTTCATTCTGCCGAAATACTCGTCTGCCGGCGCGTTCGCGCTGGTCGGATTCGTGGGCGTCGCCGCGCTCAGTGCGACGATCGCCGTGAAGGCGACGAGGACGGCGGACAACATCGGAAGGGCGAATCTGCGCATGCGATCTCCGTGTGCATTTCATCGGTGGGGAGGTGGCGGGAGAAGATAGGAATCGAACCTACCGGTCCCCTTGCGAAGACCTTACGGTTTTGAAGACCGCCCAGAGCACCAGCCCCGTGCTTCTCCCATTCAAGCGGTCGTCGGCCGCGGGCCGCATATTTCAACGCGGCCGGCCGCGAAGCCCGCAACGATTTCTTCATCGCTTGGGAAAACGTCGTCGGGCGGCAATTCGGGTCGCGTAGCCGGCTCGCTCAACCCGCGGATGAAGCGCTCGATGCCCGCAACTGTGCTGAGCATCAACACCCGAACGGTTTCGGATTCGACCATGAACGTGTGGGGCACGCCGCCCGGCGCGTACATGAGCGAACCTGGCGTGAGGCGACGAGACTCGTTCCCGAGCCAGGCGGTCATCTCGCCGTCAAGTACGTAGAAGGTCTCATCCTCCGGGTGCCTGTGCAGCTGCGGCGCTGCGCCTCTTGGAAGCAGGCCTTCCCACACCGCGAGCCGCCCGGCGCTGTCGTCACCGTCGATTTTGATCGTGGCGAGCGTTCCGAGAAACCAGCGCGCGTCGCCCTCGCCCGGCCCGAGGATTTTTGGTCTTGCATTCGTCATGCAGAAATCTTCGCGCCCGCAGGTCGCCGTTGCCTGCTGTTGACATTCTCTGACGCGCCTGTTACTATATTGACAAATGTCAATACAACGATGCTGCCCTCCGGCGAAGGTCGACAAACGCGATCGCACGGAAGAGGCCGAGCTGTTCAAAGCCTTGGGCGATCCCTATCGGCTTCGGATTCTCGCGACGCTGTGCCGTGCAAAGCACGAGTGCTGCGTCTGCGATTTCACGGATGCGTTCCCGCTGAACCAGCCGACCGTCTCTCACCATCTCGGCGTCTTGCGCGACGCGGGTCTCGTGACATGCCAACGCCGCGGCACATGGGTCTACTACCGCTTGGCGCCGGGCGTCGCGCAGCGGCTCGAGGCCGCATTCGATGATATCTTTCCTCGGAAGGTGGCCGCATGAAAACGCATTTGCATCTCTCGACGCGAGATCTCGCCGAAAGTGTCGCCTTCTATCGCACATTGCTCGGCTCCGAGCCCGTGAAGAGCTATGATGATTATGCTCTCTTCATAACCGAGGACCCGGGCCTTGAATTGGCGCTCTCGATCGATCGCCAAACGAAGAGATCATCCGACGCCCATTACGGCATTGCGGTTAACGCCCCGGAGCAGGTTGACGGCGCGATCAAGCGGCTGAAGGCTGCAGAGCTACCAGTCGACATCGAAACCGAAGAGACGTGCTGCTACGCGACCCAGACCAAAGTGTGGGCCAGTGATCCGGATGGCCGGCGCTGGGAGACCTACTACGTCATCGCAGAGACCGAAAAACGCAATGATGATGACATGACATGCTGTCGCGGGACTGGCGACGAAGACGCCGCTTGTTGTCCGGCCTGATCTTCAGAGGAGAGTGTTGACATGGCTCCCGACCACAAACAGACGCTTGTCGAATTAGCTTTGTCGGGGGCTCCAAATCTGTATGCCGAATTCAAGGGCATGTACTCCATGGAGACGATCCGGCGTTTCCTTGACGAGAACGCAGAGGTGCTCAAGAAATGCAAGGTGACGGATTATCTGCCGATCTTCGCATACAGGTTTACCCGCGAGCGCCTAACTGCCATGGCTCAGGTCGCCGGCAGCATTCCCAAAACTGTGCCCGAGGTGCTTTTCGTCTGCACACACAACGCCGGACGCAGTCAGATCGCCGCCGCCATGCTTGATGCGAAAGCCAAGGGAAAGGTTCACGTGCGATCAGCAGGCAGCGCTCCGGGCGATGCGATTAACCCGGTCGTCATCGAGGCGATGTCAGAGGTAGGGCTGGATCTGAGCAAAGAGTTCCCGAAGCCGATGACCGACGACGTGGTGCAGGCAGCTGATGCCGTGATCACGATGGGTTGCGGCGACGCGTGCCCCATCTACCCGGGCAAGCGCTACGAAGACTGGGAAGTGGAAGATCCCGCGGGCAAAGATTTGGAAACGGTTCGCCGGATCCGCGACGATATCGCGCGCCGCGTCGACCAGCTCGTCAGTGAATTGACTCCCGTCAAACAGCGCTAGGAGATGGGGTTCCGCCAGGCTCTGGTGGCCGAATTCGTCGGAACATTTTTTCTTGTCTTCGCCGGCACCGGCGCTATCGTCATCGACGCACTCACCCACGAGATCACGCACGTCGGGGTCGCGCTTGTGTTTGGCCTCGTCGTGGCGGCGTTGGTGTATGCCCTCGCCCATATCTCTGGTGCGCATTTCAACCCAGCGGTGACTCTGGGGTTTTGGATGGCCGGGGAGTTTCCGGCGATGCGCGTCCCCGCGTACATCAGCGCGCAGGTTTTGGGTGCGATCGCAGCCAGCGGCGCGTTGCGGCTGATGTTCGGGCTCGTCGCCGCTTTGGGAGCGACGCTGCCGAACGGACCCGCGCTCACATCATTTTGGCTGGAGCTCGCGATGACGTTCCTGCTCGTGTTCGTCATTTTGGGTTCAGCCGTTCACGGTCGAGCGACGAAGAGTTTTGCCGGCATCGCCATTGGCAGCACGATCGCGCTCGATGCGCTTTTCGGCGGGCCCATCTCCGGGGCATCGATGAACCCGGCGAGATCACTTGGGCCCGCGCTGGTCGCCGGTGTCTGGCACGATCAGTGGATCTACCTGACCGCGCCGTTCGTCGGCGCGGCGCTGGCCGTCCTCATCTATAAGATGATGAGCGAGGCCGCGGCTTAGGACTGGGACTTCACCAGCGATGGGAACTGCTTGCGCAGGTTCGCGACTTTCGGTTTGTCGTTGAACATGATATAAGGATTGTACGGATTGTTCGCCATGTAATGCTGATGGTAGCTCTCGGCCGGATAGAAGGCGACCAGCGGCACGACCTGCGTGACGATCGGGGCGCTGAAGACTTTCTGCGCGGTCAACTGCGCGATTTCGGTGTCGGCCGCACGTTTTTGGGTCTCGCTCGTGTAGAAGATGACCGAGCGGTATTGCGTGCCGTCGTCTGGACCCTGATGGTTCAGCTCCGTCGGATCGTGCGCCACGAGGAAAAACACCTCGAGCAGCTGCTGGAATGAGATCTTCGAGGGATCGTATGTGACCTCGACGGATTCGGCGTGGCCGGTCGTGCCGGTGCTTACGATTTCGTAGTGCGCCGTTTGTGCGCTGCCGCCTGAATACCCCGAGACGGCGCTGGTGACGCCTTTGAGCGACTCAAAAACGCCCTCGATTCCCCAGAAGCAGCCGCCTGCAAAGACGACTTTTTGCGTGGAACCGGGCGAAGTGTCGGCCGGCGTGCTGCCCGCGGCGCGCGCGCCGCTCGAGCTTGCGCAGGCGGTCGCGAAAAGGACGAACGCGCTCAGCATGGCCGCTCGCGTGAGATGATTCAGTCGCATGCCCATGATACGCCGCCGACCCCCTTTCGGATGTATGGCAGGCGCCCTCATGAGGCGGCGACCGTCCCGAGGCGTTCCCGGCCGTGCGGTGCGTTCAAATCCTGTGCCGGGCCGATCGGCACGAGGCGGGTCGGGTTGATGTCGTCGTGCGTGATGTAATAGTGCCGCTTGATGTGATCGAAATTGACCGTCTCGGCCACGCCCGGGATCTGATACAGGTCGCGCGTGTAGCCGAACAGGTTCGGATACTGAGCGATGAGTCGCACGTTGCACTTGAAATGCACGTAGTACACTGGATCGAAGCGAATGAGCGTCACAAAGAGGCGCCAGTCGGTTTCGAGTGGCCGGGACCCGAAGAGGTAGCGGCGCGCGCTTAGCCGTTCCTCGAGTTTGTCGAGTGTTTCAAAAACGCGGCGCGCCGCCCGCTCGTACGCGACCTGCGACGTCGCAAAGCCGGCGCGATAGACGCCGTCGTTGACGGTCTCATAGATCAACGTATTGAGCTCGTCGATTTCGGCGCGGTGCTCGGGCGGATAGAGATCGACCCAATTGGTCGCGAGCGCCTTGAACTCGATTTCGAACATGCGCATCATATCGTCGTCCGAATTGCAGACGATGCGCTTGGTCTTCGTATCCCACATCACGGGCACGGTGAAGCGCCCCCGATAATGCGGATCGGTCGCGAAGTACGCTTCGCTCAGGTACGCGAAGCCGTTGATCGGATCTTTCGAGTAGCCAGGCCCATCGCGAAACGCCCAACCCCGGTCATCGCGCACCGGATCGACCACCGTCATACCGATCGCCTGCTCCAAGCCGAGCAGCTTGCGCAAGATCACAAGGCGCGACGCCCACGGACACGCGAGCGACACATACAGATGGTAGCGCCCGGCCTCCACCGGATAGCCGGAACGGCCGTCGGCCGTGACGCAGTCGCGGAACACATCGTCCTGTCGGACGAAGCTTCCGTCCGGGGCTTGCTCATCGGGGAATTGCGCGTGTACTTTCATGGGCGCTCCAGCTTCGACGTACCGATGCGCGTTTGCTTGCAAGGTATCCATACCCACCTGGATAGTAGTACGAGCGGCCCTTATGCAGACCTTGAATGTCCAATGTTGTATCGCCGGCGGCGGACCGGCCGGTATGCTGCTCGGCTTTCTGCTCGCGCGCGCGGGCGTATCGGTCGCCGTGCTCGAGAAGCACGCAGACTTTTTCCGGGACTTCCGCGGCGACACGATCCACCCGTCGACGCTCGAGATCATGTACGAACTCGGCATGCTCGACGGCCTGCTCGCGCTGCCGCATCAGGAAGTGCGCGAGATCGGCGCGTATGTCGGCGGGCAGTTCTCGATGATCGGCGATTTCACGCATCTTCCGACGCACTGCAAGTTCCTCGCGTTCATGCCGCAATGGGATTTCCTGAATTTTCTCGCGGAACAGGCCAAGCGCTATCCGACCTTCGATCTGCGGATGGAAGCCGATGTGCACGATCTGTTGTGGGCGGATGGGCGCGTCACGGGGGTGCGCGCGTCGGTGCCAGGCGATGAACTGGAGGTGCGAGCGGATCTTGTCATCGGCGCGGACGGTCGTCATTCGATCGTGCGTGAAAAGGCCGGTCTCGTCGTCGACGATTTCGGCGCGCCGATGGACGTGATGTGGTTTCGCGTCTCGCGGCATCCGGACGATCCACGCCAGGCGCTCGGCTGGCTTGATCGCGGCAAAATGCTCGTCATGATCGACCGCACCGACTACTTCCAGTGCGGCTACTTGATCCGCAAAGGCACCTACGAGCAGATCAAGCAACGAGGCGTGGACGCGTTTCGCGCCGATATCGCGTCGCTCGTGCCGTTTCTGCGCGATCGCCTTAGCGAGATACCCGATTGGGATCAGATCCGCTTGCTGACCGTCGTCGTCAACCGCGCCCGCGAGTGGTACCGGCCGGGTCTGCTGTGCATCGGCGATGCGGCGCACGCGATGTCGCCGATCGCCGGCGTCGGCATCAACCTCGCGATCCAAGACGCGGTCGCCGCCGCGAATATCTTGGCGCGGCCGCTACTGGAATCTGCGGCGTCGGTCGAGATGCTGGCGCGTGTGCAGCGCCGGCGAGAGTTCCCCACGCGCGTGATACAGCGCGCGCAAGTGATCATTCAGAACCAGTTGATAAACCGGATCCTCGGCGTCGACGAACCGATGTCGCCGCCGTGGCCGCTGCGTCTGCTAAACCGTTGGCCGCTCTTGCGTCGGCTGCCGGCCCAGCTCGTTGGCATCGGCGTCCGGCCCGAGCACGTGAAGTCGCTACGGGTGTAGCCTGCGGAGTAATGGGCTCATGAGGTATGAGAAGAGAACCGACAGCGCCGTATAGGATGGCGCCAGATGGTATCAAGCACGCGTGATAGATGCGGATCAAGAGCAGCTGCAGTCACTCCATTCGATGCGCTGCTCATGTGGTGAACGGAGCTCAAAGTCTGTTGTAGCACGCCACAAAGCGAAGGGGAAGCGCCTAACAAGCGGATGGCGCCTGGGCAGAGCTTTGCCCAATACGGTAGAACCCCTCTGGCACATCGAAGGGCCGCAGGCGAAATCCATAGTGGAGAAGGCGCTCGAAATCTGGTTCGAACCGCATAAAGAACACCGCGCTCGAATAATGACGCGATGCCTGCGCGTCAGTCCCGTCGACTCTCGGTAAACGCATCGAGATAGCCGCCGGGAGCTGCAAAGTCAGCGGACCGATTTCGAGTGGAAAGTGACCTGACGCATCGGCGGCGAGCTATGGCGAACTGCTCGATGCTGCGCTGGCACAAGCGTCGATCTCGTCTGATCGCAGTGATTCTGATACGTCGAATGACGTAAAGGTTGTGGTCGTCCGGATCATATGTGGTGCCCGCGAGCTTTCGCAGAAACGCGCAGTACGACCTTGGGCCGTCGAGGAATCCCGCATGCGTCAGCGATTGAACCCATCACGCTTAGTCCGACCGCAAAAAAAAGTGCCGAGTGCCCGGAGTGGGTTACCTCGCCTGCCAGGGAAACTCGGCGAATAGTTGTCTGGTCAGCGACGTAAATCGCGTGGTCATTCGGGTCGTACGCTAGTGCTTCGATTTCGTCGAACATGGCCTGCGAGCCGTTGCCGTACGCGCTGTTCGAATGTTGGCAAAAGGAATTTCCGAGCATGAAATCGGTCCAACCGGGCGCGTGCAGCAGTCGGGCTATGGATCGCGGCATTACCACGTTTGCATTCGACGAGTACGATAGAGATCGCCAGCGTCCAAGACGAGGAGTCCACGCTGTTGGGCGAATCGTCAAGCCAAGCTTGGCCTCGGCTTCGAGGCCACGGTATTGCCCGGGTGGTGTGCGGCAGTTTGATTGTTGCGAGCGTGCCTGTAAGCAGGCGCAAGCGCCGTCAAACGATGCTAGTCAGTGACGTACAGATGATGATCTGCGCTGGTTGCAAGACGATCGACTTGTTATAGCATGGCCGACTGTTCGCGGTGCATTGAGTGTTTGTACGTCAGGCAGCTACGCATTTTAGTCGCGATCGAAGCGCTCACGCTTCGCAATATGGTCGCGCTCGGTTTACGGGACCATCGAAGCATGTCGGGCAGTAATCGTACGTGCGAAGACGTAGGTTAAACTTCGCGATTGCCGATTCGAAGCTGCGACCGATTAGCATGGGGGAACCGAACGCCAAAGCGGCAGAAGCTGCGCTTACGGTCCACTGCAGAGGTCGATGCAGTGGCCCCACACGAGCTCAGACGTGTGCAGTGCCCGGCGAGCAAGCGTCGACGCTCGCATCTTGGGTCACCTTCTCAAGCAGCTTGCGTGTTCGATCCGTGAAGTATATCGCGTGGTCGTGTGCAGTTGAAGACGAAGCCTGCTGGCCAAGCGGTGTCTCCAGCCCGCGCAGCGCAACACGGTAATGCGTCCGCTCGCGTCGAAATTCGCGTCGCCCATGTGGCGGAACTGTCCGCGCCGCGGTAAATATAAACAACAAGGCCGCATCTATCAAGATGAGCGCGCCCACGAGCCAAAGGACGGCGGGCCTATCCCGATACCATATGTCTGAAAGGCGTCGGCTGGTAACGTGACCGCGCACAGTGTGCGTGGTTTCTACGAGCCCTAGATGTGGCAGGTCGGGGCGATGCCGCGCTTTTCGAAGTAGCGCTGGTGGTAGTCTTCGGCCTCGTAGAACTTCGATGCCGGCGTGATCTCGGTGACGATCGGCCGCTTGAAACGTCCGGAACGCTGCGCTTCTTCTTTGGACCGTTTCGCGATCGCCTCTTGCTCGGGCGTGTGGAAGAAGATCGCGGAGCGATACTGCGTGCCGTAGTCGGGCCCTTGACGGTTCAGCTGCGTCGGATCGTGCATCGTCCAGAACGCGTCGAGCAATTTCTCGTATGACACTTTTTGCGGATCGTACGTGACCTGGACGACTTCGGCGTGCCCGGTGCGATCGGTGCACACGTCTTCGTACGTCGGATTGTCGAGCGTGCCCCCGAGATAACCGACGCGCGCGTCGATGACGCCCGGGATCTGCCGGAAATTCGATTCGACGCCCCAGAAACAACCTGCTCCGAAAGTGGCTTTTTGCAATCCGTCTGACATGTTTTTATGCTCCCATATGTTTCTACGTGGCTACGGCGTCTTCGGATGCGCGACCTTGCGCAGCCGGCGCAGATCCCCGTCGCGTAAGGTCACGCCGATGCCGTCGAAATACTCCATGAGCGGCAGCGCGTACTTGCGCGACGTCCCGAAGGCGTCGCGCAGCTGCGCCATGGTGGCACCGCTGCCGTCCTTCAGCACGGTCGCGAGCACGGTGCGCGCGTGCTGCAACTGCGCGCGCCGGTAGAGGTCGTCGCCGACGCGTACGAGCGCGCCGGTCGCCAACAGCGTGTCGATGGCCTCGACAAGGCCCTCGATACGCGCGCTCGTCGCGTGCTTCGCGACCGCGTCATAGGAATGCGGAACCAACGGGCTCGCGGGATCGTCGCGCAGCGCATCGACGAAAAACGCACGCTGTTGCGCGGTCAGCGTCGGGGCCACGCCGGGAAGATGCCACCATCTGCCGGTCGACGCGATCCGGCCGTCGTCGTGCCACGCCGCGAGCAGACGCACCATCAGCGCTTCTGGTATTGCGAATTCTGCGGCGATTTCAGGCGCGTGTGCGCCGAGCGTCCAGGGCGCCTTACGATGCCGCTGTTCGAGAAAAAGTGCAAGCCGCTCGAAACCCGCGTCGAACGCCGCGCGCGCCACGTACGATTGCGGCTTTTGGATAACGACCGCGTCTCCCGTCGCAACGAGAGCATCGATCTGGGCTTGTGCGCGATCGACGACGACGTTGAGCGCAGCAGCGATCTGGGTCGTTTGAAGCGGCACCAGGCCCGACGCCGACAACACTTCAAGCGCACCTGTAGCGGTCGAATCTATTCGACCGAGACCCAATGCAGTGGTCGAATCTATTCGACCGAGAGCGACCGCTCCGCCGAGCAGATCCTTCGGACTCATGCGGCGCACGATGAGGCGGCTGCCCGGATAGAAGACGGTCGGGCGCGACAACAACAAACGCGCGCGCACGGTCTCCGCCTGCGCCGGCGCTGTCCGCTCGAACACCAGCGTGCCTGGGATCTCGTCCGAACCGATGTGCGCGCGGACCGGCGTGCGCCGCTTCAACATGCGCAGCGCTTGCGGCAGCGGGGTGAAGTCGACGAGCAGCTCGTTCGCGGGCGCGAATTCGCGCGGTGCCACCAGCGTCTCGCCGCGCCGGATCGCGCCGACTTCTATGCCCGGCAGGTTCACCGCCACGCGCGCGCCGCCCGTGGCGGATTCGACTTTGCGGCCGAACGTCTGGATACTGCGCGCGCGCACCTCGACGCCGCTCGGCTGCAGCAGCAGCGCGTCGCCGGTCTTGATCGTGCCTTGCATGAGCGTGCCCGTCACGATCGTGCCATGTCCGGGTAGCGCGAAGACCCGATCGACCGGCAGATACGCGGGTGCGTCCGGATCGCGCGGCGGCAACGCATGCAGCGCCGTGCGAATCGCATCCTTGAGTTCGGCGATGCCTTCGCCCGTCAGGCTCGACACCGCGACGATCGGCGCATCCGCAGCAACGGTCCCAGCCACGGCATCGCGCGCGAGCGCGCTCGCGATCTCGAGGCCGTCGGCATCGACGAGGTCCCGTTTGGTCAGCACGATGATCGCGCGGCGCACGTTGAGCAGATCGAGGATACGCAAGTGGTCGAATGTCTGTGCGCGCGGACCTTCGCCCGCGTCGATGACGAGCAGCAGCAGCTCCATGCCCGCGGCTCCCGCCAGCATGTTATGGAGAAAGCGCTCGTGTCCGGGCACGTCGATGATGCCGGCTTCGACGCCGTCGTCGAATCGCAGCGGCGCAAAGCCGAGATCGAGCGTCATGCCGCGCTCGCGTTCCTCGATGAGCCGGTCCGGGTCGTGGCCGGTCAGCGCGATGACGAGCGAGCTCTTGCCGTGGTCGACGTGGCCGGCGGTGCCGATGATGTGCATGCGTGCGTCGGCGCGAACGTGACGCGCCGCTAGGGCGCGGGCGCGGATATGTCGAGCGCGCCTGCCAGCGCGGCGGCGAGCGCATCGAGGTCAGATTCGCGCACCGCGCGCAGGTCGGCGACGAAATGGTCATCTTCGACGCGGCCGATCACCGGCGGTTGCGCGCGACGCAGACGCGCCGCAAACGCGTCTGGTCCGTCCTCGGTGCGCACGCACACGCCCGCCGATGCGATCTCGACATCGGGCAGCGTGCCGCCGCCGGTCGTCGCCGCGGTGCGCACGACGCTGACTTTCGCCGCCGGCCGCTGCGCTTTGACCGCGGCGCAGACGCGTTCTGCTCTCGCCATCAGCTCTGCCTGTGTCGTCTTAAGCATCGCGAACAACGGGATATCGTCAAGCGTTCCCTCGACGTACGAGGAGAGCGTCGCGCTCAATGCCGCGAGCGTCATCTTGTCCACGCGCAGCGCGCGCAGCAGCGGATTGCGTTTGAGCGCGCCGATCAGATCGGCTCGGCCTGCGATGATGCCGCACTGGGGACCGCCGAGCAATTTGTCGCCTGACACCGTCACGAGATCGAGGCCCGCGGCGATCGTCTGCGCGAGCGTCGGCTCGGACGGCAGTCCGAACCCGGTCAGGTCGACGAGCGCGCCCGTGCCCAGGTCCTCGAACGAGATGATTTCGAGCTCGCGCGCGAGCGCCGCCAGCATCGCCGCCGGAACCGTGGCGGTGAAGCCGCTGACTCGGTAATTGCTCGGATGCGTGCGCATGAAAAGCGCGGTGTTGGCGTTCCACGCATCGCGATAGTCGCGGGGATAGGTCTTGTTGGTCGTGCCGACTTCCACCAAGACCGCGCCACTCTTGGCGAGCACGTCAGGCAGCCGGAAACCGCCGCCGATCTCGATCAACTCGCCGCGGCTAACGACGACTTCGCGTCCGCGCGCGAAGGTGTCCAACACGAGCAGCACTGCGGCGGCGCAGTTGTTGACGACGAGCGTCGCCTGCGCGCCGGAGACCTCGCGCAAGAGCGACGAGATGCGATCGTAGCGGCTGCCGCGATCGCCCGTCGCGATGTCGTATTCCAGATTGGTGTAACCCGCGCCGAGCTCGCGGACGGCGTCGAGCGCCTTCTCGGAGAGCGGCGACCGGCCGAAATTGGTGTGCAGCAAGACACCGGTCGCATTGATGACGCCGACCAGGCCCTCGGCATGGGCGTGCGAGAGCCGCTCCAAAACGCCGGCGCGCAACGATTCGAACGACGCGCCGGCCGCAGCGGAGCGCGCCGCGTCGAGCACCGCTTGGACGTGCGCGCGTATAGCGCCGCGTCCGAGGAGCGGCGCATACGTGGCGATCGCGGGGTCGGTGGTGAAACGATGGACGGCGGGTATGTCGCGCATCGTCCTAGATCAAGTGGCGCCTACGCGGCGGCGAGATGTTTCTCGACCATCGCCGAGAGATGCTTTTCGGGCACGTATCCCACGATGCGGTCGACCGGTGCGCCGCCCTTGAAGAGGATGAGGCACGGAATGCCGGACACGTCGTACTGCGCGGCGAGATTCGGATTGTCATCGGTGTCGAGCTTGACGACCTTCAGCTTGCCCTTGAACTGATCGGCGATCTTGTCGACGATCGGCGCGATCATCTTGCACGGGCCGCACCAGTCAGCCCAAAAATCGACGAGCACGGGCTCGGACGACTTGAGGACTTCGGCGTCGAAGTTGCTCTGATTGACGGCGGTGGCGGAACTCACGGTATTTTGTTCTCCTTTGAGCGGTACGTCTTAGGGTTAGAGGCGTTCCATCTCCTCCGTGCGCTGGCCTATGTTCGCTGCCCCTGTGACGACATCTCCCTCATCCATCTTCATCACGCGCACGCCTTGCGCCGCCCGGCCGGTCTCCCGGATCTGGAACACCTTGGTGCGGATGACGACGCCCTTGGTCGTGATGACCATGATCTCGTCGTCGGGCTTGACGAGCAGCTGCTCGACGATGTCGCCGTTCTTGGCGGTCTTGGAGAACGCTTTGATGCCCTTGCCGCCGCGATTGGTCTTGCGGTAATGATCGATCTTCGTGCGCTTGCCGTAGCCTTTGGCGGTGATCACCAGCACTTCACGGCGATCCTTCGAGACGACGTCCATCGCGCGCACGAGGTCGCGGGAGCCGAGGCGCACGGCGCGCACGCCGCGGCTGGCGCGGCCCATCGGGCGCACCTTCGCCTCTTCGAATCGGATCGCGAAGCCGCCGGTGGTGGCGAGCAGCAGCTCTGCCTTGCCGTTGGTCAACGCCACCGACAGCAGCTCGTCGCCGGGCATGAGGTTGATGGCGATGAGTCCGCTGCGCCGCACGTTGCCGAAATCGGACAGCGGCGTCTTCTTGATATAGCCTTTCTTGGTGACCATCACAAGGAATTCTTCGGTCTTGAGCTTGCGCACCGGCATGACCGCGGTGATGACCTCGCCAGGCGGCAGCGTGAGCAGGTTGACGAGCGCGGTGCCGCGCGCCTGGCGCGATGCGTCGGGGATCTCGTGCGCGCGCAGGCGATAGACGCGCCCGCGATTGGAGAAGAAGAGTACGTGCTGGTGCGTCGAGGCCGAGAACAAGAAGCGGACGACGTCTTCCTTTTTCAGGGCCAGACCCGAGATGCCGCGGCCGCCGCGGTTTTGCGCGCGGAACACGTCGACGTTTTGACGTTTGATGTAGCCGCCGGTCGTCGCGGTGATGACCACCGGCTGATCCGGGATCAGATCCTCGATCGCGAACTCGCCCTCGGCTTCGACGATCTGCGTGCGGCGCTTGTCGCCGTAGCGCTTCTTGAGCGCGTTGATCTCTTCTTTGACGACCGAGTAGATGCGCCGCTGGCTGCGCAACAGCTCTTCGAGACCCGCGATCGTCTTGAGCAGCGCGACGTATTCGTCTTCGATCTTCTGGCGTTCGAGCGCGACCAGCCGCTGCAGGCGCAGGTCGAGGATCGCGTTGGCTTGTATCTCGCTCAGCTCGAATTTCTTCATCAAGCCGGCGCGCGCTTCTTCGGTGGTCTGCGACGCGCGGATCAGCTTGATGACCGCATCCAGATGCTCGAGGGCGATGCGGTAGCCTTCTAAGATATGCGCGCGTTCTTTGGCCTTGCGCAGATCGTACTGCGCGCGGCGTGTGATGACGATGCGCCGGTGCTCGACGTATTGGGTCAGCATCTCGCGCAGGCTCAGCGTGCGCGGCTGCCCGTCGACGAGCGCGACGTTGTTCACACCGAAGCTGGTCTGCAGCGGTGTGTGTTTGTAGAGCTGATTGAGCACGAGCTGCGCGGAGGCTTCGCGCTTGAGCTCGATGACGATGCGCATGCCCTTTCGATCGCTCTCGTCGCGCAGATCCGCGATGCCCGCGGTCTTCTTCATCGCCACCATCTCGGCGATCGACTCGAGCAGGCGCGTCTTGTTGACCTGATACGGGATCTCGGTGACGATGATCGCCTGGCGGCCGCCGCGGATCTCCTCGAATTCGTGCTTGGAGCGCAGCATGATGGAGCCGCGGCCGGTGAGATAGCTTTGGCGGATGCCTTCGCGGCCGAGGATAAGCGCGCCGGTCGGGAAGTCGGGTCCGGTGACGATCTTCAGCAGCTCGTCGTCGCCGATCTCCTTGTCTTCGATGAGCGCGACAGCGGCGTCGCAGATCTCGCCGAGATTGTGCGGCGGTATATTGGTCGCCATGCCGACGGCGATGCCCGACGAGCCGTTGACGAGCAAGTTCGGCAGACGCGCCGGCAGCAGAGACGGTTCGCGCGATGACGAGTCGTAGTTGGGGACGAAGTCGACGGTCTCGCGATCGATGTCGGCGAGCATCTCGAGCGCCAAGGCGCCGAGACGAGCTTCGGTGTAACGCATCGCCGCCGGCGGGTCGCCGTCGATCGAACCGAAATTGCCGTGTCCGTTGATGAGCGGATAGCGCAAGCTGAAGTCCTGCGCCATGCGCACCATCGCGTCGTAGACCGAAACGTCGCCGTGCGGGTGGTAGTTCTTGAGGACCTCGCCGACGGTGCCCGCGCTCTTGCGATGCGGCTTGTCGGGGTTCAGCCCGAGCTGCGACATCGCGTACAAGATGCGCCGGTGGACCGGTTTGAGACCGTCGCGGACATCGGGAAGCGCCCGCGCCACGATGACGCTCATCGCGTAATCGAGGTAGGACGTGCGCATCTCGTCTTCGATGTTGACCGTCAGCACGCGGTCTGATGGCGTGGTGTGGCGGTATTCCTCGAAGCTCATGTCGGGGCGCGGCTTTCGCGTGCCGCCGTCTTTTTTGGCGCCGTCGTCGTCAGCTGGAGGCAAGGATAAAGTGGCCCTTTTCTAAGTGAAATCCCGGCGTTTTTGGGCCGGGGCGTGCAACACGACAATGTTCGATTTGCGCCGCTTGCACTCCCGCCCAAAGGCGCGCACGAGCGCACCGTGAAATGGAGCGCGGCTTGGGACATATCGATTTTTCACTCGCGGACGCGGCCGCGACAAGAGCGCTGGGAGCTCGGCTCGCCGCTGTCTGCCCGCCCGGCTCGCTGGTCTTGCTGCGCGGGCCGCTCGGGGCCGGCAAGACCACCCTCGTGGAAGGCGTGGTCGAAGCCCTCGGCGCCGGACACGCCGCGAGTCCTACTTTTGTCTTGGTCCATGCGTACCTCGGCGGCAGCATGCCGGTCTCGCACGTCGATCTGTATCGGCTCGAGGATCCGCGCGACGTTGAAGATCTCGACATCGGGCAATACGTGCGCGCGGACGGCATCACATTGGTGGAATGGCCGGAACGGGCCGCGGACGCCTGGGCTGCCGACCGCATCGAGATCGACATCGCGCTCGACGGCGACGGGCGGCGGGCACACGTCGAAGGCTTCGGCTCGCTCGCAGACGTCGTCGCGCAGCTGGCGCTCGGCCGCGAAGTGCGCGGATGATCGTGCTCGGCATCACGACCTCGGGACCCGTCGAGGCGAGCATCGTCGGCGGCGAACGCGAGGTGGCCGTCGCGAGCACGGGTCAAGCGCTGTCGTCACTACTCGATTGCGTGACGAGCGCGCTGGCGCAATCCGAGCACGCATTGTCCGAGGTCGGCGCGATCGCGGTCTGCACCGGCCCCGGATCGTTCACGGGTCTGCGCATCGGCGTCGCCTTCGCGAAGGGAGTCGCGCAAGCGCGCGACTTGCCGTGCATCGGCGTATCGGCATACGACGTCGCCGAGGCCGGCAGCCGCGCATTGTTCCCGCGTGCGGCGATCGTGATCGGCAAACAAGGGTACTATTACGCGCGGCTGTGCGCCGCGGCCGATGCCCCGGCGACCTTCGTCCACGGCGATGCGGCCGCGATCGCGCGCGCGGTGACGCAGCTGGCGTCGACCTGCGGCCGGCCGGTGATGCTTCACGGCGAAACCCGCGTGCTGGCCACCGGCAGAGACGCGATCGCCGCGGGCAGCTTCGCGTCGCGCCGGCCTGGCGACCGGGCGTCGTCCGTCGCGCAGCTGGGGGCCGCGCGTCTGCGTGCGGGCGAAGATGCCGACTGGCGGCGCATCGCGATCGACTACGGTCAGCGTCCCAACGCAGTGACGAATTGGGAGGCCAGGCGCAGCCGGACGTGACCTGCGCCTAAGAATGGTGCCGCGTCGGCCAGCGCGAACCACGCCCCTGGAATGAAGTCGCTGTCCAGAACCCTCGAAATCGCACCGATGAGCGTGGACGACATCGGCGATGTTTTGCGGGTCGAGGCGCAGTGCTTTTCGACGACATGGCCGCGCAACGCGTTCCTCAACGAGCTGACGGAGAACAGGCTGGCCCACTATTTCGTCGGCCGCGCCGAAGAAGCGACCATCGCATACGGCGGCCTGTGGGTGATCCTCGAAGACGCGCACATCACGACCGTCGCCGTCGATCCGGCGTATCAAGGCAAGGGCTACGGCGAGCGCATGCTTGTCTGGCTGCTCGACGAGGCCATCAACCGCGGCGCGTCGTGGATCACGCTCGAAGTCCGCGAGTCGAATCAGACGGCGCAGAACCTCTATAAGAAGTACGGCTTCACGGTGGTCAACACGCGGCGCGGCTATTATTCCGATAACGACGAGAACGCGCTCGTGATGTGGGCGGGCAATCTGAAGGGCACGATCTACCGCAACAGGCTGGCCTCGCTGAAAGAGAGCTTGCGCTGACGGCCGACGTGCACCCGCGCACCGCCGCCGTTCCCAATGGCTCCGGCATCCGATTCGTGCACTTGATTCGCGCGGTGCGCGCACGTTTGACGCGCGCCCGCTATCGGCACGTGTTAGGGGTCGCACGGATGGCGGAGAAGCTCGCGCGGCGCTACGGGATCTCGCGCGCTGCAGCGCGCATGGCGGCGATCTTACACGATATCGCGCGGCAATGGACGCCCGACGAATTGGTCGCCTATGCCGCGCAGCACCGCATCCTCGCGAACGAGAGCGAACGCGCGGCGCCGATCCTGCTGCACGCGAAAGTCGCCGCGGATATCGCGCGGCGCGAGTTCGGCGTGACCGACGATGACGTGCTCGCCGCGATCGAGACGCATACTGTCGCCGTGCCCGGCATGTCCGATCTGCAAAAGATCATCTTCCTGGCCGACACGTTCGAGCCGTCACGGACGTTCCCGGCGCGCGCGGCGCTCGAGGCCGCAGCGCTGCGCTCGCTCGATGAAGGCATGCTCGCCTGCGTCAAGGCGTCTCTTGAATACCTGATGTCGCGCGACGTTCCGATCGCGCCGCAAACGCTGGAGGTCTACAACACTTTGGTACGAGGCAACAATGGCCCGACGTCCTAAGCGCGCGAAACGCTCCGGCGGAGCGGTGAGAAAAGGCAAACCGGTGGCGCGTCCGGCTCGGGCGGCAAGCGCGTCAACTTCGCGCGCGGCGCTGACCGCCGCGTCGCTTGCTCCCAAACGCAACGGCATCGCAAGCACGCGTAACACGATCGGCACGCTCGACGACGCGGCGGTGCTCACGCTCGCGCGCCAGTGCCGCGACGCCGCGCTCGGCAAGAAGGCCGAAGACGTCGTCATGCTCGACATCCGCAAGCTCGCCAATTTCGCCGACTTCTTCGTGCTGGCCACCGGCCGCTCGCTCATCCAAGCGCGCGCCGTCGCCGACGCGGTCGTCGAAGCGTGCGAGGACGCGTTCGGCTCGCCCATCCGTACCGAAGGGTACAGCGAAGGCGGCTGGATCCTGGTGGATTACGGACCGGTGATCGTGCACGTGTTCTTGCCGCAGACGCGCGAGTTCTACAACTTGGAACGGCTCTGGGGCAAACCCACGGCGGCGGCGAAGCGCACGCCATGATGTTCGGTAAGATGAAGAAAAAGACGCGCGAAAAGATCTATCGCGCGTTCACGTTCGGGTTCTTGCTCATCTTTTTGCTCTCCGTCGTGGCGGCGCTGCTCATCACGGGTCTGCAGGCACCTTCACACTGATCGTGATGGCCGTTCGTACGCGTTCATTCGCATTTTTTGTCGCCGTCGCGCTCTTCGCGGCTGCCGCGCTGTGCTCTCTCCCGGCACTTGCGGCGGCATCGAAATATGTCGACGATGGCGCAGCGATGTTCGGCGCTGATGCGATCGCGCGCGTCACCGCGATCGACGATTCGCTCCAACGCCGCACCGGCAAGACGGTCACGGTCGTGACGGTGAAGACGACCAACGGCGTGCCGGTCCAAGAAGCGGCCGCAAACGAAGCAAAGGCGCGCCACCTGAACGGCGCGATCATCTATGCCGCCCGCGACGACCGGCAATTCGCCGTCGCCTACGCCGCGAAGACGAGCCAGCTTCTCTCACCCGCGCTGCAGACCTCGATCAAACAAGCGCTGAGCGCCGCGTTTCGCGCGGGTGACTACGACGGCGGATTGGTGACCGCGGTGAGCGCGATCGCCGACGTGATCGAAGGCGGCGCGTCGGGCGGGCATGGACCCGCACCTCAATCGGTCAATGCGGCGCAGCAGCGCTGGAACTCCACTGGGTACGACATCAGCTGGATCTGGTGGGTGGTCGGGGGTATCGTGGTGATTTTGATCGTGCGCGCCTTGATCGTGCGACGCCCTCCATCGACAGCCAAAGGCGCCGGAGGGGGCCGGTAGTGCTGTCTTTTGCCATCATCGCGCTAGCGCTGCTCCTCTTCATCGCGGTGGCACTCGCCATCGGCTCGGTCTTCGTCGAGCGGCCCGACGTACCTGACGCCGAGGAGCCTCAGCCCGGCCCAGAGTGAAGTGAACCGGCCGCCCCTCGGCGGCATACCTTGTGCATGATACAGATAAGCTTTCTCCTGGCCGCAGCGCTGAGCGCAGCGCTTGCTTCCGGCACCCCCGCCGACACGCACGTCACCATCGAGAACTATGCGTTCAAAGCGCCGACCGTGACGATCGCCGCCGGCAGCGCGGTGATCTGGAAGAACACCGACGACGATCCGCACACCGTCACCGCGGATGACGGATCGTTCGACTCCAAAGGCATGGCGCAGGGCGACACGTTCAAGCACGTGTTCACCAAGCCCGGTACCTACCCGTATCATTGCTCGGCGCATCCGTATATGAAGGGCGTCGTCATCGTCCAAGGGGCGCAAACATGAGCAAGAAGGTAGACCGCAGCGAGTTCCTCGAGTGCATGGCGTGGTGCGGCACCGGCGTCGTCTACGGACTGACCGGTGCCGGGCTGATAGGGAAGCCATTTGGCGCGTTCGATATCGCCTCGGCGGCCGACATCCCGGGAGCGACCGCCACCTTCGTGCAGATCAGCGACACGCACATCGGCTTTCACGGCGAAGCGAACGGCAATGTGATCGGCACGTTCCAATCGGCGATCGACAAGATCAACGCGTTGCCCCGCCGACCGGACTTCGTGATGCACACGGGCGACCTGAGCCACGTCTCAAAGCCGGAGGAGTTCGACACGGTCAAGCAGATGCTCGGCACGATCAAGACCGGTTCGGTCTTCACGGTGCCTGGCGAGCATGACGTGATCAACGATCAGGGCAAGATGTATTTCTCGATGTTCCAAGCCGGTACGCCGACGCCGTGGTACAGCTTCGACATGGCCGGCGTGCACGCGCTCGCACTGACCAACGTGCTGAACATCACGGCCGGCGGCATCCTCGGGCGCGATCAGCTCGACTGGGCCAAACACGATCTCGCGCTGCAAAAACCGTCGACGCCGATCGTGGTCTTCGCCCACATCCCGCTTGCCGCTGTGTATCCCGAATGGGGTTGGACGACGGATGACTACGCCGAACTGCTCACGCTGCTGCAGCCGTTCGAATCGGTGACGGTGCTCAACGGCCACATCCATCAGGTCTTCCAGAAGAACGATGGGAAGGTGCAGTTCTACACCGCGGCGTCGACCGCGTTCCCGCAGCCCAAGCCCGGCAGCCGTCCCAAACCGGGTCCACTGACCGTGCCCGCGGGCGAGTTGGCCAACTATCTTGGGATTCGAACCATTACGGTGCACGAAGGGGACGGCCAGATCGCCATCGCGGACGCATCGCTCACCTAAACCACTAGCGCGCGGGGCCGCGCCGCGGCCGATTCGGACGATTTTGCCGATATATCAGATGATGGCGTCGTCTGAAGCGGTCGCGGTTCGCTCGTCGGCAGCGGGATCACCCCACATCGCGTTCATGGACGGCATGCGCGGCATCGCCGTGCTCATGGTGCTGCTCTACCACCTCAAGGAAGCGCTCAGGTCCGACATCCACCTCGGATCAGGCCCATTCAACGTCGGCATCAACACGTTCGCCGGCGCCGGCTTCATGGGCGTCGAGGTGTTTTTCTTCATCAGCGGCTTCGTCTTGTTCTATCCATATGCGCGCACGCTGTTCGAGGGCAAACCGTTGCAGACGGTGGCGCATTTCGCCGATCGGCGCGCGCTCAAGATCCTGCCGAGCTATCTGTTCTCGCTGACGTTCATGACATTGTTCCTCTTAGTGATACTGCCGCGGCCACTCGATCTCGTGGCTGTCATGGCGCTCGTGAAAAACTACGGCGTGCACCTGATCTTCGCGCACTCGGTTTCCAAAGCGACGTTTTTCGCGATCAACGGGCCGCTGTGGTCGCTAGCGGTCGAGATACAGTTCTATCTGATCTTCCCGATCGTCGCGTGGGCGTTCCGGCGCTGGGCACTTGCCACACCGCTCGTGCTCATCGCGCTCGCACAAGCCTATCGCTGGCATCTCGAAATGCACGGCGGCGCGAGCAACTCCTTCTACGTCTATCAGCTGCCCGGGTTTCTCGATCTCTTCGCCTTCGGCATGGTCAGCTCGTACCTGACGGTGATGTTCCGTGCGCGCTTCCCGCAACTCGCCCGCTGGTGGCCCGTGTTCACCATCATCTCGCTGCTCGCCGCAGCCGGCTTGAACGCGATGTTCGCAAGTCTGGTCCAGTCGGGCGGCGGACCAGCCGCATGGCATTGGCAGAACACATTCCGTCCGATCTTCGGCGTGCTGCTCGCCGTCTTCGCGACCGCCGGCATGCTCGCCGCACCGTTGTGGCAGAAGATCATCGCCAATCGCGTCTTCGTCTATCTTGCGTTCATCTCGTACAATCTCTACTTATGGAACAAGTTCGTGATCCTGTGGGTGGCGGTGCACTGGCTGCCGTTCTTCCGCAATTGGCCGCACTCGACGCTCATCGCGAATCTCTTGCCGTTCGTGTGCGCGCTGCTCATCGGCATCGCCGCGACTTATCTGATCGAGCGCCCGTTCTTGGACCATGGATGGGCGGTCTTGGGGTGGCGCGTGCCGCGCAAGGTAGAGCTCAAGGCGCCCTCGACCGCGACAAGTCCGGACCGTCCTGCTGCGGAAAGGCTCTAGGTCCCCGCGAGTACGCAGCCGAACTGAGCGAAATGCCATCCGATGGGGCTGAAGTCAGAGCCAAGGTTCCGGTTGCTTTGCCTACGGGTACGGTAACGTTCCTATTTTCTGACGTGGAAGGCTCCACGCAGCGCTGGGAGCGGCACCGCGAAGCGATGAAGGCCGCCGTCGCCCGTCACGAGCAGCTCATGCGGGCTGCGATCGAGCAACACGGCGGCTACATCTTCAAGAGCATGGGCGATGCGTTCTGCGTCGCCTTCCCCACCCCACCGCAAGCCCTTCGCGCCGCGGTCGACGCTCAACGCGCCGTCGCAGGAGAGGACTTTTCAAGCGTTGATGGCCTGCGCGTGCGCATGGGCCTTCACACAGGCTATGCTGAGGAGCGCAACGCCGACTACTTCGGTCCGGCCGTCAACCGCGCCGCGAGACTCATGTCCATCGGCCATGGCGGCCAGGTGCTGCTATCAGCTGAGCACTCGCGAACTCGCCCACAGCGATCTTCCCGCCGGCGTGTCGCTCGTCGACCTCGGTTCCCATCGGCTCAAGGACCTTGCCGAAGCAGAACAGGTGTGGCAGCTGACCATTGAAGGTCTGCCGGCAAGCTTCGCGCCGCTCAAGTCGCTCGATACGATTCCGAACAACCTCCCCATTCAGCCGACAAGTTTTCGCGGGCGCGAGCACGACCTCGAGAACGTGAAGGGTCTGCTCGGTCAGCACAAGTTGTTGACGCTGTTCGGCTCCGGCGGTGTCGGCAAAACGCGGCTGGCATTGCAGGTCGGAGCAGACGTGCTCGACCAGTATCCTGATGGGGTCTGGCTGGCGGACTTTGCCCCCATCACAGACCCGGAGCTTGTCTCGAGCATCATCGCAAAAGAATTGGGCATGACCCAGGTCGAGGGCCGCAGAGTTGACGAGTCCATTATCCAGTGGCTCAAACGCAAGAAGCTGCTGCTCATTCTCGATAATTGCGAGCACGTCTTGGAAACGGTCGCAGCGATCGCCAACTCGATCCTGCGTGCTTGCCCCGACGTGCGGATGCTCGCCACCTCGCGCCAGGCGCTTGGCGTCAGCGGCGAGCAGGTTCTGCGACTTCCCTCGCTGGACGTGCCGCACAAGATCGTCGACCTCACCCCTGAAGCGGTGATAGAATTTGGCGCCGTGGCCCTGTTCGTCGATCGTGCTCGGTCGGTCGACGCCTCCTTTGCGCTCACGAGCGACTCAGCGCCCATCGTTGCCGACATATGCCGTCGCCTCGATGGTATTCCGTTGGCCATCGAACTTGCCGCTGCGCGCGTGAAAGTGCTCAGCATCCCGAACCTCGCACAGCGGCTCAACGAACGCTTCAAGATACTCACCAGCGGCAGCCGTAGTGCGCTGCCGCGCCAGAAGACGCTCAGCGCGCTTATCGACTGGAGCTACGACCTGCTCAGCCCGCCGGAGCAGATGCTGTTCACTAGGGCGGCGATCTTCGCCGGTGGCTTCAGCCTTGACGCGGCGACGGCGGTGGTCGGCGGTGAAGGCCTCGATGAGATCGAGGTTTTGGACGTGCTCTCGTCGCTGACCGACAAATCGTTGGTCGTGGCCGACACGTCGGGAGAGCAAGAGCGCTATCACTTGCTTGAATCTACTCGTGCCTACGCCCTTGACAAGCTTATCGCCGCAGGCGAACGCGACCGGCTGGCACGCGCGCACGCCGAGTACTTTCGTCACAAGGCGGAGGAAGCCGACAAACGTTTGGGGATGGGCTCGACTGCGGCCTGGTTTGCGGATGTGCAGCTGGAGTTGGACAACTATCGTGCTGCACTTGAGTGGGCGCTGACTCAGGGAAATGATGCCGTGGTGGGCGCCGCCATCGCCGGTGCTCTCCAATACTTCTGGCGGCGAGCGGGCCTGGCCGTCGAGGGCCGCTACTGGATTGAACCTGCGCTCAAGCGCCTGAACGCCGCTGAAAACCCGCAAGTCGCGGCGAGGTTGTGGCTTGCGCTCGCGGGGCTTCATTCGGCGCGGCGTGCGTGCGAAGCCGCTGAGCAAGCGGTTACTCTTTACGAGTCTGTCGGCGACGGCCAGGGCGCGGCTCGCGCGCTTAGCAGTCTTGCCTATGGTCTTTCCCAGATGGGCCGCACTGACGAGTCGGATGAGACCAGCAAACGAGCACTTGCTGCATTGCGCGGGTACGGGGATAAGCGAGGTGAGGCGGGGTGCCTCAGGCAGCTGGCGAGTAACACGACCTATCGAGGTGCAGTTGCCGACGGGCGCGATCTCTATGCGCAGGCGCTTGCGCTCTATAAGGAGCTCGGCAACGAAAGCGGAGCTGCGGTCGTCCTTGCAAACCTGGCGGAACTGGAGTTTGCAGACGGGCACCCCGAAGAGGCCCTGCGTTCGGTGAGCGAATCGCTTGAGATGGACCCGAGCCGCGGAGCTGATATACAAAACATGGCCATGTACCGCTCGAATAGCGCGGCATATCGAATCGCTGTCGGAGACACTGACGGAGCTCTCGCGTTGGCGCGTGAAGGGCTGACCCTCGCACGCCGCGCTCAAGCGCCATACCTTGTCGCGTACGTGTTGCAACATTTGGCATTGATCATGGCGCTGCGCGGTCAGACACAAAGTGCAGCGAAGCTGTTGGGCCACGTCGATGTGCAGCTCAAGGAGCTCGGGTGGGAGCGGGAACCCACCGAGCAGTGGGGCTACGAGAAGCTCATGGCCGCGCTGCGCGAGCATTTGAACGCCGCAGAAATAGAAAAACTAGCGGCCGAAGGCGCGACCTGGTCGGAAGATAGAGCGGTCGAAGAGACGCTGAGGCTTTAGTCCGTTGAGTTTCGAGGTCATCACTGCGGTCGCGGCCGTCGGCACGTTTCTGGTCATCGCGGCCACCGCGGTCGCCGCGTTTGTGCAGCTGCGCCATCTGAGCGGATCGAATTCGATCAGTGCGCTCACCGAAAGCCGCGAGATACTCGAAAGCGCCGAATTCGCCGCGGCGCAGCGCTTTGTCGCATACACGTTGCCAGAGCTCCTGAAGGACCCAGCGGTCCGTGAGCAGTTGAACGAGAGTCCGACCCCAGAAGAACTTCGACCGGTGATCCAGGTCGGAAATTTCTTCGAGTCGCTTGGCGGCTTCATCAGACACGGGATCGTCGACCGTGACATCGCCGTCTCTTTGTGGTCCAGCGTCGTTATCAGAAACTGGGAGTGCCTGGCACCGGCGCTTGCGATCATGCGCCGCACGTCTGGTCCATCGCTGTGGGAGCAATTCGAGTATCTCGCCCGCGTCTCCAAGGACTGGATCGACTCACACCCCCGCGGGGATTACCCGGCCGGCGTCGCGCACATGCCGGTGACCGACGTTTGGTTGGACGCGGATAGAGCCTCCGAAGCAGGCCGCTAGTCTCCTACAGGGCCGATAACAGCGCTTTGGCGTGTTCGCTGACGTCGCCGACGAGCAAGTAGTCGGCGATCTGCTGGATAGGCGCGCTCTGCTGATCCACGATCGCGACGATCGTGCTGGCGCCGCTCACTGCCGCGTTGTGTTCGGTCGAGCCGCTCACGCCGATCGCGATGTATAACTCGGGCGCGATGCTCTTGCCAGGCAACGAATTCGCGTCCACGAGTTGGGCGTTGAGCGCACGCGCGATACCGCGCGCTGCTTCTTGCACTTCTGTTGAAAGATCTGATCTCATCGATACGAGTCGACGCGCTACACGCTCCGGTGAAGTGGGCGCGTCTCCGATCCGCTCACCGGGTGTGCTTGCATCCAATATCTGCGCGGCGAATGGCGCGCCGCCGCGCGGCACGAGCGTGACGACCGTCTTGCCGGCGCCGGCGCGGCTGGTCGTCTTGACGATGCCGCCGTATCGTAATCGCGTCGCGCGTACACCGCCGGTCTCATCGAGCGTCAGATCGCTGGCGCCGGCGAGCAGCGCACCACCGACGCCAGCGGCAACACGCGCCGCGATCGCAGGGCCGGCGCCGTCGTGCGGCAGGATCACCAAACCGTAGCCGTTCGCCTGCGACTCTTTGACGATGGCGTCGGCCACCGCGCCTGCGTCGAGCGGATCGACCCGCGCGCCGCTCGCTGTCGCGCCCACGCGGCGCGTGGCGCGCTCGACGATCGGGTTGATGCCCGAACGTTCGCCGAAGTCAACGACGAGAATGTTGCCGCCGGCGGTCTCGGTGGGCGTGGCGGAGATGATGGCGTGTGTCGGACACGCGCGCACGCACGCGTCGCAATCCACGCAGTTCTCGAAGATGACCGCCTTGTCGTTGATGACGTCGATCGCGTTGAACGCGCACGCGCCCAAGCAGTCGCGCGAGCCGACGCACTTCTCGAGGTCGACCGTGACGGGCATGTCAGACCAGCTGGCGGTCGCGCAGCGCGCCGACCAGCGTGATGGCGCGCGCCTCAGCGTCCGGACCGTCGACGATTTCGTTGGCTCGTTTCTTGCGGTTCGACTCGAGCGGTCCATCGGCTACGCCCGTACTAGGTATTGTAGAGATCGAATTCATGCGACCGTCCGACACGTCGGCGAGGGTGCGTTCCTCGACCGGTTTCTTCGAAGCGCGCATTAAGAGAATTGGTGAGATCGTGCGCGTCGCAATCCCGTAGGGAACAGCGGCGACGACGAGCGGCCTCGGCGCGTTCGATCGGACAAGCGATGCGCCATCGATCTGAGTCACCCGCAGGTCAGCGCCTTCGATCTCCAATCCCACGACGTCCGCGCGTAGTCCGGCGCCGAGCGTCGAGGAGAGATATCCAGCGACAGCGCCGCTGCCATATGACGTCGTCTGTGGTCCGCACACCACGACATCTGCGCCCCCGTCCTTGGCGATCGCCGCGGCAAGCGCGCCTGCGACACCTGCTTCGTCAGCGGTCTCGAGCAACGGGTCGCTGATCGCGATGAGGCGCTGCGCGCCGAACACGGCAGCTTCGCGCAACGCCGCAGATGCGCCTGACCCTGCGGAATAGACGTCGAATGTGGCACCTGAAGATTTCGCGAGTTGCGCCGCGAGTTCGAGCGCGTTGCGATCGGCGGGATTGAGAACTGGCTCAGCGTCTTGCAGATCGAGCAGCTGGCGAAAGCGGTCCCATTTCACCTTCTCGGGATTTGGGACCGCCGCGACGCAGACCGCGATGCGCACGTTACTTGAGCAGCTCTCCGGCGATGACCATGCGCTGGATCTCGTTCGTGCCTTCGTAGATCGCGAGGATGCGCGCGTCGCGATAGCCGCGTTCGATGCCGGTCTCGTTCATGAAGCCCATGCCGCCATGGATCTGCAGCACGCGGTCGACCACCTGGATCGCCATGTCCGAGCAATAGCGCTTGACCATGGCGGCTTCCATCGAGAAGCGCTCGCCGCGATCGGCTTTCCACGCGGCGTTGTACACCATGTTGCGCGCCGCGTAGATCTCGGTGGCGATGTCGGCGAGCATGAACTGGATGGCTTGCTGCTTGGCGATCGGCTTGCCGAACTGCACGCGCTCCTTGGCATGCGCGATGGCCTTCTCGAGCGCGAACTGCGACGCGCCGACGCAGCCTGCGCCGAGCGAGAGGCGCCCCATATCGAGCGTCTTCATCGCGGTGATGAAGCCCATGCCGACCTGGCCGATGACGTGATCGGCCGGCACCTTCGCATCCGTGAACACCAATTCGCAGGTGTGGCTGCCGTGCAGGCCCATTTTCTTATCGTTCGGTCCGCGCTTGACGCCCGGCTGGTTGAGATCCACCCAGAACGCGGTGATGCCGCCGCGTGCACCCAGGCTCTTATCGGTGACGGCGAACACCGTCGCGAAGTCCGCGAGGTCGCCGTTGGTGATGAAATGCTTGACGCCGTTAAGCACGTAGGTGTCGCCTTCGCGCTTGGCGCTCGTCTGGATGTTCGCAGCGTCCGATCCGGCGGCCGGCTCGGAAAGCGCGAAGCACGCGATCTTCGCGCCCGCGCACAAGTCAGGGAAATATTTGTCCTTGAGCTCCTTGCTGCCGTCAAGGTACAGCGCCATCGCGCCGATGCTGCAATGCGCGCCGATGAGATTCGAGAAGCACGCGTTCGCGCGCCCGAGCTCTTCGAGCGCGATGCAGTAACCAAGCTCGCCTACGCCGGCGCCGCCGTACTCCTCGGCGAACGGCAGCCCGAACATGCCCATCTCTTTCATCTTGTCGATGGTGGCTTTGGGAATGTCGTCGGCGTCTTCGACTTGCTGGCTCACCGGCCACAGCTCTTTTTCGACGAACTCGCGGATCGAGCGCCGCAGCAGCTTCAGATCCTCGGGCAGTTCGAAGTTCAGGCCTTCGGGCGCGGCTTTGGTGGCGATAGCCATGATTTCTCTCCTTAAGAATGTAGCGGTCGAATTTATTCGACCGTTTACGAGCCGGTGAATTTGGGGCGGCGCTTGCCGAGGAATGCGTTGACGCCTTCTTGGGCATCCTTGCTGGCGAAGATCTTGCCGACGGCCTCAGCTTCGGCTTTGAAACCGGCCGCCATACCTTCCTCGAGGCCGATGTTGGTCGCTTCTTTGATATAACGCATGGATAAGCGGCGCGCCCATCGCGAGTTTGCGCGCGAGATTGCGCGCCTGTGTCACGACTTCGTTGTCGGGCACGACTTTGTTGACCAGGCCATAGCGTTGCGCGTCGTCGGCTTTGACGAAGTCGCCGGTGAGCATCATCTCGAGCGCGCGGCCCTTGCCGACCACCCGCGGCAGGCGCTGCGTGCCGCCCCAGCCGGGGATGATGCCGAGGTTGACTTCGGGCTGGCCGAGCTTGGCGCTCTCGGCCGCGATGCGGATGTCGCACGCCAGCGCGAGCTCGTTGCCGCCGCCGGCGCAGACGCCGTTGATCGCCGCGATCACGGGTTTGGGGAAGTGCTCGATCGTGTTGAACAATTGGTGGCCGCGCTGCACGGATGCCAGCGCGCTCGCTTCGTCCAATCCGACGAACTCGGTGATGTCGGCGCCGCCGACGAAGACGTACTGCCCCGCACCGGTGATCACGACCGCGCGAGCGTTCGCGTCGTTCTCGAGCGCATTGAACGCCGCGAGCAGCTCTTCGATCGTCGCTTTGGAAAGCGCGTTGGCAGGTGGCCGGTTGATCGTGATGAGCGCGACGCCGCCTTGGACGTCGAGCAGGATGTTGGAGTAGGTCGCGGTGGCTTGCGTCATCCTACGAATACTCCAAGAAGCCGCGGCCGCTCTTCTTGCCCAGCGCGCCTTTGGCGACGAGCTGTTCGAGCGTCGCGCTCGGTTTGTAGTTGTCGCCGTACTTGGCGTGCAGTCGACGCAGATTCTCGAGGACCGTGTCCAGCCCGATCGTGTCTGCCTGCTCGAGCGGCCCGGTCGCAAAGCCCGCGCCGGCGCGCATCGCGAGATCGATGTCTTTGGCGCTGGCGATGTTTTCGTCCAGCAAGCGGCCCGCCTCGGCGATCGCCGCGTAGGTGAACCGCTCGACGAGGGCGCTCTCTTTGTCTTGTGCGATTGCCATGACGCTTAGCCCTCCGCCTTCGTGTGCGTGTAAAAGCCTTTGCCGGTCTTGACGCCGAGATTGCCCGCGGCGACCAGCTGCTTCAATTCGGGCGGCGCGGCAAAGCGCGGGCCGTAGGCCTTCTCAAGCGTGCTCGCGACATCGGCTGCGATGTCGAGCCCCAGCATGTCGCCGAGCAAGAACGGACCCATCGGCACGCCGCCGCGCTGCACGACGATCTTGTCGACCGTCTCGTGATCGACGCCCAGCTCCTCGCGCGCTTTGATGATCTCCACCATCGACGCCATGAGGATGCGGTTCACGACGAAGCCGGCGCACTCTTTGACCTTGACCGGGATCTTGCGCAGCTCTTCCGCGAACGACACGGCGGTGTCCATCGTGTCTTTGCTCGTCTGCTGGCCCGCGACGACTTCGATCAGCTTCATGACGGACGCCGGATTGAAGAAGTGGAAACCGACGACCTGGCCCGGCCGCTTGGTGGCGGCGCCGAGCGCGGTGATCGACAGGGCCGACGTGTTGCTCGCGAGGATCGCGGTGCTCTGACACACCTTGTCGAGCTCGGCGAAGACCGCTTGCTTCACCGGTAGCTTTTCGGGGACGGCTTCGATGACGAAGTCGACGTCGCCGAACTCGTCGTAGGTGAGCGTCGGCGTGATGAGCGCCATCTTTTCGTCCATCTCGGATTGCGTGAGCTTGCCGGCCTTGACGCGCCGTTCGTAGACGGCACGCGCCGTCGCGATGCCGTGGTCGAGCGCTTTTTGATCGACGTCTTTGAGCAGCACTGGCAAGCCGGCCCACGAGATGACTTGCGCGATCTCGCCGCCCATGGCTCCGGCGCCGACGACGGCGCACTTGAAGATGTACATTAGACTATGCTGCCTCCGTGTTCTCGATGACGAGCGAACCGCCCTGACCGCCGCCGATGCACATCGTGACGAGGCCGTAGCGTTTGGCAGAGCGGCGCATTTCGAAGACGAGCGTCGTGGTGAGGCGCGCGCCGGTCGCGCCGATCGGATGGCCGAGTGCGATGGCGCCGCCGTTGACGTTCACGATGCTGCGATCGAGCTCCATGATCTTCTCGCACGCCAGGTATTGGGCGGCAAAGGCTTCGTTGAACTCGATCAGCTGGATGTCGTCGAGCGTGATGCCTGCGCGCTGCAATGCTTTGGGCGTGGCGACGGTCGGACCCAGGCCCATCGTCTTTGGATCGCAACCGGCGAACGCATACGCGCGGATCGCGGCGAGCGGCTTGAGCCCGAGCTGCTGCGCCTTGGCGTAGCTGGCGACGACGAGCGCCGCGCCGCCGTCATTGATCGGACACGAGTTGCCCGGCGTGACCGTGCCGCCTTTTTTGAACACCGCGGGATACAGCGCGAGCTTTTGCACCGACAAACCGGCCTGCGGGCCTTCGTCCTTGGCGACGGTCTCCGGTTCGCCGTGCTTCTTGGGCACTTGCACGTGGACGATCTCGTCGTTGAACTTGCCCATGCGCTGCGCGCGGAACGCCTTGTTGTGGCTCTCGACCGCGAGCTGATCCTGTTGCTCGCGCGTGATGCCGAATTCTTCGGCGAGCACTTCGGCCGTGGCGCCCATGAGCATGCCGGTGTGATGGTCCGTGAGGCCGGTCCAGATCGGGTCGAGCATCTCGGTCGGGCGCAGCCGCGCGCCCCAACGCGCCGATGGGATCATGTACGGCGCCATCGACTGGTTCTCGGTGCCGCCGACGAGATAGATGTCGCCGTCGCCGCTGGCGATGGCTTGCACCGCATTGGCGATCGACTGCGCGCCGCTCGCGCAATTGCGCTGCACGCTGTACGCGGGCGTGCCGATCGGGATGCCCACTTCGAGCGAGATCTGGCGCGCGATGTTCGCGAACTCGATCGGCTGGCCGCCGCTGCCGAAGATCACTTCGTCGATGTCGTCGAGCTTGACGCCCGAGCGCTCGATCGCGGTTTTCGCGGCCGCAGTGCCGAGCTGCAGCGCGTCGTATTCTCGATAGGCGCCGCCGAAGTTGCCGACGGGCGTGCGAACCGCGCTGAGGATGACCGCGTCGCGGTCTTTGAGACTTCCGTTTTTCACGATGCTGACTCCGAGGCGGCCGCGCGCACTTTGCGCCGGCGCGCCGCTTTTGCCGGGGGAGAGTTGAGCACTTCGCTGCGCAGTCGCAGCATAGCTTCAATGAGCGCGTCCAGGTGCGGGCGCGTGCGGATCTTGATCTGCTCGTAGCGGTCCATCCCCGCGCGCGTGATGCGATAGATGCGCCGGCTGCGACGGTCGGGGTGTTCCCATGTCCCGATGACGAAGCCGCGCTCCTCGAGGCGGCGCAGCAGCGGATACATCGTGTTCGGATTGACCGGCATGACCGAGCCGGTCATGCGGTCGATGCGCTCCATGAGGCCGTAGCCGTGGTCGGGGCCCTTGGAGAGCAGATGCAAGATGAGCAGCGGCACGATCGTTTTGGTCTTGACCGGGCCGCGGAAAATGGCGGAGCCGAACACCGCGTCCTGGACCGGGACAGTATTACTTTTAATAATCATACAAATAGAATGATACGAGTATAGCCTCGAGGGTCGACCCGGTCAAGAGCGAACAGCGATTCGATATGCTCGACAAGATCCGCGACGCTCCGCCATGGAAGCCGACGCGGCCGTGGTTAGACTGGCAAGCGGAACGCAACGCGCGCCTGCACCGCCATATCAACGAGCAGCTGTATCCATATAGCCCGTTCTATCGCCGGCTCTTCGACGCCAACAAAATAGACCCGAAGAGCATCCGTACGGTCGATGACTTGCGCCGCATTCCGTTCACGACCAAGACCGACATCGCGCCGACCGCCGACAACGCGACCCGCCATCTCGACCTCGTGCTGCAGCCGGATCTTGAGAAGATCCGGCGCTTCGCGCCGAAGACCAAGCTGATCGAACTGGCGCTCACACGGCTGCTGCGCGGGGCCGACGCGGCGACGCACAAAGTGCGCGGCGAGTATGGCCCGGTGATGCTCTTTTTCACGACGGGCCGCACGGCGCTGCCGACGCAATTCATCGTGACGGACAGCGACATGGAGCGGCTGTTCCTCGCCGGCCGCCGGCTGACAGATGTGGTCGGCATCAGCGAAGGGGGGCGCTCGCTCGACGTCTTCCCATACGCGCCGCATCTCGCATTTTGGCAGACGTACGCCGTCGGCGTGGGTGGCAGCTCGCTGATGTTGCACACCGGCGGCGGCAAAGTGCTCGGCACCGCCGGTAACATCACGGCGTTGATGCGCATGCAGCCGAACGTGCTCATCGGCGTGCCCGGCTACGTGTATCATATGTTGCGCCAAGCGATGGCGGACGGCCTCAAGCTTGAGAAATTGGAATGCATCGCGCTCGGCGCCGAACGAGTGCCCGGTCCCTTACGCGCTCGTTTGGGCGACATGTGCGCGCACATGGGCCGACCCGGCGTGCGCGTGCATAGCATCTACGGATTTACCGAAGCGCGTCTCGCGTGGGGTGAGTGTCCGCCTCCCGACTACGTGACCTCGTACGGCTTTCACACCTATCCGGATATGGATCTCTTCGAGACCGTCAACCCAGAGACCGGCGAACCGGTTGGACCCGGCGAGCGGGGCGAACTCGTGTACACCGGGCTTGGCGGTCGCGGCTCGTGCGTGCTGCGCTACCGCACCGGCGATATCTCTGAGTGGGGTCTAGTCTACGATCCGTGTCCGGGATGCGGGCGGATCGTGCCACGCATCTCGACGACGCTGTCGCGGCGCAGCGACATGGGCGAGTTGAACCTGACCAAGATACGCGGCACGCTCGTCGACTTGAACAATTTCTTGCCGGCGATGGCGGGCATCCCCGAGGTGATCGAGTGGCAGCTCATCGTCAAGAAACACAACGACGATCCGAACGACCTGGATGAGCTCGATCTGTACATCGCGATCGCGCCGCACGTCGACCACACCGCGATCAAAGAGATCGTGGCTCACAAGGTGCTCAACGACACGGAAGTATCGCCCAACCGGATCGAGGTACTACCGCTGCAGCAACTCGAGGAGCGACTCGGTCTCGACACGCAAATGAAGGAGCTTCGTATTCGCGACCTCCGGGGCCATGGGAAAGCGGTGAACTAATGGCGAGGAAAAAGTAAACGAAGAAAACGAAAAAGAGACCCAAGCCGTCGCGTAAGAAAAACGCATCATCGCCCGCGAATCTGGCCGGACCGCAATACTCACCCTGGGCGTGGCCCAAAGGCTAGCGAGCATTGATCTGATCGGCGCCTTTCTCCCCGAATACGACGTGAGGTCGCGTCATTCGATCGATATCGGCGCGGACGTCGCGCGCGTCTATGAATGTCTCAAGACCGCGGATATCAACGGGTCGGCGGTGATCAGAACACTTTTTGCGATACGAGGGATCGGAAGCCGCGCGTTATTCAAACAGCCTGAGCGGCGCCCCATCACGCTTGAGACGCTGACGCAAAACAGCTTTGTCGTGCTCGCCGAGCAGCCCGGCGATGAGATCGTGCTCGGCTTGATCGGCCGCCCGTGCGCGCCTCGCTACGAAGTGCGCCAATTCGACCCGAGCGAATTCGCGTCATTCGCGCAACCCGGGTTTGCGAAGATCGCCTGGAGCTTCAAGCTCGACGCTCGCGCCGACGGCGTTCGGCTCTCGACGCAGACGCGCGTGAAATGATCGGATCGCGCTAGTCTAAGGAAATTCCGATTGTATTGGACTTTCACCGCACCGTTCAGCGGACTCGTGCGGACGGAGATGTTGCGTTTGATCCGTGGGTGTGCACGACGCGCAACAGAGCACGGAGTAGCCGCTTGTACGTCGAACGACCAGACTTCATGAAGCGGGTACCGTTCGTCGAGCCCCGCTAGGAAGGTTGTCGCCATGCAACGCTCAGTATCGAGGAAACTGTTCTTTGCTCTGTTCGCGGGTGCAGTAGGCGCCGGCGTCGCGACGGAAGCGCAGGCCGCAAACGCTTCGACCAGCACGATCCAAAATGTGAAGTTCACATTGCCGCCGCCGCCGCCGCCGCCCAAGCATACGTTCGTACCGCTATCTCCGTTCAAGCAACTCATCGTGAACCCAATCACCCCCAAAGGCCCCGACCTGCAAGCGCAAATCAACCAGCTGAACTCCCAAGTTCAAACACTTCAATCGAATATGATGAACGTTTGGAGCAATGAGAATGCCATCTGGGTCAATTTCAATGACCTTGGAACCAAATTCTACAAGCACTTCCACACGTACGAGTGGTATAACACTCAGGCTGGGCAGTGGCAAACGTGGGGTTCATGGGGTCCGGAATGGTGAAACGGCTCTAACCCGCGGACGCATCGCGAGAATCAAGTGCGGGCGCCGATATGCCGAAAACCCTCCTAAGAGAGGAAGGTTCTAATGCGTCCGTTTCATCTTCGCGTCAGCTTTTCGATGATCGCCGCGACCGCGCTGACCGCGGCTCTCGCGGCGTGCAGCGGTTCGTCCACAACTCCGTCTGGACCGACGCCCCCGCCCGCGTTGACCACCATTTATATCGCCAATCGCAACGCGGCAAGTGTGGTCGAATTTCCAATCAGCGGCAACGGGAATATCTCGCCATCGGCCACGATCAGCGGTGCGAACACGCTGCTCGGGCAGCCGGATGCGATCGCCGTTGACAGCAATGGTCTCGTGTACGTCATCAACGACGGCGCGAGCAACATTATGATTTTCAACGCCACCGGCAACGTTGCGCCGACGGCTCAAATCACCGGCGCAGCGACAGGCCTCGGGCCATCGGAAGGCGTGGGCGTGGATGCCGCCGGCAACATCTACGCGACGTCATACAGCGCGCAAACCCTGACGTCGTTTCCGCCAGGCTCTAATGGCAATGTCGCGTTCGCGCGCCAAGCGGTCGGCGCTGCGACCGGGCTCACGAATCCGACCCCATTCACGTTTTTCGGCGGCAACGCGTACGTGACGAACTCGAACACAAACACCGTGGTTGGGATCATCGCAACGGCGAACGGCAATCAGGCGTTCACGAGTCTGCTCAGCGGCGCAAATACCGGTCTGAGCAGTCCGTTCGGCGTCGCGTTCGACGCGTCGGCGAATATGTACGTCGCCAATGAAGGCGGCAACAGCGTGACCGTATACGCTCCGCCGTATAACGGCAACGTTGCGCCGATCCGGACAATTGTTGGCGCTGCCACGACGCTGAGCACGCCCGACGGCGTGGCGCTCGATGCCGCTGGCAATCTCTACGTTTGCAGTTACGCTGGGTCGGTCGCCGTATTCGCCCCAGGCGCCAACGGCAACGTCGCTCCGATTCGGAACATCACAGGTGCCGCCACAACGCTGGCAGGGGCATCGGGAATAGCGCTGCACTAAGAAAGCGAAACGAGCATGGGTACGCCGGGCGGTTAAAAGCCGCCCACGCCGTTTGGCGTGCCGTTGCCGCTCGGTCCGTCGAAGCCAGGACCCGCGTTGCAGATGAATGACGGACTGCACAAGCCATTGCTGCCTGACGTGATGTCGTGCAGTGCTCCGGGGTTGTTGTACGAGCTCATACCGTACGTTTGCGAGGCGCCGTTGCCGGCAAGCGCATAGACGCCTCCGATGATCGGCGTGGCCGCGCTCGTTCCGCCGACCATGCAGCCATCCGCTGTGGGCGGAACGGGTCGTACACGGCGAGCGCGGCCAGTGCTCGGGATCTGCCACCGCCGCAACATCGTTGTGACGATGCGCGTAGTACAACCGGCTATCTGAGAACCAAGAGCGGTCTGCCACGAAGGTTGTGTGATGATAGCGCTGCAACCACTACCCGAACCCGGCCAAACCGTTTCAGACCACGTCCCAGGTCCGCCCGTCAACGTCGTTCCGCCAACGGAAGTGACGTACTGCGAGGTCGGTGGGAAGCTCGGTCCAGTCCCGCTGTCGCCGCTCGCAAAGGTTATCATGACGCCGGGGTGGTTGAAGTAGATTGAGTCATCCGACGTCTTCGCTCGAGTATTCCCCGCCGCCCCAACTATTGGAGATCACATTCGCGGCGCACGTCAGTGGCGGCGGTGTTCTCGGCGGTGTATAGAGCCTAGCCGCTGTTGTCATTAGCTTCGACCAGGATGATATCGCAATTCGGGCAAACGGCCGAAACCATATCGAGGTCGAGCGATATTTCCAGCGCCCAGCCGATTGTCAGGGCGACGGGTAACTCCCCGCGACGCCGTTCTGATTGACCTTGATGAAGCATCCGTTGGCAGTCGTGCACGCCGGCAAGTCCGAACGTCGACCGATAGGTCGCCATATCGGCTTCCGCGTTAGGATCATCGAAGGCGTCGACGATCGCGACGACTTGGCCGGTGCCGTTCGTGGCCGACGGGAGACTGTAGGCGGACTGAAGATCGAGCGGGACCATAGCCCGTGGGAGTTCTCGGCGCGAGATCCGTTCGGACCCATGACATGCAGCGCATCCGTCCGCGGCCCTCAGGGCAAACGCGTTGTGAAGGGCCACGTCCGACTCGGGCGGTGACTGCTGGTGCGTGCGCCGGTCTGAACGACATCAGACGCGCAAGCGCCCGCGTGACACGAATAGCCTTCGAACGTCATGCAATTTGCGACCGTGCCGGTCGGCGACGGCGTTGGCGTTGGAGTCGAGGTCGGCGTTGCCGTCGGCTTCGGGGTCGGCGTCGGAGTTGGAGTCGGCGTTGCCGTTGGTTTCGGAGTGGGCGTGTGGCGTCGGTTTCGGTGTGGGCGTCGGGGTGGGGGTCGCCGTGGCTACGGGAGTCGGCGTAGCTGTCGGCGCGGGAGTCCCCTTCGGGGTTGGAGTGCTGACGGGACCTTGAGGAACGACGTTCGGCAAAGAACCGCCGCCGCCACCGCCGCACGACGCGATAAGCGCCGCCAATGCGAACAGCTGCGGCAACAGAAATGCCTAACCGTGCAACGGCAAGACGCTTAGCCATCGAGCGCCTCATTCGTGGCAAACTCTTGGCAGCCTTCGAGGGCGTAAGCCACAGTAGTGAGCCACATCACTGATCGAGTCGAGGGCCGGCTAGAACCCGCCTATGCCGTTCGGAGTGCCCCACCCAGAGGGCGCGTCGAACCCAGCTCCCGCGTCGCAGATGAACGTGCCGGTATAGTCGGCCGTATAGATGCCGGTCGGCGTGCACGGCCCGTTGTTGCCACTCGTTATGTCGTTGAAGTTGCCGGTGTGGTGAGTGTAGATGTACGATCCGTCATTGATGGACGATCCGTTCTCCGCAAGCGCGTAAACGCCGGCGATGATCGGCGTCGACGCGCTAGTGCCGCCAACCACAATCCAGCCGCCTTGGCCGAAGGTATCATACACGGCGACGCCGGTGTTCGGATCCCCGACTGCCGACACATCGTTATCGACGCGGGTGCCGCAAGTGGTGATTTCCCCGGCGCTCAACGCGGCCGTCTGCCAGGCCGGTTGTCCCTCGTAAAAGCTACAAAGGCACTCCCGTGCCAAGGCTAAGACCGGGATGTAGTCATTCCAAACAGTTTCTGTCTGACTGGGTTGGCCGGCATTGGTTCAGGGTCGTGCCACCGACCGCGGTGACAAATTTACCCGCGGCTGGATAGCCCCCCGGATAATCGGTGTCTCCGCTTGCGAAAGTCATCGGGATACCGGTCCGTTTGAAGTGAGCCGTGTCGTCGGTGGTTTCCGTGCCGTATTCAGCACCACTCCAACTATTGGAAATCACGCTCGCTCCGCACAACGTCGCGGCGGTGTCTTCCGCGGCGTAGAGGTCCGTGTTGAGCGTTGCGTCAGTTGCTTCGACGAGCAAGATGTCGCATCTCGGGCAGATCGCCGACGCCATGTCAAGATCGAGAGACATTTCTAGCGCCCATCCGGCGTCGTTGGGAGGGTATGAACCCGGAGACGCCAGCTTGATTCACTTTTAAAAAGCATCCATTGGCCGTCGTGCATGGCGGTAGCGCGAACTGAGTTCGATAAACGCCTAGATCGGCTTCCGCGTTCGGGTTGTTAAACGCATCCACAATCGCAATCACCTGTCCTGCGCCGCGCGTGCTCGCTGGGCCAGTCAGATTGTATGCGGCTTGCAGATCGGCAGGAGCGTATCCAGAGATCACGTTCGGGCTTTCGATGTCGGTGCGGATCCACGACATGCAGTGCATGTAGCCGGCGCCCACATTCGGGCAAACTCGCGACGCTGGGCCTGGCCCGATGCGTCGGGATATTGCCGGGCGACCTAGGCGCGCCACCGTTTGCAATCGCGCAAGGGCGCGGCTCATTCTATCCGCTCGCACGATCGCGCAGCTTACGATTCGCGGGGTCGGTGTTGGAGTCGGCGTTGGCGGCGGCGGGGTCGGCCCACCGCCTCCACCACCTCCAGCCTCCGCCGCCAGCTGCGCACGCAGCGATGAGGGCGGCGAGCGCCAAAGCGGCAGACGTGCGAATACCAAGTCGAACGACGGCGAAGCGCGTGTCCATTTGAATCCTCATTCGTGGCAATGATTCCGCAGCCTTCGACCCGCAGAACACAAGCTGAAAAACCACCGAGATGCTCAACAATATCTATCGGCGAATTCGGCGTCATGGGAGAGGTAGCGCGCCGGCTGACGAGGTCGCCCCTCACGGCGGTTCTCACGCTCATGTTCTTGTCCGCGTTCCTGCCCGAAGTCTGCTCCGGAAACACCCCCATCACCCAGTTTTTCATGCCTATGAACTTTGCGTTCTTGCTGATATTGGGTTACGGTGTGCCGGTGCTGCTCATCCGCGAGCTCGCGGTGCGCCGCCACATGACCATCGCCGGTATCCTCATCGCCGGATTCGCGTACGGCTTTTACAACGAAGGCCTCCTCGCCAAGACCATGATCCAGACCGGCAATGTGCCGATGTCCGCGTTCAACAACTACGGGGACGTGTTCGGGATCGCCGTCCCCTGGGCGCTGGCGATCAGTCTGTTCCACGCGATCGCATCGGTGCTACTCCCAATTCTGATAACGCAAGCGATTTTCAAAAACATCAGCGACAAGCCGTGGATCAGCCCGTACCTGGCATTTCCGCTTGCTGCGTTCGTCTCGGTATTCGGCGCTCTCTGGTTCATGGGTCCCTTCCACGAACCAGGCACGCGCGTGCAACTTGTCATTTTCCTCATGCGTGCTTCTCGGCGGCGTCGCTATCGCTTCGCGGTTCGCCCAGCGCGCGGAAAACCGGACACGCCGCCGGCAGGCGTCTTCCCGCTCTTGCTCGGGTTGAGCGTGATACTGCCGTTCATCGGCTTGACGCTCCTCGCCGCGCTCAAGGTGCCGCTGCTGTTGTTCGTCGCCGCATGGTGTGCACTGCTCGGCACGTACGCCTGGGCCATGACCTCGCGCGGCTGGCAGAATCCGCCCAACATCTTGCTGTTCGGGCTGGGGCTGTACATGGCGTGGGTTCTCGCGGCCATGATCGTGGGCGTCGGCGCATCCAAAGCCCCTGTTCCGACCTTCATCGCCGGGCTCGCGCTGGAAGCGATCTTCGTCTGGGCAGCGCTACGGATACAGTCCCTGGGCCAGCGGGATGCATCCGAGCGACCGCTCGAAGCGTATCATCGGACATGATTCAGCGCGTGTACCGGCACCCGCTCGTCGTGCGCATCACCCACTGGGTGGTCGCGCTCGCGCTGCTCGTGCTCACCATGAGCGGCATGCAGATCTTCAACGCGCATCCCGCGCTCTATGCATCGGATGCGTCGACGTTCGCACATCCGGTGCTTTCCATTTACAGCGACACCGACGCCGCAGGCCGCACGGTCGGCAAGTTGCAGATCGGCTCCGTAGTGTTAACGACTACCGGTCTACTGGGATGGACGGGCAGACGGCATGGGCGGCGAGGAGCCGCGCGCCTTCCCACCGTGGGCGACCATACCGGCGTATCGCGATCTCGCCGACGGCCGCCGCTGGCACATCTTCTTCGCGTGGGTGCTCGGTTTGTGCGCGCTGCTCTATGCGGTGTGGGCGTTCAAACTGATCCCGACCAAGACCGAGATCCGCGAGGTGCCCGAAGCCCTCAAAGAACACGCGTTGCCATGGAAAGTCAAGGCGACCCCGGAGTACAACCCGTTGCAGAAGATCGCGTACTTCAGCGTCGTGTTCGGTCTCGTGCCGCTGGCCATCATCTCAGGATTAGCGCTCTCGCCGTCGTTCGACGCGTGGGCGCCATGGGTGCCGTGGCTGCTGGGCGGCCGCCAATTCGCGCGCCTCTGGCATTTCATCGCGATGTTCGGCATCATCGGTTTCTTCATCGGCCACTTCATGATGGTCGTGCTGACCGGTTTTTGGAATAACCTGCGCGCCATGATCACCGGTTGGTTCGCGGTGGAGGAGGCATCATGAATCTGCGCCGCGGTCGATTTCTCGCGCTGCTTGCCGGCACGGCACTCACGGGCTGTTCGCGCATCGCGACCTCGCTCAACGACAACCCGCGTTTTCATAGCGCCCTCCAGGCGCCCGAGCGGCTCAACCTGGCGCTGCTCGGCGCCGATCATCCGCTGGCGCGCGAATATCGCGACAAAGACATCTCGCCAGACTTCCGGCACAACGGCTTCGATCCGCCTTCCGACCCGGCATATCTGCAATGGAGCCGCAACGGCTGGCACGGGTACCGGCTTTTCGTGAGCGGCTTGGTCGACAAGCCGACATCGTTCAGCGTCGACGACCTGCGCGCCAAGTTCCCGTCGATCGCGCAGACCACGCGTCACGATTGCGTCGAGGGCTGGAGCGTCATCGGCAAGTGGCGCGGGGTGCGGGTGAGCGACGTCCTCGCTGCGGCGCAGCCGCAGCGGGGCGCCAAATATGTCGTGTTCTATTGCATGGACGATGACGGCAGCGGCACCAAATATTACGAGTCGCTCGACATGCGCCAGGCCGCGCATCCCCAAGCGCTGCTCGCCTACGATCTGAACGATCAGCCAGTGCCGCTCAAGAACGGCGCACCGATCCGCCTCAAAGTGCCGACACAGCTCGGCTATAAGAGCGCCAAGCACGTCAACAAGATCGAGTTAGTCGCCGCGCTGGGCGGCGACAACGGCAGCGGCGGGTACTGGGAAGACCGCGGCTACGAGTGGTTCGCGGGGATCTAGCCGCCCCGCGCAGCGCTTAGCCGCGCTCGCCGATTAGCTGTTTGACGGTCGAGTCCACCACCTCGTCCTGGGAATCGCCGACCACGGTCTTGCGCAGCACGCCGTGGCGGTCGAAGATCAGCTGCGTCGGCCACGCGCTGATGCCGTACGAATTCCAGATCGCGAAGTCGTTGTCGATGGCCACCGGCCAGACGACGCCCTGCTCGCCGAACGAGGCGATCAGCGCTTTGCGATTGTGCTCGAACGAGGTCTCCGGGCTATGGACGCTGAGGATGACGAGGTCCTTGCGCGGCACGTCTTTATAGAGCGCGCGCAGGTTGGGCTCGACGTTCTTGCAGTTGTAGCATTCGAAGGTGTAAAAATCGAGCACGACGACCTTGCCGCGCACGTCGGCCGCCGTCGGCCTGCCGTTGAGCCAATCGGGTGCGGCGAACACCCGATCCAGCGTCACGCCGCCGTTGGTGGTCGCCGCGTGCGCCGCGCAGCTGAACAGCGCCAATGCAGCGACGACAGGTGCAAGCACTTTCACGGTTTTCTCCCCCGTTTGCCCTGTTGTTAGGATACTACGCGTCGCTCGCTGAAACGGATGTAGATGTTCGCAGGCTTCCAGACCGGCGCGACCTATGTCGGCGGTGGGCGCGTCTTGCTCAAGACGCGCAACGGCTTCAAGATGTACGTGGATTCGCGCGATATCTCGATCGCCCCGCACCTCATCCTCGACGGCGTCTGGGAGGAGTGGACGGAGGCGGTGCTGCGCCAGCTGGTCGCGCCCGGGATGCACGTCCTGGAGGCGGGCGCCAACGTCGGCTATTTCACGCTGGTGATGGCGCGCGCCGCGGGGCCCTCGGGGCAAGTCCATTCCTTCGAATGCGATCCTGGGCTTGCGATGCTGGCGCGCGACAACATCGAGATCAACGGCTTGCATCGGACGGCGCGCGTCGTCGAAAAGGCGGTCGGCGAGCGTCCGGGCCGCGTCACGTTTTACGGCACGGATCGTCATCGCGGCGGGGGCTCGATCGTCCAAGGGCTCGAGCAGATCCCGCACAATCCGACCGATCAGCGCAGCGCGCTCGACGTCGAGATGACGAGCATCGACGCGTACGTGCAAGAAACCGGAGTCCAGCTCGACGTGCTCAAGCTCGATGCCGAAGGAGCGGAGCCCGCGATTTTACGCGGCGCGAGCGCGTTGCTCGCCTCGACGCGACCGCTCACGATCGTCATGGAATTTTTCCCGCGTTTCGTGAGAGAAGCCGGCGACGATCCGGCCGCGCTGCTGCGCTCGCTCCAGGAACGGCGCTTCGAGCTAGGGGTCATCGACGAGCGCCAGCGCCGCATTGTTCCCGCCACCGCAGAGGCCTTGCTGGCGCGCGAGAGCGCGGAACTGGTGCTGCGGCGCTCTTGACCCGCGTTCGTTGGAAACGTATCGAGGGCTCTTGACGCGACAGGGCTCCCGAGGGATTTGCTTTTCGGGTGAGCGTCGCCCCTTGTCTGCCGGTGGTTAGCTACCTATTCTATATGTGTAGTTACTACTTGAAAAGCTCTATCCGTAGAGCTATAATATACACCAGGAGAGCCGAAAAGCGAGGAGAGAGATGCCAACCGCAACGATGGCGAAGCGTCAAGCCGCAATCGCGTACGAGCCGGAACTGGCTGGCCCCGGCCTGCGGACGTTCGTGAACATCGCGAAGCGCTGGGGCCTGTCTGTGAAGGAACAGTTGGTCCTGCTCGGATTGATCTCAGAATCAACGTATTACAAGTGGAAGAACGAGGCCAATCCGCCGCTTGCGCGCGACACATTGGAGCGCATCTCGTACATCCTCGGGATATATGCCGCTCTGCAAATCCTGCTCCCCGACGAATCAGCGGCCGATGCGTGGGTAAAGCGGCCTAACGCCGCGCCCATGTTCGGCGGCAAGTCCGCACTGGATGTGATGCTCGCAGGCAACGTTGGAGATCTTTACCGCGTGCGCCAATACCTCGACGCGCAACGCGGCGGCTGGGCGTGAGCCCTTCCCGCGGGCAGATACAAGCGCGCCGGTTGTTGTGGCAGACGGCGTGTCGCATCATCCCTAGCCGCTATCCCTCCGTCTCGCTTTTCGATCGCGTCGCGAATCCAGCCGACCTGGAAGCCAATCTCAAGCTTGAGGCAAAGACGAACGCTCGGATCCGGGATGAGGTCGGCGACCTCACACTCGTGCCAGTCCACGAGCGCATCAGCGGACCGAATACCTCGGTCATCATGGCGTCCTTCACGCACCTCAATCCAGATGGAAGTCGGTTCAGCGACGGTTCGTACGGTGTTTTCTACGCCTCGCGCGTCCGGCGAACGGCGATCGCTGAAACGATGCATCATAGTTCGCTTTTCATGCTCGCGACAAACCAGCCGTCCACGGAGCTTGATATGCGTCTTTATCACGTGAGGGTAGCCGGAGAGCTGCACGACCTACGCGGCCTACAAAAGTCTTTCGCAGCAGAATACTCACCTTCAAGCTACGTCGCTTCGCAGGCGCTTGGGAGACGGCTGCGCACGCAGCATTCTACCGGCATCTGCTGGGATAGCGTCCGCCATAGCGGGGGACAATGCGTCGCCGTATTCCGACCAAGAGCACTCTCAAATTGCGTTGCGGTTGCGCACCTCTGCTACGTGTGGGACGGCTCAACGTTCACGGGCCACTATCAAAAGGCGGGCTATCGCGAGGACGTCGACTCGGAATAGTTTTCGCTGACCGCTTAGAGCCGCACAAAAGGGGCTAGGCGGTCGAATTTGGACGGCCCGATGCCGGGCACGTTCTGCAGATCATCGACCGTTTGAAAAGGACCGTACTGCTGGCGGTAGTCGACGATGCGCTGGGCCAAGCTCGGTCCGACGCCGGGAAGCTGCACGAGCTCGTCAACCGTCGCTGTGTTGACATCGAGCGTCTGCCCTGGGGCAAGTTTGTGCGAACTGCGAGAGCCGCCATGCGAATGCCGTCCGCGGCGGTGGGCGCCCGCAGACGGTGCGTCGCTCGGGCCGTACGGCGCAGCCGCATACTGGTCCGGCGCGAGTACTTGGCCTTTGCGAGGGACCATGACTTTCATCGCGTCGCTCAACGGCTGCGCGAGATTGATCTGTTCGACGTCGGCCTCAGGCAATGGGCCACCCGCCTGCTGTAATGCGTCGACCACGCGCGAACCCGGCGCGAACGAGTACACGCCCGGGCGCTTCACGGCGCCGCAGACGTAGACGGCGATTTCAGAAGGCGCCGCAGATGCGGTCGCCGGCGTGCTCGTGGATTGCGGAGGCACGGTCGCATCGGTTGAGACCGTCGCGGCGCGCGTCGGCCCGGCTGGACGCGGCAGCAGCAGCCCCGCGCCGAGCAGAACGATGGCGCCGCCGATCGCGATCCAGCGTTTGTCGAATTGCATCGCAGTCACGCCGCTTCAATCACCCGCGAACGCGCGCGCGTCAAGGGCTTACGAGCGGCGCCATGGTACAATACCAGTGATAATGACATCGCATATTGCGCCATACGAACCGCAAACCGTGGAGCCGAAATGGCAGCGCCGCTGGGAAGAGCGCGGGCAAAACGAGGTCCGCGAAGATCCGTCGCGTCCCAAATTCTATCTGCTGGAGATGCTGCCGTATCCGAGCGGCGATCTGCACGTCGGCCATGCGCGCAACTACACGCTCGGCGACGTCGTCGCCCGTTACCGGCGCATGCGCGGCTATAACGTCATGCATCCGATGGGCTACGATGCCTTTGGCCTGCCCGCCGAAATGGCGGCCATCCAGCGCGGCATCCATCCGGCCGATTGGACCGAGACGAACATCGCGAATTTCCGGCGTCAGTTCCGCGCGCTCGGCGTCGCGATCGATTGGACGCGCGAGATCGACACGTCGTCGCCTGAATACTACCGCTGGACGCAATGGCTGTTCTTGCTCATGCACCGGCGCGGGCTCGCATATAAGAAGGAAGCGCCCGTCAATTGGTGCCCGAAGGATCAGACGATCCTCGCCAACGAGCAGGCGGCCGGCGGCGTGTGCTGGCGCTGCGGCACGCCGGTCGAGCAGCGTCTCGTCAACCAGTGGTTCTTCAAGACGACCCTGTACGCGGATCGTCTGCTCGAGGGGCTTGATCGTCTGCCCGACTGGCCCGAGCGCATCAAGACGATGCAGCGCAACTGGATCGGTCGAAGCGAAGGTGTCACGTTCGCCTTCGAGCTTCCCGGCTCGACGTCGTCGATCAGCACGTTCACCACGCGGCTGGACACCGTCTTCGGCGTCACCTTCATCGCGGTCGCGATCGATCATCCGCTGCTGGAGCAACTGATCGCCGGGCGGCCGGAAGAGACGCGCGTAAGAGAGTTCATCGCGAGCGTCGCCGGCAAGAGCGAGCTCGAACGCACGCAGCTGATGGAAAAGCTCGGCGTCTTCACCGGCGCGCACGCAAAACATCCGCTCACCGGCGAGCGCGTGCCCGTCTGGGTGACGAACTACGTCGTTTCCACGTACGGCACCGGCGCGGTCATGGGCGTGCCCGGTCACGACGAACGCGATTTCGAGTTCGCCCGCAAATACGGCATCGATGTGAAAACGGTCGTCGTGCCTCCGAACCAACCGGATTTCCTCGCGCGCGAAGCGTCATACGTCGAAGACGGCGTGTTGGTGCGTTCCGCTGCGTTCGACGGGCTCACGAGCGAACAAGCGCGACGCGCGATCGCGGAGGAGCTGATCGAGCGCGGCATCGGCGAGCCGACGGTCAACTACAAGCTGCGCGACTGGCTCATCTCGCGCCAGCGCTATTGGGGCGCGCCGATCCCGTTCGTCAACTGCCCGACGCACGGCTTAGTGCCGGTGCCCGAAGATCAGCTGCCGGTGCTGCTGCCGTACGACGCGCCGTTCACCGGCGCGCAGGGCAATCCGCTCGAACACGTGCCGTCATTCGTCAACACCACGTGTCCGCAATGCGGCGGACCGGCGAAACGTGAGACCGACACCATGGACACGTTCATGGACTCGTCGTGGTATTTCTTGCGCTACTTAAGCCCCCACGAGGACAAGGCGCCGTTCGACAAAGAGGCGGTCGATTATTGGGCCCCGGTGGACCACTACATCGGCGGCGCCGAACACGCCGTGATGCACTTGATGTACGCGCGCTTCTTCTATAAGGTTCTCCACGACGCCGGCATGGTTCCCAAGGATGAGCCGTTCACGCGGCTCTTCAACCAAGGCCTCGTGCTCGGCGCGAACAATGAGCGCATGAGCAAGTCGCGCGGCAACGTCGTCGGCATCGACGAGACTGCGGATCGCTACGGCGTCGATGCGCTGCGGCTCTTCGAGATGTTCGCAGGCCCGCCGGAGACCGACTTCCCGTGGTCCACCACCGGCATCGCCGGCGCGACGCGGACCCTCAACCGAGTGTGGCGCCTGGTGCTCACGCACGCCAACGCGTTGCGACACACGCCGCAGGGCGGCGCGAAAAATGGCGGCGCCGACGCGGAGCTGCGCTACAGCGTGCATTCGAAGATCAAGCAGGTGACCGAAGAGATCGGCGACCGCATGCACGTCAACACGAGCGTGGCCGCCATCATGACGCTGCTCAACGATCTCGAAGCGTTCACTGCAACGCACGAGAACGCGTCGACATCGGCGGCGTTCGCCGAAGGTCTGCGCGCGCTGCTGCTGATGTTGGCGCCGTTCGCGCCGCACATCACCGAGGAGCTATGGGAGCGCACCGGCCACAACTCGAGCATCCATCTGGAGGCATGGCCGGCCTACGACGACGCCGCGTTGGCGCGTTCGGTGATCCCGTTCGTGATCCAAGTGAACGGCAAACACCGCGGCACGGTCGAGGCCCCGCCGGGCTCAGGTGAAGACGCGGTGTTCGACAAAGCGAAAGGCGTGGCGACGGTGAGCGCGCAACTCGAGGGCAAGACCGTTCGCAAGAAAGTGTTCGTACCGGACAAGCTGCTCAATATCGTCGTGAGCTGACACGTGCGCCTGAATTGGCTGCTCCTTGTGTTGTTCGCGCTGGCCGCGGTTCCGGCGTTGTCGTACGCGGATTCGAGCGGCGTGGCCTTCGACCGGATTCAGTGGCATGCTCCCAATGCGAGTCCTCTCGCCGTCGGATCGTTTGCGGCGGATCGAGCAGCGCTCATCAAGCTGATCAAACCGACCGACATCTATCCGCAACCGACCGAGGGACTCTTGGGCAACCTTCCCGCCGCAAGTGACCCAAGGCAACCTGAGTTCGTCAGCCTGTATCGTTTCTCGTACCTCGGAGACTGGATGCGCGTTGACGACCCTATCGCAATGACGGCCGTCATCAAGCGGCCGGACCTACATGAGCTGATCTTTCTCAACCTGTTCAAACGGACGTACCGCATCGTCAACGTGCCGGCGTCTTCGAACCCGTCCATGCAAACAAACCCGCCGGCGCAAACGAACCCGACGGCAAGCGAGGCTGACGCCAACTACGAGATCCGCGGATCCGGTGAGACCACCGGCCCGACGGTCATCGATGGGGTGTCTGCGATCGGCTACGGCGGCACCATCGCGATCGCAAACCGCCATGAGACAAGGGAGTGTCCAAACGGCTTTGGCACGATGAGGTGGACGCAGTTCCGCGCCAGCGTTTACGATGCGCCGTTTCCCGTGTCGCTACCGACGCTGCCGCCGCTGGAGAATTCGTGCACGGTCGCAGTGTCGCCGGAGAGCTATTCGGTTGATCCGAGCATCCTAAGCAAGGTCGTGATGTACCGAAGCCTCGTCTTTGATGCACCGAGCCCCGGATATGTGCGCGCGGTGCAGGTCATGATCGGCCAGTCCAGACTCCCATACGCCCGAGTCGAGGAAAGTGGAAATATCGCACGTCTCGGCTCAGCGGACAAGGCTCTTTTCGACATCCCCGCGGGTTTCACGCCCGGGCAGTGACCGACTAACTCGCCTTTGACCTGAAGAAGTCGATCGTCGACGCGATTCCCTCTTTTAGGCTGACGGCAGGCTCCCAGCCGAGGACCGTCTTCGCTTTTTCAATCTCGAACACGCAGGTCCGGATGTCGCCGGCCCGTTTCGGCGCGGGCTGGACGGGCACGTCGCGCCCGACGACGCCGGCGATCGCCGCATGCAGTTGGTTGACGGAGGTGCCAATGCCGTTGCCGATGTTGATCGCTTCGCCATCGGCAGCCGTCAGCGCGGCGATGTTGGCGCGGGCGATGTCGCCGACGTAGACGTAGTCCTTTTGCTGCTCGCCATCCCAGTCGATGCGGATCGGCTTGCCGGCGAGGATACGCGACGCGAAGATCGCGATGACGCCCGCTTCGCCGCTCGGGTCTTGACGCGGTCCGTAGACGTTGCCGTAGCGCAGCGCGGTGTACGCGGGTCCACCGGCGGAAGCGAAATACCGCAGGTAGTGCTCGCCGACCATTTTCGTGATGCCATAGGGCGATTCGGGGCGCTGCGGGTGTGCCTCATCGATGGGCATGTACATCGGCGTGCCATAGGTGGCGGCTGACGAAGCGTAAATGATCTTGCGCGCGCCCGAGTCCACGCTGCGCTGCACGACGTTGATCAGGCCGCGGACGTTGACATCCGCATCGTAGAGCGGATCCTTCGCGGACAACGCCACGCTGTGCTGTGCGGCGTGATGGCTGACCAGCTCCGGTTTGAACGAGGCGAAGATGTCCGCCAGGCTGGGGTCGCGGATGTCGCGCAGGAAGAATTGGGCGTTTGGATTGAGGTTTGCGCGCGTGCCGCCGCCGTGTTCCCACAGGCTGTCGATCACGCCGACATCATGCCCGGCGGCCACGAGCGCATCGACGATATGCGAGCCGATGAAGCCCGCGCCACCGGTGACGAGGATGCGCAAAAGGGTGCGCCTAGAGCGTCAAGTGACCGCTGACCAACAATAGGATCAGCACCAGAACGACGATGATGAGCGTCGTCATGTCAGATCACTCCCTTCCAATGTAGCAGCGCAATGCGAACGGTTTAGAGGTGCAGATGGCCTGCGACCGCCAGCAGTATGAGCACCAGTAAGATGATGATCACCGCTGTACTCATGGGACCTTGCCTTTCAGAACCGAACGGATAGATGGTCTGGACTTAGCCGTTCCCTATCGAACATATGTTTCCTTTGGCGCTTGAGACCCGCTGCTTGACGCCGCAAGCGGTCGCGTGATGCAGTCTAGGTGGTGCAGTCGCTCGACGTCCACGCGCGCGCGCATGTGCTCGCGATCGCGTTCACGTCGTACTCGCTTGGCGTTCTGGTCGTCACGGGCAATTGCTCGTTTTGGCTGCTCGGCGCGCTCGTCGCCGTTGCGCTTGCCTGTCCAGTAAGTCGCCGGATCATCGCGATCGCGCTCGCGTGCGTCACGGCGGGCGCGGTCGCCGGCCATCTCGCCGTCCTTGCTCGCGCGCGATCGGATCTTGGCGCGGTGGACGGCCACCACGTCACCTGTGTCGTCGAGACGGTCGAGCGGCCGCATCCGTCGGCCAACGGCGTTTCGGTTCGCGCGCGAATCGTGGACGTCACGTCCGCCGGGCGCGATGAAGCCCGTTTGTTGCGAGATCGTGTGGCGCTGCTTGAATTGCCGGCTGACGCCGCCGCGGGGAGCGACCTCGCCGGCGAACGGCTGCGCATACGCGCTCGAATCGACGCACCCGCCGGCGTCCGCAACGAGGGTGAGCCGGCGGAGCGCGATCAGCTCGCGGACCAAGGCGTATCGGTCATTCTGGACGTTCATCGGGCGCGCGACACGCAATTGCTGGGAAGCGCCGGCGGATGGAGCGCGTGGTGGGCCAGGACGCGCAGCCGATTTTCAGACGCGGTCGAGTCGCGGCTTCCGCCGCTGCCGGCGACGGTGCTCGAAGGCGTGCTGTGGGGCGACCGCGGCAATCTGCCCGCGGCTCTGCGCCAAGAATTCGCCGACACGGGCACGGTACACGTGTTGACGACGGCCGGCTTACATCTTGGCATCATGGCCGCACTGGTCGCCGCGCTTCTCATGCAGACGCCGATGCCGCGGACTGCGCGAGCCATTGTCGTCGTCGCCGCCGCCTGGGCGTACGCGGCACTCGCCGGGCTGCATCTGCCGACGCTGCGCGCGGCGACCATGCTCACGGTCGGCGTCATCGCGTTTGAGAGCGGCCGGGCGCGCACCGCTTCAGCGGTGTTGGCGGCGGCGGCTTTGGCGGTCACTTTGCCCCACCCGCTCGTCTTGCTGTCGGCTTCCTTTTCTATGTCGTTTGCGTGCGTCGGCGGGATCGCGCTGCTGAGTCCGGCGCTCGCGGCGCTCGGGGTACGCGAGGGTTTGTGGGGTCCGCGTTGGTCGGCCGAGCTCATCCGGACCGGAGTGTCCGTGCAGCTCGGGCTCGCACCGCTGCAGGCGCTGTACTTCAACGCGTTCACGCCATACGCGGTTGCCGCAAATCTGGTCGTCGTGCCCATGGTCGGGTTCGTGATGGCCGCGGGCACGGCGTATGCTGCTGTGGCGATGCTCGCGCCGGGGCTCGCGTGGCCGTTCTCCAATATCACGTGGTGGGCTTTGACGTTTATGATCGGCGCGGTCGAGCGGTTCGCGTCGTTGCCGGGCGCGCACGTCGACATCCCGCCGCCAACGCATGCGTTCATCGTGCTGTATTGGATCGCGCTCGCGGCCCTCGCGTGGGCGGCGCACAGGCAGGTACGTGCGGACCGCATCTTTGTAGGCAGCGCCGCGGCAATCGTCGTGCTTGCAACGGTCTACTGCGTGCCCGGCATCGAGGCCGCGCTCGACCGCCGCTTGCACCTCGATGCGATCGACGTCGGCCAAGCCGACTGCCTGCTCGTGCGCGCTCCCGGCATGCATGCGATGCTTGTGGACGGCGGTGGCAAACTCGAACGCTCCGGCGGTGGTGTCGTGGCGCAGCCGATCGGCGATCGGATCGCGACGCGCACGGTCATGCCGTTCTTGCTGCGTCACTGGGTGCTCCACTTGGACGCCGTGGTGCTCACCCATCCACACGGCGATCACGCCGGCGGGCTGCCGGTCATCCTGTCGCGAGAACGGGTGGACGCGCTCTACGACTCCGCGCAACTTTACGGCGGTCCTGCCTATCAGCGCGCGCTCGACGTCGTGCGCGCGCGCCACATCGCATGGCGCCGTGCGGTGCGCGGCAAGTCGTTTGATCTCAGCCCGCAAACTCACGTGCGCATCCTGGCCCCCGAACTGCCACTCATCACCGGAACATCCTCGGATATCAACAACAACTCGGTGGTGCTGCGCGTCGAGTTCGGCGCAACCGCGCTGCTGCTCACTGGCGACGCGCAATCCGAAGCGGAGGCCCGATTGCTTGGACATGGCGGCGCTGATCTGCGCGCCGATGTCCTCAAGGTCGGACATCACGGCTCCGCCTATTCGAGCACGCCGGAATTCCTCGCCGCCGTTCGCCCGAGAGCCGCGATCATCTCATGCGGCAGGCACAACGTGTTCGGCCACCCAAGCCCGCAGACGCTGGACGCACTTCGAAACGCGGGTGCGACGATATATCGCACGGACAGAGACGGCGGCATTTCGATCGACACCGACGGCGCGATCATCCAGGCGTCGACGTCCGCGCCAACGCACTAAGAAGAAGGATCGTGGGAGCGTGCCGACACGCATCGTGGTGTTGGGTGCCGGTTTCGGCGGACTCGAGCTGACGACGATCCTTTCCGACGCACTCGGCGACGCGCTCGACCTCGTGCTCATCGACAAAAGCGACGCGTTCGTCTTCGGGTTTTCAAAGCTGGACCTGATGTTCGGACGCTCCGGACTCGCACAGGTGCGTCACCCATACCGCGGCGTCGTCAAACCGGGTGTGCGCTTCGTCCAGTCGACGGTGCGCTCAATCGACGCGTCCGCGCGGCGCGTGAAAACCGATGCGGGCACGTTCGACGCCGACGTTCTCGTGGTGGCTCTCGGTGCGGACTACGACGTGGCGGCGACGCCCGGGCTCTCCCAAGGCGGCAACGAGTTCTACTCGGTCGCTGGAGCGGACGCGTTACGCGAAGTGCTGCCGCGATTCGAACGCGGCGCGGCGATCATCGGCGTGACCTCGACGCCATTCAAGTGTCCACCGGCGCCGAGCGAGGCGGCGTTTCTGCTGCATGACTACCTCACCGCGCTCGGCCGGCGCTCGGCCACGGAGATCTCGGTGGTGATCCCGTTCGGCAGGCCCGTGCCGCCCTCACCCGATACCTCAAAGGCGATTCTCGAAGGGTTCAAGGAGCGCGGCATCCGATGGGTCCCCGAGCGCGAAGTTCGCGCTCTCGATGCGGGTCGCAAAGTTGCGGTGCTTGATGACGGAACCGAAATGCCGTACGACTTATTCCTCGGCGTGCCCGTCCACCGAGTGCCTGCGGTGGTCGAGGAATCCGGGCTTGCCGTCGACGGCTGGGTACCGGTGAATCCGAGAACGCTCGAGACGAAATTCCCGGGCGTCTACGCGGTCGGCGATGTCGCGCTCGTCGGCACGCCGAAGGCGGGCGTCTTCTCCGAACGGCAGGCTCGGGTGGTGGCGGCCGAAATCCTCGCGCGGGTGCGCGGCGGACCTTCGCCGGCACACTATGACGGCACAGGTGCCTGCTACATCGAGTTCGGAAAGGGCGTCGTCGGTCGCGTCGTCGTCGATTTTTTCAGTGGCCCCGAACCAACCGGCACGTTCGAGGAGCCATCCGCAGCTCTCTCCGCCGACAAGACGGAGTTCGGCACGAGCCGGGTTGCGCGCTGGTTCTCGGGAGGTACAACGTAGATGCGCTATCTCGGCCTGCTCCTGACCGCGCTGATCATCTGCGTGCTCGCGGTCATCGCCTTCCGCTCGATGGGCCTCGCTCCCGGTGGCGACCAGAAGAACGCTGATTGGTATTATGCTCACCCGACCGAGCGCGCGGATCAGCTCAAGTGGTGCAACGCAAATCCGCAGCAACAAAACGGCGAGATCTGCCAAGCCGCAGTCGCCGCGCAGACGCGCGTCGACGTAGAGGCAGGCGCTCACAAATAAAAAATCGGCCGCTCGCCGACGATGCCGATGAGCGGCCGATTGGTATTGGTTCAGTCCTATCCTAGAGCTTGAGGTGTCCCGTGACCGCCAGCAGGATCAGGACGAGCATCACGATGAGGAAAGCTTCCACTGGTCTACCTCCCGGCGAACGATCAATCGCCGGTATTCATATACCCGAAAAGGGCCACCGCCTAACTCTCAGAGTTTGAGGTGACCAGTAACGGCCAATAGGATGAGGACGAGCAACACGATGATCACGGCAGTTTCCATGGGTGCGTGACCTCCTCTAACTTCGTATTATACCCGTTCTTACCGCGCCTCAAACCGATCTTTGCTGCAGCATTTCCAGCGTCGTCTCCCACATGCGTTTGCGCAGGATGGCATCGAGCACCAGCGGATTGGTCGAAGCAGGCAAGCACTCGCGGAAGTATTCGCCGGTGACCCCGGCGACCTCTGGTGACGCAGCGCAATAGATCGACGTCTGCGCGCCGTGCTCGGGTGAGATGCCGAACGGTTTCATGAACGTCCAACCGAACTGGACGAGTCCGCCTACGTCGCCGAAGTCGGTCGCCACCATACCCGGGTGCAACGCGTTCACGGTGACGGTCGCAGGGTCGACGCGTTGCGCGAGCTCCACGCTGAACAGCATATTGGCGAGTTTCGACTGCCCGTATGCATTGGGCGGAAACGAGTGTCGTTCGCCGTTAAGGTCGCCAAAGTCCAATCGCGCCGACTGGTGGGAGTCGGAGTTGACGTTGACGATGCGCGCCGGAGCGTTCGCGCGCAACATTTCGAGCATCGACGTGCTCAATACGAACGGCGCCAGGTGATTCACCGCGAACGTCAGCTCGAAGCCCTCGGGGGTCATCGTCCGGTGCGACGTGATGACGCCCGCGTTGTTGACCAGCACGCGCAGATCCGGAAAACCGCGCGCAAGGTCGATAGCGAGCCGGCGGACATCGGTCATCAGCGAAAGATCGGCGAGGAGAAGCTCCGTCGCCGCCTGCGGTACCTCACGCGCGATCAACGTGCGGGCGGCTTCGCCGCGCTCGCGGTTCCGACACACGAGGACCACGTGCGCTCCGCGGCGCGCGAGTCCGAGCGCCGTGTGCAAACCGATGCCGCTGTTCGCGCCCGTGACCGCGACGGTAACGCCGCGCACATCTGCCGTCGAGTCCATGCGCGTGGGCTTGGGCCGAAGGCCGCTTGCGTCCTTGAGCACGCGAGCGGAGGGGCCTCGAGTCCTACCGAAGCTGGGCGCTCCATGAATACGCAGGACCGCACACCACCCGACTACATCCGCGTCGTACCGCTTCGGGAGCAAGTCGCAAAGCTCGCGGCTGCCGCCAAACTGACGTATCGCGGCGGACCGCTGCTGAGCGCCGTCGAGGTGACGACGATCTTTTGGGGCGCGTGGTGGAAGACAGCGCCGCAGAGCGCGCTCGTCACCCGCCTCAACACGTTCTTCGACGACATCTTGGTGAGCGCGCTCATCGATCAATTGAAGGAATACGGCGTGACCGGCACGCCGATCGGCCACGGCAAGCGCGTCGCAACGCTGACCGTCGATCAAGCGCCGTCCGCGACGGTCGACGACACCGCGATCACGGCGTTCTTGCAGGGCCTTTTGAAAGCCGGTTCGGTTCCCGCCGCCGGCAAGAATTCGCTGTACTTCATCTACTTGCCGTCGGGCGTGACGGTGACGGCAAGCGGCCAGGCGTCATGCCAGGCGTTTTGCGGATACCACGACGCGACCGGCGGCACCACGTACTATGCGGTCGAGCCCTATCCCGACTGTCAGGGCTGTCTCGGCGGCCTCAGCGTGTTCGATGCGCTGACCGAGACATCGTCGCACGAGCTGTGCGAAGCGATCACTGATCCCGCGCCGGGCCAAGGATGGTACGACGACGCGAACGGCGAGATCGGCGACATCTGCGCCTGGCAGACCAAGACGGTCGGCGCGTACACCGTGCAGATGGAATGGTCGAATAACGCCGGCGCCTGCCGCTGACCGTGGCCCCGTACGTCATGCGACCGATCGAGGCGCGTGACGCGCAGTTCATCATCGACCTGCACGCTGCGCCGCACGTGCGCGAAGTGCTGGTCGGCCCCACGTTCGAACAAGTCGAGCGAGGCATCGCCGCCGCTCCGGCCGATCAATGGATCGTGCTCGAAGGCGATGATCGAGTGGGCATGATCATGTACGCGCGCCTCGAGCCCTGGCTATTCGAGATCAGACGGATGATCGCGCTGCACCAGAGCCGCGGCATCGGCGCATTCGCGCTCTCGTTCGCGCTGGACGACATCTTCGAGACCCACCGGGCGCACCGCGCCTATCTCGAGGTGCACGCGAAGAACATGCGCGCGCGGGCGCTCTATCAGCGCTTTGGGTTCCGATACGAGGGCGCGTATCGAGATGGCGCGGTGAATCCGCTCACCGGCGCGTACGAGGATCTTTGCATCTACGGCTTGCTCGAAGATTCGTTCAGAGCCAAAAAAGCGACGCGACACCGACCGCGGCGATGAAGCCGCCGCAACATCTAGACGGGCGTCAGGAAGTTCTCCGTCTTGAACTTATCGGCGAGGAAGCGGCCGTTCGCGACGAGCGCCTGGCTGTCGTTGCTCAGATAGTTGTTGACGATCTCTTTCCTCTTGGCCTCGCGCAGCGTCAACTGCTCGACGAGCAGCGCTGTCGCGCTCTTGCCGTCTTGCACCGGGTACAGGCTACGGAACGCCGGTGGCAGTTTCAAATAGTTGTTGAGCGTTTCCGGCAAATACTCGAGCGCCGTCTGGCGGATGGTATAGGTGTTCTGATCGGCGGTGTTGTCTTTCGCCAGCGTCGGCAAGATCGCGATGATCGACTGCGAGATGCTCTGGACGAGCGTCGACACCTCGGCCGGTACGCGTCCTTTGATCGACTGGGCCAGCGAGTCGAGCGCAGCCTGCACCTCGGCGGAGTTCATCTGCGCGCTGATGCTGGTCTCGAGCTCCTTGCTCGACGGCGTCGCCAGATAGCCGATGCCGTACGAGCCGAGCACGCTCGCCAACCAGAACGCGTGGATCACGCCGCCAAAAAACAGGCCGAGCGCGCCGAGCGCTGCCAGCGAGCCGACGATGTTCTTGTTCCCGTACAGGAACAGCATAAAGCGTTCCATGCTTATTGGTAGCCGCGGATCTCCTTGAACACGGCGCTCAGCGGCGCGCTCTTGCCGTCGAAGACGCGGCCGCCGGTCAGCGCGGCCAGTTCGTTCAACTGCTCGCTCGACCCCTCGCCGAAGAGGATGGGGAACACCTTGATGGCCTGCTCCTCCGGCGGCAGCGCTTCATACTTGCGCTTGAACGCCTCGAAGTCGTCGCCTACGTTGTTCTCGCCATCGGTCATGAGCACGATCGAATAATACCTAGGGCCTTCGCTGCCGCGCGACGCCTGTGCCAGCGCTTGCGCGCGCTCGATCGCGTCGAAGATCGCGGTCGATCCGCCCGCGCGCATGTCATCCGCGAATTGCTTCACGGCGCCAAGCGTCTTGGTGTCGTTGTCGCTGGCCATCTCGAACGTGACCGGCGGCGCGAGCATCCCTATTAAACGTGATCAGTGTGATCTTCTCGCGGTTCTGAAAACGCGCGAAGCGGCCGGTCAACGACGGATCCTGCCCGGCCAGCGTGTACAGCGCGCGACGCAAACCGTCGCTGCGCTCCCCTTCCATCGAGCCGCTCACGTCGAGCACGAAAAACGAGTGGGCCGGCACCCGGTTGACGTTGAGGTAACGCAGCACGATAGCGTTCACGGTGGCCAGGCGCTTGGGAACGGCAGTTCGACGATCAACGCCTTCGGAAACACGCTGCTCAGTGCGACGTCGGGATTCACCGGCCGCCGGAACGTGTTGTCCATGATCGTCTTCTGGAATTCCGGGCTCTTGAGGTAGGTCACCACTTTGTCATACGCGGCGCGCTTGTCCGCATTGAGCAACACGAGCGGGTAATCGGCGGTGATGATGCCTTCCTTCGGATAGATCAACGCAAGGGGCTCTTTGAGCTGACCGCTGCGATTGAGGGTGATGAGGTTCGCCTCGTAGTTGACCAACCCGTCGAGCCTGTCCTGATCGCGCACGTACGCGTCGATGAGCCAACCCGAGCTGCCAGATGTCAACTTCTGCCCTTTGAAGAAGTTGTTGAGCTTGGCCATGTCGACGTCGCTGACTTTGAGGACGTCGGACGTGCCGGCAAGCGCAGACGCGACACCGATGACCGCGGAGAATCCGCTGTTCGAGCTGGCCGGATTCGTCATCGCGTAGGTGAACTCGCCGGCGCCGGCCTTGTCGGCGATGTCTTTCCACGTGACGTTCGGGTTGTTGAGCCACCCAAGCGCCTTGGCTTTGCTCTCTTTCACGCCGATGATCACCGGCGAGAGCATGATCTTGTCTTGAGCCTTGATGCGGTGCGCCGTATCGCTCATGACGAGGTACTTGGCTTGCGAGAACCATGCCGCGTCGAAGTTCTCGCCGGCGTTGATGCGGTCGATGCCGGCGAACGTGCCGCTGTACTGCAGCGCGAGCGTCACGCCCGTTTTGTCCTTGATCTGGCCGAGATACGGCTCGAGGTCCTTGAGCTCCGATCCCGCGATGACGACGAGCGTGTCGGGCGAGCTCGCGTTGACCGGCCCCTGCACGCCCGAGTTGTTCGCGGAGCTGCAGCCGGCGAGGGCGAAGAGCAGCGCCGCGCCGACAGCGGCGAACGATTTGTTCACGGTGAGGCGCCTCCGCGCAGCGGTCATGACGTGGGCAACAGTTTCACGACGCCGCTTTGATCGGTCGACGTGTCGAGCGTCGCCATCGATTCCGCCACCTGGCCCGCACGCGTCTTGTCGAGGTAGGTCTTGGCCTTGGCGACTTGCGTCGACAGGGAGTCGACGGTCTGCTGCATGCTGTCGAGCGCCTTGATCTTGTAGTCGGAGATCATATCGAGCGTTTGGTAGATGTTGTCGAACGCGGTTTGCAGCTGCTGGACGCTGACCGTCGCGCTCGACGCCTGCTCGTAGATCTGGCCGCTCTGCTGTTTGAGCATCTGCGACGTGGACTCGATCATGTTGCCGGTCGTCGTGTTCAGCGCGGTGATCTGGTCGAGCACGAGCTTCTGGTTGCCAAGCGCCTGCGCTACGATGACCGCCGTGCGCAGCGCCGACACGGTCGTGGTCGTCGCGCGGTCCACGCCCTTGATGAGCTCGACGTTGTTGCGCTTCACGAGGTCGAGCGCCATGTAGCCCTGCAAGTTGACCGCCATCTGGGTGAGCAGATCGGTCTCTTTTTGGCGTGTGTAGAAGAGCACTTCTTCCTTGAGCACTTTGGCGCGCTGCGGGTCGGTCGTTTCGATGCCGGCGATCTTGGCGCTCAGCGCTGCGTCGAGCTTCTTGGCGAGATAGATGTACTGCTCGATCTTCTGCATGAGCGCCCACATCGTCGCCTTCTCTTGATCGATCGCCGCATCGTCCTTTTGCAGCTCGTCTTTGCTATGGTAGAGCGTGTTGATGATCGCATTGAGGTGCGTCTGCGCGGATTGATAGCCCTCGAAATATGCCTCGAGCTTGTTGCCGAACGGGATGATGCCCAACAGCTTGCGCGGCGAGAACAGGTCGCCTTGCTTGGAAGGATCGAGGTCCTGGACCGTGTGGCTCAAGTCGATGAGCCCCTTGGAGATCTCCGAACTCTGGGTGAACGCACCGTGGCTCATCGTGTTCACGGGCCGCTGCAGGAGTCGGTTCGAGATCTGCGCCGAGGCGGCGACTTCGGCGTTGCCCATCGAGCTGCTCGCGTCGACGCGGTTCTGGAAATCCGGGCCGTTGATGTCGAGCGTGATCACTTGCTGCACGAAATCGGCCACTTGCGCGTCGAGCTTCGTCGCAGCCTCCGGCGTCACGGGCACCATCTGCGCCGCCTGGTCGGGCGCGACGGGCGCGATGGGGGCCGGCGCGACGAGTACCGGCGTTGCGGTCGGGTCCTGGTTCATGACATTCGTCCTCTCATGAGTTGAACTTTGCTTCGATGCCTTTGATCATGCTCTCTAGGATGTCGTAGCTTGGTGGATCGATCACGTCAATCAACGTGTCGGGCATGTCGATGTCGTTCTTCTTCCAAAAGGCCTGCGTGTCGCTCGCGTTTGCAGTGCGCAGCCCGTGTTCGACGGCGAGCCGCTGCAGATCCGGGTCGATAGCGAGCAGGTGGCCGAGCTTGTCACCCTGGCGTCGAACGGGATGAAGATGTGTTTGGTGAACACAGTGGGCTGCGGATACAGCAGCACCATGTCGCCGTTGCGATTGGTCTTGTGGGCCGCCTGATATTCGATGTACTGCGCCTCGTAGATCATGACGAGCGGCGCCTTGCCCATGCCCATCGCCAGATAATCCTCGAACGGTCCGGCCGTGCTGCCCTCTTGGTAGCCTTGGCGCAGGAACAAGTTGGCTGCTTTGGGCAGCACCGCGTCGACTTCGCCGCTGATCGTCCACGATCGAGTCGTTGTTGAAGACATAGCTCGCGAGCGCCAAGTACATCGCCGCCGAGTTGGACTTGCGCACGTCGGTGGTGGAGATGAGGATCGATTTGTTGATCGCGTAGTCGGGATTGTGCGAAAGATCGCGCCAGCGCTTGTCGGCGGCGATCTCGTCGAGCAGCCGCTTCATGTCGATGATGTAATAGTACTCGTTGCGCTTGCGTACGATGCCGTTCGCGATGAGCACGTCCGCGATCGGTTTCCACGACGCGATCGCCATCGGCGTGAAGAACGGGCTCACCGATTTCTTCGCGCCGGTGACCGCCATGATCTTTGTCGCGCCCGGCACGCCGGCCGGAAATGCGAAATCGTAGTTCTTGATGTCGGGGCGCGTCGCCATCTCGCGCGAGCCGACGGTCTCGACTTTGAGGTCGATGCCGTTGCGGCGCAACACATCGAGCACTTGCGGGTCGGTGAGATACTCTTTCTTCTCGGAGCCGATCAGCCCGGTCACCGTGACGATCTGGCTGGCGGCGTGTTGTGCCGCGCGCTCCGCCTGCGAACGATTCATCGAGACATAGACCGCGTAGCCCACCCCGACGATCAAAAGGATGAGCAAGAGCGGTCCTAAGACTCGCTGCGCGTTGGCCATGAAGATGGAATTCCTTTACTACGTGCCTGCGGCACTACCGGAGCGCTGAGAGCGTCCGCGCACCTCTACCCGCTCTTCAAAGCGAGTGTTGCAGCCGCGTGGTTCGCGTCTTGACGGGCCGGGACATTTGAGGCCGGGACGGCGTCAATCGTACCGCTGGTTGAACGCTCCGAGCACCAGCGGCCACGGCCATCCACTTACTCTGCGCTGCAAAGTCAAGGCGGATCAGCGGCGGCAGCACACCTCGAGCTTATTGCCGTCAGGGTCTTCGAAGAACACCGCGTAGTACGGTTGACTGTAGTCCGGGCACTCCATCGGACCCTCGATGTTGCGCGCGCCGATCGACGCCAGCAACGCGCCGATGCGATCGACGTCGGCCGCGCGTCTGCGCCGCGAACGCGACGCGCGTGCGGCTGGGTGAGTGACCCGCGTGCTGATGGATGCCGAAGAACGGATCAGCCTCGTCCGCGTGATAGTATTCGATCATGGCCCGATCCGCGACGCGTTTCGTGTAGCCGAGCGCCGGCATGAACGCGTCATAGAAGCCGCTCACCGACGCAAGCGATCGCACTCGATGGTCGATATGGTCAAACGGATAGTGCGTCGCGTTTGGGCCCGTGCCGGCGCTGAGGCCGATCTCGTGAGCCGCGTCGAGGCCGTTGCGCGTCACCTCGAGCTTGTTGCCCTCAGGATCTTCGAAGAACACCGCGTAGTACGGATGACCATTGTCCTGGCACTCCATCGGGCCTTCGATGTCGCGCGCGCCGATCGACGCCAGCAACGCACCGATGCGATCGACATCGGCCCGCGTCTGCGCCGCGAACGCGACGCGGGTGAGGCTGGGCGAATGACCGGCGTGCTGGTGGATGCCGAAAAACATATCCGCCTCATCCGGGTGATAGTATTCGATCACGGTCCGGCCCACGACGCGCTTCGTGTAGCCAAGCGCCGGCATGAGCGCGTCGTAGAACCCGCTCACCGACGCGAGCGATCGTACGCGATGATCGATATGATCCAGCGGATAGCGCGTCACGAACCCGTTCGTTCAGCAGCAGCGCGCGATGCCGGCGGCGGCGCACGTCGCGGGAGCAGGTCGGTCACGGCGCCCCATCCCTTCTTGAGCAGCGGACGTTCGAACAAATACGTGATGAGCGAGGCGACCGCGATCGAGATGATCACCGTGACCACCAAGTAGGTCCACTGCCACACGGGATCGTGTTCGAAGTTCGCGGTGCGCGGCAGCGGGAACGAGTGGCGCGCGAGGTAGGTGGCGATGAGCTGATGCCAGAGATACAGATTGTAGGAGATGACCGACAAGAACACGAGCACCGGATTGGCGAGCACCGCGCGCCACCACGCGGACGCAAGACACGACGCCACGGCCAGCAGCACGAATGACAAACCGAGCAGGCTCAAGTGGCCGGTCTGCCATGCATACTGCCAGTCAGGCCGGACGCGCGTGACGAACAGGTCGTACAGGAGCCAGCCGTACAGGCCAAAGCCGACGATCGCAAGCGCGGTCCACGCGACGTGCCAGCGCTCGAGTTGGGGGATGCGGTTGCGCAACCACACGAGCAGCCACGCCGCGAACATGCCGCAGGCGAACAGATCGAGGAACGCGGGCAGCTGCGTCAGCTTCACGTAATCGCCGATGCAACACGGCGCGAGCCAGAGCCGGTATCCGTTGGCGATCGCCAACATGCCGGCGAACGTCGCGAGCGGCCAACGGCGGAAACACCAGCACAGCAGTGGGAAGATGACGTAGAACTGCACTTCGACCGCAAGCGTCCAGAGCACGCCGTTGATCGAGCCGAACGTGTCGCGGAACCAGTTGTGGATGAACAGCAGGTGCGTGGCGTATTCCTTGAACAGCAAGACCCCGCTGAACGCGGCGAGGATCCACGGCGTGAGCACGAGCAGCTGCAGGTAATACGATGGCACGATCTTGATGAAACGGCGGTACGCGAATTGCTTGACGGTCGGTAACGGCCGGCCCTCGAACACATGGCGCGCATACGGATAGAACAGCACGAAGCCGCTGATGAAGAAGAACAGGTCGACGCCCGTGAAGCCGGTCTCCGGGATGACACCGAGATTGATATCGTGACCGAAGAGATCGAAACGCGACGGCAGCCAGTTCCATTCCCAGACGTGATACCACAGCACCACGAAGATGGCGATGCCGCGCAGCCCGTCGAGGACGCCTAAGTGCGCCGGCGAGGGCGCGCGCGGCGTCTCAACCATCGCTGGCCGTCGCGGCGGGCGCCGGTTCGCGCGCGATCTCGGGGCGCCGCTGGAAGAGATCCGTGATGGCGCGTAGGCCTTTCTTGAGGATCGGCCGTTCGATAACGTACGTGATGAAGATCGAGATCGCGAGCGAGATCAGCAGCGACCACGCGATGTAGACCCACTTCCAGTGTTCATCCGCGTGCGGGTCGGCCATGCTCGACGCGGGGATATGATGGCGCAACATGTAGACCATGACGACGTTATGCCACAAGTAGAGATTATACGAGATGACGCCGAGGAACACGAAGGCGCGGTTGGCGATCGCGCGATGCAGCCACGCGTACGAGAACAGCGCCGCGATCGTGAACACCAGCAGCGCCAGGCCGAAGAACGGGCGGTTCGACGCTTGCCACGCGTTGTAGCCGTTGTGCACGTAGAGGCGCGTGAGCAAATTGTTCAGCAGCGCGAAGATCGCGACGCCTGAGCCCAGCGCCACCGCGGTCCCCAGCCACTGATAGCGCTCGACCGGCAGCCGGGCGCGCGCCCAGACGAAGAGATACGCGGCGAGCATGCCGTTCGCGAACAGATCGAGATACGCGGGTAGCTGGCCCATCAAGACGTAGTCGCCGATGTCGATGTGCGAGGCCCACAGACGATATCCGACGGCGACCGCGACCATCGCAAGGTATGTGATAACCGGCCAACGCCGGAACGCCCAACAGACCGCAGGGAAGATGACGTAGAATTGGACCTCCACGCCAAGGCTCCACAGCACGCCGTTGATACCCACCCATGTGGGGACGGAGAAGATGTGGATGAACAGCAGATGCGAGACGATCTGCCACACGCCTTGCCAGAACGTGGGGAACTCGCCGAGCAGCACCGCCGCGACGATCAACGCGATGACATACGACGGCACGATCTTGACGAACCGCCGGTACGCGAATTGCTTGACGGTCTGCAGCGGGCGGCCTTCGAACAGATGGCGCGCGTACGGATAGAACAACACGAAGCCGCTGATGAAGAAGAACAGCTCGACGCCCATCAAACCGGTGCCGGGAATGACGAGCGTGTCGAAGCGATGGCCGAACACCGTGAAAAACGGGCTCAGCCACGAGAAAAGCCATAAGTGCCACCACACGACCATGAGGATGGCGATGCCGCGCAGGCCGTCGAGCACGTCGAGGCGGGCATCGGATGGTGGGCGGGCCGATGATGCCATGCTGTTGTCATCGGCGGAATTCGTCGGCAACGTTTGCGCCGCCTAGGGATGGCCGTGGCGCGCCCGAACTTCGCGGCATGGGGATGCGCGCATGACCGCCGGGCGCCTCGTCTTGTGCCCGACGCCGCTCGGCAATCTTGAGGACATCACCGCGCGCGCCTTGCGCGCATTGCGCGAGTGCGATCTGATCGTCGCCGAAGACACGCGCGTCACCGGCGGCCTGCTGCATCATTTCGGGATCGAAAAACCGATGCGTTCGCTGCACGAGCGCGTCGAAGCGCGGCGCCTGCGCGAGATCGGCGAGGCGTTGCGCGACGGCAAGACCGTCGTCATGACGACCGACGCCGGCATGCCCGGCATCTCCGATCCGGGAGCGAAGCTGGTCCAGTTGGCGCGCGCGCAAGGCGCGGCGGTCGACGCGCTGCCCGGTCCAACTGCGTTTGTCGGCGCGCTGGTGCTCAGCGGATTCGACATCAGCCGTTTCCGCTTCGATGGATTTCCGCCGCGCAAGGCGCCGGAGAGGCGCCGCTACTTGCGTTCGCTGCGCGAGGTCGACCACGCGATCGTCTGGTATGAAGCGCCCACGCGCGTGATCGGTCTGCTCGACGACATCGAACGCGAGCTCCCCGACCGGCGCGTCTTCGTCTTGCGCGAATACACGAAGATGTTCGAACAGCACGCGCTCGGGCTCGCCGCCGACGTGCGCCGTCAGATCGAGCAGCCGGCGCGCGGCGAGTTCAGCGTCGTGCTCGAAGGAGCGCGGGCGCGCGATGTCGCGCGTGAGGTTCCGCCAGAGGCGCGCGAGGCCGTACAGCGTCTGGTGGCGCGGGGAACGGGTGCGCGCGACGCGGCCGAAGCGGTTTCGCTTGCGACCGGCGTTCCGAAGAACGCGCTCTATCGCGTCGCGCTCGAGCGGCGCAAGCGCTGACGATGCACGTCGAGACCTGGATGCTCGTCGCGCTCGGCGCGACGGCGTTCGTCGCGGGCGCGGTCGACTCGATCGTCGGCGGCGGCGGCTTGATCAACTTGCCAGTGCTGCTTTTGTTCGGCCTGCCCGTGCAGACCGCGCTCGGCACGAACAAGCTCGCCGGTATCGCTGGCACGGCCACCGCGACCGCGACGTTCGCCGCCGCGCGCGCCATCCGCTGGCCCATCGTCTTCGCCGGCGCGGTCGCCGCCTTTGTCGGCGCGCTGCTTGGCGCGCATACGGTGTTGCGGATCGATCCCGGCGTGCTGCGCGTGATCGTCTCGGTGCTTTTGATCGTCGTGTCGGCGGTCGTCGCATTGCGGCCGCAACTCGGGCAAGTCGTCGCTGCGCGCGGCGCCGAGCGCTCGATCTGGCGGTCCGGCGCGATCGGGCTTGCGACCGGCTACTACGACGGCTTCTTCGGTCCGGGCGCCGGCGTGTTCATGATCTTCCTTTTCGTGATGTGGCTCGGACTGGATTTCCTCGCAGCATCGGGCGTCGCCAAGGCGACCAATTTCGCATCCAATCTCGGCGCCATCATCATCTTCGCGCTGGCGGGCACGATCGACTATCGGATCGGCGCGGTGATGGCCATCTGCGCGGTCGCCGGCAGCTTCACAGGGTCGCGTCTGGCGATCGTGCGCGGCAGCTCGTTCGTCCGCTACGTCTTTTTGGCGATGGCGTGGGCGCTCGCCGCGCGCTTGCTCTGGCAGGCGCTGCACCGCTAGCCGGGCAACAATGAGCGGTATATATGGCTAAGGACACTTTCTATCTCACCACGCCGCTGTACTACACGAACAACAACCCTCACATCGGCCACGGCTACACGACGATCGCCGCCGACGTCCTCGCGCGCCTCCATCGCGCAACCGGCAACGGCCGCGTCTGGTTCCTCACCGGCACCGACGAGCACGCGCAGAAGATCGCCGACGCCGCCACCGCCAAGGGCAAGACGCCCAAGCAGTTCGTCGACGAGATCGTCGAGCGCTGGAAGGCGGAGTGGCGCGCGCTGAACATCAGCTACGATCAGTTCATCCGCACGACCGATCCAGAACACGAAGCGGCGGTGCAGCGCATCTTCACGACCCTGCAGGAACGCGGCGACATCGTGCCCGGGAAATACGAAGGGTGGTATTGCCGGACGGACGAGACGTTCTGGGTGGAGAGCAAGCTGATCGACGGCCGTTGCCCGAACCCGGAGTGCGGGCGGCCGGTCGAATGGGTTTCCGAAGACGCGTGGTTCTTCAAACTGTCGGCGTATCGCGACCGCCTGATCAAACATTTCGAGACGCATCCCGAGTGGGTCCGCCCGCAAAGCTCGTACAACGAGATGATGGCGATCTTGCAAGGCGGTCTTGAGGACTTGTGCGTCTCGCGCCAAAGCGTCGAGTGGGCGATCCCGGTTCCCGGCAAACCGGGCATCACCATCTACGTCTGGTTCGACGCGATCTGCAACTATATCACCGCGGCCGGCTATCCGCATGACATGGCGCGCTTCGAGGGGCTCTGGCCTGCGGACGTCCAGCTGATCGGCAAGGAGATCGCGCGCTTCCACACCATCATCTGGCCGGCGATTCTCATGGCGCTCGGACTGCCGCTGCCGCGCAAGGTGTTCGCGAACGGCTGGATCACGATGGAAGGGCTCAAGATCAGCAAAAGCCTCGGCAACATCGTCACCGCCGACGAGCTGATCGCGCGCTACGGCGTGGACGGCACGCGTTATCTGCTGCTCGCGCAGGCGGCGTTCGGCACCGATTTCAGTCTGAGCGACGAGGGCATGCAGCGCCGCTACAACGCCGATCTTGCCAACGACCTTGGCAATCTCGTGCAGCGTTCGCTGTCGATGCTCGGCCGCTATCGCAATGGAATCGTGCCGGCCGTCTACGCTGGTTCGCCGCTGGCGGCCGGCTTCGAGTCGGCGCGCAACGCGGTGCGCACCTCCTTGGACGAGCTGGACTACCGTGCGGCGCTCGCCGCGATCTGGGAACGCGTCGGCGCGCTCAATCTGCACGTCGAGCAGACCAAGCCGTGGGAGCTCTCAAAACGCGGCGACGATAAGAAACTCGACGAGACGCTGTACGAGTTGAGCGAAGGACTCCGCTGGATCGCAGCCTTCGTCGCGCCCTTCATGCCCACGACGGGTGAAGCCGTGTGGCGCGCGCTCGGACAAGAAGGCGTGCCAGGCCGCTTTTGGGAGCAGGAGCTCGCGTGGGGCAAGCTCGCGGCGGGCACCAAGACGAACTTGCCGCCGGCGCTGTTCCCACGCATCGAGGCTCCCGGCGCCGCGTGAATCTCGTCGACACCCACGCGCACCTGGACGGCGCGGACTTCGACGGCGATCTTGAGAGCGTACTGGAACGCGCGCGGGCGGCAGGCGTGCGCGCGATCGTGTCGGCGGGTCAAGACGAGAAGACCACTGCGCACGAGTTGCTGCTTGTAGCCAAATATCCACGACCATCTGAATCGTATCCCGCCGTGGCCCCGGCTGCGGGCGTGCACCCGCACGAGGCGAAATCGGCCGGCGACCTGCGCTGGCTCGGACCATACTTGGACGATCCGCGCGTGATCGCCGCCGGGGAGATGGGCCTCGACTACCATTACGACTTCTCGCCGCGCGACGTGCAGCGCGACGTGCTCGCGCGCCAACTCGATATGGCCGGCGCGCGCGACCTCCCGGTCATATTGCACTGCCGCGAAGCGGAGGATGATCTCGCCGCCGTCTTACGCGATCACTTCACGCCCGGCCGGCTCGGCGTGCTGCATTGCTTCACCGGTACGTATGATTGGGGCATGCGGCTGATCGAGGAATTCGGTCTTTTCCTCGGACTCGGCGGCGCGATCACGTTCAAAAACGCGAAGGATCTGCATGACGCGGCCTCGCGTTTGCCGCTCGACCACCTCGTGCTTGAGACCGACAGCCCCTACATGACGCCCGCGCCGCATCGCGGCAAGCGCAATGAACCGGCGTTCATCGCGCTCACCTGCGTGCGACTTGCCGAGCTGCGCGCCGCCGCGCCGCCCGACATCGCGGCAGCGACCACCGCCAACGCGCAGCGACTATTTCCGAAGCTGCGGATCGCGTAGCGCCGAAGCGCTACCGAGCCTGTGCCGTATGCTGCGCCGGATGAGAATTGGTCCCCGCGTGGGGCTGGTAGGGGTTCGTCACGAGCATCGGAACGACGAGCACCGCGACGAGGATCAACGCGCACGCGGCGTCGATGATGAGTTGTGTTGAGAATTTCATGGTCCAAACCTCCGAGAGAGCAAGTGTTGACGCTTGCATCGTACCTCGTGGGCTGCAGGCCGGGCTTCGTGGGAAACACGGAAGAAGCGTACGTGCGAGTACGGATATTAGCGTGGGGAGGCGAGGACGAGCCTCAAAGGGGTGTGGCTTGACACCACATGCGGTCGAAGTCCGCGCGCAAGGAAGCAGCGCCGTCGTCAAAGTCGGATGGCGCCGCGATGATGCCGATCTCGCGCGCCTCCTCGAGCCCGTTCCGCGAGAGGTTCGCGGAGCCCACATAGATGCGGTCGCCGGCGTCGATGTACTTATCATGCATATATTTGCCGTGAAATGTCCGAACGGCGACGTCGCAGTCGGCCAACAGACGCAGCAACGCCGAGCGACGTGCGCCCTTGGTGTTGACCAATACCTGGTCGTGCATGCCGCGTTCATGGCGCAAGAGCAGCGCTTCCACTACGTGCGGGTCCGACAGACCCTCGCATGCGATCCGCTCGTCGACCGGTGCCTCCAGCAACTCGGCGATTCGCCGGCGCGACTCTGCGTTCGGTCCAGCGATGACGCGCATCGACTGCGAGGGTTCGCCGCGAATCGATGATCGTATCGCCGCCACGTCCCCGGGCTTGCGATCTTCAACGAGCGCGTCGCCCGGCTGCCCGAAGCCGGCTGGCGTTCGGATTCGCGGTCGACACGAATGCGCGAGCGCCGTCAACGACTGCGGCCTTCGCGTGTTCGAGGGTAACTGGATCGGCCTCAGCGATGAGGTGAATGCGATGATCCAAGAGCCGGTCGTATTGATCGTACGCCGCCCTGACGTGGGCATCGATCGGCGTGTGGCCATCGGCGTGCTTGTACCGGCCGCGATCTCCCTCGACATGAATGGTGATATCGACGCCGCGTCGCGCCGCGGTGTTGAGCGCATCGATGACGCCCGCATCGCCTACGCTGTAAAATTCTGCCTCGATCGAGTGATGTGCTGAGGCGAATGCGTCGCACAACGCCGCGCGCGCGTTCGCGCCGAACTCGACGTGGAGATCCGACATTGGTGTGACCTGTCACGCACATCGCGAGCGCTGTCTAGCGCGCAGCCAGGAAAGCGCGGAAAGTCGTCCGAAGCGCACATTCGTTTCATGAGCACTGATAAAGGAAGCGTCGTACGCGAGCTGTTCGACCGTATAGCAGCCCGCTACGATCGCGCCAACACCGTCATGACCGGCGGAATGGACGTCCTGTGGCGCCGGGCCGCGGTGAACCAGCTGCATGCCGCCGACGACGGCCGCCTGCTCGACCTGTGCTGCGGCACGGGTGCGCTGGCGCGCGACATGGCGCGGCGCGTGCCCGAAGGCCTGGTCGACGCGATCGACTTCAGTCCCAAGATGCTGGAGATCGCGCGCGCCCACAGCGAGCCGGGCAACGTCGTCTATCACGAGGGCGACGTCCTCGCATTGCCCTTCGAGGACGGCACGTTTGACGGCGCCGCCATGGGTTACTCGCTGCGCAACATCGTCGACATCCCAGCGTGCTTGCGCGAGATCGCGCGCGTGCTCAAGCCCGGCGCGTCATTCGTCAACCTCGAGGTGAGTAAACCGCCAAACCCGTTATGGCGGCGTTTGTTCTATCTCTACTTCTATAATGTGCTGCCGGTGCTCGGGCGCATGGCGGGCGGGGACGCCGCGGCGTACCGCTACCTGCCGCAGTCGCTCGTCAACTTCCCCGACGCGGATGGCCTCGCGGCCCTGTTCCAAGCCAACGGCTTCGCGTACGTGCGCTACGTGCGCATCTGGGGCGGCGTGTCGGCGCTGCACATCGGCACGAAAGAACGCGTCCCTTCGGCCAACCGGACCGATCTGCCGATGACCGCGGATCTGCTCGCATGATCGAAGAATCGTCGCCCATCCACGCCGTCGTCGAGCAATTCGTGCGCGAAGAGCTCTCGCACGAGAACGCGCACATCGCCGGCGCGGTGTGGAGCATGCTCGACGCCGGCGGCAAACGGCTGCGGCCTCGCATCACCATGCTCGCCGGGCGGGCGGTCAACGCCGCCGCCCCCGACGATCCGGTGCTCGCGTCGTACATGGAGCTCATCCACGTGGCGACGCTCATCCACGACGACGTGCTCGACGAAGCCGACACGCGCCGCGGGCGCGAGTCGACCAACCACGCCTATGGCAATCGATTCTCAGTGCTCGCGGGCGACTATCTCTTCTCGTGGGTATTCAAAAAGATCACGCTCGGATACGCGCCGCCTGTGCCGACGATCCTCGCGGCGATGCTCGCCGAGATCTGCAACGGCGAAGTCAAACAATTGCGGGCCGCGGGCGACCTTGCGATGACCGCCGATCGTTATCTCGAGATCATCGGAAAGAAGACCGCCGAACTGTTCGGATCGTGCGCTGAGGTCGGCGCCATCAACGCCTTGCTGCACGCCGGACGCGCGCCTGGCCCGGCGCTGCGCGACGACCACGAGGTTCGAGCGCTGCGCGAGTTCGGTCGGCTTTTCGGCCTGGCGTTCCAGATCCGCGACGACTTGTACGACGCGATCGCGGACGAAGCCCAACTCGGTAAGCCCGCCGGCAGCGACCTGCGCGAGAAGAAGATGACGCTGCCGCTCATCTATGCGCTTGCGCTGGGCGGCGCAGCCGAACGCCAGCGCGTGGAAGCGCTCTTCGCCTACGACGACGCATCCTCGGCGCAGGCGCGCCCGGCCCTCGACCGAGTCGTCGCAATGCTGCGCGAGGGTCCGGTGGTCGAACGCACGACGCAGGCCATGCGGCGTTACGCGGAGGACGCCGCGGCGGCGCTCGAACCGCTGCCGCCATCGGCCGCGCGCGACGAATTGGCAAGCCTGACGCATAGTCTCAGCGCTTTTTCACCGTAGGCGCGGGGGACGCTTTCGCGCGTCCGCGAACCATAGACGACAACCGAAAGGAGCCCACCCTCATGTCCCCGGTTTTCGCCATCATCGACGCGCCCATCATCGCGGTCATCATCGGCGCCGCCATCATCCTCTTCGGCGCGGAGCGGCTCCCCAAACTCGCTCGTTCCATGGGTCAAGCCAAGAAAGAATTCGACGCCGCCGTCTCCGCCAAAAACCCGCCGCCCGAGCCGACCACGCCGCCGGCCGCACCGCCGAGCGCGCCGCTTCCGCCGTCTGATCCGTCTGCCGCTCCGCCCACGCAATAATGGAATAAAGTCGACGATCGAATAAATTCGACCGCTACATCAATAAGGATACATGCCGACGGAGACGGTTGAAGAGACGCCGGTGACGCCGCCCGCGCGGCGCAGTGAAGACGCAGAGATGACGTTCACGGAGCACCTCGCGGAGCTCCGTACGCGTTTGATCATCTCGCTCGCGACCGTCGCGATCGTCTCGCTCGTCGCGTTCCCGCTCATGCCGAAGCTGCTGTTGCTGCTCGAGCGCTTCTTCATCCCCGGCATCACGCTGCACGTGTTCTCGCCCGCCGAGATCATCCGCGTCTACATCAAGCTCTCGATCCTGGTCGGTCTGGTCGTCGGCTTTCCGATCGTGCTCTACGAGGTGTACGCGTTCGTCGCCCCCGCCCTGGACAAGCGCCTGCGTTCCCGCGTCATCTGGTACGCGGTGCCGTCGCTGCTCATGTCGGCGGCCGGCATCGCGTTCTGCGGATTGGTCGTGCTGCCGCTCGTGCTGCGCGCGCTCCTCCTCATGACGCAGAGCTCTGGACTCGTGGGCACGTACCAGCTCGATCCGACCATCGGCTTCATCATCATCCTGCTCGGCATCTTCGCGGTGATGTTCCAGCTGCCGATCGTCCTCTCGCTGCTCGCGAGCGTGGGCATCGTGAACTCGAAGCTGCTGTCGGATAAGTGGCGCCACGCTATGATCGTCATCCTCATCTTGGCAGGCATCGGCGCGCCGGACGGCAACCCGCTTACCATGATGCTGCTCGCCGCACCGCTCGCCGGACTGTACGCCGTGAGCATTCTCGTGGTGCGTCTCACCGAACCGAAGCCGATGGTTGAGAGCAGTCCAGCATGAGGCAAGAACGCGGCCTTTACGATCAGACGCTCGACGTGCTCTCCAACGTGATGTTCCCGGTCGTGGTCTTCTGCATCTGGGCCGTGCTGACGATCGTCGGCACGAGCGTCGATCAGAACCAGCCGCCCGATCGCTACTACATGGAGTATCCCACGCCCATGGCCAACGCGATCCTGCGGCTGCACCTCACCAACGTCTTCCATTCCTGGCCGTACATCTCGCTCGTGCTGCTGCTGCTCGTCTCGATGTCGGTGTGCACCTTCCGGCGCGTGATCCCAAAGCGTTTTCCCAAAGACCGCGCGGTGCCGATCGAGAATTTCGGACTGCACGCCACGCGAGAATCGACGCTCGATTTCGACGCCACCTCGCACGCGGTCGACGACTACGTTCGGCAACGCGGCTTTGCGGTGCGCCCGCAGACCATCGCCGGCGACCATTGGGTGTTCGCCGACAAGCAGAAGTGGGCGCGCTACGGCGTGCTCGTGGCGCACGTCGGTTTCGCGGTCATCGCCGCGGGCGTGTTCATCGGATGGTTGTCCGGTTACAAGGGCGAGCTGCAGATCTACTCCGGGCAGAGCGCGGTCGTGCCGCGCGCCGACATGCAAGTGACGTTGACGCGCTTCATCGGGCGTTTCGAACCGGTCCACACCCCGAACGGCGTTTTCTATCAGGCCTCGCGCTTCCAATCTGACGTGCAGGTCGCCGGTCGCGACGGCCAGTCGGACGCGAACATCCTGGTCAACCACCCGTTCGTGACGTCGAACGGCGTCTATCTCTATCAGGCGTCGTACGGTTTCGGCGGCAACTTCGAGATACGGCGCAACGGACGACCCGTCGACCTTCCCAACGCGAACGGCCGGCTCGGTCCGCAAGACGTCATCTTGTTGCCCGGCACGAGCCGCGCGGTCGAATACGGCACGATGCTCGGTCCGTCCGATCCCTCGCAAGCGCCCCTCGGCGTGCCGCTGCCTCGCGTGGACACGTACGCGTTGTGGGCGTTTCACGATCAGATCCCGACGACGCAAAAACCCATCTTGCTGCCGGTCGGCGCGAGCTTCGACGCCGGCGACGGCTACACGATCAAAGCGCTGCCGCCGATCGCTTGGTCGGGCCTCACGTATCGGTACGACCCGGGCGAAACGTGGGTCGGGGCCGGCGCGCTGATCCTGACGGCCGGATTCGTGATGGCGTTGTTCTTCATGCCCATCAAGCTCTACGCGCGCGTCCGGCACGGCGCCACGGGGCCTGTGGTCGACGTCGCAGCGACCACGACCAAGGGCAACGCGATGTATGAGGATGACTTCACGACGCTGGTGAACGGCTTGTCGGACCGCCTCGCGCGGCCGCGCAGCGGGCCGGTGACGGAAACGGTGAACGCGTATGCCTAATCCATATTCGCAGTACAACACGAATGCAGCCGGCTTGATGGACGCGCACGTCGCTGCGTACATGTCATGGTATGAAGCCGCCGTCGTGCTCTATTTCCTCGCGATCATCGTCTTCGCCGCATATTGGTTCTTCAAGAACTGGTCCACGCTGGGCGCAGGCATCGTGTTCGCATCGCTCGGCATCATCGCCCAAACCATCAGCTTGGGGCTGCGCTGGTACTACAGCGGCCACGTGCCGTGGAACGACTTATACGGTTCGCTCTCCGTCGTGGCGCTGTTCACCGCGGTACTGTTTTTGATCTTTGGCGCGCGCTATCGCATCTGGTTCGCGGCGCCGTTGGCATTCCTCATCTCCGATGCGATGCTCGCATACGGCAAAGGATGGAACAAAGGGCTCGAGCCGCTCGTGCCGTCGCTGCAGAGCAGTTGGATCTACATCCACGTGCCGGTCGTGCTCGCGTCGTATGCAGCGTTCCTCATCGGTTGCGTGTTGAGCATCATGTATCTCTTCAAGAAGGCGGATGAGGACCGGCTCTTGCGGGCCGCAGGCCAATCGGTCGGCGCGGCCGTATCCTCGCAAGCCGCCGATCTTGGCATCGTCCGTCCCTGGTGGATGGGCTGGCTCGACGTCGTGCCTCCTTCCAGCAAGATCGACGTGGCGGCGTATCGCGTGAACTCGATCGGCGAGATCTTGCTCACGGCGGGCATCATCTTAGGCGCGCTGTGGGCGCACGTCTCGTGGGGCAGCTACTGGCAATGGGATCCTAAAGAGACGGCCGCGCTGACGAACTGGATCGTGTACGCCGCGTACGTCCACTTGCACACCAGGCCGTCGATGCGTGGGAAGGTCACCGCATGGTTGTCGATCATCGGGTTCGCATCAGTGCTTTTCAGCTACTTCATCGTCAACATCGTCATCAGCAACGGCAGCCTTCACACGTACAAATAAGCGCATGACGCCGAGAAGAGCACTTGCGATCATCGCACAAGCGACCGGCGCCCTCGCGCTCGGGGCGACCGCAATCGGCGCGCTGGCGATCGGCGCGTTGGCGATCGGTCGGCTCGCGGTGAGTCGCGCCCGCGTCGAGGAAGCGGAATTCACGACCGTGACGATCGACGAGCTGGTCGTCCGGCGGCTGCGCGTCGAGGATATCTCCGTGAGCGGATCGGTCACGCTGCCCGACCGCTAACGCCTACTTGTTTGTGATGAGCCACATGTCGGGGCGGCGCACGAGGATGCGTGCGTGGATGCCCCGACGCGTCAGATCGCCGTACTCGTAGGGGACGATCAACGCGTAGACGCGCGCATCGCCTTTGAGCAGCTCGTCGGCGTTCGCCTTATCGGTTTCAGTGCGCAGGAAATAGATCGGACCAGCGTCGGTGTAGAACAGCAGCGAGAACCCGCCGTGCACGCCGGTGATCGCGATCTTGTCGCCGGGCCGCCACAACCCTTGGATGTACGCAGCCATGCCTTTCATCGGCTTGCGCGCTTCCAACCCCGGGAGAATGCCGAGCACCAGCACCGCGACCACGCCCGCCATCATCAACGTCAGGCCGAGCGGCGCGATCCACGCGCGCCGCAGCGCGATCGTCAATGCCACCGTCGCGATCGCGGACGGCACCACCACCCAGCCCAGCAAGCGCAGCGGCCCGAGCAGTTGCGCGATCTCACCGAGGCGTTGCGTCTGCACGTAGATTATGATGGCGACCGCCAGCAGCACGAGAGCCAGGGGCAGCATGATCAGCGCGCCGCGCAGCTGGCGCAAATCGTTGCGCTCGATCGCGCGCCCCACGAGCCCGCCCACGAGGATTGCGAGCGCGGGAAAGATGATCGCGATGTAGTTCGGCAGTTTGGTCTGCGCGAGCGAGAAGAACGCGAACGGCGCGGCGGCCGCGCACAGCAAGAACACATCGTCGATGCGGCGCGACAACCACGCCTCTTTGATGGCCTTGGGCAAGAACGCGACATATGGGAAGAACCCTAACAACAGCAGCGGGATGTAGTAGTAGATCGGACCGGGCTGGTTTTCGAACGGCGTCATGTAGCGGCCGAAGGTGGAGCGCGCCACGTATTCATCGATGAACGGCGCGCCATGCAGGACGACCTGAAGCGCGAACCACCAGCCGGCGACGATGACGAACACGCCGACGCCGCCGAGCCATGGCAACCGCGCGATGTAGCGATCGAATGTATTCGACCGGCCCGGCTGATCTGATTGGCCAGACGCGCTCGCGCGGTTGCGCCACCATTCGACGCCATACCACACCGCGAGCGACAGCACGGGAAGGACGACCGCGACCGGTCCCTTCGTCAACGTGCCGAGCGCCGCCGCGACGGTCGCGATCCAAAACGCGCGCCGGTCGCCGTCGCGCAGCGCGAAGTATCCCCACAAGGTCGCGACCGTCATGAAGAAGATCAGCATCGTGTCGAGGATCGCGAGCCGCGCCAGCACGATGTATTCGAGGCTCGTGCCGAGCGCCAGTCCGCTCACGATACCGGCGGTCTCGCCGTACAGGCGCCGGCCTGCGAGGTAGGTCGCGATGGCGCCCAACACGCCGAACAGCGCGCTCGGCAGACGGACCGCGAACTCGTTAAGCCCGAACACGGTCGCGGCTGCGCCGGCGGTCCAGAACCAGAGCGGGGGGTGTATGTACCATGGCGCGTAGTCGTAGTGCAGCGACATCCAGTCATGCAGGCGGAACATCTCTTTGACGACCTCGCCGTAGGTGGGCTCGCTGTTATCCCACAGGCTGCCGTTGCCAAGGCCGATGAGATAAAGCGCTGCCACGAGCGCCAACGCGCCGGCTCGAACGGCTATGACGGCCGATCCCGCGCCGCGCGGTTGCGAAGTCATCATCTGTCGCCGGAGTGTGCGGCGCGCGCTCATCCTTTCTCCTTTCGAGAGTGTGCCGACAATCCAAAGGAGGCCTATTTTGACGCCTTGAAAGCGCAGCAGCTCATGCCTACTGTCACAACGGTGCGCGTCGCCACACGTCCAAGCACGCTCGCCCGCAAACAGGCGCAGATCGTGATGGACATGCTGGATCGGCAAACCGACGGTGGGCTCAACTTTGAGGTCGTGCCGGTCACTACGCGCGGCGACGACGATCAAGAACAATCGATTGCCGCCATTGGCGACGGCGTGTTCGTCAAAGAGCTGCAATCCGCGTTGCTCGCAGGGCGGGCCGATATCGCCGTCCATTCGATGAAGGATCTGCCGACCGAGCTGCCCGCCGGGGTGCGCGCGGGCGTCGTGCCGATGCGCGAAGACGCGCGCGACGTGCTGTTGTCGCGCGATGGCCAGCACAAGTCGATCTTCAGCCTGCCGAACAAAGCCATCGTGGGCACAAGCTCGCTGCGGCGCACCGCCCAAGTGCATATGATCAAACCGCTCGTCGAAGTGAAAGATCTGCGCGGCAACATCGACACGCGCATGAAAAAACTGCTCGCCGGCGAGTACGATGCGATCGTCTTGGCGCTGGCGGGCGTGCAGCGTATCGGATTGCCGGACGGCGTCGGCGCCGCACCCATTCCGATCGACGAGATGGTGCCGGCCGTCGGCCAAGGCGCGTTGTTCGTCCAGTATCGCGAGCAGGACAGCGCGATGCAAGAGCTTGTCACACCGCTGAACGAACCGCTCAGCGCGTTGGCCGTCGCGATCGAGCGCGCCTTCCTGCAGCGCATCGGCGGCGGATGCGCGGCGCCCGTCGGCGCGAACGCCATCGTGATGGGGGACCGCTGGCTGTTCCACGCGTTCGTCGGCAGCGTCGACGGCAAACACGCCATGCGCCGCGATGCCGAGGGAATCGCACGCGATGAAGCCGATGCGACCGGCGCCGTCGAAGACATCGCCGACGAGATGCTCGAATCAGGCGGACGCTGGGTCATCTCGCAGTACAAGAAGGAGTGAGGTCCACGATGCGCCGCATTGCGCCGTCTGAAGGTATCAAGCCGGTCGTTCCGTTGCCGGTCGAACGGCCGCGCCGGCTGCGGCGCAGCGCGACCCTGCGAGGCCTGGTCGCCGAACACGCGCTGCGCGTCGAAGATCTCATCGAGCCGATGTTCGCGGTGCCGGGCACGGGCGTGCGCAACGAGATCGCATCCATGCCCGGCGTCCATCACCAATCGGTCGATCGACTCGTCGAAGACGCCAAAGCCGCGCACGCGCTCGGGATCCCGGCGGTGCTGCTGTTCGGCATTCCCGAACATAAAGATGACGCGGCGTCGGCGCTGCCGGATCCGAATGGACCGGTACAGCGCGCGATCGCTGCGCTCAAGCGAGCCGTGCCCGACTTGCTCGTGATCGCTGATCTCTGCGCGTGCGAATACACCGATCACGGGCACTGCGGACTGCTCGATAGCGCGGGCGACGTCGACAACGATCGCACGCTGGCGTTGCTGGCGGACGGAGCGATCTCATATGCGCGCGCTGGCGTCGACATCATCGCGCCATCGGATATGATGGACGGGCGCGTGCGCGCCATTCGCCATGCCCTCGACACGCACGGCTTTAGCGCGACCGCGATCCTGTCGTACGCCGTCAAGTATGCGTCGGCGTTCTATGGGCCGTTCAGAGAGGCGGCGTGTTCGACGCCCTCGTTCGGAGACCGGCGCACGCATCAGATGGATCCGCCGAACGCGCGCGAAGCGGTGAAGGAAGCGCTGCTCGATGTCGCCGAGGGCGCGGACGCGGTCATGGTCAAGCCTGCGCTCGCCTATCTCGATGTCGTACTGCGCGTGCGCCAGGCGGTCAACGTGCCGGTCGCGGCGTACAACACGAGCGGCGAATACTCGATGATCAAGCTCGCGGCGGCGAAGGGCTGGCTCGACGAGCCGCGCGCGGTCGACGAAGTGTTGGTCTCGTGCAAGCGCGCAGGGGCCGATTTCATCGTCACGTATTTCGCGCGTGACGCCGCGACGCGCTTGGCGGGCCGGCGCGGCCGGTCATAGATTTGCGGGCGGGCGATCGCATCAGCGTCGTCTTGATGGCCGGAGGTCCGGCCACGCGCCTGCCCGGTAAGCTCGCGCTCGACGTCCGAGGCGAACCGATGCTCGTGCATGCGTTTCGGCGGCTCACCGCGCTCGGCTGGCCGTGCGTGGTCTCCGTGCGCGCGCCGCTCGCGCCGCAGACCGAGTCGGCGCTGACGGGCGCGATCGTCGTCTTCGATGAGATATCGGACGGCGGTCCGCTCGGCGGCATCTTGAGCGCAGCGCGGTCGGTGCAGACCGAGCTGTTCTTCGCCGCGGCCGGCGATCTGCCGAATCTTTCGGCGGTCTTCGCGCTGCGCTTGCTCGAAGCGTATGATGCGGCGCCGCGCCCACCGGCCGCGGTGATGCCGACGTGGCTCGACGGACACGTCGAACCGTTAGCCGCGCTGTACGAGCGCGACGCATTCGTGCGCGGCGCGCAAGCCGCGCTGGCGCAGGGCAAACGCAAAGTCACGGCGGCGCTCGAGGGACTCGACGTGCTCGCGTATCGGCTTACTCCAGAAGATGAATCCGCGTTGCTCAACGTCAACACACCGGAAGATTACGAAGCGCTCGGTCGTATGAATTCCGGTCGAATAAATTCGACCGCTACAGACGAGGCGTTATGAACCTCAAGCGTTCGCAGGCGCTCTACGAAGCGGCGTCGCGGGTCATCCCTGGCGGCGTCAACTCACCGGTGCGCGCGTTCCGCGCGGTCGGCGGCACACCGCTGTTCGTTGCGCGCGGCGAAGGCTCGCGCATCTTCGATGCGGATGGCCACGAGTTCATCGACTACGTCGGCTCGTGGGGGCCGCTCATCTTCGGTCACGCGTTCCCGCCGGTCATCGCCGCGATCGAGCGTGCCGCGCGTATGGGCACATCGTTCGGCGCCTCGACCGCTTCGGAGGTCGAACTCGCGGAGCTGATCGTCGAGGCCGTGCCGTCCATCGAGCAGGTCCGTTTCGTCAACTCCGGCACCGAAGCGTGCATGAGCGCGCTGCGGCTCGCGCGCGCGTTCACGCGGCGCGACAAGATCATCAAGTGCGCGGGGAACTACCACGGCCACGCCGACTCGCTGCTCGTCTCGGCCGGATCCGGCGCGCTCACCCTTGGCGTGCCCGACTCGCCCGGCGTGCCGGCGGCGACGGCCGCGGACACGATCGTCGTTCCGTACAACCACCCGACCGCGCTCGAAAAAGCATTCGATCAACATGAGGACATCGCGGCGCTGATCGTCGAGCCGGTGGCGGGCAACATGGGCGTCGTCGCGCCGCTTCCCGGATTTCTCGGCGCAGCGCGAGATCTGACGGCGCGCAATGGTGCGCTGCTCATCTTCGATGAGGTCATGACCGGCTTCCGCGTCGGTTACGGCGGCGCACAGGCGCGCTTTGACATCCAGCCAGATCTCACGTGCCTCGGCAAAGTGATCGGCGGCGGCTTGCCGGTCGGCGCCTTCGGCGGCCGAGCGGAGATCATGCAGCATCTCGCGCCCGCCGGCGACGTGTATCAAGCCGGAACGCTCTCCGGCAATCCCCTCGCCATGTCGGCCGGCATCGCGCAGCTGCGCGCGCTCAAAGGCAGCGACGTGTACGACCGGCTTGAGAGCAGCGGCGCCGCGTTGGAAGCCGGGCTGTCGCGCACGCTGGCGGACACCGGCGCGGCGGCGCGCATCGCGCGCGTCGGCTCGATGTGGACGTTGTTCTTCACGCGCGATCCGGTCGTCGATCTGGACAGCGCGAAGCTCGCCGATACCGCGGCGTACGCGCGTTTCTTCCACGCGATGCTCGAGCGCGGAATCTACTTGCCGCCGTCGCAGTTCGAGGCCGCGTTCATCAGTCTCGCGCACAGCAAGGCCGACATCGAACAGACCATTACTGCGGCGCGTGAATCGCTCGATGCCGCCGCGGCCTAAACCGAAGAACTCCCAAGCGCTGAGCTTGCCGCGTCTATTCCTCTATCACCGCGCGCTCGAAGACGCACTGCGCGAGGGCACGTCAGTCGTCACGTCCGACGAAATGGCGGTGCGGGTCGGACGTGGCATCTCGTCCGCGCAGATCCGCAAAGACCTCTCCTATCTCGGCACGTTCGGCCGCCGCGGCCAAGGCTACGATGTCGTGATGCTTGTCAAGAAGCTCGCGCGCGTGCTCGGGCTCGACCGCGACTGGCGCATCGTCATCGTCGGCTTCGGCTATCTCGGCCACGCGCTGGCTACGTTCATGGAATATCGCGAAGAGAAGTTCCACATCGCGGCGATTTTCGACGTCGATAAAGAGCTCGTCGGCACGCGCTGGCACGGCGTGCGCATCAGCCACGTCAACGATCTCGAAAAAGTGCTGCCCGTGCTCGACTGCGGCATCGGCATCCTGACCGTGCCCGCGCCGGCGGCGCAAACGGTCGCGGAGCGGCTCGTCAAGTGCGGTCTCGGCGCGATCCTCAATTTCGCGCCGGCCACGCTGCGTCTGCCGCAGCGCGTCGCGGTACGGTCGATCGATCTCGCATCGGAGCTGTCGATCCTCACGCACCATCTTTCCTGAAAGAGATATAGGCATGCTACTTGCCGGATTCAAGGTGGCTGCGTTCGCAATACTCTTGGCAACCTCGGTGCCTACCGCTAGTCCGTGGCCAACTGCCGCGCCCTTTGGGGAACCCCTTACCCTCAGACAGCAAAGATGGAAAGTTGGTCCGTTGGAACTCGAAGGCGGTCCGTTTCCAGTCGGCCATGGCGACACTGTCAACTCTGTGGTAGCAAAATTTGGTCCTGGCACCCGCGCGAAGCGCTGTTTCGGAGCGACAACGAACGACCATAAACAGGAGAACGCGTGCGGCCAATTGCTAAAGTATCGAGACCGGCACAACAATCTTCTAGTTTTGGAGTTTTGGGGAGGCAGACTTCTCGGTCTCGGCATCAAAAGGAATGGCGGCACCTCGGCTATCGTCCAATTCAATCGTATCGTTCAGGGCTTAGATCAATGGAAGTGGGATGGCGTAACAATTCTCGACCCCCATCCTCCTGAGCGACTAGAAGGCTGTGGTCTCGCCGATCCCAACCCAAAAGGCAATGGATGGGGATGCGCGGGCGAGCCCAATCCGCGCGGACTGTATGTTGGGTACAGTAACCCGGACGGAATCGTAACAGAGTGGTCGATAGGCCAAGAATGACATTCGCGAGCGCGTCGAGCGTCTTCCGGCGAGACATTCACAACTAATTCACGCCGCGAGCGCAAGGGAAGGGTTCGCCATTCCGTAAACCGGAAACCCGTGCCGATTGTTGTCATTGGCCTAAGCCACAAGACCGCACCCGACGACGTGCGCAATCGTCACGCATTTCCCGCCGAGCGCATCGGACAAGCGCTCGGCGCATTGCGTGACTACAGCGCCGTGCGCGAAGCGGCCATCGTCTCCACGTGCAACCGCCTCGAGATATATGCCGACGTCACCGATTTCGAGGCCGGCGTCGACCACATCAAAGATTTTCTCACCACCTACCGGAGCATGCGGGTCGACGATTTCGACAAATACCTGTATACGATGCTCGGCGCGCAGGCGGTGGAGCAATTGCTGCGCGTGGCGTGCGGACTCGACTCGATGCTTGTCGGCGAAGAACAGATCGTCGGGCAAGTCAAAGAAGCCCTCACGGCCGCGCAACGCGCCGGCGCTGCCGGACCGCATCTGCACAAACTGTTCCGCACCGCGCTCTCCGCCGGCAAGCGGGCGCGCAACGAGACAGGCATTGGACGCGACGTCGTGTCGCTCGGCGCCGCGGCCGTCGAGTTGGCGGCGCGCCATTGCACGATCGCGACGTCGCGCGCGGTGGTCGTGGGCGCGGGTAAGATGGGCACCATCGTCGCGAAGCACTTGCGCGCCCGCGGCGTGGCTTCGCTGACCATCGTCAATCGCACCGCGGCTCGCGCCGAACGTTTGGCCCGGGCGCTGGCAGCCGACTCGGCGCCCGCAAACGATTTGCCGGCGCTTCTCGCGCACGCCGATCTCGTCATCAGCGCCACCGGCCGCGGCACGCCGATCATCGACGCGCCGATGGTGCGGGGCGCACTCGCCGCCGGCCGCGGCGCGCTGCTGATCGTCGACATCGCCGTGCCGCGCGACGTCGAACCAAATGTCGCTGCGCTGCCGGGCGTGACGCTCTACGAGATCGGCGATTTGCGCAACGTCGTCGACGAGACGCTTGACGAGCGCCGCAGCGAGATACCAGCGGTCGAGGCGATCGTGAACGAGCTCGCGCAGGACTACATGCGCTGGTACCAGTCGCGCGCCGCCGCCCCGCTCATCGCCGCGTTGCGTGGCAAAGCGGAGACGATCCGCCGCGCCGAGATCGAGCGTTTGTTCTCGCGCTTGCCCGAGCTTGACGAGCGGCAACGCGAGCTGATCGCCGGCGCGAGCGTCTCGATTCTCAACCGGTTGCTGCATGCGCCGGTCACCAAACTGCGCGAACGCGCCGCGGACGGAACGGATGTCTCCGATTCGGAGTTCGCCGCGCGTCTCGCCGATCTCGCCAGTTTCAGCGAGCAGCTCGAGACCCAGCTCGCGGCCGCGCTGACGCCTCCCAGGCCGCGTTCCGCCGGCCGCTAGGCCGCGCGCGATGAACGGCCCACTCTCGGGCACGCGCGTGCTGCTCACACGCCCTGCGCGTTCCGAAGACGCGCTCGAGAAGCTTTTGCGCGCCGCCGGCGCGAGCGTGTCGTCCATGCCGCTGATCGAGCTGGCACCCGCGCCGGACGCCGGCGCGTTGCGCGCCGCCGCAGAAACGGCGGACAGCGCGGATTGGATCGTCTTCACCAGCGCGGCAGGCGTGGAGGCGTTCGCACGCAACCGGCGCTCGCGTCTGGGCGAACGCACGCGCATCGCGGCCATCGGGCCGGCAACGGCGCGCGCGATTGCGCGGTTGCTCGAACGCGACGCTGATCTTGTGCCCGCGCAGTTCGTGGCCGAAGAGCTCGCCGACGCGATCGCGGCGCGCGCCACGCGAGCGCGCATCACGATTTTCGCGGCACAGGACGCGCGGCCGGTCCTCGCGCAGCGCCTGCGCGCCGCTGGTCATTCGGTCGAGGCGATTGCTGCGTACGCGACCCACGCTGTCACGCCCACGGACTTCACCCAGCAGATCGCCGCTGCGGACGTCATCGTCCTCACCTCGGGCAGCGCGGCGCGGTCGCTCCACGACGGCTTGCGACGCGGCCCGGGGCTCGGCGCGTTGCGCGGCAAGCGGGTGGTATGCATCGGAGCGGTGACGGCGGCGGAAGCGCGCCGCTTGGAGATCGAGGTCGCAGCGGTCGCGCGCGAGGCGACACCGCTCGGATTGCTCGAGGTTCTGGCCGGCTCGTAAGATCCGACAAGCACCGAACCGAACATACGTGCGCATCGATCTGCACGCCGGCGGCAGTCGAACGCCCGTCGATAGCCAATACGTTCGACCTCATCTCGGTCTCTCGTTCGTCCGTTCGAGGAGCCTCCATCATGGCTGTTGACGTCCGACCCATCACCGCTGCACCCAACGCGATGGATGAGCTCATCCGCGCGGTCGGCGAGCGCCGCGAGCGCCCGACGCCGTGGGTCGACGTCGCGACGTATCCGTGGGCCGAAGAAGATTTCTCGTCGCGCTACGTGCGCCGAGCGAATTACCAATCGCTATACGGCATGCAAGAGACCGGCGACGAAGTCGAAGAGCTGATCGGGTTGCTCAAGCCCGCGACCAAAGCGCGCCTGCTCGATCTGTGCGCCGGCAACGGGCGGCACGCGATCGCGATGGCGCTGCGCGGCTACAAGATGACCGGCATCGACCTCGGCTCGGGCGCGGTGACGCTCGCGCGCGACACCGCGCGTAATCTCGGGCTCGGCATCGACTTCCGCCAACTCGACGTGCTGCATGTCTCGTTCGAAGAGACGTTCGACGGCGCGTATCTCACCTGCGCCGGCATCTCCGATTTCAGCCCATCCGATGCGCGCACCATCTTGCAGCTGGTCGAGCGCGCGCTGGTGCCGGGCGGCACGTTCGTCGGTGAGTATTGCGACGCGAGCGCCGAACGGCGCGCCGAGTCACGCGCCTGGCAGTTCGTCCAGGCCGAATCGTCGCTGTTCTTGGACGTTCCCCATCTGCAGCTCGACGAGCGCTTCTATGATCCCGCGACGTCGGCAGAAGTCGAGCGGGCGTACATCGCGCCGACCGATGGTCGCACGCGCGAGTTCACCCGCTGCCGCCAGTACTACACGGAAGCCGGGATCCGCGATCTGCTCGAATCGGCGCGCTTCGAAGTCACGGCGATCGCGCCGGGCAGCGCTCCCGGGTTGCGCAAGGTGGTCGCGAAAAAGCCTTAGCGCGTCACGAGCGGGTTGGGATACGACGAGCCGATGTACTTGAATTGGCCCGCCGGTTTCGCATACCCGTACTGATAGAAGTAGACGATCGGGTTCGCGACGTCGCCTCCGCGTATGAAGCTATAGTTCCCTAAGATCGTCGGAAACGTGCCGACTTGCAGCTGCCGGATGAGCGTCTGCTTGTCCGTGCTGCGGCTTTGCTCTGCAGCCGCGATCGCGATCTGCCCAGCGACGTAGCCCATCAGCGCGAACGACGTCACCTGTCCGTAGCGCGTGTGGTAGTCGCGCATGAAGATGTTGGCCGTCGGCATCAGCTCGGCCGGCGGCACGCACGAGCTGACGAACATCGAGTCGGCCGAGGCGCCGGCCGTTTTGATGGCGCTGAGATCGTAGAACGCTTGTGTCCCCATGGCTTGTACAGTGACGCCGGCCGCGCGCAGCGCGCTCAGCACGTTGCCCATCGCCGCGCCGTCGCCCGAAAGATAGACGAGGTCAGGCGCGTAGGCGACTACTGCGGCGACCACCGCCTTGACGTTCTTCAGCTCAGGATCGACCGCGAAGTCCTTGGCGGCGAGCGCTTTGCCGGAGGACGCATAGTCGACGAACCCGCCACCCGCGTCCGCGCCGTAGGTCGTCTGCTCATACACCACCGCGGCTTTCTTGGCGTGCAGCGTCCGTTCTGCGTAGCGCGCCGATTGTTGCCCTTCGACGACGTCGGTCGGACACAAGCGGAAGACGTTGTCGTAGCCGGCGCGCGTCAGCTGCGCGATCGGCGACGTCGGGATGATGAGCGGCGCGCCCTTTTCGTGATAGATCGGCTCCGACAAAAACGTCTCTTCGGCGCCGACGTGGCCGATCACCACGGACGTGAGTGGATCCACCAGCGCGAAGTCCGCCTGCTGCTGAGCGACGCCCGGGTCCGCCTGATCGTCGAACGAATGATAGACGAAGACGAAGTCGGCGAGATTGCGCCGCTCGTTCGCTTGATCGATCGCCAGGTTCAGGCCGTTGGCGAGCTGGATGCCGAGCAGTCTTTGATCGCCCGAGAACGGAGCGACGAGCGCCACGCCCATCGTTTTGGCGTACGGAGGAAAGTCGGCGAGCGCGGGTGCGCCTGCGAGCGCGATGCTCAAGAGCGAGGCGGCGCAAACGGCGAGCGGTCGAAGCGGAGCGCGTATCATCAAATTCTTTCTGTTCAGGACGGACCGGGCGTCGATTGCGCGAGAAACAGCGAGGCGGCAGTCGTCGCCAAGAAGATGACCGAGAAGGTCATGTTGGCAGTGAAAACCGCCGCATTGAGGGCGAACACGTCACCCCCGCGCCGGCGGATGAGCACCACTTCGTAGCCGACCAGCACGATTCCGGCGGCTAGCCCCATCCAGTACAGCGGATGCGCGTGGACGACCAGCCCGAGCCAAGCAAGCAGCACGAGCATGATGCCGTGGAGCACGATCGGCAGCGAGCGCCCCGTTTGCGTGCCGAAACGCGCCGGGATCGACCGGATGCCGTCGCGGATGTCGACCTCGTAGTCCATGAGCGCATACAGGATGTCGAAACCCGCGACCCACAGCGTGACCGCGACGAACAGGATCAACGACGGCCATTCGAAGCGGCCCGTGACCGCAAGCCATCCGCCCAGCGGCGCGAGCGCGTCCACCGCGCCCAACAAGAAATGGACGCCCCATGAAAAGCGCTTCACGAGCGGGTAGACGATCAGCGCGACCGCGCCGAGCGGAACGAGCGCGAGACACAGCGGGTTGAGTTGCCAGGCCGAAAGGGTCAGCAACGCGATGCCGGCGACGATCGCCCACAGCATGACGCTCGGGCGCAGCTCGCCGGTCGCGAGCGGGCGCGCGGCGGTGCGCGGATTGCGCGCGTCGATTCGAGCGTCGAGCAAGCGGTTCGCGGCCATCGCCGCCGTGCGCGCGCCAAGCACCGCGAGCGTGATCCACGCGAGTGTGCGCAGCGGCGGCACGCCGCCTTGCGCGAGCAGCGCGCCGGCATATGCGAACGGCAGCGCGAAGAGCGTGTGCTCCGGTTTGATGTCGCGCACGAAGGCGCGCAATGCGTTCATGGCTGGCCGTTCGGATCCGGCAGGCCGAATTCGGCCCAGCGTTTGGTGACCGCGGCCTTGACGTCATCCGACATCACGATGTCAGGCGGCCACTCGCGCATGTAGCCTTCCTCGGGTCCTTTGCGCGTGGCGTCGATGCCCAGCTTCGTGCCGAGCGACGGCAACGGCGCGGCGTGATCGAGCACGTCCACCGGACCCGGTGCGAAGACGAGGTCGCGGCCGGCATCGACGTTGTTCAACGTGACCCACGCGACGTCGCGCATGTTCTGCACGTCGACGTCCGCGTCGACCACGATGATGTTGCGCGTCAGCATCATCATATGGCCAAGACCCCAAAGCGCGTACATGACTTTCTTCGCCTGACCTGGATAGCGTTTGCGGATCGAGACGATGACCAGATTCTGAAAGCCGCCTTCGACCGGCAGATTGTAGTCGACGACCTCGGGCAGCATCTGCTTGAGGATCGGCAAGAAAAGCCGCTCGGTCGCCTTGCCGAGCCAGCCGTCCTCCATCGGCGGCTTGCCGACGATCGTCGTCCAATAGATCGGATCGCGCCGGCGCGTCATGGCGGTGACGTGGAAGACCGGGTAATCGTCCGCCAGCGAATACACGCCGGTATGATCGCCGAACGGTCCTTCGCGCCGCAGTTCGCGGTTGTCCACGTAGCCTTCGAGCACGAAATCCGCGTCGGCAGGCACGTTGAGGTCGACCGTCAGGCAACGCACCATGGGCACTGCGCGGCCGCGCAAGAAACCGGCGAGCAGCATCTCGTCAAAGTCCGACGGCAAGGGGGCGGTGGCCGCGTAGGTGAGCGTCGGATCACCGCCGATGGCGACGGCCACAGGCATGCGTCCGTCCGCGGCGCCGGCTTCTTGATGTTCGCGCCCGTGTTTGTGGCGCTGCCAGTGCATGCCGGTCGTACGCTCGTCGAAGATCTGCATGCGATACATGCCAACATTTTGCGCGCCGGTCGCCGGGTTCTTCGTGAACACGAGCGGGAACGTTATATACGGGCCGCCATCCATCGGCCAACATGTGAGCACCGGCAGCTCGCGTAGATCGACCTCGTCGCCTTTGCGCACCACGTCCTGAACGGGGCCGGAACGCACGACCTTCGGTCCGATGCCGAGCAGCTCACGCGCCTCGAGCAGCTTGGCGAACAGATTCGATCCGCCGCTAGGCCGGGCCAGCGAGATGAGCTTGTCCACCTTCGCGCCGAGATCGTCGAGCGACGTCACGCCGAGCGCCATGGCCATGCGGCGCGGCGAGGCCAGGGCGTTGATGAGCAGCGGGAACGGCGAGCCCTTGACGTCGGTGAACAGCAGCGCAGGGCCGCCGCCGGCGCTTTTCACACAGCGATCGGCGATCTCGGTGATTTCGAGATGCGGATCGACGGGGACCGCGATCTCGCGCAGCTCGCCGGACTCCCGCAGCGCGTCGACAAAGGATCGAAGATTATCGAACACCGTCGCGCTGTTTCTTATCGGGCGCTTTGAAAGCCCGCCACCGACCTCGTGACTGCACGCGGGCGCGGCGCGTTTGCGCACAACGCGAAACTTCGGCTGTGCCTGGAAGTAGATTCTGACGAACCCCAACGCGTCCAGTTTTACGACTAAGCCGTTGCAAGGATGAAGTGCAAGTTGTGGGCCGTTTTGCGGGACAGAAAGTATCTTTACGGTACCTGCTTGCAACTTACTGTAAACAGGGTTATTATTAGCTGGTAAACAGTACGGCAGCCAACTAACTACCCGGACGGCTGTTCTCCAAATAGGGCTTATAGACATGATGCGAATCAAAGTAACCGACCTCGGTACTCCGACCGATGCGAGCGTCGCATTGGTGGGCGATCTTGACGATGCGGGCGGGAAGCTCGCGCGCCGCCAGCTCGCTCGCCAGGTCGAGGCCGGCAGAGTCAACCTCACGATCGACCTCGACAACGTCGGGACCCTGAATTCGAGCGGCCTCGCGGCGCTCATCGCCACGTTGCGCCTGGCGCGCAACCGCGGCGGCGACGTGCGCGTGCAGGCTTCGCAGCCGCACATCCGCCGGGTCATGGAGCTCACAGGACTGTCTCGCGTGTTCCGCATGCCGAGCGCCGTCTCGCTGACGAGCGCCCCGGCAGCCTGATCCCACGCGCAGTCGACCGGACGAGAGCGGCCCAAAACGGCCGCTTTCTTCGTTTCGCGGGAACTGGCACCGGGCGTTTAGGGAATGAAGACGTTAAGGATGAACGACGTATCGATATGAACGCCACATTCAAGACGGCGACGCTCGCCATGGCCGTCGCCTCCGCCCTCGCGATCGGACTGGCGAGCGCACTGCCGGCGAACGCACAACCCACGCCGGCACCGGCCGTCTCGCCGCTGTCGCTTTCGCTGCAAGACGCGCTGACGCTGGCGCTCACGAACAATCTCGCCTATCAAGCCGCGGCCCAAGACGTGAAGGCAGCTCAGGCGCGGCTCATCCAAGCGCGCGGCAATCTGTTCCCGTCGGTCTCGGCCGGCTACTCGTACGTGCACACGCAGAACGCAGCATTTTTCTTCATCCCCGTGCCGCAGCCGACCGGGCCGCCGGTCTTGCAGAAGAGCCTGTTCTCCGCCACCAACATGAACAACGTCAACGCGACGCTGCAGTACGCGCTGTACAGCGGCGGCGCGGTGCAAGCGGTCGTTGGCCAGGCGGCCGCGGGCTACTCAGCGGCGCAAAGCAACTATGCCGCTGCCCGCACGACCGTGATCACCGACGTGACCAATGCGTATTTCGACCTCAGCCTCTCGCAGCGCACCGCGGTCATCAGCGATGAAGCGGTGGATGTCGGCAATCAGAACTTGCGGACGTCGCAGGAACTGTTCAACGCCGGGACCGCCGCGAAAGCCGATGTGCTGCGCCAGCAGGTGTCGCTCGCAAATGCGCAAGTCGCTGCTGTGCGCGCACACAACTCGGCCAACCTGGCCAACGCGACGCTGGCGAATCTGCTCAACATCAACTTGGCCAGCAACATCAATCCGACACAGCCGCTCGAGATCCAGCCGCCGGTGTACGGGTTGACAGATCTGTTGCAGGGCGCGCAGTCGCGCCGCCCGGAGATCGCATCGGCGATCGACGCGGTGACGATCGCCGAGCGCACGGTCGCTGAGGCGCGAGCCGGCACGCTGCCCGCGATCAACCTGCAGATCTCTGAGGCCTCGAGCAAGCCGAACTTTGTGAACGTGCCGCAGCCGCAGCTCTCCGAGACGCTCGCGGTCGTCTGGAAGCTGTTCGACGGCGGGCTCACGCACGGCAAAGTCGTCGAAGCGACCGCCGATGTGGACAAAGCCAAGATCAACCTTCAGCAGCTGCGCAACAGCGTCGACTTGCAGGTGCGCCAAGCCTACTTCGATTACGCCGCGGCTCAGGCGGCGGTCGGCGCGGCGAACACAGCCCAGGTTTCGGCGGCGGAAAGCCTGCGCGTGACGCAGCTGCGGTATCGATCGGGCGTCGGCACTGCGCTCGACCTGTCGGATGCGCTGCTCATCTTCACGCAGACCCAAGTGCAATACGCGACGGCGCTCGCCGACGAAAGCCGCGCCCTCGTCGAGTTGCAGCGCGCCGCTGGTCTCCTCTAAGAACCGGTCTTGCCTAAAGAGAAGAAGAGCCTGGCATTGCTGCCTGGCTCTTCTCGTTTGTATATGTAGCGGTCGAATGTATTCGACCGGTTTGTTTACGGCACGCTGAGCGAGCGCGTCAACTGCATGCCCACCGGCGATCCGGCCGGCACCGTGAAGTCGCTCTTGTTGTTCGAGCTAAGCAAGAACCCGGTGGCCGCCCCGACCGCGCCGCCGGCCTTGCCGCCGAACATCGCCTTGCCGGCCCAGTTCCCCAAGAGCATGCCGGCCCCGGTGCCGAGCAGCACGCGTCCGTGTTTGTCTTTTTTCGGCTCGAGCTTGCTGACCACCGCGCCGATCGTCTCAGACGAACCGTTGTGGAACTTGATCTTGTCCAAGATGATCGAAAGCTGTGGGTTCGTGCCGCGTCCGCCGGGCGTTACTTGACCAACGTGTCCGTAGATCGTCGCGCCGCCGAGCGCAGAGAGTCCTCCGGGGTAGGGCGACACGACCGAGATGGCGATCGGCTGGCCCGCGTACGAGCTCTTCGTGTTGAGCGCGTTCTGCAACGTGCCGTTGAGCCCGTTGCCGGCCGACACGGTCTGGGCCGCGAGCGCCGCGAACGGCGCCACACCCAGTCCCAACGCGACGAGGGCCGCCGCCGCGACCGTGCGGTGTCGGAGATGCTGCATGATCGTGCCTTTCGTACGCGTCAGTGCTTCCCGGACTCCGCCGGGTGCTTGCGCGTGAGATTGATGCGGCCCTTATCGTCGATCTCGCGTACCTGGACCACGACCTCGTCACCGATGTTGACTTCATCTTCGACGCGATTGACGCGATGCGGCGCGAGCTGCGAGATGTGCACCAGCCCCTCTTTGCCCGGCAGGATCTGCACGAAGGCTCCGAAGTTCATGATGCGCTTGACGACGCCGGTATAGACCTCGCCGATCTCGACGTCCTTGACGATGTCCTCGACCATGCGACGCGCTTTCTCCGCCGACGCCGCATCCGGCGAGGCGAGGAACACGCGGCCGTCGTCTTCGATATCGATCTTGGCGCCGGTCTCGGCGACGATCTTGTTGATGATCTTGCCGCCTGGGCCGATGACGTCTTTGATCTTGTCGGGATGGATCTCGAGCACGATCATCCGCGGCGCGTACTTGGACAAGCCGCGGCGTGGCGTGGCGATCGCTTCCTTGAGCTTTTCGATGATGAACAGCCGGCTCTCGTGGGCTTGTTCCATCGCTTTGCGCATGATGTCGATCGTGACGCCCTGCACCTTGATGTCCATCTGCACGGCGGTGATGCCGTCGACGGTGCCGGCGACTTTGAAGTCCATCTCGCCCAGCGCGTCCTCGAGCCCTTGGATATCGGTCAGGATGCCGGGCCGGCCATCTTTGAGGATGAGGCCCATGGCGACGCCGCCGACGTGTTTGGGCAGCGGCACGCCTGCATCCATGAGCGCCAGCGTGCTCGCGCACACCGACCCCATGGACGACGATCCGTTGCTCTCGAAGGTCTCGGAGACCAAGCGCAGCGTGTACGGGAACGCTTCCGGCGGGGGCAGCATCGGCGCGATCGCGCGCTCGGCGAGGTTGCCGTGGCCGATCTCACGCCGGCCGGGTCCGCGCATCGGGCGCGTCTCACCGACGGAGTATGGCGGGAAGTTGTAGTGGTGCATGAAACGCTTGAACGTCATCGGGCCGAGCCCGTCGATGCGCTGCTCGTCCGAGATCGAACCCAGCGTCGCGGCAGTGAAGATCTGCGTCTCACCGCGCGTGAACAGACCCGAACCGTGCGTGCGCGGCACGATGCCGACGCGCGTGCTGATCGGGCGTACTTCGTCGAGCCGGCGGCCGTCTGGGCGCATGCCCTCGTCGACGACCATCGTCCGCAGTTCTTCTTCCTCGCGCGCTTTCACGCACTTGTCGAAGTCGCGGTTCTTCGGATCCTCGAGGAACGGACGCACATCGTGTTCGAGCCGGTGGCCGGCGACGCGTGCCAGCGCTTCCGTGCGCGTGATCGCGTCGAACGCCTTGCCGCGCTCTTGCTTGCCGGTGATGCGCATCGCGCGCGCGATATCGGCGCCGAACGCGTCGGCGACGAACTCGCGCATCTGCTCGGACGGCAGGTACAGCGGGAACACGCGTTTCGGTTTGCCCGCTTTGGAGGTGAGCTGCGCGACGGTGCGCAGTATGTCGGCGATGCGCGCGTGCGCGAACTCGACCGCGCCGAGGAACGTCTCCTCTGAGACCTCCTTGCCGCCGCCTTCGACCATCATCACCGCGTTGGCCGTGCCGGCGACGATGACGTCGATGATGCTCTTGTCGAGCTGTTCGCGCGTGGGGTTGACGACGTACTCGCCGTCGACCATGCCGACGCGCACGCCGGCCACGGGTTGATCGAAGGGGATGTCGGAGACGGCGAGCGCCGCGCCTGCGGCGACGAGCGCCACGACATCGGGATCGACTTCCGGATCGACGGAAAGCGTCGTGATGATGATGTGGATGTCGTTACGGAAGCCTTCGGGGAACAGCGGTCGGATCGGCCGGTCGATGAGACGCGCGGTCAGCGTCGCCTTCTCGGACGGACGGCCTTCGCGCTTGATGAAACCGCCTGGGATCTTGCCCGCGGCGTACATCCGCTCTTCGTAATCGACCGTGAGGGGGAAAAATTCGATGCCTTCTCGTGGATTCATACTGGCGGTGACGGCGGCGAGAACGCAGGTGTCGCCGTAACGCACAAATACGGAGCCGCTGGCCTGGCGCGCAAGCTCACCTGTTTCGATGGTAAGCGTACGCCCGCCCAGCTCCATGCTGACGGACTCTGGCAAAAGGGACTCCTTTTCAAGGCTCGCGACGTTCGATCGCGAGATCATGTGTTAATCGATTCTGATGTGACGATATGCTTCTTCTTAATAATGGGTGGCTATCCCTGGAGCACGCGTTAGCGTACCGGTCGGCCCTGACGGGGCGCGGCGCGCACGGAAATCGCGCTCGATGAAAACCTGCGGCTTGTTAGTGTCGCAGACCCAATTGGTTGACGATCGCCCGATAGCGCTCGAGATCGGCGCTCTCGAGGTAGCGCAAGAGGCGGCGCCGCTTGCCGACCTTCATGAGCAGTCCGCGCCGGCTGGCGTGGTCTTTCTTATGCGATTTGAGATGCTCGGTGAGGTCGTTGATGGATTCGGTCAAAAGGGCGATCTGGACTTCAGGCGACCCGGTATCGTTGTCTTTGCGCTTGTGTTTTGCGATGACCGAGGTCTTGTGATCTTTGGACAATGCCATGCTGTGGTGAACTCCTTTTCCACATTCGCCCGCGGACCAGCCGTGTAGCGGTCGAATTCATTCGACCGGCCGGTACCGGGGTACATCGGACAGGATACCATGGCGCGCAAACCCCCGTCAAACCTAGCTGCGCCGTCTCCGTCAATGCGCCGGGAAAAGAAAAGCCCCCGCGTCCGGCGCGGGGGGTCTCGATCGGTCGAGTGAACTCGACGGCTACTGACGTGGGACGAGGAGAACCTGGCCTGGGCGCAGCGATTGGCCCGCCTTGATATGGTTGAGGCTCATGACGTTGTAGGCCAGCTCGTTGACGTCGCTTCCCTCAGCGGCGTGCTTGGCGACGAGGCCCCACACGGTGTCGCCATGGCTCACGACGACCTTGTCGTAGTGGGCGGGACTGGACGTGTAGACCTGGGACGCCCACACCACCGGCAGGGCGAACACCAGCACGAGGGAGAGCACTTGGATGAAGGGAATGAGCGTGACCCGCGTCGGGCGGCGTTTATGCATCAGAGCTGTCCTCCGAGCCTGCTCGGCTCGAACATATGTTCTGGGGTCATCTTACCGCCGTCTGAAGCCAAGTGTCAAGGTTTTTTCGAACAAACGTTTGCTTCCGAGCGCGGGGTATGCTAGAATCCAGGTTACCGTCGCATGGGGTGAGCCTTCGACGGATGTCTGCGTCGCCTATTGTCCCGCGTGCGACGCTCGGAAAAGGGAAAGGGCGGTATACTCCTGTGGATCGCAAGACGACACCGCGGCAGCAGGCCATCCTCGACTGCATCAAAGAGTTTCAGCGGGCGCATGGGTACCCGCCCTCGGTCCGTGAGATCGGCGAGCGCGTCGGCTTATCCAGCAGCTCCACCGTGCAGAGCCACCTCCGCACGCTTCAGCGCAAGGGCCTCATTCATCGCGACGCCACCAAGCCGCGCGCGCTGGTCACCGGCAGCGAGGTGTCTCGCGACGTCGTGACGCTGCCGCTCGTCGGCCGCATCGCCGCCGGCCCCGTCGCAACCGCCATCGAGAACATCGAAGAAGAGATCGTGCTTCCCTCAAACTTGGCGGCCAAGGCCGGCTCGTTCATGCTGCGCGTCAAGGGCGACTCCATGGTCGACGCGGCGATCCTCGACGGCGACCTCATCGTCGTGCAGCCGCAACAGGTCGCCAACAACGGCGATATCGTCGTGGCGATGGTCGAAGGTCCGGGCACCGAAGGCGACGCCACCGTGAAGACCTTCTATAAGGAAGCGAATCGCATCCGGTTGCAGCCGGCGAACAAATACATGGAACCGATCTACGCCGACGACGTGCAGATCCTCGGCAAAGTCTCCGCCGTCATCCGCAAACTCTAATGTAGCACCCGAGCGAAGGCTCGGGTGTTCTTGCGAGCGCAGCTCGCGAGCGCGCTTAAGGATGGCCCGCCTCTCGAAGGCAGGCCATCTTGCGTTTGAGCGGTGAAGCTACGTCGTATGAAGCCGAAGATCGCCATTGCGGTGAGCGCGCACGAGCTGGGCAAGCCCGACGCGCGCGCGAAATATCGCTTTGCGGTCGAACAAGCGGGCGGTCAGCCCGAGCTCGTGGGCCCGCCGCAATACCTGGCATCGGTCTCCGAGTTGCTCGAGCGCTTTGATGGCTTGCTCGTACCAGGCGGCGCCGACGTCGCACCCACGATTTATGGAAGTCGCGAGCATCCGGCCGTCGAGTCGGCCCCCGAAGGCACTGACGAATTCCAGATCGAGGCGGTGCGCGCCGCGCGGCGCGCGGGCATTCCATGCTTTGGCATCTGCCGCGGCATCCAGGTGATGAACGTCGCGCTCGGCGGCACGCTGTACGAGGACATCGAAGATCAATTCGAGCCGCCCAACGGACTGCGGCTCACGCACAAGCAGACGCCCGATCACGCGCGCGACGAGACCACCCACGTGATCGAAGTCGCCAGCGGTTCGACGCTTGCCACGCTATTGGGCACCACCTCGCTTGCGACCAATTCGCTGCATCACCAGGCGGTGCGCCGCGTCGCCGCCGGGCTGCAGGTCGTGGCGACCGCGCGCGACGGCGTCATCGAGGCGCTGGAGCTGCCCGAGGCGCGCGCGTTGTTCCTCGGCGTGCAATGGCACCCGGAAGAATTGGTCACGCGCGACGAGCCGAGCCGCCGCCTCTTCCGTGGTTTCGTCGAGCGCGCCGCGGAGCGCGCGCAACGCCGCACCGCGCGGGCGTCCTAGGATCGAGGATCGTTGAGAGCGTCCGCGTTGCGCGGACTCGACGCCGCGATCGGCGCGCTCGAAGCCCGCATGTTGCCGCGCCTGCAGCGCGCGGCCGACGAGCCGCATTTCGCAGCGGTGCGCGCCGCCATCCAGCCGGCGTTCTGGGTGATGGCGGTGGCCACGGTCGTCGTCTACTTCTTCGTGCCGCCGCATCCGATCGTGTGGCAGCTCTCCGATCTCTTCGCGCGCTTCCTCGACGCGTACCATATCGGCTTCGGCGCGATGGGCGTCGCGCTCGCCGTGCTGCTGGCCAACCATCTTGCGCTGCGCTTTGGCTACGATCGCATCGCGGCCGTGCTCTTGACAGCGGCGGCTTTCGCGCTCTCGCTGCCGAGGCCGGTGCCGCATTCGCCTTTCGTCTTGCTCGGAACGCTGTCGGCAGGCAGCCTCTTCCTGGCGATCATCGTCGCCAGCCTGACCGGGGAGGCGATGCGCTGGATCTATCGCGCCATCAAGCGCCGGGCGCTCGCGTTCGTCGCGTCGGCGGTTGCGGTGCTCGGCCTCTTCGCCGGCATCGCGGGCCTGCTGGCGCCGTCTCACCACAGCATGGCGGACGTGCTGCTCGCCGCGATCAAGCCGCTGATCGGCGTGGGCGACACCCTGCCCGCATTGCTGCTCGTCGTGTTCCTCCAGGTGTTGCTATGGACCGCGGGTGTGCACGGCCCCGGTTTCCTGTCGGCGATCACCACCCCGATCTTCTTGGGGGCCATCGACGCGAACGGCCAAGCGCTCTTGCACCATCAGGCTCCGCCGCACATCGTCACCATCACGCTGTTCTTGTTTTTCTTTCCCGGCGGTTCCGGCGCGACGTTCTCGCTCAACGTCCTCATGCTGTTCTCGAAGATCCCGCGGGTGCGTAAGCTCGGCTTCGCGTCGATCCTGCCGAGCTTCATCAACGTCAACGAGCCGCTCATCTTCGGCTTACCGCTCGTGATGAATCCGAGTCTGACGATCCCGTTCATCGGCGTGCCGCTGGTGCTCGCCACGATCACCTATCTAGCGATGTACTTCGGCTTGGTGGCCAAAACCGTGGTGTTCTTGCCGGGCGCGATTCCGGCGCCGATCGCGGCCTGGCTCACCACCAACGGCGACTGGCGCGCGGTGGCGCTCGTGTTCGTCAACATCGCGCTGGCGTTCGTGATGTACCTACCCTTTTACCGGACATTCGAAGACACGCTCCGCGCGGCGCCCGAGCAAGAGGAACAACTCGTCAAGGCGGCCGAGGCTATTCGCGAACACGAGCTCGAACTCGAACGGCATCCGGAAAGCGCGCGAACGGAAGAGGAGAGCATCCCGTGAAGATCGTGCTGGCGGATGCGGCGCGGACGCTCGACATACCCGCGCGCATCGTCGACGCGGCGCAGGCGTCGCTCGAGCAGGTCGCCGATGCGTGGCGCGAGCGCGACATACAGGCGTTTGCGGTGAGCGCAAAAGTGACCGCGGCGTTCGCGCGCGCCGGCATCGACGATTCTCACCTGGCGGGCAGTACCGGGTACGCGTATCACGACCGCGGTCGCGAAGCGTATGAAACGCTGCTCGCCGACGTCTTCGGAGCGCCCGCCGCGCTGGCACGCTTGCAGTTCGTCAGCGGCACGCACGCGATCGTCGCCACGCTAGGCGCGCTGCTGCCCCGCGGCGGCACGCTGTGCTCGCTGACCGGCAGGCCCTATGACACCTTGCGGATGGCGCTCGTCGATCATCCCGCCGGCCTCGCAAGAGCCCGCGGCGTTGAATATCTCGAGACCGCGTGGACGACGGGCGCCGCGCCGCGCGAAGAAGACGCAAAAGACGCGTTGCGCCGCGTTCCCGACGTGGTGTTCATCCAACGCTCGCGCGGCTACGCCTCGCGCCCGTCGCTCTCGGTCGCGCAGATCGGCGCGCTGATCGAGATCGTGCGTGCGCACTCGCCAAGCTCTGTCGTCGTCGTCGACAATTGCTACGGCGAATTGGTGGAACGTACGGAGCCGACCAGCGTGGGCGCCGATCTCATCGTGGGATCGCTGATCAAGAACCCCGGCGGCGGCCTCGCCACGACCGGCGGCTATGTCGCGGGCGACGCGCAACTCGTGGCCCGAGTCGCCGATTTCGCGTTCGCGCCTGGGCTGGGCAGCGCCGTGGGCCCGACGCTCGACGCGCAGCGCTGGTTCTTCGCGGGCCTGCACCGCGCGCCGCGCGCCGTGGCGGAGAGTCTCAAGACATTGGATTTCGCCGCCGCGCTCTTCGCGCGGCTCGGCTGCGACGTCGACCCGGTCGCCGGCGCGCCGCGTACCGACATCATCCAAGCGATCAAGCTAGGGACCGTATCGCGCCTTGAAGGCTTCGCGCGAGGATTGCAGCGGCTGCTGCCCGTCAACGCGCGCGCCACGCCGCAGCCCGGTCCGGTCCCCGGCTACGCCGATCCCGTCATTATGGCGGGCGGCGCATTCGTCTCGGGCGCTACCCTCGAATTATCGTGTGACGCGCCGTTGCGAGAGCCGTACGAGGTCTACGTGCAAGGCGGCCTCGACGCTGCGCACGGCGTCCTCGCGTTGATGGGCGCGGCCGCAGGCGCGTTCGCGTAAGAGGCGTTGCGCCACTACGAAGAAGAATATTGCGCTATGACGGGTGACCTGCACAGACGCCAATACGTGCGCGTCCCGGTTTCATTGCCGGTGGAGTTCTCGCTTGAAGGGGACTCGACGGCGCATTCGGGTTCGGTGCTCGATCTGGGCGCCGGCGGGATGCGCCTCGTCGCGCCGCACGACGTGCCGCCGCGCGCGACCCTCGATATACGATTCAGCCTGCCGGAACGCGCCAACTCGATCAGAGTGCGCGGACGCGTGGTGCTAAGCGCATTTCTCGGCACCGAAAAGACATACCATCACGGGATCGCGTTCACGTCCATCGATCCCGAAGACCGGCGAGCGATCGCCGACTTCGTGGATGCGAACGTGCTACCGAAGGCCTGATTCGCCCAAAAAACCGTAGAAGTAGTATTCCGTGCCGTCGGTCATCGTGAGGACCACGCGGGTCTCCTCATATGACGCGCGGGCTACGGATTTCCCCGGCATCGTGTCGAGTATCCCCTGTGCGAAAACACGCTCTGCCTCGCGCAGGGCGTCCGGGTCGATGTCGATCAGCTCCGATTGCAAGTGCTTCACGCCTGAGTTGTCCACTCCGATGATGCTCCGCCTGGCGTCGGTGCTGGCGGTCTGCCCGTGCTCGAAGGGATCCGCCTTCATATCCATATCATCGGCCACCCGCAGGGGCGACTTTACCGCCCGCGATGTCGAAAAGAGCGGGTGTGACGGCACTGTGACGTCCTGCGCCAGAGCGTTCGAGCGCGGGAGTGTCATGCGGGACCCGCGAAAAGCGGGCGCCGATATGTTCGTGATCGAGGCGATGAACGGGCCGCTCGACGGCAAAGCATGGCGCTTTGAGCAGCGCATCAGTATCGGCAGAGACGCGTCCGCGGTGCAGGCCGTCGTGCCGACGGACCGCACAATTTCGCGCACGCACGCAGAAGTGTGCGCTGACGACACCGGCGTGCGCTTGACCGACCTTGGCAGCAGCAACGGCACGTACCTTGACGGCCGCCGGATCGATGGAAGTGTGAGCATCGCGGTTGGCCAGGCGTTTGTGGTCGGGCGCACAATGCTGCGCGTCATGAAACATTCCGATTCAGCATAAGTCATGCGCACGGTCGTGACCGTCGCACAGCTGCGCCGCGCGCGGGCATCGCTGCTCGGGCCGGTGGGTTTCGTGCCGACCATGGGCGCGCTGCATGCCGGTCACATCTCGCTCGTCGAGCGCGCGCGCCGCGAATGCGCCGGCGTGATCGCGTCGGTCTTCGTCAATCCGCTCCAGTTCGGTCCGGCTGAGGATTTCGATCGCTATCCGCGCTCGCTCGAGGCCGACTCGTCGTCGCTGGAGCGCGCCGGCGTCGATCTGTTGTTCGCGCCCAGCCGGGATGAGATGTATCCGCCGGACGCGCAGACGCGCATCGCGCCGGGCCCGATAGCGGCACACTTGGAGGGCGAGCGGCGGCCGGGATTCTTCGGCGGCGTGGCGACCGTCGTGCTCAAACTGTTCAACGCCGTCGCGCCCGACGTCGCGTACTTCGGCCAAAAGGATGCGCAGCAGCTCGCCGTCGTGCGGCGCATGGTGCGCGATCTCGATCTGCCGATCAGGATCGAAGGCTGTCCGACCGTGCGCGAACCGGACGGGTTGGCGCTCTCCTCGCGCAACGCGTACCTCGACGCCGCGCAACGGCGCGAGGCCGTCCGGCTGTACGGCGCACTGCGGCACATCGCGAGCGCGCTCGCGGAGGGTCAGCGCGACGTCGACGCGGCGGTCGCGCAGGCGGAAGCGATGCTGCCGCCCTTGAAGATGGACTACCTGGCCGTCGTCGACTCTGGCGTGTTTGAACCCTTGCACGCCGCGCCGGCGAACGCTGACCTGCTCGTGGTCGGCGCCGCGTTCGACGGTCCCACCCGCCTGATCGACAATGTGGAAGTGCACACGCCCTAAGCCATGAGCCGCGCGCAGACGAACGACCTCGCCGGTGCCACCCTGCTCGTCGGGGTGTGCGGCGGCATCGCTGCGTACAAGTGCGCCGGCATCGTCAGCGCACTGCGTCAAGCGGGCGCCGAGGTGCACGTCATCATGACCGAGTCGGCGCAGCGCTTCGTCACTCCCCTGACCTTCCAAGCGCTCTCCAACCACGACGTGCACACCGACATGTTCGCCGCGGGATCGACGTGGGATATCGCGCACATCGGCTTGGTCCGCAAGAGCGATCTGCTGCTCGTGCTCAACGCGACCGCGAACACGCTCGCCAAGCTCGCGTACGGCATCGCCGACAATCTGCTGACGACCGCGGTGCTGGCGACGCGCCGGCCCGTGCTCGTCGCGCCCGCGATGAACACCGCGATGCTCGAAGCCGCTCCGACGCAAGCCAACATCGCAGCGCTGCAAGCGCGCGGCATGGAATTCATCGAGCCCGGCGCCGGCTTCTTGGCGTGCGGCGAGGTCGGCAGCGGCCGGCTCGCGGACGAAGACGACATCCTCACCGCGGTGCGCCGCGTTTTAGCGCGTTCGCATCAGCTCGATGGCGAGCGCGTTTTGATCACCGCCGGTCCGACCCGCGAGTTCGCCGATCCCGCGCGCTTTTTGTCCAATCCTTCGACCGGGCGCATGGGTTATGCGCTTGCGGCCGAGGCGGCGGCGCGCGGTGCGCGCGTCACGCTCATCAGCGGCCCGACCGAACTGCGTGCGCCGGCGAACGTCGAGCTGATCCGCGTGACGAGTGCGCGCGAGATGCACAACGCGGTGCTCGAGCACCTGCCTGCGGCGTCGCTGTTCATCGGCGCCGCCGCGGTCGCAGATTTCCGGCCGGAGCTTGTCAGCGCGCACAAAGCGAAGAAGGACGTTGCTGAGTCCACGCTTGCGCTCACGCGCAACCCGGACATCATCGCCGACGTCGTGGCGGCGCGCCCGCCGGGCTGCTTCATCGCCGGATTCGCGGCCGAGTCGGAGCGCGTGGAAGAGAACGCGCGCGAGAAACTGCAACGCAAAGGCCTCGATCTGATCGTCGCCAACCGCATCGGCGGCGCCGGCGGCGCGTTCGGCTCATCCGAGAACGAAGCGACACTGTTGTGGGGCGCCGACGGCCGCGAGCCTTTGGCGCGCGCGTCAAAAGCCGATGTGGCGTCCGCCATACTCGAACGGATCGCCGCGCTGCGGGGCGCGCGCTGAGCATGCTGCTCGCCGTCGAGGTCGGCAACACGAACATCAAGTTCGGGTTGTTCGAGACCGAGGGTGCGGCCGCCGGCACGCTCGTCCACACCTGGCGCTCGGACACCAATCGCCGGCAGACGGGCGACGATCTCGCGGCGCAGGTCGATTCGATGCTGCGGCTCAACTCGGTGGCGCGCTCGTCGGTGAAACGCGTGGCGGTGTCGAGCGTCGTGCCGCCGCTGTATCGCGCGTTGACCGAGATGGCGCAGCGCTATTTCGGAGCGCGGCCCGAATTCTTGTCCGCGGCGCGCCAATCGATCGTGCCGGTCAAGACGCGTCATGCATCCGAGCTCGGCGCCGATCTCATCGGGGGAGCGATCGGCGGCGTCACCAAATACGGCGCGCCGCTCATCGTGGTGCAGTTCGGCACCGCCACCACCTTCGCGGCGGTCTCCGGACACGGGGAGTATCTCGGCACCGCCATCGCGCCGGGCATCGAAGTGTCGGTCGACGCGCTCATCGGCCGCGCGGCGAAACTCATGGACGTGCCTTTAGTCAAGCCGCCGGCGGCGATCGGCACCGACACTCCCACCGCGCTGCAATCCGGCGTCATCCTCGGCTTCGTCGGTCAGGTGGAATATCTGGTCGCGAAGATCGCCGGCGAGATGGGTGAGAAGCCGACCGTCGTGGCGACCGGCGGATTGGCCGATCTGATCGTGCCGCACACCAGCGTCTTCGACGTCAAAGACGAGCGGCTCGTGCTCGACGGCCTCTACGTGTGGGCGTCCAAAGCCCGCACGCGGGCAAAGGTCTAGGACCCGACGTCGATGTCGACAGACACGGTCACGATCGCGGCGTTCGCGGGCAGCCTGCGCAAGGGCTCGTTCAACCGCATGCTGCTGCGCAACGCAGTGACGCTCGCGCCGTCAGATGTTCGCATGGCTCCGATCGATATCGACGACGTGCCGCTCTTCAATGCCGACATCGAATCGCCGCCGCCGCCGGCAGTCGCCCGCATGCGCGACACGATCCGCAACGCTGACGCGCTGCTCGTCGTGACGCCCGAGTACAATTACTCGATGTCCGGTCCGACCAAGAACGCGCTCGACTGGGCGTCGCGTCCGTCCGACGACTCGTGCCTGAACGATAAGCCGGTCGGATTGGCCGGCTGCTCCACCGGCCGTTTCGGCGGCGCGCGCGCGAAGCTGGCGCTGCTGCCGGTGTTCGTGTTCAACAGCATGCACGTGCTCGACGACCCGATGGTCCATGTCGCCCGCGCGAACACCAAGTTCAATGCGCAAGGTGAGCTCATCGACGACGAGATCAAGGCCGAGATGCGCGAACTGCTCTCGGCGCTTGCCGCCTTCGCACGCCGGCTCGGAAAAGGGAAAACCGCACCATGACCGATCAGCTGGACCCGATCCATTCGACGGCGCTCGACCTCAACCGCAAGGCGTTCATCGGCATGTCGGCAGGCGCCATCGCCGCGACATCCACCATCGCCGCCGCACTTGCGGCCGGCGAGGATCTGGGCAAGCCTCATCCGCCGATCGTGTCGGAAAGAGACCCCGCGATCCGCACGCAACACGTCACGCTCGCTCGGCCGGATCAGCCGATCTCGGCATACGCGGCGTATCCGAAGAACGCGACTGACGCGACGCCCGGCGTCGTCGTCTGCCAGGCCATCTGGGGCGTCGATGCGCAGATCCGCGACACCGTCCGCCGTCTTGCGAAGGAAGGTTACGTGGCGATCGCGCCCGAGCTGTACTCGCGGTCCAAAGACATGCCGTCAGGCGACGGCGCGACCGACTACAAGCCGTTCTCCGAGCTTGCCTCTCAGTTGGTCGACGCAACCGTCGACGGCGATATCGCCGCCGGCGCGACGTGGATCCGCCAGCGCGCGAAAGCCGCCGAGCAGCAGCGGCCGCCGAAGATCGCCGTGATGGGTTTTTGCATGGGCGGGGGGATCGCGTTGCGCGCGGCCGTCGACGACTCGAACTTCGACGCCGCCGATGTGTTCTACGGCAAGGTCCGCTGGGGACAGAGCAACGATGGGCCGATCACGGACATGGCGCTCGCGTACACCGATAAGCTGCGCGTGCCGCTGATGGGCAACTATGGCGGTCGCGACACCGGCATCTTGCCGGATGACGTGCGCGAAATGGCCAAACGCCTGACGGTGCCGAACGATGTCAAGATCTACGACGAAGCCGGGCACGCGTTCTTCGACGACACGCGCGAGTCGTACGTCGCATCCGCCGCGAGCGACGCGTGGACGCGCACGCTCGCATGGTATGCGAAGTATTTGAAGAGCTGACGCACGCCCGATGGTGCCACTCGGACGCAAGACGCTCTTCCAAGACCTACCGCGGTTTCTTGTGGCGCAGGCGGGCGTCGCATTCGCGGTCGGACTGATCGCGATCGAAGCGGGCGTCTATTTCGGGTTCCTCAAAGGGGCGGTACTGCCGATCGAGGAGTCGCGTGCCGACTTGTGGGTGGCGGCACGCGAAACGCAGTACTTCGAGCTCGCGCTGCTGATGCGATATGACTCGGTCGCGAAGGCCGCCGGGGTCACCGGCGTCGAGCGCGCAGAAGCGATGCTGCTCGAAACCTCGGCTTGGCGCGGACCGGGCCACAAGCTGGAATACGTCCGAGTCATCGGGTTCGATCCCGATGGCGAACTCTGGTCGCCGGGCCCGGTGCCGAAGGCGGCGTTGACAAAGCTGCACGGCACTGACACGGCGATCGTCGACGCTTCCAAGCTCCCCGGGCTCAACATCGACGGCATTGGCGACTCGGGCAAGATCGGACAGCGTGAGGTGCGCATCGTCGGCCTGACGCAGGGCACCCAGCCGATGGTGTCGGCGACATTCGTCTACGCGTCGCTACCGAACGCCGCGGCGTACCTCGCACCGCCGCCGCCTTCAGCGCGCTCGATCGCCGTTGCGAAAGCGGAGCTCGCCGCGATGCAGTCCGCGCTCGCCGCTGAACGGGCTGCGTTCGCTGGCGCGCCCGACTTGCTCGCTCAGTTGCCGACGCCGCCGCCCGCCGTTGCGCCGGCACCGGCGGCCTCACCCAGCGATAGTTTGAAGCCGTCCGACGGCATCAGCTACGTCCTCATCAAGGCCAAGCCCGGAGTGGACATCGATGCGCTCAAAGGGCGGCTCACCACCGAACTGCCGGACACGATCGCGTACACGAAAGCCGAGATGATCGAGCGGACGGACTCGTATTGGGTCAAGCGCACCGGCATCGGCTTCGTGCTCGGCCTGCTCGCGATCGTCGGGCTGGTCGTCGGCGGAACGGTCGCCGGGCAGATCCTCTACACTTCGGTGTCCGAACACATCAAGGAGTACGGCACGCTGCGCGCCATGGGCGCGCCTGACTCGCTGTTCTACGCAGTCGTCGCCGAGCAGGCGTTTCTGTTGGCGCTGCTCGGCTTCGTGCCCGGCATCATCCTCAGTCTGATCATCGCGCAATGGGCGCACCAGCATCGCGACATCCTCATCCTCATCACGCCCGGGAGCGCCGCACTGACGCTCGCGATCATCGTCGCGATGTGCGTCGGCGCCGGCATCTTCGCGGTCCAGCGCGCGCTGCGCGTCGATCCGGCGATCGTGTTCAAGGCATGACCCGCGCTCTGGCGATCATCGCCCACGACGTGCAGATGACCTATCGCGACGGTGCAACGGCGACCCGCGCCTTGCGCGGCGTCTCGCTCGAGATGAACGCCGGCGAGTTCCTCTTGCTCATGGGTCCATCGGGCTCGGGCAAGACGACGCTGCTCTCGATCCTCGGCGGCATCCTCACCCCGACGTCGGGCGAGGTGGTCGCGTTGGGTACGCGGCTCAGCTCGCTTAATCCGAGCGCGCTCGCGCGCTTTCGGCTCGCCAATCTCGGCTTCGTCTTTCAGGGATTCAATCTGTTCGGCGCGCTTACGGCGCGCGAGAATGTCGCGCTGGCGCTCGCGCTCAAGGGCGAGCGCAAATCGAAGATACGCGCTCAGGCAGATGCGCTGCTCGCCGAAGTCGGCTTGCGCGACAAGAATGACAGCCGACCCGCCGAGCTCTCAGCCGGCGAGAAACAGCGCGTGGCGATCGCCCGGGCGCTCGCCTGTTCGCCGCGCATCATCATGGCGGACGAACCCACCGCGTCGTTGGACTCCGAAAACGGCAAGGCGGTGACCGATCTGCTATGCGCACTTGCGAAGTCGCGCGGCGCCGCGGTGCTCACCGTGACGCACGATCCGCGTATCGCCGACGTGGCGGATCGGATCGTCTATCTCGAGGACGGTGCGTTGAAAGATAGTCCAGTAGCAGCGCATTGAACACGGCGGGCCGCTCGATCATCGGCACGTGGCCGCAGCGCTCGACTCTGAAAAATGCGCCGTCGCGCGCGTGCGGCGCGAGCTGGCGCTCCCACAACGGGCACGGGCTGATACGGTCATGCGCGCCCCAGATCATGAGCACGAACGCCTCGATCCGGTCGAGCACCGCCGCGTAATCGTAGTCCGTGCATTCCTTCATCAGCCGGATCATGCTGATCATGCGCCGGTGTTCTTTGAACAGTCGGATCGTCTCATCGATGTCGCGCTCGCCGACGCATCCAGGATCGTGGAAGATCTTGTCCAGGAGCGTCATCGCGATCGGACGTGTGGCTTTGCCTTGGAACGTGATGCCGAGCTGCGCCGTCGTGATCGAGCCCGGCGCGCCGCAGAGCACGAGCATGTCGACGCGTTCGGGATGGGCGAGCGTGCAATCGAGCGCGATGCGCGTACCGTACGACCCGCCTGCGACGATCGCCGACTCGATGTCGCATCGGTCCATGCTCTCGATGACGAGCCGCGCGAGCGGCGCCGCGCTGGCGTGCTGCCCCGCGAACGGTTCGACGAAGGCGAGGTAGCCGTAGCCGCGCTCCGTGAGCGCGTCCATCGTCGGCCGCCACATCCACTCGCCGGCGATGAGCCCGGGCAACAACACGACGTGTGGTTGGGCACCGGCGGGCGGTTGATAGACGAACGCGTCGTTTGCGAGCGGTTGTCGCGGCGCCGCGGCGCGCATCGTGCTCACGCGCGTTGGGGCGCGTCCAGCGCGAGCGCGACCATCATCTGCACGCCCGCCGGCAGGCACGCCTCGTCGATCGCGAAGCGCGCGTTGTGGTGCGCCACCGCCGTCCGCTCGTCGGACTGCGAGCCGAGGAAGAAGAAGCATCCAGGGCGGCGCTGCAGCATGAATGAGAAATCTTCTGCGCCCATCGTCTGCTCGAGTAGACCCATCCGCTGCGCGCCGACCGTGCGCGTCGCCAGGGCGTGCACGTACGCCGCTTCGGTCGCATCGTTGACGGTGACCGGATACCGCTGGATGTATTGATAATCGTACGCGGCGCCGTGCCCCGAGCAGCATCCGGCCAGCACGCGTTCGATACGCGGCTTCATCTGCGCGCGCTCGGCTTCCGAGTAGGCGCGCACTGTGCCAAGCATCGCGACGCTGTCGGGGATCACGTTGTGGATCGTGCCGCCGTGGATCGCGCCGATCGTGATGACCGCCGGCTCGATCGGATCGACGTTGCGGCTCACGATCGATTGGAGCTGCGCGATGAAGTATGCAGAGGTCACGATGGGATCGACGGTCTGGTGCGGCGCCGCTCCATGGCCGCCTCGCCCGCGGATCGTCACCTCGATGGAATCGCTTGACGCCATCACCGGTCCGGGGCGCACCAGCACCTGGCCGGTCGGATAGAGCGAGCTCAGATGGAGGCCGTAGACGCGATCGACATGAGGATCGTCGAGCACGCCGTCCTCGATCATCGCGCGCGCGCCGCCCTTGCCTTCCTCAGCAGGCTGGAAGCACAGCACGATCGTGCCGTGCACGAGGTCGCGGCGTTCCATGATCATCTGCGCGGCGCCGAGCAGTATGGCGGTGTGGGCGTCGTGGCCGCACGCGTGCATCTTGCCGGGCGACGTCGACGCGAACTCGACACCGCTGCGCTCGTCGATCGGCAAGCAATCCATGTCGGCGCGCAGCAGCACCGTCTTGCCCGGCCGCTTGGTGCGCAGGATCCCGATGACGCCCGTCTGCCCCAAGCCCGTCCGCACTTCGTAGCCGAGCGCCTTGAGCCGCTCCGCGACGATCTTCGCGGTGCGCACCTCCTCAAAGCCGAGTTCGGGGTGCGCATGGAAGTCGCGCCGCAGTTCGACGACGTCGCGGATGACCGGCGCGGGCACCTCGAGCAGCGTCGAGCTCATTTTCCGCTCGGTCCTTGTTTCGTCCAGGTCAGTCCGCCGTCGGCGGTCGCCGCGATGATCGGCGCGCCCGCAGCCGATGAGCCGACGATCCAGCCGTGATTCGCGTCGGCGAACGATACGGCGACAGGACCGGCCAGCGTCACATCCGGCACGGTCGAGACCGATTGCCACGACTTGCCACCGTCGTTCGTGCCCGTGATCGAGACCGCGCCTCGCGTGCCGCACTGCGGGCACCCGCCGACGAAATACGCGGTGTTCGCATCGACGACCGCAAACGGGCCGGGCCACGGTCCAGGTCCGCCCTGTACGGCGGTGTCTTGCGGATACGCCTCGGGCGTGCTCTTGTTCGCGAGCACGGCTTGCCAATGCGTGCCGCCGTCAATCGTGCGATAGACGATGTAGGGACGTTGGTCGCCCGAGGGAGCGCCGGCGAACTGCACCCACGCGACGTCGCTCGCGGCGCAGCCGATCATCGCATACCAGACGCGTTTCGTGTCGATCTGCGGCGAGAACACGTTTGAGAACGTGTCGCCGCCGTCATCCGATCGAAGCACCGCCGCCTGATACGCCGCCCACGGATGTTGCGGGTTCGACACGCACGCCGAATCGACGAGTTCGGTCGCATCGAGGACGCGCCACGAGCGAGCGCCGTCGGTGGTGCCGGCCAAGCGGCCGCCGAAAAACGGCGGGATGCGCTCCGTCGTGCCGCTCGCCGGAAGCGGCGAACCGCCGGCCATGGCGAGGCCGAACGTCGAGCTGCCAAAACTGATCTGGCGCGCGGGATTGCGCGGTTCGGCCAGCTTGTTCCATGATTTTCCGCCGTCGGTCGTGCCGAGCATGACGCCCGAGCCGGGGATCGGATCGATGCCGGCCGCATAGCCGACGCCGGAGCTCACGAAGCTCAGCGACCAGATCTGGTCGCGGCCAGTGTACTCGCGCTGCCAGGTCTTGCCGCCGTCGGTGGTCCCCAAGATGGTGCCATCGCCGCCGACCCAGCCGGTGTTCGCAGAGACGAAATCCACCGCGCGCAGCGCGGCCGATGCGGGCGCGCCGGCGCTCGCCAACAATGCGATCGTGGCGACGAGGCACACGCCCGCCGCATGATGGTTCTTCATAACCGCACGGTTCCTGAGCCGCTTCACCGCGCCCTACCTCGTCGAGGCGGCTCGCGGGCGCAAGTCGAACCTACATCTCCACATGTTGTCCGCTCGCCCCCTCAAGATCGGTCATGTCGAGGCGTCCCCGCCCTTGGCGCTCGCGCCGATGGCAGGTGTGACGAACGCACTCTTCCGGCGGCTGTTCAAACCGTTCGGGCTTGGTCTGACGGTGAGCGAGTTCGTATCGGCGCAGTCGCTGGTGCGCATGAACGCGCGCACGCTCGAGATGATCGACGTGTACGACGACGAGCGGCCGTGCGCGGTGCAGCTGCACGGCAGCGATCCTGAGGTCATGGCGCGCGCGGCGCGCTTCGTCGAGGAGTGCGGCGCCGATATCGTCGACATCAACTTCGGCTGCCCCGCGCCCAAGATCGTCAAAGGCGGCGACGGCGCGGCGATCTTGCGCGATCCCGATCTGGCGGTGCGCATCTGCGATGCGGTTCGCAAGGCGGTCGTCAAAGCGCCGGTGACGGTCAAGATGCGGCTCGGCTGGGAGTCGGACAACTTCACGCACCTCGACATCGCGTTGCGCGCGGAAGCCGTCGGCATCGACGCATTCACCTTGCATGGCCGCTACGGGAAACAGTTCTATAAAGGAAGCGCGGATTGGTCGTACATCGCCCGGCTCAAGGAGGCGCTCCACGTGCCGGTCATCGGCAACGGCGACATCGCCAGCGCCGACGACGCGCTGCGCCGAATGCGCGAGACGGGCGTCGACGCGATCATGGTCGGCCGCGCCACGCTCGGCAACCCGTGGCTGCTCCGCGAAATCGCTGCGGCGATGCGCGGCGAACCTGCGCCCGGTCCGCCCAGCGTGCAGGAGCGCGTCGATTTCGCGCGCGCTCATTTCGACGCGATGGTCGAACGCTACGGCGAGAAGTCCGGCGTTTTGCAGATGCGCAAGCATCTGGGCTGGTATCTCAAAGGGATCCGCGACGCGTCGAGCCTGCGCGAGCGCATCAACCACGCGCCGACGGCCGACGAGGTCCGCGCGATCGTCGAAGAAGCCCGTTCCAGAGAACTTGAGCCGGACGGGAGTCCGCACCCGGAAGCAGCTCTCGCAGGGTGACGCGGGACATCCCGCCGGAAACCTTTGGACGGGTATGCCGATATAGTAGGCGGAACATCGGCCGCACGACACGCCGCGCCGACAAGGAGCTATTCTCTCATGCCTGACCAGGACGCGCCTCAGCCGCCCGCAACCGTTCCGCAGGCCGCGCCGCCCGCGGCAACGCCGCAGGCGCAACCCAACGTCGCGCAACGCGTCGAGAATTTCGACGCGCATCTTCCGCCCGTGGGCGAAGCGCTCGCAAATCTCGCGCACCTGATCCCTGGATTCGCGGGCTACAAGGCGGTTGAGGATCGGCGCATCGCCGACAAACAGTTGCGCGCCGTCATCGGCGAGCGACTGACCGGCATTCAAGACCGGCTCGACGCCGTCGTCGAAAGCATCTCGCGCTCCGGCGGCCTCGATGGCCTTGCATTGATCGATCAGACGAAGCGGCGCCTCGGCAAACTCATCGATCGCATGCGTTTCGCGGATTATGGGTATTCGGCCGTGTTCGATCGCGTGCAGCTCGGCGAGCCCGAGCTCGCGCGTCTGTATCAATATGACACGGGGATCATGAACGAGCTGCCGTCCTTCGATTCGGCGGTCATGGGCGTCGAAGCCGCCGCCGGCGACCCCGCAAAACTGACGCAGGCGCTCCAGACATTTGACGCGCTCACCGCGGAGTTCGACCGGCGTTTCGAAGCGCGCCAGCACCTCTTCGATCCGATAGCCACCCCGCCGCTCTGATCGGCACGGTCAGTCGCGGGACAAGGCGGCCGGCGCCTTGAAACAGTAGCGCGCGCGCTCGGTACAACTGAAGTGCACTCAAACGGCGTGAGCACGAGGTAAAGATTTCAGTCATGGCACTCGGTCTTTCCGTCATCGAATTCTTCGACGACAGCGGGCAGCAAATCGTCCACCGCTGGCCCGAAGCGGGCTCCACCGACATCAAGTGGGGCAGTCAGCTCATCGTGCAAGAGAGCCAGGCCGCGGTGTTCTTCCGCGACGGCCGCGCGCTCGACACGTTCACGCCCGGCCGCTACACGCTGTCGACGCAGAACTTGCCGGTGTTGACGAAGTTCCTCTCGATCCCATTCGGCGGCACGTCGCCGTTCCAGTCGCAGGTCTACTTCGTGGCTATGAAAGTGTTCACGAACCTGCATTGGGGCACGGCCGAGCCGATCGTGTTCCGCGACGCCGAGTTCTCGATGGTGCGCCTGCGCGCGTATGGCATCTTCAGCGTGCGCGTCACGGATGCGCAGCTGTTCGTGAACAAGATCGTCGGCACGCAGAACGTCTACACGTCGGATTCGCTGCAAGATTTCTTCCGCAACATCATCGTGTCGCGCTTGAACAACCTGCTCGGCGAGACGGTCAAGAGTGTGCTCGACCTGCCCAAGTATTACGACGCGCTGGATGCCGCAGCGAAGAGCCGCGTGAAGGACGACTTCGCTGAGTACGGCGTCGAGCTGGTCGACTTCCTCATCAACGCGATCACGCCGCCCGATGAGGTGCAGAAGGTCATCGACGAACGCACCGGCATGGGCGTCGTCGGCAACATGAATCAGTACATGCAGTTCAAGGCCGCCAAATCGTTGGAAGACGCGGCGCAGAACCAGGGCGGGTCCGCCGGCGCGGCAGCGGGCATCGGCATGGGCGCGGGCCTCGGTTTTGTAGTCCCCGGCATGATCAACGCAGCGATGCAGGCGCAACAGCAACAAGCAGCCGCTAGTGCTCCGGCTGCGGGCGCGGCGGCTGCCGGCGCGGCGATCGCGACCATCGCGTGCCCCAACTGCCAAGCGAAGATACCGGCGAATTCGAAGTTCTGCCCGGAGTGCGGCAAGCCGGTCGCGCAAACGGTCGAGTGCCCGAGCTGCCACCAGCAGAACGCGCCGGGCGCGAAGTTCTGCGCGAACTGCGGAACGAAGCTCGAGTAGCGCCGCTAGGTCTTGCGCGCGGCCTCGATCTGATCGCAGACTGACTGCGCGTTTTCGATCAGCGTGAACGTCGGGAAGGTGACGCGCGTCGGCGCAACCATCGCGCTTATGTTCGTCGGCACGGGCGTGCCCGGCACGCCGAAGGCGAGCGTGCCGACTCCATCCGCTCCAGTCGTGATACCGATGCCGCTGATATCCGAAATGGGGTAGCTCTGCACTTTGTCGTTGACCACGATGAGAATGCGCTTATTGGTCAGACCGTAGGATGTGTGCGCCCGCAGAGCCGAATCGGTAAAAAAGCGTCCGACGATCAGAAACAGGCCGATGAGCACGAACGGGATGCCCCACACTTGGAGCACCCAGAACTGGTGCGTGGTGACGACTTCATACTCCCAATACAGCGCAAACCCGCCCCACATTAGGCTAACAGGAATCACCACCGCATCGGTCGGACGCAGCAGCAATCCTTGCTTGGGCATGCCGCTCCAAACGAGTTGCTCGTCGTCCGCTAGCTTGGAGCGTATGAGCGATTCAGCGCTATCAAGCACAGACGCTACCTTCGAAGCGAGGAACACCTCACCTTCGGCACAGAAAGCTGAGGTCGACGATGAGCTTTGACGACGTCTACGCCGCCTATAAGGATTACATCAATCCGCCGTTGGCACGCTTTATGAAACTTGCCGGCGCGACGGTCGAGACCGAGGCGCGCGGCTGTCGCATCTTCGACGAGAACGGCAAGTCGTATCTCGATTTTTGCGGCGGCTATGGCGTCTTCACGCTCGGCTACCAGCACCCCAAAGTCGTCGCTGCGGTGCGCGAGCAGTTGGAGCACATGGCGCTGTCGTCCCGTGTGTTCTTCAATGCGAAGACCGCGGCGCTCGCCAAAGAGCTCGCGCGGATCGCGCCAGGCGACCTGCAGATCAGTTTCTTCTCGAACAGCGGCACCGAAGCGGTCGAAGCCGCGCTCAAGACCGCGCGGCTCTCGTCCAAGCGCACGATGATCGTCGCGACCGACAACGCCTATCACGGCAAGACGATGGGCAGCCTCACCGCCACCGGTCGCGATCTCTTCAAAGATTCGTTCAAGCCGCTCGTCCCCGAGTTCTGCCACGTCCCCTTCGGCGATCTCGACGCGCTCGATCGTGCGCTGCCCGGCGCGGCGGCGTTCATCGTCGAGCCGGTGCAATGCGAAGGCGGCGTGATTGTGCCACCTGACGGCTACCTGCGCGGCGTCCGCGATCTCTGCGACACGCACGGCGTGCTGTTCATCGCAGACGAAGTGCAGACCGGGCTCGGCCGCACAGGCTATCTCTGGGGCGTGGATTACGACGGCGTCGTGCCCGATATCATCGCGGCGGCGAAGGGTCTGTCGGGCGGCGTCGTGCCGATCGGCGCGACAATCAGCAAGTACGATGTGTGGATGCGCGCGTTCGGCCATGCGCCGCTGTTGCACACTTCGACGTTCGGCGGCAACCCGCTCGCGTGCACCGCGGGTTTGGCGGCGCTCAAGGTGCTGCAAGAAGAACGGCTCGTCGACCGCTCGCGTGAACTCGGCGACTACATGCTTGCGCGCGCCGGAGAAGTCATGGCGCGTCATCCAGACGTCATCGCGCAAGTGCGCGGCCGCGGCTTGGTGGTCGGCGTCGAGCTGACGAACGAAGGGTACGGTGGCGTCATCATACCCGAATGCCTCAAGCTCGGCTTGACGGCGGCCTACACGCTCAATCAGCAAAAGGTGATCCGCCTCGAACCACCGCTCGTCGTCACCAAAGAAGAGATCGATGAGGCGTTGCGCTTGTTCGAACAAGGAGTGGCCAAGGCCAAGGAAAAACTCGGGGAGCTGACACGCACCTCCTAGAGAAAACGCTGCTCCGAGCGGCCGAGTTTACTCGGCCGTTTTACACACCTGCAGGGAACCGATATCGCCCATGCCCTATGTAGAGACCGCGATCGACATCGCCGCGCCGGCCCGCGCGATCTACGAGCTCGCCAAGGACATGGAACGCTATCCCGAGTTCATGCCCGACGTCGAAGTCGTCAAGGTGCTCAAACGTGACGGCAACACCACCACGACCCGCTGGAAGACGCTTGTCGAAGAGGCGCCGATCGAATGGACGGAAGTCGACGTGTTCGACGATGCCCGCAATCGCATCGACTACCGGCTTATCGAAGGCGATCTCGACAAGTTCGAGGGCGCGTGGACGTTTGAGGAAAGCGACGGCGTCACGCACGTGGTGCTCGGCGTCGACTACGACTTCGGCGTGCCGACATTGGCCGAGCTCATCGGTCCGACGTTGCAGAAAAAGGTCGAAGAGAACTCGCTGATGATGCTCACGGCGCTCAAGACGCGAGCCGAAAAGGGTTAATACCAGGAGCGCGCGTCCTCATCTTCGAAACGCAAAGGAACCTACCCGGCCGCTTTTGCGACTGGGCTCCCCGAGGTCAAGCCCCGCATTGCGCAAGTTCGGCTTTCTCGTTCATCCGTTGTCCTATGACGACGTCGAGCGCTACGACCCAGGCGCCGTCGGCAAGGGCCGGCCTATCATAAAGAAGATTCTCGAATGGATCCCGCCCTATCGGGTGTCGGATATCGTCGGCGTGCGCAGCGAGGCGACGGGCGAGGAGATTGCCGGGCACTTCATCGGCGTGCCGATCATGCCCGAGCAGTGGCTCGAATTGCCCCGCGCGGACATCATGGGGCGGCTCGTCGGCGCTGCTGAGCTTGCGAAGAAGCTGGGCTGCGGCATCATCGGCCTGGGCGGCTTCTCGTCAGTCGTCGGTGACGGCGGCGTGACGCTGGCTGAAACCGTTTCCGGCATCGCGATCACGACGGGCAATACCTACACTATCGCGGCCGGCTTGCAGAGTCTCTTCCGCGCGGCGCGCGAGCTGGAGATCGATTTGCCGACGGCGTCGGCGGTCGTCATCGGCGCCACCGGCAGCATCGGCTCGGCCTGCGCGCAGATCCTCGGCAACAAAGTGGCTCGCGTGACGCTTGCCGCGCGCAACGCGACGCGGCTGAAGAATCTCGCGCACGCGATGCAGCCGCACGTGTCGGCCGCGCTCGACTGGACGACCGACGTCCGCGCCGCGGTGCGCAACGCGGACCTGGTCCTCACGGCGACCTCGGCCGTCTCGGCGATCGTCGAACCCGAAGACCTGCGTCCCGGCGCGGTGATCAGCGAAGTGTCGCTGCCGCACGATGTCTCCCGGCGCGTGGGGTCCGAACGGCCCGACGTGCTGGTGAGCGAAGGCGGCAACATCCTCGTGCCCGGCGAGCCGAACTTCAATTTCGATTTCGGGTTGCCGCCGCGCACGGCGCTCGCGTGCATGTCCGAGACCATGATCCTCACGCTGGAGGATCGTTTCGAGAACTACTCACTGGGCCGCGGCATCCACCTCGACAAGGTGCTCGAGATCGAGCGCCTTGCCGAGAAGCATGGCTTCAGACTCGCGGGCATGCGCGCGTTCGACAAAGCCGTCAGCGACGAGCAGATACAGCGCACGCGCGAAGCCGCGCGCGCCGCACGCGCCGCGGCGCAGGTCGCGCCGGCGGCGCCGGTCGGCGTGCCGGCGAACGGCAGCCCAACCGCGGCTGCAAGCCGCGGCGCGAGCGTGCAATGAAGAAGATCGTTTCGGTGAGTCTCGGTTCGTCCACGCGCGATCATCACGTCGACGTCGAGTGGCTGGGAGAGCGGTTTGACATCAGCCGCATCGGCTTCGACGGTTCGCTCGATCGCGCGATCGCCAAATTGCACGAGCTGGACGGCACAGTCGACGCGATTGGCCTCGGCGGCATCGATGTCTATCTCTACGCGGGCACCAAGCGCTATGCGCTGCGCGACGGATTGCGCATGCTCGACGCGGTCAAGCAGACGCCCGTCGTCGACGGCAGCGGCCTCAAGAACACGCTCGAGCGCGAGACGGTGCGCCGGCTGCAATCGGACGGGGTGCTCGACTTTCGCGGCCTGCCGGTACTGATGGTCAGCGCGCTCGATCGCTTCGGCATGGCCCAGGCGTTGGTCGAGGCCGGCGCGCAGGTGACCTTCGGCGATTTTATCTTCGCGCTTGGCATCGACAAGCCGGTCACCTCGTTGCACGAGTTCGAGGCGTTGGCCGAGAAGTATCTGCCCGACGCCTGCAAGCTGCCGTTCCAGTTCTTCTATCCGACGGGCAAGAAACAGGAGAAGCCGCCGGAGCCGAAGTTCTCGCGGTATTACGCCGACGCGAAGGTGATCGCCGGCGATTTCCATTTCATCCGCCAGCACATGCCGGACGATCTGCGCGGCAAGACGATCCTCACCAACACGGTGACGCAGACGAACGTCGAAGAGCTGCGCGACCGTGGCGCCGCTCGTCTGGTGACGAGTACGCCGAATCTCGGCGGCCGTTCGTTCGGCACCAATGTGATGGAAGCGGCGCTGCTCGCGCTGCTCGGCAAGCGCTGGCAGGACGTCACCGAAGACGATTACCTGCGCCTGCTGCACGAGTTGAACTTCGCGCCGCGCGTCGAGAACTTCGCTGCCGTCGCGACGACGTAACCCCCAACAAACCTGAAAGGCAATAATGCAAGAGAAAGAGACCGTACTCACCGCAGACGGACTGCGCAAGTTAGAGGCAGAGCTCGACGAGCTCAAGACCGTGCACCGCAAAGAGGTGAACGACCGCATCCGCCAGGCCAAAGAATTCGGCGATATCTCCGAAAACGCGGAGTACGAGGACGCCAAGCAAGAGCAGGCGTTCATCGAAGGCCGCATCATGAAACTCGAGGCGATGATCCGCAACGCGAAGATCATCGTCGAAGGCGAGGGCGGCGCGGACGAAGTGCATCTGGCGAGCACCGTGCGCGTGAAGAACCTCACCACCGGATCGGAGAACGAATACACGATCGTCGGCAGCGCGGAAAGCGATCCGCTGCGCGCCAAGATCTCCAATGAGTCGCCGATCGGCACCGCGCTCATCGGCGCGAAGCCGGGCCAGACCGTGACGGCGACGACCCCGAGCGGCGACGTGCAGCTCAAGATCATCTCCATCAAAGCGAATCGCAAGAGCGGCAAAGCGAAGGCGCGTTGAGCGAAGACCAAGAGCTCGGGTCGACCGAAGCTGAGCTGATCAATGCGCGCCGAGCCAAGCTCGACGCGCTACGTTCATCCGGACGCGATCCGTTCGCCATCACCAAGTTCGAGCGCACACATGTCGCGCGCGAGCTGCACGAGGCGTATGGCGCGCTCAAGCCGGGGGAGCACGCGGGCGTGACGGTCGCGGCCGCTGGGCGGCTCGGCACGGTGCGCTGGATGGGCAAGAAGGCGGTGTTTTCGGACATCGCCGATCAGTCGGGCCGCATCCAGCTCTACTTCCGCGCTGACAAGCTCGGCGACGAGTTTTCGTCGGTCGAGTCGCTCGACCGCGGCGACATCGTCGGCGTGGACGGCGAGCCGTTCGTCACCAAGACCGGCGAGCTGACCCTGGCGGTCAAGAGCTTGCAGGTGCTCGCCAAAGCGCTGCGGCCGCTGCCCGAGAAATGGCACGGCCTCACCGATCACGAGGCGCGCTACCGGCGCCGCTACGTCGACCTCATCGTCAACCGTCCGGTCCTCGAAACGATGTTGCTGCGCAGCCGGCTGCTCGCCGAAACGCGCCGCTATCTCGACGATCGCGGCTTCGTGGAGGTCGAAACGCCCGTCTTGCTGTCGATCGCCGGCGGGGCCAACGCACGGCCCTTCGTCACGCAGTCGCATGCGCTTGACATCTCGCTGCAGATGCGCATCGCGACGGAGCTGAACCTCAAACGCTGCATCGTGGGCGGGATCGAGAAGGTCTACGAGCTCGGACGCATCTTTCGCAACGAAGGCATCGATCGCACGCACAATCCGGAATTCACCATGCTCGAGCTCTACCAAGCGTACGGTGATGTCAATAGCATGATGGACCTGTCCGAAGATTGGATTTTGCACTTAGCTGCCGTCGCAGGCGCGCGCGGCGAGCACGAGTTCGGTGGCGAGAAGATCGCGTTGGAGCGCCCGTTCGCGCGGATCGCGTACCTGGATGCGCTCAAGCAATGGGGCGATCTTTCGCGCGAGGACATCTTGGACGATTGGAAGGCGCGCGAGACCGCGAAGAAGCTCAAGATCGCGACGCATCCCGGCGACAGTCACGCGCACGTCATCGACAAGATATTCGAGACCGTCGCCGAGCCGCATCTCGTCAACCCGACCTTCATCACCGATTTTCCCGTCGTGCTGTCGCCGCTCGCCAAGCGCAAGGCCGACGACACGCAGTTGGTCGAGCGCTTCGAGCTGTTCATCGCGCACATGGAGATCGTCAACGCGTTCTCGGAGCTCAACGATCCCGACGATCAGCGCAAGCGTTTTGAGGCGCAGGCAGCGGAGCGCGCGGCCGGCGATGCCGAAGCGCCCGAACCCGATTGGGACTACGTGCAAGCGCTCGAATATGGAATGCCGCCCACCGGCGGTCTCGGCAGCGGCATCGACCGTTTGGTGATGCTGTTGACGGGCGAGCGCTCGATCCGCGACGTCTTGTTGTTCCCGCTGCAAAAACCCGAATGACCGAGCCCGGGCGCACGGTCGCGCTCGTCGTCGAATACGAAGGCACGCATTTCCACGGGTTCCAACGCCAGCCGGGATTACGCACCGTCGCCGGCGAGCTCGAACGCGCGCTGAGCCTCCTATGCGGTCAGCCGATCGAGATCGTGGGCGCCGGCCGCACCGACGCGGGCGTCCACGCGACCGGCCAAGTGGTCAGCTTCGAGACGACGTTTGCCGGTCCGATCGCGCGCATGCCGATCTCGTTGACCGGAATGCTCAAAGATGAAGGCATTGCGATCGTGCGGGCGGTGGAGCGGGCGCCGGGATTCTCCGCGCGCCACGACGCGCTGGCGCGGACGTATCTCTACCGCATTCTGAACCGGCTCTCACCGTCGCCGCTGCTGGACCACCGAGCGCTGTTCGTACGCGCGCCGCTCGACATCGACGCCATGCGAGCCGCGACAGAGCCTCTGCTCGGCGAACACGACTTCACCTCGTTTTGCGCGCAACCGCCAGAACGCGGCCGGCCGGTGCGGATCATCGAACGGCTGCAGCTCGAACGGCACGACGACATGATCGAGCTGACGATCACCGCGGATTCGTTCTTGCACCAGATGGTGCGCATCATCGTCGGGACGCTTCTCGAGATCGGTCGAGGCCGCCGGCCCGTCTCCGATATCCACCTAATTCTCGCCGCGCGCGATCGCGTGGCCGCGGGCGCGACCGCGCCACCGCACGCGCTGTATCTCACGAACGTCAAGTACGCCGACCCTTTGTAGCGGTCGAATTTATTCGACCGGGTCATGCGCGCTTCGACGACGAATACGACGTCGAATGGACCAACCTAACCCCGAACCCCAAAAAGACGCTCTGGCGGAATACCAGCATCTGCTGCCGCCTGGGTTGGCGCAGCACAAGACGGTCACGATTCCGCCCCGCAAGGATGCCTCGCGCACCGGCGGTGCGATCGGCATCGGAGCCGTGTTGATCGCGCTGCTCGTGAAGTTCAAGACGGTGCTGCTCGTCTTGCTCAACTTCAAATGGGTCGCGATCGGGCTGAAGATCCTGCTGTCGTCGGGCACGATGTTGGCGAGCATCTGGGCGTGGTCGCTCCTATACGGCTGGAGCTTTGCGACGGGTTTCGTGCTTCTTATTCTCGTGCACGAGCTAGGGCACGTGGCGGCGCTGCGGGCTTATGGGATGAAATCCAGCTTGCCGATGTTCATCCCGTTCATCGGCGCGTTCGTCGCCCACAAGGAACAGGCGCCGAGCCCGAAAGCGTCAGCGTTCATCTCGCTGGCGGGTCCTGCGGTCGGCGGCCTCGGCGCGCTTGCGTGCTTCATCACGGGAATCTACACCGGATCGCCCTATTGGTTCGCGCTCGCATCGCTCGCGTTCGTGATCAACTTGTTCAACTTGCTGCCGATCGGACCGCTTGACGGCGGGCATATCGCGGGTGCGCTCCATTCGATGAATGACCCGGCGATGAGCGCGCAGCGGACGCAGGTGTTGTGGTCGACCATCGCCGTTGCGGCCGCGTTGTTCGTGCTGTGGCTGGCCGCAGGTCACGCGTTGGCCGCCACGCCCCGATGATCGCCGCGTTTTTCAATCCTGCCCATTGGGACAAAGCCGAAAGGCCACGCCGAAACTTGACGCAACAGCCCGCGCTCGCGTATTATTGTCGTTGTCCCTCCCCGCCGGGGTAGGGTTTCTTTCTGACAGGACACCCCACAGTCAATGCGCACCCAACTCCTCGCTAAGGACGCCATCAAGCGGCAATGGTTCATCGTCGACGCCAAGGGCCAGACGCTGGGCCGTCTCTCGGCGCGCGTCGCCGCCGTGCTGATCGGCAAGCACAAACCTGATTTCACGCCTCACGCGGATTGCGGTGACTATGTCATCGTGGTCAATGCGGAACAGGTCCACCTCACCGGCAAGAAGTGGACCGACAAGCTTTACCGGCACCACACGCAGTACCCGGGCGGACTGCTGACCCAGACCGCCGGCGACATCAAGGCCAAGCATCCCGAGCGTCTGGTCGAGTACGCCGTGCGTGGGATGTTGCCGCTCAATAAGATCCGCGCGCAGCGCATGAAGCGGTTGCGCGTGTTCGTAGGCGCCGAGCACGATCACGGCGCGCACAAACCGCAACCCTTGAAAGTAGATTGATGGCTATCACCGCTCCTAGCGTTCCTCGCGGCACCGGACGGCGCAAACGCGCTGTGGTGCGCGTGCGACTCGCGCCCGGCACGGGCGAGATCACGATCAACGGCAAGGAAGCCGACAAATACCTCTGCCGCGCGACGCTGATGCAGATCGTGCGTCAACCATTCGAAGCGACGAACAGCGTCGGACGCTTCAACGTCACCGTCAATGCATTCGGCGGCGGGCTCACCGGCCAGGCCGGCGCGATCCGCCACGGTATCGCCCGAGCGCTCGTGTCCGCAGATGAGACGCTGCGGCCGGTGCTGCGCAAGGCCGGGTTGCTCACGCGCGACCCGCGTGAGAAAGAATCGAAGAAGTACGGACGCAAGCGCGCCCGCAAACGCTTCCAGTTCAGCAAGCGATAAGAGACAAGAAGGCCGGCGTAAGCCGGCCTTCGTATATGTCGCCTCTATGAGCAACGAACTATCGTTCGCAGCCGACATCCGGCCCATGTTCACCGAGACCGACGTCGACCATATGCAGAACTATGGCATCGATCTGAGCAGCTTAGAGGAAGTGGTGCAGCACGCCGATGCCATCTATGCTGTGGTGAGCGACGGGAGCATGCCGCCAAAGGGCACCGGTGATCAGTGGACGCCCGAGATGTGCGCGCGTTTCAAAGCGTGGCAGACGCAGGGCTGTAAGCCCTAGCGCGACCGCCCGCTCCGGCTCCACCACGCGGCGAACGCGAATGCGACAACCGCAGCGGAGAACCACACGAAGGCGGCATCGGGCCGGCCTTCCCAATTGCCCCTTGCGCTGAAGATCGAGATGTTGAGCGGGATGAGCTGATCGCTGATCGGCCAGCTCAGGGCATTTGCTTCGCGAATCGCGAGAAATTCGATCGCAGCGAACTCGAGACATTGGACGATGAATGCGACTACGGCGAGTTGCAGGATGCTTTGGCGAATCGGGCGATCGCGCAGCCAGACAAAATATGAGAGCGCGAACGCCGAACCGAGGATCACTAGGCCGCCAAGCCCATAGATGATCGCGTAGCCCAAGTGTTCGACCGGTCCTCTGGTCGTGTAGAAGACCGGACCCCACATCTGATTGATCAGCGCGGCGAAGGCGTACGTGCACACGCCGCCCACGAAACTGAATAGCGCGGACCACAAGATGGCCTTGAAGACGCGCGCGATCACGCCGCCGCGCTATCCGTGAAGGACGTAGACGGTTGTGAGTCCCGCGCGGCCTTTGATCCGCGCTTGGCGGCGCGTGGCCGCCACTTGATCGCGGACCTTCTCATACGTGCGTGCGTCCGCGAGGATCTGGTTCGGTTCGGCGATCGACTGCAAGCGCTGCGCGAGGTTCACCGCGCTGCCGACCACAGTGTATTCGAGCCGGCGCTCCGAGCCGATGTTGCCGGCGACGACATCGCCGGTCGCAAGCCCGATGCTCACCGACAGCGGCCAGCTGACGCCCGGTTGTGCGTTGAGCAGTTCGACTTGTTCGAGGATCTGGCGCGCGGCCAGCACCGCGCGGTTGGTGTCGTCGGCGGCAGGACGCGGCGCGCCGAAGACCGCCATGATGCCGTCGCCATAGTATTTGTCGAGCAATCCGAGATTGGCCAACACGACGTCGACGGTCGGCGCAAGGTAGCGATTGAGCATCTCGACGACTTCTTCAGGCATCAGCCGTTCTGATAATTCGGTGAAGCCGCGGATGTCGGCGAAGAGCATCGTCGCGGTGAGGCGCGTGCCACCCAGCGGCACATTGTCAGGATCGAGCAGCAGCTCGCTCACGACGTGGGGCGCCAGATAGCGCTCGAACGAGCGCGCGACCTTTTCGCTGTGCTCGATCTGCGCTTTGTTCTCAGCTTCCAATGTGCGTCGCGCGGTGAGGTCGTTGAGGACGACGGCGGTGCCGACGCCTTCGCCGGTCAGCGAGTGGACGCGTAAGAACGTCGCCTGCAACACGATCGGCCCGCGCACGAAGTGCGTGCCGCGCAGCTCCACTTCCGCGCGACCATCGGGCAGCGACTTGTATTGCTCGAGCAGCGTCGTGAAACCGGGCAGCCACGAATTGAGGATGCGCGCGTGCCGGCCCTCGAGCGTCGACGCCGACAGGCCAAACGTGATTTCTGCCGCGCGGTTGAACTGCGCGATCGAATCGTTCTCGTCGAGCATGATGACGCCCGACGCGATCGACTCGAGGATCTCGTCGGTCTGCGCCTTGATGTTGGAGAGATCCTCGAAATTGCGATTCCAATCGTCGTACAGCCGCGCGTTGTCGATCGCCACTGCGGCTTGGTCCGCGATGGTCGCGAGCAGCTCGGGGTCGTGCTGGAACAGATTGTCGGTGCGGATGCGCGAGTCGACGTAGATCACACCGATCGTGCCGGCCTTGCCGACGATCGGCACGCAGTTGATCGACCGGATGTGCAGCGAGCGGATGCTGGGCGACGCATCGACCTGCGGATCGTTCTGCGCGTCGGTCGTCACCAACGGCACGCCTTCTTTGAAGACGCGCTCGATGATCGACCGGCTGACCGCGAACTCAGGCCGGGTCACGAGACCGGGATCGATGTTCGCGCCGGCGCTGTATTCTTTTTGGCCGCCACCTGGGTCGGGCACGACGATGAGGCCGCGTTCGGCGCCGGCGGCTTCGACGGAAAGATCGACGATCAGCTGGAGCAGCGCATCGAGCCGCCTGACGACGTTGATCGCTTTGCCGATGCGGACCAATGTGTCCGCGCGGCGCTGTTGGGTTTCGAGTTCGCTTTGGAGGCGCTGAGCACGGGCGGACGCCACGCTGGCTTCGAGCTCGCGTGCATGCACCTCGCTGCGCGCGCGCGCGAGCAGATCGAGCAGCTTGTTGGCGGTCGACGCGGACTTCGGGCTCGGTGAGGGTCCAGCGAGCCGGCGAGCGTCGTCGAGCGCTTCATCCAGGCGGGCAGCGATCCGCTCCCAAGGGTTATCCCGCCGGTCGTGCTCCATGTCTAGTACATCGGCGCGCTCGCGCCCGCCCAGTACGCACGATCCGGCGAGTTCCTACCTTAATAGGAGGGGTAGTTGGCGTCGAACTGGATGACGTAGTACCACAAGGTGGCACGGCGCATGCCCGCGGGTACCAGAAATGCCAGCGAACCGCTCTGACCCTGACCCGGGCCGAGGACAGTTTCGGAGAGCGAACCGACGAGTGACGTGGTCTTCTTGCGATCCACATGATACCCGTCGTCGGAACCATACCCGTCGGAGCGCAGCACGAAATCCTTGTAATCGACGTTCAGCGGCGACTGGCGGCTTTGATTGAACATGTGCATCTGGTCGATGACGATGTACTTCGTGTCCGCGGTCGGTCCAGGAACTGCGTAGCTCGATGTCGCCCAGAAACCGGCGGGCAATTGCACTTGGACCTGCGTGTATTGATCGTTGGAATCGGCGCGTCCGGCGGCGCTGAGCACGAGCGTCGCGCCGATCGCGGCAAGCGCTGACAAGGTGCGGGGATTCATAGCGGTTGGAGAGTTCATCCATCTCGCGGACCAATCCCGCTCACATCGCACGGCTACCGTTCAGTTCATATTCAGCCGAGACGTTCGGCGGGAGGCGTTCGATGTCGGTGCTCAATATGGTGGAAACGGCGATGCAGTTCTCACAGTATCGCGCCGCGCTGCTCGCCGGGGACGCGGCGAATGCAAGCTCGGCCGGATTCCGCCCAACGGATGCGGCGCTCGCGATCGAGCCAGCCGCAGGTGGCCTGCGTTTCGCGGCAGCGATGCGTGACGTCGAAAGCACCGGCCCTGTCTCCACCGTCGAGTATGCGATGGGTGGCATCGCGAAAAATTCGGTCTGGTATCGGGCGCTCGCCAGTCAAGCGCACGCGATCTTGCGCGAGTTCCGCACCGTCGCGGAGGAGGCGCGCCGATGAGCGACGCGCCGTCCGCGTTCGACATCGCGGCGAGCGGCATGTCGGCGCAACGCGTGGCCATGGACGTCATCGCCGAAAATCTCGCAAACGCGAACGTGCAGCGCGTCGACGGCTCTCAGTTCCGCGGGCGGACCGCGGTCTTCGAACCATCGGCGTCGTTCGCCGACGCGATGGACGCGGCGGGCAACTCGAGTTTCGACATCACCGTGGACGATGACGGCGTAGCGCCCGCCGGCGTCCGCTTCGCCGGACTGATGGAGCAAGCCGATCAGCCCGCGTACCGCCTCGACCCGGGCAACCCGCTTGCGGCGACGAGCGGCCCGCACAAAGGTTACGTCGAAGAATCGGGTGTCGATCCCATCGCGCAAATGATCGGCCTGGTCAGCGCCGGTCGCGCGTATGACGCGGACGTGTCGGCGCTGCAAGCCGCCAAGCAGATGGACACCGAAGCGATCGACATCGAGCAAATCTGATGACTGCCCCCATCGAGCCGGTCGCTGCCCTTCGACCCGCGCTGCTGATCGAACGCGTTGACGCTCCTACGAATGAAGGCGGCGGCAGTCCCTTCGCGGCGCTCATCGAGGACGCGTCCGCTTCGTTGCGCCGCGCCGACGACGCCGCAGCGCTGGTGGCGTCGGGTCACGGCAACGTCGCGACGGCGGCGGTCGCCCGCGCGCATGCCGATGTCGCCCTCGAGGTCGCCGCCATCACGGCCTCGCGCGTCAGCGGCGCGATCGCGACGCTGTTGCAAACGCAGGTGTGATCCGTGCTGGCGCGCTTGCCCGCGTCGCTGCCGCGCGTCATCGAGGATTGCGCCGTCTGGGCACATCGGCGGCGAAGACCGGTGACCGCAGCGGCGTGTGCGGTTGCGCTCACCGTGGCGTTCTGCGCGATCGTCGCGCGCAACATCGCGCCCGTATCGCTGTTCGACGCGCCATTGCATCCGAAGCAGACGACTGAAGTCGCGCAAGCGCTGACGCTGTGGAACGAGCCGTTCACCGTGAACGCGCAGTCGACGCAGATCTACGTCGCCGCCCGGCGGCGGCGCGAGTTGCTGGTACTTCTTTCTTTGGCCGACTTGCCGCACGGATACGTTCCGACCACCGCTGATGTCTTGCAAACCCAAGACAATCCGCTGACGCCGCCGGAAATCGTCGACGATCGGCGCCGCGCGGGAATCGAGGGCGATCTCGTCGCCGGGCTGCGGCGCATCGATGGCGTCGCCGATGCTGCAGTCGTCATCGCGCCTGCAAGCGGCGACGCATTTGCGGACGCCGGCGACCGCTCGCCGCCGAGCGCGAGCGTGCAACTCATCTTGCAGCCGGGGGTCCAGCTGAGCGCGACCGCCGTCGCCGGCATCCGAAGGTTCGTCGCAGCCGGCTACCCTGGGCTGAGCGCGGACAAAGTTGCAGTGGTCGACGGTTCGGGCGCGCTCTTGGGAGCCACGCCGGATCGAGCCGCTGCGCGCGAGTCGCGCATCCAAGCCAACGTGCAGTCAGCGCTCGACGGCGCCCTCGGCGCCGGAGCTGCCATCGTGCGCGTGAGTGTTCGCACCGCGGGCTCGGAACAATCGGTGCAAAGCACGAGCGTCGTGCCGCACGGTCTGCTTGACGCCGATACCGGCAGCGAATCGGGCGCCGAGAACGGTCGCAAGCTGAACAAACAGCGTACGACGCGTCACTACGCGTATGACACCATCGTCGAACACCGCAATATCGCCGCCGACGCCATCGGCCGGATCTCAGTCGCCGTGTTCCTCGATGCGTCGCGAGTCGACGCCTCGCACAGCGCTGCCATCAGCTCGCTTGTCCGCGCCAGTGCGGGCGCTGATCTCAATGCAGGCGACGACGTGGTCGTCGAGTCCGTTCCATTCGCCCTCAAACCGACGCCCGTCATCGCGGCAGCGCCCGCCCCCTTGGCGCAAGCGATGTTGCCAGTCGCGGCGATGATGCTCGTCGCGGTCGCCCTCGGCGTCACGCTTTGGCCGCAACGAGCCGGGCATCGCGACTCGGCTGTCGCGGGGCTGCGAAGCTCGCTTGACCGTGAATCGCCGCGCACCGCGGCATATGTGCTGTCGACCCTGCCGCAGTCGACGCGCGAGCGCGTCCTCGCGTCATACGGTCCGTTGCGCCGCGCCTCGATCGAAGCGTGCCTGCAAGACCAACATGTCCGCTGAATTCGGCCCGCTGCGTGTGCGCCGCTATCGTGCGCCCGCACAGTCGTTGGAATCGGCGCAGAGCGCGGCGCCCGAATCGCCGCCGCAGGTGGGTTCGCCGGATGGCGAGGATGCGGCGCCAGTGGTCGCAGCGGACTCGCCGGCGTCGTGCGCGCTCGCGACAAGCGCCGCACAGCCAGCCGCAAATGAAGTTCCGGATCATAGCGACATTCCCGCGGCTTACGAACCTCCCTCATATGATGAAGAGCGCTTCGAAGCCGCCGTCCGCGAGGAGGCGATCCGTTTCGCATCCATCGCCGTTGCTCGCGCCCTGCGCGTCGCACTGGTCGACGATGCCACGCTCGCCAGGTACGTGGACGACGCGTTGCGCGCGTGTGGCCGTGGCGGACGAGCGACCGTCCGGCTACATCCGCGCGACGCGCCCGCCTATCGGCCCACCGGCGATCTCGAGGTCGTCAGCGACGATTCGTGTGAAGCGGGCCAAGTGGTGATCGAACTTCCCACAGGTTCGCTCGGCGCGACCGCCGACGAACGTGCTGCGTTGCTGGTCAGAGCGGTCGCGTGCTGACCGCGCGCCCTTTTCCAGTCACATATCCAGAGGCCGATGGCTTCGTCCGCCGCGGTACCGTGCAACGCGTCACGGCCGAGACGATCGACGTGCGGTGCCCTGCGCTGACGTCCGGAGACGCAGTGTTGATCGAAGGGTTCAGCGATGCGAGTCCGGTGATCGCAGAGGTCACGATGACGGGCGTCGACGGCGCTCGTTGTGCCACGCTCGAGCACGGCGCGCGGATTCGCGTCGGCGCAAACGTGTTGTGTGCTGGGGGACGAGTGGGAGCGTACGCCGGCGAGGTCTTGCTCGGTCGCGCGCTCGATGCGTGGGGGCGCGATCTCGACCACGCGCCCGTTAGGGGCCGCATCGTCGTGCCGCTCGAATCGCGACCGCTCGACGCGCGGACGCGGGGGCCGATCGAGAGCCCGCTGCGCACCGGCATCGCAGCCATCGACGCCCTCACGACGATCGGCTATGGCCAGCGGGTCGCCTTGACTGCCGGCGCCGGCGTCGGCAAGACGGCGCTCTTGCGCCGCATCGTCGAGCATGCCGAGGCGGATGCGCGCGTCATCGCGCTCGTCGGCGAACGGGGCCGAGAGGCGGCCGAGACCGTGCGGCGGCTGCGCGCCCTTCCGGAGTGGCCGCGCACCTCGCTGTATTGCGCCACATCCGAAACCAGCGCGATCGAACGGTTGACGGCGGCACGCAGCGCGACCGCCCAAGCAGAGTGGCTGTGCCGCAACGGACGACACGTGCTGCTGGTGATCGACTCGCTCACACGCGTCGCGAACGCGTGGCGCGAGTTAGCGCTCGCTGCTGGCGAACCGATGGGTCCGCGGGGCTATCCGGCGTCGCTCGGCAGCACGCTTGCGCGACTCGTCGAGCGCGCCGGCGCCCGCCCCCAAGGATCGATCACCGCGGTGTACGCCGTCTTGGTCGAGGGCGACGACCCGTTTGAGCCGGTCACCGACGCGCTGCGCGCGCTGCTCGACGGCCATATCGAGCTTTCGCGCACGCACGCGCAGGCCGGTCGATTTCCGGCGATCGACGCGTTGCGTAGCCTGAGCCGCTCGATGCCCGATGTCGTAAGCCCGGCCCAGCGGGCCGACGCCGCGCTGGTCAGGCGCGCGCTTGCGACGCTGGAAAACGCTGAAGACCTGATCGCGATCGGCGCATATCGCGCGGGTTCGGACGCGTGGCTCGACGCGTGCGTCGCGTTGCGCCCGGCGATCGAATCGTTGATCTTCGACGGACTTGGCCGTCCCGACGATCCGTTGGTCCGGCTCGCCGCGCTTGCAAACGAATTGCGACGCACCCCTGGACCAGTGCCGGCAGTCGCGTGATAGGCAATCGCGTCGACTCGCGCATTCTTGAAACGGCATCGGAGGCTCTTCACATGAGTATTTCGCCAGCTGCACCCCAGGGATTACAATGGCCTGCGCCCGTCGCCAGACGCCCGTGGCCGCTCGAAGCGATCGACGGGCCAGACCAACCTTCATCTCCAACGCAGGATGGGTCGACGGACTCGGCGGCTCCGGCGAACCAACCCAATGACGCATCTGCGCCGCTCAGTCTCACGAAGCTCATCGCGCAGCTCTCACGGCAGCTCACGTCGATCGAGCAGACCTTCACGCGCGCGCTACAGGCACTGACGAAGAGCGTCGAATCAACGGCTTCATCGGACATCGCATCCAGCGTGCCGGCCAACAATAGCGGCGCGGCTGCGCTGGGACCCAGCCCCTATGACGGTCTGATCCGCCGCGCGGCCAACCGCCACGATCTCGACCCCGCGCTGCTTGGCGCCGTCGTCCGCCAGGAGTCCGGCTTCGACCCGAACGCGCGCTCGAGCGCCGGCGCCATGGGATTGATGCAGCTGATGCCCGACACCGCGCGCTCGCTCGGCGTGAAGAATGCGTTTGATCCGGCGCAGAACGTCGAGGGCGGCGCGAAGCTGCTGCGCGGTTTGATCGACCGCTACTCCGGGCGGCTCGACTTGGCGCTCGCGGCGTACAACGCGGGATCCGGCGCGGTGGACAAGTACCATGGCGTTCCGCCATATGCGGAAACCCGCGAGTATGTGCATTCGATCCTGGCCGATTACCGGGTCCGGGCGCTCGGCGCCTAGCCGGTCAGCAACCGCCGGTGGACGCTTGACACGGGTGTACGAAGCACAGTAAACTTATCGAGAATGATTCTCGATAAGCATAAGACGCGACGCGCCCTCAGGTCCGCAGTGGCACTCACCATCGCTGTGTTGACCGGCTGCACCTCGCAACAACCGACTAGCGCACCGCAACCCACGACGACTCCGTCGTCCAGCCAACGCCTCCAAGTCGCCGCGACGATCTCGACGCTCGCAGCGCTCGTCAAGGCGGTCGGCGGCGACAAGGTCGACGTCGTGAGCATTGTGCCGATCGGCGTCTCGCCCGAAACGTATGACCCCTCGCCTCGCGACCTCATCGCCGTTGCAAACGCCCATATCATTTTCAAGAACGGCGCCGGACTCGAGATCTGGCTCGACAAGATGCTGCGCGCCGTCGCCAAGCCGAGCACCAAAGTCGTTGTGCTTTCGGACGGCCTGCCGGTCGCGGGCGCCAAAGGCCCGGGCGAACCAGGCAATCCGCATCTTTGGCTCGATCCGACATACGCGCAGGTGTACGTCCATAAGATCGCCGCGGCGCTGAGCGAGGTCGATCCCGCGAATGCGGCCTACTATAGCGCGCGCGAGAAAGCCGAGCAGAAGCAGTTGGCGCAGCTCGACGCGTGGATCAAGCAGCGCATCGCCACCATTCCGCCGGCGAACCGCACGATGCTGGCGTTCCACGACGCGTGGTACTATTTCGATCGCCGCTACGGCATCCGCGACGTCGGCGCCATCGAGCAGTCGCCCGGCCAATCGCCGTCCGCCGCGTATCTCGCGGCGCTGATCGCGCAAGCGCGCGCGAGCGGCACCCGCGCGGTGTTCGCTGAACCGCAGTTCTCCCCTAAACTTGCCCAACAGCTCGCCGCCAGCGCCGGCATTAAGACGGTGACGAACCTCTACGATGACACGCTCGGCACGACGCCGGAGCTACAGACATACGACGGGATGTTGCGTTACGATGTCGATACTATCGTCAAGGCATTGACATCATGAGCGAGCATGAAACCGTGCACAACCACACCCACGTCGATCCGGCGACGCCGACCGCGCCGGCCGATCATAGCCATGCGGTCACCGCCACCAAGCCGCATCTGCATCAGCATCGCGATCATCGGCCGCCGGAGCCGCGCGATATATCGGTCGGCGCGAACAGCGCGATCGACTTGGAAGGCGTGTGCGCGGGCTACTTCGGCCGCGACGTGCTCGACGAGGTCAGCCTCGATGTCAAGCGCGGCGAGTTCGTCGGGATCATCGGCCCCAACGGCGCCGGCAAATCGACGCTGCTCAAGGTCATCGCAGGACTGCTCGAGCCGCAGTGCGGCATCGTGCTCGTCCTCGGCAAGCCGCCCGGCCACGGCCAACCTATAGGCTACGTGCCGCAGACCGAAGCGGTGAATTGGACATTCCCGGTCAGCGTTCTCGACGTCGTGCTCATGGGTGTGTACGGCAAGCTCGGCCTGTTCCACCGGCCCGGCGAAACTGAGCACCGCGCCGCGTTGAGAGCGCTTGAGGAAGTCGGCATGCGCGAGTTTGCGGACGAGCAGATCGGCGAGCTCTCCGGTGGACAGCAGCAACGCGTTTTTGTGGCGCGCTCGCTGGTGCAAAACCCCGAGCTGCTGCTGTTGGACGAGCCGATCTCCGGCGTCGACGCGACGAGCCAGCACGCGATCTTCACCTTGCTCGAGGAGCGCCAGAAAAGAGGCCAGACGATCGTGGCCACAACGCACGACCTGTCGTGCGTGGCCACGTGGTTCGACAAAGTGCTGTGCCTCAACCATCGCGTGATCGCCTATGGGCCGCCGGACCAGGTGCTCACCGATGCGACGCTGTCCGCGACCTTCGGTAGTCACGTGTTGGTCATCCCCGACGCGCAGGCCGCAGTCCGGTCGGCGCAGCTCTAAGGCGTGGATTGGCTGCTCGTCCCCTTGCAACAGGACTTCATGGTGCGCGCGCTCATCGCGTCGACGCTGATCGGCTTGGTCTGCAGCGTCGTCGGCGTCTACGTCGTGCTGCGCAACCTCGCGTTCATCGGCGACGGCATCGCGCACGCGTCATTCGCCGGTATTGTGATCGCGTATCTTCTCAAGTTCAATCTCTACGTCGGCGGACTCATCGTGGCGGTGCTCACGGCGCTTGGTATCGGCGCGATCAGCCGGCGTTCGGAGGTTTCGGTGGACACGGCGATCGGCGTCATGTTCACGTCGGTTTTCGCGTTGGGCGTGCTTCTCATGTCGAGGGCGCGCAACTACATCGTCGATCTGCAAGATTTCTTGTTCGGAAATGTGCTCGGCGTCGACCGGACGGACATCATCCTTGTCGCGAGTCTGACGTGCGGTGTCCTCATCATCATCTTCGCGCTGTACAAAGAGCTGCTGTTCGCGTCGTTTGATCCGCTCATGGCGCAGGCGAGCGGCCTGCCGGTGACCGCGCTGAGCAACTTGCTGCTCGTCATCCTCGGCGTGACCATCATCGTGTCGCTGCAGGCTGCCGGCATCGTGCTCGTCGCAGCGCTGTTGGTGACGCCGGCGGCGGCTGCGTTCCAGTTGACCAACCGTTTCGGCGCGATGATGGCGACGTCGGCGGCGATCGGCGTCGGCTCGGCGATCGTCGGTCTGTACGCGTCGTACTATCTCAACGCGGCGTCGGGCTCGACGATCGTGCTCACCGCGACGTTGTGCTTCTTCGCGGCGATGGCGTTCTCGCCCAAGCGCCGCTCGTTGCTCACCCAAGTGCTTGAGGCGCGCCGTCGTGCGCGATCGGCGACCCCATGAGCGCGAAACCGCGCGAGCGCGACGCCCTCGACGAGCGCTTGGCGCGCAGCGGCGGGCGTATGACCACGCAGCGCAAGACGATCGTCGCCGAATTCGAGCGGCTGCGCCGCTACGTGACCCCGCAAGAACTGCATCGCAGGCTCGCCGACAGCCGCCCGCGCATCGCGCTGGCCACTGTCTACCGGACGCTTGAAATGCTCGAGGGCATCGGCGCTGCGTCGCGCGCGCCGCGCGCGCATGGTGAAGCGGCATATCTGTTCTGCGCGCCGACGCACCATCACCACGCCGTCTGCACCCAATGCGGCAAGGTCGATGACGTGCCGTGCGGCTCGGTCGAACGCTTCGCGCGCACGCTTGCGAAAGGTCTGCGCTTCCAGCTGCGCCAGCACAGCCTCGAGTTCTACGGCGTGTGCGCCCGCTGCTCCGGCGCCTAGCGACTTTTCCGCAACGCCCCAGCGCCCGCACGCCAGGCCCGGCGCCGCGCCGACGCGAATGACGCGCGCCATGCCCCAAAAGCCATCAGCGCCGCCCGTCGATCGGACGGGCCGTATAGCGACGCTCGCGTTCGGCGTGTTCGTCATCATCGGCATCATCGCGCTCATCGCCTACACGATGACGCATCAGAACGCGCCCGCCGCGGTCAGTCCGGCGGCGACGCAGACCGCGACACCGGTGCCGCGGCCGAGCGAAACGCCGGGAACCCACTTCAAATCGCAAGGCCACCCCGGTCACGACCAGAAGGACCCGAGCAAGATGGGCAGCTTCCGTTACAATTCGGATCCGCCCACGTCCGGGATGCATTTCGAAAAGTTTACCGACGCCCTCATCAACACGAAACCGCTGCCGAAGTACATACAAGTGCATGTGCTCGAGCACGGCAACGTGTTGCTGCAGTACAATTGCACCTGTCCGGACATAGCCGGCGCGTTGGCGCAGATCGCGTCGAGTTACAACAACCGCCAACTACCCGCGGGCAGCGCTGAGTTCACTCCTGATATCGTGCAAACGATCGAAGAGAATGGCTCTGGCGTGATCGTCGCGCCCTACCCGGGCATGAAATCCAAGATTGCGCTCACCGCGTGGACTCGGCTGCAGACCTTTGACGCGATCGATCAGGCGAGCATGGTGCGCTTCATCAACGCCTACTTGACCAATCAGGAGAACGCCGCTCAGTGAAACTGACGAACAGCATCGTGCCTGCCGCGGCGATCGCAGCGCTCGTCCTGGCCGGCTGCGCCAAGGGCGACAGCAACACGAGCGCCGCCGCATCGCCTTCCGCCGCCTCGCTCGCGGCAGCCCCGAGCTCCTCGCCGCAGACGATCGCGCTGACGTTTTTGGGCACACACTACCCCTCGCAAGGCCACCGGCATTTCGACCCGGGCGAGTCGACCAAGTTCGCCTACAACTCGGACCCGCCGACGTCCGGCCCCCACTTGGAGATGTTCAGCTCTTCGTTCAACAACGCGACGCCGCTGCCGGCGTTCGTCCAAGCCCACCTGCTCGAGCACGGCAATATCTTGCTGCAATACAACTGCAACTGCCCCGATATCGCCGGCGCGCTTTATCAGATCGCGTACAAGTACGACAGCCGGCTCATCCCGCCGGACCAGATGCAGGCGACGCCGGCCCAAGTGCAGGCCGCCGAAGAGGCCGGTGAGTCGGTCGTCGTGGCGCCGTATCCGGGGATGAAGCACAAGATCGCGCTGACGGCGTGGACCCGCCTCGGCACGCTCGACTCGATCGATCAGGCCAAGATCGAATCGTTCATCAACGCGTACCTGCACAACCAAGCGAACACCGCGCAATAACCACTGTCACGGAATCGGTGCCGTGATCTGCGCGGTGAATTGGAAACCGCGCGCGTATTGCGTCGTGTTGAACCCGTTGTTGAGTTTGATCAGGTACTGGTTGTTCGTGATATTCGTGGCCTGCAGTTGATAGCCGAAGCGACCCGGCGCTGCGAGACGGCCGACCGACGCATTGAGCTCCCAGTGCGCGGGCAACCGGCCAGGTCCGTTTTCGAACTGGACCGGGAAGCCGCTGCCGTAAATCGTCTGGAGACTCGCGTACATCGACCGGTCGGGTGAGAAGCGCCACGTGTATCCGGTGTTGAGCGTGTTGGTTTGATCATGATCCTCTGGCGCATATCCGTTCGCGCCTTGCAGCTGATCCGGCGAGAACAAGAACGTGCCGCCCGAGATGCCGGATGCGACTGATTGCGACAATCCGTACGAGACGAAGTACGTATTGCCGTTGTCCTGCGTGCCCGTCACGCTCAGCTCGATTCCCTGAGCCCGGCCGGCGGTAGAGTTGAAGATCGTGAAGATCGGCGTCGAGCCGATCTGCGTCGTGTCGAGCACGTTGGCGACCGCACGCGCCCAGTAGTTCACGTACCACTTCGACCGCGGGTCGATTTGATGGGAAAAGCCGAACTCGTAGATCGAGTCGGTCTCGGGCTTGAGATCGTATACCGGCAAGCCTGAACCCCCGCTGACCACTACCGCGGAACGTCGCGTGTCTTCGAGCGCGGGCGCGGCATAAAGCCGCCCGTAGTACGCGTGGACGACGTCTTTAGGGTTGAGCGTCTGATAGTCGAGCTCGATGCGCGGGCTCACCTGATTGCCATCGGTGAAACCGGTCGAGCGGTCGTAGCGCAGGCCGACATTGGCGGTGAAGGCCGATGACAAGATGCGCTTATCCTCGGCATAGATGCCGAAGTTCGTGCCGTTCTGCGATACGTTGTCGTCGAAGCGCTGCAACGTCATGCTCGAGTCGATGAATTGGATGTTGAAGAGGCTCGTGAAGTTCTCGGTATAGGCCGTGAAGCCCATCTTGACGTTGTCGCGCGGGTCGGTGCGGAACCACGTCGTCGTCAGGCCGTAATACGTCCCAACGCGGTCTTGGAACGTCGACGTCGCCGCGGTGCCGGCGAGATCGTTGGGCGGATCGGGGAAGTACCTTACTTGGCCGCGGTTGTACCACGGCGCGATCTCAAGATAGCCTTGGCCGTCGCCGCTGAGCCGGTTGAAGATGAGGTTCGCGTATTGGCCGTTCTCATACTGATTGTCGTCAGTTCCGGGCGGCACGAAGCTCGGGCTGGCCGGGTTCGTGTCGATCGGGATCTGGAACGTGGCGAACAGGTTCGAGAAATGCAGCGCCCATGAGTCGCGCTTGTCAGGGTCGTACGTCAGCCGCAAGAATTCGTTCGATTGGCTCGCGGCGTCGTGTACCGGGTTGATCGTCGGCGTGTCCAGCCCGCGATCGGAACGCGTGAGGCCGAGCGAGACATAGCCCTTGAACGCATCGCCGCCAAAGGATTCGCTCAGCTGCCCCTGGGCGGACGCATAGTTCCCGCCGGTCAACACGATGTCGCCGCCGTTTCCGGACGGGCGCCTGGTGATGATGTTCACGACGCCGCCCTGGCGGCTGCCGCCGAACTCGGCTGGGAACGAGCCCGTGTAGACCTCGAGCGAACCGATGTCGCGGGGATCGAGGACCTCGGCGAACGACGATGAGGTCGTCTGCGGAACGGGCACGCCGTCGATCTGATAGGCCACGCCGTGAAAACCGCGCACGACAGGCTCATCGTACGAGAAGGGCACGACGCCTGGCACCGTCGCCGTGACGTTGGCGAGTTTGAAATTGCTCGGCAGCGTCCGCACGAACGACGGCGTGAGGACGGCGACGCTTACCGGATGTCCAGCCTTGGCGACGGTGACGACACTCCCGAGCGTTTTCTTCGTGAGATGGAAATCGAGCACCGTGGAGCTGCCGGTGCTTACGGTCACCACGCCGCTTTGCGTGCCCAGAGCAGGCGCGCTTGCCGTGACGGTGTACGTGTCGAACACGACGCGAGCGAACACGTAGCGTCCGTCGCTGCGCGTGACGGTATGGTCGGTCGTGCCTTCGCCGCTCTTGATGATCACCGTCGCATTCGCGACAGGCTTATCGTTGTCGTCGAAGACCGTGCCTTGGATCGCTCCATACGTGCTGGCGGCAGCGGGAGTTCCCACACACAGCAGCGCCGGGATGATGAGAAGAGAGAGCGCGACAAGCGCGCGCGCACGCGAATAAACAGAAAGAATACGCAAGGAAATGGCCTCCACAAGGGTGTGGCGGCCAAAGGGCGGGATGCCGGTTTTGGCCGCCTATGCTACAAGGGCAGCGAACACCGGAGGAGGACGGCTGGCGATGTGGCGCGCCAGTAGGGGCGGAGCGGGCGACGCTGCGGCAAGCGCGAGCGTGCGCAACTGCGGCGCGCAGTGCGGGCGGACCGGTTGCGACAGCCGGTCGATCGCGACCAGCACGAAGCGCGCGATGGCGGCGACGCTTTCACACGCCGCACGCGCGAAGGCGCGCAGCGCGAGCGCGAGCGTCGCGCCGATGATGATGTGGACGAACGGGGCGCTGAAGTGGCCGGGTCCGAAAATCGCGCCCGAGCCCAAAACCGCCGTACGAAGAAAGCGCTTGTTCAGACAGCTCTCCGACGACGAGCGACATGAGCTGTAAACCGACGACCGTCGCGATCAGACGGCTGGGCGAAATCTCCCGCACTGCATCGAGCGCCGGCAACAGCCACTCGGCATCCTGGAACTTGTCGCGGGCGCTTTCGATCACGCCACGCGCGATGAGATAACCGGCGATGAGCAGCAGGCCTAGTGCAAGGTAGGCAAAGGGCGACTGCAGCGAGTGGGTGTAATGCGCGGGGACGCCGCCGAAGAGATGCGCGTTTTCGATGTTCAACTGCGTAGCATGGCCGAGCAGGGAGGCGCTCAACGCAACCGCCCCGACGAGCAACCAGCACACGTCCCTTCGAGCCATCTTGATGAATACGGCCCGTTCAACCGCTGGACCTTTGCCGCAGCGCGGAAACGGGTTCAGGTGATTCTCAGATTGCCACGTCCAAGCGCGCCTACGCGCCCGCTTTATGCGCGGCCGCCAGCAACTGTGATTCCGGCATCTCGCCGCTGCCGGCGAACGTGATCGTCCCCTTGGCGTTCACGATGTAGATCGTCGGAAAGCCGTTGAGCCCCCACGCTTGCGCGACCTTGAGATCGGCATCGAACGCCGACGGCCACGTGACGTTGAAGTACTTGTCGAACGAGTCGACGTCCGTCTGATTCTCCGGGATCGGATTGCCCTGCGTCGAGCCCGCGGCGTACGGCGATCCCGTCACGGAAAGCATGCCGAAGCGCGACTCCGGCAGCTTGGCGCGCAGCGATCGCAAGACTCCGGTCATGCGCTGGCAATGCGGGCACCACGTCGCGAACAGTTCGAGCATGTACGGCTTGCCGGCAAACGTCGCGTTGGTGATCGGACCGAGCATCGTCTGCACGGAGAAGGGCGGCGCCTGCTGGCCGGCTTTGTGCGGGGGCGGCACCGACGGGATCGCGTTGGGCGCGACGGCTGCGCTCGGCAGTTTGTGCATCTGGGTCCATGCGTAGACGACGATCGCCACCACGACGAGGACGCCGACGATCAGCGATACAATGGTGCCGGGCGCCGGTCCAGATCGCGCGCCGGAAGGTCGTGACGGTTGTCTCGCGCTCAATTCTTACCTCTTGCCGCTCGCATCATCGTCGGCTTGGTGTTCCTCGCCGCCGGTGTTTTGAAAGTGGGTCACGCGCCGGATCTCGGTTCCACCATCGTCGCGTTCCGGCTCGACTTGCCGCCCGCGTTCGTCGGTTTCGCGGCCATCGCTTTGCCGCTGTTTGAAATCGTGCTAGGCGTCTACCTGCTGCTCGGCTGGCAGCTGCGCATCGTCTCGATCGCGGCTTTCATCGTCTTGTTGATCTTCATCGCCGCGCTTGCCTCGGTCGTGATGCGCGGCATCCCGACCCCGTGCGGCTGCTTCGGGCCGGCCGAAACGGATCCGGTCACATGGTGGACGATCGCGCGCGATGGCGCCGCCATCATCCCGGCGGCTTATCTGGTGTGGTGGTCATGGCGCCGTGCGCCCGCGACGCCGTGACCATCCCAATGAGAACGATTGAGCTTAGCGCTATTTGACCATGTTCATGACGTCTGGGCCGATGCCGTGCACTTCGACGACCGTCTCGCCTTTGCACATCGCATAGTGATGCAATCCGGCGGGCAGCTCGACGAATGCGCCAGCAGGTAGCGTCACCATCTTCGCTGGATCCATCTTGTCGCCGATGCCGGCCATGAACGTGCCGCTCAGCACGGTGACCTGCTCAGATTGCGGATGCGAGTGCGGCGGGAACTTGAAGCCATCCTCGCATTTGTAGCGCGCGGCGTACTGGCCACCCGATTTAGTCGGATCGCCGAAGAGCACTGCGTACGAAACACCGGTCATCCCCTTGACGGGCTGCCAGTTCACGGCGCCCGGTTGGACGATGATGGGCGCCATAGGATTGGGCATGGCGATGGAGCTCGACGCGAGTCCGACGGCCGCCACCGCGAACACGACCGCAAACGCGAGAACCTTACCCTTGTGCATGAGACCTCCTCACAAGCGCGGGTTAGATGTTCGGGCGGCATCTTGCACGTCGCTCGCAAGGCTACCCATTCGCGCCGGGACATCAAGTTCACTGGCCCGTGCCTAGCTTGATGCCAACATAGAAACGCACGGCCCGGCGCGTAATGGTTGCCCTGCGCGTTGAAGTACGTGATCCAGTACTGATGGTTGAGAAGGTTGTTGACGCGCACCCACGCCTGCGCGTTGGGCCCGATCGAGAAGCCTTTCTCCGCCGAGAAGATCGTGTGCGGGGTGTACTTGCAAAAGCCCGGGGTGTCCGGCGGACAGGCCGCCGACGAAAGTCCGCTGCCGTACTCCTCGTCCATCGAGAACCAACCGCCGCGCGTGTCGTTGAACACGACGCCCGACGTCGCGCCATAACGCTGCTCGTGGTCTGCCGGCGTCCAATCGGTCGGTGACCCGAAGCACGGCGCGAGCAATTGCGTCTCGCAACCCTTGTTGACCGAATACGTGTGGTTGAAGCTCACGTAGAACCGGCCGTTATGGACGAGATTCTGCTGATAGTACGCGGTCTGCGTCGCGATGCGCCCGAGCGTATAGTTGATGTCCTGGTGCAGCAGCGTGACGCCGACCTGCGTGTCGTCGATGAGATCCGTCGCGTTTTTCTGCATGATGCGCAGTCCTAGATCGCCGGGCCCGAGCGGCAGATGCCCGCCGATCTCGTAATCCGAATCGCGCTGCGGCTTGAGATCGAATTGCGCGATCGTCGGCTGCAGCGGCAGATTGAGCAAGAATGCGGCTCCCGGCGAGACGTTCTCGAATGAGAACGGCGTGAAGAACCGACCGTAGTACACGTACGCGCTTGCCCGTGGCGAGAAATACCGCGTGAACTTCACGCGCGGGCTGAACTGCGTGAATCCCTGGTCGAACTGCGTCGAGAAGACCTGGAACGCGGTCCATCGCACGCCGTAGTCCAGCTCGTAGGCCGAGCCCATCAGCCAGCTGTCTTGGATGTATGCGACCTCGATGTGGCCGACGTTGGGCGAGTTATCGATCACCGGAAACGAGGCGAGCGGCGTCGATGGTGCGAGCAACGGCGCCAAATAGTTGCCCGGTTGCAGTGTGATGTCGTAGTACTTGGGCACGTTGGACATGTCGTACGACGCCCCCCAACGGATCGCGTGGACGCGGCTGCTCAACGCGTAGTCGAAGTTCAACAGGTAGTCGTTCGACGTGCGGTGATCGGCTAACGTGTTGGCGCACGTCACGTTGCTATAGTTCGGGATGGTGAGCGCGTTAAAGCAATCCGTCGGCATCCCGCCGTTGGCGGCGTTGAGCGCGAAGCCGTAGATCCAATCGTTGAGCGGATCGCCGAAGTCGCGGATCTGCGAGCGCCGATAGCCGCCGCCGAACGACATCGCGCCGTGGTCGCCGATCGCCTGCCGGAACTGGAGCGCGGCGAACGTATCGTCTTGGGTCTCGTTATCGTCCGAGCTCGCCGGCTGTCCGTCGTCGGTGGCCACCGGGATCTGGAACGTGCGATACGAGTGCGACAGCGTGAGATTCACGAAATTGCTGCCGCCGTTCCCATAAGGCAGCGTGTAGCGCACGAACTGATTGGCGTCACTCGCCTGGTTGTGCAACGATACGGCTTGGGGAGGATCCAGACCGCGCCCCGTGCTGCCGTTTTGGACTGCAAGCACGACCGAGCCATTGCCCACGCGATCGTGATAACCGAGCGTGCCGTCGAACGTGGAGAACGAACCCCCGTCAGCCTCGAACGTCGCACCCGGTCGCTCAACGTGGATGCCGGTTCGCGTGCTGATGTTGAGCACGGTGGCGAAGCGCTCGCCGTATTGCGCGGGATACGCGCCTTGGATCACGTCGACGAAGGCCGCATCGCCCGGGTTGAACTCGGAGCCGACGACACGATTGAGCGCTTGCGGCAGCGCGAGACCGTCAACGATATAGTTGATGTCGCCGTGATCGCCGTTGATGTGCACGACGCCGTTGGCGCCGCGCGCTGCGCCTGGAAGCTGGATGAGCATTTCCGGAAAGCTGCCGCTAGCCGGCGTGCGCTCGAGGACAGTCGAGTTGAGGACCAGATCTGTGCCCGATCCGCGGATCGGCGCGCTGCGCACAGCGGACGCGGTGACGCTGCCGATCGTCTTGACGCTGATCTGGAGCGTGACGTCGGCGCCGCTCGCGGGCAGATCTACGGCGAGCGTGCCGCTGCCGCCGCTCGACGTGGCGATCAACGTGTACGAGCCAGGCGAGAGCGAGCCGAAACGGAAACGACCTTCGGACGTCGTGCGAGCGGTCTGGACCACGTTGTTGCCTGTGGCCGTGACCGTCGCGTTCGCGACCGGCTTGCCGCTGCTCAAAACGGTGCCCGTCAGATACGCATTTGCCGCCATGCTCGGCAGCGGCGCCACGAGCGCGAGCACGATGGCGACAAACGATAGCGCCCGCACTGCGCGGGAAATAACCATGAACATTTGAATTCCCTCTCGACAGATTAGATGTAACGGTCGAGTTTAATCGACCGAACGAGTGTAGCGGTCGAATTTATCGACCGGCACGCTCAAGCTATCGAGAGGGACGGAGGCGGGCGGTTGTAGAGCTGGCTGAACCAGATGAAATGCGGCAGGCCGAGCGGCGAGCGATCGCGCGATGCGACCAGCGCTGCGCCACGCGGCGTTGGCGTGACGAAGAAGGCGGCGATGGCGGCGGCGATCGAGGGAAGTCTGCGTCCGATCGCCCACGACGCGAGCCCCATGAAGATGACGGTCAGCGCCGCGCCGATAATGCCTGCGGCGATGTCGTGTCCGCAGAAGGGGCAACCTTCGCCGATCTGCGTCAGCAGCCCCAACGAAAGCTGCAGCCCCGCGGTGAGCGCGAAGAACGGACCGCGGCCGCGAAACGGCAGCGTCTCAAGACCGAGGTGCAGCTCACGTTTGAAATCTCTGCCGCCCGCGGATCTGCGCCACAGCGCGAGTGTCTGATGAAGGGCGACGCCGAACGCGAGCAGCCCCCCGATTCCCAGGTAGAGATGCTTTGGCGAGAGCGCGACGCTGTCTGCGTCGCTGCCCATCGCGAAAAACTCAGAAGCCAGGTGCGCGACGATGCTGCCGAGCACGACCAGTGCCAAATAGATCGGCACGAGTTGGTGTGGCGTGGAAGCCCGAGGTCGCATACTCAATATATCGTCAGCCGGCAACATTTCTTGTGCCTGGCTTATTGAGAATCAATCGCAATAAGTCCTGCCGGCTTCTCGCTCCGAAGGTACGACTACTTGGCGGGCCTCGGCGTTTCAGCTGCGGCGCCGAGCAGGCCCGGTTCCAGCCACATCCCGCCGTCTGCGACGAGGACCGCGCCGTTGACGTACGACGCGTCGTCGGAGAGCAAAAACGCCGCGGCAAGCGCCACTTCTTCGGGCGTCTCGAGGCGGCCGAGAGGCACCCGGCTTGCGATGCGGTTGCGGATCTCTTCCGTCGGAAAAAGTTTTTCGGCTGAACCCGGCGTGTTGACGACTCCAGGGCACAGCGCGTTCGTGCGGATGCCGTAACGACCCCACTCGACCGCCAGCGTTTGCGTCAGCGACACAACGCCTGCTTTTGCGGCGGCGGAATGGATCGTGCCCGGTCCGCCGGTCCACGCATAACTAGCGACGATGTTGAGGATGGAACCGCCGCGCCCCGCCGCGATCATCGCTTTGCCGGCCGCGCGCGCGCAATAAAACGTGCCGTTGAGCACGATGTTGATCACCGCATTCCAGCCATTGGGCGAGAGCTCTTCCGCGCGCACGATGAAGTTGCCGGCCGCGTTGTTGACAAGCGCGTCGATGCGGCCGTATTTGGCGACGACGCCGTCGACGAGCACTTGCACCTGATCCGGCACGCGCACGTCGGTCTGCGCCGACTCGGCGTCACCGCCTGCGGCGCGGATGCCGTCCACGGTTTCGGCGAGCGGTTCCGGGCGCCGGCCCGCGACGACGATGCGTCCGCCAAGTCGCGCCAAGTGTTCTGCCATCGCGCGGCCCAAACCGGTCCCGCCGCCGGTGATGACAATCGTCTTGTCCTTGAAGTCAGGCATGGCGCGCCATTTGACGAAAGCGGGTGAAATCATGGCGCCTACCAAAAGTGGCGCGTGCATGGACATCGCTGCGCCCAAGCGATACGTGAGCGGAGAGCGCGTCGCGCTCTTTTTACCATGTTATGGAGATCTGATCTATCCAGACGTCGGCCGGGCAATGGTCACGTTGTTCGCGCGTCTCGGCGTGCCGCTGGACTATCCGCTCGAGCAGACCTGTTGCGGACAACCGGCGTTCAACGCCGGACATTGGGATCAGGCTCGCACGGTCGCGCACCACTTCGCGCAGGTCTTCGGCGGCTACGACTGGATCGTCGTGCCCTCCGGATCGTGTGCGGCGATGTGCAAGGTGTTCTACCCCTCGCTCGATCCTGCGCTGGCTGAGATCGGTGCACGCGTGTGGGAGCTGTCGACGTTCTTGGTGGATGCGCTTGGCACGATCGATGTCGGCGCGCGCTTTCCGTATTCGGTCGCGTATCACGATGGCTGCCATGCGCGCCGCGAACTGAAAGTCGGCGACGCTCCGTTGCGGTTGCTGCGCGCGGTCAAAGATGCCCGCGTGCTCGACTTGCCGGCGCAAGACGAGTGCTGCGGATTCGGCGGTCTCTTCAGCGTCAAGTTCGACGAGCTGTCGGCCTCGATGGGCGAGCGCAAGTGCGCGAACGTCCGCGCCAGCGGCGCCGAGGTGCTCGTCTCGGCAGATTCGAGCTGCCTCATGCAGATCGGCGGCTTGCTGGCACGCGATCCAGCGACGCGCACCATGCGCACCATGCACCTGGCGCAAGTGTTGGCTTCGACGTGATCCACTATAACAAGCGGGCGGTGCACGCCGACCTGACGCATCCGCATGGCCCGCCAGGACTTCCGCAGACGATGGAGCGCATCGTCGCCGACAAGCACGCCGCGCAAACGCAAGTGCCGTGGCAGGAGCTGCGCGCGCGGGTGCACGCGATCAAAGAGTATGCCATCGCGAATCTCGACTGGCTGCTCGTCGAATTCGAGAAGCAATTCACCGCCCGCGGCGGCACAGTGCTCTGGGCGCGCAGCGCGGACGAGGGCGCAGCGCTTTTCTTGGACATCTGCCGGCGCCACGACGTGCGGTCGGTCGTCAAGGGCAAGTCGATGCTGTCCGAAGAGCTCGAGCTCAACGAGCGGCTCGAGGCTGTCGGCATCGAAGCGGTCGAAACGGATCTCGGCGAATACATCGTGCAGCTCGCGGGCCAAAAGCCTTCGCACATCATCGCGCCGGCGCTGCACCTCTCGCGTCAGGACATCGGCAAACTGTTCGCGACCAAGCTCGGCATCCCGTACACGGACGATCCTGAGGCGCTGCTCGCGGCGGCGCGCACGCGCCTGCGGCGCAAGTACCTCGAAGCGGGGCTCGGCATGACCGGCGTCAACTTCGCGATCGCGGAAACCGGCACGGTCGTCACGGTTGAGAACGAAGGCAACCAAGCGCTCTCGGCGGCCGCGCCGCCGGTGTATGTCGCGTTGATGGGGATCGAGAAAGTCATCCCGCGGCTGATGGACCTGCCGCCGTTCCTCCACGTGCTCGCGCGCGCGGCGACCGGACAGAAACTGTCGGTCTACACGCACCATTTCCTCGGCCCGGAAGACGGCCGCACGTGGTATTGCATCATCATCGACGCGGGTCGAACCAAAGTGCTCGCCGATCCGGCGACGCGCGAATCGCTCTACTGCATCCGCTGCGGCGCGTGCATGAACGTGTGTCCGATCTACCGGCGCGTCGGCGGCTGGGCATATGGGTGGGTGTATCCGGGACCGATCGGTTCGGTCGAGACGCCGCAGATGATCGGCGTCGACAAAGCCGGTGAATTGCCGTTCGCCTCCACGCTGTGCGGCGCGTGCCAGGAAGAATGTCCGGTCAACATCGACCTGCCGCATCAGTTGGTGCACATGCGCAACAAAGCGGTGGAGGCGAAAGCTGCGGGATCGCTGGCCGAGCGCGTCGCGTTCTCCGCTTGGGCGGATGCGATGTCGAGTTTGCCGGCGTACCGTCGCGCCACACGGCTCGCGCGTTCGGGAGTCGGCGCGCTCAGCAAGGTCGGCTGGCGGCCGGGGCCGCTGCGCGCCTGGGCGAAGCATCGCGAGGTGCCGGTGCTGGCCCGCGAGACGTTCAAAGAATGGTGGGAGAAGCGGACATGAGCCGCTCGCCAGCGGCCCGCTTGGCGCTCGCGCTCCTTTTGATCGGCGCGCTTGCCGGCTGCTCCGCTCCCGCGAAGAGCCGCGAGATCGCTCTGCCATCCGGCGAAAAGCTGAAGGTGATCAACGAGAAGTTCGATTCGTTCACGAACGTGAGCGGTGAGCCCAAGCGCATCTATTCGATCGAATACATCACGCCGCTGCCCATGACCGATGTCCGCGCCTTGCAAGAAGAGGCGCACGAGGTGTTGGTCTCGCGCGACGATCGCATCGGCAAAGCGGACTACACGACGGTCGTCATCACGCCCATGAAACGCACGACCGGCGGCAGCATGGAGGGCTATCCGATGTATTTCAAGCGCTCCGTGACCGGCGTGTGGATCCTCGAGCGAGAGCAATGAAAGATTCCCCGGCGGCGCGCGTTGAGATCTTGCGCGCGATCAAGACCGCCTTGCAAGGCGAGCCCGCGCACCAGTTGCCCGCGCCCACGCCCGTCTTCCCACCGCAGCCTTCGATGAACTATGGTGCCCTCACGGAATCATTCCGTCGCGAGCTCGAGGCGCTCAAGGGCGAGGTCATCCTCGTGCAGACGCCTGCCTCGCTGCCGCGCGCGCTCGCGTTGTTGCTGGCGCAACGCGGGCTCAACGTCGCAGCGGTGGAGAACTCGACGCTCGTCAGCGCCGCACTCGTCCAAGTGCCCGGCGATAGGTTTTTTCAAGCGGCGGGCGCTTCGCGCGAACGCATCGAGGCGGCTGACTGCGGCATCATCCAAGCCGAGGCGCTGCTCGCGGATACCGGCTCGGTCGTGGCGATCTTCAAGACGCGCGGCGAACGGTTGCTGCCCTACCTGCCGCCGACGTGCATCGTCTTAGCGGCTGAGGAGCGTTTGCGGCCGCATATGGATGATGAGGCGGTACGCGCGCTGTACGCCGCGGCGCGCGACGGCGCCAAAGGCGAAGGCGTGATCATCACCGGCCCAAGTCGGTCGGCGGACATCGAGAAGGTGCTCGTGCTCGGCGCACATGGTCCGCGAGCGCTCATCGTTCTGATCGTGGGCGCAGCCGCCAACGCGTGATCGCGCTCAAGCAGTGGCTCGCGCCTGTGCGCATCGCAGCGTACTTGTTAATCGCCGAAGGAGTCATCCTCGCGGTCAACGCCACCGAGACCATGTCTCACGTTCTACGCCAGTGGGGGTCCCAACCCGAACGCGTCGGGGTCGGCCCATTGCTCCTCTATCTCGTGCTCGGTCTGGCGTACATCTGCATCGGATCGGGGATTCTCTACGGCATGCAGATATGGAGAGCGATCGGCGCGATGATGATCGGATTATCTTTGGGTGGAGGATTAGCGATAATCGCGGCCACTTATTGGCCTCTTGGTCGGCTGGCGTGGGACTCTGAACTGCTTTTCACGCTCGCTGGGCTCGCGCTACTGGGATTCCAGTTGTGGGCAGTGACGAACGTCGAGGCCCGAGCCTACTGCTGTCGCTGATCAGTATCGCGGCAGCGACGGGTCGATCTCCAAGCTCCACGCATCGATTCCGCCGGCGAGATTCTTCGCCTTCGCGAATCCGGCCTTGCGCAGCATCTGCGTCGCGCGCGCGCTGCGCGCGCCGCTGTGGCAATACACGACGATCTCGGCGTTCTTGTCGAGCTCTTTCATGCGATCGCCGAACTCGGGCATCTGATGCCAGCGCGTGTACGGCAGTTTGGCGACCGCGAGTTCGTCCGCTCGGCGCACGTCCACCAGTTCGAAGCGCTCGCCCGCATCGAGCTTCGCCTTGAGCTGCTGCACGGTCATCTCGAAGTCATCCATGTCGTTCCTCACGATCGGTGCATCGCCGCACAGGCGATCGTAGTCGACGAGCCCGGTGATGGTCGGATGCTCGCCGCAGATCGGGCAACGCGGATCCTTGCGCAGCTTCAATTCGCGAAAGCGCATCTCGAGCGCGTCGAACAGCAACAGCCGGCCCAGCAGCGATTCGCCCGCGCCGACGATCAGCTTGATCGTCTCGGTCGCCTGGATCAGCCCGATGATGCCCGGCAATACGCCGAGAACACCGGCTTGCGCGCACGACGGTACTTCACCGGGCGGCGGCGGTTGCGGGAAGATGCAGCGATAGCACGGGCCGCGTCGCGCGTCGAACACCGACGCTTGCCCTTCAAAGCGGTAGACTGAACCGTAGACGGTCGGCTTGCCCAGCAACACGCAGGCGTCGTTCACGAGATAGCGGGTCGCGAAATTGTCGCTACCGTCGACCACGACGTCATACGGAGTCAAGATGTCGAACGCATTCACGCTCGTGAGCTGGACGCCGTATCCCTCGACGCTCACGTTCGGATTGATTTCGGCGATGGTGCGGGTCGCAGACTCGATCTTGGACCGGCCCGTCATGCCGGTCGAGTGCAGCACCTGGCGATGAAGATTGGAAAGTTCGACGGTGTCGTAATCGACGATTCCCAACGTGCCAAGGCCTGCCGCCGCGAGATACAAGCCCAGCGGCGATCCGAGTCCGCCTGCACCGACAAGCAACACTCGCGCATCTTTGAGACGTGCTTGACCCGCCTGGCCGATCTCGGGCAGGATGAGATGACGCCCGTAGCGGGCTTGCTCTTCGCGGGTCAGTTCGGTGGTGTGCGTCGCCATCGGAGGATCAAGCTTCGCCGCGAGCCGAGCTTGGTCCGCCGTCGTGTGAAGGTCTAGGCTCGAGCGGCTGCGGGACTGCTTCTGCCGAGCACGTTCCAGAGAAGTGCCGCGATGATGCCGCCCAGGATCGGCGCGACGAAGAAGAGCCACAACTCAGTCGTGTACGGGCTTCCTGCATAGAGCGCCGGGCCGAGGCTGCGGGCCGGATTGATCGAGGCGTTGGTCACCGGGATCGCGACGAAGTTGCCGACCGCTAATGCGACGCCGATCGCGACCCCCGCGAAGCCCGCCGGAGCCGCCGCGGATGTCGAGCCGAGCACCGTGAAGACGAGCACGAACGTCGCGATGACCTCCACGATCAGCGCGCCGACGATCCCGGCGCCGATCGCCGATTCGTCGCCGTAGCCGTTGGCGACCGCCGCCGCCATGCTCGTGTCATACTTGCCGCTCGCGTAGAGCACCGTCACCAGCGTGCCCCAGCCGCACGTTCCGCCGAGCAGCTGCGCGACGATGTACCAGATCGAATCCGCCCACGCGAACCGTTTGGCGACGCACAACCCGATCGTCACCGCGGGATTGACATGGCAACCCGAGATCGGGCCGATGGAGTAGACCAAAGCCATCAGGGTAAGGCCGAACGCCAGCGCAATGCCGGCGTGCCCGATGTTCTTGCCGTCGTAGAACGCAGTGCCGATGCCGACGAACATGAGCACGAACGTGCCGACGAATTCAGCGATATAACGATTCATGGCACCCCCAAAAGAAGAAGGCCGAGCGTTGTGCTCGGCCCGTTTGTCCGCGATGGCGCAGTTTCCTACGTCAAACGTTCTTCTCGATCGGGACGCCGATGAGGTTGCCGTACTCGGTCCATGATCCATCGTAGTTCACGACGTCGTCAAGCCCGAGCAGATATTTGAGCACGAACCACGTATGCGACGAGCGCTCGCCGATGCGGCAATATGCGATCGTCGGACGCGACGCATCGAGCCCTTTGGATTCGTAGAGTTTGCGCAGCTCGTCGCGCGACTTGAACGTCCCGTCTTCGTTGACCGCCTGCGCCCACGGTACGTTGATCGCGCCCGGGATGTGGCCCGCGCGTTGCGCGGTCTCGGGCATGCCGGGCGGCGCGATGATCTCGCCGGTGAATTCGGGCACCGAGCGCACGTCGACGAGATTGCGCGAGCGGTCGCGCGCGGTTTGCAGAACGAGATCGCGCGAGGCGCGCAGATCGGCGTTGATTTTGCCGACCTTGTACGACGTCGCCGGGTACGAGGGCACGTCGCTGGTCAACGGCCGGTTCTCGGCGACCCATTTCTTGCGGCCGCCATCGACGAGCACGACCTTGTCGTGACCATAGTACTTGAGCAGCCACAACGCGAACGCGGCGAACCAGTTGTTGTTGTCGCCGTACAACACGACCGTCGTGTCGTTGGCAATGCCCGCCGCGGAGAGAAGCTTTTCAAACTCTTCCTTGGTTGGGATGTCGCGCCGCACGCGGTCGTTGAGCTGCGTCTGCCAGTTGAAACCGACCGCGCCGCGCAGATGGCCTTTGTCGTATTCGGCCGTATCGACGTCGACTTCGACGAAGCGCAGGCTCGTGTCGTTGAGGTGGGCTTGCGCCCAGTCGGTGCTGACCAGATTTTCGGTCGGTGCAAGAGTGCTTGCCATGGGATCTTCCTCACTTTGGCGGTGTGCCGGCAGGGCGGTCGCGTCAGCGCCCCGTACTACCGGCGGCTATGGATGAAACTCCAGAACGGATCCTAGACTTGCGGCACCTCGGCCGCGTCGACGATAAGGAAATGCCGATCGAATCGCCGGGAATGGAGATGGCTAAGCCAGGCAATCCCGATCTTCGTCGGCGCAAGTACACTGTTCCAGTCCCGGGCTCGGAAGAAACCGTGCCCTTCGATCCGCCCCAAACCGAACGCTGACCGTTTTCCGTCCGCTGTTCTTTGCAGGGCGCGCTGCGCGTCTATCTAATTGCATCTATTGCTATGGTAAGCAATGGTGTCAATGATGACGCCCGGAAGGCAACCCTCGAGCCGGTAGCATTTTCAGGCCGCGACCGGCGACCGCTTTATCAGCAGCTCGCCGAGGGCATCGCGGCGCAGATCCGCGACGGCGCGCTCACAAAAGGCACGAAGCTGCCACCGCAGCGCGAGATCGCGAAGAGTCACGGTATCGCGCTGGTAACCGCCAGCCAAGCTTACGAAGTGCTCGCCGCTGAGGGACTAGTCGAATCGCGCACCGGTCGCGGCACCTTCGTCTCCTACGACCCGTCACTCATCGAGAGCCGACTCCCACCTCCCGCGCCTGCGATCGACGGCGCGCCGCTACCCGCGATGTCGGTCGGCCGATGGGATGCCGGCATCCACCGCTACGCGACGGAGACGCGCCGCGTCGCCGCCATGCAGTTGCTGCGCTCGGCTGTGCGGCCAGGCGCGATCGCGATCTCTGCCGGCCACACCGCACCAGAGACGTATCCGGTCGCCGATTTCGCGCAATGCTACGCGCGCACGTTCCTCGACGATCCGCCGGAGATCCACCAGTATCGCGCCGATCGCGGCGACGAGAGCCTGCGCGCGTTCTTCGCCGACCGGTTGCAAGCGCGCGGCGCCGACGTGGGTCCGGACGACATCCTGATCGTGAGCGGCGCGCAGCAAGCACTCAGTCTCGTCGCTGAGACGTTGCTCGAGTACGGGAGCGTGGCGGCCGCCGAAGCGCCGACGTATTTTTCGGCGCTTGAAGTGTTCGATCAGCGCCGCGTCTCGTGGGTGAACCTCGCGGCCGACGACGACGGGCTGGTGCCTGCGTCGTTCGCCGACGTCTGCCGGCGCAACGGACCGCGCGTCGCGTACATCAACACGGCGGCGCAAAACCCCACGGGTTCCTATCTCGCGCGCGCCCGCCATCGCAAGATCCTCGACGTCGCGCGCCAAACGCAATTGACCATCGTCGAAGATCAGACGTGCTGGCCGCTCGCGTACGACGCCGAAGCGCCGCCGCCGCTGTTCTCGTCCGACGCAGATGGGCGCGTCGTCCTCATCGAAAGCATGTCGAAACTGCTGATGCCGAGCTTGCGCATCGGCTACATCGCCGCCAAAGGCGCTGCGCTGCAGGCGCTCTACGCTGCGAAACTGCGCGCCGACTCGTTCACGACGACGGTGGCGCAACGCGCGCTGCTGCGTTTTTTGGAATCAAAAGCGGCGGCTCGCCACCTGCGCGCGACGCGCTTCCTTTACAAGCGGCGGCGCGACGCGCTGCATGCGGCCTTGTTGCGCGTCTTGCCCGATGGCTCGCGCGCCGTACTGCCGCGCGGCGGACTGAACATCTGGGTGGAACTGCCCGCGCAATGGTCGGCGATGGAGCTGTTCGGCTACGCGGCCCAAGAGGGCGTCGTGTTCTTGCCGGGCCAGCCGTTTTATCCGACGGACCCCGCGATCAACACGCTGCGCCTCTCGTTCGGCAAGCTGCCCGAACAGCACGCGGGCGAGGCGATGGAACGCCTCGGACGAGCGATCCGTGCGTATTCATCGTCGCGCAAGCGCCGGCGCGACGAGCACATCGACTCGACGGCTGCCGCGGCGGTCTAGGGGCGGCGGTCCGCTTGCGCGAATGGGCGGCGTGACCATCATCGAGTGAATCTTCGGCGCTGAGCTTCGCTTCGCGCACACCCGAGCTGCGCTCGGGCACCACGACGACCTGGAGAGAAGCATGGCAACAGTCCTCGAACGCGTCTCGGAATTCAAGAACGAATCGATCCTTGATTTCAAGGATCCGGCGAACAAACAAAAGATGGAAACGGCGCTCGCCGACGTGCGCAAGACGTTCGGCACGACGTACGACCTCATCATCAACGGACAGCGGGTCCGCGGCGAGGGCACGTTCCTTTCGCGCAATCCATCCAAACCGAGCGAGATCGTCGGCACGCTGCAAAAAGCGACCAAAGGGCAGGCGCGCGACGCGGTCGTCGCCGCCGAGCAAGCGTTTCTCGCGTGGTCGCGCGTGCCCGCGAGCGAGCGCGCCGACTTGCTCTTCAAGGCCGCCGCCGAAGTGCGTCGCCGGCGTTTCGAGTTCGACGCGCTGCTCGTGCTCGAAGTGGGCAAGAGCTGGGTCGAAGCGGACGGCGACGTCGCCGAGGGCATCGACTTCCTCGAGTACTACGCGCGCGAGATGCTGCGCTTGGCCGGACCACATCCGGTGACGCCGGTGCCAGGCGAGAAGAACGCCATGCATTACATCCCGCTCGGCGTCGGCGTGGTCATCCCGCCGTGGAACTTCGCGTTCGCGATCATGGTAGGCATGACGTCGGCCGCGATCGTCGCGGGCAACACCGTCGTGCTCAAGCCGTCGAGCGACTCGCCGGTCATCGCCTACAAATTTGTCGAGCTCCTCGAGCATGCCGGCGTGCCGCCGGGCGTGGTGAACCTGCTCACCGGCTCGGGCAGCGAGATCGGTGACCTGCTCGTCGAGCACCCGCGCGTCCGCTTCATCTCGTTCACCGGCAGCAAGGACGTCGGGCTGCGCGTCAATCAGCTCGCCGCAACACCCCACCCCGGCCAGCTCTGGATCAAACGTGTCGTCGCGGAGATGGGTGGCAAAGACTCGATCGTGGTCGCCGCCGATGCCGACCTGGACGCTGCAGTCGAGGGCGTCGCGGTGTCAGCCTTCGGATTCCAGGGACAGAAGTGCTCGGCGTGCTCGCGCGCGATCGTCGAAGCGCCGATCTACGACGAGTTCGTCAAGCGGCTTGCGCAGCGCGTCAAGACGATGCGCGTCGGCGACCCAGCCGATCCGGCGAACTACATGGGTCCGGTCGTCAACGCGGGCTCCCGCGATAAGATCGAATCATATATAGAAGAAGGAAAAAAAGAAGGCACGCTCGTCACCGGCGGTGCGCGCGCCCCGGGCGAAGGGTACTTCTTGGAGCCGACGGTCATCGCCGACGTCAAGCCCGATGCCAAGATCGCCCAAGAGGAGATCTTCGGACCCGTGCTGGCGGTTATCAAAGCGCGAGACTATAGCGACGCGCTGCGGATCGCGAACAACACCGAGTTCGGGTTGACCGGCGCCGTCTTCTCGAAAGACCCCGGCAAGCTCGCGCGTGCGCAAGACGAGTTCCACGTCGGCAACCTCTATTTCAATCGCAAGTGCACTGGCGCGCTCGTGGGCGCGCATCCGTTCGGCGGATTCAACATGTCGGGCACGGATTCAAAGGCCGGCGGCCCCGATTATCTGCTGCTGTTCCTGCAGGCCAAGAGCGTGAGCGAAAAAGTTGGCTAAGCGTCTCGCGTGGACGGTCGCGTTCGCTGCGGTCCTCGCGGCCGCGTATCTTGCGTGCGCGTACGGCGGGCTTGCCCCGTGGCCCCGCCCGGTCGCCTCGTTAGGACAGCCGGGAACGCCGCGCAGCGGGTACGCGCTGGTGAGCGGCTACTACATCTCGCTGCCGTTCGTGTCGAACGGCAACGGTCTTCCGCCGTACGCGTTCGGCGAGACGACGAATCCGGCGCGCACGCAAGCGCCGTCGGTGCGCGTCGTCCCTTCGCTGCCCGAGCTGCGCGCGTATCGCGTCGTCGCCGTGATCGACCTTGCGACCGGCGACGGAAGCGAATGGAATCCGTACGTCATCCACACGGTCGGCTCGGTGACGTCCGTCGTCGTCGGCGCCTTTGCCGCCGGTCTCATGCTGCTCGCGCTGCTTTTCTGGTTGGCCGGCTACGCCGCCGGTGCGTTCGCGCCGCGCAAAATGAGAAGCGAGGCGCGACGGGCAGCGAGTTAGGGGCGCAAGGCGTGTCGCAGGCGATCGGTCTGCGGTGTGACGCGCTCGTCGTCGGCGCGGGTCCGGCGGGGGCAAGCGTCGCGCTACGCCTCGCGCGCCGCGGCGCGAATGTCGTTGTGCTGGAGCGTACGCGCCTGCCGCGTACCAAGGTCTGCGGCGAATATCTGAGCCCGGCGACACTCGACTCGCTTTCGGATCTCGGGTTGCTCGATGCGGTCCGAACACAAGCGCACGAGCTTGCGACGTTGCGCATGGCCGGGTTTGGCTTCGGCCCCGTCACGATGCGCTTGCCCGGTTTCGGCGGCTTGGCGATCGCGCGCGCGCGATTCGATATGCTCTTGGCAGATGCAGCCGTGCAGGCGGGAGCGCGGTTGATCGCGGGGACATTCGTGAGCGCGCGCGAGACCGAGGACGGCGTTGATGTATCTTTTCGAGATGGCGCCGGAGTCGTGCGGCACATCCGCACGGCGGTGCTGGTGGGCGCGGACGGTTCGTGGTCGACGGTCGCGCAGCACTGCGGCATGGCGGATCGGCAGCGCCGCGGGGGCCGCTGGGCCGTCGGCGGACATCTGCGCACACCGTCCGACGGCGATGCGGTGGAGATGTTCGTAGGCCCTCACGGCTACTACGCACGCAATCCGCTCGGCGGCGGACTCACCAATGCGATGCTCGTGATGCCGCGCCCACTGCTCGATGATGAAGCAGAGACAGCTGCGCGCCGCCTCAGCGACGGCCGCTATGGTTTCCAAGCGGATGCGCTCGAGCGCCGCGTGGCCGTCGGGCCGTTGCGTTACCGCGCGCGCGTGGCGGCTCGCGGACGCGTCGTCCTGGCAGGCGACGCCGCCGAACTGTTCGATCCGTTCTTGGGTCAGGGCATCGCGTTTGCGCTTGGTCTTTCCGGCGCGGCGGCCGAGACCGCATCTCGGCTCATCGCCGGCGAGCGTCCGAGCGAAGCCGTGCGCGAGTATCGCGCCGCCCGCGGTGCGGCGGCCCGCAGTGTCCGAGTCATGGCCCGAGCCGTCGACGCGCTTTTGCGCATCCGCTGGCTGCGCGGCAGAGCGGCTCGCAAACTCGCTCGCCGCCCGGAACTCGCCGATCAGCTGCTCGCCGCGATCGCAGGGAGCGCGCCCAACAGCCGGCGCTTGGCGCTCGCCTGGGACCTGATCGCATGATGCACGCGCAGCGCAGCATCGACATCGCGGCGCCGCCGGAGCGCGTCTACGATCTCGCGCAAGACATCGCGCGCTGGCCCGCACTGCTGCCTCACTACCGCTACGTCACCGTGACGCGCGAGACGCCCGGCGCGCGGGTCGCGGTCATGGCGGCGCGGCGCGGCTGGATTCCTGTCCGTTGGACGACCGAGCAGCGGCTGGATCCGCGCACGCCGCGCATCGAATTCACGCACCTTTCAGGCTGGACTGCTGGAATGGAGGTTGCGTGGATCTTCGCCGCGATTCCGGGCGGCACGCGCGTGAGCATCGTCCACGACCTCGACTTCAAGCGCATCCCGCTCGTCGGCGCATGGGTCGGACGGCACATCATCGGCGACTTCTTCATCCAAACGATCGCGGGCAAGACGCTCGCACGCATGAAAGAGCTAGCAGAGGCAGCGACGTGAACAACAGGGTCTTCATCACCGGCATCGGCGCGATCACTCCCATCGGCATCGGCCGAGAACGGCTCTGGCGCGGCGCCCTTGACGGCAAGCGCGGCGTGCGCAGCCTCGATCGCTTCGACTCGACGCCGTTTCGCTCGAAAGTCGCGGGTCAGGTCGAAGATTTCGATCCCGCAGCGTTTCTGGAGCGGCGCGCGTTGCACCGATCCGAGCGCTTCGCGCAGTTCTCGCTCGCTGCGGCCCGGCTTGCGTTCGAAGACGCGTCGTACGTCCCCAGCGGCGACGACGGTGACTTCGGCGTCTGGGTTGGCAGCGCGCTCGGCGGCGCGGCATACGGCGAGACCCAAAACCGCAACTTCATCGATCGCGGCATCAAAGCGATCCATCCGATGCTCGCGCTGTCCGTGTTTCCGGCGGCCGCGTGCTGCAACATCGCGATCACGTTCGGGATTCACGGCCCGACGGTCTCGAACTCGAACTCGTGCGCGGCAGGCGCGGTGGCGATCGGCGACGCGTTTCGCGCCGTGCGCTCAGGCTATTGCCGGCGCGCGCTCGCCGGCGGCGTCGAGATCCCGCTCACGCCATTGATCTTCGGCGCCTTCGACGTCATCAAGTCGATGTCGCAACGCAACGCCGATCCTTTGAGCGCGAGCCGTCCGTTCGACGCGGATCGCGACGGCTTTGTGATGGCCGAAGCGGCGTGTCTCATGCTGCTCGAACGAGAAGAAGACGTGGTCGCGCGCGGCGCGGTCCCGTATGCGGAGATCGGCGGCTTCGGACTGACGAACGACGGCCAGCATATGGCGGCGCCACGCGAAGACGGGCGCGAGGCCAAACGCGCGATGCAGCTCGCGATGGCCGACGCGTCAGTCGAGCCGGCGCAGATCGACCACATCAACGCGCACGGCTCGTCGACGCCGCTCAACGACCCGACCGAGAGCCGCGCCATTCGCGACGTCTTCGGATCGGCTGCCGACCGCATCATCGTCTCCGGCATCAAGGGGATGATGGGGCATGCGCTTGGCGCGACGGGTTCGGTGGAAGCTGCGTTGTGCGCGCTTGGCTTGCGCGAGAGCCTGGTCGTGCCGACGGTCAATCTGGAGACGCCCGCGGAAGGCTGCGACTTGCGCTATTCGCCGGCCGTGCCGACGCCGTTGCGCCAAAAGGCGGTGCTGTCGAACAGCTTCGGGTTCGGCGGCCTCAACGCGGCGCTCGTCTTCAAGGCCGCCTAGCCTGGAAGCTTGAGCGCCTTGCAGACGCCTTGCGCGCCCTGCACCTTGCAAAATGAATTCAAGTCGTTTGCAAACTTCCCAGCCCACGATTCAAACGAATGGCGGAGCGTTTGTGCGGACGACGGATTGCCAAGCGCCAAACCGCTCGTGTTACCGAGGAACGTGCCAACCGCGACGTCGTTCTGATAGGTGATGTAAGGGCCGACGGAATTGGGCGCGGATGATGGATTGGGTTGGGGCGCGACGGCCTCGTGGGCGGTCGCGTTTGACGCCAGTAATACTCCGCCGAGCGCGATCGGGAAGAACGAGATCGCGGTCGTCTTGTTGCTGCCTGAGATGTTGTCGGACCAGACGTTTGCGAGCGCCGGGCCTCCGCTCGAATTACAGGTGACGACTTGCGCCGCGTAGTTGGCTTCGCTTGAGCCGTAGATGGTGAAGATGGCGAACGTGCCGTCCACCGTGACCGTCGAACCGTTGAGCACGACCGCCCCGAGCGTGCCATGACCCGCCGGCGCGTTTTGTCCGACGCCGAATGGGTTGCCCGGGTCGTTGGGCACATACGGATCTTCAAGACACTGCGCCCGAAAATCTTCGAGCGTCCAATACGACTCGGGAACGACGGCGACGGGATGCCGCGAATTGCACTCCTGCATCGAAATGGCGCTGCGCGCGCAGACATCGCGCTCGAGCCGATTCGCGATGGTGAAGAGCAGGAACGAGGCGGGATTGTCGACGCTCGATCCCGTCGTAGTGCTGCCGGTCGCCGGCCCCGAGCCTCCCTTGCTGCCGCCGCCGCCACCACCACCAGCGCTGGGTGGTTTGGACGACGATGAACCGCCGGAAGAACCGCCCGAAGGGCCGGCGCTGGGGGCGCCGATCGACAAGAGCACGTAGAACGTCGGCTCCTGCGTCGCGATAAGCGGACGCTCCTGCGGCTGACGTCCGAGCACGCCTTCACAGAACTTCAATTGTTCCCACAGCGTACGCGGGTCGGTCTGACTTTGGCTCGGAGAGCAAGCGCTCCGAGCCACCGTTTGTCCGGCGAGTGCGGCGCATGCGTTCAGCCGGCCGATGAGCAGCTGCGCTAAGTACGACTTGACGCCCAGGGGAATAGAATCAGCGGCTCGATAGTTCGGCGAGTCAAAATTGTACACCGCGATGACGTCGTAGAGATCGCCGGTCGAGCAGATCGAGGAAGACAGCGAGGGCGCCGCGCTTTGCGCCACGGCGCCGTTCGGCACGGCCATGTTCAGCGCAATGGCGATGAGACTGCCTGCGGCGACAAAAGCGAAAGGCTTGCGGGTCATGAGACGTTGCCTCCCGAGGTTAGTCTCTCGATCGTTGCGCCGGCAAGAACCCTGCAAAGTCGTCCGGCGAAACGTAAAGATCTGCCGCGGTCTTACCGACGAGCTGCAATTCGTCGAGGTGCGTAGCCTCAAACGGAGCAACCGCGCGCTCGTGGATGGCCTTCAACCCGAGGCGATCTAAACCTTGCCGCGACACATCGACGTTGTAGCGGACATACGTGAAGAGCTTGTCGGCGAGCGGCGCCCGGTTGTCCACGAGAGTTCCGATCTCGGAATCGAGCGCCTCGCCGTGGCGCGTCCTGCCAAAAACGCGGCACAGCATGTCCTGCTCGACCGCGGCAGCGGAGATCAGCGCGGAGGGCAAGGACTGCAGGTTGTAGAGCAGATTCATCTCATTTGCCCGCAGGCTCCGGTTGGCGCTCTCGCTCAGCCCGGTTCCCACGGAGACGAGCAACAAGTCCCGTTCGCCCGGCGGCCAGTGGACCTCATACGGCGGCAGTGTCGCCATGAGAAAGAGCAAGAAGGAAGGGTTGTTATAGACCGTCACGCCGCCGTCGATGAAAATGAATTGCTGGTCGCCCACATCGATGACCTCGGGCGGGAAGAATACCGGAGCAGCCGTGCTGGCGCGCACGAGTTGCCAGAGCGGTAGGTTCAGGTTGCAATCAGGCGATTCGAGACTGTTGAACTTCGCTCGCGGGTTGTTCGAGAGCGGCCACGGTGAATCGGTGGAGGCGTTGCGCATGACGATCAGCAGCAGGGTCCGCAGCTTGTCCGTTCCCAGTGTCGCCTCGCGCCCCGCGTCTTGGCCGATCACCGATTTTATCCGTGCCGCGAGAGCGTTGTGCGTGAACATCGACGATGACGTCAAGATGCCCACCGTGCTCAAGAGTTTGGTGGCGGCCGAATCGGGACCGAACCGCCGCGCGGCGCGCAAAAACATGTTCGCAGGATCGAACATGTCATGGGCGGCGGTTCGAATGATTTCGCGGATCTGCGCTGCCGAGTATCCGAGGGAGACGAGCGTGGCGATGATCGCACCGGCGCTCGTGCCGGCGACGTAGTCGAAAAAATCCGCCAGGACGAGGCTGTCGCGGCCCGTCGCTTGCCGCAACAGCGTCTCCAAACGCAACAAGAACTCGACGGCGATCAATCCGCGAATTCCACCGCCGTCTACCGAGAGAAGCCTCTTCGGACCAGGCGCGGTCAAACGCGCTTCCACCTGCGATGGCACGAACGCCACGTTCGGTCATGCGGCGCTTCCCTCTTTCCAACCGGCGGGGTTCGGCGCGTTCGCTCCAGAACGCGGCCACTTTGACAGTGCTGCAATCGGAAGCCAAAACCACGAGGGCAGGATTCCATGATCTGCCCTTGGTCGTCGGCGTGTCCGGGCATCGCGATCCACCGGCAGACGCCGAACCGCAGTTGCGCGAGCGCTTCGGCGAAGTTCTCGGCGGACTGGCGCATCGTTACCCGCAGATGCCCTTGCTCGTCCTTTCGGGTCTGGCTGCCGGCGCAGACATCATCGCGGCAGAAGAAGCGCTCGATCGCGGCGTCGCGGTGCTAGGCTGCCTGCCGATGCCCCAAGCGGAGTACGAAAAGGACTTCTCGCCGGAAGAGCTGCAGCGTTTTCGGCGCGTGCTGCCGCGCTGCTGGGACGTCATCGTCGTCGGCACATCGGCCAACCGCGAGCAGAACTACGTCGATGTCGCGACGTTCATCGCCTACTATTGCCATGTGTTGGTCGCCTTTTGGGATGGCTTACCGGCGCGCGGACCCGGCGGAACCGCGGAGGTCGTCGAGCTGCGCAAAGGCGTCTTGCCGAGCGCGTTGGGCGAGACGCTGGTCGCATATCTGCCCGACACCGGCCCGGTCTTTCAGATCGTCACGCCGCGCCGGGGACAGCCGCCGCCGCACGACAGCTTTGCCTTGCACGAGTTCTATCCGCAACGCGAGGCCCTAACCGCACGCGATAAAGAACCCGGGACCTCGACCGGCCGGCGCGAGTTCGAAAGTGCACTGGCGCGGCTCGAGCGCTTCAATCGCGACTTAGGTACGCACGCGCCCGATGCAAAAGCGTTCACGCTGGCCGATTTTCGCGATCGCACGGACGCGGCCGCGAACAAGCTGCAAGTCGACACGTTGCGATCGGTCCAGAGCGTCTTCATAGCTACGGCGCTCGCCGCCGCCGCGCAATTGATCTTCCCGACTGACGGCTCATTCAATATTCCAAGCTGGCTCGGCATCGGCATACGCATAGGCTTTCTCATCATCGCCGTGCTCGTGCTGGCGATCGCGAAGCGCAGCGATTACGAAAATCGCTATCAAGACTACCGAGCCATCGCCGAGGCGCTTCGCGTGCAGTGCGCGTGGTGTTGCGCCGGCCTGGGCAACCGATTGGTCGAAGCGTCGTATTTGCAGATGCAGCAAAGCGAGCTGGAATGGATCCGGCTGGCGCTGCGAACGATGTACCTGATCACCGGGGCCGGCACTCCGTCGCCTGACGACTCCCCGACACATCCCGAGTGTCTACGCTGGATCGACAGCCAGATAGAGTATTACGAGAGATCGGGGCGGCGCGAGGAACGGCAGATGCGATACGCGAGATGGGCGATGATCGCGCTACCCGTCGCAGGTGGCGTCGTCTCGGCCAGCGCGGGAGTCCTGGCCTTCATGGTCTCACACAAGGTGCTACTCGTACCGCCCGCGCAACTTGCCGACACGCTACGCGTCCTGACGTATTTGGGCACGATGCCGTTTGCGCTCGGCGGCATGCTCGCGCTGTGGATCCGCTTCTACGTCGAGCAGCGCGGATTCGCCGAGAACACGCGGCGCTACCACCACATGTACGCGGTCTTCAGCGCAGCCAAGCGGCGCCTTGTGGAACGGGCCCGCGATCCGCGCAAAGTGCTGGAAGAACTCGGCCATGAGTCGCTTTCCGAACACGCGGAGTGGCTGATCTTGCATCGCGAGCGGCCGCTGGAGTTCGTCCACACCTAAGCTCGCACCGCTTCGGTGGTTCGGCGACGGCCTTAGTCCCAGGACTCGCCCACGGGGTCATGGAAAAGGCCGCACTGAGGGCCCCTGCGTTTAGTTTATGACGTTTTAGTTTATGCCTTTCCAGATCTTCGTTTCCTATGCGCGCAATGATGATTTGCCGCCGTTAGACGGCGAAGGCAAAGGCTTTGTCACGACCCTTCTCAAGCACCTCGAGTTCCATTTCACCTGCTTCGGCGAACCGACCCCGGTCGTGTGGCGCGACAAGCGCGCGATCGCGCGCAGCGAACAGTTCGACCCTATCATCGAAAAGGGCATTCAGGAGTCGCAGCTGCTCCTCGTGGTGCTGTCCAACAACTGGATTCACCGCGAGTTCTGCCGGCGCGAGCTCGATATGTTCGCGCAACGCTGGCACAAGGAAGGTGACGACGGCGTCAAGCGGCGGATCGTCGTCGTCGGCAAAAATTACATCGAGCCTGCCGCGCGACCGCCGCTCTTGCAGGGGCAGGAAGGGTATTTATTCTACGCCCCGGACGACGAGAACCCGAGCCGCTATCGCGAGTTCTTCGTGCGCGGGAAGGCGCGTGAAGAATTCCACGAACACACGCAGGAACTCGCCGAGGACATCTGGCGACGCGCCTGCGAGCACGAACAAGTAGCTCCGCCCGCGTCCGGTCTCGCCGGCGCCGGCTGGGTGCCGGTGCAATCGAGCGGCAGAAAGATCTACCTGGCCAAGCCCGCCGCCGACATGCGCGCGGCATACACCCGCCTCGTGGACGAATTGCGCCAGCGCGGATATGTGGTCGAGCCGTCGCCTGAAGCCGACATCCCCGCGGACAGCAGCGCGGCAGACTTCCTTCGCAGTTCGCTTGAAGGCACGGAGCTCTCGATCCATTTGCTGGGCGACAAGGCTGGTTGGGCGCCCGAAGACTGCGAGCCGATCGTGCCGCTGCAGTTGAAGCTGGCTGCCCAGGCGCAATCGCGCCGCATCATCTGGGCGCCGAAGATCCTCGTCGACGAACACGAGCACGCGCATGCTTCGAAGGCACGCGACCCGTTCGCCGTCCTCGACAAATTCGATCGCAAGCTCGACAACGACACGATCGACGGCAGTGAGACCAGCGCGTTCGCGCAGTTCGTCGTCCAGCATCTCGACAAGAACGCGCCGCCCGTGCCAGAAATCGAGTCGATCGACGCAAATGCCCGCGTGTATCTCTACCATCGGCCCGAAGATACGCAATACGCCGTCAAGATCGCAACGGTGCTCGCCGAACGCGGCATACAGCCGGTCTTCCCCGCGTTCGAAGGCGATCCGGCTGAGCTGGCCGCGCTCCACCGGCGGGAACTTGCCGAATGCGACGCGGTCGTGCTGTGTTGGGCCAACGCCGCCGAAGTGTGGGTCAAGAGCCAGGCGCGCGAACTCAAAAATTGGCGCGAGCTCGGCCGCGACCATGGTTTTGCGTGCCGGGGTTTGGTCGCCGGACCGCCTCCGGGTCAGCGCAAGGATCTCCTCGTGCAGTTGCCGCCGCGCAACGAAATCGACGTCGTGGTCGATCTGACCCAGTCGGAAGACTTGACGCCGGGGGCGCTCGACCCGCTCATCCGCGCCACCCAATCGCCGCAGGACGCCGCCTAGCAAATGCGACCGTTTCCCGGACTACGGCCGTTTGATTTCGAAGACCGCGAGTTCTTTTTCGGCCGTGAGGACCAGATCTTTTCGCTGTACCGGCTGCTCGAGCACAGCCGGTTCATCGCAGTGGTCGGCAGCTCCGGCAGCGGGAAATCGTCGCTCGTGCGCGCCGGGCTGCTGCCGGTCATAGAAGAGGAAAGTCAAGGCGATGGCGGGCGCAAGTGGCGTTTCGCCACCTTGCATCCAGGCGACGCGCCGGTCGCGGCCCTCGCTTCGGCGATCACGTCGCTGGCCCAAGGCGCCGATGAGCACGCAGAGATCAGGCACGAGCGCACGCTCTTCGCGTTGCGCCGGTCGAGCTTCGGGCTGAGCAAGGCGGTCGACGACATCGGCGATCTGTCGGGCAAATCCGTATTGCTCGTCGTCGATCAATTCGAAGAACTGTTCCGTTACGCGACGAGCGCGACGCGCGACAGCCGCGGTAGCGCGCTCTGGCGCGACGAGGCAGCCAACTTCGTTCAATTGTTGCTCGAAGCGACGCGCAGCCGGTCGAGCTCGATCCACGTCCTCATCACCATGCGCTCGGACTTCATCGGTGATTGCGCGCAGTTCCACGGACTGCCCGAAGCGGTCAGCGCCGCGCAATTCCTCGTGCCGTCGCTCACGCGCGACCAACGGGAAGACGTCATCCGCAAACCAGTGGAGAAAGCCGGCGCAACGATCGATTCGACATTGGTCGAGATGCTGCTCAACGATGCCGGCAGCGAGACGGATCAATTACCAGTCCTGCAGCACCTCTTGTCGCGGTTATGGGATCGAGCGCAACCGGATGCCGCCGGCAACCGGCATCTCGGCCTGGACGAATATCGCGCCATCGGCAGCATCACCGGCGCGCTGTCGCAGCACGCCGATGAGGTCATGGCATCGTTGCCCGGACTCGAGCTTGCGGTCGAGCAGACTTTTCGTGCGCTGAGCGAGGTCGATTCGGAAGGCCGCGCCACACGCCGCGCGCTGCCATATTCTCGTCTGCTTGCGGAAACGGGTGTACCTGAGGCCGACCTCGTGCGCGTGCTGGACCGCTTTCGCGCCGAAGACTGTTCGTTTATCTTGCCGCCGCCTGCCGCCGTGCCGGTGCTGCGCGGTGCCGCGCGCGTCGACGTCGTGCATGAGGCACTCTTACGCCGCTGGGAGCGGATCAGCGCCGACAAGCCGCACGTGCTCGACGGGCGGATGCAAACCGGGTGGCTAAACGCCGAGGCCGCCGACGGCAGATTCTACCGCGCGCTGCTGGCGTTATTGGAGACCGGCTCTGCCGCGACGGCGATGACGCTGCCGCTTGATCAAGTCGAAGCGCGTTGGGACTGGTGGATGTCGCGCCCGCGCACGGCGGCATGGGCCGAGCGCTATGGCGGCCGCCTTCCCAGCGTCGAGAAACTTTTCCAGGATAGCCTTGCAGCGCTTGCGACCGAGCAAAAACGGGAAGAGGAAGCCGAACGCCGCGAACGCGAGCAAGAACGGCGCGAGATCGAAACGCAAGAAGCCGCAAAACGCGAGCGCCTCGAGCACCAAGCCGAGGTCGACCGCATGCGCGTGGAGTCGGCACAACGCCTCACGCAGCGCAGCCGCATCGCTGCCGCGGCGATGCTGGTCGTCGCGGTCCTCGCGATCGCATCGGCAGTCTTTGCCTTTCAAGAGAAAAGAGCAGCTGACGCGGGCGCACGGGCCGCGGACGCGCGGGCGGCGGCTGAAGCAGCACTGGCCACGGCACGGAAGCGAATGGCGGATTTGGGAACCGTGGCCCAAGTCGCGGCGAAGCACGCCCAGCATGAGGCGAACGTCGCGCAGCATGAGGCGAACGTCGCCACCACCGCGCTCACCGCCGCGGAACAGCAGCGTCAGAACGCGATCGTTCAGCGAAATAATGCAAATAACCAGCGTACGATCGCGCAGGATCAGACCGCGCGAGCGCTTGCGGCGAGATCCCAAGTCTTCATGCAACGCGGTCGACAAGCATTGCTTGACGGCGACGACAACAGCGCGGCGCTCTTGCTTGCCGCCGCGTACCAAGGCGATTCATCGGATCCCGTCGTGCAATCGCTTCTGCGCCAAGCACTGGCCAAGCTGCAGATCCGGCCGACGTCCATCGACGCGCACAACAATGGATTCATCACCGCACTCGCGGTCGATCCGCATAGCCAGCGCGTTGCGACGGCGAGCACCGATGGATCGGTGAAGCTTTGGAGCGTCTCCGGCCGCCCGATCCAATCATTCCACGATCAAAACGACGTCATCACCGGGCTCGCCTTCGATCCATCCGGGAAGTACCTCGTCAGCGTCGGCCGTGACGGCACGGCGAAGCTGCACGATCTCGCCGGCCTGACCACCGGTTCGGATCCTCCCGCGATCGCATTGCTCGATGCGAAAGACAAACTCGAAGGGCACGTCGGGCGGATCAATTCAGTCGTTTTCAGTCACAACGGTGCGCGCATCTTGACATCGGGCAGCGACGGCATGGTCAAACTGTGGAATGCGGCCGACGGTAAGATGATCGCCGAATGGAGCGGTGCGTCGCCCGGCGTCGCGATCAACGACGCGATATTTAGCCGCGACGACCAGATCATCGCCGCGTGCGCCGCCGACGGGTCGGTCACGGTTTGGGACCTGACCGGCAAACAGATCAACTCGAAGACCGTCACCTCGAAGAGCCCGCTCGTGCATCTGGCGATCTCACCCAACGGCCGGACGGTGGTCGCTGGTGCGCTCGACGGAGCGATCATCGCATTCGACTTTAACGCGCTCGCGTCGCACGAATCCAGCTATAGTCCGCCTGAGTGGCATTACCAGCATCAGGCGATCAACGCGCTTTCGTTCGACGCGACCGGCAAACGGGTGTTGAGCGGGAGCGCGGACGGCACAGTCGTTCTGCTCGACGCGGCGAGCGGCAGGCCGCAAGTGACGATCGCCCCCCGACCTGGTGCGCCCGCGGTCTTGACCGCCTCGTTCGATCCCGCCAGCAACGGGTTCGAGGCGACGTACGCCGACGGCTCGCTCAATCTGTGGACGCAAGAAGGCGATCCGTTGGTGATGCTGCACGGACCCGTTGCAGTGGAAGCGCGATTCGTTCCCGACGGCAGCGCGCTTGTGACCGGAAGCGATCACGGCATCGTCGATCTGTGGCCCTTGCCGGTCACATTGAGCAAGCTTGCGGCTTCGCATCGCGCAGGCGTCGAATCGATCGAGTTCGATCATGCCGGACACATGCTGACCGCCAGTCAAGACGGCACAGCCGCGCTGTGGCAAGCCGGGGAACAACCGCAACTCGAACGCGTTTTGCCGCACTCGCCGGGTTCGGCGTGGGTCGTCGCGGCGCGCTTCAGCAGGGACGGCAGCCGCATCGTCACGATCGGCGGCGCCACGGCGAAGATCTGGGACCTCCAGTCGGCGACCCCGCTGGCGACGATCCACACGACGGCGCAGAACAAACGTTTCATTCAAGCCGAATTCGTCGGGGGCAGCCACAACGTCATACTCGCGCAAACCGACATGGATCCGGCGACGCACGTGTACGAGACCAACGGCTGGAGGGTGTGGTCGAGCAACGGCCCGCGAGAGATCGCAAAGCAGCCCGGTTACCAATCCGACATCCGGGAGCTGGTCCTGACGGATGACGGGAAGTACACGCTTTCAGTCAGTCAAGACGGCTACGCGTTCGTCTACGACACGAACGGACATTCGGATAACTATCAGACGTGGAAGGACGCCGCCGAGGCGATCGCCCTCGGAGACCGTTTCGTGCTTGGCGAGGCCAACGGAAACCTGCACATCATATATCCGACTGACGCAGAGAGCCGCGGCGAGTGGTCGAGCAATGACGCGCGCGTTCTGACGCTCGCCCTATCGGCGGACCACAAGTGGCTCGTCTCTGGAGGCGCGGGCGGATCTCCGGGCGCGATCTGGGATCTCACGCAGCAACGGCATTCGCACGTTTCGCTCGGCGGCGGCGCCGGATCGATCGAATCGGCATCGTTCTCTCCCGGCGATGCGCGTTTTCTCACGGCGATTTTCTCCGACGGAACGGTGCGGTTGTGGGATCGCGAGTCGGGAAATGTCCTGGCGTCGGCGTCCGTGCCGGGCGCGCACGCAACCGCGGCGGCGTTCACACCGGACGGGTCGGCGATCATCATCGGCTCCGAGGACGGAGGCATGTATGTCTGGCGCATTCGCGGTGGCCTACCGAGCCCGAGCGACGCGGCTGCGCTTGCGCTGCGCGAGACGAACCATTCGGATATCTCCGATCCGCTGATGACCCAGGCCGTATTCACCTTGCAGCAGGCAGCGCCGCGTGCGAACTGAGCGCTTCGGGCGAACCTTTGCCCTGCTTGCCGGCGTCGCGCTCGTATCGTGTTTGATCTGCGCACCGGTGCGAGCGTCGAGCGTACCCTTTGTGTTCACCAATGGCAATCTGCTCATTGATTTCAGCGATCTTACCACGCGCGGCGGACTCCGCATGGGGGCCTATCGCACCTATAACTCGTGGAACACCAACCTCATGGGCAGATACGGCGACGGTTGGGAAACGTCATCCGAGAGCTATCTCGTCGTTCAGGCGGACGGCTCGATCGTCGTGCACGAATTCGGCGGCGGCGCCAACAATTCGTTTACGCCGACGTCACTCGGCCGCCGCAATGCGACGGATATACTCGACGAGATCATGCGCGCCGCGCAGACGACGGGACACTTCGGCAGCGATGCGGACCGCGCCGCGTACGAACACTGGCTCCAGAGCGACGGCAACGAAGAGGACCAGTGGCAGCATTATGTCGACCTCGGCTTGATAAAACGGCCCGATCCCCCGGTCGGTCAGACGTTCTTCAGCAGTCAGTTCTACACCGAATACTTGACGCGGGTACCCGAAGGGTACCAACGGGAACGCCGATTTCCAGGCAGCGTGTATTTCCAGGCCTTCAACGAGATGGGCAAGATGACCCGATGGTGGGATGCCAACGGCGATTTCATCGCGATCGACTTGACAAAGGACGGCAACTACGCGCAAGCGTCCGACAATTGGGGCGATCGATTTACGTTTTCGACGACCACCGCCGGACTCGTCACCGGCATCAGCGACTCGCAACACATCGTGCGCTATCACTACCAAGCGGCCGCTAAGCCCTACACCGGCTCCGACCTCATGTCCGTGGACATCGACGGCAAGGTGACGCGTTATGGTTACGACGCGAAAAACCGGCTGATCGCGATTTGGTATGCCGACAACACCGCCATGCACATCACATATGATGATCTCGGGCGAGCGGCGAGCGTCAACGATGCGGACGGTACCGTGACAAGCTATCGTTACACCATGTGCGCCACGCCGGCGTCAACCCAATGCACGTTTGAAAAAGACACGCACGCTCCCAACGGTCAGACCCACAGCGACGTGACCGCGTTCTCGTATGACGCGGGTGGGCACAAAGAGAAAGACGTCGAGACATACGACGGCGCAGTCATCAAGACGACGGCGTATGACGGTAAGGGTCTCATCGCGTCGGTGACGACGCCGCAGGGAACGACCGAATTTGGGCGCGATTACCTTAATCGCGTGAACTTCGCACGCGTGCCGAGCGGAACGACGTACGCGTGGCAGTACGATCCGGCGAGTCGCAGCGTCTCAATCCTCACGCGCACGACGAAAGACGGCGTCGTGGTGGAGCATTTTCAATACGATCCAAAATTCAATCTCGTCCGGGCGTACGACAGTGCCGGCCATGACTTCTCAATCGACCACGATGCACACGGGCGTGTCGCGTCGGTCAGCGGCGGCGAGATCAGTTTGAACTTCACCTTCTCGGATGCGCGCGCAACCAGTCCGGACAGCGTCGCGCTCGACGGGGTAGGCTCGGTGAGTCTTTCCTATGACGCCAACGGCGCCGTCGCCAAGGCGCAAAGCGCGGGCGGCGTTGAGGTCGTCGCGAAAGTCAGGGCCGTGCTGAAATCTGTTGACGACCTTATCGGGGATGCTTCTTTCCATGTGGTCACGCTGCCCGCCGGCACATAGAACCCCTCACAGCTTCACGCCGGTTTCGGGCTGGTCTGACCAAATCGATCGGACCAGTCGATGCGCGCCGTCAGCTGCATGGTGAGGAACAGTGTGATGATCGCGCCGATGGTGATGGCAAGTCCGCTCGTCCCCTCATTGAACAGCGCGAGCGAGAAGAGGATCAGGTAGAATACCTGGGCGAGGCCTGCCTCTACCGCCGCAAAGCGCAATCCGACGACGAGCCGCAGGTACGTGATCGTAAGGAACATCGAAACAACCGAGCAGATCGCGAACGCCGTGCCGATGGGCAAGCGATCGACCGTGTACGCGAAAAGCAGATGGAACGAGAAGAACGCCGCGGCTAAGAAGAAATAGTTCATCGGGTGGAGCTCGATCCGGCGTATCGTCGTGATGACGAAGATAACGAAGAAGTAGAACAACAGCGAGAGCGGCGCCCAGAACGTGATACGCTGCGCGAGCGGCCCCGGTTGCAGATGCTCGGGCAATCGCATGCCGATGCCGTAGCCGGCCACGAGATCGCGGTAGCTCCACACAAGATCCCAGCCGCTTGCCGTCTTGCGCTCAGTGGTCGGCGTCAATGTGCCCTCGGGAAAGTCGATCGCGTCGAAATCGGTACGCATGGTCAGAACGAAGTCGCGCACCACGTTCACGCCAGGCCCGAACTTGTACGACCACCGGCCGACGCCGTGCGACCTGTAGGATACGACGACGTCAGCTGCACGACCGGGTGCCACGGGGATGTCGAGATCGATGACCCCGATCGCAGCGGGATCGGTGACGGGTGCGCCGTTGACGAGCACTTTGACGTCATCGTACACGGCGTTGTCGGCAGGCAAACGCAGCTGAAACCCCACGCGCTGACCGTTGCCGTTGTTCACCACCCGATACGCGCCCGAAAAATCGACGCGATAGGTGTTGAACCAGATCAACCCCTTCCGGCGTTGGTCGAGCGCAAGCGCGACACCGATGGTACTGGCGTCGGGTGGTTTGTTGAGGATCAGCTTGCCCTGCGTGACCGAGAAGATCGGGGCGCTTTGCGTCTGCTCGGGCAACCATAACGTCCCTATCGCTCGCCGCTGCGTTTCGCCGGCTTGCTCAGATCGATACAGCAGCGTGGCGCCGAGAACCATCCATGCCGCGGTCGCCCCGATCCAGATGAGGATCAACGCTGCGATGCGCAACGCCATCATGTTTACTTTGCCTCACAAAGTCAATGTCTTGCTTTACTTTGTACCACAAAGTCAATGGCAGCGCAAGAGCGAAGTTGACGCTCCGAGGCTTTCCGACGACGATTTCGGCTAGCGGACTAAGCGGAACTTCGCATAGACGTACGGATAATTGGGCCGGAACCAGTTGCGCAGGCTCCGCCGGATGAGCTCGCGCGCGGTCACCGCCGAGGCGCCCTTCATCACGAAGTGCTCGCCGTCGAAGAAGTCGGCCGAGTAGCCCGGATACGACTGCATGCGCTCGAAGCCGGGCAGCGGTCCGAACACGGTCGACGTCCACTCCCAGCCGTTGCCGACAAGATCCTCGACGCCCCACGCGCTCGCGCCCGCCGGGTGAGAACCTGCGTCGACCGGATCGAAGCGATCGAAACCGAAGTTGCCGTGCTCCGATGACGGCGCCGCATCGCCCCAGGGTTGGCTGCGTTCGGATCCATCGGGAGTCCCATACGCCGCGCGATGGAACTCAGGCTCGGTCATCAGCCGCGCGCCGCGCCACGCCGCGTACTTGCTCGCCTGCTCTTGCGAGACATAGACGGGCCACGCGGGCGGAAGCGGCAGTTCTTCGAACATCGCGACCTGCATCCAGCGCCCATCGCGTTTGACCCAGAACGCCGGCGCTTCGCCGCCGCCTTGCTCGACGAACTCGAGCCAGTCCGCATTGGTGACGCTGTGCTTGTCGATCTCAAATGCCGGCACGTCGACTTCGAGCGTACGAAACTCGTTATCCCAACCGAACTCGACGTTTTCGGGCGACGCGCCCAGCGTCGCACGGCCTGCGGGCACGCGTATGCGAGCCTTTTCCGGCGGCGCTCCTCCGGCGACGGGTCTGACGCTGCCCGCGGGTGCGCGCTTTTCCGCCAACGGCACGCGATGCAACATGTACAGCAGCGTCTCGTGATGCATCGGTTCGTGTTCCAAGATGGTGTAGATCGCTTCTTTGACGCGCGGCGTGACCGAACGCGGGTCGGCGTCCGCCTTGCGCAAGATCTCACGCACCGCGGCATCCCACTTGGCTGCCATCGCCTGCACCTCAGCACGCGACGGCCACTGCTGCGGCGCGCTTTTTTGTGCAGCGTCGGCACTGCTAGGATCGATGCCGCGATAGAACAGCCGCTCCAAGCCCTCGTCGATGGCCGCGACGCCGACCGCATCTTTGGCGAGCGTGATGAAACTGAACGCGGGGATGTGCCCCTCGTAGAACCGGACCGGGTGGCGCAGTGGGATCGGTCGCGAGTCGTACGCCTCGGGCGTGACCATGTCGAACAGCGACGCCGAGCGGCGCCGGTTCTCATCATACCACTGTGTGAAACTCGACCGGCCGGTGGTCGCGAGCGTGACGGCCATGGGAACTCTCCAATCTTGACCCGCTTGATACAAGAAACGGCTTGCGGGCACGGGTACGTTTACCCTCCACTTCGCGGGCCTACGCGCGGTCCGTACTATACTACTGGATAGAGGCGACCAAGAACGGTTTCGTCGTCGGCGCCTGCGAGCCGCCGTCAGGTTCAACCGTCACCGCGACCGTCAGTCCTTTTTCTGCGCCCACCGGCAGCACGACGCTCGCGTCGCCGTTCGCGTCCGGTTTGAACGTCGGCGCCGGCGTGGGTTTTGCGCCCGCTCTGATGTACCACGCTTGATAGACCTTGCCCGACGGCGCCGGTTGGAAACCGTGCGCTTCGAGTCGCAGTGTGCCTCCCGCAGCGACGACGCGTCCGCTGATCCCGCATGGCTCGACCGAAGTGCATGCGACGGCCCAGCTGCGCGCGCCGAACTTGCCCGATTCGATCGCCCACGTCGTCGCGAAGACGATCAGCACCACCGCCGCCGCGGCGGCGAGCCAACCGGGTTGTCTCCAAAACGCCGGCCGCATGGGGATGACGCGAGGCGCTGGTTGCGATGTGGACGACGTTTGGGGCGCGGGCTTCGTCTTCGCGATCGCCAGCACGCGCTCGCGCAGACCGGGTGGCGGCGGCTCGGCAACGCTGGCGGCCAATGCGAATGCGGCGAGGCGGCCGCGCATGAGCGCTTCTCGGCAACCTGGATCTTTGAGATATGCTTCGACCGCGGCTCGCTCTTCCGGCTCGAGCCCGCCCAGCGCATAAAGTTCGGCGAGCTCGCGCATGGCCTGGTCGCGCTCGTCCATCATGTCGTTTGTACCTCGCCGAGCGCGTCCATCAGACGTCGCAGGCCCGCGCGGATGCGGCTCTTGATCGTGCCGAGCGGCGCGCCGAGCTTCTCCGCGACCTCGCGATAGGAGAGCCCGTCGAAAAACGCACGCTCGATCGCCTCGCGCTGATCGGGCGGCAACGTGCGCAGCGCGTCGCCGACCGCGGCCGCCCGCACGCGTTCGAACACTTCATCATCGATATCGGTCAGCGCCGGCAAGTCGGTGGGCATCTCAGGTTCACGCGTGCGCACCGCCGCGCTCCGCAAGACGTCGATCGACGCATTGCGCGCCACGGTCGCCACCCACGCGGCGAAATTGCCGCCTTGGAACGACGCCGGCCGCGACCAGATCTGTAAGAACACGGATTGGGCGACGTCTTCAGCTTGCGTCGCATTGCCCAGCATCCGCCGCGCGACGCCGAAGACGAGCGCCGCGTGACGATCGTACAGCTGCGCGAAGGCGTCTGCATCGCCGCGGCGCACACGCTCGATCAGCGCAGCATCGTCACCCATGTAGCCGCGCGGTTCGCGCGCGAAAGACGCATCGCCTGGTGTGCCCGACGCTGCTGGCCACCAGATTCCAAGCAGCATCCTACGATGCGCGACTCCGATCGTGCACATAACTATAAGAAGAACGGCTCCCGCGCTCCCGCGGATTGATGCCGGGCGAATCGCTCATCCGAGGTTCATCGTGGTTCGTTAGGCGAGTGCACCCTTCTCGTCTAGGAGGCTATTTGATGAACCGCAAGATGTTGCCCATAGCGGGCGGAGTCGCGTTTGCCGCATTGGCGGGCGCGCTCTTCTTGTACACCGCGCATCCGGTGCGCGGCTCCGATCACCAAGACTCGCCCACCATGATCGCGCGACCGGGCGCGGACATCACCGACGTGTTCGTGTTCCCGCCACCGACCGGCGGCGCAGAACAGAACAACAACGTCGTGCTGGTGATGAACGTGAACCCGCTGATCCCGATGGGGCAATCCGGCAGCTTCGCATTCGACCCCGCGGTCTTGTATCAATTCAAGATCGCGCTCGGCAGCGACACGGCCGAAGACCTCGTCATCCAGTTCAAGGCCAACGCATCTGGAACCGCGCAGACGCTGACGATGTACGGACCGGCGAAGCCGAACGTCGCCGGCACAACGTCCATGCTCGTCGCGTCCACGGGATCATTCGGCTTCAACACGCCGGCGACGCTCACGCTCAACGGCAAACAGATCCAGGTCTTCGCCGGACCGCGCGAGGACCCGTTCTTCTTCGACCTCGCGCGCTTCTTCATGATCATCCCGGATCGCAACTACCAGAACCAGCCGAATCCGCCGCCGGCGACCGCGTCGTCGTTCCGCGGCTTCCCGAACGCGGGCAACACGACGACCTGCGACCACACCGCCTCGCAAGATTTCTTGTCGAGCAATGGTTTCAACGTCCTGTCATTGGTCGTCGAGCTGCCGCGCACGCTGCTCGCGCCCACGTCCGGCGTTCCCGGCGTCATCAAGGTGTGGGCGACCAGCAGCACCACGTCAGGCTCATAGGAGGTTTGAAACACATGCGCATCATCACTCTGTTCGGGCTCGGTGCCGTCGTGATCGCCTCCGTGGCGGCCGCAGCGTGTTCGAGCAGCTCGACAAGCACCAATCCCACCACGCAATCATATACGCAGATCGAACGCCTCGCCCGTCCGGCCGTCAAAGAAGCGTTTGAGGCGTACCAACGCCACGATCAGACGAACAGAAGCTCGCCGTTCGCCGATCCGATCTTGCCGGGCGACATCACGGCGTTCATGACGGGACCGAGCAGCGTCGCGAATCGGTCGGCCGGGACCGCCACCGCGCTGGTCGGCGTGCTCATTCCCGACGTCATGATCTCCGATCTGTCGCAGTCGGGCGTCGGCGCCGCATATCTCGGCGTTGAGACCGGCGGCGCCACCGGCAGCAAGTTCGGCGGCCGCGGATTGCATGACGACGTCATCGCCACCGACTTGAGCGCGATCTTCGGAAACACGCTCTCGGCGCTCGGCCTCGTGGCCGACGATGGCGCGGAATCGCCGTGCCTTGCGAACGACAACGTGCCGTATGGCAGCAGCGGCGGCAAACACGACACTACGACATTCCCCTACGTCGGGGCTCCACGTTAGAGCATACCAACGTACGAGCAACCGGGCGGGCGTCAGGCGACGCCCGCCCTTCTCTTTTTGCCCGAACAGCCGCTCGAAGTAGAAATTTCGTCCGGCGGGACGACAGAATCGGCAAATCTCGTCATATCCGTCCCTGCCGGCCCTAGACGTTTGGCCCTCGGGTATCGAATACGTACTATCGCCCTCGGGGCGACCTACCAGAGCCAACGTCAGGAAAACCCACAACATGCCCCCGCGCAAGAAAACCAGCGCCCCGGTCAGCCATCGACTGCGCAATGGTCTCCGCGTCGTCACCACGCACACGCCCGATTCGGGCACGCTGAGCGTCTCGCTCGCGCTGCGCGCGGGATCGCTCTACGACCCGCCGCATGCGAACGGCCTCGCCCATTTCTTGGAGCACTTGATCTTCAAAGCCACCGCGGACTACTCGCGCCAGGAGCTGGCCGCGGCGATGCAGCGGTGCGGCAATCGCTTCGATCCGTCGACCAACAAAGAACTGATCTCGATCTCGGGCAGCGTGCCGGTCGCGAAGACCGAGCTGGCGCTCGACCTCATCAGCAGCGTCGCCCGCCGGCCGCTGCTCGATCCAAAAGATTTCGAGACCGAGCGCAACGTCGTGCTCGAGGAGCTGCGCGATTGGGAGGATGACCCGAGCAAGCGGATCGAGGTCCTCAGCGACGCCGCGCTGTGGGGCTCGCACCCGCTTGGCCGTGACATCGGCGGCACGCGCGCGACGGTGCGCGAGATCTCGCGCGCACAGGTACGGAATTTCCACCGGCGTTTCTTCCACCCGCGCAACGCGGTGCTCAGCCTCGCCGGGCCGTTGAGCCAGCCCGCGCTGGTCGATGCCGCCACGCGACACTTCGGATCGTGGCGAGCGGCGCCGACGGCAATCGTGGCGGTCCCGCCGCGGCATGCGTCCTATCAGCCATCGATGAGCCGCGGCCGGCGCGCGAAGACGCTGCGCCGCGCGAACTCGCAGCAAGTGTGGTTCTCGATCTCGACGACGACGCCGTCATACCCCGACGGCTACGACGCGGTGCTGCGCACGCAGCTCGCCCAGACGATGATCGGCGAAGGCGACGGCAGCCGGCTGTGGGATGGCCTGCGCGAAAAGCTCGGCTTGGCGTACGAGGTGTACACCACACAGGATTTCTATGGCAGCGTTGGTGTGATGAGCGCGATGGCCGCGGTCGGACGCGGCCGCGCCGCGGTCGCTATGCGCGAGATGCGACGCATCTTGGAAGAGACGCGCCACGGTTTCTCGACCGATGAGTTCGACCGCGGACGCGAAGCGTTCGCCTCGCAGATCCAGCTGTACTCCGAATGGAACGGCGAGCTCGCGCGCCGGTATGCCGAGCTGTCGCTCTTCGACCAGCCGCTGATCACGCCGCAGCAAGAGCTCGACATGCTCGCGACGCTGCGCGCGTCGGATTTCAACGACTTCATCAAGGAGAAGATCCGTTGGGATTCAGGTACGCTGTGCGCGATTGGAGCAGGCTCCGCTCTGGAGGCGATGTAGCGGTCGAATTTATTCGATCGTTCGAGTTTACTCGACCGAGCGGGCGGCCTCGACGATCAACTTCGCAGCCGCTTCGATCCCGAATCGAGCGGTGTTGACGACGAGGTCGTAGTGGCGCGGATCGCGCCAATCGACGACGTTGTAGAATTCCTTGAAATACTCGCCCCGGTGCTGATCCGACTTGCGCAGCTCTTTGAGCGCCTCGTCCGCCGATAAGCCCAGTCGCCGCTCTATCCGCGCGACGCGATCCGCCTGCGGCGCAGTGACGAAGACGCGCACCACGTCGGTCCGGTCTTTGAGCAGTATCGGCGCGCCGCGGCCGATCACCACGAGCGACTCGCTCGCCGCGCGCTCTTTGATGATGGTCTCGGTGAGCTCAACGAGACGCTCTTCAGACCAGTCAGGCAGGCCTTGGGACGAGAGCGACTCGGGATACGCTGCGGTGATGCCGCGCAGCACGCGATCGGTGAAGCTTTCGGGCTGCTCGTCGCGCTCGGCGACGTACGACGCCGGCGCGCCGATGCGTTGCGCGACGAGATTGACGATCTCGTTGTCGAGCAGCGGGATGCGCAGCGCGGCCGCGACTGCATCGCCGACGCTGCGGCCGCCGGCGCCCAGCTCGCGCGCGATGGCGACGATCACGGCGCGTGCGCGAGCAGTTTGCCGCCTTCGCGTTTCATGGCGTCGATCGCGACGCGCCGCTCGATCTTCGCGCGCGACACATCGAGCGAGACGATCCAACGCAGATCGTCGCGCTGATTGTCGCCGGGCCGCGGCGCGCGCGGTTGTCCGCCGGGCGGCACGGCGAATACGCCGATCGCATCCGGCTCGATGCCCTGATTGCGAAACCAGTCGATCGCGGCGGTGGCGTACCGCATCTGTGGGAACTCGGCGACGACGACCTGCGATTGTGCCATATGTCGGCGCTCCCATTTCGCACGGGCGGGACCCCGCCCTCCGCTCCGATAATGTAGTCCCGCCCTCTTGAGGGCGGGAGAGGATATGGCAGGCAAGACGCCCATCACGGTCGCGTACGGCGACGGAATCGGTCCGGAGATCATGAACGCGACGCTCGACGTGCTCAAAGCGGCGGGCGCGCAAATCGAGCTCGACGTCATCGAGATCGGCGAGAAGGTCTATCTCGCAGGCAATCCTGCCGGCATCGCTCCCGAGGCGTGGGAATCGCTGCGCCGCACCAAAGTCTTCCTCAAAGCGCCCATCACGACGCCGCAAGGCGGCGGCTACAAGAGCCTCAACGTCACGACGCGCACCGCGCTCGGCCTGTACGCCAACGTGCGCCCGTGCGTCTCGTACGCCCCGTACGTGAAGACCAAGCATCCGGTGATGGATGTCGTGATCGTGCGTGAGAACGAAGAAGACGTCTACGGCGGCATCGAGTACCAACAGACGCACCAGATGACGCAGGCGCTCAAGCTCATCTCGCGGCCGGGCAGCGAGCGCATCGTGCGCTACGCATTCGAGTACGCACGCCGCAACGATCGCAAGAAAGTCACCTGTTTCACCAAAGACAACATCCTCAAACTGACCGACGGGCTGTTCCACAAGATCTTCGAAGCGGTCGCCAAAGAGTATCCGGAGATCGAGCACGAGCATTGGATCGTCGACATCGGCGCGGCCAAACTCGCCGACACGCCTGAAGCGTTCGACGTGCTCGTCCTGCCGAATCTGTACGGCGACATCCTCTCCGACGTCGCCGCGCAGATCACGGGTTCTGTTGGCCTCGCCGGCTCGGCGAACATCGGCGAGGTCTGCTCGATGTTCGAGGCGATTCACGGCTCGGCGCCGCGGCGCGCGGGGCAAAACGTCGCCAACCCCTCGGGCCTGATGCTCGCGGCGGTGATGATGTTGGTGCACATCCGCCAGACCGATGTGGCGACAAAAATGCACAACGCGTGGCTGCGCACGATCGAAGACGGCATCCACACGTATGACATCTATCGCGAAGGCACCAGCAAGCAGAAAGTCGGCACGCGTGAGTTCGCGCAGGCGGTGGTCGAGCGGCTCGGGCAAAAGCCGCAACACCTCAAGGTTGTCTCATACAAAGACGTTCCAACGGAGAAGTCTCCGGCGTTCGCCGCGATGGCGACGGACAAACGGAAAAAGGCGCAGGTCGGCGTCGACGTCTATCTCGATTGGTCCAAGGGCACGCCGGATGATCTTGCCGCGACGCTCGCGCCGGCCGCCGGACAAGAGCTCGAACTCAAAGCGATACTCAACCGCGGCACGCGTGTGTGGCCTAAAGGCTTCCCCGAGACATTGTGCACCGACCAGTGGCGCTGCCGTTTCGTCGCGCGATCGGGCGGCGAGGTCTCGCACCGTCAGATCATCGAGCTGCTGGGACGAATCGCGGGTGCTGGATTCGATTTCATCCAGACCGAGGCGCTCTGCACGTTCGACGGCGAGGCCGCATTCTCGGGAATCCCGGGCGAGTAGCCTACTTCAAACGATAGCCGATTCCGACGTACGGCCCGTCGCGCACGAAATTGAACGTGCCCGTGCGCCGCACGTTCGTCGTCTGATAGTATCCCAACACGAGACTCAAGTCGGTTTTGGGAAATGCCAGCGACCCGCCGACATCGAGTTCGTTGGCGGAGAACTCCGAGTGGGCGGAGCCGCTGTTCGGGTTGTTCGGATCCGCGAGCGGATAGGTGCCTGACTGATTCGGGAAATAGAAGAACGAAGCGTACGGGCTGATCAGTTTTTGCGGATTCGGCTGCAACTCGGCCCCGATGCCCAGTGCGGTGAGGCGCGGGAAGTTGTAGTTGTTAAACGAGTTGGAATACGCGAATCCGAAATAGACCGGCAGATGCAGAGGTTGGTACTCGAGACGGAACTCTGACTCCGCGTCGGTCGCGGTGAACGCCGGCACGATGACCGTGCCTGCGGGATAATTGAGCGCCGTGCCAGGGCCACCCGACGGCGTCGTCGCGTTCACCAAGCTTCTCGAAAGATCGCTGTGATAGCTGTATTGTGCGGTAAAGCGGCCGTAGTCGATACGCACCTTCGCGGCGTACGAACCGGCCAGGTTATCGCCATCGTCGGTCGTGACGCCGTTGTACGTATCGCCGTACAGGGGCGTGTATTGGAGATACGAGGACGGCGATAACGCGTTCGCCGCTTGCGCCGGCAGCGCGCAGAGCGTCATCAATAGCACGAAAAGCAGAGCGGCGTTCAAACGCATGACTTGACCGACGTTTGGTTCGCCGCTCACATGAATCCTTGGGACAAACGGCGCGGGATAGGCGCGCATGCGACTCATGACGAAACCCGGCATTATGGCGAGCATCGATACGTTCAAGAGCAATGCGGCGCTCGACGTCGATGGCAAGCGCTCGACCTATTACCGGCTCGGCGCGCTGAGCGACGCCGGCGTCGGACACGTCGACAAGCTGCCGTTCTCCCTCAAAGTGCTGCTCGAGAACATGCTGCGCTTCGAAGATGGACGCTCGGTGACCAAAGAGCACATCGAAGCGCTCGCCTCGTGGGATCCGAAACGCCCGTCCGACCGCGAGATCGCCTTCCGGCCGGCGCGCGTGCTGCTCCAAGACTTCACCGGCGTGCCCTGCGTCGTCGATCTTGCCGCCATGCGCGACGCGATGGCCGATCTCAAAGGTGACCCGAACAAGATCAACCCGCTGCAAGACGTCGAGCTCGTGATCGACCACTCGGTCCAAGTCGACGCATACGGATCGCTCAACGCGTTCCAGATCAACGCGGACATGGAGTTCGCGCGCAATCGCGAGCGCTACCAGCTGCTCAAGTGGGCGCAAGAGGCGTTGCGCCGGTTCAAAGCATTGCCGCCGGATACCGGCATCGTGCACCAGGTCAATCTCGAGTATCTCGCGCGCGTCGTGTTCAAAGAGGAGCAGAACGGCGAGTCGGTCGCGTATCCGGACACGCTCGTCGGCACCGACTCGCACACCACGATGGTCAACGGGCTGGGCGTCTTGGGCTGGGGCGTCGGCGGCATCGAAGCCGAGGCAGCGATGCTCGGGCAGCCCGTCTCGATGTTGATCCCAGAGGTGATCGGCTTCCGGCTCAGCGGCAGACTGCCCGAAGGCGCGACCGCGACCGACCTCGTGCTCACCGTGACGGAGATGCTGCGCAAGAAAGGCGTCGTCGGAAAATTCGTCGAGTTCTTCGGCGCAGGGCTGAGCAATCTCAGTCTGGCGGATCGCGCGACGATCGGCAACATGTCGCCAGAGTACGGTTCTACCTGTGCGATCTTCCCAGTCGACGAGGAGACGCTCAAGTATCTGCGTCTCACCGGCCGCAGCGAGGCACACATCGCGCTCGTACGCGCGTACGCCCAAGCGCAAGGCATGTTCCGCACCGACGCAAACCAGCGACGCGCTGTACACCGACGTGCTCTCGCTCGACCTCGGCGACGTCGAGCCTAGCCTTGCCGGCCCTCGACGGCCGCAAGACCGCGTGCCGTTGCGCTCCGCCAAAGAGGCCTTCGACAAAGCGATGGCTGGATTCGCCGAAGGCCGGCTCCGCTCCGAAGACGCCTGCGGTCGCCGCCGAACGGTGGGCGGAGGAAGGCGGCAGCGTGCTCACCGCGCAGCAGGCGCGCCGCCGCGCACATTACACGGGCCCCAACGGCGAAGAGGCCGAGCTGTGCGACGGATCGGTCGTCATCGCCGCGATCACGAGTTGCACGAACACGTCGAACCCGAATGTGATGGTTGGCGCCGGTCTGCTCGCGAAGAAAGCTGTTGAGCGCGGGCTCGCGTCGCAGCCCTGGGTGAAGACCAGCCTCGCGCCCGGCTCGAAAGTCGTCACCGACTATCTGCAAAAAGCCGGCCTGACGCCGTATCTCGAGCAGCTCGGTTTCTATCTCGTCGGCTACGGCTGCACCACATGCATCGGCAACAGCGGACCGCTCGCCGAGCCTATCAGCAACACGATCACCGACCACGATCTGGTCGTGTGCGCGGTGCTGTCGGGCAACCGCAATTTCGAAGGCCGCATCCACCCGCTCGTGCGCGCGAACTACCTCGCGTCGCCGCCATTGGTCGTCGCGTACGCGCTCGCGGGCACGATGGAGATCGATCTTCTCAACGAGCCGCTCGGCCGCGACGCCGGCGGCACGCCCGTCTACCTGCGCGACATATGGCCGTCGTCGGCCGAGATCAATGCGACCGTGGCGGCGTGCGTGGCCGACGCGATGTTCAAACGCCAGTACGCCGACGCGTTCGGCGGCGACGAGCGCTGGAAATCGCTCCACGTCCCCGAGGGCGAGCGTTTCGCGTGGGATCCAAACTCGACGTACGTGCGCAAGCCGCCGTTCTTCGACGGCGTCAACGCACAGCCGCCGCCGTTGCGCGATATCAAAGGCGCTCGCGTGCTCGCCCTGCTCGGCGATAGCGTGACGACGGATCACATCTCGCCTGCCGGCAACATCGCGAAGAACAGCCCCGCGGGCAAGTATCTCATCGCGCATGGCGTCGAGCCGCTGGATTTCAATTCGTATGGCGCGCGCCGAGGCAATCACGAGGTGATGGTGCGCGGCACGTTCGCCAACGTCCGGCTGCGCAATCTCCTTGCGCCCGGCACTGAGGGTGGCGTCACGCGGCACTTGCCCGACGGCAAAGAGATGACGATTTACGACGCTGCCATGCAATACGAGCGCGAAGGCACACCGCTCATCGTCATCGCCGGCAAAGAGTACGGTTCGGGTTCGTCGCGCGACTGGGCCGCGAAAGGGCCACGCTTGCTCGGCGTGCGCGCGGCGATCGCTGAGAGCTTCGAGCGCATCCACCGGAGCAACCTGATCGGCATGGGCGTGCTGCCGTTGCAGTTCGAAGCCGGCCAATCGGCCGCGTCGCTCGGGCTCACCGGCGAGGAGCTCTACACGATCGAGGGCATCTCAGACGGGATGAGCGTCGGCAAGCAGTTCAGCGTGCGAGCCACCGCGCCCGACGGAACCCACACGACGTTCAAGGTAAAGGTCAGGATCGACACGCCGGACGAGGTCGAGTACTACCGGAACGATGGCATCCTTCCATATGTCTTGCGGCAATTGCACGCCGCCAAGGGCTAGCCGTCCGGGACAACGAACCCCGCCAACGCATGTTCGTCAGGTGGTCCCTCGCGCTCGCCATCATTTTAGTCACCCTCGCAGCCGCGGCGCCAGCGACCCGAGCATCAGCCTGCGTGGTCACGCAGGGCGACCGCATCGTGCTTGCCGGGCAAAGTCTCGACCCGGACGTGTTCGTTTGGGATTCGGCCCAACGTCTCACTTCGTACCTCGAGGGCGATTACACGACGGAGCTTGTCCTGCGCCACACAATGCTCGCCTCTCCCGGGACAAAAGCGATCGCCGTCGGTTGCAAGGAGGGGGCGGCCAAACCGCAATATGCAAAGTCAAATCTCGACCTCGTCGGCGTGAAGCTTGTCGAGGGGCCGAATCGGGGACGCTACGGCTGGGTCGTGGCGGACGATGTCCACCGGCCCGACGGCAAACCGGTCACCCCGCCTACACCGTAATACAATAGATACGACATGCTGACATACGCCATCCGCCGCACCTTACAAGCCATCCCGCTCTTGCTGCTGATAAGCATGGTGTTATTTGCTATTTTGCACGCGATGCCGGGTGGCGGGCTCGCCGCGTACGCCGGCAATCCGCACCTCACCGCGGCCGACATCGCGCGTCTGCAGCACAATCTCGGCCTGGACCGGCCGGTGTACATCCAGTACCTGAGCTGGTTGGGGAAGGTGTTGCACGGCGATTGGGGATGGTCGAATCTCAATTCGACCACGGTCGTCGAGGCGTTCGCGGAGCGCCTGCCGGCGACGCTCACGCTGATGGTGACGTCCTTCATTATCTCGCTCTTCATCGGCTTGACGCTCGGCATCCTCGCCGCGATCCGGCCGTATTCGACGCTCGACTACTTCGTGACGACCTTCGCGTTCTTCGGACAGTCGATGCCATCGTTCTTCTTCGCGCTGATCCTGCAGCTGCTGTTCTGCGTGCACGGCATCCACCTCCAAGCGTTCGGCTACGCGCTCAACATCCAGCTGCCATCGGCCGGCATGACATCGACGGATGGCGGCGACATCCTCGATCGCATCTCGCACCTCATCCTGCCCGTGACCGTGCTGACGCTGTTGCAGGTCGCGACGTGGTCGCGGTTCACGCGCGCCTCGATGCAAGAGGTGCTGCACACCGACTACATGCGCACCGCGGCCGCCAAGGGTCTCCCGTTTATGACGATTTTGCTCAAGCACGGCCTGAAGAACGGATTGATGCCGGTGGTCACCATCATCGCGCTCACCATTCCGTTCCTGATCGGCGGCGCGATCGTGACCGAGCAGATCTTCGCGTGGCCGGGCATGGGGCGCTTGTTCATCACCGCGCTCGGGCAACAAGACTTCGGCCTGCTGATGGGTTACTTGGTCATCATCTCGATCTTGGTGGTCCTCTTCAACTTGCTCGCGGATCTGGCGTATGGCTGGCTCGACCCGCGCGTGAAGTACGACTAGGAGTCTGACAGTGGCCGTCGCGACCCAGACTCTGCCGCCGCTGATCCTCGAAGACGATTTCGTCTCACGGCGCAATCTCGTCTGGAAGAAATTCTCGCGACATCGCCCCGCGCTGATCGGCGCGTGCGTGCTGCTGATCTTCGTGCTCGCCGCGATCCTCGCGAAATGGCTCGCGCCGTTCGACCCCGCCGCGATCGATCCGGTATGGCAGGGCACGCCGCTCGCACCGGGCGTGCACAACCATCTGCTCGGCTCGGACGAGCTCGGTCGGGACCTGCTGTCGCGGCTCATGTACGGCGGCCAGATCTCGCTCTCGCTGGCGGCCACCGCCATGCTCATCGAAGTCGTGCTCGGCACGATTCTCGGAGCGATCGCCGGCTATTTCGGCGGCTGGGTCGACTACGCCATCATGCGCGTCACCGATGTCTTCTTGTCCATCCCGCTGCTGCCGCTATTGCTGGTGCTCACCGGCATCGTCGCGGCGACGTCGGTCAAGGCGAACCTCGGATTCGTGTGGGTCGCCGTCATCATCGGCGTGCTGTCGTGGATGACCGTCGCGCGTCTCGTGCGCGGCGCGTTCTTGAGCCTGCGCGAAAAGGAATTCGCCGAGGCCGCGCGCGCGATCGGCAGCAAGAACATCTCGATCATGTTCAAGCATCTGCTGCCCAACACGGTCGCGCCGATCATCGTGCAGGCGACGCTCGACGTCGCCGGCATCATCATCCTCGAGTCGACGCTGTCGTTCTTGGGCTTCGGCGTCCAGCCGCCGACCGCGTCGTGGGGTAACATGCTCTCGAGCGCGCCGGAGAACATGCAGATCGCGTGGTGGGCCGGCGTGTTCCCCGGTCTGTGCATCTTCTTGACGGTCTTGTCGATCAATTACATGGGCGACGGCTTGCGCGACGCGCTCGATCCAAACGTCGAATAGCACGCTTCGGCCTTGACGGCGCGGGCCGCGTAGCGTATAAATGTCTGGTGCCCGCCCAGGTGGCGGAATTGGTAGACGCGCTAGTTTGAGGGGCTAGTCGGGTAAAACCGGTGCAGGTTCGAGTCCTGTCCTGGGCACCATTGGAGGATGACGCGTGAAGTGGGCGATCGGCGTGGATCTCGGCGGCACGCACGTGGCCGCAGCGCCGGTCGACGAACGCGGCCGCATCCGTAATATCTATACTCGCGAGCTCGAATCGCACGACATCAAGTACGTCGTCGGCGAGGTCGCCAAAGTCGTCGACAAAGCCGTGGCTCTGCTCGGCAAACGCGACAAGTTCACGATCGGCGTCGGCTCGCCAGGTAACATCGAAGAGCGTACGGGCATCGTGCGCTGGTCGCCGAACTTCGGTTGGCAAGACGTGCCGCTGCGCGACAAGCTCGAGAAGAAGCTCGGCCATCCTGTCCGTCTGCTCAACGACGCGCGCTGCGCCACCATCGGCGAATATCTCTACGGCGTCGGCAAAGGCGCGCGCGACTTCGTGCTGATCACGCTCGGCACCGGCATCGGCGGCGGCATCGTCGCCAACGGCAAACTGTTGCTGGGGCACGCGATGGGCGCGGGCGAGATGGGCCATCACGTCATCCGGGCCGACAGCGGGTTCACATGCACGTGCGGAAAGATCGGCTGCTTCGAAGCGCAAGCTTCGGGCACCGCGCTGTTGCGCCACGCGCTTGCGCTTGCGCCGTCGTTTCCGCGCAGCACGCTGCTCACCGGCACGCCGCAAGCGGACTGGGGATCGAAGATGATCTCGCGTGCCGCGGCGGCGGGCGATCTGCATGCCGTGGCGACTTGGAACGCATGGCTGCGCGATCTCGCGTGCGGCGTCGCGAACATCATCGCATTTCTCAATCCCGAAATCATCGCGCTTGGCGGCGGCGTCGGCCGCACGGACGACACGCTGTTAGCGCAGCCACTCACCAAACTCGTGGACGAACAGACTGTCACGGTGCCCAAACATCAGACGACGATCGTGCGCGCCAAACTCGGCAACGAAGCCGGCATCGTGGGCGCCGGCTCCATGGCGTTGCACGGAGTTCCCTAAGAGGTTCTTAGGAGACCGCGACCTTCGCGGGTGCGGGCAGCATGCTCGCCAACAGGCGCGCGATGTCTTCGGCCGCGTGGGGACGAGCGCTTTCGAGCGCGCGCTGTCGGTAATCGCCTAACACTTTTGGATCGCGGAAGAATCGGCGCAACGTCGCGCTGACTTCAGGCGCCTCGAGCGCCACTACGCCGGCGCCGCGCGACTCCACGTATGCCAAGTTGCCCGCTTCTTGGCCCGAGATGTAATCGCAGACGATGATCGGCAGGCCGCACGCCGCGGCCTCGGCGATCGTGCCGGGCCCCGCTTTGGAGAGCAGCACATCAGCGGCGCGCATGTAGTCCGCGATGTTGTCGACGAAGCCGAGGATTTTCGCATCCTCGCGGAAGCGCGGCGCCATCGCGATCAAGCGCTCGCGCAGGCCTTCGTTTCTGCCAGCGATGGCGACGACTTGCAGATTGAGCGCGCGCACCGTGCCGGCGATGCGCCGCAAGATGCTGCGCAGCCGCCCGCCGCCCTCGCCGCCGGACATCACGAGCAACGTGTGCCGCGCGGGATCGAGCCCGAGGGCGCGCTTGGCCTCGAGCCGGTCGCGCGGCGGCGAAAAACCGTCGCGGATAGGCAGGCCGAGATTGTGCACGCGCTCGGCCGGGATGCCGCGGCTCGTGCACACGCGCACGGCTTCAGCCGACGCGACGACGTATTGATCCGCGGATGCGTCGGCGGTCCACGCGTGGTGGATGGTCACGAGGTCGGTGATGACGGTGACCAGCGGCGCGCGGCTGCCGATCGCATTGATCGTCTCGCGCGCGAGTTCGTTGAGCAGCGGATGAACCGAGACGACCAGCGACGGATCCACGCGCTCAATGAGCTGGCGGAAGTTGCCGCGGATGAACGGCTTGCCGAGCTCGGTCATGATCCGCGCGCGCGTGCGTCCGTTTGAGAGATGGAACAGCGCCGGATAGGGACTCGGCTGGACGTTCAAGAGCGCACCGTAGCTCTTGATGCCTTCACGCAGCGGGAAGACGCCGCAAGCGGCAAACGCGTCGATCATCTCGGTGCGCACGCCGCCCGCCTCGAGCCGTTGGAGCGCGCTGTCGATCGCTTCGGCGGCAGTGCGATGCCCGCCGCCCGTGTCGGAGAACAAGAACAGCACGGAGGGTTGTTTGGACGAAGATCCGTCCTGCGCGGGAGGCACGATCAGTGCTTTCGCGTTGCGGCCTGTGCCGCCCCTGGGCGAGGTGGGCGCGGCCGCTCGCCAGAACTGAAGGGACGGCGTAAAGGAGACACTATCAAGAACAGCAGCATCACCGTCAACCCCGGCCTCGAAGGCGTCGTCGTGGGCGCCACCGGCATCAGCAAAGTCGCGGGCGAGGAGGGCCGCCTCACCTATCGCGGGTTTGACATCGCCGACCTTGCCGCGCACGCGACATTCGAAGAGGTCGCGTTTCTTTTGTGGGACGGCCGCCTGCCGAACCGCAAAGAGCTCGACGAAACGCGAGCCCAGATGGCGTCCAAGCGGGCCTTGCCCGGTCCCGTGCTGGACATGTTGCACGGCGTGCCGCGCGACGCGTGGCCGATGGACGTCTTGCGCACCGCGGTCTCCTCGTTATCGCTCCACGTGCCGCACAAACCAGACGGCACGCACGTGTCCGACGTCTCGACCGCGATGCATCTCACCGCGTCCACCGCGACCGCCGTCGCAGCGTGGGACCGGTTGCGGCGCGGTCTGGAACCGGTCGCACCGCGCTCCGATCTCGCGCATGCAGCCAACTTCCTTTATATGAAGAACGGCGAGGTGCCGTCCGAGACGGCCGCTCGCGCGCTCGACGTCTATTTCGTGCTGCTCGCCGACCACGGGTTCAACGCGTCAACGTTCGCGGCGCGCGTCGCCGCGAGCACGTGGGCCGACATGTATGCCGCGTCGACCGCGGCAATCGCGACGCTCCAGGGCGATCTGCACGGCGGCGCGCCCGGCAAAGTCATGAAGATGATCCTCGACATCGGCGACCCTGCCAAGGCCGAGGCGTACGTGCGCGCGTTGCTCGAAAAGGGCGACCGCGTCATGGGGATCGGCCATCGCGAATACAAGGTGCGCGATCCGCGTGCCGAGCCGCTCGAGCGGATGGCGCGCGAACTGGGCGCCAACGTGGGCACGCCGCAATGGTACGCCGTCGCGCGTAAGCTCGAAGACGTCGCGGTCCAACAGCTTCACGAGAAAAAGCCCGGCCGCCGCCTGTATGCGAACGTCGAGTTCTACTCCGCGCCGACGCTCTATGCGCTCGGCATCGATCCCGACGAATTCACGTGCATGTTCGCGTGCTCGCGCATGGCCGGCTGGACCGCTCACATCATGGAGCAGATGAAGGATAACCGGCTGATTCGGCCGCAGGTTGAATACACCGGATTGGTCGGCTTACCGTGGGTTTCGATCGATCGCCGCTAAGAGAGGCATGTTGTCAATGAAGACCCGTCTACTCGTTGCGGCCGCGTTTATCGCGGTCGGGTGCATCGCGCTTTCCGTCGTCGGCTGCTCCAAAGGGCAGCAGCAAACGTCGGGCCCAATAGCCTCGGCGCCTGCGCTCGCCAACACAACGGGCTTGCCGTTGCCGGACACCGCCGTCGTCATCGACGCGCGCCAATTCCACCAGACCATCGATCCGTCGCAAGAGAAGGGCACGGCGATGTCCTCGCTAGGCAAGGGAAACTATGACGGGAACGAGGTCGTCGCATCGAGCACGGCCAGCACCGACGATCTCAACAAGTGGCTCGCGACGGTGAACCCGCCCGCCGGCTACACGCGCGCGAACATTCCGGCGAATGTGTCGACGACGGCGCAGCGCTACGGCATCACATACGTCGTCTTCACCAGCGGCAACTCAAAAGGCTCGACCGTCATCGTGATGGACCCCAAGACGGTCTACGCCAAGCTCGGGCCGGTGCTCAAAGTGCTCGACAGCTACAGCTCGCTGCCGCCCCAGATGCGCGCGGGCATGGACAGTCAAGTCAAAGCGCGCACCGGACAATCGATCAGCGAGATGATGGACAAGAGCGCGCCGCTTGGCGCGGCGATCGCCGCCATCAACGAGTTCCGCAACTCCGACAAGCGCGCGATCATCTTGGTGACGGCTCAGAAGATCTAGCGCTCCCAAGTAGACTCCTACAGGCCCCGAGCGTTGTGCTCGGGGCCTCTTCGTTTGTGCGCAGGAGCGCAGTATCATATTAAGGGAAACTTAAGAAGGGTTAACGAGTATTAAGGCTATGCGCGTGCCTGTTCTCCTCGGTCGCTTCATCGCATTGACGGCGCTCATCGCCGCTGCGGCTGTTGCGCCCTGCTCAGCCGCCGATCAGCGGCAAGCCACACCGCCGCCGTTGTTTCTCGCCGGCTTCGCACTTCCGAACGTCGTGTATTACGGCAACTGTGGAATCGTCCGGCCGACTGTGCTCACGTTTCGCAGCGATTTCACGTCCGACTACAGCCTGCGTGTCACCGCACGTTACGATTACGTGAGTGAGAATCCGCGGCTGCCCGAATCGACGACGTTGAGCGTGCAGTTGGCGCAGCTCACCACCGTCACGTACGGCGCAAGCGTCGACGTCGAATCGGAAGCCTTCGCATACCTGCGCGGCGGAAGCGGCACGTTGCGTTATCGAGTCACCGCGATCGACGCGCTGGCGACGCCGAGCGAAGGCATCACGGGAAGCGTCCGAGTCGAGTACTGCGGCGCCTAACCACGAACGTCACAGTGTAAAACTCGGGTGCGTTCAGCTACAAAACACCACTCCTAAACGGCCCATCGGGGGTTACCAGCGCCGTCAGGAACCAATCGTGTAAACGCAGAACCCTCAGGTGATGCAGGTACAAAGCCCGCCTAGGTTTCGGGACCGGCTTCTTGGCGCAGTTCTTCTGATTCTGGGACTCGTTGGTGCTTGGCAAATACTTGGATGGCTCTGGCACCTATTTTCTTCACCAGCGGCCTGGATCGCCGTAGCCGAATTCTGGCAGGAGCATATCGCGCCGAACGCAGCCACCTGGGTTCCGGCGGCGATCACAGCCTCGGCGACAACGGTTCTAGCTTTCGCAACCTGGGCACTCTTACGAATCGCCAGAGCGCAGGTATCGTCGGATGCGCCGTTCCTTTCGCTCGGCATAATAGACCCGCCGGCGCAGCCAGCCTTCCCACAGCTTGCACCCCATTTTGCGGCAGCACCGCAGATGTACGCACAGCCCTTCCCAACGGAAGACCTCGCGCACCCACAGCTAGCTCCATACATAGTTAACCAGGCGCCGAATTATGTTCAACTGGTCGTCTCCAATGATCAGCAGAAGCCGCACGGCGCGGCAGCTGATATCGCAATTGATATGACCTTGTGGTTTGGTGCAGCGGATACCGCACTCGCGCATCCGTACATGCTTAGGCGAACGGCACGTATCTCGGCTCTGCGAGCGAGCAGCAGCACCACTGGCCCAATTTTCAACATTGGCAGTTTGACCGGATATACCGTGATGATTAACGATATTTCATATAAGGATGTTCAAGGTCGTACACGTCGCTCAGCTGTTGGCACTAGCTTCTTCCGCAGATACCAGTCTGGCGCGCAAGTACTGTTGACGAGGGTCTTCCAACCCGTGAGAGGGGAACTTGGTTAGCGCACGAATCGTGTAGCTAGAGGTGAATTGCTATGCCATCTACGGTGGATTGGCCTGAGGCCGCCGAGAAACTGAACCCCAAGGTAGACGACTCGATTGGATCCGAGTCGCGCGTAGAGTTCGTGCCTCCGCCATCGTTCCTCGGGTGGATTGTTTTCATTCTTCTTGCCCCATTTGCAACGTATTCTCGTCCGAAGCCTGATCAACCCGGGGAAGAAGCGGCCTAACTCGATTCCATCGAGCTGACCAAGGCCTCCAAAATCGGATATAGTTACAACTGGGCTTCGGCTGACAGCCGCGATTTCTGTTTGTGCGTGCAATGGGTTTCGCGGGTGCCGCTTACTTTTATGGTAGTTCCAAAAGGCAATGTGGCCCGGACCATCCATTAGTCGCAATCGAATCCGCTTTTCTTTTCCGACTGGCAAGCAGTTAGCTCAAGGTTCCACAAACGGCGCCACGAGGCAGCTACTGGACGAGCGTGGGCCAGCGCTCCAAGTCGCTGATGAGGTCGTCGACGATCGATTCGTGCTCCGGCTTCATCAGCACGCATCGCACGACTGAGCAATCCTGTGCATCCCAATCGACTGATGGTAGCGCGGCGCGGCCAAACGCGCCACCAATGCGCCACTTCGCGACGTAGAATGGCCGGCGTGCGTCGCGCATCAGGGCGACGAACAGCGCTTCGGTGCGAGCCGAGATCGCCGTGACGGCGACTCGTTCGTCCGGTCGGCACGGCGCGAACGTCACGATATCGAGTTCGGGCTCGACCACCGGCAGCAATGCACCACCGCGGCGCGCTCGCTCGATCGCCGCGAGCGCAGCGCGTCTGCACGCGAGCAAGATCGGTCCGAGTCCTTCCGATGGACGCAGCGGCAGCGCGCGCAGCGTCGTCCACAACGCCGCCGCGGCGGCTCCGGCGCGCGAGCACTCAAGGCTGATCTCACCCAAGTGCAACTCCGCCGATGTGAAGTAGGTGTACGGCGAGTCGTGCTTGTACAACGCGCCGACGCTCGGATCGGCGAACAGCACACAGCCGCAGCCATACGGCTGAAGCCCATGTTTATGGGGATCGACCACGATCGAATCACAGCGCCGGAAGCGCGGCCCAAGTCTGCGGCCGCATTCGCGCTTCCGGGAGATCGGCGATCAACGCATAGAAACCGCCATAGGCGGCGTCAGCGTGCACGCGCCAACCGCGCTCGCGCGCGAGAGCGGTGATCTCGTCAAGCGGATCGATCGCCCCGGCAGCAGTGGTTCCGGGAGTCGCCACGATCGTTCCGATGTTCGCGTCACTCTTCAAGGCGCGCAGCGCGGCCACATCGAGTCTGCCGCGCGCGTCGACCGGCAGCACGACCGTTTCGACGCCGAGCACTTCGCACATGCGCGCGTGCGTGTAATGCGCTTCGCTGGAAAATGCGATGCGCTTGCCTGGATGAAGCCGCGACGCTACCCATAGCGCTTCAAGATTCGCGATGGTGCCCGAACTCGTCAGATGGCCGAGCGCGCCGTCATCGTATCCGAAGAGTTGCGCGATCTGCGCGACGCACTCCCGTTCCAGCGCAGCGGTGGCCGGTCCGCCGTCGAGCGCGTGATTGTTGGGATTGATGCGAGCTGCGGTAAGATATGCCGCGAGCGCCACGGGATGCGGCGGCTTGAGCATCTGCCCGGCGTAGTCAGGATGGAAGAAGGGATAGTTGTCGCGCAGTCGCTCGACGAGCGCGTCTATCGCAGCCTCGGCAGTTGCAGCATCGACATCGGAAACCGCAGCCGTCTCAAAGGGACGCCAGTTACGCTCCCATGCCGCAACGCCGTCCAAACCGCGAGCGATCAGGCCACGGAATTGAGACTCGTCCATATGGGCGACCTCTGATCAGAGTTCGGTGACGGTCGAGAACAGGTCGTCGAGGTCTTCGCGCGTCAAGCTCTTGGCGAACGCGGCGTCGCTTGAAATCACCGAATCGGCTAGCGCTTGTTTGCGCTGCTGCAACGCTTGGATCTTCTGCTCGACCGATCCGATCGTGACGAGCCGGTACGCGGTGACCGGTTTGGTCTGGCCGATGCGGTGCGTGCGATCGATGGCTTGGCGTTCGATCGCCGGATTCCACCACGGGTCGTACAGCACGACGTAGTCGGCTTCGGTCACGGTCAATCCCACGCCGCCCGCCTTGAGGCTCATGAGGAAGATCGGCGGACCGTCTTCGCGCTTGAAGTCCTCGAGCACTTTGGCGCGGTTCTTGGTCGTGCCGTCAAGATACGAATATGTGCGGCCGCGCGCATCGAACGCCTCGCGGATGATGCCGAGCATCTCGGTGAACGACGAGAACACAAGCACGCGATGGCCCGACTCGACGATCGACTCGGCGAGTTCCATAAACGCCGAGAACTTGCCCGACGCGTCTTCGTCTTCGCGCCAGTGTTCGCCGACCAGACCCGGATGGTTGCAGATCTGGCGCAGCTTGGTGAGCGCGGCGAGGATCGAGAGCTGCGCGCGCCCGATGCCGTGCTCGTCGACTTCGCGCATGATCTCGCGCCGCGCGCGCAGGACGACTTCCTTATACGCTTTGCGCTGCGACTGCGTCATCTCGCACTCGATGGTCTGCTCGGTGCGCGACGGCAAGTCGGCGGCGACCTGTGTCTTGAGACGCCGGATCATAAAGGGCTGGACGCGCTTGGCGAGACGCTGCTGCTTCTCGACGTCGCCGTCGCGCATGATGGGCGTTTCAAACGTCGCGCGGAAATGGCTCTCGTTGCCCAGCAGGCCCGGCATGACGAAGTCCATGATCGACCATAGATCGAGCACGGAGTTTTCGATCGGCGTGCCGGTGAGCGCGAGGCGCTGCTCGGAGACGAGCGACTTGATGACCTGCGAGATCTTGGCTTGCGGATTCTTGATCTGCTGCGCTTCGTCCAGCACGACCGTCCGGAACTGGATCTTCGACAAGCTCTCCGCGTCGCGGCGCGCCAGCGCGTAGGAGGTCACGAGCAGATCGTACTTGTCGGCGCTGTTGTAGACGTCTTCACGCCCGGCGCCGGCGGACAGCAACGAGACTTTCAATTCGGGCGTGAAGCGTGCGACCTCGCCGACCCACGTGTGCGTGACGGACGTCGGGCAGACGATCAGGCTTGGCGCGCTGCCGCGGCGTTGGCGCTCGCGCTCGAGATAGGAGAGCACTTGCAGCGTCTTGCCGAGGCCCATGTCGTCGGCCAGGATGCCGCCGAAGGCGTAGCGTCCGAGATACGCGAGAAAATCAAGACCGCGGCGTTGATATGGACGCAAGATCTTCGCGAGATGCTTGGGCGGCTCGCATTCTTCGATGCCGGAGAAGCCGCGCACCGCTTCGCGCAACGCGCGCAACTGCTCGGGGAGTTCGGCGTCGCCGCATGCCTTGGCGAGATCGTCGTAGACCGAAAGCATCTGCGCGGCCGTGAGCCTCGTCTTGCCGCCACGCTCGAGGCCGCCGCCGAATCCGCCGGTCGCTTCGCGCAGCAGCGCGAACGACGAGAGGTCGATGAACTGCCCGTCGGAGAGCCGGTGATATCGGCCGGCGCTTTGCCACAGCGCTTTGATGTCGTCGGCGGTGAGCTTTTGTCCGTCGAGCAGCAGTTCGACCGAGATCTCCAACCAGTCGATCGGGCCGAAGAGATTTGCCGCGCCCTTCGCGCCTTTGACTTTGGTCGCCGGCTTCTCATCGCTGTCGACGGTGACCGAGACCTGCAGCACCTTCGGGCCTTGCACGAGAGACTTGACGGTCTCGTCCATGTCGAGCTGATAATCCGCGCGCCATCCCGGCAAGATCTCGGTGCCAAATTGATACGCGGCGTCGGTCGGCTCGACGCGCCAGCCGGTCTCGTCGTAGCGCGGCACCGTTTCGTCGGGTCGCAGCGCGGCGAGTTGTTCATACACGTCAGCGGCTGGCCGGCAGCCGGCCGCCTCGATACGCGCGCGCAATCGTTGTGCCAGCTCGGGCGTGCAATACGCGTAGCGCGCTTCGACGCCTTTCTTGCCGCTGTCCACGCGTTGGAGCGGATTGAAATCCTGCGGCGTCACGCGCCAGTTCGCGCCGCTGCGCGCATCTTCGATCGACGCCTCGACGGTGATGCCATCGCCCTGCCAGTACAACTTGAGCAGCGTCTGCAGCGACATCTCGTCCGCCAACACCATGAGCGACGAGGCCGTGTCGCGGTCGAGGAAACCATGAGCGCGCGCCAAGAACAGCGGCACTTCGTTCGCGGCGATCGGCACGCTGCCGCTCGCCAGCCGCTCGACGATGCGCAGGCTGAAGCTGCCGTCGTGCAGATAGAACGTGCCACCGTCGTACAACCACGCGGGCGTTCCGTCGATCGGGCGCACCGCAGAGACGTCGACCGTCGTGCCGTCGGGCCGCACGAAGACGCCGGAGAGCACCAGGTCGCCGTGCTCGTCGCGCGTGCCGGAGAGGCGCAGATGCAACGGCGCGAGCGCGATCTTGACGAGCGGCATGGCTTCAGGGTGAGCGCCGAGGTGGTCGTCGTAGCGCACGCGGGGATGGGAGATCAGCCGCAAGAGCAGCTGCGAGAAATTGTTGGTCAGCGCTTTGGTCTGCTCGCTCGTCGCGCGCGCGAGCGCATAGTCGGCGGGCGTGCCGAACATCGAGCCCAACGACGCGTCGGCGAGCAGCGCGCTATCGTGACGATCCCACTCTTCGCCGGTGAGGTTCGCTTGCCGCGTCGTGCGGTAGAGCTGCTGAAGATCGGCATGCGTGCGCGCGACGCCATGCAGCTTCGGCGCATCGAGGCACAGCCGCGCGTAGAAGACGCCGAGGCGATCGTCGAACCCGACCACGACCCAGAGGCGCCGGCGCGGGGCCACGCTTTCGTGGTGCGGCGTGAGCAGGTCGAGCAGCTCGGGCGGCGTCGGAGCGACGGCGACCGGCGAGCCGTTGCGTGGCTGCTCGCCGTTGGCGGTGGCTTTGCCGTTGCCAACGGTGTGGCCGTTGCCCGCGGCAGGCGAGGCCGCCGGCGGAGTCGCGGGCGCTTCGGTGTCGCGCGTCGAGAGCTCGATCAAGGTGTACAGCGCTGCGACCGCGTGCTTGCAATCGTAGCCGTATCGGCACGTGCAATTGCACCGCATCCCCAAGGGAAGGCGCGACGAGTCGCGGGTGAGCGTGGTGGTGTGGGTCTCGGTGTCTGCGACGGTGCCGACGATGTCGTTGCGCCGTAGATTCAGACTGCGGACTTTGCTGCGCTGGAATGCGGCGAGCCCTTGCGCGATGATCGTCTTGGGAAACGTGCCTTCGATCGCCGCTTGCGTCGGAATGCTTGCTTGCCAGGCCCCCAGCGGCGCGCCGCCTCGTTCGGGCGCGACGCCCTCTTCGAAACGCAACATGACAGGTTGTGCGGACTTGCTCGCCGCGCGGACAGCCATACTTGTTTCGTATTCGCCAAGACGGGCCCAGGCCTCCCGCCTAGGACGCCGCCATCATTTGACCGAATCGGCTCTCAGCGTCGAACATATCGCTTCGTGTCATTCGTCTTTGATGGAGGATTTGCACCATGGAGCGCCGATTGCGGTTTCTTTCCTTCGCATTGTATGCTGGCTTCGCGGCACTCGTCGTTGCCGCGCTTCCGCTGTTCGGCGCGACTGCGCCGCCAGACGCAGCTCCAGTACACTAGGACGTCGAAGGCGTCGATGCCGGGCCCGATGAGCATGTTCGTCCATCCCAAAGCGACCAGCGAGACGACGACGATCGGGCCGACCCGCATGCGCACCGACGACGGCAGCAACAACACGAGTCAAATCATCCAATGCGACATGAAGCGCATCATAAGTGTCGACAACAACGCGAAGACGTACTGGTCGATGACCTTCGATCAGATGAAAGCCGCGATGGCGGCCGCTCAGGCGCAAATGCAGGCGCAGATGAAGGGCCGGACGCCGCCGCCGGCTCCATCGGGTCCCGCCCAGCCTCCGGTCGAAGGGTCGGGCGGCCTGACGCTCAGCGTCAACACCGTCAACGATCCGAACACGCGCCAGTTCTTCGGCATGACCGCACACCACGTCACCGAGACGATCAGCGGCACCGCGAATGGGACCGGCCAATGTCCGAGCGGAACGCTGACCATGACCAACGACGAATGGTACATCGCGAACCCGGTCACGTTCTCGTGCCCGGTCCCCCGTATGCAGGCGCCGCCACCGCCGCCGATGCAGCAAGGCGGTCCGAAGGGGTCGAACCCGTGCATGTCGAGTTTCCAATTCCAAGCGAGCGGCAAAGCGCATACCACGGATCGCTTCGCGTTTATTCAAGACACCACGATCAACCTCGGTATCAAGATCGCCACACACGAAGAAGTGACGAAGTACGAAACGCAGCCGTACGATCCGTCGTTCTTCAACCCACCCGCGGGCTACAGCCAAGTCTCGCCGCCCTCGGACTTCTCGGGCGGGGCGCACTAAGCCGACAGGATTGCGCGCGGGGCGCACCGGAAAGTGCGTCCCGTGCAACCGCTCTCGATACCAGGTCTCTTCACGTGGTCGGTGTGGCAACCCGACCGCAACGTGTTCTTCAACTCGTACTTCATCGGGCGCGATGACGGCAATATCGTCGTCGACCCGCTCGCGTGGACCCCGCAGGACGAAGCAGAGATGCGCGAGCGCGGCGGCGTGGCGTGGATCATCATCACCAATCGCGATCACGAGCGCCGCTCGCGCGACCTCGCGGCGCTTTTCGCGGCGAAGATCGCAGCGAGCGAGCGCGATGCACCGTTGCTCTCGGGTCCAGTCGATCGCATCCTGCGTGAGGGCGATAAAGTGTTCCCCGGCATCGCGATCATCGAGCTCGAGGGTCTGAAGTCGCCGGGCGAGATCGCGCTGCACCTGCTCCGGCACAAAACCACGATCGTCGGCGACAGCTTGTGGGGCGATCCAGCCGGGCGCGTCCGCTTGCTCCCCGACGAGAAACTGCTCGATCCAAAAAAAGCGGTGCTCTCGCTGCGCAAGTTGTGGGCGCTGCAGCTTGACGCGCTGCTCGTCGGCGACGGCGCCTGCATCTTCCACGGCGCCGACGCGGTGATCGGCGAGTATCTGCAGTCGCGCACCGACGTCTATGTCAACCGCATCAACATCGACGAAGCGCCGGCGGAGACGTCCGACGATACGAGCGCAAAAGGGGTGCGCTTCGCCGCCGACGACAAAGAGATCGGGCTGCTACATCGGCGCGCGCAAGCTCGGCTATCGCGTGTCGACGTTGCCTCCCGGGTCAAGCTTTTGTCCGATGCATTCGCACGCCCGCGAGGAGGAGATGTTCTTCGTGCTGGACGGCACGCCGACGATCCGCACCCCGCGGGGCGACGTCGCGTGCCGGCGCGGCGACTTCATCTGTTTCCCGATCGGCGTGGCAGGCACGCATCAATTGGCAAACGCGTCCGATGCGCCGTGCACCGTGCTGCTCGTCGGCAACTACGAGCCTACCGACGAGGTCTGCCGCTATCCGGATTCAGGGAAAGTGATGATCGACTCGGTCGACGGTAGTGTCATTTTGCGCGACGCGCCGGCGCTCGAGTACTTCGACGGCGAGTAGTCCGGTCGAATAAATTTGACCGCTACATCTAGATCCTGATTTGTTTGAGATAGGTCGCGAGGATGCGGTTGAATTCTTCGGGTTCGACCGCGTCAGCCGTGCGGAAATCCAACTTCGCCGACGCCTGAGCGCCCGGCCCGTTGGCGGGATTCACGGCCGTGATACTGACCTGAGGTAAGGTCGCGCGCCACGGTCGCACGTCGGGCGTTTGGGAGAAGACACCGCTAAGCGGCGTCGCCGAAGCGTCGAACATGCTCATCGACGGTAGTCCGAGCGCGAGCTCGATCGTGCGCAGCACGCTCGACGTCGTGTAATGGGTGTGGTCGACCGCCCCGCGATTGACATATGCCGAGACGACGAGCGCCTCGATGCGCTGATTGCTCACGTGATCCGGGCCTGCCTGAGCGTCATCCTCGATGCTGACGAGCAGCGTGTCCTTCCAATACCGGCTGTGGCTCAACGCCTCCACCATCCGGCCAAGCGCGTAATCGTTGTCGGCGATCATCGCGTAGGGCGTGCGCGCGCCGGGTTTCATCGCAGCCGTGTGATCGCTGGGCAGCCAGATCACTTCGAGCTGCGGCAGTTCACCATTGGCCTCGAACTGGCGGAATTCGCGCAACCACTCGACGATGCGATCTTGGTCCGAATACGACACATCGAAAGGCCGGTAGGCGACATCGAGCAACGCGTCGATTGAAGGCTGCACGCCACGCGCGGGCGAGCTCTCGGAGACCGCTCCCTCACCATAGAGGCGGACGTTGACGCCGTGCTTGACGGCCACGTCCCAGATGTAGCCCGCGCTCGGCCGTAAGATCGGGTTCGAGAAATCGTAGAAACCGCCGTCGCGTCCGGCGTACGACGCGGGCCACATGCGCTGCACGTAATCGCTTGCATACGCGCCGTCAGCCCACTCATGACCGTCGGCGCTCACCGTTCCCTCGCCGTCAAAATTATCGAGCAGCACGAATTCGTCGGCGAGACGATGGATGTTGGGCGTGATGCGCTGTCCGAAGATCGCAAGCGACGCCTGGCCGTTGCCACGCGTGTCGTCACCGAGCACCTCGTCGTACGTGCGGTTCTCTTTGATGACGTAGATAACGTGTTTGAACGGCGGCAGCGCCGCGGGCGACTGCGGTTGCGGACTGAATGGTGAGTTGGCGCGCGCGATGGCGAGCCCACCGGCGAGCGCGCTGCGCGAAAGCGACGTGACGGTCTCGAGGTCGCCGTTGGCGGTATTCGGCGCGTAGTACGTCGAGTTGCGCTGGCCCGGCGGCGTCACCGACGAATGCATGAAATCCGGATTGGCGTGCCCCGAGAGTCCTTTGCCGTCGAGCACGTATAAGCGCTTGCCATCCTTGCTCTGCGCGACATCGGTCGGATACCAGCCCACCGGCACCGCGCCGAACACGAGTGGCGCAGTGCTGGAGACATCGATTGCGACCACGGCATTGGCATCCGCGTCGGCGACGAACAGCGTGCGGCCGTCGGCGGACATCGTCAGGCCGCTCGGCGTTGCGCCTTCGGGCGATCCCGGGTACAGCCCGACATCGATCTTGCCGCGCAACCGGTCGGTGAGCGTGTCGATCACGTCGACGGTGTTCTCGTTCGCGCACGCGACGTACAACGTACGCCCGTCGTTGCCCATCAGCAAGGCGCTCGGATGGTCGTCGGTGTTGATCGTCGAGACGACGGCTCCGCTGCTCGAGTCGACGACGCTGACTGAGGCAGCGCCCCAATTCGAGACGTAAACGCGCGCGCCGCTGCTCGACAGCGCCACGCCGTAGGGCGTGTTTCCGACGTGCGCGGCGAACAGCGTCGTGCTGCTGCGGGTGTTGACCGCGACGAGCGCGTCAGCTCCCGCCACCGCCGCGAAGACGGTCGAGCTGTCGAGCGACACCGCGAGACCATTGACCCAGATCTTGCCCGAGCCTAACGGCAAAAAGCTACGATCGCCGAGCTTGCCGGTCGACTGATCGAATGCGAAACGCGTGATACCGCCGTCATTCGCGGCCGATGCGTACAGCGCATCGCCGCTCGGCGAGAACGCCAGGCCGTAAAACGTATGGGCGATCGATTGCTGATCGACGATTTTGCCCGTCTCTTGGTTCACGACGTCGATCGAGAGATCGCCAAAGCCCGCGTTTGAGATCGCGAGCCAGTGCCCGTTCTGGTCTTGCGCGAGCCGCAGCGGCAGGGTGCCGAGCGGCAGGATCGTCGATCCCGCCGGCGTGACGTGCCAGCCGTTTGGAAGGACCGCCACCAAGGCGGCACGCGGCGCCGAGACTGTGCCCAAAGCACACGCTAGAGCGGCGAGCGCGAACGCAAGGACGGCAAGCCCGATGCGCTGCGTGCGGACAACCATCGGCAACCTCATATTAACTGAAGACATTAGCGGCAAGGCGCTGACGCCGCTAGCTTTTTGGGGCGCAGGTGGCGATGCCTGCCGTTCGAACGAAGCAGCGATGGCCCACACAACCGGCGCCGCGTCCCACCGGATCGTGATCCTCGGCGGAGGATTCGGCGGTCTCTATGCGGCGATGGCGTTGCAACGCGCGGCGCGCCATCGGCCCGACATCGACATCACGTTGATCGCGCGCGAAAATTTCTTCTTGTTCACGCCGATGCTGCCCCAGGCGGCCACGAGCAGCATCGACACCAACCACGTCGCGGTGAGTCTCCGCCGCGTGCTGCCGAGGGTACGAGTCTTGGAGGCGGAGATCGACGCGATCGACTTGGCGGCGCACACGGTGGCGATCACGCATGGCGACGGCCATCCGCATAGCGTAGGTTGGGACCAACTCGTGATCGCGGTCGGCGGCGACCCGAATTTCTTCGGCCTACCCGGGGTCGCCGAGTATGCGCTGACGATCCGCACGCTCGTGGACGCGGTCGTGCTGCGCAACCGCGTCATCGACATGCTCGAACAAGCCGAGCTCGAAGACGATCCAGCAGTGCGCAAGCGCCTGCTGACCGTCGTCGTCGCGGGCGCCGGGTTCGCCGGGATCGAGACCGCTGCGGAGATGGACCTGTACATGCGCACGGCGGCGAAGACGTATCGCAACGTCAAGCCGTCGGAAGTCACGACGATCGTGCTCGACTTGCGCAACAGCATCTTGCCCGAGCTGTCGCCGCAGCTGGGTATGTGGACGCAGCGCGCGCTCGAGAAGCGCGGCGTGCAATTCCGGCTGGGCATCGGCGTGAAATCCGCCGACGCGCAGGGCGTCACATTGGCGGATGGCACGCGCATCGATACGCAGGTGTTCGTCTGGGCGGGTGGCGTTTCGGCAAATCCGCTCGTGGCCGCGCTGCCATGGGCGACCGAACACGGCCGAGTGCCGGTCGACCCGAATCTGGCTGTTCCCGGCTACCCTGGCGTGTGGGCAGTGGGCGACGCGGCGGTCGTGACGCCGCCCGGTGGCGGGCCCCCGTATCCGCCGACCGCGCAACACGCGCTGCGCGAGGGCATACACGTCGCCCGCAACGTGATGGCGGCGATCGATGGGAAACCGCTGCGGCCGTTCGCCTATACCACCATTGGCCAGATGGCGCATCTGGGCGAGCGCCAAGCGGTGGTCATGCTCGGCGGCCTGAAGATATCGGGGTTCCCGGCGTGGTGGCTGTGGCGCACGTACTACTTGTTCCGCATCCCGACGCTGGAGCGCAAGATACGTGTCGCCATCGACTGGACGCTGGACCTGCTCTTCTCGCGCGATACCGTGCAGATGAAGCTGCCACCTGGAAAAAGCGGATAGATATGGGACGCCGGGTCGACTACGATAAGGGCATCATGAAGAACAACAACGATGTCGTCGTCGTGCAGCGCGCGTGCCGCGTCCTTGAATCGGATTTCGAAGCGATGCCCACGCTGCGCCAGCTGGCCAACGAACTCGGCGTGCCGCCGGCGCGCTTGCACCGTGCGTTCAAGCGGATCGCGGGCGTATCGCCTCGCCAATACGGCCAAGAACAGCGCCTCGCAAAACTCAAAGCTCGCTTGCGCGATGGCGAACCGGTCAGCCGCGCGATCTACGACGCGGGCTTCGGTTCGAGTCGCAGTGTGTACGAGCGGGCGCGCGAAGATTTTGGGATGACGCCGGCGCTGTATCGGCGCGGCGGTGATGGGATGCGTATCGGCTACGAGATCGTGTCGTCGCCGCTCGGACGTCTGCTGGTCGGCGCGACCGACACGGGCGTCAGCTCCGTGTGCATCGGCGATTCGGACCGCGCGCTCGAGCGCGCGCTGCGCGACGAGTATCCCGCGGCGAGCATCGAGCGCGGCGGACCGAACCTGAAGCGATTCGTCGAAGCGATCATCGACTATCTCAAGGGCGATCAACCGCACCTCGATCTGCCGATCGACATCCAGGCGACCGCGTTCCGGCGCCGCGTGTGGCAGGCCTTGCGCGACATCCCGTACGGTCAGACGCGGACATACGGCCAGATCGCAACGGCGATCGGCGAACCGAAGGCGGCGCGTGCTGTCGGCCAGGCGTGCGGTGCGAACCCCGTCGCGCTGGTGATCCCGTGCCACCGCGCGGTGCGCGGGGATGGCGCGAGCGGTGGCTATCGCTGGGGTCCGAAGCGCAAGCAGAAACTGCTCGCGCAAGAGCGCGCCTGACGCAAACGTAGGACCCGGCTTCGCTCGGGTCCTACGCTATTCAGGCCAGTTGCCTGACTTGATCCGCGGCAGCCCTTTGACATCGCGATTATAGAGATAGACCCACGCCGATATCGTCGTGGCTTCTTTATCAAGCACCGCCTGCTTCACGACACGGACGTACAGGCTGTTTTCAGGATTCTGCGGATCGTATTCCTCGATCTCGTCGAGCAGCTCGAGCGCGACCGCGATGTCTGGAAAGCGGTAGAGCTCGCCGTGGACGCTGCCATCGCCATCCACCATGCCTGGATACTCGCCGACCGAGTAGAGCGCGCCGCGCACGGTCGCATCGCCGATAAAGGTTCCTTGCGCGCAGTAATGGTTCAGCGCGAAACCCCGTTTCAGCAAACCGTAGACGAAGACGCAATCGCCGCCGTCGCCGGACATTCCAGCCAAGGAAGCACCCTCCCGTGCACGAAGCCAGGCATAACCTGCTACGGAGTTCTTTCACCCGCCTGCCATGATCATCCGCGCCGACCGCCTCACTAAGCAATTCAAAACCCTGCGCCGCAAGGAGGGCGCGCTTGGCGCGCTCGCGACGCTGTTCTCGCGCGACTACGAGGTCAAAGACGCGGTCCGCGACGTCAGCTTCGAACTCGACAAGGGCGAGCTCGTGGGTTACATCGGCCCCAACGGCGCCGGCAAGTCCACCACGATCAAGATGCTCACCGGGATCCTCGTGCCTACCAGCGGCGCGTGCACGGTCAATGGCATCGTGCCATGGGCTGATCGCCAAGGCAACGGCAAACAGATCGGCGTCGTCTTCGGACAACGCACGCAACTGTATTGGGATCTGCCGCTGATCGAGTCGTTCCGACTGCTGCGCGCCATCTACGATATTCCCGCGCCGATGTACGAACGCAATCTCAAAGAGTTCACCGAACTGCTCGGCCTCGACGAATTCATCCGTACGCCGGTGCGCCAGCTGAGTCTCGGCCAGCGCATGCGCGGCGATTTCGCGGCCGCCATGCTCCACGAACCCAAAGTCGTGTTCCTCGACGAGCCGACGATCGGCCTGGACGTCGTCGCGAAGGAGAACATCCGCCAGTTCATCGCGCGCGTCAACCGCGAGCGCGGCACGACGTTCATCCTCACGACCCACGACCTCGCCGACATCGAGAAACTGTGCGCCCGCATCATCCTCATCGACCACGGCCACAAGCTGTACGACGGCAGCGTCGAGACGATCAAGCAGCGCTACGGCCGCAATCGCACGCTCACCGCCGATTTGGCGTGCGAGAACTGCGACGGCATCCAGATCTCGATCCGCGGCGCGACCGTCGTGGCGCGCGAGGGCCCGCGCATCGTCATCGAATTCAACCGCGATGTCGTGCGCGCCGATGAGCTGGTCGTCGAATTGACCAAGTATGCAGAGCTCGTCGACGTCACCATCGCCGAACCGCCGCTCGAGACGATCATCCGCGGCATCTATCAACACGGTTTCGAGCCCGGCGAAGGCGGCGCGCCGCCGGACTTCGCCCTGCCGAGCGAGATCAAGGTAGCGCCATGAGCGGATCGCCGCGCTTGCGCGAATTGCTGCTCGTCGTGGCGCTGTGCATCGCTGCGGCGCTGCCCGCCTCCGGCGCGGCTGAGATCGGCAGCGAAGCCGGCGTGCAAGTCGATCTCAACAAGGGCGTGTGGGTGCACGGCCCCGATCTTCCGTCGGCGCGCCAAGACGCCGCCGTCGCCGTGATGGGCGGGCGCATCTACGTCGCTGGCGGTTTCGGTCCGCACGATGAACAGATGGCGACCTTGCTGGTGCTCGAGCCGACCTTTCCATCACCCGAGGCCAGACCCGATGTCGCGGGCCCGATCATCTCGCGGCCGGGTGAATGGCATGCCGCGGCCACAATGCCCGAGCCGGTGGATCACGCGGCTGCCGCAGGCATGGGCGGATATCTCTACGTCGCAGGCGGCCGGATCGAAGATCTGGTCACGAACAAGTTCTGGCGCTACGATCCGATCGAAGATGTGTGGACTGAGATGCCGTCGATGCCGTACCCGCGTTACGGCCCGATGCTGCAGGCGGTCGGCGGGAAGCTCTATCTCTTGGGCGGGCAGTCGTCGCACGGTAACGATGAGACGAGTCTGATGATCTTCGACCCTGCGACCAATCAGTGGCGTTCGGAAGAGTACGCGCTCGGCAACGAGCGTTTCATGGCGGCATCGATCGTCCTCAACAACAAGATCTATGTCGTCGGCGGCCGCGGACGCGAAGAAGTCAACTATCGCTCTTGCGATATCTACGATCCGGCGCATGACCGCTGGAGCACGTGCAGCAGCCTTCACGAAGGACGCTCCGACTTCGGCCTGGCGGTCGTCAACAGCCGGCTGATGGCGATCGGCGGCGAGAATGTGCTCAACGACACCAACACGCAGACGACCGAGATTTCCGCGACGGACGGCACCGGCTGGATGAGCGGCCCCTGGCTCCCGAGCCCGCGCCACGGCATGGCGGTGGCCACGCTCGGCAATCAGATCTGGGTGATCGGCGGTTCGCCCTACATCGGCACCGGCCCGACGCCGACCGTGTTGCGCTACGTCAGCCCCGTCACGAAGATCAAATTCAAAGGGCGCGTCCCCGCGCACTGATGGCACGCGCGGCCTACGTCGAGTTCGCGAAGGTCGCATTTTCCCGGGAAGCGACGTACCGCGAAGAGGTCTTCACGCACATCGGCTCGATCGCGCTGCGCGTCTATCTGTTCTACGCGCTGTGGAGCGCGCTGTACGCGAACAACGGGCCGAGCCAAGGGTTCTCGTTTCAAGACATCATCACGTACGCGACGCTGTCGCTGCTCATCGGGCTGATCTACAACGTCCAAGGCCCCTACGTGGTGCGCGAGAAGATCCGCGAAGGCAACATCGCGATCGACCTCATGCGACCGATCAGCGTGCCGTGGTACGTCTTCGCCGACACGGTCGGCCAAGCCGGGTTCGCGCTTGCGCAGATCATCGTGGCGTTGCCGATCGCGATCGGCTTGCTCGCGCTCACCGGCACGCACTTGAGCCTGCCGCCGTCGCCGCTGATGGCGCTCGCCTTTCTCGTGAGCGTCATCCTCGGCTTTCTCGTCAACTTCTTCCTCGATCTGCTGATGGCGACCATCACGTTCTGGACGATGGAGATCTTCGGCTTCCAGCTGATGGTGCAATTCATCACCTCGCTGCTCGCGGGAGCGTACGTACCGATCCAATTCTTCCCGGATTGGATCAAGCCGTTTGCGCTCGCGTCGCCCTTTGCGGCCATCTACAACGCGCCATTGTCGATTTACCTCGGCAAGTATCAGGGACAGGAGCTGCTGGCGACACTGGGCTTGCAAGTCTTCTGGGTCATCATCTTCGCCGTCGGTTCGCTTGCGCTGTGGCGCGTGGGCGAGCGGCGCGTGCTGGTGCAAGGTGGCTAGCCTCGCGCCGTACTGGCGCACGTACAAAGAGTTCTGGCGCCTCAACTTCCTGACGTTGGCCGAATACCGCGCCAATTTCTTCGTCTGGCTCGTCTTCACGCTCGTGCTGCACGGCTCGGCGGTCGCCACGATCTGGTTGACGATGCAGCGCTTTCCGAGCATGAACGGCTGGACGTGGCAGCAAGTCGTTTTTCTGTACGCGCTCTACTGGCTCGCATCGTCGCTCAACGGCACGTTTTTCTTCACCATCGGCGACGTGCCGTATCACATCCGCGAAGGTAGATTCGACCGTTTCCTGGTGAGGCCGCTCGACCCGCTCTTCCAAATCATCTCGCAGCCGGGCCAGATCTGGCCGGACGAACTCGTCGTCGCGATCATCTTCTTCGCCGTCGTGCAAGGCCTGGTGCACGTCCAATGGACGCTCGCAACCGTCGTGTTGCTGCTCGGCGCGATGATCGGCGGCGCGTTGATCGACTTCGCGATCCAGCTCGCCGTCGCGACGCTCGCGTTCTGGGTGATCCGGCTCGACACGCTGCGCTGGGTCGTCATGTCGCTCGAGACCGATTTCACACGCTATCCGCTGTCGATCTACAATCGCGGCGTGCGCTTCGTGCTCTCGTTCATCTTCCCGTTCGCCTTCATCAACTATTTCCCGGCGGCGACGGTGCTTCACAAAAGCGTCGAGGGACAATACCACATCAATCCGGTGTTCGGATGGCTCACGCCGCTTGTCGGGCTGGTCTGGTTCGGCGCGGCGTACTTGTTCTGGCGGCGCGGACTGGACCATCACCAGAGCACCGGCTCATGAGCTATGCGCGGCGCTAGGCGCGGAACCGATCCATCAGCCGGCGGAAGTAGCTCTGCCGGGGTGACTCGCCGCTTTGGGGCCACAATGTGAGCCCGCACATGAAGCATGCGAACTCGCACTCGCTATATCCGAGGATAGGATAGGCGTAGCGCCGGCGCTCCATCCCGGGCGCGCGGCATTTGGGGCAATGGCTGAGTGCGATGGTAAGGTCGGCGATCACGGCCGCACACTACAAGCGACACGAGTGTGATTCCTTGGAAAATGAGCCGGATGCCATCGCGAAGAACGGACGCCTATGGATTTGACCAAAGGATTCCCGCGTAGTCCACGCGAGAAGCTTGGTGGCATTGCTATGTTTCCGCGCACGATCGACAAAGCGCGCGCGCACATGGCAGGCACATTGGGTGAATATATCTACGACTGTCCGATGGATCGCGAACTGTTCGAAACGCTCGGCTGCAACGCGGAAGAGTTCGAACAAGCGGTGCGCGTGTCCGCAACCGACGGCGAAGTGCTCGATCTGCTGGTCCAAAAGCGCATCCCGGACGACAAGCTCGCCTCACATAACAATCGTATCAATACTTGGACGCCCTCCACGCCGGATGGCTGGGACCGTTTCAAGGCAGAACTGCAGACGATCGGCGGCGGCAACCCCAAGATCAAGTCTCGCACGGACTTGATCGACTTCGAAGAGGGACGATTCCCGGGCGCGACGTGACCCGTGAGCACATCCTTTGAAAATATGACTCAGACGAAGCGCGATCCGCCCGCGCCCTTGACGCCTGCCATATTTCGCGTGATGGTGTGGCTCAAGAGGGCCGAGTTAGCGGCCTGTGGGGAGGGGCGCCGGGTTGCCGGACCTCAAAGATCCACGAAGCGCACTAGCGCCGGGGCGGACCCGGTCCACGCGGCTTCGGCTGCGTGAGGGTGCACGCAACGAGATGACCTTCAAGACGATCATCGAGCCGTTCCGCATCAAGACCGTCGAACCGATCAAGATGACGACCCGGCCGCAACGCGAGCGATTGCTCGAAGCGGCCGGATATAATCCATTTCTGCTGCCCGCGCAAGACGTCATCATCGATCTGCTCACCGACAGTGGCACTGGCGCGATGAGCGCCGAGCAGTGGGCCGCGCTGATGCGCGGCGACGAATCATATGCCGGCGCGCGATCGTATTACCGCTTCGCCGACGCCGTGCGCGAGGTGTTCGGATTCACGCACGTCTTACCGACGCATCAAGGCCGCGCCGCCGAACGCATCTTGTTCTCGACGGTGTGCAAAGCAGGCGACGTCGTCCCCAACAACACCCATTTTGACACGACGCGCGCCAACATCGAGGCGACCGGCGCGCAAGCGATCGACTTGCCGATCCGCGAGGGCCTCGAACCCGCGACGTTTCATCCGTTCAAGGGCAATATGGACGTCGACGCGCTTGAGGCATTGATCGCCGAGACAGGCGCCGCGCGCATACCGCTCGTGATGATCACCGTCACCAACAATTCGGGCGGCGGCCAGCCGGTCTCGATGGCCAACATCAAAGCGGTCAGCGCGGTGTGCCGCACGCACGGGCTGCCGCTGTACATCGACGCATGCCGCTTCGCCGAGAATTGCTGGTTCATCCGCGAGCGCGAAGAGGGGTACGCCGACCGCGCCGTCGCCGACATCGCGCGCGAACTCTTCTCGTACGCGGACGGCTGCACGATGTCGGCCAAGAAAGATGGGCTCGTCAACATCGGCGGATTCTTGGCGACCAACGACGACGCGCTCGCCCGGCAAGAGGCGACGCTGCTGATCCTCACCGAGGGTTTTCCGACCTATGGCGGCTTAGCGGGCCGCGACTTGGAAGCCATCGCCGTCGGGCTGCGTGAAGTGCTCGAGCACGACTATCTCCACTATCGCATCGCATCGACCGCCTACCTCGGCCGGCATTTCACCGAACTCGGCGTGCCGATCGTGCAGCCGCCGGGCGGCCACGCGATCTACATCGATGCCGCGGCGCTGCTCGGCCACATCCCGCAATCGCAATATCCGGGTCAAGCGCTGCTCGCCGAGCTGTACGTGACGGGCGGCATCCGCGCGGTCGAGATCGGCAGCGTGATGTTCGGCAAGACCGATCCCGCAACCGGGCAGGAGCTGCTCGCGGCGATGGAGCTTGTGCGTCTCGCGATCCCGCGCCGCGTCTACACGCAGAGCCACATCGACTACGTCATCGAGGTGATGGCTGACGTCTACGAACGGCGCGCCACGATCAAAGGTCTCGACATCGTATGGCAGGCGCCGCCGCTGCGCCATTTCACCGCTCGCTTCGAACCGGCGAAGCACCGCCCGCGCGCGACGGCCTCGCGGTCGTAGACGCATGCCGGCCAAGGGCATCGATCCGAAGGATATTCCGGAGCGCTTTCGGCGCATCTTCACCGAGAATCCCATCATCGATCACTTCGACCTTGAGGTGATCAGCTATGGCGACGGGATGTCCGTGCTGCGCTTTCCTTACAAGGAGATCTTCACGCAGTACCAGGGCGCCGTCCAAGGCGGCATCATCGCGGCGTACGCCGATGCGGCGATCGCAGTCGCGATGCTCTCCATCATTCCGGAAGGGCGCGATATGGTCACGACAGATCTCCATGTGCAATATCTGCGGCCCGTAGTCTCTGGGCCGATCACCGCCCGCGCGGACGTGGTGCATCGCGGCAACACGTTGCTGCTCGGCACGGCCGTCGTCGAAAACGAGGCGGGCGCGATTTGTGCGCGCTGCAGCGCGACCTACATGGTCGTCAGTCCGCGGGGGCTCACCTGATGCGGTTCCACATCGACGAGCCCGTCCGGTGGAGCGATGTGGATGCGGCAGGGGTCGTCTACTTCGGCACGTTCGTCCGTTTTTTTGAAGTCGCGGAAGAGGAGCTGTTCCGCGCCGCCGGCATGCCGTACGGCATCGTCTTCGATCGATTCGACTGCTGGCTGCCGCGCGTCCGCTACTCGTGCGAGTTCCGCGCGCCCGCGCGGCTCGGCGAGATGATGCACGTGTGTGCGGGCGTGCGCCGGCTCGGCGATAAATCCATCACCCTTGGCTTCACGATCGACCGTCAGGATGGCGTGCGCGTCGCCGATTGTGAGATCGTGTTGGTATGTGTGGACCGTCAGACGTGGAAGGGCAAGTCGGTACCCGAGGGTTTGCGCGCGGCGCTCGCGCCGTTCAGCGAGTGATCGGCCGCGGCTCCTCGGCGCCGCTCATGCAAACGCCGCAGGGCTCCATGCCGACCTCATGCGCGAGCGCGGCGGTGATCGTCAAGACTTTGTCTCCGGCGGATGCCGAGAGCTGGCGGTGGCATTCACTGCCGGCCGCGTGATAGAGGCGCTCGCCCAGGATCGCGACGACTTCCATTACTTCTCGACGACGCTCGTGCTGCCGAACAGGTGGTGCTTCACCTGGGTGTAGTGGAGGTCGGCGGGTTTTTCTCCATCGTAGTGCGCGATGTACGTCACCGGGTTGAGCTCCATCCAACCGGCAGGATAGTTGTTCGTCGGTTTGTCGAACTGCCGTGTCAGCGTGCCGCGCGCGACGACAAGATCGTTGCGGTGGAAGTGCAGGCTTCGGATGAAGTACTTCATCGACCGGAACCGGCGTGGCGCTTCGACGATGACGAAGTCACCTTTATGGTCGATCAAATACACCTGCAGGTCACCATCGGTCTCGTCGGATTTGTGCGAATAGTAGCCGACGACGGTGATATCGGCGCCGACCGGCGTCCGATCGATGTCGGCGATCGCAACCCGTTGCCCGGGCGAGTTGACGTCGACCGTGACCGGCGGGGGCTTGATCGTGCGCTCGGCCGGAGCCGGCGAAACGCCGAGAATGAAAAACGCCGCGCTGAGCGCGGCAGCAGCAACACGTCTCACCAAGCTGCTTTCGGCGGTCCGAAAGAGCGCTGCCTCCTTGCCGCATGCCGAAAATCTTGGTATACTTAGCACTCAGCCATATTACGAGTAATACGCGCGGCGCGTCCCGCATTTGCGGACGTGAACAGTGATTGACGGACGGAATGCAAGATAAAAAGCTCTCATCCTTTGGCAACATCGATCGGCTCGTCGAGGAGATCCCCAACAAGTACCTGCTCGTGAACACCGCGCGCGTCCGCGCGCAACAGCTCGTGAATGGGGCAGAGCCGATGACCGAGGGTTCAAATCCGGAGAAAGCCGTCAGCACCGCGTTCGCGGAGATCGCTGCCGGCCGGCTTGAGGTTTCGACCGAACCCGAAGTCCCCCCGACCGAAGAATAGTTTTGTAGCGGTCGAATTTATTCGACCGCTACATCAAGGCCAGAATCGCCGCTGACGCTCTCGTCGGCGGTTTTTATATGCCGGCGCGAACGCGCCGATTAGCCAGAGGCCAAGATTGATCGACGCGACCACTGTTATCACCGTGAGAGCCAAGTTGCCTTTGGCGATCATGAAATCAAAAACATCCGTGACAGACAGAGGCGCGAGTCGATAGCCCGTCCAAGCCGCAACCAGCAGCACGATAATGGAGATGACCATGTACGCGACGGCTCCGTGTCGATGCTCGCGCTGATCGGGCGAGGCCATTGTCGCGTGCGCTGAGTGAAACAAAATGAACCATCTCAACCAGCAGGCAGACTATCTTTCCGGCCGTCCGCTACACAAACGCGCACGCAGCCATCGACTGGCTGAAGCGCGCGTTCGGAGCGACGGAACGCGCTGTCCACGTAAACCCAGACGGCACGGTTGCGCATGCCGAGCTGTTCATCGCAGACAACTTGATTATGTTGGGCGAGAGCGATGCGGCCGGCGACTATCCTGTCCGCTCGCCAAAACAGGTCAACGCGGTCACCGCAAGCTTTTACGTCGTCTTGCCGAACGATGCCGCCGTGGACGCGCTTCACGAACGCGCAAAAATATCGGGCGCGACGATCACGCATGCGCCGTACGACACCGACTACGGCTCGCACGATTTCTCGGCCTTCGATCTTGACGGTCATCCGTGGACGTTCGGCACGTACGACCCGTTGGTTGATTGAATTCGGCCGCTACTTGTGCCAGCGGGCGGCGGTGGTCGACGACTCGCGCACGACGACCTCGTCGATGCTCACGCGTGCGCCGGCGGCCGCTTGCAGCTTGCGGGCGAGCACGAGCGCGATGTTCTCAGCGGTGGTCGGCACGTCTTTGAAGTCCGCGAGCGCGTTGAGATCGCGATGGTCGAATGCGTCAACGACGCGCGAGAGCACGTTGTAGTCGATCACCATGCCGTGTTCGAGCTGCTCGGCCGAGGCCGCGATCTCAACCTCGTAGCGGTGACCGTGCGGGCGATTGCAGGGCGATTCGTACGGCAGCGCGAGCATGTGAGCCGCATCGAAGTGACAGACCAGCGAGATCGAGATCAACGCCCGGGTTCTCCGCCCCACAAGATGTAGTGGAGCTGCGGCAGCACGCGTCGATCGGTCGAGCCCCAACGATCGTCGGCGATCGCCTTTTCGGTCAGCGCGCGCAGCGTCGCGATATAACGCTCACCGCGACCGGCGCTCGCGCTCTCGGGCTGCAAGATCACTGGAGTATGCGCCGGTAGCGAGGTATCGAGCTCGCGCACGCACGCGAGCGCCGCTTCGTAGTCGCGGTCGTCGGCGATCACGAATTTCAACTGCATCCGCCCCGCCGCGGTCGCGCAGAACTTGCGCAACGTCGCCGGCTTGGGCGCGTAACCCGAGCTGCCGACCTTCGGGCTGATGGAGAACAGCGAAACGTCTGGAAGATCCGCGAAGATCGTGCCGCTCGTCTCGACCGTGATGTGCTTTCCGCGCAGCGCAGCGACCAACGGCGCGACGTCCTGCGCGAGCGGTTCGCCGCCCGTGATCACGACGGCGCGCACGCCCGACGCGGCCGCGGCGAGCGCATCGACGCTCATCGGCGTGCCGGAATCGCCTTCGAGCGCGTAGGGAGTGTCGCACCAAGCGCAGCGCAGCGGACAGCCGTCGAGTCTGATAAAAAATGCCGGCGTGCCGATCTCGCCGCCCTCTCCCTGGACGGAGAGGAAGGTCTCGTTCACGCGCAGCGTCGCAGTGGCGAGCATCAGACGGTTTTTTCGCGTTCTTCCCTGCGCAGCCTCTACAAGGGCGCGCCCGCACAGCGTCGAACTGCGCTCATCCTCAACTCGCGTCCGGACGGTCGACGATTTTCGATCGCAAATAGGGGGTGATATCAAATGGCTACACCTGCAGCCGCAGGCATTAGAAATGTGGCCTTTGTGGGACCGCATCATAGCGGCAAGACGACGCTGGTCGAAGCCTTGCTCGCGCACACCAGCGCGGTTCCGAGGAAGGGATCGGTGACCGATGGCACCGCCACCACCGACCACGATCCCGAATCGCACGCGCACCAGATGTCAGTCACGCCAAGCTTCGCGCACCTTCAGACCGACGGCGTCCGTGTCAATATCATCGATTGTCCGGGCGCTGTTGATTTTATCGAGGAGACGAAATACGCACTGCTCGGCGCCGATGCGGCCGTGATCGTCGTCGAAGCCGATCCGGCGCGCATCCCGCAAGTGGAGATCCTGCTCGACTATCTCGAAGCGCGCAAGACGCCGCATTGCTTTGTCATCAACCGGCTCGACCGCCCAGGCGCCGATTTTCCCGCCACCTACGCGCTGCTTCGTCAACGCTTCGGCAATCATGTCGTCGCCGAACAGCTGCCGATCGGCCAAGGCGAAAATTTCACCGGCTATGTGGACGTCGTCAGCCTCAAAGCGTTCGCGTACGGCGACGGCGGCGCGACGACGCCGTCGACGCTGCCCGAGCACATGGCGGACAAGACGCACGAAGAACTCCTCGAAGCGCTCGCCGATTTCGACGATCACCTGATGGAGGAGATCCTCGAGGGGCAAGAGCCGCCGCTCGATGAGGTCGAACGCGACCTCGTCGCGGACGTGAGCGCTGACAAGATCGTGCCGGTGCTGGTCGCCGCGGGCGTGCGCGGCTGGGGCGCTCCGCAATTGTTGGAAGTCATCTTGCGCCAATTCCCCGACGCACTATTGACGCCGCGCGTCGACGCACAAGGCAAGCCGGTCGAGCCGAATCCCGCGGGTCCGCTCGTCGCGCAAGTGTGCAAGACATTCGTGCACCCGCAAAGCGGCAAGATCTCCGTGACCCGCGTGTTCGCGGGCACCATCACCGCCGACTCGCAGCTGACGAGCCCGGCGCGTCCGGACGTCAAAGAGCGGCCGGGCGGCTTGTTCATCCTGCAAGGCAAGAACCAGACCGCGGTCACGAGCGCAGGACCCGGCAGCATCGTCGCGCTCTCGCGGCTTGACGCGATGCACACCGGTGACACGCTGACGGTCGGCGGCGGCAAGACGTCCATGAGCGTGCCTCCGGCGGGCAAGCCGGCGTTTGCGCTGGCGATCCGGCCGCACGATCGAGCGGACGAAGCCAAGTTGTCGCAGCTGCTCGTGCGCATGCGAGAAGAGGATCCCTCGGTGCTCGCCGAGCGCGCGCCGTTCACGGACGAGCTCGTGCTGCGCGGTCACGGCGAGATGCATCTGGCCGTCACGGTCGAGCGGCTGCAACGCAAGTACAGCGTCAAGCTGGACACCGCGCTGCCGCACGTGCCGTACCGCGAGACCATCACGGGCAAGACGCAGCAACAAGGACGCTACAAGCATCAGACCGGCGGCCACGGCATGTTCGGCGACGTGCATCTCGAGATCCATCCGCAACCGCGCGGCACGGGCCTCAAGTTCGACGAGAAGATCGTCGGCGGCGTCGTGCCCAAGCAGTTCTTTCCGGGCGTGGAGAAAGGCGTGCGCGAAGCGCTTGAAAAGGGGCCGATCGCCGGCTTCCCGGTCGTCGACGTCCTCGTCACCTTGTACGACGGCTCGTACCACACCGTCGATTCGAACGAAGCATCGTTCCGGATGGCCGCGTCGCTCGCCATGCGCGAGGGCTTGCCCAAGTGCGCGCCCGCGTTGCTCGAACCGATCCTGCGCGTCGAGATCACGGTCCCGTCGCATTTCACGAGCGTCGTGCTGCAACAGGTCTCCGGTCATCGCGGACAGATCCTCAGCTACGGCGCGAGCGACGAGCGCTCGGGCTGGGATACGGTCAAGGCGCTCGTGCCGCAAGCGGAGCTGCCTCGATATCTCACCGAACTGCGCACGGCGACGCAAGGCCTGGGCTACTATGTCGCCGAGCACGACCACTTCGAATACGCGCCGCCGAAGGTCACGCAAACCGTGACCGCGGAGCGCAAGGAGGCGGCTGCGGCCAGATGAGCCACATCACGCGACGCGCGTTTCCGCTGCCGGCGAGCAAGCCTCATTACGCGCCCGATCGGCGCGCGCGCGTCGACCATATCGCGTTGAAGCTGTCGTTCGATTTCGCGCGCAAGATACTCAAAGGGCGTTGCGACACGACGTTCACCGCGATCGGCGGTCCGCTCACGTCGTTCGAGCTGCAAGCCGGCAAGATGGTGATCAAGGGCGTCCGCTCCGGCGGCAAAACGCTGCCGAACGAGCTGATCGGCGAAACGCTGCGCATCGAGCTGCCGAGCCTCGCGCGCGGTAAATCCACGACGGTCAGCGTGGACTACGAAGTCCGTCAGCCGCAGCAGGGCATCTATTTCATCGGACCCGACAAGGGCTACCCCGACAAACCGTACCAGGTGTGGACCCAAGGCCAAGACGCCGACGCCCACTACTGGTTCCCGTGCGTCGATCATCCCAACGCCAAAGCGACGACTGAGGTCACCGCCACGGTGCCGTCGGATTACTTCGTGCTGAGCAACGGCACGCTCGTCTCCACCGATGAAGATACGGCGAAGAAAACGCGCACCTACCATTGGAAGATGGACGTGCCGCACGTGACCTACCTGGTCAGCGTCGTCGCCGGCAAGTTCGTCGGCCGCACCGATAGCTCGAACGGCGTGCCCGTGTCGTGGTACGTCGAGCCGGGGCGCGAGGCCGACGGCCGGCGTTCGTTCGGCAAGACGCCGAAGATGGTGAAGTTCTTCGGCGATCGCATCGGGGTCAAGTACCCGTACTCGAAGTACGCCCAGATCGCCGTGCGCGATTTCGTCTTCGGCGGCATGGAGAACACGACGTGCACGACGCAGACCGACTCGACGCTGCACGACGCGCGCGCCGCCATCGACTTCACGAGCGACGACCTCGTGGCGCACGAGCTGGCCCATCAATGGTTCGGCGACCTGCTGACGTGCAAGGACTGGTCGCACGCGTGGCTCAACGAAAGCTTTGCGACGTATTTCGACGCGCTCTTCAAAGAGTTCGATCTGGGGGAGGACGAGTTCGCCTACCAGCGCGTCATCAATCAAGACCTGTATCTAAAGGAAGATACCGACCGCTACCGCCGTCCGATCGTCACCAACGTCTATTACGAGCCGGTCGATCTCTTCGACCGCCACCTCTATGAGAAGGGCAGTTGCGTCCTGCACATGCTGCGGACGCAGCTCGGCGACGCGCTCTGGTGGCGCGCGATCAACGAGTACGTCAGCGCCAACGCGCAGGGCAGCGTGGAGACCGTCGATTTCGCGCGCGCGATCGAGCGCGCCAGCGGCCGCAACTTCGCGCGTTTCTTCGACCAATGGGTATATGGCGCGGGCCACCCCGAATTCATGGTCGCGTATCGCTGGGATGGTGACACCAAGACCGCAGTCGTGGACGTGAAGCAAACGCAGAGCGAATCCGACAACACCGCGCTGTTCGCGGTCCCGGTCGAGCTCGAGTTCGGCCTTGCGCGCGGCAAACGCGAACGGCTCTCGGTCGTGTGCGATGCACGCGAACAGTCTTTCCGGATCCCGCTTGCAGCGCGCCCGCAGACGTTCGTCTTCGATCCGCCCGCTGACGTGCTCAAAACGGTCAAGCTCGACGTGCCTCGCGACATGCTGCTGCGCCAATTGGCTGAGCACCCTGAAGTCGGCGCACGGGTGGGCGCCGCGCGCGCGCTCGCGGATGATCCAGCATCGCAAGTCGTCGAAGCGCTCGCGTCGGCGCTCAACAAGGATCGGTTCTGGGGCGTGCAAGCCGAAGCAGCGAAGGCGCTTGGCGCGATCCGCACCGATGCCGCGTTGGCGGCGCTGATCCGCAGCATCAAAGTGTCCAACCCAAAGGCACGGCGCGCCGTGGCCGAAGCGTTGGGCGAGTTCCGCGGCGACGAAGCATGCCGCGCTCTGGAGCCGCTCGCTAAATCCGACCGCTCGTATTTCGTCGAAGCGACCGCGACGTCGTCGATCGGCAAGACGAAGTCGTCGAAATCGTTTGAGCTGCTGCGCAAAGCGCTGAGCAAGGATTCGTTCAACGACGTCGTGCGCTCCGGTGCGCTGGCGGGCTTCGCCGCGCTTGGAGACGAGCGGGCCATCCCGATCCTGCTCGAGTGGACGACGTACGGCCGCTCGGGATTCGCACGGCGCGCCGCCGTGCACGGGTTGGCGAAACTCGGCGAGCGGCGCAAGGACGTGACCGAAGCGCTGATCGCGCTGCTGCGCGATAAGCAATTACGCGTTTGCCTCGCCGCGGTCGACGCGCTCGGCCGCATGAACGCCGTCGACGCGCTCACGGAGCTCGACCGGGTCGCCGGATCGGAGGTCGAGGGACGGTTGCGCAGCATGGCCATGGAGGCGGCGCAGAAGATCCGAGCGGGCACCCAGCAATCGGACGAGCTCAAGCGCTTGCGCGAAGACGTCGATCAACTACGCGCGTCGAACGCGCGGCTGCAGTCGCGGCTCGCCGAGCTTGAGCCAGCGATCGCCGCAAACGGGAAACGGTCCAAGCGCTAGCGCTGCGCAGCGCATGAGCAGGCAGAAAGCATTCGTCAATGCCGACGTCACCACGTTGCATGCGGCGCAGCCGCGTGCGCGCGGCGTGCTGGTGCGCGATGGACGGATCGAGCGGCTGATCGAGGGCGTGCCGGTCGGCCTGCCGCGCGACGTTGAGATCGTCGACTGCGGCGGGGCGGCGTTGCTGCCCGGATTTCATGATTGTCATGTCCATTTCACCGACACCGGGTTGCTGGCCGGCCCGTACGACATGCGCGACTGTGGGGACGTCGCTTCGATGCTGGGCCGGGTTGGCGAGCTTTGCGCCAGCCAAGCGTCATCCGATCCGCTGTACGCCGGCAATTTCGATGAGCAGCTGCTCGCGGAGCATCGGCCGCCGACGCGCGCCGAGCTCGATCGCGTCGCGCCCGACCGGCCGGTGCTGCTCACGCGCGTCGATGGTCACTCGAGCGTCGTCAACAGCGCCGCGCTCCATGCACTTGACGTCGGCGCGCTGGAGGGCGTCGAACTCGACGAAGCGGGGGTGCCCACCGGGCAGCTGCGCGCTGCGGCGAACTATGCGGCGCAGAATGGCATCTTCGCGCGGCTGAGCGACGCGAGCAAGCGCGCCGCCGACGCGCGCGCCGCCGGCGTCGCTCTGCGCGCGGGCATCACGACGGCGCACAATGTGATCGTCGGCGACGAACCGCTCGAACGGCTCGAGGCGCAGTACCGAGGCGACGCAGCATTGCCGTTGCGCGTGATCTCCAAGACCTGCTCGAGCGACGTCGGCAAGGTCAAGCGCCTTGGCCGGCGCGTGTTCGGCGGCGACATCTTCGTCGACGGCTCCATCGGTTCGCGCACAGCGGCAGTGAGCCACCCGTATCGCGACGGCGCGGGCGAAGGCATCCTGTATTTCACGCGGCAGCAGCTCACCGAGCTCTTCGACGAGGCGTCCGAAGCGGGGCTGTCGCTCGGGGTGCACGCCATCGGCGATCGCGCCATCGAGGAGACCATCGCTGCTTGGGAGGCGGTGATCGCCAAACGCGGCCCGCTCACGAGCGTGCGGCCGTCGATCGACCACTTCGAGATCGCCACCAGTGATCAGATCGTGCGCGCGGCAAACTGCGGCATGCTGCTCTCGGTCCAACCTGCATTCGACCAGCTGTGGGGCGGCACGGACGGGATGTACACGCGCCGGCTCGGCGAACCGGTCGCGGTCACGATGAATCTTTTCGCAAGCGCGAAGGTTGCCGGTTGCGTGATCTGCGGCGGGTCCGACTCGCCGGTGACTTCATTCTCCGCGCTGCTTGGGATCCACGGTTTGATGAACCATCACGTCGCCGCCGAGCGATTCAGTGCAGCGGACGCGCTGCGCGCCTACACCGCAGACGCGGCGAAGCTGTCGTTCGACGAACTGCGCCGGGGTATCATCGCCCCTGGCTTCGACGCCGATTTCGCGATCCTCGAGCGATCGCCGGATGCCGTGCCGCGCGAGACCGTCAAAGATCTGCGCGTGGTGATGACGGTCGTCGCCGGCGAGATTCGATGGGATTCAAGATTATGATAAACAGGGGTGCTAAATGTCGTTAGAGATCATCAGCACGACAGCGACGCTGATCACCGCTGCGGTCATCGCCGCGACGGCGATCGCGGCGATCATCCAATTGCGGCACCTGCGCGCCGCGAATCAGATCACGGCGCTGTGGGCGGTTCAGAACGAGCTCGATAGCCAGGATTTTCGTGAAGCTGAGATCGTGGTCCGCACGGAGTTGGACAACGCGCTGGCCGATCCCCAGTACTGCCAGTTCGAGATCCGCATGTCACGCGGGGACGTCCAACAAAAGGCCGACGATAGGTTCTTGAAAATTCGGCAGTCCGCGAACTTCATCGGGAACACGTTCGAGAACGTCGGTTCGATGGTGAAGAACGGCATCTTGGACGAGCATCTGGTGATGGATATCTACTGTTGGATCGTGTTCTCGCATTGGAAGCGCCTGTCGGGCATCACGGCGCTGTCGCGCATCGCCACCGGGGAGCCGAGCATCTACGAGAACTTCGAGTACCTTGCGGTCTTATCGAAACGGTACTTGAAGGCGCATCCCGTCACGTACCCGCCAAATGTCGAACGCCTGAAGCTCGAAGTGCCGCCGGCCGCAAAGCCGTACCTATGATCCCTTGGCGAGCATCACTGAGCTGGACTTGATAACGGCGGTGACCGCATCGCCAGTCTTGAGCTCCAGCTCGTCGATCGCCTCAGCCGTCACGATGGCGACGATATGGTTGTCGCCCACGCGGACGTCGACTTTCGCCTGAAGTCCGTCGATCTTGATCGACTCGACGATCCCCGGCAGCTTATTCCGCGCGCTGAGCTTCATTCACACCTTCCGTCGCTGCGCGATCGATGGAGAACGCCGCGATGAGCGTCGCACTGACTGTTGGGTGGTCGATGTCGGCGCCGAGCAGCGCGCGCACGCGATCGAGCCGGTAGCGCACGCTATTGCGGTGCAAGAAGAGCGCGTCCGCCGTGATCGAGACGCTTGCGCCGCATGCGTAATACGCCCGCAGGGTCTTCTCGAGATCGCTGCCGCGCTCGGCATCGGCGCGCCGCAGCGCGAGCAAGAGCCGCCGGCACGCATCCACCACGTCAGGGTCGCGCGCCGCAGCCGCCGCGGCGCGTTCGAGCACCTCGTGCGGGTCATGCAGGCGGCGCGGGGCGTCCATACGACAAAAGGTTGCGCGCGCGGAGGGCGGGCCCCTACGTGCCGGGGAAAGAGTGCTCCCCGTGGCCAGTAACCTCAAGATAGGGTTCTCATCAATCGTGCGCATCGAGGCGCCCACGACGATCGGCACGTTCGCGCATATCGCGTCCGCCATCGCGGATGCCGGTGGGCGCATCGGTGCGGTCGACGTGAGCCGTGTCGGCATGAAGCGTGCGATCCGCGACATCAGCATCGACGTCGCCGATGAGGACCACCTGCACAAGGTGGTCGACGCGATCTCGCGGATCGACGGCGTGCGCGTCATGCACCTCACCGATCGCACGTTCCTCGCGCACCTCGGCGGCAAGATCGAGGTCAATCCGAAGATCCCCGTGACCAATCGCGAGATACTCTCGCGCGTCTACACGCCGGGCGTCGCGCGCGTGAGCCTCGCGCTCGCCGAAGATCCGTCGAAGGCATACAGCCTCACCGTCAAGCGCAATATGGTCGCGATCGTCTCGGACGGCACCGCGGTGCTCGGGTTGGGTGACGTCGGGCCGTACGCCGCCCTGCCGGTGATGGAAGGCAAGGCGATGCTGTTCAAGCAGTTCGCCGGCGTGGACGCTTTCCCGATCTGCCTGTCGACCACCGACCCGGATGAGATCGTGAAGACAGTCATCAACATCTCGCCGGTGTTCGGCGGCATCAACCTCGAAGACATCTCGTCGCCGCGCTGCTTCGAGATCGAACGGCGCTTGAGCGAGGCGCTGGAGATGCCCGTCATGCACGACGATCAGCATGGCACGGCGATCGTGATCCTCGCGGCGCTGATCAACGCGCTCAAAGTTGTGCACAAAAAGATCGAAGACGTGCGCATCGTCATCAACGGCATCGGCGCGGCCGGCTCCGCGTGCGCGAAGATCTTGATCTCCGCGGGCGCCGGCGACGTCATCGGCGTCGATCGCAACGGCGCGCTGGTCGCGGGCCGCGATTATTCCGGCAACGCGATGCAGCAATGGGTCGCAGAGCATAGCAACAAGCAACGCCGTTCCGGCCCGCTCAGCGAGGTGCTCAAAGGCGCCGACGTCTTCATCGGGCTGTCGATGCCGAACATCGTCAGCGTCGAGGATCTGCAGCGCATGGCGAAAGATCCGATCGTGTTCGCGATGGCCAATCCTTTGCCGGAGATCGCGCCCGATATCGCGGAGCCGTATGTCGCGGTCATGGGCACAGGCCGCTCCGACTATCCGAACCAGATCAACAATCTGCTCGCATTTCCCGGTGTGTTCCGCGGCGCGCTCGACGCGCGCGCGCGCTGCATCAACGAACCCATGAAGCTTGCGGCGGCGCACGCGATCGCGTCGGTGATCGCGCCCGATGAACTTTCATCTGAATACATCATCCCAAGCGTGTTCGACACACGCGTCGTCGAAGCGGTGAGCAAAGCGGTGGTCAACGCCGCCTTCGACTCGGGCGTCGCGCGCAAGGCGCCGTCGGGCGAGGAGATCGAGGCGGAACAGCGCCCGCATGCGCATCTCTAAGAGGAAGAGCGCCGCCGGGGAGTAACCGATATGGCTATGAAAAGCGAGCCTCGCATCCGCGCGGCGTTGCCCGATGGGCTGACGCCGGACAAATTGCGCGAGATGTACTCGAAGATGGTGCTGACGCGGCTGTGCGACGATCGCGCGTTCGCGCTCAACCGCCAAGGCAAGATCCCGTTCGCCGCGACGTGCCAGGGCCACGAGGCGGTCCAGGTCGGCGCTGCGTATGCGCTGCGCCGCGGCACCGACTGGCTCGTTCCGTATTACCGTGACACGTGTCTGGCGCTCGCGTCGGGCGTCACCGCCAAAGAGCAACTCATGTGCCTGTTCGCCCGCAAAGCCGACATCTTCTCGAGCGGCCGCCAATTCCCGAACCACTACAGCGTGCCGGATCGCAACATCGCGAGCATCTCGAGCATCATCGCCGCGCACGTGACGCACGGCGTCGGCATGGCGTTGGCGTTCCAGATGCGCAAAGAACCGGCGGTCGTGCTCATCACGTTCGGCGAAGGGTCGACGAGCGAAGGCGAGTGGCATGAGGCGCTCAACTTCGCGAGCGTGCATAAGGTGCCGTGCGTGTTCCTGTGCGAGAACAACGAATACGCGATTTCGGTGCCGCAGAAGATGCAGATGGCGATCCAAAACGTGGCGGACCGCGCCGCCGGCTACGGCATGCCGGGCGTGATCTGCGACGGCACCGATCCGGTCGTCACGTATTCGTGCGTCCACGAGGCCATCGAACGCGCGCGGCGCGGCGACGGGCCGACGTTGGTCGAGGCCAAGTGCTATCGCGCCATGTCGCACACCTCCGACGACAACCAGCTCACATATCGCACGCCGGAAGAGATCGAAGCCGTCAAGGCGCGCGATCCAATCCCCAAGTTCGAGTCCTGGCTGAAGGATCGCGGGCTGGCTGACGACGCTTTCTTCGAACAGACGCGCGCAGCGGCGCAGAAAGAAGTCGACGAAGCCACGGATTGGGCCGAAGCGCAGCCGCCGCCCACTGAGGCCGATCTGTACACGCACGTCTACGCGTCGGGGCCGTTGTCCTGATGCCGACCAAGACCGTGCTCGAAGGCGTCCGCGACGCCATGTACAACGAGATGGTGCGCGACGAGCGCGTCTTCATCATGGGCGAAGACGTGGGCTCGCGAGGCAACGTCTTTCTCATCACGCAAGGCTTTCTCGACAAGTTCGGCCGCCAGCGCGTCATCGACACGCCGCTTGCCGAGGCGTCGATCGTCGGCGTCGCGATCGGCGCCGCGATGGCCGGCATGCGGCCCATCGCGGAGATCCAGTTCGCCGATTTTATCTATCCCGCGTACAACCAGATCGTCGGCGAAGCGGCGAAGATCCGCTATCGCAGCGCGGGCGGCAACACGTGTCCGCTCGTCATCCGCACGCCATACGGCGGCGGCGTGCGCGGCGCGCTCTCGCATTCGGTCAGCGTCGAGGCGCTGTTCTACCACGTGCCAGGTTTGAAGATCGTCGTGCCGTCGACGCCCGCGGACGCGCAGGGACTGCTTACCAGCGCCATCCGCGACGAAGATCCCGTGATGGTGTTAGAGCACAAGCGCACGTATCGCTTGATCAAAGGCGAGGTTCCCGAAGGCGAATTCACGGTGCCCATCGGCAAAGCTGCGGTTGCCCGCGAAGGCAAGGACCTCTCGGTCATCACCTACGGGCTGATGCGGCACTTCGCGCTGGAGGCGGCCGAGAAGCTCGCCGCCGAGGGCATCGACGCGGAAATTGTGGACTTGCGTTCGATTCGGCCGATGGATAGAGAGACGATTCTGGCGAGCGTCACCAAGACGCGGCGCGCGATGATCGTCCACGAAGACAACAAATTCGGCGGGGTGGGCGCGGAGATCGCCGCGATCATCGCCGAGGAAGCGCTCTTCGAGCTCGATGCGCCGGTCCGGCGCGTCGCAGGCCCGGACGTTCCGGCGATGGGCTACGCGAAAGAGTACGAGGAGGCGTTCATGCCCAGCCCGGATCGCATCGCGAAAGAGATGCGCGAGCTCGCCGCCTACTAGATGACCGGGGACCGCGAGGGATAGCGTCGTGCCACAAGTGTTCATGCCGCAGCTCGGCGAGACGGTGACAGAAGGCACCGTCGGCCGTTGGCTCAAGAAACCTGGCGAACCGGTCGCCAAGTACGAGCCGCTGCTCGAAGTCGAGACGGACAAGGTCGCCTCGGAGATCCCGTCGCCGTTCGCCGGCACGTTGTCCGCGATTCTTGCCGAAGAAGGCACCACGGTGCCGGTCGGCGCGCCTGTGTGCGAGATCCTCGCCGCCGGCGAAGCGCCGAGCGCGACATCAGTTACCGCATCGGCGCCGCCAGAGCTCGAACCGTCGCCATCACCAGCGCAGGCACCGGTACCGCCGGCGGTTGCGAACGCGGCTGAAGAAAACATCGAGTCCGTCGCGCCCTCCGCCGCCGCCCCAGCCGATACAGCGGCCGCCGGCAACGGCGCGCGCCACTCGCCTGCGGTGCGCCGGCTCGCGCGGATGCATCACATCGATCTCTCCGGCGTCGCCGGCTCCGGGCGCGGCGGGCGCTTGACCGCGCGCGACGTGATCGCGCACGTCGAATCTGGAGCGGCGAAGACCGCGGCAAGCGTTGCGCCGCCAGCCGCGGCGAAACCACAACCGGCGCCGCAACCATCGGCGCCGCCGCAACCGCCGGCCCTAACGCCATCGCCGGTGACCGCTGTCGCAAAAACAGCACCGCCGTCGCTGGTCCCACCGCAAACCGCCGGAGCATCGCACGCGCCGGCGGCACCCGCCGCAACACCCGCTGCAGCCGGCACGCCGATCAAAGTGGCCGCCGCGTCGGTGCAGCCGTTGCCGATCGCGCCTCCAGGTCCGGACGATGTCGTCATCCGTCTGTCGCAGATGCGCAAGACGATCGCCGATCGGATGGTGTTGTCGAAGACGACGATTCCGCATGCATGGTCGATGGTCGAAGCCGACGTCACGAACCTCGTCAAATGGCGCACGAAAGAGAAGGACGCGTTCAAGGCCCGCGAGGGCGTGTCGCTGACATATCTGCCGATCGTCATCCAGGCCGTGTGTGCCGCGATCCGCGAGTACCCGATGGTCAACGCCACCTGGGCCGGCGACTCGATCATCCAACGGCGCCATATCAACGTCGGCGTCGCGGTGGACATCGAGGACGGGCTCATCGTGCCCGTCGTCAAAGACGCCGACCGCTACAGCATGGCCGGGCTTGCGACGACCATCAACGAGCTCGTCTCACGGGCCCGGTCACGCAAGCTGACGATGGACGACCTTTCAGACGGCACCATCACCGTCGACAATACCGGAAGCCTGGGCAGCATCGCGTCGGTGCCGATCATCAATCCGCCGCAGGCCGCTATCATCACGACTGAAGCCATTGTGCGGCGTCCGTGGGTGGTCGAGGACGCGATCGCCATCCGCCATATCATGAACCTTTGCTTGTGCCTAGACCACCGGGTGCTCGACGGTGCAGTGGCGTCCCATTTCCTGCAAGCGGTCAAAAAACGGCTCGAAACCTTCTCGGCCTGACCCGATTTTGGGGGCAGGTTCCACGGGGCAGGGACGCTCGGGCCCTGGGCGAAACAGGCGCGGGGTAGTCAATCGCAAAGTTGCCCTTTGCGACCATCTCTCGCATCCTTGAGGAAAGGACCTCTATGCGGATGAGCTTCTCACGTTTCGCCGCTATTGGTGCTTCGCTTGTGGCCGGGGTAACTTTGGCGTCCTGTGCCGGCAGCAGTGCTCCGATACCGGGAACGGGTCCGAATCAGTCTGTCATCAACTTCCCGGGCGGCTCAGGCCGTGTCGAGTTCGTCATGGGATCGCCGCAATTGAATCTTGGAGTGACGAACGCTGATCTGTACATCGACAATCAGCTCGCGTTCCCCAATTTCTTCTATCCGTATAGCGCTCCGTCACCCGCCACGAGCGGTCCCACTGTCATCGGCCCTGTGACGCCGTTCATCGAGCTGCCGTTCGGCGTGCATGACTTCAAACTCGTGCAGCATGGAACGTTGGCTCCGACGTTCCTCGATCAGACGATCACCATCAAAGCGAACACGAAGTATATGCTCGTCGCTGAAGGCGACGCCGGGTTCCACACCACGACGTGGGGCGTGTTCATCCTGCCGACGTACAGCACCGCGAATGGGTCGATCGCGATCAGCTATCTCAACGCGTCGCCCAAGGCCGGTACGACGGATTTCTGGTACAACTGCCCAGTCCCCGGACCGGCGTGCAGAACAAAAATCAACAGTGCCGGGGTAACGGTCGGGTCGAATGCAGCGGCGACATCGTCGTGGAAGACCAACGTCATTCTCTTCCCGTCGACCAACAACGCGTACTGCTTCGCGGCGTACGTCGTAAGCACGGTGACCCTCGTGCCGGGCGCGGTCAACCAGCCGGATCCAACCGGGAGTGATCCCCAAAACGCCCAGTGCCCCTCCCCTGGAGTCAACGCGGCGCCTGGAATCAACGCTGACTTTGTGCTGATCGATGGGGCTAGCGTACCACCCCTCGTGCCGCCGGGCGGCCCGTCGTCGTTCCTGATCATACCGGACGCGAACGGCTAGGCTCGCTCGATACCGACCGCGACGAACGGCGCCCGAAAGGGCGCCGTTCTCTTTTACGTCAGCGCGCGGATGTCGGGCCGGCGCGCTGTGATGGCGACCGCCACGATCAACGCCACGCCGCCAAGCGCGAATGCGACCGGCAGCGAGGTGACGCTGGCGATGGATCCCAGCAGCCATGAGCCGAGCGGCATGAAGCCCAAGAATATCATCGTGTAGATCGACATGACGCGCCCGCGCATCGCGATCGGCGTGTGGGTCTGCAAGATCGTATTGGCCGTGCCGAGATAGAGCATTGCTGCGACGCCCAACGCGAGCAACACCGTCGCGGCGGACCACAACGTGTGCATGGCGCCGAGCAGCGCCAGCAAAGCGCCGGAGGCCGCGGCGCTGGCGATGAGCAGCCTGCCGCGTGGGGCGCGGCCGCCGATGAATGCGGTGGCGATCGAGCCCACGAGCGCGCCCGCGCCTGAGACCGCCAACAAGATGCCGAGCTCGCGCGCCCCTGCGCCCAGCTGGGCCTTTGAGAACGCGGGCAAGAGCTGGATGTAGGGGCGGCCGATGAGCGCTTGCAGCGCCGAGAGCACCACGACTGCGAAGATCAGCGCGTTGGCGCGGACGTAGCGGAAGCCTTCGATCACGTCGCTCCAGATGTCCGTCTCGGGCAACGCGTTGAACGGGGGTTTGGGCTTCATGAGAAGCACGGCGGCGTAGACCGCCATGTACGACGCCGCATTTATATAGAAGCAATCCGCAACGCCATACGCGTTGACGATGAGACCGCCGAGCGCCGGACCGATGATCGCCGGCCCGTTGAAAGCGGCAGAATTGAGACCGATCGCGTTCATGAGCTCGCGCTTGCCGACGAGCACCGAGACCAGCGATTGGCGGGTCGGCGCCTCGAACGCGCTCGCCGCAGCTGACAGCGCGGCGATGAGCAGCACCTGCCACACCCGCACGACGCCGGTCTGCGCCAGAATGCCCAGCAGCAGGGTCAGGAGGCCGAGCAGCAGCTCGCAGACGGCGAGGATGCGCCGGCGGTCTCGCCGGTCCGCGAGTGCGCCGGCGACGCCGGACAACGCGAAGACCGGGATCGCGCGGGCGAAGCCGACCAGCCCGAGATACAACGATGCCAATGATGCGTTGGGGGCGAGTTGGACCACGAGCCAGCCCTGGGCCAGGATGGCCATCCAGCCGCCCGTGTTGGAGACGAGCAGGCCGAACCACAGGAGCCGGAACTCGCGGTAAGCGAGGGCGCCAAAGCGCGTGCGCGCGTGGGGGCTGGGCTGATCGTCGAGCGCTTCTTGCGACGCGGAGGCTTCTTCGAATGAGGAGGGCACGTCATCGGCATTTCGCGCGACGGCACGTCAAGTCCGGTCAACAAATTCGACGGTCGAGTAAACTCGACCGCCACAAAACAGTAACGACCGGGCGTGAGCCCGGTCGTAACTGGTCTGGTCGATGGCGCTGAAGCCTCATTTTCGGACTGGTCAACGGCCGTTGCCGGTCCGCTTACTTTGGCTTTACTGGGACGCGATCCCCAGGTCCATCACTAGGCGTGAGCCTAGTCCCCAACGGCAGGGGTACCATTCCCGAGGAGCTCAGCTCTGTGCGATTGCACTCGCACCATCCGTTGTTGCTTCGCTTCCCCGGCACCGCGGTCGGTGTAGTGGCAGTATACAATCCAATGTTAATGGATACAAGCCGAACGACTGTTCCTTTTGCAATTAAATTGTGGATAAGCGACCATTTGCGGAACTTTGTTGTGGACGAGTTGTGGATAAGCTGTTTGAAAGAGCGCGCGCTGGGCTGAAGCGAATGATTACGCGAGCGATTCGCCGATTTTTTCAACGCCAAACGCCAATTGTTCGGTCGCGATGACGAGCGGCGGCGACAGCGAGAGCACGTTGTTGCCGGGCCCGCCGGCGAGCACCACGACGCCGCGACGCAGCGCCTCAGTGACCGTCTTCGACGCTCGCGCCTGATCCGGCGCGCCGTCGTCTCCCACAAGCTCGATCCCCCACATGAGTCCACAGCCGCGAACGTCGCCGATACAAGGACCCACCTTCTCCGCCAGGGCCTTCAACATTTCTCCTAACGCCGCACCGGTGGTGGCCGAGCGCGCAACGAGGCCGAGCCGCTCGATCTCGCTGATCGAGGCGAGCGCCGCCGCGCACGCCGTCGGATGACCGAGGAACGTGCTCGTGTGCACCGACTCGCCTTGCGATACCGGCCATGCGTCCATGACTTCCGCGCGTCCGATGCACGCCGAAATGGGGAAGCCCGAGGCCATGCCTTTGCCGACGCACAGCAGATCGGGCACGACGCCGGCGTGCTCGCACGCGAACCAGCGACCGGTGCGGCCGAATCCGGTGTACACCTCGTCGACGATGAGCAGCAGCTTACGGCGATCGCACAGCTCGCGCAGCTCGAGCAGCCAATCGAAGGGCGCGTCGACGTCGCCGCCGCGGCCTTGGATCGCCTCGACGATGACGGCGCCGATGGTATCAGCGTCTTCTGAGTCCATCGCCTCCTCGACGAAGCTCAGGCATGCGTTCTCGCACGCCGGATGCGTAAGACTTAAGGGGCAGCGATAGCAGTATGCATACGGCACGCGCGTCGCGAAATGCCCGAGTTGCTTGTCGAACGGCGCGCGGAAGAAATCGCGATCGGTGACCTCGAGCGCTCCGTAGGTCAGCCCGTGGTAGGCGCCGGTAAAGCACAGCACGCCCGGCTTGCCCGACGCGACCGCCGCGGTCTTGAGCGCCGACTCCACCGCTTCGGCGCCGGTCGAAGAGAAGATGACGCGCTTGGCGCCCTCTCCCGGGGCCAACGCGCACAGTTTTTCTGCGAGCGCGACTTTGACTTCATTCGGATGCACGTCGCCGATGCCGTGCAACAGCAGCTCGGCTTGCTCCGCGACGGCTTTGACGACCGCCGGATTGCTATGGCCGGTCGCGGCGACGCCGAACGCGGCGGTGAGATCGACGTAGACGTTGCCGTCGACGTCCACCAGATTCGCACCGCTGCCGCGCTCGAAGAAGACGGGAAAGCGATCGCTCGCAAAAGTGATGTTCGGGCTCTCGACGTCGCGCAGCCGGCGCATCAACTCGCGGCTGCGAGGTCCGGGCGGATCGACGACGATGCGGCCGAGCTCGTTGCCGAGCGATGTGCTCATGCGGCTTGGAAATCGCGCGGCGTGGGGCGATAGCCGAACGGCGGGCGCTGCATTTCGCCGAGCTCGCAGAGCCGGCGCGCGCCGGCCAGCGCGAACGCCGAGCGGTCGCGTTCGGGGGTGTTCAGCGCGAATCCGATCGTCTCGACCGGCCGCCCGAAATGCTTGAGCTGCGTCACGACATCCCGCGCGCTGGGCGCGTGCTTGACGATCACGATGCGCCCAAAGCCGGCACACGTCGGCTGCCCGAACGGCTCGAGCGCGACCACGAATTCGGGCACATTCTGGCGCAGCAGGCCCTTCACGAGCGTGTCGAGCCCATGCGGCAGCGGCGCTACAGCGGTCAGCCCCAAACGACGGACGAAATCGGCGACCTGCGCGCCCTCGTCTGGTGCGAAGGCGGCGCGTGGCAGCTGACCGGCTTTGGAGCGGATCTCGCCGGCCAGCGCGCGCGTGAACAGGAGCGCTTTTCCATTGTCGCCTGCCACGTAGATGGTCTGGGGCGACATGCAGCCACGCTGATCGAACAAGCACACATCCGAGGCAGCTGCGGCGGCAGCCTTACCGACCTCCGCATCGGCGTGGAGGTAGCCGATGCTGTATGACTCGCCATACCCCGTCACGCGGACGTGCGATGCGCGATCACGGACCTGCTCGATCGTCGCGTCCTCGCCGAAGACGATCAGATTGTCGATGCTTGAAAGCGCGGCCGACTCCGCGTCCAGATCTCCGCCGCGCCAATAGCGCGCCTCGACCAGGCCGCGCAGCGGAGCGCCCGATTCGTCGAATTGGCGGCTGACGATCTGCGCGAGGTGCTGCTCCGCGCTCGCAGCTTTAAGAATGGTCGGGGTCTCGGCTATGGCCGCGCAAAACGCGGCGTGGATCGCCGGCCCGATTATATTGCCGGGGAGAATCACCACCGTCCGAGCACCCGCTCGGACGGGCACCCGAGCGTTCGCTCGGGTACTACATTCTTCTATGAGCGCCAGAGCGCGAGGCTCGTCCAGATCCCACAGCGCGTTGTCGAGCGCCGCTTCGACCACCTCGGCGGGCCAGATCCCGCCCGCGAGCGCTTCACGCGCCCGTGCGCGGACCGTCGACGCGCGATCGCGCCACTGCGCCGCTGCGCTCGCGATCGCATGCGCGCGGGTGACGCCGGCGGCGATCTCGGTTTTCATGACAGTGCCGCATCGATGGCGATGCTGCAGCCTCTCGGCGGCTCGCCTGGCGCGCGTCCGAACAGCTCGAAGCCGCCGTCGACGTGACGCGCAAGATCGCCGGTCAGCACGGACGCGACAGAGCCGCGGTTGCTCAGGTCGAAGATCTGCAAGAGCCCGATATCCCCGTCAGGCAAGGGCGCGGCGGTCACGCGATCGACGACAAGCGTCTTGGCCCAGTGCGGCCCGACTTTGAGATGCGTGCGCGGTGCGTGGCCGCTGGAAAAGTCGCCGAGGTTGGCATCGTACCACTGGCTGCCCAGCTCGCACATGCCGTATTCGGAGACGCAGAGCTCGCGCGGCACGCCGAGCAGCGCGGAAAACCAGCCATAAAGCTCGTCGCGGTCAACCTCGCGCGATTTGCCCTTGAAACCGCCTGTCTCGACCACTCGACTGCCCGGCGGCAGCGAGAAGCGCTCGCCTGTGTCGGAACAGCGATCGAAGAGATGGACGAACGCGAAGGCGGTGCCGATGACCAGCACCGGGCTCTCGGCCGTTCGCAGCGCGCGAGCAGCGCCGGCGAAATCGATCGACGCTCCGTCGTGGAAGAAGCCGTCGCGGGGCGTGCCGAAGACGTCGCTGATCTTTGAGATCATGTACGAGAGCGAAGAGTTCGGCGCGAGCGAAAACGGCGGCGCAAGCGCCACGACTTGCATCGGGGCGGCGTCGAGCAGCACGCGCTGGCGGAAATGGGTCAAGAGAGACGAGTCGTACAGTTTCGTGTTCTCGAGCTCGAGTCGCGAGCGGCTCGCATGGGTCGTGCCGCTCGACAAGAATGCGATGCGCGCACGCTCCGGAGGAAAGCACGCCAATCTGACCTGCGAGAACGCCGCGGTCGGCACGGCCGGCACGTCCTGCCAACGGTACACCGACAACGGAGTGCTGCCTACGCGATCGCAATAGCGCCGGTATGGCTCGTTGGCGGCGTACTGATACGCGAACAAGTCGACCGCAAGCCGGCCGAATGCCGCCGCGTCACCGTCCTCGCGCGCGATGAAACGGCCGATGCGCTCGTCAAGCTCGCCGGCGGATGGCGCGGTGCTGCGAAGCGCCCCTGAAGGTTGCACGATGCATGCATTTTTTGACAGGACAACGCGCTTCTCATCCGAAGCCGGACGACCCACCATGCGGCAGCTCGAGATCGGCTTGACGTCGAGCAATGATTACGTGGCAACCCCCGAGCGGCTTGCAGACCGCTACGGCAATCCGGGCGTGCCGGTGCTTGCGACGCCGCACCTCGTGCACCTCGCCGAAGCCGAATGCGTGCGCTGCGTCCAGCCGTATCTGCGCGAGGGCGAATCCACCGTCGGCGTACGCCTCGACGTCCGACACGTGGCGGCGACTCCGGCGGGCATGCGCTTCACGATGCACGCGAAGCTCGCCGAGATCGATCGGCGCCGGCTGGTCTTCGAGGTCGAGGCGCGCGATGAGCACGGCGTGTGTTTCGCGGGCAGTCACGAACGTTTCGTCATCGAAACGGCGCCGTTTCTCGCGAAGGCGTTGGAGCGGGGGAAACGGACGTGACGCGGTGATCGTCGAGACCATCCCGGTTGGTGCGCTCATGTGCAACTGCGTCATTCTCGGGGACGAGCGCACGAAAGAGGCCATCGTCATCGACCCCGGCGATGACATCGATCAGATCAGCGCGGTGCTCGACAAACACGGCTTGCGCCTGCGGGCGATCGTCGCCACGCACGGCCATATCGACCATGTCGGCGGCATCGCCAAGCTCAAGGCGCTGACCGGAGCCCCGGCGATGCTGCACGAAGCAGACCTTCCCATGTACCAGAATCTCGCCGAACAAGCGCGCTGGCTCGGCGTGCCGGCGCCGCCGACGACGGACATCGATAAGCATCTAAGCGATGCGCAGTCGCTCGAATTCGGCAGCCAAAAACTCGAAGTGCGGCATACGCCCGGCCATTCGCCCGGCAGTGTCTCGTTCGTGCTGCCGCATGACGTGCCCGTGATCTTTGCCGGCGATACGCTATTCGCGGGCAGCATCGGACGAACAGACCTGTGGGGTGGTTCGCTGGACCAGATCCTCAGGTCGATCCGCGGCACGCTGCTGCGCATGCCCGATGAGTCGATCGTGCTCCCCGGCCACGGGCCGCGCACGACGATCGGCATCGAGCGCGCGACTAACCCGTTTCTCGTGGAGAAGTGATGTCAGAGAAGATAGGCAACGTCATACCGCCGCCCTTGCGATTCGAGATGGGAGCAGCCGAGCCCGCGAACGAGCCGGTTCGCGCGTTCTTGCTCGTCACCATCGATCAAGACCATCAACCACGCGTCGCGGTCCTCGCGCCCACCGAGGTGAACGCGCTCGACGAGCGGCGCTTGACTGTGAAAGTGCATTCCAAGAGCACGACGCAGAAGAACCTGCGGCGCAGCTTCAGCGCCTTGCTCTGGTGCGTGTTGGACGGGGCCGCCTATTCGATACGCGGCGGCGCCAAGCTGCACAAAGAACAAGATGAGTACGCGACCTTTGAGATGAGCGTCACCGAAGTGCTGCGCGACTTCTATGCCGACGCGCCGATGATCTCAGGCCCGACGTTCAAACGGATCCAGAAATAAAATAGCGGTCGAATAAATTCGACCGCTACAAAGCCGCGAAACTGGTTAAGAGGCGATGCCGCTTGCGAGCGAGGCTTGCAGCCGCCGTGCGTCCTCGAGCCGCTTGACCACCGGAGCTAGCCGGCTCACCGACGTCACTTCGAACAGCTTGCGGATGGCAGGGTTCGCGCACACGACGACGGCACGCGCGCCGGCCTCTTCGAGCCTGCGCAGCGCCATGCTGAGCGCGCCGAAGCCGCCCGAGTCAGCGCTCTCGACCGACGACATGTCGATCGTGCACGTCCGCATGCCTGCCTCGATAAGCTTGGCGACGGCGCGGGTAAAGCGCCGCGAAATGCTCGAATCGAGCTTGCGTCCGACCGAGATCGTGTCCGAAACTTTGAGGGCGCGCCGCGAGGCGAGCGATGTCGTATTGTTCTTCATATGTATTCTTTTACGCATCGAACGCGAGCTCGATGCAAACACCTGAGCTTTGCTCAGGTTCTACCTAAGCTTACCTTGCTATGCTGTATATGTTACGAGAATGGGGTGAAAGCAAGATTAAACGACGGGGAGAAGCGCGGGCGTGCGACCATTGTCGCAGCGAGCTTAAGGGCTAGTTAAGCTTGGCGAACGCGTCCGCCGCCGTGCCGGCCTTTGACCCCTTGCGGTAGTTCTCGATCGTGATGCGCAGCGCCTCAAGAACGCGTTCCGGGTAGTCTTTCTTGCGCTCTGGGTATCCGCCGAGAAAGGCCTCGATCTGGTCCGGGGTGATGGCCGCCGCCTCGTCCACGGTCTTGCCCTTGGCGAGCTCGGTCAGGATGGCGCAAGTCGCGATCCCGAAGCCGCAACCGGTCGTGAAATAGGAGATGTCCTCGATGCGCTCGCTGCCGTCGACCTTAAGATAGATCGTATACATATCGCCGCACGAATCGGAGAAATACTCGCCCGTCGCGGTCGGGTCGGCCATTTGCGCGAACCCCGTGCGATTGGTCACGAGCTCTTGGAACTTCGGGAAATCCATTATTTGCCTCCGGCGTGTGCGGGAATCGCGAATTCGCAGATGTCGTCGCCACGGGCGATCGACTGTCGCTGTTCGGCTTTGGCCGGCAACACCTCTTCCATGAGGGCGTGCACGACCGAGCAGACTTCTGGGTGGGTGGCCACGGTGTCGCGGAAAGGGCAGTTGTGCTCGCGTAGCACGAAGCCGTCGGCGCTGACCTCGTAGTCCGCCACCACGCCTTGCTCGCGCAGGATCGTCGTCAATTCGGCGACCCGCTCTTGCGGCGTCTTGCCGGCGAAGCGCGCGGCGTACTTGCGCGCCGAGCGCTGTCCGATGTTGTGGAACAGCTCTTTGACCTTGTCGCCGCCTTGCGACGCGGAGATCTCTTCGATCACAGCATTGAGCAATGTGCTGTAGCGCTGCGGGAAGAGCCGCCGGCCCTCGGCCGTCAGTGAGAAGACCAGGCTGGGTTTGGTCGGCCCGCGCCGCTCGGAAGTCTCGGCCACCAGCCCGTCGCGCTCCAAGCGCGCCAAATGCTGGCGGATGGCGTTTTGGGTCAGCTCATGCCCGGCCGCCAGCTCGGCGGCGGTCTGTGGGCCGCGCCGTTGAAGTGACTCGACGATGCGTCCGCGGGTCGTTTGGAAAAAGCGTGCTTCTCGCATAGTGTTGCCAGGTTTCCCGGCCCCTTAAGTATAAGGCACTATTGCAAGAATTTCAACATTTATCTATACTATCTAGGCCGGACCACCCGGTCGGTCGGTTAGAATCGACCGCTACGAGCACCCTGAAAGGACCCCATGGCTGACGTTATCCTTGAAGTCCGGGACCTGCACGTCAAGGTCGGCGACAATGAGATCATCCGCGGCATCGACCTGAAGATCGAGCGCGGCACCGTGCACGCCCTCATGGGACCGAACGGCTCCGGCAAGAGTACGCTCTCGCTGGTGCTCATGGGGCATCCGAAGTACGCAGTGACGAGCGGTGACATCCTGTACCAGGGCCGCAGTATCCTCGAGATGCCGACGAACGAGCGCTCGCTGGCGGGCATGTTCCTCGCGTTCCAGTACCCGTCATCGGTGCCCGGCGTGAGCGTCGCCAATTTCATGCGCAACACGCTGATGGCGCGGCACAAGGGCGATGCGCCCTTGACGCCGGCGAAGTTTAAGGCGCTGCTCGACAACGCGGCGGCGAAACTCAAGGTGGATCCGAAGGTGCTGGGCCGCTACGTCAACGACGGTTTTTCCGGCGGCGAGAAAAAGCGCCTCGAAATGCTCCAGATGCTCGTGCTCCAACCCACGCTCGCGATCTTGGACGAAACCGACTCGGGGCTGGACATCGATGCGCTGCGCATCATCGCCGAAGGCATCGAAGCTCAGCGCTCGCCCGAGCACTCGATTCTGCTCATCACGCATTACCAGCGCATCCTCAACTACGTGAAGCCGGACAAAGTACACGTGCTCGTCAAGGGACGCATCGTCAAAGAAGGCGGACCGGAGCTCGCGCAAGAGCTCGAGCGCACCGGGTACGACCCCATCATCAAAGAATTGGCAACGGTGTAATATGGCGCTCAAAGAGCAGCAGCTCGTCGACAAAGACTATAAGTACGGGTTCAGCGATCAGACCGAGAGCTACTCGTTCAAGTCGCGCAAGGGCATCGATCACGACATCGTCGAGCAGATCTCGCAGATGAAGAAAGAGCCGCAGTGGATGCGCGATTTCCGCCACCGCGCGCTCGACATCTTCCTCGCCAAGCCGATGCCGGCGTGGGCGCACAACGAAGTCCTCGAGGCGATTGACTTTGACGACATCTACTATTATATGCGCGCGTCCGACCAAGAGGGCAAAACGTGGGAAGACGTGCCCGAGGACATCAAGCGCACGTTCGATCGGCTCGGCATCCCTGAGGCCGAGCGCAAGTTCCTGGGCGGCGTCACCGCGCAGTACGATTCCGAAGTGGTCTACCATAGCATCCGCAAGGATCTCGAGGCCAAGGGCGTGCTGTTCTCCGACATGGACACCGGCCTGCGCGAGCACGAGGACATCGTGCGCGAGCATTTCGCGACCATCATCCCGCCCGGCGACAACAAGTTCTCCGCGCTCAACTCGGCGGTCTGGTCGGGCGGTTCGTTCATCTGGGTCCCGCCGGGAGTCCGCGTGGATATCCCGCTGCAGGCCTACTTCCGCATCAACTCTGAGAACATGGGTCAGTTCGAGCGCACGCTGATCATCGCCGAGCCCGGTTCGTTCGTGCACTATATCGAAGGGTGCACGGCGCCGACGTTTTCGAGCAACTCGCTGCACTCGGCCGTCGTCGAGCTGATCGCCAAGGAAGGCGCGCACATCCGCTACACGACGATCCAGAACTGGTACAAGACGGTCTACAACCTCGTGACCAAGCGCGCGATGGCGCACAAGAACGCGCACGTCGAGTGGGTCGATGGCAACATCGGGTCCAAGCTCACGATGAAGTATCCTTCAGTCTACCTCATGGGTGAGGGCGCGCGCGGCGAAGTGCTTTCCATCGCGTACGCGAGCGAAGGCCAGCATCAAGACGCCGGTGCGAAGATGATCCATGCTGCGCCGAACACGACCTCGATCATCACGAGCAAGTCGGTGAGCAAGAACGGCGGACGTACGAGCTATCGCGGTCTCATCAAGGTGTACGAAGGCTGCGACGGCGTCAAGTCCAACGTGCGCTGCGACGCATTGCTGATGGATCCCGAATCGCGCTCGGACACGTACCCGACGATCGAAGTCGACGCCAAGGACGTACGCGTCGAGCACGAAGCGACCGTCTCCAAGGTCGGCGAAGAACAGCTGTTCTACGTCATGAGCCGCGGCCTCACCGAAGTCGAAGCGACGACGATGATCGTCAACGGCTTCTTCGAGCCCTTCGTCAAGGAACTTCCCATGGAATACGCGGTCGAGCTCAACCGGCTCATCGCGCTCGAGATGGAAGGCTCCGTTGGCTAAGACGGAGTCCTCTGTAGCGGTCGAATTAATTCGACCGTCTCTTAGCCTCGACTCGATCAACGCATCATCCACCACCGAGCCGTCGTGGCTGCGCGAGATCCGCGCTGGCGCGTTCGGACGTTACGAAGCGATTCCGGCGCCGACCGAGCGCACTGAAGGGTGGCGCAGGCTCTCGCTCAAGGGCATCGACCTCACGCCGCCGGCGCAGGAGAGCTCTCCATTCAAAGTGACTGTCGCGAGCGTTGATCGCGCGCGTGGCGTGATCGCCAAGACGCTCGCCGACGCGCTGGTCTCGCATGCGGAGCTCGTCAAAGAGGCGCTGGTCCAGGCACGCGGCGGCCGCACCGTCGGCAAGTATTCAGCCCTGGCCGAAGCGGCCTGGCTCGGCGGCGCATTCGTGTACGTCCCCGACGGCGTCGAGCTGAGCGGTCCGATTCTCGTCGAGGCGCAAAGCGGTACCTATCCTCGATTGGTCGTGATTCTCGGCAAGCAGGCGCGCGCATCGATCGCGGAAACGCACCGCGAGCGGGGGCCGTTCAGCGCGGGCATCACCGACCTCATCGTCGGCGCTGACTCGCGTCTGACCTACGCGCACGTGCAGGAGTGCGGGCCTGAGACGATCGTCTTCTCGCATCAACACGCGCGCGTCTCCAGCGGCGCGAAACTCGTGACGCTGAATCTCGGATCCGGCGGCACCCTCTCTAAGAGCGACATCGAAGTCGAACTCCTCGGCAGAGGCGCCGAGAGCGACATGCTCGGTCTGGTGTTCGGCCGGGGAACGCAGCAGTTCGACTATCATACGCTCCAAGGCCACCGCGCCACCGACACGCACAGCGATCTCCTCTTCAAGAGCGCGCTCGACGGACACGCGCATTCGCTGTATACCGGCGTCATCGTCATCGAAAAGGGCGCGCAGCGCAGCGATGCGTATCAGGCGAACCGCAACTTGCTGCTCGCCGAAGGCGCCCGCGCCGACACCGAGCCGAAACTGGAGATCGAAGCCGACGACGTGCGCTGCACGCACGGCGCAACCGTCGGTCCGATCGACGCAGAGCAATTGTTTTACCTGGCGAGCCGCGGGCTCGACCGCGACACCGCCGCACGCCTGATCGTCGAAGGCTTCTTCCAAGACGTGCTCGACAAGGTCGGCGACGAGCGCCTCACGCGCCCGCTTGAGACAAAGTTCGCGCCGCACCTCGAGCACGAGGGCTAGCGACCCCGTCGTGGCTACGCTGGTCGAGGTCGCCAAACTCGATGACGTGCCCGTCGGCAAGATCAAGGTCGTCGAGGTCAACGACAAGCGAATCGCGCTGTGTAACTACGATGGCAAGATCTATGCCATTGATGATGAGTGCACGCACGACCGCGGACCGCTCGACCAGGGCGAACTCATCGGCCACGAGGTCGAATGCCCGCGCCACGGCGCGCGTTTCGACATCGGGACCGGCCGCGCGACCTGCCTGCCTGCCGTCCGGCCGGTGAAGACATACCAGGTGACCGTCAACGGCGACGCCATCGCGGTGGAGGTGGACCAATGAGCGCGCTGGCGCGGCCGCTCGTCCAAAGCCTCTCCGATGCGGACGTCGAGCGCATTCGCGCAGACTTTCCCATCCTCAACGAGCGCCCGCACGGCAAAAAGCTCGTCTTCTTGGACAGCGCGGCGTCTTCGCAAAAACCGATTCAGGTCATCGATGCGATGGACGATTATTACCGGCGCTACCACGCCAACATCCATCGCGGCGTCTACCACATCAGCGAGCTCGCGACCGAAGCGTATGAAGAAGCGCGCGCCGCGGTGGCGCGCTTCATCGGCACGCCCTGCGCGGCCGAATGCATCTACGTCCGCAACGCGACCGAAGGTCTCAACCTCGTCGCCTACTCGTGGGGCCGCACCAACATCAAGCGCGGCGACGTCATCTTGCTCACCGAGATGGAACATCACTCCAATCTCGTGCCCTGGCAAGTCCTCGCTGAGCAGACCGGCGCGCACCTGCGCTTCGTGCCGGTGACGGACGACGGCCGGCTCGACCTCGCGCAGCTCGACACGCTGCTCGACGGCGCCAAGATCTTCGCGTTCACCGCGGTGAGCAACACCCTTGGGACCATCAACCCCGTGAAGCAACTCGCCGCGCGCGCGCGGGCCGCGGGCGCGATCAGCGTCGTCGACGCCTGCCAGGCCGTGCCGCGCATGCCGGTCGACGTCGTCGATTGGGGCGCGGATTTCGCCGCGTTCTCCGCCCATAAGATGCTGGGACCCACCGGCGTCGGCATCCTGTGGGGTCGCAAGGAACTGCTCGATGCGATGCCGCCCTTCTTGACGGGCGGCGGCATGATCGGCATCGTCGGGCTGGAGCATTCGACGTACGCCGACGTGCCCGCGCGCTTTGAGGCAGGCACGCCGGCGATCGCAGAAGCTGTCGGACTCAGCGCGGCGGTGCGCTATCTCGAAGCGGTCGGAATGGACCGCATCCACCAATATGAGATGTTCTTGGCGGACTACGCGCTGCGCCAGCTCGCCGAGGTGCCCAATGTGACGCTGTACGGTCCCGGCATCGAACACCGCAGCGGCGTGATCTCGATGACCGTGGGCGACATCCATGCGCACGACTTGGCGAGCATCCTCGACAGCGAAGGCGTCTGCGTGCGTGCCGGCCACCATTGCAACCAGCCGCTCATGGAGAAGCTCGGCGTGGCGGCGACCGCGCGCGCGTCGTTCTACCTGTACAACACGCTGGCTGAAGTCGACGCGCTGATCAGCGCGATCGAGAAAGCGAAGCGGATCTTCAAGATCGCGTGACCGACGATACGTATACCGGGATGGACGAGCTTTATCGCGACTTCATCCTCGACCACTACCGCAACCCGCGCAACGCCGGCACGCTCGACGATGCCGATGCGTCCTTTGAGGACATCAACCCGCTATGCGGCGACAAGATCCGCATGGATCTGAAGATCCGCGACAACGTCGTCACGGATGTGAAGTTCAAAGGGCGCGGCTGCGCGATCTCGCAAGCCTCAGCCTCGCTGCTCACCGAGCAGATCAAGGGCAAGACGCTCGCCGAGATCAGCAAGATCGGCAAGGAAGACGTGCTCGAAAACGTGGGGATCAACATCTCCGCGGCGCGGCTCAAGTGCGCGCTCTTGGGACTCAAGGTCCTCAAACAGGCGCTGGCGTTGAAGTATTCTGACGAGGACGCGGCCGGCTGACACATGCACGCAGCTTTTGCGTGATTTAACACAGATTCGCCAGGAAATGACGGTTCATCGCGTCGTAACAGGGCGATAGGCTTTTCAACGCTTAGAAACGCTTTTCGCTCCGCTTCGCTCGTAACGGGGACCAACTCACACCGCATGCCAGTGCATCCAGTCCACCACCTCGCCATCGGCACCGATGCCCTCAAGGTGGCGAAGAAGTTCTACGACGTGCTGTTGCCGGCGCTCGGCTTCGACTTGGTGTTCGACAAGGACGACCATTTCGGATATCAGCGCGAAGGCTTCGAACTCGTCGTCTACAAGGCCGAGCGCACCGCCGACGACCTGTACGACGGCAAACGCCACGTCGGATTCGACCATCTGGCGCTCAACGCCGATTCTCGCGCGGTCGTCGACCAGTGCGCCGCGCAGCTCGACGAGCTCGGCGCTGAGATCGACGAGGCGCCGGCCGTGGTCAGCGAGCTCGGCGAGGATTATTACGCGATGTGGGTGCGGGACCCGAGCGGGTTGCGCATCGAGGTCGTCTACCAAGGAGCGTAACCCGATCGCGCAGCGCGCATACCGCTACGTCCCTGTCATCGTCGCCAGCTACGACGTCGTCTACGGCCAACTGCGCAAAGACGACGTCGAGTTCTATGTGGACCTCGCGATGCACGCGCGTGGTCCGGTGCTCGAGCTCGGCTGCGGCACCGGTCGCATCCTCATCCCCTCCGCGGCTGCCGGCGCGAACATCACCGGTCTCGATCTCTCTCCCCTCATGCTCGACGCATGCCGGCGCAAGGTCGCCGCGCTGCCGCCTGAGGTGGCGGTGCGGATCGAACTGATCGAAGACTCGATGACCGCGTTTGATCTCGGGCGGCGCTTCGCGCTCGTCACGATCCCGTTCCGCGCGTTTTCCCACCTCATCACCGTGGACGAACAGCTCGCATGCTTGGCGAGCGTGCGCCGCCATCTGGCAGAGGACGGCGAGCTCGTTTTTGACGTCTTCCAGCCGCGCTTGGACTTCATGCTCGACCCGCGCAGCGCGGACGAGGCGGAAGATGTGCCCGAATCGCCGTTGCCGGACGGTCGGACCGTGCGGCGCACTGCACGGCGGACGCAGTGGCATCCATCGGAGCAGACGTTCCAGGTCGAGTTCAACTACTATATAAAGGATGAGAGCGGCAACGTCGAGCGTCTGCAAGAGACGTTCCCGTTCCGTTACTACTTCCGGTTCGAATTAGAGCACCTGCTCGCGCGTGCCGGCTTTGAGGTCGCCGCGCTCTATGGCTGGTACGATAAGTCGGCGCTGACGGACGAGCCTCACGAGATGATCTTCACCGCTCGCCCAAAGTAGCGGTCGAATTTATTCGACCGAGGGAGGACTCGATATGTTCGGACGTGTCTGCGCTATCATCGCCTTAGCGCTGCTTCAAGGGACGCCGGCATTCGCAGCGGGATCCGACGAGGCGCTGCGCGCCGCCATGCAGCAGTCGCTCAGCAACTACGTCACGACCTACGCGAAATCCGAACATATCTCTGCCGCGTCGCTCTCGGTCAGCCTGCCGGGCGAATCGCAGAACATCAACCTCACTGCCGGGCGAAGGTCGTGGCAGAGCGGTGGCCCCGTCGCCACCGACGACCTTTGGCAGATCGGGAGCAACACCAAAGCATTCACCGCCGCAGCGCTTCTGCAACTCGAAGCGGAGGGCAAGCTCACGATCGATCAGACCGTCGGCGACTGGTTGCCGCAATACCCGGCGTGGAAGAACGTCACGATTCGCAGGCTGCTGGACATGACGAGCGGCATCCAAGGCTACGACAACGTTCCCGCGATGTCCGAGGCGTGGACCACCATTGACCGCCGCTTCACGCCCGAGCAGCTCGTGGGATTCGCCGATCCGATCTATCCCAACGCGCCGAAACCGACGCATGGCTGGAATTACTCGAACACCAACTACATGCTGGCCGGCATGATCATCGAGCGCGCCAGTGGACATTCGTACGGCGACGAGATCAAGCGCCGCTTCTTCGTACCGCTCGGCCTGACGAACACATTCTATAGCCCGAACGTCTACCCGAAGTCCGTGACCGATCGCATGGTTTCCGGTTATTGGGCGAACACGGGACCCGGCAACGAGGCGTTGGCGCACTTCCTTAATAAAGACATGCGGCTCTCCGACATGTCGTGGGCGGGCGCCGCGGGCGGCATCGTCTCGACGCCGGAAGACGTGACGCGCTGGGTCCGCGCGCTCTACAAAGGCGACCTGCTCGCGGCGAAGCAGCGGCGCGAGCTGATGACCATCGTCTCCGTCAAAACCGGGCAGCCGATAGCCGTCACATCCGTCTCCGACCCGCAAGGCTTTGGGCTGGGCGTCGGCCAGGGCACCAGACCAAAGCTCGGGACGTACTGGTACTATCAGGGGGAGACCCTAGGGTACCGCATGGTCTATGCCTGGTTCCCGACAAGCGATGTCGTCCTGGCAGTGGGCGTCAACAGCCAGCCGACCGATAACCATATCGGGGACCTCTTAGAAGGCCTTTGGACCGCCCTGCATCGTTATGGAAAAGTATAGGGGGCGTTCAAAAGGGGGGTGGATATATGGCTCTCTGGCAGATCATACTCGTCGTCGTCTTGGTCATCGGACTTGTCGGTTTGTTCATCGCCCGCGCGAACGAGAAGAAAAAAGCCTAAGAACGCCTAGGTGGCGGCTGCAGCGCGTTGGCGCGCGGCCGTCTTGGATTTGCGGCGGCCGTCTTCGGTCAAGACGCGCTTGCGCAAGCGTATCGATTTCGGAGTGACCTCGACCAGCTCGTCGTCTTCGATGAACTCGAGCGCGCGCTCCAGTGACATCGGTTCGGGCGGCGGCAGGTTCGGCGCGTCGTCGGAACCCGACGCGCGCATGTTCGTCAGTTTCTTGGCTTTACAGACGTTAACGGTGATGTCGTCGTCGGTCTTGCCGCGGCCGACGATCATGCCCTCATACACCTCCGTCTGCGGCGCGATGAAGAACGCACCGCGTGCCTGGAGGTTGTCGAGCGCATAGGCTGTCGCGAGGCCGGTTTCCGCGCTCACGAGCACCCCGGTGCTGCGGCCCGGGATCTCGCCGGCCAGCGGCTGGTGATCGTAATACGTGTGGTTGATGACGGCGGTGCCGCGCGTGAGCGTGAGCAGCTCGTTGCGCAGTCCGAATAGCGCGCGCGTCGGCATCGTGTACTCAAGCCTTTGTTGCGATCCGTAGCCCACCATGTTGAGCATCTGCGCGCGCCTGCGTCCTAGCGACTCGATGACCGAGCCCGCATACGCCTCGGCGACGTCGACGACCACATATTCCACCGGTTCCATGCGCTGGCCGTCGCGCTCGATCACGATCACCTGCGGTTTGGAGACTCCGAGTTCGTAGCCTTCGCGACGCATCGTCTCGATAAGCACCGAGAGGTGGAGCTCACCGCGCCCAGACACGTGAAACGTGTCAGGCGACGCCGTCGGCTCGACCCGCAACGCGACATTGCTCTCGAGCTCGCGCTCGAGCCGCTCTTTGAGATGCCGGCTGGTAAGATATTTCCCCTCGCGCCCCGCGAACGGCGACGTGTTGACGACGAAGTCGACCGAGACGGTCGGTTCATCCACCAGCACCGCGTCCACCGCCTCCGGCTGATTCGCGTCAGCCAAAGTCTCGGCGATGTTGACCTCTTCGACGCCTGAGAGCGCGATGATGTCGCCGGCGCGCGCCTCGGCGAGCTCGCGCCGCTGCAAACCGTAGAACTCGAAGATCTTCGTCACGCGATGCGTGGTGCGTTCGGCACCACGGATGCGCACGATCGGATCGCCCGGCCGGATCACGCCGCGGAACAGCCGGCCGATCGCGATGCGCCCGACATATTCGTTGTGGTCGATGTTCGAGACCAACATCTGGAACGGGCCTTCATCGTCGCCGGGCGGCTCGGGCACATTCGTGATGATGGATTCCATGAGCGGCCGCAGGTCGGTCCCCGGCGATGCGAGATCGCGCGTGGCGGTGCCGGCGCGCGCGTTCGTATAGATGACCGGGAAATCGAGCTGATGGTCGGCGCAACCGATGTCGATGAACAATGCGAGCACTTCGTCGAGCACTTCGACGGGGCGCGCGTCCTTGCGGTCGATCTTGTTGATGACCGTGACCACCGGCAAGTCTTGCTCGAGCGCCTTGCGCAGCACGAAGCGCGTCTGCGGCAGCGGCCCCTCCGCCGCGTCGACCAGCAGGAGCACGCCGTTGACCATCTGCAACACGCGTTCGACTTCGCCGCCGAAATCCGCGTGGCCGGGGGTATCGACGATGTTGATCTTGACGTCGCCCCACACGATGCCGGTGTTCTTGGCGAGAATGGTGATGCCGCGTTCGCGCTCGATCGGATTGGAGTCCATGACGAGGTCGCCAGCCGCCGACGGATCGCGGAACACGCCGGCCTGGCGCAGCATAGCATCGACCAACGTCGTCTTGCCGTGGTCGACGTGAGCGACGATCGCGATATTACGGACATCAGGACGTGTGTGCACATCTCATTATACCACCGAGCGTGGCCCGATGCCTGGTCGCAAGACGCGCGATGCGCAGGCGGCATGAGACGTTTGACCGAACACGCCGCGTGCCATGAACGACTCAGAGTTTTCTGACGGTGATAGTCCCGCGCGCCAAGAGCGATCGCACCCGGTTCCCGCTGACATCGCGAAGGACGTCGATCCGAACTACGACCCCGATCAAGATCCGACAGTCCGTTCGTTCGGCGTGATGGGCGCGTCCGGCGGCGAGTTGCCGCCCGAGGTGCGGGTCAGAGCGTTCAATATCGGACGCGCGATCGCGCAGGCAGGCTGCGTCACCGTCACCGGCGCATGTCCGGGCTTGCCGTACGACGCGGCGCGCGGCGCGCAGTCCGAAGGCGGTCTGTCGATCGGCATCTCGCCAGGATTGTCGCGCAGCGAGCACGTCAAACACTACGAGTCACCCGTCGACGCCTACGACGTCATCATCTACACGGGCAGCGGCTTGATGGGCCGCGAGGTGCACAACATCCACTCGTCCGACATCATCATCATCGTCGGCGGCCGCTCGGGCACGCTCGGCGAGTTCTGCATCGCGTTCGACGAGGGCAAGCTGATCGGCGTGTTGGAAGGATCTGGCGGCATCGCCGACGCGTTGCCCGAGATCGTTCCCGACCTCGGCAAGCGCACGGGAGCCGTCATCATCTACGACCGCGATCCGCACAAGCTCGTGGAGCGCTGCATCGTCGAATACCGTACGTCGCATTTCCGCCATCCGTCGACATTCGTCGAGGCGGTGCCAGCAGAGGATGGGCAATGGCCCGAATCACCTTCATCGGCGCCGCAGGCGTCGTAACCGGCAGCAAACACCTCGTCGAGACCGATTCGGGCGCGCGCGTGCTGCTCGACTGCGGCATGTTCCAGGGTCTGCCCGAACTCACGCAGCGCAACTGGACGCCGCCGCCCGTCGATCCGAAGACGCTCGACGCCGTGCTGCTCTCGCACGCGCACTTGGATCACTGCGGCTATTTGCCGGCGCTCACGCAGCAAGGCTTCACCGGACCCGTTTATACCACGGCTGCGACCGCGGAGGTCGCGACGCTCGTGCTGCGAGACTCGGCCGGCTTGCAAGAGGACGAAGCCGCGCGCGCCGCGCGCCATCCCGAACGCGGCTTGCATACCAAGCCGCTGTACACGGATGATGACGTCACCGCCGTGACCAAGCTGTTCAAGACGGTCGCGTATCTCGAGAACCGCACGGATATCGCCGGCTGTCGCTTCTGCCTCGTCGACGCCGGGCACATCCTCGGTTCGGCGATCATCCAGCTCTGGTTCGCTGAGGGCAAGCTGACGTTCTCGGGAGACATCGGACGCTACGGGCGCCCGCTGCTCAACGATCCGACGCCGGTGGCGGAGAGCACGATCGTGCTCTGCGAGTCGACCTATGGCAATCGCGTCCATCCGCCCGACGATCCGAAGGACGATCTTGGCGTCGTCATCAACGCGGCGTACAAGCGCAATGGCGTGCTCGTCATCCCTGCGTTCGCGATCGGCCGGACGCAGGAGCTGCTCTACGCGATCGGCCAGCTGCAGCGCGCCGGCACGATTCCGCAGCTCGACATCTACGTCGACAGCCCGATGGGCATCGAAGCGAACCAGATCATGGCACGCCATCCCGAAGCGATGCGCATCAACCTTACTACGCTGTTCGGCGCACAGGCGGACAGCATGGGCGCGCAGCGCGTCACCATGGTGTCGTCGGTCGACCAGTCCAAAGCGCTGAACAACATCGCGTCAAAAGCGATCATCATCGCCTCGAGCGGCATGGCGACCGGCGGTCGCGTCCAGCATCACCTGCGCAATCGCTTGCCGCGCGCGAACGACACGGTGTTGTTCGTGGGGTTCGAGTCGCCCGGTACGCCCGGCAACGCGCTGCTCAACGGCGCGAAGACGCTCAAGATCATGGGCGTGCCGGTTCCCGTGCATGCGACCGTCACCCACATCGACGGCTTCTCAGCGCACGCCGACAAGAACGAGCTGCTGCGCTGGTTCGGCGGCTTCACGGACAAGCCGCAGGTCTATCTCGTCCACGCCGATCCGGCCGCGGCCGAAGCGCTCGCGGCGGCCGTGGCGCAGAAGTACGGTTTCCCGACGCAGGTGGCAAAGGCGGCGAAGTCGTGACCATAGTGCGCGAGCGCTTCACGCCGGTCGACGGGCACTGGGAACGGCGCGTGGTCGAAAGCTTCGCGCGACCAGGGCACCATGACTCTCTAGGCGCGCGCATCCTTCATCTAAAGCCCGGCGTGTGCTCAATCGGCGACGCCTATCGGCCCGCACTTTCGCAGCAGACGGGTTTTTCCCGCAGGCGTCACGAGCGGGTCGCGGATGCGCAGGAGCTACGCTGCGCCGACGCTTTTCGATTTCGCTTCAGAAGTGCTGACGGTGGAGTTCGCCATCAACCTTTTGGCGCCGTGCTCTGCGACGAGCTCGTCGCCTATGGCCAAGTCATACGGTCCGGCAAGACGATCAGCGTATGCAGGGTGGACGTTGAAGCGATCAAGGGCGGCAAGACCACAGTGTGTGCCCTGCTGCAGCAGACGCTGATGCGGGTGGATATCCCCTAGCCGCTTGAGCGGTGCAGGTGTTGCTCGACGATCTTGTGCGCCGCAGCGCGCGGGTCCAGCTCGCGCGCGAGCACGGCAGCGAGCACTTGTTCCATCGAGCCGTCGCGCGACAACTCAGCGCTGACGTACTCGCCCACGTGCCGCTGCACCGCCTCGATGACTTCTTCGCGCAAATGGTCGTGCGAACGTCCCATACGTTGGTCTGCTTCAAGCACGACCTCGTGTTGCAGGCATGCTTGCCACAACGCCTCGACGCCTTGTCCAGTCGTCCCGATCGTCTCCAACACCGGCGGCTTCCAACGCCGGCGCCGTTCTTCCGAGCCGCCGAGCGTCAGCATCGATTTAAGATCGGAAACGGCTTGATGCGCGCCCGGCCTGTCCGCCATGTTCACGACGAACACGTCGGCGATCTCCAACAAGCCGGCCTTGATGGTCTGCACGCCATCGCCAAGACCCGGCACCGTCACGACGATGATCGTGTCGGCGACCTTGACCACCTCAAGCTCGATCTGTCCGACGCCGACCGTTTCGACGATCACGACGTCGCGGCCCGATGCGTCCATCGCGCGCACGACGTCGCGCGTCGCGGGCGCGAGCCCACCTGAGTTTTTGCGCGAGGCCATGCTGCGGATGAAGACGCCGGTGTCGCCGGCATGGCGTTGCATGCGCACGCGATCGCCCAGCACCGCGCCGCCCGTGAACGGACTCGAGGGGTCGACCGCGACGATGCCGACCGTGAGCCCGCTCTTGCGGATGACGGCGGCGAGTCCATCGACCAGCGTGCTCTTACCGGAGCCCGGCGGGCCGGTCACGCCGATGATGTGCGCGTGTCCGGTGCGCGGATACAGCGTGGCGACGAGCGCCGCGGCGGCTTCGTCGTCATTTTCGATGAGTGTGATCGCACGCGCTAACGCCCGCCAATCGCCGGAGAGCACCCGTTCCGCGAGTTCGACTCCCCGAGTTTTCGCGCTCCGCGCTGTACTGGTCCCGGATTGCATGTGCATTTTGTTTCCCGCACCCACTAGGGGTCGCCTGCGATGCATCGAAGCGCCGCCCATGTCCGCTCTGCGTCTGCGATGCATACTGACCGGTGTTCTCATGCTCGTCGCGATGACGCTTGTGACGCCGGCGCGTGCTGCGGGCTGCCCACTCTCGGTCGTCGAGCTCAATGTCACGGGGCACGGCACAGCTCGCGGTCTCGTGCGCTATTGGGTGTGGCTCTACGCGGATCCGGGCGGTGAACCATTGGCTGCGATGTTGCGTGTGAGTTCGCATCGCCATCTCGATCCCGAAACGGTCTGGGTGCCGGTCATCAACTTTCGGGCGCCCCAGAGTTACGCCGGCGTCGTCTTCTATTGGCCGAATCAAGACCCGACATGGATCACCGTCGATCACGTCGTTCGCTTTTTGGACGGAAGCACCGTGCAATGCGACGATGAATCGTTAAGGATCGAGGAGGTCTCCACGACGCCTTTCGACGACAGCAAGGTTGTCACGTCAAACCCTGTCATCGGGCATTCGAGCTATTTCCCGAACATCACATCGGTGGTCAATCCAACACCGCCGACATCGGATGCTGTTACGGGTGCCCTCGGAACGGTTGTGCTTCGCATATCGGTGCGCGGTGTGGAACACCCCGAATCCATCGCCGTCGTGCGCAGTTCGGGCGACAAGGCGATCGACGATGCGGCGAAGGCGGCGGCAACGGCAAGTGTTTTCTCCTCGCTTGAGATCGACGGCGTGCCCGTTACCGGCGAGTACACGCTCACGTACCGTTTCGCGGGCGCGAAGACGTACGTTAACGTGAAACCGGAGGGGCTTCTCGGGGAGTATGAGTGAGCCGCACGCTGCGGATTTCCGTACGTAAACCATTTTCCGTGTTCGCGACCGCCATCTCGCACGGTTGGTATCAGACGATGCCCTTTCGGCTGGATCCAAAGCGCGGCGTGCTGCAGCGCGCTGAGCAACTGATGGATGGCAGCGTCGTTTTGCTTGAGATGTGGGATGAGCCTTCGAGCTCGGCGCGGCTATCGCGACGCGGTCGTCAAGGTGATCGGTGAGCGCGCCGGCGATCCCGGCGTCGCGCAAGAGATGGCGCGGCGTGCCACGGTCATGCTGCACCTCGACGAAGATCTGCGCGGTTTTTACAAGCTCGCGCGCGAGCGCCGCGACCTCGCGCACGTGATCGAGCACGGCGCGGGCAGAGTCATGCGCGCGTCGACGTTATGGGAAGACGTCGTCAAAACGGTGCTCGGCACGAACGTGCTCTGGAGCCAGGCTGTCGCCATGATCAACCGGGTCGCCGAGCTTGGCGATCCGTACCCTGACGATCCGACCATGCGAGCCTGGCCGGGGCCATGGCGGGTCGCGCGCGTCGGTGAGCGCCATCTTCGCGACGTCGTCCGCGCCGGCTACCGCGCGCCCTACATCATCGAGCTCGCGCAAGCGCAGAATTCCGGCGAGCTCGACCTCGCGTCGATCGAGGCGCAATCGAAGACCGACGAGTCAGACGTTCTCTACAAGAAGCTGCTGGCGCTCAAAGGCGTCGGCAAGTCGTCGGCCCATTTCCTGATGAATCTGCTTGGCCACTACGACCACATCGCGGTGGATAGCGCGACGTATGCGTACGCCAAGCGCGCGCTCTTCCGTGGCAAGCGGCCGACCGAGAAGCAGATCAGAAAACGCTTCGCGGAATTCGGCCGTTGGCAGTCGCTGGTCTATTGGTTCGGCCGTTGGGCGATGAAGCCGGAGTGGTGGGAAGACGCGAGCGGCAGGGCGTCGATGTGACTCCAGAGTACACGGCTAGGATGGGGAGTCGCAGCATGACGCCACTCGTGATCCGTTATTGCAGCGGGGCGCTTTGCATCTGTCTGCTTGCTTGCGGTTTGGTGATGAGCGCTGCGCCGGCAATGGCAGGCGACGCATCGTACGACCAATTGCAGGCGTTGGCCCACGACACCGTGTTCGAGTGGGCCAAGCTACACCCGATCTATGCGACCACATTAGGCATTCCCGGCGAGGACGGGATGCTCGATACGCCATCGCTGGCGGAGGACGAGCACGACCTGGCCTTGATCAAGACGTGGGAGAAACGGCTCGATGCGATCCCACTGGCCGGTGAGCCGCGCCAGGTCCGCGACGATGCGGCGTTGCTGCGCGCCCAGCTCCTCGCTACGGAGCGCACCTATACCGTCTATCGCCCGGATCGCAAGGATTACTCCGGACCAGGTAATACGATCGTCCAGACGATCTTCGTCCAGTTCCAGCACTTGCCGATCGCGGGGCAAAGTGGCGCCACGGCGTCAGACGTCCATAACGCTTGGAACGACATCATCGCGCGTCTCGAGCACGCGCCCGCGTACATCGCGGCTGGCGAGTCGATCGTGACCGAGCCTGGACACCTCCAAAACGTCGTCGGTTCCGCAGAGCTTGCCGGTGCGCCGGATTTTTTCAGCGGCGCACTCACCACGGCCGCGAAAGCGCAGCTGCCGGCGGCTCAGTTCGAGCGCTTCGTCTCGGCACGCGACGCAACGCTGCGGGCTATGGCCAAGGAAAAAGCCTACATCGATGCGCACGTCGTCGCCTGGCCTGAGAACTTCGTGATCGGCCGGCGCGCATACGAAGCGATGCTGCGCGACGAGCAACTCATCCCGTACAGCGCTGACGCGATCGAGCATATGGCGGCGGACGAGCTGGCGCATGGATGGGCGGAGTCGTACTGGATCGAGCATCTGGCGAAACAACGCAACACGCCGCTCGGCCCCTCAACCGGCGGCGGCCTGGCGCCGGGCGGCGCCGCGCTCATCCCGTACTACCGCAAGCAGATCGCGTACTTGCGCCAATTCGTCACCGAGAATCACATCATCGACGTGCCAGCCTGGCTGGGCGAGATCAAGGTCATCGAGACGCCGAAGTTCTTGCAGCCGGTGTCACCGGGCGCGTCTATGGATGCGCCGCGTCTCTTTTCCCCGGAGACGAACGGATTCTATCTGATCACCCCGCCGGTCTCGCTTACCGCGGCCGCGGCGCGCCTGGACCCCAACGAGGATTTCGATCGCGATCGCATCCTCTCAACAGCGGCGCACGAGGCGATGCCGGGGCACTTCCTCCAGTTCTCGATCGCGCGGCGCAACCCGGACTTCATCCGCAAGATCGCGTTCAGCTCGTCGTTCTCAGAAGGCTGGGCGTTCTACGGTGAGGAGATGTTCGTGGTGCTCTGGCTGTACGAGGGCCACCTCGACGGGCGTTACGATGTCGCCCAATGGGAGCGCGTGCGCGGCGCGCGGGCGATCGTTGACGCCAAGCTCGCGAGCGGGGAGATGACCGAGCCGCAAGCCGTCGCATATTTCGCGGAGCAGACCGGTTTCAGCAAGGAAGCCGCGAAAGCCGCGGTCGACGGCATCGCGCTCTCGCCCGGTTTCGTCGTCGCATACACCGTCGGTCGCCAGCAGATCGAGCTGCTCGAGCACGAATATTTCGTGGCGGCGGGCGCGCATGGATCGCTTGCCGACTTCCACGATCGTCTGCTCTGCTACGGCACGACACCGTATTCCATCGTCGGACCTGAACTGCTCGACGATCTCTCAAAGCCGGTCTCGCAGGTGTGCGCGGTGACCTCGGGAGGCTGACAAGAATTTTGAGCTTCGGCTAGCGCAGCGTCGGGTTGACCAGCGTCGTTCCGGGGAAATACGCCGCCAGGATTTGCGCGGCTAGCTGGCCTGCGTTCGCGCGGCCTTTCGCTCCCCACTGGCACATGCCGACGCCATGCCCCAGGCCGTGGCCCGTAAACGTGTAGCCTTCGAGGCCGGGCAAAACGTCGAACATCGCGCTCGGCACGACCTTGTAGCCGAGCACCGAGCTGCATTGCATGTAGAAATGCTGGCCGTCGATGTCGTACGCGGGGGCGCCCGGCCGCGCGATGCGCACCGTTTTCGCCCTGCCGTCGATCCAGCGATCCGTGACGATGATGTCGGAAAGATCGCCGACCACCCGGCTCATCGCCTCGGCGGTCACCGAGTTCTGCCACGCGAAGAATGGCGCCGGCGTGCAATACGGCCGCCCGCTATCGTCGACGTCGGCGATGCCGCCGAGATACGATGGGCCGGGCCGTCCGGTGATCTGGATGGAGGCCGCGGTGTGGCCGCCGCACACGGCGTGATAGAAGACGTCGGCCGGAGCGCCACCGGCCATCAATATCATGCCAGTGGTCGCTGTGGCGGCGGTGCTGAACGACGGCGTGATGCCGTCAATGCCGCGATAGACTTGATTCGATGTGTCGTCGGTGACATCATACGGTTTCGTCGCGCTGTGCTGCGGCGGCGCGCAACGCATACGTGCGCGCCACGATCGCCTGTGCCTTCATCGATTCGGGCGGCCAGCCCGGGCTGATCTCAGAGACGAGCGTGGACGTGACGTACGAATCGACGTCGACCGCGTTCACCACGAGCAGCGACGACCCGATGCGCTGCAGCGAGATCGAGCCGTTGTAGTGTCTGGGCGCGATCGGGACTGACGAGACCGTGGCGGTCACGGTGAGAGGCCCCGGTAGATGAAACGCTGATGGGCGCACTACCTGGCGTTGACGATTCGCGCCGTCAAGCGGTGAGTGCGCCGCTGAGCCCATCGAACGTGAGCGTCGAAGCAGGCCGCGTGCTCGACCCGATGGAGATCAGCAGCGGCACGGTGCCGGCGATATCCACTCGCGTGACGCTTTGACCGGAGAAGAGATGCACCCGGATCGTCTGCGGCAGCGCCGGAGGGCTGGTCGGCCGAGCCAATGCGGGCCACGGCACGCTCGACGCGGCCAATGCGACGCCGCCTGCAAGAAAACCGCGGCGCGTGAATCGGTGCACGACCTACTCTTTGGGCTTTGATCGAACGCCTTCCTCGCCGCGCCGGAGCGCGAGGCGGCGCGCTGACGGTCACCGAAAGGGCGGCGCATGTTCATGCACTTTTTTGCATCGCTGCTCGCAGCTGTGGTGGCGGCTGTGCCCGCGACCGCTTCGCAACCAGCATTCCAAGCAAGCGGTCCCTATGCGAAGGCGCCAGGGCTTGGCATCCACATCGGCACGTTGCCGCCCGGCGCGAACGACGCCATCACCGACGTCGCCGGCGTACGTGTGGGCCACGTGACTCACATCGAAGGCCAAGGCAGGCTCGTGCCGGGTAAAGGCCCGGTGCGCACGGGCGTCACCGCAATCATCCCGCGCTCCGATATCTGGCATCGGCGCATGTACGCCGCGGCCTGGCCGCTCAACGGCAACGGCGAGATGACCGGCACAATGTGGATCAACGAATCGGGCTGGCTCGAAGTTCCGATCGTGCTCACCGACACGCTGTCGGTGGGCCGCGTGGACGACGGCGTCATCTCATGGATGATCAAGCAATATCCGGGCATCGGCGATACTGAGGACGTGCCGTTGCCGGTCGTCGCCGAGGTCAACGACGGCTTTCTCAACGACCAAGCCGGCAGGCATAACACACCGGCCGATGCGGGAGCCGCGCTGGATGCCGCGGCGTCCGGGCCTGTGGCCCAAGGCGGCGTCGGCGCGGGGACTGGAGCGGTCGCGCTTGCGTTCAAAGGCGGCATCGGCACCGCGTCGCGCGTGCTGCCCGCATCCGACGGCGGCTATACCGTTGGCGTGCTCGTCAACATCAACACGTATGGCAGACGCCAGGATTTCCGGATCGACGGCGTGCCGGTCGGCGCCGAGATCAAAGATCTGCAGCCCGTGGAGCCGCACCCGGCCGAGGGCTCCATCATCATGATCGTGGCGACCGACGCGCCGCTGCTGCACGATCAACTGCTCGAGATCTGCAAACGCGCGGCGCTGGGTTACGCGCGCACCGGCGGTTCGTCGCGTGAGGGCAGTGGGGATCTCATCCTCGCGTTCTCGACCGCGAACGTCGTGCCATACGGCGAGAAGAGCGCGACGTACACGACGACGGCGCTCGACCGCGCGTTCATCAACCCGCTCTTCGTGGCGACAATCGAAGCAACCGACGAAGCGATCGTGAACGCGCTGCTCGCCGCGCAGACGATGACCGGCCGTGACGGCAATACGGTGTATGCACTGCCGCACGATCGCGTGCTCGAGATCATGCATCGTTACGGGCGTTAGTCAAGTCCCATGGCATGGCGCCCGGTTTGCTCGACCGGCATCGTCCGCGTCGGCACCCAACGGTTGCGCGTGGCGTGGACGAGCGCGGGCGTAGCTTTTGTCGACGACGCCACGCCGACGGCTAAGCGGTTGATGGCAAAGCGGCTGAAGATGCAACTCGTCGAGCGATCGGTACCAGATGCCATTGCGGCAGCGATCAAGAAGGCGCCGCGGCTTCCAGGCGGCGACGACGTGCCTATAGACCTAAGCTGGGCGCGAGACTACGAGCGCGACGTGCTACTCGCGGCGCGGTCAATCCCGTGGGGAGAGACGAGGCCGTACTCCTGGCTCGCGCGAGAGGCGCGCCGGCCGCGAGCGGTGCGAGCGGCTGCCAGCGTCATCGCGCGCAATCCGCTCTGGTTCTTAGTTCCGTGGCACCGCGTGGTGCACAAAGACGCAAAGCCCAGGAAGCCGACGACGGCCTTCGGTAAGCTTAAGCGGAAATTGCTGGACCGCGAGGCCGCAACGCGATGAGCAGCACCAGAAGAACCGCTCTTACGATCACGCTCCACAAGATCACGTGGTCTGGGAAGACGCTGGCGCGTCCGGTGACCAAGACGTAGATCTCGAGCAGCACGACGAATACGAGCGTGACGATGAACGCATCGATGACCCCGATATAGCGCACCGGATCGCGCCACGCGCAATATGCGATATAGCTCATACCCAAGCAGATCGCGCCAAGGGCCTTGATCAAGAAGTCGATCATGATGCCGGCTGAGCCGCCCGGCCCGCCGATGAACGCGGACAACGAGCCGGTCGCGAAAAGAAGCGCGAGACCGGCGACCAGTATGAGGATCGTGAGGAACAGAAGAAGCGCTCGAAGCGCGCTGTACGGACTGGACGGAGCCGACGCTGCGTATGCGCTCATGCGGTTGCCTCCCCGTGGTTGCTGTGAAGCGCCTCTTGCATTGCGACTTTCAGATCGAGTAGGCCGGCTCCGGTTTTCGCGGACACCGCCACGCCGGCCTCGTGCGGGGCGTGGCGAACGACATCGATCTTGTTCCAGGCGATGACCGTCGGCGTTCCGCCTGCGCCGAGCTGCGCGAGCAGTGCTTCGACGGCGTCGCGTTGCCGATGCCAGAATGGGTTGCTCACGTCGATGACGTGCACGAGCAGCGTCGCGTCGGTGACCTCTTCGAGCGTCGCTTGGAACGCCGCCACGAGCTCTTTGGGCAGATCGGTGATGAAGCCGACCGTATCGGCGAGAATCGCATCCGATCCGTCGAAGCGGATCTTGCGCAAGGTCGGGTCGAGCGTCGCGAACGGCTGGTCAGCGACCAGCGCCTGCGCACCGGTCAACGCGTTGAGCAGCGACGACTTGCCTGCATTGGTGTAACCCACCAGCGCGATCACTGGCGTGCCCTCGCGCGTCCGACGCTGCTCGCGTCGGCGCTTGCGCACGTCGGCGAGCTGGCCGTCCAAATGCGAGATGCGCAGCCGGATCCGCCGCCGGTCGACCTCGAGCTTCGTTTCGCCTGGACCGCGCGTACCGATGCCGCCGCCCAGCCGCGACAGCTCGTCGCGCGCCCCGATGAGGTTGGCGGCTCGATGGCGCAACTGCGCGAGCTCGACTTGCAGCTTGCCTTCCGCCGTGCGCGCGTGCCGCGCGAAGATGTCTAGGATGACGACGTTGCGGTCGGCGACAAACGCGTTCGTGCCGACGATCTTCTCGAGCGCCGTACGCTGTCGTGGCCGCAGCGGGTTGAGCAAGATGATGCCGTCCGCTTTGCGCTCGCGCGCCAAAGCGGCGAGCTCGTGCGCCTTGCCGGCACCGACCAGCGTGGACGGATCGACCTTCGGACGACGCTGCACGACGCGCGCGATGACCTGGGCGCCCGCGGCACGCGCCAGTGCCTCGAGCTCGTCCATCTCGACGTCGAACAGCACATGGTCGTCGCCGGTATCCACGCCGGCGACGATGACGCGTTCGGGCCCCGGCTGGGTCGAGTGCAGCATAGTCAATGAAGATACGACGCCCGATAACAAGAGTCCCCGAGCGTTCGCTCGGGGACCACACCCGAGCTGCGCTCGGGTACTACATTCTTATGCGATGATCAAGAGACGGCGCTCAGCGATGCGCCATTTTTGCGCAGGCCGAACGGATGGTCCGCCACGGGCGTCAATGGTGAAAAGCGTAGTTGGTTTTGATAGGTGGAGACGAGCAGCTCGATGCCGCCGTGCACGCTGTTCTCCTCGGCGACGCATTTGGAAAGCTTCTTGAGCATGTACTCTTCAAGGTTGCGAAGCGCGTGCTGCCAGTAGTCGTCTTTGGTGAGCTTCGAACCGTCGAAATGGTTCTTGTCGACGAGCCAAACAAAAACCGGCTCGCTGCCTTCCCGGAACCCCAGTACGAAGAGGGGTGTTGGCTGCGCTGCCGGTTCGGAGTCGGGGTAGAACGAGCAGATCGTATAGAATTCGAGCAGAACGTGTTCGGGCTCGATGGGTTTACTCACGAACGCCTCCTGAATCGGTCGGTGTCAGCGACCGGACTTGCAAGTCGGACGCGCGCGCGCGGCGTGGTTGGTCCGTTGCTCGGTTTTCGGCGCGTGCGCAAACGGGTCCCTGTGCACATCGATGCAGACTCATCAGGCTGGGAAGGACTGCGCCCGTCCCACGGCGCAAACCGCCCGGGGGCCCGAGTTCTCTAGAAGTCAGGCTCAAAAGCATGCATGTGCCGCCGCCGTTCTTCATTCAAATCTCCGATACGCACCTATTCGAGGATGCGGCCGCCAAGCTATGGGACGTCGCGCCCGACCAGGCGATGGATGCGGCGATCGATGCGCTTGCCCAACTCGACGGCAAACCCAGCTTCATCCTCGTGACCGGCGACTGCTCGGCCGATGGGAGCGAAGCTTCCTATTTACGGCTGGCCGGCAAACTCCAGCGGCTCGGCGCGCCGGCCTACTACCTCCCGGGCAATCACGATGACGCCCAGCGCATGGCGCGGCTGCTGGCCGGCTTGACCATCGGTCCGGGAGACAAGCTCACGCAAGATTTCGAATCGGACGGCTGGCGCTTCTTGCTGCTCGACAGCTCGGTCCCCGGTCAGGACTGGGGCGCGCTCGGCAAAGAGCAGATCGACTGGCTGCGCGACGAGCTCGCCAAACAACCCGACAAGCCGACGATGGTCGTCGTCCACCACAATCCGCTGCCGGTCGGTTCGGCGTGGCTGGACACGATGACGATCGCGGATACGGACCAGCTTTTGCCGGTTCTTGATGGCGCTCCGCAGGTTCGCGCGGTGCTGTACGGGCACGTCCATCAGGAATCACGCGAACAGCGTGGCGGCGCCACGTACATGAGCGCGCCGTCGACGTTTTTCCAGTTCAAGCCTAAGGCGCCGACCTTCGGCTCCGACGCGCTGCCATCAGGAGCGCGCATCGTCCATTTGGAGCCAGGCGGGTTCACGAGCGCGGTGATGCGCTTCGGGGAGCCTTTGCCGCCGCTCATGACATAGCCTTTATCGCTTCGGCTGTATAACGTCTGCGGACGCCGACTCAAAGATGAGCCGGCGAAGTTCAGCCGCAGATGGTGCGAGCCAAGTAGCCTTGCTGACCGCATCGATGATCCTACATCGTAGTCCGCCTCCAGGCAGGCGCAGGAAGCGGACTATCAAGTATTCGCAATCGTCGTCAGAATCGAACATGTCAGATGTAGTCGATATATGTGGAGTTCCCAATGGCGTCGCTAATGACGATGTGACCCCGGATTCCATAGCCGGTGAACTTGTGAACTAAGAACGGGAAAGATGGTCCGTTTCCGGATGATGGGTTGACGGTCAAGCGGCTGGAGCCTCCCGATATCGTAATCGGGCCGGTGTATCCGATTTCGCTCACGGTGTACAGGGTGGACCAGCCGGCATAGAGACCGCTGCTCATGATGCGACACGGGCAGACAGCTCCAGTTGGCGAGACCACCTGCAACGGATTGGTTGTTGGCGGCGGCGTTGGGGTCGGTGGCGGCGGAGTCGGAGTCGAGAGTGGGGTCGCGGTAGCAACCATGGTCGGCGGTGGCGGTGGCGGCGGCGGTTGAAACGCCGATACGCCGCCGCAAGCTGCTAGAATGCTTGCAGCTAGCAGGCCGCTCGTCAGGTACTTTAAGGACACATGGATATTCATAATGCTTCCCTTCTTGGTCAGGCGCCGTCTCAAGGATGGCGCCGTGTATAGAAGAAGCATAAAGAGCCGTCGTGTCTCCATCATAAAACTAGGGGCTAAATTTCAATTGCTGTCCCGAGGAGCGCGTTTCTAGGTGGAAAACCCAGCTGCGATGATGGCCCAATCGCGCTTGTGCGTATTGGGGAAGTTCTCGCTCGAGCTTGGGAGGGTGACGGCGCCCAGCCTCGCCACGCAAAAAGCGCGCGCACTCCTTGCCTATCTAATCGCCCACCGGCAGTCTGACGCGGGACGCGAGCGCCTGCTCGAGGTCCTATGGCCCGAAATCGAACCCGATCGGGCCAAGGAGGGGCTGCGGACGGCGCTTTGGTCGATCCGAAGGGCCGTACGAGACGCTGGCTTCGAGCCAGACCAATACCTGACTGCGAATCGCGCGATTGTGCGATGGACGGCGCAAACCTGGTTAGACGCGGAAGCCTTCGTCGAATTCGCACACAGCGATGATGCCAACCGGCTTGAGGCCGCCCTCGCGCTGTACAAAGGAGACTTTCTCGAAGGCGATTACGAGGAATGGACAGTCGCCGAACGTACTCGACTCGGAAATGAGTACGAATCACTTCTTTCGCGCCTCGTGCGAAGCACGCACAACCACGAGGCTGCCCAACAGCTGCTGACTCGCAATCCGTACGATGAACCTTCCTATCTCTTGCTTATCGAAGGCGAGCTGGCGGCAGGCCGAGTCGTGGCAGCTGCAGCGCTGGGCGAGCGCTGCGAACGCGCTTTGGCGGAGGTCGGTGCGCAGCCGTCCTCAGACTTGCGGAGATTGGTCACGGGCATCTCGTCGCGGCAGATCCAGTCAGTCCCCAAGCTCGTCTTGCCCTTCGTCGGGCGCGACACGGAACTTGCGAAGGTTCGCGATCATCTGCTTGATGATGCGCCGGGTGGCCATGCACTGGTGACAAGCGGAGCACCGGGCATCGGCAAGTCGTCATTTTTGGCTCACGCCGCCGACATCGCACAAAGCTTGGCGCGCACTGTTGTGAAGGTCCGCTGTTTCGACGCCGACGCGCGTCCTTTTGGACCGTTCGAGGAGTTGTACGCTGACCTATACGACGAGCCTCTCGCTCCGCCGCAAGCGGGCGACCAACACGACGCTGCGCAGCGCCTAGCAGTATCTTTGGTCAGCGGGTTACGGCCAGGCGCGGTTATCTCGATCGATGACGCGCACATGCTGGCGCCGGATGCGCGTCGCGTGCTTTCCGCGCTCGCCGGGCACTCCGACGCGCAAGGGCACATGCTCTTGGTAGCTACTCGCACGGAGGGGCGACCGGACCTCCTTGCGGCGCTGGCGGGATGTCAGGTCGAGGATATCGTGCTCGCGCCGCTGCGTCTCGATGACCTGCAAGCCGCGATCGCCTCCGTCGTGGCTGATAATCCTGAGATCGTCGCGCGGACCGTCTTCGAGCGCAGCGGCGGGCATCCGCTGTTTGCCGCCACGCTGCTCGACTCGCTGGCGCAATCGGGCACGCTTAGGGCGGATCATGGTACGTGGCGGTTGGTCGGAGCGCTCGACGACCAGGTTCCGCTGCCCAAGACGCTCACGACGTACATCCGGGCTCGGCTGCATGCTCGCGGCGAAACGGCATCGATGGTAGCCGCTGCGCTCTCGCTTGAGCCCCACGCGACCGCAGACGAGATCACGGCGGCGACGCAGCTCTCGGAACAGCAAGTCTTCGACGCGATCGATGACCTGCTGGCTCTTGGAGTCTTGATTCAGCCCGTATCGGGACCCAAGTTGGCGTTCGCGCACGATCTCTATCGCGAAGTCGCCGCAGGGATGCTCAATACGGGCAGGCGCACGCGCCTGCACCGCGCGTTTGCGCAACGTCTCGCATCCTCCCAGGGCGCGGAATCGTCGCTGCGATGCGCGCGGCATTTGATGCACGCCGGCGACGTCGCGACCGCAGCCCAAGCATACTATCGCGCGGCGAACGAGGCGCTGGAGTGGGGAGCTTGGATGGAAGCGCGCGATCGATGCATAGCCGGCATCGAAGGGCTTGAGAAACTTGAACGCAATGCCGAGACAGACACCCTTCTCGCTCGCCTGAAGACGCTCTCCGCGAAGGCGCAAGCGGCTCTCGGAGATTCCTCCTCCGCCATCGCTACCGCGAGCGAGGCGATCTCGCTCGCGAAACGTTCAGGAGAGTCGCGTACCGCCATCGAGGCGGCACTAACCCGCCAACGCGCTTTGCTAGATGACTACGACGCGGCCGCAGCCCTTGCGAGTGCCCGTGAGGTGGCGTCGATGGCGCGAGAGGCTCGCGAGATCAAGCGCTGGCCGTCGCGCTCGCCGACGAATCTCGGTCGCAGCGGCTTCTTGCGTGTGAGGCGGAGGCCATTCGAGCCGCTACTGAAGCGGAAGCCACCGCGAACGCTACGGGCGACTGGGATCTATCGTGTTACGCGCTCGAGCAGCTCATACTCGCGGACGTCACGTGGTGGAGATTTGCGGATGGAGTGGATGCGGCCGGACGTGCATCCCAGGCAGCAACACGCGCGAGTCGGCTCGCGCAAGCCGCCGTTCAGTGCGCTCTCGCGACGTTGAATTTGGCGCTCGAACACCGTGGCGAGGCATCGGTGCACGTCGAGGCCGCAGCGGCTTTGCTTCGAGAAGACCTCGGCTCCCCTCGACGGAGCGTGGCATACGCGCCCTTTAGCCCGGCAAGGCTGAGACTTGCGATCGCTGCGATCGCGACCCAGCTGGCATTGGAGGATGGTGATGCGGAGCGTGCTCTATCACTGGCGAGTGATCTCGGACGCATAAACTCTCCCCGCTCGCGTGAACTGGCACACCTGTTGTGCGCTGATGCACATATCAAGCTCGGCGTTTTCGATGCAGAGGACAACGATGCCTCAACGTCCCCGGCTCAGAATACAAGACCGTTCGTCCAGGACGTGTACAGTGGCAGCCGCTCTCCCGCGTTGACGGGCGCTGTCATGGCTGCGGGCCGAGGATCGCAGGACGGATCAGCGCTGCTGATGAGCCTCCTCGACATCGTGGAGGGCGCCGCACGTCGAGCACCGCTCGATGCGGATCGAGCTTTCGCGCAGATCGCGCTCGCCGCGCAAGGCTGCGGCGCACAACACGTCGCTTCAAGGGCCGCACTGCGGCGGGACGACTATCGCGCGATGCGCGCTGCGGCAAGGTCCGGCCTGCGGACGCCGGAGCGCATCGAGTCGAGGAGCAGGTAAGCAGTCGCAGCGCGCTGGGCAAGCGTGACGAGTCCTTTGACCTCATCAGGCGATGGTGGGGTGCAGTTCTCACGGCTTCCATAGAACGTCACTCCCACGATGCGCCCGCCAGACTGCATGGGAACCGCAACGATCGGCTGCTGCGGGGGTGACGCATCCGTACGCGACCAGCCGATAGCCGCCAGGTCGATCGACGGCGGGCGCTTGTTGAGTGACGCCATTAGCGGATCATCGGGCAGAAGATGCCACAGCGCGTCTGGCGGCCAGCCGATGCCGATCTCGCGCAGCAGTCCGCCGTCGGCGACTCGCCGGAAGAAGACCGCAGAGGCAAGGCCAAGCGCGTTGGCAGCTCCGGATGTGACGATCCCCTCGATGGCGCTCGGCGACTCAGCGACATCAATGGCGTCGAGAGCGGCTTTGAGACGGACCCGAGCGTCGTATCGCCGCCGGAACAGGAAGCGATCAACGAGGTCGATCGCGCGCCCCTGGATGGCACGCACCCAGAAGCCCAACCCGAGTGCCACGGCGATGTCAATGGCGAGCTCGATGCGCGAGCCGTGGAAACGCGAAGTAAAAATCGCATCGATAGCTGCAAAAATGCCGAGCGCTGTAAGAATGAGGAGCGCGTAGACCAGCGTGCGGCTAAGAACGAATTCGATATCGAACAGTCGGTGACGTATGATCGCATAACCGAGCGCGAACGGAAGCAATATCTGAAACAGTTCCCACGGGTAGGTGCCGAGGATATCGAACATCGGCCACGCCGGTTGCCCCAATAGACGGTTGGAATCGAGGGCTAACCGATACGCACCCGGCAGGACAAAGGCGGCGATCACCCACGCGATACGTGTGCGCTCGGAGGTGGGAGATTCGAAGTAACAGCGGAGCAGTGCCCCAAGCCCGATCAGTTGCCCGAAAATGCTTACGGCGTTTTGAGACCTCTCGAGCATATCCGAACCGACGAGGAAGAAAACTCCCGCGATATCCCAGATGAGGCCAAGCACGATGCTGGCCGCGAGCCCACCTAAGACGAAGGGGAGCGCGCGCCGGCCCCAGCCCGTCAAACGATCGTTAGGGAACAACAATGCGAAGAGCGCGAACGCGAACGGCGCGGCAAACATTACCAGGTCGTGCGGTATCATCATGGGCAGGCTGATGAGCGGTGGCAGCCAGGCGTACATATCCGAGACCATGGAGCCACCGGTTCCGATGGAGCCGCCGGCTATCGTGCCTATGTAGAACATCCCAGTCATCCAACCGGGCCGCAGCCATACCAGTGCCACGCCCAGCGCGATGCGTAACAAGTAGGTGAACAGCCAGAAGACGCTCTGCGGAACAGTGGAAGGGCTCATCGGCAAAGGTCGCGCCGCGAGATCGACGATTCTTTCCTTTCCGCCGTGCACTATATGCAGCTTTATCGTTTGGCCCGGTCGCGCGCCCCCGAGGTGTTCGCGCAGGGTTTCATATTGCGTCTCGATTCGGTCACCGACGAGAATTCCAGCATCGTCCGCCGCGGAGTGCGGAACGATCTCTGTGACAGGATCGTTTCCGACGTTGATGCCGAAATCGTAGCGCGGAATCCAATAGAAGGCGATGTCGGGCGCGGCGAGCGCGAGCACGTAGATCGTCATGGCGATGACGACGATCTTCCAAATGACAGACTTACGCCGATCCTGTGCGAGCGCGGCGGCTACCATAGCCACGTGGGCTTCGAGAAATACACGAATGGAAACTCTAGGTCTAAGCTATTCGAAAGTGTCCCGACAAACACTATTGAGCGCTCTAGCAAGCTCTGAATCATCCAGGCTTCGGATACCTGCTCACGAACCATAATAGACCTTTCCGGTTTGGGGCGGACATGCGTACATCGATCGGCCAGTGCATCATCGTGGCTCTGATATGCGTATGCTCAGTTTGGATTCCATCGCCGCCTGCCGCCGCCGGCACGACCGGTGCCATTCAGGGTTACGTTACCGACGAATCAGGCCTGGGCATCGCCGGCGTCAGGGTCGCCTTGGCATCGGCGTCGGGCGATTTCACCTCGACATCCGCGTCTGCGGGCTATTATGCTTTCAATGGACTGCCTCTTGACACGTACACGGTCACCTTTTCCAAGGATGGCTATGTAACGCAGTCAATTCGCGGCAACACGACGGTACAGGACCAAGCAATCCGCATAAGCGCCCGACTGAAGGCCGGCCTCAAGACGCTCGCTCGTATCAGCGTGCGCAGCTCGGAATCGCTCGTCCAGCCCACTGTCACTGCGGACACCTACGTTATCAGCGAGCAACGGTTGTCAGATATCCTGGGGATGCCGCAGGCGCTCAACAACCCTCCGGGTCTTTCGGGTCCCGGCACTAATCCCCAGGTATTCAACGCGCTACCCGGCGTCATGCCAGATGCCGGCGGCTTTCCGACGATCCGCGGCGACAGCGGAGTGGGATACCAGTTCGAGGGGGTCGATTGGGGGGGAGGCTTATTGACGTTTTCTGGCGTTCATAGCGTGCAGCTCACGACGGGAGGCTATGACGTCAGCAACGGTAACGCGACCGCCGGCGTGATAAACGAGGTGATCAAGAGGGGGACGTATCCAGGTCACGGCCAGGTCACATTTTCGATCGCCAACCCACAGTACGGTCATAACATCTCATTCGAGTACGGCGACGCGACCGAGAACAACCGGTTTAGCTATTACCTGTCCTTTTCCGGTATGCGAGACGCCGTGAACTATGGCGATCCAAGGCCGTTTCCGCTTATGGTCGGTTTCACCACTTTCAACTCACTGAACGACAACGTCATCAACCTCCTTTATCATTTCGGTAACGGGAACAGCAACGAGCTTCAATTCGAGACGCGCATCAGTACAATCACCGTCCCCTTTAACTATTTGGCTCTGCCCGCGCTTGCGCCGTACGCGTCAAACAACGGCGTCGTAGAGGCGTCGTCCGACCCGTTTGGCTTCGGACAGCCGTCGACGTTCCAAAGCAACTACATCACATTCATGCCCGGGCAAGCCGCGTATCAGCAGAACACCAACCAGGCCGACACCGAAACGGACAACGCGGCCGTCGGCAAGCTCGGTTTCAAACGGCAGCTGACAGCGTCGAGTTTTGTAGAGCTGCGCATCTTCGAGAATTATGACACTAGCGTCGTTTGGGCTGCCTACAATCAAGGGGCATTCAGCGATTTTTACCGCGACCGGCATGCGAAAGCGTTCGGAGAAGCGTTCGACTACACGAACCAGCTCAGCAGCAAGCACGAGCTCAGCTTCGGCGGCACCGGCACGTACGAGACCATCTCTGAGGTACAGGGGGGTGCGAGCTCCGACCCGTTCCTCGAACCCCTCGAGGGCCTGGGTTGCCCAAAGCTCGCCGGCTACTTGGCGGCGAACACGGGCCTAACTGGGTTCCCCCAAGTGTCTACGTCGGGCGTAGGCGGGTGCTATATCGGCCCCTACAACAATGCGATCAACAACGCTTTCGTTGCGCGAGGGTTCCCGAATCCCGGGTTGCCGACCGATCCGGGCAACGCGCCTTTGAACATCTACGTGACATCACGCGGCGTAGTCGCCGATCCGGTCCACCGCTGGGACCTGTATGTCAAGGATCGCTGGCAACCCAACGAACGGCTCACCGTCACGCTCGGCCTGCGTTGGGACAAAGAGGTGGTTGAGATGCCAGCCAACGCCGGCGAGCTGGACTCGACATACTATTTCGACGACGGCGGCAATCTCGTCACGCTTCCGGGGCAGCCGATCGCCAAGGAGGTGACGCACCCGCAGCAGATCAGTCCGCGGGTCGCCGCGAGCTACGCGCTAACCGTGCGCGACGCGTTGCGCTTTTCGTATGGGACGAATATCCAGTTCGTCAATATCGCGCAACTCGAAAACGCGTATCAGGTGCCCGCATCGCTGCAGAGCTGCAACATCGCCAATGGATGTTTCATCCCCCTGCCGGGGTTTGGCACGACCAACCACGTCACCAACCTCTACCAACAAGTCTTGCTGGATCTTAACACCAATGCAACCTTGCCGTACCAGCCAGTGCTCCCACAAACCGCCATCAACCTCGACTTCTCCTACGGGCATGCTTTTGGCCGAGGCGTCGAGATGCGCTTGACCCCTTACTATCGCAAAGGCTCAAACTATGCGGTCGGGATCTCGACGCCATTGCTCGTGTTGCCGAGCGGAAGGCCAATCTATAGCCCTGGTCGCCTCGTGAACGGGGGCATCAATAAGAGCACCGGCATCGAGTTCGCGCTGCAGCGCAATGCAGCATACGGATTTTCGGGACTGGTCGATGCCACATACAACAACACCATCGCGAACGACGCGGACTGGATCGCCGGCAGCGCGGCGTTCGTCTCGGGCCGTTTTTTCCATGTGTCAGACGTGGCGCCGTTCAATGGCGCGCTGAACCTAGTTTACAACACACATAAGGGATTGCACGTCTCTACGACGATCTCGTTCGATTCCGGTTTGCGCTACGGCGTGGGCAAGAAAACGTTTATCTTCGACCCCAACGGCAAACCGGTTCAGGTGCTCAACACTGACTTAGCAACCTGGGTCGGGTTCGCTTATTACGTGACTGATCCGACGAACCCAGGCACGGTCTACGCGCCGAACATCGTCGCGTCGCGGGGTACCCCTGAAGGCGATGATCCCTTCACTCTGTACGGGACGCCGACCACCATCGTCAATCTGTCCATTTCACAGTCATTGGGTGCGGGACCAAGTAATTTTCAGGTCGGCGTCGGAGCGGAGAACCTCTTCGCCAACTACGGGTCTGCCGATACTTCGGTAAATACATCATATGGGTTCTCCGGTTATGGCAACGGTGGGCTGCCCTCGGGCGTGAACAGTAGCGCTTGTGGCCCCGGCCAAACGCTCGGCTGCCAGCCGTTCCAATATAACTTTGGCGCTGATCCTTACGAAAGAAGTCCATTCGGGCCGCCGCGCATGTTCACGTTTTTCGTCAGCGCGAAATTCTGAGGGCGACTTTCGACTTTCAGTCCTATTAAGAAGCAGCCGCCAATTCTGAGACCGTCGGCTACTTCCCATTGGGAGCGATCGTCGTGTGCTCGATGGTCAAGCCCGCCGACATGCGATCAGTTTAGTCCGACTTGTCCTGACTCTGAGCGGGAGGGCTTGCGCAGCACCAGCTCGACCTCACCGTCATCCGCGATGATCACCTCATCCGCGCCGACGGGCGCGCCGCGCTTGCGTTGCGCCAGCGTGCACACGACGCCGGCGATGTCGATTGTGCCGCGCGCTCCCTCGCCCATCGCCAGTCCCGTGATGAGCGGCGCGGCTAGCGCCGCGGCCGAGTACGACGCGCGGATGCGGAAATGTCGCTCCACCTGTTTCGCCGTGTTGGGATCAGCAATGCGCATGACGACAGGCAGGTCGGGGGCGTCGGTCAGGGCGGTCAGCGCGACCTCCAAGTTCGCGCTATCGCTGTCGGTGACTGCGAGCAGCGCGGCCGCATGCGAAACGCGAGCCAGGTCTTGCGCCGGCTCGCTCGTCGCGTCGGCGGTCATCACGTGAACGCCCTGCGCGCGCACCTCAGCGGCCAGCGGCTCGTTCGGCGTGCGCTCGATGACGACGACCCGATGGCCGGCGCTGACGAGGTACTGTGTCGCGCGCGCGCCGACGTTGCCGAAGCCGGCCACCACGATATGTCCGTGGCCGGCCGCCGGGTGCCGCCCTTGCGCGAATTCGAGCGAGCGCCGCGTGATGGTGGCGGTCAGATAGGCGAGCAGCGTGCCGGTGATCGCGATGCCGCCGAACATCACGAGTATGCCGACGGCTTTTGAGGCGTCGTCAGCGCGTAGCAGCGTGATGTCGCCAAAACCGGTCGTCGTCGCCGTGGTCATGACGAAATAGAACGCGTCGAACAGCCGCAGCCCCAACTTGTAGTGGAAAAAGATCGTGGCGAACGCGAGCAGCCCGAACAGCGACGCGAACAGCGCTGCCAACACGGGGTCGAAACGCCGGTGCACCAGGCGCTGCCACAGGGTTTCTCGCGGCCGGCCCGGTTCGCGCCGGGGTGTCGTCTGCCGATCCGGCAACCCCTTGGGAGCGTGTTCGAGCAGACATGCGACGGTCACGACGGCGCCCGCGCGAATCGACGTGGATTCGTCCGGGAACGGGTGCTGATCAATCGCGAGCACATGCCAGCGGCGCTGCGCTTCAAGCTCTCCGACGGCACGATCGACGCAATCAAACGCTTCGCTCGGTGCGCGGCAAAACGTCAATAGGTGTTCGGAATAGCGCGGAAATTCGATCGCTTGATAGACGGTCGGATTCAAGCATGAGGCGGCGAAGGTGGCGGCCGAGAAATTCTCCGGACTAACGGACTCGCTGTCTTTGAGGTTGCTCACGATCTTGCGACCGAGCCAGCGGTTGAACTGGCGCAGCACGACGCGGATCTGCGGATTGAGATCGCGCGCGGCGAGCACGATACGCAGATTGAGCTGATCGTCCAACGTCATCGCGACGATCGTGGCCGCGCGCTGCACGCCGGCGCGGGTCAGGATAGCGTCGCGACGGGCATCGCCGGTGACGTGCGAGATGAGGGCGTGATCGAGCTCGACTTCTTGCAGGCGGCTTTCCCACACGGCGCACACGCGCTTTCCCGCACGCGCAAGCCCGCGGCAGACTTCGGCCCCGAGCTCGTCGTGACCGAGCACGACGATGACGTCGACGGTCTCACCCGCTCGGTGGGTCGTTTCGGTCACACTTTGACCTCCGGCAGGGCGGGCTTCGTCGCCAGCCAGAGGCGTCCCGTTGCCCTGGATTCCCGGGGCCAGATGCCGATGATTGTAGAGGGGACTACCAACCCGTGAGCATTAGGCATGGCCGGGAGAGTTTGAGTGCCGAGATCAAGGCGCTGGACCACGGAAATCGGTCCACAAGAGTCGACGTCGCAGTTCAGCAGGGGCACGACGAAATGGGAGCCCACGCTCGCATTTCCTAAGAGCGGCGCCCACCGCGCGACGATCGGCGACCGGCTTTTCGCGGAAGTCCACATCGACGTCAAAGTACAACAAGAGCGCGGCGCCAGCCATGACGGCTTCGACGGCACGACGACGCGCTCGGTTCAGCCGTTCATCGAAAGCATCGTCTACGATTATCTCGGCGTCGAGGCCGAGCGGACGTTGGTAGTGCGGGAAACCTCACGCCAGGGCGAGCGCATCGATCGCGCCACGCTCTACGTGCGGCTCACCGCAGATGGGCCTACCAAGATCCGGTTCGCCTCGGGCGTCGTCAGCGTGATCGTGGACGACGAGCAGGTCGCGATCGTGCGCTGGCTCGGCCCGTAGGAAAAGCAGCCTACTAGAACAAACGTTCGGTATTCGATGGGTGTCCTTAGTGCCCTCGGGGCCTTTATCGCGGTGGTCGTCTCGATCACGCCGGCCTTACCGGATTCCCTCATTTCCATTTACAACCGCGCCGCAACACTCAATGCGGCGCTTTTCTTTGCCACGCCGGACAAGACGACGTACGTCAGCACGGGCGACATCGACGCCATGTGGCTGCGCGATTCGAGCATCCAGGCCCGCTCGGTGCTGCACAACCGCCGGCTCGTGCGCGGGGTCATCGCGCGCCAGGAGCGGCTTATCGCGGTCGATCCATACGCCAACGCGTTCGACCGGAACTATCTGCCGGTAGAACGCAAGTTCGAGATCGACTCGCTGTGCTATCCGGTGCTATTGGCCGACGACTATGGCCGCGTCACGCACGACCGGGGCGTGTACGATTACGCGTTCTTGGGCGAACTGCGCGCCGTGTTGCAAACGCTTGCGATCGAGCAGCACCACGCGACGATGTCGAGCTACCATCATAACGAGAAGCGGATCGACCCGAACACCGGGCTGATCTGGAGCGCGTATCGGCCGAGCGACGAGGCGCAGTCGTACAATTTCAACATCCCGGAGAACATGCTTGCGTCGGTCACGCTGCGCACTATCTCCCGAGTGTTGCGCGAGCTGTACAACGACGCGCCGGAGGCGCAGCGCGCGGACGGGGTCGCGGATCGCATCGACGACGCGATCCGTCAGCGGGCGGTCATCAACACGATGGTGGGCCGCATCTACGCGTATGAGATCGATGGCCTGGGGCACGCGAAGTTCATGGACGACGCCAACACCCCGAGCCTGCTGTCGGTCCCGCTGTTCGGATATCCGGTCGACCCCGCTGTATACGCGAGCACGCGGCGCTTTGTCCTCAGCCCCGCGAATCCGTATTACTATCGCGGCCGCTACGCCGCCGGCATCGGCAGCTCGCACACGCCCGACAACTATGTCTGGCCGCTGAGCCTCGTTGTCCAATATCGCACCGCGCTCGACAATGCCGAGCGTCGCGGTTTGGTCAAAGCGCTGGCCGCGTCAAGCGCTGGAGACGGCGCGCTGCACGAGTCGTTCAACGTGAACGATCCACGCAAGTATACGCGCGAGAGCTTCGGCTGGGTGAACGCCTTCTTCGAACAGACCTTCAAGAAAGAGTAGCGGTCGAATTTATTCGACCGTCACGGACGCACACCGGGCGGCAGATCGATAGACGACGGCAGCCCGATGCGCGTGCCCGCCACGCCCGCAGGCCAGGCGCTCGAGCGGATCTTGCCGGCCAGCATGTCGTGCCACGCCGAATCCAGCGTTGGCGCCAGCGTCACGATCGAATGCGTGCCGCCAGGCACGATGTAGAGCCCGGTGGGAACGCCGACGCTGTTCAAATAGATGGCCGTGTTCTGCGGGTACACCGTCGGAATGCTCTCGTCGGCGGTGCCCGTGATGACGTAGATCGGCGTATGCTGAAATGCGTTGCGGACCAGCTCGATCTCGCTCCCCAGAGCGGCGCCGGCGATGGACATCACGGCGGCCCAGCGTGACGGGTTGAGCCGGCCGACCTTGAAGACGGAGAAGCCGCCCATCGAGTAGCCTGCGAGGTACACGCGTTTGGCGGGCACGTGATAGAGCGCGGCGATCTGATCGGCGACCTGATAGACTTCGTCGTCGGCGGGCGCGGCATAGTCATAGATGGCTCGCCCATAGGGCGCCACGATGATCGCTCCGCTTTCATCGGCGAACTTTCGAAAATATTGGCTTGAGAGGATCTCCGCGTCGGTCTGCGGATGTCCATGCAGCAGCACGACCAGTGGTGGCTCGGCGACGAGATGCGAGGGCACGTAGAGCGCAAACGGCGCGAGCATGCCGTCTCGGCGCGAGACGACGAGCCGTTCGACCAAACCTTGGACGCCCGCAACGGGCGCGGATCTGCCGGCCAGCACTTGGGCGACGAGGCTTGAATCGATATCCGCCTGCAGGGCGATTCGCGCGCGCCACTCGTCGTTGTTGTAGCCTGGCGGCGGGGTCGCGTCTGACATCCACCCGAGATCGGTGTCTAGGCGCTCCTCGAGGTCGGCGGCTTGGTCGGCGCCCATCCTGCGCGCGACGGTTTCGTAATTCGCCGAGAGGCGGGTCTGCGCGCTGCTCAGTTCATCGTGGGGCGAGGGCTCGGCCGCGCTCGGCACCCCCGATACGCCCGCGATTGCGCATGCCGACAATGCAACGGCCGCGATCATCGCGCGCGGCCTCAACGTGCGCCTACGGTGATCCATGGATGTGGATATTCCGGTGTGTCGCACACGACCATGCGGATGGCACGTCTTTGGCACGCGGCGCGTAATCGCGCGAGCGGCTGTTACAGACCCGTATACACGGGGCCGCCGCCGCCTTCGGGCGGCACCCAGTCGATGATCTGATACGGATCCATGATGTCGCACGTCTTGCAGTGCACGCAGTTGGCAAAGTTGATGCGCAACCGCTTGCGCGAATCGGCGAAGCCGTCCTTGGTTATTTGCGGGGCCTCGGTCGCCGCCGGGATCATCTCGTAGACGTTCGCCGGACAGAAGTACTGGCACGGGTTGCCGAATTCGGTGGCGCAGCGCGTGGCGCAGACATCGGTGTTGGCGACGAGGAGGTGCGTGGGCGAATCCTCTTCGTGCGTGGTGCCGCTGCGATACACGTCATCCAGCTTTGAGAACGTCAGCTTGTTGTCGTAGACCGGCCGCTCGAAGCCCGGCACGTTGCGCCCGAAATAGTCGACGAGCTTTTCCATCCGGGCGTAGCCTTCTTTGCCTTGGAGACGGTCGTGGACGCCGAATCCGCGGCCGCCGGTGACCATGCCGAGCGACACGTTGAACAGTCCGGCAAGGCGCCCGCCCTCAAAGCCCTGGTGGAAATTGCGCGCGGCATACAGATCGGCGCGGATCCACGAGCTGGCGATGCGCTGCTCGTATGCGGCAAGGGTTGCGGCCGACGAATCGCCTTTGACGATGGCCTCGAACACGGTTTCGGCGGCGAGCATGCCCGACTTGATCGCGAGGTGGATGCCCTTGAGCTTCATCGGGTTGAGCATCCCGGCGCTGTCGCCGACGAGCACGACGCCATCCGCATATGGCCGCGGCATCGCGAACCAGCCGCCCTCGGGGATCGCCTTTGCGCCGTAACGGAACATCTGGCCGCCGTCGAGCAGCTTGGCGACGCTGGGATGTTGCTTGAACTTTTGGAATTCGGCGTGCGGCTCGAGCAGCGGATTCTTGTAGTCGAGTCCGACGACGAAGCCGACGTCCCAGATGTCGTCGGCCATCGAGTAGATGAAGCCGCCGCCAAAGGTATCGTTGTCGAGCGGCTCGCCCAGCGTATGGATCACCTGGCCGGCGGGCGTCGAGCCCTTGGGCATCTGCCAGAGCTCTTTGATGCCGATCGAATAGACTTGCGGATGTTTGCCTTGCGTGAGCGCCGGCAGCTTGCGGCCGAGCTGCTTGGCCAGCGTGCCGCGCGGCCCTTCGCCGAGCACCGTCACTTTGGCGATGAGATCCGGACCGGGCTCGTAATTGCGTTTGGGTTGCCGGTTCTTATCCAGTCCCTTGTCGCCGATGCGCACGCCGATGACGCGCTCGCCATCGTACAGCAGCTCTTGGCCGGGAAATTCGGGGAACACCTGAACGCCGAGCTCTTCGGCCTTGCTCGCAAGCCACTTGACGAGCTTGTTGAGGCTTGCGACGTACTTGCCGGAATTGTTCATCATTGGAGGTTGGAACGGCGCCTTGAGGTGGCCCGTCTTGGTCATGAACCAGAGCGAGTCTGATGTCACGGGTGATTCGACCGGGCATCCGGCCGCGAAAAAATCGCCGAACAGCTCGCGCATGCTGCGCGGATCCATCACCGCGCCCGAAATGCCGTGATCGCCGATCGCGCGCGCTTTGTCGATGACGAGGATGTTGTCGGCCGAGAGCTCGGGACCGGGCTTGGTGCCCGCCTTTACCGCGGCGTTATGCTCGGCGTAGAGCTGCGCGAGCCGGATGGCGCCGGCAAGACTCGCCGGCCCAGCGCCGACGAACACCGCATCGAGTTCGAGAAGATCGCGTTCCTGCGCCACAACGCGACGGCGATGTGGCTAGAGCAGCGCGCCGGTCGACTTAGCGACCGTCGCCGCGCCGTTGACCGCGTTGACCAGGTAATCGCCGTCGGGCAATGCCTTGCCCTTGAACGGCATGACGATGCTGATGAACCCCGTGGTCGTGCGCGGCGGAATGGTGAGCGCGATCGAGGCCTTCACGCCGGGCGCCTTCGGAGGCGCGAGTGTAAAGCCATCGATGTCGACCTTGGTCTCGCTCGCGTTGGTCAGCGCGAAGGTGACTTCGTAATGCAGCCCGCCGCCGGCGACGTCGACTTTGGACACCTCAACGCCGTCAACGCTCGCGCCGCCTTTGGGATCCTTGACATCAAGCGGAACGAACGGCAGGTCGGTCGGTGGCAAGTCCGCCGAACCGGTGACGAGCGTCTTGTCTTTGTCGTCAGCGAACGTCATGGTCACGGATTTCACGAAGCCCGCATCTTTTTTCGTCTTGAAGGCGACGAGCGCGACGTCGGTGGTCGTGCCGGGCGGGATCGTCAACGCCATCTTGGTTTCGCCGATCGCAGCGCCGGCGTCACCGGTGATCGTGAGTTTCGAGACGGTGATGGCTTTGGCGGTCGGGTTCTTGAGCGCGTACGCGAGCTCTAAGTAACGCGGCGCCTTGGTGGGATCGGATTCTGACCCGTCATACGCGTACCGGCCGGACGCGCTCGCGACGCTCAGCGCATCGGTTGCAGCCGGAGCACCGGACGCGCTCGGCGAGGCACCGCTGGCAAGCGGGACCGGCGAAACGTTGGTGTTCGGGTTCTGACCCACGGGCTGCTGCGGACCCGGAACTGGCGGTGAGCCGAAGCCGGCGTTCTGGCTGCAGGCCGTGAAAAGCGCAGCGGCTGCGCACAGCGCCGCCGCGACGGATAAAGCACTCTTGGGCATAGACGCGGCTGATTCGGCACCGCCGCCTGGGGGGCCTCCGGTACGCATGCTTGCTAGGGTGCAGCAGACGCAGGAGCCGGGCCTGAAGCAAGCGGCCAGGGGTTATGGATCTCAAGCCGCCTCATGTCTCGCGGATAGGTCGTCGTATATCGCGCGAGCCAGTCCTCTGAGAGAACAGCGAGATATTCAAAATTCTCCCACAGGGCAGGGTCGTTATCGACCTCGCGCAAGAATGCGGTCAGATTCGAGAGACGGTTCCACAACCCAAGCACCGGCGCGCAAAAGCCCTCGACGAACATATGCTGATCGATGACCCCATTCCGCACGAGCACACCTAATTGCTCGTACGTGTTGGCAACAGTGACCACGGCTGTGCGCACTCGCTGATGCGTCGGGTCGATCTTCGGCAGCGTCTCGTTCCGAATTTGCGCTTCCCAATAGCCGCGAAAGGCAGGATCGTCGAGGGCGCCAGCCAGATCCGTGCGGATCACACTCATCGAGTCGTCGAACGCTTTGCCGTTGATGAGTTCAGCAATGCTGAGAATAGCGTTGATTTGATTGCCGGCTCGCAAATGCCGCAGCTGGACAAGTGCGGCGATCGCGGTTGCAGCCACGATGACGACCGTGGTGAGCGTTCCGATAGTGCTGAGCAGCTCAAGGGACATAGCGGCCTCCAACCTCATCCAAGCCGGTCCGACAAGGGCCGGCGTCGGTTACATTTGCGGTTAGAAGTTTGCTCGTCGGAGCGCAGCGCCTCTTGTCAGCCTTCAGGTAGCACTACGTCGTCGAGGTAGCAATACCGCCAATCCTCGCCCGGCTGGAACGATTGGATGATCGGGTGCTGCGTCTTATGGAAGTGTTTGGTCGCGTGCCTGTTCGGCGAGTCATCGCAGCAGCCGACGTGCCCGCATTCCAAACACAGCCGTAAATGGACCCAGTCGCTGCCGGTCTTCAAGCATTCCTCGCAGCCTTCTGGCGTCTGCGGCTTGACGTTCTTGATGTGATCGAGATGTGAGCATTCGGCAATCATGGCGTCTCCTCGCAAAGACCCTTCCTAGAAGAACGGATTGTGCGCACGCTCTTGCCCGATAGTCGACGGCGGCCCGTGACCGGGCAAGACGACCGTGTCATCCGGCAGCGTAAAAATCTTGATTTTGGTGGCCTCTAGGAGATCGTCGTATCCGAACCGGTCGCCGAAGATGCCGCCGATCGATCCCGCGAAGAGCGTGTCGCCCGTGAAGGCCGAGCTTTGATAGATGAAGCAGATCGACCCGTCCGTGTGGCCGGGCGTGTGGACGACTTTGATGACGCCATCGCCGAACGGTAGCGAATCGCCGTCGTCGACGTTGACGGCGCCGTTGGCGAGATCGCCGAGCGCGGGAGCGTCGAGCCGATGCACCGCGATGCGCGCGTCCGGAAATGCTTTGCGCAGATCGGGCACGCCATCGATGTGATCGGCATGCTTATGCGTGACCAAAATATAGTTGAGCGCCACGGGCGAGCGCTTCAACGTCTGCACGATGTTCGGCACGCTGCCGCCAGGATCGACGAACGCGGCGAGCCGCTGCTGTTCGAGGATCACGAAATATCCGTTGCTCGGGTGCGGTTTGTTGACTTGATGGCCGATGTGCGGCGGTAGCGGCGTTTCGGCCGGCTTCCAACGCGCGAAGGCGATGTCGGCGAGCCGCCCCGGATCGAGCCCGAGCGCTTTGGCGAGCGCGCGGGCTTCATCTTCGGTCGGCAGCGCGGCGTCGCGCGCGAACTGCTCGACGCGTACCGGATCCGCTCCGGCCAAAACGGCGAGCTGCGCGTTGGAGAGATCCTTTGCGCGCGCCGTCTTGCGGACGATGTCGCCGAAAGTGTCTTCGAGGTCAAGTTTGACGATCATGGGCGGCCGCTCTTACGCATGGAGCGGCCGAAGCCCTATTCGGCCGGAGCCGCCGGTGTGTGGCCGCTGAGCGGGGGCGGCTTGAAGAATGGGATGATGAACATCGTCACGATGAGCGCGATCCCAAGGACCAGCGACGCATCTTGGAAGCCGGCGACGAACGCCTGAGTGTAAAGGCGGCCGTACAGCGCTGCGATGGCCTGCTGGGAGGCGGTCACCGCGTCGGAGCCGCCTCGCGCGATGAAACCCGCGCTGATGGCCGCAAGCTGCGCTTGAGTCGCGTGCGAGAACACCGTGAGAGACTCACCGAAACGCTCAAAGTGATACCGTTCGCGGTTGACGAGGAACGTCGCCAAAATCGCGATGCCGAACGAACCACCTAACGTACGCGTCAGGTTGAAGAGCGACGAGCCGTCAGCTCGCTCGCGCGGTTTGAGGCTCGTCAGCGAGAGCGCGCCGATCGAGGTGAACATGAGCGGCAACGACGCGCCGCGGATGATCTGAATCCAGGCCAGCTCCGCGTAGCTCGTGTTCAGATCGACGCGGCTTTGGAGATAGAGCGCGCACGCGAAGACCAACAACCCGAGTCCGATCAGGATCCGGGCGTCGACGAACGCCGACGCGCGCCCGACGAGCGGGAACATCACGAGACTCACGATCGCGGCCGGCAATAGCAACAGGCCGATCTGCAGCGCGGTGTAGTGCAATAAGTTGCCGGTGAACAACGGCACGAGGAAGAGCATGCCGAACAGCGCCGCGCCAAGCATCGCGCCAGCGAACGAACCGAGGGTGAAGTTGCGGTTCTTGAAGATCCGGACGTTGATGAGCGGATGTTCTTCGGTCAGCTCGACATAAAGGAACGCCACGAACGACATCAGCGACACGAAGCTCATCCAGAAGATGAACGGCGACTGGAACCAGTCATCCTTTTGGCCCTCTTGCAGCACGAGCTGCAGCGTGCCAAGCCACGTCGCGACGAAGATCAGCCCCCAGTAGTCGATCGGCGCCGTCGCGCGACCCGCGGTCAGGTCTCGATTCTCGTGGATGAAGAGTAACGTGAAGAAGATCGACAGCGCCACGAGCGGCACGTTGACGAAGAAGATCCAGGGCCACGAGAGCGTGTCGGTGAGCCAGCCGCCGAGCGTGGGGCCGATCGCGGGACCCAGGGTAGCACCGATGCCGTACAGCGCTGACGCCATCGCGAACTCTTGCGGGGGGAACGCTTCGAGCAAAATGGTGAGCGAGACCGGCAGAATCGCGCCGCCGCCGATGCCCTGCAAAATGCGGAAGAAGATAAGGGAGTTGAGGCTCCAGGACAGTCCGCATAGCAACGACGCGATCACAAAGACGAACTGGCTCATCACGAAGTAGCGGCGCAAGCCGAAGATGCTCGACAGCCACCCGGTGGTCGGTATGATGATGACGTTGCTGATCAGATAACCGGTGATGACCCAGTCGATCTCATCCACGCCCGCGCCGAAGGACGACTGCATGTTCGGGATCGCGACGTTGACGATGCTCGCGTCGAGCACCGCGGTCAAAGCCGCCAGCATGACCGGTATCGAGATCAGCCATTTGTTGCCGATCAGGCGAGAGGGCATGTGAGCCTAGTGGTTGCTCGTGTCGATCGTGATTTGCGCGGAGAGGCCCTGTCGCAAGAGATTGTTCGGATCCGACTCATGATCGATCTTGATGCGCACGGGCACGCGCTGCACCACCTTGGTGAAATTGCCGGTGGCATTGTCGGGCGGAATCAACGCGAACGTCGATCCGGTCGCCGGCGCCACGCTCTCGACCGTACCGCGGAACTTCTCGCGCGGGTACGCGTCCACTTTGATGGACACCGGTTGGCCCACGCGCACGTTGGTCAACTGCGTCTCTTTGAGGTTGGCGGTGATCCAGATGTCCGTCGGATCGACGACCGCCATGAGCGCCTGGCCCGGATTGACGAAGTCGCCGACGTTGACCGAGCGCTTGCTGACGACGCCGTCGATCGGCGCTCGGATCGTGGCGTACGAGAGCTGCAGCTTCGCCGCATCGAGCGCGGCTTGCGCCGATTTCACTTGCGCCGCGCTGGTATACGCTTGCGCCTGTTTGATCTGCGTGGTATCGGACTCAGCCTGAGCCTGGATCAGGCCCGCGCTGTTGCCTGCGAGTTGCGCTTCAGCTCGCTGGACGCCGGCCTGAGCCTCCTTGACGTTTTGGGCGGCAGAATCGCGCGCAGAGACAGCCGACTGATACGCGCTATACGTCGCGTCGGCTTCGGCTTGGGAGATCGCGCCCTGCGCGACCAGCTGGCTCGCGCGCTGCTCGTCTTTGGCCGCCTTGACCAGGTTGGCTTCCGCGGCTTTGAGTTGCGCTTGCGCCGACATCAACGCCGCTTGCGCGCTCGTGACGCCGCTTTCGCCTTGCCCGATGCCGGCATTGGCTTGCGCGATCTGCGCGGTCGACAGTTGCGCTTGTTGCGGCACGCCGATCACTGCAGCCTTGTACGAAGCGACCGCCTGCGCCAACGTCGCGGCGGCCTGGTCGACCGCGGCTTTTAGGTCGCGGGCGTCGAGCTTGACGAGGATGTCGCCCTTGTGCACGGTCGAATTGTCGTTGACGAAGATATCGGTGACTTGGCCCTTCACCTTGGGAGCGATCGTCGTGATGTTGCCGTCGACCTGCGCGTCATCGGTGGACACGTGGCGCGAAGCATAGATAAGATAAGGAATGCCTATGATGAGGATGAGGGCTGCCACGCCGATGATGATCGGGATGACGACTCGTCGCCGGCTGGGTTTTTGGTCTGGCGCCTCTGCAACCACGGGCCGTTCTTGTGCTGCAATCATTGAAGCGTTTTCTATTCCGTGAAGGGTCCGATCGGCGTGATCGGTAGTTCGCGAATGTGCTCACGCAAGCTGTCCAGCCAGGCCACGAGTTTTGTCTTCTGCTCGAGAGAAAGACAGCTGCCGATCCGCTTGACGAGCTCTTGGTGGCGCGGCGAGAACCACGCTATGAACTTCTTACCCTTTTCGGTGAGCTCGGCGAGCATCATCCGGCGATCGTCGGGATGATCGACGCGCCGCACGAGGCCGTCCTTGACCAGTCCGTCGATGAGGCCGGTGATGTTGGCGCGCGTGACGACCAAGTATTCGCCTATATCCGAGAGCGGCATACGCTTTTCGGGTTGGGCATCAAGGGTCATCAAGATGTTAATCCGCCCAGGCGTCATCCGCATATCGCCCGCGGAGGCCTCGAGCATGTTGGTGAGTTCGCTGACGGTCCGCTTCAGGGTAACAATTAGGTTGACGGTATCGAAGTCGCCGTGCGCCTTGGCGCAGTAGCCTCGCAGGCCTGTGCGGAAGAGCGCCATATCGCTTTCCGGGACGCTGTCGGTTTGGGTTGGTTCGGTCTTCATGCCAGCCTTTGTTTAGCTCCTAATGGTTAACAGGCTTATTATATGGTCGGGAGGCAATCGTGTCAAGATTCGGCGGTGACGGGGTAGTACTTATACCCCCTTCAAAACGCGGCGTTTTTGGGAACACCTTAATGGAGAGTGATTGTCACGGTCCTGGTCTCTCGACGATTGTATAACGTCACCGTATAGCGATCCCCTTGATAGCCGCTCACGAAGTACTTGTAATCCGGTCCATATTGTTTTCGAGCTTGCGCGACGACCCGCTGGTTGTCCGGCGCATTCGGGTTGAGGAGCACAGCAATCGAGCCGAGAGCCACTGCAGCGATGACGCCGCCGACAACGATACCTAATCGCGGGTTTCTCCAAAATCGCTTTGCCGGCCCTAATTGGCTGGTGACGAACGCATCGACCGCAGGTGTCGTCAACCTGTTAAAGACCCAGAACGAGGTCGGGATGAGGAGCAGACCTATGAGGTAGTCGACCGGCTCCCTCTGTATTTGAAGTGCGAGAAAATCAAACGGCATTACGAAAGGCAGCATAAGACATACTATGGTCGAGCCACCGGCAGAAACACCAGCGGTATAAGCGACGCTTCGAACGGGCCAAGCAGCGCCGCGATATAAAAAAACTCCAGCTCCGGCGGCCAGTAACTCGACCCCGAATCCTATTCCTTGGTGTGCTTGGATGGCGCGTATTAGGTTGAGGCCATCTTGAATGATCGCGCCTATACCATAGATTATCAGGACCAAGCCAACCGAGCGAAGTGTTTTCTCGGCCTCTGCGTTGCCAGCTTCCCAGGCGTCTAGCTCAGGTAGCTCCACGGACATCGAGCGGCCGTTAACCATATATCGACACCCACCCTGTGGGCGAGACAGTCAAGCCGTCCAAAATGCGGCACTCTTGGGAACACCCCGACCCACGAATCGGCCTTACTCGCCCTTTCGAAGATCTCGTTCGATATCGTCGACCCGCGCGTCTAGCTGCCGTTTTCGTCTTGCCTTGATGATGTCGGCGAGGCTCGGATCGAAGTCTTCGATCGGACCTGTGTGGGTGTACGTTTCGAGCTCCAGCCCCATTCGATTGCATATTGACTGCACAATGGTGGCCATATCCGGAGGATCGGTGTCAATAAACCATCGTTCCTCTTCATTAGGGAAGCCAATTTGCGGCGAAGCAAAAGGCTTGCCCAAGTATAGTTCAAGCTCGTGAAAATCGAACTCCGGACAAACGAATCGTCGCAGTTGCGGCAAGGTTTCTGGATGGCATATAAATGAGCTGCCCCTTTGTCGCGTCCTCGCTCCTAACCGTGAATTTAGGTTATGAAAACCGAACGGCAGTTGAAAGGGGAACCAAGAATCCGGATTCACGACCGCTTCGCCGCGCTCACCGGCGATATGCTGAGGTGATATGACCACTGACCCCGCGAAATGGCCATTAGCGCTAGCGAGCGCGTACGCGAGCTGTGCGGCGAACTCGTAGCGGATTTCCTCAAAAGCATAGCCGCCCGGGAGTGGCTCGCTCGCGCCGGTCATTCCTTGCATCACCCAATTCGAGTCTCTAGTCTTAGTCGCGTTGCCCCAGTGACTGCCGCGCGACGGGTGTGGTAAGCATAAGTCGAAATACCAGAGCAGGCCTGGGGCCCGCAGCGCGAATATTTTCGCCCGTGCGTGGGGTGCGTGGTCCTCTAGATTGACATCTGAACCCATCGCTTATCCTAGATCCGGCATTCTTGGGAACACCTTACGCCGACTAATGGTATCGTGCGGCGAGTTTCTTAGCAAGCTCGATCGCGCCTTGCTTTGGGCTGCCACCTTTCCAGTATTCTGCGTCGACTAGAATCTCGTACGGTCCTGAGATCGCTCGGACCATTTCACTTGATATCTCGACGAAGCGCTGCCCACGATACACGTAGGCCTTCGGGAAACCCAAGGTCTTGGTGTAGAAGGCGTAATCCCCGATGGCTCTCTCGGGGACGCATTCTCCAATATGTGCGTAGCCAGGGTGAGTGCACTGGTCAACTGGTAGATGGATTCTTCTTGGGAAATCAGCGCTGCGTAGCACTGAGACTATAAGGAGCTCGAATGGCTTCGGCGCTTCTTTGCCTGAAATCACAATCGCGCCTAGGTCGATCCCAAAAGAAATGGCGCAATAGATTGAGCCATTGCGCTCCTTCCAATCATCCCCGGCGCGTTTGAGTACTGGATTCAGTCGTGAGAGATCGGCGTCCGTCACCAGCGGGCAGTGTGTCGGCGACTCGAACGCGGTCGCTGTCAGAGATGGTGACGGCGTAGGTCTGGATCCTGCGCTGCAGCCGCTTACGAGAACGGCCAGGCAGGCGCAAGCTACGACGGCCATGAGCCTCATGAGTATTGGTGCATCGTTATTAGATCGGAGTGCACAGCTCGGGAGTTCCTTTCAACGATTGCGCTACCTCTTCGACGCGTTTCGTGGCGAGAAAAGGCCGGCGACCGGAGGCACCGATCGCCGGCGAATCATCGCGGTCAGCGCCGTTGTGGCGCTCGGCACGGCGTTGCTCGGAATCGCTGCTCAATTGTGGTCGCTGAGCGCAGTGCTGTTCGCGATGGGCGTCGCTGCCGGGCTTCTCAACGTGCACATCGTGGCATGGTTCCAGCAGCGCGTCGAGCGCGACATGCTCGGTCGCGCGATGAGCGTGATCATGTTCGCGGCGGTGGGTTTGCAGCCCATCTCACTGGCGATCGCCGGCTTCGCCGTGACCTGGAGCGTCACTGGCATGTTCGCCGGCGCTGCCGCACTGATGCTGCTGTTCACCACACTCGCTGCGTTTCAGGAACCGGTCCGGGAGATCCAATGAACATCCCCGGGCCCTGGCCTCATTCGGTTTCGGGCTGTCGACGTACGCCTGTCTCCGGCGCGACGATCTCGCTTAGCCTATAGGTTGAGAACGCTTTGGGCTTAATGCCCCTAGCGATAAGCGCGTCGATGAGGCGGCCAAGTTCCACCGTGTGCCAATGTCTCCGCTCCTCCCACCATTGTTGCGCGCCGGGATAGGCTATGAGGTCGCTCATCGTCCGCTCGACCCTGCCCCACGATGAGTGCCCGAGTACGCCGTCGCAATGGGAGAAATACATTCCTTCGAAATAGTTTACAAGACGGTTGAAGAACGCGCTGAACCTTAGTTTCGAGACCGGATCAAGATCAGCGAAAGATTGTAGGCCGCGAAGAAAAATTGAGCTGAGCTCTGCGCTATCGTGCAGACCTCTTGTCAGATCGCCCCATTGGACATTGAGAGCGTGAACCGCCGACTGGCGCCGTTCTGTGGTTTGCGCTCGAATCTGGATGGCTAGATATATGAGGGAAGGGATTCCGACAAACACCGCCGCCAATTGCCCGAGCGCTGCGAGCATTTCCCAGCTCATAAGCTACTTTGTCGATCTCGGCGACGAACGATCTTTTGAGTTTGGCAACGGAAGCCATCCCTCTGCTGTTGGGTGATCTTTCATTAACCACTTTAGACCGCCAAAACAACACACCCGTCGCTTTCCAGATCTAAGCATGTCGCAGGCTTTTTCGATCCGACCCATACGCGTTTCCGTTTGCTTAGCTGAGCTTATCCAGAGTATCCACTCCCGGCGCGCGGTTGGAGTGATATCCGCCCACGATGCACGCGCCAGGGGGGCGGCTGCAAGGGCTTTGCGCAGATCCATCGGCACCCTGATCTCCGGTTCTTCCCCGGTCCGCGTAATCTCCACCGGAACTGTGTCTACTGCATCCGCGCCCGCGCCGTCGCGCACGGCTTTGCTAACCCGGAGGCAGTGAGATCCTTGGCCGTTTCGTTCGAGCGCGGCTCGAAAAGGGAAGCCATTGATAGTTCCCTCTACCATCGTCAAACCTCGAGATGGAAGCTTCGCACTCGCGTTCTTGGGCAGCGGCAGTGGCGTCCACCGACTTTTTTCGGTTGCCTTAGGCCGAGACAGCTTGGCACTGAAGCGAATCGTTGCCTTGGTTTCTTGCACCCTAGCCAGTTTCGTATATTGGTGATACTACCCTATGAAATGCATCTTACTCGCCGAGGAGGTCGGCGAGAATCCACGCGATTCCGGCGATCGCAAAGGTCTCGATAGTTTCGCTCCAATTCGCCTGACTGTGGGGGTCCGAAAAAAGAATCGGCACCCACACGAGTAGCCCAAAGATCACGAGCATCGCAGTCAGGAGGCGACTTGCAAGAAGTGCCATACGATTCGTAAGTAACGCCACGGCCGCGAGCCCGAATGCGATCGTCGTCGCGACCGCCCAAAACATCTGACTTGGCGGAAGCCACTTCGGAACAAGACTCGCGGTAGGGTCAAGATGAATCGCCTGTTCGACGGTAAAGGAAGCGACGCAGACGCCAAAAACAATGCGGGCGATCCGACCAAGTGTTTTCGGTGACCATCCCGGAGACAAACGCCCATAAACGATCGCCGGTCCGATCACGAGCGAGAACCACTCGAAGAAGTTGCCCCAGCGATCGTAGATCTGTGGTCTGGCGACGATTCTCGGCACGTACAGCAACGCGAGGACGAGATACACCGCGCCGAGGACGGCTGCGCCTATTTTCTCAGTCCGAGGGAACTGAATCGCAACGCCGCCGAGGATCTGGGCCGCAGCTGCGATGTAGAGGAAGATAGGGCCATCGGTCGCGTTCAAAATGTGACTCAGTTGGTCCCAATCCTTGTAGTTCGGCCAGACTAGCGTCATCACGCCAAAGGCCAGGGCCGCCACTCCGAATAGGTGACGGCCGAGACTCGAACTCGTGAATGGGTTTAGTCGATGAGGAGCTGCAACCGCGAGCGCGATCATCGTGGCGCGCCGCTAGCCGGGTCGGTACCCGCCGCAATGCATCGGGACTTCCCAAGGCGGGGATTCGCGGATGATATTGTAGTCGAAACAATCTGAATTGGTCGGATCTTGATACGGAGCGATCGGCATTACACCGCTTACTGGATGTGGCGGCGGCGCAGTGTACGGCGCAAGCATTCTCTTGAACATTGCGGGAGTTACTCGGTAACTTTGCGCGATCTGCTCGACGATCGGGCGGTCCTGCGCCGCGAGGTTGGAGGGAACTTGCGCGAGGAAAACCAGGTTCTTATACAATCCGAGGTAATCGGGCTGAAGCGAACACATAATGCTCTCAAATTTCCAGGACTTGCCGCCAGCCGTCCAGCCTCCGAGGAGTTGAGAACACATCGGAAGCTTCATTTGCGTCACGCTCGCGATCGTCACTTGGGGTGCGGGTTGCCCTTGCTTCGCGGCCCCTTTCTGCAGGATCGTCGTGAATTTGTCGCTCAAACTCGCACTGAACGGAAGCGCGAAGGCGACTTCCCCACTGACGTTGCTTCCAGCGCTGGCATTCTTCGCAACCACGAGAACTCCAAGGTTAACCCCTTCGCCGTTTGGGCCCATCACCCAGACAAAACCGTTCGCTCCTTTTTTCAACGTCCAGCCGCTGGGAATCCCCACCGACGCCGTCTTGTCGTCTGTCGTCACGGTTCGTAGTGTACTACTTGCAGCGATGGCCACAGACGACTGCAAAATCGCAATACTGCAGAGCGCCAACGCAGTGGCAAATACGCGCACAATGGGGCGGCTATGAGACTTCACAATAGAATTCCCTTTCGACTTACTCGCAGGAGGACAATATCTTGTTATTCAGGCCCTAGGGGATTGTAGCCTTTAGATAATCCTGCTTGCTGTTAATCGTGGCGGAGCCTTCCAACATGAACGTATCGCCCGCGTCGTGTGGCGTCTTTCCGTGAAACCCAAAACGCTGCACAATAAACTTTGTCGGACAGCAGTGCGCCTGCCCTTGGAGATAGATCGGATTAACGGTGTAGAGGCGATCGTTTGCAAAGTGGGCATCGAGTCGATCGGGTTCGATTGAGTTCTTGCTAGCACCCATGGCGGTGATGATTCCGAGATTTGTGGTAAGCGGCCCATTGCCGCCGTCGCCAACCGCAAAAACGTGGGCGTACGACGCGAAGCCATTGGTTCCACTGTAGATCATGACGAGACCAACCCATCGCCCTTGAACGACGCCTTGAACGAAGCTACCATCTGCTGACGTAGGTGTGCTCGGAAGCGCCTCAACCCCGCACGGGGTTTTCTTCTGCGCTAACAGCTCGGGGTTCGGTGAACATGTCATATTCTTGATCTTTGAAATCGGAATTAGATCGGCTGGCGCGCGGGTCGAAAACCCGAGGAGTACAGCAATTGCCAGTACCGCGGCGCCGTAGTGAATCTTCATTCGATCTCCTCAGTCGTTAGATGCCGGGCAAAGCGCGCTCAGCGCTTTCACTTCGTCCGGGTTTGGCTGCGGATACCGAAACCGATACTGTAGGATATACGCGGCCGGCCCTTCGCGGAATATGAAGGCGTCGTTGTTTTGCGTTGTCTTGTCGGTTTGTGTCGCGACCCCGACCGCAACGATATGGGCTGCTTCGACTCCGCATATCGTCTGCGTGTCATGCGTGATCGTCACGCCGGGGCCGGTCAAACCTTTGATCCAATCGGCCTGCAGCACCGCGACTTTGCAATCGCAAACGTTCTTTGTTGCGGACACGGTGCTATACGTGCCGTCGGGCTCAAGCTTGCCGTAATACGCGTACATGCCTTTTGTGGCAGGGTCACCCTGCACCCAAGGGGGCGGCAAAAGCGGGCTTGGCTGAGTGGCCATGACGGCCAACATTGCGATGATCATCATGGCCGGTAGGTTGGTAAGTAGAGTGCCGGTTACCTCGCGTTATGAGTAATCGTTCGAGGGATTCCAGTCGTCGCGGCCCGACGGTAGCAGATCGAACAGATTCCACACCGGGCTCAGTAGATCGATGCCGCCGAATTGTCCGAACATGAGCGCGCGCGCGACGTACGTGTTTCGGATCGCGGACCCGTCCTTCGAAAATACCAAGACCGTTTCGACCGGATCGCCGTTGATGTCTTCAGCGCCAGTGTCGCGCGCGAACGCCGGACCATCGTCGGAGAGCAATCGAATCGAATCCCAACCACGGCGCTTCGCCCACGCCCGCAGCTTCTCGACGGGCGCCCGTGTGGCCACCGCGATGTTGGCACGCTGTTCCACGTGCTTGGCAACCCCGTTCAACCCGTCGATCCACAGCGTGCACATCGGGCAGAACTCGTCGTCGTCGGCCCAATACATGACATGGTACACGATCAGCTCGGAGCCGCGCGAAAAGAGTTCGGATAGTCGGACGCGCCGCTCGCCCTCGAAAAAGGCGTAGTCTGGAACTTCGGGCCCAGCGGGAAGCGCTCGGCGCTTGGCAGCCACGGTTGCGACCTGTTTGCGAAGCGCTTCTTCGGCGCGATAAAGCTCCTCTCGCGCGGTTTTGTACGCGTCGCTCGCGCCGGGCATAACGGGAATCGTGTCTCGCACGGAAACTGTTTGTGCCATCATTTGTCTCCCTATTGACGCTATATTTTATTTCTCGGTTTGCGCGCGAGCGATGATCTCCTCGACGATCGCCGTCTTGGCATCCGCGTAGTTCTGAACGTACTTCCAATCTTGTTGCGCCAACGCGCGCTTTGCATTCGCATACAACTCGCGATCGGCGTCGTTCTCGCGCAACCGATCCCGAAAGATCAGCATGCGAGCGATCTCCGGACTGTTCGCCGAGAAGACATGCAGATTGATGTTGATCCGCGGGCCCTTGAACACTCGGTGCTCGTACCAATCGGGCTCGCGGATGCGCAGCACGTAGCCGGCGCCCTCGAGATCGGGTACGTATGCAGGCTCGTCCGCCGAGTTTGCGACGACCAATACCATATCAATGATCGGTTTCGCAGGCAGCCCCGGCACTGATGTCGAGCCGACGTGTTCGATAGCGAGCGCGCGCTCGCCGAGGGCGGCTCGCAGAGCATCGGCTTCGGTGAGAAAGTGTCGCGGCCAAAGCGGATCGGAGTCCGCGAGGACGATCCGCCCCTCCAACGGCTGAAGCTCGCCGATCGTGTACCCGCGGATCTGCTCTTCCGTATGACCCGATTCACCGCGACTCGTCATCGACAACGATCATATCCATTAATCACGTGAGCGCGGCGGCGATCGCCTTGCCGACATCTTCAGTGCTCGCCTGCCCGCCGATGTCACGCGTGCGCGGCCCGTTTCGCAGCACCGATTCAATCGCCTTCATGATGGCATTTGCGGCGTCGGCGTGGCCGAGATGCTCGAGCATCATCGCGCCGGACCAGATCTGTCCGATGGGATTGGCGATGTGTTTGCCGGCGATGTCCGGGGCCGAGCCATGCACCGGTTCGAACATCGAAGGGAATTCGCGCTCCGGATTGAGGTTCGCCGATGGCGCGATGCCGATGGTGCCGGTGACCGCCGGGCCAAGATCGGAGAGGATGTCGCCGAACAGATTCGACCCGACGACGACGTCGAACCAATCGGGGTGCTGCACGAAATGCGCGGTCAAGATGTCGATGTGGTATTGATCGGTTTTCACATCGGGGTAGTGTTGCGCCATCGCCCGCACCCGCTCATCCCAATATGGCATCGTGATGGCGATGCCGTTGGATTTCGTGGCCGAGGTGAGATGTTTTTTCGGCCGGCTCTTAGCGAGCTCGTACGCGTAGCGCAAGATGCGGTCGACGCCGCGCCGTGTGAAGATCGATTCCTGCACGACGACCTCAGCATCCGTTCCATCGTTGAGGCGGCCACCGATCGAAGAGTATTCACCTTCGCTGTTCTCTCGAACGATCCAGAAATCGATATCGCCCGGCTTGCGACCCGCCAGCGGCGAGTCAATGCCCGGCATGAGCCGTACCGGACGCAAGTTGACGTATTGCTGGAAACGGCGTCGGATCGGGATCAGCAGTCCCCACAAGGAGATGTGATCGGGCACCTCCGGCGAGCCGACAGCGCCTAGGCAGATCGCGTCGTGCGCGCGGATGCGGTCGAGCCCGCCGTCAGGCATCATCTTGCCGGTCTTCGAGTATTCCTCGCAGCTCCAAGGCAGGTAGTCCCATTGGAAACCGATCCCGAATTTCGCCGCCGCCGCATCGACGACGCGAATGCCTTCGGGCACGACTTCTTTGCCGATCCCATCGCCCGGAATCACCGCAATCCGGTACGTCTTCATCTCGTATGCTTAGGTGGATCCTGCCGGTGCGGCCTGCAGGTTGCGCTCGGTGGCAATAAGCATGATCGTCACGGCGATGGCGCCCAGCGCGATCGCGCTTGCGAGAAACGACTCAGGCAACCCGATTCGATTCGCGGCAAGTCCGACCGCGAGCGCGGGCAGACTGAAACCCGCGTAGCACGCGACAAGAAATGCGGAATTGACTTCAGCCCGGTGGTCCGGGGGCGCGATTTGCAGGACGATTCTCAGGCCCGCAAGATACGACAGACCAAGCCCGCCACCGACGAGTAACGCAGCGACCCCGATCAAGGCGTACATGTGGGTCGGCACGGAAAGCAGCAGCGACCACATCCCGGCGCCAAGGAGCAGCATCGCGATGATGATCGCGGTCCTGTTGCGCAACGCATTGCCTGCGAGTGACGCCGACGCCGACCCTATTTGCATCAACGTGATGACGCCGGCTCCCACCATGAGATTGCGCAGGTCAAGCGTGCCGGCAAGAAAGGTGGGAACCAGCGACAGAAAGATCGCTGACGTTCCCCAGCCGATGAACGACTGGGTGGCCGCAATCGCAAACGGGCGACGGATGGCTTTGGGAACCGCGACTACCGTGCTGTGTTGGAGATCGTGAATGTGGGGGCACGACGGAACCGTCCCAATCGCAATCGCGACGAACACCAGCAAAGCGACGTGTACGAGGTAGGGCAATAGCAACGGGTACGGGCCGTACTGCCCGATCACGCCGCCGAGTAGAGCTCCAAGCGCCGACCCGGCCGCGGTCGCGACAACGACGAGTTGCGTGGCGTGCGGGCGCTGCGCCTCCGACATCCACTCAGTGACCGCAGCGATTGCCGCGCCCAACGACATGCCGAGAGCGAACCCTTGTAAAATACGTGCGATGATGAGCCAAACCAGACCTTCGGAGAACGCGAAGACCAGCGAGCCCAGCGCCATGAGCGCGACGCCGATGAGCATCGTGCGCCGCCGTCCGATGCGGTCGGAGATCCCACCTAGGAAAAGCAACGACGGGATCACCGACGCGGCGTACACGGCAAACACCACGCTTATCTCTCCCGCGGTAAGCCCGAAAGTCCGTTCGTACTGTAAGTAGATCGGCGACGGCAAGATCGCGCCGGTGAGAAGGAGCGCGATCATCGTCAGCGCGATCGGGTAGCGACCGGCGGCAGGATTCGGTGCGCTCGTGGGCGTCATGCTTCGTTGCGAACCCCAAAGGCGGAAAACGTGCCTGAGTGAAACAACTGCAGCATGCGAGACGATAATGCCTACTGATTTTCGAGACGGAAAGACGTTCCCACGGCGGGGCCGAGAAGCTCTCGGGGGTTTCTTGTGGCTCGCCCGCGTGTTCGACAAAGCACGTGCGAAGGCGAGCGGAACGCAGGACGGCTACATCTACCCTTGCCCGATGGATCGCGCCATGATGCAACGCTGGGGCATCAGCCCTGGCGATTTCACCGCCGCCATCGGCGAGCACTCGAGCGACGACCAAATCCTTGCATGGATGTCCCAACGTGTCACGCCGGAACGCAAACAGTCGGCAAACGAGTGGCTGTTGACCCAAAAAAGCGCGCTCGATCGGCACGACGCAGAAGAAGGCGTGCCCGGCGCCGTCGCACCCCCTCGGAAAGAGATTATCCTCGGCGTCGGCGCGCTAATGTTATTGGCGGCTTGGCTTGCCCGCGTACTGCATCACTAGATTTTTTGCAAAATGTATGCCTGGATCTGCTGCGCCATGGCTTGCGTATCGCGCTTCTCGCCACCGGTGGTTATCGTGATCATGCCGCCGCGCGCGTGCAAGAACCCGGCCATCTTCTGGATTGGGTAACACGTGGCCGCGTGACCGCATGGAGTACCGCCGGGAGGGTAAGGTCCAGGCATATTGTTCCACACTGAGACGTTTATTTCGGCAAAGGTGGGGTCGACGCGCGCCGTGCTATAGGTGCACGATGAGGTCGACGTGGGATTTATACGCGTCGTGTCAACCGTGTTGGGCAGATGCAAGATCGAGTTCGCTTCAGCTTGCGTGAGGAGCACACACGCGCCCGGCAGGCCGCTTGTCTGGGTGCCAGGCCCCGGGGGCGGGGGCGGGGGCGGGGGAGTCCCGCGACAGTGCTGATCGACTGAAAGTCCGATGATGCCGACTGATGCGCCCGTATCCGCGCCAGAGATGGCGAAATAGCCCTCGCCTTTCACAGCCTTTTCGTAATGCGCCGACGGGCACTTCGGGGTGACGCATTCGTCAGACCGCGTGCAAAACGCGGTGCCCTCTAAGGCGACGCCAGCGAACTCCGATCCATCCGCGAAATGGATCCGAGCATGTGCGGAATTGGTCTGCACCACGATGATGTCGGCTTCGAAATCCGGCCTCAGCAATACGTTTTGATACGGTCCGATCGGCGCGGGCTGAAGCTCGGTGTTGTCGCTTAACACGAAAGACAGCAAGTTGGACATGGCGGCGGTGATGCCAGGCCCGCTGCTATCCCAAACTTGCGCATTGAGCGACGGATCGCGGTACTTGGAGCGGCCATAGCTCGGGGCCCACGCGTCTTCAAACGCGTTCGCGTTGCCGGTGATCGCGCGTTGATAGGCGTCCACACTGCCACTCGCCTGCAACATTTCGTCGAAGTGGTCCCATGGATTGATTCCGACATAGTTGAGCTCGGAGTAGTACCCGATCGCGTCATACTTTCGGGAGAACAGCGGGGTTCGGCCGCTGTTGAAATAGGTATCCCACGACCCGACCCCGACATCGCAATGCCCGGCGATCGTGCACCCGACCCATTCCGCCTGGCCCTCGATGAGCCACGATGGTTTGGTGCCTAATACCGCTGCTGAGCTGAACAGCGCCATCTGGAAACAGTGGAAGACCTCGTGCGGAATCACTTCTTGCTGGATTCGAAAGGTCGATGCCTGAAGGCTCGGATTGATCCACACGATGCACGGCATCGGCCGTCCGCTGGCGTCGTACGAAAACGCGTAGGCGAGCGCGTCGAAGACGAGCGGGCCCGAGTAGGGTTGCGTAGGAAACATCTCCATCGAGTTGATGACAACCGCTGGATCATAACCAAGGTCTCGATGGAGCAGGCCGGCGATGTCGGCTCGCGCCGAGTGCACCATCGCCTCATATTGCGATTGGGTAAGCGCCGCAACAACTTCATCACTTCTGCCGCGATCGCGGACGGCGGCGCTTGCGAAGCGCATCGCATGCACTCGCGGGCGCCGCAGATACGAAAGAACTACCCTGCGCTGCGCCGGCGTGAGCTCATTCCAGTGGCCCCACATCCAGCGCAGCGCGCCGGTTCCGGATGAGATGAGGCCGCGCGGCCCCGGTGGCATCGCGACGCCCGGCAGCGGCCCAAAAGCGAGTGAGAATGCGTCCAGCGCGACTTGCTTGCTCGGGACGCCGTCTGGTCCGATGTTCCTCATCACCGCCTCCCATGCGGAGCGCGGCTTTGGCGTCGGCTCGATTGGGACGACGATCTTTTTCAGACCAGAGTACTCGCTTGTCGCTGTCATGCCCGGCGCGTTTGCCGGTCGAGAGCAGCCTGACGTAAGAACAATCGCGATGATGGCGAGGCAAGTCAGAAACTTCAACATTCCGTCGCTCCTATGGTCGTTCATACGGCTGAATCGAGTCGTTGCAGCGCGAGGCGCCACACGGTGACCTCACGCACGGCTTGACCCGCGGATAGTGCGACGATGAGCCAGCCGGTCACCAGATCGGCAACAACGATTTGGGAGCGCGCGAAAAAAGCCGCTGCCGCGAAGAAGATCACCGCAGCCACAGCACACGACGTAACGTCGACTCGCCGAAAGCCTTTTGTAAGGCGGTGCACGAACGCGCCCGGACCCCAGCACTTTCGCAATTGACTGTACTGGTGCTCGAAAGCGAACACCCCGAGCACGAAAAACACGCCGTACGCAATGAGCGTGACGACGGCCCCGTGCTCGAGCCCAAGAATCGCGCTGAATTCGCAGACACCGAAACCGAACGGGATGAATGCGTCGAACAGTTGTGAGTTCCAGTAGTACAACATGACGCCAATTTGATATTGGTTCCAAAGCAAAACGATCGTGAGCAGCAGTCCGATAGCCATGACAAGCTGTGGTGTGTGAAAGCGATGCTGGCCGATGAGGTAGTCGACCTTGAGAAAAAGAGTCGCGAGCGCGGTGCCCTGGATGATGCTGAGCAACGTCAGGTACGAGTTCGAAAATGCGTTGCGCATCCGGTCGCGGATCTGTGCGATCTCTTGCGCTTGCTCAGCTTGGATCATGCTCGCCTCTGACTTATGGCGCAGCCGGGAGTAGTCGTTCCTCGGCGCGCGGATAGTCCCCATCAGGATGCTCTTTGATCCACGCTTTGGCTCGAGCGGCCAGATATTCGAAGTTCTCGAAGACATGGGGCCGATTGGTTCGGCAGATCGCGATCACGTCGGCCAGCAATCCCCAATAGAGATTGACGTTGAACCAATCGGTCTGGAGGTACGTGCGTTCATCGATGAGGCCGCTGCGCACGAACGAACCAATGTGGTTGTACATGTCGCAAAGGTAGAACTCGGGGTGTTTGTTACGATCGATGGGGATCTCCAACAAGGAGGCGCGAAAGTCAGCGTCCTTCATGCGCTCGGCTAGATCGTGGCGGACGAAGTTCGTCAGATCGCGAACGCTGGGATCCTGCAACATGCCAAATACCGTGATCAGGCCACTGAGTTGATTGCCCGTTCGCAAATGGCGAAGCTGCGCCAGCGCCGCGATCGCAGACGCGGTGATGACGACGAACGTGCCTATCGCGGCAGCGGTATTCCATGCCTCGAGAGTCATGCTGGACGGGGACGTTTGGGCTGGATGGGGCGGTCGCCTTTGGCTCTGGGGTCTCTCCGATGAGCCACCACGTCGGAAGTCAGGAATTTTGGGACGAGCTCTACCGCTCACGGGGATCAGTGTGGAGCGGCGAACCCAACGAGTCTTTGGTGAAACAGATGTCGGGACTGCCGGCGGGCACGGCGCTCGACGTCGGTTGCGGCGAGGGGGCGGATGCGATCTGGTTAGCGCAGCGCGGCTGGCGAGTCACGGCGGTTGACATATCCAACGTCGCGCTCGAGCGAGCGAAGAAAAGCGCGATTCAAGGCGGCGAAAAAGTCGCGGAGAAGATCTCGTGGATTCGAACCGATCTAACGGAATCCGTTCCGGCAGACACTACCTACGATTTGGTCTGCGCGTTCTTCATGCACTTACCAAAGGCCGAAAGAGACGTTCTATTCCGCAGCCTTACTGATCTGGTGGCGCCTGGCGGCTCCCTCCTTATCGTCGGCCACCATCCTTCAGACTTGGATGTGCCGGTGAATCGCCCGAAAGAACCAGATCTCTTTTATACGGCAACCGAGGTCGCAGGTTTGCTCCAACCCGGTCAATGGCAAGTTGTCGTCGAAGCAGCCGACGCTCGGCCCGCCAAAGGACGCGACGAACAACCTGTGACCGTGCACGATGCGGTGTTGCACGCCCGCAGAGTCAGCTCGGGTGCAACGCTTGGATAGCAGCAGGGTCGGGTATATAATTTAGTACAGAGCCACGAATATTCTGAGGGAGGACAAATGCTCGCACTTATGCTCGCCGCGGCGCTCAACGGAGCGTCGTGCGCGACTCCAACTATTGTCTCCGCAACGGTCCAGTCAGCCACGGCGAACGGCGCGTTGAAGCACTACACGATCGCGATCACCGTGGCGAACCAGGGCGGCGTCAAACAGCCGAGCGATCTGCTCGAGTCAGTGGACGTCTTCCAAGCTGGTCAGAGGGTCGACCGGATCGGTCTGCAGCCGCTCGGACCCAAGCAATCGCAAACCGTCACCTACAGCTTCGATCGGTCCGCGGAGGCAGGCGACGGCACGACCGATGTCATTTTCACGCTCGATTTCAACGGGCGCACGGGCAACGATGTTGACTGCCGCGGCGGGAGGGAAGCTCTCAGAATCTCTGTCTGACGTCAGGGCGGCAGGAGCAGATGTTCCAAATGCTCCACTCGAAAATGAGTGGAGCATTATACTTCTGCGTCGAAGGAACTCCTAACAAAGCTGGGGAGTTGAACGTTCATGACCACACACTTTCGACCGTTTATCGCGGTCGCCATCGCGCTGATTCTACTTCTTGGCGGCCGTTCTTCTGTGCGATCCGCCGAGCTGCCAGGTAGCTCAGGCTCGCAAGCCGTTCAGCCGAGCAACACGATCGTCGTCGCCGAACCGAAGGGCCTCGTCGTGGTGCTCGATACGAGCGACCTGGCGGATCCATCGTGGAAAAAAGCGGTCAGCAATCCCTCCATCAGCGGCGTGGCGCTTCAAATCCATTGGAGCGACATCGAAGCGACCAAGGGAAAACCGGATTGGTCGCAATTGGATGCGTGGTTCGCCGCCGCGGCGTCGTCGAAGAAATGGGTCCACCTCCTCATTTTTCCCGGCTTCTTCTCGCCGCAATGGGCCTTGAAAGACGCGGTGATCGCGAAGTTTCCGATTCAGTACGGGCCGGGCAAAGGAGGCGATGCCGAGCCGTTGCCGATGCCGTGGGATTCGACGTATCTCAACAACTGGCTCGCATTTGTGAAGAAAGTCGCAGATCGGTACGGATCGAACTCAGCCCTCTCGCTGGTCGCAGCGGCCGGGCCGACATCGGTCTCGGCGGAGTTCACGCTGCCCGCGACGCCGCCGGACCTGAAGAAGTGGGAAGCTGACGGATACACGCCGACAAAATTTATCGGGGCATGGAAAACGGTACTTAACGCCTATGCCGCCGACTTTCCCAATCAGTATATCTCTGTGTCGCAAGGCTCCGGCCTGAATATCGACGATCAAAGCAAACCCGATCCCGGCGAAAATCACAAAACGAGGCAAGCGATCGTCGACGCGGCGAGCACTATCCTAGGCCATCGATTCGTCCTTCAATCGAGCAACGTCCATGCCGGGCCGGGTCCTCACGAGCCGAATTCTGCGGCTGATGATCAATTCGTCATCGGCTACATCGGCCGCGCCCTGACCGGCTTTCAACTGCGCACGTCAGCCGAAAACAACAGCAAGATCATGGGCGCTGCCGGCGATCCTTCACTCGCCCTGACCAGGTCGATCGGGTATGCGACGGTGACGAACACCGCCGGTCAGCACGTCAACTACGTGGAGATATATGCGGCCGACGTTCTCGCACCGGATATGCAATCAGCGTTGACGAGTGCTGCTTCGATCTTCACAGGGCACGCGCCATTCGTCCCTCACGTGCTCCACTAAAGCTATTCGGTGTAGCCGATCATATAGATCCCGAGCGCCATTGCGAAGAACGTCCACAGGATCGCACCCAAACGTCCTTTGATGTAGCCCGCATCAGCGAGCAGCTTGGCGGCTGCCAGGCCAAAGCCTGTGATGGAAAACCAAAGATGCTCGAACTTGACATGTTTCATCGACGCGATCATGCTCTGCATGGCCGGGTTGGACGCAGCGCCCGGATCGGACATGTGACGCATCATCGCTTGCGTCTCGATGCCCCCGTGGACGTGGAAGAAGAGATAGACCCCGCCAAACACTGCGATCGCAGGGACGGCCCACACTTGCAGAAGTTTAGGCAGGCGGTCGCCCGCGCGCAGCAATTCGACGACGGCGAGCGCGATCAGAAGAAGCACGAAGATCCGGTGCTGGAGCACGCTGGGGTCCTGAAAGCTGATCCAAAACCCATACGGGCCGCTGGGCCACGCTTTCGGATCGTTGCGCAAGAACAAGAACTCGACCAGGCCCAAAAGCACGAGGCCCGGCACATAGTTGAACCAGGTGCGCTTCGGCCACTGCAATCCTGCGATCAGCGCGGTAAGGCCCCATAAAAAAAGAAACACGCCGGCGCCCCGGTGGTTGAACTCGGACCACTGCGTGTTGGTCACGGGCGACGCTATCCCGTTCTCGGGATTGTCCGCGTTCTGACCTTGCGTCATGCCGGGCATGTTCATGGGCATCGGCGTCGAGTCGGCTTTGGCGACGGACAGCGTGAGCAGCCCGCCCAACATGCAAGCCGCTAAGAGCGTCAGTGTCTTCATGCAACCCCCTGTGTTAGTCTCCGCCGCTTGTTGTCCACGCTCCCCTTCGTCACCTCGGCGAACTGCGCGAGGCAAAAATGTGCTCGGGGTGGACTTGCGCTATCTCCTCGGGGCTAGCGCCGGCGAAGGAACCTTTGCCAGGGGTCTGCCGCCGTCATCGACGGCGTTTCGACGTGGGCAAGCGCGGCATATCGCGAGCTGGGGAACTGCTTGAATAGCAGCTCGCGGCAGCGGTCGGCGGCCACGTTTGCTTCCGCGGAGTGCATCCGCCAGAAAAGATGCGACATCTCGTATGCGCGCTTCGGAATCCAGCTGTCGTGCGGATACTTCACGGCCCAGTCCCCGAGCGCATCTTCGGCGGTCATGAGCCCGCCGTACAAGCTCTCCGCCGTCGTCGGGTCGGAGGACTCCCGCTGGTCCGTGTCGCGGATTATGTTGTCGATGCCAAGCGTGCTGATTTGCTGCCGCCCGAAGTACTCATCCACGGGCGCGTCGACGGTTTTCTGATCGGCGAGGACGGGCAGACCGAACGCGAACGCGCACGCAACGGTCAGAACGATTCGAAGTGCGCCTGTCATGGCTCACAAACCCCGACATGATGTCCGATGTCACGCCAGCATAGCATGACCGATTTAGAGCCGCATGAGAGAAGGCGAGTGTCCGATCTCGCCGGCCCGTTGAGCAAGCGGCCGCTTGCCTTATCAGGAAATGGGTTCCACCTTCGCCGGCGTCGCTCTCCACCGGCGTGTCAGATCAGCCGCAGCCTCCGGCCAGTTTGGAAATTCAAACATATAGCCTGCTTCGAGCAACCGCGTCGGAACCACGCGGCGGCTCTTGAGCACGAGTTCGGATTCCGAGCGCATGAAGAACGTGCCCACCTCGAGCATCCACTCGGTCGCGGGTAGTCCGATCCGCGCGCCCCACGCGTCGCGCAGGACGCGCATGAACTCCCGATTCGGCAACGGGTGCGGCGCGCTGATGTTGACGACGCCGTCGAGGTCGTCTCTGGCGACGAGAAAATCGATCGACCGGCAGAGATCGGCGTCGTGGACCCATGAGAAGAACTGTTTGCCGGAGCCCATCGTGCCGCCAAGACCTCGCCGCACGAGGCCCAGTAAGATGTCGAAGGTGCCTTCACGCTGCGGACTCATGACGATCGCGCAACGGAGCGCGAGCTTGCGCGTCCGCGGAGCAACGGCTTCAAAAAAGGCATCTTCCCACTTCTTCGCCACATCGATGCTGAAGCGCCACGTCCGAGGGGCGTCGGGTTCAGATCCGCCAAGCTCACCTGTCGCCTCGTCCATCGCGCGATCAAAGGTGTGGCGATAGATCGTCGCCGTGCTTGCATTCATCCAGAGCGGCGGCGGATGGGGGGCGTTGGCGATGGCTTGGCCTACGAGACGGGTCGTCTCGGTGCGCGATTCTTTGATGATGCGCGAGTTCTCAGCCGTATAGCGGCAATTGACGCTGCGTCCTGCAAGATTGATGATCACGTCCGCGCCGTCGAACGCGTCGGCCCACGGTCCTAGCGTTCGGCCATCCCAAACGATAGAACGCCAGGGCGCACCCGGATCCGGGTTGCGCGCGAGGACGGTGACGTCGTCGCCCTGCTCGTGGAAATGCGCAGCAAGGATCCGGCCGATTTGACCGCTGCCACCCGGAATCACGATGCGCATGTCACGCCTTTCACGCTTCACCGGACCTTCACATCCGCGCTCTGTCCCTTCGTTGCGCCGTGCTCGGCGCTTCACAACTGTGCGTTACGATTTTCAGCATAATGAACGCGCTTGAACGCCTGATCCCCGCTCCACGCTTGCACCAGAGCGACCACGTCGAGGTGGGAGCGCCGCAAAGCGTCGCATGGACCGCCGTGCGCACCATCGATATGGCGCGCTCACCCTTCGTCCATGCGCTCTTCGCCCTCCGAACCGTTCCCGATCGTCTGGGCGGCCGAGACGTCGAAACCGAGAGTCTTCGGATCGACGACATCACCGCGAACGCACACGGTTTTCGGATTCTCGACGAGCAGCCCGGCAGAGCGGTCACGGTCGGAGCAATCGGAAAAGTGTGGCAACCGCTCATCGAGTTCGCTGACGTGCCGGCAGAGCGCTTCGCATCGTTCGACGAGCCCGGGTGGATCAAGGTCGCGTGGGAGCTCCGCTGCGAGCCACGCGGACACGCCGTCACGCGTATCGTCGTCGAGTTACGCGTCGCGGCCACGGATGACGTCTCGTGGCGGCGCTTCGAGCATTACTTCCAGTTGGTGGGTCCGTTCTCGCATTTCATCCGCCGGCACATGCTCGGCTTGATGGCGCGTGAGCTCGGCGGCCCGGGAGCGGCAGAACACATGCAGCCGCTGCGAGGCGACGAGTTATTGGGCGACGCAATAGTGCAGGCCACCGACGGCGTCACGATCGCCGCGACACCCGCTGCCATCTGGCCATGGCTCGTGCAGATGGGATGTCGTCGTGCGGGCTGGTATAGCTGGGACGTCCTCGACAACGCCGGCAGGCCGAGCGCACGCGAGATCCTCTCACAATTCCAATCGTTGCACGTCGGCGACGTCATACCGTCAACACCCAAGGGCGACGATGGTTTCGAAGTGCTGCTTCTGGACGAGCCGCATGCGTTTGTGCTGGGCGGGCTGTACGACCTTGACACCAACCGACAGCTGCCGTTTGCATCGCCGCGCCCGGAGCGCTACCTGCAGACGACGTGGGCGTTCGCCCTCGAGCCGCTCGACCATTCGACGACGCGTCTGCACGTGCGCCTACGCGGGGCGTTCGGTGGTCGACTGACGCTGAGCGTATACCTCATGACCCGCATTCATCACTTCATGCAGACGGCCCAATTGCGCAATCTCAGAGAACGGGTCGAAAACGCCCAGCACGAGTCTGAGCGAATACAAGAAAAAGGCCGGCGATGAGCCGGCCAAGAGCGGATCGAAAACGCGGGTTCTAGACCTTCTTGGCCGCTCTCCGAACCTTGCGCTTCGTCTTGCGCACCGCGCGTTTCACCTTGCGCTCGCCCTGCTCTACGGCGCGCTTTGCTTTGCGCGCAGCTCTTCGTTTGGCCATTCATCGTCTCCTTAAAGCGTCTGATCGAGCACCATGACTCGACTTGAAATTCATTACCGAGGCGAATCGGGCTCTCCTTTCTAATTCACCCACGGTGCTGGCATTGACGACGCGCCGAATGCAGCTTATCGCCGCGACGCCCGACATGGCCGTTGCCGATCTCCGCGAACGGGCTCGCCTTGGGCGGCTTTTGAACGCGACGCTGCCGCGTAACTGGCCGCCGCCGTTTAACGACGAAGGTTCAGCGCGTTGGTTCGCGGATCACCTCGCGCAACACCCGGCTGCCGTCGGGTGGATGATATGGTATTTCGTCCTGGTCGACGGCGATGCGCGCACCGCTATCGGAAACGGCGGCTTCAAGGGCGAGCCGCGCGACGGAACGGTCGAGATCGGTTATTCCATCATCCCACAGTTCCAGCGACGGGGCTATGCGAGCGAGGCTGCGCAAGCGTTGGTGGACTGGGCGTTCGGTCATAACGATGTGGCTCGCGTGGTCGCGGAGACGCTGCCGGGCTCGGCGGCCTCGCAAGCGTTGCTCGGCAAACTAGGCTTCCGGCGCACAGGTAGAGCGGACGAGCTGGGCGTACTGCGTTTCGAAAAATTGAAGCAACCCGTAGCCGAATCCTAAAGCGGAGGTCTTCGCGCTTTGGCCGCATCCGTTGTTCAAACCACTGGCCGCGATACTCGTCTCGAGCTGACGTGGCGTGGGCTTATACTCGGTGCAGCGATCACGCTCGTGTTCACAGCGGCGAATGTCTATCTCGGGCTCAAGGTCGGGCTCACCTTCGCGTCCTCGATCCCTGCCGCCGTCATCTCGATGGCGGTGCTGCGCATCCTCTTCAAAAACGCGACGATCTGGGAGAATAACATCGTCCAGACCATCGCCTCGGCAGCCGGCACGCTGTCGGCGATCATCTTCGTGTTGCCGGGTCTGGTGATGGTCGGCTGGTGGTCGGGCTTTCCGTATTGGGAGTCGCTGGCCGTCATCGCGATCGGCGGCATCCTTGGAGTGATGTATAGCGTGCCGCTGCGCCGCGCGCTCGTCGCGCAATCCGACCTTCCCTATCCGGAGGGCGTCGCCGCTGCAGAAGTGCTCAAGGTCGGCGTCGGCGGGAGCGATGCGTCGGCCGCATCGATCGACGAGAACAAGAAAGGATTGCTCGCGATCTCGATCGGGTCGCTCGTATCCGCCGGATATGCCGCGCTTGCCGCCGCGCGCGTCTTCGCGGACACGATCTCGGGCTATTTCCGGATCGGCGGCGCCGCCACGGGTTTTGGCATGTCGATGTCGCTCGCGCTCGTGGGCGCGGGTCACCTGATCGGAATATCCGTCGGGCTCGCGATCGCCGCGGGTCTCGTCATCTCGTGGGGGATTCTCACGCCGTTGCTGACCGCGCTGCACCCGGCGGACGGTCCAGCCGGCGCCGTGGCGCTGGGCGTGTGGGCGCACCAAGTGCGCTTCATCGGTACGGGTACCATTGGCATCGCCGCGTTGTGGACCATCGGCAAGCTGTTCAAGCCCGTCTACAGCGGCGTCGCCTCGGCCATCGCAGCGTCGCGCCGCCGCGCAGAAGCGGGCGGGGATGATAGCACGCTGCCGCGCACCGAGCGCGATCTGCCGATCGGTATCGTCGCGCTTATCAGCGTGGCCTGCTTCATCCCGCTCGCGTTCTTGCTCGCGATCTTCCTCCAAGGAAGCACGGTTGCGTCGCTCACTGTGCCGCTCGTGATCGCGGGGCTCATCTATGTCGTCGTCGCGGGCTTTTTCGTCGCCGCGGCGTGCGGCTACATGGCCGGTCTCATCGGTTCGTCCAACAGTCCGGTCTCGGGCCTGGCGATCCTGAGCGTGATCGGCGCGGCGTTGCTGCTCCTCGTCGTCGGCAAGGCGGCCGGCGCCACGGGCGCGCCTGCGTTGGTCGCCTTCGCCCTGTTCGTCACCGCGGTGCTGCTCAGCGTCGCGACGATCTCCAACGACAATCTCCAGGACCTCAAGACCGGCCAACTGGTGGACGCGACGCCGTGGCGGCAGCAAGTCGCGCTCATCGCAGGCGTGATCTTCGGCGCGCTGGTGATCCCGCCGATCCTCGATCTGCTGAACAAGGCGTACGGTTTCGGCGGCGGTCCACATGCGCTACCCGCGCCGCAAGCCACGCTGATCTCGACGCTCGCGAAGGGCGTGATCCAAGGCCAGATCGACTGGGGACTCATCGGCGTCGGCGTGCTGATCGGCATCGCCATCATCATCATCGACGAGGTGTTGCGCGCCAAGACGCGATTCCAATTACCGCCGCTGGCCGTCGGGCTCGGCATTTATCTGCCTGCGACGACGACGTCGGCGACGGTCGTCGGCGCCGTCGCCGGCTGGGCGTACAATCGCTGGGTCGCCAAAGGTCCGAACGCCGACGTCGCGCGGCGTATCGGCGTGCTCATCGCGTCCGGATTGATCGTCGGCGAGAGCCTCTTCGGCGTCGTGCTCGCCGGAATCATCGTCTTTAGCGGCAACGCGACGCCGCTGGCGGTCGTCGGCGATGCATTCCAACGCAATGCGACATGGCTCGGAGGCATCGTTTTTGTCCTCACCATCATAGCTTTGTATCGCTGGAGCGCGCGGCTCGCGCAGAGCGTCGCAAACTAGGTCTACGCAAAAAGAAAGAAACCGCGACTCTTGCGAGCCGCGGTTTTCTCTTGCCGCCGAATGAGGTTACGGGGAGGGCGACGGTGCAGGGTGCTGGCTGCGCCACGCGGCCTTCTCTTGTTCGAGCTTGGTGCGTTGGTCGGGCGTCAAAACGGCCATGATCTGGTCCTGGAGCTGCTTGCGCGCCGTCGGGTCCTTCGGGCCGCCTTCGGGATGCGCTTGCTTGTAGCTGGTCATGAGCGCCTTGATCTGATCTTGCTGTTGCTGTGACAGGTTGAGCGTTTGCAGCATGTGCATCATGCCGCCGTGGTGATGGCCTTCGGCCGGCTGGCTTGCCCCCGGGGCAGGCTGGTTGGTATCGGCGATCGTGCCGCTTTGTGCGAGCGCGAGCGCAGGCGCACCGAGCGCAGCTGCGCACGTCGCAGCGATGATGAATGACTTGAGTGATTTCACGTGGTTATCCAATCTCCTTAGGAAGAGCGAGTACACTGCCGCTAATGATAGGGCACAGCGCGTTGGAAAACGCTGAGAATGCGCGCTTGGCCGCTCGCCGAGCAGAGTTCGCAAGACGCGTGTCGAAGCAAGCAAGCAGATGCAATTTTCGCTCTTACCGCAACCGGAAATCGAAGTGCTCAACGACAATGAGCTCGGACGCATCGTCTATCGGCGCGCGCTCTTCGATGAAGCGCAAGTGCGCGAGTGGTTCGCAAAACTGCGTGAAGGCGCCGTCTGGCGCTCGGAGCGCCGGCCGATGTACGACCGGGTCGTCGACGTCCCCCGGCTTGTCGCTTCGTATCGGCTCGACGATCCTGATCTGCCGGAGCCGATCGCACGCATGCGCCCCGCGGTCGAAGAATTTTCCGGCGTCACCTTCAACTCGGCGGGCTTAAATTTCTATCGCGACGGCAACGACAGCGTCGCGCCGCACGGCGATCATGTCGAGCGCGGGCCCGTGGGCGCACCAGTCGCGCTCGTCAGCCTCGGCGCCGTGCGCCGCATGACGATCCGTAGCAACGCCAAACCGCGCCGCATCCTCGATCGAGATCTCGAGCCCGGCAGCCTCCTGCTCATGAGCTACGTGAGCCATCTCAATTTTCTGCACGGGATTCCGAAGACGCGCGAGCACGTCGGCCCAAGGATCAGCGTGGCGTTCCGCCAGACCAACCCGGGCAAGTAACGCTTAGGAAATCTGCTCGGGCGGCTCGTGTTGGCTTCGCGCGGCCGCGATGAACGTGTTGACTTTACCCGGCTCGACACCCTGACGCTGGACCCAGTCGGCGGCGCTGTCCTTCAATTTCTCGAAGCGCTGCCAAAGAAAAGCACCGACGACGCTGCGGTGGATCGCGATGACGTCGCTCAACATCGCCCAAGCGGCCAAGATGCGGCCAAATGCGGCCTTATTGATGATCTGGCCCTCGATAAGCCCTTCCTCGACATACGTTCCGACTCGATCGAAGAACCGCAGGATGAGCAGTTCCTTGTGGACGCGCGCGTCGCCGAGCGACGTGAGCTCGACCTCCTTGCGGAATTGCGGATCCTTGAGCTTCTCGTGCAACTCGTACGTGACGAAACGCCGCGCGTCGTCAAGCTCCGGCGAGTCGAGCTCTGCAAAAATGCGCATCGCGCCTTCAAGCTGCGTGGCGCGGCGCAACTCGTCGAGTTGGCGCCAGCCGACGATGACCGTGATCACGATGACGACGGCGGTCGCCACGCTGCCGATGGCGGAGAGCGCAGCCCAGAACGTGTCCACGCGCCAACGTTGAAGGCGCAGGGGCGACGGCCCTTTAGTCGGCTAACCGGAAGCCGATGTGGTTGGCCGAGCTGCTCGGCTCGGTCTGATTGCGACCGCCAACTTCGTAGCGCGAGCAGAACTGGTCGGTGCACAAGAATGAGCCGCCGCGCACGGAGCGCTTCGGCACGCCCGGCTCTTGCGGATCGTAGCTGTCGGCCGGCCCCTTCGGATTAACGGCCACGCCGCCGGCTGCCGCGAGTTGCTGGTAGTAGTCCGCGCGATACCAGTCGGACGTCCACTCCCACACGTTGCCGGACATATCGTACAATCCATAACCGTTTGGCTTGTATGAACCAACGCGCGTGGTGGTGGGATGGTTGTGCGGCGCGGTGCTCTTATCCGGAAAATGGCCGACGTACGTGTTGGCCATGGATTTCCCGTTCGGTGCGAACTGCGTGCCCCACGCGTAGGTCAGGCAATCCAACCCACCGCGCTCGGCGAATTCGTATTCCGCCTCGGTCGGCAGCCGCTTGCCGGCCCACTTCGCATATGTTTGAGCGTCCTCGAACGCGATCTGCACGACCGGGTAATCGCCTTTGCCGTCGATCGTGCTGCCCGGGCCATCGGGATGACGCCAGTTCGCACCGGGCACATAGCGCCACCATTGCGAGTCGTCGTTGAGCTCGACCGGATGTTTCGGCGGCGTGAAGACAAGCGACCCGGGGACGAGCTTGTCCGGCGGCGCGTCAGGAAAATCTTTCTGCAGCGGCTTGCGTTCCGCGACGGTCACGTAGTGCGTCGCGCGCACGAAGCGCGCGAACTGATCGTTGGTCACCACGGTAGGCGCGATCCAGAAACCGCTCACCCGCACGCGATGCCAGGGCCGCGCATCCGCGAACTTCGGATCGTTCGAACCCATCGAGAACTCGCCGCCGGCGATCCATATCATGCCGGCGTGCGCTTTCGGATCCTGCGCTGCCTGACGAGAAAACGCGCTTGGCTCGCACTTCGAGCCGTCCGCGGCGGGTGAAGAGAACATCCCCTGAGCCGGTGCGCTTGCGACTGTGGGTTTGGCGCACGATACGGCGAGGACACCCGTGATGACGAGCAGCGCGACGCACCGGGACTGGCAGGGCAGGATCATCTCATTTAGGAGGCCGGATCAGCATGTCGGACGTATTTGCGATTCTCTTCATCACAAGGGAGATCGTGGATACGAGCTTCGAGCGCCTATCGATACACGTCTGAAGTCGTTGTGAAGTCGTTTCGCTCATCTCATTTAGCTTGTCATACTGCAGTTTCAACTGCGCGGCCGTTGGCGGTAGATTACCGGCGGGACTCGGTGAAGGACTGACATTTTTCGCCGCATTCGCCGCAAGGGCATTTACCTGGTTCATCTGTTCGCGCAACTGCTGCTTCGCCGCGTCCTGTGCTTTCACTTGGTCCATGATGTTCTTGAGGTCCTGGTCCATATCGTTTGTGGCTTGCATCATGACGATGAACGCGAGCTCTTCGATGTCGCCGCCCGAGAGATTCATGCCCGCGAGCATCGGATCGGTCGGACTTGGCCAGTTGAGACCGTCAGTCTGACCGAGGCTTATGCTCCGCGCCTCTTGGGAGATCCATGGCATGAGCCTGGGCGGGACCCGGGTGATGAGCTTCGAGTACAGTTGGTTCGCGCCCGCTGGCACAGGCAAGGGCGACACCATTGATGCCGCCGGCGCCGCTTGGAGCATTTGCGAGCTGGTCGCGGCCCCGGCGATCGGGGAGCTCACGAGCGACACAAAAATCGCGGCTGCGAACAAGGCGATCAGGAGGCGCATGATCGTATCTCCGATTCACATCACGAGAACTTGATTCCCGCCTTTTGCACTTCTCGATTCGGCAAGAGCCAGACGAGCGATTCGTCGTGCAGGTCGACCACTTGGATGCGGTTGCCGAACGGATCGAGGAAGTCACAACGGAAGCCAGCGATCAGCTTGATCCCGTATTTCTTCGTCAGCTTGTCGCGCACTTCGGCGATCTGCGCTTCGTCGCGCACCATAAGCCCGAAATGGCGCGTGCGGTCGGGCTTCATCGTCGCGACTTCGAACATCGCCAAGAACTGGTGCTCGCCGAGCTGGAAGAAGGCGTCGCCCTCGCCTTCATCTTTCTTCTTGAGGCCGAACACGTCTTCATAGAAGGCCACCGCCTGTTTGATATCGGTGACCTCGATGGCGATGTGGTTGATCCCGTAGACGCGGACGCTCACGCCGGTGCGGTGGTGCTGCTGTCGCGATTGCGTTGCGCGCGCGCTGCGACCGCGTTATAGATCACCGCGAACAGCGCGCCGGCGAGACCGGCGATAACGATGCCGGCTAGCCAGTGCAATGGGAAGGCGAATATGGAATGTGCGAAGTGATGAGGCTGCATCGCACCGCCCATGCCTGGACCCATGCCGGGGCCGCCCATCGGGGCCATCCGGTGGTGGACAAAGCCGAAGGCGAAACCGAAAAGTCCGCGCAGAAACGCGAGGGCGGCCAGAGCGACGGCCATGCCGGCCGGACTGAGGACCAAAAAGCGAGCTGGGACGTTTAGTTGCGGGTTTTGCATCGTGTTGAGTCTCCTCTGCCGTCTTATTCTACGCGAAGGCGTTTGGTTTTTCCGGTGGGGATGGGCCCCAAGCGGCCAAGCGTTCGCGCCAGCGCTCAAGGGACTTTCCCAACGCTTTTTCATGTAATTATGATAGTATTGGGTCAGAAAAATGGGGGTAATCATGCCTCGCACCGCCCGGCTCGCTCTGATCGCGGCCACCCTGAGCCTCCTCGTCCCATTTGCTGCGGCCCGCGCCGACGATTATGTCGGAGTGGCGCGGCTGAGTTTGCTCAACGGCACGGTGACGGTGCAACACGGCGACAACGGCGATACGGTCGCCGGCGCGATCAACGCGTCGCTGATGGTCGGCGACTACGTGTCGACGGGGAACGCCTCACGCACCGAAGTGCAGATCGACGATGCGAATTTCGTGCGCGTCGGGGCGGACACGCAGTTGCGCTTCACACGCATGGATCCCACCGACCATGTCCTTCAGCTCGCCACCGGCACGGTCGAGGTCAGCTTGCTGCGCGTCACCGACGCGCGTCCGCAGGTCGAAACGCCATCTATCCGCATCCGGCCTGACGACGTCGGCCAATACCGCATCACCGTCACGAGCGACGGCGACACCTTATTGACGGTACGCGCTGGCCGGGCCGAGCTGCTCGCGCCCCAGGGCACGCAGACGATCTCCGCCGGCACGAGCGTGGTCATCCACGGCGCATCGTCCGACCCGAGCTATCACGTGGTCACAGCGATCGCGTACGACGACTTCGACATGTGGAACGCGGACCGCGACCGGCTTGCACTGCGCGCCTACGCGACCACGTACGCGAGCAGCGACATCGTCGGGCTCGCTGACCTCGGCAGCTACGGACGGTGGGTTCCATCGGCGTACGGCTATGCGTGGTCGCCGTACAATCAGTTCAATTGGGCGCCATATCAATACGGCCGTTGGGCGTGGGCCCAACAGTGCGGCTGGACGTGGGTCGGTTACGAGCCGTGGGGATGGGCGCCGTATCACTACGGCCGCTGGTTCTACGCCCCAGCGTTCGGCTGGGCGTGGTATCCGGGTCCGATCTATGGCCGCTACTACTGGCAGCCCGCGCTGGTCGCGTTCTTCGACTTCGGCGGCGGCGGTTTCAATTTCGGGATCGGCAACATCGGCTGGGTGCCGCTGGCGCCGTACGAGCCCTACTATCCATATCGCAACGTGACCAACATAACCAACATCACGAATATCACCAACATCACATACATCACGCCGATACGCGACCTCCGGCATCATTTGGGCAACGCAAGATGGCCCGGCGGCATTACCGCGATCCACGCCGGCGACCTGACGAATGGTTCCAAGTACCATTACGTGCCGGTCCATGAGGGCGATCTCGGAAATGTCGCGGTGTCACCCGGTACGCTGCCGGTGGTTCCGACGCGGGCCGGCCAACGCTTCACGAACGACAGCGGTACGACCGCAGCGATCGTGCCTGTCTCCGCGCGCTTCGGATCGATGGCGAAACCGCAACTGCAGCCGACGTTTGAGCAGCAACGTGCTGCGGTCGCGGCGGTCGCCGGACAGCTGAACGCCACGCGGACGGTCGAGACCATGCGCGTGCAGAGTCAGCCGCTCAAGACCGTCCAGTCGAACATCGTGCCAAGCGTCTGGAGCAAATTCGGTCCCACCGACGCGCAAAAGCCGGTCGGCGGCCACCCCAACGCGGGCCCGCAGAAAATCTCGTCGCTGCAAACGACTGTGACGTCGTCGACGATCACTGCCGTGCACGCGGGCGGCACTATCGCCGCGAGTGCGAGCGCGCACGCCGACCCATCGAATGTGTGGAGCAGGTTCGCGACCAGCAATTCGCCGACGTCGGTGACCGCGCTTCACGCGCCGAGCTACATGCTGCACGCGTACCCGGCGCAGAGGCCGCAGATGGCGCCGTACTCGCCGTATCACTCGCTGATGCCGGGCAACGGGTTCTATGCAGCCCCGAACAACGCTGGCTATCAAGCGCCGCACATCACGGCACCGGTGGTGCCGCAGCCCCCGCCGCATGTCGAGGCTCCACACCAGAGCGGCGGCAACGGCAAGAATTCGACCAAGCACAAATAGCGCGCCAAGGTCCGCGCTCGCCCGTTGCGTAATCGAGCCGCCGTGAGAAGTCCGGCTAGTTACGCATTGCTCGCGGTTGCGCTTGGCGTCCTCGCGGGTTGCGGCGGCGGCTCATCAGGCATGCCCGGCGGCGGACCCACTCCGCCTCCGCCGACCCCTGGCCCGATTCAAGCCGTACGCATCAGCTCCGACCCATTCGTCAATGGGTCTAGCCAGCACGCGACCGAGGTCGAGCCTCATGTGGTCGCGTCAGGGATGACGCTGGTCGCGGCTCTTCAACAGGGACGCTTTCCCGCGGCCGGTTCGTCCGACATCGGTTTTGCGACATCGATAAATGGCGGCCTCACGTGGACGGCCGGTTCGCTGCCGGGCACGACCACGAACTCGACGCCGGCCGGACCCTACGACAGCGTGAGCGATCCAAGCGTGGCGTTTGACGCGAAGCACGGCCTCTGGCTGATGTCATCGTTGCCGATCTTGTTCAGCAACGCGCCGACTCCGGCAGTGCTCGTCAACCGTTCAACCGACGGCATCACCTGGGGCAACCCCGTTTCCATCGCGCTGGGTCAGGTCAGCACCGACAAAGATTGGATCGTCTGCGACAGCAATCTCGGCAGCCCGCACTACGGCAACTGTTATGTCGAGTGGGATGACCCAAGCGCCAACGACCTCATCCACATGAGCACGTCGAGCGATGGCGGTGTCACCTGGAGCGCGCCCGCGAATACGGCGGACAATGCGACCGGCATCGGCGGCCAACCGCTCGTGCAACCGAACGGCACGGTGATCGTCCCGATCAACGACGCCTTTCAGGCCAACATGCTTTCGTTCAGATCGACGGACGGCGGCGCGACGTGGTCTTCAACGGTTTCCTTCGGAATCGCAAACCATCTCGTGGGCGGCGGCATGCGCACCAGTCCGTTGCCATCAGCTGCGATGGACGCAAGCGGCAAAGTGTATCTCGCGTGGCAGGATTGCACTTTCCGATTGGGCTGCACTTCGAACGACATTGTGATCAGGACGACGATGGACGGCGTGAGCTGGTCTGCGCTCGCGCGAGTTCCCATCGACGCAACCAGCAGTACCGTCGATCACTTCATCCCGGGCATCGGCATCGACCCGACCACCAGTGGCGCCGGCGCGCACATCGGCCTCACCTATTATTACTATCCGGACGCTGGCTGTTCCACGGCTTGTCAGCTGTTCGTGGGGTTCGTCGGGTCGACGGACGGCGGCGCGACGTGGACCTCTCCGCAGACGCTTGCCGGACCCATGGCGTTGTCGTGGCTCGCGCAAACCACGCAGGGACCGATGGTGGGCGACTACATCGCGACCGCGTTTTCGGGCGGCCAGCCGATCGGAGTGTTCGCAATCGCGAACCCGAAGGGCGTCTTCTTCGACGAAGGGATGTACGTGCCGAAGCCAGGTTTCTTGACGCTCCACTCCGCGGCGATGCGCGCCTCTGTCGGCGAGCGGCCGGTCCGCGGCGCTCATTCCGATCACGGGCCACCGGGACTGCCGATCCGGATTCGCTAGCTCTTCGGCGTCGCTTTGAAGCGCGCGAGCGGGAAACCGCCGCCGTACAGATTGAGCATGCCGTGGTCGAAGTTGAAGGTTTGGACTTGCTCCAACGCTTTGGTGAACGCCGACTCGACCGTCGCGCCCTCGGCGCAGGCCATGCGCGTCATCGCAAGCGGCGAGAACTTCAGCGAGCTGCCTGTCTGCGTGTAGGTGCCCGCGAGCCGGTTGCAACCGGTCGACCCAGACACGTGATGCCCCGTCTCGTCGAACGTCAGCGTCGGCGCCGGCGACGTCGCCGACTTGGAGAGATGTTGGCCGCGCAACTCGGTCAGCACCCAGGTGTTGCTGTCGAGGGTCATGAGGGAAAGGTTCTTGTTCGCCGTCGTCTTGATCTCATTGCCGGAGCGGTCCAAGACGCGTAGCGTGCGCGGATTGGCGAGCGCGAAATACTGCGGCGCCCCATACGGCGACTTCAGCTCGACCCTGGACGTCGCGCTATCGAATGACCAGGAACCCTTGTAGACGACATCGGGGACGTCGCGCAAGAGGTAGTGCAGGTCGAGGACGTACTTGCCATCCGCACCGAGCGTCAGCGTTGTGCGCGTGCCGGCGCAATCAGCACAGGGCATCGTGCCGGCGAACGTCGCGGGCAGCGCGAACGGGGGCGCTGATGCAGCGCTCGCACGCGCCGCGCACAGCAACACAAAAACCGCGAGTAGTTCAAGCAAGCCTCGACGCATGGCGTATCCCCTCCGAACGGTCGAGTAAACTCGACCGCTACATTCTTACGGAGAGAGCTTGAAGCCTTGGATGAAATCGCCCGCCGGCGTCGCCCAAACCGTCCAGAAGTTTCCCGTTTGGGAATCCACGCCGACGGTGTACACGCCGTTGACGACCTGCTGCGTCGCGATGAGATCGACCGAGGAGCCCGAGTCATGGAAGATGTTGACCCTGCCATGGCCCGCACACGCGAGGTTATGATGGGCGGGGTCGAGATTGCATTGGTCGTAGAAATTGTCGATTTTGGTGGTCCAGAGCAGCGTGCCGCTCAAATCGTACGTCATGAGCAAACCGCCGCGTCCCGAGACGTACACGTGGCCGAGCGCCGCGTCCAGCTGCAGGGGATGGTTGTGCTCGATGCCGGGTGTCGGCACTGCTTTCACGACCACGAGCGATTTTGGATCGATGATCACGAACTCGTTGAGATTGTCGATGTTCTGATAAATCTTGTGCGTCGCAGGGTCGATCGCCAAGAATTCCGGCTTGTGGCCGGGCAACGCCACCACGCCGATCTGCTTCAGATCCGCGCCGCTCGTCTCGATTACGAACATGCGCGTTCCGTCGTCCTCGTCTGCGTAGATGCGATGCAACTGCGGATCGTACGCGATCGCGTCGACGGGGCCATCGACATCCACGGAGCGCAGCTCTTTCATCCCGACCGGATCGACCTCCGACACGCTGCGCGCGTCGCCATTGCCCGTGAAGACATGTCCGGTCACGGGATCCACCGCCACGCCGTGTAGTGGGCCTACGCGCACTTGGCCAAGCACCTGGCTGGTGTCCGCGTTCACGATGAGCAGCGCTTGGCTGCCCTCGTGCGCGGCGTAGACGCGGCGGCGTTGCGCGTCCACGGTGACGTAGTCAAAGCCGCTGAAAATCGGTACAGAGGCGGGCGGAGCGACGGGCACGATGAGCATGGCGGCGGTTCCTCTCTGACGGCGAAAATGTGACCTGGGTCAACCTGGGGAATCAGGCGCTCGAAGCGTGACTAATGCCACGCCGATAGGGGCATTTAGCGCTTAGGAATGCGTCTGTAGGAGTATTCGGGCATTGTTGCAGTGGATAGTTGTGCTCGTCGTTGCGTATTGTGCGTACCGCTGGGCCGGTGGCTGGCCAGTCGCGGCAGGCGTGATTGTCTTATACGTGATCGGATCGTATCTGTATCGGAAATCTCGCGAGCATTCGGAACGCGTCAAAGCCGCGCTCATCGTGAGCATGCCGCTGTCCGATGCTGAAAAAATCCACATGGAGAGCATGCAAGAGCGCAACCAGCGGCTTGCGCAGCGCCAGAGCGGGAAGCGCTGACCTCTTAGCCGGCAGCGGCGGCAACCTTGGGCGCCTTCTTCCAGGCCCCGTGCAGCGCACCCAGGATGACGAGCCCGAAAACGACATAGCCGGCGTTTATCGCCCACAGAATGACAGGATGGCCTTCGTGCAGGGTTCCCGTCAGCATCGTCGTCGCAAAGAACAGCAAACCGAAGAAGATCCCGAACTCGACGCCGTGCTTGGCCGTGCGGTTGTCGTCGTGGCTGAGCGCGATTGCAACGCCGAACGACAAGAGCATCGCCATCACGAACGACACGATGTATGGGATCGGGTCTTTGGGATTGAGGTTTGCGGCCATCGGACCGATCGCGATAAGCCATTTTTGCCCGAAGAGGACGCCGTACCAGAGCCAGCCCCATGCGAAATATAAGATGCCGCCGACGATGACGGCGAGCCAATTGATACGGTCGATCGGCATTGCAGATCCCTCCAGCGACGCTTGCAAAGCGCCGTGAGCGTGTCGGTTTGACCGTCACATGGCTCGGGCCCTGTTCGCCGCTGGTGCCTATGGCGCGACCGCCTGGCTGAAATCAAACGCGTTCTGCAGGCCGTTGGCATGCGCGTCGCGCTGCCGATTGTTCGAGTCCGGGAACTTGCCGTACAGGACCGTCTTAGCTCCAATTCTTCTGATAGACGACGACGACGTGGTTGATCACAAAAGTAGAGCGGCGAGTATGATTATGCGCTTCATGGTTCAAGCATAACCCACGCACCGTTATCGCCTGGTTAAGGATGCGGAGGATGCCGCCGGACCCCGCGGGAAGCGAAACGCACACCGGGACGGGAGGGCCGCGCCAATCGGAACCGTCTCCGCATTCGCGCTATCTCGAGAAAGCATGATACAGGTCATCCAGACGGATTTCCCGGAGGCGCTGATCTTCGTCCCAGACGTATTTCCCGACGCGCGCGGTTTCTTCAAAGAGACGTATGCCCGCGACAAATACGCGTCGCTGGGCTTGCGCGAGGAGTGGCTTCAGGACAGCGTCTCGCGATCGCGCCGCAACGTCGTCCGCGGCATGCACTACGACATGCGTATGGCGAAGCTCGTCCAGTGCCTCGACGGCCGCATTTTCGACGTCATCGTGGACGTGCGCGAAGGATCCCCGACGTTCCATCGCTGGCAAGGCTTCGAGCTGAGCGCCGACAACCATCACCAGCTGCTCGTGCCGCGTGGTTTCGCGCACGGCTTCTTGGCGCTCGAAGACAGCCTCGTGCACTACAAGATGACCGCGCTGTTCGATCCCGCGCACGAAGGCGTCCTGAGCTGGAAGGATCCCTCGGTCGGCATCCGCTGGCCGCTCACCGGCGAGCCGATCCTCTCGCCCAAAGACGCCAATGCCTGACCGAGCGGACCGGCTCACCGACTTGATCGCGGCGCTGGGCGAGCATATCGTGGATCTCGAGCGGCGCGTGAGCGCGCTCGAATCCGGCACCGCTCCGCCGAAACGGATCGCCGCGTCCGATCTGCGCCGCATCGCGAAGGCGCTGATGCGGTTGTCGCTCGGCGCGCCGGACGACCCCGGCACGACGCGCAAGAGGAGCACTTGATGGGTCTCTTCGTCACCCGTTCGATCGACGCGCTCAACAAAGAGACGGAGGAGATAGAAGGCCCAAGGCTCCGGCGCGCGCTCGGCCCATGGGCGCTCATCGCGTTCGGTCTGGGCAGCATGGTCGGCGGCGGTATTTTTGCGACGATCGGTCTGGGCGTCCACACCTACGCCGGGCCGTCGGTCGTGCTCTCATTTATTTTAGCCGGATTAGCGTGTCTCTTCGCGGCGTTCGCGTATGCCGAGATCGCGTCGATGGTACCGGTCGCGGGCAGCGCGTATACGTATACGTACGCGACCCTCGGCGAGATCGTGGCGTGGGTCGTTGGCTGGAACCTTATCCTTGAGTACGCGCTCTCGGCGGCGCCCGACGCGAACATCCTCTCGCAGAACGCGCAGCAGTGGCTTGCACAGTTCAACATCCACTTACCGCTCTGGGCGACGGCGTTCTACTCGCCCTCGCAACACACGGTGTTCGACGTGCTCGCATTCCTGTCGTGCGTGGTGGTCGGGCTGTTGGTCGCCGTCGGCATCCGCGAATCCGCCGGCACGAACTCGGTGCTGGTTTTCCTCAAGATGGGCGTGCTTGTGCTGTTCATCATCGTCGCGATTCCGTTTTTCCATCCGGCCAATATGCATCCGTTCGCGACGCATGGCGTGCACGGCATCATCGGTGCGGCGTTCATCGTGTTCTTCGCGTTCATCGGCTTCGACGCCATCACGACGACGGCCGAAGAGGCGAAGAACCCGCAGCGTGACTTGCCGATGGCGATCCTCGGAGCGTTGGGCCTGGGTGCGTTATTCTATGTCGCGATCGCGATCACGTTGACGGGCATGGTGCCCGCAACCCACGTGGACGAGAACACGCCGCTCTCCAGCGCGTGGGTGTCGGTCGGACTCGCCAAGTGGGCGTGGATCATGAACTGGGGCGCGTTTTTCGGCGCAGTGTCGATCATCCTGACGGCGTTCATCGGCCAGGCCCGGATCTTCTACGTCATGGCGCGCGACGGGCTCTTGCCGAAGAGCGTCGCCAAGATCCACCCGGTGTTCCGGACGCCCGCGCGCATGACGATCATCATGAGCGTCGTGGTCGGCGTGCTCGCCGCGATGTTCGATCTGAACACCCTGCTCGATTTCGTCAACATCGGCACGCTCGCTGCGTTCATCTGCGTGTGCATCGGCGTCATCATCTTGCGCTACACGCAGCCGGATCGGCCCAGACTCTTCAGATCGCCGTTTGTGCCGGTCTTCCCGGCGCTCGGCGTCATTTTGTCGCTAATACTCGTCTTCTACGGAACGGATTGGATCGTCTGGGTGCGCTTCGGCGTGTGGATGCTGCTCGGCTTCGTCGTCTACGCGCTCTACGGGTATCGCCATTCGGAAGCGCGCAAGCAAGCGCTCGCGGCGGAGCAAACGAAGTAGCGGTCGAATTTACTCGATCGTCCTAGTGGGTGATGGGCGCTTCGACGGTGCTGTTGTCCGTCTGCGGGCTTGCCGCGAGCGACGAGGGGTCGAGTTCGACGACGTAGTGCTGATGATCGTCGACGGTGCCGCCGTGATGCGACGCTGCGCTGATCCGCAACGTGTCGACCAGATCGACATCCATTGAGATCATGCGGTGGTTGGCGGGATCGTACTCGCCGTGCACGCTGATATGCGCTGTGCCCGTCGCGTAGCCAAGCGCCTCGCCCGTGTTGGAGACGATCGGTTCTTTCATCGGCGCGGTACCGGTCGCTTCGAGCTCGTAGACGTTGACTCCGAGCGCGAGATGCTGGCCCGTGATCTGGAAGTCCATGGTCGGACGCGCAGTCATGCCGTAAAGCTTGGTGCCGAGCTTGTCGGACCATTGAGTGCCGACCGCAAGATCCAAGCCCTCGTTGATCGATCGCTCGCCGAGAAACGGCAGCGGCAGCAAGAAAACGCCGCCGAGGTCGCCGGTGTCTTTGGCGATCGACCCGTCATCGCGGACCAGCGTCCAGCCATTGCCGGATTTCTTGCGCGATTGGTTGGAGACGACCGCCACGATGAGTCCGGATCGATGCAACGTGATGCCCTGCGGGCTGATCTGTTTGATGGAGACATGTTCGCGTCCGTCGAGCGACGTCGGGGTGCCGGGTTGATCGATCCGTTTACCGAGCGAGTCGCTGGCGAGGATCGCCTGCATCATGCTGCCCCGAACGGTGTAGTCGAACGCATCGCCGACGCGATGAGCGACGGGCTGACTGACGGGCGCTGCGGCGGTGACTCCGGCGGGCGCGGAGCTATTCGTATCGGCCAATGCGCTAGCGGATCCAGCGAGCAAAAAGCACGCGGCGCATGCGCCGATGAGTCGATTCAAAATACGTTGGGCCTCCGAGGGTATATTTGCTCGCAGGTGAGAAGTCGGGGAATATTAAGTATCTTCGGCGTAACCTTGCCTTCGCCTTCGCTTAACACTGCAGAGCGGGACATGACATGAGGAGACAACAAATGCGCCATCTGAAGATTGTGACTACGGTCGCGTCGTTCGCGGTCGCCAGCGTTCTGTTCGGTTGCGGCGGCGGCTCGTCCAACAACAGCTCGAGTTCGACGACCGCGACGAGCGCGCCGACGCCGACCAGCGTCGCGTATGCCGAACAGAATTCGCTCCCGCTCGCCGTTGCGATGAAGGTACCATCCGGCTTGAAGTGCGCTCCGGCGGATATCGTGTGGGCGAACATGCACACGAAGGCCTTCCACGATCCAGGCGATCCGTATTACGGCAAGACGAAGAACGGCGCGTACATGTGCCGCGCGACTGCCGAGGCGAACGGTTACCATGCGGCCGGCGCACGCCACACGCACATGGAGACGAATCGCATGAAGATGAACGCGAGTCCAGCGCCCGCGAGCACCTAAGATCAGAGAAGGGGGTCGAATGAATTCGACCCCCTAGTCCCTAGTGTTCGCCGATGCTCGATACGTCCAGCGCGGCTGTACCGCACTCGCCTGCCGGCGCGTTGTTCAACGAGCCGAGCGCGACGACCATGTCGCCGTCATGCAATTGCTCGAGCGTCTGCTGCTTCACGAACAGGGCCACGCGACCGTCATAGAGCGATCGATGCTGCGCGTCGAAGACCACATATGCGCAGCCGTTGGGCCGCAGCGCAAGGCGGCCGGCGACCCACGAGAAATCCGAAGCGTGGCCGTACTGCGGATAGTTTCCCGTCACGAGCGGCAGCGGCGTGGATAACACGCGCGTGCCGCCATGCGAGCACGCGCCGCACGCAAGCGCAGCAAGGACGGCGACGGCGCCGCGCGTGATGCTCAGACTCGCGGACCTAGATGTTGACGTCGAGCCGGAACCGCCCGAACGACGTCTCTGAGCTCAGCGCCGGATCGCGATCGTAATGGCGCTGGTAATTGAACTCGAACCCCGGCGCGAACTGCGGCGTGACGTGCCACGAGAGCAGGCCGGTGAGCGTCGCCGTATGGCCACCGGCCGTGAGCGCGCTCATGTTGACGTTCGTGAGCACGAACTTGGTCTCAAAATTGCGCGTGCCCGGCGAGAGCGGCTGGCCGCTCGTATTGGCGGCGGCCCGGCCGCCGAACGTGAACCCGTAGTTGACCGTCTCCGTGACCGTGCCGGTGGACGCTGCGCTCGTCGTGTCCGTCGCGTTGAGGCCGGCGCCCAGCGTATGCGCGCCGTTCGTGTACTGGTAGGTCACGACGCCGGTGCGCGTCGTCGAATACGATTCGGGCGCGAGCGAGTCGCTGACCGCTGATAGCGTGCCGGTCACGGCGATGCTCGATATGCCGCTTTTCGAAATGCCGACGTTCACCGTCTTCGTGACCGCATTGGATCCAGGCGCCGCGGCCGTGTCGCGTTCCAGACCGAACGTGACGCCGGCCCATTTCGGCGTGATGTTGAACGTCGCGTTCGCATTGGTGGTGTCGGAGAACAACGAACGCACGGCGTCGTGTCCGTACGTGACCGCGAGCGTTGAGATCGGCGAAGTTTGCATGTTCAGCGCGGCGGCCCCGCCCGCGCGATCCGACAGCGCCGATGCGCCGCTGAGCGTGCCGAATTGCGGTCCGGCGTTATGGTACTGCACGTCGAGACTCGTCGCGCCGAGCGTGTACGTGAGATCGGTCTGATCCACAGAGTCGTTGAGGGCGGGCATGCCGCCCGTCTCCGGCTGCGTATTGGACCGGCCGCCGGTCAACAGAGCCCGCAGATGCGGCGTGAGCTGCTCGGTCCACTCGAAGACGCCGGCGCTGACGTCGAGCGGGCCCATCGTCCCCGTTTGCACGAATTTGTTCACGTTATCCTGATTTCGCGAAAACGCGACTCTAAACGAGTCCGCGCCCGCTTCCCATGCTTTGATCACGTCAAGAAGCTCGCCGGTCCGCTCGGTCGTGTCCTCGCTCGGCAGCTGGAAGTAGCCGCCGCCGCCGTGGAAGGTCCAACCCGACATCAACGCATACGTGGCGTCGACGCCCCGTATCGTCTCCTTGCTGCCGATGACTGAGGGCATCGCGGCGTCGGTGCGCCCGACTACATCTTTGAATGTCAGCGACGGTGTTGCGGGCGCCGGAGCGGGTGCCGGCGCCGGAGCCGGCGTGGGCTGCGGCGTCACCGCCGGCGGCGCTTGTTGCGGCGCCGAACCGCCTGTGGTGGTCTGGCCAGCCGGCGCTGGCGTCGGTTGCGGCGTCGCGCTCGTGGCGGCGATCGAATCGGGCTGCGCGTCCATCGACGACGTCTGGGTCGGGGATTGCGGCGGCTTGGTCGCGGGAGCCGTCGCCGAGCCTGACGGCTCTGGCGTCTTCATGCCACCTGGCGACGGCGTCGCTTGCGGCGAGGGCAATGGAGCCTCACTATTGGTCGGCGGCGGTGGCACGTGGCCGCTGTCCCCTTGCGTCGTCGTCGACGAGGGTGCGGCAGTTGCGTCCGGCGCGGTGATCGGCGCCGGCGTGGCCGACTGAAGTACGACGAGCGGATCGACTTTTTTGGACACGGGGTCGAACAGGCCGGTCAACAGAAGCTCTTCGGTCGACCACTCGACCGCGGTCGTCATGCCAAGGTTGACGTTGTAGCCGCCGCGATTGGTGCCCGAGTTCGTCAGGATCGCGCCGCTCGCATGGAACGCGTTGTTGATATGCGGCGCCGGATCTGGCCCGCCGATGATCTGCAGCGGCTGAGCCCGGCCGACCGCGACGGTGCCGCCTTGATTGACGCGCACGTACACGCGCACGACGTAGTTCCCACCCGCGTCCGCCGGCACGGTATAGGGGATCATCACGGTCTGCACGCTGTTGACGTTTTGCTGCGTGAACGGCAGCGCGAATGGATCGCTGCGCTGGATGACGTTGCCCTTCGTGTCGGCAAGCTCGACGATCGCTTGCAACGGGCTGACGCCGGTCGGTCCAAGCACGAACGGCGTGAAGATCCGATAGGTCAGCGCGATCGATGTGTCTGCGCCCGCGAGCACGGGCGAGCCGACCAAGAACGACGAGTAGACCTGACCGATCGGCACGTTGACGGGATTGGCTGAGACCGAGACCACTGCGCTCGCGAAGGTCACGCCTTCGCCGACCACCAGCAGGCGCGCCGTGTAGACGCCCGGGTTCTGGTACCGATGCACGATTTGATTGAAAGCGGCAGGCGCGGGCGCCGACTGGCCGTCGCCGAAGTCGACGAATGCACCCGGCAACGGCGCGCCCGTCGTCGCCGTGAAGTTCACGGCTTGGCCCGCGATCACACTCGACGGATTCGCCGTCAGCGAGAACGTCGCTGGGTTCAGGATCGTCACCGAAGTCGTGGCGATCGGAAGGGGGTTGCCGGGCCGGAACAGAGTCACCGTGAAAGTGCCGGGATCCCCGTAGGAGTGCATGGCCACCGCGGGATACGCCGGCCCGGTATCTTGTGAGAACCCGTCGCCGAAATGAATAATCGTCGGTACCCCGGCCGGACCTATGACGGTGAATGAGATCGTCTGTCCGACAAGGGCGATGTTGGCGTTCGGCGTGACACTCTGGGCGTTCGCGACGACCGGCACCGACCACGCGATAAGGACCAACGCAGCCGGCAGCGCGATGCGGCGCACAAAAATGAAAAGACCGCGCGTGAGATGCTGCATCTAAAAACACCCGAGGCCGTGTCGTGGACCAACCGAGTCGTCGTCCGGCGGACGTGCGCCTGTTCCAATGATTCGCCGTCCTTTCCTTTGAAAGTCCTGGCGATGAGCTCGCGCTTGCTTGCTATTTGCGTTGTCACGTCGATGTTCGCAGTACCCGCGTCCGCGCGCGGCGATGTCACCGCCACCGCCGCCACGCTTTCGAACGGTTTGACCGTGATCGTCGCGCCGGTGCACGCCGCGCCGGTGGCGACGGTCGGCGTGCTGTATAAGGCCGGCTCGCGCGATGAGACGCCGTGGACGACGGGCGTGGCGCATCAGGTCGAGCACATGATGTTCAAAGGCACAACCGACCTGCTCAAGCCCGGCGACATCGACCGGCGATTCTACGACAATCAAGCGACGACGGACCAGGACTCGACGTACTACTACGAGTCGTTCCACAAGGACGAGCTCGCGAGCGCGTTGGAAGTCGAAGCCGATCGGATGCTCAACGCGGCGATCGATCCTGCGCAGTTGCGCGCCGAGAACGCCGTCGTGCTTGCCGAGCTGGAGAACGCCGACAACAGCCCAGCCGAGCTGCTCGATGAACAGGTCGGCGCGACCGCGATGCAAGCGCATCAGTATCACTGGCCGACCATCGGTTGGAAGAGCGTGGTCGCCACCTTCGCCACGCGGCGCGACCTCGTCTACGATTTCTACGCGCACCACTATGCGCCGCAGAACGCCGTGCTCGTGGTGGCGGGCGACGTCGACGCCGACGCGGCTATGGCGCTGGTCCATCATTATTTCGACGGCGTCGCGCAGCGGCCGGTTGCGCCGCTCGAGCGCATCGTCGAGCCGCGCCAGGCAGGAGTGCGCCGCTTCAACATCTCGGGTGCCGGCTCTTCGGACCGCATCGAGATGGCGTATCACGTGCCAGGCGCGTTCGGCGAGGATGGTTACGTCCTCCAAGTGCTCGATGCGGTGCTCGCGACCGGGCAATCATCGCGTCTGTATCAATCGCTCGTCGGTGGCGGCTACGCTACCGATCTCACCACGACTCCCAATCAGACGGTCGACCCATTCATCTACACGATTTCGGCGACGCTGTCGGACGGCGTCTCGCACGACAGTGCGCGAGCCGTCGCCGAGCGCGAGCTGCGCGATCTGGCCGATACCCCCGTCTCCGACGCCGACCTGCGCAAGGGCAAGAAGCAGGTCATCGCGAGCTACGTCTATAGCCACGACGGCATCGAGGCGCTGGCGCAATCGCTGGCGCGCTGGCAGGCGTGGACGGGCGACTGGCACAACGACGCGCGTTTCGCAGCGCGCATCGAGGCGGTGAGCGCGGCGCAGATCAGACAGTTCGCACGCCGTTATCTGGTTTCCGACAACCTCACAATCGGCACGTACACCGCGCGAAGCTCCGGAGCGCCTGCGCCGCGCACGCGCGTCCACGGGCATCGGATGCCCGAGCGCGTGCGCATCAGGCCCTTCGCGCCGGCGCGGCTGGGCTCGCGCTCGATCGCGGCTGCCACCGAGGAGTCTTCAGCCGGCGGCCCGCAGCGCTTCGTCTTGCCGAACGGCATGATCTTGATCGTTCAAGAGAATCACGCCAACGCCAGCGCAGTCATCGAGACGAGCACGCAGGCGGGCAGCGCATTCGACCCGCCGAGCGAATCGGGACTTGCCGCGCTGACGGAAGAAATGCTGATGCGCGGCACGACGAACAGGCCCTACGACCGGCTGCAGAGCGCGTTCGACTTGCTGGCGCTCACCGTCAATGCGGCCAATTCTATGTCCGACGCGACGTTTTCGACGCAGATGCTATCGGCGGATGAGCCAAAGGCGATGGCGTTGCTCGCGGACATCTTGATGCACCCGGCGTTCGATCCCATCGATTTCACGCAAGCCAAGGAACAGCTCATCGCGGACCGGCGCAGCGATCGCGACGATCCGGCCGTCGTCGCGCGCGACGCGCTCTTCCGCGCGCTGTATCCCGCCTCGAATCCGTGGTCGCAGCCGAGCGTCGGAACGCCAGATGGCCTCGCGCGCGTGCGACTCCGCGACGCGGTCAGCGACTATCGCGCGCACTACGGTCCGAACGACACCGTGGTCGTCGTCACGGGCGACGTCGAGGCGGATGCGATCCGCGCGCAGGTCGCCGGCATTTTCGGGAACTGGGCGCGCATCAAGGCGCAGACGATCGAATTGCGAGGCCCGGTGGCGCCGGTCGCCAGACGGATCGACGCGACCGTCGCGGGGGCGGCGCAGGTCGAACTGTACGCGGGCGCGCCTGGGCTGCCCCAAGGCGCGACGGACTACGATGCGGCGCAACTGATGAACTTCGTGCTCGGCGGAGGATCGTTTATCTCAAAGATGCTGCACCAGGTGCGCGACGTGGACGGCTACGTCTACAACATCGAGGCGCGCTTCGCCGACAGCGCGGCCGGCGGCGGGCCGTGGGTCATGTCGTTCGGCGCGAACCGGCGCGACGCAGACAAGGCGCTTGCCGAATCGATCGGCCAGATGCGCGCGCTGCAGCGCGACGGCGTCAGCGACGCCGAGCTGGCGGACTACCGGCGCCTGGCGGCTGACGCGGTGATCACCGGCGAGCTGAGCGATCAAGGTCTTGCCGACGAGCTGCTGAGCGACGAACTGCTCGGACTCGGCCTCGACCACGCGCAACGCCTGCCGCAGATCTACGGCGCGATCGCGCCCGCGCAGATCCAAGCGGCCGCGCAGAAATATCTTCATCCGGATGCGTTGACGGTCTCCACCGCTGGCCCGCCGTAAGGGGCTAGAGCGTGGACGACACCAGCGACACGAAGATCTGCGGGATCACACCAAGCGCGATCACCCCGGCGACGCCGACGCCGATCGGGATCCACGAGAGCAGCGAGTTGCCGATGGTGACGGGTTGTTCGCCTTCCAGCGGCGCGAACATCAGATACACGACCTTGAAGTACGCGTAGAACGACACGAGCGACCCGATCACGAGCGCGAGTCCGAGCGCGACGCCCCACGGACCGGCGCCAAAGCCTTGTTCGAGCAGCAACACCTTCCCGAAGAACCCCGCGGTGCCGGGGATCCCCGCCAACGAGAACAAGAACAAGGACATCGCCACCGCGACCCACGGACGACGGTAGAACAGGCCGCGGTAGGCGTCCAGATCGGCGTGCGCTTCGTCGCCGTCACCGAGCAGCGCGATGACGGCGAACGCGCCGAGGTTCATGAACGCGTAGGCGACGAGATAGAACAGCAGACTCGATAGTCCGTACGCGCCGACGCCCGCGAGCGCCACGACCATGAAACCGGCTTGCGCGATGCTCGAGTACGCGAGCAGGCGCTTGAGATTGCGCTGGCGCAACGCGCCGAAGCTTCCGACCAGCATCGAGAGGATGGCCATCAACCAGAGCGGCACGAGCGCGATGCTATCGTGGCCGAACGCGGTATAGATGAAGCGCGCGAGCACGGCGAAGGTCGCCGCCTTCACGGCGACCGTCATGAACGCGGTGATCGCCAGCGGCGAGCCCTCGTAGACGTCCGGCGTCCACAGGTGGAACGGCGCGAGCGCGAGCTTGAATGCGATCCCGACCAACAACAGCGCGAAGCCTGTGACGAACAGCGGCGAGAGAGCGGCGGCGGCGGGCGCCAGCGCAGCGATCGACACGCTGCCCGCAGAGCCATACAGCAGCGCGGATCCGTAGATGAGGAAGCCCGATGCGAGCGAGCCGAGCAGCACGTACTTGAGCGCCGCCTCCTCGGATGCGGGTCGCGGATAGCCGGTGCCGGCGAGCACGTACAACGCGAGCGACAACTGCTCGAGCCCCAAGAAGATGCCGATGAGCGTCGTCGCGCCGGCCATGATCAGGCCGCCGATCGTGCAGAAGATCAGCAACGCGGTGTACGAGCCCGGGTTGCCGCCATCATCCGCGTTGCGCAGCGACGAGAGCAACAGCGTCACCGCGAGCGTCAGGATGAGCACCGCGGAGAAGCTCCACGAGAAGCGGTCGGTGGCGAACGCGCCGTTGAGCGTCGTTTCGCTGCGCCCGTACAGCGGCGCCATGAAGAAGAACGCTGCCAAACAGCCGGCGATGCCGATGCCGTACAGCACCGTGCGCGCGACGATTCGGCTGACCAAGTCGACCATCAGCGCGAGCAGGCCGGCGACCGCCAGCACCAGGATCGGCGCCAGCATCTGCATGTCGAAGCTCACGCCGGCGACGTTCATCCGTGCGCACCCGTCGAGATGTGCGAGGTCGCGGTCTGACCCGGCGACGGGATGCGGTCATTGAGCCACGCCGGCCAGATGCCGAAGAAGAAGATCGCGACCAGCAACGGCACCATCAGCCAGAATTCGCGCGGACGCAGGTCGGCGATCGGCCCGACGTCGGGCGGCACGCGCAACGGGCCGTGCATCGAGCTTTGGAACAGCCGCAGCGCGTAGGCCGCCGCCAGCACGACCGCGATCAGCGCGAGCGACGTGTAGAGCGGCTGCGTCTGCCAGGCGCCGAGCAGGATCAAGAACTCACCGGCAAAACCGGACAAGCCGGGCAGACCGAGCACGGCCATCGCCGCGATGAGCATGAACACCGCCAAACGCGGGGCGCTTGCAGCGAGACCGCCGAATGCGCCGAGATCGCTGGTGCCGGTGCGCATCTCGATGAAGCCGAGCAGCAAGAAGAGCGCTGCGGCGATGATCCCGTGGCTGACGATCATGAGGATGCCCGCGGGGATCGACGTGAAGTTGAACGCGAACAGCGCAAGGAGCACAAGGCCCAGGTGCGACAGCGATGAGTATCCGACCAGCGTCTTCGCGTTGTTCTCGACCATCGCGACCAGCGCGCCGTACAAGATGCTGCACACCGCCAAGACCAGCATCGCCGGCGCGAAGTAGTGTGCCGCTTCCGGGAACAACGGCAGCGCGAAGACGATGAAGCCGTAGAGCCCGGCCTTGCTCTGCACGCCGGACACGATCGCCATCATCGAGGTCGGCGTTTGTGTGTAGGTCGGCGGCATCCACGCGTGCAGCGGGAACACCGGCGTCTTGATCAGGAACGCGAACGCGAACGCGGCGAACAGCCAGCGGCCCAATTCCGGCGTGAGATGATACGTGTTGCCCAGCACCTCGAAGGTGTGCGCGTTCAGCACGAGACCGATGACGCCCGCCAAGAGCACCAAACCGCCGGCAAAATTGTAGATGAGGTAGATCCACGCGGCGCGCCGCGCCTGCGGCGTGCCCGTGTAGCCGACGAGCACCAAGAACACCGGGATCAGCATCAAATCCCAGTAGATGTAGAAGAGCAGCAAGTCGCCGGCGGTGAACAAGCCGAGCAGCGTCCACTCGAAGAGCAACAGCAAGACGAGATAGCCGCGCAACCGCTGCGTGTCGGCATATGCGAACGCCGCCCAGACGGCGGGCACGGCGACGAACGTCGTCAGCAGCACGAAGAACAAGCTGAGGCCATCGACTCGGACGTGATAGTAGGCCGCAACCGCGCCGTGGATCCAGTCCAGCGATTCGTTCACGACGCCCGCAGGCGCCAGCGGCAAGAGGATGAGCGAGAGCGCGAACGTGCCGAGCGCGCCGGCGAGCGCGATTCCCTTGAGCAACGCCGTGTTGCCGCGCGGGATGCACAGCAGCACCAGCGCGAAAAGCACGGGCAGGAAGACGAGCGCGCTGATCACTGCGCCGCTCCTGCGCCGGATCCGTAGACCAAGAAGAAGTAGATGAAGAGCAGCACGGCCGCGCCGATGACGAAGGTCAGACCGTAGCGGCGCAGATAGCCCGTCTCCCAGCGGGTCGAGATCCTGCCGAAGAACCCTCCTATGCGCACCGCCAGCGCGGGCAGCGCGTCGACCGCATCGATCTCAAACGAGCTGCCCAGCGCCACGGCCAGCGCATACGTCGGTTTCTCGAAGAGCCAGTGATAGAGCGGATCGATGTAATACGCGTTGCTGAGCAGCGCGTGCACGCCGGCAAGGCTCTTGCGCGCCGCGGCGGCGACCTCAGGCCGCCATTGATACGCCAGCCAGGCGATTGCGATGCCCGCGAACGAGATGAGCAAGACGCCGAGCGAGAGCCCACCGTTGAACTCGGCCAAGCTCTGCGGCATGCGCGCGTCGCCGAACGTGCTCGCCAGCATCGCCGAGAGCTCGTCGTGGTGCGGCAAGACCAGCCAGCCGCCGATCAGCGACAGCACCGCGAGGATGCCGACCGGCACGGTCATCGTTCGCGGCATGTCGGCGTGCACCGCATGTTCGCCGCGATACGCGCCGCTGAAGAACGTCAGGAACACGAGGCGGAACATGTAGAACGCGGTGAGACCCGCGGCGAGCACGGCAAACGCGAACAGATACGGATGGTTCGAGGTCAGCGCGGCCTCGAGCACGGCGTCTTTGGAGAAGAAGCCTGCGAACGGGAAGATGCCCGCGATCGCCACGGTGCCGACGAGAAACGTCCAGAACGCAAACGGCAACTTGGCCGCCAGCCCGCCCATCTTGCGGATGTCCTGTTCGCCGCCCAGCGCGTGGATGATGATGCCGGCCGCCATGAACAGCAGCGCTTTAAAGAACGCGTGCGTCATGAAGTGGAAGGCGCCGGCGGCGTATGCCCCGACGCCGACGGCTAAGACCATGTAGCCGATCTGGCTCATCGTCGAGTACGCCAAGACGCGTTTGATGTCGTACTGCACGCAACCGACCGTCGCTGCGAACAAAGCGGTCGCTCCGCCGACCACCGCCACGATCTCGGCGGCGACCGGCGCGTTGTCGTAGATCGGATGCGATCGGGCGACGAGATAGACGCCGGCGGTGACCATCGTCGCCGCGTGGATCAAAGCGCTGACGGGCGTCGGGCCTTCCATGGCGTCGGGCAGCCAGGTGTGCAGCGGCAGCTGGGCCGATTTGGCGACCGCGCCGACGAAGAGCCAGATGCCGATCCAAGTGAGCGCCGGCGTGCCGATCGCCGCGACGTGGCTGAAGACGTTTTGGTACGAGACGCTGCCGACGTGCGCGTACATGAGGAAGATCGCGATCATGATGCCGACGTCGCCGATGACGTTCATGATCAACGCCTTGCGCGCCGCCAGCACCGCGATCGGCCGATCGTAATCAAAGCCGATGAGCAGGTACGACGCCAGTCCGACGCCGCCCCAGCCGACGAGCAGCCACAAGAAATTGTCGGCCATCACCACCAGCAGCATCACGAACACGAAGAAGTTCATGTACGAGAAGAACGTGCGATAGTTCTTGGACTCAGCCATGTAGCCGACGGAATAAAGATGGATCAAGAAGCCCACGCCCGTGATGATGAGCATCCATAACAGCGCGAGCGGATCGATCAGCAGCCGGAACGAGATGATGAGGTTCGGCGGCAGATGGGCCCAATAGCCGGCGAAATGGCTATGGCTGTACAGCGCCTGCTGCCCCGGCGACAGTCTGAAGATGACGAACGCCACGCCGACCGTGAGCAGGAACGATAAGCCGATTGACAGATTGGCGATGTACGCCGACGCCGTGCGCTGCACGTATTGGCCGAAGATCGCGATCGTCAGCGCGCCGATCAGCGGGAAGAACAAGATGAGCGGCGCGGCCGAGAGGAAGAAGTTCTCCATCAGCCTCTCATGATCGAAATGTCGTCGACGTCGGCATTGTCACGGCGCCGGAACACCATGACGACGATCGCAAGGGAGATCGCGGCTTCCGCCGCGGCGACGGTGATCACCAAGAACGCGAATACCTGCCCGGTCATGTCGACGAAATCGCGCGCGAAGGCGATGAACGCGAGGTTGCCGGCGTTCCACATCAGCTCGATCGCCATCAGCATGGTGAGCGGGTTGCGCCGCAGCAAGAAGCCGACCGTACCGGTGATGAACAGCGCGGCTGACAGCTCGAGGTAGAGGTTGAGCGGTACTTGCGGCATCGCTAGAACCGCAGCTCTTTGCGACCGGCCATCATGACGACGCCGACGATCGCGATGAGCAGGATGAAGGCGGTGACTTCGAAGGCGAACACGTGCGTCGTCAAGAGCTGCTGGCCGAACGTCGCAACCGTACCGAGGTCGGCGGTCGGCGCCGCGGCCGATTGCGCCCAGGCGACGCGCAGGCCCGCGCCCATCACCGCGAGCGCGGCCAAGCCGGCGATGACCGATGGCGCGGTCTGGAACGCGAGGCGGCCCGCGCCGCGCTCGATCGGCTGCGCCCCGATCGTGAGCAGCGCGATCACGAAGAGGAACAACACGAGGATCGCGCCGGCGTAGATCAAGATCTGCATCATCGCCAAGAACTCGGCGGACAGCGTGAGGAACAAGACGCCGAGCGCCGTGAAGTTCACGATGAGTCCGACGACCGAATGCACCGGCTGGCGGCTTGCGACCACCCAGATACCCGACGCGATCAGCACGACCGCGCAGACCCAGAACAAGACGATCACGTCGCGTCCGCCCCCGAGGTCGCGGAGGTAGCGGTCGGATTTATCCGACCATCCGCGTCGGCCGTCGCGGTCGAATTTATTTGACCGACTCCCGGATCGGTCTCGACGCCTGACTCGGTGTTCGCCAGATGCTGCGTGTAGGGGTCGCGCACGAGGAGCTTGTCCTTGCCGAAGACGAGGCGTTCGCGGGTGAAGTCGGCGATGTCGAAGCGCGGCGTCAGCACGATCGCGTCCGTCGGGCACGCCTCTTCGCACCAGCCGCAGAAGATGCAGCGCAGCATGTCGATCTCGTAGCGGTAGCCGTAGCGCTCGCCCGGCGACACGGGTTTGGCGGGATCGTTCTCCGCGCCGATGACCGTGATGGCGTTGGCGGGGCACGCGACGGCGCACAGCTCGCAGCCGATGCAACGTTCCATGCCGTCGTCGTATTTGCGCAACTCGTGCACGCCGCGGAAACGCTCCGGATGCGGATATGGCTCGCGCGGATAGTCGATCGTCGACTTCTTGCGGAACAGATATTTCAGCGTCGTGCCCAAACCGATGACGATGCCTGCCGCGGCCTTGAACGGATTGATCATGCGCCCGTCCCCCGCAGCGCGACCAGCGCCGCCGTCACCAGCAGATTGAGCGCCGCGATCGGCAGCAGCACCTTCCAGCCGAATGCCATGAGCCGGTCGTAGCGCAGCCGCGGCAGCGTCGCGCGCAGCCAGATGAACGAGAAGAGCAATGCAGCGACCTTGACCAAGAACCAGAAGATCGACAGCCACGGGACGACGGAGACGAACGGGCCGTCGCCGCCGCCGAGGAACAGCAGCGTCGCGATCGCCGAGACGGTGATCATGTTGACGTATTCGGCGACGAAAAACGTGCCAAAGCGCAAGCTTGAATACTCGGTGTGGAATCCGGCGACCAGCTCGGTCTCTGCTTCGGGCAGGTCGAACGGCGCGCGATTCGTCTCGGCGGTCGCCGTGATGCCGTAGATGAGGAACCCGATCAGCTGCGGGATGATGAACCAGACGTGATGCGCGCTCTGGGCCGAGACGATGCCCTGCAGATCGGTGGTGCCGGCAAGGATCAGCACGCCGACGATTGATAGTCCCATCGCGAGCTCGTACGAGATCAACTGCGCGGTCGAACGGATCGCGCCGAGCAGCGACCACTTCGATTGCGAAGCCCAACCGCCCAGCGCGATGCCGTAGACGCCGATCGCGCCCATCGCGAGCAGGAACAAGATGCCGACGTTCGGGTTGGCGATCGAGATGGGCGTGCCGTCCGGGAACGTGCCGAAGGGGATGACCGCGTATGCCATGAGCGCGGTGAGCACCGCGAGCGCCGGCGCGATCTTGTAGATGAACGGGTCGGCGGTGGCGGGTGTGAGATCTTCTTTAAGGACGAGCTTGACGGCGTCCGCCGCGGGCTGCATCAGACCCCACGGTCCGCACCAGATCGGTCCGACGCGCAGCTGGAACCACGCGAGCAGCTTGCGCTCGAACAGCATCAGATACGCGAATGACGTCACCACGATGAAGATGAGCAGGCCTGCCTTGATCGCGATGACGATCGCGAGCGCGAGAGCCGGATTCACGCGGTCGCCTCCTCGCGCACGGCCGGCGTCACGATCACGCGACCGGAACCCGACGCGTCGAGCAACCGGTTGACGGGCGCTTGCGGCATGTCCGCGATGACGAGCACCGAGCCGACCGGGGCACTCGAATCCACGCGCGCGGCGACGGTGATCGAGCCGTTGCTGCCCGAAAGCGTGATCATGCGCCCGTCGGCGATGCCGAGCAGCAGCGCGTCATCCTCGTGGAACACGGCGCACGGCGTAGGCCGCATCGGCGCGATACCGGGGTCGTGGGCGGCGGCACCACCGCCAGCGTAGAGCTTCGGGATCGAAATCACGGTGAACGTCTTGCGCTGAGCGTCGAGCGTGTCGCCGTGCTTGGCCGCCAATGGGGCCACCTTGGGGCGCGCGAGCGACGCGCTTGCGGGCGCGGCGCGGCGCGCGGCGTCGAGCCGCGCGAAAAGCCAATCCGGGTCGGCGGAGAGCATATCGGCTTTGCCCATCGCCTGTGCGATCGACGCCAGGATGGCGGCGTCCGTCGCGACATGCACCGGCGCCTCGACGGCCTGCGCAAACGGTTGTTGCCGGCCTTCGAGGTTCGTCACGTGGCCGCGCTTTTCGGCGAACGAGGCGGCGGCGAACACGACATCCGCGTACGAAGCGGTCTCCGTCATGAGCTGATCGGCGACCGCGAGAAACGGAACCGTCTCGAGCGCTTTGCGTGCGAGCGCCCCATCCGGATACGTCAGCGCCGGATTTGCGCCGGCGATGAACAGCGCATCGAGCTTGCCGTCGGCCGCCGCTTGCAGCATTTCGCCGGTCGTGAGTCCAGGCGTCGCCACCCCGACGTATCCAGGACCAAGATTTGGCACGCAGCCTGCCGCTTCGGCGCCGCGCGAGTTGCCCTGGCTGCCGACGACGAGGATGCCGGCCGCGCGGCCCTTGGACACCAGCGTCTCGATGAGCCGCTCCAACGCAGCGGCCGCAGCGGTATTGCGTCCATTATGGATCGCGACGACTTTGCTCGCGTTCGCCAACGCCGATGTGAGTTCGCCCGTGAATCCGCCGGCCGGCTGCGCGCCTTGCGCGAGCGCGTCGGCGAGGGACTCCATCAGGCCGCCGATGGCGTCGCTCGTGTGCTCGATGTACTGGAACGGCACGGTGATCTGCGGTTTGAAGGGCCCGACGAAGATGAGCTGTGCGCCGCGATGCGACACCGCGCGCCGCACGCGCAGGTCGAGGATCGGCGCCTGCTCGGCGGTCACCGCGCCGAAGACCACGATGAGCGATGCGTCGTCGATGTCGGTCAGCGTCGCGCCGAAACGTGCCGGCGACGCGAATTTTTGCGAGCGCACGCGGTGATCGATGTTGTTCGTGCCCAGCACGTCGCGGGCCAAGCCTTGCAGTGCGAACGCTTCTTCATCCGAGAGACGGCCGCCGCCGATCACGCCGACGCGGCCGCTGCGCGCGGCGATCCCGAGTTTCTCGGCGGTCAAGGCCACCGCTTCGGCGAATGACGCGGGTTCGAGATCGCCGTCGCGCCGCACGAGAGGCTTGCGCAAGCGCGCGGGTTCGTACATATAATTGAAGGTGTAACGCCCGCGGTCGCAGATCCATCCGCCGTCGACCTCGGGGTTCTCGCGGGTGAACGTGCGCATGATGTGTCCGAAGCGCGAGTCGATGCGATAGTTGCAGCCGACCGAGCACTGCGTGCACACTGAATCCGCGTGGCCGAGGTCCCATGGCCGGGCACGGAAGCGATACGCCTTGCTCGTGAGCGCGCCGACCGGACAGATCTCCGTCGTGTTGCCGGAGAAATACGACGCGTAGTCGCCGCCGTCGATCGTGCCGATCAGCGATTGGTGGCCGCGTTCGACCACGACGAGGTTACGCTCTTGCGCGATCTCGTCGTCGAAGCGCGTGCAGCGCCGGCATAAAATGCAGCGCTCTTCGTCCAGCACGATCGTCGGGCCGAGGTCGACGCGTTTTGGCTTATGCAGCTTGGGCTCGGTCAGCCGGCTGGCGCCCGGGCCGTACTCCATCGTGAAGTCTTGCAGATCGCACTCGCCGCCCTTGTCGCAGATCGGGCAATCCAAGGGATGATTGAGCAGCAAAAACTCGAGCACGCCGCGACGCGCTTCGGCGACTTTCGGAGACATCGTGTGGACGACCATGCCTTCGGTCACGCGCGTCGCGCACGCGATCTGCAGCTTGGGCGTCTTCTCGATCTCGACCAGACAGATGCGGCACAGGCCGACCGGTGCCATCTTCGGGTGGTAGCAATACACGGGTACCTGGGTGCCGAGCGTTTTTGCCGCTTCGACGACCAGCGTGCCATCCGGCACGTTGACCTCTTGGCCGTCGATCAGCAGCTTCACCATCTTCGGTTCGCTCATGCCACACCCGCCACTGCCGCTTTGAGCGGGCAGCCGCCTTGCGTCACGTGCGCCTTGAACTCGTCGGGGAAGCGGCGTAACACCGACAGCAAGAACGGCATGATCGAGTCGCCGAGCGGGCACAGGTTCGTGCCGGTCAAGGTGTTGTTGATGACGCCGAGCACGCGCAGGTCTTCATCGGACCCTTCGCCCGCTTCCAGTCGCGACACCATGCGCGCGACCCACTGGCCGCCTTCGCGGCACGGCGTGCACTGGCCGCACGATTCGTGCTCGAAGAAACGCGTGAGCGTCTTCGCGCAGCGCACCATGCATGCGGTGTCATCCATGACCACGAAGCCGCCCGAACCGAGCATCGTGCGCTTGGCCGCGAGCGAATCGAAGTCGATGCCCACGTCGAGATCTTCCGCGAACAGCGCCGCGGAGGACGCGCCGCCGGGTTGGAAGGCTTTGAGGGTGCGCTTGGGCAGCAAGCCGCCCGCATATTCCTCGATCAGCTCGCGCGCGGGGATGCCGAGCGGCACTTCATAGTTGCCGGGCCGGCGGACGTGGCCGCTGACCGACATGATCTTGGGGCCAGGCGATTTCTCGGGCCCGATCGCCGCGAACCACGGCGCACCGCGCTCGATGATGTGCTTGACGTAGCCCAGCGTCTCCACGTTGTTGATGACCGTCGGCATGCCGTAGAGTCCGGCGATGGCGGGGAACGGAGGCTTGAGGCGCGGCTCGCCGCGCTTGCCCTCGATCGATTCGAGCTGCGCGGTCTCCTCGCCGCAGATGTACGCACCCGCGCCCCGGTGGATCACGACGTTCAGGGAGTAATCGGTGCCGAGGATGCGTTCGCCGACGTAGCCGCGCTGCGTCGCCGCGTCGAGCGCCCGGCGGAAGATGCGCGAACCCTCGAGGAATTCACCGCGTATATAGATGTAGGCTTGCGTCGAGCCGATGGCATACGCCGCGATGACCAGACCTTCAATGATCTGCAGCGGCGTCTGCTCGAGCAGCATGCGGTCCTTGAACGTCCCTGGCTCGGCTTCGTCGCAATTGCAGACGAGGTAACGCGGCCGTCCGTCTTTGGGCAAGAAACCCCACTTGCGGCCCGTCGGGAAGCCGGCGCCGCCGCGCCCGCGCAGGTTCGAAGCCGTGATCTCGGTGGTGACCGACTCTGGCGTCATCTCTTTGAGCGCCTTCTTGAGCCCGGCGAATCCGCCGTCGCGCTCGTACACGTCGATGTCGGTCAGGTCCAACTGCCCGATGCCCTTCATGAGGACCGGTTCAAATGTCGCCATCGTCATTCGGCCGGCATCGCCGGTTGCGGCAGTTGCGAGCTCCAAGTGTCGAGCAGCGCGTCAAACGCCGGCGCGGTGACGTCATAGTGGAACTCAAGGTTGTGCTGCAGGCACGGCGCGCGGTCGCACGCCGCCAAACACTCGACCTCTTCGTAGTAGAACTGCCCGTCGGCCGATGTCTCGAGATGGCCGATGCCGAGGCGGCGCTTGATGTGGTCCTGCAAGTCCTCGGCGCCGCGCAGCATGCACGACATCGTGCGGCACACCTGGATGATGTGCTTGCCGACCGGCTCCTTGAAGAGCAGCGTATAAAAGGAAGCGATCGATTCGACCTCGCCCGGGGTGATGCCGACCACCTCGGCTGCGTCGCGCATGGCTTGGGTGGTCACGTAGCCGTCCTGCGCTTGGCAGAACTGCAAGAACGGGATCAGCGCGGACTGCGGCTTCGGGTAGCGCGCCATGAGCTCGCGCGCGCGCTCGGCGCGTTCGGGCGTCATCGGTCGACCTCGCCGAACACCGGGTCCAAACTGCCGATGATCGCCACCACATCCGCCACGAGGTTGCCCGGCGCCAGCTTGCGCAGCGCTTGGAGGTTGTAGAACGATGGCGGGCGCCAGCGCACGCGCCACGGCTTGTTGCCGCCTGCGCTCGTGACGTACATCCCGAGCTCGCCGCGCGGGCTCTCCACCGATTGATAGATGTGGCCTTCCGGCACGTTGAAGCCCGACGACACGAGTTTGAAGTGGTGGATCAGCGCTTCCATCGAGTGTTGGATCTCGGTCTTGGGGGGCGGCAGGATCTTGCGGTCGCTGATCGTGACCGGTCCGTCCGGAAATTTTTCGCGCGCTTGCTTGATGATGCGCCACGCTTGATACATCTCGTCGAGCCGCACGACGAAGCGCGAATAGCTGTCGCCGCCCGTGTGCGTGCAGATGTCGAAATCGTACGTCTCATAACCGCTGTACGGCAGCGCCTTGCGCACGTCGTACGGGATGCCGCTGCCGCGCAGGATCGGTCCGGTCATGCCCCAATCGATCGCCTCTTGCGGCGTGATCACGCCGACGCCGATCAGACGATCCATGATGATGACGTTCTTCTCGAGGATGGCGCGCATATCGGTCAGGCGCTCGGGGAAAAGGCCGATGAAGTCGTCCAACTTCGCGAGGAAGCCCTTGGGCACGTCGATGGCGAGGCCGCCGATGCGGAACCAGGACTGATGCATGCGCGCGCCCGTGACGAATTCCATGATCTCGAGGATGCGCTCGCGCATCTCGAACGCGTACATGAAGATCGATTGCGCGCCGAGATCCATGGCGTGCGTGCCGAGCTGCACCAAGTGGCTGGCGATGCGCGTGAGCTCGGTGAACATCACGCGCAGCACTTGGGCGCGCGGCGGGATGTTGTCGATGCCGAGCAGCCGCTCGGCAGCGAGCACGTAACACAGGCTGTTCGAGAGCGGCGCGAGGTAATCGGCGCGATCGACGACGGTGACCGCCTGTTGCCAGAAAAGATTCTCGGCCTGTTTTTCGATGCCCGTATGAAGGAAGCCGATCTCGGGCTCCGCGGTGACCACCGTCTCGCCGTCGAGCCGCAACATCACCCGCAGCACGCCGTGCGTGCTCGGATGCTGCGGTCCCATCGACAGGACGAGCGTATCGCGCTCATCGCCCGGCGTGGCCGTCACATCTTTTTCGGCTTCGAACACCGACAGATCGGTGGTGCTCATTTGGTCACCACCGGCGGCACGGGACCGGGCAGCCCGCCGGGATTGAAGCGACGGTTGAGCCCGCGCAGCGGATAATCTTTACGCAGCGGATAGCCTTCCCAATCGTCGGGCATCAGAATCCGTCGCAGGTCCGGATGGCCGTCAAACCGGACGCCGAACAGATCCCACACTTCACGCTCCGGCCAGTTCGCGTTCGGCCACCGGCTGCACAGCGAGGGCACGACCGGATCGATATCGCTCGGGAAGACTCGCAGCCGGAATCTTTCCGGCACCAATGTAGCGGTCGAATTTATTCGACCGGTCGCTTCCTTGCGTTCGGCCCTTTGGATGCGCTCGAGCGGGAACGCGAGGAAATGATACGAGATCTCAAAGCGCGGCGTGAGCGGGAGGTGGTCGGTGCCGCCGATATCGAGCAAATGGTTGAAGCCTGCCGCGCGCGCCAGGTCGACGGCAGCGAGCAGTCCGGCAGCCAAGATCGCGGCTTCGTCCATGTCGGCGGCTGAGACCGCCTCGACGAACGACGGGCCGAGCGATTGCGCGAGCTGGGCGAGAAGCGCTGAACTCGCAGCGCGTCCGGCGACGGCCTCAGGCACGCGCCAGCACGTTGGCCTTGCCGCCGGCTTCGATCTCGCGCCGCAGTTGCATGAGCGCGTAGATCAACGCGTCGGGGCTCGGCGGGCAGCCGGGGACGTACACATCGACGGGCAAGATCGAATCGACGCCCGGCAAGATGGCGTAGTTGTCGAAGATGCCGCCGGACGACGCGCATGCGCCCATCGAGATGACCCATTTCGGATCCGGCATCTGCTCGTAGAGCTGGCGCAGGATGGGCGCCATCTTGTTCGCGACACGCCCGGACACGATCATGAGATCGCTTTGGCGCGGCGACGAGCGGAAGACCTCCGCGCCGAAGCGCGACGTGTCGTAGCGCGGCGAGACGATGCTCATCATCTCGATCGCGCAGCATGCGAGGCCCATGGTCATCGGCCAGATCGCGGACGTCTGCGCCCAGCGCGTGAATTCATCGAGTTTGGTGGTGATGAACGGCTGCTGCGGGCTCATCTCCATGAGAAACCGCCCTTCTTCCAGACGTACGCGTAGCCGATGCCAAGCACGACGATGAACGCGACCATCTCGAGCAATCCGAACGTGCCGAGCTGGCGCAAACGGACGGCCCATGGATAGAACGACGCCGCTTCGACGTCGAAGATGACGAAGAGCATCGCGACCAAGTAGAAACGCACGGGGAAGCGCCCGACCATCGGCGAGGTCGGGGGCACGCCGCACTCATACGGTTCGAGCTTTTCGACCGTCGGGCGCTTCTTGGTGAAAATGCCAGGCACAATAGCGATGAGCGTCGCCACCACGACGGCGACGACGAAATAGATCAGGATGGCGGACCAGGCGGATTCGGGCACGGTTCCCCTGTATGGCCCCGCGCGTTAGCGTGCGCGGGGAAGAATTACGCTTTGCGAGACGTCCGCTGAGTTTGTGAAAATATTCCCAAAGTCCCCCCGTTCGAACGCCTCGCCCCGGTCGAATAAACTCGACCGCTACAAGAACTCGAGGCCGGTGGCGGTGGGCGTCAAGTGGTTCTCCGCCAGCCACTCTGCGTTGTACAGACGGGACATCGAGCGCGCCCCGCCGTCGCACAAGATGGTGACGACATTGCTCCCGGGAGGGCAGTCCTTAGCCACGCGTGCGGCGGCGGTCACATTTACGCCGGACGAGCCACCCAAGAACAATCCTTCCTCACGCAACAGGTAGTGCACCATCTCGACCATCGACCGATCGTCGACGCGTACCGCGTCATCGGCTCGGGCGCCTTTGAAGTTGTCGGTGATCCGCTTGATGCCGATGCCTTCGGCGATCGACTCGCCGACGACGTCGAGCATGCCCGCCGTGATGTAGCAATACAGAGAGGAGCCGAGCGGATCGGCGAGCACGCAGCGGATATTCTGATCGCGCTCTTTCAAGTAGGATGAAACGCCGGCGAACGTGCCGCCCGTCCCCGCCGCGGCGACGAACGCGGCGATCGATCCGCCGTTGTCCGACCAGATTTCAGGTCCCGTCGTCTCGTGGTGCGCGCGCCGGTTGGCAGGGTTATTGAACTGGTCGGCCCACAACGCGCCGGGAATCGATTGAGCGATGCGCTGCGCCACGTGATAATAGTTGTTCTCGTCCGCGAACGGCACTGAGGGCACGATGCGCACGTCGGCGCCGAGGACGCGCAACAGGTCGAACTTCTCGGACGATTGGTCGTCGGGGATGACGATGATCGTGCGATACCCGCGCGCGTTGCCCAACAACGCCAGCGCGATCCCGGTGTTGCCAGCCGTGCCTTCGACGATTGTTCCGCCCGGCTTGAGCGTGCCCGCCGCCTCGGCGGATTCGATGATGAATTTCGCCGCGCGGTCCTTGACCGATCCGCCGGGGTTGAGATGTTCGGCCTTGCCGAGGATGTTGCGGCCAAGCGCGTCGGACAGGCGCGGGATGCGGACGAGCGGCGTATCGCCGACCGTTGCGAAGAGATCGCGCTTGATGCCGCCCGCCATGTCGCCAAAAGGCTACCCACCGGTTGCGCGGAATACCTGCGACTGCGATGCATGCACGCAAGATCATTATCATCGGCTCCGGACCTGCGGGTCTGACGGCGGCGATCTACGCCGCGCGCGCCAACCTCGCGCCGCTGATGTTCGCGGGAGGACTCTACGGCGGCCAGCTCATGCTCACGAGCGACGTCGAGAACTATCCGGGCTTTCCCGAAGGCATCCTCGGGCCAGAGCTGATGGAGCGTTTTCGCGCGCAAGCGGAGCGTTTCGGAGCCGTCATCCGCAACGACGACGTGACCCGCGTCGATTTCTCGTCGCAGCCGTTGAAGGTCTGGGTCGGCGACGAAGAGCATCACGCGACCGTCGTCATCGCCGCGACCGGCGCGTCCGCGCAATGGCTCGGCTTGCCGAACGAGACCCGCTTGCGCGGCCGCGGCGTGTCGAGCTGCGCGACGTGCGACGGCGCTTTCTTCAAAGAGAAGGACATTATCGTCGTCGGTGGCGGCGACACGGCGCTTGAGGATGGGTTGTTCTTGACGCGTTTCGGGCGCAGCGTGACGGTCGTGCATCGGCGCGACACCTTGCGCGCGTCAAAAATAATGCAGCAGCGCGCGTTCTCGCATCCGAAGATGTCGTTCATCTGGAACACCGTCGTCGAGGACATCGAGGGCGAGCGCAACGTGACGGCCGCGAAGCTGCACGACCTTGAGACGGGGATGGTGACGGTTCGTCCGTGCGACGCCGTCTTCGTGGCGATCGGCCACGTGCCGAACACCGAGATCTTCGCGGGACAACTCGAGCTCGATCACAAGGGCTACATCGTCTCACCGGACGGGGTGCGGACCAACGTCGAGGGCGTCTTCGTGGCCGGCGACGTCCAGGACACGCGCTACCGGCAGGCGGTGACCGCCGCCGGACTGGGTTGCCGCGCCGCAATGGAAGCCGAAAAACATCTCGAAACTATTGAGAGCCAGGCGCATCACGCCTCTGCGGCGGCGCATTAGCACGCCTTAAGCCCAGAGGGCGGTACAGCCGATAATTAATGTAAGCGGCCGCACAGCGGAACCGTCTTTTCCTTGGATCAGGAGCAGATACCGAACGTATGAGTGAGCAGCAGCCCGGCCAGGCATCCGCGCACGGCCTCGAGCAAGCCCGGGCCGAGATCGCCGCAGGCAATACCGCCGCGGCCGGCTCCCTCGTGCGCCAAGCCGTCGGGCGCTCCGATACGTCCCCCGCACAGCTCGCTGAAGGCGCGCGCATCGCCGCCGACCTCGGCATGGAAGAAGCGTTCGGCTGGTTCATGCGCGCGGGCAGATTGCAGCTCGACGCCGGCGACGTCGACGCGTCGCGCGCGGCGTTCGAAGCGGCCCGCGCATTGGACGAGAAGAACTACGAGCCGATCTTCGAGATCGGGCGCGCCGAAATCGCCGCGGGCAACAAAGCCGCGGGACTCGGGCGATTCGCCGAAGTCCTCCGTAAGTCGAACTACACGTTTGTCCCCGCGCTGTTCGAAGCCGGCTGCGTCTACGAAGCCGACGAGCAAGTCGATCAAGCCATCCTGACCTTCAAGCGCATCGTCGAGCGCGACAAGAGCCACGCGCAAGCCCTCGCGCATCTCGGCCGCCTCTATCGCATCAAGCAGATGGCGACGGAAGCGACGGCCTATCTGCTGCAGTCTGCAGAAGCGGCGCGCAAGGTCATGGAGTACGAGCTTGCGCTGCAGTGCGCACGCGACATCCTCGAGTTCGACCCCGGCAACGCGCGCGCGCGCGGGTTGGAATCGGAGATGGAGAAAATCGCGCCGACACCGCGCGATCGCCCGGCTCAGAAACCGCAGCCGAAGCCTGCACCTATGCCGCCACCGCCGCCGATCCAACAAGTGGCGGCTACGGTCGTGCCGCCGGACTACAAGCTCATCGAGCAGCAGTCCAAGGCGACGCTCGAACTCGCCCAAGTGACGGCCGCGATAGCGGAGACCTACAAGCAGCGGCTCGCGATCGAAGAGCAGATCAAAGCGGCGCAGAGCACGTTGGCGTCGGTCGGCGAGGCCAAGGCCGGCGCCGATCAGGAGCTCGCCTCGATCAAGGCGCAGCTCGACAACGTCGCCAAAGCGCGCGCCGCCGAAGAAGCCACGTTGGACGCACTGTCGGCGAAGCTCGAGCAAGCCCGTCAAGGTCTGGTGGAGATCGAAGCGCTGCACGAGACGGTCAAACAAGCCGACGAACAGCGCGCCGGAATCGTCAAGTCGATCGAGCAGCTCTCGACGGATGCGGCGGGCGTCCGCTCGCGCGCCGACAAGGCGAAGACCGACGCGGCTGCGGTCGAAAAATCGTTGCTCGAAGTCGCCGCCGGTTTTGCAGCGTTGCGCAAAGACGCCGAAGGCGCGAAGTCGCTGCTCGATGACGCGAAGTCGCAAGCCGAGCGCGCGAAGGCCGATGCGATCGCCGCCGAAGCGACCATCGCGAAGGCACGCGAAGCGTTCGAGAAGAGCAAGTCACAAGTCGACGCGGCTGAGAAACGCATCATCGAGGCGGCGGCGCACGCGCACGCGGTTGGTGCCGACTCCACCACCGCGCTGGGCGCGCTTGGGGAAGTCGAGGGGCTCATCGCTTCGACGATGGCCGCCCACAAAGGCATCGAAGACGCAGTCGCGCAGCTGCGCGCGCTTGCGGTCGCCCTGACCGATCGGCGCAAACAGACCGAGGCCACCCTCGCCCAGATCCAAGGTCTTGGCGAGCCGCAAAACGTCGGACTGACCGACGCCGACATCGCCAAGCTCGAAGCCGGTCTCGCCGCGGCGATCGAAAAAGCCACCGCCGCCTCGAAGCAGGCTGCGCAGGCTCCATCCGCTCCGCCCACGCCGCCGCCGGCCGCCGCCGTCAAGCCGAACGGCGCCTCGACTGCGCCCGACGTCGCGGTCGGCAAGGCCGCAGCGAAAGCCGAGCCGGCCAAAGCCGAGCAGGCGAAGCCCGAGCCTGCCAAAGCGGAAGCTCCCAAGGCCGAGCCGCCCAAAGCGGAAACGGCGAAAGCGCAACCTGCCAAAGCCGAGCCCGCGAAGCCTGAGCCAGCCAAAGCAGAAGCGCCCAAGGCGCCTGCTGCGAAAGCCAACGACAACACGCCGCATGGTATCTTCGCGCGCGGTATCGCACAACTCGAAGAGAACAAGCCGCAAGATGCGCTCAAGACGCTCGAGCCGCTGCAGGCGAATCCGGAGTTCGCGGTGCTGGTCCAGACCGCGATCGGACGCTGCTACGCGCAGCTCGGCAACCTCGACGAAGCGCTGGCGCGTTATGCGAAGGCGCTCGAAGTCTCAGGCCACCCGGAAGAGCAATATCACGAGGCCCTGTATTACATGGCTGCCGCGCACGAGAGCCGCAACGACGACGAGTCGCGCGAGCTCGCGACCTGGGCGCTCGAAGAGATCTTCGCTGCCAATCCCAAGTATCGGGATGTCGGCGCGCGCCTCGACTCGCTCAAAGCGAAAGCCGGAAAGGCCGCGGCCGGCGGTCCGGCCTAACGCGTGACGAACGCCAACCGCAAACGCCAACTCGCGGTCGAGACCGCGGCCAAAGAAGGGCTGCGCGCCTCCGTGCCGCTCTATATCGCCGCAGCCGAAGCGTTCGCGCAAGAAGACCGGCCGGCGCAGGGCGTCGAGCTGCTCGGCGAGCTGCTGCGCGCCAAAGAGAAACGTCGCGGACTGCTCGGCCGCGTCGAGAAGAATCCGCTCGGGCCCGAGCGCGTGCGCGTGGCGACGAAATATTGCGAGTTCTCCCGCACGACGTCGCCGACCGAAGATTCGTTGGAGATGCTCGCCGATCTGGCCACCGAGTTCAGCGATGTCGCGATCGTGCGCCGCGCGAACGCCGACGCGCTGCGCAATGCGGGTTATGCCTCCGATTCGATCGATGAATACCGCTACTGCTGGAAGCTCGAGCCTGACGAAGGCGACATCCCGGTACGGCTGAGCGAGCTGTATGCCGCTCTCGGCCGCAACGATGAGGCGATCGATCACCTGCGCAAGGGCATCGCGCTCCACGCGGCGAGCGGACAGTTCGAGCAGGTCGCCGATCGCGCGATGCGGTTCATCGACATCAATCCGGACGAGTTGGACGACGTCTTCAGTTCGATGGCGCTGCTCCCGGGCGACGTCCTCAAGAAACACGTGCCGTCGCTCGATCATCTCGGGGTCTTGGTGCGTCGCGATCCGTCGCGTGAGCCCGAGTGGCGCACGCGGATGGAACAGCGGCTCGTCGATCTCTACGCGCGCGTGCTCGAAGCCGACAACCGCAACGGCGCCGCGCGGCGCGGGATCAACGTGCTAGGTCCGCAGTATCTCGCAGAAGTCGAGAGCAAGCTGCGCAACGCTCCCAAGCCAGCGCCTGTCGCAGCTGCGGCGCCGGCCCCAGCCGCCGAACCGCCCCCAGCGCCGGCGCCGCCAGCGCAAGCACCGACTCCGCCAGCGCAAGTACCGGCCGCGCAAACTCCGCCAGCGCAAACGGCCGCAGCGCCCGCGAAACCGGAACCGTCTGCGCCGCAAGTTGCTGAAGCCGAAGAGTCGGCCGCTCCGGAGCTCGTTGAGAAGTCGCCGGGCGAACTCGTCACTGAAGAAACTCCAGAGATCGCCGCCGCGGCCGAGACCGCACCGCAAGCCGCAGCGGCCGAGACTAAGGAAGCGACACCGCCTGCGGCGGCCGCTCCGGCGCCCGCAGCCGCGACACCGGTACCAGCGGCTGCGTCTACCCCCGCTGCTGCACCAACGCCGGCCGCTGCGCCAACGCCGGCTGCTGCGCCAGCACCGGCTCCGTCACGCGCGATCTACGCGTTCGCGTTACGCAAGGCGCAAGAGCAATACGACGCCGGAAGCTATGAAGAGGCCGCGCAGGCCTGCGATCGTATACTGAAACGCGGTGACATCCCCGAGGTGCTGACGCTCCTCGCGCATTGCTACATGAAGCTCGAGCGCAAGCCCGATGCGGTGAAAGCGTGCCTGCGATACGCGGACGCGCAAGCCGCAGAAGATCCGACCAAGGCGCTCGATGCGCTGACCGAGCTCATCAAAGAGCTGCCGGACGCAGCGCTCATCCTTCGCCGCTCGCAACTGCTCACGAAGATCCGTCAAGTCGAACGCGTCTAACGCGCTCCAGGGTCACGGAGCGAAGGTGTAATAGATCCTGTAGGTCTCGGTCGCGGGTCTGCCGTCTATCTTCGGCGGTAAGAACGAGCTGCGTGACGCCGCGGCGAGCGCCGCCTGATCGAGCGCCGGATGACCGGCCGACTTCTCCAAACGTTGCGAGATCACGTTCCCCTTGGGGCCGACGGTCACGAGCACCTGAGCGGTGCCTGAGGCGCTCTGTTCACGCGCGATCTCCGGATAATCAGGTTGCACGCGGTTTGCAAAACGCGCGTCCACCACGATCTGCGGCGCATACACCGCTTCGCTCGGCGGCGTGGTCGCAGGCGGCGCGGTGGCGGGCGGCTGCGTGGGCGGGTTCGTGAGCGCGGGCGCCGGCGTCGGCGGCAGCGAGAAGACGTTGCCGGCAGCCGCGATGCTGAGCGGTTTCGCGGGGCGCGTGGCGGGCGCCGTTTTCGGTTTGGGAGTTTTCTTGGGTCCGGGCGTCGGCGTCGGCGTCGGCACCGGCGTCGGCGTCGGCACGGGGGTTGCGGTCGGCAGCGGCGTCGGCGTTCCGCCGATCAGCGGCAAAACCGGCTTGAGCGGATGAAACGCCACGACATGCGTCGACACGACCGCCTTGGGCGTCGGCTTTGGAGTCGCGGCATGGAACATGTTGGTGACGCTGCTGAAGTCAGGTTTGGCATATACGACGTATGCGCCCGCGCCGACCAAGACGAGGACCGCGACCGCAGCGAGGGTGCGGACGCGCGTTCTGGATTCTTTCCGCCGACGCCGCTCTTCGCGGTCTTCTTTGAAGCTGCGGCGGATCGGCGCGCCGGGGGTGAAGCTCACGCGGAGATGCCTCCTGTGGGCCCGAGCGAAGCTCGGGTACTACCTTTGAATATCGTCAAAAATGGGGTTCGAGTTTACGACCCGCGCGGGACGCGCGTTGTTACAGCTGGATGGGTAGTGTGTGCGCCAGCGTCCTGAAGGTGCGCACCCCTGTGGCGAGCGCCCTCTCGTCGAGCCGGAACTCGGGTGAATGGGTCATCGCCGGATCAGCCACTCCCGCAAATCCGACCCCGAGCCGAAGATAGCAGCCAGGCGCGCGCTGCGCGAAATAGGCGAAGTCCTCGGCGCCCATGCTCGGTCGAGGAATCGCCTCGACGGTATCGCCTGCGTCGTTCAAGATCGAGACGATGCGCTCGACCAGCGCGGGATCGTTGATGACGCTCGGGTAGCCGAACTCGAAGTCGATTTCGTAGGTGGCGCGATGCGCGTCGCAGATCCCCTTGACCATGCGTTCGAGACGCGCCGGTATGCCTTTGCGCACGTCCTCGTCCAGGCAGCGGATCGTTCCTTCGAGCACGGTCTGATCGGCGATGATGTTGCGCCGGTATCCGCCTCGGATGAGGCCGATCGACATGACGACCGATTCCAGGGGGTCGACTTCGCGACTGACGATGCGTTGCACCGCGCCGACGATCTCCGCGGCGATCGGGATGGTGTCCACGGAGCCGTGCGGATACGCGCCGTGCCCGCCGCGGCCACGCACGGTGATCGCAAAATCATCGCACGACGCCGACATCGCGCCCGGTTTCGTGGCAAGCGTGCCTGCCAGCAGGAGCGGTGACACGTGGATCATGACGACCGCGTCGACCTTCGGTGCGTCCATCGCTCCGGCCTCGATCATCGGCAGTGCGCCGCCTGGCCCTTCCTCAGCTGGTTGAAAGAAGAACTTGATCGTGCCGGCGAGCGTCGCGCGTTCCTGCGCCAGCGACACGGCGGCGCCGAGCAGCATCGCGGTGTGCGCGTCGTGACCGCACGCATGCATCACGCCAGGGACTTTCGATGAGAACGGCTCGCCGCTTCGCTCGTCGAGCGGCAGCGCATCCATGTCCGCGCGAAACGCTAACGTCTTGCCAGGCCGTCCGCCCTTGAGTACGCCGACGATACCGGTCTTCGCGACGCGCGTCGTCTCGATGCCGGCCGCGCGCAGCGTCTTCTCGACGAGCGCGCTGGTGCGTTCTTCTTCGAAGCCGAGTTCCGGATGCTCGTGGATGCTGCGCCGCCAGCCGACCACATCCTCGAAGACGCGCTCGAGCGCGGCCTCGGTCATGCGAACAACGGCTCTTTGGATTCGCGCCCTTGCGCCATCGTCAGCTCGATCTGCGCCGCGAGTTTGGGCAGACCGTCGTCGAGGACCTCGCGACCGTTCTCGGTGATCAGCACGTCGTCTTCGATGCGCACGCCGATGCCTTTGAAGCGCTTGTCGACATCGAGGTCATCGCCGACGTAGAGTCCGGGTTCGATCGTGACGATCATGCCCGCCTTGAGCTCGCGCCAATCACCTTGCGCGCGATAGAAGCCGACGTCGTGCGTGTCGAAACCCAAGAAATGACCCACGCGGTGGGGCAGGAACGGTTTGTGCGCGCCGTTCTCGATCACAGCGTCGTTGGATCCTTTGACTAGCCCGAGCTCGCGCAGCCCGTCGATGAGGATGCGTTGCGCGGCGTCGTTGATCTCGCTGTTGTATTTCACGCCCGGTTTACATTTTTCGATGGCTGCGACGTTGGCGGCGAGCACGATGTCGTAGATGGCGCGCTGCTCCGGCGAGAACGTGCCGGAGATCGGCCACGTCCGCGTGATGTCGCCGTTGTAATAATCGACTTCGGCGCCTGCGTCGACGAGCACCAAGGCGTCGTCCGGGACCCGATCGCGATTCGCGGTGTAGTGCAGATAGGTCGTGTTATTGCCGCCCGCGACGATCGAAGGATACGCGTTTGATTCCGCGCCAAGGCTGGTGAAGGTGTAGTCGACGATCGCTTGGATTTCGTACTCGTGCATCCCAGGCCGTGCGTGGCGCATGGCTGCCAGATGACCGGCCGCCGAGATCTCGACCGCGCGCCGCATGCCCGCGATGTCGGCAGATGATTTGAACACGCGCAGCTCGTGCAGGATCGGGCTCGGGTCGAGGACATTGATCGCGCCGTGGTCGCCGCGCCGGCGCGCGACACGCGCGTTGACGACATGCTCGCGGATGCGCCGCTGGAATTCCTCGCCGCCGCTCCAACCGTAATAGAGGTTATCCGACGAGTCGAGCAGCTCCGGCAGCCGTTTGTCGAGCTCGTCGATCGGATAAGTCGCGTCGATGTGGAGCGCTTGCGCGGCGCGTTCGACGCCGAGGCGTTTGCCTTCCCAGATCTCGCGATCTCGATCGAGTTGGCGCAAGAAGAGAACCGATTTGGTCTCTTTGTGATTGGGCGCGAGCACGAGCACGCTGTGCGGCTCGCTAAATCCGCTCAGATAGTAGAAGTCTGAGTCTTGGCGGTATGGATAATGGCCGTCGTTGGAGCGGATGACTTGTGGCGCGCTTGGAAAAACGGCGACCGCGTCGCCGATGCTCTTGGTGAAGGCGGCGCGCCGCCGTTCGAATTCGGTCATCGTGCTCCTTACAAACCGCGCGCTTGGCGCAAGTACTCAACGGTATGACGGATATGCTCGCCGTCGCCGGCGCCCGGCGAGCGGCGTAGGTAGGTCTCGAGATCCTCGATGGCGCGGTCGTAGCGATGCAGGCGCGCGAACAAAATGCCGCGGTCGCGCAGCTCGGTCGGATCGTCCGGATCGATCGCGAGCTGCAATTCGATCGCCGCAAGCGCGGCGACGTAGTTCTTGGCTTGGCTCAGGCTGTTCTTCAAATTGAGCAGCACGCGCTTGACGATGGTGCGGTGCGAGACCGGCTCGAGGAACTCGTCGCGCCACGTGATGCGCCCGCGATACAGCTTATCCACGAGCGCGACGCACTCGGGCACGTCGAGCACCGCGCCGCCCTGGAATGGATCGATGAACAAGCGGCTCGACGGGTCGGGAAAGCGGACGACGAAATGCCCCGGCAGACCCACGCCGGCGAGCGTCAAACCGACGCGCCGCGCCGTCTCCATCAGCACGATCGACAGGGTGATCGGGATGCCGATGCGCCGGTCGAGCACGCTCGAGAGCAAGCTGTTCCCGGGTTCGTAGTACGCGCTGTGGTTGCCGCGGAAACCGCCCTCGCCGAACAGAGTGCGCAACACGCCGTCGATGCGCGCGTAGGGGTCGCTGGAATTGCCGGCCGCCTTAGCGGCGCGCGCCGCAAGCGCGTCAAGCTTGCGCGCATAGCGGTCGGGCTCGACGCCGGTATCGAACACCGCGGCTGAAAGCAGGCACGCGGTGTCGAGCGGCAGATCGACGCTCTCCTCGTCGCACCGTGCGACAAGATTAGCGAAACGTTGCCCGGGCACTAACGGTCTCATCGGGAGCGTCCCCTTCTCGGCACCGCGCGCTCGCCCCTAGCGGGTAGGCGCGCCAGCGAACCAGAAATCGCGTCACATGCGCGTCGACGCCGATGCTCTGCTCGCGCGGCGAGCGGAATTCCCTATCCTATCGACCTGCACGTATCTCATCAGCAACTCATTGGGCGCCGTGCCTGCGCGCACGAGGCAGCGCTTGGCGGATTATGCGGAGAGCTGGGCGGTGCGCGGCGTGCTGGCATGGGATGAATGGCTTGGTGTGGCTCGGGCCGCGGGCGATCTCGTGTCGCGGCTCATCAACGCCGGCCGCGACGAGGTCACACTTTTTCAAAACGTGACGATTTGCGAGTCGGTGCTGATCTCGTGCCTCGATTTCTCAGGACGGCGCAACAAGGTCGTGTATTCCGACCTTGAGTTCCCGACGGTCCACTATGTCTGGCAGGGGCAAACGCAGCGTGGCGCGCGCACCGAAGTGATAAAGAGTCCCAACGGCATACACGCCGACATCAAGGCGCTTTGTGACGCCATCGACGAGACGACGATTGCCGTGCCGATCTCGCACGTGCTGTTCCGCTCGAGCGCCATTTGCGACATCGCGCCCATCGTCGAAAAGGCCCACCGCGTGGGCGCGTTCGTGTTCCTCGACGTGTTCCAATCGATCGGCACCGTGCCGGTCGACGTCCAGGCGCTTGGCGTCGACGCGGTCGTCGGCGGTTGCCTGAAGTGGCTGTGCGGCGGCCCGGGCGCTGCCTTCTTGTGGGTACGGCCGTCGCTCTACGATCGCCTGAACCCGGCGATGGTCGGCTGGTTCGGTCACAAGCGGCCGTTCGATTTCGATATGGGCGCGTTCGAAGGCGCCGACGATGTGTGGCGTTATGCCGGTGGCACGTCGAACGTGCCGGCGCTATACGCAGCGCGCAGCGGGCTGGAGATCATCAATGAGGTCGGCGTCGACGCGATACGCACGCGTAGCATCGAGCTGACGTCGCTGCTGGTCGAGCTGGCGCAACACCACGGCCTGTCCGTGCGCTCTCCGTTGGATGCTGCCCGTCGCGGCGGTCACGTGACGCTTGACCTCCCGAATGCGCAACATGCATGCGATGAAATGATCCGCCGCAGCTTCATGGTCGATTTCCGGCCGAATGCCGGCATCCGCATCGCCCCGCATTTCTATAACTCACATGACGAGGTCGAGGCCGCCGTGCGCGAGCTGGTGGCGATCCGCGATGGCCACTGACGTCGTCGTCGTCGTTGGCGCAGGCCCAGGCGGCTCGGCGGCGGCGCACTGGCTTGCACGCGCCGGCGCCGACGTCGTGATGCTCGAACGCGCACGCTTCCCGCGCGACAAGAGCTGCGGCGACGGCGTCACTGCGCACGCAGTCGACATTCTCGCGGATATGGGCGTGCACTTCGACGATTTTCAGGGCAAGGGCGCGCGCACGTTCGGCGGCTTGATCGGCGGGCCCAGCGGCGACACGTTTGCGGCCGATCCGCCGCCGCATCCGAGCGGTGCGAAAGTGGAATGCTGGGTCGTGCCGCGCGCGTTGCTCGACGAGCGCTTGGCGCGGGCAGCGGCGACGGCTGGCGCGGTGCTGCGCGAAGAGACGGCGTTCGCGGGCATGACGCGGCGCGCCGGCGGATGGCGCGTTGAATATACCGACGCCTCGGGCGCGGGCACGATCGACTGCCAGCTCGTCATCGGCGCCGACGGCGCGCATTCAGCCGTCGCGAAATCACTCGGCCTGCAAGAAAATCCGCCGCCGCATCTGGGCTACGCGCTGCGCGGCTACTACGAAGGCGTGCAAGGCTTGAGCGACAAGCTTGAGATCTATTACTATGACAAACACACATTGCCGGGGTATGGCTGGATCTTTCCGGCGGGCGACGGGCTCGCGAACGTCGGCATCGGCATCTTCGTCGGCGAGCTGCGCCGCTCGAAGAAGAAGATGCGCGAACTGCTTGACGAGTTTCTCGCGCATTCGCCGCGCATCGTCGAACGCTGCGCAGGCGCGAAGCCCGTCGGCCGCGCGATCGGCTGGCCGTTGCCGGTGTCGAGCGCGCACCGGCCGACTGTGTTCGATAATGCGATGCTCGTCGGCGACGCGGCTTCACTGGTGGACCCGCTGACCGGCGAAGGCATCTACACCGCGCTCGTGTCAGGCCGTAGCGCTGCCCGCGCGGCGTTGGGAGCGCTGGCGTCGGGCGACGCGTCGCACGCAGCGTTGCGGATCCACGAGCGCGAATGGCGGGCCGAAGCGGGCGGCTACCTCTCCAGCGGGCGGCTGCTCAAGAATCTTGCGAAGAGCCCGGCGCTGCTCGACCTCATCATCCGCCGTGCGGCGCAAAGCGAGTACTATGCGAGCCGCGCGATCGGTTACGGCCTCGGGACGCTCGACCGGCGGCGCGCGCTGCGCTCGATCGTCATGAAAGCCATCTTCAACCCGTCGTTTTTCAAGGTCCGCAGGCGGGACGAGGCGATGCCAGCTGCGGGCGGTTGAAACTTTTCCTCGAAGGTACCATTAAGGTAGGACGCTATGACGAATGAGCCCGCCATGACCAACGACCCCACCCAAGCCCAGCTTCCGCCGCCGCCGGTCATGCCAGTGGAACGGCCATTGCCGGACCGTCTTCAAGCCGAGGCGCGCACATGGGCGATGCTCTGCCACCTTTCGTCCATCAGCGGCTACATCGGCTTGCCGTTCGGACATTTGATCGGACCGCTCATCGTGTGGCTGGTCAAGAAGGACCAGTTTCCGCTCGTCGATGACCAGGGTAAGGAATCGCTGAACTTCCAGATCTCGATGACGATCTACGGCGTCGTCGCGCTGATCCTGTCCTTTTTGCTCATCGGGATCCCATTGCTGGTCCTGATCGCGCTCGGAGACCTCGTGTTCGTGATCATCGCTGCGATCGAGGCGAATAAAGGCGTTCCGTATCGCTATCCGTTCACGATCCGCTTTTTGACTTAAGAAAGCGTTTCGCGCTCGGGCACAGATCGACGAGCACGCAGCGCGCGCACTCCGGATTGCGCGCGTGACAGACCTCGCGGCCGTGATGGATCAGCCAGTGATGCGCCTGCGACCACTCTGCCCGCGGAACCACTTTCATCAGCTGACGTTCTGACTGCGCAGGCGTGCGCGCGCGCGTAAGACCGGTTCGATTCGCGACGCGGAAGACGTGGGTGTCGACCGCGATCGCATCTTGCGCGAATCCGACGGCCAGCACGACGTTGGCGGTCTTGCGGCCGACACCCGGCAGCTCCAGTAGCTGCTCCATCGTGTTCGGCACTTTGCCGTCGTGGTGTTCCACGATGAGGCGGCTCGCCGCGATGATGTTCTTGGCTTTGGTGGTGAACAGCCCGCACGTCTTGATGAAAGGTTCAAGGTCCTCAGGCTCCGCCGCTGCCATTGCCTCGGCGGTCGGATAGCGCGCGAAGAGCGCCGGCGTCACCATGTTCACGCGCGCATCGGTGCATTGCGCCGAGAGTATGACCGCGACGAGCAGTTGGAACGTGTCGCCGTATTCCAGCGCGGTCTCGGCATGGGCGTACGTCGTGTGCAGGCGCTCCAGGATCGCTGCGTCACGCTGCGCTTTTGTCAGGGCAGGGCGGCGCGCGTCCTTGTCCGGTTGAGCGCGACCAGCCCGTCGCGTTCGAGATCGAGCAGCAGATCTTCCAACCACGGCAAGTCGCTTTTGCCAAAGCCTACTTTTACCTGCGGTCCGAGGCGCATGAGGTCCATACTGCGGGCGTCGACAAGCGCGCGGATGACGCGGCCGCGCTGTTGCCGCCTCGAGCCTTCAAACCGTTCCGTTCGGCCTGTAGCGGTCGAATTTATTCGACCGGCGCCCCGACGTTTGAACGCGCACGCATTGCGCAACGGACACTCCGCGCAAGCGGGCTTCGCCCGGCAGAACATCGCGCCGATATCCATCAGCGCGTGGTTCCACGTCGCCGCATTTCTTGGAAGGACGCCAGCCGCGAGACGCCATGCTGTCGCGTCATCCGCACGGTCGACGCCGAGCAGCGCGCGCGACAGCACGCGGCGCACGTTGACGTCAACCGCTGCTTCGCGCGCGCCGAACGCGAAGCTCGCGATCGCGCCTGCGGTGTAGCGCCCGATACCGGGCAGCGATCGCAACGCGTCGATTTCGCGCGGCATGCGGCCGCCGTGATGCGCGACGATGTCGCGCGCGCACTGCCAGAGATTTCGCGCGCGGCGATTGTACCCAAGGCCAGACCAACAACGCAAAACGTCGCGCAGCGGTGCCTGCGCGAGCGCGCGCGCCCTGGGAAAGCTTTTCAAGAACTCATGGTACTTTGGAATGACGCGAGACACTTGCGTCTGCTGGAGCATGATCTCCGAGACCAAGATCGCATACGGATCTCGCGTACGTCGCCAGGGCAGGTCGCGCCGATGGCGCCGATACCAGCGCAACACGAGTCGCCGTATTGGAGCGGTCGAGTTTACTCGACCGTTCGTAGCTGTCGAATTCATGCGACCCTTAAACGTGGATCGCGCCTTCAAGATACAGCGCGGCGCGCCCGGCGATATTTACGCGATCGCCGCGATCCTCGCAGAATAGCTCGCCGCCGCGTTTGGACAGCTGCAGGGCGCGCAACGGATTGCGATTGAGACGCTTCGACCAATATGGGATCAGCATGCAATGCGCGGAGCCTGTGACCGGGTCTTCCGGTATGCCTTGCTTCGGCGCGAAAAAGCGCGACACGAAATCCACGTCCTTTCCGGGCGCCGTGCAGATGAACGCGCGCACGTCTTCGATCTCAGCCAAACGGGCCGTGTCGGGTTTGAGCGCCCGGATCTCAGCTTCGCTGCCGAACACCGCCATATAGTCCGTTCCCTTGAAGACGGCTTCGGGTTTCGCACCGAGCGCGTCGATCAGCCCGGGCGGCGGTTCGCTGCGGACGGCAGGCACGGCGGGAAAATCCATGACCAACGTGTCGTCTTGCCGGCTCACGCTCAACGGACCGCTTTTCGACGAAAACGTCACTGAGGTTCGCGATGGCTCCAGGATATTGAACACCGCGTAGGCGCTTGCCAGTGTCGCGTGGCCGCACAGCGCGACTTCGACTGCGGGCGTGAACCAGCGGATCGCGTACTGGCCGTTAGACGGCACGATGAACGCAGTCTCAGAAAGGTTGTTCTCCAAGGCGATCGACTGCATCATCGCGTCGGGCAGCCACGCGTCGAGCGGACACACGGCGGCCGGATTGCCGCCGAAGACCTTTCCGGTGAAGGCATCGATTTGATACAACGGAATCTTCATGCTCGCCGGGCTTCGCTGCTGAAGCCGGACGTCATTTTGGACACGTGGATGAGCGCGCGCATCTGGCTTGGTGCTATGGGATGGCAAGAAAAGGACTGGGTCGGTCCTTTCTATCCGGTCGACACGACGCCGAAAGATATGCTCGCGCAGTACGGCCGTTCGCTCTCGTCCGTTGAAGTCGACTCATCGTTCTACGGTCGGCCGCGCGCCACAACCGTCGATGAATGGAATGCCGCTGCGCCGGCGGATTTTCGCTTCTCGCTGAAAGTGCCGCGTGAAGTGACGCACAAGCGGCGCTTCAAAGATGTCGGCGAATACTTCGGCTTCTTCGTGGAGCGCGTGCGCACGCTCGGTCCCAAGCTCGGGGCGATCCTGATGCAATGCCCGCCTGACTTCGGGCCGTCGGCCGGCAATCGCAGCAGTTTATTCGAATTCATCGACACGTATGCCCCGGGCGATGTGAAGCTCGCGCTCGAGCTGCGCGACGCCGGCTGGTTCGACGATGCGCTGTTTGCGCTCGCACGCGAGAAACGCGTGGCGGTTGTGGCTGCCGAGAGCGAACGTTTCGATGTCACAGCCGCGTCAGACATCCTACGTAGGCAGCGTGGCGGCGCCGACTTCCTCTACTGCCGTTGGATGAGCGATGTGCCGTTCGAGCATTTCGATCAGATACGAGTGGACCGCAGCGAATCGCTCGCGGCCTGGGCTGCGGTGCTGGCTGAAGAACGCAAGCACGTTGCCGATATCTATGGATATGTCAGCGATGATTACGCCGGTCACGCCCCAGCGACGGTCCGCGATCTACTCGCTCGACTCGGCGAGAACGCGCCGCCCGACATCACCACGCCGACGCTCTTCTGACGGCGCTCACGCAGGAAGCCGCTCCACCTGATGGAAACATGCTGAAACGGGGAAAGGTATCTTCTAAAGCGTGATCCTCAACGACATCGAGGTCCTCTTCGGCGGCCAAGCCGGCGACGGCAGCCTTACGACCGGCGACCTCATCGCCACGGTCTTCAAGCGCATGGGCCTTGACGTCTACACGTTCAAGGACTTCCCGTCGCGCATCCGCGGCGGCCACACGAATTACATCATCCGCGCGGGCGAGCACCCGCACTATGGCGTCGCCGATTACATCGACGCGATGATCGCGTTCGATCTTGAGTGCGTCGAGAAGCACATCGACGAGATGCGCCCTGGCGGATTTGTCATCTTCGATAACACGGATGAGCAGTTGACCGATGCGGTGCGGCGTGCCGACGTGCGCTACTACGAAGTGCCGCTCGCGAAAATCGCTAAAGAAGTGCTCGGACTCGAGCTCGTGCGCAACACGATCTCGCTCGGCGTCTTGAGCCAGCTCACCGGCATGGATCCGGCGATTGTGCGTCAGCTGGTCACGCGCCAATACGAGCGCAAAGGCGAGAAAGTCGTCAACCAGAACATCGGCGCAGTCGAAGCGGGCGAGAACTACGTCAAAGAACATTTCGCGGACGCGCCGAGCGGTTACGGACTCAAAGCCAAGCCCGACGTCAATCGCCTCATCATGATGGGCAACGACGCGATTGGCTATGGCGCGCTGGCCGCGGGCTGCCGCTTTATGGCCGGCTATCCGATCACGCCGGCGACCGACATCCTCGAATGGATGGCCAAGCACGCGCCCAAGTACGGCGGCGTGGTCATCCAAGCCGAAGACGAACTCGCCGCCATCAACATGGTCATCGGCGCGGCCTACGCGGGCACACGCGCGATGACTGCAACCTCCGGCCCAGGCCAGGCGCTCATGACCGAAGGCATCGGCCTTGCGGGCGTCACCGAGACGCCGATCGTCGTCATCGAGTGCGCGCGCGCCGGGCCGTCCACCGGCATGCCGACCAAGACCGAGCAGAGCAACCTCAACCATCTGATCTTCTCGGGGCACGGCGAGATCCCACGCGTGGTGCTGGCACCTGGGTCGGTCGAGGAATCATTTTACATCACCGTGTCTGCGTTCAACCTCGCCGAGAAGTATCAAGTGCCGGTATTCATCATCAGCGAGCAGGCGCTGTGCCAGAGCAAGGAGACGACGCCGAAGCTCGACCTCTCAGCTGTGACCGTCGACCGCGGCAAGCTGCATCGCAATGGTCCGCTGACGTTTGGCGAGTACAAGCGCTACGAATTCACCGAGGACGGCGTTTCGCCGCGCGCGATCCCGGGCACCGAAGGCGGCATGCACCTCGTGCCCGGATCCGAACACAACGACATGGGCGTGATCACCGAAGATGCGCGCAACCGCGTGAAGATCATGGACAAGCGCATGCACAAGCTCGAGTCCATGCGGCCGGACCTGCCCAAGGCGATCGTGCACGGCGACCGCAGCGCGGGCGTCGCGTTCATCGGGTACGGCAGCAACCGCGGACCGATCAGCGAGGCCCAAGACAGGCTCACAGAAGCGGGCATTCCCTCACGCTTCTTGCAGCTGCGCACGCTGTGGCCGTTCCCCGAAGACGAAGTGCGCGAGTTCCTCAAATACGCGCACCATATCTTCGTGGTCGAGAACAACATGACCGGACAAGTGGAGCGGCTGGTGCGCTACGTGACCGGACCGTTGCCGAACATGCACCGGGTGCTCAAGTACAACGGCCGCCCGTTCCGCCCGATCGAGATCATCGAAGCGGTGCTGAAGATCGTGCCGCACACCAACGGCGCCGTCCCCGATCGCGCGAGCGCGATCGTAGAACCCGAGCGAAGCTCGGGTGCCGGTGCGAGCGCAGCTCGCGCCTAAAGGAAACCATGGCCACTCAACTGACCCCCAAAGATTTCGCGACCGCCACGCCGTCGTGGTGGTGCGCCGGGTGTGGCGACTTCGGCGTGCTTGCCGCTCTCAAGCAGGCGTGCGCCGAGCTCGGACTGCAGCCCAAAGACGTCGCCTTCATCTCGGGCATCGGCTGCTCGGGGAAGATCTCCGGCTATCTTCATTCATATGCGTTCCACGGCGTGCACGGACGTGCGTTGCCGACGGCCACCGCGGTCAAGCTCGCGAACCGCGATCTGACGGTCATCGTCGCGGGTGGCGATGGCGATGGCTACGCGATCGGCGCCGGCCACTTCTTGCACGCGGTGCGCCGCAATCCGAACATGACGTACATCGTGATGGACAACCAGACCTACGGCCTGACCAAAGGGCAATCGTCGCCGACCAGCATGTTGGGATATCTGTCGGGCACGAGCCCGGCTGGCAATCCGGATGCGCCGCTCAACGGACTCGCGGTCGCACTCGCGGCCGGCGGCACGTTCATCGCTCGCGCCTTCTCGTCGGAGCCCAAAGCCATGGTCGAAATGATTGTGGAGGCCGTGCGTCACCCGGGATTTTCTATCGTCGAGGTGATGTCGCCGTGCGTGACCTTCAATAAGGTCAACACGTACAAGTGGTTCAAAGAGAACGTCTACCACATGAGCGACGTCGAGAATTATGATTCTACCAACCGCGCACGAGCGTTTGAGATCTTGATGCAGACCGGCAAGATCCCGCTTGGCGTGTTCTACCGTGAGACGCGGCCAACATTCGACGATCTAACGCTCAAAGATGGCACCGCGATCGCGAACCTAGATATAGAGAGCATCAACCCGATCGCTCGCTGCGCTCCAAGAAGCTTACACGTAGTCGGTCCCAACCCAAATATCCGTTAACCGCCAAAAAAAAGACGACCGCGTAACGGTCGTCCTCTCGTTTGGGTTGGCGCGTGGTCTACGGGCCAAAGGCGAGCGAGAATGGGAAGCTCAATCCGTTCTGGAGCAAGCCGATCTGCGAAGAACTGCCCGCCCCGAATGGCGGCACAAAATCGCCGATGCCGAACTCGTTGGTGCCTAATGGCGGGGGCGGCGGTGCGGGACCATCGGCTCCGAACGTGGTCCACAGGTTGCCTGCCGCATCCGTGGTCGAATTGAGCGCTTCGCGCGCCGGCAATTGCCGGTTGCGAACGTTGCGGATTGGTCGACGCGTACGTGCCGGCGGATGCAGCCGATGGCTAGCTCCGTCGCCTGGCCGACATTAGATTGTAGTGCAACGATGCCGATGCCACCAGTGAACGTCGGCATGTTCATTGGCGGACGGCGTGTTAACACCATCGTGAAGGGGGGCTGAAAACACGACAACCTGTTGGAATCCGAACGAATGGGACAACATGTGGCCAGAACTATCAAACACCACACCGACTGGTCGCATCCGAAAGCTGCCGTGGACATCGCTCAAAGCTGGAGCTTGCGCACCGGCGGCAAACGGCGGGACGAATTTCATCAATTGCTGGCCTAACTCGTCGCCGACCCAGAGGTTGCCGGCCGCATCGAAACTGATCCCTTCCGGAGTGCCCGCGCCCGTTATTGGACCGATGACCAGAAATGGCAGTGCTCGTGGCCGAAACCGGCGATTTGTAGACGCTAATCGTTTGGTTGAATGAATTGGAGACGTAGAGGTTGCCCGCCGAATCAAAGGCGACGCCGAACGGGATCTCCAGCGCCGGCAATCGTGAAGCTACGGCATAGATGTCGACGCTATCGGCTGGTTAAACACCAGCAACCCATTGTTCAGGTCTGCGACAAACAACTGCGCCGATGCAGGCGGTGGAATCGAGATAACGGGACTCTTCGAGCAACCCGCGATCGCTGCGAAAGAGAGCACGCCAAGCACGAAAAGACCAAATCGTTTCACAGGAAACCTCCATGCGGCTCATCGTCGTCGGGAGCCATTCGGCGCCCTATCGTCTAGGCCTTGCAGAGGTCATTGAAAACCGCCGGCGGGGCCTAGGGGGAATCCAGCCGACCGGGCCTGAGGACTATCGGCCCCGCGAGTGTATTAGGGACTGAACGCCGCGCTCGGATTGCCGATACGGGTAAGCAGAATGCCGGATTGCGACCCTCCGAACCGCCTAGGGTCGGCTGGCGCCAGGGTCAAGGTCTCAGGCGGGACGATACCCCGCACCCGAAGCGTGTAGGAAAGCGCGGCAGGCGGTGGAATCTGGGGTGGGACGCGATTTCGACAGCGCCCTGATAAGGAGTGCCACTGTGCGATTATTTGCTACTCGAGCATTATTTTTTCTGCTGTCAACAGCAGCGATCGCCGGGTGCTCCAAGAGCCCCACAATCAGTATTCCGCCGCCGCCGCCGCCCAGAATGTACATGGCCGATTTGAATACCGGCCTCCTGGCGTTCAGCCAACCAGTTGGGGCGACGAGCACGCCGCTATTCTCGCTTATCTCAGGAACCCAGGATTCGGGTCTCGCGGTTGACAGCACCGGCCGGCTCTTCGTCTCGCACTATACTACCTCGACGATCGACGTCTACACGCAACCCATCACTGCGACGAGCATTCCGAGTTTCACGATCGGTCCGGTGGCGATCGGAAACATCTCCGGGATCACCATCGACTCGCACGGAAATCTCTGGGGCGCCTCCGAGTTCTCCCACGAGCTCTTCATGATCGCGCCGCCGTTCGCCGCTGGTCCACACGCCAGAGCATTTCCAGGGTCGCACGTCTCCCGGGCGGTGGCAGTTGCCTCGACCTTGCCAAAAGCCAAGAGCCGCTAAAGACAGCGGAAACCGGGTTCGGGGCCGTTCACATTCCCCGGTCCCAAGTCTGGCGGGGACATCACGCTTCCGACGAACGCAGCTGGGCTTGGCATCGATACGCACGACCATCTCATCATCGGCCTCGATGGTGGCAAGGTGAACGAAATGAAACCGCCGTTTTCGCCACCGGCAACACGCCGGCTGCTTTATCACGGCGCCGATCATCAACGGTGGCCCCACGTCCGAACCGCTGCACTCTGCATTCGATGCAACCGGCAACCTATACGTTCCATACGGCGCACACGGCTCAGCGACTGCGGGGCTTGGGGTGTACGCGCCGCCGTTCGGCGGGAGCAGCGCTCCGATTTTCGTCTTGAACGCGGGCATGAGCTTCCCGTTCGGCGTGGCTTTCGCCCAGTAACCCCCAACCATACGAAGGCTTGAGCCGCCGTGCTATCACGGCGGCTTCTTTTTTGAAGAGCCCCTTTAGCCTAGCGCGAGGGGATGGTGGAAAAAGCCAGCGAAGCCGCTGGGCGGTGAAACAACGAGGTGGCGATCATCGGAGGAGGGGTCGCGGGCCTCTCCTCGGCGATTTTCTTGGCCCGCGCCGACGTGCGGGTGGCGGCCTTCGATCAATCTGAATCAAGCCTGTATCGGGTCTCGAAAGTGAATAACTACTTGGGATTCCCCGATGGCATCAGCGGGGCCGAGCTTATAGACCTTGGCCGCCGCCAAGCTGCACGCTTCGGCGCCGAGGTCAGCGACGAAAATGTGACGTCCTGCGCCCCTGCCGAGGGAGGCTTTGAGGTGACGGCCGACGCGCGGCGCGCCTACGCCGACTTCATACATCCTCGCTTCCAACAAGCGCACCGATATCGCCCGGTCACTGGGGCTGGAGCTCGGCGGCTTCGGCAACAAATTCGTCGGCGTCGATGCCGACGGTCAAACGGCCGTCGATCGTTGCTATGCCGCTGGCCGCATCACTGGGCTCCCAAGTCAAGCGATCGTCTCAGCGGGTGACGGCGCCAAAGTCGCGATCGCGATCATCCAGCGGATCCGCGGCGGATATTATGTCGACCACGATACGTAGCGAACGTTCGGCGCTGATCCGCACCGTGCTGGTTGTGCTGTTCGCGATCGTGCTGATCTTGATTGCGCTGCTCGCGTGGTTCATTCGCGCGCCGATCCCAAAGGTGGACGGCACGATACTCGTCAGCGGGTTGCAGGGGCCCGTGACCATTCGGCGCGACGATCGCGGCACGCCGCACATCGAGGCGCAGAACGAAGATGATGCATTTTTCGCCGAAGGGTTCGCTTGCGCGCAAGATCGACTCTGGCAGATGGACACTTTACGGCGCCAGGCCGAAGGCCGGCTCTCGGAATTCGCCGGACCGGGAGCACTCGTGATCGATCGCTACATGCGCACGCTTGGGCTGATGCACGCGGCTGAGGCGGATGTGCGTTCCCTCGATCCTCGTTCGCGTGCGGCACTCGACGCATACGCGGCTGGCATCAACGCGGCCGCAGAATCGCATCCGCTGCCAATCGAGTTCAAGCTGCTCGGCTATGGCTGGGAGTCGTGGCGTCCGGTCGACACGATGGCGATCGTCGCGCTCATGGCGCAGCGGCTCGACGACCAGTGGTACTACATGGACGTCAAGGCCGCGCTCGTCGCCAAGTTCGGGCCGCAGGTCGCCGATGCGCTCGTCGACATGCAGATACCGAGTCTCGAGCACCACATACCTGGTTACGATCGCGTTGTGGCGCAGATACCGCCAGCTGCGCTCGCGGGCACACCCAAGCTACGCTTGGGTGCCACATTGCCGCAATCACTGTTCGCGTTTGCGGATCCGACGGCGCACGAGCGCGGCACCGGATCCAACAACTGGACGGTGTCGGGTACGAGGACGTCGACGCGCAAGCCAGTCCTCTCGAACGACACCCATCTCGGCCGCACGCTGCCGAGCACGTGGTGGATCGCCGATCTGCACGGAGGCGCGCTCCACGTCGCGGGCTTCACCTTGCCGGGCTTGCCCGGCATCGTCCTCGGACATAACGAGCGCATTGCGTTCGGCGTGACAAGCGCCGAAGAAGCCGTCGAGGATCTGTACATCGAGCGATTCCGCTCGACCACCTCGGATGAATACATGGCCAACGGCGTGTGGCGTAAGGCCGAACACCGGATTGAGCGCATCGGGGTCAAAGGTCAGCCTGACGACGTGCTCGACGTCTTGGTCACGCGTCACGGTCCGATCATCCGGCGGGATGGCACGCGCGGCCTTGCGCTTGCTTGGACGATACTGCGTGGCGCAGGCGGATCTCAATCAATACTCGCTCTTGATATGGCCGGCAATTTCAAGCAATTCCGCGCGGCATTGGCCCGGCAAGTCGGTCCTGTGTTGAACTTCGGTTATGCCGACGTCGACGGCCACATCGGCTATCAGGATACCGGCGCGGTGCCGCTTCGAGCGAACGGCGACGGTTCAGTACCGGTTGAAGGTCAAGATGACCGGTACGAGTGGCGCGGCAACGTGCCGTTTGACAAATTGCCGCATGCGCTTGATCCTCCAAGCGGCTTCATCGCGACGGCGAACAACGAACTGGTGACCCCGGCGTATCGCCCGCAGTTGTCGACATATTTCGAACCGCCGTTCCGGGTGGATCGAATCGCGCGCAGGCTCTCCGCCGCCAATGGCGCGTCGCCGGCGGCGATTGGCGCCATCCAAGCCGATGTGTTCGACTATCCGCGCTGGCGGCTCGCGCAAGCCACGGCGCGCTTGCTCGCAACGTCGCCCGATCCGCAGCTGCGCGCGCTCGCGCCACAGCTTAGCGCGTGGAACGGCATGATGAATGCGTCGAGCCGCATCCCGACCTTCCTCGTGTTAGAAGACGAAGCGCTTGCGCAAGATGTGCTCGCGTCGCGCCTTGGGTCTGGCCTCTTCGCGAATTACGACGAGCACTATTGGAGAATCGTACCGCTGCTGCGCGTGCTCGATGGCGATCGGCGCCTGAGCACGATCGGCATCACGCGCGCCGCTGTCGAAGGCGCGATTGTCCGCGCGGCACGCACCGCGGCCCGGAAGGTCGGAACGGCGACTATCAACGGTTCGTGGAGATTGGAGCGCTGGGGTTCGAAAAACGCGGCGATTTATCGTCATCCGCTGTCGGTGAAATGGTTCTTGGGTTTCTTAAGTCTGCCGCCCGTGCCGCAACCGGGCAGCGGCTTTGCGGTCTATGCGGCCAAGCCCGATCACGGGCCGTCAATGCGCTTGGTCGCCGATCTTTCGGATTTCGATAAGACGTCGATGCTGCTGACCCTCGGCGAATCCGGCGTATATAGCGATTCGTACTACGACGATCAGCTCGACGACTATACGGACGTGCGCATGGTTGCGGCCCCGTTCACACCGGCCGCCGTGCTCGCGGCGACGCAGCACACGCTGGTGCTGAAACCCGAGGTTCAAGCCACCGCGGCGACTACAGGGCGCTAGATGAGTTTGACCAAATCCACTAGCGTGATCGGGCGACCGCCGACGACGTCGGGTTCTTCGATATCGGCTTGGTAGCCCAACGTTTCGAAAAAGGATCGTGCCTCGAGGTGTTTGGGGATTTGCACGAATACGGCGCTTGCGCCGGCGCCGCGGGCGCCGGCCTCGACCGCGTTGACCAATGCTTTGCCGGCGCCGCGACCACGCGCTTGCGGGATAACGGCGATGCGAAACAACCAGATGACGTCACCCTGCCGGTCGAACAGCGCCACGCCGACATCTTTGGATTCATCGTTGATCACGAACGCTCCGGTGGTCTCGCTGCGCAAGAAGCTTTCGATATCGCCAAGCGTCGGTTCGGCCGGTGCGAGCGTTCCATCGTCACCGCTTTGTTCGAGCACGTGGTGGATCGCCAAGGCATCGCCGTCTTGGGCTCGACGCACTCGCATGGAGGAATGCTTTAGCTCGTGATACGGCTGCGCCTTCGGGTCATGATCTCGGGTTTCAATCAAGCCGTCAGCGAATACACGCTCGCGCGCCTTGAGATATCCGCCGCGCATCCACGAATCGTCGCGCCGCCGGTGATCGATCGGCTTGGGGTACAAAACCGGCCCGACGACAGCTCCCGCGTGTGGCGGTTCGCCGTGCGGCAAGTGCGGCTGGCCGACACGTACGTGCGCACGGGCGCAAGCGCCGTGGCGCGCCGCCACGGCGCGTGGGCACGCCTCATCGCCGCGTTCGGCGAATTGCGGATGTACGCGGCTGGTATCGAAGTGCTGCACAGCGCTCGCACGCACGCGCGCCGTAAGCCATCGACGTGATCGAGCGCGTCGCCGTCATTGGTGCCGGCACGATGGGCAATGGCATCGCCCATACGCTCGCCGTCGCGGGTTACGAGGTCGTGCTTATCGATGCTGCGAGCGAAGGTCTCGCGCGCGGGCTCGCCACGATCGAAGCGAATCTTGAGTCCGGCGTCGAGCGCGGCAAGCTGACCAAGGACGCCGCGCTGGCGGCGCGCGCTCGCATCACGCCGGCATCGTCGAGCGACGCGGCAGCCGGTGCCCAGCTGGTCATCGAAGCGGTGCCTGAGGATCTCGGGCTCAAGCATTTGGTGCTGCGAGAACTTGAAGAAGTGTGCCCGCCAAGCACGGTGTTCGCGACGAACACGTCGGCGCTGTCGATCACCGAGATCGCGGCTGCGTTGCAAGATCCGTCGCGGGTCGTGGGGATGCATTACTTCAATCCCGCGCACATCATGAAGCTCGTCGAGATCGTGCGCGGGCTTGAAACGTCCGATGCCGCGGTTGCCAGCGCGCTCGAGGTGGCTACGCGTTCGGGTAAAGAGACGGTGATCATCAACGAAGCGCCCGGATTCGCCACCAGCCGCATCAACGCGATGATCGGCAACGAAGCGTTTTACATGTTGCAAGAAGGCGTGGCCTCGGCGCGGGATATCGACAAGGCGCTCAAGCTCGGATTGAATCATCCGATGGGACCGTTCGAGATGATCGATCTCGTCGGGCTGGACACGCGCTTGAAAGTGCTCGAATATCTGCATCAGTCGTTGGGCGAGAAGTTCCGGCCGTGCCCGTTGCTGGTGAAATACGTCAAGGCCGGCCGGCTCGGCCGCAAGGTGGGCAGGGGCGTCTACGACTATCCGAAGGAGGGCGCGTCATCGAATACTTCCACTTGATCTTTTGGCTGCTCGTATTCATCGGCGTGCCGCTGTTCTTAGGCGGCGTCGGCTTGCAACGAGGCGGCAGCGCGGAAGTGGGCGGCGTCGTGCGCTGGATCGGCGGCATGTGCGCGGCGATCGGTTTCGTCGGCGGCGTGAGTTTGCTGAGCGGCGGTCTCAATCTGGTCGGGTTGCTGGCGGTCGTCGCCGCATATTTCGGCGAGACGGCGCGGCAAAATCAACGCATCGGGTTCCGGCTGCTGGCGATCGGGCTCGCACTCGGGGCGGTGAACGAACTGCCTGGCCGCGGCGGCGAGTGGCTTACGACGCTGGCGATCATCGCGGCGCGGACTCGGTTTGGCAGCGCTCCTCAACACGTTGGTCCGAAGGCCATCAGCATCGACTACATAGGCCTGATCCTGCACCTGCTGGCATATTGCGGCGTCGCGCTCGTGATCGGCGGTGGTATCGCTTGGCTGCGTGGTGAGCGGGGGGTTGCTCCAACCGTTGTCGCGATTGGCGCTGTCTGTATCGTGCCACAAATCGTTGTTGTCCTCTGGGATATCGCGCGCGTCGAATCAGGCGATCGTCCGCAGCGGTTAATATTGGGGGTGGGATGGGCGGTTCTGGGTGTGATTTGGTTGTGGTTATCCATCAAGAAAAGTGGGCTTCAAAGGTCGTTTGCCGTCGCGAGCGTCGCCGCGTATCTCTTGTTGGCGGCGTACTCGGTCGTGCCTTTGAATTCAGGCTGGGTTCTCAATGCGTTGCTGGTTTCGCTTATGGCTAGCATGGTTGCAGTGATTGGAATTGCCGTGGCCATCGCTCGGGAAAGAAGACGCGCGCAAGCCAACCAAGATTGGCCGGCCACTCAAATCCGGTAACGGCGCACGCCTTCGTCGGCAGCCGTTTTGACCTCGCCGCGTAGGCGCATGTACTCAAGGTGCGCGACGACCTCGACCATCGCAAAACGCACTTCGTGCGTCGAAAGTTTGTCGCCCCAGAAGTGGCGCACGATGTCATACGCCGTGACGCCTTGTCCATCGCTCGTAGCGACCTTCGTTCGAATGCCCGTCAACCGCTCATCGTGATGTTTTCGGAACTGGCCGATTCGCTCTGGTAATGCGGTGTAACTATCGCCGTGACCGGGCAGCACCGTGTATGCGGCTTCACGCTCGAAGCGCCCGAGCGACCACAGAAAATCTTCGAGCGGATTCGGCCGGCACTCAGGATACAGCCCGATGTTCGGGGTGATCGTCGGCAGCAGGTGATCGCCGCAGAAGATGACGCGCGCGTCGTCGTCGACCAGGACGTAGTGGAAATCGCTGTGGCCGGGCGTCCACACGACCCGTAGGCGGCGATCGCCCGCGGTGACGACCTCGCCCTCGGCGACGTGTTCAAACCGCTCCGGCAGCTTCACGGCGCGCCGCAACATGCTGACGGCCTGCACCATTCCGTCGGCCACCTCGCCGTCGGCACCGTGCCGGCGCGCATACCAGGCCCAATCGCCGAGAGGCTCCGTGCCCCAGACGTAGCGTGCACGTCGCTCTTCGTCTGCCATCAAGAAGATCCGAGCGCCAGCGGCCGCGCGGCGGCCGGACATACCGATGTGGTCCGGATGCATGTGGGTCACATAGACCCGCTCGATGTTCGATTCTGCGACACCAAGCTCGCGGAGCTGCTCGTCGAACGCCGCCCGAGCTTCGGGCGTGTCGATGCCGGTGTCGATCAGCGTGTAGCCGTGGGCTCCGCGCAACAGGTATAGGTTGACTTCGCGCAGGCGGAACGGCAGCGGAACTTTGATGCGCCAGAGATCGGGCGCGACCTGATCAGGCGGCACGGCTACGCTCCGCGCTTGTCTTGAAGAATACAAGCGCGCCGTCGCTCAGCAACGCATGATACTTCTCGAACAGCTCTCGCGCGCGCGTGCCGAGCCAACCGCGCGGCAAGAGCTCGGCCGGCAGATCGGGATCGATGAATGGGAAATGCCGGAAATCGTGCGTGAGCGCGAAGCGATGGACGAACGCGGCTGAATCGGGGAGCGCGCGCTTTCGCCGGCGCGCGGCGTCGCGCGCGTACAGCGGCGCATAGTGCTTGATGAAGCGCTTATAGCTCGTCGCTATCTTCTTGAGATCCCAGCAGCGCCGCACGAGGTCAGCAGCACTGACCGGGCCATCGAAGCGTGCGTTGAAGATCCGAGCGAAACGCTCAACGCCGTGGTCGCGCACGAGCGCGGCTGCTTCCGCCGCGACGTCGCGCGGACTGACGTATGTGCCGCCGCCGAGCGGTCCGAACCCCAACCAGGCGAGTTGCTTGCGCAGCCGGTCGCGATGCGCGCGCTGAGCTTCTGGAATCGCGTAGGTCAGCAAGCACCATTGGCCGTTCCACGCCCCGCGCCGCGGTTGATAAATGCGCTGCGTGCCCTCTTCCATCAGCGCGCGTCCTCGTTCGGTGAGCGCATAGAACGAACGATTGCCTTCGCGCCGCGCTGTCAGCCAGCCGTCCCGAGCCAGCCGCGCGACGGCCGAGCGGACCGCCACCTCCGAGATCCCGAAGCGGGCGCCGAGCGCCACGAGGCTGCCGAGCCACAGGTCGACCCCGCGCGGATACGCATAATCACCGTACAGCGTGAACAACATCGAGCGCGGCCGCAGCGGCGCGATGCCGGGGAATGGGGAAAGCGTGCGAGGGGTGCTGCGCGGCATGCCGTTGAATCCTAGCCTTAAGTGTGGCAAATTTCGGCCGACCGTGCGAATTATAGCACAAAGTCCCTGAGGAAAGAAACCGATGTCGCGCATCAAGACATTTGACGATTGGGTGCAGGTGTTCCACCAGTGGCAAAAAGATCTGGACATCGATCCGGAAGTGTTCAACCGCGTCCTGGGCGGTTATACGCTGGAGGCGAAGTACGCGGAGTCGCGCAGCGACGAGATCGAGTTCGGCGAGTTCGCGGGGCAGCGCAAGTGGGATAAGGTCTTAGAGATCCCGGACCAGCGCATGCGCGACGCGGTGCTGAGCATGATCATCTATCAGGGCGACACCGAGTTCGCATCCAACGAGCAGCAGCGCAAGCTCCTTTCCACCGCACCGTCGGAATACGACCTGTATTCGATCTGTCGCGTGTTCATCGAAGAGACGCGTCACGGCTATCAGATGTGCCATCTGCTCGTCAACCATTTCGGCAACGACGGCCGCATCGAAGCGGGGAAGATGCTCGAACGGCGCGCGGACCAGGGGACGCGGCTGCTCAACGCGTTCAACAGTCCGGTCAAACACTGGCTCGATCTGTACGCGTACCAGAATTACATGGACCGCGACGGGAAATTCCAGCTGCAGATGCTCTCGCACTCAGGATTCCGCCCGCTCTCGATGAGCATGGGCCCGATGCTGCGCGAAGAATCGTTCCATCTCGGCACCGGACTGACGGGCCTCAAGCGAGTGGCCAAAGCGGATGTCGTGCCGATCAGGATCCAACAGAAGTTCCACAACAAATGGCTGTCCGGCTCCCTTGACCTGTTCGGCAACGATCACTCGTCGAGCGCGGTCTGGGCCTACATCTGGGGCATCAAGGGCCGCCCGGAAGAAGACAAAGAAGAGAACGACGCCGACAAAGAGCTGCTCAACGACTACGCGCGCCGCCAATACTATCAAGAGTGCGCCAAGCTCGTCGACCAGGTCAACTCGGTGATCCCCGGCGATGAGAAGATCTATACCGCCGACATCCGCTTCAACCGGCAGATCGGCGAGTTCGCCGGCAAGCCGTATTCCGTGGATGGACGCCTGCTCGACCGGGACGAGTTCGAGAAGCACCTCAAAGAAGTGCTGCCCAACGACGATGACGAAAAAGAGCTGGCAGAGATTTTCAAGCGCGACGATTGGGTCGCGCCAAAAGCGGCGTGATGCCCGAGGAGACAACCGTGGCCACCAAGATCGAGACCGACGCGCAGACCAACGGCAAGACGCTGGTCACCTATCGCAAGGAAGGCGACCACATCGCGGTCGTCACGCTTGACGATCCGCCGGCGAACACATACACGCACGAGATGATGCGCCAGCTCGACGACGCCATTTTGCAAGCGCGCTTCGACAAAGAGGTGCAGGTCATCGTGCTGACCGGCTCAGGGGAAAAATTCTTCTGCGCGGGCGCGAACATCGGCATGCTGCAGAAAGTCGACCCGACCTTCAAGTACTATTTCTGCCTGCACGCCAACGAGACGCTGACCCGTCTCGAGCAGACGCCAAAACTCGTGATCGCGGCGCTCAACGGCCACACGGTCGGCGGCGGCCTCGAGATCGCGCTGGCGTGCGACATGCGCCTGGCGCGCAAGAACGCCGGCAAGATAGGCCTCCCCGAAGTGGCACTCGGCGTTCTGCCAGGCACCGGCGGCACGCAACGCCTCACACGCACGGTCGGCCGGAGCAAAGCGCTTGAGCTGATGGTCACCGGCCGCACCTTCTCGTTCGAGGAGGCGCAAGAGCTCGGCCTGGTGACCGAGATCTTCGAGGGCCACGCGGATTCGTTCTTCAAGGACGTCATCTCGTACGCCAAACAGTTCACGACGCCGAACAAGGCTGCCAAGGCCGTCGGCAACATCAAACGCTCGGTGGTCTCGGGCGGCGAGGTGCCGTTCTCCGAGGCGCTGTCGATCGAACGCGAACTTCAGCAGCTGCTCTTCCAGAGCAGCGACGCGAAGGAAGGCCTCAACGCGTACGTCGAGAAGCGCATGGCCAAATTCACGAACTCGTAAACGCGAACCCGATCTAGGACCCGAGCGATCTCGGGTGTGTGCCCGAGCGAACGCTCGGGCACAGCATTATGCAGGTGAACGCAGTCGCGTGAAATCGAAGCTCATGACGATGCGCGAAGCGGTCGCGCAGCACGTACCTGACGGATCTTCAGTCGCGCTCGGGCTTGCACTTGAAGCGCTTATCCCGTTCGCCGCGGGTCACGAGCTGATTCGCCAGAACAAGCGCGATCTCACGCTCATCGGGCCAATCTCGGACATCTTGTTCGACGAGCTGATCGGCGCGGGCTGCGTGCGCACGGTGATCGCTGCGTGGGCGGGCAACGTCAGCGCGGGGTTGGGCTACAACTATCGGCGCGCGGCCGAGGACGGCGTGCCCAATCCGATCCATATCGAAGATCACTCCAATTTCTCGATCGCGCTCAGCCTGCTGGCGGGCGCGCTCGGCGTGCCGTTCATACCGGCGCACACGCTGCTCGGCTCCGATATCCTCAAGACAAATCCGAATCTGCGACCCGCATCGTCACCGCTCGACGGCGAACAGGTCTTGCTCGTGCCGGCGATCACGCCGGATGTGACCATCCTTCACGTGCAGCGCGCCGACGAATTCGGCGGCAACCACTGCTGGGGCAATCTCGGCGTGAGCGAAGAGGGTGGGCTCGCCGGCAAGACGGTGATCATCTCGGCAGAAGAGATCGTCAAACCCGACGTCATCAAGAGCGACCCGAACCGCGTCTTGGTGCCGGCACAGCGCGTGAACGCGGTGGTGCACGAACCGGGCGGCGCCCATCCGTCGCCCGTGCAAGGCTATTACGGGCGCGACACGGACTTCTATCACGAATACCACAAACAAAGCAAGACCGCGGCCGATTTCGAGCAGTGGCGGCAGCGCTGGATCGGCGCAATCGGTTCACGCGCAGTCTATCTCAAGTTGTTGGGCGCCGCGCGCTGGCGCGCGCTGGCAGTCAAACACCAAAAGCCTGCGGCACCGGCCAACTTCAGCGCAACGTGAAGGCACCATACACTCCCGCGGAGCTGATGGTCGTCGCTGCGGCGCGCGAGATCAAAGATGGCGAAGTCGTCTTCGTCGGGATGCGCTTGCCGCTCATCGCCTTCGCGCTAGCCAAACGCGCGCACGCGCCCGACGCGATCGGGTTCTTCGAAAACGGCGTCTTGCGCGACACTCCATCGAACGAGCTGCTTTACACGATGGGCGACCCGCCCAACATCGAGGGCGCTATGATGTGCTGTCGCATGACTACCGTCATGGGGCTTATGCAGAAGGGCGAGGTCGATCTCGGCTTCCTTGGCGGTGCTGAAGTCGACAAGTACGGCAACATCAACACGTCGTACATCGGCGACCCGCATAAACCCGAGGTGAAGCTGCCGGGCAGCGGCGGGCGCCGCGGACATCGCGTCACTGGCGCGCCGGTTCGTGGTTATCATCGAGCACAATGATCGGCGGCTGGTCGAACGGGTCAGCTACGTCACCTCGCCCGGCAACGGCGACGGCTCGCATTGGCGCGCGAACGAGGGGCTGCCACGCGGCGGACCGGCAGCGATCATCACGACGATGGGCGTGCTGCGCTTCGGCTTCGAATCCGGCGAAGCGTATCTCGACACCATTCATCCAGGCATCGCGGTCGAAGAGGTCAAGGCGAACACTGGTTGGCCGCTGATGGTGACACCGGTGCTCAAAACGACGCCGGAGCCGACGGAAGAAGAATTGCGCATCATCCGCGAGATCGATCCCAAACGGTTTTGGACGGCATAGTTTAATACAAAACTGTAGCAAAGCAGCTACAAATATGTTATACTACGCTTCATGGATGGGCTTTTCGGTTCTCGCCTGAGGAGTGATACGTTGGTGGCTGTTGGCCGACTTGGCTCAACGTATGCTTCTGAATTGGCAAAGCTGTTGCGAAGGCGTCCCATAGAAATCCAGCGCGCTCTGAGGTCTCTCGAGCAAGCGGGCTTGATCGTGACGCGCCGCATCGGTACAGTGCGGCTTGCCGAACTCAATCGGCGAAATCCCGACTATCCAGAATTGCTGGCGCTCTTGCTCAAACTAAGCGAGAGGCCTCTTTACCGCGAGCTGTGGGGCCGAATCGGTCGCCGTCCGCGCTCGATGGGCAAGTCTCCGCGGTGAACATCAAAGGGTCTTCGTTGCTCGAGATAGCCGCTCTGGCCAGCAAGCAGCTGGCCCAAGACGGCATCGAATCCGCCGTGGTCGGTGGAAGCGCGATCACCGCATATGTTCAAGGTCACGTCCCATGACATTGATTTCGCAGCCATCAACGGAACAACGCGCCGTGCCTTCGGGGAATCCTTGGCCAAACTTGGATTTCGAACCGAAGGTCGCGATTTCGTCCACCCACACACGAGTTTCTCCCTTGACTATGTCGCTGACACACCATTTGTCGATCAACGCGCGATTCACAAATTCACGACTTTGACAACGGTGATGGGGCCGGTTCGAGTTCTGAATTTCGAGGATGCGATCGCGGACAGAATCGCAGCGTTCTTGCAGTGGTCGGATTCTCAGTCCCTGGAAGTCGCCGAGCGCGCGGTTGAGGCGTACTCGCAGAGGATTGCATGGAAATCCATCGAGCGAGCCATCGATCTATTGGATGCAAGCGGAACTGACGGCGGGCCGCGCCTTGCATTGGCGAGGCGCCGGCTCGAGGGCGCCTGGCGACGGTCTCGGCGGTCCGCGCAACAATAAATATTGGGCAATGCTCTACTTTGGCTCGCGTTTCGCTGACAAGGTCGAGGTCCGCGGTTTAGAGTAGACTTTAGGTGCGGCGGTGGAGTCCGCCCGCGCGCTTATCGAAGCCCGAACCGCCGACCACGGCCGATGACTCCTGAGCACGTTTGTCGTTAACGCTCGGGAGGTCGTGCCATGCATCCTTTTTTCAACGCATCGGTTCTTGAAAATACCTGGCTCATAGCGGCGCTATGGATGGTGCTCGCCTTTATCGGCGCGCTCATATCGGTCAGGCTGAAAATCTCGGCGGCGCTCGTGGAGATCGCGCTCGGCATGCTCGCCGGCAATCTCATCGCGCTCACCACGAATAGCTGGATCGATTTCATCGCAGGTTTCGGCAGTATCATGCTCACGTATCTCGCGGGGGCTGAGATCGATCCAGACGTGATGCGACGCCAATGGCGGCCGGCTGTCCTCATCGGCGCAGTCTCCTTCGCCTTGCCGTTTCTCGGTGCACTCGGCTACTCGCTGTTCGTCAGCCACTGGTCACTTGAGGCGTCCAAAGTCGCTGGCGTCGCTATGTCGACGACGTCCGTCGCCGTCGTCTACGCCGTGATGCTCGAATCGGGCCTCGCCGGCAAACAATTCGGCCAGTTGATCCTTGCAGCGTGCTTCATCACGGATCTGGGCACCGTGCTTGCGTTGGCCCTCCTCTTTGCGAACTACGATGCGTGGCTCGTCTTGTTCGTCGGCGTCTCCGTGGTGGCGGTGCTGCTCGTGCCCAGATATCTGCCTGCGGCATTCATGAAGATGGGCGACCGCGTGAGCGAACCCGGCACGCGACTGCTGTTCGCGATCATCCTGACACTCGCGGGTCTCGCGACGCTGGCGAAGAGCGAGGGCGTTTTGCCGGCGTATGTGCTCGGTTTCGCCTCGGCCGGTTTCTTGTTGTCGCACTTTGAATTCGCGCGACGCTTGCGTACGACGACGATGAGTCTGTTGACACCGTTCTACTTCATCAAGGCGGGCACGCTCGTGTCGGTCGTGCAGGTCTTCGCGGCATTCAAGACGGTGCTCGCGCTCTTCGCGGTCAAAGTGCTTGCAAAGGTGCTCGGCATATGGCCGGTTGCCCGCCGTTTCGGTTACTCCACGATCGATGCCACGTACCTGACGCTCATGATGGCCACCGGCCTGACGTTTGGCACCATCTCCGCGCTCTACGGCTTAAGCCACCACTACATCGACCAGCTCCAGTACAGCGCGCTCGTCACCGTTGTCATCGCGACCGCCATCATCCCCACTTTGATCGCACAGATCCACTTCCCGCCGACGCAAGACGTGTTAGAGGCCGAGTCGGGCGGGCTTGAAGAGATCGAGGTCAGCTATGGTGGAACAGCGGCGTCTGCGCCAAGCCGTTGATGATGAACTGGATCGCCAGCGCGGACAAGATGATGCCGAGCAGCCGCGTCAACACGCCGACACCCGTCCGGCCGATCCACTTCAAGACCAGCGTCGCGCCGCGCATGCACAGCCACGTCGCCACCAACGCCAACGCATACGCGGCGTAGACGATCGTCGTCTTCGCGGTATCGCCGCGGCTAAGGTTCACGAGCAGCAGCACCGTCGCGATCGTGCCGGGACCCGCGATCATGGGAATCGCCAACGGGAAGATCGCCGCGTTCTCGCGCTCGATCGCCTCGCGTTCTTCCTCAGGCTTGGCGCGGGCGCCTGATGGCCGCGCGAAGAGCATGTCGATCGAGATCAACAACAGCAAGATGCCGCCGGCGATCGAAAAGGCGGGCAACGTGATGCTCAAGTACGTGAGCACGTAGCGCCCGACGAGCGCCATGAAGTAGATGACCAACGCGGCCACGATCACTGCGCGGTCGATCATGCGACGCCGCGCATCAGGCGGCGCCGACGCTGTCACAGACAACGACAACGGGACCATGCCGACCGGATCGATGATCGTCAAGGCAGTGGCAAACGCGGTGATGGCGAAGTGCAGCTCCACGCGTCGCTAGTTCGCGACGGGGCTAGCGGCCTCCACCCGACTCGACGAGCGCGACGAACTTCTCGACCAGTTTGGGGTCAAATTGCGACCCGGCGCGGGCGCGCAACTCGCGAACGGCTTGTTCGTACTCGATGCGCTTGTGGTACGGCCGGTCGATGACCATGGCCGAATACGCGTCGATGAGCGCGACGATGCGCGCCAGGACCGGGATCTTGTCGCCGGCGAGGCCGTCCGGATAGCCTTTGCCGTCCCAACGCTCGTGATGATACCTCACGGCCTTGGCGGCGTCGGCAAAGCCAGGGATGTTCTCGATCAGCATCGCGCCGATGGTGACGTGGCGCTTGATCAGTTCGTATTCGGCGGGTGCCAGGCGCCCCGGCTTGGCCAGCAGGTTCGCGGGGAGCGCGATCTTGCCCACGTCGTGCAGCACGGACGCTCGCAGCAGCGAGTCCATGTCCTCTTTCTTAAGCGCCAGCGCGTTGCCGAATTCGCGGGCGACGCGGTTGACGTGTTCGAGGTGGCTGCGCGTCGAGCGGTCGCGCGCCAGCAGCGCGGCGAGCAGCTCGGAGACGAGCCCGAAGTCGCCTTCGAGTCGCAATTGCGTCGTGCCGATGCGCTGCAAACGGGTGGCCGGCCGGCCCATGCGTTTGCTTTGGTACAATGCCGCGTCGGCCTTGGCGATCAGGTCAGCGGGCGTCTCGGCATCTTGCGGGAACAGCGCGTAGCCGATCGAGCATTTCACTGGGATCGCCGAGCCGTCGGCCAGGCGCAAGTCGCGCTCCTCGAGCTCGGCAGTGACGCGGTTGATGATGGTCTCGGTCTGCTCGCGCGTGGTCTCCGGTAGCACGACCATGAACTCGTCGCCGCCGTAGCGCCCGACGACGTCGGTCGAGCGGACGGCGCCCAACAGCACGCTTGTCACCATCTTGAGGGCGTCGTCGCCCACCAAGTGGCCGTACGTGTCGTTCACGTTCTTGAAATTATCCAGGTCCATCATGACGGCGGCGACCGTTTGGCCGGTCGTACGCGAGCGGCGCAGCTCTTCCTCAAGCCGCGTCTTGAGGTAACGGTGATGGTAGACGCCGGTCAGCGGGTCTTGGTCGGCGCGCGACTCGGCTTGGTCGTACAGCTGGGCGTTTTGGACGGCCACGGCCAGCTGCTCCGCGATCGCGGTCAGCAGGCGGACACTCGAGTCGTCATACGCGTTCTCGCGATAGGCCTGTGCGGACATCACGCCGATGCATTTGTTGCCCAAACGCAGCGGGGCCATCGCCAGCGAGCGGACGTTGCTCGTACTGTCGGTCCCGATGACGCCGTGCGGCTGGTTGTCGATCTCTTCAAGCGTCTGGAACACCAGCGTGCGGTTCGACGCCATGACGCGCTCGGCGATCGAGCTCTTCATCGGCGTGTCGCCCGGCTCCATGACGTTGTTACCTTCGATGAAATACTCCATGTGCAGCGCGTTGCCGTCTTCGGTGCGCAGGGCCACGAAGAAGCCGGGCGCTTCGATCACGCGTCGCACTTCTTCGCACACGGTCTGATACAGCGTGCGCAGGCTCAGCTGCGCCGCCAGCGCACGAGAGACCTCGGCGAGCATCTTGAGCTCGCGGGCCCGCTGGTCGGCTTGGACGACGGCTTGCGAGTTCTCGACCGCGATCGCGGCCTGTTCCGCGACGGCGACCACCAGGTCGCGATCGCGTTCGGAGTACGCATGTGGCCGCGAGCTCTGGACCGAGATGACGCCGATCGTGCGCGCGCCGATGCTCATCGGCACGACAAGCGCGGACACGACGTCATCGCTGTTCGCGTCGCCGTGCATGATGTTAGGATAGGGCTTCCAGTCTTCGGGCGTGCGCATGAGCAGCGGCACGCCTTCGCGGAACACCTGGCCGCACAGCGAGCCTTGCAGCGGCATCGGCTCGACGACGTCGAGCACGCGATAGTGGTCGACGCAATACGGGATGGTCATCAGGCCCTGTTCCCAGGAACCCAGCGCCACCCAGAACGTCGACGCGTCGAGAACGCCCCCCAGCAGGCGGTGCAAACGATGGAAGAGCCGGCGCAGGTCGCGTTCGGACGCGAGCGCTCGCGCAGTCTCGAGCATGAGCCGCAGCTCTTGGCTGCGCGCGCGCGCTTCTTCGGCGGTGTTCTTGTTGCGAACCACGAGCGCGCCGACGTCGGCCGCGGCGGCGACGAACTCGAGCTCTTTCTCGCCGAAGACGCCGTCGCGCGGATTGCGCGTCGCGATATAGCCGAGATTACGGCCGTCATGGCGGATCGGCGCGATGATCACCGAGCCGATGTTGGTCAACATGGTGCCGCGACTGGCAAGCGTCTGCGGCGCGCCGGCGGGCCGGCCGAACTGTAGCGCGCGTCCGGCGCGCATCGCTTGCGCGACGAAGCCGCGCTCGATCACCGGCAGCGAATTGCGATCGTCGAGATTGCGTTGATAGCGGATGCGGAAGCCGTCGCGCGCGGTTGGATCGGCGGTGGCGGCGACAAGGATCGGCGTGTCGATGTACGAGCGCAGCGCGGTGTGGACGTGGCTGAAGAACTGTTCTTCCGGATGCCCAGCGGCAAGGGAAAGCAGCTGTGCGTAAAACGAGGACTCCCAGGGCAGCGTCGGTGTCTCGGAGCGGAGCAGCGGGTTGAAGCCCGTTGTCGCCGGCGTAGCCGGCCTCCACGCCGAAGGAACGCCTTTCCCTGGCTGTGGCAAGTTCTTAATCGCTCACGTCCTACTTCCGATTAACCGGGGTTCTCTATGTGACCGGGAGCAACGCCGTTTTGTGACATTTCTTAACGAGCAGTCGAGCGACCTCAAGGGGGCCCAAGGGGGCTGACCGAATCCCGAGCCGCGTGTTCCGCTCTATTGGACTTATCGTCATTGTTTTGGTCCTCGCCACAGGCTGTAACGTCCCTCCGCCCACCACCATCAAACCCGGGACGCTCCAGGGGGTGGTGACCGGGCCACAGGGACCCGTCGCAGGCGCCACGATCAGCGTGACCCCCACCGACAACTCCTACCATACCGGGCAGGCTGACTCGACTGGCTTTTACCAAGTCGCGGGCATCCCGGCCGGCTCGATCGTGTTCACCGTGTCGGCGCCAGGCTATCAGACCTACACGGGCAGCGCGACCATCAACTCGGACGCCACGACCGTTCAGAACGTCAGCTTGAGCCTGAGCTGACCTTGGATCTGGCGGCGTAGGCTTCGTCGAGCACTTCCACCAGATGTTTGACCTTCGTCCGTAGACCGCGTTCGAGCATGCCGGCTTGGATCTGCATGTGGCAGCCCGGATTGCCGGTCACGAGATAGTCGGCGTTGGTCTCCTCGATCGCATCGAGTTTTTCCGCGAGGATCTTCGCCGACATCGCCGGTTGCGTGAGGCTGTACACGCCCGCCGCACCACAGCACCGGTCGGCGAAGGCGAGCTCGATGTAATCCAGCCCAGGGATCCCCTTTAACAACGCGCGCGGCTGGTTGCGGATGCGTTGCGCGTGTGCCAAGTGGCACGCGTCTTGATAGGTGACCCGTTTGCGCAACTCGCCGAAATCCGTGCGCACGCCAAGATCGAAGAGCAGCTCGCTCGCGTCTTTGACTTTGTTTGCGAAAGCGAGAGCCCGCTCGGCGTACTGCGGATCGTCGCGCAGCAACTCGCCGTACTCTTTCATGACCGCGCCGCAACCGGCCGAATCGAGGACGATTGCGTCGACGTTGGCGCGCTCGAACGCGTCGATGTTGCGCCGCGCCATCACCTTGGCATATTCGCGTTCGCCGGCATGGACGTTGAGCGCACCGCAGCACCATTGCTCGCGAGCGATCACGACCTCGCAGCCGTTGTGGCGCAACACGCGGGCCAACGCTTCGTGCACGTGACCGAACAGCGAACCCATCACGCAGCCGACGAACAGCCCGACGCGCGCGCGTCGCTCGCCTTCGGCGGGAATCGTCTCGGGCAACGCGCCGTGCGCGCCGCTGCCGTTGCGCGGGATCATGTCGAGCATCTTGCGCATGCGGCCGGGCGCGATCGCAGCTGCAAACGAAGCGAGCCATGGCAAACGTTGGAGCACGCGAGCGGGCGCCATCATCAATTTGAAAAGACGCTCGTTGGGCAGCAGCCGCTCGAACGCGAGATGCCGGAAGCGGCGCCAGCCGCGGCGCTTAGTGGTCAGTTCCCCACGCTGCTCGACCTGATAGCGGCCGTATTCCATAAGGCGACCATACGGCACGCCGGACGGGCAGGCGGTCTCGCACGCGCGGCAGCCCAAGCAGACATACAGATGCTCGGCCAGGTGCTCGTCGATGTCCGCCACGCCGTCAGCGACCTGTTTCATAAGGAAGACGCGGCCGCGGGGGGAGTCCGCCTCGACCCGCAGCTCACGGTACGTGGGACATGCTTGTTCGCACAGCCCGCAGCGCGTGCAGCGCCCGAGGTCGTCGTCCGAGGGCCGTTCGGGCCCCGCGTATCCCTTCGGCTCGATCACGCGCTAGATACCACCGAGAAATCCGCCGGGATCGAAGATGCCGGATGGATCAAGCTGCGCCTTGAGCCGGCGCTGCAGCTTCATGGGCGTGTGCGCCGGTAGCGGCGCGATGAATTCTTCGCGGCGCGCGGCGGGCGCCGAGAGATACTCGGCGGTCCATTGATTGGCGGCACATGCCTGCCATAGCATCGCGGGATCCGCCGATGCCGACGCGAGCGGCACGGACGCGTACACGACGCCCGCATATGGGTGCGCGGTGATCTCCGCCTCAGCCCACGACGTCCGTACGGCCGCTGCGAGCGCAAACGTTTGCGCCGGCGGCGCGACCAGCTTTGCGATGACGTAAGTCTCGGGGTCGTACGCGGCGCCACCTGCGAGCTCGGCGACGTCAGCCCAGGTCTGATCCACGAGCTCGTCGGGCAGATCGCGAATGGCGGCTGCGCCCGTCTCCTTGCAGATCGCCGCGGCGCCGTCGAATTGCGCATTGGTCGCGGCCCGCGAACCGCCGCATCGGACCACGAGCGTCCAGGGCGGCGGAGCAGCGCCCCGCAGAGTAGTGACGCGCTCGGCGGTCCGCTGGTCGTGGAGCGTCATCGCGAGGACGAACAAAGGCGAGGCGGAGATGGCAGTCGCGGCGGCGCACGCGCCCGCACAATCGGCATACGAGGCGACGAGCATGCGCTGCGCAGCGGGCAGCGGCGCCACTTTGATGATCACCTCGCCGATGAGTCCGAGCGTGCCGCGAGAACCGATAAACGCTTTGTGGGTGTCGTAGCCCGCGACGCTCTTGACCACTTTCGCGCCGCTAAACGCGACGAGCCCATCCGAAAGCGCGACGCGCATGCCGAGCACGTTGTCGCGCAGCGCGCCGTAACGCTGGCGCAGCGCGCCGTTCGCGTTGCTTGCGAGCGTGCCGCCCAACGTCGCGGTGGCGGCGAACGGAACATCGCTCGGAAAATGCTGTCCGTGCCTGCGCAGCTCGAATTGCAGATCGTGCATCGGCGTGCCGGCGGCGACGGTCGCGGTGAGGTCGCCTGGTTTGTGGTCGAGCACGCCGCGCAGCTCGGAGGTGTCGAGCACGGCGTCGAAGTCGGCGCGGCGCGGGGGGCGGTTCGATTTGGAGCCCGAGCCGCGGATCACGACCGTCGCGCGTTCGTCAGCGACGATCTTGATCGCAGCCGCGGCTTCGGCGACCGTGCGCGGCGAGAGCGCGAGCTTGGGCTGGACGCCGCCGACCGCGAAGCGCGCGCAGTCGTCGGGATGCACGCGGAAGCGCTCGCCGAGCACATCGCGCAAGGCGACGGTGAACGGAGTCGATGCGAGCATGGCGCGCGCCTAGAAGGCAGCCCCGGCCGCGGCCGCGACTTCAGGAGCGAGCGTTTGCAGTCGCCGCGACGATTCGCCGCAGCGCCTGGAAGTGGGGAACATCTTGCGCGGGTTGCACAAGCCGTGGTTGCCGAACGCGAGCTTGACGCGCGTCATGAGTTCGAGGTCGCCCGGCGTGAACTGCATCGCCATGCAGTCGCGTTTCTCCATGCCGACGCCGTGTTCGCCGGAGACGCTGCCGCCGCGCTCGACGCACGCGCGCAGGATCGCCTCGCCGGCGACGACCGCCAGCTCGACGTCGCCCGGCTTCTTCTCGTCGAACAGGATCAGCGGATGAAGATTGCCGTCGCCCGCGTGGAAGACGTTGCAGATGCGCAAGCCGTATTTCTTGCTGATCGCCTCGATCTCGCGCAGCATCTCGGGCAGCAGGCTGCGCGGGATCACGCCGTCCTGGACGTAGAAGTTGCGGCTCAGGCGGCCCATCGCGCCGAACGCCCCTTTGCGGCCCTTCCAAATGCGCTCGCGTTCGTCGGCGCTTTGCGCGAGGCGAACCTCGCGCGCGTGGTTGCGACGGCACACGTCGCGGACCGCTGCCGCGGTTTCGTCCACTGCCGCGTTGAGCCCGTCGACTTCGATGATGAGAATCGCTTCCGCGTCAGTGGGGAAGCCCGCGTGCGCGAATGCCTCGATCGCGCCAGTCGAAACGCGATCCATCATCTCTAGCGCGCCGGGGATGATTCCCGCGGCGATGATCGCCGACACCGCTTGCGATGCGTCTTCGACTGAGTCGTACACCGCGAGCATCGTGCGCGACGCTTCTTGGATGGGCGTGAGCTTGACGACGATCTTGGTGGCGATGCCGAGCGTGCCTTCCGAACCGACGAACACGCCGAGCAGATCGTAACCCGGTGTGTCGACGGTCTTGCCGCCGAGCCATACCACGTCGCCTTCGGGCGTGACGATCTCGGCGCCCAGCGTGTGGTTAGTCGTGACGCCGTAGGCGAGGCAATGCAAGCCGCCCGAATTCTCGGCGATGTTGCCGCCGATCGTACAGGCAGCTTGGCTGGATGGATCGGGGATGAAACACAGGCCGTCGGCTTTGGCGGCAGCGCTGATGTCGGCATTGACCACGCCTGGCTCGACGACGGCCAAGCGGTTCGCGACGTCGATCTCGAGGATCCGATGCAGACGCGCGGTCGAGATGACGACGCCGCCCGCCTCGGGCACGGCGCCGCCAGACAAGCCGGTGCCTGCGCCGCGCGCGAGATAGGGGTAGCCGCGTTCGTTGCAGGCGGCGACCACGGCGGCCAATTCTTGCGCGCTGCCGGGCAGCACGACGACCTCGGGCAACGCCTGATCGACTGACCCGTCGTATTGGTAGCTGTGCAGGTCCCGAACCGACGACAGCGTGTGTGAGGCGCCGACGATACCTGCGAGGCGTTTGACAAACGCAGCATCCATGAGCAACGCTCAGACTTCGCGCACACGGATGGGTACGCCCTCCGCGTGAGGGTGCATGCGACGAGAGGGCAAGCAGGATGCTGGGCGAACAGTAGCGCGCTTTATGCAGATAGAACGCGTCGAGTGCACGCCGCGGCGAGAAGTCTATAATCCGGGCGACGTCCTGAATATCGCCGTTCGGTTCGCGCGCGGGTTCGTCGGCCAATGCGAGGTAGGCCTGGTGAAACGCAACGGGCCTCCGCCGCCGGACTTTCCGCGCAACGTCCTCGCCCGCAGCAGCGACCGGTTGTACGAAGGCCAAGTACAGGTCCGCGAGGACCTGGTCGGCTCGTGCGTCCTCATGCTCCGTTTGGCACCGGTCAAGGGTGTGACGGAGACGCTGCCGGGTGGGGATACCATCTTCGAGGTGCGGCCGATACGCCCCTGAAGGAGACGCCCCCGCGGTCCACAAACGGCGCGCAACGATTCGAGCGGAGCAACCGACGATCCATCCCCCTGATAACTCTCCCACTGCCTTGGAGGACATACGATGAGGCGGAAATCCAAAAAAGGCGCAACAAAAAAGAAAGCGCCGGCCAAGAAGAAGAGCGCCAAGCGATCGGTAAAGCGGTCCGCGTCGAAGCCCAAGCGTTCGACGGGCCGCGCGAAAAAAGCCGCGGCGCCGAAAAAGAAAACGGCCAAAGGCGGCAAGACCAAAGCCGCGACGAAATCACCGAGCAAGAGCGGTACGAGCAAGCGCGCGACGGCGCCGGCACCGAAACCGATCGCGACGACCGTGCTGGACGACAATGGCGCCGCCGGCGAGCTGGTCATCGAGGAATACGAGGACGAAGAAATCGAGGAAGAGCCGTTCGGCGAGGAAGAAGAAGAATTCCACCCGGAGCATTCCGAGGAGTTCTAAAGGAGACGATAAGCGAGGCCCACGGGGCCTCGCTTAGTTTTGCGCCGCGATCGGTGCGGTAGCTTCCGGTTCCTTCGCGTACGCTTCCCGGGTGTCGGGTAGGCCTGCAAAAGCACCGAGCCGGTAGAGCGCGTACAACGCGCCGATTCCGACCAGTTGCACCAGCAACACCGGGATGCCGGCCTCGGGACCAAAGCTGCCGCCGGTGAGGAGCGGCGCGCCCGTCACCTGCTGCGTGACGATCGATGCGCCCGCGTGGATGCCGCTCACCGGCGCGCCAAGGATCGGACCCTCGAACAAATTCCAGGCGAAATGCGCTCCCCAGGCGAGCCAGAGCGATCGCGTCCATAACACGGTCAGACACGCCCACATCCCGTCAACCGCGATGTTCGCGATCGTCATCCACGGCAGCTCGCCGAAGTTCGGATTCTTCGCGTGCAGCAGCGCGAACGCCAATGACGTGAGAATCGCGGCGGGCCAGAAAGCGAATCGCCACGGGCTGAACTCTTCCCACAGATTCTGGAAGATGTAGCCGCGCAGCGGGTACTCCTCTGCGAGCGCGGCGATTAGAAAGATAGCGAACCACACGAGCACAGAGCGCACGACCAATCCCGACAGCGAGACGTCGACGATACGGCTCTGCCCGGACGCGATGCCGAACGCAAAAACCGCGAGCTGCGTGCCGGCACCGAACAACGCGCCGATCGCGAGCAGCCTAAGCCAGCGCGTGTGCAACGTGATGCCAAGCGATTCGACCGACCTGCGGTCCAAGTAGAGTCGCAAGACAATCGCGCTGCCGACGACCGCGATCACGCTGATCAGCTCGTCGAGCCAGACCGGCGTGTGCAAGAACATCGCGCGTGGCCCGAGCGCGAGCTCGTAGCCCATGCCGACGAGGATCGCGAGCAAGAGCTGCGCCGCGAGCGCAGCGAGCACGTAGACGAGGACGCGCAGCCATGGCCGGAGCCTGCCATCTTTGAGGAAGATGCGTGCGAGCATGCGCCGTGGCGTTTGGGCGATGCCGGAGGTCGCGCCTGCTGGGCCTTGAACCCATCGCTCATGCGGGCCGACGTTTCGAAGACCGAACTCAATCTGTGGACCGCGTTCATGGACGAGGCGAAGACGCATCGCCTCTACAGCGCGTACGCTTTGAAAGCGATGAGCGAAGGCTATCCGCAGGTCGCCGAGGCGTTCATGCAAGCGGCCGGCGATGAGATCGTCCACGCCCTCTTGCATCTGCGCGCGCTCGGCGCGGTCAAGAGCACGGTCGAGAACCTGCGCCAAGTCGTGCAGCACGAGGCAGCTGAGACCGAGACGACCTATCCTAGGTACATCGCCGACGCGCGCGCCGAAGGCCGCGCGGATGCGCTTGAGGGGTTTGAGGTCGCGATGGCGCGCGAACGCGCGCATGTGAAGCTTTTTGAAGATGCGCTGCGGCTGGTGGAAGGCCAGATCGACGGTCGAATAAATTCGACCGCTACGTCATCGGAAGACGGTCGAGTGAACTCGACCGCTACAGCGGCCGATTGGGCGCCCTTCGGCCGCGTGGCGCGCGGCGTCGAGAAGATGAGTGGCCCCGCGGAGGTCACCGAGGAGCGAGCGCGCGTCGCATCGCGCACGCGTATCCGCGAGTTCGTGTTCGGCGCGCAAGACGGCTTGCTGACGACGGTGAGCGTCGTGTCGGCGTTTTTCGGTGCGCACGAACCGAACACGACGATCTTACTGGCAGGTGTGGCGACGGGCGTCGCCGGCATGGTGGCGATGACCGCCGGGCAATATCTGTCATCCAAAGCCGAATCAGAAGTGCATCGCTCGGAGATCGACCGCGAGATGCGTGAGATCCTCGAAAACCCGGCCGAGGAGCTCGCGGAGCTCGCCGAGATCTATCGGCTGCAGGGCATGGCGCCCGAGCAAGCGCGCGACGCCGCGCTGGCTGTGGCGAAGGATCCGCAAAAGGCGCTCGAGGTGATGGCGCGTTCCGAGCTCGGCCTTGACACCGAGTCGGCCGGCAGTCCGCTCAAAGACGCGGCCGTGATGGCGCCCTCGTTCATGTTGGGCGCGATCGCTCCGATCGTGCCCTACGTCTTCACCAACGGCAACCTCGCGCTTTGGCTTTCCATATTATTGGCGTGTATCGCGCTGTTCGGGATCGGCATCGTGAAGGCGCGCGTCACCGGCGGCAATCCATGGCGATCGGGTCTCGAGCAGTTCTTGATCGGTGCGGGCGCGGGCGTCATCGGCTACATCGTCGGCACCCTGTTGCCCAGTCTGTTCGGCGTGAAGTTCGTCGGCGGTTAAGGCCGGTCGTCCACCCACACCGCGCCCTCGGGCGTGTGTTCTTTTTTCCAGATCGGGGCGATGCGCTTCAAACGGTCGATGGCGTAGCGGCACGCGTCGAACGCGGCGGCGCGATGCGGCGCCGACACCGCGATGACGACGCTGACGTCGCCGACCTCGAGCGCGCCCACGCGGTGATGGATCGCCACGTCGGTGATCGGGAATTGTTTGCGCGCTTCGGCGGCGATGTCCGCGAAGACGCGCTCGACCATCTCCGGATAGGCCTCGTATTCCAGCAGCGTCACCTTGTGGCCGCGCGCCTCATCGCGCACGCGACCGACGAACGTCACGATGCCGCCCGCGCCATCCTGTTCGATGATCTGTGCCGCCAAGTTCTCGTCGAGCGGTTCATTGGTGAGGACGAAATGACGGGTGCTCATCCGCCGGCCACCGGGGGCAGCAGCGCCAGTTCGTCGCCGTCGCGCAGCGGCGTTTCGGGCGACGCATGCTCGCGATTCACCGCGAATGCCGTCGACCCGATCGACGAGCGCAGCGCCGGGTGTGCGTCCGCGAGCAGGACAAGGGCGGAACCTGCGGTGCTGGGATCGGGCACGTCCGCCTGCAGCGACGACGTGCCGAGTAGTTCCCGCTGGGACGCGAAAAGCCGCACGGTGATGCGCATGCGCGTTTGAGTACGGCGTGCACGTGCGTTCTCCCCGGGTATAGGGACTAGGAGTTATCGTAGTCCCCGAGCGAAGCTCGGGTGTCTGCTCGAGCGCACGCTCGAGCCACTGGAGGAAGCTACATGCCATTCACTGTGCCGGATCTTCCCTACGCGTATGATGCGCTCGAGCCGACCATCGACAAAGAGACGATGACGCTGCATCACGACAAGCATCACGCCGCCTACGTCAACAACCTCAACGCGGCGATCGAGAAGCATCCCGAGCTTGGGAGCAAATCGGCCGAAGAATTGATCAAGAATCTCAACGCGGTGCCCGACGACATCCGCGCCGCGGTGCGCAACAACGGCGGCGGCCACGTGAATCACTCGATGTTCTGGACGATCATGGGACCCAACGCCGGCGGCGCTCCTTCGGGCGCACTCGCCGACGCCATCAAGAGCACGTTCGGCGACCTCGAGACGTTCAAGACCCAGTTCAACGACGCGGGCGTCAAGCAATTCGGCAGCGGCTGGGCGTGGCTGGTGTTGACCGCCGACGGCAAGCTGCAGATCACCAGCACGGCGAACCAAGACAACCCTATGTCCGCTGGTCAGTATCCCGTCATGGGCAACGACGTCTGGGAGCACGCGTACTACCTGAAGTATCAGAACCGCCGTCCGGACTATCTCAAGGCGTGGTGGAACGTCGTGAATTGGGATGCCGTGACCAAGCGCTTCGCAGCTGGTAAGAAGTAGGCGGCGCGTGGGGCTGCTGTCCGGCAAGACCGCGTTGGTCATGGGCGTCGCGAACCGCTGGAGCATTGCGACGTCCATCGCCAAAGCGCTGCACGCGCACGGCGCGCGACTTGTGCTCACGTATGAAGGCGAGCGCACCAAGGACGAAGTGGAGAAGCTGGCGCGCGAGCTGGGCGACGGGCTTGCGCTCAAGTGCGACGTATCCGACGACGACAGTCTGTCGGCCATGCGCGCCGTCGTCGAATCGGAGTACAAGCAGCTCGACGCCGTCGTGCACAGCATCGCGTTCGCACGCAAGGAGGAGCTCGCCGGCAAGTACCATGCGACGTCGCGCTCGGGCTTCAACCTGGCGCTCGACATCAGCGCGTACTCGCTCGTCGCGCTGTGCCGCGAGCTGTCGCCGATCGTGCCGGCCGGCGGTTCGTTCATGGCGATGACGTACCTGGGTTCGGTGCGAGCCGTGCAGAGCTACAACGTCATGGGCGTCGCGAAGGCGGCGCTCGAAGCGTCGGTGCGCTATCTCGCCGTCGATCTCGGCGAGAACGGCATCCGCGTCAACGCTATCTCCGCCGGCCCCATCAAGACCGCATCGGCGCGCGCCGTGAGCGGTTTCACGAGCATCCTGGGCGAGGTCGCGCAGCGCTCGCCGCTCAAACGCAACGTGTCGGCGGACGACGTCGGCAACGTGGCGGTGTTCCTGTCAAGCGATTTATCGAGCGCGGTCACGGGCCAAGTCCTCTATGTCGACGCCGGCTACAGCATCGTCGGAGTGTGACGGTCGAATGAAATTCGACGGCTGAATAAATTCAGCCGCTACAGAGGTGACATCGGCTGCGATGGACAACGTGACGTGTCCGCAGGAGGGGAGTGATCGCTGATGGGCCTCACGTGGCAGGATGTCGAAGATATCGGATTTGAGCTTGCTCAAGCACATCCGGACGAGGATCCCGGTCAGGTTCCCATGCCCGAATTGCTGCAATTGGTCACCGACCTCGACGACTTCGAGGATGACCCCGAACGCGTCGATGAGAGCACGCTGGCGCGCATCGCGGCCGCCTGGCGCGAGGAGTTCGCGCAGAAGGCCTAGCCGATGACCCGCATCGGGCTTTTCCCGCTGCGCACGGTGCTGTTGCCGGGCGCCTCACTCCAACTGCACATCTTCGAAGACCGATACAAAGAGATGATCGGCGGCTGCATCGAATCCGGCGAGCCGTTCGGCGTCGTGCTGGACCGCAACGCGAACGAGACCGGCGACGATCTCAATCCGGTGGATATCGGCACGACCGCCCACATCGCCGAGGTGACGCGCCTGCCGGCGGGCCGGATGCTCATCGGGACGCGCGGCGAACGCCGCTTCCGCGTGGAGCGCGTCGTGCAAAAGAAACCTTTTTGGGCCGCCGAGGTATCGTACTTAGGCGAGCCCGTCGGTCGCGGCGCCGCCGCGACCCTGCAAGCCATCGCAGCCGAGCGATTCACCGACTACCTGCAAGCGTTGCTCGCGCTCTTCGGCCGCGAACTCGGCAGCGTGCGCATGCCGGAGGACGTCACCGCGTCATCGTACTTGATCGCCGACGCGCTCCAGATCGAGGGCGCAGTCAAACAGTCGCTGCTCGAAGCGGAGACCGCCATCGAGCGGTTGCGCGCGGAGATGACGCTGCTCGACAGCGAGACGCAGCGCTTGCGCGCGCTGGCGGCATCTGGCGTGCGCGCGGTCGACCCCGAGGTGGATCAGACGCCCTTCAACGTCCGCTTCTCAGCCAACTAAGAACGGAGCCCATGGCAGACCCGACGATCGTCCGGCTCCGCGAGCGGCTTGCCGCGCGCGCTTCGACCCGACTCAACGAGCCGGGCACGCGCCGCGCCGCGGTGCTCGTGCCGCTCGTCGGCTCCGGCGACGATCTGTCGCTGCTCTGCTTCGAACGCACGCATGAGGTCATGGAGCACAAAGGCGAGATCTGTTTTCCTGGCGGATCGGTCGAGCCGTTCGATGCCGACGCGGCCGGCGCCGCGCTACGCGAAGCGCACGAGGAGCTCGGCGTGCCGCGCGAACTGGTCGAGGTCCTCGGATCGCTCGACGACGTGCACACCTCGGTGTCCAATTTCATCATCACGCCGGTCGTCGGCCATCTCGATTCGATGCCGCGGCTCGTGCTCGATCAGCTCGAAGTAGCCCGGCCGGTGATCGTGACCGTGCGCGAGCTTCTCAAACCCGGCGTGGCCGGCGTCGAGTGGCGCGCGTGGCGCGGCTCGCAGCGCAAGATCTACTACTATGCAGTCGCCGGCGGGCGGATTTGGGGCGCGACCGGCCGGATTTTACACAACCTGCTGGCCCTATGGTCGGAAGAAACGGTGATCTCATGAGCGCCCTCAAGATGTGCGAGCGTTGCGGCAAGCAGCCGGCGACGGGCGCGACCCCCACGTTCAAAGACGGCCGCATCGGCGTGACCAGTTTGTGCGACCAGTGCATGGCGCTGCAAGCCAAGGGCAACATGCAATGGATGGGCGGCGCTGCGCTGGCCGCGCTGGCGCTCGGCGTCGGCGCCGCGCTCATCGGCGACCAGATGGCGCGCGCGAAACGCGATGAGATGGGCGGACCCGTCGCCGGCGTTCCGCCCGCGGCGCCGCGCCCCGCCGGCTTCCCGGGCACTGGCCGCACGCCGACGCTCAACTCGTTCTCGCGCGACCTCAGCCGCCAAGCGCTGGAAGGGCGTCTCGATCCGGTCGTGGGCCGCGATGCCGAGATCGACCGCATCGTGCGCATCCTCGCGCGGCGCACCAAGAACAATCCCGTGCTCATCGGCGACGCGGGTGTGGGCAAGACCGCGATCGTCGAGGGTTTGGCGCAGCGCATCGTGCGCGGCGAAGTGCCGCGCGTGCTCGCCGGTAAGCGGATCCTCGCGCTGACGCTCGCCGGCGTGGTCGCCGGCACGAAATATCGAGGCGAGTTCGAGGCGCGACTGCATCGCATGCTCGACGAGCTGTCGCGCGCAAACGACGTCATCGTCTTCATCGACGAGCTGCACACGATCGTCGGCGCCGGCAGCGCCGAAGGCTCGACGGTCGACGCTGCCAATATGCTCAAGCCCGCGCTCGCGCGCGGCGAGATCCGCTGCATCGGCGCGACGACGTTCGACGAATACCGCCGCTACATCGAGAGCGACGAAGCGCTCGAGCGCCGGTTCGCGCCGGTCGTCATCGACGAACCATCGCCGGAGAACGCGCTGCTGATGCTACGCGCCAGCCGCTCGCGGTACGAGCGCCACCATGGCGTGCAGATCGCCGAACCGACGCTTGCGGCCGCCGTGCACCTGGCCGCGCGTTACATCAGCGACCGCAACCTGCCCGACAAAGCCTTTGACGTGCTCGACGAAGCGGCCGCGCTCGTGTCGCTGCGCGGCGGCACAGAGGTGCGCGCGGAAGACGTGGCGCGGGTCGTCTCCGGCTGGACCGGAATTCCGGTGGAGACCGTCGCGAGCGTCGAGGCGACGCGTCTGCTCAATTTCGAGTCGCTGCTGCGCGAGCGGGTCGTCGGCCAGGACGAGGCCGTGCGCGCGGTCGCCGAGAGCGTACGGCGCGGAAGGGCCGGGATGAAAGAACATCGCGGTCCGATGGGCGCGCTGTTGTTCATCGGTCCGAGCGGCGTCGGCAAAACGGAACTCGCACGCGCATCTGCCGCCGCGCTGTTCGGCAGCGACGACGCGCTGCTGCGTTTCGACATGTCCGAGTTTTCACAAGCCCAGTCGGCCACGCGGCTCGTCGGCGCGCCGCGCGGTTACGCCGGACACGAGCGCGCCGGCGAACTGACCGAGGCCGTCCGCCGGCGTCCGTACAGCGTCGTGCTGTTCGACGACATCGATCGCGCACACCCCGAGGTGCTCGACTTGCTCTTGCAGCTGCTCGACGACGGCCGCCTCACCGATGCAAATTCGCGCGCCGTCGATTTCCGCAACTCGCTCGTGATCCTGACCGCGAACGCGCCGTCCGGCAGCGACTTCTCGCACTTGGGCGCTCGGTTCTCGCACGAGCTCGTCAACCGGCTCGACGACGCAGTGATGTTCCACCAGCTCGGGCGCGAGGACATCCGCGCCATCGCCGTTCGCCACGTGAAGAACGTCGCCGCGGCGGCGGCGGAGCAGGGCATCACGCTCATCGTGTCAGATGGAGCCCTCGACGCGATTGCCGCTGAGGCGGACGATCAGCGGCAAGGCGCTCGCCTCGTCCGGCGTGTCATCGAGCGCCGTTTGGGCGCGCCGCTCGCCAAGGCGGTGCTCGCCGGCACGTTCGCGCGCGGGCAGAGCGTGCGCGTCGACGTCGCCTCGCGCGGAGAATTGGAGCTGCACTTATGCGATTCGTCGTCCTGATCGACTACACAGATATGGACGCGCGCAACCGCGCCCTCGAGGCGCATCGCGCGTTTCTCGCGGCTGGTCGCGACGCCGGCACGGTCGTCGAGTCCGGTGCCTTCGCGGACGGCAAGGGCGGCATGTACGTGATCGAATCGCCCGACGAAGCCGCCGCGCGCGCATTCGTGGCGAGCGATCCATACAAGACCGACGCGAAACTCGCGATGACGATCCGCCAATGGCAGAGCGTGCGAGCAGACAAGAAATAGGTGGCCGTTCCCTTCGACGCGGTCAAAGAGATGACCGATTCGCTCACCAAAGTCTTTGAACGCCGGAATTGGCTGCTGGGCGCCCCGGTTCTCGCGGGCATCTTCATCATGTATGTCGTGATCATCGTCGTGGGATTGATCGTGATCGGCCCGCAATGGTTCAAGATCATCGCCAGCGGCGGGTCGCAGACGCCTGATGTCACGCCCGCCTTTGCCGTAAGCTTCGCGATCGGGATGACGGTGCTCGTGCTGTTCGTGCTCGCCGTGAACATGTTCACGTATGCCTGGACGCTGGGGGCGGCGGTCGGCGTGTGGCAAGGGCACGATCCGGCCTTCGATCGTGGCTTCAACCTCGCGGCCGTGAAACTCGTGCGGTTGGTCGCCTATCAGATCCTCATCGGCCTGCTCGCGATCGTCTCGATCATCACGATCGTAGGTCCGATCATCATCGGCGTGTTGTCGATCTATGGTCCGGCGTATATCGTGCTTGGCAACAGATCCGCGACCGCCGCGATCGGCGATTCATTTCGTCTTGCGAGCGAGAACATCGGCCCTACGGTCGTCCTGGTGCTGGGCTTCGTGGTGGCGGTCGTCGCTGCCATCATCCCCGTGACGATCCTCGGACTCATTCCGGGCGTCGGCCTGGTCGTCCAGCTCGCGTTCCAATGGCTTTTCGCGGCATGGGTGGCGGTCGCCGTCGTGCGCTTCTACGAGCTGCTCACGATCACGACCGGGGAACCGCCCTTCGCGCTCGTCCCCGAGACGCGAGCCTAGGCCGAGTAGTTCTTCAACATCTCGTGGATGCGCGTGGTGATGGCGAGCGAGTCATCCCACTTGCGCTGCCACAGGTTGCGGCCGAAGATGAGGCCCGTGACGCCGGCATCCATCGCGAGCCGCGCCTTGTGCAGCAGATCCTCATCGCTCACCTTGCTGCCGCCCGAGATCAGCACGAGCGTCTTGCCGGCGGATCGCACGACCTTCGCGATGGCTTCCTCTTCCGATAGATTGAGCGTGTTGTACGGTTTGGGCTGCTTCTCGAGATTCTCGCCGATCTTCGGCACGTTGAGCTTCACCACGTCGGCCCCGAGCTCGCAGGCGAGCCGCGCCGCATAGTCCACCGCATACAACGTATCTTGTCCGCCCTTTTCCTTGATCGCCTTGCCGCGCGGATACGACCACACGACGAGCGGCATGCCGTGGCGCTCGCAGGAGCTGCGGACCATATCGAGCTGCGCGATGTCGTCGTCCTGGCGCGGGCTGCCCACGTAGAGCGTGTAGCCGACGGCGTCGGCTCCGAGGCGCACTGCGTCCTCGACGCTCGAGGTCATCGGAGAGAAGGGCTCGTCGTCGGACGGGACGTTCGTCTTGCCGTTGATCTTGAGCAACAGCGGTATTTTGCCGGCGTACGGCTGGAAATATTTCTCGGCCAGACCGATGTGGCACGCGACGCCGGAGTATTTGCCCTCGATCGCCAGCCGGAAGATGTAGTCCATGTCGATGCTGTCCGGATTGTCGAAGAAATCGACCGGGCCGTGCTCGATGCCCTGATCGATGGGCAAGAACAGCAGCGTGCCGTTCGCGGGGCCGTATTCGTAGAGCATGCGATACAGCCGGGCGCGCTTGCCCGCCGGCAGCGCGAGATCATCGATCGTCGGACGACGGACCTTGGTCAACATCGAAGAGCCTCCAAGCGTATGGATTTGCCGGTCGGATAAATTCGACCGCTACCGGCGTCTGCCTGCGTCTTGCAAGAAGAATGCGGCACCACGCGTCTAAGCTACGCAGCGTGGAGTTGTTCGACATCACCGTCATCGGCGGCGGCCCAAGCGGCCTGTTCGCCCTGTTCTACGCCGGCATGCGCGGCGCCAAAGCGAAGGTCATCGACGCGTTGCCCGAGCTCGGCGGCCAGCTCTACGCGTTGTATCCCGAGAAGTACATCTACGACATGCCGGGCATCCCGGCGATCCTCGGTCAGGCGTTGGTCGACGCCTGCGTGGAGCAAGCGTTCCAATGGCCGCACGCCAAGTGCTTGGAAGAGCGCGTCGTCCACATCGAGCGTCTAGCCGATAACACCATCAAGATCGTCACCGACAAGGCGGAACATCTCAGCCGCAGCGTGATCCTCGCGTCGGGCATCGGCGCGTTCACGCCGCGCAAGTTGGCCGCGCCGACGGCCGCTGCGTTCGAGAACAAAGGCCTCTGGTACTATGCGCGCAGCTTCGACGATTTCGCGGGCAAACGCGTCGTCGTCGTCGGCGGCGGCGACTCCGCGGTCGACTATGCGCTCGCGCTGGCGCCCCGCGCTGCCGCGCTGTCCGTCGTGCACCGCTCGCCATTCCGCGCGCATCCCCACAGCGTCGAGCAGCTGCGCGCCACCAATGCGACGCTGTACCAGCCCGATCACGAGATCAAGGAAGTTCACGGCGACAGTCTCGTGGCGGGCGTCACGATCCAACACACGAAGACGAAAGCCGAGATCGTGCTCGAATGCGACGCGGTGCTGTGCGCGCTCGGTTTCGTTTCGGACTTGGGCGAAGTCAAGAAATGGGGCATCGAACTGGAAGGCAACGGGATCAAAGTCGACACCGCCACGCAAGAGACCAGCGTGAAGGGCATCTACGCCGCGGGGGACGTCATCTCGCATCCCGGTAAGCTCAAACTCATCGCGTGCGGCACGTCCGAAGCGGCGATCGCGGTCAACCAGGCGATGAACTACATGGATCCGACGCAAAAAGTGCAGCCGGTACATTCGAGCAACCTGACGCTGCCGATCTCCGCCAAGGTCGGGGCGCAGCCCTGATCGCACTCATCGCAGCGCTGGCGATCCAGGGCGGGCCGCAACAAGGCATCTCCGCCATCCTGCACAAAATGGCGGCGGCGAACGCGTCTGTCCGCACGTACAAAGTTCACATCCACTTCGACGCCAAGGTGCGTTCGTTCGTCTCGTTGCCGCTGTCGCTCAATGCGGTGCTCTACTTCAAGCGTCCGGACAAGACGCAGATCGTCTTCGAATCGGTGCCGCAGCTGGCCAAGGGATTCCAAAACTTCTACGCGTCGACCGGCACTCCGGCGACGTGGCCGAAAACGTACATCGTCACGCTCGAACCGCTCGACCCGGGTCAGACGAACACGGTCACGCTGCGCTTGACGCCGCGCAACTCCAGCAACCTCGATCACGCGCTGATGACGGTGGACAGCACGACCTGGGGGATCGTCATCCAGCAGTGGTACTACAAGGACGGTTCCACCATCAACGAGACGCAGTTCAACGAAGTGACGCCGGCCTACGTGCTGCCCGACCGCCAATTGGCGGACTTCGATTTTCCGAAATACAAAGCGCACGTCGAGGCCACATACGAACCGTACGAGATCAACGTGCCGATTCCGGACTCGATCTTCAAGACGCCGCAACAATAAGAAAGGCCGGCGCTCACCGCCGGCCTTTGCTCACGCTTGCGCGGACTAGCCTTTACGTGGTCGTCGCGGGCGGCGCCGCCGCTGCCGGGGTTCCGGTCAGCAGGTTGTACCAGCGCATGATCGCGAGGATATTGAAAGCACCTATCAATGCGCCCACTGCGATCTGCACGATCCATCCGAGCAACGGGATGAGGCCGAAGATGCCGCTGACCAGCCCGGCCACGAACCCGATGATGATAAGCGCGACGATGAGCATCGCGGTCGTCCCTAGGTTGGCCTTCGAGAGGTTGATCGACGCGCTGATCGAGCCTGTGGCGCTCTCATTACCTTGCATGATGTACGGAAGAGAGTACATGCAGAACAGAAGGACCAGAATCGGCACGATGATCGTCCAACCCAAGAAAAGGAAGACGACGCCGAAGATGAGGCCGAGGATGATCAGCTGCGGAAGCTTGGCCATCGCTTTGCTGAAGCTGGCGCTGATATCCGGGTCGCCACCCTGCCACACCGGTTCTGCCGCCGCATAGGCCCATGCATATCCGAACGTTCCAGCGACGACGGCCACGACTATTGCCACGAGGAACAACAGGCCGAGACCGCTGAACAGCATCGCGAACAACCCGCCCGCCCGGTTGTCGCCGCTTGCCAACCCCGCCGCGCCGCCGGCCATCAACGAGCCGAACGCTATCGCGCCGCAGATCCCCACGATGATCCCCGCGACGGCGAGCCCGACTAGGATCGGGAGAGCCAGCATCCAGTTCTTCCTCTGGAAGAGCAGCTGGAACGTCTTTTGGATTTCCGCGACCGCGTCGATTTGAACAGCCATTGCGCCTCCTAAAGCGATGCGACGAGAACCAGAACAAGACAAACTTCGTCATCGGAACAAAGCTTGGCTCATGCATACCCGGCGGTCGCTCGCTTCACCTCCGTTCGGCCGGGGCCGGGAATCCCTAGCCCTCCCGCAGAATGGAAACATTCCAACGCCCCGGAGTCACATTTTGACCGACCACCTGCAGCTTGGCGGCCGCGCCTTCGAGTCGCGCCTCATCGTCGGCACCGGCAAGTTCTCGAGCCCCGAAGTCATGGCGGACGCGCTTGCCGCGGCGCGCACGCAGCTTGTCACGGTCGCGTTGCGGCGGGTCGACTTGGATGCGCCCTCCAATCCCATCACCGACTTCATCGACCGCGAGCGCTACCTCATCATGCCGAACACGTCGGGCGCGACCGACGCGGCCGAAGCCGTGCGCCTTGCCAAGCTCGCGCGCTCGGCCGGACTGCCGCCGTGGATCAAGGTGGAGGTCATCCCCGACCCCCGCTACCTCATGCCCGATCCGATCGAGACGCTCAAGGCGTGCGAGGCGCTGGTGGCCGACGGCTTCGTGGTGCTGCCGTACATCCACGCGGATCCGGTCCTCGCCAAGCGGCTCGAAGAGGTCGGCGTCGCCGCCGTGATGCCGCTCGCCGCTCCGATCGGCTCCGGCCGAGGCTTGAAGATGGAGACCGCAATCGCGATCATCATCGAGCAAGCGACGGTGCCGGTCGTCGTCGACGCCGGTTTGGGCGTGCCTTCGCATGCATCGGCTGCGATGGAGATGGGCGCCGACGCCGTGCTCGTGAACACCGCGATCGCGGCTGCCGCCAATCCCGTGCGCATGGCGCGCGCGTTCGCGCTCGGCGTCGAGGCAGGACGCATGGCGTGGCTGGCTGGCCGGGCTGCTGAATTGTCGAGCGCGTCGGCATCGAGCCCGCTCACCGGATTCTTGGGCCCATCGGAGACCCGGCGATGAGATTCTCGCAATCGTTTTCGCCTGACTACACGCGCGAGCTGCTGCAACGCAGCGCGCGCGCCTCGCGCGACGCGGTACTCGCGGCCGCCGTCAGCGGCGCGCCGACGTTCGAAGACGCGGCCACGCTGTTATCGCCTGCGGCGGATGGGCTGCTCGAGGAGTTCGCGGCGTTGGCGCATCGCGCCACGGTCGCGCGTTTCGGGCGCACGATCGGGATGTTCGCCCCGCTGTATCTATCCAACGAATGCGTCTGCACGTGCACCTACTGCGGCTTTTCGATGGGCCTGCCCATCAAACGGCGCACGCTGCGCATCGACGAGGTCGCGCGCGAGGCTCGCACGCTCGCGGAGCGGGGCATCCGCAACATCTTGCTGGTCTCCGCGGAGCATCCCAAGCACGTCAACGCGGAGTACGTCGCGCTGTGCGTGCGCGAGACCAAACTGGTCGCGCCGTACGTGGCGCTCGAGATCGCCGCCGCCGAGGAGCCTGATTACGTGCGCTACGTCGCCGCCGGCTGCGACGGTGTCGTCCTCTATCAAGAGACGTACGATCCCGAATCCTACGCCGCGCATCACCTGGGTGGTCCGAAGAAGCACTACGCGTCGCGCCTGGATGCGCCCGAGCGTGCGTCGCGCGCGGGGATGCGGCACCTCGGCATCGGCGCGTTGCTCGGCTTATCCGACTGGCGTTTCGAAGCCCTCGCGCTGCTCCAGCACGCGCGTTGGTTGGAACGTCACTGCTGGCGATCGCAGATCAACCTGTCGCTGCCGCGGATCAATCCGGCCGAGGGCGGCTACTCGCCCAAGCATCCGGTGAACGACCGCGATTTCGTCCACATCTTGACCTTCTTGCGGTTGGCGCTGCCAACGGCCGGCATCGCGCTCTCCACGCGAGAGCTGCCGGAGTTGCGCGACCAGCTCGTGCCGCTAGGCATCACGCTGATGAGCGCGGGCTCGAGCACCGAACCCGGCGGCTACGGCGAACCCGGCGCGGCCGGCGAGCAGTTCGAGCTTGAGGATCTGCGCACGCCTGCTCAAGTGGCGCAGCGCCTGCGCGAGCTCGGCTACGACCCCGTGTTCAAGGATTGGGAAGTCATGGCCGCTACGCAAGCAGGTGTGGCGGCACGCTGATGTCAGTCGCGTTTTCTGCCAACGGCAAAGCGCGCAGCGCCGCGCACGGCACGACGATCGCCGATCTGCTGGCGTGCGCCTCGCTCGAGCCGCTGCAGGTGTTCATCGAATACAACGGCGAGCCGTTGGAGCGCGATCGCTTCGCCTCAACCGTGATCGGCCCCGGCGACAGGATTGAGATCGCGCAAATGGTCGGCGGCGGGTGAGCACGATCGCGCGAGCGCGCTGCGCCCAGGTGCGTCTCTATTTGATCATGGACGCGGTCACGCACAGGTCGCCGGAGCGTTTTCTTGCGGCGGCGATCGCGGGCGGCGTCGACATGGTGCAGCTGCGCGAAAAGACTCTCGGGGATGGCGCGATTCTCTCGTACGCGCAGCGCTGCGCAAGCGTGTGCCAGCAGCGTGGCGTGCCGTTCATCGTCAACGACCGCGCCGATATCGCGCTCGCGGCCTGCGCGGACGGCGTGCACCTCGGTCAAGACGATATACCGGTTGGCGATGCGAAACTGCTGCTCGGCCCCGGTTCGATCGTCGGCATTTCGACACATGACGAGCGACAGATCGACGCGGCGCAGGACGCGGATTACTTGGGTGTCGGCCCCATTTTCGAAACGCCGACAAAACCGGGGCGTCCAGCAGTCGGCACCGATCTCGTGCGTTTCGCAGCCGCGAACGCGAAAGCGCCGTTTTTCCCGATCGGCGGGCTCGATCCATCGAACGTCGGCGATGTGATTCGCGCGGGTGCGCACGGCGTCTCGGCCCATCGATGGATCATGCGAGCGGACGATCCGGCTCGTGCTGCACGCGAGATGATCGCGGCGATTGACGCGGCAAGCCCGCGTGCAGGCATCGGGGCCGAATGAAAAAGCTCGATCCCGAGCTCGACAAACGGCTGCCGCCCGGCCAGTACTTCGTGCGGGACTTCCCGGTCTTGCACGTCGGCTCAGCGCCGGCGTTCGATCCGCAGAAGTGGCGCTTTCGGATTTTCGGCGAGGTCGATCATCCCGCAGAGCTGACGTGGGCGCAGTTCATCGCGTTGCCTACGAAAACCGTGAAGACCGATATCCATTGCGTGACGCGCTGGACGAAATTCGACACGACGTGGCGCGGCGTGCCGTTCGCCGAGATCGCGAAGATGGCGGGCCTGCACCCGAGCGTCAAGTTCGTCGTCACCCACGGCGCCAACGCATACACCGCCAACGTGCCGCTCTCCATCGCGCTAGCCGACGACGTGCTGTTCGCTTACGAATACGAGGGCAAACCGCTCGAACCGATCCACGGCGGACCAATGCGCATGTTCGTGCCGTCGCGCTATTTTTGGAAAAGCTCGAAGTGGTGCAACGGCGTCGAGTTCACCAACGACGATAAGCCCGGGTTTTGGGAAACCCGTGGCTACAACAACGACGCCGATCCTTGGAAAGAGGAGCGGTACTGGTGACTACGGCGGGGTTGTGCCCGATTCGTCCCAGGGGTGCGTTGCCGGCTCGCGCTCGGCGACGGTAAAGCCAGCCGCGCGAGCGTTGGGTTCGCATCGGTCGCAGACCTTGACGGTCTCGACCTTGCGCTGCTCGTAGCGGTGGGCAAAAAAATGGCTGCCAATATCCTTTTGGCTGCCGCAAAAGGCGCATCTGGACATTCTGCACGTATGACCGGATTTTCGCCCGAACGTTACAAAGAAAGCAGGCCATGCGAGCCGGTCTTTCGACATTGGCCATCGCGATCGTCGCGTCTGCCGCCGCCACGTTCTTCTATCTGCGGCCATTCGACCCGCTCGTCCATCATTGGGCGTTCGCGGTCATCGCCGCGGCGGCCGGCATCGTGCTGCTCGCGCAGGCGATCGCCGGCGTCCGCGCCGGGGAAGCCACCACGCGTTTCGCGGTGCTCGCCGGTTTAGGAGGAGCGCTGCTGTGCGCGACGATGGTGCTCGCCGCCTTCGCAGCCGGCTCACCCCACGCGCTGACGGGATCGCCCGGCCAGGTCACGCCGGCCCGCCAAGGTTCATCGGTCGCCGTTCGCTTCCCGGATCTGACGCCAGAGCAGCTGCGCGCCGGCATCGCGCCGGACAGCGTCGATGTCCTTGCGGGCAGCGCTGTCGAGACGCTGCACGTCGGCGACACCGTACGGGTCGGCCAGTACGTGTTGAACGCGGCGCAGGGACCGGTCGCGCTCGTTCGCGCGACCACGCCCGACGGCCGGCCGGTGACCATCACGCAGCCGCAAGCCGCGACATTCGTGTCGCCGTATCTCTTCTTTCCCGGCATACACGGCGACCAGCGCTTCGATTTTTTCGCGGTTCCGCCGCTGCACCGCTCGGTGACGGTCGCCTACTATCCGTTCTACCGCGATGAGACCAAAGGCATCGTCATCAACACGCCGTTCGTGCTCGTGCAGATCGCCGAAGAGAACGGCAACGAGCTTTTCCGCGGCGCCACCATCAGCGGCCGACCGATCCGCAAAGCCGGCGTCGTGCTGACGTTCACGCTTGGCCGCTATCCGGTCATCACGCTGTCTTCGGCGCCGGCGCGATTCCCGTTCGCGCTCGGCTTGCTGATGGTGGCCGCGGGACTCGTCGGGTACGCCGTCGCGGTTGCGCGCGGCGGCATGACGGAAGGACGCACCGCCGCAGCCAAGTGAGGCGGGCATGAAGCGCCACGCGATCGCGATCGCAGCCGGCGCGCTCGCCGCTTTCGCGCCGTTGCACATCGGGGCGAGCTCGCTGGAGGATCCGCCGCCGGGTCTGCGTCCGCCCGAGACGACGCTGCCGGCGGTGCTGGAGCATTACAACGCCGCGGAGGGTTCGCGCCAATTCCATACGCGCGTCGAGCAGTGGCGCGTCAGCGAAGGCGGATTAAGCGGTACGCTTGTCACGACGACGTCGGGTGCGGACTATCGCAGCGTGTTGACGCTCGGCCCGTTCACGACGATGACCGGCCGCTGGCACGGCCAAAGCTGGCGCCAAGACGAGAACGGACTGACGGTGCTGCGCCAAGACATCCACCAGAAGTCGGCGATCAGCGAGCAGGCGATCAACTTCGCGCTCGACCACCCGCAAGCGCCCGGTCCCGGCGTCAAGCTGCTCGGCGAGGCGGTCTCGCCGCTCAAGGCGCACGTCATCCAAGTGCACCCTGACGGCGGCCGGCTCGTGTGGCTGTTCTTCGATGCGGCGACGGGCCTGATCGATCGAGAAGAAGACGTCATCGCCGAACGGCGCTCGGTCACGCAGTACGACGATTTCCGTCCGGTCGACGGCGAGATGCACGCGTGGCATCATCACATCAGCGATGGACGGCCCAACAACGACGAGGATTGGACGTTGACGTCGCTGCGCAACGATGTGCCCATCGCGCAAAACGATCTGGAGATCCCAGCGGATCGCCGGACGTTGGTCCAGTTCCCCACTGGCGCGACCCAAGTCCGGTTGCCGGCGCGCATCGTGAACGGCAACGTCATCGTGCGCCTGACCATCGCGGGCCGCGGCTTGGATTTTCTGCTCGATTCGGGCGCAGGCGACATCGCGTTTGATTCCGGCCTAGCCGATTCGCTGCACCTTCAGATGCACGGCAAGCAGACGCAGGAGATCGCCGGCCAGTTCGACCGCTCGCGCGCCATCGTGCCGGAGATCCGGATCGGCGACCTTGCGCTGCATGACGTCGTCGTCTCGACGGTCGCTTTCCAATCCCAGCCTGTCGAGGACACGAAGATCGTCGGACTGCTCGGCTTTGATTTCTTCAAGAACGCGGTGGTGCGCATCGACTACGAGCACGGCACGGTGGACGCGTTCGCGCCTGGGTCGTTCGCGCCGCCCCAAGCGGCGGCCGTGCTGCCGCTCGCGCTCGATGACGGCGTGCCGCTCGTCAGCGCGACGGTCGGCGCCGATCGCGGCGATCATTTCATCCTCGACACCGGATCGGCGTTCACCATCATCTTCTCGGGATTCGCCGCGGACCACCCGCAGGCGGTGGCCGAGCAAAGCGGATTGCCGGGCCAAGGCGGCCCGACGCTGGCACGCGGCGTCGGCGGGCAAGTCGTGCTCGTGCCGGCCGAGCTCAAAACGTTTGGGTTCGCCGGGGCGGAATTCGACCATCTCCAAGTGTATGTCACCCGGGCGGCCCGGGCGTTGGAGCGCGAAGACGAGGACGGCTTGATCGGCGCGCCGACACTCGAGCGTTTCGTGGTCTACTTGGACTACCCGCACCAACGCGCCGAGCTGTTGCGCAACGGTTCGTAAGTCTAAGAGAGCGATTCGGTTGAAGGAGGTTCGGATGCCCGCTCGCACCCTCGTGCGCGCCAAACTGCTTCTCACGGGTACGGGCGGCAAAGGCATCGCCGGCGGCGCCGTGCTCGTCGAGGACGGCCGGATCAAGGCGGCCGGCGCGCGCGCCGCGATCGAACGCCTTGCGAAAAAGGCGGACGTGATCGACGCGAGCCGTTTCACGGTGATGCCGGGCATGATCAACCTGCACGCGCACCTGGACTCGGAATGCGGGCCGGATTTCCTGACCAGCGCGCTGCTCATCAGCGAGGCCAATGCGGTCATGACGTGCGTGGACAGCGCGCGCCGCACGCTGCTCGGCGGCGTGACGACAGTGCGCGATCTCGGCACGAAATACGCCGCGGCGATCGCGGTGCGCGACGCGGTCAACAAAGGCTGGGTCGCGGGACCGCGGATCCTCAGCGCCGGCAAGCTCGTCTGCATGACGGGCGGACACGGCTGGTTCATCGGCCACGAGACCGATGGTCCCGACGAGATGCGCAAGACGATCCGCCAAAACCTCAAGCGTGGCGCCGATTGCATCAAAGTGATCGCGACCGGCGGCGTGCTCTCGCCGGGGGTCGAGGTCGGCAGCTCGCAGCTCGATCCTGATGAGTTGGCGGCGGCCGTCAAAGAAGCGCACAAGGCTGACCGGCGCGTGGCCGCGCACGCGATCGGCAATGAAGGCATCAAGAACGCGCTGCGCGCCGGCGTCGACACCATCGAACACGGCTGCTACCTGGATGACGAAGCGATCAAGCTGTTCAAGAAGACCGGTGCGACCTTCGTGCCGACGTTGTGTGCACCGCACTTCCTGCATGAGCACCTAGACGAGGTGCCTGCGTACGCGCGGCGCAAGACCGAACAGGTCTACGATGCGCATCGCTCCAGTTTCAAACGCGCGCTGCGCGCCGGCGTGACGATCGCGGCGGGCACGGACGCGGGCACGCCGTTCAATCGGCACGAGCTGTTCGCCACCGAGCTCGCGTTGATGACGGCCCTTGGGATGGAGCCGGAACAGGCGCTGCATGCGGCCACCGCCGGCGCGGCTCGCGCAGCCGGGTTGGAGAACGAGACCGGCTCGCTGACCGAAGGCAAGTCCGCAGATCTTATCCTCGTCGACGGCGATCCGCGTAAGGACATCAAGGCGACAGCGCGCGTCGCGGGTCTCATGGTGCGCGGCGCCTGGCTCGCGACCTCGTGAGCGGGTTCGGCTCCCGCTTCAGCGCCGTCGCGCTGGGTGCAGCAGTGTTGCTCATGTCGGCCGGTTGCACCAAGATCTCGACCAACACGGCAGCCCCCGGCGCGCACGCATGGACGCATCACGGCGTGCTGCGCGTCGGCGCCTACGAGGAGCTCGACAACCTCAATCCGGTCCTCTCGACCGAGCTCTTCGTCACCGACGTCTGCCAGTTGCTCTACTCTGGGCTTATCGACTACGACGACAACGGCGAGCCGATCCCAGACGTCGCACTGGCGGTGCCGACGCGCGCCAACGGCGGCATCTCGGCTGACGGCCTGACGATCACGTATCACTTGCGCCACGGCGTGGCGTTCTCGGACGGCGTGCCGCTGACGTCGGCCGACGCGAAGTTCACGTGGCAGCAGATCGTCAATCCGGACAACAACGCGTCGTCGCGCTATCCGTACGACTACATCGCGTCGATCGACACGCCCGATCCGTACACCCTTATCGTTCATCTCAAGACACGCTTAGCGCCGTTCGTCGGTTACTTCTTGCGCAACGGCACGCTGGGCTCGATCCTTCCCAAGCATCTGCTCGACAAATACCCGAACCTCAACCGGATCGGCTTCAATATCGCGCCGGTCGGCAGCGGCCCGTTCGTGGTGGCGAATTACCAGCCCGGTGTGCGGCTCGACTTGAGCGCCAATCCGCATTACTGGCGCGGGCCTCCGAAACTGCGCGCGATCGAGTATCACATCATCCCGAATCAGCAGACGCTGTTGACGCAGGTCGGTTCGCATGAGATCGACTTCTATTTCGACGCGCCGGAGGTCCAATACGAATTGCTCAAAGCCATCGACGGCGTCCGCGTCACCGCGCGCCCGAACCAGAGCTTCGAGCACATCAGCTTCAACTGCGGCCGGCCACCGCTTGACGACGTGCGCGTGCGCCAAGCGCTCTCGTACGCGATCGACTGGAGCAATCTCGCGCAGCACGTGTACCTCGGTTTGGGCGTGCAGGGCATGGGAGACATCGCACCGTCCTCGTGGGCGTACGACCCGAGCGTGAAGCCGTATCCCTTCGACCAGGGCCGTGCGCGGGCGCTGCTGGCGGCGGCGGGCTGGACGCCTGGCAGCGACGGTATGCTCGCCAAGGACGGCCGGCCTCTCCAATTCACGATGACGACGACCGCCGGCGTGTCCTCGCGCGCAAAGGTCGAAGCGCTGGTCCAACAAGATCTGCGCCATATCGGCGTCGACGTGCAGATCAAGAACGATCACGCCAACATGTTGTTCGCGACCTACGGCGCGAATGGCACGTTCGCGCGCGGACAATACGACATCGGGCTCTATGCGTGGAGCTATACGATTCCCGAGCCGGACGACACGCTGACCCTCGGGCCGGACCAAGTACCGCCCAATGGACAGAATTACACGTACTGCCGAGACGCGTTGATCGGGCAGTATCAGCGAGAGGCGCGCACGAGCTACGATCGCGCGGTGCGCCGCGCGGCGCTGGTCAAGCTCCAACATCGCGAATACGAATTCGTGCCGCGCCACACGATCGTTTGGCGCGCGAACATCGACGCCCTCAACAGCGACATGAAGAATTTCAAACCGGCTCCGGCGGTCAGCGACTTCTGGAACGCCTGGGAGTGGGATATCTAGGACTACAGCCCCAGCGCGAGTTTGCCGAGCACTTCGCCGGCCGCGATGCGTTCGAGCGCTTTGGCGCCTTGCTCGAGCGGATACTCCTGATCGATCACCGGCTTGACGCCCGCGAGCTCCACGAAACGCACCAGCTCGGCGAACTCCGATGGCGTGCCCATGGTCGTCCCCGCGATCGTGATCTGACGCCAAAAGATCCGCGAGAGGTCGGCTGGCGGGTTGGGGCCTCCCGTGGCGCCCGCGACCGAGATTATACCGCCTTGACGCACCGCGCGCAGTGACGTGCCCCAGGTGGGTTCGCCGACTGACTCCATCACCGCGTCGACGCCGTCGCCACCGGTCATTTTGAGGATCGCCTTCGCGGCGTCTTTGCCTGCGAGCACACCCTCGTGTGCGCCCAGCCCCTTCGCATACTCGAGTTTGGCCTCGGTGCGCGACGACGCGATCACGCGAAGCCCCGCGGCCTTTGCCAACTGGATCGCCGCGGTTGCGAGGCCGCCGCCGGCGCCTTGCACCAGCACCGAATCTCCCGGGCGCAGATGCGCTTTGATGAACAGCCCTCGATAAGCGGTCAGATACGTCACGCCGAGCGCGGCGGTCTGAGCGAATGAGAGACCCGCCGGCTTGGGCACGATGGCGCCGACCGGCACGACGATGTATTCAGCGAACGAGCCTTCGCGATCGCCGTCGCTGAGCATCGTGAACGACCGGCACAACATGAGATCGCCCGAGAGACAGCCACGGCAGCGCCCGCACGAGCGCACCGCATAGACCGCGACCTCCGCGCCGACCGGCGGCGCGCCCTCAGGCGGATCGCCGCCATATGCGTCGACGACGCCCGCGGCATCACACCCGAGGATCCGCGGCGGCGTGATCGGATAGCCGACGATGCCGCGCAGCGTCCAATAATCGTGATGGTTGACCGTCGCCGCGCGCACCTTGACGCGGACCTCGCCAGGCCCCGGCTGCGGCGTCGGCCGCTCGCCGTATTCAAGGTTGGCGAGCGGCGAGTCGCCGCCGAGCTTGGTCGCATATAACGCGCGCATGGTCAGGGAGCCCTCCGTGGTGCGGTCGTGACGTTCGTGGGATACGAGCATGTCGAGATCGGCGCGCCGGCGCGCCGCAACGTATGCGTGTCGAAGACGTCGATGACGTCCTCTTTCGCGCTCGGCACATACAGCCTGCTCGTCGCTCGGTCGAGGTGAGGCGTCCACGGCCACTTCGCGGTCGGCAGCGTCGCGATCCGCGCCAACGCCCGCAATGAGAAGACGGCGACGTTCGCGTCACCTTCGTTGGTGACGAAGACACGGCCGGCGTTCTCGTCGACGGCGACGCCAAGCGGCAGCGCATCGTTCGAGCCCGTGCCGCGCGATGCGCCGACGCGGCGCAGCGAGGGCAGCGAGAACTCCTCAAGGCCGGGATGCGAGCGCGCGCCGCTCACCGTTGCCGTGTCGTTGTCCGCGACGAAGAGCAAACCGCGCGCCGCGGCGAGCGCGATGCCGAACGGGCGTGTGCCGGTCGCGGTACGTCCGGTCTCGCGCGCATTGCCGCGGCCATCAAACGCGTAACGGATGAGCTCATTGCTGTTGACGTTGGTGACGTAGAAGACGCGGCCGTCGGGTTGGGCGACGATTCCTTCGGGGGTTTCGCCGGCGGGCGCAGTCGAGGCGACCACCGGCGTGTGGTCGGCGCCGACGCGGAAGATGAAGATGCCGGGGCCGCCCTTCGACGCGTTGTTGTCGGTGGTCGCGAAATAGCCGCCGGCGAGCAGCACGGCGCCGGAGAAGCGCGAGTTGCGCAGCGGCGCGGAATCGTGCGTCGTCATCGTCGCCAAATCGACGGCCGTCACGCGACCCTTCGCCGCGACGAACGCCAAGCGGCGACCGGCGTCCACCACCATCCCCGCGGGAAGCTCGGGCGTGCTCAGCAAGCCCACGCGGCGCGACGTGGCCGCTTCGCGGACGTCGAGCGCGTTGCTCTCATAGCACGCGACGAGCACCAGCGGAATGCCCGCGGGCGCCCCTGTCACCTGCACGGGCGCAGAAACCGAAACGCGTCCGGCACGCGCGACCACGATGACATCTTTGGCGGGGCGATCGGGAGCGACGTAGACGCCCTCGGGCGAGATCGTGCCCGGTCCGACGACGCTCCACTGCACGGGAGATTTGCCATCGCCGCCGATGAGACGCGCCGTGAACGCGATCGACGAGCCGGCGAACACCGACGCGTTGGCAGGCGCGATCGCGATGCCGCTCGGCAGCGATAACTCATGCTGCCGGTTTGCGTACATCGTGACCCCGGCGCTCAGCACGATGACGATCGCGAGCGCCGCGATCGCCCAGACGGGCTTCAGCGAAGCAGTCCGACGACGCAAAACGCCAGGCCTATGAGGCCGCCGAGAAATCCGATGAGGAAGAGCGGGGAGCGTTTGGTCATCGCGGAGATGGACGCGAGCACGATCGAGATCTGGAAGAGCGCAATCGCGACGTCGAAGTCGAACTTCTTCGCCTCGAGGGAGTCCACCGTGCTAAGAGCCGTTGTCCGCTCCGACTCGAGCCGCTTCGCTTCGACCATCAGCGGCTGCTGGCGCTTGCGATACTTGCCTTCCTCGTCATGCAGTTGGCGCCGCGTCGCCGGGTCAGCCGTCAAGACCTGTGCAGCTGACTCGACGTGCGCCTTGAGACTGTTCGCCTCGTATTCGTTCCACGTGTCCGCGGCTTGTGTCTGGTCGAGCACCGCCGCTTGTGCGCGTAGCAGCATCGACTCTGAGAGGCGGTTGGCGTATAAGCTCGAGAGCCCGGCGCAGACCGCCAGAGCCGCAGCGACCAGCGGGACATAGCGCAGCACCGGGTCCGACGTGCCTTCGAGGTGCTCGTGGGCCTTTTCAGCATGTTCCAGGCCCTCGTGGGCCAAATAGTCCGGCACGGCGCGCTGGTTTCGGTTCGGCCAAGCCGGAGCCTTTCAGTGACCTGCAACACGTCAGATTTTGCCGATAGTCCCTATAATTGGGGCACCAATCGCACATCTGAGGACAAGTGAGCCATGAAACTCGCTCTTCGTGTGGCCATCTCGCTCGCGTGCGCGACGTTGTTCGCGGCGCCGGCGCTCGCAGATCCGAAGCTGCAGGTCGCCCCAGCCGACGAGTACTTCGGCCGGCAGAAGATCAGCACGCTCGGCATCGACAACATGATCCGCGACACCGAGGCGCGCGAGAATTTCGATCCGTCGCTCGCGTCGCGCCTCCTCGGCCCGCTCTCAAATGCCGAAGATGCGCTTGAGGACTGGCAATCCAAATATCCGCACGATTCATGGATCCCCAAACGCGCCTATCTTATGTCGCATCTCTTCTGGCGGATGCACACGGCCGACGCGGACGCGATGGCCGACAGATGCCGAAACTTGCTCTTCAAACAGTTCCCCAAGTCTCGATATGCGGTTCTTGCGAAAGTCGAGACGCCGTCGATGATCGCTCCCGAGTCGTCTGCGCGGATGCCGACGCAGAGCGACCCCGCAGTCAAATAGCAGAAGGCCGCAAGCCGGGGCTCTGAGAAGCGCGCATGCACATGCGCGTTTTTCGTGCCGCGCTGCTCGCGGTGCCCCTCCTCGTCGCTCTGCCATATACCGCATCGGCCGCTCCCCAGCCGCTCGACGACGATTCGTGGACGACGGTGACGGTGGCGGCCGCGCGGCCGGCCGAACATCGCCAGGCTCCGGCAGACGAGTACTTCGGTCCGAATCGGCTCAGCAATCTGGGCGTCCGCAATGCGATCCGCGACATGAATCTGGAGGGCACGTCGCCGCTGGCGTTGCCGATCCAATTGGATCGCATCGCGGCGGTGCAAGCCGCGCTCGCGCTTTGGTCCGCCAAATATCCGAACGACAGCTGGCTGCCCGGCACGACGCTCGATTTCGCGAAGTTCTTGCAGAGCAAACAACAGGCGTTCACGGATGACCTGGCCTACGGCTATCTCTTGTCTCTGCAGGCGTTCTACCCGGCGTCGCGCGCAGGATTCGAAGCGCACGAGCTGCTCGCGCGCTCCCATCCGGTTCCCGGTTTCGACATGGGCACGGCGCCGCCGGCCGACCCCATTCCAAGCGTGGGAGACAATCTCTACCCGAAACTGAAGAACCGCTAGCGCTGAAGCTAGAGCAGGGTCACGTGCCCATCGGCGAGGCTGTAATAGGCGCCGACGATGCGCATCGCGTGCGGCGCGGCGGCGTCGGCCACGATCGTCGACTCGGCGCGCAATTGTTTGGCGACATGCGCGACGTTGGCCCGGACGGCTTGGTCGAGGGTGCCGCCATGCTGTGCGAGATCTTTGACCGCCGGCGCGATCGCGTCGGTGAGCGTGCCTATCTGGCCGGGCGGCCGAGCGCCGCTCTTGAGCACTTCGAGCGTGGCTTCAACGGCGCCGCAACCTTGGTGGCCAAGCACCATCAACACCGGCGAGTGGAAATGGCTGATCGCGTATTCGATGCTGCCGATGCCGGCCGGTTCAGCGATGTTGCCCGCGACGCGGATCATGAACAGATCGCCGACGCGCTGGTCGAACACCATCTCCGCCGGTACGCGCGAGTCGGAGCAGCTCAAGATGATCGCGAACGGCATCTGCCCCGTCGCCGTCTCGATACGCCGGTCGTAATTGCGGGCGCAATTGACGCCGGTGTCGGTGACGTAGCGGTGGTTGCCCTCCAGCAGACGTTGCATGGCCGCGTCGGCGGTAGGCTGCTTGCCGGGTGGAGGCTCGGCTGCGCCTGCGGGTTCGCCGGACGCGCCGACAGCCAGCGCGGCGCCTGCCGCCAATAAGAACTGCGCTCGATTCGACGTGTTGCTCATGGCTGGTTCCTTCGCAGGCAAAAGAAAAGGCGCCTCCGCGGAGGCGCCTTTCGTCGTAGAGCGTGGGCCCTTTAGAACTTGAGGCCCAAGCCGAGATACGGACCCGAGTGCGTGTGGTTGAACGACGTCGGCGGGGTCGGTGGGCACGTGCCCCCTGGTCCGATGCCCGCGCACGAGTCGACCGTCACCGAGTTGCCGTGTTGCGTGTCTCCGCCGAATCCGCCGTAGATGTAGAACGGCGACTCGCCGAACGTGTAGCTCAGCCCGACGTCGTACTTGATGACGTTGTACTGCAGACGATACACGTTGTCGAAGTTCGGGCTCATCGGATCAGTCACTTGATATTTTCCGGTTTGCGACGGGAAGTCGAACACCGAACCATACCATGTGAACTGTTGATCTAGTTTCGGCAGGACCTCGAGGCCGCCACCCCAGCCACGCAACGCCGGGAATCCGGTCGTAGACGTGTTCTGTGAGTAGGCCCCCGCGATGTACATGTTTGCCGGCTTCCAGATCTTGTACTCGGCGCGAGCGTCGATGTTCGCATCGCGCGCTCTGAACGGGCTGACGAAGCACATTCCGCCATCGATCGTGTTGAATATCGTGGCTGGCGAACCGGCAGGCGACGCGCCCGGCGTGGATTGCAGGGACGGCGTGCAGATCGGTTGCCCGGTGACCGATTGCGGCACGACGCCGTTCACGGTCGTATTGTACGTGTCTTGGCGCCAGTCGACTTTGAACGCAAAGTCGCCGGCATAGTACGCGCCTGCGGCGACGTACGAGGAGCCGACGGTCTTCTCGCCGGCGGCATACTCGTTGTACACCTTACCGTCCGTCAGACCAGCCTGGATGAAGCCGCGATGCACGATCGGCTTCGGCGTCGGCGTCGGCGTCGGCGCTAGCGTCGGCGGCGCGGTCGGAACCGGCGTCGGCGGCGCGGTCGGAACCGGCGTCGGCGGGATGTAGCGCACGACGGTTATCCGTCGATCGCCCACCCACTGGACGTAGGCACCAAGCGCTTCAGACATGACGCGCACCGGCACGACGAGCACGCCCTTGTAGATCTCGGGCGGTACGTCGAGCGGACGCGACTCACCGTTGATGACCGCTTCGCTCTTGCCAAGCGTCACCTGCACGGATGCGCCCGTCTTTTGCGCGGTCACGGTCTTGCTCGCGTTATCGTATGTGACCGTCGCGCCCATCTGCTCGAACATGCTGCGCAACGGCACGAGGATGACGCCGTTCTTCACGATCGCTGCAAGCGTTCGATTCTGCTTCAAGCGGCTCGGATTGGCGTACACGTGGTGATCGTTGTAGAGGATCGGAATCTCGCCGCTCGGCGGCGAGCCGAAGTCCATTGCCGCGATCTGCATGCCGGACGTTGCCATTGTTGCCGTTCCGGACGCGATCGTCGCATTGACCGCGGCAACGTTGACAGCCGTTCCGTCAGCGAAGCTGGGTGCGATCCCCGCGGCGACGAAAAGAGCCGCTGCGAAGGCCGCGACGTGGAGTTTTCTCAACCTGTTACCCTCCTGGCGCGAAGTAAATAAAACCTTAGAACACAATTTCAGTTTGCCCGCGAGTGACGATCGACCCGGCTTGCGCCGCACTTAGCCCGTGAGCAGGAGACGGAATCGGGTCGCGTCCCCAAAAAAGCAACCCTCAACGATACGGAAGCTCGCTAGAAGGCCGCATCTAAGGGCTTTTCCCTTGCGGAACGGCAAGCCCTCCCGCAGGGCGGGTTTCCATCTCATAGGTCTGCCAGATGCGGGACAGGGGAAATAGGTGGGGTCTTAAACGCGACCCCACCTATTTTTGTCAGCCGATGCGTCAGCGCTAGAACCGGAATCCAAGTCCGACGTACGGACCGGAGTGGGTCTGGTTGATCGGCGCCGCGTTTTGCGCGACGTAGACGTCGCCATCCCAACCCGCGTACAGATAGACCGGGAAGCTCTTGCTGAACACGTAGTCCAAGCCGACGTCGTAGGACTGCAGATGGTACTGCTGTCTGTATTGCACGTTGAAGTTCGGACTGTTCGGATCGTTGACGGTGTAGTTGGCCGCCATGTTCGGATAGTAGAAATACGATCCGTGCACCGTGAACGTGTTGTTCAGGTCCGGCAGCTTCTCCAAGCCGAAGCCGAAGCCGTTGAGCTTGGGATAGCCGTAGTTGGTGGATCCGCCTGCGTACGCCGCGCCGATGTAGATGTGCGGGTTGGCGATCTTGTACTCAAGCCGACCTTCAGCCAGCGTTTGGCGCGCGTTGAATGGCGGCACGTAGCACTGGCCACCATCGATCGTGTTGAAGAACGTCGCCGGCGTGCCTGGCGTCGACGGATTCGGCGAGAGCGACGGATTGCAGACGATCGGGCTCGCCGGAATCACGCCGTTGGTCGTGGTGGTGTACTGGTCACTGCGCAGCGACAGTTTGACCGCGAACGGGTCGAACAGCAGCGCGCCGGAGTATTGGTAGCTGCCCGTCGACGTCTGCTGGGCCGCGAACTCGTTGGAGATGCGGTGGAAGACGTACGCGCCCTGCACAAAGCCGAGGTAGTTCGGCGCGGCCGGGGCCGGCGTCGGCGTCGCGGTCGGCGCGGGCGTCGGGACCGGTGTTGGCGGAGCGGTCGGCGGCGGCGTCGGCACCGGCGTCGGCGGGATATAGCGCACGACGGTGATACGACGATCCGGCACCCACTGGACGTATGCGCCGAGCGCTTCGGACATGACGCGCACCGGCACCACGATCGCGCCCTTGTACATCATCGGGGGCACGTCGAGCGGCCGCGATTCGCCGTTGATGACGGCTTCTGATTTGCCGAGCGTCACTTGGACCGACGCGCCATCTTTCTTGGCGGTCGCGGTCTGACTGCCGGCATCCCACGAGACCGTGGCGCCCATCGCTTCGAACATGCTGCGCAGCGGCACGAGGATGACCCCGTTCTTCACCAACGCCGCGAGCGTCCGGTTCTGCCGGAGCGTGCTCGGGTTCGCATAAACGTGGTGATCGTTGTAAAGAATCGGGATCTCGCCCGACGGCGGCGAGCCGAAGTTCATCGCCGCGTCCGCGATCGTGATGCCGGTGGCCGGGCCGTTCAGCCCATCAGCGAAGCTTGGCGCGATTCCCGCTGCGACGAACACGGCCGTCGCCAGAATCGTAGAAAGATGCCTATTCAATCCATTACCCTCCTGGCGCCCTCGACGCCCAACTCGTCCTCTTCTTATCCCCAGAACGCCGGGACATCAAAACACGAAGGCGGCGCGTAGAACGCGCCGCCTTGGGGCTTTGTCGGGGGTGCTTGGTCAGCCTAGAACTTGAACCCGAGGCCGACGTACGGACCGGAGTGGGTCTGGTTGATCGGCGCCGCGTTTTGCGCGACGTAGACATCGCCATCCCAACCAGCGTACAGATAGACCGGGAACTTCTTGCTGAACACGTAGTCCAAGCCGACATCGTAGGACTGCAGATGGTACTGCTGTCTGTATTGCACGTTGAAGTTCGGGCTGTTCGGATCGTTGACCGTGTAGTTCGCGGCCATGTTCGGATAGTAGAAGTACGATCCGTGCACCGTGAAGGTGTTGTCGAGATCCGGCAGCTTCTCCAAGCCGAAGCCGAAGCCGTTGAGCTTGGGATAGCCGTAGTTGGTGGATCCGCCTGCGTACGCCACGCCGACGTAGACGCGCGGGTTGAAGATCTTGTATTCAAGCCGACCTTCAGCCAGCGTTTGGCGCGCGTTGAATGGCGGCACGTAGCACTGGCCACCATCGATCGTGTTGAAGAACGTCGCCGGTGTGCCTGGCGTCGACGGATTCGGCGAGAGCGACGGGTTGCAGACGATCGGGCTCGCCGGGATCACGCCATTGGTCGTCGTCGTGTACTGGTCGCTGCGCAGCGACAGTTTGATCGCGAACGGATCGAACAGCAGCGCTCCGCCGTACTGGTAGCTGCCCGTAGACGTCTGCTGGGCCGCGAACTCGTTGGAGATGCGGTGGAAGACGTACGCGCCTTGCACGAAGCCGAGATAGCTTGGCGCGGCCGGAGCCGGCGTCGGCGTCGCGGTCGGTGCGGGCGTCGGGACTGGTGTCGGTGGCGCGGTCGGCGGCGGCGTCGGCACCGGCGTCGGCGGGATATAACGCACGACGGTGATACGACGATCGGGCACCCACTGGACATATGCGCCGAGCGCTTCAGACATGACGCGCACCGGAACGACGAGCGAGCCCTTGTACATCTCAGGCGGCACATCGAGCGGACGCGATTCGCCGTTGATGACGGCTTCGGTCTTGCCGAGCGTCACTTGGACCGACGCGCCGTCTTTCTTCGCTGTCGCGGTCTTGCTGGCCGCGTCGTACGATACCGTGGCGCCCATGGCTTCGAACATGCTGCGCAGCGGTACGAGGATCACGCCATTCTTCACCAACGCGGCGAGCGTGCGGTTCTGCTTCAGCTCGCTCGGGTTCGCGTAGACGTGGTGGTCATTATAAAGGATGGGAATTTCGCCGGATGGCGGCGAGCCGAAGTTCATCCCCATCGCATCGGCCACCACCTGCGGGGCCACGACCGTGTCGTTGCCTTGGGCCAGGGTGGGCGAGGCCACGGCGAGCAGGCCGACGAGAGTCAGCGCCGCTACCGCGAGACATGTGTAAACCTTCTTCAAGTCTTGTCCTCCTAGTGATGTGTCCACGATGGTCGGGGCCGTCGGGAAAGGGTGACGCTTGATCGTGCGGACCCGGACCCCCCATGCCTCATCCGCGTTCCCCCAGCCATTCCTCCTTTCCCGCCGTCAGTGCATCGTGTGTCGCTATGAAACGTATCTTTAATGCTTTTCATGCTAGTAATACTTGCGTTCTGCGCTGAGGCGGACAGCCCGCACCGCAAAGCGAAACGCGTCCCACTATGCCCGAAGTAACCGTGCGCGTCACATTGTTGGAGAAATCCCCGTCACCGACCGCCATGACCGCGACCGCCGCGCGCACGTGCTATTCCGCCAACGCGCCCGAAGCGATCGTCGAGCGCTGGCGCACCAAGCCCGACGACATGCGCAAGACCGTCGACCGCGTGCGGGCTGCCGGCCATCATTCGACGCTCGAGCACAACATCTACATCTTCGGCGTCACAGGTCTGTCTCGCGCCGCGACGCATCAGCTCGTGCGCCATCGCCATTTGCAGTTCGATCAGCAAAGCCAGCGCTATCTCGCGTTCAAGAACGCCGAGTTCCCGTTCGTCAAGCCGAAGAAGATCGCGTCGCTACCGGAAGTCTCCGAGCGCTTCGATCAACTGATGGCCGATGTGGGAAAGGCGTATCAAGCGTTGCTCGACGCCGGCATCCCGGGTGAAGACGCGCGCTTCGTGCTCCCGAACGCGACCGCGAGCCAGCTCGTCGTGTCGGGCAACGCGCGCGCATGGTACGAATTTTTGACGTTGCGCACGTGCAATATGGCGCAATGGGAGATCCGCGAGATGTCATTTCAGGTGTTGCGGATCTTGAAGCGCGAGGATCCCGATCTGTTCAAGGACGCCGGTGCGACATGCGTGCGCGGATATTGCCACGAACCCGACGGCCCGAACTGTCCACGCTACGTCGCCGTGGCGAAGGCGCAGATAAAGGAAGCGGAAGCAGCCGGCCGGTGGCTTGAGTCTCGCGGGAAGAAGAACGGCACGTCCGAGTGACCGCTGCTATGATGCGTCGCGCACCGCTGAATAGATAGTCTGAAAGGCCTTCGCGACCGCCTTGTCATCCCAGTCGCCGTTGTGATTGTCGAGCATCGACTCCGTCAATGAGGCGGCGATGCGCTTGAGCTCGATCGTTCGGTCTTCGGAATCCATCTGATCCTCCATCGGTCGAATAATCTATCGGTCGAGTAAACCCGACCGCTACAGTATCTTTTGAAGGTTGTCGTCGAGGATATCCGCGCTCATCTCTCCGATGTGCACGGCGCGGAGCACGCCGTGGGCGTCGATGAACAGCGACATCGGGATCGCATGGCCGCCGTAGGCGTCGAACGCGGGGCCGCCATCGATGACGACCGGGTAGGTCACGCCATGTGTCTTGACAAACGCGCGGACCTGCGCCGCGTCTTCTTGCTGATCAACGCCGACGACGCGCAGCCCGCGCGAGTGCAGCTGCACGTAGCGCGACTGGAGGAGCGGCAGCTCGGCTTTGCACGGCACGCACCACGTCGCGAAGAAATTGACGACCAAGGGACCGCCCTGAAATGACTCGAGCGGCGTGCGAGCGCCGTCGAGCGTGACCAGCGGAACATCGGGCGCCGGCGCGCCGATCGTCGCGATGCCATAGCGGAGCCCCACGCCGTTTGTCCAGCGCCCGTAGTCCACGTAGAGCAAGGCGGCCGCGGCGCAGAACAGTACGATGACCGCCGCCCATCCGAGCCGTAACCGCATTTCGGGACTCATGGGATTCCCATTCAACGCGTCGTATGCTGTTTCCGCGGCGAACATGGCGGGCGCGCTACGATAAGCTTTGTAACATAGATTATTGCGAATATGAAGGACTCACCCGCGCGGCGCCTGAAGCGCCGCCAGTCATGGAATCATCCAAACGCAACGGAGCCCGCTCGGCAAGCGCCCAAGCGTGGCAGCTGATGATCGAGCTGTTCCAATCGCAGCGCCATCATTTCGAACGAGCCGCTGCTGCGTTCGACCTGACCAAGCAACAGGCACACGCGCTGTACGTGCTTGGTAGCGAGGGTCCGCGGACCATGAGCGATCTGGCCGAAACGCTCGCCTGCGACGCATCGAGCGTCACCGGGCTCATCGATCGCCTCGAGGCGCGCGGGCTCGTGAGCCGGCACAGCGTGCCGAACGACCGTCGCATGCGGATGCTCGCCGTGACGCCCGCCGGCTCGCGGCTTCAACAGCGCTTTCGGACCCTCGTCTCGCAGCCGCCGCCCGCTTTGGCAGGTCTGCCCGACGACGTGGCCCGCGGGTTGCGCGACGCGTTGACGCGCGTGCTCGACGCGAGCCGCTCGCACGCCTCGTGAAAAGCGAAACACCGCGGCGCATGACGCAGTACGAGCTAGATGTAGAACCCGAGCGCAGCTCGGGTGTTGTCGCGAGCGGAGCTCACGACTATGGCAAGAGAAGGATAAGAGGTCTTAATCTTTTGATGAACAGTGCATTTCTCCGCGGTGCGGGAGCGTGCGCGATCGCCGCGTCGCTCGCCATGAGCCTCGGCGCATGCGCGGCCAAGCCCGCCCAGAACAAAGCCCCCCAAGGCTTGCCCGTATCGGTCCAGCCCGCAGGGCGCGGCGACATCACGGCGACATTCACCTTGACCGGCGTAGTCGCGCCGCGCCAGCAAGCGGTGCTCGCCTCGGTCGTTTCCGGCAACGTCCAAAACGTCTACGTCGCCCTCGGCAAACCGGTGACCGCAGGCGAGCTGCTGGTGAAGATCGACGACAGCACGCTTCAGGCGCAGGCGGCCGCGGCCGCGGCGCATCTCGCAAGCGTGCGCGCGAGCAACGTCGGCGGCGACGCGACCGCGCAGGCGAATCTGGTTTCGGCGAAGGTCGCGGCGGACAACGCCGACTCGAACCTCGCGCGCAACCAGTCGCTCTTCAAACAAGGCTACGTCTCGCGCACGGCGCTCGATCAGGCGCAGAGCCAAGCCGCGGCGGCCGATGCCGCATACCGCGCCGCGCAAGTCACCGCGCAGAACGCGAATCTGTCGCAGAGCGGCGGCAGCGCGCTCGCGGACATCGCCAACGCGCAAGCGGCGCTGTCCACGATCCAAGCGCAGATCGCGCAGACCAGCGTGACGGCACCGTTCGATGGCATCGTCACGCAGCGCAGCGTCGACCGCGGCGCGCTTGCGACCCCCGGCACGCCGCTGATCACGGTGTCGCAGCTCGATCCGGCCTGGATCAACGTCGGCATTCCCGACGACGACCTCGCCTACGTGCACAACGGCACGCCGGTGACGATCACCGTCGACACGATTCCGGGCCGCACGTGGCGCGCATACGTCGATGTCGTCAACGCGGCGGCGTCATCGGGCACGCTGAGCTACCTGACGCACATCGTCGTACCAAATCGCGACTACACGTTGCGCGCCGGCATGGTCGCTAACGCGAACTTCCAGCAGGCGACCCATCACAACGTCGTGATCTTGCCGCGCGTCGCGTTGTACCAGACCGAATCGGGCAACGCGGTCTACATCGTGGTGGACGGCAAGGCGAAATCGGTGCCCGTGAAGACCGGCTTGCAAACCACTGACAAAGTCGAAGTGACAGGCGTGGATCCCGGCGCGCAGGTGATCACGCAACGGCCAGACGCGTTGCAAGACGGCTCGATCGTGAGCATCGTTGGTTCTCAGGGGGGCACTACACAATCTTCCTCTCGAACTTCTCAGTAAATCGTCCGGTCGCGGTCATCATGGCGATGATCGCGATCGTGTTCCTCGGGTTCTATGGCCTGGGCCAGCTCACGATCGACCTGCTGCCCAGGTTCTCGTTCCCGCTCGTCTTCTTGCAGGTGACGTATCCGAACGTCGCGCCCGAGGAGATGGAGACGCTGGTGGTGCGGCCGATCGAGGACGCCGTGTCGCAGGTGCCCGGCATCCAACAAGTCACCTCGACATCGTTCGAGGGTTCGGCGACGGTGCGCGCGCAGTTCAACTTCGGCACCGACGTCGACACCGCGGCGACCGACATCCGCGAGCAGCTCGACCGCGCCAAGAACCGCTTCCCGAACGATCCAAACCTTTCGCCGATCGGCATCTTCAAAGCCGACCCGACGCAGCTGCCCGTGCTGATCGTCGGACTCAATGACGCATCGCTGTCCGGGCCTCAGCTGGACGATCTCGTCCAGAACACGCTCGTCCCGCAGCTCGAAGGCGTTGCAGGCGTCGCGTCGGCGGTTGAGACTGGCGGCATCACGCGCGAGATAAGGATCGAAGTCGACAACGATCGCCTCGCTGCGCTGGGCATCCCGCTCTCGACGGTGATCGACCGCGTCGCGCAGCAGAACGAGAACGTCGCCGGCGGCATCGGTCGCGAAGGCTCGACCGAATACGAGATCCGCGTGACCGGACTGGTCAAGGATCCCAAGCAGTTCGAGCAGCTGGTGCTCGCCACGGCCAAAGACGGCACGCCGATCATGCTCGGAACGGTTGCCCGCGTGCTCGATACCGGCCAAGAACAGCGCATCATCGGACGCCTCAACAGCGTCCCCTCGGTTGGCGTGACGATCGCCAAGCAAAGCGATGCGAACACGGTCCAAGTCGTGACCGCGCTGTACGCCAAGCTGAAGAGGTTCGAGAAGACCTATCCCGGCTTGCACTACGCGTCCATCTATGATCAGCACAACTACATCTCGGATTCGATCACCGCGTTGCAGCAGAACGCGCTGCTGGGCGCCTTGCTCGCCGTGCTCGTCATCTTGTTCTTCCTTCACAGCATCCGCAGCACGTTGGTCATCGCGCTCTCCATCCCGACCTCGGTCGGCGGCGCGTTCCTCGCGATGTATCTCGCCGGCTTCAGCCTCAACATCATGACGCTCGGAGGTCTGGCCCTTGCCGTCGGATTGATGGTGGACGACGCGATCGTCGTGCTCGAGAACATCTTCAGGCGCACGGAAGCCGGCGAAGACCAGATGACCGCGGCCAAGAACGGCGCGGCGCAGATCTACGGCGCGGTCATGTCGTCGACCGTGACGGTGATGATCGTGTTCTTGCCGATGCTGCTCATAGGCGGCGTCGCGAGCAAGCTCTTCCAGCCGTTCGCGCTGGTCGTCGTGTTCGCCGTCGGCGTCTCGCTGCTAGTCGCGTTGAGCGTCGTGCCAATGCTCGCGGCGCGCTTCATCCATCGCAGCGACGTCGACGACTCGGTCTATGATCCCAACGCGAACCTCTTCGTGCGCGTTCAGGAATGGTTGTTCGTCCGGTTCGGCGCCGGCTACGATCGCCTGGAAGCGGTATATCGGCGCGTCTTGGCCTGGAGTCTGGATCACGGCCTGGCTGTCGCGGGCATCGCGGTGGCCGCGGTCGTTGTCGGCGTCTTGCTGCTCGCCAAGGCCGGTTTCGAGATCCTTCCGCCCGCGGTTTCCAACTATATCACCATCAACTACACGCTGCCCGCTGGCACCGCGCTGGCCGTCAACAACGCGTTCGCGCAAAAAGTGGAATCCGGATTGCGCGCCGACACCGACAACGTGCAGGACGTGTACGGCAACATCGGCACGGGCGGCACGTTCGTCGGCCTTGGCACTCGTGCGGTCACCAACCAGGGCCAGATCTTCGTCACGCTCAAGCCGTTCGGCCGCGGCAGCCCGCGGCGCGTCAAGACCGACGCCTATGTCATCAAATTGCGAAGCGACCTCAGTAAGATCCCCGGCGTGCAGGCATATCCCGTCGCCGTCGATATCGTGAGCCGTATCCTCTCGTTCGCCACCGGTGCGAGCCAAGGCGTGGCGGTGCAGCTGTACGGCCCCGATCTCACCACGCTCTCTGCGCTGTCGAAGTCGGCCGTCGAGTCGCTGCGCGGCCAGGTCCCAGGCCTGATCAACGTGCGCTCGTCGATCACCGATTCCTCGCCCGAGATGGACATCGTCGTCGACCGCAATCGCGCGGCGGAGCTGAACATCCCGCTCTCGACGATCGCCGATACGGTGGCCACCGCCACCAACGGCACGATCGCATCGCGTTTCGAGAGCGGTGGCGAGCAGTACAACATCAATGTGATGTTCCCCGAAGGCCAACGCAAGACGGTCAATAACATCAACGACATCAACCTCATCGCGCCCAATGGCATGAGCATACCGCTTGCAGAGGTCGCGACGGTGGTCGTCGGCAAAGGCCCGAATCAGATCACGCGCCAGAACAAAGAGCGCTACGTCGAAGTGGACGCCGACGTGTTGGGCGCGCCGGTCGGCACCGTCACTCGACAAGTTCAGCAGCGGCTGCAAGCGTTTCCGCTGCCGCCCGGTTACCGCTGGGACTTCACGTCGGGCACGCAAGCGCAGACCGAGGCGTTTGGGTCGCTGTTCGTGGCGGTCGCGCTCGCCATCATCCTCATCTATATGCTGCTGGCGGCCAAGTACGAGAGCTTCTGGCAGCCGCTGGTCATTATGACGACGCTGCCGCTGGCGATCGTCGGCGTCGGCGTGGGGCTCGTCCTCTTCAACAAGTCCATCGGCCTGACGGCCATGATCGGCGTGCTCGCGCTCATCGGTATCGTGGTCAAAAACGCCATCTTGGTGGTGGAATTCACCAACCAATTACGGGCACAAGGGAAAAGCGTGCGCGAAGCGCTGCTGGAGGCAGGACCGATCAGAATGCGCCCGATCTTGATGACGACGTCAGCCACATGCCTTGGCCTGCTGCCGCTCGGGCTCGGTCTCCAGCCGGGCAGCGAGACGCAAGCCCCGCTCGCCGCGGTCGTCATCGGCGGGCTGCTCACCTCGACGCTCCTGACGCTATTGGTGATCCCAGTAACCTATCTGAATGGACAACGATTCATCAACTGGTACATGCGCACGCGGTTCGGCCGCGCGCTTGGCGATCTGTTCGGCGTCGCGCCGCCGGCTGAGCCGGCGTTTGTCGGCGCGACAGACGGACACGCCGAAGCGCTCGACGAGTTCGACGCGCCGCTACGAGAAAAGGAAAGGGTATGATCCGGTTCTTTACGATTCTGTGCTCCAGCGTCGTGCTCGCGTCGGCGTCGCCGGCGCTCGCCGCGCCCGCCCCGAAGGCAACGCCGACCCCAATACCGCTCGGCAACAGCACGCCATCGCCTGGCGCGCAGGCGACGCCGATCCCGCTTAACATCCCGACGGGCATCGCGACGTATCCGCCAGACACCTCGGGCCGCTACGGCATCCCGAACACGGGCACGCCTGTGCCGCTCTCATTGCACGACGCGAAGATGATCGCGGTGAAGCAGTCGCCGCAATTGGCCCTCGCGCGCGCGGCAGCGGATCTCGCCGGCGCTCAGCTCGAGACGGCGAACAGCGCGGCATTCCCGAACATCTCCGCCTCCGGCAATACCGGTCGGCAGCGCGGCCAGAACCGCGCGGGCACCACGGTCGGCGGCATCACGCCGAACATCTTCACTTCGAACAGCGCCTCGATCGACATCAAGCAGCTCGTCTTCGACGGCGGCGCGACATACGCGCGCATGAGCCAGGCGAAGTTCAGCCGCGACGCCGCAGAGTTGAGCGCGTTGCGCCAGGTCGACACCGTGCTGTTCAACGTCTCGCAGTTCTACTACGCCGCGTTGCAGGCACGCTACACGTATCAGGTCGCGCTCGCGAACACGCAGCTCGCGCAGGTCCAGGAGAATCTGGTCGAGGCGCAATATCGCGCAGGCGTCGCATCGCGTGCCGACGTGCTCACGGCGCAGCTGCCGGTCGCGCAGGCACAGCTTGCCGAAGCGCAGGCAGCAAACGGTGAACAGTCGCAGGTCGCCTCGTTGCTCAACGCCATGGGGCTCTCATCGGATACGCCGGTCACGCTGACCGAGACGTTCGAGCAGTCCGCGCCGCCGCTGCCGCAGTACGCGACAGTGGAGGCGATGGCGCTCGCGCGGCGTTCAGATCTGCTCGCCGCCAACGCGTCGCTGACCGCTGCGCAGCGCGGCGTGCGCGCGGCGCGGGCTGCGCGCTATCCGGTCATCACGGCGAACGGCAGCATCGGCACGTCCACAACCAGTCAGGACAGCGCAGGCAACTTCGTGACCAACGGCGGCAACTGGACGGCCTCTTACTCGTTCGGTCTGGGAGTGACGCTGCCACTGTACGACAGCGGGCTGACCAACGGGCAGATCGCGGCGGCGCAAGCGCAGACCGAGACCGCAGCGGCCAACCTCGCGTCGACGCAGCTCGGCGTTTCGCTGAGCGTGCGCCAAGCGTATCTGTCGGCGCAGACTGCCCTGCAACAAGTCCTGGCCGCGAAGGTGGAGCTCGACCAAGCGACGACCGTGCTCGACGTCACGAACGCGCAATATAAAGCGGGCGTGACGACGCTGGTGTTGCTGCTCAACGCGCAGGTCGGGCTGACAAAAGCGCGGGGCGATTACGTCAACGCGCTGTTCGGGCTGTTCACCGCGCAGCAGAACCTGTTCTTCGCGGAAGGCATCATCGCGAACAGATAGAAACGAGCCGCATGCAGCCGTCGCTCCGTCACGCATGTTTGCTAATCGCGTGCGCGCTCATTTCTGTCGTCGGCCTGGCCTCCTGTCAAGAGCACTCCAACTCGCCGGTGGTCAACATCGACATCCTTGGAAGTCGTGGCGACCACTCATACAAGCCGAACAACATCTCGGTCAACTTGGGGACGATGGTCATATGGACAAACCAAGATTCCGTGCCGCATTCGGTGACGGCGCCGGGCGCATTCGACTCAGGCATGATCGCGCCGAACGGCGGCAAGTTCACGTGGATGGCCGCGCAGCAGGGCTCGTTCGACTACTTCAGCATCACGGATCAGACGATGAAAGGCAGCATCACGGTCGTGGCGCAGCCGCCGGCGGGAGCCTCGCAATAACGTTCCGCTTCGCGGTGACGGCGCTCGCGCTCGCGACGTGCGTGTGGCTGGCGGCGTGCTCGAAGATCAGCACCGAGGTGATCCAGAACGGCGGCCCGGTGGGCCGTACGATCCCGGGCACATTGCGCTACGCGGACATCTCCGAGCCCACGTCCTTGAATCCCCTGTTGCGCCTCGAGGCGACCAGCACGGACATGGACCACTTCGTGTTCGGGTTCTTCTATAACCTCGACGACAAAGAGCACTTCGTGCCCGAGCTCGCGCTCGAGGTGCCTTCGTATCAGAACGGCGGCATCAGCAAGGACGGGCTCACGCTCACCTATCACTTGCGCAAAGGCGTGAAGTGGCAAGACGGAGCGCCGTTCACCGCGCATGACGCGGTGTTCACCGAACACGCCATCATGAACCCGGCGAACAATTTGCAATCCAGGGCCGGTTGGGAAGAGATCGCGAGCGTCGAGGCGCCCGACGACTACACGTTCGTCATCCACCTGAAGAAGATCTACGCGGGAGCGATTTCGACGTTCTTCGCGCCGCCCGGCGAGTACCCGGTACTGCCTGCCCACCTGCTCGAGAAGTATCCGAACATCAATCAAGTGCCGTTCAACACCCATCCGGTCGGCACGGGACCGTTCAAGTTCGTCAAGTGGGTGCACGGCGATCATATCGAGTGGGTCGCCAATCCGGATTACTGGCGCGGGCCGCCCAAACTCAAGCGCATCATCTATAAAATTGTGCCGGAAGATCAGACCATCCTCACCCAGTTGAAGACGCACGAGATCGACGCGTGGTTCCGCGCGCCGTCGTCGCTGTATCCTCAATTGAAAGTGCTGCCCGGCTATCGCATCCAGCTCGAGCCGTCGAACCTGTTCGCGCACATCGATTTTTCGTTCAAAAACCCGATCTTCAACGACAAGCGGGTCCGCCAAGCCATCAACTATGCGATCGACAAGAAGAAGATCATCCACGACGTGACCCATGACGTGCACGTGCCCGCGTATTCCGATCAGCCGTCGTTCTCATGGGCGTACGAACCCGACGTCATGCACTACGATTACAACCCCGACAAGGCCAAGCAGCTGCTCGACGAAGCCGGCTGGAAGGTCGGTCCGGACGGCATCCGGGTCAAGGACGGCCAACGGCTGGCCTTCACGCTCTCGACCGTCGCAGGTGGATCTACCGGCATCGCCGCGGAGACGTTCACGCAGCGCATGCTGCATGACGTCGGCATCGACGCGTCGGTGAAGAACTACCCGACCGCGTTGTTCTTCGCCGGCTACCAGCAAGGCGGCATCCTGCAGACCGGCAAGTACGATATGGCGTTCTTCTCATGGGCCGCCGGCGTCGATCCCAGCGACGACGAGCTGGTCTACGCGTGTTACGGCATCCCGCCCAAGGGCCAGAACAGCATGTATTGGTGCGATCCGCGCATGGACGCGGCGCAAAAGGGCGCGCTCTCCACGTACGACATCCCGACGCGCAAGAAGTATTATTCGATCATCCAAAAGCTGCTCGCGTCAGAATCGCCCACGATCTTCAGCTGGTTCGCCAGGCAGATCTATGTGACCAACCCGAACTTCAAGAACTTCAAACCGGCGCCCGCGGTCACCAGCAACTGGAACTCGTGGGAATGGGAGATGCAATAACGTCTCCAGCGCGCGCGGGTCGCATCCTCGCGCTCGCGTGCTGGGTGCTCGCGTTGTTCGCGCTCGCGAGTTGCTCGAAGATCTCCCAGAGCACTGCTCCGCCGAATGCCGGGCATTCGATCCCCGGCACGTTGCGCTACGCGGACATCGAAGAGCCGATCTCGTTCAATCCGCTGCTGCGCACGATCGCGGTGGCGACAGACATGGACATGTTCATCTTCGGGTTTTTCTATAACTTCGACGACAAGATGCGCTTTGTGCCAGAGCTGGCGACGGTCGTGCCGACGTTAGAGAACGGCGGGATCAGCAAAGACGGTCTGACGATCACGTACCACTTGCGGCGCGGCGTCAAGTGGCACGACGGCGCGCCGTTCACGTCCCATGACGTCGTCTTCACCGTGCATGCGATTCTCAACCCGGACAACAATTTGAGCCTGCGCACCGGCTGGGACCAGATCAGCAGCGTCGAGGCGCTCGACGACCACACGGTGCGCTTCCATCTGAAGCGCATTTACGCGCCGGCGATCTCGACGTATTTCGCCGAGGGCGGGCTGTACCCGGTGCTGCCGGCGCACTTGCTCGAGAAGTATCCGAACATCAATCAAGTGCCGTTCAACTCTGACCCGATCGGGACCGGTCCGTTCAAGTTCGTCAAATGGGTGCATGGCGACCGGGTTGAGCTGGCGGCGAATCCGGACTACTGGCGCGGACCGCCGAAGCTCAAACGCATCATCTACAAAGTCATCCCGAACGACGTCACAATCCTCAACCAGTTGCGGACGCACGAGATCGACGCATGGTTCCGCGCCGCGGTGAATCTGTATCCTCAGATCCGCGAGCTTCCGAAGGATGGTTTCCGCGTCGAGCTCGCGCCGTCGCTCGTCTACTCGCACCTCGACCTCAACCAGAAGAACCCGATCTTCCAGGATCTGCGCGTCCGCCAAGCCATGGCCCACGCGATTGACCGGACCAAGATCTTGCACAACATCACCTACGACGTGCACGTCGTCGGGTATGCGGATCTCCCGCCGTTCTCGTGGGCCTACGAACCGGACGTCGCGCATTACGACTACGATCCCGCCAAGGCGCGCCAGCTGCTTGACGAGGCGGGCTGGGTGATGGGGCCGGATGGCGTGCGCCTCAAGAACGGCCAGCGTCTGGCGTTCAACCTCGCCGCAGCGTCGGGCGGCAAGACCGGCGAGGCGGTCGAGCAATATCTCCAGGCTGATTTCAAGAACATCGGCATCGAGGCGGACATCAAGAACTATCCGACCGCGTTGTATTTCGACAACTACGCGCGCGGCGGCATCCTGCAGGCCGGCAAGTACGACGCCGCGTGGTTCTCGTGGGTCGCCGGCGCCGATCCGGGCAGCGACGAATCGATCTACACGAGCTATAGCATTCCGCCCGCCGGTCAAGACAATCTGTGGTGGTCCGATCCCGCGCTCGACCGCGCCGAGCGGGGCGCTCTCTCGAGCTACGACCAACGCGTGCGTAAGAAATACTACTCGATCGTCCAAAAAGAGATCGCCGGCCAGGCGGTGACGATCGTGGTGTTCTTCCAGCGACAGATCTTCATCACGGCCGATGGATTGCAGAACTTCAAGCCGGCGCCCGCGACCACGAGCAACTGGAACACCTGGGAATGGGAGATGAAATGAGAGGTACTCTACGCATCGCGCTCGCGTCGGTCTGCCTGATCGCGATGTTCGGCTGCAGCAAGGTCACGCAGAGCACGAATCCGCAGCCGGGCAGCGGGACCATTCCCGGCGTGCTGCGCTACGCCGACATCCAAGAGCCGGATTCACTCAATCCGTTGATAACGACTCAATCCGTCACGGCCGACCTCGAGTACTTCGCGTTTTCATTCTTCTTCAATTACGACGACAAGGCGAACCTCGTGCCCGAGCTCGCGCTCGAGGTCCCCACACTCAAGAATGGCGGCATCTCGGCAGACGGACGCACCATCACCTACCATATCCGCAAAGGCGTCAAATGGCAAGACGGCGAGCCGCTCACCGCCAAGGACGTCATCTTCACGTTCCACGCGATCATGAACCCGAAGAACGACGTGCAGGTGCGCACCGGCTACGATCAGATCGCCTCGATCGACGCGCCCGACGATTACACCGTGGTCGTCCACATGAGGCGCGTGTTCTCGCCGATCATCGCGTACTTCATGTGCCAGCAGGGCGGGTTCCCCGTCGTGCCCGCGCACCTCTTGGAGCAGTACCCGAACGTCAATCAGCTGCCATACAATTCTCTGCCCATCGGTTCGGGGCCGTTCAAGATCACGGAATGGCAGCACGGCGATCACATCACGCTCGTCGCGAATCCGGATTACTGGCGCGGGCCGCCCAAGCTCTCCAAAATCGTTTTCAGGTTCGTGAGCAACACCACCACGATCCAGGTGCTGCTCCAGACGCACGAGATCGACGCGTGGTTCCGCGCGTCTGCGGACCTCTACCCGCAGCTGCAGAAGATCCCCGGCTATAAGGTGCTCGTGTCCGACGAGAATCTGTTCGGCCACATCGACTTCAACGTCAAAGATCCGATCCTGTCGGACGTACGCGTCCGCAAAGCGATCGAATACGCGCTGGACCGTCAGAGCATGGCGCACACGATCACCCACGACGTCTATCAAGCGGGGACGAGCGACATCCCGACGTATAACTGGGCCTACCCGCACGACCTCCCCGTTTACGACAACAACCCCGCCGCGGCACGTGCGTTGCTTGATGAGGCTGGATGGACGGTCGGTCCGGATGGGGTCCGGCAGAAGAACGGGCAAAAACTCGAGCTGCAGTTCTCCTACATCAGCGGCAACGTGATGGGCTCGAACATCGCGACCGTCACGCAAGCGCGTCTGCACGACGTGGGCATCGCCGTCGCGCAGAAGGTCTATCCGGCGCCGCTCTATTTCGGTTCTGCACAGGCCGGCGGCATCCTCAACGGCGGGAAATTCCAGATGGCATACTTCGGCTGGGTGAGCGGTTTCGATCCGGACAACTCATCGCTCTACGCGTGCGATCAGTTCCCGCCTGCCGGACAGAACAATCTGTTCTGGTGCGACAAGAAGCTCGATGACGCAGAGAAGGATACGCTCGGCACGTTCGACCAGCAGCGCCGCATCGCCGACTACTCGATCATCGAACACGAGCTGATCGAACAAGTGCCGACCATCTTCGTGTTCCACGACCGGCGCATCGACGTCATCAGCGACAAGTTCCACGGCTACAAGCCCGGGCCGGCCAACTCGGCATACTGGAATCCGTGGGAATGGTCGATGGAATGACGTTGATGTAGCGGCCGAATTTATTCGGCCGCCAGAATCGTTGCCCCGAGCGGCACGAGCTCGATCGTCGCGCCCTGCGTTTGGGCGAGCTCCCCATCGACGTGCATCGCGAGCCGTCGTTCAAAAGCGATCTCAATCCGGCTTGCGCGAAACGCGGTGACGTTGGACTCATCGGCGTGCGCGCCGGCGCGGATGCGGTGCATGAGCGCCATGCGTGCCGGTAAGCCCGCAACGTCTCTGAACGCGTAGCAGTCGAACACGCCGTCGTCGAGTCGAGCGCGGGGCGCGCCGCGAAATCCTCCGCCGTACCATGCGCCGTTGCCGACCGTGACCATCACCAGGTCTTTGAAACGCATATCGGCGGCGCTTGTGCGGATCGTCGCTCCCACCGGCTTGACCGACAGCAAACCGCGCAGCGCGGCAAGATAGTATGAGAAGCCCTTCGCGAGTCCGCTTGCGCGGATGCGCACCGCCAGGGCGGCCACTTCGGCGTCGAGACCGATGCCGACGCAGTTGAGAAAGCGCTGTCCGTCCACCGTGCCATAGTCGATCCGTCGCTCGACGCCCGTGCGCAAGACGTCGAGTGCGGGTTTCCCGGGTTGCACCCCCAACGCCGTGGCGAGATCGTTGCCGGACCCGCACGGCACGATGGCGAGCGTCGTCGCATCCGGTGTGGACAGTGCATCGAACGTCAGTGAGAGCGTGCCGTCGCCGCCGATGCAGACGAGCAGCGGACGACCAGCAGATGCCGCGTGTGAAACGGTTTCGTTGAGACGGCGCGAAAACGCGGGTGTCAAATCCGGCTCGACGATCGCGACAGGCGGACCGCCAAGCGTGCGTTCGACATCGCCGACCAAACCGTGGGCTTTGCCGCTGCCCGCCCAGCGGTTGGCCACGATGATGTAGGGTCGAATAAATTCTACCCCCACAATGGTGTCCGAGGTCACGGGGCGCGGTTCAATGATGCGCGGGAGTTGTCCCGCGAAAAGGCACGGAGGAAGCGTGAGCAACTTCCTCCTGCCCCTACGACTAAGCGTCCACGGGTTTCGTTACACGCGAGGAGAACGGTGTGGTGAAGCTCATATGATGACCATTGGCCGCCTTGCCGGCATCGAGATCCGCGCCCATTATTCCACCCTGATCGTCTTCGGCGCCCTGACGAGCGTCCTCGCCTATGGCTACTTGCCCGTGGTCACGCCTGCGGCCGATTCGCTCGAGCGTCTCGCCGTCGCCATCATCGTTTCCTCACTGCTCGTGGCGTCGATTCTCGCGCACGAGCTCGCGCACGCGTTCGTCGCGCGCAGCCGCGGGCTGACCGTCAGCGGCGTCACCTTGTACTTGTTCGGTGGCCTTGCGCACGTCGGCGGTGCGCGCAGCGGACCCGGCGACGACATCGCGATCGGCTTGGCCGGTCCGGCCATCAACGCGCTGTTCGCGGCTGTCTTCTTAGCCGCAGGCGCGTCCGTCATGCACGCGAACGCGCAGGCCGCGTTGCTGCTCATCAACCTCGGTCTGGCGAACGCACTGCTTTTCGGGGTCAACGTGCTGCCCGGCTATCCGATGGACGGCGGCATGGTGCTGCGCGGTGTGCTATGGAAGCTGACCGGCAACGTCGTCGCGGCGACGCGCCGCGCTGCGACGATCGGCAAAGCGCTTGCGTATCTGATCGCGGCCGCAGGCGTGTGGCTGCTCTTGCGCGGCGACGTCATCGACGGCATGTGGGTCGTGCTCATCGGCTGGCTACTCGCCGGTCTCGCCGAAGGGGCGTATCGCGGCATCATCACGCGCACGGCGCTCGAAGGGTTGCGCGTCAAAGATCTCTGCGCTCGCGACGTGCCCGTGCTGCAGACCTCGGACACCGTCGCCACCGCGGCCGCGTTGTTGCGTTCGGGCACATCATCGCGCATCATCGCCGTCATGTTCGGCGAGCGATTGGCCGGACTCGTGGCGGACATCGACGTCGCGCGCATCGCGTCGAGCGACGCGGAGGCGACGTCGATCTCATCGATCATGCTGCGCACCGGCGGCCAGCCGACGCTGGACGCCGACTGCGACGCGATCGTGTTGATCCAAGCCATGCCGGCCAGCCCGCTGCGCTGCATCATCGTCGTCGACGAGCGCGGCGACTATCTCGGCCTCGTGCGCCACGAAGACGTCACGCGCTACGTCGAGATGATCGAGACGCTGGGCAACTCCAGCGCGCTCAGCACCCGCTGGCTGCGCCGCCTCGGCGCGCGCCAGGATGCTAGCGAGTCACTTCAATCTCCAGCGCATTATTCAAACGATTGAAATAGTTGAACAGGCCGATCGAGCAAATGATCTCGATGATCTGCTCGTCGTTGTAATGCCGTCGCAGATCATCCCATAGCGGCTGCGCGAGGCCCGTCGGATCTTTGGTGAGCGCCTCGGCCACCGCGAGCGCTGCTTTTTCCGATTCGTTGAAGCGTTCGCTCTTCGCGTAGTCGCGCAGCGCGGCGATCGTCTCATCGTCCGAACCGAACCGCCTTGCCAAGGCGGTATGTGAAGCCATTCAGTATCGGCACGAGTTCAAGGTCGAGACGAGCGTGATGCACAGCTCCTTGAGCCGTTGCGGCGCGGCACCGGGTCCCGTGACCGCGGCCATGTGCTCCGACGCCGTGCGCATGATCGCCGGCGTGACCGCAAGCGTGCGGAACATGTTCGGGTAGTTGCCGCGCGCCTTGAAGAAGCCCTCAAGCACCGGCTTGGCTTCGTCAGGCGCGTCCTTCGGATCGATCGCGGGCAGTCTGGGCATTTCTCACCTCGATGATATCTTGTCCAAAGGAAGCCGTGTTTACGTGCGGCAACAGTTGCGACCTCTGATGAAGAGTGTACAGAGCCGTAGCGCTGCCCTTTTCGAACGCGCTCGCGCCGTCATTGCCGGCGGCGTCGATTCGCCGGTCCGCGCGGGCGGCGCCGTCGGGGCGCCGCCGCCGCTCATCGCGCGCGCGCAGGGCAGCCGCGTCGTCGACGTCGACGGTCGCGAGTACGTCGACTATCTGTGCGCCTACGGTCCAGTGTTGCTCGGCCACTCGCATCCGGCGGTCAGCGCGGCCGTGGCTCGCGCCCTCGAGGATGGCGCGGTGTTCGGCGCCACGCATCCCGAGGAGATACGGCTCGCGGAGCGCATCGCGACGCTGATGCCATCCATGGAGCGCTTGCGCTTCGTCAACACCGGCACGGAGGCGTGCATGAGCGCCGTGCGCCTCGCGCGTGCGTTCACCGGACGTGAGACCATCGCGCGCTTGGGCGGCAACTACCACGGGCACAGCGACGAGATGATCTTCTCCGCTGGCGCGTCGTCAGCGTCGACGCCGACGCTTGCATGCGGCGTCACGAGCGTCGTCGTCAACGCCGTGCGCGTGTTGCCGTATAACGATGCGGAGGCGATCGAGCGCGCGCTCGAAGATAGGGCCGTCGCAGCGTTGATCATGGAACCGATCGCGGGTAACATGGGGCTCGTGCTTCCGGAAGACGGCTATCTCTCGCGCGTCCGTGAGGCGTGCACGCGAACCAATACTGTGCTGATATTCGATGAGGTCATCACCGGCTTCCGCGTCGGCTTGGGCGGCGCGCAAGAGCGCTACGGGGTACGGCCCGACCTCACGTGCATCGGCAAAACGTTGGGCGGTGGATTGCCGATCGCGGCGTTCGGCGGCCTGCGCGACATCATGGCATATTTGGCGCCCGAGGGTAGCGTTTTCCAAGGTGGCACGTTCGCCGGCAATCCGGTGTGCGTCGCCGCCGCGCACGCGTTCCTCGATGTGCTCGAAGCTGACGCGGGATTCTACGAGCGGCTCGACGCGCTCGCCGGGCGGCTCGCGGCGGATGCATGCGACGCTTTATCAGACGCTGGCCTTGCGTATCCGGTTGTGCAGCTCGCATCCATGGTCGATTTCGCCTTTCGCGCCGGCGCGCCGCCGCGCGACTGCGCGCAAGCGGCTGAAGCCGACGGCGACGCGTACGCGAGTTATTATTGGAAGATGCTGGAGCGCGGCATCTTCTTGCCGCCGTCCAAGATGGAGCTCATGTTCGTGACCGCGGCGCATACGCGTGAAGACGTCGACGTCACCGTTAACGCGATGCGGCACGCGCTGGCGGGCGCCTAGGCGGTCTGCACCGCCGCGTCCTCCTGGCGGCCGAACTCGTCTACCGCCATCTCGCGCAGTTTGTATTTCTGGATCTTGCCGCTTGCGGTCATCGGGTAGGCGTCGACGAACATCACCAGCGCCGGCACCTTCTGGCGTTGGATCTGGCCATCGCAAAACGCGATGACCTCTTCGGCCGTCAACGTCTCTCCGGGCTTGACCTTCACAACCGCGCAGACTTCCTCGCCCCAGCGCTTGCTGGGCACGCCGATCACCTGCACGTCGGAGACCTTGGGATGGCTGTAGAGGAACTCTTCGATCTCGCGCGGGTAGACGTTCTCGCCGCCGCGGATGATCATGTCCTTGATGCGTCCGACGATCTTGACGTAACCGCGTTCGTCCATCTGCGCCAGATCGCCTGAGTGCAGCCAGCGATCGTCATCGATCGCCTTGCTCGTCGCCTCAGGATCGTGATAGTAGCCCTTCATGGTGCCATGACCGCGCGAGCAGAGCTCGCCAGGAGCGCCAGGCGATTGCGCCGCGCCGCTCTCCGGATCGGCGATCTTCACCTCGACGCCTGGCAGCGCCCGCCCGACCGTCGCGACGCGCAGTTCGATCGAGTCGTCCGTGCGCGTCTGCGTGATGACCGGCGACGCTTCGGTGAGACCATAGGCGATCGTCAGCTCGCGCGCGCCCATCGTCTCCGTGACCGCGCGCATCACCTCGATCGGGCACGGCGATCCGGCCATGATCCCGGTGCGTAAGCTGCTCAGATCGAAGCTCGCGAACTCAGGATGCTCGAGCTCGGCGATGAACATCGTCGGCACGCCGTAGATAGCAGTGCAGCGCTCTTTGTGGATCGCGTCGAGCACCGCGCGCGGCTCGAACACTTCGATGGGCACCATGGTGGCGCCGCGCGTCATGGCGCCAAGGCTCGCCATCACGCAGCCGAAGCAGTGGAACAACGGCACGGGAAAGCACAGCCGGTCGTTTTCGGTGAGGTTCTGGCACCCGCTGACGTGGTAGGCGTTGAGCACGATGTTGCGGTGCGTCAGCATCACGCCCTTGGGGAAGCCGGTCGTGCCGCTCGTGTACTGCATGTTGATGACGTCGCTCGGATTGAGCGACGCCGAGCGCGCCGCGAGCTGCTCGGGGCTGACCGCGGACGCCAGATCGAAGATATCGCTGAACTTGAGCATGCCCGGCAGCCGCTCGTCGCCGATGAAGATGAGGCGGCGCAAGCGAGGGAGCGTCTCGAAACTATTGTGGCCGACCTTCGAGCGGTCGAGCTCGGGCAGCACTTGGCGCAGCGTCTGCACGTAATCGACGCCTTTGAAACTGCGGATGAGGAAGAACGTCGTTGTATCGCTTTGCCGCAGCAGATACTCGAGCTCGTGCGCGCGATACGCGGTGTTCACCGTGACCAACACCGCGCCGATCTTCGCGGTCGCGTACTGGAGATAGAGCCACTCGGGCACATTCGACGCCCAGATCGAGACGTGTTCGCCCTTCTTGATGTCGAGGGCGAGCAATCCGCGCGCGAGCGTGTCTACGCGATCGCGGAACTGCGCGTAGGTGAGGCGCAGCGGCCGATCGGTGTACACGAGGCACTCGCGGTCGCCGAATTTGTCGGCCTGGCGATCGAGCAACGTGCCGATGGTAATGCGATCGATGTCTTGCATGGGAGCGTCCCCCGGCCCCGATCAGGTCTTTGATTTGTGCGCGGCGCTTCGCTCTCGTAGCTTGAAACGTTGGATCTTGCCCGTCGCGGTCTTGGGCAACTCGTCCAGGAAGTGCAGCGACCGCGGATACTTGTAGATCGCGAGCCGCTCTTTCACGAACAGCTGCAGCTCCATCGCCAATTCATCGGATGCGGCGTGTCCGCGGCGCAAGACGACGAAGGCGATCGGTTTGATCAGCTCCGCTTCATCTGCGACGCCGACCACGCCGGCTTCGAGCACCGCCGGATGTTCGATGAGCGTGCTCTCGACTTCGACCGGCGAGACCCATTGCCCGCCGACCTTGAGCATGTCATCGCTGCGCCCGGCGTACCAGTAGTAACCGTCCTCGTCCAGCCGATAAGTGTCGCCCGTGTCGAGCCAGTCGCCTAAGAAGGTGGCTTTGGTCTTCTCGTGGCGGTTCCAATAGCCGGCGGCGATGCTGTCGCCAGCGATCTGCAGACGCCCGGTCTCGCCGACCGGCACGGGCTCGCCTTCCGCATCGACGATACGCGCATCGTAACCGCTGACGATCTGGCCGGAAGAGCCGGGGCGGATCGCGCCCGGCCGATTGGAGATGAACATGTGCGCGGCTTCGGTCGAGCCGATGCCGTCGATGACATCGAAACCGAACGCGCTCTTCCAGCGCCGATAGATCTCCGCCGGCAGCGCCTCGCCGGCCGAAACGCCGAAACGCACCGATGAAAGGTCGAAACGCGCCGGTCCGTCCGCGACGTCGAGCATCGCCGCATACGACGTCGGCACGGAGAAGAACAGCGTTGGTTTGCTGCGGGCGGCAAGCTCGAGGACTGCTTCAGGCAACGGCCGGCTCGGATACAAGATCGTCGTCGCGCCGACGCCGAACGGGAAATACAGCGAGTTGCCGAGCCCGTAGGCGAAGAAGAGCTTGGCAACCGAGTACGTTCGGTCATGCTCAGTGATGCCCAGCACGTGCGTGCCGAAATGATCGCAGCAGAATGCCATGTCGTGGTGCAGATGAATCGTGCCCTTGGGGAAGCCGGTCGTGCCCGAGCTATAGAGCCAAAATGCGGCGTCGTCTTTGCTCGTCTCGTAGGCGCTGAACTCGGGCGACGCCGCTGCCACTGCCTGACGAAAATCGACAATGGCGATCGTCGCATCCGACGGCAGCCCGGTGCCGGCGTCATCCACGATGGCGATGACGCTGAGATGGTGGAGATCTTTGAGAATCGGTTCGACGGCTGGCCATAACGACGTCGAGACCACGAGCACGCGGGCGCGGCTGTCCTCGAGCATGTACCGGTAGTCGTTGGGCTTGAGCAGCGTGTTCGTCGGCACCGCGACCGCGCCCAGCTTCATGGCGCCGAAAAAGCAGTAGACGAACTCGGGGCAGTCTGGCAAGAGCACGGTGACTCGCTGTTCGAGTCCGAGACCGAGCGAGACGAGCGCATTGGCGCAGCGATTGACGTTGGCCCGGACATCGCCGTAGCTCAGACGCTCATCGCCGAACTCGATCGCGATCTTCGCGCCGCGGCCGAGATCGAGGTTGCGGTCAACGAAGTGCAGCGCCGCGTTGAAGAGGTCCGGCACGTCTGCGACGGCGGCCATCCATGCCTCCAGACTTCAAGTGGACGGCGGGCTACCACCCGAGGGAGGTCGCTTCCTCCGTCGGCTCGTACTATCCGCCAACCGTCGCCGTCCGCACGAAAGGCACATCATGCAAAGCTCTACTCGGGCGTTTTTCGTATTGTCCGCCGCAGCGCTGCTCGCGTTCGCATCCTCGCCCGCCCACGCGGCGAGCGGCGACGCATCGGTCGGCGCGGTCTTCGACATCACGGGCTCTGCCGGCTCATACGGCGACGGGCAGAAGAACGGCTTGCAGATGGGCCAGGATTACGTCAACCGCAACGGCCGCGTGCATCTCACGTTCGACATCCAAGATGCGGCGTCGCAAAAAGCTCAGGCGGTCAACCTGTTCCAGAGCTTCACCACCGGCGGCAAGGTGTCGGCGATCATCGGCCCGACGCTCTCGAGCGAAGCGTTCTCCGCCGATCCCATCGCGGCAGCCGCGGGCATGCCGGTGCTGGGCATCTCCAACACGGCCAACGGCGTGACCGCAATCGGTCCGTGCATTTTCCGCGACTCGCTGACCGAGGCCGCCGTCGTGCCGCACGCGTTGAAAGCGGTCATCGATCGCTATCACGTCAAGACCGCCGCGATCATCTACGGCAACGACGACGCGTTCACCAAGACCGACTACGATGTGGCCAAAGCGGCGTTGGAGAAGCTACACATAAAGGTCTTGACAACGCAGACGTTCTCGAAGGGCGACGTCGACTTCCAGGCGCAGCTGACCAACATCAAAGGCGCGAACCCCGACCTGCTGTTCGTCGGCGCGCTCGCCGTCGAGGCGGGTCACATCGTCGCCGATGCCCACACGCTTGGCGTTAAGGCGCACATCGTCGGCGGCAACGGGCTCAATTCGCCGCAGGTCTACAGCCTTTCCGGCGGCGCCGCTGAAGGCGTTGTGGTCGGCGCGGCATGGGCGATCGGCGCGCAAACGCCCGGCAATCTCGATTTCGTGCAAGCCTACCGCGTGCGGTTCCAAAAAGATCCTGATCAGTTCGCCGCACAAGCATTTGCCGCTGCGCAGATCATGGAGAACGTGCTGACGGGCGCCAAGTCGTTTTCGCCCAAAGACGTCTGCGATGCGATGAAGTCGATGAAGCCGGTGAACACGGTGCTTGGGGCGTTCTCATTCGATTCGAATCGCGATGCGACCGGCGACGGCGTGGTGCTCGAGGTCCACAACGGCAGGTTCATCGGCTTCTAGGCCGGCGACGTGACGTAGGCGCGCGCTCCAGGCCGGCGATCACATGCTCATACAGCAACTGGTCAATGGCTTGTTCATCGGCAGTGTCTACGCGCTGTTCGCGCTCGGCTATACGCTGATCTTCGGCGTCCTCGACATCCTCAATCTCGCGCACGCATCGATCTTCATGCTCGGCGCGTTCACGACGCTCATCATGGTGCTCAAAGGCGTGTCGCTGCCATTCGCCATCGCCGGCGGCGCGATCGCCGGCGGGTTGTTCGGCGTGCTGCTCGATCGCATCGCGTTCTGGCCGCTGCGCCGCCGCCAGGCCGGTCCGCTCGCGCCGCTCATCTCGAGCATCGCGGTCGGCATGATCTATGTCGCGCTCGCCAACGGCTACTTCGGTCCTGATGTCCGCCACTTCCCGTTCGACGTCGTCCGCACGCCGACGATCACGATCGGCCCCGCGACGTTCACACTGATGCAGCTCATCATCTTTGTGGTAAGTCTCGCGCTGATGATCGGCCTTCAGGCATTGCTGCGGTACACGCGATTGGGCGCCGCAATTCGCGCCGTGGCGGAGAACCCCCGCGCCGCCCAACTCGTGGGCATCGACCTCGAATCGGTGTACGCGCAGACGTTCTTCATCGCGTCAGCGCTCGGCGCGGTCGCCGGCGTCTTATTCGCGCTGAATTTCAACACGGTGAGCTCGCTGATGGGGTCGACCGTGGAGCTCAAAGGGCTCGCGGTCATCATCCTGGGCGGGATGGGCTCGATTCCCGGATCGCTGATCGGCGGCTTGCTCATCGGGCTCTCCGAAGATCTGACCGTGGGTTATTTGAGCTCGAGCTACCGCGACGCGATCGTCTTCGCGATATTGTTCCTCGTCTTGATCGTCCGCCCGGGCGGGCTGTTCGGCCGGCGCAGTCTGCGCGCTGCCTGACGCGATGCACGCGCTCGGTTCGTTCCTGACCTCACACTCGGCGCTCTTCAACGAGATCGGCATCAACGCGCTGCTCGCGCTGTCGGTGTGGGTGACTTTGGCGTGCGGCCAGCTCTCGCTCGGCAACATGGGGTTTATGGCGATCGCGGCATACTCGTCGGTACTGCTGGTCACGCGCGGGCACTGGCCATTTCCCGCAGCGGTGCTGGCGGGATCGCTCTTGGCTGCGATCGCGGGCTTGTTGCTCGGCTGGCCTGTCCTGCGTTTGCGCGGCGTGTTCCTCGCGATCGCGACGATCGGCTTCGGCGAGATCGTCCGCATCTTCGCGGTGAACCTCTCGATCACAGGCGGAGCAGAAGGCATCGCGAGCATCCCGCCGCTTGCATCGACGCCGCTGATCTACGCGTCGCTCGCCCTCGTCACGTTCTTGCTCTGGCGCCTCATGCGCTCGCGCGCCGGCCGCGCATTCACCGCGATCGCGCAAGACGAGATCGCCGCACAGGGCATCGGCATCGATCCAGCGGCATACAAGCTGCTGGCGTTCGCGATCGGCGCGTTCATCGCGGGCTACGCGGGCGCGCTTGCGGCGTTCTCTTCCTTCTATATAAGTCCAAGCGAGTACGGTTTCGGACGAGCGGTCGACGTCCTCGCGTATGCCGTGGTCGGCGGGATGGGGTCAGTGGGCGGCCCGATTCTCGGCGCAGCGTTGCTCACGGTCTTACCGGAGGCGCTGCGTTTCTTGCACGACTACCGCGACGCCGTGAACGGGCTGATCTTATTGCTCGTCATCATCTTCTTGCCCCAGGGCCTGTGGTCGGTCTTCCGCGGGCGGAGCGGTCGATGATATCGTTGAGCGGCGTGTGCAAGGACTACGGCGGCGTACACGCCGTCAGGAATCTCACCCTCGAGATGCCGCCTCGCGCGCTGCTCGGCTTGATCGGTCCCAACGGCGCCGGCAAGACGACCGTGCTGAACCTCATGACCGGCCTTGCGACGCCGACCAGCGGCAGCATCGAATTCGGCGGTCAGCGCATCGACCACCGCAAGCCGCACGAGATCGCGGCACTCGGCGTCGCTCGAACCTACCAGACGTCGCGCTTGTTCCCGCACATGACCGCGCTCGAAAACGTCGTCGCGGGCATGCACCTGCGGGCCGACGATTCGCTGTTGGGCCAGCTTGTCGCTTGGCCCGCCACGCAACGCCAGCTCGATGCGCTTCGCGAGCAGGCGCGGGCGCTGCTCAACGAGATGGGCTTGGCCGACCGCGCGGACGTCGAGGCGCGCAATCTGGCGCACGGCGAACAGCGCCGCGTGGAGCTGGCGCGTGCCATCGCAGTGCAGCCGCGCGTCTTACTGCTGGACGAGCCTGCGGCCGGGCTCAACCAGATCGAGACCGAGCGCCTGCGCGACGAGATCGGGCGGCTGGTGCGCGAGCGCGACATGAGCGTGTTGCTCGTTGAACACGATATGGCGCTCGTGATGTCCGCGTGCGATCGGATCGTCGTGCTCGATTTCGGCGAGAAGATCGCCGAGGGAACGCCGGCGCAGGTGCGCAGCGATCCGAAAGTCATCGAAGCGTATCTCGGTGTGGAGAACGTGTCGTGAGCGGCGCGCTGCTCGACGTCCGCGGGCTGCGCGCTGGATATGGGCGCGTCGAAGTGCTGCGCGGCATCGATCTGCGTTTGGAACAGGGCCGCGTGGCGACGATCATCGGCGCCAACGGCGCCGGCAAGACGACGACGCTGCTGGCCATCTCGGGAATCCTAAAACCGACGGCGGGGACCATCGAGTTCGGCGGCAGCGAGATCGGCGGCCGGCCGCCGCACGAGATCGTCTCGCGCGGTCTAGTCCACGTGCCGGAGGGCCGTCTGATCCTCGCGCAGATGAGCGTGCGCGAGAACCTGGCAGTCGGTGCGTGGACACGCCGCGATCGCGCGGGTGTCGCAGCGGACATCGATTCGATGTTCGCGCGCTTTCCGATCCTGCGCGAACGCGCGGACTTGACGGCCGGCTCGCTGTCGGGCGGCGAACAACAAATGCTGGCGATCGCACGCGGCCTGATGGCACGCCCGAAACTTCTACTGCTTGACGAACCGTCGATGGGACTTGCACCGCTGCTCGTCGCCCAGATCTTCGAGATCATCAAAGCGCTGCGCAAGGAAGGCCACTCGATCGTGCTGGTCGAGCAGAACGCGCGCCAAGCGCTCGCGGTGAGCGACGATGCGTACGTGCTCGAGCGCGGTGCGATCGTCAAGGCCGGGCCGGCGGCCGAGCTCGCGCGCGATCCGGGGGTGACGGCGGCCTACCTCGGCGAAGCTCGGCCGGTCGGATGACACAGCACTTTCCCAGGCGAAACCGATAGGCTACAAAGGCAATGAAAACAACACCCAAAGTGGTAGTCGTCGATGACGAACGCCACGTCCGCGAGATGCTTGAGCTCGGCCTGACGCGCGAAGGCTATACGGTGCGTTCGGCCGCCGACGGCGCGCAAGCGCTCGAGCTCATCGGCCAGTGGCAGCCCGACGTCATCATCCTCGACGTCATGCTGCCCAAGATCGACGGCTTCACGCTGTTGCCGATGCTGCGCAAGAAGACCGAAGCCCCCATCATCATGTTGACCGCGAAAGGCGACATACCGGACAAGGTCGTAGCGCTCGATCGCGGCGCCGACGATTATCTCGCCAAGCCATTCGCATTCGAAGAGCTGCTCGCGCGGCTCGGCGCGGCACTGCGGCGTCCGAAGCTCGTTGCCGGCGCCGAGTTGCGCTACGACGATCTCAGCGTGAACGTCGAGACACACGAAGTGATCAGAGGCGGGCGTCGTATCGGCCTGACGCCGCGCGAATTCGATTTGCTCGTCGCGCTGATCCGCGTGCCGCGTCGCGTGCTCACGAAGGAGCAGCTGCTCGAGCAAGTGTGGGGCCACGATTTCGAGGGCGAGGTCGGCATCGTCGAGACGTATATCTCGTATCTGCGCGCGAAAGTCGACGGCGGCGCGCAGAAGAAGATCATCCACACAGTACGCGGGGTCGGGTACGCGTTGCGCGAAGATGAGCTCCCATGAAATCTCTCGCGTCGAGACTGGCGGCGTGGTACGCGATCATCTTCGTCGCGCTGCTGGCGTTCGTCGTCGTCGCGTCCTCGCTGACGCTGGTCTCGATGTTACAGCGCGAGACTCGCGCGATGCTCATGGCGCGCGGCGCCGACGTGCGCGTCCTCGGCACGGCGCTCGGTTCGAACGAGACCGCGCTGCGCATGGTCGCGCCGGCGATCGCGCAGGATCTCGAGAGCTTGGGGATGCGCGGTGCCATCTTCGACAACGAAGGCCAGTTCTTGGCGGGCGACGCGAGCCAGGCGGCCAGCGGCGCGGTGTTCGCAGGCGTCAAGCGCGGCGTCGTGTCGCCCGACCGCGGTCCATTGCACTACGTGCCGTATCCTGGCGGCTACCTCACGCTCGCACCCGCGTTTGACTTTTTGTTGTTCAATCTCGGCCCATACTGGTTGACGCTCGCGATAGTGCTGGGCATCGCGCTCATCATCGCGTGGATCGCCGGCCGTGCGCTCGCGGCACAGGCGCTCGCCCCGATCGTCGACGTCACCAACGCGCTCGATTCGCTCGGCCGCGGCGATTTCTCGCGACGCACGTCCGCGCGCGGCGAGCCGGGCGAGATCGGCGCCTTGGCGGTGGCATACAATTCAGCGGCCGAGAAGGTCGGCGAAGCGTTCGAAGAACGCCGCCGCAACGAAGCGAGCATGCGCCAGTTCTCCGCCGACGCGGGCCATGAATTGCGCACCCCGCTGACGGTCATCTCCGGCTACGTCTCCGTGCTCAGACGCGGTGCGGTGACCGAACCTACGGTCGCCAACGATATCCTGGGGACGATTTCGCTAGAGTGCGAGCGCATGCGCCAGCTCATCAACAAACTGCTGGCGCTTTCCCGTTTGGACAACGAGCCGCAGGCCGAGCTCGAGGTCGTCGACGCCGCGCGCGTGACGCGCGACGCCGTCGAAGGCTCACGCACGCTGATCCCCGCCGGCACGCTGACCTTGGACGCCCCGGGCCCATTGCAGGTGCGCGCGCACCCCGCCGAACTGCGCGACGCGGTGCGCAACCTGATCGAGAACGCCGCGAAGCATGCGCCGGGCGCGCACGTCGACGTTCGCGCGCAACGCCGCGACGGGCGAGCCACGATCGAGGTCGCGGACGACGGCGCCGGCATGCCGGCGGACGAGCAAGCGCATGCCTTCGAACGCTTCTTCCGCGGAGAGATGCGCGGCGATGTCAGCGGCTCTGGGCTCGGGTTGGCGATCGTCCGCAAGGCGATGGAGCGCATGGGCGGCAGCGCCGAGTTGTGGAGCGAACCTGGTAAGGGAACGAAGGTGACGTTGAGCTTGCCGCTCGCTGAAGGTTAGACCTAGCGGCGGCGGATCATCGGCAGTACGTCGGCCGTCGCCGGCGCGGTTGCCGCCCGCAGTGCGTCCACTGCCATCGGATCGTATTTGTGCGGCGTCAACGAGCGTATCTCGTCGATCGCCTCGTCGTGCGTCATGCCTGCGCCCTGCGGACGCGCCGTCGTCAGGTCGACGTATTTGGTCGCGACGCCGACGATACGCGCGAGCATGCAGATGTCGTCGGCATGCAGGCCGCGCGGATATCCCGTGCCATCGAGCAGTTCGCAGTGCTGCTCGACGATATCGGCGATTTGCCGGTAATCGCGCCAACGTGCGACCAGCCGAGCGCCGACCTCGATGTGGCGCGGCGTACGCTGGCCAGGCATCGCAAGCATGCCGACGTCGTGCAGCAGCGCGCCGCGGCGCAGCATCTCGAGGTCGACCGAAGATAACCCGAGCGCGACACCGATGGCGGTCGCCATCTGCGCAGTGCGCCGCGAACGTCCGCTGTCCGTGCCTTCGCGATAATCGATGGCGAAGGCCAGCGCCTCGATGAGGTCGCCGTTGATGCGATCGAGTTTTCCGATTTTGTCGAAGAAGTCGATGTTCTCGTGTTCGAGCGCGGCGAGATACCGTTCGGAGCGCGCGCGCAACGCCGAATACGAGAGCCGCGCGACGACGAGCGGCGCGCCGAAGTACAGCAGCGCGCTCCAACGCTGCGCGGCGATGTCGCCGGCGAGCAGATAGCCGAGACCGCACAGCGCGCCGAAGGCGAGCAGCGCCCAGCCGGCGATGCCGTCGCCGGAAAGCGCGAGCGAGGGCGGGCCTGAGTTGCGCATCAGCGCGGCGGGCGCGATGACTTCGGCGACGTAGGCGAACGCGGTGTAGATGAGCGCGGCGAAGATGCCGGGCGCCCCGAACGCGGCGGCCGTCGTCGCGATCACGCCGCCGATGAGCGGTCCGAACACCGAGCCCGCGAGGATGAACGCGCTGTCCGAGCCGCTGACCGCGCGCGAAGAGAGCAAACGAGCGCCGCCGCGCGCGAAGCCCACGAGCACCGCGGCCGGCGTGCCGTAGAGCGCGAACGCTGCCACGACGATGGTGAGCGACGGCCCGATGACGCGTCCGCCGACGCGCACCATGTCGCCGGTGAACCACTCCAAGAAGACCGCGCATGCGACGAGCACCGCAAGTGTCACGGGCGCATGCCACGCGGCGAGCACCGCCCAGATGAGCGCCGCGACTGCGAGCCCCGCGACAACGCGAGGCGCAGCGTTCGGCGTCGCGTCGAGCGACCAGAACGCAGCGCGCGGGTTCGCGAACGGCCCGCGGACCGGAGACAATGGTGAACGGAGCGGTTTGCTCACATCATATGAGACCTTAGCGCTTGGCAGCCTGTTACGGGCGTAACCATTGCGCCGGAGGGCTTCGTTCTTACTTGAGGAAGGCGCAAACTGTGATACACGCGATATACCGGCCCCGGAGATCGACGCTGCTGTTTAGCATCGTGGGACGCCTCATGCTGGCGAGCGCGTCTTGCCTGCTCGTGCTGACCGCGGTCACAATCGCCCGCGCAGCCGGCGCACCCGCGGTCGTGCACCTGAGCCTCGACCACAACGCGAAGGTCAGCCACGTGAGCGCCGGCGACTCGGTCGGCGTCGGGCCCGCGGTGTTGACGGTCCACGTCGGCGACTCGATCGTCTTCGTCAACGACGACGCCGTCGCGCACCACACCGCGACCGGGCTTGTCGGCGCAACGCTGTTCGGCGAGCCGCGCTGGACCCAAGCGGTGCTCAAGCCGTTCGGCGACATCGGAGCGCAGCAGTGGAGCAGCGGCGACATCGCACCAGGCGCGCGCTCGGCCCCTCTCATCGCCAGCACGCCAGGCACGTTCCTCTACGGCTGTTTCTTTCATTACTCAGCCGGAATGCGTGGCGAAATTATCGTCGAACCTTAGGCTCCCGCCACGAAGGGAGCGACGAGTGGAATTTCGCGAGCCGATCGAGCAGCTGATCCACGATCCGCGCGAGTACACCAATGATGTGCATTTCCCACCGGCATCGGAACTGCGCATCTACGATACGTCGCTGCGCGACGGCGAGCAGATGTGCGGCATCGCCTACACACCGGAGACGAAGTACGAGATCTGCCGGCGGCTCTCCGATATCGGCGTCCACATCATGGACGTCGGGTTTCCGGCGGTCTCTGAAGACGAACGCCGCTCGCTGCAGCTGATCATGGAAGGCAAGCGCAAAGGCGAGATCCGCGAAGACCTCGACGTCGTCGTGATGTGCCGCAGCACGAGCAAGGACATCGACGCGACGCTGAGCGCGCTCGCCGAGATCAACGTCGCGCCGAGCGCGGTGACGTTCTTCGTCTTCACGTCGGGTAGCGATCTGCACATGAAGTACAAGATCGGCAAGGCGCTGCTCGCACGCGAAGGCAAGTCTGAGTCAGAGTGGCTCGACCTGCCGTTGTCATTTTTCCGGCAAGCCAACATCCGCATGCAGTGCGATGCCATCCGCTACGCGCGCGGCCATGGCGTCGAGCGGGTCGAGTTCGGCGGCGAAGACGGCAGCCGCGGCGACGTCGATTATTTCATCGAGCTGTTCAAGGCCGGCCTGGAAGCCGGCGCCACGCGGCCGTCGTGGCCGGACACGGTCGGTTGCCTGACGCCCGAGGCCACGCGTTGGCACTCGGAGCGCATCGTCGACGCGATGCCCGATGGCGTCACGCTGCTCAATCATTTCCACAACGACTACGGGCTGGGAACGATCAACTGCATCACGTCGCTATCGTGCGGATTCAAAGCGTTCACCGTCACGGCGAACGGCTATGGCGAGCGTGCCGGCAACGTGCCCCTGCACCAAGTCGTCACGGCGCTCAAGGTGCTCTACGGCATCGACATCCCGGGTTTCAAGTACCACAAATTGTGGGAGCTGGCGCGCTTCATGGAGTCCGTCTCTGGGTACCCGATACAGGCGCACGAGCCGATCATCGGCGCGAACGTGTTCGCGCACGAATCTGGGATCCATACGCACGCGATGCTGATCGACCGGCGCATGTACGAGGCAGTGCCGGCAGAACTCGTCGGCGGACATATGCATTTCGTGTATGGCAAGCACAGCGGGCTGTCGGTCGTCGAGGCGGCGCTGAAGAAGAACGCGGCAAAGCTCGCGAAGGCAGGCGTCACGGTGGACGCAGCACTTTCCAAGCGCGTGCTCGAGGAAGTCAAGCGCGTGCGCGAGGAGCGCGCCTCGACCGGGCGCACGCAGGACATCATCAACCAGTACTACGCAGGCATCAACAGTCTCGGGCTGACCGAGGACGACGTGATCACGATCGCCGAAGGACTCGGGCGTCCGCTGGGCGCGAAGGCCTAACGACTCCCAAGGGCGGGAAAGACAGGACAGAATGAAAGAGACCTCTACAGACAGCGCACACGTGACATCGGAATGGATTCGGCGGCCGCTTCCGGACCTTGGCGGCATCTCGCCGGTCGACGCGGTCAACGAACCAGAAGCCCGTCGCAAGCTCGACGATCTCTTGACCGAGTTGGCCGGCCACCACGTACGGCTCGCAAATCTGGGACTGCCGGCGATCGATCCCGCGGAGATCCGCAAAGCGCTCGGCATCGAAGCCGCGACGGCAGCGCATGCGCGCGCGCCGGCGCGAGTGGTGCGACCAGGCCCGATCAAGCGCAACCAGCTCCTCGACGAACTCGGCACCGCGCTCACCGGCGGCGATGTCGACAGCGTGGCGTATTACAACACGAAGTCGCACGCGGTCGAGCACTTCATGCACAACCTGGGCGACCAGGAGAACGCGCGCATCGCGGAAGCCGACGCGAACGCCGACATGAAGAAGATCGCGCCCGTGACGACGGAAGTCCGCTACGGCATCATGTCCGACTTCATCAGCCTCGTCGAGGACATCAACGTCGCTGGGCGCTTGCGCAGCGCGATCTCCGGTAAGGGCGCTTTCCGGCGCTTCCGCGAGGCGGTCGACGAGGATGACACGCTGCGCCGGCGTTGGCTCGGCTATCGCACCAAGCGGCACTACCACTTGGCGCTGGACTGGCTGCATGCCAACAGCTACAAGCCCGAAGGCATGATCCCGGCCGACTACGACTGGGAACCGCAGTCCGAGGCGGCGCAGGCGGCGGCGCGCACGGCGGAGGCGGCGAAAGCCACAAGCTCGCAACCTGCAGCCGCTGCACCGGCACCCGCGGCAGAGACGGAACAAGCGGCGCCGGCGGCGGAGGCGGTCAACGACGCGCAACCGGTGCAACAACCGGACGAGTCGAGCGCGACCGATACGCCCGGGGAAGAGGTCACTGCGTCGACGTCGTGACGCAAATAGGCGCGGATCCAAACTGTGGTCCGCGCCTCTATCGGTTCAAAGTGCCGGGTGCGCCTTATCCTTGGGGGACCGCACGAGCGTCACCCGGCTACTCACAAGACCAGGCTGCCCATGGTTTTGTTACAGCCCCCAGAAAAGAATTTTTTGGGTCCCTAATCGACCGCGCCGCCCAGGGTCATGAGTGCCCGAAAAGCCCGGAAAACCGTGAGAAAATCCTCGTGGGCGTAGCGGATGTGGCGTCCCCCGATCCGCTCGGCGCCGGGCAGCAGGGCAGCCATATCGGCCTTGACCGTCGAGGTGAAACGCAGCTCGAGGACCACCGGACTCTCGAAGCGGTAGGGCTGCGCCCCTCGCGCCTTGGCACCTGACAGCGCGCGTTCGATGCCGGCCCGGATCGCGGCGCGAGCTTCTTTTGGGGAGAGTGACTCCGCGGCATAGCGCCCGATTGCGCGTTTGACTTCCACCGTCTCAGCCCACGGCAAGAAACTGCGGGCATCGGCGCACGCCGATTGATCGCCTGACAAGAACACCACCGGCACGCCAAACGTTCCCGCGACGGCCGCATTGATGCGCGCTTCGCTGCACGGTTGGCCGTTGATGATGACTTCGTAAAGCTCTTCGCTCGTGTACGTATGGTCGAGCACGGCGTCTTGCGTGCCGGCGCCGCCATGATAGCCGACATACGCCGCAGCCGTAAAGGTCGGGTCGACCCCTTGGTTCATCGACAGTGGTTTTGGACTGCCGCGGATGAGACGCACCTGCGGCGGCAGCTGCTCGTGGATGATATTGCGCATGTTCCAATGCGAATCGTTGACGAGTATCTCTTGTGCGCCGGCCGCGAACGCGCCCTCGCACGCCGCGTTGACCTCGCCGGTCATCAACTCGCATGAACGCGCGTACTCGGGTTGTCCGACTGGGTTGGTCTGTTCGACCGACGTGATGCCCGCGACGCCTTCCATATCCGCGGAGATGTAGATCTTCATGTCCACACCTTCGGATGATGCGCTCGAATTCATTGCGCAGGGTGTGCGACTGCGACCGCGAAGCTGAATGCCTCGTAGTGTCTTTTGCGACGGTCGCGCGTTCCCGCGCGGTGGCCCTGCCTTCGACCGCAGAGCTCCAACTGTTGTTCGCGCAGCTCAACCTCCGATATTTCGATGGCGTCTTGCGCGCGCATCGCATCGAGTACAACGCACGGCTGACGACGGTGACCGGGCGCATCAGCTATCGGCCGGCGCTCATCGAATTGTCGTCCCCGCTGCTCGCCGCTCACCCCGATCATGTGCGCGACACGCTGCTGCACGAGATGGTGCACGCATGGCTTTTCCTCATGCGCCTGCCTTCGGGCCACGGCCGCGATTTCAAGGCGAAGATGCACGAGGTCGGGCTCGACAGCATCTACCACAATCTGCCGGTGTCGCGCCGGCGCAGTCACCGACGTTACGTGCTCGAATGCCCGCGCTGTAATCTTGCCTTGGTGCGCAGACGCCGGCCGGGCGTGCGCGTCTCATGCGCGCGATGCTCGCCGCGCCGGTTCGATTCGCGGGTTGAGATGCGCGTCCGGGAGATGTGACCACGCCCCATGCCGACCTACATCGTAGGCATCACCGGCGCGAGCGGCTCGATTCTGGGCGTGCGCGCCCTTGAGGCGCTCCGCGCGGTGCCCGACGCGAAAGTCCACCTGATCATGACCCAACAAGCGAAGCGGACGCTCGAGCTTGAGACCGATCTCAAGCCGGCAGAAGTGGAGAAGCTCGCCGATGTGGTGCATGACGAGAAGAATCTTGCCGCTGCCGTCTCGAGTGGTTCGTTCAGAACGGATGGCATGCTGGTCATCCCGTGCTCGATGAAGAGCGCGGCCGCGATCGCGTATTCGATGAACGACAACTTGCTCGTCCGTGCCGCCGACGTGTGCCTCAAGGAGCGCCGCCGGCTGGTGCTCAGCGTGCGCGAGACGCCCCTGCACGTCGGCCATTTGCGGATCATGATGCGACTGGCCGAGCTCGGCGCCGTCATCGCGCCTCCGATCACCGGCTTCTATCAGAAACCCAAAAGCGTTGACGATATCGTCAACCACGCGGTCGGCAAGGCGCTCGACGCGCTCGGGGTGCCGAACGAGCTGTTCAAACGCTGGCGCGGATCGTCATGAGCAAGTTCCTGGCTCGGCTGCTCATCATCGTGTTGGCGCCGCTTCTTATGGGCGGCGTTTACAATTTGGAAGAAGAGAACGTGCCATACGGGGTGCCAGCTTGTGGGCCTTGGTTTGTGCCATGCTCCTATACACGAATTCGCGAAATGGGCTACTATATCACCATTCTCATAACTGGCGGCATCCTATTGGTTTACAACGAGCGTAGGGCCGAACCACACCCGTTCTCGGCATTGGACGACGAGAAGCGAAACGGTGACATCACCCCCTGAAGATGAGATAAAGCGCGGCCGCCACGATCGCGAGTGAAAGCCAGCGCATGAGCGGACCCGGCTGCATGCGCGACGCGAGGTGCGCGCCGAGCTGGGCGCCGCCGACGGCGCCGATCGCCAGGAAGATCGCCGGCAACGGCAAGATGTCGCCGTAATACGCGTGACCGGCGGCGCCGAACGCGGCGGTCACCGCGATGACGAGCTGCGATGTCGCCACTGCGATGTGCGTGGGAAAGCCGAACAAGTAGACCATCGCGGGCACCTGCACGACACCGCCGCCGATACCGAACATGCTTGCCAGAAAACCGGTGAAGGCCGAGACCGCGATTCCGCCCCAGACGTTGAAGCGATATTGATGGCGCACACCGAGGGCGTCGACGAAATCGCGCGATATAGCGCCGCTCGGGGGCTCACCGGTGGGTTGATCTGTCCCTTTCGCCGCATCGCGCGCGAAGAACCCGCGTAACGCGACGCCAACGAGCAATACACCGAACAGCAACGTGAAGATGTGGTGTGGCACGTGCTGGTCGGCGTAGGCGCCAAGCAGTGCGCCAGGGATGCCCGCCGCGGAGAATATGAGGCCGCTCTTGACGTCGACGCGCTTTTGACGCAAGTAGGAGAGCGTCGATGAAGCCGAGTTCGCGAGCACCACTGCCAGAGAGGTGCCGGCGGCGACGCGCGGCGGGTCGCCCAGGAACAAGAGCAGCGGCACGATGAGGAAGCCGCCGCCCACGCCCACCATGCTGCCGTACGTGCCGACCGCAAAACCGAAGACGATGAACCCGATCGCCTCAAACCAGGGCATGAAAACCCGTCCGGCGCGCAAAACGCACGAGCGTGACCATCGAGCGCCCCTTGCAGGCCTGGGGTGACGCGTCCTGCGCGTCGTGAGGAAGGCGTGGCATTACGTCTACCTGGCGCGTGCGAGCGACGGCTCGTACTATTGCGGCTACGCGCTCGACCCAGTCGCGCGCGTGGCCTTGCACAATCTGGGCAAGGGATCGAAGGCGTTGCGCGGGCGCAAACCGGTGGTGCTGGCCTACGTGAAACGCTTTGCGGACAAGGGCAGCGCGCTGTCGTACGAGATCGCGCTCAAGCGGCGCACGCACTCGCACAAAGCGTCACTGTCGCGACGCTGGCGACCTACGGCAAGCTCATCAAGCCGTGCGTCCGCGGCAAGTACCAGCGAACGTAACGCATCGCGGCGCCCAAGCGCTCGAGATCGCCGCCGTAGTCGGCGGGGCGCAGGTTGATGGCAAGCGAGAGTGACGGACACGCCGTCGGATCGGCGATGACCTTGATCTCCGGCTCGGGGACATTGAGACGCTCGTGCATAAAGCGCGCGAGCGCCGCGACCGCGCGTTTCGGATAATACTGCTCGCTCGGAGATCCGACGAGGACCTCGCGCTGTTCCTTGACCGTTTCGACCGCGATCCCGCTGTGATCGTGTTGGTGGCCGCGTTCGGCCGGGTCACCCTCAAAATCGCCGTAGAGTTGATACGCGAGAAGGTCGCCGTACGTGAAGACCCATTCGGGATCGGCCGAGCGCCCAGCCGTACCGAACAGCGCGATGCCGACGCCGTTGTCGAGGACGTACTCGAGTATATGCGACACGGAAAACGGCGTGAACGGACCCGGCTCCGGTAGAGCGAGCGCGAAGTAGAAGAAGCCGTCTGGCCCCGGCTCGACTTGCGGATCGAAGGCGCGCATGCTCGCGTCCACGACAGCGTCATAAAAGCGTCGACGCCACGCATCGTTGCGCTGCTCGAGCGGCGTAGCGAAGAGCTCCGCGAGCGCTTGCGTATGGGTTAGATCAAATTGGGGCAAAAGTGGCGAGGGCTAAACGCGGGAGACGTACTTGCGATCGCGCGTGTCGATGCGGATGGTGTCACCGGGATTGATGAAGATCGGCACCTGCACGATCGCGCCGGTCTCAAGCGTTGCGGGCTTTGTGAGGTTGGTCGCGGTGTCGCCGCGGAAGCCGGGATCCGTCTGCACGACCTTGAGCTCGATGTGGTTGGGCAGCGACGCGCTGATGACTTTGCCGTCGTGGAACTGCACCTCGATGGTCATGCCTTCCTTGAGAAGATCGGTGCCGTCGCCGAGCGCCTCGTGCCCGAGGTGGATCTGCTCGTAATTCGTCTGATCCATGAAATGATACTCGTCGCCGCTATTATACAGATATTGCATCTCGCGCGTGTCGATGATGGCGCGCTGCAGCATCTCGCCCGCTCGAAACGTCTTCTCCAATGTGTTTCCGCGAATGAGGCTCTTCAGGCGCGTGCGCACGAAGGCCGAGCCCTTGCCCGGCTTGACGTGCTGGAAGTCGATGACGGTCCAGATCTGGCCGTCGACGATCACCGAAACGCCCGTGCGAAAATCGTTGGTCGAGATCATGTGGCTCCTTGAGGTTTCTTCTGTCCGATGCGCGGCTCGGTGCCCGCGCGCAGGCGCGCGATGTTGGCTTGGTGGCGCCAGAGCACGAGCGCGAGCGACAAGATCGAGTACACGATGTAGGGCCAGGGCGCGTGCAGCAGATACAACGCGATCGGCGCGGACGCGGTGGCCAGCATCGAGGACAGCGACGCGTACCGGCTGATCAGCGCTGTCGACAAGAACACCACCGCCCACACGAGCGCGGCGTAGAACGACAGCTCGACCAGTACCCCTAATCCGGTGGCGACGCCTTTTCCGCCTTCGAACTTCAGGAAAATCGACCAATTGTGTCCGACGATTGTCGCAAGACCGACGGTCGCGATGACGAGCGGGCTGGCGTGCAACACATAGATCGCGATCGCCGTCGGCACGAGGCCTTTGAAGACATCGCCGGCCAATGTCAGGAAGGCGCCCCAAAAACCCATCACGCGCAACGCATTCGCGGCGCCGATGTTGCCGCTGCCGACGTCGCGCGGGTCGATACCGAACAGCCCTTTGCCCACAAGCACGCCGAACGGAATCGAACCGATCAGATACGCGGCGACGATCAGCGCGATGTCGGGCAACGTCAACGTCACGGCGCGTCCTCGGCGGCGGTCGCGACGATGATCTCCTCCGATTTCTTGCTATCCTGCTTGACGCGTGGGCGGAAGACGAGTCGCATCGGAGTGCCGTTGAAACCGAACGCCGCGCGGAGCGAATTCTCGAGGTGACGCTCGTACGAGAAGTGCACGAGGTGCGGGTCATTCACGAAGAACACAAACTCCGGCGGCGCGACGCTTGCCTGCGTGACGTAGTGGCACTTGAGCACTTTGCCGCGGAACCCCGGCGGCGGGTGGACTCGGAACACGTCGCGCACGACCTGGTTCAATTTGGAGGTCGGCACGCGTTTGCGCCGTTCGTCGAACGCGGCGGCGACCGTGGCCCAGATCTTGTGGACATTTTTCTTCGTCAACGCCGACGCGTACACGATCGGCGCGTAGGGCGCAAATGCGAATTCGGCGCGCAGCGCTTCTTCGGTCTCCTTGCGATCGATCGTCGCGGGATCGACGAGGTCCCACTTGTTCACGAGCAAGACCAGCGCTTTGCCCTCTTCGATCGCGAGCCCGGCGATGCGGCGGTCTTGCGAGGTCACGCCGATCGTCGCGTCGATGACCAGAAGCGCGACATCTGACCGGCCGATCGCGGCCACGGCGCGCAAGCTCGAATAATAATCGATCGCCGGTCCGGTCTTGACCGTTTTGCGCACGCCGGCCGTGTCGATGATGACGTACGGCCGTCCGCCCGATTCGATCGCGGTGTCGGTCGCGTCGCGCGTCGTGCCAGGTTCGGCCGAGACGATGGCGCGCTGTTTGCCGAGCAGCGCGTTGACCAGCGACGACTTGCCGACGTTCGGTTGGCCGACGATCGCCAAGTGGATGGTTCCGTCATCTTCGTCGGGCGAAGCGGGGGTCTCGGGCGGCAGTTTCGCGACGATCGCGTCGAGCAGATCGCCGCTTTGCAATCCGTGGATCGCCGAGACCGCCATCGGCACGTCGAAACCGAGCGTGCAGAATTCGTAGATCGAAGCGGCGGTGGTCGGCGATTCCACCTTGTTGGCGACCAGCAATACCTTGTCGCGTTTCGGACGCAGCAGTTCGGCGACATCGGTGTCGCCCGGCATCACGCCGGTCTGTGAGTCGACGACGAACACGACGACGTCGGCCTCGCGGATCGCGAGTTCGGCCTGCGCGCGCGTCTGCGCGGCGATGTCCGCGCTCGCGCCGGTTTCGATGCCGCCCGTATCGACGATCGTAAGCATGCGGCCCGCCCACTCGACAGGCGCGTAGAGCCGGTCGCGCGTGACGCCGGGAGTCGGGTCGACGATCGCTTGACGCGTGCCGGCAAGCCGGTTGAACAGCGAGGACTTGCCCACGTTCGGACGTCCGACCAGAGCGATGAGGGGAGCAGATGACACGGCATAGGGGCATTCGCCGCGAAAGTCGCATCTCCCGTGATGCTCGCATATGCGCTCGTCGCAGCGCTCGTCGCAGTCGCACCCGCCACCGCCGAAATGCCGTCGCATGGCGGCGCGTTCGTGACGACGCTGCCGCTGGGCGCGGACATCTGGGTCGACGGCGCGTACGTCGGGCGCACGCCGGCGTTCGTCGATCTGCTGTCCGCCGGCAAGCACACGATCGTGGTGACGCGCACGGGTTGGGAAGCGCAAAGCGCGACGATTCAAGTGAGCATCGGCCAGGTCGTTCAGGTCAGCCTGGTGCTGCCCCACACGAGCGGCACGGCGAACACGTCGCACGATTTCGGCGAACTCGTGGTGCGCGGCTCGCCCGCGGGCGCCGCCGTGTACGTCGACGGCAAAAAGCTCGGCGTCATCCCGTTGAACGCGACCAAGATCGCGGCGGGGTATCACATCGTCAGCGTCGTCGGCAAGCCGGACGAGCGTTCCACGCGCGACGTCAACGTCTATCCGGACACGACCACCACCATCTCCATCACGGCAGGCGAACCGGGCGGTCCGACTGGCGACATCCTCGAGCCAGTTTCTTCTTATATACCGGCGTCGGACGTCGCGCAGAGCGGCAGCCAGGTGACGATCAAGTACCGCGGTTCCCAACTGCAGTGCGCGGTCGGCTCGCGCACGTACACGCTCAACGGCAAAGAGGGTCTGCTGTCGATCGCGCCCGCGATGCTCTCGGGCAAGCTGTATCTGCCGCAGTCGCTCTTGGAACACCTTAGCGGAAAATAAGACGCTCCCGCGAACCACGCCCCATGCCTTCGGTCTATCTTCAGACATTCGGCTGTCAGATGAACATCGCCGACTCAAACGGTTTGGCGCACCAGGCGTGGTCGCTCGGCTGTACGTTCGCCAACGCGCCTGAAGAGGCGGACATCATCATCGTCAACACGTGCGCGATCCGCGAAAAGGCGGAGACGCGCGTGTACGGCCGGCTCGGCGCGCTCAAACCGATCAAAGAGAAGCGCCCCGAGATCAAACTGCTCGTGGCCGGCTGTTTGGCGGAAAAAGACCGCGAGATCATGCGCAAAAAGGCGCCGCACGTCGACGCCTTGCTCGGTCCACGCGAATACAAGAAGTTCAAAGCGCTGTTGAGCTCTTGGGGCGTGCCCACGGACGCGCCGCCGCCACAGACCGATTTTCGCATGCCGTCGGCGGAGGACGACCCGGGGCTCGACGGCGCGGGAGAATTCGCACATCTGCGCGCGCTGGTCAACATCACGCGCGGCTGCGAGAAGTTCTGCACGTACTGCATCGTGCCGTACACGCGCGGGCCGCTCGAGAGCATCGATCCCGACGAGATCGAGTCGCAGGTGCGCCGCGAGATACGCTGCGGCGCGCACGAGATCACGCTGCTCGGCCAGAACGTCAACTCGTATTTCTGGGAGCCGTCGAAGCTCGATTTCGCGGATCTGCTGATTCGGATCGGCGCGCTTGAGGGGCTCGAACGGCTCACGTTCCTGACATCGCACCCCAAAGATTTCGGACCGCGCGTCGTGGACGCGCTCGCACAGCTGCCGAAAGTCCAGCCGCGGCTGCATCTGCCGGTGCAGTCGGGCAGCAACGGCGTGCTCAAAGCGATGGCGCGCCTGTACACGATCGAAGAATACTTGGACAAGATCGCGTATTTCAGAGAGCGGCTGGCGCGCTGGGCGCTCACCACCGATCTCATCGTCGGCTATCCGACCGAGACCGAAGCGGACTTTTTGCAAACGCTCGATCTCGTGCAACGCGGCACGTTCGAGTACGCGTTCATCTTCGCGTTCTCGCCGCGCGCGGGCACGCCGGCGGCGACCATGCAGCCGCAAGTGCCGCCCGAAGAGAAGATCCGGCGCCTGCAAGCGATCAACGCCGCGCAGAACGACGTGACGCGCCGCTTCAACGAATCGTTCCTGGGCGAGACGGTGCGCGTGCTCGCGCAAGGTCCATCGAGAAAAGATCCAGCGAAGATGGCCGGCAAGACGGGCCACAACACCACTGTCATCTATCCGCGCGACGATCGCACGAAATACGCACCGTGGACCGACGTCGTTGTCGAGCAAGCGTTTTCGTGGGGCGTGGCCGGCACTCCGGTGGGAATGCCCGAGCCGCTTTGCACGGTCGAGTAAACTCGACCGCTACATAATATAGTGCGGAGGACGGCCAAAGGCGCGCAAGCGCCGCACGAGGACGGCACCGCGCAAGCGCTCGCGCAGCGTGCGGCCGTCGTGCCGGCGGATAGTGAAGACGTCAACTCGCCGCTGATCGCGCAGTATCTCGAGCTCAAACGCCAATATCCCGAAGCGCTGCTGCTCTCGCGCGTCGGCGATTTCTACGAGGCGTATGGCGCCGACGCCGACGATCTCGCCGCGTCGGTGCGCATCGTGCTCACGTCCAAAGAAGCCGGCAAAGGCAAGCGCGTCGCGATGGCCGGCGTGCCGCATCACAACCTCGACCACTACCTCGCCCGGCTCATCCGCCAGCAACGCGTTGTCGCAGTCGCCGAGCAGATGGAGCCGCCCGCGCCGAACCGGCTCGTGCGACGCGAGATCGTCCGCGTCATCACGCCGGGCACGGTGCTCGAGGACCACCTGCTCGCGTCCGAACGCAACAACTATCTGTGCGCGGTCGCCGTCGCTGCAGGCCATACGGCCGTTGCGTGCGCCGACGTTTCGACCGGCGAAGCAAGCGTGGCGATCGCCGACTCGGATGACGATCTCGCCGCCGAGCTGGACCGCGCTGCGCCCGCTGAAGTCATCGTCGAGAGCGATGAAGACATCGCGCGCGTGCGGGCTCTTGTCGGCGACATCTGCCGCGTCGCGGTCGATCCGCGCAGCGACGACGGCGCGAGCATCGAGACCTGCGAGCTCGACGCGTTCTCGCGCGACGAGCGGCCTGCCGCCAGGGCCGCGCTCGAACTGCTCGGCGCGTATCTTCAGTACGTGCGCCTCGACGGCGCGGCAGTCGTGCAGCGCGCGCGCCCGCGCCTGGCGCGTTCGGCCATGTTGATCGACCCCGCGACGCGGCGGCACCTGGACCTGCTCAGCGGCGCGGGAGAGAACTCGCGCGCCTCGTTGCTCAACGTGCTCGCGCGCACGAAGACGGCGATGGGCAGCCGCATGCTGGCGCAGTGGCTATGCGCGCCGCTGCTCGACGTCGGCCGTATCCGCGCGCGTCATGACCGGGTCGAGTCATTGGTGAACGCGCCGTCATTCCGGCTCGCGCTGCAAACCCAACTGGCAGAGATCGGCGACGTCGAACGGATCGTGCAAAAGGTGCGCTCGCGGCGCGCGGGCCCGCGCGATGTCGGCGCGCTGCGCGAGTCGCTGCACGCCATCGGACGGTTGGGCGCGCTGCTGATGGAAGTGAACGATACTGAGTTCGCTCGCATGCGCGAGAGATTGGAGGAGAAGGCGGGCGACAAGACACCCGTCATCGCGCGCCTCGCCGAGCTGCTTGACCGGGCGCTCGTCGACGATCCGCCGGCGCTGATCGCCGACGGCGGCGCAATCAAGTCGGCGCACTCGCAGGAGCTGGGAGAGCTCATCGACCTGCGCACGCGCAGCCGCGATCATCTGCTCGCGCTCGAAGAGCGCACGCGAGCGCGCAGCGGCATAAAGTCGCTCAAGATCAAGTACACGCAGGCGTTCGGCTATTACTATGAGGTCACGCGCGCCAACGCTGCTTCCGTGCCCGTTGATTTCGTGCGCCGCCAAACGCTTGTCAACGCAGAGCGATTCACCGACGCCGAGCTGCGATCGCTCGAGGCGGAGATATTGTCGGCGCGGTCGCGTCAGATCGCGCTCGAGAAAGACCTCTTCGAGGAGGTGCTCGCCACCATCGACGCGGCGCGCGAACGATTGCTGTCGGTCGCCGAAACGGTCGCGGAAATCGACGTCTTCGCTTCGCTCGCGCAAGTCGCCGGCGAGCGCCGCTACGTCCGCCCTATTATGCTCGAGACGAACGAACTTGACGTCGAAGGCGCCAGGCATCCGATCGTCGAGGCCTACGGCGGCGTCGACTTCGTGCCGAACGACTGCTGTCTCGACGCGCAACGTCGCTTCTTGCTGATCACCGGCCCGAACATGGGCGGCAAGTCGACGTACTTGCGGCAGACGGCGCTGCTCGCGATCCTCGCACAGATGGGCTCGTATGTGCCTGCAGCCGCCGCGCGCATGGGCGTCATCGAGCGGTTGTTCACCCGCATCGGCGCGGGCGACGACATCGCCGCCGGCCGCTCGACGTTTTATGTCGAAATGGCGGAGATGGCGCTCGTGCTGCGCGGTTGCACGCCGGCCAGCTTGCTGCTCATCGATGAGGTCGGCCGCGGCACCGGGACGACCGATGGTCTGGCGATCGCGCAAGCCGTCAGCGAGTATCTGCTCGGCCTCGATCTGGCCATGCCGATGGTGCTCTTCGCGACGCATTTCCACGAGCTGGTCCGCCTATCCGGACGTTTCCCCACGGTCGAGAATCTGCACGTCGCGGTCGCCGAAGAGCCCGGCGGACCAGTCTTTTCGCACCGCTTGCTGCACGGCTCGAGCAGCCGTTCGTACGGCATTGCCGTCGCCAAAATGGCCGGTTTGCCCGCCGAGGTGGTACAACGCGCGCAAGAAATTGCCGATGATATTGAACGGAGGCCCGGACCCGCCCCAGCACCGCTCCGGCGGCGCGGCGAGGCCGGGCGACCCGACGCTCAGCTCGCGCTCGACGTCGAACCGTAACACCCGCGCGGAGCAAATAGGCCCATTCTTCGTACCGTTTCGTTTCCGATGATCGTCGCCGCCGCCCGTTGGGTCGCGGTGGCTCAAGTGTTGCTCGCGCCGCTCAGCGCCCCGGCGCCGATGTGGCTGATCGCCGCGTTGTTCGGCTACGCGCTCGTCGCGACCGCGCTGGCCGCGATGCCGCGTCTCTCGAAGCGGCCGAATGACAAGAAAGACGATCTGCCCGAGATCTCTTCAGCGCTCATCATCTTGCTCGACGTCGTGGCCACCGCTGCGGTCGGCTGGTTCTCCGGCGTCAGCTCGCTCGCGTTGCTCATCGGCCTTGATGCGGCAACGCTCTCGGACGCTGCCGCGATCTTCTTCATCGGCGCGTCGGCCGCGTGCCTCACGTTTGCGATCTACTTCGGCCACCCGACCGACGCAGCCGGCAAGCCCGCCGACATGCTGCTGATAGTCGGCTACGCCGTCGCACTGCCGCTCATCACGTTCCTCGCCGCCGCACACGGCCTGTTGGGCCGCCGCCGCGCCGAGCAGCAGACGCGCGCCATCATGCGCGTACTGGACGCGGGTTCCGATCTCGGCACGAAGGTCACGCTCGCCGAAGCGCTCACGCAGCTCGTCATCATGCTGCGCGAGTTCCGCGAATCCGTGCCCTGGTCAAATCTCGTCATCTACATCACGCGCACCGACGAAGAAGCACAGGACGAAGTGCTCGTCGAGGAAGCGGTGGAAGGCGCGTACGCGGATTTCTATCGCGGCAGCAAGCTGCGCTTCGGCGAAGGCGTCGTCGGCTTCGCGGCCGCCGAGCAGCGTCCGCTCATCGTCGCCGACATCCAAAAAGATTATCGCGAGTCATCGCTGCCGCGGCCCAAGGCCGCGCACGCGTGTCTCGTCGTGCCGATCGTGAGCGAGCGCGTCAGCATCGGCGCCGTGATGCTCGTGGCGGCCAAGCCCGGAGCGTTCGTGTTCGAGCAGCAGCGCCTAGTCGACCGGCTCGTGCGGCTGGCAGCCGTCGGCATCCAAAACGCGCGCTTGCACAGCAAGACGCTCGAACTCGCGGATACCGACTCGATGACCGGCTTGCTCACCAACCGGGCATACCAAGAGCGCCTCGAGACGGAGTTCCGCAAAGCGCAGCTCACCAAACAGTCGCTCTCGCTGCTCATCTTGGACGTCGATTTCTTCAAGCACGTCAACGATACGTATGGTCACCCGCAGGGCGACGAATTGCTGCGCCAGTTGGGTGAAGTGATCCGCATGCACGCGCGCAAGATCGACATCTGCTGCCGTTACGGCGGCGACGAATTCGTCGTGCTCATGCCCGAGACCATCAAGGCCGAGGCGGCCATGGTTGCGGGGCGGCTGCGCCAAGCCATCGAGAACAACGAGTTCACGCTTGAAACGACGATCGCGAAGATCACCGTGTCGATCGGCGTCGCCGGGTATCCGCAAGACGTGTCCAGCAAACAACAGCTGGTGAAATCGGCCGACTCGGCGCTCTACGCCGCCAAACAGTCCGGCCGCAACAACGTCAAGCTCGCGACTCGCGAGACGCTTCCCGTTCGAATGTAGTCCAGCGACGTTGCGCGAAGCGCTCGCGCACGATGCAGCCCCGTCCGATCCGCCAACTCGACGCCGCGACGATCGCTCAGATCGCCGCGGGCGAGGTCATCGAGCGGCCCGTTTCCGTCGTTAAAGAGCTTGTCGAGAACAGCCTCGACGCCGGCGCGTCGGCCATCGCGGTCGAGGTCGCTGACGGTGGCCGGTCCTCCATCTCCGTGACGGATAACGGCGTCGGCATCGCGCGCGACGATCTCGCGCTCGCCTTCGCCCGCCACGCGACCAGCAAGCTTTTTTCGGCGGGCGAGCTTTTCGGCATCGACACGCTCGGCTTCCGCGGCGAAGGCCTCGCCAGCATCGCCGCCGCCGGCGCGGTGGAGCTCACCTCGCGTCCTGAAGGCGCGGAGCTCGGCGCGCGGATCGAAGCGCACGGCGTCGAGGTCGGCAAGCCGGCCGCATGCGCCGCGCCGCCCGGCACGAAGGTGGTCATACGCGACCTGTTCGCGCTCACGCCGGCGCGCCGCGAGTTCATCAAGAGCGCGCGCGCGGAATTTTCGCGCATCAGCGCATTCCTTTCGCGCATCGCGCTCGGCTGGCCGGAAGTCGCTTTCGTCTTGCGCCATGACGGCAAGGACGTGTGGGCGCTGCCCGCCGTGCGCGACGGCATCGATCGCCTTGAGATGGTGTTTGGGTCGGGCTCGCGCGGCTCGCTCGTCGAGATCGCCACAAACGATGCGCCGGCGCGCATCATCGTAAGCGGCTACATCAGCCGGCCCGGCGACGATCGTCCGAACCGCGAGACGCAGGTCTATTTCGTCAATGGACGGCTGGTGCGGTGCGCGCCGCTGTCGGCGGCCTGGCTGGCGGGATCGGGCTCGTTCGGGATGACCAGGCGCTTCCCGTTCGGCATGCTCGCGCTCGAGCTCGCGCCCGAGGATGTCGACGTCAACGTCCACCCGACGAAGATCGAAGTCCGATTCGCGCGCGGCAACGAAGTGTTCGACGCGGTGCGCATCGCAGTGGCCCGCACGCTTCGCGCCACCGAACCGGAGCGTCCGGCGCCAGCGATCGCATTTGCGCCGCCGCCGTCGCTGCGCGATGCCATGGCAGCTCTCTCGGCTCGGAGCGAGTCCGCCGATTCGCTTCGGGCGACCGAACCGGTCGCGACGCTGGTCGCCGAACAGGCGGGCAAGCCAGGTGTGCGCGTCTTCGGTCAGATCGATCAGACGTACATCGCGGCCGGCGATGCGCAAGGCTTGTTCATCATCGATCAACACGCGGCGCACGAACGCATCGCGTATGAGGCCATTCTCGATCGCGAAGGCGATGCGGAATCAGGCGCGCCGCTGCTGTTCCCGACGATCGTCGAGTTGACCGACAGCCAAGCCGTCGTCCTCAACGAGAACCTCGACACGCTCGCGCAGGCCGGCGTCGTCGTCGAACCGTTCGGCGAGGGCGCCTTTCGGATCTGTGCGTTGCCGGCCGGGTACGAGAAACGGCGCTTCGACTTGGCGGGCATGCTCGACGATCTCGCGGCAGACGATGCGGCACGCGAAGGCGTCGCGCATCGCAACCGCTTGTTCGCCACGATCGCGTGTCATTCGGTCGTGCGCGCGCACGAGTCGCTCTCGCTCGCGGAGCAGGCGGCGCTCTACGATCGGCTGCAGCGCTGCCGCGACCCGCATACCTGTCCGCATGGCCGCCCGACCGTGCTGCGCATCGATGCCGCGTCGCTCGCAAAGGCGTTCGGCCGGGCGTGACCGTGCCGTGAGGCTGCGCGCGCTCGCGTTGTGCGGCCCGACGGCGTCCGGCAAATCGGAGCTCGCCTCGCGTCTCGCTGCGGAGATCGTCGGAGAAGTGATCAATGCCGATTCGCGCCAGATCTATGCGGGTATGCGCATCGGCACGGGCTGGCCCAGTGACGAACAATTCGCCCGCGCCCCGCATCACGGGTACGGCACGATCGCAGCCGGCGATCGATACAGCGCGGGGCGATTTGTCGAAGACGCGCGCGGGACGATCGACGACGTCATCGCCCGCAACAAGCTGCCTATCCTCGTCGGCGGCACCGGTTTGTATATCGAAGCGCTCGCAGGCAGCATGCCGCTCGACCGGCCGATCGCCGGCGACGAGTTACGTGCGCGCGTGCGCCACGAGGCCGATGTTCATCCGCACACCGCGCTGCGTTCCTGGCTCGAGGCGATCGCGCCGCACGCGGCGGCGCGGATCAAACCCGGTGACCGCTACCGCACGCTGCGCGCCCTCGAAGCTGCATTGGCCGCGCGAGAGAACGCTGCGAGGGGGCGCGAGCATTCGCCATCACCCGAGGTTCGCTCGGGTACTTCATCGCTACCCGACCTTGACCTGACCATCGTCGTGCTCGACGCTCCCCGCGCACTGTTGGAGTCGCGGATCGAGCGACGCGTCCGCGCGATGTTCGCGGCCGGTCTCATCGAAGAAGCGCTCGCCGTCCGCGCCGCGTTTGGCGACGCGCCGGCGCTCAGCGGGATCGGCTATGCGGAAGCGTTGGCATACGCGGACGGCGCCGCGACGCGCGACGAGGCCGTCGCAGCCGCGATACGGCGCACACGCGCCTACGCCAAGCGTCAACAGACCTGGTTCCGGCGCATCGCGTCGGCGCAGCGGCTCGACGCATTCGATGCGCAGACGCCGGCGGCGCTGCGCGAGCTGGCAAGGGGTTTGGCGCGGGCGACGTGAACGATTGCGTGGTTCTCCTCAGAGAAGAGCGCCGCGCGTCATGTGGCGTTCGTAGAGAACCGGAGACAGAAGTGAAGACCAACGTTCCTCTGCAGGACGCATACCTGCTGGCCGTCAAGCGCGAAAACGCTCCGGTCACGATCTACCTGCGTAATGGCTTCCAACTGCGCGGCCACGTACGCGGCTTCGACAATTTCACGATCATCTTGGAATACGATAACAAGCCACACCTCGTCTATAAGCACGCGGTGTCCACCGTGTCGCCGCAAGCGCCCGTGCAGTTCTCAGGTTCGGATCTCGCGCAGCACGCGTCCGGCAATTCCGCCGCGCATCGCCCGGCCAGCCCGGATGCTGCTCCCGCTCCCAATTCAGACGCAGCCGCGCATCCGATCGGCTAAGCGCTAACCCGCAACGGTCATGGCCACCATCACCCTCACCAAGTGCCAGGGGACGGGCAACGATTTCGTGTTGCTCGACGATCGCGCTGCTGGGCCGCGCGCATATCCTGCGCTGGCGCGCGCATTATGCGATCGACGCTTCGGGGTCGGCGCAGACGGGTTGCTCGTGCTGCGGCCGGCGGAAAACGGCAGCGCCGACCTGGCGATGCGCATCTTCAATGCGGATGGCAGCGAAGCGGAGATGTGCGGCAACGGCATCCGCTGCGCCGCGCGCTACATCGGGCGCGAGGCAGGCGCGGATCACCCGCTCAACATCGAGACGTCCGCAGGCATCATGCGTACGCAACCCGCGGCGCCGGGATCCGTGCGTGTCGCGATGGGCGTGCCGCGTTTGGCCAAGCCGCTCGAGACCACGGTCGCGATCGAGGGCAAATCGGTCAGCGTCGCGTCGGTGTCGATGGGCAATCCACACGCGGTGATGTTCACCGGCGAGCCGTTGGACGCGCTCGCGCTCGATTCGCTCGCGACCGCGCTCTCGAGTCTGGATGCGGTGAACGGCGACGTCAATGTCGAGGTCGCGACAATGGTGCGCGGCCGCGTGCGCATGCGCGTTCACGAGCGCGGCGTCGGCGAAACGATGGCCTGCGGCACCGGCGCGTGCGCGGTCGCCGCCGTGGCGATCGCCACCGGTCGCGCCGGTTCGCCCGTTATCGTCGGCACGCGCGGCGGCGAGGTGTCAGTCGAATGGGCCGGTGAGGGCGCGCAAGCCTACTTGACCGGCGATGCGGAGCTGGTCTTCGACACGCAGGTCGACGTCGGCGAGAACGGCCGCGTCCGGGCGACGTGAGCGCGCTCGGCGCCGTCTTCGCCAAAGCCGATGGCAACGTGTTCGATATGCCTGGGCTGCAAGCGGTGGCAGATGACGGGCGCATCGCGCCGGCGCTGCCGGCCGATTTCATCCCGCTTCCTGATGGAGCGCTGCTTCTCACGCTGCCCGGCCGCAGCGTCGTCGGCTATCGCGGCGGCGCGAGCGTCTCGCTCGACTCGTTCGAGGGCGATGACATATCCGCGGTAGCGGCCGCGCTGCCCCTCGGCTACACGCGCACGCTGCTACCCGCCTACGTCGCGCGGCCGCAAGCGCCGCCGTTGCCGCTGTACGGCTACGCGGCGGTGGCCTGGCGCGACGGCGCGTTTCATGTCGGGGCGATGCGCACGGATCATCTCGAGAGCTGGTCGCCCGCCTCGCACGCCGACCAGGTTCTGCGCCGCGCGATCAAAGCACGCCGTCAAGAATTCCCCGATAGCCCGTTGCTCGCGCAGCTCGAGCGCTGCGCGCTCGAGTACGGCTGCTACACCGCGCAGAACGCGTTCTTGCGCCAAGGCGAAGCGGCCATTCCCGTGTCGCCGGCCTGCAACGCGCGCTGCATCGGTTGTATCTCCGAACAAGAGCCTGATGCGGGCATCCAGAGCGCGCAAGCGCGGGTGCGGGCAGTGCCGGACGTGCGTGAGATCGCCGCGTTGGCCATCGCGCACCTCGAGGGCGCCGACGACGCCATCGTATCGTTCGGACAAGGATGCGAAGGCGAGCCTCTGTTGGCCGCGCCGCGCATCGCGGCGGCGATCAGCGCCATCCGCGCACGCACCGCGCGCGGCACGATCCATATCAACACGAACGCGAGCCGGCCGCACGCGCTCGAGCAGCTCATCGATGCGGGCCTGCAATCGGTGCGCGTGAGCCTCAACGCCGTGCGCCCGGCGGCGTACGCCGCCTACTACCGCCCGCGCGGTTACGATTTTGACGACGTCGTCGAAAGCATCCGCATCGCGGGCGAGCGATGCGCGGCGCTTTCGCTGAACCTGCTCACGCATCCGGGCGTGACGGACGACCCCGATGAGATGGACGCTTTCGAGACGTTGCTTCGCGGCCATCGGATCGACATGGTCCAGACGCGCACGCTCAACGTCGATCCGGCGGTCTATTTCGCAGCGGTCGGCCGGCCCGCGCGCGAGCCGGTCGGGATACGTCGTTGGTTCGAGTGGATGCGCGCGACGTTTCCGTCGGTGCGCCTGGGCAACTTCACGCGAGGATTCGGTTAAGCGTCAAGTCCGCGCGCGGTTGATCTCCTGGGCCACCATATTCATGACGATCTCCGTGCCGCTCACCACCGAATCGATGCCGAGCTCCTCAAAGATCTGCTTGTTCTTCGGATTGTTGACGCGCGCGATCGTGCGCGGCTTGGCGAAGCGCTTCTTGGTCACCAGGCAGATGACGAGATTGTCCTCATCGTCACCCGTGTCTGCGATCACGACGTCCGCTCGCGTCGCGCCAGCCTCTTCGAGCACGAGCGGATCGCAGCCGTCACCGACTTGTGCGACTTCCGCATTGAGCGTCTGCGCCAGCGCCTGCGCTTTGCGCTCGATCTTCTCGATGACGACGACTTCGTGGCGAGCTTCGAGCAGCGCCCGCGCGAGATAGGTGCCGAGCTTACCGCCGCCGACGACGATGATGAACATCGGCTAGCGCGCCGCCAATGCGGGAGCGATGAGCTTGCGGAATTCGGGCTCGGCATCAGGCGCGATGATCGCGACGACGCGGTCGCCCGATTGGAGTCGCAGACCGCCGTCTGGGATCAGGCTCGCATCGCCGCGCACGACGACGCTGACGCGCGTCTTACCTGGCAGCGTCACTTCGTCGACAGTCTGTCCTGCCATGGCATCGGTGATCACGAATTCCACGACGTCGACGTCGTGCCGCTCGTAGGGAAGTTTGCGATAGGTCTCTTGCACGAGCGCGTTGACCATCAGGTGCGCGCCGACGGTGGTCGGACAGATGGTGAGCACGCCGAAGTCGCGATACATGGCAGCGCGCATCGGATCGTAGATCCGGGCAACGACGGTCTTGACCTTGAAGTGGTGTTTGCCGATCAGCGCGGCCATGATATTGCGATTGTCGCCTTGCGTGCAGACCGCCATGCCGTCGGCCTGCTCCACCCCGGCGCGGCAGAGCACGTCGACGTCGATGCCGGTCCCTAAGACCATCTTGCCGGGGAAATCGCGGCCTAAGCGCTTGAACGCGGACGAGTCCACGTCGACGACCGTTATGTCGTGGCCCGCGCGGGCGAGCCGTTTCGCCAGGGTGGAACCGACACGGCCGCACCCGACGATCAGATATTTCATTCTTTTTTTGGAGCGCTCCGATGTATTATCGCGACGGCGTCGTTTCGGGTCGCGGCCGTGAGCGACCTCCGGCGCGGCCAGGCAAGGAGCGGCTCCGCGGCCGCACGAACGGAGAGCAGTCACACTGCGGGGCGTAGCTCAGCTTGGTAGAGCGCTCGGTTCGGGACCGAGAGGTTCGCAGGTTCAAGTCCTGTCGCCCCGATTCTGTTCAGCCGCGCGCCCGAGCGCGGCACCGCATCTCCCAGGGACGCTGACGTGTTTTCACAGTTCAGTCAAGCGGCGCAGGCTGTCGTCCATCTGGCCGAGCAAGAGTGCCGCAACGCGAGCCACTACTATCTCGGCACCGAACACCTGCTGCTCGCGATGGCCATCGCGCCGCCGCCGGACGTGCTTGAGTATTTCCGCACGATCGGCGCGCAGCCGTGGGAGATCAAGGGTGCGTTGCGCGTCGCGATGGAGCCGCCGAGCGAGCACCCATGGGAGGGGATCATCATCACGCCGAGGGTTCGCCGGCTCTTCGACGAGCTGACGAGCACGCACGTGGGCGACGCGCGCATCGAGCCGGTCGACCTGTTGAACGCGATCGTCGCCGACGGCGGCGGCGTCGCCGCACGGGTGCTCGCGGCATGGACGCCGCGCCCAGCGGCGCGCCGCTAGCGCGATGCACATCCTCGAAACCGTCTCGCATTTCGTCCTCCACCTGATCACCCGCCTCGGCTACGGCGGCCTTTTGGCGGGCATGTTCGGCCAAGCGGTCGGCGTGCCGCTGCCCAGCGAGCTGATGATGGGCTTCGGCGGATATCTCGCATTCGCGCACAGGTTCAACTTCGCGTTGGTGGTGCTCGTCGGCGCGGGCGGAGACACATTGGGCGCCGTCGCCGCGTACTGGATCGGCTATTATGGCGGCCGGCCGTTGCTGACGCGCTTCGGGCGTTTCTTCTTCATCGCGCAGCGCGAGCTCGCCGCGGCGGACGCATGGTTCGCACGCTTCGGCAACCGCGCGGTCCTGGTGTGCAAACTGCTGCCGGGCATCCGCGCGTTCGGGTCATACCCGGCGGGCGTCACCCACATGAATTTCGGCGTGTTCTTGGGTTACACCGCGCTCGGCTCGGTGTTGTTCTGCTCGGTCTTCGCCGCGCTGGGCTACCATCTGGGCAAGCACTGGGATTTGATCATCGAGCAGATCAAGCCGATCGGGGCCGCGCTGCTCGTGGCGGTCGCGCTTGCCATCGTCATCTGGCTCGTCGTGCGCGCGCGCACCGAAAAGGCCAGGGGCTCCACGCCCGCGTAAGACCTCTCCCATCCCGTGACTTCATTGCAAGAGCAGCTCGACCGCCTGCCGGCGGAGCCGGGCGTCTACCAGATGCTCGACGCGGACGGCGTCGTGCTGTACGTGGGCAAGGCGATCGACCTGCGCTCTCGCGTACGCTCGTATTTCCAGCCGGGCCGCGTCCACCACGTGCGCACCGACGCTTTGGTCGAGCGCGTCGCCGCCATCCGCACGATCATCGTCAAGAGCGAGGCCGAGGCGCTGCTGCTTGAGGCCAATCTCATAAAGCAGCACAAGCCACAATTCAACGTCCGCCTCAAGGACGACAAGAAGTACCCGTATCTGAAGGTCACGCTCAACGAGGCGTATCCGCGCGTGATCTTCACGCGCAAGCTGGTGGACGACGGCAGCCGCTACTACGGCCCGTACACCAACGCCGCGGTGCTGCGCGATTCGATCAATCTCATCCGGCGCGTCTTCCCGCTGCGCACGTGCCGGCTCGACGATATCGGCATCAAATATCATCGCCCGTGCCTACAATACCACATCAAGCGCTGCATGGCGCCGTGCGCCGGCTTGCAGACGCGCGAGGAATACGCGGCGATCGTCACCGAGGTCGTGCTCTTCCTCGAAGGACGCCAGGGCGTGCTGGTCGATAAGCTCGAGCGCCAGATGCTCGACGCCGCCGATCACCTCTCGTACGAATACGCGGCGCGGCTGCGCGACCGGATCGCCGAGATCAAACGCGTCATGGCGCGGCAGCAGATCGTATGGCGCAGCAAGATCGATATGGACCTCGTGGCGGGCGCGCACGGCCAGGGCGTGTCGAGCATGGAAGTGTTCTTCGTGCGCGGCGGCAAGCTGGTCGGGCAAGAGCATTTCATCGTCGAGGGGACCGAAGGGCGCTCGCCCGATGAGATCCTGGGCAGTTTTGCGGCGCAATATTACGCGACCGCCCCGAACGTGCCGAAGGAAGTGATGCTCGAAGACGCGGTGCCCGAACAGCGCGCGTTGGCCGATGCGCTGTCGTTGCGCCGCGGCAACCGCGTGCGCGTGCTGGTGCCGCGCCGCGGCCAGCGCTCGGAGTTCATGCAAACGGTGCGCCGCAACGCCGAGCAGCATCTCAAAGAATATCTCACCAAGAGCGCGGTCGCCGACGAGCGCGCGACCGTTGCGTTAGAAGAGCTCGCGGCGGCGCTCGATCTGCCGGCCGTGCCGCAGCGCATCGAAGCGTTCGATATCTCGCACGTCCAGGGCACGAATGTCGTCGGCTCGATGGTCGTCTTCGAAGACGGGCGCCCGAAGAAGAGCGACTATCGGCGCTTCAAGATCCAGGGTGCGGAGGCGAACGACGACGTCGCGAACATGGCGCAGATGTTGCGGCGCCGGCTGCGCTACGTGTCGCCGACGTCGCTCGACGCCGAGCACAAGGGTTCGGTGATCCACAAGCATGACAAGAAGTTCGCGAAGCGTCCGAACCTTTTGTTGATCGACGGCGGCCGGCCGCAGCTCAACGCCGCGACCAAGGTGCTCGCGGAGCTCGACCTCGTCGCGGTGCCGGTCGCGGCGCTTGCCAAGCAATTCGAAGAGCTGTATCTGCCCGACGAACCGGAGCCGGTGCTGCTGCCGCGCAATTCGCCGGCGCTGCACCTGGTGCAACGCATTCGAGACGAGGCGCATCGCTTCGCCGTGACGTACCATCGAAAGCTGCGCGGGAAACAGCAGGTGAAGTCGGGGTTGGACGGCCTGCCCGGCGTAGGGCCGGCGCGCAAACGCGCGTTGGTCCACGCATTTGGCTCTGCGGCAGCGGTCAAGCGAGCGACGGTCGCACAGCTTGCGACAGTGCCGGGGATAAGCCAAGCGCTGGCCGCGACGATCCTCGATGGACTCAATGGAAGAGATGAAAATCCTGAGAAACCAAATGGCACAAACGAGCAGTAGGCCCGCGCCGCCGGCACGAAGCGACCGGGCAGAGATGAGGTTTGGACGAATGAATGGATTGACGCTGCGAGCAGCGCTACTGCTCTCCGCCTGCGCCATCGTGATGGCGGCCTGCACGAGCAACAACGGGGCGCCGCCGCCGCCGGTGAACGTTCATCAGCGGCTGTTCGTCGCGAATTTCGCCGCCGGCGGCGCGACTTCGAGCCTCGTCGCGTACGTCTTTCCGCTCACCGCCGCAATCTCGCCGAACTCGACGTTGCCGAGCGCGCGCGGCCCCAACGGCGCGACCGGCATCACGTTCGATTTCGCAGACGATCTGTACATCGCGAACTCGTCGAACAACACCGTCGTCGGCTATATCCCGTTCATCGGCAACAGCTCGAGCCCGAGCCTCACGCTGACCAACGGCATCTCGCAGCCACAGGATATGACCTTCGACAACGGTTCGAATCTCTACATCGCGAATTTCAACGGCGGCGCGACCGGTGACGTCACCGTCTACGCTCCGCCCTTCGTCAACTCAAGCTTCCCGCTGTTCGCGATCAGCAACGGGGTCAACGGACCGACAGGTGTGGTCTCGGATGGCGTAGGCGACGTCTGGGTCACGAATAAGACGGGCCACAACGTCACGGGTTATGGACTGCCCGCGTCGGCGGCGAGCATACCTTTCGCGACCGTCAGCACCGGTCTGACCGGCCCTGTCGCTTCCGCGTTCGATCTCACCGGCGACATGTACGTCGTCGACAACACGGCCAACGCGATCGTCGTGTACAAACCGCCGATCACCACGGCCAGCACGCCCTCTTTCTCGATCACGAACGGCATCAACGCGCCGCGTTACGCGTCCTTCGATCAGGGCGGTTTCCTGTACGTGTCGAACGCGAACAACGTGACCATCTATCAACCGCCGTTCTCAGCGGCCAACGCGCCATTCCTCGTCATCACGAATGGCCTGAGCACGCCGGTGGGAGTCGCCGTAGGCTTCTAAGAAGAGGGGGCGCCGCTCTTACGAGGGAACGGGCGGCCCATGCACTTGATCGTTCGGTTCATCATCAATGCGTTGGCTGTCCTCGCCATCTCGTACTGGCCGCTTCACGGTCAGCTCATGGGCATCTCCAGCGACGGGTGGAAACCCGCCCTGATAGCGGCCCTGGTTCTGGGAATTGCCAACGCGATCGTCCGCCCGATCCTCATGCTGCTCACGTGTCCTTTGATCATCTTGACGCTCGGCATCGGCACGCTGTTCATCAACGCGCTGATCTTCTATTACGGTCTGCGCTGGATTCCGGGGTTCCACGTACCTGGGTTCTGGGCGGCGTTTTGGGGCGCGATCGTCGTGACGATCATCTCATGGATTCTCTCGCTGGTCATCCGTGAGCCTGAGGACGACCGGAGGCAGCGCCAGACAACCTCCTAGGGGTAGCGGTCGAAGGCGTTTTAGGGTAAAATAAACCGGTCGCGGGGGCGTCACGGTCTCGACGGGCTGTGCCCTGGCGAAGGAAGCAAGCGGAGTTCCGAGCTCTCCTTAAACGATCGGACAACGTATAAACGCGAATAGCGAATACGCACTAGCAGCCTAATCTAGGCTAGCTACGGCCGCGGGGCAACGGCGCCGGCACGGGCCCGCGGACGTCACACAAGACGGCTTACGATTCCGGGTGTCTCGACGGAGTCGGACAATGAATCGGGACTGGCGGCCGCGGTAATCGAGCTCGGAGAGTACGCGGTCGCGAGAAAAAAACCCGAGCTAAGCTTGTAGATGCCTTCGTGGGGGTCTTCTCGGACACCGGTTCAACTCCGGTCGCCTCCACCAGAATTGATCGCGAGCCGGAAAAGCGCTCGGTAGCGCTAAAGCGTGGCTCGCATGGGCATCGTGCTCGCGTTGGCGGCGGCGCTCGTTTACGGCGCCGCTGATTTCTTTGGCGGTCTTGCGACCAAGCGCAACGTCGTGTGGGGCGTGGTGTTTGTCTCCGGCGTAACCGGCCTGGCCACCGCGATCGTCGCGCTACCGCTGCTGGGGCTCGGCCCACCGCTTCCGCGCGATCTCGAGCTCGGCGCGATCATCGGTGTGGTCGGTCTGATCGGCATCGCGGCATTGTATCGCGGTCTGGCGATCGCGCGCATGAGCGTGGTCGCGCCGATCACCGCGGTCGTCGCCGCATCGGTTCCGATCTTCTACGGCGTAGTGCGCGGCGAGCGCCCGTCGCTGCCGGCGATCATCGGTATTGTGCTTGCGCTGGGCGCAGTCGCGCTGGTCTCGCGCTCGAGCGATGAAGACGTGGCGGGCGACCCCGAGCCGCAACGCGCAGGCCTGCTGCTCGCGCTGCTCAGCGGCCTGGGGTTCGGACTCGTCTACGTCCTGCTGGCCGCGAGTTCGCGCGGCGCATGGCCCCTGGTCGCGTCGCGCACCATGTTCGTCATCCTCACCGGGCTCATCGTGTGGCGCATGCGGCTGCCGACCCTCACCGTCCGCGGCACCACGGGCTTTGCGGTGCTGACCGGCGTGCTCGACATGGGCGCCAACGTGCTCTACTTGCTCTCGCTGCGCTACACGTTGGTGGCGATCGCCGCCGTGATCGCATCGCTGTATCCTGCGAGCACGGTCATGCTCGCGCGCATCGTCTTGCACGAGCGCTTGCACTCGGTGCAATGGGCCGGCGTGGCCTGCGCGCTGGCCGGCGTGATATTGATGGCGCGCGGTTAGAGCAGGCGAGCGCCCGACCGAACGCGCGTTCTTGCCTTCACGCCGCGGATACGGTACGATAGGCCATGTCATGAGCGGTCCCCGGCGCGCTAAAAGTCTCCTCATCGCTGCCATCACGGTGGCGATGCTCGTGTCCGCAGCTGGTTGCTCCAAGAAGCCTGCGCAGGTCGTGCAAGCGCCCGGCCACTTCACCGTCGACTTCGTCGACGCGGGCACCGAAACACTGGCGCCGACGGAGTATTCGGTCGACCCGAACTTGGACACGAGAGGCCTTGCCGAATATGCCGTCACGCAACTGCTCGCCGGCCCGTCCACCGGCCGCGACGCGGTCGTGCTTTTCCCAGCCAGCACCGTTCTCAACGTCACGCTAGAGGGTGACACGGCCGTCGTCGACATCAGCGGCCCGCTCGCCACGGCCTACAGCGGCGGCGCTGACGACGAATCGGCGATGTTCAAATCGCTGACCTACACGCTCACCAACGTCCCAGGGGTGGCGCGCGTCCAAGTGCTGGTGGGCGGCAAGAAGCGAGCCGCGCTCTCCGGCGGCCACATGGAGCTCGACGAACCGCTGACCAGGGAGAGTTTCGCGCAGTGATCCGTACCGTTAGCGCGCTGCTCGGCGCCGTGTTGGTGCTGAGCGGCCTGCTCGCTGCGCCGCTCGATGCGGCCGGCGTTCCCGTCAAGTCGACGAGCGCGAAAGTCTACGTCGCAGGACGCGAAGTGCCGTTCGAGCACCTCGGCATCGCGTACAACGATCCGGTCGCGCCGGCGGGCGACCGCGGCGTTCGCACGATGCTCGACCTCGTCCAAGCGCAGATGAACTATCAGCCCGGCACGCGTTTCGTGGCCATCACGCGCGCCGACGGCACGCTCATCACGCTGACCGTCGGCAGCGCGGCGCTGTCGGTCGGCGGATCAGCCGTGGCGATTCCGTTCGCCCCGTTCTACCGCGACAACGACCTCTATCTGCCGCTGCTGCCGCTTGCCAAGGCGCTGCAGTTGGGCGCGCGCGGTTTCCGCGGCGGCTACGTCTTCGTGCCGCAAGTCGTCGCCATCACCGCTCACACCGACGCACATCGAACGATCGTGGAGATGACCACGTCCGCCCCGGCTGCGTATCGCACGTCGTACGATTCGCACTCGGGGACGCTGAAGATCATCTTCCCCGGATTCGGCACGGACTCACAAGGCACGCAGCCATTGTCTGGCCGCGATGGACTCGACGTACGCGTGAGCGAAGACGGACCACCCGGCTTTCCGACCACGACGGTCGCGATCGACGTCAAACGCGGCGTGAAATTCGCCGCGCACCGCGTCGAGGGCAAGCCGGCCGTGGATGCGGTGCTCGCGACGAGTGAGAGCGCGCTGCATTTGGATGATGGCACGCACGCGATCGGCCACGTCTCGCGCAACGACGCGAACTCATCGCCCTCGCCCGCGCCTCCCGTGCACGTCACTGCGACGCCGACGCCACAACCTTTGCCGACGGCCAGCCCAGCGCCGACGTCTCGACCGATCGCCCGGGTCACGCCTGCGCCATCTCCAACGCCGACTCCAAGCCCGACGCCAACTGCCGCGACGGCCGCTTCAACGAGCCCGGCGCCGGTGGCACCCGAGGCAACGGATAACGGCTCGCCCTCGCCAACCCCGACCGCGGCCGAGCAACACATCACCGACGCGACCATCGCCGAGATTCCCGGCGGGGGCACGCGCCTGACTCTGACGCTCACCGGCGGACCCGTGAGTTTCGAGTGGCACCGGCTGGCGGATCCGGACAACCGGTATTGGCTGGACATCAAAGGCGTCACGCTGGTCGGACCGGCGGAGACGCTGACCTCGGCGTTGCCGTTCGTCAAGGACATCAAAATCACGCAATTCGAGCTCGACCCCGAGAAGATCGTGCGCATCACGATCGAACCGACGCAGCCGATCGACGTCAACATCGGGCCGGTCGCGCAATCGACCGATCAGATGGGCATCCAGATCGAGCGCGAGCCGCCGCCTCCGGATGCGCCCAAGGCCGGCGTAGGCGTCGTCAGCTGGGTGCTCTTGTCGACGCCTCCACCGTCGCGCACGCCGACGCAACGCGATCTCATCGTGATCGACCCCGGGCACGGCGGCAACGATCCGGGTGCCGCGAATTCGAGCTACGGTCTCGTCGAGAAACAGCTCACCCTGGCTATCTCGCTGCGCTTGCGCGACGTGCTCCAACATCTCGGCTGGCGCGTGGTGATGACCCGCGATTCCGACTACGAGGTCGGCGATCCCCAAGGCGCTGACGCACAGGAGCTGCAGGCGCGATGCGACGTGGCAAATGCCGCGGGCGCGCGCGTGTTCGTGAGCGTCCACGTCAATTCGTCGGTCGCCCACTCTCTCAACGGCACGACGACCTACTATTGGCGCCAAGCAGACAAAGCATTTGCGCAGGCGGTGCAGAGATCGGTCATCGTCGCCGACGGGATCACCGACGACGGCGTCAAACGCAATAACTTCTATGTCATCAAACACACCGACATGCCGGCAGTCCTGGTAGAGACCGCTTTCCTGAGCAACACGCACGATTCAGAACTGCTCGCGCGGCCGGCGTTTCTCGACAAACTCGCGCAAGGCATCGCCAACGGCGTCATGGAGTTCACCGGCGGACCGCAGGCGCCGCTGTGAGCGAACGTCCGCGCCCCGTGGCGATGCTCGATTCAGGTCTGGGCGGCCTCACCGTCTTGAACGCGCTGCGCGCGTTGGCGCCCGGCACCGAAGTCGTCTACTTCGCCGACACCGCAAATGTGCCGTACGGCGATCGCGCGCTTGACGACGTCGCCGCGCTGGGCGCGCGCATCGTCGAACGCCTCTCGCAGCACGATCCGGCCGTCATCGTCGTCGCATCGGGAACGACGTGCGCCGCATTCGACGCGCACGGCTGGCCATCGTCGCGCGTTCCTTATACCGGCGTGATCGATACCGGCGCCCGCGCCGCGGTGGCTGCGAGCGCGAGCGGCAGGATCGGCGTGATCGCGACGCGCGGCACGATCGACAGCGGCTGCTTCGAGCGAGGGGTGCACGCTCTCAAGCCCGATGCGCGCGTCACGAACGTCGCCGCGCCCGCGTTGGTGCCGATCGTCGAAGCCGGCGAGTCTTCAACCGAGCGCGCGCAGGCCGCGGTCAACGCTGCATGCCGCGCGTTCGTCGACGCGCACTGTGACGCCGTGATCCTCGGCTGCACCCATTTCCCACATCTGCGCAAGTGGTTCACGGCTGCGCTCGGTCCGAGCGTGAAACTGGTGGACCCCGCCGATGCATGCGCGGCGGCGACCGTCGCGTTGTTGGCGCCCGAACCGTCCGGATCGGGGCGATTGATCTGCGAGGTGAGCGGCGACAAGCAGATGTTCGCGCGCTACGCGAAGCCGCTCGGCGCGCCGCGCATCGATGAACTCGTGCACGTCGAATTACCACCTGCGAGGTCGCGACAAGACACCACGGGAATAACCAGGAGTGGTTCCTAAGGCTCAAACCTGGACACGGTTCGGAGCGATCGGTGTCGCAGCATTCGTCGCGGCTTTACTTGGATTGTTGAAGGTCGAATCGGGTTACCTGTGGCCCATAATGTTCCTGTTCCTTGCTCCGTTCCTAACAATAGCGATCTACGTCGGTTTTTTGCGACTGGGATACGGTGCTAAACAGCAACCGGTAATACAGCCGAAGTCTATGACGATTGGGTACTTCTTTTTCGCGGCAAGTGCAATCGTATTCGCTCTGGCTCTCTTTATCATGGGGCCGACCAACGGATTCACAATCCTCGACGCGATGGTGATCGGGATGTTGCTCCTCTCCCAGGCGCTAAACATTACAGGCGTGTTGTTCGCGATTCGGCCACGTCGGACCGCGCCACTACAGTAAGTGGAAGAGGCGGAAGAAGATGAGCGTCGAGGCGATCGCCACGACGCCGCCGGCCAACACCTGCGCGACGGTGTGCGCGCGCAGATACACGCGCGCCCAACAGACGAGCGGCACGAGCGCAGCATACGGCAATGGCTGCAGCTTGAACAGCACGAACATCACCGTGAACGGACCAACGATGCCGAAGGCATGCGTGCTGATCTTCCAATACCGCGTGATGATCATGACGACGAGGGCGGTCGCCCAATAACCCCACGCCACGGCGACGATCTGCACGGGAACTTGCGCGATGGTGAAGCCGATGGCCGCCAACAGATCGATGGCGACGATCACCAAGAAGATCTTCTCACGTTCGAAGCGGTCGGACATGTCGAAGTCCGAGATGCGCCCCGTGACGTAGAGCAGCAGCAAGCAGACGAGCGGCGCCACCGTGTACACGGTGACGCTCACGGCCGACAAGACCCAGAACTCCTTTGTCGAAACTGAGAACGCGTGAGAGATGATGATGAACAGCGCGGACGCGCAGATGAATGGGTTGAAGATAGTCGAGAGCGCCTTCGCGAATTCGACGGCGGCGCGATGACTGCGCATCCCGACGACGATCGGCTCGACGCGGCTGCCGCGGACCTGGGGCTGCATAGGTGTCATTATAGCCGCGCGCAAGAAGGTCTGTAAAGTTAAAGTGACGCGGCGCAAACGCACGGGAGACGCATTCGAACTGCACGGCGACGATCGCGGCATCCTGCTGCTGCACGGGTTCTCAGGCAGCCCGGACGAGGTGCGCGATCTCGGCGCGCGCCTGCACGCGGAGGGCTACAGCGTCATCGCCCCGGCGCTGCCGGGTCACAGCGGCGACGTGCGCGAGCTCGATCGCATCACCGCCGACGATTATCTGGATTGGGCGTTGGCGCGGTTCGAGGCGATGGAGCGCGAATACCGCACGGTGCACGTCGTCGGTTTTTCGATGGGCGGCGCGCTCGGCTTGCACATCGCGCAGCACAAACGGCCGGCGACGGTCGTCACGATCAACACGCCGGTGCGCATGCCGACACACGTGTTTCGCGGCGTGCATCTCGTCGCGCGCCACCGCGCGCAAACGCACTTGCCGGTGAATCCGAACGCATATTTCGGCGTCATCGGCTATCCGACCGTGCCCGCATCGGCGGTCGCAACGTTCTTAGGGGTGCTTGCGCGAGTTCGAGAAGGGCTCGCAGACGTGCACACGCCGCTGCTCGTGATGCACAGCGCACGTGACCTCACCGTGCCGCCTGCCAACGCCGCGTTGATCGATGCGTCGGTTGGCAGCCGCGACCGCAACGTCCTCGTGTTCAGGGAAGGGCAACATCTCATGACCGTGGGCCGCTGGCTCGACGTCATCGAACCCCACATCAGCGGTTTTCTCGCACGTGCGGACAGGGGCCGCGCGCGGGACGGCCGAACCTCTGGCAGGTCTTCTTGACTTCGCGTTTCGCGTCACAATGCGGGCTCATAGGCCCGTCTTTATAGGAGCACTCGATCTTTTGTTAGCAACGGTTTTTGCGCTGCTGGCGGCTTCGCCCGCCGCCTCGCTGCCGACGCCGATCCCGGCGCCGACCATCATCTTCCATCAAGCGACCTTCGCGGATCAATATCCGTGGGTCGTGAATCTCATCCAAGCGCTGTTCCTCGTCTCGACGGTCGCGCTCATCGCGCTGATGTCCGCGCAGACGACCAAGACCGAAGGCTTGTCCGGCAGCATCGGCGGACGCGCTGAGTCCGCGTACCACGGGCGTTTGGGGCTCGATCAACAGATCACGCGGGTGACGACCTTCACGGCGAGCGCGTGGATCGTCTTGGCCGTCGCGTTTTTCTTCGCGACTCCCCGGTAAACGCCGCCGCATGCCGCTGCTGTCCGTCAAAGACCTCGAGGTAACGTTCTCGACCGACGACGGCATCGTGCGGGCGGTCAACGGACTGTCGTTCGACATCGAGCCCGGCAAGACGCTCGGCATCGTCGGCGAGTCGGGTTCGGGCAAGAGCGTCACGGCGCTCTCTATCATGCGTCTCATCTCCATGCCGCCCGGCCGCATCGAAAAGGGCGAGATCATCTTCAACGGGACTGATCTGCTCAAAGTGGGCGAGGCGCAGATGCGCAGCATCCGCGGCAACAAGATCGCCATGATCTTCCAAGACCCGATGACCAGCCTCAATCCGGTGCTGACCATCGGCGATCAGATCATGGAGACGATCATGCTGCACCAGCACAAGAGCCGCCACGACGCGTATAAGCGCGCAATCGAGATGCTCGAGCTGGTGCGTATCCCCGAGCCGCAGAAGCGCATCAAGTCATATCCGCACCAGTTCTCGGGCGGCATGCGCCAGCGCGTCATGATCGCCATGGCGCTGTCGTGCGATCCCGAGCTGCTGATCGCGGACGAGCCGACGACGGCGCTCGACGTCACCATCCAGGCGCAGATCCTGGACCTCATGAACGACCTGCAAAAACGATTGAACTCGGCGATCATCATGATCACGCACGACTTGGGGGTCGTGGCAGAGATCTGCGAAAAAGTGCTTGTGATGTACGCCGGCAACATGGTCGAATACGGCACCGCCGATCAGATCTTCAGCGACCCCAAGCACCCGTATACGCTCGGCCTGCTCGACTCGCTGCCGCGCCTGGACGAGGGCGGGCAGCGCCGGCTCGTGCCCATCGAAGGCCAGCCGCCCAACCTGTTGCGCCTGCCAGCCGGCTGCACGTTCGCGCCGCGCTGCCCGTATGTGCTGCCGGACCATGCGATCATCCCGCCGCCGGTCATCGATTTTGGCGAAGGCCACCTCGCGCGCTGCACCTTATATAATGAAGAACCTGGTCTGAGGATACGCGCCGAGGCCGAGCGGCTCAAGCTGGCGAGCGCCGCAGCCAAGGAGAAGGCGCGCCAAGCGGCCGCCGAGGCGCTGCCGCTATCAGGAGACGCCGGCCGTGGTTGACGTCGCCCCGATCGCCGCGCCTCCGCAGGAAGCGCCGCCGGATCCGAACGCGATCGTCGAAGTCCGCCACGTCAAGAAATATTTCCCGATCACCGCCGGCGTGTTCTCGCGCCACGTGGCCGACGTCAAGGCGGTCGACGACGTGTCGTTCTCGATCCGCGCGGGCGAAACGCTCGGGCTCGTCGGCGAATCGGGCTCGGGCAAGACGACCATCGGGCGCTGCATCCTGCGCCTGCTCGAGCCGACGAGCGGTCACATCTTCTTCGAGCGCCAGGACATCACGAGTCTGCCGCAAGGCGCGCCGCTGTGGGACCGCGCCGCGCCCAACATGCGCACGCTGCGCAGCGAGATGCAGATCATCTTCCAGGACCCGTACGCGAGCCTCAATCCGCGCATGACGGTCGGCGACATCATCGCAGAACCGCTGCAGATCCACGGCATCGACGGCCAACCGCATCCCAACCGCGCGGATATCGAAAAGCGCGTGAACGACTTGCTGCGCACGGTCAAGCTTGCGCCGTACCACGCCAACCGCTATCCGCACGAGTTCTCCGGCGGCCAGCGCCAGCGGATCGGCATCGCCCGTGCGCTCGCGGTCAACCCGAAGTTCATCGTCGCGGACGAACCGGTCTCGGCGCTCGACGTTTCGATCCAGGCGCAGGTCGTCAATCTGCTGCAAGATCTCCAACAGCAGCTCGGTCTGACCTATCTGCTCATCGCGCACGATCTGTCGGTCGTGCGCCATATCTCCGACCGCGTCGCGGTGATGTACGTCGGCAAGCTGGTCGAGGTCGCGGACCGCGACGAGCTGTACAAACGCCCGCTGCATCCATACACGCAGTCGCTGCTCTCGGCGATCCCGATCCCGGATCCGCGCGTCGAGGCGCGCCGCAAGCGCATCATCCTCACGGGCGACATCCCCTCGCCGGTCAATCCCCCGAAGGCATGCCGTTTCAACACGCGCTGCCCGATCGCGTACGAGCGCTGCTTCATCGAAGAGCCGCTCTTGAAAGAATACAACGGCCACGCGGTGGCATGTCACAAAGTCGAGGAACTGCACGGCGAGCAGCCCGACATCACCAAACGCACGGCCGAGGTTCATCGGTGATGGCGAGAACCGTCGCACTCATCTTCGGCGTCATCTACACCATCGTCGGCGTCGCCGGCTTTATCAATCCGATCGGCGGCACGATCGGCATGGCTCCCAGCGTCCTGCTGGGCTTCGCATCCGTCAATCTCGTACACAACATCGTGCATCTGGTGCTCGGCTTTTGGGGCCTGACCGCGGCGGGCGACGAGGCCCGCGCGGTGTCGTATTGCCAGATCGTCGGCGTCGTGCTCATCGTGTTGGCGTTGCTTGGATTCTTCGTCCCCAACCCGTTCGGACTCGTGCCGATCGGCGGCAACGATCCGTGGATCCATCTCATATCTGGCGTGATTCTCGCGTTCGCGGGGTTCGCTCGCTCGGGTTCAGCGGCGCGGACATAACGCGCGCGAGAACGGTCGCTTTAGAGGCCGGATGGTGCGTCATCCGGCTTTCTTTATGGCCTCATGATGGTGTCCCGCATTTGACGGGCCTTGACGCCGTGGTGTATAGTAGGGAACGTTTGAGCGACTGCGGGGGCTCGTCCCGCATCGCACAACGTGTAGAAGCGGGTTTTTTCGACCCGCGGACACCAACGGAGAAGTATTGTCAAAGTCCCTCATCATCGTCGAATCGCCGGCCAAGGCCCGCACTCTTAAGAAGTTCCTCGGTTCCCGCTATCAAGTCTTGCCCTCAGTCGGTCACGTGCGCGACCTGCCCAAGAGCAGGCTCGGCGTCGACGTCGATCTCGACTTCAAGCCGACCTACGTCACTATCAAGGGCAAGGGGCCGGTCATCAAAGACCTGCGCGCGGCGGTCAAAAAAGCCAACCATATCTACTTAGCAACCGACCCCGATCGCGAAGGCGAAGCCATCGCGTGGCACTTGGCAGAAGTGCTCAAACTGCCGGATCCGCGCCGCATCGAACTCCACGAAATCACCAAGAGCGCCGTTCAAGAGGCGCTCAAGCATTCCGGGCCTATCAATATGGATCGCGTCGACGCGCAACAGGCGCGCCGCATCCTCGACCGGCTCGTCGGCTACAAGATCTCGCCCATGCTGTGGCGCAAGATCCAAGGCGGGTTGTCGGCCGGACGCGTGCAGTCGGTCGCGGTCAAGCTGATCGTCGACCGCGAGCGCGAGATCGAAGCATTCGTCGCGCGCGAGTACTGGACGGTCTCGGCGCGCTTGTGGCCGCACGGTCACCACGACTCCGAGCACACGCTCGTCGCGGACCTCGTCAGCGTCGACGGCAAGAAGCTCGAGAAGTTCGACATTCCGACCGAAGCCGAAGCAACGCGGTTGGCGAACCGCTTGCAGAAGGCGAAGTACACGGTCACCAGCGTCAAGACGCGCGAGGTGCGCCGCTCGCCGGCCGCGCCGTTCACCACCAGCACGCTGCAGCAGGAAGCGTCGCGCCGCCTCAAGATGCGCGTGCGCCGCACGATGCAGATCGCGCAGGGGCTGTACGAAGGCGTCGACGTCGGTGAAGAGGGCACGACCGGTCTCATCACCTACATGCGCACCGATTCGACCAGGCTGTCGACGTTCGCCATGGATCAAGCGCGCGAGTTTATCAATCGCACGTTCGGCGAGGAATACCACAACGGCAAACAGTTCAAGGTTTCGGAAGACGCGCAAGACGCGCACGAAGCCATCCGGCCGACCGATGCGAATCGCACGCCCGATAGCCTCAAGCCGTATCTCGATCCGTCGCAGCTGCGCGTCTACCGGCTGATCTGGGAGCGCTTCGTCGCGAGCCAGATGGCGCCGGCGGTCTACGACCAGACGACGGTCGAGATCGACGCCGACAACTGCGCGCTGCGCGCTACGGGCACCGTGCTCAAGTTCGCCGGCTACACGAAGATCTACGAAGAGACGCCCGACGAAGATGCCACCGAAGAGGACGAGCGCAAGAAGCACTTGCCGCCCGTGGAAGAAGGCCAGGCGATGGATCTGCGCGGCATCATGAAGGCGCAGCATTGGACCGAACCGCCTCCGCGCTTCACCGAAGCGTCGCTCGTCAAGACGCTCGAAGAGAAGGGTGTCGGCCGGCCGAGCACTTATGCGACGATCGTCGACACGATCCAGCGCCATTACACCAAGCTCGAGCAGCGCCGCTTCACACCGACGCCGGTCGGCTTGATCGTCAACGACGTGCTGGTCGAGTTCTTCCCCGACATCTTCAACGAGACGTTCACCTCGGAGATGGAGCAACGGCTCGATCGCGTCGAGGACAAGCACGACGATTGGCGCTCGCTGCTGCGCGATTTCTACGCGCCGTTCTCCAAAGATCTGGCGCGCGCCGAAGAGTTCTTCCCGAAGATCGAGATCGAAGAGGAAGAGATCGACGAGACCTGCCCCGCATGCGGACGTCCAATGAAGATCAAGAACGGGCGCTTCGGCAAGTTCATCGCGTGCACCGGATATCCGGAATGCAAGACGACCAAGCCTATCGTGAAAGATTCGGGCGTCGTCTGTCCGCGCGATGGCGGCCGCATCCTCGAGCGCAAGAGCAAGAAAGGCCGCATCTTCTACGGATGCGAGCGCTATCCGGCGTGTGACTTCGTGGCGTGGGATCCGCCGATGGTCGGTTCCGCCTGCAAGGAATGCGGCGCGTTCTTGGTGCGCAAGTGGGGCCGCAACGGCGGGCGCATCGTATGCAGCGTCGACGCGCACCACGATCACGGTCAGGAGCAGCCGCACGAGGCGCCGACCAATGGCGTTGTGCACTCGGGCCGCGTGATCGAGCACATGGACGAGCACTTGGAAGAGAAGCGCTCCGCTTAGAACCGCATCCGACCCAAAGGCCACTCGCCGAGATGCTCCGAAGTAGGCACAACAATGGATCGCGTGACGGTCATCGGCGGCGGGCTCGCCGGTTCCGAAGCGGCGTGGCAGCTCGCGCAGCGCGGTGTCCCCGTCGTTCTTTACGAGATGCGTCCGAACGTCCAGACCGGCGCGCACGTCAGCGGGCGGTTGGCGGAACTCGTGTGCAGCAATTCGCTACGTGGCGTCTCGCTGGAAAACGCGGTCGGGCTTCTCAAAGAAGAGATGGCGCGGCTCGGTTCGCTGATCATCGAGGCGGCGCGCGCGAATGCGGTGCCCGCCGGCGGAGCGTTGGCGGTCAATCGCGAGCACTTCGCCGATCACATCGAGGAGCGTATCTCTGCCCACCCGCTCATCGAACTGCGGCGCGAGGAATGCCGACGCATTCCGACCGACGGCATCGCGATCGTCGCCTGCGGACCGCTCGCATCCGCGGCGCTCGCCGAAGATCTCGCGCGACTGTGCGGACCCCAGCTGCATTATTTCGACGCCGCCTCGCCGATCGTCGCCAGCGATTCGCTCGACCGATCGCAGCTGTTCGAGGCGTCGCGCTACGGCAAAGGCGACGGCGCAGATTACCTCAATATCGCGCTGGATAAAGAACAATACCGTCAGCTCGTGCGCGATCTGGTCGAAGGCGACAAGCACGAGCCTCATGGTTTCGAATCGGATGCCGCACGCGGCAAGGTTCCGTACTTCGAGGCGTGCCTACCGGTTGAAGAGATGGCTCGTCGTGGCGAAGACACTTTGCGCTTTGGCCCCCTCAAGCCGGTCGGACTTGACGATCCGCGCACCGGGCGTCGCCCCTATGCGGTCGTCCAACTTCGCCGCGAGAACGCGGCGGGTACCGCGTACAATTTGGTCGGCTTTCAGACCCGCCTCACATGGCCGGCACAGCGCGCGGCGCTCGGCAAGTTGCCAGGGCTCGAAAACGCGGAATGGCTGCGGCTCGGCGTCATGCATCGCAACACGTTCGTCGACGCCCCGCGGGTGCTGGCTGAAGACTTGAGCCTGCGCGTCGCTCCACAGGTGTTCCTCGCGGGTCAAGTGACGGGCTGTGAGGGGTATGTCGAGGCGGCCGCCAGCGGCATCGTCGCCGCCGTGAACGCCGCGCGCAGAGCCGCCGGCGACGAGCGCGCATTCTTCCCCTCGTCCCGGACCGCCATCGGCGCGTTGCTCGCGTATCTGCGTGACGGCACGAGCCACGACTTCCAGCCGCAAAACGTCACCTTCGCGTATTTCGAGCCGCTCGAGACCCCGCGCCGCGACAAGCAGGCGCGGCGCCGCGCGCTCGCCGAACGCGCGCTCGCAGAGATCGATCAGATCGCACGCGAGTTCCACCCCATCGAGGTAGCATGATCCGTTCAACGACGATCGTCGCGGTGTTGCGCGACGGACATATCGCAGTCGGCGGCGATGGCCAGGTGACGCTCGACAAAGTCGTCATGAAACACCACGCCCGCAAAGTCCGCAAGGTCGGCGGCGGCAAGGTGCTGGCGGGTTTCGCGGGATCGGCCGCGGACGGCATCACGCTGCTTGACAAGTTCGAAACGAAACTGCAAGAGTTCCGCGGCAACATCACACGCGCCGCTGTCGAACTGGCCAAGGATTGGCGCCAAGACCGCTACCTGCGCCGGCTCGAGGCGCTGCTGATCGTCGGCGACACCGAGCATCTCTTCGTGCTTTCGGGCACGGGCGACGTCGTCGAGCCGGATGACAACATCGCGGCCATCGGCAGCGGCGGGCCGTACGCGCAAGCCGCGGCGCTCGCGCTCATCAAGAACACGCCGCTCGGCGCGGCGGAGATCGTGCAGGAGGCCTTGCAGGTCGCCGGCCGGATCGACATCTACACGAACGACGATATCGCCATCGAAACCCTGTGAGCGTGCCGCTCGGGCAAGCGGACTATCCGCGCCTCGGGCCGCTGCTCGCCACCGCGTTCGATCGCGCGGTCCGCGTGACGCTGCGCTCGTGGGTCTGGATCATCGCCTTGATGCTCGCGTGCCTCGCATTCGCAGCGGTCGGCGCATCGCAGCGCGCGCTCGACGTATGCCTGTTTGTCTGGAGCTTCGCTGCTGCAGCGAACGCGATGCGCACGATCGACCCCACGTATCGCCTGGACTCGAGCAGCGTCGCCAGATTGTTCCTCGTCGGCGCTGGCGTCGGAATAGCATGCGTGTTCGGATTTGTCGCACTTGTGTGGCCCGCGGTGTGGCTCGGCACCAAATGGTCGATGGCTGAAGCGGCCGTTATCGCCGATCGCCTTCCGGCTGAAGTCGCGATGCGCCGCTCCTGGGAGCTGACGACCGGACGCTTCTGGCGCACGCTGCTATTCGGGCTGGTGCTGCTGTTGGCGGTGGAGATCACGGCCGGCTTGCCGGCGCTCGTCATCGGCGGCATCGCCGGTGCGCTGGTCAACGTGAAGCTGGTCCCGGGCACGATCGACCAGGTGACGAACTACGCCATCGCGCTCGCCGTGCCGATCGCGATGTACGCAAGCCAAGCGCAGTGGATCGCGGGTCTGTACTGGTACCGGTCGCTCAAGGCGATGCAAGAGGCCGAGCTTTCAGTGCTGGTCGCATCACCCACGACCGCGTGAGGGTAGTACCGCTCCCGCCGTTCTGGCTTTTTCTTTCAAAGGCGTTTGATCGTGGCGTACTGATATCGGTGCGCCAATGGCCCTGGTTGATCGCCTGCGGGGCCGCGCTTGTCGCGATGGCAGATGACCGTGGGGTCATGGAGCTACATAGCGGTTTGGGACGGTCTACCTCATCTGGTTCACTGCGGCGATGGTTGCGGCGCTTGCGGCTGACTCGACCGGGTTTCACGCCGACGCGCGCGTTTTACACGCGCATCGCTGGCGCGTTCATGGTCTACGAAATCGTCGTCACCGCCGGAATGCTACTGCTCGTCCTGCCTGGCCTGTATTTCGCATCTCGACTGTGGGTGACGACCGCCGCGGTCGGACTGGAAGACAAAGGAGTGGGACAGGCGCTCGCGCGTTCGTGGGATCTCACCCGCCGCGCATTTTGGCCGACTTTCGGACTCGTCGGGGTTATTTTTGTCGCCGACGTCGCATCAATCGCGATTTTTGGGTATATCGCGTTGAGAGAAATGTCCCTGTTGAGACTCGTGGAATCAAACAAAACGCTATTGCATTATACGATTGTCGCCATGCGAGTCGGGCTGCGTCTCTACTTCGATGCGGTCGCAATCTCCGCCAAACTCCTTTGGTTACCAGTGCTCGCCGCGCTGCCTGCGCCGCCCGCGGCGATGCCGCTTCCTACACCCAGCTCAACGAATCCAGGCGCGTATCGGCGCCGTGCCTTGACACAACGCGATGAAGCGCCCATCGAAACGCCACGTCTGTGGCTTGAGCCGATTGTGCCCGAGCATGCCAAGACTCTGTACGCGCCGCTGCAGGACCCACTGTTGTATCGATACGTCAGCCAGCCGCCGCCCGAATCGGAATTCGCGCTTCGACGCCGCTTCGAACAGCTCGCGGCCGGCAGATCGCCGGATGGGTCGCAGATCTGGTTGAACTGGGCGGCGCGCGCCAAGACCGGCCCGTACGTAGGCCTGACCCAAGCGACGATCGAGGGCGATCACGCGCTGATCGGATACGACATCTTCGTGCCGTTCTGGCGCAACGGGTACGGCAAGGAAGCGTGTGGCGCAATGGTCGACGTGGCACTACGCGAATACGGTGTCACGTCGGTCACTGCGGTTGTCGACGCCGACAACGCCGCGTCGATCGCGCTGCTCGAGGTGATGGGCTTCTCTCGCGCGTGGACCGGACCGAGCGATGACATGCCCGGCCACACCGACCATCGCTATGAACGAGTTCTCGGCTAGTCGCCCTCGAGCAACGTGTGTTCGAGGTTTGCCTTGATCAGCCGGATGTCGTCTTCGCCATTCTGCCTGCTTAGCAACGCGAGCGCGGTGAAGCCGACGGGCAGGATCCACGCTGCCTGGGCGACGCCCATAGGTTTGCCGATCGCCCAACTCGCGAGCAGTATCAGCGTGACGAGTAAAGAGCCCGCGCCGAATATACGCGTTGTCCAACCTGCGCCGAACCAACCGCTTAGTCGTGAGTGGTCGGCACCGCCGCTCAGCTGGCCGCGGAACACCGGACGTATCATCGTCAACAGATCGAAATGCGCCGGGGCATCGCCTCGAGGTTGGACCTCATAGAAGGCCTCGACGCGACCGTCGACGAGCGAGGCCGTCAAGTACGGCGTGTCGGATCTTACTAGCCGCGGTAGCATCAGCATGCCAAAGCGCTGCGACGCGACCTCAAACGATACAGGAACGTCAAACGTGTATGGCTGCGGTCCGATCGCAACGGCGTCGATAAAACGCCAGAAATCCAACTACGCGGCCGCGACGTCAGCGGCGAGCTTCTGCACCGAGTCCTTCGCGTCGCCGAACAGCATCATCGTCTTGGGGTTCTCGTAGAGCGGATTGTCGATGCCCGCGAAGCCTGGGTTCATGCTGCGCTTGAGCACGACGACGTTTTTCGCTTTGTCGACATCCAGGATCGGCATGCCGTAGATCGGGCTGTTCTGGACGTTGCGCGCTGCGGGGTTGGTGACGTCGTTCGCGCCGATGACCAGCGCGACGTCCGCGGCTTCGAACTGCGGATTGATCTCGTCCATCTCGTGCAGTTGATCGTAGGGCACGTTGGCTTCGGCGAGCAGCACGTTCATATGGCCGGGCATGCGGCCCGCTACCGGGTGGATCGCGAACTTGACGTCAACGCCCCGTTTCTCAAGATTCGACGCGAGCTCGCGCACTGCGTGTTGCGCTTGTGCGACCGCCATGCCGTAGCCCGGCACGATGATCACCGAGCGCGAGTACGCGAGCAGTGTAGCCACGTCCTCAGCGCTGGCGGAACGCACTGTGCCGCCGCCGGGCGCAGCCGCCGGACCGCCGGTGACCGCCTTGGGCGCCGCGCCGAACGCGCCGAACAGCACGTTGCCGAGCGAGCGATTCATCGCGGTCGCCATCAGCGTGGTCAGCAGCGTACCGGATGCGCCGACCAGCGTGCCGCTGATGATGAGCACCGTGCTGTCGAGCGCGAAGCCGGTGACCGCCACTGCGACGCCTGTGAACGAGTTGAGCAGCGAGATCACGACCGGCATGTCGGCGCCGCCGATCGGCAACACGCCGAGTACGCCGAGCAACAACGCAGCGACGATGATCCCGCCGAAAGCCGCTGCCGAGACGTGGCCCAGCAGCATGAACGCCGAGAGGCCGACGACCGCCAGCAACACGAGCGCGTTGACGAATTGCTGGCCGGCATACGTGATCGGGCGGCCGGTCATGAGCTCTTGCAGTTTCGCGAACGCCACCAGGCTGCCCGAGAAGCTCACGGAGCCGATGATCGAGCTGAGGATGATCGGCAACAGCTGATCCCAGGTCGGCGTCGCGCCGCCTTGCGTGAGGCGGATGAACTCGCCCGCCGAGACCAGCGCTGCCGCGCCGCCGCCCGCGCCGTTGAAGAGCGCGACCATCTGCGGCATCGCAGTCATCTTGACAAGCCTGGCAGAGACCAAGCCGATCGGCACGCCGACGACGGCGCCGATGATGATGTCGGTCCACGACAGGATGCGAGAATCGAATCCGGTCGCCACGACCGCGATCGCCATGCCGATCATGGCGAGGATGTTGCCCACGCGCGCCGTGCGCGGCGAGCTCAAGAACTTGAGACCGAGGATGAAGAGGACCGCGGTGACGAGATACGCGATCGAGAGCACGATTTGTTCGATCGTCATCGCGGGCGGTTCTCCGTCCGCCCTTTGAACATCTCGAGCATGCGCTCGGTGACGGCAAAACCGCCGACGACGTTGATGGAGCCGAGCACCATCGCGGCGATGCCGATCGCGTGGCCGACCGCGCCGCCGATCGCGGCGCCCGCGATGAGCATCGCACCGACGACCACGATGCCGTGGATCGCGTTGGTCGCGGACATGAGCGGCGTATGGAGCATCGACGGCACTTTGGAGATCACTTCGAACCCGACGAACACCGCCAGGACGAATACCGTGAGCTGGATCAGGAAGTGTTCCATCAAGCACCGACTCCTTGCAGCCGCGAGCGAACCGCTTCGTTGACGATCTCGCCGTCGCGCGTGACGCATGCGCCGCGCACGATCTCGTCGTTCATGTCCAACGTCAGCGTGCCGTCCTTGACGAGCAGCGTCAACAATGCCAGCACGTTCTTGGCGTACAGCATGCTCGCGTGTTGGGGCATCGTGCTCGGAAGGTTGAGCGGACCTGCAATGGTGACGCCGTTTTTGACCACAGTCGATCCCGGTTCGCACAATTCGCAGTTGCCGCCGGCCTCGGCGGCAAGATCGACGATCACCGAACCCGGTCGCATGTTCTGCACGGCGGCGGCAGTGATGAGCAGCGGCGCCCGTCTGCCGGGGATGAGCGCGGTGGTGATGATAACGTCCATGTTGGTCGCGGTCGAGGCGATCAGCTCTTGATCGCGCTTTTGCTGATCGGCGGCGAGCTCTTTGGCATACCCGCCCGCGCCTTCGGCATCTTGGGGCGGCGAGCCGAGAAACGTGGCGCCCAAGCTCTCGACTTGTTCTTTGACCACGGCGCGCACGTCGAAACCGGTCACGACGGCGCCGAGCCGCCGCGCGGTCGCGATCGCCTGCAGACCCGCGACGCCGGCGCCGAGCACGAGCACCTTGGCGGGCGGCACCGTGCCGGCCGCGGTCATGAGCATCGGGAAGAATTTTGGCAGCGAATCGGCGGCGAGCAGCGCCGCCTTATAGCCGGAGACCGTCGCTTGCGATGACAACGCGTCCATGCTCTGCGCGCGCGAGATGCGCGGGATCAACTCCATTGAGAACCCGGTGACCTTGCGTTGCGCGAGCTTGGCAGCGTATTGCGGATCGGACAGCGGCTGCAAAAACGCGACGAGCGTCGCGCCTTCGGGCATGAGGCTCAATTCGTCGGGACCATCCGTCAAGCGGCCGCTGCACCTTGACCACCATCCCAGCGGCGCCATAGGTCTCCGCGGCCGACGCGCCGAGCGTCGCGCCCGCGCTCTGATAATCGGCATCGCGGAAGCCTGCGGCATCGCCGGCACCGTGCTCCACGATCACCGCGTTGCCCGCTTTCACCAGCCGCCCGGCGACGTCTGGTGTGAGCGCGACGCGGTGCTCTCCCGGCGCGATCTCCTTGGGTACGACAACGTTCAAAACGACGTCTCCTAAAAACGCGCGATGCAAGATCGCGCGGCTCGATGTGGCGGCGGATTAGATTCCCGTGAACGTGTGTTTCACCCTGTTCTCACCGCATCCCCAGACTTTTCGCGGCACTGCGACGATAGTATTATCGCGGAGGGTCTAAAGCCGATGACAAAACCATTGCTCGCCGTTGCGATCGCCGCTGTGAGCGTGGCGTGTCTCGCGATCCAACCCGATGGCGCCCGCGCGGGTGGTCCGTGCGCCGACTCGTGCAATCTCGCCGATCATATGGCCACGCATCAGATGGTGGCCATGAACGACATGCCCGGTATGGGAGGGATGAGTACGGCCTCGCCTGCACCTGGCGGGTCAAAACAGCCCGACGACTGTGTCGACAGACCTGCATCAGACCGCGCATATGGCCATGACGATGCCTCGTCCGGTGACGCCTGCGGACCAGCAGCGCGCCGATCAGATCCTGGCGTCGCTGCGCAAGGCGATCGAGCCGTTCAAGGACTATCGAGCCGCGGAGGCAGCCGGCTACAAGCAGTTCCTGTCCAAAGGTGCCGCAAGAGATCTACCATTTCACGAACTGGAGCAACGCGTTCGCGAACGTGCTCTCGTTCGATCCTGCGCGGCCGACCTCGCTGATGTACAAGCGCGTGCCCGGCGGGTTCGAACTCGTCGGCGCGATGTACACCGCGCCCGAGCAGGCGACGCAGGACCAGCTCAACGAGCGCGTGCCGCTGAGCATCGCCACCTGGCACCTGCACACGAACCTGTGCCTACCTCCGCCCGGTCAACAGGTCAAATGGGTAGGACCCGGCGCGCAGTTCGGTCTGGCAGGCTCGATCACCACCGCGCAGGCGTGCGAAGCCGCCGGCGGCAGCTTCAAGCCCGTCATCTACAATTGGATGGTGCACGTCTGGCCGTTCGAAACCGATCCTTCGAAGATCTGGGCGACCGAAGAGCATCCGGGTATCATGGACCATATGTAAGTAGCATCCCGGAGGGCGGTGGCCTCTGACGGCGAATTTTGAACTTTCCATGGACCCGCAAACACTGACCCCATCCCGCATCGTGGCCGAGCTGGATCGCTACATCGTCGGCCAGGCCGACGCGAAGCGCTCTGTCGCGATCGCGTTGCGCAACCGCTACCGCCGCAGCCGCCTCACCGGCGAGATGCGCGACGAAGTGATTCCGAAGAACATCCTCATGATCGGCCCGACCGGCGTCGGGAAGACCGAGATCGCCCGCCGGCTCGCGAATCTGGTCGGCGCGCCGTTCATCAAGGTCGAAGCGACCAAGTACACCGAGGTCGGCTACGTCGGCCGTGACGTCGAATCGATGGTGCGCGATCTGGTCGAAGCGTCGATCCGAACGGTGCGCGCCGAGCGCATCGAGGAGACGCGCGAGGCGGCGTATGAGGCCGCGCTCGAGCGGCTCGCCGACATCATCGAGCCATCGACCCGTGCGCCCGCGGGCGACGGCTCGACGCCGTTCTCTGCGCTGTCGGCCATGTTGGCCGGGCAGGGCGGAGCGCGCTCGGTGCCCGAATCCGCGCCGCCCTCGCGCAGCGAAGAGCTGGAGCGGCGCCGCGAACGCGTGCTCTCAGAACTGCGCACGGGGTTCTACGACGTGCGCATCATCGAGATCGACGTCGAGGAGCCGCAGACGGTTATCTCGTTCGGCGGCCCGCAGATGGAAGACATGGGCGGCAACATGAACGACTTGCTCGGCTCGATGCTGCCGAAGAAGCGCTCGAAGCGGCGCGTGACCGTCGCCGAAGCCAAGCAGATCTTCACGCAAGAAGAAGCGGCCAAGCTGATCGACAACGACGCGCTCAAGCGCGAGGCCATACGGCGCGCTGAGGAAGACGGCATCATCTTCATCGACGAGATGGACAAGATCGCGGGCGGCGGCCGCCAGAGCGGCGGCCCGGACGTGTCGCGCGAGGGCGTGCAGCGCGACATCTTGCCGATCGTCGAAGGCTCGACGGTGCTGACCAAACACGGTCCGGTGAAGACCGATCACGTGCTGTTCATCGGCGCCGGCGCGTTCCACGTCAGCAAACCGAGCGACCTCATCCCCGAGCTGCAGGGCCGTTTCCCGATCCGCGTCGAGCTCGGCAGCCTCAGCAAAGAAGATTTCGTGACGATTCTCACCGCGCCGAAGAACGCGCTGATCGAGCAGTATCGCCAGCTGCTTGCGACCGATGAGGTGCAGCTGACGTTCACCGACGATGGCATCGACGCGATCGCCCGCCTCGCGACGCTCGTCAACGAGCAGACGGAGAACATCGGCGCGCGCCGTTTGCACACCATGCTCGAAAGAGTGCTCGAGGGCATCAGCTACGATGCGCCCGAGAAGGGCGGTACGGTCGTCATCGATGAGGCGTATGTGGAGGAGCGGCTCGCCGACATTGTGAAGGACCAAGACCTCTCGCAATATATTTTGTAAGTGAGCATGGCGTACATAAGACGCATCATCTTCGAACCCGATCCGATCCTCCACAAGGTGGCGAAGAAAGTCACCAACCTCGAGCTCAAGCTGCCGCTCACCCAACAGCTCATCGACGACATGTTCGTGACGATGCATAACGCGCCGGGCATCGGCCTGGCCGCGCCGCAAGTGGGCATCGGCAAGCGCATCATCGTCGTGCAGCTCGGCGGCGAGGACGACCCGGCCTACGCGGTCGTGAATCCGGTGCTCAGCGATTTCGAGGGCGAGGAAGAAGGCGTCGAAGGCTGCCTCTCTATCCCTGGCGTGATCGGCGATGTCAAACGCGCCGCCGCGTGCACCGTGACCGGGCTCGAGAGAGACGGCAAGAAATTCACATTGCGCGCCGAGGGCATGCTCGCGCGCTGTTTCCAGCATGAAGTCGATCACCTCGACGGCGTGCTGATCACCGACAAAGCGACGAACATCCGCGATGCGATCCCCGCGGAACAACCGGAGAAAGAAGAAGAGAACCTTCGCAACGTCGGCATCTGAACCCGGGCGCCGTTTGCGCGCGATCTTTTTCGGAAGCTCGGCATTCGCGGTGCCAAGCCTGCTTCACCTCAACCGCGAACACGATATCCTCGGCGTCTACACGCAAGCCGACCGGCCCGCGGGGCGCGGTCTGAAGATGACGCCCACGCCGGTCAAGACGGCCGCCGCCGCCGCCGGCTTGCCAGTGTTCACCCCCGATCGCTTGGACGGCGCGTTTTGCGAAGCGGTGGGCGCGCTCTCACCCGACGTGCTGGTCACCGTTTCGTACGGCAAGATATTGCCGGCACGGTTGTTGACGACGCCGAAACTGGGCGCCCTCAATGTCCATCCCAGCCTCTTGCCCGCGTATCGCGGCGCGACGCCGATCCAGGCCGCGCTGCGCGACGGACTCGCGCGCACCGGCGTGAGCATCATCTGGATGTCGGAACGGATGGACGCCGGCGATATCGCGCTTGCCGAAGACGTCGAGATCTTGCCCGACGATGATTTTCAAACGCTGCACGACCGGCTCGCGCAGGTCAGCGCGCAGCTGCTCGCACGCGCGACGAATGAATTGGCCAAAGGCACCCTCGCTCGCGTCGCCCAGGATGAGGCGGCCGCTACGTACACGCGCCCGCTTTCACGAGAAGACGCGCGCTTGCGTCTCGACGATGCGCGCCGCAACGTCGACGTGATCCGTTCGCTGAGCCCCAAGCCGGGTGCGTGGCTCGAACTGCGCGGCAAACGCGTCAAGGTCTTACAAGCTCGAGCCGAAGGCGATGCGCCTGGCCAGGCTGGCGCGCTGCTTTCGCTCGCCGGTGAGGGTCCGCTGATCGCATGCACAGCCGGAGCGTTGCGATTGCTGCGCGTCGTGCCCGAAGGCAAACCGCCGATGAGCGGCGTCGACTTCGCTCGATCGCTCGCGTGACTGCGCGCGAAGTCGCACTGCGCGCGCTGATGCTTGGCGGCGATGCGTCAGCGACGCTGGATCGCCTGCTCGATCGCGCGGGCCTTGACGGCCGCGACCGGGCGTTCGCCACCGAACTAGCGCATGGCACGCTCAAGCGACGGCGCACGCTCGCCTGGGCTTTGCAGCGCTGTTTGAACAAACCGTTCGAAAAACTCGACGTGCTGTTGCAATGGGTGCTCATGCTCGGCGCGTATCAGATCCTCTACCTCGAGCGCGTGCCGGTGCACAGCGCTGTGGACGAAAGCGTCGCGCTCGCGCGCCGGCTTGGCCATGCCGGCATCGCCGCGACGGCAAACGCCGTGTTGCGCCGCCTGAGCCGGGAGCGGCCGCAGCCGCCTGAGCCGACGCGCGAAGGCGGCGCGACGGCGCTTGGCCTTTTCGCGTCGTTGCCTGACTGGATCGCGCAAGCATATATCGAGCGCTTTGGTTTCGACGAAGCCGTTCGCATCGCAGCCGGTCTCAATGCGCCGCCGCGCCGAGCCGTTCGTGTCAATACGGAGAAATGGTCGCCCGAGCAAGCGCGCGACGCGCTGCACGGCGCGGGTTTTGAGACGACGCCGGGTTCGCTGGACATTCCGGAATGCATCATCGTCGCCAATGCGTCGCGCGGCGACCGCCGCAAACTCGCCGCCTGGCTCGCCGACGGCCGGCTCACGCTGCAAAGCGAAGAAAGCCAATTCGCGGTGCAGCTGCTCGCGCCGCAGCCCGGCGAGACGATTCTCGACGTGTGTGCCGGCCGCGGCGTGAAGACCGGCGGCATCGCCGCGCGCATGGCAGGCCGCGGTCGCATCGTCGCCGTCGACGACGATGCGGTCAAACTCAAAGCGCTCCAGACATCCGCGGCGCATTTCGCGACGCCGGTCGTGGTCATCCGCGCCGATGCGCGCAGCGCGTACGCGGCAGGACCGGACGGGGGTGTGGATGCTGCACTGATCGACGCGCCCTGCTCGGGACTCGGGATCATCGGCCGGCGCGCCGACGCGCGCTGGCGCAAAGACCCCAACGATCCGGCGCGCTTCGCTGCCGTGCAGCGCGACATCCTCGCGCGTGCGGCGTCACATGTAAAGCCGGGCGGCCGGCTGCTGTACGTGACGTGTTCGACCCACCCACTGGAAGATGAAGAGGTCATCGCCGCGTTCTTGCGCAGTGACGGCCAGTGGCGCGCCCGCCCGCTCGCGCTGCCCGCACCTGCGTCGAGCATCACACCAGCCGGCGACGGTGTAATGAGTGAGCCAGGCATCAACGGTGCCGACGGATTCTTCTACGCCATGCTCGAACGCGCACCGCGATGATCGCGAATGCGCTCGCCGTTCGTTGGGAATCGCTCTTCATGGCGCTTGGTGCCTTGGCGCTCGCGCTGTGGGCGTTTCGATCGCCTTCGGGCCCGCCGCCAGCGGAGCAATCAGAGCCCGTTGGCGCCGCCAGACTGCGCGTGCAGCGTCCCGGCCAGACCGCTGATATCGTCGACGTTCGAGATGGCTGTCTGTTCGGCCGCGGCCGGGATTGTGACATCGCGTTCGACGATGCGAGCGTTTCGAAGCTGCACGCCCGCTTGCACCTGGCAGACGGCGCGGCGACTATCGAGGATCTCGACTCCACCAATGGCACGTTGCTGAACGGAAAGCGGCTCGAAGGCATGGCCGCGCTGCGCCGTGGGGACAGGATTGGTTTGGGAACCAACCAAATAGTCTTCCTCGGAGCGCCATCCCAGGACGTTTAGCGCGCTCAGTAGGAAGCGGATTCGATGGAGGTCGGCGTAGCCACCGACGTCGGCGCGGGCCAACGATCGAACGAGGACGCATGGAGCGCAGAACAGCTCCATAAGAACGTCACGTTGCTTGCCGTCGCTGACGGATTCGGTCGCGCCCACGGCGTGCCCGCCGCCACCCTCGTGCTCGAGACCGTACGAGATGCGGTGCGTCGCGAGCTTCGCCGAGCGACCTTTCCATCGCGCACCCTGAGCCCCACCGATGTCCGCCAGCTGCTGGTCAGCGCCTTCACCGAAGCCAACGATCGCCTCTACCGCCTCGGCGGCGGCAGCGACGACTGCGTCACCACCGCTTCGACCTGCACCGCGGTGCTCATCATCAACGATCAGGCGTTCATCGGCCACATCGGCGACTCTCGCGCGTACCTGCTGCGCCGCAATGAGCTCGTCGCGCTGACCAACGACGAGTCCATCGTGCCCGAGCTGGTGCGCAGCGGCGGCCGCTCGCCACGCCTCGGCAAACAACGCCCGTTCCGGCCGCTGCTGATGCGCGCGCTCGGCGTCGAAGATGCGGTGGCGGTCTCACCCAAAGTCTCGCACTACACCTTGCATGCGCGCGATGCGATTGCGCTGCTGACCGATGGCGCGCACCGCGCAGTGGCGCTAGCAGATCTGCAACCCGCGTTGACCAACCGCGACACCGCCGATGCGAGCGCGCAGCGCGTGGTCGCGCTCGCCCGCATCGCCGGCGGTTCGGATAATGCCACGGTGCTGTTGGCGCGCGACGTGACGTTGCACGGTACGCCCGCGGATCGCGCGCGCGTACCCAAACGGCCGAGGATCGCCGGCGTCACACTGCTGGTCGCACTCGCGTTGTTCGTCATCGTGACCACCGGCATCATCGCGTGGTGGATCAGCGACAGCCATCTTTACCTCGGCACAGATCCTTCGGGCAAAGTCGCGCTCTATGCGGGCACGCCGGCAAGCTTCTATGGCGTGCCGTTGCACGTGACGCGCAAGACCTATGACGTGGTCGCCGGTTCGCTCCCGTCGTCCGTGCAGCAAAACCTCGAGCGCGGCGTGATCGTCAACGATCCTAACGCCGCCGACGATTTCCTCCGGACCCAAGCGCGCCACTAAGTGGATGTGGTCGCGCGTTCGCTAAACGCGCCAAACGTCAAGCTTCGCGATCTCGCGCCGTTGCTGGTCGTCTTGACCGCGGCGGGGATCGGCATGGCGCTGCTGCTGCCGGTCAACGGCTGGTACCCGTGGTGGATGCTGCTCATCTCCGGCGCGCTGTTCGTCGTCTGGCAAGCCACGCCGCCGGACAACGTCGAGCACGATCGCACGATCATCCCCATCGTCGCCGCGATCTGCGCGCTCGGCATCCTGGAGATCAGCCGCATCGACCCATACTTGGGCCGGCACCAGACCGGCTCGCTTATCTTCGGGCTGGCGATCGTCGTGCTCGGCCAGCGCCTGTTCGTGCAGTACCGCAAGCTCGCGCACGTCACGTATCCCTGGGTCTTGATCTCGCTCGCGCTGTTCGTCGCGCTGCACTATTTCGGTCAAGAGATCAACGGCGCGCGGTTGTGGTTCCACATCGGGCCGTTCAATGCGCAGCCGGTGGAGGGCATCAAGCTCTTCATGGTGTTCTTCATGGCGGCGTATCTGGCGGATCGGGGCGACGCGATCGCCGCCGTGCGCTGGTCCGACATCGGCACCTACGCTCGGCTGATCGTGCCGCTCATCCTTGGCTGGGGCGTGTCGATCCTCACGCTCGTGCTACAACACGACGTGGGCATGGCCGCGCTCTTCTTGGGGATCTTCCTCGTGATGCTGTACGTCTCGTCGCGGCGGCTCGACATCGTCATCGCGTTCTTCGCGATCTTCGCGCTGGGCGCGTGGTTCGCGGCGCACAACTTCCCCTACGTGCAGACGCGCATCGGCGTCTGGCTCGATCCGTGGACCGACCCGCTGGGGCGCGGCTACCAGGCCGAGCAGGGTTTCTTCTCGCTGGCGGCCGGCGGACTGCTCGGCACCGGCTACCATCAAGGGCATCCGGGATTCATCCCGGATGCGGCCACCGACTACACCTTTGCGGCATGGGCGGAAGAATTCGGATTGCTCGGCGGACTTGCGCTGATCGCGTTGTATACCGTGCTCGTCGTGCGCGGGTTCAGCATCGCCTTTGCAGCAGCCGACCGCTTCACCGCGCTGCTGGCAACCGGCTTCGCGGCAACGCTCGGCATTCAAGTGTTCGTTATCATCGGCGGCGTCGTCGGCCTGTTGCCATTAACCGGCATTACGCTGCCGTTCTTCTCGTATGGCGGCTCCAGCATCGTCGCCAACCTCGTCATGCTCAACTTCCTATGGTTGTTCAGCCGTAAGTCGGGGGAAATAGAAAAACAGACGCAGCCCCTCGCTCCAGAAGGCGCGGGCGGCTCGTAACCCTCCTTAGGGCCTACCATGGAAGGAATCAACGTGACGAACAAGTCTCTTATTTTCGCTTTTTGCACCGCGATGCTCGCGGCGGCCAGCGTCGGCTGTACCTCCTCGGGGTCGACCTCCGGACCGCAGCCACCCGGCCCGATCAACTCATCGATAACGGACCCGACTGGCGACACGAATAGCATCGCAAACGGAGCGACGATCTACGACATCACCGGCGTGACATCGTCGCGCACAGGTCCCCCTGGGGGCACCTACACGACCATCACGGTCGCGGTGACGTTTGCTCAGCCGGTGGCATTACCACCACCCGGCGGAACTCCTGACGTCGCCGGAACGCAGCTCGCCGGCTATGTCGTCTTCGACACGGACGGCAACTTTGCCGACGGAACGAACTTCAATTTCTGCAGCACCGGCGGCGGCGGCACGTACAATGGAGCTGACTATCAGGTCTACCTATTCACGCGATTGGCCGATGGCAGCTATCCGATTCAGGGACCGCTGCCGACAGTGACGCAGACCGGCGAGGCCGCGGTCACGGTCAACGGCAATACGATCGCGTTCACCATACCGATCGCCGCGATCGGCAACAATCCGGCGGGACCGTTCAACCTCGGCGTCGTGGCGGGCAACAATGGTAATCCGTCCGACTGCGCGGCGAATTCCGGCTATACCGCTGCGAATTTCCTCGAGCATCCGATGAGCGGCAGTCCTCAACCAGGAAGAACGACTGTGTGGGGCCGGTAGAATAACTGAGAAACGTCTGAGTATTCCACGCGCGAAGGGACGAGCTTGCCCGTCCCTTCGCGCATGGTTCACGAACGCGCTTCGCGAAGCCGCACCTTTCGATGCCGCATCACGTTATTAGTAATGACATGAAGAAACGAGCAACCCTGGCCTGTGGCGCGATTGGCCTCTGCCTCGCGCTCGTCGGGTGCAACCCATTTCAATCGGTCCAACTCGACCTCACGCCTAACCCGCTGATCGTCGGCCTTCTCGACACGCATGCGACGATCCATGCGCACGTGGTGACGCACGGCATCGGAACGGTGCCGTTCGACAACGTCCAGTTTGCAGTCTACAATGCGGACAATTCGCTCCTGCTGAGCACCAAAGAGAAGATCGACCAGAGCGGCCAGACGACGACGATGGATCGCGACTACACGATTCCCATCAACGGCGCGGCAGTCGCGCTGTCCGGCACGAAATACATCGAGGTGCGGATCTTCGATCCGAGCGGTAAGGAGCTCGCGGCCCGCAAGCTCGACCTCGTCGTCCACGTGCTCAACGGCGTCTCGATACCCGACATCCTGATGCCCAAGGGTTCGACGCCGGGCAACAGCCCTGCACCGGCGACGCCTCAACCAGCACCGGCGCCGACCGCTTCGCCGACACCCGCACCCGCGCAGAGCGCCGCACCAGCGCCAGGCCTCTAGCCGATCACGAGGTCGCCCTAGGCCCGGCTGCGAACGTCCGTACGATATGGCAGTTCGACGCCGGCGGCCAAGGCGTCGCCCGCGCCCGCGCCCGTTTCCGTGGCTTCCAACCGTCATCATCGTGTTGCTCGTCGCCGGGTTGTGGTGGAGCGTCGGCGCGCTTAAGCGGCAGATCGCCGGCTATTATGAGACCGGTCCGCATGGACACCGGACGCCACAACGTGTGGCCGTGCAGCCGCATACGACCACGTCGCAGCACGCCGTTCCGGCAGCCGTGGCGCAGCGCCCGCTCGTCTCAGCGACCGGCGCGCTCGCGCCGATCCATCCGCCCCGGGTCGCGATCATCATCGACGACTGCGGCAACAATCTACCTAAAGATGAACAGTTTCTCGGCCTCCAGGCGCCGCTGACGCTCGCGATCTTGCCGCTGTCCGCACACGGCCGCGACATCGCGCAAGAGGCGCAGGCCGCTGGTAAGTCGATCATATTGCACTTGCCGATGCAACCCGTGTCCGCAGAATTCAATCCGGGTCCTGGAGCCATCACGACGGCGATGACCGACCGGCAGATCATGGCGCAGGTCGAGCAAGACTTGGAGTCGTTGCCGCCGGTGCCCGGCGCGAACAACCACATGGGCAGTCTTGGCACCAGCGACCCGCGCGTGATGCACGACGTGCTCGAAGTGTTCAAATCGAAGCGGCTGTTCTTCATCGACTCGGAGACGTCCAATGCGAGTCTCGGCGCGCAGATGGCGCGCGAGGTCGGCGTGCAGACGGCGGCGCGAGACGTCTTCTTGGACAACGATGTCAATGAGCCCGCGATCGAGGCGCAGTTGCGCGAAACGCTCAAGGTCGCGCTGGCGCATGGACAGGCGATCGCGATCGGTCATCCCAACGCCGAGACGGCGCAGGCGCTCGCGGTCATGATTCCGCAGATGCAGGCCGCCGGCATCGAGTTCGTCCCCGCCGAAACACTCGTCAAGTAACGGCCACCTCTCGGCCACATCTCGCTCATATGACTTCGGCACACTGCCGCAATGGCTGCCGGCCGCGTCATCCTCGCAGACCTGGGCGCTCCGCCGGACACCGCGGCGTTGGTCGCGTGCGACGATGCCGAGACGGCGCTGGCGATCGAACGAGTGCGAGCGCGGCTGCTGCGCTCACGAAAACGTTTGTTGCGAGGTTCGGGAGAACGCGCGGCGCTCGATTCGACGATCGGGCAGCTGCGGCGGCTTCAAAATCCGCAGTTGGGCGCATATCGCAGCGGTTCGGTCATCGTGTTGTCGGAGCCGTTCAATGGGATCGGCAGCCCGATTGTCCAGGCGCCGTTCGAGCGGGCGTGCGTTGCAGTCAGCAAGCTGCTGCGCGGTACGGCGCCAGCGATGCTTGTCCATGCCTTGGCGCCATATGGCGAGCTTGCGTTGACGCAGGCGGTGGCGGCAGGCGTCAGCATCGCGCTTGTTCCCGAGGGGCAAGCATTCGCGAGTTTCTCGTCATCGGTCGCACGTTGCGCGCCGGCGATCGACGAGTGGCCCTCGCCGCCATCAGGCCTGTTTGTCGTTGACGAACGCCGGATCTTGCTGCGCGCACGCTCGCTGCGGATGACCGCGGCGCACGAGTTCGCGCACGCGCTCGACGCGCTGCTCGCGCGCAAAAAGCGGTCGTATTTCTCATACGAAAGCGAAGAACTGCGTTATTACTTCGCGACTGCTACAGGTTGGGTCAACGAATATGCGGCGAGCAGCCTCGACGAGTATTTCGCGGAGAGCGTGCGAGCATATGTGGAAGTCAACGATGAACGCTGCGCTTGGCTGCCGTTAACCCGCCAGGACCTCTACTTGCGTGACCCGCGCATGTTTGGGCTCATCGAGCGCCTTTTCAAAAGTGGCTTCAAGGCCGCCGAGCGGCGCACATTACACCGGTCATAAAGGAACGGCATCGGACGAAGGGACGGCGACCTGGATTCCCGTAACCAAGCCGGGCGTTTTGGAGGGATGATGATGAGACTAACGGTCATCGTTTGGATAATGTTGCTCGCCGGGGTCTGCACGGCGACTGCCGTGGCTGCCACTCCTCCGGCCGTGGCTCCAAAGCCGATGCTTCAACTCAAAGCATCGCCGACGCCGACACCCACCCCGGCGTTGTACCAGGTCTTGAGATTCCAGATCATGACCGGCAGAGATGATCTGCGCGGCGACAGCGATTCATCGGCTGACATCTGGTACCAAGATGGCGCCAAAGATCATTGCACGCTCAAAGCGCAAAGCGACGGCGGCTGGCCCGTGGGCTCGATGCACACCGTCGATTGCCATCTGGTTAGAGCGCGGACCGTTGACCAGCTGCGCAAATCGTGGATCTGGGTCAATCTGCAATCACATTCGAGCTTCGGCGAGAGCCCGGACAATTGGAACGTCAACGGAATGGAACTGCACGCCGTTCAGATCGGCGGCTCTGCCTCTCCCGGCTGCGTCTACCGCGCGTCAGGAAATCCGTTGTTCCGACTGACCGGCAGCGTTCCAAAAGTGAACATCATGACATTCTATCACTATTGCTGACGCCGAAGGAGCAGACAGATGAAGAGCCTTAGGCTGCTCGCCGCGTTTCTTGTTGTGATCGCCGCCGCCTCGGTGATCGGATGCACGTCGTCGTCGCGCAATGCTCCGAGCACCTCGCCGAGCGTGGCGCCGGGCGCGACCGCTGCGCCGGCGGCGGTCATCAGCGCATGCGATCTTTTCACACCGGCGATCGCGAAACAGTTCCTCGGGCCAAACGCGAAGCAGACCATCAACGCGCAGCCGAATAAGTACATGACGCATTGCCAATACACCAGCGACCGAGGTTTTATCAGCGTGATGGTTGGCAGCCGTTGGGACATGATCAGCGTCGGCCAGGAGAACGTTCCGGGAGAAAAGCCGATGGCGGGCCTCGGCGACGAGGCCCACATCAACCCGACGAATCTGCGCGTTCGAAAAGGAACGGTCGGAATGAGCATTACCGCGACTGGACCGGCGGGCGAATATCAGGGAGCGGCCGCCGACGCGCAACTCGCGCAAGGCGAAGCGTTGTCGGTCAAGGTCGCAAAGGCGCTCCTGCCGCGCCTCTGACGTCCTAGCCGGCTGAGGGTAACGCGCGCACGTCGGGTTCGACCCAGCGTGCGCGTGCGCGTTCGGAAAAGAGAACGCTTGCCGAGTAGAAGCGCAGCGGCAGATCTTTGTCCAGCAATCGAGCGTCAAGTTTGAGGAGCTCGTCGAACGTCGCCTCCACGTGACGGGTGGCGTGCGCTGCGACGAGCTTGACCCACAGGACGGTCAGCGTGTGGTGGAACTTCGACGCGTGGCCGTGCAGCGACGCAAAGTGCTGTATCGTCTCGAGCATCGCTCGCTCGGCGTCCGTCACGCCGCGTTGCCGCACGTAAAGCCACGCCGCCCTGAGATGATCGCGATGATGGAATGCGTGGTTCGGGATCGCACCCGTCTCGAGGGCATGCAAGAAACCGTCGTCGGAGTGGTCCACGTTCAACCTCGCTTGGCTTGCCTTTTCGCGAAATGCCTGGCCATCGGTTTCCAATAGCTCGTATGCCAGCCGCTCCTGAATCCCTTGGCCAGCGATGCGGTCGGGATACCGGCGTGGATCATCGTCAGCTCAGTTCCCTTGCCTTTCGGCTTAAGGCGGATATCGAGGATCGATTCCGGGCGGCCTTTCGGCCACGTTTGGGATTTCCACGTCTGGACGATGCGTTTTCCGGGCACCAACAGCAACATCACTCCCGATACATAGCCATTCCACGCGCTCATCTTGCCGCCACGCTTTTTCACGAGCTTCGCCTTGGCACCGGTGAACGCGGCGTGCTTTTTCGCATCGGCGTAGGCGCCATACACGACGCGCGGCGGAGCATCGAAGGTCACGGTCTGCTCGATGGTCTTCGTTTTCACGACGGTCTCCTCAGGCGAGAAAATGATATGCGATGAGCAACGCGAGTAAACTCCAGTTAACCACGTGACCGGTCCAACAGAACAGGCACGGCATGCGGGTGATGAAGAGCAAGCTGTACGCGAGGAATACGGAGAACGCAGCGGCGGCGATCGCCGCGGCCAGGGCGATGTCGTATACGAGGGGGGTGGCCAGCAGCCACGCCGCGATGCCGAGCAGCACGTAGTACGAGATGCCGAACGCGGAGTTCGGGATCCCAGCAACGGCGCGCGCTTGCGGGCGCGTGACCACGCTCGGCTCGTCGAGTTCGCCGCGCGCGAAGCGATTGGCTTTGCTTTGCATGAACGACGCCGCATATAAACCGATGAGACATAGCACGTCGATGCTCAGCGGGAAGAGGAGCCGAGTCACACGCCGACGTTGAAATCGCGCAGCGCGGCGTTGAGCGACGTTTTTTTGTCGGTCGATTCAGAACGCTCGCCGATGATCAGCGCGCAGGGCGTGCCGAACAATCCACCCGGAAAGGTCTTGGATTGCATGCCGGGGATCACGACGGCTCGCTCGGGTACTTCGCCCTTGTACACTTTCGCCGGCTGTTGCATGACATCGATGATCGGCGTCGAGGCGGTGAGCACCGTGCCCGCGCCCAAGACCGCTTCCTTGCCGACGTACACGCCTTCGACCACCACGCAGCGCGATCCGATGAAAGCGCCATCGTCGATGATCACCGGCCGCGCGCTCGGCGGTTCCAGCACGCCACCGATGCCGACGCCGCCCGACAAGTGCACGTTCGTGCCGATCTGCGCGCAGCTACCGACGGTCGCCCACGTGTCGACCATCGTCCCTTCGCCCACATATGCGCCGATGTTGATAAACGACGGCATCAACACGGTGTTTGCCGCGAGATACGCGCCGAAACGCACGGCTGCAGGCGGCACGATGCGGATGCTCGTGCGGTTCTCCCACATCGATTTGAGCGGGATCTTGTCGTAGAAGCGCATCGGCCCGGCTTCGCTCGGCTCGGCGTTGTGAGCCGCGAAATACAATTCGATGGCCTGCTTGACCCAGTCGTTGACCACCCATCCGTTGTCGGTGGGTTCGGCCGCGCGCAACCAGCCGTTGTCGAGCGCACCGACGGTTCTTTCGACGGCTTTACGCACCGGCGCCGTCGAGAGCAGCGCGCGATCTTCGTACGCCGCATGAATAGTCGCCGCGAGTTGTTCGCGATCGAGATTGACTGCCATCGGATGAGAGGTTAGCGGCACACGCCCCCGGGGCCTCGTCCCGCGCTCGTTGACACCCCTCGCGAACGCATAGTATAATTTGTATTCGCGTTCGTTCCCGGGTGGTGTAACTGGTAACACGCCTGACTCTGAATCAGGAGACTCGAGGTTCGAAACCTTGCCCGGGAGCCATCCTCCTCAGAACGCGTGGGTCGATTATTGTCGACCGCTCATGGCCCCATCGTCTAGAGGCCTAGGACGCCGCCCTCTCAAGGCGGAGACAGGGATTCGAATTCCCTTGGGGCTACCACTTGCAGATAACGAATCGAATGGCGAAATAGAACATGCGCACTTTCGATTTATTCCTCGCGGCTGTGCTTACCCTGGTCGTCGTCCTCACCGCGGTGAACTATTTCTATTATCAGCATGAGATAGAGATGATCAATCGGGCGATCATAGCACTCGATCCCACCCATCCGCCGACTCCAGCAGACGAGGCAATGCTCGAGAAGATGGTTCGGGAGCATAGGAATGTACCGGGCGAGTATCGTTGGCTCTTTGGGCGTGAGGCAATTATCGTTTTCCTGGCGCTTGGGGCTATCGCCCCTCGGGTCCGCCTGAAGCAGCGCACGGCTACTACCTAAACTCTAGACATCTTATATAGAAGGGGTGGGACTCTTCGGAAAACGTCCCACCATGGGGCCGCCGAGCCCTCTCAAGGCGGAGACAGGGATTCGAATTTCCTTGGGGCTACCAATCCGAATGCCTGCTTCTCAGATTGCAGCGGTCAAGTGGACTCTGCGAGTCCTCGTTGCGGTTGCCGCGCCTATTTTAGCGTACTTCCTAACGTGGTATGTTGCAGGCTTTACGATCAGTCCGAATATGGCGCCTCCCGGTCAACCCGAGTTCAGGGAGGGCACACCCGCCACTATCTTTGTATACGCCACCCTCTTCCCGTTTACGTTGGTTGCCTTTCTCGTCTTTGGGCTTCAGGTGGTGAGCCGGAAACCGTGGACTCCGCAATCAATCTTGTTGAGCATTTTTCTCCCGTTCTGCGCGGTCGGATTTTTCTGGCTTTTCTTATACCTCGCGTACCACGCAAGAATGTTCTAGGTCCAAACCCCACCCAATAGGTAGAGTGGGGACAGGCTCTAAACCTTATGATACGGAGCCCGCTTGGCACTTCTCAAGGCGGAGAACGGGGATTTCAATTCCCCTGGGGGCTACCAACTGCCAATTCCCGCCAGGGTTTTGGCTCTTTCTATAGCGTAGATTTTCAAATGGACAAAGCGAGTCGTTTAGAAGAACGCCGCAAACTGTTTGAGGAACACGGTCACCTTTCGTACTTGGCAGAAGTGCAAAAACGCGAGGGCGGGTTCGGCGTGGTGGTGCGTGCGGTCTCGCAGGTTGAAGAATTACTCGACGTTGCTCTTAAGAAGCACGAGAAGTGGAGCGTTGTCAAAGACCTTGCCGAGGACGTAGATAGCAAGATTCGTTTGGCGCGGGCGTTGGACATAATTGACTCTGACATGTACGCAGTCATGCAAGCACTGAGGCGTCTTCGCAATGAAGTTTCACACGAATGGAATGCCGTCGTTGACGAAAAACGAGTAAACGAATTAATGAACGCTATTCCATCCCACGTAAGAGACAGCACTAAACAATTAGTGGGAGTCCTCCAGCGGCTTCCTCTTAGTGAGGAGGATAAAAGGGAACTTTGGTTAGTCGAATTGATGATTGTTGTGGCGACGGCGGTCATGACCGTAAACGGGAAATGGCTCCCGCTGGGGCCTGCGGTCACTTAAAGATTGCAGAAGATGAAGCGAGAGGTGCCTGCTTGTACGTCGCCTCAGAATTGAGCTAGTAGCCTTCCGGCTCGTCTCCCTCTGGGTCGAGGTCGGCTTCGAGTGCATCGGGATTGTTCGCGTTCGGGTTCGCCGTTCGGCTCGAGGGCGAGCCCTGGCTTGGATTGACCCTGTCATACACGACGGACGCGGCGCTGCTCAGGACTCGAGCCGCACCCCAAGCCAACGCGATGATGATCGCGAAGAAGAGGAGACCCATAAGTAGGCCCATTTCATTTACGCGTGCGTTTTTCGTTCTGCGCGACGCGCGCCTTCACTAGCTTCTTCACAAGAGTGGCAGATAAGGGCTTGTCCACGGGAAAGCGGATCGTGCCCTTCGATGAGTCGAGGTTCTTGAGATCCTTCTTGAACTTTCTCATGACGGCCATGCTCATCGGGAAGAAACTGCAATGGTGCGTAAACGCGGCGAATGCCACCAGCCCCCCTTTGTATCGAAAGGTTGGGATCTGATAGCTGATAGTCTCCGTTGCTTCCTTTGGCGCGGCGGACCTGATCGCCACACGAATCTTCTTTAGAGTGCCGCGGGCCGGTTCCGGAACCCCCGCGATGTACTGGTCGACTCCGGATTTCGTATTTTTCTTGCGCATGACGCGGAGCGTTCCGCTCAACCCGAACAACCCCTTGGCGGCGGAGCCTGTCGGCGTAAAGCAGTATACGTTCGGGGCAAAGGCAAACTAGACAGGGTCTTACTCCATAACTGAGGAGTTCTTTGCAAGCAGTCATACTCGTCGGCGGTGAGGGGACGCGGCTTCGGCCGCTGACCTACGCCTTGCCCAAACCCATGGCGCCGCTGCTCGGCCGGCCCTTCATCGGCTGGATCATCGAGCGCCTGCGCGTCGCCGGCGTGGACGACGTGATCCTGTCATGTTGCTACCTGCCCGAGGCGATCGAGTCGCATTTCGGCGATGGCCGCTCGCATGGCGTTCGCTTGCATTACGTCCACGAAGAGCAGCCGCTCGGCACCGCCGGCGCCATCAAGAACGCGGTCGACCACATCGATGGAACGATCTTCGTTTGCAACGGCGATATCCTCACGGGCGTCGACCTGCGCGCGTTGCTGACGGCGCACCGCAAGAACAACGCAGTGGCGACGATCCACACGCGCCCGGTCGACGATCCAAGCCAGTTCGGCGTCGTCGAGACGGACGCGGATGGCAACGTGCGCCGTTTTGTCGAAAAGCCCAAGCCCGGCGAGACGTCCGCGCGCGACATCAACGCGGGGACATATGTGCTCGAGCCCGAGGCGATCGAAGCGATTCCGGCAGGACGGCCCGTCTCGATCGAACGCGAGACCTATCCGCTGCTCATCGACTCGACGCACCGCGTGTTCGCGGTCTCGACCAACGATTATTGGATCGACGTGGGGCGTCCGGACACGTACCGCCAAGCGCACCGAGACATCCTCGACGGCCGCTACGCGCATCCGGTCGGCGTGGAACTCGCGCCCGGCATTTGGTCCGCTGACGGCGCGCCACTGCCGCGCGATGTCAGCGCGCGCGCTCCGCTGTATATCGGGGCGGGCGCCACCATCGGCGCGGGCGTGACGCTCGAACCGTATTCGGTGATCTACGACGGCGGCGCGATCGGCGACGGCGCAACCATCGGCGACGCGATCCTGTGGCCGGGTTGCAGTGTCGGCGAACACGGCACCGTGCGCGGCGCGATTCTCGGACTGGACGTCGCAGTGGAACCGAAGGCTGCCGTGCCGGCGGGCTCGGTGCTCGGCCGCGGTGAGCGGGTGACCGCCGCCCGCTGATGGATCCGCTCGATCAGCTCAACGACGAGCAGCGCGCCGCCGCGGCTCACACCGATGGCGCTGTCCTCATCTTCGCCGGCGCGGGCTCGGGTAAGACGCGCGTCCTGACGCACCGCATCGCGTACCTCCTCGCAACCAACCGCGCGCCGGCGCACCGCATCCTCGCCGTCACCTTCACGAACAAGGCAGCGGGCGAACTGCGCACGCGCCTCCAGGCACTGGTCGGCGACGCGTCGCGGGGTCTGTGGGTCGGCACGTTTCATTCGATCGGCGTGCGCATGCTGCGCCGCGACGGTGCCGCGGTCGGCGTCGCTCCTAATTTCGTGATCTACGATGACGCGGACCAGCGCACGCTCATCAAAGAGATCCTGCGCGACATGAACATCGACGAGCGCAACTATCATCCAGGCGCGGTGCTGCGGCACATCGGCCGCGCGAAGGAGCGCCTGCTCGATCCGCTCGCCTACGCCGACTCCGCCGACGGGCAGCTCTCGCCGGTGGTCGCTTCCTTATATAGCGAGTATCAGCGCCGGCTCAATCAGGCCAATGCGCTTGATTTCGACGACCTCATCATGCGGACGATCGGGCTGCTCGAGCGCCCGATGGAGGGCAAGCCCTGGCGCGAGCGCTTCCAGTACGTGCTCGTCGACGAGTATCAGGATGTCAACGAAGCGCAGTACCGCATGGTGCGCGGCCTGTCGCAAGGCAGCGGCAATATCGCGGTCGTTGGCGACGACGATCAGTCGATCTACGCGTTCCGAGGCGCCGATCACCGCATCATCTTGCGCTTCGAACGCGATTTCCACAACGCCTCGACCTATCGGCTCGAGCGCAACTACCGCTCGACATCGCCGGTCCTCTCGGCTGCCAACGCGTTGGTGTCGCACAACACGCAGCGCCATCGCAAGAAGCTGTGGACAAGCCGCGAGGGCGGCAAACCGGTGCGCGTGTACGCCGCCACCACCGAACGCGACGAAGCGCGTTTCGTCGTCGATACCATTCACGCAGGCGTGACCGATGAGGGTCGCAGCCTGAGCGATCACGTCGTGTTGTATCGCACCAACGCCCAATCGCGCGCCTTTGAAGAGGCCATGTTGGTGGCCGGCACTCCGTATCGCGTGGTGGGCGGCGTCGGGTTCTACGCGCGCGCCGAAGTCAAAGACGCGCTGGCGTATCTGCGCTACATCACCAATCGCGACGACGGCATCAGCTTGCGTCGTATCATCAACGCGCCACGGCGCGGCATCGGCCAGGCGACGCTCAACGCGATCGCCGACGAAGGGGCGCGCCGCGGGCTTTCATTCGCACGCGCCATGCTCGAAACTGAGGTCATCGCGGCGGTTGCTCCCAAAAAGGCCAAGGACCTTGCGGCGTTCTTCCGCGACATCGACGCGTTCGCGGTGATCGCCACCGATCAGGGCCCAGCCGCGGCGCTCGTCTCGGTCTTGGAAGACACCGGCTACGTCAAAGAGCTGCGCGACGAGGACACGGTCGAAACGCGCTCGCGTCTCGAGAATTTACAGGAGCTGATCGGCGTGGCCCGCGAGTACGAAGAGCGCGAGGGGCCGGACGTCGCCGGGTTCTTGGCGAACATCTCGTTGGTGTCGGATCTCGATGCGATGGACAAGGGCGGATCCGCAGTGACCCTGATGACGCTGCACATGGCCAAGGGCCTGGAGTTTCCTGTCGTGTTCCTCGCGGGTCTGGAAGAAGGCGTGTTCCCGCACAATCGCGCGCTCGTGGATCCGCATGAGATAGAAGAAGAACGAAGGCTGGCATACGTCGGCGTGACGCGCGCGATCGACGAGTTGTATCTCTCCTTTGCGAAGCGACGCACGACGTTCGGCAGCGCGTATCTGCATCCGCCGTCGCGCTTCCTCAACGAGATGACGGGTCTCGAGTTCCTCAATGCGCCGCCGCTCTCGCCGATCGGGTCGCTCGCGGGCACGTGGGAAGAGCTGGCCGCACCGGCGCCGATCGAGCGCGAGATCGAATTGGTCGTCGGTGACGCTGTCACACATCCGAAGTTCGGCGCGGGCAAGGTCCTTGAGGTGCGCGGTGCCGGCGGCGATGCGTTCGTAACCGTGGACTTCGGCGCAGTTGGGCGCAAGAGCATCATGCTCAACTACGCCAAGCTCGAGAAAGTCGCTCCGTAGTAGGGCCATCTTGTCCCGCCCTTGAAACGATGAAGCACATGATACGGGCCGGTGTTGCCGGAGCGAACGGCAAGATGGGGACGCTGACCGCGAGCGCGCTCGACAACGCCGACGACATCGAATATGTCGGTGGACTCGTGCGTGCTGGATCAGCGAAGGGGCCGAAGCAATTCAGTGATATCGAGACCTTTGTCAAGCAAGCCCATCCGGACGTGCTCGTCGACTTCTCCCTCTTCCCGGACTCGAAGCGCCTCGTGCTCGACGCGCTCGAGCGCGGCGTGCGCGTGGTCATCGGCACGTCCGGCTACGGCGCCGACGATCTTCAAGACGTTCGCCACGCGGTCGACCGCACCGGCGTCGGCGCGATCTTCGCACCCAACTGCGCAGTCGGCGCGGTGCTCATGATGAAGTTCGCCGAAACGGCGGCGCCGCATTTCGATGCGATCGAGATCGTCGAGACGCATGAGACCGGCAAAAAAGATGCGCCGTCGGGCACCGCGATGGCGACGGCGCGCAAACTCGCCGAGCACGGGACGTTCAAGCGCGCAGCGACCAAGGTCGTCAAAGCCGAAGGCGCGCGCGGCGCGGAGATCGGCGGCATCGGTGTGCATAGCCTGCGGATGCCCGGCATCGTCGCGCAGCAAGAAGTGGTTCTCGGCGGTCATGGCGAGATGCTGAGCATCCGTCATCAGTCCTTGTCTCGCGACTCGTTCATGCCGGGCGTGTTGCTGGCGGTTCGCGCGGCGGCAAAGCTCACGCGCTTCGTCGACGGATTGGGGGAGTTGCTGTGACCCGGCCGGAGCGGCGCCTCAACGTGGCGATCGTGGGTGCGGCAGGTCTCGTCGGCGAGACGGTGGCGCGCATCTTAGAGGAGCGCAGCTTCCCAATCGGGTCGTTGCGCGCGTTCGGCACGGGCCGCTCCGCTGGTATCCGCCTCGATGTGGCGGGCTGCGGCGCCGAGATCGAATCGCTCGATGCTACAACCGAGCCCTTCAAGAATATCGACGTCGCATTTTTCTCCGCAGGGGATGCGGTCAGTCAGCGATATGCTAAAGCTGCGGTGCAAGCCGGCGCCTTCGTCGTCGACAAGTCAGGCGTCTACCGCCTCGATTCGCAAACGCCGCTCGTCGTGCCCGAAGCCAACGCCGACGACATCGGATCACATCGCCTCGTCGCCAATCCGAATTGTTCGACGATTCCCTTGGCCGTCACGCTTGCGCCGATCGAGCGCGAATTCGGTTTAGCGTGGGTGAGCGTCGCGACATATCAGTCCGTCTCCGGGGCAGGCAAAAATGCACTGGCCGAATACGAAGCGCAGACGCGCGGCGGGCACGACGTGAAATTCTTGCCGCGGCAGATCGTCGGGAACGTCGTTCCCGAGAACGGCCCGTTCGACGGCTCCGGGTACGGTGAAGAAGAGCGCAAGATCGCCGCGGAGCTCAAGAAGATCCTCAGCCGAGCGGACCTGCCGGTGTCGGCGACATCGGTGCGCGTGCCGGTCGCAGTCGGCCACAGCGAAGCAGTTTCATTCGCCACGAAGCGCCCAGCAACACGTGAGCAGCTCGCGGAGCTGTGGCGCGGCGCGCCAAGCGTCCGCTACTACGACGGCACCGCATACGCGACACCGCTGGAGATCGCCGGTAAAGGCGACGACGTGCACATTGGCAGGTTGCGCGAAGACACCGCGCACGCCGGCGCCTTCCTGTGTTGGGTCGCGTGCGACAACTTGCGGAAGGGCGCGGCGACCAACGCGGTGCAGATCGTCGAGCATGCGCTCGCCACGACGAAGGTGGCAGCGTGAAGAACGCTGATTTCGGCCGAATGAATTCGGCCGCTACAGGGGCCGGCGAAGTCGTCGTCATGAAGTTCGGCGGCTCGTCGCTCGCGACCGAGGAATTGCGCAAGACGGCACTCGAGCGCGTGAAAGACGAGATGCGCAACGGCAAACGGCCGGTCATCGTCGTGTCGGCGATGGGCCGGCGGCCCGACCCCTATGCGACCGATACGCTGCTCGGGCTCGCTTCCGCAAAAGTAGGCGCCAATCGGGATCTCCTCGCGTCGGCCGGCGAGTCGATCAGCGCGGCGGTGTTCGCGACGCTGCTCGAAAAGAACGGCATCCAAGCGCGCGCCATGACCGGACCGCAAGCGGGCATCCACACCGACAAGCGCCATGGCGAAGCGCGCATCGTGCGCGTGGACCCGAACCCGGTGCGCTCGCGGCTCGACGCGGGCCTCACGCCGGTTGTGGCGGGCTTCCAAGGACTCTCGCCGGATGGCTCCATCACGACGCTCGGCCGCGGCGGCAGCGATCTGACCGCGGTCGCGCTCGCGCACGCGCTCGGTAACGCCCGCTGCGAGATCTTCACCGACGTCGACGGCGTCATGACGGCCGATCCGAAACGCGTCGAGGGCGCGCACACCGTCGACGCGCTGACCTTTGAAGAAGTCGACGAACTCGCCGCCAACGGCGCGACGATCATGCACGACCGCGCCGCGCAGCTCGCGCGCGAAGAGCAAACGCCGTATTCGGTGCGCGGCCTGCACTCGGGATCGGGGACCGACATCGATACGGAGCGTCCGATCGCGCCCGGCAAGCCCGTCACCGGCGTCGCGACCATCACGGGCTACGCGTTCCTGCACGCCGTGCCGGAAGCCGCCGGCATGCCCGGCGGGTGGGAGCTCGACGCGCTCGGGAAGCTCAAAGACGAGCAGATCAGCATCGACTGCGTCAACATCAACCGGGCGGGGCTGTTCTTCTGCGTGCGCGGCGACGATCTGCATCGCGCGCGTTTAGCGCTCGAAAAACTCCCGGTTTCGCTGGGCTTCAGGCGCGACTGCGCCAAGATCTCAATCGTCGGCGCCGGCATGCGCGGCACCCCAGGCGTCATGTTCGCCGTGGTGCGCGCGCTGGTCGACGCCGGCGTGCCGATCATCCACAGCACGGACTCCAACATCACGATCTCGATCCTCGTGCCGGGTGCCGACGCTCCCACCGCCGAAACCGCGTTGCACAAGCACTTCGAACTAGGGTAGGTGGATATGGCTCGCTTTGGGCCCGTCGTCACCGCGATGATCACGCCGATGAAAGATGACGGCGCAGTCGACTTCGCCGAAGCACGGCGGCTCGCCGGCTGGTTGAGCGAACACGGCAGCACAGGGCTCGTGCTCGCCGGCACGACCGGCGAAGCGCCGACGCTCACCGACGCCGAGAAGACCAAGCTCTTCGGCGAAATCGTCGCAGAAGTGGGCGGCCGCACCAAAGTCATCGCCAACACCGGCACCAACGACACGCATCATTCGATCGAGCTGAGCAAGCGGGCGCAGGCATCGGGCGTCGACGCGCTGCTGCTCGTCGGCCCATACTACAACAAACCGCCGCAAGCGGGGCTCATCGAGCATTTCACCGCGATCGCGGATGCTGCTGACGTCCCCATCATGATCTACAACATCCCGGGGCGCACCGCGGTGAACATCCTGCCTGAGACGATCGCGACGCTGGCCGATCATCCGCGCATCAACGGCGTGAAAGAATCCAGCGGCGACCTCATGCAGATCGCCGAACTGATCGCCAAGGTGCCCAAGGACTTCGACGTCTATTCGGGCGACGATCACCTGACGTTGCCGATCATGGCGATCGGCGGTTGCGGCATCGTCAGCGTGGCGAGTCACGTCGCCGGCGACGACATCGCTGACATGTGCGATTCATTCGCGAGCGGCGACATGCCGCGTGCCGCTCAGCTGCATCAAAATCTGCTGCCTCTCATCAAGGCGCTGTTCGCGGTGACTAGTCCGATCCCGGTGAAGGCGGCTATGCAGCGTTTTGGGTTTATGACCGGCCGGTGCCGCCCACCGCTGTGCGAGCTGACGCCGGAACAGGAGCACGCGCTCGATCACGCGTTGCAACCGTGGCGCGCTCGAGTGCACTCAGCCGTATGAGCACGCCCGGGCTCCAGAGCCCGGGACCCAGCCCGTCCGCGCAGGTTCCAATCGCGTCCGAATCCGTCTTGATCCTCGGCTGCCGCGTCGATCGCGTCGACGCGACGGGCGCGCAAACGCGGATCGCCGGCTACCTCGGCCGAGGCACGCCCGCGCATGTCGTGACCCTTGGCGCCGAGATGGCCAATCTCGCGTACGGCGACGAGCGTTATCGCGGCGTGATCAACGCGGCTGATCTCGTCGTGCCCGACACCATCGGCATCGTGCTCGCATCGCGATGGCTTCGTGCGCCGCTGCCCGAGCGCGTCGCGGGCATCGATCTGCTCGAGCGCGTATGCGCCGATGCGGCCACGCAAGGACACTCGGTCTATCTGCTCGGCGGAGTGGAGGGAGCCGCTGCAGCGGCGGCCGCCTCGCTCGCACAGCGCCACCCTGGTCTGCGCATCGCCGGCACGGAGCATGGCTACTTCGACGAAGCGCAAAACGCGGCGGTAATCGAACGCATCCGTTCGTCCGGCGCGCGCCTCGTCTTCGTCGGTCTGGGGTTTCCGCGCCAAGAGTTCTGGATCCACGACAACCTCGCGCGCCTCGGACCCGTTGTCTGCATCGGCGTCGGCGGATCATTCGATGTCTTATCCGGCCGGTTGCCGCGGGCGCCGTTGGCCGTCAGGCGCGCCGGGCTCGAATGGCTCTATCGACTCGCACGCGAACCGCGCCGGTTCCGCCGCCAGCTCGCGTTGCCGCTGTTCGCGGCGCGTGCGCTGCGTCAGTCTTTGCGCGGCTGAGTAGGCGCAGCGCACGGCCGAGTCAAATAGCGGCGGATGAGCCGCTTGCGTTTACCGGCTATTGGTTTTCTGTTGGCCATCCTATTGGCCGGCCTAGCGCAACGCGGTAGCGCCGACACAGGCGACGCGGTGACCGCGACGCTGGATAACGGCCTGCGCGTCGTCATCGTACGCGACGCGCTCGCACCCGTCGTCACGACCGAAATGAGCTACCTCGTCGGGTCGGTCGACGAACCCGATGGCGCGCCCGGCCTCGCGCACGCCCAAGAGCACATGATGTTCCGTGACAGCAACGGCTTGACCGGCGATCAGATCGCGGTCATCAGCAGCGCGATGGGCGGCAAGATCAACGGCGACACGCAACAGACGGTGACGCAGTTCATCTTCACGGTCCCGTCGGAAGACGTCGACGTCGCGCTGCACGTCGAGGCGATGCGCATGCGTGGGGCGCTCGACCCAGACGATCAATGGAACGCCGAGCGCGGTGCGATCGAACAAGAAGTCGCGATGCGCCGTTCAAGCGCGCTGTATCGCGCGCGCGCCGAAGCGCTGGCCAAAGTGTTCGAAGGGACTCCCTATGCGCACGACGCGCTCGGCACCGCAAGCTCGTTCGAGAACATCAACGGTCTGTCGCTGCGCACCTTCTACTCATTGTGGTATGCGCCGAACAACGCGATCCTCGTGATTACCGGCGATGTCGATCCGGCAAAGACCCTCGCGCAAGTGCATCAGCTGTTCGACCCGGTTCCGAAAGTCTCGCTGCCGCGCCACGGCGATTTCCGTTTGAGCCCGCTCGTCGCGTCGACGGTGACCGAGCCGAGCGATCTGCCGTTCTCGATGGCGTTCGTCGCATATCGGCTGCCCGGCGTCGAGGACAAAGATTATGCCGCCGGTCAGATCCTCGGCGACGCGCTCGCCAGCCGGCGCGCCGAGTTCGCTCAGCTCGAGCCGCGCGGCAAGGCGCTGACCGCGAGCTTCATCTACGAACCGCTGCCCAAGGCCAGTCTCGGGGTGGCGTTCGCGGCGATCGGCCCGAACGGGGATCTCAAAGCGACGGCCGATACGCTCCAGACCCTCGGCGACACGTATGCCCGCGACGGCGTGCCGGCCGAACTGGTGGACGCGGCGAAACGTCATGAGGTCTTGGACGCGCAATCCGCACGCAGCTCTATTCCCGGCCTCGCGCAAGTGTGGTCGCAAGCGCTCGCGGTCGAAGGCCGCAACTCGCCGGACGAGGACGCGATGGCGCTGCAAGCGGTCACCGTCGCCGACGTCAACCGCGTCGCCAAACAGTATCTCAATCGCACGAGCGCGGTCGTCGCCATGTTGCAGCGCGCCCAAGACGCCCAGCCGATGTCCGGTCAAGAAGGCGGCGGTCTGGCAGAATCGTTCTCGCGCACTCCAGGCGCGCGCGTCGCGATACCGTCGTGGGCGCAAAAGGTGCTCTCGTCGCTGACGCCGGGCGTGTCGTCCATCGATCCTCACGACGAACGGCTGCCGAACGGCGTGCGGCTCATCGTGCAGCGCGAATCCTCCGGCCCGATGGTCTACATCGTCGGTCAGGTGAAGACGAATGAGAGCCTTGAGGCGCCGCCCGGCAAAGAGGGCGTCTCGATGCTGCTTGATGAGATGTTCTCGAACGGCACCACGTCGATGGATGAGGTCGCGTTTCTCAAAGCGCTCGATGACGCGTCGGCCACGCTCGACAGCGGCGGCACCTTCTCCATGCAGCTGCCGGTGACGACGTTTGACCAAGGCATGGCGCTGCTGGCCGACTCGCTCGAACATCCTGCGTTGTCCGATCGCGCGTTCCAGCGCTTGCACAACGAGCTCATCGCCGTGTTCGGACCATATCTGCAGCGCCGCGGCCTCAACGGCCAGCAGATCCTCATGCAACATCTCTATCCTGCCGGCGACGCGATGCAACGTGTGCCGACGATGCAGTCGCTGGCCAGCATCACCGCCGCCGACGTCCACAGCTACTATCGCAAAGCGTTTAGGCCGGATGAGACGACGATCGTCGTAGTCGGCGACATCGCGCCTGAGACCGCGCGCGCGTCCGTCGACAAATGGTTCGGCGGTTGGCGAGCGGACGGACCGAAGCCGCGCGTGGATGCCCCGCCCGTTCCCCCGAACAAGGGATTTCGCGGCGTGTACTACTCGAATTCGCTGCAAGACCAGGTGCTTGAAGAAGAGACGATCGGGTTGAACCGTTCCAGCGGCGACTACTATCCGTTGGAGGTGGGCAACCAGGTGTTCGGGCGCGTGAGCTTCACCGCGCGTCTCTTCCAAGACTTGCGCGTCGACCGTGGACTCGTCTACTACGTCGACGGCGAACCGGTCTACAACGGTTCGCGCGCGACGTATCGGCTGCGCTACGCGTGCGATCCATCGAACCTCGCCGCGAGCGAGGAGGTCGTGCGGCACGACATCGAGCTGATGCAGACCACGCTCGTCGGCCAGCAGGAGCTACGCGAAGCAAAAGCGCTGCTGGAGCGGGAGATTCCGCTCGCCGAGGCGTCGGAAGAAGACATCGCCGCCGCGCTCACGGCGCGCGCGATCGACGGCGTCGCGTTGGACGAGCCGAGCCAGGCCGCGCAACGCTATCTGCGCGTGACTCCCGAAGACATCCGCGCGGCGTTCGCCAAGTGGCTGTCCGCCGATCGCATGGTCGAGCTGGTCAGGGCGCCGCGGTGATCGCATGCGAGGCATGATCCTGGCCGGCGGGCTGTCGACGCGACTGTACCCGCTGACCCTCAAGCTTCCCAAACCGCTGGTGCCTGTGCTCGATCGGCCGGTCGTCGCGCACGTGCTCGACTACCTGCGCCGCTTCGACGTGGACGACATCGCCATCAACATCCATTATTTCTCGGACGCGGTGCGCCAGTTCGTCGGCGACGGCTCCGCGTGGGGCGCACAGGTCACGTATTTGCACGAGACCGAGCTCATGGGCAGCGCCGGCGCGGTCAAACAGCTCGCGGCGCGGTTCACCGAGACGTTCGCCGTGATCGGGTGCGACGACGTCACGACGCTTGATCTGCGCGCCGCGCTCGACTTCCACCGCGTGCGCAACGCCACCGCGACGATCGTGCTGGCGCGCGCCACGGATGTCAGCCAATACGGCGTCGTCGTCACTGACGACGATGGCCGCATCCGCAGCTTCCAAGAAAAGCCCGCGCCGGGCACCGAGCTAAGCAAGCTCGTGAACACCGGCGTCTACATCTTCGAACCGAGCGTGCTCGAGCACATCCCGGCGAACACGTTCTACGACTTCGGCAAACAGGTGTTTCCGCATCTGCTGCGCTCGCAAGAGCGTTTCTTCGGCATGGTCCAAGACGCGTACTGGTGCGACGTCGGCACGCCGGCAGAGTATCGCCGCGTGCATCGCGATGCGCTTGAGGGGCGGGTCAAGCTCACGCCGAGCGAAGGCGCGACGGTGAAGGACGGCGTGTTGATCGGGCACGGCGCGCGGGTCGATCCGAACGCGAACATCATCGCGCCGTCGTGCATCGGTCACGACGTGGCGATCGATGCCGGGGCGGTGGTCGACCGATCGATCGTGTGGAGCGGCGCCAAGATCGGTGCGGGAGCGCGCATCACGGACGCGGTGATCGGCAACGGCGTCAGCATCGAGCCCCGCGCGATTGTCGATGGCGGCGAACACGCGGCCGCGACACTGACCCGCTGATGCGGCGTCGCGCAGTCGGTCCCGCGCTCTTGAGCGCGGGCATCGGCGCACTCTTGTTCCTTGGGGTTGCGCCGGCGCGCGCCGAGACGACGATCGGCGTGCAACTCTTGGTGGTCAACGGCAAGCACAGCGAGATCAGCGGCAGCGTGCCCCTTTCCGGCGTTGCGCCGTTGCTTGAATTGCGCCAGCGCTGGCGCTGGATCGATCTGACGGTCGAGGGGCTACCGGCGGTCGGCGGCCAGGGCTATCTCGTCGTGCCCAGCGGCTACGTGCACCCACTTACCAACGTCAGCATCTTCACGGCACTGACGCACGTGAGCATCGGCAAGACCGGCCGCTATTGGGTGGGCGGCGGCATCACGGTGCTCAACCAGATCACATCGCTTGGGTCGCCGCCGCTCGCGGCGGCTTCGCGGGTCACCGGTGGACGCTACGAAGCACTCGCATTCTTGCCGTTGGGCGCGCACGGCGAGGTCGATCTGCGGGCTGCGTACATGCCGGCGCTGCACGGCAACATCAGCTACCAGACCGGCTATTTCGCGCCGCTGCCGCCCGACAGCGAGACGGCTGAAGCGACCGACCTCACGGCAGAGTATCTGCTGCACGTACATTCGGTCGCGCTCGGGCTTGGCGCGCGATCGATCAACTATGGAGCACATTTCGTCATGCCAGCCACGCTGGCAGATCGCAACACATCCTTCGGCCCGATCGTCGAAGCGCGCTTCAGGATCGCGAAGTGATCTACAGCCCCAGCGAGCGTTCGAGTCGAGCGCGATCGGCGCGCAGCGTCGCTGCGAGCTCGTGTTGCACGATCTTGCCGTGCTCGAGCACGTAGACGCGGTCAGCGACCGCGAGCGCGAGATCGACGTTCTGCTCGGCGAGCAACACCGTCTGACGGTCGTCGCGCAAAGCGACGATCGCTCGCCGTAACTCCTCGACGAGCGCCGGGCTCAGGCCTTCGCTCGGTTCGTCCATCATGAGCAGCACCGGATTGCGAGCGAGCGCCCGTCCGATGGCGACCATTTGCTGCTCCCCGCCGGAAAGCGTTTCGCTGCGCTCGCGATAGCGGCGCGCGAGTTGCGGGAACAGCTGCATCACACGTTCGCGACTCCAGGGTCCGAGTCGCGCGCCCAGACTAAGCTCCTCGGCGACGCTCAGGCCTGCTAGCATGCGACGTCCCTGCGGAACCAACGCGATGCCGGCGCGCGCGCGCGCCAGCGTCGCAGAGGCGGAGAGATCGACGGCGCCCAGCTCGATGCGACCCGATCGCAGCGGAACGAAGCCCATCAGCGTGTTAAGCAGCGTGCTCTTGCCCATCCCATTTCGTCCGAGCACCGCTACGACTTCGCCGCCCGCGACTTCCAGGCTGATGCCATCGAGCACCAAACCGGCGCCGTAACCGGACGAGACGTCGGACGCGACCAACAGCGGGGTCGCAGTAGCCGAGAGCGGCGGGATCGCGCGTTCGTCGGCGGTTTCGCGCGCTCGACCGCTCCCGACGTAGACGGCCTGCACGTCTTTGTTCTCGCGCACCTCACGCGGCGTTCCCTCGGCGAGCACGCGCCCTTGATCGAGCACCGTCATCCGGTGCGCGAAGGATTGCGCGAAGTCGAGATCGTGTTCGATGAGCAGCACGGTGATGTTCGGCGGAAGCGCGAGCAAAAGCGCCCCGATGCGCTCACGTTCTGCGCCCGCCAAGCCGGCGAGCGGTTCGTCGAGCAGCAGCAGCGTCGGCCGCTGCACCAAGGCGCACGCGATCTCCAGCTGGCGCAGCTCGCCGTGCGACAGCATCATCGCGGTCTCCAGTATCTTGCCGGCAAGCCCGACGGTGGCTAGCGCGTCGCGCGCGGCGGCTTCGGTGTCCGCAATCGCATCGAGCGGTTGCACGATGTTCCATGCGTGTCCGGTGGTCTGCAGCGCGCATGCCCTGAGGTTGTCGAGTAGGCTGAGTTCGGGCAACACGTTGCCGGTCTGGAACGTGCGCGCCACACCCAGACGCGCGATGCGCTCCGGCGGCATGCCGGTCGTGCGGCGTTGCGCGATCTCCACGTGACCGCGCGTCGGCGCGAGCTCCCCGCCGATGACGGCGAAGAGCGTGCTCTTGCCGGCGCCGTTCGGGCCGATGATAGCGCGGTGTTCGGCGCGCTCCACGCGCAGGCTCACGCCGTCGAGCGCGAGGACGCCGCCGAAGCGCTTGGTCACCGATTCGACGAGCAGCTCAGGCATTGCGCGTCACCAAGCTCCAAAGGCCGCGGCGCGTGAACAGGACGATCGCGATGAGCACCGCGCCGATGGCGAACATCTCCCACTTGTCGGTCTTGGAGCTGATCCACGCCTGCAGCAGCACGAAGACGGTCGCGCCGATCACACCGCCCCAGAGGCTGCGCACTCCGCCGAGCAGCACCATGACGAGCAAGACGACCGAGTTGGTCCAGTCGACGTCGGCGAGGCTGACGAAGTTGCGGTGGTGGGCGTGCAGCACGCCGGCCAGCCCGGTGATGCCGCCGGCGAGCACGAACGCCCAATACTTGTACCAAAACGCGGAGAGGCCCGACGCGCGAGCGCGCGTCTCGTTCTCGCGCACCGCTTCCAGCGCTAACCCGGCAGGCGAGCGCAACAGGCGTTGGAGCATGACGATCACGACGAGCAGCAGGCCGGCGGCAAGCAGATAGAACGCCGTGTCGCTCATCGGAAGCTTCGTCAGGGTCAAGCCGTCGCTGCCGCCTGACACCGCGTGCCATTTGTCGGCCGTCGCCCACACGAGCTGCGCAAACGCCAGCGTTATCATAAGGAAGAAGATGCCGGCGCTGCGCAGGGTCAGCGGCGCGGTGACCGCCGCGAACACCGCGGCCAGCGCAAAACCGGCCGCGAGCGTGAGCGCGATGTTCGGTCCGGCGTGCGAGCTCACAATAGCCGCCGCGTAGGCTCCGAGACCGAAGAACGCGGCTTGGCCGAGCGACACCAGACCAGCGTATCCGACGAGCAGATCGAGGGCCACCGCCGCGATCGCGTAGAGCACGACTTCGGTCGCGAGGTATAGGGCGTAGCCATGCAGCAGCGCCGGGGCGAGCGCCGCCAGCACGACGAGTGCGACGATGACAACCCGACGCGCGATCGGGCTAGCCACGCTTGCCGAGCAACCCCTGCGGACGGAAGCCGAGCACGACGACCATCAGCGCGAAGATGAGAAACGGCGCGTATTCCGGATAGAGCAGGGTGCCGAAGCCGTTGACAAAGGCGACGATGATCGCGCCGACGAGCGCGCCCGCGACGCTCCCCAGCCCACCGACGACGACGACGACGAGTGCGAGGAGCATCATCTGGAGATCGAGTCCGGGCGCCAACGCGATGATCGGACCGCCGACGGCGCCGCCGAACGCCGCGAGCGCGACCGACGCGGCGAACGTGAGTGCGGCGACCGAATCGGTCGGCACGCCGAGCGATGCTGCCACCTGCGGATCGCTCGTGACGGCGCGGACGCGCGCCCCGATGGGGCTGCGCAGCACGGCCTGCACGGCGACGAACGCGACCGCGCCAAGACAGATCACGAATAATTGGTACGCCGGGTACTGTATGCTGAAGAGCGACACGAGGCCGCTCAACGCAGCGGGCGGCGATGACGAGCGGATGTCGGCGCCCCAGATCGCGCGGATCACGTCGGCGAGGATGAACGCCAAACCGACGGTGAGCAGCACCTGATCGAGCTCGCGCCCGCGGAGCCGGCGCAGCAGCAGGCGCTCGACCAGCCACCCGAGCGTGCCGCCCAACAGCGGCGCGACCACGAGCGATAACCAGAAATTGCCGGTCCGCTGGACGACCGTATAGCCGACATAGGCGCCGAGCATGTAGAACGTGCCGTGCGCGAGATTCGCGATGCGCCCGACGCCGTAGATCAGCGAGAAGCCGGCCGCTAAAAGGAACAACAGCATGGCGAACGCCAGGCTGTTGAGCCCTTGGAATTCAAGAAGTTGCGTCGGCACTCAGCCCGGGTCGCGGATGCGGCCGAGATCCGAGACGACTTTGTTGTGATCGCCCGTCGCCGTAAGCACGACCTCGCGCAGATAAACGTTTTGGATGACGTTGTGCGTCACCGGGTCGAACTCGAACGCCCCGCGTGGGCTTGCGAAGCGCACGCTTTCGAACGCCTCGATGACCTTCTTCTTGTTGGACGTGTCGCCATCGAGCTTGTTGAGCGCTTCGACGATGGTTCGCGCGGTGTCGAAGCCGCGCATCGAATAGACGCTGGGATCCACGCCGAAACGGATCTGATAGTCCTGCACGAAGCGCTCGTTCTCCGGATTCTTCATGAGCAGCGCCCAATGCAGCGTGCTGTGCGCGCCTTCGGCCGCGTTGCCGATCGCGGCGAGCGTGTTCTCTTCGACCATGTCGCCGATGACCGCCAGCTTGATGGAGCGCGAGAGACCGAACTGTTGGAATTGGCGCAAGAAGATGGTGCCGTCGCTGCCGGCCAGGAAACCGAACAGCACTTCGGGTTTCGCCGCCGCGATCTTCGCGATGTACGATGAGAAGTCTGGGCTGCCGAGCGGCGGATAGACCTCATCGATGACTTTGCCGCCCGCAGCAGTGAACGCGTCTTTGAATCCTGCCGCGCTTTCGCGGCCATACGCATAGTCGGCGGCGATCATGAACACTTGTTTGCTGAACTTGGTCGCGGTCCACGTGCCGAGCGGGTTAGCGAACTGCCACGCGGTGAAGCTCGTGCGGAAGATGTACGGGCTCTTGCGCGCGCGCGTCAGCGCGTTCCCGCCGGCGTTGGCGATGATGAGCGGCACCTGCGCATCGGTGACGAGATCGCGGATCGCGTATGCGGACGGCGTCGCGACGATGCCCGCGAGCAGGTCCACTTTGTCGGACTGGATGAGCTTGGTGGCTTTTGAGACTGCCACGCTTGGATCACTCGACTCGTTCTCGTTGATGATCACGATCTCGCGGCCGCCCGCCTTGTTGTGCACCTCGTCGAAATACAGCCGCATGCCTTTGCCGATCTGATCGCCCAGCTCTGCGTACACGCCGGACGACGGCAAGATCACGCCGATCTTCAGCGCATCTTTGGCGGCGGCCCTGGATGGAAAAGCTTGCGGCAGCAAGCTCAGGCCGCCGGCCGCGATGCCGGCCTTGATGAAATCGCGTCGCGTCGGGCTCATGCGAGTGTACCTCTTCCAATGAAGGGCGAGTTGAGGCCGTTCGTCGCGCTGCGTCGCGGCCCTGCGGGTCTTGTCCGGCCGTCAGCAAAGCGGGATAGCGCCTGCATGCTCGACGCCGTGCTCGACGTGCTCGCTCCTGCGCGATGCGCTGCGTGCGACGCGTATGCGCGGGGGCTGTGCGGAGATTGTCGCACGGCGATCGGCCAATCGCACCCGGTAATACGCCGCGATATCCCCGGCGTTGAGCGTGTCGTCGCGCTCGGCGCATATGAAGGCACATTGCGGCGCGCCGTGCTCGCGCTCAAGTACGCCAACCGGCGCGACGTCGCGGCGGAGATCGCCGAACTGTACGCGCGCGCGGTCGAACCATTCGGCGAGTTGCTGGTGGCCGTGCCGCTGCATCCCGCGCGCCGGTCGAGGCGCGGCTTCAACCAAGCGGACGTGCTGGCTATGGCGCTCGAAGAAGCGTGGCGAGCGAGCCATGTCGTGCGGCCGCCCGTCGCGATTCAGAGTTCGCTGATCCGGGTGAAGGTGACCGCGCCGCAGAGCGGTCTTGCCAGCCGCGCACGAGAGGACAACGTTGCGCTGGCGTTCTCCGCGGGCTCGAATGCGGCCGCGGTCGATGGCCGCGTGGTCATCTTGGTCGATGACGTCGCGACCACGGGCGCAACGCTGCGTGCGTGCGCCCGGGTTTTGCGCGAATGCGGCGCCGCGCGCATCGCCGCGGCATGTGCTGCGGTGAAGCTTTGAGCACGGGTGAGGCTTGCCGACTTCGAGAAATGCGCAGTATGTCTGATCCGGATGGTTCGCGGTTCATGCGGCGAGCGCTTACGCTCGCAGCGCGCGCGACCGGCGACACGAGTCCGAATCCACTCGTCGGTGCGGTCGTGGTGCGCGAGGGGCGCGTCGTCGGCGAGGGTTATCATCGACGCGCCGGCAGCGAACACGCGGAACGCGAAGCGCTGCGACGAGCGGGTTCGCGCGCGCGCGGCGCGACGCTCTATGTCACGCTCGAGCCGTGCGTCCATCGCGGTCGCACGCCGCCATGCGCCGACGCTATTGTCGTGGCTGGTATCGCGCGCGTCGTGGTCGCAATCGAAGATCCCGATGCGCGCGTTCGCGGACGCGGCATCCGCTTGCTGCAGCGAGCCGGCATCGACGTCGAAATCGGCGACGGCGCTGCGGCGGCGCGAGAGCAGAACCGCGCGTACATCAAGCAGCGATCCACCGGATTGCCGTTCGTGACGCTGAAGATCGCGCAGTCGCTCGATGGTTTCGTGGCCGCGCGAAAAGGCGAACGCACGCCGATCACCGGCGCCGCCGCTGCGCGTGAGACGCGACGCGAACGCATCGAAAACGATATCATCATGATCGGCGTCGATACCGCGATCGTCGACGATCCGCAGCTCACCGTGCGCCCGCCGCACGCGCGTGCCGTGCCCTATACCCGCGTCGTCGTCGATTCGCGCGGCAGAATCCCGTTGTCGTCGCGCCTCGTGTGCGATCAGCGCGTCGCTCGAACGATCGTCGCCACAACATCCGCGATGCCGCGCGCGGTGCGCGCCGCTCTCAAACGAAAGCGCGCGCAGGTCCTCGTCTGCAAAAACACGCGACGCGGACGCGTCGATCTGCGCGATCTGCTCGCGAGGCTCGGAAGGCAAGGACACTTGAGCGTGCTCTGCGAAGCCGGGCCGACGCTCGCACGTGCGTTGCTCACCGCGCGCTGCGTCGACCGCATCCTTTGGTTCATCGCTCCCACGCGGCTTGACGGCACGAGGCCGGGATTCAAAGCGGTCGAGGCGCCGTCGGCTCCGCGCGCGCACATCGTCGGTGTGCGTCGCGTCGGACGCGACGTGCTCGTATCGGCGGTTCCGGAGGTGCAGCGATCTTCACCGGACTTATCTCGCACGAAGGCACGGTCGTCAGCGTCGGCTCGCAAGCAGGCGCGCGCCGGCTCGTCATCGAGAACGCGCATGTCAGCCAAAGCGAAACGCCGGGCGCAAGCATAAACGTGAACGGCGTGTGCCTCACCGTTGTCCGCTCGCATAGTGGGAAACTCGAATTCGACGTCGTGCCCGAGACGTTGTCGCGCACGAATCTCGGTTCGCTCGAGCCCGGCGACGTCGTCAACCTCGAGCCGAGCCTGCGCCTCGGCGATCCGTTGGGCGGGCACATCGTCTACGGGCACGTCGACACCACGACGACGATCGAGAAGAAACTGCCCGAAGGACCAGGTTTTCGCATGTGGTGCTCAGTCCCGGCGAGCGTGAGGCCGATGATTGTAGCAAAGGGCTATGTGGCGCTCGACGGAGTGAGCCTCACGGTTGCCGAACTGAATACGAACCGGACGTCGTTCGCCGTCGCTCTCATCCCGGAGACGCTTGTGCGGACCAGATTCGGCAGCGCAGCCGAAGGCGACGTGGTGAACCTCGAAGTCGATCCGGTCGCGCGCTACGTCGCTGCGCTCCTCTCAAGCAAAGGTTAGATATGCCGCTCGCAAGCATCGAAGACGCCATCGCCGACATTCGCGCCGGCAAAATGATCGTCGTCATGGACGACGAGGATCGCGAGAACGAAGGCGACCTCACGATGGCGGCTCAGATGGTGACCGCCGATGCGATCAATTTCATGTCGAAACACGGCCGCGGTCTGATCTGCGTGCCGATCATCGGGCGGCGTCTTGACGAGTTGCACATCCCGATGATGGTGCACGAGAACACGTCGCCGCTCGAGACCGCATTCACCGTCTCCGTCGAAGCAAAAGGCCGGACGACCACCGGCATCTCGGCACAGGACCGCGCCGCGACGATTTCGGCGCTGCTCGACCCGCGCTCCAAGCCGAGCGACTTCGTGTGTCCCGGCCACACCTTCCCGCTGCGCGCGCGCGAAGGCGGCGTGCTCGTGCGCGCCGGACAGACCGAAGCCGGCGTCGATCTTGCGCAGCTCGCCGGTCTGTATCCCGCTGGCGTGGTGTGCGAGATCCTCGACGACGACGGGCGCATGATGCGCCGCCCGGCGCTCGAGCGTTTCTCGGCCGAACACGGGCTGAAGATGGTCACGGTGACCGACCTTATCGCCTATCGCATGCGCCACGAGAAGCTCGTGCAGCGCATCGCGACTTTCAAAATGCCCACCCAGTTCGGCGATTTCACCGGCTACGCGTACGAATCGTCAGTCGACCACGCTTGTCACGTCGCGCTCGTCATGGGCGAGATCGGGGACGGCAAGGATGTGCCGGTGCGCGTGCACTCGGAATGCTTGACGGGCGATGCGCTCGGCAGCAAGCGGTGCGACTGCGCCGCGCAGCGCGATGCCGCCCTTCAGATCATCGCCAAGTCTGGACGCGGCGTCTTCCTTTATCTTCACCAGGAAGGCCGAGGCATCGGGCTGGCCAACAAGCTGCGCGCCTATGAGCTCCAAGACAGCGGCGCGGATACGGTCGAGGCGAACCTCAAGCTGGGGCTGCCCGTCGACAGCCGCGAGTACGGCACCGGCTCGCAGATCCTGCACGACCTCGGCGTGCGCGAGATGAAGATCATCACGAACAATCCGCGCAAGATCGTCGGGTTGGAAGGTTACGGCTTGAAGATGACCGGGCGCATACCGCTGATCACCGACGGCGACGAGTACAACGCCGACTACTTGCGCGCCAAGAAAGAAAAACTCGGCCACCTCTTCGGGCCGCCCGCCTAAACGCCGTCCGCTTTGCGATTCGCCGTCGTCAGAAGCCTCTTCAACGCGCAGGTGACCCAAGCGCTGCTCGACGGCGCCAAGCGCGGCTTTGCCGACGCCAAGATCGAGCAGGATCTGGTGGACGCCTTCGACGTCCCCGGCGCATTCGAGCTGCCCCTTGCAGCGTTGTGGCTGGCGCAGACCAAAAAGTACAACGCAGTGGTATGCCTTGGCTGTGTGATCCGTGGGCAGACGCCGCACTTCGAGTATGTCGCGGCTGCAAGCGGCGCGCGGCATTGCAGATGTGGCGCTGCGCACCGGCATTCCGGTGATCTTCGGCGTGCTGACGACCGATACGTTGGAACAGGCGCTCGCGCGTGCCGACACAAGCGCGGGCAGCAGCGGCGGGCACGGCGCGGACGAACGGTCGACTAAAGCCGAGCGCTACAACAAAGGGTACGAGGCCGCGCAAAGCGCGATCGCCATGGCGCAACTGCGAAGGAAGTTCGACATCTGATGGACGCGATCGACGACGCGAAGCTGCAGGCGATCCTCGCAGGCACCGCGCTCCACCTGCCGGGCGAGGGCGCCGATGACGCGCGCATCGTGCGCGCGGAGTGGATCATCGAAGCGGTGCGTCTTGGGATCGCCGTCGACATCGACAACGCGATCATCGCGGGACCGCTCGATCTCGAGGGCCGTTACATCCCGGCGCCGTTCTCGATCACCCACTCGCGCCTCGCCGGCATCTCATTGCGCGAGACGCGCTTCCTACAGCCCGCGCGCTTCGACGGAAGTGCGTTCGAAGGACGCGCGGAACTTCAAGGGCTGCGGACTGAGAGCGATGTCTCGTTCGCAGGCGCGCGCTTCAACACCGATATCGATCTGACGGGCGTCGCGGTCGGCGGCGCGCTCACGCTGACGGGTGTCGCGATCGCGGGCTCGATGACCGGCGCCGGCGCGCGATTGGTCGGCTCACTGCTCGCGACCGAGCTGAGCGTGCGCGGCGGCATCGCGCTCGATGAGCTGCAGGTCGGCGCCGATCTGATGCTCGACGGCGCGCGCGTGGACGGCGCCGCGCGTTTCCGCGAATTGTCAGTCATCCGCCATCTGAGCGCGAAGAGCGCGACTTTCAAGGGCGACCTCAGCCTCGAACGCGCGCAGGTCGGCGGGCAGCTCGACATGAGCGAGGCGACCTGCCGTGGGCGCGTGGTGTTCGCGGCGGCGCGCATCGCCGACGCGATGCTTGCCGGCGCCGCGGTCTTCGATGGCGACGTGAACTTCGACGCGGCGCAGCTGGGCGAGCTGACGCTGTCCAATATCTCGTTCCGAGGAGCCGTCTCGCTAAGAGAAGCGCGCGTCGCGCGCCGGTTCGTATGCCTTCAGACGAGTTTCGAGCGCGACGCGACCTTCATCGGGTTCGGCGCCGGCGGCGACGTCGATCTCGAAGACGCGTCGTTCAAGGGCGCGGCGCAATTCCGCGGCGTCGACATCGGCGGCGCGGTCGGCTTCGAATCCGCGAGCTTCGAGCAAGGCGCCGACTTCTCCGAGGCACGCGTGGCCAAAGCGGCCGACTACACGCACGCGGTGTTCCGCGGCCCGGCGCTGTTCTCGAGCGCGCGCATCGGCCGGCTCGATCTCACCCGCGCGGTTTTCGAGAACGATATCGAGCTCGCCAACGTGCAAGTCGAAGGGCCCGTGTGCTTCGCGTGGACAAATTTCCGCGGCGAAGCGCATTGCCAGGGTTTGCGAGGCGGTTCCATCGCTGCCGCGCACGCGACGTTCGCGGGCTGCGCCGATCTCTCGGGCGTCGAAAGCGCGGGCGACCTCGACCTCGTTGGTGTATCCTTCGAAGGGGAGGCGCAATGCGCCAACATGTCGGTAAAGGCCGACCTCATCGCCACCGAATCGCGCTTCGCATCGGATGCGACGTTTGCCGGCGCGAAGATCGGCGGCACCGCGCGGTTCGAGCGCGCGGCGCATGGCGGGCCGGCGGTGTTCCGAGCGGTGGTGACCGGCGGCGCCTTCAACGCGGCGGGCGCGACCTTCGCGCGAGGCGTCAATCTCGGCGTGGCGCGTGTCGGCGGAGCGCTCGACTTCAGCGGAGCGCACGTGGCGGGCGAGGCGCAGTTTGGAGCGCTCACCGTGGGTGCCTTCCTGAACTGCGCCAACGCGGGGTTCGACGGCATCGCGGATCTGCGCTCGGCGCGCGTCGGAGGGACGGCAGCGTTCGTCAAGGCGGCGTTCGCCGGCAACGCGCTGCTCGACGGGCTTGAGACGCGCGGCGCGCTGGACCTGAGCGGCGCCGCGTTCCACGGCGAGTTGCGGTGCAACGACGTGACGATCGGCGGCGCGCTGGCGGCAAGCGCGGCGATGTTTGCCGGGCCGGCGCTGTTCCATCGCGTGAGCGCCTCGCGCCGTGCGACCTTCGAGGGCGCGCGCTTCTCGCGCGGCGCCGAATTCTCAGGCGCGATCTTCGGCGAGGTGCTCATCGGCGCCACCGCCGCGTTCGGCGAGCGTGCCGACTTCGAAGGGGTGAACGTCCGCGCGGACGTGGAGTTCGCGAACGCGACGTTTGCCGGCGATGCCCGATTCGACGCGATGCACGCCGGCGGACATGCCGATCTGTCAGGCTGCTCGTTCGGGCAGCGCGCGATCTTCGACGGCGCCGACGTTGGCGCGGATCTCTCGTTCGAGCGCGCCGCTTTCGCGGCTGAAGCGCGGTTCGTCGGCGCGCGCGTCGGCGGGCAAGCGATTTTCAGCGACGCGACGTTCGGCGCGCCGGTGGACTTGCGATGGATGCATTTCCGGCGCCTTGAGCTCGGCGAGCGAGCGACCGAGGTCGCTCGCGCTCCCAAGCCCGTCGGCCGATCCAACGGCGAGCTGGCGCAGGCGCCTGCGGCCCCCCGGTCACGCGATCGTGGGATCACGCTCGACTTGCGCGGCGGACATTTCACCGTCTTGCAATCCGCGGCGCACGCGCCGGATGAGAACGCCTTCCCCGCTAAACGCCTGGACAAGCCGGCTCGCGGTCAGTCGCAATCCGGCCGCGCGAATTCGCGCATGAGCACCGATGCGTTCTATCTGCGCCGCACGCTCGAGGGCGACGCGATCGATCCGCGACGCTATCCCGTTTTGTCGGCCGCGTTCTGGGCCGAGCTGCTGCGTTTGGTGGGCGACCGCACGGCGCGCACGATCACCGGCTATGGCGTACGGCCATGGCGTATGGCGTGGTGGCTGGTCATGCCTATTCTGCTCGCGACGCTTTTCTTCGTGGCTATTCCAGGCATGACCGTAGCGCCGCCGTCGATGAATCCGACGCCAGGCGCGTGCGACGCGCGACCGCCGGCGCTTGACGCGGCGGCGTTGAGCCTCGCTGTGTTCGCCTCGCTCGATCCAGCGCCGCTCACGGCGTGGCGCGTGTCGGCGTGCTCGATCGGCGGTTCGCCGGTGACATCGTGGGATGTCGCCAACTCGGAGCACATCATCGGATGGTTCTTGATCCCGCTCGCGCTGTTGACGTTCACCGGCGTGCTGCGCCGGCTCCTCGGTTATCGTTCGTAGCGCGTCTTAGATAAGGCCCCGGCGCAAGGCGATCACCGCGGCGTGGGTCCGATCCGACGCTGACAGTTTCTCCATAAGATCGCGGATGTGTCCCTTGACCGTGCCTAACCCGATGCCGAGCTGTTGCGCGATGTCGGCATTGCTCGTGCCGCCCGCGATCAGCTGGAGTATCTCGGTCTCTCGCGGCGACAGCGGCGAGCCGGCCGCCGATGCGGCCACTTCAGGGTGATTGAACGCGCGCAGCACGACGTGCGCGATGCCGGGATCGAAATACGCGCCGCCCGACGCGGCGGCTTTCACCGCATCGACGATGCGTTCCGGATCGGCCGACTTGAGGCAGTACGCGTCCGCGCCGGCCGCGAGCGTCGCGATGACCTCATCTTCCATATCGTGCATCGTGAGGATCAGCACTTTCGTCTTCGGCAGATCGCGCCGGATGCGGCGCGTCAGCTCGATGCCGTCGATGCCGGGCAGACCGATGTCGACGACCGCCACATCGGGTTTGAGACGCAGCGCTTCTTCTAGTCCAGCTTCGCCGTCGCTCGCCTCGCCGACGACTTCGAGCGATGCGTTGCAATCCAACGCGGTACGCAATCCCGTGCGCGTCAGCGCGTGGTCTTCGACGATGAGAACCTTGATCTTAGCCATGCGGCGCCTGCACGGGAGCGGCTGCGAGCGGCAGGCTCAGCGTGAACACGCTGCCACGTGGCGACGATGGCGCGTATGAGATCGAGCCGCCGTGACTCTCGGCGATGCGGCGCACGATGTACAGGCCAAGTCCCGTGCCGCCGCCGCGGCGCGCGGTACCGTCACCGTGAAAGCGTTGGAACAGCGTCGCGCGCTCGCTCTCCGGCACGCCGAAACCGTCGTCCTTGACGGCGACGACCGCTTCGCCGGCTCGTTCCTCGACCTGCACGAGAATCGTGCCGCCCTCGGGCGTCCATGTGACGGCGTTGGCGATCAGGTTGATCAGCGCGCGGCGCACTTCGCTCTCGTCGACAAGGCCGAAGGCGCCTTCGCCCTCGACGCGGCACTCGATCTGCCGCGAGCGCCACAGCGACTCAAGTTCGGCCACGACGGAGCGGGCGAGCTTGGCGAGATCCGTCGGCCGGCGCTGCTTCGATTCTTCGCGCGATTCGTAACGCGCGACGAGCAGCAACGTTTGCGCGAGCCGTTCGAGCTCTTCATTCGAGCCCAGCGAACGACGCAACACTTCGACGTACTCCGCCGGCAGGCGGCCGTAGGCGCCCGACAGTGCTTGGCGCATCGTCATGCCGGCTGCCATCAACGGCGTGCGCAAATCGTGCGAGAGCGCATAGACGATGTCGCGGATGACCTGATTGCGTTCCACGAGTTCGGCGTTGGCCGACTGCACTTGATCGTTGGTGGACGCGAGCGCCTCGACCAGCCGCGCTTGTTCGATCGCGCGCGCGCCTTGATCGGCAAAGGCCTGGACGAGCGTCTCCAGTTCGCGATCGAATTCGCGATCGCGGTCGCGCCATTCGACGAGCAGCACTGCGACCGGCTCCGACCCGGAACCGAGCGGTGCGATAAGCGCCGCCTGCGCGCCGATGTTTCCGAGCGTGAAACGCGCCAGCGCGTCGGCTTGATTCAAGAACACGATATTGCGATCGTCGAACGCTTTCTGCAGCGCCGTCGACACACCAGGCCCCGGACGCTCCGTGCGCGTCTCGACGTCGCCGGACCCACGCGTCACCGCGAACGACGCGCCCGTCAGGCGGCCGCCCTCGACCGGGAACAGCGTCGCAGCATCGCTGTCGAGCAGCGCGATCGCCTGGCGGACCACTTCACGCCACACCAGCTCGAGGCTGAGCGATTCGCGCATCCGCTCGCCCGCCCGGCGCAACGCGTTCGCGCGCTTGGCGATCTGGTCGCGCGTCGCCGACTCGCCGGCAAGGCGCGCCGCGCCTTGCGTCGCGACTGCCAGTCCGCCGACGAGCACCGTCGAAAGACCGGCGAGCACCCGGTCGAGCGTTGCGATCGGATCGTAGTGCCCTTCGTGCAGGCCGTTGTACCAGCCAGCGACAGCGTTAAGGACGAGGCACAGGCCGACCATGCCCCACGTGAAGCGCCGGTTGAGCGCCAACGCCGTCAGCGCGACCGGTGCATCGAACAAGATCGCCGCCACGAAGAGCTGCGGCGTGAACAAGTCGATGACAAAGGCTGCCAACACCAGCGCGAAACACGCATAAGGTATCCAAGAACGTGGCACATGCCCGGCTTCGGTGGAGGGCGGTTCGACCCATGCGCATGGACGGCGTTTAGCGAGCGCGAACACGCCAAACGTGGATGCCATAGACTCGCGCGCTAAAACCGCCGCCGCCCTCCTGTCCGACATCGGCGAAGGACCGCGCCTCCGGGTCTATCTCGGCATCGCACCGGGCGCCGGTAAGACGCGCCGGATGCTCGAGGACGCGCTCGCGTTGAAAAAGAGCGGGCGGCGCGTCTACATCGGGGCTCTTGAGACCAAGGGCCGGCCCGACCTCACCGAGCTCGCGGCGTCGCTGCCGCGCATCCCGCCGCGTCAAGTCAACATGTCCGGCTCGACGTTCGAAGAGTTCGATTTCGATGCAGCGCTCGCAGCGAAGCCGGACATCGTCGTGCTCGACGAGCTCGCGCATTCGAACCTTCCCGGATCGCGACACGCGAAGCGCTGGCAAGACGCTGCGACGCTGATCAAAAACGGCATCGGCGTGCTTGGGGCGGTCAACGTGCAGCACATCGAATCGGTTGCGCCGACCGCGGAGCGCATCATCGGTTTCCCAGTCCGGGAAATCGTGCCGATGTCGTTCGTCAAAGACGTGGATCAACTGGTCGCCGTCGACGTATCTCCGGACCAGTTGCAAGCGCGGCTGCGTGAAGGCAAGATCGTGAGGAAGGAAGACATCGACCGAGCGCTCGCCGGACCATTCCGGCTTGCCGCCCTCACATCGATGCGCGAACTGATGCTGCGCCTGGTCGATGACTTCACGATTCCCGAAGTGGCTCCGACGCGCGTGTCAACCGTCGTCGCCTTGCTCACCGACGGCGTCGACGCGAATGCGTACTTGAGGCGCGTCGCAGCGATCGGTTCCGTTTTCGATCTGATCGTCGAGGTCGCGTGCGAACCGGACATGAACCGCGACGTCTGCGAAGCGGCGACTGCGAAATGCGGCGCAAAGAGCGTCGCGTGGCCCTCCGGTGGTGCGACGCCGCAGGTCGAGTCGCTCTCCGGCGCATTGATCGCGATGCCGCATGGCGATCTCGCCCGCACGCTGTTGAGCCGCGGCGTCGACCGCGACATCCTCGTCGCGAGCGATCGGCCGTTGGCGAACAGCGGCAGCGCGGCGAACGAGGCAGCGCCCAGCGCGCAACGCGGCGAGAACAAGTTGCGCAGTGCGTACGGCCGGCTCACGATCTATCTCGGATCTGCCGCGGGCAGCGGGAAGACCTACGCGATGCTCGATCGCGCCCATCAGCTTAAAGACGCGGGCATCGACGTCGTGGTCGGCTACGTCGAGACGCACAAACGCGCCGAGACGGCGCGCAAGCTCGAAGGCCTCGAAGTGGTGCCGCGCAAGCTCAGCATCTTCAACGGCATCGAGTACGAAGAGATGGATCGGGCCGCGATCATCGCTCGCCATCCGCAGGTCGCGCTCGTCGACGAACTCGCGCATACGAACGCGCCGGGCAGCATTTCCACGAAGCGCTATATGGACGTGTTCGCGCTGCAAGCGGCCGGCATCTCCGTGCTGACGACGCTCAACATCCAGCATCTCGAAGGACTCGGCGATTCCGTGACTCGGCTGACGGGCGTCACGGTGCGCGAGACGGTGCCCGATTGGATCCTCGAGATGGCGGACGACCTCATCCTGATCGACGTCTCACCGGAGATCCTGCGCGAGCGCCTTCGCGCCGGCTTCATCTATCCGACCAATCGCATCGAAGCGTCGTTGTCGAACTTCTTCCGGACGGAGAATCTCGCGGCGCTGCGCGAACTCGCCTTGCGCGAGACGCTGCGCACGCGGACATTGGAACCGAAACCGTCGCCGGTCGACGCGCTCGTGCTCGGGGTGGGGCCGCGCCAGCGCGACGTGAAGCTCATCTTACGCGGCGCGAAACTGCAGGCCCGGCTCGACGCGGAGTACACCGTTGTGCACATCCAGGAGAAGGGACGAGTGACACCACCAGCCGTGCTGGCCGATCTCAAGGCCGCGGCGGAGGCGGTGCAGGCGCGTTGGATCTATGCGAGTGCGGCCGATGCCGCCAAAGCGATCGTGCCGCTCGCCCGCGAGCGCAACGCACTGCTGGCCGTCGAAGGTGCGCGCGCCACGCCGCGCTGGCCGCGCGGCCCGACGTTTGCGCGGCGCGTGCTCGAAGCCGGAGCGCGTGAGCTGCTCGTGCTCGCGCCGCCGCCGAGCGCGTCTTAGAGCTGCACGCCGGCCTCGACAGCCGTGCGGAACTGGCTCGCGCTGGTGCCGAACGTCAGTCCAGGCGTGTAGTAGCCCGGCCACGCGTCCGAAAAGTCGACCCGCGCGAACACCGGTCCATTCTTCCATTCGGGCGTGAGCGTCAGCGTGTTGACGCCGCTGCCTGGACCGTAGCCGACGAGGTCAGCGTTCAGGCTGGTGGCACCTGGCATGCTCGAGTTGTGCAACGTCTCATAGCGCAGCGCCGTCGACCACTTGCTCGAAAAGCTCATCTGGGCGAGCAGCGCTGCGCCAAACGCACTTTCAGAGCTCGTATATCCGAGGCCCGGTGCTGCCGGGGAGTTGGCCCACAGGACATACGGCGCGATCTGCAGCTTCCCGAGCGTGCGCGTATAGACGAGATTGAATAGCTGCTTGTTCGCGACCGATGCGGTCGGGTTCGGTGGCGTCTGTGCGTTGGGCAGGAGCGCGACGAACAATAACGACTCGTTCGAATCGGGCACGTAGTTGAGCGCGCCCTCCGCCGCCACCCAGCTCCCCGAATAGAAGCCATCGTTCGCGCCGGCGGTCACGGTGAGTTTGCCAGTCGTGAAGTTCGCGCGCACGCCGCGGCTCACCGCGTTCTCGACATTCCACACGGCGCCGCGCTGAATGTTCCAGTCCTCGTACGTGAAGGTGGATTCCGCGCCGGTCAGCGTCGCGAGGACGCCGGCGCTGACGTTGAAGTTCGAGCTCGGCACGTACTCGAGATATGCCAGCGGTACCGGTCCGTACAGGCCGGTGTTCGCGTTGCTCGCGATCGTTTTATTACCCGCGAAGCCGACCACCGGAATGCTGTATGCGCCTGCCTGCAGCGCGTACTGCAGCGTCCCTTGGGTCTTCGTCAAGATGGCGAACGCATTGCTGACGTTGAAACGCGATGCGACGTCGGCACCGCTCGGCGTGTCGAAGCTGCCCGTCACGTTGACGCCGCTGGTGAAGATCTCCGTTGCGCTGAACACACCGTGCAGTTGGACGGCTGGAGAGGGTGATGGCGAAGGCGTAGGCGCGGGTGTGGGTGTGGGCGGCGGCGTTGCCGAGTAGTGGATCGGCGACGGGCTGGCGGCTGGGGCCGCCGGTTGGTCCGCAAGTGCGAGCGCCGGGAAGGCGGCGCCTGCGATGGTCGCTGCCAGGAGGGTCAGGATGCGCATTATTCGAGCTATCGCTTTCCAGCGTCGAGCGCCAGGTTGAGTTCTAGGACGTTGACGCGCGGCTCGCCCAGAAATCCGAGCGTGCGCGGCTGCACGTGCTGGTCGATGATGGCGCGGACTTGCGCCAGCGTCATGCCGCGCGCGGCCGCCACGCGCGGCGCTTCGTAATATGCCGCGTCTGGACTGATGTCCGGATCGATGCCGCTCGCGCTCGAGGTCACGAGGTCCATCGGGATCGGACCCGTGGCTTGAGGGTTCTCCTTGCGCAGCGCGACGATCGCCGCTCTAGTCGAATCGATGAGCTTCTTGGACGTCGGTGCGAGGTTGGTCGCGCCGGTCGACGTCGGGTCGTAGCCCTTGCCCGCAGCAGACGGTCGACCGTGGAAATATTGTGGTTTAGTCCACAGCTGCCCAATGATGGACGATGCGACCGGCTTGCCGTTGACGTACACAAACGACCCGTTGGCTTGGTTGTGGAAGAGCAGCTGCGCGACGACCGTCATGACGAGAGGATACACGAGCCCGAGCAACACGACGCTGAGGGCCGTGTAGATCAAAGCGGTGAGCAGATGGCTCGCGGTGTTGTCTTTGATTTCTTGCGCGTTCATCGTCGTACGATCCTTACGTGAAGTGGAGCAGCGCGAGCAGCATGTCGATCGCCTTGATGCCGATGAAGGGGACGATCACGCCACCGACGCCGTAGAGAAGAACATTGTTGCGCAGCACGATGTTCGCGCCGATCGGCCGGTACGCGACGCCGCGCAGCGCGAGCGGGATCAACGCCACGATGATGAGGGCGTTGAAGATGACCGCTGAGAGGATCGCGCTCGACGGATTCAACCGCATAATGTTAAGCGCGTTGATCACCGGATACGCGACGCCGAACATGACGGGCAAGATCGCGAAGTATTTCGCCACGTCGTTGGCGATCGAGAACGTCGTCAGCGCGCCGCGCGTCATCAGCAGCTGTTTGCCGATCTCGACGATCTCGATGAGCTTGGTGGGATCGGAATCCAGATCCACCATGTTGGCCGCTTCTTTGGCCGCCTGCGTGCCCGAGTTCATCGCGACGCCGACGTCCGCTTGGGCGAGCGCGGGCGCGTCGTTCGTGCCGTCGCCGGTCATGGCGACGAGCCGGCCGCTCTCCTGCTCGCGCTTGATCAACGACATCTTGGTCTCGGGCGTGGCTTCAGCGAGGAAGTCGTCGACGCCTGACTCGCGCGCGATCGTGCCCGCGGTGAGCGGGTTGTCGCCCGTGATCATGATCGTGCGGATGCCCATGGCGCGCAGCCGGTCGAAGCGCTGCTGCATCGCGGGCTTGAGGATGTCTTTGAGCTGGATGACGGCCAGCACTTTGCCGTCTTGCGCCAGCAATAACGGAGTGCCGCCGGCGCGCGCGATGCGCTCGACGTCGGCGCCGAGCACGTCGCCGCTGTCGCCGCCGCGCTCGCGCGCCCACGCGCGGATCGCGTCGGGCGCGCCCTTGCGGATGGAGGGTCCGCCCGCGATGTCGACGCCGCTCATGCGCGTGTACGCGGAGAACGTCACGAACGTCGCCTCTTGCGGCTTGCCGGCGAGCGCCGCGCCGAACTGCTCCGCGAGCACGACGATCGAGCGGCCTTCCGGGGTCTCGTCCGACAGCGAGGAAAGGTACGCCGCGCGTGCGACGTCTTCAATGGCCACGCCGGGCGCCGGCAAGAACTCCGTGGCTTGCCGATTGCCGAGGGTGATCGTGCCGGTCTTGTCGAGCAACAGAGTGTCGACGTCGCCGGCGGCTTCCACTGCGCGGCCGCTCATCGCAAGCACGTTGCGCTGCAGCACGCGATCCATGCCGGCGATGCCAATGGCCGAGAGCAGACCGCCGATGGTGGTCGGGATCAAGCACACGAGCAGGGCGATCAGCACGGTGACCGATTGCGCCGTGCCGGCATAGAGGGAGAACGGCGACAGCGTCGCGACCGCGACGAGGAAGATGATCGTGAGGCCAGAGATCAGGATCGACAGCGCGATCTCGTTCGGCGTCTTCTGGCGCTTGGCGCCTTCGACCAACGCGATCATGCGGTCGAGGAACGCCTCGCCGGGATTGGCGGTGACTTGTACCAGGATTGCATCCGAAAGCACTCGCGTGCCGCCCGTCACCGAACTGCGATCGCCGCCCGCTTCGCGGATGACGGGCGCAGACTCGCCGGTGATCGCCGATTCGTCGACCGTCGCCGCACCCTCGACCACGTCCCCGTCGGCCGCGATCAGTTCGCCCGCGACCACGCGGAACACGTCGCCTTTGTGCAGGTCGGTCGAGCTGACGGTCTCCTCGCGGCCGTCGACGATGCGCCGCGCCTTGGTGTCGGTCTTGGTGCGCCGCAAGAAGTCGGCCTGGGCCTTGCCGCGTCCTTCGGCGACGGCCTCGGCGAAGTTCGCGAACAAGACGGTGAACCACAGCCAGATCGAGATGGCGAAATCAAAGCCTGCCGGACCGTGCGTGCGCAGATCGCGGAAGAAGAACCCCAGCGTGACGAGCGCGCCGATCTCGCAGACGAACATGACCGGATTGCGGAACTGCCAGCGCGGATCGAGCTTGCGGAACGAATCGACGACCGCGCGCGTCAGGATCGCGCGGTCGAAGAGCGAGCGCGCTTTGGGCCGGCGCTCGAGCCGTCGCTCCGAGATCATCTAAAACGTCTTTCCTTGCAGCATGAGGAGATGTTCCACGATCGGGCCGAGCGCGTCGGCTGGGAAGAACGTGAGCGCGCCGACGATGACGATCACGCCGAGGAGCAGGCCGACGAAGATCGGCGAGTGCGTCTGGAACGTGCCGGTGGTCTCCGGCGTCCGCGGCTTGCCGGCGAGCGATCCCGCCAGCAGCACCGCCGGGATGAGGAACAAGAATCTGCCGCACAGCATCACGACGCCCATCACGATGTTGAAGTACAGGTTGCCGCCCAGACCGGCGAACGCGCTGCCGTTGTTCTCGGTGGTCGACGTGAAACCGTAGAGCAGCTCCGAGAACCCGTGCGCGCTCGCGTTTCCGAGCGTGGCAGTACCGGCCGGCACCAACACCGAGATCGCGACCGGAATAAGCGCGAAGAACGGCAGCACGAGTGCTCCGAGGATCGCGAGCTGCACTTGGTTGCGCTCGATCTTCTTGCCGAGATACTCAGGCGTGCGCCCGACCATCAGTCCGGCGATGAACACCGTGAGCACGACGAAAAGGATCATGCCGTACAAGCCCGTGCCGACGCCGCCAAATACCACCTCGCCCAACTGCATGTTCACAAGCGGCACGAGGCCGCCGAGCGGCGTGAACGAGTCGTGCATCGAGTTGACCGCGCCGCACGACGTATCCGTGGTGACCGTCGCGAACAGCGAAGATGCGCCGATGCCGAAGCGGCACTCTTTGCCTTCCATGTTGCCGCCGGCGACACCGAGCGCGTGAACCGTCGGATTGCCCGCTGCTTCAGCGGCGTACGCGACCGCGAATCCGGCGGCGAACAGGATCGCCATCGCGACGAACAGCGCCCAGCCCTGGCGCTGATCCTTCGCGTAGCGGCCGTAGGTGTACGTCAGCCCCGCGCCGATCGCGAAGATGAGGAACATCTCGAACAGGTTGCTGAACGGCGTCGGGTTCTCGTTGGGCGACGCGGAGTTCGCGTTGACGAAGCCGCCGCCGTTGGTGCCGAGCTCCTTGATCACTTCTTGCGACGCCATCGGCCCGCCGGTCAGCGACTGCTTGAAGCCTTCGATCGAGGCGACGTCCTGATAGGAATGGAAGTTCTGCGGCACGCCCTGCCACACGAGCAGCAGACAGCCCACCACGCTGATGGGCACTAAGATGTAGAGCGCCGCGCGCGTGACGTCCACCCAGAAGTTGCCGACCGTCGTCTTATCCGTGCGGCACACGCCGCGGATGACCGCGATCGCGATCGTGATGCCGACCGCTGCGGATGCGAAGTTGTGCCAGGCGAGACCGGCCATCTGCGAGAGATAGCTCATCGTGCTCTCGCCCGAATAGAACTGCCAGTTCGTGTTCGTCGTGAAGCTGACCGCGACGTTCCAGGCGTTGTCTGGGGTGAGATTGTCGAAGTGTTGCGGATTGAGCGGCAGCCATTTCTGAGTGCGCAGCAGCGCGTACAGATATGCGAGGCCGACGAGGCTAAACGCGAGCGTTGCGAGCAAATAGGATGCCGCCGACATCTCCTTGGCCGGGTCGACGCGACACATGCGATAGATGAGCCGCTCGACCGGCGCGAGCACAGGCGTCAGAAGGGTGCGCCCGCCCTCGAACACGCGCTCCATGTACGATCCAAGCACGGGCGTGACCAGCACGACGAGCGCGAAAAAGACGAGGGCCTGAAGCCAGCCGTAGACGCTCATGCCGGCGCTCCTAGAACTTCTCGGGGCGCAGCATCGCGTACGCCAAGTACCACAAGCCGAGCAGCGTGAGCACGAGCCCGATGATCTGGTCGACCACTTAGAGCCGCTCCAAGCCGACCGTGTAGCGGTCGAACGCGTAGAAGATCACGACGGTGCACACGATGAGGATGAGGTCGAGCATGCTGAAAACCCCGGCGGAGAATTTTGTCCACACGCATCCTACCACGCGGCGTGCGGCGGGGCCATCCGCCGAACGGTTCATCCATTTGGACGCCTGCTGCAAGCGCACCGGATGGGACGCGGGGACAAGCCGTCGAGCGCGCAGAAATGGCCTCGCGTAATGGCAAAAGTGACCAGCAAGAACGCGGCGCGCAAGGCCGCTTATCTCATGGACTGCGCCAAGACCTACTATCCCGAGCCGATCACGCTCGTCTCGGGCGATGGCGCGTACGTCATCGACGACGAGGGCCGCCGTTACCTCGATTTCTTCGCGGGCATCGCAGTGCTGGTCGCCGGGCACAACCATCCGAAGGTCACCGCTGCGGTGCACGATCAGGTCGACAAGATCGTCCACACCTCGACGCTATATCTGAACGAACCGATGCTCGACCTGGCCGAGAAGCTCTCCGAACTCTCGCCGCCTGGGTTGGACAAAGTGTTCGTCGGCAACTCAGGCACCGAGGCGAACGAGCTCGCCGCCGTGCTCGCCCGCCACTTCACGAAGAACTCCGAATTCATCGCGCTCGCGCACGCCTATCACGGGCGCTCGGCGTGGACCGTCGGCATCACCGGGCTCTCGGCGTGGCGCAACTTCGGCGGCGAGCCTTCCAAGATCGTGTTCGCGCCGAACGCGTACTGCTATCGCTGCCCGCTGAACCTGACCTATCCGTCGTGCGAGATCGCCTGCGCCAAAGCGATCGAAGTGATCATCAAGACCGAAACATCAGGGCGCGTCGCCGGTTACTTCGCGGAGACCATCCAAGGCGTCGGCGGCATCATCACGCCGCCGCCGGAGTACTACGGCGTCGTCAAAGAGATTTTGGACCGGCACGGCATCCTGTTCATCGCGGATGAGGTGCAAACGGCTTGGGGCCGTCTCGGACACAACCTCTTCGGCATCAGCGATTGGGGCGTGACGCCCGACATCGTCACCTCCGCCAAGGGCCTGGGCAACGGGCTGCCGATCTCGGTGGTCATCGCGCGCCGCGAGATCGCGGATGCCTATCAGGGTCCGCATATCAACACGTTCGGCGGCAACCCGCTGTCGTCGCGCGCGGCGGCGGCCACCCTCGACGTCATCGAAACAGAAGGATTGACGGAGAACGCGCGCAGGGTCGGCGACCGATTGATGTCGCGGCTGCGCGCGCTTGGAGAGAAGCACGCGATCGTCGGCGAGGTCCGCGGCCGCGGTTTGATGCTCGGCGTCGAGCTCGTGCGGGACCGCAAGACCAAGGAACCTGCGGGCGACGCGGCCGAGCGCGTGCTCAACGTCTGCAAGGACAAGGGACTGTTGATCGGGCGCGGCGGGTTGTATTCGAGCACGCTGCGGATCCAGCCGCCGCTGATCGTCAGCGCCGAACAGGCGGACGAAGCGGCGCGCATCTTCGACGAGGCGCTCGGCATCGCGTCAAAAGAGTTCGCACGCGCGTGAGCGGTTCGCCCGCCGAGCGGCGCACGCCGCACATCGCCTACGAGCGCGGCGTGCTGCGGATCGTCGATCAGACCAAGCTGCCCGAAAGCGTCGAGGTGCTCTCGCTCGACTCCGCTCCTGCGGTCGCTGAGGCGATCCGCGCGATGCGCGTGCGCGGCGCGCCGGCGATCGGCATCGCGGCGGCGTACGGCTTGGCGATCGCGTCGCTGGACGCGGCGGCGAAAGCGGACAGCCCCGATCACTTCCTCGGGCTCCTCTCGGACGCGGCGCAGGTGCTTGCCACCGCGAGACCCACCGCGGTGAATCTCACGTGGGCGGTCAACGGGTTGCTCAACGAGGCGAAACGAGAGATCAACGCCGGCAACGCGCCGGCCGCCGTCGCCGCTCGGCTCGAAAAACACGCGGTACTGCTGCACGAAGAGGACGTCGCCGCGTGCCGGCGGATCGGCGACGCCGGGGAGGCGTTGTTGCCGGACGGCGTGACCGTCCTGACGCACTGCAACACAGGCGACTACGCGACCGGCGGCTATGGTACCGCGCTGGGCGTGATCCGCTCGGCGTGGCGCTCGCGCAAGCTGCGCGCAGTGTTCGTCAACGAGACGCGCCCGCAACTTCAAGGCGCGCGGCTCACCGCATACGAGCTGTTGCAAGACGGCATACCGTTCACGCTGATCGCCGATGTCATGGCCGGTCACTTCATGCGCCGCGGGGAGATCGGGGCCGTCGTCGTCGGCGCCGACCGCATCGCGACCAACGGCGACACCGCGAACAAGATCGGCACGTATTCGCTGGCGGTGTTGGCGCACGAGAACGGCATCCCGTTCTACGTCGCGGCACCGCGCTCGACGTTCGACCCCGATCTCGCGTCGGGCGACGACATCATCATCGAAGAGCGCGACCCCGATGAAGTGCGCACCGTCCGCGGTGTTGCGTTGGCGCCGGCGCAGACACCCGTGGCGAATCCGGCCTTCGACGTGACGCCGGCGCGTTACATCACCGCGTTCATCACCGACAACGGTGTGCTCCAGCCGCCGTACCAAACATCGATCGCCGCAATGCTCGAAGCCGGTCAGCTTTCGGAGACGCATGCCCGCTAAGAAGGCGTCCGGTAAGATCGGCTATCTGCAGTTCATCGATGCGCCCGTCAGCGAGCCGCCGCGGCTCGTCATCATCGCCGGCAAGGAGCCGATCTTGGCCGACGACGTCATGGCGCGTTTGGTGGCTGCTGCGCTGCCCGACGAGTCGATGCGCGCGCTCAACCTGGATGTCATCGACGCGCGCGCGACCGACGACTTCAACGGGATCGAAGAGAAGACCAGCGCGTTGCCATTCCTCGCTGGCCGTCGCGTGGTGACGGTACGCGGCACGATCGACCTCAAGAAGGAACAGCGTGACGAGATCGTCGCGGGAGCGGAGACGGTGCCCGAGCAAGCGTTGCTCATCATCGATCACAGCGGCAAGCCTGCCAGACCTCAGGGCCGCAAACCGATGGATGAAGCCGCGGCATTCGCGAAGGCATCGCCGGATTCGATGATCGTCGACGTCACGCTCAACGCCGCCGGTTGCGAACGGTATATCCAGACGCGCGCCGCCGAGCTGGGAGTGAAGCTCGACGTGGCTGCGGTCGGCGCGCTCGGCTCGCTCGAGAACGTCACCGAGATCAAGAACGCGCTCGATCTGCTCTCGTTGCTCAAGAAACAGATCACCGAGGCCGACGTGCGCCAGTACGCGCTGCCGAGCACCGACGTGAAGTTCTGGGATCTGGCGGGCGCGATCAACGATCGCGACGCCGAGCTCGCGTTGCGGCTGGCCAAAGAGCTCGTCTCCGAGCCGAGCGACGCGATCGGGCCGCTCATCTGGCTCGCCGGCGAACAGCAGATCATCTGGGAATTGCGCAACGGCGCGCGCGGCACCGAATATGCTGCAGCCACGGGGCAAAACGCGTGGCGGGTCAACAAGCTGCTCGGCGTCGGCCGAGACCTATCGAAAAAAGAGCTGAAAGATCGCGTCGACGTCACCATGGCGGCGCTGGAGCGCTCGATCACCGGCCGGCGCCAGGCCGATCAGGCGCTCGAAGAAGTGATCGTGCGGCTCGCCAGCAAGAAGTAAACCCACTCAAGCCGCCAGGCGCGGCCCTTGCGACGCCTGGGTTTCCACGATTTGAATAGGTCAGATAGGCTTGACAACCGCCTGGTAAATGTGGTATTTAGTCAAGTGACCAAGGCGTGTGACTAACCCGGTATGGGGTGAACAAGCCTCTGGTTTCCCACTGCCCAAAAGGAGAGGTCAAAATGAAGCGCACCGGATTCTTGACCGTTCTGGGCGGGGCGGCCGTGGCCGTTCCTCTCATAACCCAGAAGATAGAAGCTCAGACGGTCACAGTCGCAGATACCCAGACGAAGGCCCAGGGTAAGACCTATCAGCTCGCCGGCACGCTGCTCGAGGCGTGCTCGTGCCGGACGCTGTGCCGTTGCTGGATCGGGGAAGACCCGGACGGCGGCGCGTGCAACGCGTTCAACGCCTATCACATCGACAAGGGCACGATCAACGGGATCGACGTGTCCGGACTCACCTACGTGCAGGCCGTCAAGATCCCCGGCAACGTGCTCGTGCCCAAGAGCTGGACCCGCGTCACCTTGCTCGATTCCAAAGCGACGCCGGCGCAGCGGCAAGCGCTGCTCGACGCCTACCATGGAAAGCTCGGCGGTCCGCTCGCAGACCTCAACGGGCTCATCAAAGAAGATCTTGCGGTCTACGACGCGCCCATCACCCACCAGCTCGCCGGCGGCAAAGGCACAATCGTCGTCGGCGACAAGATCAGCGCGACGATGGCCCCCTACAAGAGCGCGTACGGCACCGCGACGACGTTGCGCGACAGCGTATTCAGCACGATCGCCGGAGCGCCGGCCTACGTCTCAAAAGCGACAGAGCACATCGTGAACATCCCGGAGCATGGTATGGTGTGGACCTTCCACGACCGCAACGCCATTCAGGGCGACTTCAAGATGGAGGCATAGCACATGGCGACGATCGCGGCACGCACAGCGTCACCAGACACCGGCTACTACCGCACGCTTGCGGTCCTGGCGGCAGCGATCATTGCGGCGTGGGGCGCCTGTGTGTGGGCGGAGTGGAGCGGCATCGCCGCTTCGCTCCACCACCACGCGCTCTACGAGAGCGGGCGGCCGTTTTGGATGTCGGCACTGGTGGTGCTTGGCGCCTGGCAGGTGATGACGGCGGCGATGATGCTGCCATCATCGCTTGGCTTTATCCGCATGTACGCGGCGGCGGCACGCAACGCTCCGGAATTCCCGAAAGCGCTTGCGCTGTTCCTCACCGCCTACTTCGCGGTGTGGTCCGCGTTCGCGCTGCTCGCATTCGCAGGCGATATGCAGCTGCACCGATTGGTGGAAGCGTGGGCGTGGCTTGGCGCGCATTCGCAGTACGTGCTCGCCGGCACGCTCGGCTTCGCGGCGGTCTACCAGCTCACGCCGCTCAAAGATGCGTGCTTGAAAGCATGCCGCCATCCCGGCATGTATCTCGCGCGCCATTATCAGCGCGGCGTGGCGAACGGCTTGTGGATCGGTCTTGGGCACGCCCTGTTCTGCCTGGGCTGCTGCTGGGCGCTCATGCTCGTGATGTTCGCGGCGGGTGTCGCGCATCTGGCATGGATGGGCGTTCTCGGCGTGGTGATGCTGGTAGAGAAAGGCTTCCCCAACGGCGATCGCGCGGTGGTGCCAGTGGGAATCGCGCTCGGAGCGCTCGCCGTTGTCGCCGCATTCGCCCCGCACGCGATACCAGGACTGTAGCGGTCCGGACGAGCAACGCACTAGCGGAGGACCTGACCATCAAATCGACACCACGGCAACGAGTCGGCATCACGCCGGCGCGCGAAGACGCTGAAAAAGCGTTCCTCGACGCGGCGGAGCGGCTGCTTGTCCGAGTCGGATATGCCGGCATCACGACGCGCAAACTCGCCGAAGAGGCAGGGCTCAACCACGGGCTGGTCCACTACTATTTCGGCTCCATGCAAGAGCTGCTCTTGCGGGTGCTCGAGCGTCACACCGAACGGCTCATCGCCCGGCAGAAAGAGATGTACGCTGCGCCGGGCCCGTTCATCGAGAAGTGGCGGACCGCGATGCGCTACCTCGTCGAAGATGAAAGCAGCGGCTACGCCAAGATGTGGTTCGAGCTGCAAGCGATGGGGTGGAACGACCCCGAGATGCGCAAGCGCGTGGTCAACGTCGACCGCGCGTGGACCAAGGTCATCACCGACGCGCTCGACAAAGCGATGGCGGAATATGGCCTGGACCGCAGCCAGTTTCCGCTCGACGCCGTGGTGACGCTCGTCGGCACCTTCAATGAAGGCATCCATCTGCAGCGCTTGTCCGGCATCCATTCCGGGCACCGCGCGTTGCTCGACGCGATCGACCGCTGGCTCGAAGGCCTCGAGCAGCGCAAGAAGTCGCGCGGTGCGGCTGCGCAATGAGAGCCCGGCTGCCCGATCGCGAGGGATACGCGACGCGAGATGGGATCAAGATCTTCTACGAGGTCTTCGGCGATGGACCGCAGACCATTCTGTTGCTGCCTCCGTGGGCGATCAACCACTCGCGGACGTGGAAGGGACAGGTCCCGTACCTCGCGCGTCATTTCCGCGTCGTCACGTATGATCCAGTCGGCAACGGGCGTTCTGACCGCCCCCAAGACCCAAACGAATATACCGATTGGAAGCGCGTCGCGGACGCGATCGCGGTCATGGATGCGACGGACACGCCGCAGGCGGTCGTCGTGGGCATCTGCACCGAAGCGTGGGTCGCGACGCTGCTCGCCGGCGAGCATCCGCAGCGCGCCAACGGCCTCGTGTTCTTCTCGCCGGTTTCGCCGTATGGTGAATCCATGCCCGAGCGCGAGGGTTTCTCGTTCGACGAACCGCGCGACACGTACGAAGGCTGGGCGAAAGAGAACCGCCACTACTGGCTGAGCAACTACAAAGATTTCCTCGAATTCTTCTTCAGTCAGGGTCTCGATGAGCCGCATTCGACCAAGCAGATCGAAGACTCGGTCGAGTGGGGATTGGAGACCGACCCGAAGACGCTGCTCGCGACGGTGGACGCACCCGAATTTCTCGCGACCTTGACGGCGTCGGACCCGCAAGTGGCCGAGCTCTATCGGAAGATCGAGTGTCCGGTGCTCGTCATCCACGGAGAGAAGGATCGGCTCGTTTCGCCGACGCGCGGCGAAGCGGTCGCACGCGCGACCGGCGGGGAGCTCGCCGTCATCGAGGGAGGCTGCCACGTCCTGTGGGGCCGCCATCCCGTCAAGATCAATCTGTTGCTGCGAGGCTTCGCTGAAAGGATCGCGTCCATGGGATCCCCGACATCAGGTAACGGAGCGCCGGCGGCGGAACGCGGACCGATGAAAGAGCAGCGTTGGGCGACCGCGCGCAGCCGCAAGCGCCGCGCGCTCTACATCTCTTCGCCCATCGGGCTCGGCCATGCGCAACGCGACGTCGCGATCGCGCGCGAGCTGCGCCGCTTGCGACCCGACCTCGAGATCGACTGGTTGGCGCAAGACCCGGTCACCCGCGTGCTCGAGGCGGAAGGCGAGCGCATCCATCCTGCCAGTCGCTTCCTCGCAAGCGAGAGCAAGCACATCGAGAGCGAGTCGGCTGAGCACGATCTGCATGCGTTCCAAGCGGTGCGCCGCATGGACGAGATCCTGGTCAACAACTTCATGGTGTTTCACGATATCGTGCGCGACGATCCGTACGACCTGTGGATCGGCGACGAGGCCTGGGAGCTGGATTATTTCCTCCACGAGAATCCGGAAGAGAAGCGCGCCGCCTACGTGTGGATGACCGACTTCGTGGGATGGGTCCCGATGCCGGACGGCGGCGAGCGCGAGGCGTTCCTGACGACGGACTACAACGCCGAGATGATCGAGCACATCGCGCGGTTCCCGCGCCTGCGCGATCGGTCCATCTTCGTCGGGAATCCCGATGACATCGTGCCCGAAAGCCTCGGCAAGGATCTGCCGATGATCGCAGACTGGACGCGCGAGCACTTCGATTTCTCCGGATATATCACGGGGTTCGATCCGGCCGCATTCGCCGACCGCTCGGCGCTGCGCGCCGAGCTCGGCTACAAGCCGGACGAAACCGTCTGCATCGTGACCGTCGGCGGATCAGGTGTCGGTGGAGCTCTGCTGCGTCGCGTGATCGAGTCGTTCCCAGCGGCCAAGCGTCTCGTGCCGAGCTTGCGGATGATCGCGGTCGCGGGGCCGCGCATCGATCCCGCTTCGCTTCACGCGGCTGACGGGCTCGAGATCCGGGCATACGTCCACGAATTGTACCGCCATCTGGCGGCGTGCGACATCGCGGTTGTACAGGGCGGACTATCGACCACGATGGAGCTGACCGCGAATCGCCGGCCGTTCTTGTACTTCCCGCTGCGCCACCACTTCGAGCAGAACTTCCACGTCCGCCACCGGCTCGAACGCTACGGTGCCGGCCGCTGTATGGATTTTGCTACCGCGACGCCGGACGTCATCGCGGCGGCGATTGCCAGCGAGCTCAAGCGGCCGGTGGCGTACAGGCCCGTCGAAACTGACGGCGCCGCACGCGCCGCGGCGCGTATCGCCGAGCTGCTATGAGAGCGCGCGAGCCGGACGCGTCCGGCTATGTCGAGCGCACGGACGCACGGATCTACTATGAGGTCTTCGGCTCGGGCCCGCAGACGCTGCTCTTCTTGCCGACCTGGTCGCTCGTCCACTCACGCGTGTGGAAATTGCAGGTGCCGTACTTCGCGAGACATTATCGCGTGATCACGTTCGACGGGCGCGGCAACGGCAAATCGAGCCGCCCGAGCGACGCGAGCGCATACACGTATCAAGCGTTCGTCGACGATGCGCTCGCGGTGATGGACGCGACGGCGACGCCGCGCGCGACGATAGTCGGCTACTCGATGGGCGGCGTCCGCCTGGCGATGCTCGCAACGCATCACGCCGAAAGAGTAGAGGGCGCCGTCTTCATCGGGCCGGTTTCGCCGTTTGCCGAACCGACGCGGCCCGGCGCCGGTTCGTATTCGTGGGACGAACCGCTCGAGACGACCGAAGGTTGGGCGAAGCACAACAAGTACTACTGGCGCCAAAATTATGCCGATTGGCTCGAATTCTTCGCGGGCAAGCTGTTCACCGAACCGCACTCGACCAAAGCCATCGAAGATGTGATCGGATGGGGAAACGAGACGAATGCGGAGACCTTGATCGCGACGTATGAGTCGCCGCGATCTGCGGACCAGCCGCCGCCGGACCGTGAAGCTGCAACCGAGTACTACGCCGGGATCCGCTGCCCGGTGCTCGTCATCCACGGCAGCGATGACGCCGTACTGCCGCACTCAATGGGCGCCGGCGTCGCACGGGCGACCGGCGGCACGCTCGTGACGATCGAGGGCGGCGGCCACACGCCGCACGTGCGCCACCCAGTGAAAGTGAATATTCTCATCCGGCGCTTCATGGATGAGGTCGTCGCACCGCGCGCGCAGCGCGAGAAACAAAGAGCTTCGCTAGACGTCGAGCGGCTCGAAGTTCGCAAATAGCTCAGAGCACTCGGGGACCGTCGCGAGCGGCACGTATTCGCACGCCTCGTTGAAGCGCCCCCAGAGCTTGGCCACCTGTGGATTCGAATGCGCCTGCTCGATCGCCTCATCCGACTTCCACTCAAAGACTTCGACGATCGTGCCGTCCTCCGCGCGCATCGCCTGCGCCGGACGGTTGGTGATGAGGTTCTCGGCGCGCAACACCGCCATGTGATCGGTGACGGCGTCGAGCAGCAATGTCTCCTTGCCCTTGCGCGGCCGATATGCCGCAATTGAAAATACACCCATGCGTGTGAACGTTCGCCCAAAAGGGCGTTCGCGTCCCGCGACGAACGAGCAAAGTACCGTGACGAATTCGTACTCCTCCCCGTTTTCTTGGCGATACGGTCGTCCCGCTATGCGCGCGCTCTTCTCGGAAGAGACCAAACGGCGCATGTGGCGGCGGATGTGGCTCGCGCTCGCCCAAGCCCAGGGCAGGGCGGGGTTGGTCAGCAACGAGGAGATCGCCGACCTGCGCCGGTTCGTCGATGCGGTCGATTTGGCCGCCGCGCACGAGCTCGAAAAAGACATCCATCACGACCTGATGGCCGAGCTGCGCGTGTACGCAAGCCAGGCGAAGCTCGGAGGCGGCAAGCTCCATTTGGGCGCGACGTCGATGGACATCGAAGACAACGTCGAGACCGCGCGCATGAAAGTGGCGCTCTCGATGCTCGACGATTCGCTGCGCTCCTTGCTCGACGCGTTCGCGGGCCAGATCGACAAGTACGCCGACCTGGCGTGCATGGCATACACGCACCTGCAAGCGGCCGAACCCACGACGCTCGGCTATCGCATGAGCCTGTGGGCGCACGATTTTTATCTCGACTACGAAAATCTCAAGTGCCTGGCGGCGTGGCTGCCGAGCAAAGGCTTGCGCGGCGCGGTCGGCACCTCCGCGTCGTATGCGGCGTTGCTCGACGGGACCGGCGTTTCTACCGAGGATGTCGAGCGCGAAGTCTTGTCCTCGTTCGGTCTGACGGCCGCGATGATCACGGGCCAGACATATTCGCGGCGACTCGACTACATCGTCGTCTCGGCGGTCGCAGCGCTGGCGGCGACGGCGAGCAAGTTCGCGTTCGACATCCGCATCCTCGCGAGCAGCGGGTTCGGCGAGCTGGGCGAACCATTCGGCGAAAAGCAGGTCGGCTCGTCTGCCATGCCCTTCAAGCGCAACCCCATCATGAGCGAGCGCATCTGCTCGCTCGCGCGCCTCGTCAGCGCAAACGCCGGCGTCATGTGGCAAAACGCCGCCGACAATCTGCTGGAGCGAACGCTTGACGACTCCGCGAACCGGCGCTCGGTCATCGCCGAGACCTTTTTGGCTGCCGACGAGCTCATCGCCCTGGCGAACAAGATCGTGAGCGGATTGCGCGTTGACGAGCAGCGCATCGAGGGGAACCTGCGGCGCTTCGGGCCGTTCGCAGCGACTGAGGCGGTCCTGATGGCCGCCGCGCGGCGCGGCGGGGATCGCCAGGCGCTGCACGAGCGATTGCGAGAAGTGTCGATGCGCGCGTGGGAAGCGCTCGAGACCGATGAGAAAAACCCATTGCCGGACCTCATCGCCGCGGACCCGGCGTTCGCGGAGTACATCGAGCCGGCCGAGCTTCGAGCGCTGATGGACCCGAAGGCCCATACGGGGCTGGCCGCCGAGCGGGCGAAGCTCTTCGCAGCAAAAGTGCGCGCGCTCGAAACACCGGCGCCGCTGACATTGGAGTCGATATTGTGATGAAAAAAGGATCGGAAGTCGCGCGCGGCAAGACCAAAGTGCTCTACCAGCATCCGGATCAACCGGACGCGGTGATCGTCTCGTCACAAGACAGCATCACCGCCGGCGACGGCGCGAAGCGCAATACCATCGAGGGCAAAGGGCGCCTCGCCGCGCTGACCACGGCGCGCATCTACCGGCTGCTCAATGCGTGCGGTTTGCCGACCCACTATCTCAGCGGCGGCGAAGACGAAGACGGCAACGAGATGATCGTGCGCCGCTGCGAGATGATCCCGATCGAAGTCGTCGTACGCGGGGTCGCCGCCGGTTCGTATCTCAAGCGCAACCCAGGCGTCAAAGAGGGCACGGTGTTCGCCCCACGTCTCGTCGAGTATTTCTTCAAAGACGACGCGCGCCACGACCCGCAGTACACCGCAGAGCAGATCATCGTCGAGAACCTGGCGACGCCGGCCGAGCTCGTCGAGATGACCGACATCGCGCGGCTCGTCTTCGAGATCCTCGGTCATGCGTGGAAACTGCAGACGGTGCTGCTCATCGACCTCAAGGTCGAGTTCGGACGCTGCAAAGCGGCCGACGGCACCACGCAGATCCTGCTCGCCGACGTCATCGACAATGACTCGTGGCGCATCTGGCCGGGCGGCGACAAAGAGCGCATGCTCGACAAACAGATCTACCGCAATATGGCGACGCCCAAAGACAGCGAGCTGAGCCTCGTCAAGGAGAAGTACGAAGAGGTCGCCGAGCGGGTCGCGCAATTCCAGAAGAGCATCGGCGGATTCGTCGCCATCATCATGGGCTCGTCGGCGGACGCGGCGCATGCCGAGCGCATCGGCAAAGCGCTTTCCGCGTTCGGCATTCCGAGCACCAAGCACGTGGCGTCGGCGCACAAGACGCCACTGTACGCCCTGGCCCGCGTCCAGCAGACGGACAGCGCCATGGGTCACGTCGTCTATATCACGATCGCGGGGCGCAGCAACGCGCTGTCGGCGTTCGTCGACGCGGCGACGCCGAACCCGGTGATCGCGTGCCCGGTCATCGGCTCGAACTGGGCGGGAATGGAAGTGCTCTCCAGCCTGCAACTGCCCTCGGGTGTGGCGAGCGTCGTGGTGCTCGAGCCTGAGAACGCCGCGCTGGCGGCGGCCAAGATCCTTGGCGTGGACGATACGGTTCTGTACGGCAGGGTGCTTGTGTCGCAGTACCGCAGCCGGCGTAACGTCATCGATTCGGACGCGCGGCTGAGCGCGCCGCCCGGCAACGGCAAAGCGGGCGCGTGACGGAAGGCGTTTCGTACTCGGCTGAAAAGCTCGCCGTCAGCGGCGCAGGAGACGACCAATTGCAGCGCCTCGCCCGCAGCGAGGCGCTTGCGCTTTCTGCCTCGGAACTCCGCGACATCGCGCAGCGCATCGGCCGCGATCCGACGCGCGCCGAGGCGCACGCATTTGCGATCCAGTGGAGCGAGCACTGCTCGTACAAGAGCAGCCGTCCTTTGTTGAAGCGGCTCCCCACGCGCAGCGCCGACGTGCTCGTCGGCGTCGGTGAGGACGCCGGCATCTTGCGCGCGGGCACTGTCGACGGCGTCGAGTATGGCGTCGTGGTCGCACACGAAAGCCACAACCATCCCTCCCAGGTCGTGCCGTTCGAGGGCGCGGCGACGGGCGTCGGCGGCATTCTGCGCGACGTGCTGTGCATGGGCGCGGAGGTCGTGGCCAGCGCGGATCCGCTGCGCTTCGGGCCGATCGCGGCGGGTTCGCATGCGGCGTATGTCGCGGCCGCGGCGGTCGATGGGATTTCTGCGTACGGCAATGCGGTCGGCGTGCCGAACATCGCCGGCGACGTCTACTTCCACGAGTCGTTCGCCGAGAATTGCCTGGTCAACGTCGTCGCGGTCGGCACCGTGCGGGCCGATCGCATCATCCACAGCCGCGTGCCGCCCGACGGCGCCGGCTACGATCTCGTACTGGTGGGCAAGGCGACTGATGCATCGGGCTTCGGAGGTGCCGCGTTCGCATCGCTCGTACTTGACGCGTCGCTCGCACAGGCGAACAAGAGCGCCGTGCAAGTGCCCGACCCCTTTCTCAAGAGCGTGATCATGCGCGCGAGCTATGCGGTTTTCGAAGAGGTACGTGCGCGCGGACTCCAGGTCGGCTACAAGGATCTGGGCGCAGGCGGCATCATGGGCAGCTCGTGTGAGATTAGCGCCGCGGGTGGTTTCGGTGCCCAGATCGACATCGACGCGGTGCCGCAAGCAATCGCCGGCTTGCCGCCATTCGTGCTCGCGTGTGCCGAGACCCAAGAGCGCATGCTCTGGGCCGTGCCCCCGACGTTCACGCCGACGCTGTTGAAGATCTACAACGAACAGTTCACGTTGCCGGAAGTGTCTTCGAACGCTCGCGCCGCGGTGATCGGCAAAGTCACCGCTGAGAAGCGGTATGTCGTCCGCTCGGCCGGCGAGGCCGTCATCGACGTGCCGATCGACGTGTTGGCCGGTCCGATCGTTGTGCAACGCACTGCGGCGCCTGAAAGTAGCGGCCGAGTTTACGCGGCTGGTTCCAGTGAAGGTAGCGGTCGAATTCATTCGACCGGTCGAGCAAGCTCGACCGGTACGACCCTCTTGGAGGTGCTCGCTCATCCCGACGTCTGCAGCCGGCGGCCGCTCATCGAGCATTACGACCGCTTCGTGCGCGGGGCGACCGTCATCCCATCCGGTTACGCCGACGCCGGCGTCTTCATCATCAAGCGCGGCGCGCGCGCCGGCATCGCGCTTTCGGTCGATGGCAATCCACGCTATGGCGCGCTCTCAGCCAGACTCGCCGCCGCGCACGCCGTGGTCGAGTCAGCTCGCAACGTCGCTGCCGTCGGGGCGCAACCGATCGGCCTCACCGATTGCCTCAACTACGGGAATCCCGAAGATCCCGTGGCGTACCGCCAGCTCGTCGACGGCATCGAAGGACTTGCAGAAGCCGCCAACGCGCTGCAGCTCAACGAGGCCGGCGAGCCGCTACCATTTGTGAGCGGCAACGTCAGCTTATACAACGAGTCGGCGGCGGGCGCATCCATCGCACCGTCGGCGATTGTCGCATGCGTCGGGCGCGTGGACGACATCGGTAAGGTCGTGACCATGAAGCTGACAGGCGCCGGTAAGCACTTGTTCCTGTTCGGGCGGCGCACGCCGAATCTAGCAGGCTCAATCCTCGAAGCGCTGGGGCGCGCGACATCGGGCGCGGACGAGTTGCCGCCGCTCGACTATGCTGAAGCAAACGCATCGATCCGGGCGGTCGTCACCGGCATCCGGCGCGGCGCCATTAGTGCAGCGCACGATATCTCGGACGGCGGTCTGCTCGCGTGCGTCGCGGAGATGTGCCTGGGCGGCGACGCCGATGGGACGATCGGCGCGCATATCGATGATCCGGGCGAATGGGCGCCCGGCTTGCCGCCTGATGCGGCGCTCTTCGGCGAGACGCCAGGGTTTGTGGTCGAGGTCGCCGCTCGATCAGCTAGCGGCATTCCACGAGATATGCAAGAGCGTTGGTGCGGACGCGATGCTCATCGGCGCGATCGGCGGCGCTCGCATCATCGTCGAGGGGGCCGAATGCGACGTCGCGCTCAGCGACGCGGCAAACGCCTGGAGCGCGACGCTTGAGGGAGCTCTATGCCTGACCCAAAAGTCGCTGTGATCGTGTTCCCGGGCACCAACTCGGAAGTGGAGACGGTCGATGCGTGCCGCGACGCGGGCATGGACGCCCGCTTGTTCTGGTGGTCCGAAGACCCCGAGACGCTACGGGATTTCGATGCGTACGTCATCGCAGGCGGCTTCGCGCACGAGGACCGCGTGCGCGCTGGGGCCATCGCCGCGAAGAGCCCGATCGTCGCCGTTATAAAGGAAGAAGCTGAGAAGGGCAAGCTCGTGCTGGGGCTGTGCAACGGCGCACAGGTGCTGGCCGAGGCGGGCATGCTCGGCGAAGTCGCGCTAGCCCACAATCTGCCGGCGCATCATTTTCAGGGGCTCATGGTTGACGTGGTCGTCGACCGGGAGCCGCAGCGCTGCGCGTTCACGCAAGCCATGGCTCCTGGCACATCCATGACGATGGCGCTTGCGCACGGCGAGGGCCGCTTCACCGGCGCGCCCGAGGTCTTCGAAGATCTCGAAGAACATAGCCGCATCGTCCTGCGCTACGCCAGCCGCTCGCCCAATGGCGCCGAGCATAGCGCTGCGGGCATCTGCAATGAACGAGGCAACGTGCTCGCGCTCATGCCGCACCCGGAACGTGCGGCGTGGAACCTCAACGTCGCGTACGCGAAGCCCGAGCTGCGAGCGGGCGATCCAAATACACCCGCCGGCGCGCACGCGATCTTCGCGAGCATGGCGGAGGCGCTGCGCGAATCCCTATGAAGACCACGGCGCCGGTTTGGTATACAATCGGCGCGCTGGTGATCATCGTCGGCATGACGGCCAGCGTTATCGGCGTCATCAATGACTTCCGCACGCTTGAGACAGCATTTGTCAGATTTGTCGCGCCAGGTCAGAGCACGCTCGACCTCACCAAGCCCGGTCTGCACGAGATCTATTACGAGTATCGCAGCGTCGTGAACGGCGAGATATTCGACACGGCGGAGACAACCGACATCAAATGCACGATCAAAGGTCGCGACGGCCGCTTGCTGGAGATCTCGTCAGCGGGCCTGACCGCCGAATACGATTTCGGCGGCCACGCGGGTAAAGCAGTGGCGCAGTTCTCGGTGCCGGCGCCGGGTTCGTACGTGATCGATTGCCGCCATCCCGACGGGAAGGGCGAACGCATCGCGCTTGCGATCGCTCCACTCGTCGCAGCAGATTTCTTCATCTCGCTGCTCAAATGGCTTGCGGTTGCGTTCGCCAGCATCGGCATCGGCTTGGTCATCCTCATCGTGACCCTGGTGCGACGCGCAGTCCCAACGCGCCCGGTCCCGCCGCTGGCATGATCGAGTTGGAGATCGCGATCGATCTGATCGTGCCGGACAATACGGCATACACCGTGTTGGTCGCGCTCCGCCAGCTCGGCTACAAGGAACTCGAGCGCGTCGAGCGGTCGGAGATCGTGGTGCTGGGGCTTGACGCCGCTCCGAGCGACGTCGAGCGCATCGTGGCGCGCATCGCCCATGCGGAGATACTCTTCAATCCCAACAAGCACCGCATGAGCTACGTCCTTGCCGCAAGCCGATCGGACGAAGGCAAAGCGGACGGCGCGCAGTGGGAAGCGCTCGTCACCGATCGGGACGATAACACGTCCGCCCTGGTGAAGCTGCTGGCCGGCCCGTTCGGTTTGCGCGAATTGCGGTCGCTGTCGCGTGGCGTCGCGTGGCGGCTCTACGAAAAAGGTGGCGATGCGCCGCGCGAGCGCGTCGAATGGGCGTGCCGCGAACTGCTGGCCAATCCATACTCGCAACGTTTTCGCGTGCGACCAAACATCGCGCGAACGGCGGCGGGAATCGGCGCAGTGGAGTAGAAGTAGAACAGGCAAGAATGGCACGCAAATCGTCCGCGCAACTCCCCGAGCTGTACACCATCGCCACGCTCGGCAGCCACTCCGCGCTGCAGATCCTCAAGGGAGCCAAGGACGAAGGCTTCCATACGCTCGCAGTCACCACGCCCCAGAACGAAAGTCTCTACGCGAGCTTCGGCTTCGTCGACGAAGTCATGGTGATCCCGCGGTATAGCGATTTTCCCAAAGTCGAAAAAGAGCTCAACAAACGCAAGATCGTGCTCGTGCCGCACGGCTCGTTCGTGGCGTATCTGTCCCTCGAAGAGCACAAGGCCATGACGACGCCGTACTTCGGCAACAAGGCCGTGCTCGACGTTGAAGCCGATCGCATGCGCCAACGCGAGTGGCTGCTCGCAGCGGGCCTCAAGATGCCGCGCCAATTCACCAAGGCGAGCGACATCGACCGCCCCGTAATCGTCAAGTTGTACGGCGCGCAAGGCGGCAAGGGATATCTGTTCGTCAAGAATGCCGAAGATTTCCATAAACGCGCGGCGCATCTCGTCGAGCAGAAGCACATCATGCAGGAGTACGTCATCGGCGTGCCCGTGTACATCCATTACTTCTACTCGCCGCTCACCGGCAAGCTCGAGATTATGTCGATGGATCGGCGCTACGAGAGCAACGTCGATTCGCTCGGTCGCATTCCGTCCGCGAGTCAAGAGGGCTGGGATATCCAGCCGAGTTACGTCGTCATCGGCAACCAGCCGATCAGTCTGCGCGAATCGCTGCTCGCCGAAGCGTTCCACATGGGCGAAGCGGTCGTGCGCGTGAGCCGCGAGCTGTGCCCGGAGCGCGGTTTGTTCGGCGCGTTTTGCCTCGAGACGATCGTCACGCCCGAAGCTGAGTTCTTCTTGATGGAGATTTCCGCGCGCATCGTTGCCGGCACAAATCTGTTCATCGACGGTTCGCCGTATTCGTATCTGAACTACACCGAGCCGATGTCGACCGGTCGGCGCATCGCGCGCGAGATCAAAAACGCACTGTTGTCGAACAGCTTGTCGCTCGTGCTCGATCAGTCGAGCAGGCTGCGAGTCGAGGAAGCCAATGGCATACCGCCGTTGGCGCGCATTCCGGGACCCGGAGTCCCGGCGAATTGACGGCGGGCGTCGACGACGTCCTCGCCGGTTACAACCACGACAATCTGACGCTCTGCTGCATCGGCAGCCATTCCGCGCTGGACGTGTGTTTGGGCGCGAAGCGCGAGCATCTGCGCAATCTCGTCGTCACCGTGAAGGGGCGCGAGCGGACGTACGCCGTTTATTACGCCTCACGCGCCGACGGCGCGGGTTGCGTCGACGAAACGTTAATGGTGGGCCATTTCGCGGATGTCGTCTTAGAGAGCGTACAGGCCGAGCTGCTGCGACGCAATTGCATCTTCGTCCCCAACCGTTCGTTCGAGGTGTACGCGCGCCAGCGTCATTCGTATGAGGAGATCGAGCGCGGCATGCGCGTGCCGTTTTTCGGATCTCGCTACCTGCTGCGCGCCGAGGAGCGCGACGAGCCCGACAACCAGTACCGGCTGCTCGAAGCGGCCGGTCTTCGCTTTCCGCGCCGTCTGAAGTCGCCGGACGAGATCGACGGCCTCACGCTGATCAAAGCGCCGCACGCCAAGGTGACGTTCGAGCGCGCGTTTTTTGTCGCGGCGTCACCCGAGCAATACAAACGCCGGTCTGAGACGCTGCTGCGTGCCGGCGTGATCAGCGAAGCCGGCCTTGCCGGCGCGGTTCTCGAGGAGTACGTCCTTGGGCCGACGGTCAACCTGAATTTCTTCTATTCGCCGATCCTCGACGAGCTCGAACTGCTCGGGACCGATACTCGCCGACAGACCAACATCGACGGCGCGCGTGCGTTGCTGGCCATCGAGCAGGCGTCGCTCGGCGGCGCGTTCATGCCTTCAATGGAAGAAGCTGGCCACATCGCTGCGACGCTTACCGAATCGATGCTCGAACAAGCCTTCGACATAGGCGAGCGCTTCGTGAAAGCCGCCCGTGCGGCGCGCGCTCCGGGTATCATCGGGCCCTTTGCGTTGCAATGCGTCGTGGCGGCCGGACCGCCCAAGTCGTTCGTTGTGTACGACGTCAGTTTACGTATCCCGGGATCGCCAGGCACGAAGTACACGCCGTACTCGGCGTATCGCTGGGGACGCGAGATCTCGGTGGGCGAGCGCATCGCAAAGGAAGTCGTCATGGCACGCGACGCAAAACGTCTCAAAGAGGTTCTCACCTGAAATCAGGAATAATGTGATGCGATGAAGCCTTCACCCGTTGTCGAGCAGTCGGTACCGCAACAGCCCGCGCAGGAAACCGTCGTCATCCTCGACTTTGGCGCGCAATACAGCCAGCTCATCGCCAGGCGCGTGCGCGAAGAGCACGTCTACTCCGAGGTCCTGCCCTACGATACGCCATGGCCGGAAGTCGAAAAGCGGAATCCGAGCGCGTTCATCCTCACTGGCGGGCCTGAGAGCGTGGTGGCGCCGGATGCGCCGCACCTGCCGCCGCAGTTGCTGGAAGCCGGCAAACCGATACTCGGCATCTGTTACGGGTTGCAAGACCTCGTACGCGCGCTCGGCGGCACGGTCGTTCCCGGTGAGACCCGCGAATTCGGCAAAGCCGAGCTGGTCGTCGACGCCGTGCATTCACCGCTGCTCGACGGACTGCCGACCCACTCGCAAGCGTGGATGAGCCACGGCGATACCGTGACCGAACTCCCTGCGGGGTTCCACTCGCTGGCGCACACCGGCAGCATGCGCTCAAGCTGCCGTCGGCGATCCGAGCAAGCGGTGGTATGGGGTCCAGTTCCATCCTGAAGTCAAGCACACCGAAGCATGGCAAGCGCGTCTTGCACAATTTCTTGCGCAACGTGGCGGGCATCTCCGAAAAGTGGGAGATGTCATCGTTCATCGAGCGCAGCGTCGAGCAGATCCGTGCCCAGGTCGGCGACGCGAAGGCGGTCTGCGGCCTTTCAGGCGGCGTGGACAGCGCGGTCGCGGCCACGCTGGTCGCGCGGGCGATCGGCGATCGCCTGACCTGTATCTTCGTCGATCACGGCTTGCTGCGCCAGGATGAGGCTGCCCAAGTCGTCGAGGCGTTCCGCGAGGTGCTGCATCTGAATCTCGTGCACGTCGATGCGAGCGATCGGTTCCTCACCGCGCTCGCCGGCGTCAGCGACCCCGAGGAGAAGCGCCGGATCATCGGCCGCGAGTTCATCGCAGTGTTCGAAGAAGAAGCGCAAAAAATCGCAGGCGTCGAGTTCCTGGTCCAGGGAACGCTCTATCCGGACGTCATCGAAAGCAAGACGCCGCAGAGCAAAGCCGGCGCTAAGATCAAGACGCATCACAACGTCGGCGGCCTGCCGGCCACGATGGCGCTCGGTCTGGTCGAGCCCTTGCGATCGCTGTTCAAAGATGAAGTGCGCGAGCTCGGCCGCGAGCTCGGATTGCCCGAACCCATCGTCAATCGGCAGCCGTTCCCCGGTCCGGGTTTAGCGGTGCGTGTGTTGGGCGCCGTTACGAAAGACCGGCTGGACATCTTGCGCCGCGCGGATGCGATCGCGCGTGAAGAGATCGAAAAAGAGCCAGAGCATCCGTGGCAATACTTCGCGGTGCTCACGCCGCTGCAAAGCGTCGGCGTGATGGGCGACGGCCGGACTTACGCCAATATCGTGGCCATCCGCGCCGTGACGAGCGACGACGGCATGACCGCCGATTGGGCGCGCCTGGCGCCCGACACGCTGGCGCGCATCGCAACGCGGATCGTCAACGAAGTGCCGGGCGTGAACCGCATCGTCTACGACATCACGAGCAAGCCGCCCGCGACCATTGAGTGGGAGTGACTTCCAGGTCCACGGGCGTCGCTCTCGCGGTGATCATGCTTGCATCGCTTGTCGCACCAGGCTGCACGAAGATATCGAACCAGACCGGTATCGGCAAGACCAATCCCTGGACGACGCCGGGCGTTCTGCGGGTCGGCATCCGCCAGGAGCCTGACAACCTCAATCCCGTGTTGAGCTCGCAGTCGATCGGGCTGGACATCGCGATGTTCTGGGCGGGTTTCTTGCTCGACTACGATGATAAAGGCCGGTTTGTGCCCGATGTCGCGGTCGCACTGCCGACCGTAGAAAACGGCGGGATCAGCAAAGACGGCCGAACGATCACGTATCATTTGCGGACCGGCGTCACGTGGCAGGACGGCGCGCCGTTCAGCGCAGACGACGTGATATTCACCTGGCGCGCCATCATGAATCCGCGCAATGAGGTGCCGAACCGCATCGGCTTCGAAGAGATCACGTCCATCACAAAGATCGATGCGCGCACGATCGCAGTGCACTTGAGACGCCCGTACGCGCCGTTCATCGCCGATTTCTTCACGCCCGCCGGAATCAACAACTTCGTCATCTTGCCGAGCCACTTGCTTGCGCGCTATCCGGACATCAATCGCACGCCGTTCAACCGGTTGCCAGTCGGCCTCGGCCCGTACCGCGTGGAGCACTACGATCCTGACAGTCTCATCCACTTGGTTGCGAATCCGAAATACTGGCGCGGCGTGCCCGGTTTGCGAGAGATCGACATCCACATCGTCCCTAACGACAACACGCTCGCGACCATGATCCGCAGCCATGAGATCGACCTCTACTATCGCGTGCCGCACAAGATCAGCCGAGAACTGCAAGGGCTGCAGGGCACGGCGATCGTCAGCGCCTGGTTCACTCGTTACACCGACATCGGCTTCAACACGACGAGCCCGATCTTGTCGGACGTCCGCGTACGTCGAGCGCTTGCATACGCGACCGACAAAACGGCGATCATCCAAAAAGTGACCTTTGGCGCGGACGTGCCGGCCGACAGCGACCAGCCGTCTTCGTTGTGGGCGCACAGCGCGTCCGTGCCGATCTATCACTACGATCCCGCGCGGGCAGCGACGCTGCTCGAATCCGCGGGCTGGCGTGTCGGACCAGATGGCGTTCGTGAGAAGGCCGGTATGCGTCTGCAGATCGGGCTCGCGGGCGTGGCGGGCGACTCGGTCTCCACGGCGACGCGCGAGGTGTTACAGGACCAATGGCGTCAGGTGGGCGTGGATGCGCAGATCAAATCCTATCCGTCAAGCGTGCTCTTCGCGCCGTCAAGCGCCGGAGGCATCGAACGGGCCGGACGCTTCGATGCGGTCATGCACAGCTGGGCGAATGGCGCTGATCCGGACGATTCGGACCTCTTCGAATGCCGTTGGATAGCGCCCGCCGGCGACAACGTCTACCGTTTTTGCGATCCGGCCGTTGATGCCGCAGAGCACGCCGCGCTCGCCAGCAATGACATCGCCGTCAGAAAAGCCGCCTATGTGCGGATCCAGGACATCGTGGCGACGCAGGTGCCACTGCTCATGCTGTGGTTCGATCGCTATGATTACGCGGTGAACTCAGATTTGCGAGGCTTCACGCCCGCGCACGTCGGCTCTCCGTTTTGGAACACCTGGCAGTGGCAGATCTAAGCGCGCTTCGCGGGTTCCGCTAAGCTGACTTCCCGCTGTTCGCCGATTCTTGCTGATCGATCGCGAGCCAGCGATCGGGCGGCGCGATGCGGGGCAAGTTCTTCGGGTAGACGCTCTGGTTGCGCTTGAGGTAGCGCACGCTCAAGAGGGCGAGGTATTCGAAGTTCTCAAGGAGTTCGGGCCCGCGCGAACGCCGCATTACGACAATGGTGTCGGCCATGTTGTCCCACACGCCTTGGATGACGGGTGCCCACAGGTCGCAGACCATGTCGGCATCAAGTATGCCGCGATTGACGTAGAATCCGAACAACTCGTAGAGACGCCCGACGCGATGAATCGGGTAGAACTCCTCCGGCAACGCGTCGCTTTCGAGCAAGGCGCGGAACTCGCGATCGCCGACCTTGGACGGCAGCGCGTAGATGAACTCCATTGCCGCGCGGAATTCTGGATCTTCCGTCGCGATGCGAAAGTCATTGAGGATCGCGATTTGGTTGCTCGAGCGCAGATGGTAGAGCTGGATGACGGCGGCGATCGCGGTCGCGGTGATCACGACGAACGTGCCAACGGAGGCGATCGTGCTCCAAAGCTCGAGGCTCATGAGAGGTCAGTTCGCGCCGCAGCCATAACCGCCTCGTCGTGAACGTTCTTGTCGTTGGATCGGGCGCGCGCGAGCACGCGCTCGCGTGGAAGATTGCCAAAGCGCCGCAGGTGAGCGAGCTGCACGCTGCGCCCGGCAACGCCGGCACGGCGCAGCTCGGCACGAACTGGTCCGAGATCTCGGCCACCGATACCCACGGAATCGTCGCGCGCGCAAAAGAGTCGCAAATCGGTCTCGCGGTCATCGGCCCCGAAGCAGCGCTTGCCGCCGGGCGTCGCGGACGCGTTGCGGACGGCGGGCATCCCGGCGTTCGGGCCGGGCCGCGCCGGGGCGCGGCTCGAGTCGAGCAAAGCGTTCGCCAAGCAGTGGATGACGCGTTTCGGCATCCCGACCGCCGCGTTCAAAGTCGCGCACGATCGCAAGCAAGCGCTGCGCGCGCTCAACGATTGGAAAGGCGGGGTCGTCCTCAAAGCGGACGGGCTCGCCGCCGGCAAGGGCGTCATCGTGGTCGACTCGCCGGACGCCGCGCGGCCGGTCATCGAGCAGTGGTACGATACCCGGTCGCTGCCCGGCGGCGGCACGACGCTCGTGCTCGAGGAGCGGCTTGAGGGCAAGGAAGTCTCGGTGATGGCCGTGACCAACGGAACGCAGCTCCATGTTCTCGCCCCGGCGTGCGACTACAAGCGCGCGCTCGACGGCGACGAAGGGCCGAACACCGGGGGCATGGGGGCCTACTCACCCGCCGCGGACGTGGTCGACGACGCGATGAACGCCCGTATCAACCGGGACGTCATCGAGCGGGTGCGCCAAGGAATGGCACGCGACGGCATGGACTATCGCGGTTGCATCTACGCCGGCTTGATGATCACCAAACGCGGTCCGTACGTGCTCGAATTCAACGCCCGTTTCGGCGATCCGGAAACGCAAGTGGTCCTTCCGCGCCTCGAATCCGACCTCTTCGAACTCCTTAACGCGGTCGCGAACGGGACCGACGTGCCGGCGCCGGCGTTCTCACGTGACGCGTGCGTCGGCGTGGTGATGGTCAGCGAGCGCTACCCGGAGCGCTCCGAACCTGTGGATAACCTGCCAGTGCCGCCGGAGATGGACGACATCGCCTGGTTTTGGGGAGGGTCGACGCTCGCGGATGGGAAGGTCCGCGCCGCCGGCGGGCGCGTGCTCACGGCCACCGCGCGCGGTGCAAGCATCGCGCAGGCGCGCGAGCGGGCGTACGCAGCTTGCTCGGCATACGCCGCGCTCTCGCCGCCGACCGCTCGACTGCGCTATCGCAGCGACATCGCGCAACGAGCCGCCGACGGGTGAGGGTGCAACGGGGTGCAGCAATTGGCGCGCTATGGTAAAATGAAGGCATGAAGCGCACCGTCCCGCCGTTCAAATCGCCTTACGACGGCTGGCAGGCGAAGGCCGGCGACGATGCCATCCGCGACGCCTGCGGCGTTTGCGGGATATTCGCACCGGGCGAGGACGTCGCCCGGTCTACGTTTTTCGCGCTCTACTCGCTGCAACATCGCGGCCAAGAAAGCGCCGGCATCGCGGTCTCCGATGGTCAGACCCTGCGCTGCCACAAAGACATGGGACTCATCTCGCAGATCTTCACCGAGGAGATGCTCGAGTCGCTGCCCGGCCATCTGTCGGTCGGGCACACGCGTTATTCCACCACCGGCTCATCCATCGTGTACAACGCGCAGCCGCTGCTCACGCACACCGAGATCGGCCAGTTCGCGCTCGCGCACAACGGCAATCTCGTCAACACCGAAGCGCTGCGGGAGGAGCTCCAAGACACGCTCGTGCCGACCTCGAACTCGGACTCTGAAGTCATGGCGCGCCTCATCTCGTCGGCGGCCCATGGCTCCATGGAAGAGCGCATCGAAGCCGCCATGAAGCGCTGCATCGGCGCGTTCTCGATCGTGCTCGCCACCGAGACCCAGCTGTTCGGATTCCGCGATCCGTGGGGCGTTCGCCCGCTGTGCATCGGGCGCTACGGCAGCGGCTACGTGCTCGCGTCCGAGTCGTGCGCGCTGCTGACGATCGGCGCGGAGTACATACGCGAAGTCAAGCCTGGCGAGATCGCGATCATCGATAAGGATGGCCTGCGCAGCCGCATGCTCGAGACGGACATCAAGTCCGCGAACTGCATCTTCGAGTACATCTATTTCTCGCGTCCAGACAGCCAGGTCGCCGGCCGCGAGCTGTACTTGGCGCGCTATCAGATGGGGCGCAACATCGCCAAAGAAGCGCCGGTCGAAGCCGACGTCGTCATGGGCGTGCCCGACAGCGCCACCGCCGCGGCCATCGGCTACTCCGACGAGTCCGGCATCCCGTACATCGAAGGGCTGATGAAGAACCGTTACATCGGGCGCACCTTCATCAATCCCGACCACCGCATGCGCGTGCAAGGCGTGAAGCTCAAATTCAATCCGTTGCACGCGAATCTCGCCGGCAAGCGCGTGATCCTCATCGACGACTCGATCGTGCGCGGTACCACGACCAAGCAACTCGTCGCGCTCTTGCGCAAGGCCGGCGCGAAAGAAGTGCACGTCCGCGTGACCTGTCCGCCGATGCGCCATCCGTGCTTCCTCGGCGTGGATACCGCGACGTACGAGGAACTGATCGCCGCGAACCTGAGCGTGCCGGAGATCCAACAGGCCATCAACGCGGATTCGCTCGCGTATCTCAGCGAGGAAGGCCTCGTCGCCTCGACGGCGCGCGAACGCAAAGAGTTCTGCATGGGGTGCTTCACCGGCCGCTATCCCGAGGGCATCCACGAAGAGCTGACCGGCCGCGTGCGCGAGCCCGAAAAGGTCAAGGCCTGAAGCAGGGTCAGGAGGCCCAAGGCGCGGCCGCCGTAGGGCACCTTGACGATGCTCCGCCGCGGGCATACCGGTATCTCTTCTTCGCGCTTCTTGGGTTGACGATGAGCGCCGGCCTGGAAGCCGGCAACCCATACCACCGACTGGTGATGCTAGCGCTGTCGTTGATAGTGTTCAGCATTGCCGTGTGGGCGATGTGGTTGCGACCGATCGTGCGCTACCTCGCCCTTTTCCTCGCGGTCCTTTCGATTGCCGCGATTGGGATCGATGCCTTTGCACCCGACCAGCCCGCGTTGCGGGCGCTGCTGACGTCCAGTTCGGCTTTTTTCGCGCTCACGATCTACCGGGTATTGCGTCGCGTGCTCAACGTCTCAACCGTGACGCAGGAGTCGCTCTTCGGCGCCGGATCAGTCTATCTGTTGATCGGCCTGGCTTTCTCAACGATCTATTACGTCGTCTGGAAAGCGGTGCCCACCGCATTTCTTTTCGATCCGGCGCGCACAACTGCGACGCATGGCTGGCCGGACTTCGTCTATTTCAGCTTCACGACGCTGGCGACGGTCGGATTCGGCGACATCGTGCCGGTCATGCCGATCGTGCGGTCCCTTGTCGTATTGGAGATCATAACCGGAGTGTTCTTCGTCGCGGTGATCATCTCGAAGTTGGTAAGTCTGTATCGAATGAAGTAGGCGAAAAAATATCACCCGCGCGGCGGCGGGCCCTGGCCCTGGTCTTGTGGTCGCACCAAGTACAACCCGAGCGATGGGCTGTAGTTCAATGATGGGGGCCGTGCGAAATCCAGTTTCTTCGCTTTGATCTCATCGGGCGTACCGGTCGACACGTGACCGCAGTTCAACACCGCGGGGAAGCGTGAGATGTCGGCGAGTTGCAGCTCGACCCAATAGGTGCCACCGCTCTTGTGCGGCGTCGCGGTCCAACCGTCTGGCGCTGCGGCCGGCGGACTGTTCGGATCGAAGCTGGCGAAGTACGTCTGCAACGCGCTGAGCAAGGCGACGGCCGTCGGCTTGACCTCGTCGGTGCACGCGGTGCCGCCCGAAAGCGCGAACGGCTGGGCGGGCGGCGCCGTCGGCAGCTTGTACAGACGGAAATTCTCGCGTCCTGCCACTTGCGGCTGGCGCACGAGATACAAGCCCGCCTCAGGCGCATACGCGAGTGGGAATCGGTTGAAAGCGCTCGTCGGCGGGATATACAGGTTCAGCGATTTGGCGTCGTCTGCTGAGCCGATGTGGATCGGCGCGCATGAGACGAAGGCGCGGATCGAACCGGCTTTTGTCTGCGTGAACGTGAGCGCGTACGAGGCCGCCGTCTTGTGATACGCGACGTTGATACCGTCGATCGCCGGCGCGCCCGCGGGCGCAGCGTCCGGGTAGCCGCTCGCGGTCTTGGCCGCCTCGACTGCAGCGACGTACGCCTTGATCTGGTCGAGCACCGGTTTCACGCTCTTGGCGTTGTCGGAGGTGCAGGACTGGCGCGTCGTGTCGGGATCGAGCGGGTTCGCGGGCGATGCGTTGGAGAGCGCCGGCAACGAGGCGAGGAATCCGCCCGCGCCTCCCGGTCCCTGACCGCCGCCACGCGGACCGCCGCCGCCCGGACCCTGGCTAGTCTGCGCTAGCAACGTCGGCGTCAGATTGCTTTGCGGCACGTTGCCGAGCTTTACTGTGTAGGTCACCGAGAGCTGGCGCGGTGAGAGCGGGCGCGCGACCGTCGGCACGAGCGAGCCGCCCGCAGTCTCCAACGGCACCGAGTTCGCAGGCGAGGCGAAGTCGTAGCCATATTTATTGAAGATGTTCGTCATGGCGACCGTGACCGTGCCCTTGGTCATGGTCATCGCCACGCCCGCATCCGCGGTGACATAGCCCGGCAGATTGTTGGCGTTGTTGGCCGAGACAAAATTGCCGTTGAGCAGACCTTCGACCGCGGAGTGCGGCGCCTTGTAGTCCAGCGTCAATCCGCCGCGGTGCATCGGGATGTTCGGGACCTGGACGCCCGAGATGACGAGCGAATACGGATTGTCGATGCGCGGATCGGTCGAGTTCGCAATGGTCTCTGTGATGTTGTAGTATGGCTCGGCGACCAGGTTCTGGCCGATTCGAAAACCGCCCGTGAACTGTGCGCCTTGATAGACTCGCCGGACGTTCGCCACTGGCTGGGTGATATAGAGGTTGGTAGGCCCGAACGGCAACGCGACGCCGCAACCCGAAGTCGATTGGTAGATCGCTTGCGCGAGCGGGAAATAGCCCGGCGGGAAGTAGGCGGGCGGTAGCACCGACCCATTGACGAGCGTGTTCAAAAGGACGTCGTTTTGCAGTTGCTGATACAGCGTGATCGACAGCTGGCCCGTCTTGATACGCCGCTGGTATGTCAGGCGATACGACGTCGAGCTGGTGGGTCCGGGTTGATCGCCTGGCCCTGCGCCGTAGCCGGCGCCGGCGTTGCAATCGAAGCGCAGCGAGGCGGGGTCAGTCAGCGGCACCGCGCGGGATAGGCCAGCGCCGGCGCCGCCTATGTCGACCGAACCGACGTATGTGTCGTACGATGTCGGCGTCCATGTCGCGCTGGCACCGCCGATGATCGAGTTCGAAGTCTGCGGCGAGAAGCTCATGCCCAATCGCGCGCCGAGCGTGAGCTTCGGGCTCGAATTGATCTTATCGCTCAGCTGCACGGTGCTGTAGTCGGAGAAGCTCGACGCGTTCGAAAACGGCGACGACGATGAGAGGACGCCGGCTGTGTCGATGGACGCGTGGGTCGTCGTCGCTTGGATCGACAGCGTGTGGCGCTCTCGCGACGGCAGCATGGCGTTGAGCGATGCACCGCGCGAGCGGCTATCCGTCACCGTGCCGAACGGCGCGGGGATGCCTGCGACAAATCGGTTCAACAGATCGCGGTTATACGTCGAATCGGTTCCGAACAGAGAGAACTGCAAACCGACCGAGCCGAGCAGCGCGGTGTCGGTGAGGGTTGCCAGCGTCAAGTGCCGGTCGCTGAAGTTGCCTGGACCATAGCCGCACGGCACGGGCCCGGTGAAACGAGTGCACAACAGGTCGTCGTATCCGTTGGTGCTCACATACGTCGCGGAGATCGTCTGCGCGGCACCGAGCGGCGCGCGCAGCTTGAGCAGTGTGCCGCCGGTTTGCGAAGCACCGTTGTGGAGATAGTCCAGACCGCTCGCGTCCAAATACGTCTGGTCGTTGAGCGGACTGTACGCGCCGCGCGACGCTTGCGTCAAAGCGACGCCGACCCTGCCCGCCGTTCCCGAGAGCGAAAAGATGCCCGCGAGGTTGCCGTACGTGCCGACCGACGTCGTCAGCTTGCCCTGCCAGGTCAGCGTCGGCTCAACCGAGCGGAACCCGACGCTGCCGCCGAGCGACCCGGCGCTTGGGCCGAAGTTGACGCTCGCGCTGCTGAACAGATCCGTATTGATGGAACGCAGATCGCCCGCGACGCCGGGCGCGTTGAGCGGCACGCCGTCCAGCGTCAGCCCGGTCTGCGACGGATCGTGCCCTTCCAACGACACCGTCACCTGTGCGTCGGACGAGCCGTTCGGGTCGGAGCTGATCGTGACGCCGGAGAGTTTGCCGAGCGCGTCCGTCAGCGTGTCGGAGAGCTTGCGCACGGCGCTGTTCTCGTTCACGGTGTTGGAGCTGACGACCGCGGTAGAGCGCACCGTGACCGTGCCGAGCGACCGGACCGCGGGTTTGACGAGCGCCACCGACACGGTGACACCGCCGCCCTCGAGCACTTCGAATTGCGCCGACGTGACCGGATTATAGCCGCTCTTCACCACGCGCGCGCGATAAATGCCGCTCGGCACGTCCGTGAACACGACTTTGCCGTCCGGCGACGACAGTTCGCTTGTGATGACCGGGCCGTCAAGGAGCACGCGCGCAAGGCCGAGCGGCGTCTGCGTGGCATTGTCGACGACGGTGATCGTGATGGTGCCGGTCTGGTCAGCCGCGGCTGGCGCGCACGCGCCCATATAGATGAAGGACGCGAGCACGGCGGCAACGACGCCAAGAGAGGATCGGGGGACGCGCGGACCCATGCCCCGGATTTTACCCTACGATGCTGAGCGCATCTTGAGCTTCCGGGCGAAACTCGGGCGTTCTACAGCTGTTCTAATGGGCGCGTTTGCGGGTGCGGACCCGGCCGCTTGATTGCCCGTTGCCGCGATGGGACACCGACTTGCTCGCTGCGCCGTCCAAGAGACGGCGGTGCGCCGCTTCGTCCGCGCGACCGTGCACCGCGTGCTCGCTGAGCAGTTCAGCCAGCCGCACGAGCGGACGCAACGCGACCGCGCTTGGGCCCTTGACGAGCGGGCCTGAATCTCGCTCAGCCCACGACGTGCCCGCGATATCGAGATGGATCCACGGCGTATGGTCGACGAACTCCTTGAGGAACATCGCGCCGTAGATCGTGCCGGCCGGCCGCCCGCCGCTGTTCTTCATGTCGGCGATCGGGCTCTTGATGAGATCCGCGTACTCGGGGAAGAGCGGCAGTTCCCAGTAGCGCTCGCCATACGGCTCGGTCGCGCGGTGGAACAGATCCACGAGCTCGCGATCGTTGCTCATGACGCCCGTCGAGGTGTGGCCCAACGCCGTCACGACTGCACCCGTGAGCGTCGCGATGTCGACGAGATGGGTCGCGCCAAGCTTGCGCGCGTACACCAGTCCGTCGGCGAGCACGAGGCGGCCTTCCGCGTCCGTGTTGATGACCTCGATCGTCTTGCCGTTCATCGCGCGCACGACGTCGCCGGGTTTGGTCGCTTTGCCTGAGGGCATGTTCTCGGTCGCAACCACGATGCCGACGACGTTGATCTTGGGTTTCAACCGCGCGATGGCGTCAAGCGTCGCGATGACGGTTGCGCCGCCGGCCATGTCGCCCTTCATGGCATCCATGTCGAGCGCAGGTTTGAGCGAAATGCCGCCGGTGTCGAACGTGATGCCCTTACCGACCAGGCCAAGCTTGGTCCTCGAATCCTTGTCGCCGATGTACTCGAGCGCGATGATCTTGGGCGGCTCATCGCTGCCCGCCGCCACCGAGAGGAACGAACCCATCCCGAGTTTCTTCATCGCCGGCGTGTCGAGCACGGTGACTTTGAGGCCGTCTCGTTTGGCGAGGTCCTTTGAGATCGCGGCAAGATGCGACGGCGTCATGTCGTTGGCCGGCGTGTTGACCATCACGCGTGCCGCGTTGGCGGCCTCGCCGAGGATAACGCCGCGCGCGATGCCTTTTTTAATCGCGGCATCCGCAGCACCGCTCGGCACGATCAGCGTCACCGTCGACACCTCGTGGCGCGGCGTCTCGTCCTTGGTCCGATACGACGCCGGATTGAAGGTCGCCATCAGGGCGCCTTCGGCGAACAGCTCACCGATCTGCGCGGGATCAACGCCCTTGAGGTCGGGCAGGACGAACGCGAGCGACTTGAAACCGCGGCGCTGCGCCGCGCGGACCGCGGTGCCGGCGAAGCGTGCCATCGCTGCGGCCCTACGATTGGACGCGGGTCCGAGGCCGATGACCAGCACGCGCTTTGCCTTCAGCTTGGGCGACGGCAACACGTGCAGTTCGTCTTCGCGCCCGCGGATCTCACCGCCGCGGTACATGTCTCTGATGACGTGGCCCAGCGGCTTGTCGAGGGCCTTGACGGTGTCGGGAACCTCGCCGTCCGAGAACACTGGGATGGCGATCGCATCGGCGGCGACGCGCAGCGGGCTCTCCGCGCGAACTTGGATCTTCATCTGGAAAGCATGGCCTTTCAATGAAAAAGACGCGACAAATCGGTGTGGGGCGCCGTGAGCAGTCGCGTTTCGCCGCACCCAACGCGCGAACCTGGAAGAAGCGCGTAGGGGGCGGCACGGCCGGAGCGAAACGAAGCTGCGTGACTGACGCGTACGCAAAAGCCGGTGTGAACATCGATGCCGGCAATGACGCCGTCGCGCGCTACAGGGAAGTCCTTCCTAAACAGCGCGATCCGCGCGTCCTCGAAGGCATCGGCGGATTCGGCGGCTGCTTCGCGCTGACGGGCTTCGCGGATCCAGTCCTGGTGGCTTCGACGGACGGCGTCGGCACGAAATTGCTGGTGGCGGCCGAGTTGCGGCGCTACGACACCATCGGCCGCGATCTTGTCAACCACTGCATCAACGATATCTTGTGCCTCAACGCGGGTCCGCTGTTCTTCTTGGACTATCTCGCGGTCGGCCGGCTCGATCCGGTAATGGCGGCGGCCATCGTCGGCGGGATCGGCGCTGCGTGCGCGGACAACGGGATGGCATTGCTCGGCGGTGAGACGGCTGAGATGCCCGGGCTCTATCAACCAACACATTTCGACCTTGCCGGCACGATCGTCGGCGGCGTCGAGCGGGCGCAGTTGATCGACGTGGCGCGCGTCGCGATCGGCGATGTCGTCATCGGTCTGCTCGCCAACGGCTTTCACACGAACGGCTACTCGCTCGTGCGGCATACGCTGCCCTCGTCGCGCTGGAGCGAGCGCCTTGATGGCGGCTCGATCGCCGACGCGCTGCTCGCGGTGCATCCTTCCTATCTGGCAGTGATCAGAGGCGCGCAGTCGGCGGGCGTCGACATCAAAGCGATGGCGCACATCACCGGCGGCGGTCTGATCGACAACCTGCCGCGGGCGCTCCCGGCAGGTGTTGCCGCACGCCTCCATCCGCAGCGTTGGCGTGTGCCGCCGATCATGGAGCTCGTCGTGCGCGAAGCGAAGCTCGAGCGAAAGGTCGCATTCCGCACGTTCAACATGGGCATCGGCTTTTGCGCGATCGTGCCGGCTGGCCAGCTCGAGAAGGCGCTCGCCGCGATGCCGGGATCGGTTGCGATCGGCGACGTCGTCGCGCACGAGGCTGACGCGCCGCGCGTGGTCATCGCGTGACCGCTGCGGGCGGAGCCGCTGCGAAATATCCGACCGCGATCCTCGCTTCAGGCAGCGGCACCAATCTGCAGGCCGTGATTGATCAGGCAGATGCGGGCACGCTGCCGCTCGACATACGTCTGGTGGTGTCAAACCGGTCCGACGCGTACGCGCTCGAGCGCGCGCGTACGGCGGATATCGCGACGCTGGTGATGACGTTCTCGCCCGGATTCGAGTCGCGCGCCCGCTACTCGCGCGAGCTCGCCGCCGCGCTGAAAGCGAGCGGAGCACAACTCGTGTTGCTGCTCGGCTGGATGCTCGTGTTGACGCCAGAGTTCTTAGAGGCGGGTTTTGCCGGCGTGCTCAACTTGCATCCATCGTTTCTCCCCGACGATCCGTCTGCCGACCAAGTGACATTGCCGGACGGCAGCTCGTCGCGCGTCTTCCGCGGTGCGCACGCGCTGCGCGACGCCATCGAAGCGGATGTCCGCACGACCGGCGCCACGCTGATCGAGATCACGCCCGCGGTGGACCGGGGTCCGGTGTTGGCGCGCCGCACCTTCGACCTGCGCCCCGGTGACACGGTGGCGTCGGCGTTGGAGCGCCTGCATCTCGTAGAACAGGAAGTCGTGCGCGACGGCGTCTTGGCCTGGCTCGCAAGCAACGTAGCATCCAGATGATCGACCGCATCCGGCGCACGAAGATCGTCGCGACGCTCGGCCCGAGCTGCCGGGCGCCGGGCGTGCTCGATCAGCTCGTCGCTGCGGGCGTCGACGTCTTCCGGGTCAACCTTTCGCATGCGACGCTCGCAGAACTGGACGAGTGGGTCCGCCTCGTGCGCGCGTCCGCCACGGCGCACGACCGCACCATCGGCGTGCTGGCGGACCTGCAAGGTCCGAAGCTTCGCATCGGAGGTCTGGCCGGACACCAGCCGGTAACGCTTGCCACCGGCAGCGTCGTCGAGATCACGACGCGCGACGTCGAGGGGACGAGCGAGCGACTCTCCACGCGTTATGCGGCGCTCCCGAGAGACGTGAATCCGGGCGACCGCATCTTGCTCGCCGACGGCACGGTGGAGCTGCGGGTCGAGGCGATCGACGGCGACAGCGTACGCTGCGTGGTCGTGCACGGCGGCACGATCAAGGAACACGCGGGCATGAACCTACCCGGCGTCGCCGTGTCGTCGCCGGCGCTCACGGAGAAAGACCGAGTCGACCTCGAGCACGCGGTGCGTGCCGGCGTCGACTTCATCGCGCTCTCGTTCGTGCGCAAGCCAAACGATATCGTCGAAGCCAAGACCGCGGTCGCAGCGGCAGGCGGCGACACGCCGGTGATCGCCAAGATCGAACGCCCCGAAGCGATCGACCAGCTCGATGACATCATCAATGCGTCGGACGCGGTCATGGTCGCGCGCGGCGACCTCGGCGTCGAGATGTTGCCCGAGCGCGTGCCGATGCTGCAGAAGCTCATCATCAAACGCGCCGGCGCGCTGCTCAAACCGGTCATCACCGCGACCCAGATGCTCGAGTCGATGGTGCACTCGACGCGCCCGACGCGCGCCGAGGCATCCGACGTCGCCAACGCGATCATCGACGGCACCGACGCGACCATGTTGTCGGAAGAGACCGCCGCCGGCGAATACCCGCTCGAAGCGGTCGAGACGATGGTGCGCATCGCCCTCGAGACGGAGGAGTTCTTCCCGCCGCGCGTGCGGCGCAGCCTGCGCGTGGACAGCGACTCACACGCCATCTCGCATGCCGCCTGCAGCATCACCGAGAGCATCGACGTGCGCTGCATCGCCGCGTTCACGAGTTCAGGTTTTTCCGCGCGCATCGTCAGCAAAGACCGGCCCAGGGTCCCGATCTACGCCTTCGCGCCGAACGAGACGATCGGTAGGCGGCTGTGCCTGGATTGGGGCGTCATCCCATGTCTCGCGACGTTTCGCGGTACGACCGAAAAGCTGATCTCGACCGTTGAGGCCGCGCTGTTAAGCCGCGGAGCTGTTACTTTGGGCGAGGCGGTCGTGATCGTCGGCGGCACGCCGATGGGCGTGCGAGGGAAGACGAATTTCCTCAAGATCGTAAGGCCGGGGACCACCGCCTAAGCGATGCGCCCGCAGCTTCTTGAATTCTACGATTCCGAACTACGCGTCAACCCACCAGCGCAGGTGGGGGTACGTTTTGAGCACGCGGAGGGTGTGCTTCGAGCTCGGGGCTCTGCCAACTGGATTTTCGCGCGTGACCTCAAAGCAGCAACGGTCGACTCCGTCGTAACGCGCGAGGCGGATCTCTTCAGGCGCCTCGGCGAAGAGGTCGAGTGGAAAGTCTACGGACATGAAGCAGCCGTCGATCTTCCCGCGTGTCTGGCCGCCAACGGCTTTGAGTCAGATGAAACAGAAACGCTTATGTTCCTCGATCTCGCTGCCTGGCATTCGTCACTTGGCGCACAGGAAGGCATACGGTTCGAGCGCGTCGCTGACCAACAAGGTTTGCACGACCTCATGACAGTAGCGTCCGAAGCCTTTGGGGAGAACCGTGCCGATCTGCAACGTGCGCTGTTTGAAGAGCTGAAAGTCACGTGTTTTGCGGCAGACCCGATCACCTTTGCGCATGTTGCGTACGCCGGCGAAATGCCAGTAGCCGCTGGAAGGATGGAAAGTGCGCCAGGCTATGCGTTTGCCAGCATCTGGGGCGGCTGTACGATCCCTGCATTTCGGCATCGCGGAATCTTTCGAGGTCTTGTCGCCATTCGCGTCGATGAGGCACGCCGCCGCGGCCACACCTACATGGCGGTGGACGCGGCTGATACGAGTAGGCCGATCCTCGAACGACTTGGCTTCCTACCAATCACGACTGTGACTGGTTGGAGATTTCTCGTTCGACATTGAGGTTGGGCGATCAGCCGTGCCAGCCGCTGCGGATGAGCAGCACGGCGTAGATCGCGAACGAGAAGACGACGATCAGCACGACGATCGCGCAACCCGCGAGCCACATGCGCAGGTCGCGCGCGGCTTCGCGCTTCTCGCCGCGGTCGTATTCGCCATCACCAGGCAAAGTTCGGATCCGCGTGCAGTGCGCTGACCGGGACCCGTGCGGAGGCGCCGCGATAAAATGCGGCTGCAGCGATCATCGCGGCGTTGTCAGTGCAATACGCAAGCGGCGGCACGAGCACGCGCAGGCCCTGGGCTTCTCCACGGCTGCGCAGCTGCGCGCGCAACGCTGAATTGGCCGACACGCCGCCCGCAAGCGCGACGGTGTCCACGCCGAGGTCGCGCGCCGCACGCAGCGTCTTCGCGCACAGCACGTCGACGACCGCCGCCTGGAAGCTCGCGGCGACATCTGCCGCGCGCTGACGCGCGTCGTCCGGATGCGCGTCGAGATGGTAGCGCACCGCGGTCTTGAGGCCGGAGAAGCTGAAGTCGTTCGAACCCTCGGAGAGCAGACTGCGCGGAAAGTCGAACGCCTTTGGATCGCCGCCGCGCGCAAGCTGGTCGAGCAGAGGACCGCCCGGAAAGCCGAGCCCGAGCAGACGAGCCACTTTGTCGAAGGCTTCGCCTGCAGCGTCGTCGCGCGTGCGCCCGATGATGCGGTGCTGAGACGGAGATTCGACATGGATCAGATCGGTGTGTCCACCCGAGACGATGAGGCAGACGAATGGGCCGCTCGGCGGCGACTGATCGGGCATGTCCGGATTCTCGAGATAGTTCGCGAAAAGGTGGCCGTGCAGGTGGTTGACCGCGTAGGCAGGCAGATCGCGCGCGAACGCGATGGCCTGCGCTGCCGCAACTCCGACAACGAGCGACCCCGCCAAGCCTGGTCCGCACGTAACAGCGACGCCGTCGAGGTCGTCAAACGTACGATGGGCTTTTTCAAGCGCTTGCTCCACCACGGCGCCGATGACCTCGGCGTGACGCCGGCTGGCGATCTCCGGCACGACGCCCCCGTATTCGCGGTGGAAATCGTCTTGCGACGCGAGCACGTTGCTGTGCACGACGCGGCCGTCCTGCACGACCGCCGCCGCCGTGTCGTCGCAGGAGGTCTCGATCCCAAGAAGGAGCATGCTTGCCGATGTTCGCCGTATGCGTGACGCGCCCTCGCCGACCGATATTATAATGGTATGCGGCGTCTAAACCTCGCGTCGTTTCTGGATGCCTTCGCGGAGCCGAACGTGATCTTGCGAATCATCGTCACCGCGGTGTTCGTGGCGTTAGCGATGGCAGCATGGTCGATGGTCGCGCGCACCGCGGGTACCGTCGGCGTCAATAAGGCATTCGCTCCATCAAGCGTCAGCTTCGGAACGGACTCGACGCTCACCATCACGCTGCTCAACAGCGATCCGACCGCATCGGTCAACATCACGACGATGACGGACAATATGCCGGCCGGGCTGTCCGTCGATCTTGGCCAGCCTGCGACGACGACGTGCGCGGGGGGGGTCGTCGGCACGACGGTATCGAGCGTGACGTTGACGGGCGGCGTGATTCCGCAGGCGCCAGATTCGTTCAACCCCGGCACATGTACGGTGACGCTCTCCGTATACGGCGCTGCCACGCAGAATTATGTCAACACCATTCCCGCCGGCGGCCTCGTGACGAGCGCCGGCAACAACGGCACGCCCGGCAGCGCGACGCTGCAAGTCACCGACCCCGGGAACATCGGCGTCGCGGTCAGCGTCCTCCCGACGCAGGTGCCCGAAACAGCTTCGCCCGTGTACACGGTCACGATCACCAACCCGAACAAGCTTGCGCTCACCAACGTGACGATCCCGGGCACGTTGACGAGCCCCTCAGGCGGTGCCACGCTGCACATCGTCAGCGCGGTGAGCAGCTGCGGCGGTTCGGTCGTCGTCGTGAATGGATCGCCGACGACGTTCACGGTCACCGGCGCGACGATACCCGCGAACGGATCCTGTACGGTGACGGTCACCGTCAGCGTCAACGGCCAGTTCAGCAACAGTCAGCGCACGCAACGGTTGACGATCGCAGCGGGCGCCGTCACTTCCGCACAAGGCGTGACGAATAGCACCGGGTCGCAGGCCGATGTCACATACTTCCCGATCACGCCGACGATCTCCAAGACCTTCACGCCGAACGTGACGGTACCAGGGGCGACGGTCTTGGTGACGCTCAATGTGGTCAGTCGCGACACCGTCGCGCTCACCAACTTCGGCTTCACCGACGTGCTGCCGGGGGGGTTGACTCTTGGAGCACCGCCCAATCTCGCCAACTCGTGCGGTGGTCCGGCGGGTTCGATCTCGGGAACGACGACGGTCGTCGTATCTGGGTTGACGATAACGCAGGCTGCGAGCCTGGGCGCAAGTGGTCCTACGTGCCACGTCTCGTTCAACGTGCTGGTGCCGCTGGCGCCTCCCAGCCAGACGCCCACGAATTCGGTCGGCGCCAGCAGCGTGGTCAATGATCAAGGGTTGAAACCCCTGTCCGCTGCGAGTGCCGTGCTGACGGTCGGCCCGACGCCGACCCCACAACCGACGTTTAGCAAGGCGTTCTCGCCATCGACCGTTGCCCGAGGCAATAACTCAACCCTCACCATCAACGTCATCAATCCCGCCGGCGGGCTGCAACTCAACAACGTGAGCGTCACCGACACCTTGCCGGGGGCCTTGACCATCTTCTCGGCCCCGACGGCGAATGCGAATTGCGGTGCCCCGACGCTGGGCGGCGCACCGGGCGGCACGGTGATCACGATGACCGGCGGAACTATTCTCGCCGGAGCGCACACTTGCACCATCTCGGTCGTCGTCTCGACAGCCAACGTGACGCAACCATTCAACGTCACCTTGAAGAACGACATTCCGCCCGGCGGTATCACGGCAGTCAAGTCAGACCTCACGCCCGTGAGCAACGCAGCCGACGTCACCGCGAACTTGATCGTCTCGCATGGGCTCAGCCTAGTCCATTATTTCTCGCCTACCGGGTCCACGACGGTCGGCGTCGCTCCGATCAAAGACACCATCAGCGTCGAGGACAAGATCGTTTCGACGGCGGCGTCGGACGACCACAACCTCTCCGCAGTCTTCACGCTGAATGCGTCCGGGTCGGCCGTTGTACTCGCCGCAGTGCCGAATTTCACATACGTGTGCACGAAGGGTTCGGTCTTGACGTTCACGCCCGGCGTGGGGGGCTTGACCTATACCGCGGCCTCGGCCGATTTCATCTTCAAAGACACGTGCACGATCACATACTCGGTAACGTCGCTCACCGCTGGCACATTCACCGCCGGCAAGATGACCGTCTCGAGCACCGAGGATAATCTGCAGACTCTTTCAGGCTCGAACAACGTGATCTTCGTTAGCCCAGGGAACATCAACGTCAACAAGACGTTCACGCCGAACGCGATCCCCGCGGCCGGCATCTCACACATGCAGATCACGCTGTCGAACGACGCCCATGCGGCGCCCGGCGGAATCGTCTTCAACGAGACCGGCGTCGCGCTGACGGATAACATGCCGGCGGGCATGACCGTCGCCGCAGTACCAAATGCGAGCACGACCTGCGCCTCGGCTACGCTGACTGCGGTCGCCGGCGCGAGCAGCGTGTCGATCAGCGGCGCTTCCTTGCCGTCACGCACTGCAGGCGATGCGTTGCAGCCGTGCACCATCACGGTCGACGTCACAGCGACCGTGCCAGGCAATCTCACGAACACGATACCGGCTGGATCCGTCACCTCGGGTTCGGGTGCCACCAATGCATTCGCCGTGAGCGTGTCCTTGACGTCGTCGGCGAACATCGGCCTGTCGAAGGCGTTCTTGCTCACGACGATCCCGCCGGGCGGCTCGACCTGGGTCGCGCTGACGTTCACGAACGGGTCGAACATCAGCGAGACGGTCAACAGTCTAACTGACAATCTGCCCAGCGGTATCGTCGTCAAAGATATCGTGTCACAGCCGCCGCCCCAGGGCGGGGCGCCGCCGAACTGCGGCGCAACCGTCACCGGCGTGGCCGGCGGCAGTTCGTTCACGGCGAGCAATTTCACCCTTGCACCGGCAGCCAAATGCGTCACGTACGTCGCCATAACGACGTCGACACCAGTCCAATTCGGTGTCTTTAACAACACGATTCCCGCTGGCGCGATCGTCTCGGGCAGCGGCTTATCGAACCTGCAGCCGGCCACCGCGACCATCACGGTGGCGGCGGTGTCGCTGTCACTGGGCAAGCTCGTGCGCAACGTGACGACCGGCGGCACCAACGGCACCACCGCCAACGCGTCGCCGGGCGATACGCTGCTCTACACGCTGACCTACACGAATACGAGTCCGTTCGCCGAAGCGAACCTTGCCATCAAGGACACATTGCCGCCCAACACGACATTCGTCAGCGCCACCTGCGGCACGCTCGGCGGCGGCTTGACGGCATGTACGCCTTCGGGTCCGACCCTGGGCGTGGTGACCTGGACGCTGACCGGAACGCTCAACGCCGGTGGCACGGGGACGGTCTTCTTGACGGTGACGGTGCAGTAGCGTCAGGCTTTTGACGCGATCTCCTCGCCGAGTTTGATCGCGAATTCATCGGGCGTCATGGTCGTCTGCTCGCCCGAGCGCGAGCGCACGTTGACCTTGTTCTCCGCCACTTCGCTCTTACCAACCACGAGCATGTAAGGCACCTTGCGCATCTGTTGATTGCGGATCTTTTTCTGCAGCCGCTCATTGGATCGGTCGACCTCGACGCGGAAACCGGCCGATGCCAGCGACATCGCGACGCGCTCGGCATAGGGCGCCTGATCCTCGGCGATGGGCAGCACGACCGCTTGGACCGGCGCCAACCACGCGGGAAACGCGCCGGCGTAGTGCTCGATGAGCACGCCCATGAACCGCTCCAGCGAGCCGCACAAGGCACGGTGGATCATCACCGGCCGGTGTTCGGAGCCGTCCGCGCCGGCATACGTCAGCCCGAAGCGCTCGGGTAAGTTGAAATCGACCTGCACGGTCGAGAGTTGCCACTCCCGGCCGATCGCGTCGCGCACTTTGATGTCGAGCTTGGGGCCGTAGAACGCGCCGCCGCCCTCGTCGATCTCGTATTTCAAACCGGCGTGATCGCAGGCGGCTTTGATCGCGTTGGTGGCGCGCTCCCAGAGCGCGTCGTCGCCGAGCGCGTTCGGGGGCTTCGTCGAGACGAACATCTTGTAGTCGTCGAACTTGAACGCCTTGAGCACGGTCAGCGCGGCGTCGACGCAATCCTCGAACTCCTGCTGCAGCTGATCCGGCGTCACGAAAAGATGGGCGTCATCCATCGTGATCATTCGCACGCGCAGCAAGCCGTGCAGCGTGCCGGAGCGCTCGTCGCGATAGACGGTTCCGAACTCAGCGAGCCGAAGCGGCAGGTCGCGATACGAACGCGGCCGCGATTTGTAGATCAAGATGTGCCCCGGGCAGTTCATCGGCTTGACGCGATAGTGTTGTTCGTCGAGCTCGAACGGGCCGAACATGCTCTCGCTGAACGTCTTGAGATGGCCGGACGTCGCGAACAACGCCTCGCGCACCGCGTGCGGAGTGTACACGGGTTCGTAGCCGCGCCGGCGCAGCTCGCCGCGGATGAACTCCTCGATGACGCCTCGGACGCGACCACCCGCGGGATGCCAGAAGATGAGGCCGGGTCCCGCATCCTCCTCGATTGAGAAAAGATCAAGCTCTTTGCCGAGCCTGCGGTGATCGCGGCGTTCAGCTTCTTCGAGCTGCTTCAGATACTCGTCGAGCTCGTGCTGCGTCGGAAAGGCGGTGCCGTAGATGCGCTGCAACATCGGATTCTTCTCATCGCCGCGCCAATACGCGCCGGCGACGGACAGCAGCTTCACGGCGCCGACTTCCGAGCTGCGCTCGACGTGGCCGCCGCGGCAGAGGTCGGTGAACTCGCCGATCGTGTACATCGACAGCGGCTCACCATCGGGAATGCCGGCGATGATGTCGAGCTTGAACGGCTGATCGAGCTTGGTGTAGTAGGCTAGCGCTTCGGCGCGCGTGACCGGCCTGCCGGTCATCTTGACGTCTTGCTTGATCAGCTCGCGCATGCGCGCTTCGATGCGCGGCAGATCTTCCGCCACGAACGGCGTGCTCTTGAGGAAGTCGTAGTAAAATCCGTCCTCGATCGCCGGCCCGATCGCGAGTTTGACATCATCGCCGAATAGATCGACGACCGCGTGCGCGAGCAGATGCGCCGCGGTATGCCGGGAGTGACCTAGGTCACGTTTTGTGTCTCCAGCGTCCATTGCGGGACGTTTCTCAGAAACCCGCGTGAGGACCTAGCGTGCTGTATGTCGTTTTGACGATAGTAATATCAAGCAGCCCCAGTTACAAATTGTTTGTACCAGGGGTCACAATGTGTGGGAGCCGCCGTTTGGCGGCAAGTCTTGGGGGACGAGGAACGTCATGCGTTTAGTAGCCCGGGGTATTCTTGTGTGCCTGAGCGTGATCGCGCTCACCGCATCGGTCGCGCTCGCGCGACCCGATGTCGTTTTGCATTTGAGCGGCGCAACCGTGCAACGCACGGCCAGCGGCGAGAAGCTCGTACCGCTTGACCCCGCTGTCAAGCTCAAAGCCGGCGAGGTCGTCCGCTGGACGATCGTCGGCACGAACAAAGGTTCCGATCCAGCGCTGCACTTCACGCCGGTTGATAAGATCGCCGCGGGCACCGCGTACATCGCGGGATCCGCAACCATCGTGGGAGGGCGGCCAGAGTTTTCGCTGGACGAAGGCAAGACGTGGTCGCCAAAACCCATGGTGGTCGTCCAGTCCCCGACGGGTCCCGTCAACAAGCCAGCGGACCCGTCTTCATTCACGAACATCCGATGGATCGCTGACAAATCGCTCGCGCCCAAAGCAAGCGCGCGGTTTTCTTTTGAGGTCCGGGTGAAATGACAAGGAGCAAAGCGAGACCCATGAACCAACCTCGGTTCGCGTCCCTTCTGCGTCCAGCGGTTGGCATAGCTGCTGCGGCGTTCGTCTGCTGCGCGCTGGCGTTCACGAGCCAGCCCGCCGCCGCAGCCACGGCAGCCGGCACCCTGATCTCGAACACCGCGTCGGCGACCTACACCGATACGAACGGCGTCAATTATTCGACCCAGTCGAACACCGTCGTGGTCGAGGTGCAAAACGCACCATCGCTCACGGTGTTCACCAATAACGGCGCAGCGCCCGGCACCGGCACCGGCGTGCCGAACTCGTGTTTCGCAGATGTCTACACGCTGACGAACACGGGTAACGGAATCGGTCACTTCCAACTGCCGACCATCTCGCCACCGTTCGCGGGCAGCGATGCCGGTTCGGTCACGACCACGTCGTATTCGCTGTCGATCAACGGCGGCGCCACGACCACGGGCATGACGCTGGCGGCGCTCAACGCGGCGCTCGCGGCGCCTGGCGGTCTGATCCCAGCCGGCGGCAACGTCGTCATCACGATCAACTATTGCATCGGTGGGGCGGTCGTGCCCGGCACGATCATCTCGACGGTGCAGGCCAACATCAAGTACTTCGCGGCCGACCAGCCCAACCCGGGTGGTCTTGTCGACACGACGTCGGCGAACGTGACGAACACGTACACCGATACGATCACCGGCGACGCGCGGCTCGACCTGCAGAAGACGGTCTCGATCACCGGTCCGGCGGGCGCGCCCGTGGTCAACTACACGGTCAAGGCTGCCAACGGTGGCAACGCGGCGGCGCGTACGCTGACGAGCGTGCAGGGCATCGGCTCCGGCGCGCCCTTCACCACGCCCGGCGTGCTCGCGGTGGCTGACAAGATCCCGCTCTTCGCGGCGACGACGTTGACGCTCAACGGCGTGCCGGCGTTGGCGACGAATATCGGCAACGGCTTTGTCGCAGGATCGGTCGCGACCATCGTCTACTCGACGGATCCCACTGGCGCCACCAGCTGGTCGACCAGTGCGGTGAACGCGAAGTGGATCGGCGTGTACGTCACCAACGGGGCAGCCTACTCGCCGGTGTTCAACACGAACGGCACGTCGGCGGCCGGCAACGTCCCCAATCCGGCGATCACGCTGACGTTCTCCGTGAACGGGCCTACCGGACCTGGCTCGGGTAACCCGAACGCGGTCTGCAACATCGCCAACAGCGTCGTCGGTGGCGACGCCAATAACGCCAATCCCTCGCAGCTCATCGGACCGACGATCACCAGTTTGGTGAACGATGGGTCCGCGGGCGCAGCGACGCAGATCAACAACGCCATCAACAACACGACGGCTCTCGCGAACCCGAGCGGCGCGTCGCAGTTCGTCTGCGTCGCGATGCCGGCGAACCGCGCCGTGCTCAACGGTCCGCGGACCGCACCGGGCGCGACGGGCAGTTTCGACGGCGTCGTCGCGGTGAGCAACGACAATGACTTCACCGACGTCGGCTTCGTGCAACCTGCGTTCACGATCGTGAACGCCGGCACGGTGCCGGGCACGCCGAACGGCAACAACTTCTCCGCGGCCGTGTCGGGCATCAACGCCTCGAGCGACGTCATGAACAACGGCAACGTGGACGACACCTACAACATCGTCGCCACCGCGCCGGCCGGTTTTACCGTGCAGTTGTTCCAAGACAACGGTGCGAACGCGCCGAGCGCGACGCCGCTTGGCGGCGCGACCGCCGGTGCGACGTCGACTGCCACGGGCGTAGCGGTCGCGTCGGGCGTGACGCTGCACTACTGGGCGGTCTACAGCGCGCCCAACGGCACGCAATCGCTCAAACGCTACGACGGCAACACCATCGCCACGAGCGGTGCCGATGCCACCATCCACAACGAGACGCACCATGAGCTGTATTCCAGCTTCGTGGCGCTGACCAAGTCGGTCGTGATCGTGACGAACTGCTCGGGCCCCGTGCCGGCCAACGGCGTGTGCCCGGGCGGCACGCTCACGTACACGCTTGACTACAGGACGATCGTCACGATACCTGGTGCGGGCAATACTGAGCCTGCGGCCGCGATCTTGACGACATCGGCCGGGTCGGTGGTCGTCACCGAAGACGGCGCCGCTGCTCCCAACAACTGGGCAACGTTCACGAATGGACTCAACGGAGCGGTGATCGACTCGAACGCCTGGGGCACCGTGTTCACGTACACGCCTGGTCCAGGCCCGGCCACTGCGACGAAGTTCACGGCGCAGCTGGGCGGCGCGAGCGGGGTGCTGTCTCCGACGGGAACCGCGCAGGGCACGCTGACCTTCGCCCTTACCGTGAAGTAACGGAGAAGGCGGTAGGAGCCTGACGGTGTTCCGTTGGTTGGTCCCGATTCTGGCGGCGGCTAGCGTCGGCGCGGTCGTACTTGCGACTGCGCCGGCGCTCGCTGCTACTCCGGCGGGCACGCTGATCAGCAACACCGCGTCCGCCACGTACTCGGACCAGTCCGGCACCGCGTACGCCACCGACTCGAATACGATCGTGGCGCAGGTGCAGGCGGTCGCGTCGCTGACGGTCTCGCCAAAAGAAGCGGTAGTCAATCCGGGGCTCGACGCGTACGCGGTCGGCATGCCGGTGACGCGCCGCTTCATCATCACCAACACCAGCAACCTCACCGACGCATACACGATCCAATCCGCGACGACCAGCGCGGGCACGATCACCGCGATCAATTTCGTCGTGCCTCCGGGTGGTCCGACCATCCCCGTCACCGTCGGCAGCACGATTTCGCCAAACGTCGTGCCGGGCGGCACGATGTTCGTGGACGTCACGGTGAACACGACGGGCATCCTCGTCGGCGCATCCTGGTCCATCAACATCAAAGCCCAGACCACGGTGGCGGGCACTGCGAACGGATTGCAATCCGACACCGGTCAACGCTGGGCGATCGCGGTGCCCGGTCCCAACCTTAGCGGCATCAAGAAGTTGGTGGGCGGCCAGGCCTCGACACAGGCGGCACCGGGCAGCACGGTCGCCTTTAGCATCTCGTTCACCAACACAGGCGGGCTGCCGGCAAACAACGTCGTCGTCACCGATGTCGTTCCCGTTGGCTTGCACCCGCTCTTGAATTCCGTGCTCATCAACGGCGTCGCAGCCGGCGGCCAAGCGACCCTCGTCGGCCAAACGCTCACCGTCACGATTCCAACCGTCGCCGCCTCGCAGACGATCGTCATCGCGTTCAATGCGACCATCGACTCCGCTGCGGCGTTGGGCACGAGCTACGTCAATACGGCGCAGGTTGTCGCCACCGGCTTTGGCCCGGTGACTTCGCCGCCCGCGAGCGTGTTCGTCGGCACCGGCAACATCGTCTACGATGGTCTCGGCGGCGCGGGCCACCCGATCCCCGGCGCGCAGCTGACGATCCTCAAGCCGCCGTCCATCACGCCGTACGCATTGACGGGTACGGGCGTCGCGCCGAACACATTGAACGCCAACCCCTATTCGACCGACGCCACCGGTTCGTATTCGTTCGGGTTCGGCAGCGGCCAGTTCGGCGGTGTCGGGGGCGACGCGCACTACACGCTCTTGGTGAGTGCGACCGGGTATCTCAACCGCCGCATCGACATCCTGCTGCACGCGGATCCGACGGGCACGTTGTACACGGCGACAATCACCGCGCTTGACGGGCAACTGCTCGCGGTGCCGGGCGGCTTCAACCTGACATCTGGGCCGGTGGTGCTGAACAACGTCTTCAATCTGCTCGGGAATATCCCGATGTTCACCGCGCACCCGATCACCATTACGAAGACCGTCGATCAACAAGCGGTCGTCACCGGCAATCGCCTCATCTTCGCGGTGACCTTCGCGAACGCGTCGCTCGCGACGCTGACGAACGCGACGCTGATCGACACGTTGCCGCCGGGTGTCGCGTATGGCCCCGGCACCGCGCGCGTCGACGGCGTGCCGCAAGAGCCGCACGTGAATGGCCGCGTCCTTACCTGGACATTTGGCACCATGGCGCCATCGACGTCGCACACGATCGTGTACGGCGCCGTCGTGCTGCCGGAAGCGACGATCAACACGACGGTCGTCAACGTCGCCGCGCTGACGGCATTCGCGCAGGGCGCGCCGCTGAGCGCGTCGGCACAGGCATCGGTGGTGATCCTCGGCGGCGGCGCGTTCTCGTTCACGATTCCGATCACCGGGCGCGTCTTCATCGACGTGGGCGGGCTCGGAAGGTTCGTCCCTGGCGATCAGGGTGTCTCCGGCGTTCGGCTGTATCTCGAGGACGGTCAGTACTCGGTCACCGACGCGCAAGGGCGCTACTCGTTCCCGTCGACACGGCCCGGCATGCACGTGATCAAACTGGATGCCTCGACGCTGCCGACCGGAGTGCGGCTGTTCCCCGATCCGCTCGATTACGATAGTCCGCACAGCGCGACGCGGCTCGTGCACGGCATTCTCGACACTGGCCTGCTGCAAGACATCAACTTCGCAGTGGAGGCGGCCAAGTGAGCGCGCGAGCTGCACTCGCGCGAATCACTCAAGCTGCGCTTGGGTGCTACATTCTGGCACTTTTGGCGGCGCCGGCGCTTGGCGCGCCGCCGACGGGCGCAAACCTGAGCAACCTCACGTACACGGCGACCTCGGATCTGAGCGCGACGCTGTTGTCTCCAGCGGATAAGACCGCCTCGGCGACGAGCGCGGCGAAGATCCTCGTCTCCACCGTTGCGGGCGCCGGGGTCGAGCTGCGCGTGAATGGCAACGTCATTTCCGCGAAACAAATCGGCATGCGCTCGATCAACAAGAAGACGGGCGAGACGCGCTACGAGTTCTTCGGCGTCGTGCTCGAGCCGGGCCCCAACGTTGTGCAGTTGACCCCGCTCGGCGCAGACGACCAGCGCGGTCCGACAACGAGCTACACGCTGTTCGGTCCTGGCAAGCCCGTCCACTTCGCATTCGGACTCGATCGATCGCTGCGCGCCGACGGCGGCAACACGGTGTCAACGTTGATCATCAGCGCGACGGACCGATGGAACAACCCCGCCATGCCAGGCGCCATCATCAAGGTCGGCATCGTGTCCGGCGACCTGCACCTGCTGGTGGCGACGTCCGCGGCGCAAGGCGAGCAGCCCCACTATCACCGCGCGAGCGCGGTCGAGATCCCGGTCGCGCCGGGCGGCATCGAGCAGCTTCCGATGGTGGCCGGATTGCTACCCGGCGAAGCGCTCGTGCAGGTCACAGCCGCCGACGTCGTGACCAGCGAGCGATTCTACATCGATCCGAACCTGCGCAAGCCCTTCGTCGCCGGATTGATCACCGCAGGCGCAGGTCCAGTGCCCGGATTCGCCGGCATGCCCGCCGCGGTGCCGGATGGGCAACAGACGCGTTTGGGCCGCATCGCGATTTTCGGCACCGGCGTCGTGAACCACGACATCCTGGCGACCATCGCATATGATACCGCGAACGTGCTGCAGCAGAATCTGCTCGGCCCGTACGTCGTCGATCCCTACGACCGCCCGTTCCAGACGTACGGCGACACGAGCTACCAGAACAACGACGCGTTGTCCCGCGACCATCTGTACGCGCGCTTCGACCGCAATCAGAGCAGCTTCGTCTGGGGCGAGTTCCGCCCCGACACCGGTTCGCCCGATCCCGACGGCGCGTTTCATCTCCTGGTGGACGGCGCCAAGCTCGAGCTTGGGACCAGCCGCACGCGCGTCGTCGCGTTCAACGCGAACAACGATTTCGCGTATGCGCGCCAACAGTTTAATCCGACCGGTCTCTCGCTCGGCGGTCAACTGCTCCATCCGAACATCGTCGTCGGCTCAGACGTCGTGACGCTCGTCGTGCTCGACAAACGCACGGGTGCGGTTCTGAACCAGACCACGCTCGTGAACAACATCGACTACACGCTGGATTACTCCACCGGGCTGCTGCGCTTCATCAACATCCCGCTGCCCTACGATGACCATTTCAATCCTCAAGTCGTCCAGGTGCAGTACGAATACGGCGGCTCGGGCGTCAACTCGGAAACCACGGGCGGCCGCGCAAGCATGCTGCTCGATAGCAAGGGCAACCTGCGGCTGAACATCGGCTACGTCAACGACTCGACCGGCATGGCCAACTTCACGCTCTTCGAGCAGAGCCTGCAGGGCGCGATGCACGGCGGTTCGTGGAGCATCGCGCACATCGCGTCGAATGGCCCCGCGCTTGGCACGACGCTCGGTCCGACCGAGGCGGGCTCGTCGGTGCATGCGACATTCAGCGAGGTGTCCGGCTCCAACCGGCTCGCGTTTGATTTCACCACGGCGAGCGCCGGCTTCAACAACCCCTTCGGCGGTTTTGCGACGCCGGGCCTGACCAACTACAATTTGGAAGCCAAGCATCTGTTCAATCCGAACAGCGACATCACGCTCAACTACAACTTGCAGCACAACATCAGCACTGCGGGCAGCGAAGATCAGTCGCAAGCGTCGGTCGTGTATCACCACGTGTGGGGTGACCGGCTGCTCGCGAAACTCGGCGTGCAGACGAACGTCGTGTCGGGCGTGAGCGATCCGATCTCAGGCGCATCGGTGACCGGCTCCAACGCGCAAGCCATCCTGGGGCTCGGCTATAAGCTCTCGAAACGCCTGTCGCTCGGCGTCGAGGATATCGCGACGATCGGCGGCGGCACAACGACGCCGAGCGAGCCGTCGCAGACGATGGCGCAGCTCACCTATAGCGTGCCGAACAACACGAAGTTCTTCGTGCGCGAGCGCTGGAGTTCGCAGCCGACAGACAGTTTCGCGACGTCATCCGCGCCGTTCACAACGGCGTCGCAGTCGACGCAGTCGTTCTCGGTCGGTTTCTCGCGCGACATGAGCGCCGCGATGTCGGTCGACAGCGAATGGGGCGTCGACCATACGAATAGCGGTCCGGACATCTACTCGGCATACGGCGTGCGCGAGAAGTTCAAGTTCGGCCGGAACCTGCAGGGCGATGCGTTCGCGCAGGACGGCAACGCGGTCGGCGGCGGGATGTCCGGGTTCTTCATCTACGGTCTGAACGCGTCGTACTCGAACACGCACAATTTCACCGCGGCCGCGTCGTGGCAGAACCGCACCGGGTCCCTGCCGGGCAGCAGCCTCACGGCCGGGTTCTCGGGTCCGCTCGGCACTAGCTTCGCGCTGCAGGGCACGCTGCAGAACTCGCGCACGCCGGATGCATTCGACTATCAGGACCGCGTCGGCCTCGCATGGCGGCCGGCGAACAACGATCGCGGCGCCACGCTCGTCGAGTGGGATCATCGGATCGGCAATCTCTCCACCTTGAGCGAGCAGACGGACGTCATCATGGTGCAGCAGGTCTATCGCCCGACGCAAACGCTCGAACTGGCAGGCCGCTACGCGTATAAGATGGATGGCGGCGCGTTCTATCTGCCGCATACATCGCTGGTCGGCCTGCGCGCCGACGAGCGCATCGGCAAGCGTTACGATCTGGGCATCGAGACGCAGTTGGTCGAGCCGGCGGGCATTCCGGCGGCGAAGTCCACCGATTTCGCGATCGAGAACGGTTACCGCATCGGCGGCTCGGCGCGGCTTGCGGTCGGTTACAACTTCGCGGGTTCGGCCGATCCCACGCTCACCGGAGCTCCGGTGCGCAAGGGCGTTTACGTGACCCTCACGTCGATCGTCGACCGCATCTTCGGCTGGGGCCGGTAAGCAGGACGAAGGAGCTCGCTTCGGTCGAGTAAACTCGACCGCTACTTAACGAGTCGCGAAGACGGACACCCATGACGGATCTTCAGTCACGCGCTGCGAGCGGCTGACGACGTACAGCTGGCCGCGTGCGTCGAGCGCGACGCCTTCGACATACGCGCCCAGGCCTGCGTCGCTGCCGCCGATCGTGCGCACCGGCAGCGCGTTGCCCGACGCACCGGGTGCGTACACCGTCACGTTACTGTCCACGAGATTCGAGACGTAGGCGTAACCATCGCCGTCCACCGCGATGCCCTGCGGCGTGTCGAGCGCTGTCTGGCTGCCGGTGATGATCCGCGCCGGCTTCGCGTCGCCATTCGCGTTCGGAGCGAAGACGATGATGCTGTCGATGCCGAGGTTGACCCGGCCGCTGTTCACGACGTAGACGAAACCGTGCGAGTCAACCGTCAAGCCGAGCGGCGTGTCGAGCGTCGTGTGCGGACCGGAGATCGTGCGGACCGGAGCGGACTGCCCCTTCGCCCCGGGACCGTAGACCGTGACCGAGTTCGCGGCGCTGACCATCGCTCCGTAGTTCGCGACGTACAGATCGCCGTGCGGGCCGAATGCCAGTCCCTTTGGCTTGAGAATGCCGTTGGTGATGGTGCGCGCCGGCACGGAGTCGCCGTGCGCCGTCTTGTCAAAGACGAGGATCGCGCCCGGTCCTTCGCTCGTGCCGCCGCCCGAGGTGCCGCTGCTGGCGACGTAGAGCTCGCCGGCCGCATCGAGCGCGATCCCGCCCGGCCGGGCAAGGGCACCGCTGATCGTCCGGATCGGCGCGGTATCGCCGCTGCCGCTTGGCGCATAGACGGTGATCGTGTCGCGTTTTGCCGCCAGCGATCCATCGTTGCTGACGTAGATGTTGCCGTTGGGATCGACGACGATGCCGCTCGGCCACAGCAGTCCGGTGTTCGCGCCTTTGATGATGCGCGCCGGCGTGCCGAGCGGCGCGCCGCCGGCCTCCGATGAGGGGCCGGCGATCAATGCGGCAAGACAGACGGTCGCACATAGCGCGAACACGACGCTGTGAGACGGTCGCATGTGGCTAGGCGGGTTCGCGCTTTACTCCCGACACACCCGCGAGGATCGCATCGGTGTCGGGGAAGCCGCGCTCGTAGAAAACGATGCGGCCACCGCGATCGATGCCGACGACGGTGCGATTGATGACGGTGAACGGTCCCCATCGGGTCAACGCGTCATAGGCCCGCGACACCTTCAACCCCCGGTCGCTCAAGAGCGTTGCGGTGAATCCATGTCGTCGTGCGAACGCGCGATGCGAACGCACGCTGGCGCCGTTGATGCCGAACACCGTGACGCCGGCTTGCGCGTAACGAGCTGCGGCGCCGCGCACGGCGGCGAGTTGAAAATATCAGCCGAGAGTGTGGTCGAGGACGTAGAAGATCAAGACGGCTGCGTTGCTGCGCAGCACGGACGACAACGTGACCGGCGCGCCCTCGTGATCGAGCAGCGTGAAGTCCGGCGCGGTTTGGCCGAGCATCACGCTGCAGGCGAGGACGTCACGCGCGTGCGGCGACGCGTTTCTTCGCTTTGCCGTTCGATTCGCTCTTGCTCTTGCCGTTGGCGGCGACGGGCCGCTTCTTGCCCTGCTTGAGGCTTTGCTGCAGCACATCCATGAGGTTGACCACCTCGGTCGCCGGCTTCGCTTTGGCGGCGGCGAGCGCTTTGATCGGCTTGCCCTTGGCGCGCGCTTCGATCAGCGCCATCATCGCGTCGCGATATCGATCGTGGTACTCCTCCGGCTCGAACTTGTCGGTCATCGTATCGATCAGCATCTTCGCGGCCTTCATCTCGCCGGGCGACGCCTTCTCTTTCCCTGGGGGAAATTCGAAGTCAGACGCGTCGACGATCTCGTCCGGGTAGTGCATCAGCTCGAGCACGAGGGCGTTGCCGTTCGGTTTGAGCGCGCACACGTATTCCTTCGTGCGGATGACGACGCGCGCGATGCCGACCTTATTCGACTCGGCGAGCGCATCGCGCAACAGCGCGTACGCGTGGCGGCCTTTCTTCTCGGGCTCCAAGTAGTACGGCTTGTCGAAAAGTATGGGGTTTATCTCGGAGAGGTCGACGAACTCTTGGATGTCGATCGACTGCGTCGCCTCGATGCGGACGCTCTTGATGTCCTCGTCTGAGATGAGGACGTACTCGCCGTCACCGACCTCGTAGCCTTTGACGATCTCGTTCCACTCGACTTTCTTGCCGTCGATGCTGCACACGCGCTGGAAGTTGATGCGTCCTTTGTCCTTTTTGTGCAACATGTTGAAATGGATCTCGTTCTCGCGAACAGCCGTGAACAGGCGGACCGGGATCGTCACCAATCCGAAGTTGATCGAGCCGTTCCAAATCGCGTGCGCCATCAAAGTCCCCTCTCTGACTCTATTACTTCCCATCGGCAGCGAACGTGTGCTCCATCACAGGGCCAGAAGGAATCGAACATATCGCCGACAAACATACGTTCGAACATACCCTTGTCTGCGCTCGAGCTCATAGACTTGGGGGTAGGGGGATGCACAAGAAGCAACTCGCGGAGCAGTTCTGCAGCCGGCTGTGGGATTCGTTTTTCACCTCCTTGCGGGGCACCGACTTGTTGACGGCTTGCGAGAAACGGGTCCTCGAGAAGCTCTGGCTCTTGGGGACGATCAAGACCTCGACCTGCGATGCGTATCCGGGCCACGTCGAATTCGCACGCTCGCTGCGGGTGTCCGAACACCGGGTGAAGCTGGCGCTCAAGAAGCTCGAGATGAAGGGCTTCATTAAATGCGTGCGGCGCTCCAAGGCCGGCTTTGCCTATCTGCTCAACCCGCTGCTGCTCGAAGCGGCGTACGACCGCACCAAACGCGACTACCCAGACCTGCTCGCATCCTAGAATAGCGAGGAGTTCGCTTACGACCCGCGGCAGCAGCTTCGGGCGTGGATGTCATAGCCCCATTCCGTCTCGACGGGCGCGTCGCTCTTGTGACCGGCGCTTCCAGCGGATTGGGCGCGCGATTTTGCCGCGTGCTCGACGCCGCGGGTGCCAAAGTGGTGCTCGCCGCGCGCCGGATGGACAAGCTGGAACAGGTCGCAAAAGGCCTACATGACTCGCTGCCGGTGGCGTGCGACGTCACCGTTCAATCGGAAGTGGGCGGACTCGTGGACGCGGCGCTGCGGCGCTTCGGGCAGATCGACGTCCTCGTCAATGCCGCCGGCGACGCAGATCCGTATCGAGCAGAAGAAGAGCCGCTCGAAGAGTTCGCGCGGATCGTCGCGCTCAACCTGACAGCGGCGTTTTCGGTGGCACAGCATGTAGGCCGCCACATGCTCGAGCGTGGCAGCGGCAGCGTGATCAATATCGCTTCCGTGTTGGGTTTGGTCGGCGGCGGCATCCATTCAACGCCCGGTTACGCCGCCAGCAAAGGCGGACTCGTCAATCTCACTCGTGAGTTGGCGATCGAGTGGGCCTCGCGCGGCGTACGCGTCAACGCGATCGCGCCCGCGTATTTTCCGAGCGAGATGACGGCTGAGATTTTCGCGAGCGAGAAGGCGCTTTCGCTCATCGCCAAGATGACGCCGATGAAGCGGCCCGGCCGCGAGCACGAGCTTGACGGCCCGTTGCTGTTCCTGGCGAGCGACGCATCCAGCTACGTCACGGGTCACGTGCTCGCCGTGGACGGCGGGTTTCTGGCGGGGTAAGGGCACCCGTACTAAAGTAGCGTCCCGTTCAGGGGCGGATCGCGACGACTGCCAACGCGACCGTCAGGACATCTTCCCCAATGGCCACAGCTATGTCTGGGATTCTCGCTCGCACGGTCAACAGCCGGCGCATGCCGTAACCGCCATACGCGCCGATGAGCGCGCCGGCAATCCCGAACAACACCGCAAGCCAACCGTTCAGGCTTCCGTGCAGGAGAAAATACGCGGATGCGCCGCCAGAGATGCAACGGGCGATGAGCGAGAGCGGCATCGTGCGCGCAGGCGTCTTCGGCAGCTTGTCGCCGATCAGCTCGACGATCGCCAAAACGGCAAAAATCATCCAAAGATAAGAATTGCGTGAATAGGCGACCGCGGTCGGCGCGATCATCGTGCGCAGACCTGCGACGATGCCGATGAGCAACGCGTGGCCGATTGCCAAAGTGATGCCATTCTCCATTCAGTCTGCCGGTTCTACGCGTATCGCGCGTCGAAGAAACGTGTGGGCGCAGCTCATCAGCGTCACGGCGATCCACAGGAGGCTACCTTGAAGCTACATCTCATCGCGGCGTTCGCGATGGCCGATTTGTTGTCCGCATCGCTTGCACCAGCACTCGCAGATGCGACGGCCGGGTCGCGAACGCTCCATTTCTCGATAGCGATGGTCTCCCACCTCGGCGGAAAGCCCGAACGCGACGGCGCCATGACGATTTCGATCGACGCAAAAGGCAACATCAGCGGCACCTACCACGGCAGCGCGCCGGCGTCAGACCCGTATTACGGCAAGGACGAGCCCGTTAGCGGCTCGCTTACCGGGGAGCGCATCCACTTGGAGATCGGCCAACAGGGCGAATTGCACGTCGACGGCGCGCTCGACGAGAACGGCATCATCGCTACCGGTTCGATCGGCAGCGTACAGCTCTACGATTTCGTCGCGGTGCCGACGCCTTCAGGGTGAGTGCGCGCGCCCGGCAGACCTGCGACTTGGAGATATTGATGGACGAAGGCGATCGCCATCGAACCTTCGCCGACGCCTGCGGCCACGCGTTTGACCGATCCGGAGCGCACGTCGCCCACCGCGAAGATGCCAGGCACGGTCGTCTCCAATAGGTAGGGATCGCGATCCGAACTCCAGCGCCCTGACGCGCGCACGTCGGCACCGGTCATGACGAAACCGCGGCGGTCAAGCGCGATCTCTGCGGGCAGCCACCCGGTGTCGGTGTCGGCGCCGATGAACACGAATAGTGCCGGCGTTTCTCGTCGCGTCACTGTGTTTGCCGCGCGGTCGGCGACGTCGATCGCTTCCAAATGCTCGGTGCCGTACACCGCGACGACTTCGGAACGTACCTCGCAGCCGATATTCGGACGTCGCTTGAGCTGCTCGACGAGATAGTACGACATGCTATCGGAGAGGGACCCGCCGCGCACGACGATCGTCACGGTCTTGGCGTAATTTGCGAAATACAGCGCCGCTTGCCCGGCTGAATTGCCTCCGCCCACGAGGTAGATGTCTTGGCCTTGCGTGGATCGCGCTTCATCGCGCGACGCGCCGTAGAAGACGCCGCGCCCGATGAACCGATCGATGGAATCGAGCTGGAGCCTGCGCCATGTGACGCCCAGCGCAAGCACGACGGCACGCGCGTGCAAGACTACGTCGTCGTCGAGCGAGATGTTGAACGTGTCAGGCGAGATGGAGCAAACGGCGCGCGTCACCACGATTTCGGCTCCCAAGCGTCGCGCCTGTGTCAGCGCGCGGTGCGCCAGCTCATCGCCCGAGACGCCGACCGGAAATCCGAGGTAGTTCTCGATGCGCGACGATGTGCCGGCTTGGCCACCTGGCGCCTCGCGCTCGAGTAAAACGGTGTGCAAGCCCTCCGACGCCCCGTACACGGCCGCGGCCAACCCGCCGGGCCCGCCGCCGATGATGACGACGTCGTACTCGGTATCCGCCGGTGCAGTCGCCAGGCCGACCGCGTTCGCGAGATCGACCTTGGTCGGTCCGGCGACCATGGAACCGTCTTGCAGACGGACCAGCGGCCATCGCGTCGAGTCGCCGTCGACCGCCAGATCTCCGAGAATCGGGTCGTCCGGCGTCACCCAATCGAACGGCACTTGGTTGCGGTGCAAGAAATCGCGGATCTCACCCGTCGGAGGATCCCACTTCGGCCCGATGACGAGCAGTTCGGGCGCAGGCGGCTGTGCCGCGATGTCGTGCAAGCCCTCGATTCGATCAAGCGCCGCGGCGCCGACTTTTCCAGAAATCTCGGGTGCGGCGGCGCACAGCGTGTGGTATGCGCTCGGTTCTAGACGCAGCAGGCGGGAAGGATCGACTGCGCGCATGCTCGCGAGAAACGGCGTGTTGAGGACCATCGGCACTTCGCCGAACAGCTCGCCTGGGCCGCGTATACCGATGACCGTCTCGACACCATCGATGATCTTCGTAACCTCGAGCTTACCTTCGATGACCGCGAAAAAAGCGCGCGTCTCGCCTTCGTGCACCGCATACTCCCCCGGGCTCAACTGGATGTCGGCGGCTGTCCGTGCGAGGTAGGCGAGTTCTTTGTCGGCAAGCGTGGAAAAGAGGGGAATCGCGCGAAGTTCGTCAGTTGTGATCATGCGTTCGCTCTCATGATGGGGACTTAGGGCGTTAGCGGAGCGGCGCAAGCCGCCCTCCCCGGGGCACAAAGCCTGAGCGGGCGCGGCCTTTGCGGTAGGGCACAGCTCAATGCGATTCGAACGGCCACCGTCCACTTCTACGACGCCATCTAACGGGGTGAGCAATCAAATGAAGGCACCGAGCGGAAAAGACCCCAAAGCCTTGACGCGCAAGCGCCTCGCTGAACTACTCAACGAAGATCTTTCGCGCGAATATCAGGCGATCATCGCCTACGTCATCTACTCGCAAGTCCTCAAGGGCGCCGAGTACATGAGCATCGCCGACCAGCTCGAGACCCACGCCAAGCAAGAACTCGAGCACGCGCTCATCATCTCACGGCAGATCGACTATCTGGGCGCGATGCCAACATCAGTGCCAAAAGCCGTCCGCATCTCTCCAAAGCCGAAAGACATGCTGCGCTTCGATCTCGACAACGAGAACGAGACGATCCGCAACTACCGGGAACGCGTGAGGCAATGCGAGGAGCTCGGCGAGTTCGCCATGGCCGAGCAGATCCGGGGCATCCTCGTCAACGAACAAGACCACCAGATCGACCTCGCGACAGCGCTCGGCGTTGACCCGCCCGATCTGACGAAACGGTAGACTACAGCAGCGTCAAGTCGCCGGCGGCAAACATGCGCTTCAAAAATGCGTCGTGTTTGTACGACGACGACTTGCCGAAATGCGCGATGACCGTGTTGCGTGACGGCGCGATGTACAGCCCCTGACCTGCCGATCCGCTCGCGTACACCAGGTCAGGCGGGGCGTTCGCGGCTCCCAACCACCAACCTAAGCCATAATGCGGGTTAGCGGCTGAACCCGCAAAGCATTCCGCGAATTCTTCGCGCCGCTCGCAGACGAGCCGGCCGTACTTCAACCATTCGTGCGCCGAGACGAACGCGCCGGTCGGCAAAGGACGCGTGCCGTCTGCGAGCGTGCGCCATTTCGCGACGCGCATGCCGATCGGATCGAAGATCCGCGCTTGAAGGTACTCGTGCGGCGTTTGCCCGCGCGGCTCGAGCTTGCGCGCAAATACCGCGCCAAAGACCTGCAGTGGGATTCCGCTGTAGGTGAACTTCTTTCCCGGTTCGTTCTTGAGCTCGACTGCAAGCGCTTTCGCGTACGTCGGAACCGCCGATCCCATGCCGCCAAAGCCGATGCCGCTCGTGAGCTGCAACAGATGCCGCAGCGTGACACGCCTTTTCCATTCATCGGCCTGCCATTCCGGAAACGTTTCGGCGACGCGCTCATCAAGTCGCAGAATCCCATCGCGCTGCGCCGCGAGTGCGGCGACGCCCCAAAAGCTCTTGGTGCCGCTGTAGAGCGCGTGAGGGGTCGAACCGTCGTGACCTTCGCCATAGGTTTCGCTGACGATCCGGCCATCTTGGAAGATGACCAGCGCATGCAACGCGTGCTTGCGCGCGTACTCGATCGCAGCTTGGTTGGAGGCGGTCATCGCGGTTCCGGTTGTCAGCGCGCACAATTCTAACCTTCTTGTAATCTTGGGAGCGAGCGAATGAGCGCGGCGAGAGGACAACGCGCGCGACGATGACAACGCAGTAGCCGATCCTGGGAACTTCCTGACTGACTGCTGACGTTTCAGGGCCAACGGAGGGTCGTCATGTTCCAGATTCGTTCATTCGTTCTTATCTGCGCGGTGTTCCTCATGGTTTCGGCGCTCGGCGAGCAAGCGCGCGCGGGCTATTCGGTCGCCAACGCGACGAACACCAACAACAATGCTCACATGGTCACACCCCTGCCGCGGCCGACCGCCAAGCCGCCGCCGCCGCCGGCGCCGATCCCGGCACCATTTCACGTGCGCCCCGTGCAGAGCAAACACGACTGCGCTGCCGGGCTGAGCCTCTTGGCAGCAATCTGCGACGCGGACGTCAAGGCGGGCGGCTTGCAATTACTGTGGAATGACCGCGCGACCAAGCTTGACGGGTACAAGATCTATCGCGGGAGCGGCGACAGCCGCAAGCTCGTCCTGACGCTGTCGAACGGGCCATCGCCGAAATACGGCGCGATCAGCAAGCCAAGCGGTGGCTACGATCACAACTGCTATGCGGTGACCGCGTACGTCGGATCACGAGAATCAGCGCCAAGCGCAGCGTATTGCGTCCAGCCCGGTGCGACCGCGCAAACCGCGACGTTCGCTCCCGCTCACGTGCGCTCGTACATATCGATCTCGAATCCGGGCCTCTTGGATCCGAACAACAACTCCGGCCAGCTTTCGTTGTCGACGGATCTCTCGAAGCTGCAGTCGACCGGTTTTAACAGCCTGCTCCCGTCGCAGGTCGCCAATTCCGCGCACGGCGCCTCCATCAGCGGAACGGCCTACGTAGGGTATCAATCCGGATACGTGAAGTCACCGGTCCCCAACAATGGCGAGTTCTACACCGGCGCAAGTCAGGGCTGGGTCACGATCAGATCGCGCGCCGGATATGATTTCAACCTCAGCAGATTGACCAACCACTCGATCTATTCCGCGATCCTCACGCTCAACGTCTCCCAAACAGCACGCGACAACAAGTACCATAGCCACTTTGACCTAAGCGACTATTCATGCACCGACCGGTATCTGCTCGGCAAGGACTTCTGGTGGAGCCAGCCCGGCGCGCTCAACAACGCCTCGACCGGCGCCGAATTCGGCCAGGGAAAAGGACCGGTCGTCACGGTCGATGTGACGAAGACGGTCGCTGACTGGGCGGCGGGTGCGTCTGATTACGGGTTCATTCTGAGCAACGCGCTCGCCGATGCCACGGGTGCAAAGCCGGCGTACCCTGACCTCGGCTGCTTCACGAAATACTACAACGCTTCGCTCAAAGTGATATATTTCTGATCTGAGAAGCTAGCGCGACGGGCGGCCGGATGTCTACGGCAACCTCAAGGAATTCGTACGGCTGTTCTCGACTAGTACGCCTCCAAAGGAGGGCCCGTGCAATGTTGGAGTTTCGCAAGCCCCTAGTGATCGCCGCATTTGTTCTTGGAATCGCATTTGTGGGCCAAACAACGAGAGCGAACGCTCTTCCAACAGATCTCTGCGCGCTCTTGCCGGCGGCCGAGGTCAGCAAGACCTTAGGTCAAACCTACGACGCCCCGCAAGAGAGCGTCGCGCCCCGTCCCTTTCCCGGCACGAATACGGGGACGGATTGCAATTACGAATCCAAGGGAGCGAACGGAAAGCTCTGGTTCCGGATGTACGTCGATCCGTCGGCGCCCGCTGCGACGGATTTATTCGCGAAACTGAAGGTGTACTATAGCCCGCCGACCGCGGTCCCCAAACTGGGCGACGAGGCGTACCTGGATCCCCAGCACGCCCTTCACGTCCGAAAAGGGAAAGTGCGCTTCTACCTCAATCTCTCGCCGGTCGGCGACGCGTCCGCGACTGAGAAGCAGTTGGAGAATCTTGCGGCACAGGTCGTTGGAGCGCTCTGAGGCCGCTTTCGGGTTAGAGATAATGAGAGGAATTTCTCGATTCCTTGCGGTTGCCACGAGCTTCGTCGCGATAGCAGCAGCCCACGGCGTCGCGGCCGGCGCAACCGCGCCGAGCGTGTATCTGACGTTCAATGGAAGCAACAGCTATGTCGAGGTGCCAAGCAGTCCGGATTTTAGCCTGAGCAGCGCGGGGCTCACCATCGCAGTCTGGATGCGGCCTGACAGCCTGACGTTTTCCAAGACTGAGGGTAGCCTCGCCTCGCAACAATACGTGCACTGGTTCGGCAAAGGTGAGAACGCACAACAGGAGTGGACGTTTCGGATGTATAGCTTGACCCAACCCGGACCGCGCCAAAACCGGATCAGCTTCTACGCTTTCAAATTGGAAGGTGGTCGCGGATGCGGCAGCTACTTCCAAGACCCGATCCAGCCCGGGCAATGGCTGCAAGTCGTCGGCGTGGTGGATCAGAGCGTGAGCAAGGTCTCGATCTACAAGAACGGTCAATTCCGGCACAGCGATTCGTATGCTTCGCTCGTGCCCGGGCCGCAGCCGGGATCGGCGCCGCTGCGCATCGGGTCGAAAGATCTGAGCAGTTATTTCCAGGGCGCGATCGGCCCGATACGGATATGGAACCGGCCCCTGTCGGCTTCGGAGGTCGGCGCGTTGTTCTCGTCTGGCGCCGTGCCGCAAACCGGCTTGGTCGCTCAGTACCTCATGAATGAAGGCACGGGAACGACCATTCGAGACTCCGTGGGAGGTCACAACGGCGCGATCTCCGGCGCGACCTGGGGTCACGGAGGCGGGACCATAGGCGCCGGCGGCGGCCAAAGCGGAGGCGGCTGCTGATCGCAGCCGTCGGAGGTGGTATGAAAAAGTTCCTGATCGGTTTGACTGCATTGTGCGTGGTGACGACGGGTGTGGCCCTTGCGGCCGACGTCGGGTCGCCCGCGGACGTGGCCGCGGTGCGCTCGGCGGCGCACCAGAAGAATCCGAGCGACCATGTCGCTGGAGTCCACGTGGTAGGCAATTACGCGTTGACCGATTGGTATGGCGGTGAGGCGTCGGGCTATGCCGCGTACAAGCGCATCTCAGGCGAGCAATGGAAGCAGATCGACTGGGGCGGCGGCGCGACAGACCCGCAGCTTCTCGCTCAGCATGGCGTACCGGCATCGATCGCGCAAAAGCTTTGCCCGGGGTGGGGCAGCTCTTCGCCCTGTTGAAAGGCGCCCTATTCCCGCGACTTAATGCACCAGCGTGATCTGAGTCGGAGTCTCGACCACGGTTCCATCAACCGTTTCCTTGACGACGGTGATTTTGACGCGGGTTTTACCAAGGACGAGTTGACTTGGCCAACCATCGCAAGGAAAACTGGGGCACCACGGTAACGGCTTTCCTTGGAACAGCGGTTTCTTCATATTGTCGAACCACAGGGCGTGACTTCGTCCGTCGCTCGTCCTGATGGTCATGTCGGTGCCCTTATTGCCGCTGTCATAACTGGCGATCACGCCGTCAAGTGTGTCGCCTCGTGCGCTACTCGCGACTGCCAATGCGATGATCATGCCAAGCGCACATGCCATAGCCACATGTTTCATGTCGCGTTTTTCCGGAGACTGGCTGATTTGCCCTTGTGCTCAGCGTTCTCCGTACGTCATTACGACGATGTGACCCGGTATCGTGATGCTTAAAGATCGTTCTTAAAGCCGCCATTGGCGCCGCCGCCCGCAAAATTCACATTGCCGCCGCAATGTATCCGTGCCTTCGGAACCAGTCGACTGCTCGCGCCAGCGCGTCGCCGACCGGTCCCGCGTGGAACCCCAACTCGCGGATGGCTTTGCTCGCGTCGACGTACTGGAATTCTCGCGACATGCGCACGCCCTCGAGCGGCACGAACGGCACTGCATTTGGTTGGAGGCGGCAACGAAGTTCGTCGGCGTACGCTGCCAAGACGGTCAGACCATAGGGCACGCGCCAGCGCGGCGCCGTTCGTTGCGTCGCCTCCGCGAGCAACTCCCAGGCCCGATCGAACGATACGTTTTCGCCGCCGATGATGTAGCGCTCTCTGGGTTTGCCGCGCTCTAGCGCAGCGACATGCGCGCGCGCCACGTCCTCGACGGCGACGAGGTTGAAGCCGCCGGTGCTTGGTCGCGCTCCGATCCGCCCACGCGCGAAGTCGAGGACAAGCTTGCCCGTCGGTGTCGGTTTGTGATCTCCGGGACCGACGGGCGCGGTTGGCAGCACTAACACCGACGGAAGACCTGCGGCAAGAACAGCCTGTTCTTGCTCAAGCTTTGAGCGGTGATAGGTCGACGCGTGTGCGTCTGCCAAATTGTCGGCTTCCGTGGCGGGTACGCCGTCGTGCGCCGGTCCGACCGTCGCCGCACTTGAAGTGACCACCGCGCGCTCGACGCCGGCGGCAAGGGCCGCCTCCAAAACGCTCGTCGTTCCGGCGACGTTGACGCTCCGTATCGCGGCGCGATCTCGCGGCGCGAAGGAATAGAGCGCTGCGCAGTGGACCAGGTACCGGCAGCCTTGCATCGAGGCGATGACATCGCTCGCACGGCGTACATCGCCATCGACCCACTCGATGCTGGTCGGGGCGTCACGAGGGGCGCCGTGGGGTGCATGCGCGAGGGCACGGACACCGTAGCCCGAAGCGATGAATTCGCGCGCGACGTGAGCGCCGATAAAGCCGCTCGCGCCGGTTATGAAGACGAGGTCGCTTGGCACGCGTTTACGCTTCGGGCAGCGATAGCTCGCATACTTTTGACGTCCTCGTGATCGGCGCGGGGATGGCGGGCGTGACGGCCGCACGAGCGCTCGTGCGCGCTGGTTTGCGTGTCCGTGTGCTCGAGGCGAAGCAGCGTGTGGGCGGGCGCATCCACACGCTGCGCGATTTTTGCGACCTGCCGGTCGAAGCAGGCGCCGAGCTTATCCACGGGCGGCGCGCCCAAACGTGGCCTGAGGTCGAAGCCGCAGGCCTCACCGTGCGGCCCAATTCGCACTCGATGAGCGCGCTGATGATCGATCTCGGCTATGGCACGCAGTGGTTGTCGCGCGCCTTGCTGCACCCGCAGACGTGGCGGGCATTCACGATTTTGCGGCGTCTCGCGCGCCGGGAATCACGCGACCTGTCTGCGCGCGAGTTCATCGAACGCCGCGGATACCGCGGCCGAGCCCACTCGCTGGCTGAGATGGTGTTCACCACGCATCTCCCGGGAACCACGAATGAGATCGGGATCCACGGCTTTCTCGACGATGGTGTGCTTGAGCTTGAGACCAGCGCAGACTATCGCGTCAATGAAGGCTACGATCGAATTGTCGAATACGTCGCGCGGGATCTCGAGACCGAATTCGGGTTCGTGCTCGGAACGATTGAGTGGTCGCCGGAGGGTGTAAAGATCAGCGCTCGCGATGGACGCGAGCGCATCGCTCGGGCTGCGATCTCAACGCTGCCCGTGGGCGTGCTGCAATCCGATGCGATTCGATTCACGCCCGAACTCCCCGAGAGCAAACGCGAGGCGCTGCGCGGGATGGTCATGGGGCCGGTGCTCAAAGTCCTCATGCGTTTCGAAGAACCGTTTTGGCCACGGCACCTCGCGGCGCTGTGTTCGAGCGCTGGACCAGTCGCGCTCTATTGGAACGTGTTCTACAAGGCCAAGATCGAAGCGCCGGTTCTGACGGCCTACTGCACCGGCGAGCGCGCCGCGACACTGGCGCGAATAAGCGAAGAAGAAGCACTCGCACGTGTCGTGCAAGATCTGCGCCGTCACTTCCCCAAGGCAAAGCCGAAGCTCGCGGAATGGCGTCTGATCGATTGGAGCGCTGATCCGATGGCCTGCGGCGGATACACGTTCTTGCGTCCGGGCGCGGCTGGGGCGCGAGCGCGTCTCGCGGCGGCTGATACCGGTGCGCTGTTTTGGGCAGGTTCTGAAACAGCGACGAAACCGATCGCGGCCACGGTCGCGGGGGCGTATGCCACAGGTCTGCGAGCAGCTGCAGAAGTGGTTGCCAAGGTCGAGGTAGGCTAACAGCCTGACGCTGCAGACATGGCGCGGCGAAGCAGAGCCGGTGCCTTCATTCGGTCGGCGAAGCGATCGAACTCCGACCGCGGCCCCTCCCAACGAAGATCCTCGATCTTGCGAAAGACCGGCACGTCTAATCGTAAGGTTGCCAGCGTGCGAAACAGCAGGGCGTCGTCCCAAGCGCTGTTCAGCGCCTCGGACAGCGAGCGCGCCCGTGGGATGGAGGGATGCCACTTGCGCCAGTCCTTCGGAATCTCCTCAAGGTGGCCATATCGCGACAGCGTTGTGGCCGCGGCCTTAGCACCCCAGCCTGCCACGCCTGGAAATCCATCCGCGCTATCCCCGACCACGGCCAGGTAATCCGGAATCGAACTCGGTGTCACCCCGAACTTGGCGACCACGCCGGCCTCATCGCGCACGACGTCGCGCCGGCGATCCAGCTGAACGACGCGCGTGCCCACGACGGACTGGCTCAGATCCTTGTCGGGCGTACAAATGAACACGCGGCTCACGCGATCGTCCTTCGAAGCCTTGACCGCGGCGGAAGCCAACGCATCATCGGCCTCGTAGTAAACCATCGGCCACACCACGACGCCCATCGCCTCAAGGGCTTCCTCTAAGATCGGAAACTGCGAAGCCAACTCGGGTGGCACACCTTCGCCGGTCTTGTAACCGCTATACAGATCGTTTCGAAAGGACTCGACGACGTGATCGGTCGCGACACCGATATGCGTGACGTCGCGCTCAAGCATCGATAAAACCGAAGACAAGACACCGCGCACGGCGCCCACTTCTTGCCCATGCACGTCCGCCGTGGGTGGTACGGCGAAAAAATGTCGGAACAATTCATAAGTTCCGTCAACCAAATGTACCTGCACGGGAAATGATGTCTTCGCTTTTGCCGTACGATTACCGGCCTATCGCGTGTACTGCGACTGCTGACGCAGTGCTTGCTGCATGGAGAAGTACGCAGGCTTCGGCGCGTAGTTCGCATCGAATTCCAGCGCCGCGCCTTCACCGGGATGACGCGCCGGAATCCACGAGTACTTGTCGGTGAACCCCCACGTTTGCAGCCCTTTGCACGCCGGTTGCTTCAGGCACGTTTGGAGGACGTCACTGTAGACCTTCGCCTGCGCTTCCATATCAGCTTGGCTGATCGGCGTCGGGTAGCGTACGTCCATCTCCGTGACGTAGATCTGCAAACCCAAACGGGCGAAGCGCTGCATGTTGGCCGCCAGGCTTGACACGTCGATGCCGCGGTCGAGGTGCATTTGGAATCCCACCGCATCGATCGGCACGCCCTGTTGTCTCAGTTTCGATATCAAGGCGAGTTCAGCAGTGGATTTCGCGTTGACGGTCTCTACGCTGTAGTCGTTGTAGACCAAGACGGCGTTCGGATCATCGGCGTGGGCCTGCCGATACGCCAGCGCGATATACTGCGGCCCGATCGTGGTCTCCCAAATGGTTCGGCGGAGCGAGCCGTCGCCGTTCAACGCCTCATTGACGACGTCCCACAGCGCGATCTTTCCTTTATAGTGTCCGATCTCCGCGTCGATGTGTTTGGTCATCACGTCGGTCAACTGGGCCGCGGTCCAGCTCCTGCCCGTGACCCAATTCGGCAGCTCATGGTGCCACACCAGACAATGGCCATGCACCTTCATCCCATGCGCTTGGGCGAACTGGACGTGCCTGTCACCGGCGGCGAAATCGAACACGCCTTGCTGTGGCTCGGTGTCTTGGAACTTCATCTGGTTCTCGGGCGTGAGGATATTGAACTCGGCGCTCGCAGTCGCTTCGTAGGTCGCGACATCGGGCAACGTCCAAAAGCTGTCATTGGACGCATACCCGATGAGAAAATCTCCAGCCAGGTCCCGCAGGTGGTCCTTGATGGGTTTGTCATCGCCGTTGACGGGCGCGGTTCCACACAGTAATAACACCGCCAGGAAGAACCATACGACCCTCTTCATGGCGTCGGGTTCGAGAGGAGGGCCGCGATGCCCTCGCGTCCCTGGGTCAGGTAGACCGAGGGGAACGCCAGCTCGCTACCCTTGCAACCACACGGTTTTCCTCCGGCGCCATCAGCTGGACGCATTGTGGACGTGCTCATGGTAAGGTTAGCGCGATCGAGACAGTCCTTACTGTGCCGAGGGGATGAGCATATGAAACAATGGCTGGTTGCGTTTTTCGCGCTTTGCGTCCTAATCGCCCAGCCGCGTCTTGCGAACGCGGCGGTCACCGCTTCGATGTCGCTCGTCGGGTCAAATCCGATCAATGGGTGCCCTGCCAACGTCCAATTCACCGGAACCATATCCGGCACGCCCGGCACAGCATTCACCTACAGCTTCAACCGCTTCGTGGACAGCGTGCAGCAGGTTGCCGGCGGCACTGTGGTGACGATGCCCCCGAGCGGCTCGATCACGGTGAGCGACTCTATTCCGATCGCGGCATCGACGAACGGCGTCACCTTCGACCAGATTTGGGTGCACAACATCGGCGCCTTTCAACCCGACGTGTATTCAAATAAAGTAGCCTTCACCGTCAACTGCGTCACCGCGACGCCGACGCCAGGATCATCACTGGCCCCCGGACCGCCCCCTCCCTCGATCCCCAACGGCTTGACCAGCACGAACGATCCGGCGGTGTGCACGTCGCACGGCGGCCTTGCCGCGGGTCTCGCGTGCTCGGGTGGCTTCACCACGGGCATGCTGGCGCTTATCTGGAACAGTGGCGGCGGTTGCGCCAACTGCAGTTCGGGCTATCGCGTGTATCGCGTCGACGGGGGGCAGCACGCGCTCGTCGTCACACAGAGCAACGGCAAGGATGTGACGGTCGCGCTCTTAGACAAGCCGAGCGATGGCTTCAACGGCAAGTGCTACGCGGTCAGGTCGTATGAGCTCTTTGCGGAATCCGGCGACAGCGCACCCTACTGCGTCAACGGCGCCGTGGACACGGCATTCGTGCGCAACTTCATCGTACAACCGAGCAACATTCGCCACGTGGAACACCACCACCATTTCGAAGGCTTTGCACCCGGATGCGGCTTGCCCGACTGGGGCACAGGTCCGACCACGACTCTCTCCGTGGGCTTCCTCCACCGCTACTCGAGCGCCGGCCCATTCGCGTGCGATCAAGACACGTGGGTGGACCAGGTCGCGATCAGTTTCGCCGAGCTGGGCAGCGCGGGCATTCTCTTGCGCAATCCAAAAGCAAGCGTCAAAAAAGCGATCCTCGCGTTCAACCGAGTAAGCAAAGGCAATGCCTCATGCCTGGCCGGCGTGCACCTGCCGACAGGCGACTGGTCGAACGCGCAGGACCTCATCCCGAACAAGGATTACATCAGCGGCATCCCATGGAGCGGCGGCAACGACTGGACCAACACGGTGAAGATCTCAGGCCTGATCTATAATATCGACGTCTCGTCCGCGATCAACAACTTCGCAAAGGGGATTTGGCCGGACCACGGATTTGTGCTCGTCGGCGGCAACGAAGACACCAGCGGATTTCACGACAACAACGAGTGCGACTCCGTATTCGGCGATTTCTCGCTCGATCTTCAAGTCATCGTCCAACCATGACACAGCTGGCGCTTGTCGCCAAAGGAGGTCTCCCATGAGGAGCTCTAACGCGTTGCTATCGGTCGCGATATTCGCAGTGTTGACGGCCGTGTTCGCTCTCGGCCCGATCATCGCCGATCAAAACCAGGTCCGCGCTGATCAGCCTGGCGGAAACAACATTCACATGGTGTACACTCCACCGCCAGCTCCATCGACGGCGCAACTCCAGACTGAGATCGATAGCCTGACGAAGACTGTCAAAGATCTGCAGATCGCGTATGCATCGCATTGCCACAAGATGACCGGCCTTGCGTATGTAAGCCAGACGGTTCCGCCAGACATACGGCCCGGTACCAATACAACCCAATACTATTTCGTGGCCACGCTGTCAAGCGGCGCGGGTTCCTACGGCTGGCAGAAAACCGGCGGCCCGATCTCGTGTTGAGATTCCGTCTTGACTAATGAGCGCCAGCGTGTGGGGCCAGACCGAATCGCTTGATGGCGCGTGCCTTCGCCCGTGCGGCCTCCTCGTTCCGACTCTTGGGCGGTGCGTTCGTTTCGAGCGTGCGAAGCAGACGGGTCGAGGCACGGGCTATCTCATCGACGGCAGCGTCGAACGCGGCTTCGTTCGCTTTGGACGGCTTGTTGAAACCGCTGATTTTTCTGACGAACTGAAGCGAAGCCGACCGAACGTCTTCGGCGCTCACCGGCGGCTCGAAGTTGAAGAGCGTCTTGATGTTTCTGCACATTTCCAAATACCTCGGTTACTTGACCGGTTGAAGCGTCCCGTCCGACCACCTCTTTACGCCGACGACGAAGACGCGCATCGGTGGCAGGCCGTGGGCTTGTGGGTTATCGTCGTCGTTCGGGAACCAATACGACGAAGATGCGATTGGTGACTTGGGCAGATCTGCACCCCAAATTTGGCCATTTGGGAATGTGTTATAAAACATGACGTGGGCCAGATTGTGGTGATCATCGTCGGTGAGGTACGCCGACTTCGACATCATGTAGCTCATCGCGCCGGGCGCAAGCGCGGGCAATTCCTTCTTCTGGAACGCCGCCTTAAGAGCAGCCATGATAGCGGCCTCGGAGTCGCCAGCTAATGTCATTTCCGTCTTCTTGTACACGATCGGCAAAAGGGACTGCGCGGCTGGTGCATTTAGGCAAACCGGACCCAAAAGTTTAGGATTCCACAGCTCTGGCCAGTCTATAGCGCTTGTCCACCCGCGATCCACCATGCAGACGAAGCCGTTCTTACCGTTGACGGCCGTTTCGTATCCGTGTCTTCCGAGCACGAGGACTGTCGCATCGCGGGATATGGCCTCAGGTGCTGCGCTTCGTGCCAATGCAATTTCAGCATTACGGTCCGGAATCAGATACTGTTCGACCGGCGCCATTTTTGGGTACCGCGGTTTTGCATCCTCAGCTCTCGCCGGCATCACGACGCTCAGGAGGGCGATTACGGCGAACGCTCCCAAAACTGTGGTTCTCTTGAAGCTTCTCATGACTGCGACTTTTTGGAAGGCCCGGTCGTTGTCATCCTTCGATCGCGGGCACTGCCTGAATTTTGCTCCGATGCCCAGGTCCGCGTCGCTGGTGCACCGTCTGATCCTGTCATCAATCGTCCGAATGTACCGAAAAGTTCGCTGCGCGTGCCGCCAACCTCCAGCCTACAAGAATGTCCCGTTGCGATGCAAGAAGAAACGAAGAACTTCACGGCGCCTCAAGAGTCCCGAAACGAATCGTATCGATATGCAAGAACGCGCCTGGATGCAGCTCAACGAAGGGAAAATGCAGTTTTCTCTTCGACACACAAGCCACGAGAGGTTCTGGACCGGGTTCGAGGCAGCCCTCATCGAGACGTCGGGCGGTGTCAGCCAAGCCCGGTACAACAACGCACACGGCATATCCGTGCAGGTGGGAGCGCCGATTCGCACGACTGCTCGTTGCGACGGGGCCGTGACTCGACGGTTGCAGGTCCCGGGCAGCATCGATCTGATGCCGCTAGGCTTTTCCGGAGAGTGGCAGGACGAGGGCCCAACGGCCTTCTTGTGCATCCACCTTAGCCCATCGCTCGTGCAATCGACGGCAGAGGCAATGGACGTGAATCCCGATCGCGTCTCGCTGCTGCCGCTGCTGCAGTTCATGGATCCGCAGATCGAGCACATCGGCTGGGCGCTCAAAGCCGAGTTGGAGACCCCCGAGCCCTCAGGTCGTCTCTACGCCGATGGTCTGGGACTGGCGCTGGCCGCGCACTTGCTGCGGCAGCACGCGCCGCTCGTGCCCCGCGTCACCAAAGGCTTACCGAAACGCCGGCTGCAACTCGTGATGGATTACATCCGCGACCACCTGGCGCAGGACCTCAGACTCGTCCAGCTCGCGGAAGTTGCAAGCGTTAGCCCGTCGCATTTCAAGTGTTTGTTCAAGCAATCCGTCGGCGTGCCCGTTCATCAGTACGTGCTCCGAAGCCGCGTGGACTATGCGGTCGACCTACTGGTGAAGAGCAAGCTTCCACTGAGCGATGTGGCGCTCCAGGCCGGTTTTGCAAACCAGAGCCACATGGCCCGCTGCGTGCGGCGCGCCACGGGACTGACTCCGAGCACTCTGCGCAACTTGATCTAACGACCCGTCCGCCTTAAAAACGCCATTCCGTCCGTTCGTGTGCTAGACCGCCCAAACGTGAGCGACGACGGCGCCACATGCTGGTTACGCTTTCACTTGCTGGGACGCACGGGTCTGCTTACGCCCGTGTGCGACCCGGGCTCCCAGTGTCCGTCGATCTTCGCTGGTCGGCGGACTTCATCGCTACGGGCTCTTCGAGAAGGAATGAGAGACCATGAAAGGCTTGCTCAGATACGCCTTCTTGACGATCGCGGTGCTGCTTGCACAGGTAACGTGGACACTGGCAGGCGTCACCGGATCGTTGAACGGCACAGTTCTGCAGCAGCAAACGCACGCGCCGGTCGCGCAAGCGAAGGTGACGGCGTCCTCTGCTAGCCAGACAACAAGCACAACGACCGACAATGGTGGTCACTTCGGTTTCGTCTCCTTGATCCCCGACACGTACACCGTGACGGTGGATAAAGAAAACGTCATCGAGACGTTCGTGCAGCGCGGCGTGACCGTGCTCGCGGACCAGGTCCAAAACCTCACCATCATCGCACATCCAGCGATCAAGACGCTAGCCACGGTGACGACACGCGGGTCGGCCGATCTCGTCAAACCCGGCACGACCGCGAACGTGTACTCGGTCAACGCTGCCGCGCAGGCGCGCAGCGCAGTGCTCGGCGGCGGCGGCGGCGCCAACCAAGGCTACTCCGCCATCGCAGCGCTCCCGGGCGCGTACGTTCCACCAGGCCAATCGGGCTGGTTCCAAGTCGTCAACATCCGCGGCGGCGACTACGACCAGGTCGGCTACGAGTTCGACGGCGTACCGGTGAACCGGTCGTTCGACAATTACGCGTCGAGCAATCTGTCCGCCATCGGCCAGCAAGAGCTGCAACTGTACACCGGCGCGGCGCCTGCCACAGCCGAGGGTCAGGGCTTGGCGGGCTACATCAACCAGGTCATCAAGAGCGGCACGTATCCCGGCTATGGCAACGTCGACCTCGGGATCGGCGGCCCCAACCTGTACAACAAAGCGAGCATCGAATTCGCCGGCGCGACCCCCAACCGGAACTTCTCCTACTACGTCGGCGTTGGCCTCGCCAACCAAAGCCCGCGCTTATACGACGAGAACAACGGCGCTAGCCAGAACTCGACCTACGGGCTGGTGTATGACATGGCACCGTCGGCGACCGTCGGCGGGACCTGCGCCACCGACGCCATGCCTTCGAACTACGTGAAGTGCTACGCCAACACCGCGAACTCGATTCTCGGCCAGCCTGTCGGGCCGGGCGGCTACTACCTCGGTTCGATGAACATCCTCACGCCGAAGAATGTGCAAGACCATGAAAACGTCTTCAACTTCCACTTCGGGATCCCGCACAAGAACGACACCGGCAAAGACGACATCCAACTTTTGTACGACACGTTCCAGGTATACACGAATTTCTACAACAACCCCAACGATTGGGGCGGCGGCGCCAGCTTCTTCTCGCACAACCCTGGAACGGTCGAGGGGCCGGGCCAGCCGTTGTTCTTCTCGGGCGCACAATACATGACACCTGTCGGCACGCTATTCACGTCGGCTGCGCCCGGCGAGGTCAACAACGTCGTGCCCTACGCCTACCCGAACCAAGGAAACGCGTTCCTGAACAACTCGTTCACCGGCTTGGCCATCCCGGGCAACAGTTACGAAGGGTACAGCAACGGACTGTCCATCTACAAACTCCAGTATCAGCACAACATCGGGACCTCGTCGTACCTGCGCGTGTACGGATACATCGACTACTCGTGGTGGTTCATCCAGGACCCGATGGGGGCCTATAATCTGGACTTCTCCCTCGCCCCCGACTACGAGCTGTCGACGCATACGCGCGGCGCGTCGGTCAACTACGTCAATCAGCTCTCGCCCAAGAACCTGCTCAACATCGAAGGCACGTATTCGACAGCGAGCACGGTGCGCGACAACAACACGCAGATGTTCGACACGCTGTCCGGCGCGCGCGGCGACGCGGCACAGCTCGTCAGCGCCGCGAATCCGACGATCGGCATCTGCTACAACGTGGCGAATCCCGGCGTGCCGGCATCGTGCCTCAAGGCGAGCACCGTCGGCGGAACCGCTCCGGCGGGTTTGCTGGGTGGCAACTACCTCTCGCTTGGCAACCTCACGTGCGGTGGCAACTGTCTCGGATCGATCGGCAATTTCTTCGGTCCGGGTGTGGGCATACCGGCCCCAAGCGCCACAGCGTGTGGCGGACCCTGTGCGTGGTACGTGTCCGAGAACGGTCCATATGCAACGTTCAACACGGTCACGCCGCGCTTCTGGGGTGCTTCAGTACAAGACACCTGGAAGCCGAACGATCGCCTGAACTTCAACATCGGCCTGCGAGATGACATCTACACCTTCGTCTACACGCCGACGGGTACAGGAACGCGTCCGTATTGGTTCAACGCTTGGAACGCGGTGTCGTGCGTCAATCCGCTCTTCAACGGTGGTAATCCGATCGACGAGACGGCGCCGGGCGGAGGGCTGGTTCCTCAGCAAGCCGGCACGCCGTGTTCTGCGCTCGGCGCCGGGTTCACGCAGGCGACGCTGACCGATACGACGGCCAACGGCGGCCAGATCACCTACAACGAACTCGAGCCGCGGTTCGGCGGAACGTACACGTTCAGCATCAACGACGTGCTGCGCTTCTCGGCGGGTCGCTACTCCGAGCCAGCCAACGCGGCGTTCCAGCAGTACGACAGCTTGGACCAAGACCTGCCCGAGCATCTGCTCGGTTCGCTGTTCTACAAGTACGGGTTCACGTCGCCCGACCATATCGTCAGCCCGTCGATTTCGTACAACTACGACCTCTCGTGGGAGCACCAGTTCGCCAACTCGCAGACGTCGTTCGTGCTGACGCCGTTCTTGCGCAAGACGAACAACCAGGTGCAGCAGATCTACATCAGCCCGCAGACGGCGTTTGTCTCCGGCCTGAACGTCGGCAACGAGACGAACCTCGGGCTCGAGTTCTTGGCAAACATGGGCAACTTCAACAACAACGGCTTCGCGGGTCAGGTGGCGTACACGTATACGCATAGCTACATTACCTACAACCCGCTGCCGACCGGACAGTCCGTGTTGGGGCAGGACAACATCGACATCCAGCACTACAACTCGTTCACCTCGGCGTGCGTCGGTGCGGTGGCGTCCTCCAGCCCCACAAGCCTGTGCGGCACGGATGGCGGCAACAATGCGATAGCGACCGAAGCGGGCGGCGTCGCGAATCCATACTTCAACGCGCCGGCACAAGGGTTGCTGAGCTCGACCGCACAGTACGCGCCGTACAGCATCGTTCCCGTCGGCGTGCAGCTGTCGTCGCTCAGCTACGTGGTGCCGCACGTCGCGACGCTTATCGTCCAGTACAAGAAGGACAAGTGGGCGTTCACTCCGTCCTTCCAGTTCCACGGCGGACAGAAGTACGGCGCGCCCGAGACGACGTATGGCTTCGATCCCAGCACCTGCACGGGTATCGCGGCCAGCTCGCCGACGGGCGATCCGCGCTATCCGTACGGCGGCAGCGGCTTAGCTGCTGACGCACCGACGTGCACGGGCAGTCTCGTCATGCCCGATCCGTACACCGGCAAATTCGATCAACCCGGTGCATTCACTGAACCGAACCAGTACAGCTTGCACATGGGCATCTCGTATGCCGCAACGCCTCGGGTCTCGTACCAGCTCAACCTGGCGAACATCGTCAACTACTGCAGCGGCGGATCTAAGGAGCCCTGGATCTTGAACGACAACCACTGGTGCTTGTATAGCAACAGTGCCGGGTTCTTCCCGCCGGTGGGCAACTTCTACAATCCTGGGAATACGATCCAACCGCAGTTCAAGTATCCCTACTTCGTCAACGCGACCGGCGACAACGGCGCAACCTATGGCGTGGTCGTTCCGTTCAACGCCACCTTCAACGTCCAGATCAAGATGTGACGCGTCGCTGATCTGAACGTCCACGAGGCCGGCGGCTCAGATGCCGCCGGCCTCTTTTTCATGAATGCACGACGGTCAGCGTGGCGGCGCCGAGCTCGGTACGGCACTCGGTCGACTCCGCGACAAGATTCTCGTTGCTGCCGCGCAACACGAACCCGTAATTGGGCATGCCGCCGGCCACCCAGGCTCGGACGATGCTGGTGACGTCCAGGCCTCCTGCCAGCGACCCGCCCGGCGCGAGGAAATTGCCGCCGATGTACGTGTTTGGGACTTGCGTCCAATCGGTGTCTGCCGCTGCGAGCGCGGAGAAGCAGTTGAGGCTGCCACCGATCGGTATCACCGTGAGCGTCGCGCTCGCGATGTAGTGACCTTGGATGGAGTTCAAACCGTCGAAACGATAGTAGGCGCGGACATTGTCGGCGTACCACCAGATCGGAATGATGTTCGGTGCGATGATCGACGACTGGTCGTGGTGCCATCCGACGCACATCGCAGTGTTGCAATCGGCGCGGAATGGCACGCCGCCGTATTGGCTGGCTTCGCTTCGTATGGTTGAGGCGGTCGGCTGGTACGAATCGGTGACGTTGCCGACGGTGCCGTTGCCCAGACACACCACATTGCTTCGGCCCGATTCCCGCTTGTCGCTCATCACCGCAGTGACGGCATAGCACTGATTCGCGAACCCGCCTGGCGGCGGGCTCACGGAGCCTGCGGTAGGAAGATTACCGCCGTTGTCGGGATTGACGTTATCAACAACGACGTGCTTGCCGTTGTCGACCTCATAGACGTTGAAAGCTTTGATGTTCTGCGACGTCGATGCGGGGTTGCAGCCGGCGGGCTGCCAGCACCAAACCAACACCAGATATCCGTTCGACATCGCGATCGGGCAGCCAAAACCGAAGCCGTGCGCGCCGCACTCTTGTTCGTTGGTGGTCTGCTTCACGTTCGTCGGCGCGTTCGGCGGTGCGAGTTGGTAGACCAGGGGATTGTTGAACTTGAAGCCGGGTGACGGCGACGGCGTCGGCGGCGCAACGCAGGTGACCGAAAAGTTCAGCTTGGTCGAATATTGGTCGGGCTGAAAGGTGCTGATCTTTTGCACGATGAGCTGGTCCTGGGAGCTGCTGCTCGACGACGTGAACGTCATGCTGTCGCTAATCGTGGGGATCGAGCCGCTCCCCGCGCCGGTCGAAAAGAGATTCGGCTGCTGCACGCCGTTGGGGAAGTGGATGAAGCCATACGTGTAGCTGGTGTTGACTGAAGCGGTGATCGACCCGGTGAACGTGATGGTCACCGGGCACGGACCCACGTAGCTCGTGTTCTTCGTCGTGATGGTCACCATCGTGACGTTTGCGAACGCCGGGCCCGCGACGATCAATGCAACAATGGAAGCACAGATGCTGACGAGAAACCGCATGGCGACGATCCTCCTGCTTAGTTGTCAAGGGAACGCACCGTCGGACGATTTTGTTCCTCTTGGTCCCCAAACAAAACGCCTCCTATTGAGATCGAGACGAAGGTTTCCGCAACGCGGTAATGCACAAGCGTAACAGAATCGGCTGAAATGGAGTTATAGGGTTTGATACATCCATTTGCTATACGGGGGCATTTGACATGAAGAGATGGATATTTGCGGGCTTTGCGTTTTGTTTGCTGATCGCGCAGCCACGACTTGCCAATGCGGCGGTGAGCGCATCGCTGTCGATCGTCGGGCCGAGCACGTACAACGGCTGCCCGGCCACCGTCAAGTTCACCGGTACCATCAACGGCGCCGCCGGTACCAAACTCACGTATAGCTTCAACCGCTTCATCAACGGCACGCAACAAGTCGTCGCCGGCGCGACCATGACGCTGCCGGCTACTGGCTCGATCAGCGTCAATGACTCCATCACACTATCATCATCGGCGACCGGCAACACGTTCGACCAGCTATGGGTGCACGGCATCTCCAGCGGTCAACCCGACGTGTACTCTAATGAAGCGCATTTCACAGTCAACTGCATCGTCGCAACGCCGACACCAGGTCCGACGCCGCCCCCAGCGCCCAATTCCTTGAGCAGCACCAACGATCCGCAGGTCTGTACTGCGCACGGTGGTTTTGGCGCCGGCCTCGCCTGTTCAGCCGGATTCCACAATGGCTGGCTCGCGCTCATCTGGAACGCGCCCAACGCGTGCGGGAATTGCATCGATGGCTATAACGTCTACCGCGTCGACGGCGGACAGCACACCTTTGTCTACAAGCAGAACAACGGCAAAGACGTGACCGTCGCGCTGGTGACCACGCCGAGCGACGGTTTCAACGGCAAGTGCTATTCGGTCACGGCGTACACCGGCAATCGGGAGTCAAATGACACCGGACCGTTCTGCGTGAGCGGCCCGATCGACACACCAGTCGTGCGCAGCTTCAACGTCACGCCGAACGCCTCGCGCTACGTGTATCATCACTACACCTACACCGGTTTTGGGCCGGGCTGCGGCCTGAGCACGACGGGCACGAAACCGCCGAACGGACTTCCCGTGGGCTTCCAGCACGACTACGGAAGCTCGGTCGGCATCACGTGCTACGAAGACACGTTCGTGTATCAGAGCGCGGTGAGCTTCGATCTCGGCAGCGCGGGCATTCTCTTGCGCAACTCGAAGGCCAGCGTCAAGAACGCCACCATGACGTTCCAACGAGTCGACGGCGACGGCAGCTGCCTCGCCGGTGTGCATCTGCCGACGGGTGACTGGTCCAACGCGCAAGATCTGATCCCGAACACCGACTTCATCAGCGGTATTCCGTGGAGCAGCAACCCGATCAGCGTCAGCATGCCTGGAGTGAAGATCTCATCGGGTGGGAGCTATTCCATCGACGTGACCTCGGCGATCAACAACTTCGCGAAGGGGAATTGGGCGGATCACGGATTCTTGCTCATCGGCGGCAATGAAGACACGAGCGGATTCCACGACAATAACTCGTGCGAAACAGGGTATGGGAACTTCTCGCTCAACGTGCAGGTGATCATCCAGCCCTGAGCTGGGCTGCTGGGGCGCGATCAATACGGAAAGGCGGCTTTTATGCGATGCTTCGCACTACTGACCGGTTCAGTGTTGGCTCTGGTGCTCGCTTTGCCAGCTTCGGCTCGGGCGGACTATGCTGGGGAAGCGCAAACTAAAAGACTCTTGCCCCTGCTTGGAACTTGGACGTGCACCAACAACGGTATACTACCGGCTCAACGGAACCCCGAAGTTTGGACGGTCACGCAAGAAGGCGGTTGGGTCGTTGCGAGCATCACCGGCGACAACCCAGGCATGAACTACAAGCGATTTGATCTTGTCTTGCAAAAGTACATTCAGGTCGACATACGTTTCGACATCGGCCAGGGGGGCTTGGCGTCCACTTCTGAAACGAGCGATATTGATCCGCTCAACGCGACCTGGAGACGGTCAAACCCCTTTAGCTATCCCAGTAGTTATTATGATCCGTCTCCGGAGAAGGAGACGTTTTCGGGGAACACGCTCACGTTGGTTGGGCAATACACTCATGGAGGAAAAGCCACTCCGTATAAAACGGTCTGTACCAAGTCATAGGCGTCAGCGCTCGCGCGCTTGCTGATCGTCGCGCTGGACCGCCCAATGCAGATAATTCGGTACGCCGGTCGGTCCGCTCGTGAAGCGCACGACGGCGATGCCGACAAATAGAGCGGCGAGCGCTGCCGCAGAGATGCCCAGCGCGCGTCGTGTTCGCGCAGGTCGCAGTTCGATCGTCCCGGTGATCATCGAGAGCACCGTTGGGATGCCGGCGCGCATGACCTGTACAAGATGGATCGCGATGAAGATCAGAAAGAGCGTGGCGATCGCGACGTGCGCCGCCAGAACCACGTGCTGGCCGCCCAGGGAACCGATAAGCCACGGGAGCTGGCGTCTGAACCAGAGCGCGAGACCGGTGACTATCATCAGCGCGCCGAGCGTGAGGACACCGGTGTAGGCGACCTTCTGCGCCGCGTTGTACTCAGCTCGGTGCATCGTCTTCGCGGGATTGCGCAGTTCCGCGATGGTCGCGCGTATGGCGTCCCCGAGCCAGGTTTTTGCGTTGGGTACAAGGCGTCGCCACGACGCCGTTCGCAGCGCGACGACACCGTACCAGAGCGCATTTGCGATCATCACAAGCGCGAACCCCAGATGCCATGCGCGGCCCGCGGTTGCGTCTGCACGCAACTGCAACGCGGAGAAGAGCCAGCCCGGTAGCGCGTGGACGATCGTCGCGAAGTGGCGGTCGCTCGCGAACATCGCGAAACCGCTCCACAGCAAGACGAATATGGTCAGCGCGTTGATCCAGTGGCCGATCCGCACGTGTAGTGGGCGCGTTTGCTCATGTGACATAGGTTTACAGTAGCCTCGCCGGCTGAGAACGTGCCATGAGTCAGTCAGAATCTCACCTGGCATTCATCCTCGGGAACGGCTTAGAAGCGCTTGCTTGTACGGGCCCCGTTCTTGGCCCAAGGCCGGGGACGCGCTGGCAACGCCAGGTGTGTTAGCGTGGCGCTAATGGACAAGCGGCGGCACCTCGCCTTCGTGGTGAAGCTTTGGCTCGAACCGAGCGACGCAGCGGATGCGCGCTGGCGTGGCGTCGTGCAATCGCTGGACGACCAGCGCCGACGCTATTTCTCCGACCTCTCGGATGCGGTCGAGTTCTTGCGCGCGGCGATGAAGGTGGAAAGCTCCGCGCCGCCGCCGTAGGCCAGACCGGGCGGGCTTCCGCGCGCGCCTCCTGAACCTTCCGTCATGCCCGAGACAGTCACGGTTAGACTTCGGCTTCGTCTGCTCGGTCCACCGCAGATCGTCGACGACGCCGATCCGGGATGGCGGTTTCTCCCCAAACGCAAGAGCCTCGAACTCTTAGCGTATTTGGCGCTGCACGCGGAAAGCCAGCTCGGGCGAGACACGGTCGCATTCGCGCTTTGGCCGGACGCCAATGAGGAGGACGCCCGCGCCAACCTACGGCGCAACCTGCACGTGTTGGTCCCGTTGCTGCCGGCCGCCGCGACGTGGATCTTGGTGCAGCCCGAAACCTTGCAGTGGAACGTAGAGGCGCCGGCGTGGTGCGATGTCGCCGCCTTCCGCGCTGCCGTCGAGCAGCGTGATTTCGCCGAGGCGGCGCGGCTGTATCGCGGGGAACTGCTGGCCGGCTTCTATGACGAGTGGATTCTCGAAGAGCGCGAGCGGCTGGTCCGCGCTCATCACGATGCGTTGACGCAGCTCGTGCGCGAGCACCGCACGCGGCGCGACTTCGCCGCGGCCGCCGGCTACGCGCAGCAACTGCTCGATAGCGATCCGTGGCGTGAAGACGCAGTGCGCCACTTGATCGCGATTCGCTACGAAGCCGGGGATCGGGCCGCGGCCCTCCGATGTTACGACTCGTTCGCCGAACGCCTGCGCGCAGAGATGAACGTCGAACCGATGCCGGAGACCCAAGCCCTGCGCGACGCAATCCTACATTCGCGCTCGACCGGCGACGTGCGCGGCGCAGCGGCGACGATCGCATCGGTGGCGCCGAGTCAAGCCGAGCCGGCGTGGACGCTGCCCTTCGTGGGCCGAGAGCGGGAGCTCGACACGCTGCGCGCGTGGTGGAACCGCGCCGCGACCGGCGCCGGGGCGGCGGTCTTCGTCGGCGGCGAAGCCGGGATCGGCAAGAGCAGCCTGGTGCGAGCCTTCGCCGCGCAGGTCGGTGACGAGGGCGGGCGCGTGTTGTATGGTGGCACGTCGAGCCCCGAGCGCTTTCCCTATCAGGCGGTGCTCGACGCGCTGGCAGGAGCATCATCGTTGATCGCCGCCTCTGGGGTGGAGTCGACCTGGTTGCGCGAGCTGGGTGAACTGCTGCCAGAGCTCAAGATGCTACGAACGGCAGCCGAGGCGCGCCGCGCGCCGCCGAGCGAGCTTGACCCCGAGCGCAGGAGGATGCGTCTATTCGAGGCCATGGCTCGGGTGATAGAGACGCTGGCCGAATCGCGCCCATTGGTGCTCGTCGTGGAAGACGTCCACTGGGCCGGCCCCGCGACGCTCGAGCTCTTGGGTTATCTCGTATCGCGTCTTGCGGAAAGCCATGTTCTGATCGTCGCGACGTATCGCGCTGACGAGCTGACTAGCGGCCACAAGCTTACGGACTTACGCCGGGATTTGATCGCCCGCTCGCGCGCCGCAAATGTCCAGCTCGGGGCGCTCTCGCGCGAAGAAGTCCAAGTCGTGGTGCAAAGCGTTTGGAAGTCGGATAGCGCCGCGCCCTCAGGGGTCCAGTGGCACGAGCGCAGCGCCGGCAATCCGCTGTTCCTGAGCGAGCTGTTACGCGACGCGATCGAGGCCGGCTCGACCGACGCGCTGCCGGCTCACATCAAAGACGCCATCGCTGCACGCCTCGACCGACTATCGGACACCGCGCGCGCGACGATCAACCTCGCGTCGGTCGTCGGTGAGGCGGTCGACTTCGAAGTGATCGGCGCAGCATCGGGTTGGGACGAGAACAGGATTGCGGACGCGCTGGCAGAGTTGCTCGAACGCCGTATGCTGCGGGAGACGTTCGATCGGGCGAGGCTGCGCTACGCCTTCACGCATGACCTCGTGCGCCAATCCGCATACGCATCGATTCAACCCGACCGCCGCCGGACGAATCATCGCATGGTGGCGCGGGCGCTGGAACGGACGTTCTCGGGTCGCCTAGATGAGTACGCGTTCGAGATCGCGTCGCACTACGACGCCGGCGCGCAACCTACGGCCGCCGTGCCGTGGTACCTGAGAGCATCGCGCGCCGCCTTGGCCAGCTTCGCGAATGCCGAAGCTGCGGAATATGCGTCGCGCGGTTTGGCGCATGCGGACGAATCGGCGCAAGCGCAGCTGTTCCTGATCCGCGCAACCGCGCGCGGTCGCCTGGGTGAACAAGAACGTGAGATGGCCGATCTGCAGATGCTGGAGCGGCTGGCGCAGCAGCGGCCGGATCGCGCGCTTGGCCTGGAGGTGCTCGAACGCCTCATCGGCCGCCATCTCGACGCTGGACGTCTTGAAAGCGCGACCGCCGAACTCGCAAAAATGCGCGCGCTGCTCGCCAAAGATAGCGGACTCGGCACCGCGCTCGCGGACGAGCTCGAGGCCCGCATCGCCTATGAACAGGGGCGCTACGACGTTGCTGATGCGCTTTTCGAACGGACGTCGCGCGCGTACCGCCTTGCCGCCGATGCGCGCGAGACGCGAGCCGCAGGATACCATGCGGTTGCGCTGCGTCGGCAGGGCAGGTTCGACGATGCCGCGGCGATTCTGGAGCACGCGGCCGAGTCGCTCGCAACGGTCGACGATCCCGTTCGGCGCATCCAGCACTTCCAGGCGCGGATCTTGGTGGCGAGCGCCAAGCAAGAACACGCTGCGAGCAAAGCAGATGCCGACGAGATGCTGAGCCTCGCCAAGCAGATCGGCGATCGGCGCGCCGAAGCCGACGCGCGGCACTACCTGGGGATCGCGTTGGGCAAGCTTGAGCAGTTCGACGCCGCCGAGGAGCACTTCGCGGCGGCCATCGCGATCAACAAGCTGATCGGCCAACGCGCGGCCAATGCGGCGGTGCTGCGCAACTACGCGGCGATGCAAATGGATCGCTATCGCTACCGCCGCTGTTTGGAGCTCACGCGCGAAGCGGAGGAGCTTTCCGATCAGACGTTTCACCTCGCCATCTGCGCCTACAATGAGATGGTAGCCCTGCGCCATCTCGACGAATTCGAGGCTGCCCTCGCGCAGGGCAAGCGCGCCGCTCAACTCGCGGTGGCCGAATCACATGCGGCGCTGCGCGGAGCGGCCTTGACCTGCATCGGACGCTGCCTTTTGGCGCTCGGTCAGCCTGACGAGGCACGGCGCAGCGTTGATGAGGGCGTCGGACTGCTGCGCGGCGCAGGCATCAGCGCGCATCTCGGAATCGCGCTCGCTGATTCGATCGAGGTCTCGTTGGCGGCCGGAGCCGTCGGCAAGGCCGAGGCGTCCGCTCGAGAGATTCTCGCGCTGCGCGATGGGGGTACGGCGTTGCTTGAGCGGGCGAGCGTTCTGGAAGCCGCCGCGCGGGCATTGCAGGCCAGCGGGGACACGAACGCCGCGTCCGGCGCGCAGCGGGATGCCCTGCAGGCGCTGGAAGCCACCCTGATCGCGGTCGGGTCGGACTCGCCAGAGGCGATGTGGCTGCGTGGGCAGCCGTGGTGCCGGCGGTTGCTTATCAGCGCTTGACGCCCTCGCGCCTCGGGGACGCAGCGGGGACACCCGGTTTGTTACGCTTCCTCCCGACATGCAGCCGCCCAGCTTGAAACGCTGGGGCGGTGCTGTGGAGGATGGTCATGAGACCCTGGCTTCTCGTCGTGTTCTTCATCGCGCTCGCCATGGCGACGGCGCGGCCCGCGTTGGCCAACATCACCGGGGCATCGATAGCCGGCGCGCCGTCGTTCACAGGGCTGTGCCCGGATTCCATGACGTTCAGCGGAACCGTCACGGGGACACCCGGCACGACTTTCAGCTATGCGCTCAACCGCTTCATCAACGGGGTGCAGCAGATCGCCGATCAGGGCGCGCACCAGATGCCGGCTTCCGGTCAGTTTCCGGTAAGCGACGCCATCACGATCAACGCCACCACATCGGGCGCCACCTTCGATCAGATCTGGGTGCACGGCATCGCCGGCGGCCAGATGGACGTGTATAGCAACAAGCAGCCTTTTGCGGTCAACTGCCGAGTGGCGTATCCCATCGGCATCGGCCCGGGCGTCACCAGCGCGATCGAAACAACGGTGGCACTCGCCCCCTCGAACATGCTGAACACGTACGCGTACCGCGAGACGCAGATGGCGGGCGGCGGCACACTAGGGTTCGACGTTTGCACCTATTTCGCCCAAAGCAATGGCTCGTATCGAGAGGATGCATGGGCGGGCAAAGAGATCGTCGTCGGATACGAGCAGCAGCAAGGTTCATCGTGCGACTTCCATGGCAACTACGTCTATCGCGGGGCAGTGAAATTCGATCTTTCAAGCCTGGCGGGTAAGACCGTCCAAAAAGCGATCTTGACGTTCCACATCAGAGGCAGTCACCAACCGTTGCAGGTCTTTGTTCCGCTTAATTGCGCCGCCGGAGTTTTCATGGGCACGACGGACTGGACCGTCGGACCTTACCCTGAGAGCTGGGAAGTGCCGGTCGGTGATCTCGTCGGTCCTGTGAGTCAGATCGGCTGGAACGTGAGTCCGATCGACGTCACCAGTCGCGTCAGCTCGTGGGTGCACGGCGACGTGGCGAACGATGGGTTCACGATGAAGGGCAAGATGGAGAACCTCCATGCGACCGGCGTGGATATCTGCTCGACGTACTACAACCAATTCAAGCTGACCGTAACGTACATCTAAATCTAAAAGGAGAATAAAATGGCTGGATCCATTCGCAGAGTGATATTCATCATCGTCGGGCTGGCGCTCGTGGGCTGCAGCTCGGCGTCGACGTTCAACGGCGGGCCGTCACCGACGCCGACACCGTCGTTGACGCGCCTGTATGTCGGCCTCTCACCGTCCGGCGGACCTGGAACAGTTCCGATCTTCGTGCCGCCGCTGAGCAATGCCAGCACGGCATCGGTCACGGTTCCATTGGCCGGCGCCGGCAGCCGCGTCTTCGGCATCGCATTCGACTCCTCCAAGACGATGTATGTAGCGGACTACGGCGACGCCAACATCCAGCTGTTCGCGCCGCCGCTGTCAAACGCGAGCACTCCGACGCTGACCATGGCCAACGGGAGCCTGATTCTCCCCACCGGACTAGCGTTTGACGGCACCGGCAGGCTCTTCGTGGTGGACGGCTTCAACGAGAACGTCCAAATCTACACGCCGCCGTTCACCGCAGCGGAAACGCCGGCGGTGACGTTCGGAACCGCCACCAATCCGTACAAACTCGCCTTCGACGCGGCCGGCAAGCTCTACGTGGCGAACTTTACCTCAGCTAACGTCCAGATCTTCACGCCGCCGTTCAGCAATGCGACCACAGCGTCGACGACGATAACGATCGCCGGCGCCCAACCCGAAGGAGTCGCCTTGGATGCGGCGGGCAATCTCTACGTCTCGGACTACACCAACAGCAAGATCTTTATCTTCAATCCGCCCTTTACCAATGCGAGCACGCCTACAACCACGATCAGCGGCGGCACGAGCGGCCTCGCCCACCCGTCGGCGCTGACGTTCGACTCCGCTGGGAATCTCTACGCCGCGAACGAGGCCGGGCCGACAGTGACCGTCTACAGCCCGCCCTTCACCGCGTCAAGCGCGCCGGTGACGACGATAACGACTGCCGCTGGAAGCGAGCCGTTCGCCATCACCTGGGGCCCGTGACGAGTCGGGGGCATTTCGGCGGAGGTCTCGATAAAGGTACCTGGCCATTCTTGGCAATACCATCGCAGCACGCAAAACAGCGCAACCGCTTGCGCTGTTTTGCGTTGTGAGATCAAATGGTTGGTAAGCATGTGGTCAGCTATCTCTAAAAAGCATGCAGCAAGTCTCGCGAGCGCTGCTGATACACTAACGGCCGATTGCATAAACCTCTAGGGCGTGCCCCATGTGTCGCGTTTGAGCGGGAATGCCTTGCGGGATGCCTAACCGTCCCGGCAATCTTTGAACAGCGCGACAGGTCATGTTGTGTCGTCCGCTGTTTTCGATTTCCGAGATGGAGGAAACTCTGTGACCACTCCGCCTCTTAACATCGGCAACACAGGATTCATGCTCATCTGCGCGAGCCTCGTCATGCTCATGACGCCTGGCCTCGCGTTCTTCTACGGCGGTTTGGTGCAGCGCAAGAATGTGCTGACCATCATGATGCAGAGCTTCGTGTCGCTCGGCTGGACGACGGTTATCTGGTTCGCCTTCGGGTACTCTGAGAGCTTCGGGCCTGATTGGCATGGCATCGTGGGCGATCCAACCCACTATGCATTTCTGAGGGGAATCACCCTGCAGACTATGTTCACCGGCAACAACGCCGGCATTCCGCTTGTCGTGCATGTGGCCTATCAGATGATGTTTGCGATCATCACCCCGGCCTTGATCACCGGGGCATTCGCGAACCGCGTTACCTTCAAGGCGTATTTCTTATTCCTTACGGCCTGGCTCGTGCTCGTCTACTTTCCGTTTGTGCATATGCTTTGGAGTCCCGACGGCATTCTTGCCAAGTGGGGCGCACTCGACTTTGCCGGCGGTATTGTGGTGCACGCCTCCGCTGGATTTGCGGCGCTGGCTTCGGTCCTCTACATAGGGCGCCGCCACGTAGTGGACAACAAACCACACAACGTTCCACTGATCGCGCTTGGCACGGGACTGCTTTGGTTCGGCTGGTATGGATTCAACGCGGGTTCGGAGTTGCAAGTCGACTCCGTGACGGCCTCCGCTTTCCTGAACACCGACATTGCGGCGTCCTTCGCGGCTATCACGTGGCTATTGGTCGAATGGTTCCGCGGTAGTCAGCCTAAGTTCGTCGGTCTTCTGACCGGCGCGGTGGCGGGACTTGCGACGATCACGCCTGCTGCAGGTTACGTTTCGCCGACCACGGCGGTAATATTCGGCATTTGCTCGGGATTGATCTGCTACTTCGCCGTTGCGCTGAAAAACCGTCAGGGTTGGGATGACGCGCTTGACGTCTGGGGCGTGCACGGAGTGGGCGGCTTCCTTGGCATCGTTCTGTTGGGCGTGTTCGCCTCCAAGGCATGGAATCCGAATGGCGCTGACGGGTTGCTTCTCGGCGGCACAGCATTTTTCGCCAAGCAGTTCATAGCCGCGTTGGTCTGCAGCACTTGGGCATTTTGCTTCACGTACGGCATGCTGTGGTTGATCAATCGTATCACGCCCGCGAAGGTCGATCCCGTCGCCGAGGAGCGCGGTTTAGATGCCGAGCTCCACGGTGAGGAGGCTTACCCGGTAGCCATGTAGGCTGGCGACCGCAAACTAGGTAAAGTCGCGCAAATTGCCTGGAGTCAGACCGGTGGCGCGCCGCACGCAACGAGCCATGTGGCTCTGGTTCGCAAAACCGGCCTGAAGGGCCACATCGATCAATGGAAGCTTGCCGTTTAGGAGCAAATCGATCGCATATTCCACGCGGAGCCGGATGACATACTGATGAACCGGCGCGCCCACGGATCGCTTGAACAGCGCCTTGAAGTGCGAGGGGCTTAGGCTTGCGACTTCAGCGAGTTCGGCCAAGCGGAGGTCATGCGATAGGTGGTCGCGGATGTAGTCAACCACACGTTGCAGTCGCCGCTTGGGCAAGCCATTGGGGATGCGCGACTCGACCGGTGCGTGGTGCGACAGCAGGCGCGTCGCCAGCGCCAATCCGAGACTATCTGCGTACAGCCGACCGGTAGGCTCGCTCGCTTCCAATTCGGCCTTGATCGCCCAGCCGACGTGCTCGATTTGCGGATCCCTGAACTGCAGCTGCGGCGGCATCGAAACCCGATCTGGGTTCACATCCATTCCTTCGGCCGCCGTCTGCACGAGCGACGGGCTTAGACGGATGCACACGAAGGAGGTCGGGCCTTCGTCCTCCCATGCTCCGGAAGAGCCCAGGGGGATGACATCAATGTCACCCGCGATTTGCAAACGACGAGATACGGTCCCGTCGCGACGACATGTCGTCCGGATAGGCGGTCCTACTTGCATGCCGACCGTGAGTTGTTTCATGCACGGCACTTGGCTCACGCCGCCAGACGTGTCGTAGATGGTCGCTTCGAACCCGGTCCAGAAGCGCTCGCGGCTGGTTTGCCGCGGCGAGAATTGCATTTCGCCTTCGTCGAGCGGAGTGTACTGCATTTTTCCGTAGCTCAGCCGAGCCGAAGATGTGTCTTTCATATCGATCGCGTTCGCGTTTGGAATCCGTAGCCGCCGTGACGGTGTCTATTTCGGCTTTCGGCACAGCGCGACATTTTCCCATCCGGCGTGACCTGAACACGTTCTGACTATTTAGAATAGAAATAGACGACGCGATCCCTAAATCACATCAACCTCAAATACAGCTAGAGTTGTGAAGAATTCTTGAGGCGAAAGTGCCCGTTCGCCCGGATTCGGGGCGACAAGGATGCCGAAAGTCGGCATTGGACCGCTATGGGGATATGGATCCCGAACCACGGCTCCGGCGACTTTCAACGGCTTACCGGCCGCATCAGCGTAGTAATAGACCGCGGTTAGCACCATTGCGTGCGACGGTACTAGGATCAGCAGTGGATTGTCGTTTGCCAACGCCGCGACGACCCTTGGCAGGTTCCCACTGAGCGATGTGCCGCTCGTCGTCACTGTCGAACCATCAGCACCGCTGGTGTACGTATGGTTAAGGTATTTCGGAATGGCTTGCGTCGGAAGAGCCACAGGTATGGCCGCGCCAAAGAGGTCCTTGACGATGTCGTTTTGGGAAACAGTCCCGCCATGGTATGCGATAATCATCGCCATCGATGCTGCGTAGCACCAAACTGGAGTTGTTTGAAACCGAAACGCGGGGTTCATCGAAACAGACGTGATTCCAGCGCCACATATTCGGGCGCCGGGGGATACTGGGTGACATGGAATCGTCGCCGCCAAGGCAGGCGCTCGATTCGTAGACTCAACGATCGCAAACACCAAGCTAAGGTGAAGCACGATCAGAAAAACGAACCGTCTATTCACAAGAAAGTAACTCACTATCAGGAATCACCGGCGATAAGCGAGACCGGCACAAGCTGGCGTTCTGTGCGTTGGTTTCAGGAGCCTGTCTGAATGTTCCGCGGCATCGTCATCGCGTTGTTTATCTTGTTGTTCGCCGTTGCGTCGCATTGTAATGGTGGGCGCGAGAGGTCTCGAACCTCTGACCCCTACAGTGTCAAAGAGCGAATGAAGTGCCAGCCTGAGAAGTTACGGTGCTTCTGGTGCCAGCCGGTATCAACGAATCGCCGCCCGTACCAGGTAGTTGGTCAGCATTTGGTCAGCAATTTGAAGCGCGGCTGACAAGCCCCCTCGACCCCTTGCTGGCCCTGAAAATGGAACTTGATCGTCGGGTGCGCAGTTCCAAAATGTTTCAAGAACTTTTCGCCGACTTCAGATCTTCAGCGCTTCTTCGATCGCCTGATCTTCTGACCAGGCAGCGCCTTCCGACATCAACTGCTCGAGGTACTTCTTGCCGAGATGCTCGACCAATGGCTGTTGAATCCAATCGACGCTTTCTTCTGTGAACATGTCTTCGAGCCAGCGCCATGATACCGGGCCTGCTCGCCCGCAGCCAAGCAACCGAGCCGCGCTTTCGAACTCGCCGCGCTGCATCGCAACGCCGGCGAGCGCTCGAAATGCGACTGAGAGCCCAAAGCCGACGAATTCTTGGCGTGCGTGCGTCACTGCGTTGTGGGCGGTAGTCCTCGCCTCAGCCACCTTGTCTGCTCGTACTTCGTAGTACGCTCTGCTGCTTTGGGCCAACAGCGCCAAGCCCCGATCGCCCATCTCTTCCGCGATGTGTTGTACTTGTTCGATAAACTCTATCGCTCGGCGGGTATCGCCTGTCTGCTGCTCCAACGTCGCGCGGTCAATCAACGCGAGCGCATAATTGCGGTTTACGGGAGAATCCTTATGCAACCCAAGTGCCTCATCAGAGAGCTTGCGCGCAGCATTGAGGTCCCCACGCTTGCGGTTCAGTTGCGCTAGCACTCCAAGCGCAGACGCGGCACGAAAGGGATTCGCGAGCTTGCGCGCTAGCGCGAGATTCTCGGATAAGATGGATTCGGCTTCATCGAAACGATTCTTGTAAACGAGAGACTCGCCGTGATATTGCAACGCCCGAAGAAGCAGACGTTCGTCTTGTACGGCGCGTGCTGTTTGTAGCACTCGTTCGGAGGCGGCGACAGCGTCTTGCGGAGCGGTAAACACGATCATGCGTTGGGTGGCAAGCGCAAGACCAAGGGCAAGCAACGGGTGTCGCTCCGCGTCTATGAGCAGGAGCGCCGTCTCCGTCCAACGCCGCCCTTCGCGGAAATCCCGATCCATCCAATAGGAGAAAAGGACTTGCGCCATGTCAGCGCCGACCTTGGGGTCATTGCGTTGTGCGAGGCACCAGTCGAGCGCCGCGCGGATGTTGTCGATCTCCTGATCGATGGCCGCAAGATATACACTTTCAGCAACGGCAGAAGTGTCGTTAAGCACGCGCTTCACGTACTTGTGGTAGCACTGCGCATGCCGTTGTGCGATCGCGTCGAAGACGCCGGAACGTGCGAGAATTTCAGCGCCATATTGACGCAGCGACTCCAACAACCGATAGCGCTGCGACTCGCCACTAAACTCTACGACGACGAGCGATTTGTCGACGAGCGACGAGAGGTAGTCTAGAATCGCGAGCTCGTCGAGCGTTTCGCTTGCGCACACATCGCTCGCGGCCTGGAGCGTCCAACCGCCCTGAAAGATTGACAGGCGGTCGAATAGCGTTCGCTCGTCTTCGGTCAGCAGTTCGTAGCTCCAATCAATCGTGGCTCGCATCGTCTGCTGGCGCCGCAGGGCCGTACGGTCGCCTCCGGTGAGCAGACGGAGGCGCTCTCCTAACCGCTGAGCCAGCTGGCTGGCGCTCAGGATCGTGATGCGCGCGGCCGCCAATTCGATGGCCAACGCGATGCCGTCCAAATGGCGGCAGATGTCGGCGACGATCGCCGATTTGCTCTCGTCAAACTCAAAGCGCGCATCGGCGGCGCTGGCCCGCGCGACAAACAACGCTACCGCACCGTAACCCAAGGCCTCTGCCGGGGACAGCGTCGCGTGGTCGGGCGGCACAGCAAGCGAAGGCACGCGATACACATGCTCGCCACTCACGTTGAGCCGTTCGCGGCTTGTCGCGAGAATCTTTACGTCGGGGCAACCCTTTAGGATGGCGGCTACGAACCGCGACGCTTCAGCCACAACGTGTTCGCAGTTGTCGAGGATCAGCAGCAGCCGTTTGCTCTTGAGGTACTGACGCAGCTGATCCAACGGCGCCCGCTCTCCTTGGAGTCGGATTTCGAGCGCCGTCGCGATCTCAGGGAGCACGAAGTCAGCCCCAGTCACGTGCGCGAGATCGACGAACCAGACGCCGTCGTCCAAGTCGTTGAGCAGGTCCGCCCCGGTTTGCAGAGCGAGGCGTGTCTTGCCCACGCCGCCGGTACCGACGAGCGTGAAGAACCGCGCGTTTGCAAGCTGAGCCTTCACCTCGTCCAGTTCTGCGTCACGTCCGATGAAGGTCGTCTGCTGAATCGGGAGATTGTTCAGAGGAACATGAGGCTGGCTCGAAGGTGCAGCCCGGGCAAACCCACTCCGAAGAACGGCCGCGGCGAGATCAACCCGCGAATGCACGTCCAACTTGCTGAAAATCGAGCTGACATGACTTTCGACCGTCCGCTCGCTTAGGTAGAGCACGTCGGCGATCGCACGATTCGACTTCCCGTGAGCGACCAATTCAGCAACTTCGCGCTCGCGAGCGGATAGAAGGTTCGTCTGCACTACGTCATTTGGCGTCGTGTCGTTGTCCATAAGAAGGCGATGGTATCGTGACCATCAGTGAGACAGTAGTTAAGTTGGGATCCGGTCCGAGCTCTGTTCGCCGAGGTTCGCCGCGAACTCTGCCGCCGGCAAGTTTGCCAAGGGCCGACGGATCGCCGCACCACTTGGTCAGCATTGGTCAGCATTTTTGGAGAGTACCACAAGCGCTGAAGCGGTTGAAGAAGCCACAGGGGGCCTGTGGCATCAAGGTTTCCGATGGTGGGCGCGAGAGGTCTCGAACCTCTGACCCCTACAGTGTCAATGTAGTGCTCTACCCCTGAGCTACGCGCCCGAGACACGTGCTTTTCTCGCCTACCGACAAACCGCCCTCCGCGCAACGCCATCTGCTGTGTCGGAAAGGGAGCTCTCACCATGAGGCGCTAACAGGGCTGTCTTGGGACTCGTGATATCCGCGGAATACTTAACCGCGGCCGCTTCCATTGGAACGTTCATCGTGATCGCCGCAACGGCGATCGCCGCAATCGTGCAGTTGCGTCACATGCGCGCTAACAATCAATTGACCGGCTTGCTCAACGTGCTGGCGCGCATTGAAGATCCAACCTTCAACGAATGGGCCGACATGGCACGAGAACAAATCGCCGAAAAGCTATCGGATCCGACGTATCGGCGTGCGCTCGAAGATGGGTCGTTCCCCCGTCGGAACAACGCCTGGCTCAATCTGTGTAATTCCTACGAGTGGGTCGGCAGTCTCATCAAACACGACCTGATCCCGGAGGAACCATTCATGGATGTCTACTCCGCGCGGGTCTTGTCCACGTGGGCCGTGATCGAGGAAGTCGTCGCGATCAGGCGACGCAGCGGTGACTCGTCGTCATGGGAGAACTTCGAATACCTCGTCGTTCGTGCGCGAGAATGGGAACGTCAGTTTCCCAACGGCTCGTATCCCAAGTCGTCGCCGCGTTTGCAGCTCAAGGACAAGTGGCTGCCGCACGATCGCAAATAGACGGCTCAATCCGAAGCGCTGCTAAGGACCTTCGACACGAATGCCGCGCGTGACGGCGCACGCGCCTTCGTCAGCACGCGCTTGATGTGGCTCTCCACAGTATTCTGGCTGACCTGCAAGCGTTCAGCGATCGCCCGATTCCCCAAGCCGTCGAGAACGAGCTCAGCAACCTCAGATTCGCGGTGCGTCAGTCGATAGGCGGCGAGACTGTGCCGCGGGCGGCGACGGGCGATCGGTTCAAAAGAGATCAGCAAATAATCGCCGGCCTCGCTCTGCATAAGCTCGCCGCGGCAACACAGATCCGGGGTCACCGCTGAAACGGGCGGCTCCCCCGAGGCGAGCGCTTTGCGTAGCGCGCGCACATGCCGGCGAAAAATCTCGGGGATGACGGCGAAATCATCAGCGCGTCCAGCTAGCCCGAACTGTTCCCGCATCAGCTCGACCGCGCGCGAGCTCGCCATCGCAAGGGCGTCATCCGGCGCGATCAACGCCACCTGGAACGCTTGGCGATGCTTCGCGGCCGCAAGCGAGTCCGATCCGTCAAACTCCGAGATCTCGACCAGGTCGACAGGCGCGTGCTCGGACATCTCACTAACTCTTGTACCCAGCGGCCTGCGTCCGGGAACGCCCACGAAGGTCCTTTCGGCCTCGGATTGAAGCGGCAATGCATGCGAGCCTTACGCCCCGCATCGGAGTTCACGTTGAGCGAGCTGCGCAAATTGCGTAGCTTGCGCACGCCCGCCGGCGTCCAGAAGTTCATCAATCAGATGACCTATCATGACGCCGACACGGCCTGGTCGCCGCGGCGCGTGCTGCGCGAGCGCACGGCGCACTGCCTCGAAGGCGCCATCTTCGCGGCCGCGGCATTGCGCGTGATCGGCTTTCCGCCGCTCGTCCTCGACCTCGAGGCCGAGCACGACACCGACCATGTCATCGCGCCGTTCAAGATCGGTTCGGCGTGGGGCGCGGTCGCGGCGTCGAACTTCACCGGCGTCAGAGGCCGCGAGCCGGTCTACCGCACGCTACGCGAACTCGCCATGAGCTACTTCAACGACTATTTCAATCTGATGGGTGAGCGGTCGCTGCGGCGCTATTCGCGCCCGGTCAACCTCGCGCGGTTCGACAATCTCCATTGGATGACCACTGAGAAATCGGTCTGGTTCATCGCCGAGCGGCTGGTCGACGTGCCGCACATCAAACTGCTGACGCCGCCGATGATCAAGCGGCTGACGAGGGTGGACAAGCGCGGCGTCGGCGCCGGCATCTTCGGGCGCTGACCCGCAAAGAGGACCGTGCTCGAGCGACGGGCTAACACAAGGCATGGCTGAAAACGGCACACCGCTGTTGTCGACCCGTGGTCTGGTCAAAGAGTTCGCGGGCTTTCGAGCGGTCGACGGCGTCGATCTGCGCGTGCCCGAAGGCCAGACACTGGCCATCATCGGCCCCAACGGCGCCGGCAAGACGACGCTTTTCAATCTACTCTCGGGCTTCATGCTGCCCACCGCCGGCCACATCGAGTTCCGCGGCCAGGATATCACCAAGCTCGATGCGGCGAGCGTCGCGCGACTCGGCATCGTGCGCAGCTTCCAGATCAGCAGCATCTTCGCGCATCTGACCGTGCGCGACAACGTCAAGGTGGCGCTGCTCGCCAAACACCCCGCCGCTCAACGCTTCTGGGTCCCGGGCTCGACGATCGACGAACTCGATGCACCCGCTGATGCGCTGCTCGCACAGCTGCGCCTCACGGACGAAGCTTCGCGGCTCGCCGCCGTGCTGCCGTACGGCAAGAAACGCGCGCTCGAACTCGCGATCACGCTCGCGCTCGACCCCGTGCTGCTGCTCTTGGACGAACCGACGAGCGGGCTCGGCACTGAAGACGTCGACCCGATCATCGAGCTGGTCATCGGCGCATCGCGCGGACGGACCGTGGTGCTGGTCGAGCACAACATGAACGTCGTCGAACGACTCGCGCAACGCGTCGTCGTCCTCCAGTACGGCAAGATCATCTGCGAAGGCCCGTATGCGACCGTCCACGAGGAGCCGCGCGTGGTGGAGGCTTACCTCGGTGGCATCGATGCTTGAGATCCGCGATCTCAACGCGTGGTACGACGAGAGCCATGTGCTTCACGGCGTGAGCCTCTCGGTGAAGCGCGGCGAAGTCGTGACGCTGGTCGGGCGCAACGGTGCCGGCAAGACGACCACGCTGAAGTCGATCATCGGGATCATCAATAAGAAGAAGGGCGAGATCGAGTTCGACGGCTCCCCGATCCAAGGCATGCAATCGCACCGGATCGCCCGGCGAGGCATCGCGCTGGTACCCGAGGATCGCGGGATCTACGCCCAGCTCTCGGTCCTGGAGAACCTCATGATGCCGCCGGTCGTGCGGCCCACTACTTGGACGGTCGAGCGTGTCTTCACCCTGTTCCCGCGGTTGCGCGAGCGCCAGCGCGCTCCCGGCACCACGCTCTCCGGCGGGGAACAACAGATGTTGGCCATCGCCCGCGCCCTGCGGACCGGAGCGCAGCTCTTGCTGCTCGATGAGCCGACCGAGGGCTTGGCGCCCTCCATCGTAAAGGCCATTCGCGACCTGATTCTCGAAATCAAGCGCGACGGGATCACCGTGCTCCTGGTGTCGCAAAACGTGCGTTTCGCTACCAAGGTCTCGGATCGTCATTACTTGATGGTCAATGGGAAGATCGTGGAGTCGCTCGCGAACGCGCAGGTCATCGACCGGGAGCATGAGCTCTTGGACTACCTCGGCGTCTGATATGATGGGGATTGAAACGAGATGAGACAGCACATCCGAGCCTTATGTTTTGCCGCCGGCGCAGTGGCGCTGGGGCTCATGCTCCAGCTTGGCACGCCTGCACCGGCGAGTGCGGAGAATCCGATCTTCATCGCGGTGTTGAACGACCAATCCAAGATCTACACCGATCTCTCGGGCCAGGGAACGGTTTCCGCGGTGCGCATGGCGGTGCAAGACTACGGCGGCGCGGTGCTCGGCCGCGAGATCAAAGTCCTGTCGGTCGACCACCAAAATGATCCGGCGCTCGGTTCGACCAAAGCGCACGAGCTTTACGAACAAGACCACGTCGATGCGATCTTCGACGTGCCCACCTCGTCGGTCGCGCTCGCCGTCGCCGGCGTCGCGGCACAGGACCACAAGGTCTTGTTCGTCACGACCGGCGGCACGGACGCGCTCAACATGGCGCAGTGCAACAAATACACGTTCCACTACGGCTACGACACCTACGCGCTGGCGCAGAATACGGGCCGGATCATCACGGAGAACGGCGGCAAGCACTGGTACATGCTCACCGCCAACTACGCGTTCGGCCAGTCGATGCTGTCAAATTTCACGGCGGCCATCAAGTCCGCCGGCGGCGACGTGATCCATAACGATTTCGTGCCGTTCCCGAACACGGACTTCTCATCGTACCTCATCAATGCGCAGTCGATGCGACCGGATGTCATCGGGCTGATGAACGCCGGCGATGATACGGTCAACGCGATGAAGCAGATCAACGAGTTCGGCATAAAGAAACGCACGCAGATCGGCATCGGCCTGTTGTTCGAGAGCGATATCGCTGCGCTCGGCCCTGATTATTGGTCGGGTAGCACGATCACCGTCGGTTCGTATTGGAACCTTGACGACAAGACGCGTGCGTGGGCCGCGCGCTACAAGAAACGTACCGGTAAGATGCCGACCTGGGTCATGCTCGGCAATTATTCAGCGGTGACGCAGTATCTCGACGCCGTCGCGCGCGCCAAGACCGACGATGCCGACGCGGTGATCAAGCAGCTCGAAGGGTATCACTTCGAAGACGTCTTCGCGCGGCATGCGTACATCCGTGCCCAGGACCATCTGTTGATCCACGACATGTACGTCGCCAAGATCAAGCCGGCCTCGGAGGTCAAAGAGCCGTACGACTTCCTACAGATCGTCAAGACGGTACCCGGCGATCAATCGTATCGGCCGCTGTCGCAATCGACGTGCCATCTGTGACGGTCGAATAAATTCGACGGTCGAGTAAACTCGACCGCTATATTAGGCGGGTATGGAGCTTAGCTACCTCGCGCTGCAGATCTTCAACGGGCTGGTCAGCGGCGCGTACTACGCGCTGCTGAGTCTAGGCCTAGCGATCATCTTCGGGATGATGCGCATCGTCAACTTCGCGCACGGCGCGATGTACATGCTGGGCGCGTTCGGCGCCTATCTCGCCGCCAAGTACCTGGGCCTGCCGTTCTGGTGGGCCCTCGTGCTTGCACCCCTGGCGGTCGGCGCGCTCGGCATGCTGTTCGAGCGCTCCCTCATCCGGCGGCTCATGCCGCTCGATCCCCTCTACAATCTGTTGCTCACGTTCGGTCTCGCGCTGGTCATCGAAGACTTCATGAAGCTGTTCTTCGGTACGCAGGGCACGCCGTACGCGATACCCGCCAGCCTCACCGGAATGGTCGATTTCGGCATCATCGGCTATCCCAAGTACAGGCTGGTGGTCATCGCCATCTCGGCGCTGGTTTGCGTGGTCGTCTGGATCGCGATCGAGAAGACGCCGCTCGGTGCGAAGATCCGCGCGGCGACGGAGAATCCGAGCTTGACGCAAGCGTTCGGCATCGACGTCTCGCTGCTGACGACGCTCGTGTTCGGCTTCGGCGTCGCCCTCGCCGCGCTCGCGGGCGTGCTCGCCGCGCCGACGACCAACGTCACGCCGCTCATGGGCTCGGACATCATCATCACGACATTCGCGGTGGTGGTCATCGGCGGCATGGGGTCCATCAAGGGGTCGATCCTGACCGGGTTCATCGTCGGCATCGTCGCCGCGCTTGGCGCCGTGCTCTATCCGCCGATCGCCAACACGCTGATCTTCCTGATCATGGCGTTGATCCTGCTGGTCCGGCCCGCCGGTTTGTTCGGCGCACCTGAGACGGGCGCACGGTGATCGCCCGCGTCGCCGGCGCGCCGGGGCGCACCGCGCTTTGGCTCAGCCTGGCCGCGATCGCCGCCGGCTTCATCCTGCCGCACGTCGTCTACATCGGTTTGGCAACCGACATCGTCATCTGGGCGCTCTTCGCGGCAGCCTTTGATCTGCTGCTCGGTTACGCCGGCTTGCTGTCGTTCGGACACGCGATGTTCTTCGGCGGCGCGTCATACGTCGCGGGTCTGCTGATCTTGCGCTCGCACTGGTCGTTTATCCCGGCGGTGCTTGCGGCGGTCGCCAGTGCGGCGCTGCTCGCCGCGGTCGTCGGATTGGTCTCCATCCGCCGTCAAGGCATCTATTTCGCGATGATCACGCTCGCCTTCGGTCAGATGATGTACTTCCTCGCAAACCAGTTGGGAGATCTCACGGGCGGTCAGGACGGTCTGCAGAACGTCCCTCGCCCGGCGCTGCTCGGCTCTGTCCGGCTCGACGATGACCGCGTGCTGTACTATCTGACGCTCGCGCTGGCGGTGGTCGCGATCGCGTGCATGCTGCGCGTCGTCAATTCGCCGTTCGGCCGGGTCCTGGGCGCCATCCGAGAAAACGAACAGCGCGCCACCAGCCTCGGGTATCGGACCAACGTCTATAAGTTCGTCGCTTTCGTGATCTCCGCCGCGTTGTCGGGATTGGCAGGCGCGCTGTTCGTCATCGCGCATCGCTTCACGTCGCTTGACACGCTCGATTGGCATACATCGGGTGAGGTCGTGATCATGACCGTGCTCGGCGGCATGGGGACGATCTTCGGGCCGCTGTTCGGCGCTCCGTTCTATCTCATCATCAACGACAAGCTCTCGACGCTGACCACGTCGCCTGGGCTCGTGCTCGGTATTATCTTCATAATCGTGGTCAGCGTGTTCCGCCGCGGCATCGTAGGTGAGGTGCTTCGAATGCTCCAACGCTCAAAAACCGAGCCTACGCAGCGTCCCTTGCCGCAGCACTAAGGCCAACCGTAGAAAAGCCTGGGAAAGAAAGCGCGGCCGGATGCGGAAGAAGCATCCCATCCATGCAGGCCCATAACCGCCTCCTCACGCGCATCCTCGCCGTGACGCTGCTCGCAACGCTCGCCGTCCAGTCCGGCGCTCTGCCGGCGCTGGCCATGAGCACGCAGACCGAGATCGCCCAAGGCACCACGGAAAACGCGGAGATCGACGCCAGCAGCGTCGTGATCAGCGACCCGTTTCTCGTGAGCTGGACGAATCAGATCGGCGCGAAGCTCGCCGCGCACCGCAAGCGGCAAGACATCACGTATCGCTTCACCGTGCTCGACGACCCGAGCATCAACGCGTTCGCGATCAAGGGCGGCTATGTCCACGTCAACGTCGGGCTGCTGAACTTCGCCTCATCGGACGACGAGTTGGCGAGCGTCATGGGTCACGAGATGGGGCACGTCGAGATGCGCCACGTCGTCAAGTCGTCGAACATCAACACCGTGATCGGCATCTTGACCGCAATCGTCTCGATCCTCTCGCCGGTCGCATCGGTGCTCGGTGCGCTCGGCGGCGAACTCGCGAACGACAAGTACAGCCGCACCGACGAGCTGCAAGCCGACCACTACGGCCTGTCGCTGATGTCCCAAGCGGGATACGATCCCAACGCGATGATCGACATGATGACCAAACTCGGGCAAATGGACCCCGGCCCTGATTCGCGCGCGGACAAAGCGTTCTTGGACCACCCGAACCCGAGCGATCGCGTCGCCCATCTGCTCGGCTACCCTGAGCTCGACAAGCCGACGAGCCAGTCGCTGTTCGCTGACGTGATCCACAATCAGACAGAAGGCCGCTACAGCTATGCGCGCGCCGAGCTCACGTCGCTCTCCACGGCGCAAGATCCGCAGATCGACGCGCACGTCGTCCAGCTGAACTATGCGCTGCGCGAGTCCGGCCCGAAAGCCGCGCCCGACGGGCGCGTGTTCGTCACCGTCGTCGAACGCAACGACCCCGCGCGCGTATCAGCGGTCAAAGCGATCACGGCCGGCCAGGCGATGTCGGCGCAAGCGACCAACGACGCCAAGGTGCTCGCGCGGAAAGGTTTCGGGGAGCTGCAGCTGACCGAGCATCATCTCAATAATTTGGAAAATGGCGGGCCGTCATTCCGCTTCACAGCCGGCGGTACAGCATATTGGGCGCCTAACGGGTCAGTCGCCGACGCCGGCGCGACGCCCAGTGCAACTCCTGCGACGAGCGGCGCAACCGCCGCGCCAAGCCCGACGCCGACGAGCGGACCGCCCGGGCCGGGCCAGCCGCCAGGACCTGGCGGACCGCCGCCCAGCGGTCAGACGCGAACCACCGAGACCGGGATGGCCACGTTGAACAAAGTCATCACCGGAACGATCAACCCCATCGCCGACGTGCTCAGCACGGCACCGGGCCTCACCGTCGGCAACACGGACGCGTTTCGAGAGATGCTCGATCCGTTGACCGAGGACGCGCCGCTCACGCCGAAATTCCAAGCGCTGCTCGTACACTACCCGTCGATGATCTCGGACCTCGACGGATCGACAAAGGGATTGCTCGCGAGCATCGAGCTCGCGCGCGCGGCGATCGCGCAGGCCGACATCGCCGTCCAGGCGACGCAGGCCGCGCTCTACGTGCCGCCGGTCCCGCAAAACCCGAACGGTCTGGCGACCCCGGGGCCGCGCCCGCCGCCCAACCTGCGCAGCGCGATCGCCGCGTGGAACACCGCCATGCAGACCGCGAAGAGAGCATCGAACGTGATGTACGCCGCACAGGCGGCGACGCTCTCGTCGGAGATCACATTGCTCGACCTGATGTCCTCGCCAGGGCGCTACGCCGCCTACCGCGATGCGCTGGCCGTGCGCTTCCCCGGCGTCGCGATTCCGGACTACCAGGCCGCGCGAACGCTCGCCGTCGGGTCAGGCGAGATCGCGTGCGCCGCGTGGATGTCGTTCGAAACCAAAAAGGATGTCGCGGCGATCTTGACCAGCGTCAAGGATAGCGGCAGATCCTGCGAAGCGCAAGCGCTTGATCAGGCGCTAATGGCGGAGTCGATGGAGATCGCCCTCGGGCTGGTCTACGAAGATTACATCGACGAACCGCAGCGGCACGCCGTGTCGGCAAAAGCGACGAACTAGGACTAGCCCGTCCAGAAGCGGTGCGGGCCGGTGTCCAAGTGCACCCAACCGCCGCCGTAGTATCCGACGCCGCCCGAGCGTGGGCACGACCAGCACAGGTCAGCTAGATCTGACGTCGCCACCCCGGGCACGTCGAAATCGACCGCGCGCCCGTACATATGCAATGAATTGTACGCGGCGCCTTCGGTCACCGCGTTCGTCTCCGGCGTCCGGTAGCCGCTATGCACGACGATGGGCGCACGCACGCCTTGCGCGAACAGCGCTTGCTGGACGCCCCACAGCAGCTCGATCAACGTGATGGAGATGTAGACGTCGCCGCGCGCGGGCGCGACGTGCGCGTCGCGCAGCGTCTCGCATAGGTGGTAGTAGCCGGGGTTGTAGACCGAGCGGCCGTCGAGCGAGAACGTATCGGCCACCTGCTCGCCGGTATCCGCTCGCTCCAGCCAGAGGACGTACTCGCCGCTTCGCGATCTCGGCGGCCCTGCCGCAAGCACGCTTAACGGGAAGGCAAGCGCTCCAGCGGCGGCAGCCACCCCCGCCGTGGCGCGGACGATGAACCGCCCGCGCGACGTCGGTTTCTCACCGGAAAGAAAGCACTTCCCGCACATACTCTCATCATCGGCACGAGAGAACCGATGGTCAAGAGGGAATGACCACAATATGAAGGCTCTCATCCTGGGCGGGGGCGGCGCCCGCGGTGCGTACGAGGCTGGGGTCGCCATGACCCTGGTCCGGGAAGAGCGTTTTGACATCATCTGCGGCGTGTCGATCGGCGCCATCAACGGCGCCTTCATCGCGCAAGATGACGCCGCCGAACTCGAGCGCATCTGGCGCTCGATGGCTTCGCTGCGCGTCATCCGGCTCGCGCCCGAGGTCGAATCGCTCACCAAGATGGCGGCGGGTTTGCGCCGGCTCAGCCATGATCCGCTCGCGCAGCGCCCCGGCGCGCTCGTGGATCTCTGGCGTGAATACGCGGCATTGAGCGCCGGCCGCGAGCTGGCCCTCATTCAGGGAGCGCTGCTCACCCAACCGATCGCTGAAATACTCGAGCCGCGTCTTAAACTGGGCTGGCTCAAGCACACGCTGATCGTCAACGCGACCAATCTCAACCGTGGCAGGCCGGAGCCGTTCTATCATTTCGCCGGGCTCAACGCGGCGGAGTTCGAGCGGCTGTTCCAAACCCGAGAGCCCCACGGGCACACGCTGACCGACGAGAACTATCTCTCCGCCATCTGCGCGTCATCGGCGATGCCGGGAGCCTTCCAACCAGTCTCAATCAAGGACGACGACGGCGTAACCGATCGATTCGTCGACGGCGGCATCACGGGCAATGCACCGATCCGCCAGGCGATCGATGCAGGCGCGAACGAGGTGACGGTCGTGCACATGGACCGCGCCGACTTGCGGCCCCGCGAGCAAGATCCCGCCTCGATCACGGACATCGCGATCGCGATCCAAGACATCCGCCATCAGCACATGCTCGAGCTGGACCTCAAACACGCGGCCAGCGTGAATAAAGCGGTGCTCGCAGGCACCGCGCCGGACAAACGCTTCGTGCGGATTCGCGTGATCACACCGCAGGCGCCGCTCGCGGTCTCGATTATGGCCTTCGATGATCAGGCGGCGATCGATGCCGCGCTCGAACACGGCCAGCGCGACGGCGAACGCTTCGCCGCCCGCGCGGGTTAGAGCGGCGCGGCCGCCGGCGGCGGTTCGGGTTGGGCTGCTTGGAGCGCCTGCAGCTCTTCGGGCGTGATCTTCTGGAACGAGTAGTGATACCCGAAGTAGATCGCGATGCCGTAGAAGAGCAAGTCGATGATGCTGAACCCGTCGGTGAGAACGCGCCATGCGACGTCTGGCGTCAACCGCGCGAGGATAGACATGACCGGGATATGCTGGTGGACGGAGACAGCGATGACCGTGGCTAGAATATTGCCGAGCACGCAGCCGGCGAGCGAAAGCACGGCGCCCATGTAACCGAAGATCCGGTCCATGCCATGCCCGAGCATGCGTACGCCGAAACCGACGAGGAACCCGACGCCGATCGCCATGAAGCCGATCTGAAAACTCGTGAGGGCGGTGATCGCTCCCCACAGCAACGCGCCAAGGAGCGCGCCGATGACGCCGCCCAGAAAACCCATTCCAAGATTCTGCGCAGCACGGCGCCGGGCCAGATAATCCGCGAGCTTGGCCTGGTCGATCATGTCGGTTCAGTGTAACATTTCGAGGAAACCATCGTCAATCGACAGTATGAGTAGGCAATGGATCGCATCATCAACATCTGGTCCGACGTCATTTGACCGTTTTGCTACCTCGGCTCAGTTTGGGCCGAAGAAGCGGCGCGAGAATTGCAAGCTCATCTACGTTGGCTTCCCTTCGAGATTCATCCGGGGACGCCGGCCGAAGGGGCACCGAAGCCATTTCCTCCAGAGGCGTGGCCGCAGGTTCGAGCGAGGCTCGAGCGCTTAGGTCGAGAGGTCGGACTTCCAATCGACCCGCCAAAACGCAACGTGAATTCGCGTTTCGCACTTGAAACAGCCGAGCTGGTGCGCGCCCAAAAGGACGACGACGCAGCCGGCGCGTTCTATCACGCCGTTGCGCGCGCATTCTTCACCGATCAGGCCGATATCTCGAAACGCGAGGTCGTCGTCCCGATCGCTGAACGTTTCGGCATCCCCGCTTCAGACGTGGAGGCCGCCTGGCGCGAGCGCCGGTTTTCTCCAGCCGTTGACGCGTTCATCGAAGAGGCGCACGCGGCCGGCGTTGCCGGCGTTCCAGCAATGGGGTGGCCGCATCGACGCGCGATCGTCGGGATGATGCCGGCGGCCGATCTTGTGGCTCGACTTCGAAACGAGGCGCCCGGGGCAGGTCGGCACTAAAAAAACGTTGTAAAAACCGAGGGTCCCGGGCGAATAGCTCAGCGGTAGAGCACTCGCTTCACACGCGAGGGGTCGTAGGTTCGAAACCTACTTCGCCCACCATTTCGTAAGGAGGATCTCAGTGCGTAAGGCTATTGTCGTAGCTGCTTTTTCCATGTTCGCGGTCGCAGCGTATGCGACCACTGCTTTGTCGGCGCCGAAGCCGGCCCCGGCGCTTACCGGCCCGATCACCAAGCTCCAATATCTGATCGGCACGTGGAGCTGCGCCACCAAGGTCGCGGCGTCGCCCACGATGGCCGCCTCCACCCACCAGGGCACGATCATGTTCTCTGTGGAGCCGAGCAATACGGTCGGCTACTACCTTCGGTCCGACATGTATTCGTCAGGCGGCTATATCGGCTGGATGGATTCCAAGAAGATGTGGTGGAGTTCGAGCGCCGACAATTTCGGCGGCGTGACCAACGAGTCGGGACCTGACAACGCCGGCGCGGGTTCCACGATGACTGGAACCACGATCTATCAGGGCCAGTCCATGAGCTCGCGCGACACCATCACCAAGATCAGCAACACGAAGTATCGCGACCTCTACGAGACCCAAAAGGGCGGCGCGTGGTCGATGGGCGCAGATTCGAGCTGCACCAAGACGTCTGACAAGAGCATGTGACGCGCTTGGCGCGCTAGATCTTGAACTCGACATCCATGTACATGTTGAACGGTTGCGCCGAGATCGCCGCGCCGTACGGATAGCGCACGATCGGTTGGATCGGGTCGGTGGGATTGTGGATGTTGCCCGCCGGCGGGACGTGCCCTTGTAGGAAATCATAGCCGCACGTGTAGCCGTTCGACGTAACCCACGGCTCCGCCGACCCGCCCGAGCATTTCGTGTAGATGTTGGTCATCGTCAAACGCAAGCTGGTCTTGCTCGACAGCTCGTATCCTAGCTGCGCGTGGATCGCGAACAGATTCGGTTCGCGGAAGGCGCCCGGCGTGTCGAAGTTGCCGGTGTACTGATCCGGGATCACCATCGTGCCCGTGCACGTCGTCGCATCATAGCCCGTGCCCGTGCCGCCGAACGGATAGCGGTTGTCGCTCGAGACCGGCGGCGCTCCCGCAAGCGTTCCGCATGTCGTCGGATCCACGCCGATCTGCTGTTGCGGCGCGCCATATTGGCTGCCCTGGATGAACTGGAAGAGCGGCGCGATCGTGAAACGCTGGTGCTTGTAGCTGAGCGCCAACGCGAGGAAGCTCGGCACACCGTAGCTCGCGCTCGACAGCTGCGTGCCGGTCGGCACGACGAAGTACGTCGGGTACGCGGCGTTCGGATCGAGCAGCGGACGGATCGGCGCGTTGAAGTACGGATTGGCGACGCCGCTGAGCTCGGTGGCGACCGCGTTCGATCCGCCGAAGACGCCGCAGGGCGCCGTCGGATTCTGTGAGGGCAAAGCGCCGGCGCACGCGGATGTGAACGAGTTGTATTGTTGGATCGACGCGTTCACCGGCGAGAGTAGCGTCGAGCCGTTCGGCAGCGGCGCATACGTGATGCTGCTATGCGTGTACGTGTACGAGAGCTGCAGCGACAAACCGTCGTGCGTGAAGTCGCCCTTTTGCAGCTGGAACTCGACGCCTGAGCTGGTCTGCTTGCCGGCGTTAACGCCGTCGAGCGTGCCCGTCGTCGGGTTGATGAAGAAGCGCTGGATCTGATCGCGCGTCACACGATGAAAGGGCGTGACCTTCATGCTCGTGTCCGCATCGTTGAAGCGGTGCTCGTACGACAGGTCGTAGTTGTAGGAGACCTGCGGACGGACGGCGTGCAGCGGCGTCGTGTCGCCGAGCGCGAAGAACAGCGGTCCGATGTACGCCGGTAGATTCTGCTGCAGCGTGTCGTTGTATTGGAACTGCGAGGGCGGCGGTTGCGCGTAGACGCCATACGAGAAGCGCAGCACGTCGAAGGTGTCGAGCGTGTACGTGCCGCCGATGCGCGGCTCGAGGATGTTGTAGTTCGTTGTCGTGCCGTTGGCCGTGCCGTTGGTCAGCGTAGCCTGCGCGAAGTTCGCCTGGTGCAGCCAAGCCCACGGTCGGGTCATACACCGTTGCGCAAGGTGTGCCGGGCGCCCAGGGCATGGAAGTTCCCGGATTGGTCAGCAGTGTCTCGTCGATTGGGTTGCCGCCATTGACGCCTTGATCGAAGCACATGACGTTGTTCCACGCGTTGAACCAGAACGCGCGAGCTGTGCCGCCGGCGGTCGACGGGTATGTCGTACTCGAACCGATCCCAGCGCAGGCCCATGTTGATGTGCAGCCGGGACGAGGGCACCCACTGGTCTTCGATCGACAGGGCGGCGAATTTGGGCGTGGCGGCGTTGACGGTGCCGGTCGGGCCGCTTTCAAGCGACAGCCACTCGCACGCCGATGCGCCGCCGCAACCGCCCGGCGGAGCAGGGAAGAACGGACCCGCGAACGTCAAGAACTTCTGATTGATGAAGCCGGAGTTCGGTCCCGGCAACGGCGTGATCGGCTCGCACGAAGTCGCCGTCGGTGCGCCGGGCGGTCCGGGCGGGAGGGGGAAACTGAGGTAGTAGCAAGTTCCGTTCGTCGGATTCGTCGCGCTCACAAGTGCGGCGAACGCCGTTTGCGGCGCAGGGAACCACGGCGGGCCCATCTGCGACGTGCTCGGCTGGTCGTTCTCCACGGAAACGTCGTGTCCGTACGTGTACGATCCCTGGATCTTGAGCAGGTGGTGCGTGCTCAGCTGGCCGTTGTAGTCGGCGGAGAATCCGCGCTCGTGGTTAGAGAACTCGCGATCGGCCGGCAAGCTGACGTAGAGCTGCGACTGGCCATTCGGGCTGTAGGTGAACCAGTTCGCATACGACGTGAAGCCGTACACGCGAAGATACGCCGCGGGGCTGAAGAAGTGTGTGTACTGCACCTTGGTGACCGCGAGTGCGTTGGATTGCGAGTCTTCTTGATTCGCCGGGATCGGCGAACCGCCGCCATACTGGCCTGCGCTTGGGAAGAAGTACGGGGCTACGCCGGTGATCGGACCGCCTAGCATGCCCGCGACCGGTTGCAGCAACGATCCGGTGTACTGAAAACCGGGCACGAATAACGGATGCTGGTTCGAATGGAAGCCGGGCGTCATGCTGTAGCCGTTCCAGAACGGCGCGCCGCCCCAATCGTTGTACGACGAGTATTCGTACGTGTACAGCTGCGACACGTAGTAAAGCAGCTGCACGTCGTCGTCGGCGTTCGCGCCGCCGCGTGGGATCCGGAAATGGAAGTTGCCGATGTTCTCGCGATCGTTGACGCGGGAATTCTTGCCGGTCGCATACGGGCCGATGACGTAGCCGCCCGGACCGGCCGGCAGCGCGCGGAAGAAGCCCGTGTTCGCGTAGCAGCCGGTGTAGTTCGATCCGTTGGGCAGGCCGCAACCCGGCGGTCCGTTGTTGACGGGGCCGAGCACGACGTTTTGGAGATCGAACGGCTGCCCGAAATCGGTCGAGAACGACGCGCCATTGAACTGATCGACGAAGCGAAATGCCTGATCGTAACCGCCGACCGTCACGAAGTACGTGAACCTTCGATTCGGTTCCGAGCCGCCGGCTTCGAGATCGAACTTGTTGTACAGCGCGGGCGAACCGACCCCGAGCGTCAGATCCGTGAACCCGGGATACGTGCCGGTGCGCACGACTTGGTTCACGTAACCCGAGAGCCCGTGCGACTCCGCGTCCGCAGGCGCCGCGCCGGTGTAGACCTGCAGCGACTGCTGACCCATGGTCGAGAGCGTCGTCAGCGGGGCATTATCGTACGTGCGGTTGACGGGGATGCCGTCGAATTCATAGCCGACCTCATCGAACGCGCCGCCGCGGATGAAGATCGGTTGGTTCCAGCCCTGCTGCGCAGGCGCCACGAACGCCCCCGGCACCGCGGTGATCGCGGAATAATCGTTGTCGATGCCGCCGCCGCCGTTGAGGCCGACCAGCGTCTTCTGCACCGGCCGGGTGACCGAATACACGTCGACCGTCGTGCCGGCGCTGACGAGTCCGCCTCGGCTCACGAGGACCGTGCCGAGCGTCTTGACGGTTTGCAGCACGAATTGAACCGTGCGCGTGTTGTCGGCCACGATATCGATACCGGTAAGCGTCACGGTCTGGAATCCGGTCTTAGACGCGGTGACCGCGTACGTATCGGGGATGAGCGCGACGAACGTGAACCTGCCACGGGCGTCGGTCATGGTAGTCGCATCCTGCGACGGCGAGGTCGCGCTGATCTTGGCTTCCGCGACGGGTACGCCCACAGCCGTCTGCGTGAAGCCCGAGAGGGTGCCGGTCGTGCCCGCGCTCGCTGGTCCGGTCATGAAGGCGAACAGTCCGGCGCACCAGGCGCCACAAAGCGCGGCACGCCACGTCATCGAGATTGGCATGTGTGGTCCTCCGACGGAAAGGGGGTGCGACCGTCCGGCAGCCTATCCCTCCCTGCCGGAAAAAACTTGCCACGCTCCCTGCGACTCCTCGAAAAATGCCGCTTGATGAGCCACGATGTCAGCTGCATTCGGAAACCGCGGATCGGTGCGCTTGCCGGTGAGCGTGTAGCCGTCAGACGCTCTTGCGATGATATTCAAGCGCTGCAACCCATCGAGCGCGGCTCGCGTCATGCGCTGCGGTGACGCTTTCAGCTCCGGTTCGACCCAGGCGAGCGACGGCAGCGCGCCGAGCCGATCGCTGACCGCCTCGAGGGCGTCCTCATACGTGAATGCGGTTCCGGGTTCTTGATGGGTTGTGATCAACCAGTCCGCCATCAATTGGCTCACCGTCACCGGGCGCGGCGCCTTCATCGAATTGACCAAATCGTTGCGGTCGATCGCCGGCAGCACCCGGAAGAGCATCGACAGCCGCCTGCCGACGAACACGTCGTAGCTGATCGCGATCGTGTAGACGTTTTCAGCGAGCGGCGCGAGCCGCCAGAGCGCGGTGCGCATCGGGCTCATGCGGCCGTTCTTCGTAAACCGGCCCTCGGGCGTGAGCCAGAACGTCGCGCCGGCCTTCAGCCGGTCCTCGAGCAATTGCAGATCTTTTTCCATGTCCGCGTGCATGTGCTCGAAGAGCTCGCTGCGATAGGGCTCGAGAATCGATTTGATCGGCAATTCCGTGCGGCGTGCTTTCATAAAGGACTTCGCCTTGAATGCGTATGACAGGCGCTCGTCGCGCGCTTCTGGGCCGATGGCGTCAAGCGCGCTTTGCCGAAAGACCTGCGCGAGCGGCAGATCGCCATGGCGCGTGTAGACGGCCCGCGCGAAGCCAAGGAACGGGCGCGTCCGGATCTCGTTCTCTATCGGCAGCATGCCGACCGCATAGAAGAGCGGCGCCGTTTCGACGTCGCGCATGATCGGCTCGAGCCAGGGGACCGTCCACCCCATGGCGCCTCGCTCGAACAAACGCTTACCGCTCACCGCGTAGATCGTCTTATCCCACGGCCCTGCGCGCTCCATGTACGAGATCGTGATCTTATCGTCGAGGTCGTGTTGGTGGTTGGCGATGCACAGCGTCGGACCGCGCGGATTAGGCAGGCGGCCCCATCCCCGAATGCGGTACGCGCTCCAGAAGTATGGCCAAATCGCAAAACATGCGACTGCTTGGAATGTCAATGCGCGTTACGGGGACGGTCGAGTAAACTCGACCGCTACATTGGTGGTGGGGGCGGGGCGCGGCTTGACGGCCAGCACCACCACCGACCCGAGAATGAACATCAGCCCGGCGAGCAGGAACAGCGTCTGGTAGCCGGCGAGCGGACTGAGATAGCGCGCGAGCAGCCACGCGCCGACGATCGGCGCGACCACGTTGGGCAGGCCTGAGGCAAGACCCCAGATGCCGAGGTCGCGCGCGACGTCGCGCATCTGCGGCACCGTGTCGATGGCGAGCGCCCAGCCGACCGCCAAGAACGCGCCATAGCCGAGCCCGAAGCACAGAGCGTAGGCGATCAGGTATTGCTGCTGCGGCGCGATGGCAAAACCAAGACCCGCGATCGCCATCGGGATGCCCGCGGCCGCGAGGACGTACTTGCGGGGGAACCGGTCCGAGAGCGTCCCCGTCCAAAACGCGGTGACCATCGCGCCGGCGAGTGCGAGGATGCCGAAGAGCCCGGTGCTGACCGACGGGTTGTCGACCTTTTCGACGTCGCGGAAGAAATACAGCACGAACGTGCCGAGCAGCGTCAGCCCGGTGTTCGTCAAGAAGCGCGACGCGAACACGACGCCGAAATTGCGCCAGTCGCTGACGTGGACGTGTTCGGGCTCGACCCACTTGCCTTCGGGCGTGAGCGCGACCGTCACGCCGCCGAGACCGACGACGAGCGCGGTCCATAAGAACGTCGCTTCGGGCGTCGCGATGCTGGCGACCGCGAGGCCGCCGACCGCACCGACGATCGATGCGACGCCTTGATAGCCGGCCGAGGCGCCCCAATCTTCGCGCGGCACCACTTCCGGGATGAGCGCCTGGTAGGCAGCGGTGCTAAAGCTCTGCCCGAGCACGCCGACGAACAGCGCGAGAGCAAAAGTCCAGAGGGAACCCGTGTACGCGAGCCAGATCAACGCGGCGACGTTGAGCGCCGCGCCGAGCAAGATGAACGGGCGGCGGTGGCCGCCGCGTCTGCGCAGATAGTCAGAGATCGCGCCGATCGGAGGCGGCACGAAGATCGAGATGGCGGCCGCAACGCTCACGAGAACCGCGAGCTGTTGGGTGTGGCCGGCGGCGGTCTGGAACTTGAGGAGCGCGGCCGGAACCGCGATAGCCAAGAGCGCCGAACCTTGGAAGTTCAGCGGGATCCAGTACGCGTTGAGCAGCGATTGGTCGCGGACGCCGCGAGAGAGCATGCGGTGCTGTTGGACGGCTTAGCGGGGGGAGCCTGTGCCGGCGGCGCCGTCGCGGTCCTCGTCGTCCACGGCGCGCAAGGCAGCCGCGACGCGCGCGCTGCGGGCCTTGATCTCCTTGGGGCTGATCCATAGGTACGCGACAGGGATAAGCACGAGCGTCAGCAGCAGCGAGCTGATCAGGCCGCCGATGACCACGACGCCGAGCGAACTGCGCGACGCCACCGCGTGATCCAAGCCGAGCGCCAGCGGCAACATGCCGAAGATCATGGCGACGGTGGTCATGACGATCGGGCGGAAGCGCAACCGCGCGCTCTCGCGGATGGCGCTGAGGCGGTCCATGCCGCGCATGCGCAGCTGGTTGGCGAAGTCCACGAGCAAGATGCCGTTCTTGCTCACCAGGCCGATGAGGAGCACGCCGCCGATAAAGGAGAAGGCATTGAGCGTCTCATGCGTCAGCGCCAGCGCACCGATCGCGCCGACGACCGCAAGCGGCACGGACACCATGATGATCAGCGGCGTGATGTAGCTGTTGTACAGCGCGACCATCAGCAAGAACACGAGCACGACGCCGAGCACAAGGGCGAGCACCATGCCGTTGATCGTGTCGCTTAAGTTTTGCTGATTGCCGGCGCTGCTCGGAGCCACGTGCACGCTGAGCGGCAGGCTCAGATCGGCAAGCCGCCTGCTGAACGCGGTGTCGACGTTCGACAGCGCGGTGCCCGGCGCGACGTTGGCGCTCACATGCACGACCGTCTGGCGATCGACTCGATCGATGCTGCGCGGGCCGTTGTTCGCGCTCAAGCGCACGAAGTCGCCGACGCGCACGACCTCGCCGGTGTTCGAACGGATCGGCAATTCAAGCAGCTGCTGCTTGTCACGCTGATATGCGCTTGGATAGATGACCTCGACGTCCTTGAGTCCGTCCGCGCCTTCGAACTGTGTGGCGCGCACGCCCTCGAACGCGGCGCGAATGGCAGCTGCAGCCGCGACGAGACTGACGTTGTGTCCGCGCGCCAGCGCGCGATCGAACGTCACGTCGAGCTGCGGCGCGAGGCTGCTGGCCGAGCTGTAGACGTTGACTGCGCCCGGCGTGTCGCGCAACAGCTGATAGACGCGCTGCGCGTACTTGGAGGGATCGCCGCTTGCGTCGGTGACCAGGTAATCGAGCGGCTGCGCATTGCCTTCGCGTGTGTTGGTCACGGGGATGACGACTGGCGATGCGGCGGGCGCGACGCGCTGGGCGATCTCGCGCAGGCGGCTGACCCAATACTCGGTGGGGTGGCGCCGCCTGTCTTTGAGATGGATGTCCACCATGCCGACCGCGCCATCGACGAGGTAGCCGCCGACCGGTGACTCCGCGACGCCGGCAAGGGTCGACTCCGAGCGCACGTCGTCGATCGCGTCGACCTCGCGCTCGATGGCGAGCGCCGCCGCGCGCGTGGTCTGCAGCGGCGTGCCGCTCGGGAAGCTCAGCTGGATGAAGATCTCGCCGTTGTCTTGCGCCGGGTCGAAATCGAACCCGACGACGCCGAACGGCAGGAGCGCGATCGCCGCGAGAAATGAGACGACAGCGATGACGGCGACCGTCGAGCCGTGTTGCAGGCCCCACGGCAAGAGGCGCTCGGCGTACCATGTCCGCAGCCGCTCGAACGCTTGCGCGAACGGCTGCGTGAAGGCGATGAAGCGACCTTTGGAGAGCAGCGCCCAATTGCCAGCCAGCGCCGGCGTCACGGTGAACGAGACGACCAGCGAAGCCAGCGTTGCGACGACGACGACCAGTGCGAATTCGGATAAGAACCGTCCGACGATGCCCGGCAAGAACGCGATAGGCAGGAAGACGACGACGTCGACGAGCGTGATGACGATGGCGGCCAGGCTGATCTCGAGCCGGCCGTTGATCGCCGCCAACAGCGGCGACTCGCCCATCTCGTAATGGCGCTGGATGTTCTCCAATACGACGATCGAGTCGTCCACGAGGATGCCGGTGATGAGCGTCATGGCGAGCAGCGACACCGTGTCGAGCGTGAAGTGGCCGAGCTGCATGACCATGAGCGTTGCGAACAGCGAGGTCGGGATCGCGATGAGCACGGCTGTGGCGTTGCGCCACGAGCGTAAGAAGAAGATCATGACGATCGCGACGAGGATGATCCCCTCGAGCAGCGTGCGCAACACGCCCTGCACCTGACGGCCCGTCTGATTCGATTGATCGTTGATGACGGTGAACACGACATCGGGGAACTGCCGCGCCAAGGCGGGCAATGACGCGATAACCCCTCGCGCCGCGTCGATCTCGCTCGCGTCGGTCGCCTTTTTGATGTTGAGCAGCAAGGTGGGCTTGCCGTTGACGTACGCGTAGATGCGCTGCGGCTCGTTTGCGTCGGTCACTTTGGTGACGTCGCCGACGGTGTAGAACTTCGGCGACGGCGTGTTCGGGTTGAGCAGCGCTCGGAACGCGCTGTCGGACAGCGGGGCGCTGCCGATCGGCAGCGATTTGACCGAATCGACGCCCGTGATGTCGCCGCGGATGTTGATGCCGGTCTCATACCGGTCGCCGAAGAGGATGCCACCGGGTGCGCGCACGTTGTTGCCTTGCACCGCGCCGACGACATCGTTGATCGCCAAGCCGGCCTGCTGCAATTTCTTTGGATCGATTTCGACTTGGATCGACGGCGTGACGATGCCATACGAGCGCACCATGCCGACGCCGTTGACCTGCTCGATCGCCGGTATGATCTTGGCGTTGATCAGAGAGGACAGTGCGCCGGGCGAGAGCGTGTCGGAGGCCACTGAGAGCGAAACGATGTCGGATTCGCCCGGATCGAACGTCTCGATGACCGGTGCGACGAGGTCAGGCGGCAGCTGCGATTGGGCGGCCTGCAAGCGGCGCTGCACTTCGACCAGCGCGTCGGTCTTCTTCGAGTGCAGGCTGAACTGGGCTTGGACGGTCGCAAAGCCTTGCTGGATGCGCGACTGGATGTGCTCGAGTCCGGGCGCGCCCGCCATCGAATCCTCGATGGGGCGCACGATGCCGTCCTGCATCTCCGCGGGCGATGCGCCCGGGTAGAAGAGGATGACGACGATGTTCGGCACGTCGACGTTGGGGAGATCCTGCGTCCGCAGGCTCGTCGCCGCAAGAAAGCCGCCGATCGTGATGAGCGCGACCAGGACGGCCGCCAGCGTGGGCCGGGAGACGAAAAGCTTGGTAATCACTCTCTGTTACTTATTTCGGCAGGTGCGCCGAGGAACCCCCACGTCGGTGCCACGAAACCCGCAGCTTCATGCGTGCGATGCAGCTCGACCAAGCGCGCCGGCCGCTCCGCGCGGCGCAACTCTCGGATCCGTCGCCGGGTCCGGGCCAGCTCCGCGTTCGCGTCGGCGCGTGTGGCGTGTGCCGGACCGACTTGCACATCATCGACGGCGACTTGGACAAGCCGAAACTGCCGCTCGTCTTGGGGCACGAGATCGTCGGGGTGGTGGATGCATGCGGCGAAGGCACACAGCGGTTCTCGCCTGGTGACCGCGTCGGCGTAGCTTGGCTGGGATGGACGGACGATGTGTGCCGGTACTGCCGCGCAGGTCGCGAGAATCTATGCGATCACGCTCGGTTCACCGGCTACGACATCGACGGCGGCTACGCGGAGCTGACTGTCGCGAACGAAGCGTATTGTTTCGCGCTATCCGCGTCGTATTCAGATGCCGAAGCCGCGCCGCTGATGTGCGCCGGACTCATCGGTTACCGGTCGTTATCCATGGCGGGCGATGCGCAGCGGATCGGCATCTATGGGTTCGGCGCCGCGGCGCATATCATCGCGCAAGTCGCCATCCATCGCGGCCAGCGCGTCTTCGCATTCACAAGACCAGGCGATCTCGCGACGCAAACATTCGCTCGCGAGCTCGGCGCGGTGTGGACGGGCGGGTCCGACGAGCGTCCGCCCGAAGAGCTGGACGCTGCGATCATCTTCGCGCCCGCGGGTGAGCTCGTGCCGGCGGCGCTACGCACGCTCGCCAAAGGCGGCATCGTGGTCTGCGCCGGCATTCACATGAGCGACATCCCATCGTTTCCGTACGACCTGCTATGGGGCGAGCGGCAAGTGCGCTCGGTCGCCAACCTCACGCGCCGCGACGGCGAAGAATTTTTGGCGCTCGCGCCCACGGTGCCGGTGCGCACTCTAGTGACGCCCTATCCACTCGAGCGCGCGAACGAAGCGCTCGCTGATTTTCGAGCGGGCAAGCTCCACGGCGCCGCCGTTCTCGTGATGTAGCGGCCGGATTTATTTGACCGTTTACTCGGTCCCCAAGCCGCTCGGCATATTCAGATTTGGCCCGGTGACGGTGTAGCCTGGGGCCACGTTTCCGTTGCTGCCAAGCGGGAAGGCCAACAGATCGTTTGCGCCGGCGTTCGCCACGACGAGGTTGCCTGCCACGATGTCGATGTCCCCGGGGAGGTTGAACGTCGTGTTCGGACCCGCGATGGTGGCCGACGGTGCCTGGTTTCCGCTCGAGTTCGGCGGATAGACCGTGACGGCGTCAGGCGAAGTATTCGTGACGTAGATGTTGCCGGTCGAATCCAGAACGATGCCGCTCGGATTGGTCAGTCCTGTCAGTGCGCCGGAGATGGTCGCGAATGGAGCCACGTCTCCCGAGATCGATGTGAACACATCTGCTGAGCGGTAGATCGTGACGCTATTGCCGGCGTTGTTCACCACATAGATGTTGCCCGAGCTGTCATGGTGGAGCGCGACCGGATAATTCAACGCGGTCGTGGGCCCGACGATCGAGGCGAGAGGGATCGCATTGCCGGAGGCGTTCGGCGCGAAGACGCGCACGCTGTTGCCGGCGCTGTTGCCGACGTACACGCGTCCAGAGCTGTCCACATCGATATCGGTCGGATGATCAAGGCCTGTGTTCACGCCGGAGATCGTCGTGATGGGAGCGGCGTTGCCGTTCGCGTTCGCCGCGTAGACGGTGACCGTATCAGCGTGATTGTTCGCGACGAAGATCGTGCCGTTGCTGAAGCCGACGCCGGTCGGGTAGTTGAGCCCCGTGTTCGCCCCAGCGATGGTCTGCACGTTGGTCGCGGTTCCGCCCACCACATTGAACACCAGCACGGAGTTGCCGGAGCTGTTCACCACCAGCAGCACGCGCGACGGGGGGATGGGAACCGATGTGCTGTATTCGGAACATCCGGACAGCAGGCACGCCAACGCGATGACGGCCGCAATGCGCTTCATGTCGCCGGACGTTAGGACCTTACGGCGCCGTCTCCTAGGCGAGCGAGCGACGCACGAAGGGCTTTCCGGAAGTTCTGCGCCGATTCGGTCATCGGCCAGTGGCCCGCCTTGGCGAAGCACACAGTCTCGAGGCCTTGGCTTTCTAGCCAACGGACCGTCGCGGGCGAGAGTCCGTTCGCGGCGCTTCCATAGTAGTAGGTCCTTGGCACCTTCACGCCCGCGTACATCTTGGCCATGGCGTCGAAGCGCGTGAGCGCCACGATGTCGCGCGCGCAGGCGAGGAACGTCGCCGCGTCGGCTTCATCGACGCTCTTGGCATAGTGGGCAGGCGCGCCGCTCTCGGGAGACTGCATAGCGCGGCGGAATCGACGGAACCAGCGCGCGAAGTTAGTGGCACGACTCGCTTGCAGGCTGGTATCTCCGTCGATCGACGTGAGCGGTCCTTCGATGTTCACGAAGCCCGCCACAATCGATGGATGCTGCGCGGCGACCAACGTGCTGATCATTCCGCCCATCGAGTGGCCGACGAGCAGCACGCGCCGGCCGCGCGACCGGCTCACGATCTGCGCCGCAAGCCAATCGGCCATCCCGTGAATACCGCGACGGCCTCTCGCAAGCGGCGCCGTTCCGCCAAGGCCCGGCAGCGTCGGAGCGATCAACCGGTATCGCTTGAATGCCGCATCCGCTCGGACGCCGCGCCAGACGCGCGGCGCATCGCCAAGGCCGTGGATCAGCCAGACGTCGGCCTTCATTAGATACCTCCAAATGGGGCGGCCAAGGTTAGTGCGACATCCGCCAGAACCCTAGCGCACGCACATGCCTCCGGAGCCGAAGCCCGCATTTATCAGCGAGCGAATCACGCCCGAGCCAGGTTCGTCAGACGTGGGCGCCATGTCCCGTGGTGAGCCCGGCGTGCCGAAAGCTTTCGTGTGGCGCGGCGAGCGCTTCGAGACGGGTCGCTTGCTCTCAACGCGCCGCGACATGGGAACGGATCGCGGCGACGCCTACGTCCGGAGGCATTACTACGAAGTCGAGACGATGGATCAGCTGCGTATGGTGATCTACTTCGAACGCAATCCTTCGGATCGGTCCAAACGCAAAGCGTGGTGGCTGTACACGCTTGCGTTTCCCGAACCGGTCATCGTGACGGCGCGGCTCACATTGCGGCGCTGGACCTATGCGGACCGCGATGCCTTCCGAGCAATGGTGGCTGATCCGGACACGATGATCCATCTCCACGACAGCGTGCCGCTCACAAGCGCGCAAGCCGATGACGCGTTGCGCGACACGATCGAACATTACGCCGCTGGCTATGGGGACTGGGCGATCGTGGCGCGTGACGGCAGCGCCATCATAGGCGAAAGCGGCTTGACCAAGCTGCGCGAGAAAGGCGAAGTCGAGCTCGGCTACATGCTGCGCCGGCCATACTGGGGACGCGGCTACGCATTCGAGGCTGCGGCGGCGGTCAAAGCGTACGCGTTCGACGAGCTGCGGCTCGAACGACTCGTCGCGTTGAGCCGCCCCGAAAACGCCGCTTCGATCAGGATCTTAAACAAGCTGGGTATGAAGCCGCTCGGCCACGCGATGCACCGCGGCCACGACATGGTCAAATATGAGGCGTGTTCGCCACACGCGCTTCCCGCATAAGCATGGCACTGCTGCTCGTGGCCGTCGCGCTCATCGGCATCTTGCACACGCTGGCGCCTGACCATTGGGCGCCGATCGCGGTGCTCGCGCGCCAACAGCGATGGACGCGCCGGCAAACCGTGTGGACGGCTGCAGGCGCAGGGTTAGGTCACACGCTCTCGACGCTGCTCATCGGCGCGATCGCGTGGTTCGTCGGCATCGCCGTCGCCCAGCGCTACGGCCATTACGTCAACATCGCATCGGGCGTCGCTTTGATCGCATTCGGGTTATGGATCGCGCTCAGCGCACTGCGCGAAGCGCGCGAGCCGGAGGCGGAGCTCGAGTCGGAGGTGGCAGCCGAAGCGAAGAAGATCGCGACGCGCACTTCGATCATGCTCGTCGTCGGATCGTCGCCAAGCGTGGAAGCCCTGCCGACTTTCTTCGCTGCGGCGAAATACGGCGTCTCTGCGGAACTTGCGCTTGCAGTCGTATTCGCGGCGACCACGATCGGCACGTACGTCGTGACGTGTGTGTTGTCGGCGGCGGGCCTCGAGCGCCTGCGGATCGGGCCGCTGGAACGTTACGGCGAAGTGATCAGCGGCACGGTGGTGGCGCTCGTCGGCGCGGTATTCCTTTTCCTCTAGGACGGTCGAATAAATTCGACCGCTACGGTTTCTTCGTGCAAACGGCGTCCACGGCGACCATGCGACCCGATTTTTCTTTGAACCCGGTGTGAGACGTCTGTTTCGCGTCGCTGGCTTTGGTCACAGTGAATGGTGAGTTCGCGACGATGTTTGGACCGGGAGTGAACAGCGGGTCTTTCCAGACCATCGTGTTGCCGCTCCACCCGGGCGAGAATGTGGTGCCATAGCCGCCTTGGTCGTCGGTATAGACGTCGACCCAGCGATGTTGGTCTGGGTCGTAGGTTATTTGGTCGACGGAATTGATGGCGGCCGCCCACGAGAGCTTGGGCGTGGTGCTCTTCTGGATCATCCAGTAGCCGGTCGGATCCATGGTCGTGACGATTGTCGTGGGGAACGGGCCAGGCCGTCGAGAGCTTTGCGTGCTGCACTCCCATGTTCCGACCAAGAACTTCATGGACGACCAGTCAGGTTTTTGCGTCAAGGGAATGGGCGTGGTTTCCGCGCCCGGTGTCGCGGCTGCGAAGCAGCTCGCGCCGAGCGCAAGTGATGCGACGAGAAGGCCAAGGAAGAACCGAACGGGTCCGATGCGCACAGACGCCTCCTTCGACGGTCGAATAAATTCGACCGCTACGATGTAGCAGACCGTTACGATGGCGGACCGAGGTTCCGAGGCGCTCACACTATCTCCTTCGGAACGGGTGAACCGCGTCGCCGACGCGAAGCCCGCACTCGGATGAAGAGCGCCGTTATCATAATCCATGGCATCGGTCCGCTTGACCGTTACCAGATCCAGGATCAATTCGCCGCAGAACTGCGCGACGCGCTCAACACCGAAACGGACGATGAGCGGCGTGAGCGCTTTGGCGGAGAAGCGCCACCGCGCCAGGGCCAATGGCACGCCGACGTCATCTGGCCGCCGGTGCAGCGCAACGAGCAGCTCGAAGGCGTGCGCCCGAGCGCCGTGCGCGTGCATTGCGACATCAACGGCGTCGACGTGCTCCAAGAGCCGTCGGTCGACGTCTTCGAAGGCTACTGGAGTCCCGTCGACAAACGCCAGACGAACGCGTTCAGCGTCCTCTCCTGGTTGTTGCGTTCCATCTTCTCACCGATCGCCGACACTCGGATCGCGGCGCCCGGCAGCAAAACGACGTACGACATCGCCGTCATCGTGGCCGTCGCGCTGCTGGTCCCGGTGCTCACGGTCCTTTCGCTGACCAGTGGCTACCGCGCATATATCGGATTACCCACCAGCGGGCCGGTGCCCGCATGGGTCGCGCTGCTCGTCGGGTTGGCAGGCGGTTATCTCGTCGCGCAAGGTCTCTCGCGGTTGGTGCCGCTACTCTTCGTGGCGCGCGCGGGCCGAAGCGTGAGGCGTCCGATCTTTCTCGTCATCCTCGGTCTCATCATCGTCGCGGTCACCTCGTACTTCGCCGGAGGAGAATACTTCGACATGTTCGGCAGGCTCGGGTGGCTGCTCGTGACCACCACTTCCGCGCGCTTGTTGCTCAGCCTCATGATCGATTTCTTAGTCGATCGAGTGGGCGACATCCAGATCTACGCGACGCACAACGAGAACGAGCGCTACTATCTGCTACGCGAGAAGATCCTCCAAGTCGTCGGCGACACGGCGCTGTCGGTCCTGCGCACGAAAGACGGCTTGCTCGCCAAACCGCTCTACGACCGCGTGTACTTGGTGGGGCACAGCCTCGGCTCGAGCATCTTGATGGATGTCATCATCGAGCTGCACCGGCTGTTGATGGAAGGCGGCTTGGACGAGTCTTCGTGGAATCGGCTGCGCTGCTTCGTCAGTTACGGCAGCTCGCTCGAGAAGACGCATTATCTATTGGGCTGCGCCCGCCCGGTCGCGCCGCAACAGGTCAGCGAGTTCAAAGCCGATCTGTATTCCCGTTTGTTCAGCGCGGACCCGGCGGCGCTTCGGCCGGCGCAGGCCGCGACGCGCCCGCCGATGTTCTGGATCAACTATTGGTATTTCTCCGACGTCGTCGCGAATGCGATCGCGTCGTACGGGCGCGCTCGAAGCGTTGGCGATCCGTCGCCGGAGCCAGGCGTACATTATACGAGCCTTAACGCGCGGTTGCCATCGCCGCCCGGCGTCATCTGGTCGCATGACCATTATCTGAACGACCGCCGCCTGTGGCACTCGCAAGAGGGGCGGCGTGGGCTCGCGACAATCGTCGCTTCAGCCTAAGCAGTCCGACCCCAGGGCTTTGTGTTGAAACACCGAACCCGCATACGCGAGTAATGCTGTCATGTGGTTGACCCGCTTCACCCTCCGCCAACCGATCATCGCCACCCTGTTCTTCCTGGCCGTCGCGGTCTTTGGGTTGATCGCCTATTTCTCGATGGGCGAGAACATCATCCCGAACGTGAACTTCCCGATCGTGTCGGTGACCGCGGTCTACCCCGGCGCCAGCCCCGACGAGATGGAACGCCTCATCGTCAAACCGATCGAGGACCAGATCCAAGGCCTGCCGCACCTCGACAAGGTCAGCGCGACCGCACAAGAGGGCACGGCCAGCATCACCGTGCAGTTCAAGCTGGGCACCGATGTGAATTTTTCGGCGACGGACGTGCAGCACGCCGTCGACGCCGCGCGCCTCTATCTCCCCAACGACTTGGATCCGCCGCTCGTCGAGAAATTCGACGTCTCCGCGCAGCCCGTTCTGACCGAAGCAATCACGTCGACCGTGCTTTCGCCGGTCGACCTGTCGAACGTCATCACAAACGAGATCGTACCTGCGCTCCGCGGTGTGAAAGGCGTCGGCGCCGTCGTGGTCGGCGGCAAGTACACGCGCCAGATCACGGTGCAACCCGACCTCGCGCGGCTGCGCAGCGTCGGCCTGACGCTCTCCGACGTCAATAATTCGCTTGCCGCCGGCAACGTCAGCATGCCGGGCGGCAGGCTCGATGAGCCGTTCGCTGAGTCGACCGTCGGCGTGCGGGCCGACCTCACCAACGCCTCGCAGATCGCGCACCTGCCCCTCATGAATCCGTTTGCCCTCACGGCAGGCACGCCGGCGGGTTCGACCGGCCAACCGCTTCGCATCGGCGACGTGGCCACCGTGGTCGACGGCTATGCCGACCATCGCGTCATCTCGACCGTCAACCACGTGACGGCCAACGTCGTGACGATCTCGCGCGACGCGACATCCGATACCGTCAAGACGACCGAGGCGGTGCGCAGCGCGTTCAAAGACCTCCAGGCGCGCTTCCCGCAGATCAAATTCTCCGAGATCGACGCCGACCTGTATTTCACGCGCGATTCGATCAACGGCGTCCTCGAGAACCTCTTCGAGGGCATCCTGCTGACCGCGCTCGTGCTGCTGCTGTTCCTACACGTGTGGCGCAGCGCGCTGGTGGTGATGATCGCCATTCCGGCATCGCTGCTCGCCACGTTCTTCGTGATGTGGATGTTGGGCTTCACGGTGAACGTGCTGTCGCTGATGGGACTTTCGCTCACCATCGGCATTCTGGTCGACGATTCGATCGTCGTCATCGAGAACATCACTCGCCATCGAGAGATGGGCCAGCCGCCGGACGATGCCGCCATCACCGGCCGGTCCGAGATCGGCGGGGCGGCCATCGCCATCACGCTCGTCGACGTCGTCGTGTTCGCGCCGATCGCGTTCATGTCGGGCATCATCGGCCAGTACATGCGCGAATTCGGACTCGTCGTGGTGTGCGCCACGCTGTTCTCGCTGCTCGTGTCATTCACGCTGACGCCGTTGCTCGCCGCGCACTGGGCGCTCGTGCGCAAACCGCGTCCGCCGGCGGGCATCTTCAAGGCGTTCGCAGACTGGTTCGAGAGCGTGCGCCACGCATACCACGACCGCTGGCTGCCGGCGGCGATGGCGCATCCGTACATCACGTTCTTTGGATCACTTGGCTTGGTCTTGGGATCTATCGTGCTCGCGGGCATCCTCATGGGTTCCGGCATCCTGCCGGGTGAGTTCCAGCCCTACACCGAGTGGGGCTACGCGAGCATCGATCTGAACTACCCGCCGGGCACGCCGATCGATGTCACCGCTGCAGGCGCCGCGCGGATCGGCTTGGCGCTGGAGAAGATGAAGGGCGTCAAGAACGTCTCCGTGACGGTCGGCCGCGCTGAGAACGGCGCGACCGAGATCGTCGGCGGCAATGTGGCGCACATCTGGGCGTTCCTGTATCAGGATCAACGCCACGAGGAGCGCGGCATCGTCTCCAAAGTCGCAACGCTCGGCGCGCTTGCGCCAGGAGCCCGTATCTCCGCGGCCGGCGCGGCGAATGCCGGCCAACCGCCGATCTCCTTCACGTTGACCGGTCCGGCGGAAGAGCTCGACGCGGCCAGCAAGAAGCTCGTCAACTTCATCGCGAAGCAGCCAAACGCGACGGACGTCACCTCGAGCACCGCGATCGTCGGCCCCCGTCTGGAGATCAACATCGATCGCGATCGCGCCGCCGTGCTCGGCGTGAGCCCGCAAGACGCGGCGCTCGCCGCGCGCGCGGCTATCGGCGGCGTCATCTCGACGCGGGTGCGCCAACGAGAAGGGCTCATCGACGCGGTGGTACAGCTGCCGCCCGCGACCCGTAACGATCCATCGCAGCTGCGCACGGTCGACGTGCGTTCGCTGACGACCGGTCAGCTCGTGCCGCTCGAGGACGTTGCGGCGTTCACGAAGACGACCGAGCCGCCGTATATCGAGCGGCAAGACCGCGAACGCATCGTCAGCGTCACGGCGAACACCGCCAACGGCGTGCCGATCGGGCCGATCGTCGACAAGGTCAACCAAGCGCTGAACACGCCGGGGTTCCTGCCGCCAGGCGTGCACTCCAAGACTGAAGGCGACACCCAGCTGTTCGGCGACGCGATGACCAAGATCGGCCTGGCGCTGCTCACGTCTTTCATCCTTATCTATATGCTGCTGGTGGTGCTGTATCGGAGCTATCTGACCCCGCTGGTCATCATGATGAGCGTGCCGGCTGCGATCGTCGGCGTCATCGGGTTCTTGATCGTGCTCAACTTGTTCAACGTCGCGTTCCCGGATTTTCATATCCAGCTCGGACGGTTCTATCTGCGGCCGTTCGCGGGACAAACGTTTAATCTGTTCTCTATGCTCGGCATCGTGATGCTCACCGGCCTCGTCGCGAAGAATGGGATCTTGCTGGTAGACTATGCCAACACGATGCGGACGCGTGGTCTCGCGCTCGCCGATGCCATGCGCGAGTCGGCCACGATCCGGTTCCGGCCGATCGTCATGACCACCGCTGCGATGATCGCTGGCATGACGCCGCTTGCGCTCGGGCTGACCGAAGGCGCGGAGTTCCGCAAGTCGATCGGCACCGTGATCATCGGCGGGCTGACGAGCTCGCTCTTCCTCACGTTGTTCCTCGTGCCGGTCGTCTACGTGGCAATGGTCGGGTTCTTCGACCGGGTCGCGCAACGCAAGCTGGCTCGCCAGCTGAAAGTTGCCAAAGATGACCAGGACGGTGTCACAGGCACGGCACTCGACGCGGGTTAACCTGAAAAATCTCGCCTTCTCGGACAGAAATCGACGGCCCAGGGGCGAAACATCCGAAGCGGCACGGCGGTAGGGGTTCACATGTGGCTGACACGTTTTGCCATTCGGCAACCGACGATCATAACGTTATTCTTCTTGGCCGTGGCGCTGTTCGGCGTCATCGGCTTTTTCCAGATGGGCGTCAACGTCAATCCGCCGGTCACGTTCCCGGCAGTGGCGGTGTTCGCGAGCTACCCGGGCGCAAGTCCGCAGGAGATCGAGCGGCTCGTCGTCCGCCCGATCGAAGACCAGCTGCAGAACGTGCGCCACGTGGAGAAGATCTTCGCACGCTCCCAAGAGGGGTCCGGCACGATCTTCGTCCAGCTCAAGCTCGGCACAAGCGTGGACTTCGCCGCCACCGATGTGCAGCAAGCTGTTGATGCGGCTCGGATCAACCTGCCCACCGATCTCGACCCGCCGATCGTCACGAAAGAAGATCCGAACGCGCAGCCGATCCTGACCGAGTATCTCACGTCGACGAAGCTCTCACCCGTGGAGTTGTCGAATCTCGCCGAAAACGAGATAATCCCAGCGCTCAAAGGTGTCCATGGCGTCGGCTTTGTCAATGTGAGCGGCGAGTTCATACGTCAGGTGAATATCAACCCGGATCTCGCGCGCCTACAGATGCTGGGTGCGACGCCGCTCGACGTCGTCAACTCCGTGGGTCAAGGCAACGTGAGCATGCCGGGCGGCCGCCTTGACGAGGCCTTCCGCGAAGCCACAGTGGGCGTTCGGGCGGACATCACGGATCCGGCGCAGATCGCCCAGCTACCGCTGGTCGTGCCGAACGCATCGCCGAATCAGATCAAGATCAGCGATGTCGCCAATGTGGTCGATACCTACCAGGACCACCGATTGTCATCGGATGTCAATGGACAGCCCGCCATCGTGCTCAACGTCGCGCACGACTCGGACGCCGATACGCAGCGGACGACGCAAGCGATTCGCTCCGAGTTCAAGCTCCTCGCGGCCAAGTATCCTGATGCGCGTTTCAACGAGCTATCCGCCGATGAGGATTTCCTCCACGAAGCCGTTGACGGCGTGATGTCCAACCTGTTTGAAGGCGTGTTGCTCACCGCGCTCGTGCTGCTGCTCTTCCTCCACGTGTTGCGCAGCGCCGTCGTCGTCATGATCGCCATCCCGACCTCCATCCTCGCGACGTTCCTCGTCATGTGGATGCTCGGGTTCTCGATCGATCTGCTATCCCTGATGGGGCTGTCACTGACGATCGGCATCCTTGTCGATGACTCGATTGTCGTCATAGAAAATATCACCCGACATCGGGAGATGGGCAAGCCGGCTGAAGAGGCGGCTATCACTGGCCGCACCGAGATCGGCAATGCCGCTATCGCGATCACGCTCGTCGATGTCGTCGTGTTCGCACCGATCGCGTTCATGGGCGGCATCGTCGGCCAATTCCTGCGCGAATACGGCTTGGTCATCGTGACCGCCACGCTGTTCTCGCTGCTGGTCTCCTTCACGCTGACACCGCTGCTCTCAGCGCATTGGGCGCTGGCGCGCAAGCCCAAGCAGACCGTCCTTTCAGGGCGAGCCATCACTATTACGCTGGCGATCGTCGGGGCGATCTCGTTGCTCGGCATTCTCGCGCGTATCGGCGGCGTGATCGGCGATCCGCTGCTCGTCGCGCTGCTCATGCTCACCGGTGGCACCGCGTTCCTCGTGCTCGTGTACAACCAGTTCAACGATTGGTTCGACAATCTGCGCCGCTGGTACCACGACAAGCTCTTACCGATCGCGTTGCGCCATCCGTATGCGGTGGGGTTCGGCTGCTTCGCACTTGTGATCGCAAGCGTCGTCATCGGATTCATCGTGGTTCCGACCGAGTTCCAGCCGGATACAGAGTACGGTTCCGCGTCCGCGAGCATCACCTATCCCGTCGGCACGCCGATAGGCGTCACGACGGCGGGCGCCGAGCGCATCGCGACAGAGCTGCGCAAGCGCGACGACATCCGCGAGGTCGTCGTCAACGTCGGTGCGGACACGAACGACGTGACCGGCGGCTACGTGGCAAACGTCCAGGTCAATCTCAAACCCGACCGGCGGCACGACCAGCACCTTGTGGTGGACCAGATGCGCCATATGGGCTACCTGGTGCCGGGTGCGTACATCAACGCGGGCGGCGAGGGCGGCGCCCAGATGATCTACACCTTGCTCGGCAACCCGGATCAGCTCTACCCGGCTGCCGACAAGCTCGTCGCGTACATAAAGAAGATACCGAACACTATCGACGTCGTCGCCACCAGCGAGATCGTCGGGCCGCGCCTGGAGATCGACATCGACCGGGCCAAAGCAGCGGCGCTCGGCGTCTCGCCCCAAGCCGCGGCGATGACCGCGCGTGCAGCGGTCGGCGGAGTTATCGCGACGAAGTTGCGCATGACCGAGGGACTGGTGAACGCGATCGTTCAGCTGCCGCCCGGCACGCGCAACGATTATCGCAATCTCACCTACGTGCCCGTCCGCGCACAAGACGGCGTCACACTCGTGCCGCTGGCTGACGTCGCGACCTTCCGATGGGTCACCGAGCCGCCGACGCTGCGCCGGCAAGACCGCCAGCGCATCGTGCGCGTGTTCGCCGATCCGGTCGCCGGCGCGCCGATCGGTCCGATCGACAACAAGGTGCAAGAGGCGCTACGCCAACCCGGCTTCCTGCCATCTGGCGTTCAAGTGCAAACAGAAGGCGACACGCAATTCCTCGGCGACACGATCACGAAGATCTTCATCGCGCTGGGAACGTCGTTCGTCCTCATCTACATGCTGCTCGTGATCCTCTATCGCAGCTACCTCGAGCCGTTCATCATTATGCTCAGCATTCCGGTAGCGCTCATCGGCGCATTCGGGATCCTGACCGTCTCGAACGTCATCCACATGGTGCTGCCGGATCTGCGCTGGTTCGCTGGCCAGACGCTCAACATATTCTCGATGCTCGGCATCGTCATGCTCATGGGACTGGTCGCCAAGAACGGCATCCTGCTCGTTGACTACGCCAATACGCTGCATGCGCGCGGCCTCTCACTGCTCGATGCCGTGAAGGAATCCGCGATCGTGCGATTCCGTCCGATCATGATGACGACGGCAGCCATGATCGTCGGCATGGCGCCGCTCGCGCTCGGATTCACCGAGGGCGCAGAGTTCCGCAAGTCGATGGGCACCGTGATCATCGGCGGGTTGACGAGCTCGCTGCTGCTGACGCTCTTCCTGGTCCCGGTGATGTACGTGGTGATCGTGGGCGCGGCGGAGCGATATGCGCAGCGCCGCCTTTCGCGCCGGCTCGTGCTCGCCGCCGACGAGGACGAAGCGGTCGGCTCGACGATCCCAAACCCGTCCTGAGCGTGTAAGCGCGGTCACGAAGCAGGCCCGCGCCAGTTGCCGAAGACTAAAAGGTGAGCATCTGGCGTTGCGCCCTCCTCTGCCTTACCCTCGCCGCCTGTGGCGGGGCGGGAAGCCCCGGCTCTAGTCCGGGCTCGGGCCCGCCGGGCATCGTCGTCGGGCCGACGGCGACACCCGCACCCACCGCGACACCAGGTCCGACTCCCACGCCTCCACCCGGCCAGGTCGCCTCGATCGGCGGTTGCCAGGTCTTTCCATCGGACAATCCGTGGAACCAAGACATCTCGGGCTTGCCGGTCGATCCGAACTCCGCGAACTATCTCGCGCACATGAACGCCGGCACGAAGAACCTGCATCCCGATTTCGGCTCGAACCTGACCTATGGCATTCCGTATGTCACGGTGCGCGGCAAGACGCAGCCATTCGTGGCGATCAATTTCACGCTGTACGGATCCGAGAGCGATCCCGGCCCGTATCCGGTGCCGTCAAACGCGCCGGTCGAAGGCGGCTCTGGTTCGACGGGCGATCGTCACGTGCTCGTCGTCGACATCGACAATTGCATCGACTACGAGATGTATTACGCGTTTTATGTCGGGCCGGGGTGGAACGCGGGGTCGGGTGCGATCTGGCATTTCAACTCAAACGCTTTGCGGCCGTATCACTGGACATCCGCCGACGCTGCGGGTCTGCCCATCGTTGCCGGGCTTGCCCGCTACGACGAGACGGTGCAGACGGGCGCGATTTATCACGCGCTACGCTTCACGGTGCATCAGACCCAGGAGGGCTTCATCTTACCGGCGACGCACTGGGCGAGCACGTCGACGGATCCGAACGATCCGCCGATGGGCTTGCGTGTCCGGCTCAAAGCGAGCTACGACATCAGCAAGTTCACCGGCGCGTCGCTCGTCATCTTGAAGGCGCTGAAGAAGTACGGTATGATGATCGCCGACAATGGTTCGGACTGGTTCATCAGCGGGTCGACCGATGCGCGCTGGGACGACACCGATCTGGATCAGCTCAAGACGGTCCCCGCGAGCGCTTTCGAAGTGGTCCAAACCGGGTCGATCATACACTAGATCTAGCTTCACTTCTTCGAAGAGAGGTGTGCATGCATAGGTTGCTTGCCACGCTTGCTGTCGCTTCATTCGGGTTGCTACTCGCAGGCGCAGCCACTCCGGCACCCGTGCCGGCGGCAAGTCCCGCACCAACGCCGACGGCCGCGCCGACGGCCACCTCTGCACCCACGCCGGCCGGTCCGTCGGCTGGCACCGTGACCGCGGTGGTCGATCCAAGCCTGTTCACGCACGGTCGCAACGTCCTCCACGGCATCGCGCGCGATCCGAAGACGGGCAATCTGTATGTCGGCGTTTCGAATTCTCTCGCGCACTGGAATCCTATCACGGGCATGTCGTCCTCGAACGACGATTCGCTTCGAGTGATCTCATCCTCGGGAAACGTCACCCGGCTGACGAGCTTTCCCTATCCCAACGGCATCTTGATCAACCCGCGTGACGGCATGGTCTACGTGGCCACGGGCGCGATCCGTTGCAATGAGCAAGTGGGAGGATACACCGTTTCAAGGCATTGTCCAGGGACCAACGGCCTCGTGGCCGTGGATCCGGCAACCGGAAATCACCACGATTATGTCGGCGCCGGACCTGGCCGCACGGACGCGGTCGGGACGAACGCCCGCTTCACCGCCGTGGCGGAAGTCGCGTTCGATCCGGACAACGGCAACATGTATGTCACCGACAACGAGAATCATCTGATCCGCCAAATAGCGCCCGATGCGACTGTCACGACACTCGCCGGAGTTGGGACTCGCAGTAGCGCAGACGGTGTTGGGCCGGCGGCCGGTTTCAGCGGACCGCGCGGCATCGCGTATTGCGCAAAAGATAAGAGTCTCTACGTCGCAGATCGCGACAACAACGAGATCCGCAAGATCACCATGGACGGCACCGTGTCAACGGTCGCCGGCAGCACGAGCGTGGGCTATGTGGATGGTCCCATTGCCAACGCGCGTTTCGACCATCCCCAGGGAGTCGCGTGCGATGCGGCTGGCGACATATTCGTCGCCGACACCGATAACAACACGATCCGAGTGATATCGGCAAGCGGTTCGGTCAGCACGCTCGCCGGTGCCAAGGCGATGGGTACCGTCAACGGGGTTGGATCAGCGGCACGCTTCGCGAACCCGAGCGACTTGTGGTTCGATCCGAGCGACGGAAGCCTCTACGTGATCGACGAAGGCGCGAACAACATCCGCAAGGTGACGACGGGCGTCGGGTCTGGGGGCTAGATCCTCGGGGTCGGTTGCGCCTATGGCTTGCGCGGCGGGAGTTTCGGCGGCGCGAGATTCGGGCGCCGGTCGAATGTCGGCAGCTTCACCGGATTCTTTTTGAGCGCGTCGAGCACGAGTTCCAGCGCCTTGTCCATCTGCGGATCCTTGCCGTCACGGTAGTCGTGCGGCGCGACGTCGATGTCGTAGTCCGGATCCGTGCCGTGATTCTCGACCTTCCAGCCGACGTCAGTGAACCAGAAAGAGAACTCCGGCTGCGTCGTTACCGTGCCATCCACGAGCGGGTGCTGTGGCCAAATGCCGATGACGCCACCCCACGTGCGCTTGCCGACCAGCGGGCCGAGTTTGTACAGCTTGAAGCAGTGGCTGAAGATGTCGCCGTCCGATCCCGCGAATTGGTTGGTCAAACCGACCAAGGGTCCGGCGACCGATTCGTCAGGATAGGGCCGGGGCAGCCCGTGGCGCGGCACATCGTAGCCGACGCGCTTACGCGAAAGCTTCTCGAGCAGCAAGGCAGAGACGTGGCCACCGCGGTTGTAGCGCGCGTCGACCACCAACGCTTCGCGGTTGAACTCCGCCAGAAATCCGCGATGGAACTCGGCGAACCCAGCTGGTCCCATGTCGGGGATATGCACGTACCCGACGCGTCCGCCCGTGTGCTCGTGCACGAGCCGCCTGTTGCTCTCGACCCAATCGCGATAGCGCAGCGAGCGCTCCTCGCGGAGCGTCTTGACGATGACACGCCGGCGCACGCCCTCGAGATCGAGCATCGTCAGCGCGACCTCGCGGCCGGCATAATTGACCAGCAATGCTTCGACCGACATGGCACGGCCCACCGCGTGGCCGCCCACGCCGACGATGATCTCGCCTTCACGGACCCGCAAGCCCGGTTCGGCGAGCGGAGAGTCGGTTTCGCGATTCCACGAATCGCCGCGCAAGATGCGAACGATCTTGTAGCCGCCGCTGCGTTCGTCAAACACGAGGTCCGCGCCGAGCAAGCCGACTTTGTAGACCGGCGGCCGGCGGTAGTCGCCGAAATATTCGTACGCATGCGACGTGCCCAGTTCGCCCTGCATCTCCCAAAACAGGTCCGAGAGCTCGCCTCGCGTGCGCACGCGCGGCAGCAGCTTCGCATAGCGGTCGCGTACAACGCTCCAATCGACCTGCGACATCGCCTCATCCCAGAAATGCTCACGCTGCAAGCGCCACGCCTCGTGATACATCTGCTCCCATTCGTCGCGCGGTTCGACGAGCACGGACACGCGACCGATGTCGACCCAACCCGATCGGCGGTTGGGCTCCTCGGGGACGGGCGGTCGCGCGTCGCCTTCGCCCAGTGGTTCAAGCGCATCGATGGCCCGCAGCCGGAAGCCCGAACGGTACACAAGGGTGTGGTGATCCGCGGCCAAGCGGATCTCGCCGACCTGGGCAGCGATGGTGCCGCTGCGCTGCTCGGTGAAATCGTAGGTCAGCAGCGTGCCGTCGTCGTGCGAATCTTCCTTTAGAAAGGAGTGCCCGAGGCTGCCGCGGACAGGGAATTGCGTGAACAGGGCGCGCCCAGGCGCGCCGACGATCTGCTCGTAGCGCCCTTCATCGACAGGGAAGCCGATGATGCGCCCGTTGATCCCCTCGAAGTCGATGTCGATGTTGGGCGGCGGTTTCGGCGATTCGCTCGGTGCGGCATGGATCTGGTCTACCTGGCTGGCTTCTCGAGCTTCGTCGCATTCTGCGCGCGCGCCGCGACCGAAGGCCCACGGTCGGATTCACGCCGATGCTCAGGGGCGCGCGATTGCATATCCTTACGAGATTGCGAGTCCTCGTTCCGGGATTGCATCTCGTCCTCGTGCGGTGCCGGCGTCTTGGGCGCGCCGTTGAAGGCGCGCGCCTTGGGCACGAACGGCGACGCGACGTCGGCGCGCAGCGTCACCAAGAACGGTCGCATGGCGAATGGGAAGCTCAGGTCGAATTGCAGCGCATCGTAGACCGGGATTGAAGTCGCGCGTCGAGAGGAAATAGAGATACTTGCCGTCGGGATCCCATGCCGGCGCTCGATCGATGCGCAGCGGCGCGGTGACGTCGCGCGCCGTGCCCTCGCCGACGTCGACCACGCGGATCGTCGATTGATCGCTTTGCGCCGAATACGCGTACGCGACCCAGCGCCCGTCGGGCGACCACGCGAGATCGCGGACGCGCAATCCAGGGCTGCGATCGACGATGCGGGCCTTTCCCGTGGCCAGGTCGACGATGACCAGCTCGTGCCGATGGTTGGCGAGCGCGACCACATCTGCGACCGGCGAGACGACCAGCTCAGAGATGCGTCCGAGGTCGCCCTCGCTGGCAGTCGTCGATTGCTGGCTGTCATCCGCCCAATAGATCTCGAGATGCTCGGTGCCGCCTTCATCCGTCACGGCGACGAAGCGCAAGCCGTCGCGCAGCCATTCCGCATGCCGGTAGCGCACGCGGCTGCCGACGCCGTGGTGCATGACCGCCTCTTCCCACAGCGGCATGGTGAAAGGCTGGCCGCGCGCGATCAGCGCGAGCGCGCGCCCGTCGGGGTGCGGGGCGAAGTGTTCGAGCGTCGGCGCTGCGTCGACGAATCGCCGCGCGGTTTGCGTCGTGGTCGATGGCGCGGTGACGTCGAGCCGCGCCGTCGTATCCGCCTTCGCATCATAAAGGAAGAGATCCGCACCGGCTCCGTAGACGATGCGCTTGCCGTCGGTGGACGGATAGCGGACGTAGTATTCGTCGTGGTCGGTATGGCGACGGAGCTCCGAACCGTCGACGGCGCACGAGTAAAGATTGCCGATCCCCTCGTGATCGGAGAGGAAATACACGCGCTCGCCGACCCACATCGGGTTGACGGCGTTGCCGTCGACCGAGAGAAGCTTGGAGAACCGACCCTTGCCTATGGGGTCTGCCCACAGCTCACCGGCGGTCCCGCCGCGATACCGTTTCCATCGAGCAGGGTCGTTGTTGTTGCGTCCGATGAGCGTGGCGCCGTCGCGCGCGATGTCGATCGACAGCATGTGACCGAGTTCGAGCGAACGGGGCGCGCCGCCGTTGCGGCTGACGGCGAAACCCTCGGTGTGGCGGAGAAACGGCGATCGTCCGTCCGTGACGAATAAGATCTCATCACCGTTTGGATGCCAACCGGCGACGTGACATGTCTCAGAACCGAGATACGTCAGTCGCGTGGCGTCGCCGCCGTCGGCGGACATGACGTAGACTTCAGGATGCCCTTCTTCGCGCCCCACGAACGCGATGAAGCGGCCGTCCGGCGAGAATCTCGGCGACGAGCACTCGCCGACGCCCGCGGTCAGGCGTCGAGCGACGCCCCCGCTAGCCGCAACCGACCACAGATCGTCCTCGCACACGAAGACGATGGTGTCGCCGGCGATCGTCGGCTGACGATAATAGCCCACGTTGCTCATAAGAGGCGAGAATTGGCGTGTGCGGGGAGCCGAGCCTTTTCCCGGCGGCGATTATGAGGGCTGGCTGGGCCGCGGCGCGGGCAACACGGGCGCCGCATCCTGGGTGCCGGATGTCGGGCGGTTACCCGCAAGCATGTCTTGCCAGGCTTTGCTCGCCGCGGGGGCCACAGACTGCAGCGAGTGGGTCGCATCGGGCTGCTCGTAGTACGTGACGAGCGCACCGTGCGTGCGTAGCCACGCCGCGAGTTGGCGGACGTAGGTCGCGGCGACGCTCTGATCATTCGCGCCTGCGACCAAGTAGATCGATTTGCCGCGCACGCGACCTGCGACCGCCTCGCTATCGGTCTCGGCTACAGCCCCTTCGATCACCAGCGTTGCCGTCCAGCGGTCGGGCGATTTCGCAAGTGCCTTGAACGCAGCGAAGCCGCCAAGCGAATCGCCTGCGAGATAGACGCGCCGGCGATCGATGCGCATCGAGTTTTCGACCTGATCGAGCGCCTGATACAGATCGGCGATGTTCGCGTCGGAGAGCATGTCATCGCCGCCAGCATACGGCGCGACGACGATGCTGCCGGTCGTGTCTGCCAGCGAGCGTACGAGTGGAGAGGCGATGACGTCCGCCTCGTTTTGGCCTTTCCCGTGAAGGAAGAAGATGAGCGGCGCAGATTTCGCCGCGGCCGCCGGCGACACGTAGACCGCCATGACGTAGGGTCGCTTTTGCGGACCGATGGCCGGCAGCAGCGCCGGCGAAGCGCCGCGGATTGCGCCCAAGGTCACGTACGTCTGGTTCGCGAGCTGATCGATGAGCGCGGCATCGAGTTCGGCCAGGCGCAGAATCGCTTCTGGATCGCCGCCCGCATTGAGCTGCGCGCGAGCGGCTTGCAAGCGCGTCTTGAGCAGCGCGCTCATCTGCCAGCGCCCGTCGATCGCGGCCGCGTTCGCGTCGAGCTGATGTTGCGCATCGTCCAAGACGACGCGCGCTTGCTCGATCTGCTCGTTCGGCGTCGCCGCCGATGCGATGCCGGCCGTGAGCGCGAGCGCGGTGATCAGGCTGAAAAATCTCATCAGCGCGCGTTGTTTTCGCACGCTCTCGCGGGATTCATTTTCACGAATTTCGAATGTAGCCGTATGAAAGTTCTGGCTCACGCAGCCGCGGGGGCGACCACGCTCGCACTCATGTGCGCCCTGGGGTCGAGCGCCTTGGCGAGCATGCCGGCGGACGGTGCTCGCGCGCCGGCGATCCCCGTGCTGCAGTCCGTGTTCGACGGCAATTACGAATCATTCGATCTTGCAAAGGCGTCGGCCGGCAGGACCGTGGTGCTCTACTTCTTCCCCAAAGCGTTCACCGAGGGCTGAACGATCGAGGCGAAAGCCTACGCCGCCAGGCTGGCGGACTTCCAGAAGCTGGGCGCGACGGTCGTCGGGATCTCCAACGATCCGCTCGATGTCTTGAAGAAGTTCCAGACCGAAGAAAAAGCGCCGCAGCGCTTCGTCTCTGACCCAAAGAACGACGCCGTCAACGCGTTCGATGTCTCGCTCACCGATCAGAACGAGGTCTATGCCAAACGCGCGACGTTCGTCATCCGCGACGGGACTGTGCTCCACACGGTATTCGATTGGAGCCCGCTGGGAAACGTCAGCAAGACGCTCGAGTGGCTGACGGCGCATCCACAAAAAGATGCACAGTGATAGATAGAGGCGCTGCGCTCGCGCGCGCAGTCTCTCTGTTCGCTCTGGTGTGCCTCGCGGCGCTTGCCCCTGCCGGCGCGGCGTCGAAGCCGCCGCTTGCAGGTACGCAGGCGCCTGCCATCGCGCTCCCGATCATCGTCAATGGAAGCGGCAGCTTCGTGCTCGCGCAGCAGCGCGGCCACGGCGTCTATCTGAATTTCTTCTCGTCGTGGTGCAAGCCGTGCGCGCAAGAGGTCACGACGATCGAAGCCGTCACACGCGAGCTTCCCACCGACGGCCCGCGAGTCGTCGGCATCGCCGTGCTGGATTCGCAGGCGAGCGCGCTAGCATTTGTCCAAAGTCATGGGGTTCGTTATCCAATCGTCTTCGATCGATCGGGCGACGTCGGAGCTGCGTATCGGCTCACCAAACTACCGCTGCACGTGTTCATCGGGCCGGATGGGGTGATCAAGCAGTACGTGGAAGGCGGACCGATCTCGGCGGCGGAGTTGCGCGCGGGGCTGTCGCAGATCGCCCACTAGGATTTTTCCGGCGTTCGCGAAACCGCCCGGCATGTACGATCTGTTCGCACACGCTCCCGGTTGGTTTGTGCTCGCGATCTTCATGCTGGTGCCGGCGTTGACCGCCGTCGCGCTTCACACGATCTTCCGACGGATCGTCCCCGCGAGCGTCCTCATCCCGCATCATGACGTCGCCGGTTTTCTGGTGGCGATCGTCGGCGTGCTGTATGCGGTGATGCTCGGGTTTCTCGTCATCACCGTCTGGAATTCGTTCGACCAAGCACAGCGCAATGCAGACGCTGAGACGACCGCAATCGCGGATGTTCTGTACTTGACTCGGGCGCTGCCGGACCCCGAGCGTTCGCGCGAACGCGAGCTGCTCGGCGCCTACGCGCACGAGGTGCGCGACGTCGAATGGCCGATGCTGGCGGACGGACAGGAGGACCTTCGGGCGCGCAGGCTCTTAGCCGCGGCGCTGAACGTGATCGCGGCGAGCGAGATCCCGCCCAGCACCCGACAAACGGAGATGCTGCGGCAATCGTCGTTACGCGATGCGGCGCTCGGCAGCTTCCGCGATGTCACCGCGGAGCGCCGTCTTCGCATCCTCGACGCGCAGAGCCAGGTCCAGCCGACGATGTACGTCGCACTGATCGCGGGCGGGCTTATCCTGCTCGCGTTCGTCTTTCTTTTCGGAGTGGACAACTGGATGCTTCAGTCGGTGATGACGGCGCTCGTGGCTGCGATGATCGGTTTGCAGATCGGCGTCATCTTCGAGATGGATCGCCCGTTTTGGGGTGCGATCCACGTGACTTCAGACGCGTGGTCGCTGCTGATCCAAGACAATCATCTGGTGAGGTTTCAGGACACCGGATCGGCACCGCCCTAGTCGAGATCTTTTTGGTGATCGATGTTCCATTCTTTGGTGGTCGGCAGCCGCTGCAGATCGTCTTCGGTGAAATGCCGCTCGACAAGCTCGTCTTTGTGGTGGAAGCGGACGACGATCGAGCGCGTGCGCACCTCGATGACCTCGCCTTCGACGCCGAGGTTGCGTATGAGGACCTTGTCGCCGTGCCGAAATTTCATACTGCCATCACCCCTACTCGAGCCAATGCCTTGGATACCGGTTTGGGGCTTTCCGCTCTTGGAAAAACACTAGCCAAAGGAGAATAAGGCCGGATGAAATACCGCGCACTCGGCCAGACCGGCGAGCGGGTCTCGATTGTCGGCGTCGGAGGCTTCCATTTGAGCAAGCCTGCGGATCCACAGATCGCGATCCGCATCGTGCGCACGGCGCTGGATAACGGCATCAACTTTCTCGACAACAGCTGGGACTATGGCGAAGGCGAAAGCGAACGCCGGATGGGTATGGCGCTGCGCGACGGCTATCGCGAGAAAGCGTTCCTGATGACCAAGATCGATGGCCGCACCGCCGAAAGCGCGGCCACGCAGCTCGAAGAGTCGCTGGAGCGCCTTCAGACCGACCACGTAGACCTCTTGCAATTTCACGAAGTGATCCGCATGGAGGATCCCGATCGCATCTTCGCGCCCGGCGGGGCGCTGGAAGCCGTGCTCCGAGCGCGGGATCAAGGAAAGGTGCGCTACATAGGCTTCACCGGTCACAAGAGTCCCGAGATCCACAAGCACATGCTCGAGCGCGCAGAACAGCATAACTTCCGCTTCGCCACATTGCAGATGCCGCTCAACGTCATGGATGCGCACTACCACAGCTTCGAGCACATCGTGCTACCCATAGCGACGCAGAAGCAGATGGGCGTTCTCGGCATGAAGCCGATGGGCGATCCGTTTATCCTGGACAGCCACGCCGTCAGCGCGCCCGAGTGCCTGCGCTATGCGATGAGCCTGCCGGTGAGCGTGACGATCACGGGGATCGATTCTATGGAGATCCTACAACAGGCGCTCGACGTGGCCGATCATTTCGAACCGTTGACGGCGCAAGAACGAACGGCGCTGCTCGCAAAGACGGCAGTGGCTGCCGCGAATGGCCAATTCGAGCGCTACAAAGCGACCCAGCACTTCGACAGCACCGCGCTGCATCCCGAATGGCTCGGTTGACGCGACGGCCTCTCACCACACTTTCGGCTGGGTTTACGAAACAGACGTCTTAGTCTATGATCACCATCTGATCTCGACTCTCCGGAAGGATAGGATCCGTGACGATCAATCAAATGGATCTGGCTTCACCGGTTTCACCGGTTGAGACGCGCGAAGAGCTCCTTTACCTGCTCACCAGAGCGTCGGAATTGGAGCACAATCTCGCCTGCGTCTATTTGTACGCCGGCTACTCGCTGAAGAATCATGTCGATGAGGGCGGTGTGACGCCGGAAGAGCTGGAGATCGTGCGCACGTGGAAGCGCAATCTCGCCGGCGTCGCCGTCGAGGAGATGCTTCATCTCGCGCAAGTCTCAAATATCCTGACGGCGGTCGGGGGCGCTCCGCATTTCGCCCGCTCGAACTTCCCGATGCCTGCCTCGACCTATCCCTTCGGCATCGCGCTGACGCTTGAGCCGTTCTCAAAGGCGTTGATCGAGCGGTTCGTATGCTACGAGCTGCCGGAAAAGGGCGTCCTACCGGAGGATCGCGCAGCCTTCTATGACGAGATCCGGGGCCGCGTGGCGGTTGACTTCGACCGAGTCGAGGCGATTCGCGCGCAAAACGCGCTCGAGCCATTCGACATCGACTTCCGCACCGTCGGCGAATTCTATCATAAGATCGAGAGCGCGTTCCGCTGCATTCCGCAGGAACGCCTTTTCATCGGGCCCCCGGAAGCGCAAGCGAATCCCAAGTATCTCGACCTGCCGGGTGAGCTGGTCGAGGTGACGGACGCAGCTTCGGCGGCTCGCGCCATCGAGATGATCATCGAACAGGGAGAGTCACCGACCAGCGAACACCCCGACGCGCACTTCGTGGTCTTCGACTCGATTCGCAAAGAATACGAAGACCTGTGCGCGCGCGCCAAAGCGGCCGGCAGAGTTTTCGATCCGGTGCGTCCCCTGATCAGCAACCCGACGACTCGCGGCTACGCCGACGCTCCCGGTTCGAACCGCATCACGGATGCGACCGCGCAAGAGCTTGCGGAGCTGTTCAACGGGACATACGATTTGATGCTGATGATGCTCTTGCGGTTCTTCGCTCATGAAGGCGAGACTGAAGAGCAGTTCCGGTTACTCGCGCGCGGCACTTTGCGCATCATGGCATCGGTGCTGCGCCCGCTCGGCGAGGCGCTCGCGAAGACACCCGCAGGACCGGAGTACCCCGGCAAAGCCGCCGGTCCCGGGTTTGGATTCAACCGCAGCATCCATCTGCTGTCGCATCGGCAGTCGGCGTGGATATTCTTCCTTGAACGGCTCTATGATCTGGCGGCGCGGTTGACGCAGCTGGCCGACGACGCGGCGATGCCGCCGGAGGTGCAGGAGGCGGCGGCCGCGCTCGAATCGGTGGCCGAGCACCTGACGCCATTCATCCCGCAGGACTTCGCGCAGACGATCCGCGGCAGCTGCACCGAACGCAACGCGCGTACAAGCGTTCGTCCGGAGTTGAACGGGCCGTTGATCGTCCGCAATCTGCGTAACCTCACCAATTCAAAGGGCGAGGTCTTGCGAACCCGTCCGATCGTCGCGCTCTGCCGCTGCGGAGGATCGAATCTCAAACCGTATTGCGACGGCACGCATGCGCGCAACGGCTTCGCGAGCGCGAAATCTCCCAACCGGACGAAGGATCGCTTGGACAGCTACGAGGGGGTTGGGATCACGGTGCGTGACAACCGCGGCACGTGCTGCCATTTCGGGAACTGCACGGACCATTTGCCGCAGGTGTTCCATGCGACCGGCGAGCCGTTCGTGACGGCGAAAGGCGCAGATGCAGATACCATCGAGGCCATCGTGCGCCAATGCCCGTCAGGCGCCCTCGGCTTTGTCCGCAACGGAACCGCCTATCAAGGCGAGCAGCGCGAGCCGGGGATCTACGTCGCGAACAACGCGAGCTATTATGTCCGCGGTGGGATTGAGTTGGAGGGTGAGCTGAAGAATGAGGGCGCCAACAGCGAACACTACGCGCTCTGTCGCTGTGGCCAATCGAAGAACAAGCCGTTCTGCGATGGGACCCATTGGTGGGTCAAGTTCAACGACCCCGATAACTAGGAATCCGGAAAAGACGGAAATAGCGCAATAACTTTGCGACTTTGGTTCGAAGGTCGTTCCGTCAGAGCCGCGAAAACGCCCGGCCACAAGCGCTGCCCTCGGTAGAGACTCGCTTTTGCTGCTTGGTCGGCATCATTGTATGCTGGGAGCGTAGTCGCCATGCACGTTGCACGCTTCGCCGCGGCGGTTTTCGTCGTTGCGTTCCTCCTCTGGGGCGCCGGCGCAAACGCTGCCGATTTCGGCAGTCCGCCCTCCGGTCAGATCCCGATCCTCTACAACGATCAGCATGTCTACGCGAAGCCCGACGTGTTGCGCGCCGGCCGCGTGCTCGCTGCGTTGGTGAAGAACGGCGAGATCCTCGTGCCGTTGCGCAGTATGTTCGAGTCGATGGGCGCCACCGTCAGTTATGACGCCAAAGCCAAGAGCTTCACCATCCAACGCAGTGGCGCGAGCATTCAGCTGGCGCTCGGCAGCAAATCGGCGATCATCAATGGCGAGACGCGCCCGCTCGACCAGGGCCCCATGATGTACCAAGGCGTTGCGCTGGTGCCGATCCGGGTTATCTCGGAGACCATGGGCGCGTACGTCCAATGGGTGCAGGAGCGGCGCATCGCGGTGGTACGCTATCTTCCGCCCACGCCTGTCCCGACGGCGCCGCCGACTCTAGCGCCGACCGCACCGCCGACTCTAGCGCCGACGGCGCCTCCAACACCCACACCGACGAAAGCCCCGTATCAGTTCTTCGTCCAGGCCGGTTTCGCGGGCGGTAGAAACTTCAACGAGTTTGTGGACGGCGCATACTGCTTCCGGAACACGTATGTCGCGTCCGGCGCGTGGGTCCCCAAGAATTCGCCGTTCGCACTCAAGGTCGATTTCCGTCAGGATGCATACGTCACCGCCGATAACTTCGTCGACTCGGCCGGCGACCATTGGACGATCTTCAACACCGTCGATGGGCTCGTCGACGCAGCGCCCGTGTTCTTAGGCAAGCAGACGACGCTGGACGGCCGGCTCGAGTACGAGATCTTCCAGCCGCACGTCTATGTGGGCGTCGGCTACTTGACGACGTCCACGAGCTACGGATATCCGCATCTCAACGGCGTGGGCTTCGGGGCGGAAAAGCTGCCCGACTTCACGTCGTCGCTCAGCTATTACGGCTCGATGTACTACTACCCGAGCACGACCGGCAACTATACGATCCCCCAAGTGGCGAGCCCGAATTTCGGCGTGACGTACAAGCAGCAGTATTCGATTCTCAAGTACGACGTAGGGCTTGCACTGTCCGAGAAACGCTTCCCCGTATACCTGTACGGCGGCTGGAGCGGCAATACGTATTACGCGAGGGCTAATGCGCCGATAGGTCAGTCGCACAACGGCCCCTACATCGGCCTCGGCGTTCGGTTCTAGATCGGCAGAGGTGCAAAGACGATGCGAGAGATGATACACTCGGCTCGACACAAGCTCATCGGCGTGCTCGCGACGATCGCGATCGCCTTCCTCGCCGGTTGCAGCTGCAACAATTGCAGCGTGCCCATGGGCGCCCCGGGCGGCGGCCTGCCGCCGGGCGTGCTCAAGTGCACGGCCAGCGGCACCGGCGCCATCGGCGTCATCTGCACCAGCGGCAAGACCTACGCGTTCGTCGGCAAAGGCAACGCAGGCAGTAGCACTGTCGAGCAGATCGATATCTCCGCGGGCGCGTTGAAGGCTGCGGCCTCGTCCGCGCGCGTGGTACAGTCCGCGTCGCGACCCGTCCAACAGGATGGCGGGTCACGTGCCAACGGACGCAGTGGTCAGACTGCTCCAATCCTAGGATTGCAGCCCGCGACCGTGACGAAGCAGGCTGCGCCCGCCACAAGCTCGATCGTCCACACGTACGCGCTTTCGTTCGCGGCCACGGAATGCGCGTCCGACGAGGGGAATCTGCGCGTTTTCTGCGCGGCCTACGGCGCCTCGAAGATCGCCGATATCATGGTGGCCGCCCAAACGGATACCGAGTTCGACACGTTAGCGACCGGAACGTTGGGCTTCACCGGCGGTTCATGCACCATTTGCGACATCGCTTACGATCCCACTGACAACGCGTTCCTCATCCTCGTGCCGGGCCCGAGCGGAGGGTTATTCCAGCGATGGGGTGAGAACTCGCACACCTCCACCGCGTCGGTCGCGGTGTCCGACCCGAATGAGAATTGGGGCTATGACTACGTGAAGAACTGGGTCTTCACACCCCAATACAACACGACGCCGCCGGCGCTGCAGATCATCGACTTCACGACCTCCACGCTGTACACGTCGTCGACGACCTTCCCGATGATCGTCACGCCTGACTCGGGCAATGTTGACGTTTCGACGCACGTCGCAATCACGCCCAACGAGTTCAACCCGCCTGATGTGTTCACGACCGCGGATCTTGGCACGGCAGTCCTCAACAGCCCGTCAGCCGGCATGTTCACCGTATCGGGCAGCTCGCAAACGCTGACGATCAACCTGCTCGGCACGTGCGGCGCGGACGACACCGACATCGCGACCGATTCGGTGCTGCATCTGGAATTCGTCACCGGCGAGTTCTGCGACGGCGGCATGGAGCGCATGGGTTTCGTGCTGCTGCCCACCTCGAGCAGCGGCTTGGCGATCTCCGACTACGCGTTTGTGAAGATACCCAACACGCCGGACGCGAAGCCGTGGGATGCCGCCCACGACCCGCACCCGATCGCCGCGTTCAACGATCCGGCCAACTGTCCTGACTGCGCCGTCATCGTGAATCGCGAAGTCACCTGGCTTGCCGTCATCGATCTGAAGAAGCTGATGGCGGCGCCGCGCAGCGCCACCGATCCGCACGCGATCGACCCGACGTACGACCTGCAAACGAACGGGGTACTCGCCTACTACGGGATCTGACGAGTCCTATCGGCGTCGCCACTTGAAACCCGCACCGCGTAAAAGCGTTGCGGGTAACCGATCATGGCGAGCGCGATTCCCCGCACCCGATCGCCTATTAGGCCCCACGGCCGATTGTTTGGCAGTCGATAGTCACAACAACGTCTATGTCCTTAGGACTGACTCGACGAAACCCGGCAGCCCGTCGTTATGAGAAAGGCTTAGGCGTCATGGCTAGACATCTGCTTGCGACGACGGCGCTCGCGCTGACCGTCGCTCTCTTCAGCGTTGGCGCGTCTGAGCCGGTCCGACCCATCGATCAATTGAGTTGGCTTGTGGGCGGCGTTTGGACAGCCCAACCACCCGCATCGACCGACGGCCCGCAGCGCATCGATGTGCGCTACGAATGGCCACCGAATCACAGCTTTGTCCGCTTCACCACGCAATTCGTGATGGCCAACGGCTCGAACGCTGGGTACGCGGGCGACCTGTTTTACGATCCTGCTGACAAGGCTCTGAAGATATGGTACATGGATGAGCACAACGCGATAACGCAAGGCCCGATGAGCGTCAGCGGCGACAAATGAACGATCTCATTCCGCGACTCGGGAGATATCGTCGGCGTCACGGGACCCGTCGATTATCGAGTGGATATCGTCCGCACAGCACCTGACACGTACCAGTGGACGCTTTTCGCAAACGTCGCGCAGACTTGGAAGAGGGTGTTCGCGCTCGTGTACCAGCGCTCCCAAGCATAGCTGGGACGTAGGTAAGAATTCGGGGACCGCGAAAAGCCGCTACAATGGCGCGTGGCGCTGTAGCTCAGTTGGTTAGAGCGCCTGCCTGTCACGCAGGAGGTCGTCGGTTCGAGCCCGATCAGCGTCGCCACTTGAAACCCGCGTAGCATAAGGCTTCGCGGGTTTTCTTATCCTCGGATGCAGATCAGCGGATTGGGTTTTGACAGCCTAATGACAGCCCATAGTGCGTTCCGAGCTCGGAATGCCGCGGTTTTCAGCGCTTCGAGTCAGCACACAGCTTGGCGAGGGAGCGGAGGGCGGAGGGATCATCTTGTGACAAGACCGCGTTTTGCGGCGCTGCTCGTCTTCGTTTAACGGGGCAAGCTTGAGGCGATTTCGTAGCTTCCTCCCGGGAATTCAGCCACGATGCCTAGCCGTCCGTGGAAACGTCGCGCGGTGCGCGCGATAGCAGAGTTCCGCGAGAAACTCGACGAACCGGTCCAAGCGTGCTCTCAAGGTAACCCATCACCCGTCTAACCAGGTCGTCACGTTTATGGATAAAAACGTCAGAGCCAGCGACTTAGCCGAGACGAATCTTTCGCCTCGCGAGCGTGAAGTTGCCGAACTGGTCGCCCACGGCAAGTCGAATCGCGCGATCGCCGAGACGCTCTTTTTGAGCGAGCGTACCGTCGAGACTCACGTCAGTTCGATCCTCAGCAAATTGAGCTTCCACTCGCGCGTGGAGCTCTTGGCCGCAGTTCTTCAAGGCGACGCCAACGTCGATTCGCTGGCCGGTCGGCATCATGTGCCTTCGAACAATCTTCCGATTCAGCTCACGAGCCTTCTCGGACGCGAGCATGACATCGACGATGTCAAGTCGCTGCTTGGACAGCACAACCTCGTGACAGTGTCGGGCGCCGGCGGCGTCGGCAAGACACGGCTCGCGCTGCGAGTCGGGGCCGACGTTCTCGACCACTACAGCGACGGCGTGTGGTTTGTCGACCTTGCGCCCATCAGCGACCCGGAGTTGGTCTCAAGTGTCATTGCTCGAGTGCTTGGCATGAGTCAGCAGGAGGATCGCAGAGTCGATCCATCGATTCCGCGATGGCTCAAGAATAAGCAGTTGCTGCTCATCCTGGACAACTGCGAACATCTCCTCGGGGCGGTCGTGAGCATTGCAGAGAATATCGCGCGGTCGTGCACAAAGGTGCGAATGCTCGCCACCTCGCGACAGGCGCTTGACATCGGCGGCGAGGTGGTGTATCGGTTGCCGTCACTGACCACTCCCGATAAGGCCGTGATCGTGCAGGCAGCCGAAGCGCCGCAATACGCCGCCATCGCGCTCTTCGTCGACCGAGCGAAGGCCGCCGACAATCACTTTGCGCTCACCGATGAAACTGCGCCAACCGTTGCCGACATCTGCCGCCGCTTAGACGGAATCCCGCTGGCGATCGAGCTAGCCGCGGCCCGCGTGAAGGTGCTCTCCATCCCAAATATCGCGCGCCGCTTGAACGACCGCTTTAAGGTCCTCACCGGCGGCAGCCGCACTGCGGTACCGAGACAGAAGACGCTCGGCGCGCTCATCGACTGGAGTTATGATCTGCTCGATGCCGACGAGCAAGCGCTCTTCAAGCGCCTTGGCATCTTTGCCGGCGGTTTCAGCTTGGCTGCGGTGGCGGCAGTTCATGCTGGCGATGATCTCGACGAGACCGGCATCGTGGACCTGCTCTCATCGTTGACCGACAAGTCGCTAGTCGTAGCGGATACGAGCGGGGAGCAGGAACGTTACCGGTTGCTTGAATCCACCCGCGCCTATGCTTTGGAAAAACTTGACGCTACCGGCGAACGCGAGCAACTCGCTCGCCGTCATAGCGACTACTTTCGCGCCGAAGCGGAGGCGGCTGACAAGCGATTCGGTACTGGCTCGACCGGCGCGTGGCTTACGGTCGTCGAGCTCGAACTCGACAACTACCGCGCGACGCTTGAGTGGGCGCTCACAAACGGACATGATGTGGCGCTCGGTGGCGAGCTCGCCGGCGCGTTGGAACATCTCTGGTTTGACGGCGGACTCCTGGGCGAAGGGCGCTATTGGATCGGTCTTGCGCAAGCCGAACTTGACGAGGTCGAGCAACCTCGCGTGGCGGCCCGTCTTTGGCGTGCATCAGCCCGGCTGTCCGGTGGTAAGCGACGGCACGCGTGCGCGGAGCGGGCTCTGACGCTATATCAATCGATAGGAGATGACGACGGGGCGACCTGGGCGCTGCTCGATCTTGTGCACGGTCTGCTCGACCTCGGCCGCATTGAGCAGGCTGATGAGGCGAACTCACGCGCGCTAACGGCCGCACGCGAGCAGGGAAATAAATGGGGCTTGGCGTTGTCCCTGCTTCACCAAGCTGGCATCGATGAATCTCGCGGTGATTTTGCGGCAGCGCGTTTGTCGTATGTTCAGGCGCTTGAGACATTCGAAGCCATCGGAGACGAAGCTGGGATCGCGTGGGTTTTAGCGGACCACTCTGAGCTAGAATTCGAAGATGGTCGCGTTGAACAGGCGCTGCGCCTGGTGCGCGAGGCCATCGATATCGACGCGCGTGGCAAGAATGTATCGCACCTAGCTCTTGACCACAGCGAAAAAACGGTATTCTGCATTGCGCTCGGAGATCTCACAGCAGCGCGTGAAGCTGCACGCGAAGCACTGCGCTGGGCGCTGAAAGCTCACTCCGTGCTTCTCATGCTCGCGCTGCAGCACTTCGCGCTGCTTGGAGCGCTCGGCGGACAAATATCGAGTGCAGCACGCCTTATCGGATACGTCAACGCGAACTACGAGGAACTCGAGCTCCAGCGTGCGAGCATCGGGGCCGCCGGCATGTGGGGCCTCGAGAAGCTCATGGCAACGCTGCGCGAGCATCTCAGCGACGCCGAGATAGATGAACTCGCGGCCGAAGGCGCGGCTTGGTCCGAGGATCGCACGCTCGAAGCAGCGCTCGAGATGTGAGTACTAATGTTGGCGTCTGTCTATGGGCGCCCCGTGTGCGACTGCAAGCTGGAGCGGGGAGCCGGTGAGGTAGATCGCCGTCGCAACAAAGCCGCCCACGGGCCAGGCCACGACGCTAGTTGCCAAACGCGCCACAAGATACGCGGCGCCGATTGCAAGACCGACGGAGAACAGGTGTAATGCACCCCACACTACCGCGCGCGGTGGATGAACAATCGTGGTTTCATGCGATCCGGCGAAAGCCAGCAACCCGACAGTCGCGTACGCCGCGACTGCGCCGAGCAGGAACAGCAGCGCTTCGCTCGCGCTCGGGACGCCGTGCGCGTGCGTCAGGACCGCTCCGGAAGTCCAAACCGTTAGCGTGTAGCCGTACGGAGCCGCGCTCGCGACCACCGTCGCGCGCACGGCAGATTTATAGCGCTCCCACACTACGACCGCGCTCCGTTGGCGTCGAGAACACTGCGCACATCAAACTGGCGTCGCAACACCCACGAAAACGTGGGCCGAAAGACCAGCCTTAAGACCAGGTTCTGCACCGCAACACCAAACGATGTGCTCGGCAGGAACGATTTCGCGAACGAACGCGCGGCTTTTTGTTGCGACTCGACATATGGTCGGAGCTGCCGCTCATAACGTGCGAACGCTGCCTCCGGGGATGATTCCTCTCCTAGACACTGAGCGAGGATGTATGCTCCGCCCATGGCAAGGGATGCGCCTTGACCAGCGTCGGGCAGTCGCACGCATCGCCCACGAGCGCCACGCGCCCTTCATGCCAGCGCGGGATTTGAATTTGCGCCACCGTGTCCATGAACACGTCGTCGCCGTCGGGCGCATCGTCGAGAAGGTCGCGCGTTATCCAGCCGACCCCCTCAAATTCGCGCTGCAACCGAGGTACGCGTTCCGCCCGAGGGACGTGCAAGCGATCGGTCGTCTCGAACATGAAGAAAGCAAACGCGCTACCCGGAGCATCACCCGCATAGAGTCCGACCATATGCCCAGGCTCGAGATACATCGTCCAGGTCGGCCCGAGCTGATATCGATCGGATACTCGGTAACTCGCTACGCAATATCCTAGGGGCCACAAAAACGCGTCCTCCCCGCCGAAGACAAGCGCGCGCACGCTTGAATGGATGCCGTCAGCGCCGACGAGCACGTCGCATGACAGTTGCGATCCGTCGTCGAGCTTTACGTGCACCCCTTTGTCGTCGGATTCGAGTGCGGTGATCGTCGTATCGAATCGGACGTCGCTCTGGTCCTTGACCGCGTCGAAGAGCACGCTTTCAAGCGTTTGATGCATGAGCGCCATGTAGCGTCCACCCAAGATCGCTCGGATGCGGTCGATGGATAGCGACGCAATAGGCTTTCCATTCTTGCCGACGGGTGTTACCGCGGAGTTACTTGCAACGCTTGACCTTGGCCCTGAGATCGAGGGTATGGCAGGGCGCCAACTTCGAATGCGTATGGTGACTTTCGAGCCGGGAGGCGTCTTCGGACCGATTCACGACCATAAAGACAGACCAGGCATCGTCTACATACTGCAAGGAACGATCACTGACCATCGAAACGGAGTCGCTACGGACTATGGGCGGGGAGTGGGCTGGCCCGAGGATAGGAGCACCACACACTCGCTCGAGAACAGAGGAACGATTCCGGCGGTGGAGATCTCGGTCGATATAGTCAGGCGGCACCCCTGTCACGCAGGAGGTCGTCGGTTCGAGCCCGATCAGCGTCGCCACTTGAAACCCGCGTAGCATAAGGCTTCGCGGGTCTCTTCTTGATTTTGCCGTTTTAGGCTTGACACCAATTGGAGATTGGCGACCCACGGTGCCGACGTTACGTAGCCCCTATCGTCTGTCAATTGGGTACAAAAGGACCGCATAGAAGGCTTGCGCTAACCGGTCACCAACCGCGCAATGAGAAACGCCACGGTCGCGGCGACGCCGCCGATAATGACCGTCTGAACCGCGCTGCGAAACCAGGTCACACCCGTCAATGCACCCTTCACTGCACCAAAAGTGAAAAGAGCGAGAAGTGTAACAAGTGATGAGACGTATAGAGCCTGTCTTGAATCTTGGACCAACATATAGGGCAGTAGCGGCACCAATCCACCGACCACGTATGCGCCGCCTATGGTGAGCGCGCTCATCGGGGCCCTCTTTCGATCGGGCTCCTCGAGACCCAGCTCGAATCGCATCATGAAGTCGACCCAGCGTTGTCGGTCGGCGCTAAGACGGGTAGCGGCGTTGCGCGCATCCTCGTCGTTCAACCCGTACTCACGAAAAATGCTGACGACCTCGGCCTTTTCAGCCTGCGGCATCTCCTCGACTTCCCGTAGCTCGCGACGCTTCTCGCTTTCGAAATGCTCGACGTCGGTGCGGGCCGCGAGATAACCGCCAAGACCCATCGATATCCCGCCTGCCGCCAACTCCGCGATGCCGGCGGTTACAACGATGTGCGAAGCGGCGATCGCCCCAGTGATCCCAGCAGCGAGCGCGAAGGGCACGGTCAGACCGTCCGACATGCCAATGACCACGTCGCGAACAGCTGCGGATGCTTTGGAGTGTCTTTCTACGTGTTGGGGCTGCGGCGTGCTGCGCGGAATTCGTGCGCTCATATCCTACGATGCCTCTGTTTCCTGTTCAGCGGGTTACGCGATTCGGAGCTCAGTGGGCTTGGACGAACGCGAATCCTATCCAGGCCGCCAACAGCATGAGCACAAGCCCCGGGATGACCTGCAGCGCAAAGCGGGAGCCGCCGATCCAAGCGGCGATGATAGCTTTCGTCACAGCATTGGTGGTCAGGCCTGCAAGAATGGGAATCGCGGCCTCCGGCGCTGTGATCCTATCGGCGGCCACGAGAGAAGCCACGGACACGGCCGCGGAATGAGTATCGGCGAAGCCTGCGATCGCTGCGGCGGCGATCAGTCCTTTTTCGCCGAACCACGCGTTGAGTGCCGCCGAGACGACGACGACGACGGTGATCGTCGTTGCCAAAGCAAGCGCGGTCCAAAGATTGAACGGCCGCCCCAGTCGCTTCAGGTCGGGCGTTTCGTGGCGGATGCTCGTGATCGTCAGCAGCGTTCCGTAAGCGATTGCCGCTATGCCGGCGGCGATCAGCGGAACACGCAATTCGAGAAAGGTGGGCTCGCTAACCGCGGCCAGCACTATCCCCATCAGCACAACGGTAGCAACACTTGAAAGGACGGCGCCTGCAACGGCTGACCGCGCGACCGAAGGTTCCTTTGCGGCTAGGGCGCCCATCGCGCCGATCGTGGCCGAGCTCGAGACAAAGCCTGACGCAAGACCGGCAAGAGGAAGCCCGAAACGGGTGCCAAGCAGCCGAACCGCGACGTATCCAGCGGCGCTGATCGACATCATGAGGATGACGATCATCCAGACAGTGCGGGGATTTATCGAATCAAAGGGCCCAAGATATCGGTTCGGGACAAGGGGCAACACGACCAGAACCGCAGCTGCGAAGATGAGTCCGTCCGTCAGCTCTTCTTCGCTTAACACGTTGCGGACGAAGCGATGCAGACTTGTCCGAGCAGCCAATAGGATCGTCACCACAACGGCGACGCCTGCGGCGATCGCGGTATCCTGCTGGGCCAGCGCGCCTAAGAGAACGGTCAGCAAAAGCGCTGCTTCTGATGTGACGCCGGGATCTCTGTCGTGACTTCGCAGATAGGCCATGGCACAGAGGCTAGCGGTTGCAAGCATCGTGACGGCTAGCAGTACATAGCCGCCCAGCATGAAACTCACGCCCCCAAGGAGTGCCGCCACCGCGAACGTTCTGATCCCCGCCGCAGAGCGCCCCGGAGACTCCGTCTTTCGGCGCTCACGTTCGGCGCCGATCAGCAGGCCGATGGCGAGCGCGCTGCCCAGCCGGAATACCGGCTCGTCTGTGATCACCACGTGCGATTCAACCTACAGGGCGATAAAGAGAACTGCGCCCACAGTTACGAAATTCTTGCCTCGTGAAAGCAGTGTGTTTCGGGGAGGGTCGGGGTCCCTGCCGTCTGAGGGGACCGATATGCAGGCGTCGTCGCTCGTGAGCGCGCGTTTGGGGACCGCGCTCCAGGTGCTCGCGGTGATCGTGCTCGCTGCAGTCATCCTCATCGGTTTCATCCACCTCCTTGGGCGGCTGCACACTTTGACGACGATTGTCATCGGCGCTATATGCTTGTGCTACGTGATGGTGCCGGGGGTGCGGCGTCTCAACGAGCGTCTACCGATGTGGGCGTCCATAGCCATCGTCTATGCGGCGGTCATCGTGATCGTCGTCTCGTCGATCGCATTTATCGTGCCGGCGGTCAGTGGTGACGTCAAGCAGTTCGTCCAGGACGCGCCCGGGATCGCCCGCGACGCGCAAACCACGCTCTCCGATCCCACTAGTCCGATCGGGGCACGGCTGCCGCCTTTCATCAGAGATTATATCGCGGGACTGCCGACGGAGTTCGTCACGCTCGTAGATCGCTACGGCGCCGACGTCGCGAAGAGCTTCTTCGGTGTGTTCATGTCCGCGATATCAATTCTTGCGCTCTTCGTGGTCGTCCCGATCGTGGCGATCTATCTCATGATCGAGAGCGACTCGATGCATCGTGGGATCGTCAGCTTGATCCCTCCCTCTGCAAGGCCCAAGGCGCTGGCGATCCTCGATGGCATCAATGCAGTTCTCGGTGGATTCATCCGAGGCCAATTGCTCGTCGCGCTCATCGTCGGCACGTTGACCGCTGTCATGTTGACGCTTCTCCACGTTCGTTTCGCGATCTTGATCGGCCTTATTGCGGGCCTTCTCAATGTGATCCCCTATGTCGGCGCGTTCGCCGGTGCAGCGCCTGCAGTGCTGATCGCGCTTATCACCAGTGGTCCGTTGAATACGCTCTTCGTGATCATCGGATTCGTCATCATCAATCAGCTCGAAGGACATCTCATCGCACCAAACGTCGTCGGTCCAAGCGTCGGCCTCTCGCCGCTGGCGGTGATCATCGCGTTGCTCGCGGGCGGCGAACTCTTCGGACTGCTGGGCCTGCTCGTCGCGGTGCCGGTCGCTGGCATCATAAAGGTGGTATTCGTCACCCTCGTTCCGCGATATGCGCCCCTCGAATCCGCGCCAGCGCCGCCGGCCAGCGGCAGCCCGCCACCGGGGGCAGTTACCGATGACGAGGCAGGCTGGTCTGGATGAAAGCGAACGCGCACCGCTTCTACGCTCACGTCAAGGTCAACGAGATATGCTTACGCGAGCTTATGGCGCTATGGACTGAGCGCTTGTCCGGTTGGCAGGAGCCAAGCTGAGGGCAAGATTCCCGCGTAGAATCTCTCTCCAAACCTTATTGACCCGCATATCGATACATGATACACTTTCATCGTGGGGTGCTTCGCCGACCGCGGCACCGAGGACCTAGCAAACGGTTTCGATACTAAAGCTGCCCGGGCTTCATGCCCCAAGGCAATTTGGCCAGTTGCGAGACGGAAGCTTGACATGGTCATTTATGCGGGAGGTCTTGGAGATCTGCGTTCGCCTGGCAACCAACTCGAAGCTCTGAAAGGGGATCGACCCAGCCAACACAGCATTCGCGTGAACAAGCGGTATCGTGTATGCTTCGTTTGGTCCGATCAAGGAGCACAAGAAATTGAAATCGTCGACTATCATTAGAACCGATATTTTCGTTCCATCTGCGCGGCGACCCACAAGCCCCGGCACCATGCTGGTCGAGGAGTTCATGAAGCCTCTGGGGCTCACGCAGCAGGCTCTCGCGGATGCCATGGCTGTTACGCGGGTCCGTGTCAATGAAATCGTCAACGGCCGGCGTGGTATTACGGCCGACACGGCGCTGCGACTGGCAAGGGCGCTGGGTACCTCCGTTGACCTCTGGCTCAGGCTTCAGCTCGCATGTGATCTCTTCGACGCACTTCACTCGCCAAAAGCGAAAGCCATCGCCAAGGTTCGACGGATCATCCCAGCCGCTTGAGCTTTGATCTGACGGCATGTGGCTTAATGTGGCTTAGCGCCCAAAGAAACGCGGGCGAATGTCGGCGAACAGCCGTTAACAGTAGAGCGAGGATCCAGGGGCTGTGCCGAAATTCTTCGGCGGACGCTCGGGGAAACTGGAGGACAGGCCGAAAACGCCCGTCACGCAGGAGGTCGTCGGTTCGAGCCCGATCAGCGTCGTCACTTGAACCCGCATCGCGTAAAGCGTTGCGGGTTTTTTCTTGACTTTAGCGTTTCAGGCTTGACACCAATTTTGACACCAAATGGAAGATTGGCGACCCTCGCTGCCGTCGTTACGTAGCTCCTGTCGTCCGGCATGGCTGAGCGCTCGAGCGTTGGCTGAGTCAGAATGTCGTTGGTTCGAGTCCAACTCGGGGAGCCACTAAAAAAGTAAACCCTCTGCGCAAAGCGTGCGGGTCTACTTTTTTGCTAGACGTTGGTCATCTGGTGCCCATTGATTGGTGCATCGGACAGTTCGCCATTGCGCCCATCATAGACCCACTCTTCCCGGCGCCGCTCATTAGCTGACCCATGTTGCCTTGCATCTGGCTCATGCTGCCGGGCATCTGGCCCATACGCATATGACCCATGCCGCCATGCATCTGGTCCATGCCGCTGGGCATCGGCGATGGCGCCATCATTGCATGTGCGCCGTGATCCTTCACTTGCGCGTCGAACCACTCGTGCACCGCGGAAACTAGTGAAGCATCCTGCGTCGTGAACGCGATCTGCGCGCCGGCCGGTAGCGCGCTATAGCGCACCTCGAGGCGCGTTGCACTCGCGCTCAATGCCTGGAGACCGGGCATGTCGCTGCCGTGGATGTAAGCAGGATCCGAGAAATTACCTGCCGCGAAGAGCTTGCTCTCCTTTTCCAGGTGCGAGCGGACCAACGCGATGTCTGCGGTATCGCTCGGGTCCTTTACTACAATCGTCTCGACGCCACCGGACGACGTCTTGCGGAAGACGTGCATGGTCTTGTTCATATCGAACGGCATGACTTGCTTGCTATGCTGTTCGACCGTAGTGGATTGGCTATCGTCCGCGCGAACGGTGGCGCCGGCCAAGGCCGTGCCGATGATCAACGCGAGTGCCGCCAGGAGAATGGTCTTCTTATCGGTTTTCATAGATCACCTTTACAAGAGTGTCAACCGCGCGCAGTACCGACGTCCGGTCCGCGCGCGGTATGCCTTGGAATAGCCGTGAGAACATCCGGCGTCGAGAGTCGGCCAATTGCGCGGCCGCTTTACGCCCGGCGGGCGTGAGCCTCAGCAGAAGAGCCCGCCCATCGCCGTCGCTGCGGGCCCGTTTGATCCATCGGCGCCCGGCAAGAGCGGCGACGAGCCGGCTGACGGTGCTCTTCTCGAGCGCGAGTCGCCGCGAGAGCTGTGTCTGTGATAACGGTGCTTGCTGAGTGAGTTCGAGTAGCGCGTGCGCCTCCGCAACCGAGACCGGTCGCCCGCACGGCGTACGATCGGGCGCGTGCAGCCCGAGCGAGCGGACCAACCGGACCATCTGCCCCTGGAAGTCTGCTGCGGTTGCGCGGCCATTCTGGCCGCGGAGGATGGTGCGCATTAGTTGTACCATACAACTATATCACCGGGGGTTCCTGCCGGCGAAACACTTGCCCACAGACCGGCCCTTGGATGGCGTTTCGGCCGGGGTGACTTGTCGTGTTACGGGGGGAGGACACCCTTGCGCCAAAGTCGTCTTGTGGGTCGATCAAAAGCAAGGTAGCAGAAGGACGTGTCGACCGGACCGTGGTGATTCGATTCTCGCTCGACGAAACGTTCGACATAGGCGAGGACACAGGCACGCCCGTCGTAGAGGACTACGCCGATAAGATGCCGTTTGCTTTCCAAGGCACGCTGCACAGGTTCGTCGTCGTGCTTCAACCGCAGAAGTTGAGCGAGGAAGACCAGCAACGCCTCCTGGCGGAACTAGCGCGCGCGTCAATGGCGGTTCACTGAGAAGGCATCACGGGGGCTTTCATCACCATCAATGCGCCGGCTGCATTTCGGTAGGGCGGGTGGCTGCCTATCCCCGGTTTTTCTGACGCCAAAGTTGACACCAAATGGACGCTCCGTTGGCGCACACCGGCGCACATGCGGCAGACAAGAATATCCGGGTAACCCCTAATGAATGCCACGTCTGCGCATGTTGGCGCACATGCGCGCACGACCGCGCACATCGAGGGGAATTGTCTGTCAAACAGGAGGTCGTCGGTTCGAGCCCGATCAGCGTCGCCAGTCAAAAGCCCGTGAAGTGAAACTCCGCGGGCTTTCCTTTCCTTGGCATCCCCGTCGCGTTTGACTAGTACCATATACAGTATTGCAATCGTGGTATCATATATGATACTATAGTTTTGGTGGAGAAACGGCTTCAGCGGCTGTACGACCAAGTAGCCAAGAATCGCAAGAATTGCCGCTATGAGGATCTGGAGCGGTTGTTGCTAGCTGCGGGGTTTACGCTCCGAAAAACGGGTGGATCGCACATGATCTTCAAGCGCGGTTCAAGCATACTGAGCGTGCCGAAGCGGAAACCCGTCAAAGAGCACTATGTCAGTGAGGCCCTCTCAATGATCGCTGAGACCTGAAGAGGCCGCCCTAACTGGAGAAGTATGATATGGCAAACGTAACCGTGAAGCGAGACAAGATAAAAAAATATCTCGCGAAGCCCTATGCCCGGGAATTGATTCGGAACGAAGACGGGACCTGGTTTGCTCGAGTCATGGAGCTCAAGGGTTGCATGACTGAAGGCAATACGAAAGAGGAGGCTCTCAAGAATCTTGATGATGCGATGAAAGGCTGGATTGATGTCGCAATTGCAGATGGCGAGTCCATACCCGAGCCACTCGAATCGCGCTCTTTTAGCGGCAAGTTTGTGGTTCGCGTTCCGCGGTCGCTGCATCGGAACTTGGCAAAGCATGCAGAGGTCGAGGGCGTAAGCTTGAATCAAGTCGTTGTGGCGGCCTTGGCCAGAGAAATCGGGCAGAAGAAGTAAACGGGCGGGATTGAAGCGTCCATAATCAGGATCGATTTGGTGCCATCGCCGGGCGTCGGGAACGCAAACAGATCAGTGTAGTCTAAGCGCGCATCCCCATGGGGGAACGTAACGTCGGGACCCGAGTAATGGTGGGACATAGTTTATTTTCTCCTTCGCTGGCAGTATTCCCGATTTCAGCGCCGGACGGCCGATCAATGGTACTGCTGCATATGGCGATGTGCAAGGACACGTATGTTCGCATCGCGGCTGCTTTTCACTACGCAGAAGTGTTTGAAGAGCGCCGACAGGTATTGCGCTTCAAGGTGGAGAGAGCGACGCTTTCTGACGTACAAGCGTAGGTTCCGAGTTCTAAGAGGAGGCGCACCATGCACGAGGATCTCAACCTCGGCCGCCGCAAATTCTTTGGGAAGGCGGCGATGACCATCGTTGCCGCTGAGCTCGGCATGCTAAGCCCTGCGAGCGCGCAATTGAGCAGCGCTCCAGTAGCCGTGACGCCGGCGAGTCCGAAGAATACCTCGTTTGCGTCCATCAAACAAGTCAACGCCGGCGTTCTCAACATCGGGTACGCTGAGGATGGACCGGCCGATGGGCAGCCAGTAATCCTGCTGCACGGATGGCCCTTTGACATCCACGCGTTCGTCGATGTCGCTCCGCTGCTGGCGAAGGCTGGGTTTCGCGTCATCGTTCCGTATCAACGTGGCTATGGCTCGACGACGTTCCTCTCTGCCGACACGTTTCGCAACGCTCAGCAGTCGATTTGCGGCGAAGATGTCGTCAACTTGATGGACGCGCTCAAGATCAAGAAGGCGATCATCGGCGGTTTCGATATCGGATCGCGAACGGCGGCCGTCGTGGGGATCCTTTGGCCCGAGCGGGTCAAGGCGTTGGTGCTCGTTAGCGGCTATTTGATCGCCAACGTACCGGCAAACAAGCTACCGGCACCGCCGAGAGCCGAATATGCCTTTTGGTACCAGTGGTATTTCTCGACGCAACGCGGGCTCTTAGGCTACACGCAGTACACCTACGATTTCAGCAAACTCGTCTGGACACTCCAGTCGCCGAAATGGCAGTTCAGCGATGCGACATACGATCTCACGGCGGCGTCGTTCAAGAATCCCGATCATGTGGCGATTGTGATACACAACTACCGTTGGCGCATCGGCCTCGCGGCAGGAGATCCGAAATACGACAGCTTGGAGAACAAGCTCTTCGCGGGTCCTGCCATCGATCTGCCCACAGTCACGATCGCAAGCGATTTCGACGGCGCGAACGCGAGCGGCGCTGCATACCGGAGCAAGTTCACGGGCAAGTACTCGCACCGGATCCTCAGCGGCATCGGTCACGATGTGCCACAGGAGGCGCCGCAAGCGTTTTCGGACGCGATCGTCACCGTCGCCGGCTATTAGGTGCCCCGCAACTGAAGTATGGGCGGTTACGGGAGATGAGCTGGCCGCGCACTTGGCTCCACACTTTGTCGGATGGGCGCTTCCCGACTACTACGTTTTCGTGGAGTCGATCCCACACGCGTCCGTGGACAAGGCGGACAAGAAGGAACTCCGTGACGACTACAGGGATTGGCGGCCCTAACTGAATCTCATTCGCCATGAGGTGGCTGCCTATGCGTCGTCTGCTTTGTTTTACGTTGGTGGTTATCGCACTTAACATCGCTTTGAAAGCCGCACAGGCGTCGGTGGATTTGGACCGTTGGTTCCTTGACGCCACCGCGTCTCAGGCCAAAGTGACGGCGACACAACTCGCGAAGCCAGACTTCTTGGGCGGCAGTTCGCTGTCAAGCAATTGCCATTTCCCTTATAATGGCAAGCTGCCGGCCTTGGCCGGCGTGTGGCAGCTGTTAAAGTACGACCGCAAGCATCAAATAGGCTTGGCATACGCGACGACGGACCAATGCAGCTCCGCCCTCTTCAAAGCTTCTCCGCCGCCTGCTTCCGTACCAGATGGCGATCTGTCGCAATATGGCACCGCGCGAGGATTGAAGATCGGCAGCAGCTATGCCCAAGTGCTTTCTACGTACGGGCTGCCCGCCAGGCACGGGCAGCACTTCGTGGCTGCGTATAGCGCGAGCGTGCCCTCCACGGACCTCAAAAACAAGCCGATCAAGCTTCCCGAGATCATCACGTTGGTGATCGAGGACGGCAGAATTTCGTCGATAACGATCTACGTCGACGAAGGCGGCCTGTTCTAAGGATGGTTTCCAAGCTCGGTCCCGGCTGCATAGATCAGTTGCACGCGGGCGCGAGATCGTCGTCGAGATGGTTGCCGTGCCCTTTCTTGCGGTCAGCGTCGACCGATCGTTGTGCAGCTCGCAAATCTGGGTCACGGTCGCGAAGTTGTAGGGTCCGAGGCTTGTATCGGAAGCCGAAGTGTATTGCCAGGGGATGACCGCCTTCACGAAGCCGGGGTCGAACGACCGGTGTGGTTGCGCTCCCGACCAAACCGAGTCAGTCAATTTGAGCAGCCATCCCTTGCCCAGCGCGAACGATCTGGCTTCAATCCACGGCGGATTAAGGATGGGATGATCCCAGCCTTCGTGCCACTTGCCGTCCTCCCACCCGTAATAGCCGGTCGCGCTGAATTGCACGTCTTTCTCGCGGACCTTGATGTATTGGAATGAGACCGTGTCGGGTTGGAGGTAGACGTTCGCGTCGAAGCCGACGCTGGGAATGCCTTGGAAGTGGTGGAAGAAATCGGCATCGGGCGGCGGCGTGGCTTGATTGGCGGGGATGACCTCAAAGAGCGGATCCTGTGGCGTCAATATCTTGAAGGTGATCGTCGCGGTGGCATGTGTCACTGCGTCAACGGCCTCGATCGTCACCGCCGGTGCAGCTGTGATGCTCGCGGTGTACGTGACGGTCTTGCCACTGGTCGATGAGAGTTTCCCAAGACCGCTCGCATTCGACCACTGCGCGCTGTTGCCCGAGAAGGTCAGCGTCACCGGCTCGTTGACGCCGAGATCGTGGCGTGACCGATCAGCCGGCTCCGTCGCGACCGTCTCTGAAGTGATTTCTGCGCTCGGCGACGGTGAGGGCGTCGGCTGCGGCGGAGCGCCGCCAGGTTGCGGCGCTTGTGTCAGCGGCTGCACCGAATCGGAGCCCGGGTTGTTCACCACGTTCGAAAACGGAACGTTTGCACCGCCGGACGGAGGACCGAGGCCGAACAGCCGCGTGCCGCTGACTTGTGAGGCCGCAAGAACGCGGACCTCGTACGTGCCGGGTGTGGCGAAGTTGCCGCTCGTCACGAAGCGGACGTAGACGCGATCTGAGTAACGGCTCCACGGCGTGTCCCCCGAACCAGCGTGCTCCGGCGGCGCGTAGGGAATCAGTTCGCGTACCAGCTCGTTAAATGTCGGTGGAGGCTGCGCCATCTCCTCGCGTAGCCGCTGCATCTCCAGCACAGCCTGCCCGACCGAGCCGAGGCGGCCAAGCGCACCGTCGAAGGACGGCATGCCTGGCACTTTCGACGCGACTTGATCGTACTGCGCGCGGATGCTCGTGTAGACATCCGCGTTGAGACGAGAGCGAAAATCCGGAATGACCCGATCGACGATCGCGCGCTGGGCCTGCGGCATCGCGCTGTACGGAAGCCCCGCTTGGATGTCCCACGAGAGCACCTGCACTGCGCGATGATCGAGTTGATACGATGGAATGCGCGAGTTGAGCGCTCGGAAGATGTCAGCCGCGGAGCCGCGCAGGGGCGCGACGAGGTAGCGGTGGCCGCTTGGGCTATGCGCGTGCGCCTTCATGCAAAAGACGTCAACGCTGAAGGCGTAGTCGCCTGGCGGCAGCGAGACCGTGCCGTCTGTTGAGGCGCGAAGCAGCGCGGTGATGTTGCGCGCGCTCGCTGCGGCGAACGGCAGTCCAGGCAGGTTGGCGGTTGGATACGCGTCTGATGGCGACACGACAATAGGAAGCTGATCGCCGATCGTCTTGCCGAAGGACGAGAGCGCGGCGCGAACCGTGGCATCCTGCGCGGCTCCGGCCGGATTGGGAATCGGAATCGGGAACGCGACACTCGACGTGGCGGTTGCAAGCAGGATGATGCAACCCGCGATCAACGCGTATGCCAATGCCGTCCGGAACCTCACCGCGAGCCGCCACACAGGTCAGCCGTTCTTTAGTGCAATCGCGTTTCCCACCCTGAAACGCGGAGATGCAACGCCGCGCCCTAAGTCGCCGTCCGCCGCAGTCCGTGCTCGTACGATCTCTCCAATGGCCCGTCCATGCCCGTGCGGGTGTGTGCGCTCAAGTGCAAATGGCGTGCGTCACGCAGGAGGTCGACGGTTCGAGCCCGATCAGCGTCGCCAGGTCTAGGAACCCGTGCAGCATGCTTCATGGGTTCCTTCGTCTAACCAAGCCATTATAGCCCGCTTATTTCGGCGATCCCGCGAAATTGGATTAGTATCCTAGTAGAAAGGGGCATCGTATGCGAGTCATTCGTGTTCTCGCGATGGTCACTCTACTTTCGTTCCTCGGTCCTCTTGTGGGCCTATTTCCCGCGGGGCGAGCCCTCGCTGGCAACGTTCGCATCGTCGTCAACGGTCAAGAGGTGACGTTCGACCAGCCACCGATCGAGCGAAGCGGACGTGTTTTTGTGCCGCTGCGCGGCGTATTCGAGCGCCTTGGCGCAAGCGTCGTCTATGACAACGGTTTGATCAACGCCAGCGGCAACGGCCGCAACATCCAACTGCACATAGGCTCAACGTCGGCAACCGTCAACGGCCAGACGACCTCCTTGGATGTCGCCCCCTTCTTGGTGGGCGCGCGCACGTTGGTACCGTTGCGTTTCATCTCCGAGTCGTTGGGAGCGAACGTCAACTACGATGGCAGCTCTCAGACCGTGACCGTTGCATTGGCCGCTGCGCAGGGCCCGCCACTTCCGACGGCAACCCCCGCTGGGGTCAGGGTCATCAACATCGTCGCGTCCAACTGGCAGTTCACTCCGAACACCATCACCCTTGCGGCTGGAAGGGCCGTGACGCTGCGATTGACGTCCGCTTCCGGCGTGCATGGGATCCAATCAAACGAACTCGGGATCCCGCTCACGGCGATCAAGCCTGACCAATTCGTACAAACGACCTTTATTCCGAAAGCGGCAGGAACATACGTCATCCATTGCGCGATTGAGTGCGGCGCTGGCCATAGCAACATGACCCTCACCATTATGGTGAAATAACGTCGGGTTTCTTGTTACTGGTCGCTCACAGCAGCTGTTCGAGAACGACCGCGTGGCTCGAGCTCTTGCCATGAGACTGGCTCACGACCGTTATCGACGTCCCCGGCAGGTTCGTCGCGAACATTGCTCTGAGCGATAAGACGTCCCCGGGGTCGACTCGTCGGCCATTCACGGCCACGATGTCGTCGCCTTGCTGTAACCCGGCATTCGATGCGGGCCCTGAAGGCAGCAGGCCGGCGACGTACGCGTGGTCGTCGTGCGTGGAGATCCACAGGCCGCCGCGATCGTATCCGTCGCGAACCGCAAAATCCGCGCTCTTCCAAACATATAAGGTGCTGTGCGGATAATCGTAGACGATGTTGAAGCGCCTGAGAACTCCACCGCCGATGCTCGCCGCGGCGATGTTTGATTCAAAAGCTCCGCCGCTTTGACGTGAGGCGCGCGTTGTAATATTGGTGAGACGGGCGCCCAAGATGTCGAACTGCGGTAACGTAAACACGTCTGCGTAGACCGGACCGCCGACGCCAAAACCTGTCAGCACGTCTCGTACGCCGCCAAATCGTCCATACATGCTGTGCTGCCTGGCAAAGGGGCCGAACAGAGTGAGCGACGTACGATCGCCGGTATCGATGAGTATCCGTCCGGGCTGATCTTGTATGCGGCCTTGCACGAAGACAAAGCCGGAATCCAGCGTGAACGGAACGGAAATGGCGTCAGACGGAAGCGCAAGACGTTCGCGGCTCAGTGTCAGAACGTGTCGATCCATGTCGACTTCGACGGCGTAATGCCGCAGCATCGAGTACCCGATGATCCCATCGAGGCGGCGCAGGCCAATGCCTTCGCGGATGGCCGACAGATCCAGAATCGTCGCTTGTTGGTTCGAAGCGTGGGCGGTGCCAACGTCGAGCGCTGCAACAAGCGCGGTTGAATAGGATACGGTGTGGCTTCCCGCCCCGCCGAGGGTACCTGCGTGTTCCCCGTGCAGATCCAGCCGATGCGCGAGTGTGCGATCGATCGTTATATCGCCCGCCCCGGTGTCGATGACAAAAGCATACGGCCCTTGTCCATTGATCTTGCACTGGACGAATATGCGATTGTCTTCAAACGAGAATGGCACTGTGGCGGATTGGAATTGGGTCGCCGCGGCTGCGGGGCACATATGCGCTGCGCCGTAAGCGAAGAGCAGACCTAAGATGATCCGGGCAATCGACTTATGCATCCTATGCTCTTGGACGTTCAGTGGTCTGGCTCATGTGCAAATGTTGCCAGCGGCGTGCCAGCGAAACGGCACTCCAAAAGAGCATGAGTGGCCGACGCTAGCGCAGTGATTTTTCGTTCACAGATATACGGCCATGCCTGCCACGATCTTCATCGAGCCAGGGGTCAGTGATCGGGAGACGCCTCGCGTGGCGCGAAACGCCGGCACCCTCTGACGCCAGCTGTCATTCGCGTGATGGTGGGGATCAAGGGCGGCTGCAATCGCCCTAAGCGCGTATGGAGCGAACGGGCACAAAGTCGATGGCGCATGTACCTAGGGGGACGCCGCTCAAGCGGATGGCGCGGGTGAAGCTTTATCCCACTCCCTCCCAGGCAGCCGCCTTGGGAAAGGCGCTTGACATCTGTCGCCAGCTCTATAATACCGCGCTCGAGCAGCGGCGCGACGCGTGGCGCACCCGTCGGCTCTCGGTCACGTTTCGTCAGCAGTATGCGCAGCTGACTGAGTTGCGTCAAAGTGACCCGCGCATCGCTTCGATCTATCGCGAACTGCTTGATGCTGCCCTGTGGAAGCTCGATCTCGCATTCGCGGCATTTTTTCGAAGAATGCGCAAGGGGGAGAAGCCCGGATTCCCACGCTTTCGCGGTCGCGTAAGGTACAACTGCCTGGAATTCCCCCACGGCAACCGAGCTCTTACGCTCAGCCCAGCGCGGCGAAAAGTGCGCGTGCCAGGAGTGGGTCTTGTACGCATGCGTAAGGGTCGCGATATCGGCGTCTTCGGGCGCGCCATGATAGTGCGGAACGCGCGAGGATGGTACGCGCTCTTCGAATGCCAGCGCGAGACTAAGCCCAAATCGCCAACGGGCCGGCGAGTGGGGCTGGACCGCGGCATCAACACGTTTCCAGCCCACCAGAGACGGGGATCGGTTGACGCACCCGCCTTTGCAATCGGAACCAGGCTCACGTGGCGCGCTTAGCGCGGGTCGTAGCTCGGCACCAGAGAGGTGCCAACCGGCACGGCCGTGACCATGCTGGCTCGAGCACATGACCGCCTGCGCTGGACCAGACGAGACTTCTTACACAAGTTTTCGCGACCCTCATCACAGCGACGATTTTGTCGCGATCAAGCGCTCAAGGTGCGCAACGTGATCGCTCGACCAAAGGGAGTATGAGCAGCCGGTCAGCAACGTACGCGCTAAGGCGCGCTTGAACTTCGCGATTGCCGACGCAGGTTGGACTCTGTTTGCCTCGATGCTGCATGCCAAAGCGGAAGAAGCTGGGCGTACGTTTTCGAGGTCGACCGCGCCTTACAAGCCAGACTTGTTCAAGTTGCGGCTGGGTCGACGGTGCATCAGTATCTCTAAAGCGGTGTTCGTCTGTACCGATTGTGGCTCGCAGATAGACGCCGATGTCAACGCCGCCAAGATGATACTCAAGAAGACCGAGTTAGCGGCCTGTGGGGAGGGGCGCCGGGTTGCCGGACCTCAAAGATCCACGAAGTTCACTAGCGCCGGGGCGGACCCGGTTCACGCGCATCGGCTGCGTGAGAGTGCATGCAACGAACGAAGTCGTACCAGTTTAAGAGGTGAGCCCACAACGGCGCGTCCTTGCGGTCGTACGATCCTTCTCGAGACATCCGAAACGCCGCGAAGGTTTCTTTCGCAACGACTTTGTCGGTCGCGCAAAACGGCGAAGAACGGATATCGCATCGACAGGATGATGAGCAGACGATCGGGAACAACGCGATCACATCTGCACATCGCCGTTCGGATGCACATGCAAGCGGTAACTCGACCTCGCGAGAGCGGAAGGTACGATTTACCCTGCGTCCCTCCGCAAGCTGGATGATGTTACCTACGATTAGGTCATCGTACAGGAAGCGAGTGCCGCTATTCGCAAAGCCGGAAATGTGACAAATCAGAACAGCTCCGAATGAGAGTGGTTGAAATGCGCTATCTCGTGGTTCTCTTCATTTGCATGTGCGCGCTTGTCTTGGCCACATCGAGCGACGCCTACGCGAAGGGCACCGTAACGGTGCAGCAAAGCGACGGCTCGACCCAGCAATATGCCGGCGTCACGATCCATGTCGTCAACAAGACGCTGCGGATCACGACGGCTGATGGGTTAGGCACACTCGTGATCGACAGGGCCGCGTGCTCGTACGTCGGCAATCTCATGATGTGTCTGCCCTACGACATGACGCTCAATCAAGGCGGCGGATCGCACCCGCTCGATTTCCAGCGGGGAACAGTGTACCTCAATCTCACCGACGCAAAGCAGCAATTGCCGCTTTCGTCCACGCAGTTGCCGCCGCAAGGCATCCTGCTCTCATTGACCACGAAGATCGGAACGATCGTCAATCTGAGCGGAACGATCGATCAGGTGCAGAAATGAGAACGTTGGCTTGCGCAATCGCAGTTCTCTTGCTCGCGGCTCAGCCCCTTAGCAGCGCTGGAGCGGCCCACCGGCGGTGGCGGCGGTTCTCCGAGCGTCTCGCGCCCAGCTCGGCGCCGGCACGGCCCGCGCCAAGCGGCGGATCTCGCCCTCCGGCGGCGCGCCGCAAGGCGGGGGCTTCAATATCAGTCGTGACATGAGCGCTTCGCAAAAGCCTGCAACCGTCCGGCCAACAACCCGGTCGCGAACCGGCCGAACACAGGCACGGAAAACAATGGAACCGACCGAACGGCGGCAATGGTAACAAACAACGGAGCCAACCGGCCGAACACAGGCACGGGAACAACAACACCGTCAACCGACCGAACAACGGCAACAACAACACCGTCAACCGACCGAACAACGGCAACAACAACATCAATAATATCAACAATAACAACATCAACGTGAACCGCAACGTCGTCGTCAATCCCGTCTATCACGGCGGTGCGGCTTGGGGTTGGAACCGCGGCGTCATCTGGGTTCCCGCGCCGGCGTATTATGGCGGCGGGTTCTGGGGTCCATTCGCGATCGGCGTCACGAGCGCAGTCATATGGGGCTCAATCGTGAATTCCCAAACGCATCAGACGGTCACATCCTATCAGGTGCAACCGAGCAGTCCCGGCGCAACGCTCTTGTCCAACTATCAACTGACGCAGACGCAGTGCGGCCCGCCGAATCTTGTCGTCATCTACGGCCCGAACAACAGCGCCATCTGCGCCAATCCGAACAGCTTGGTGTCAGCCGGCGAATACACCGTCGATTCGTCGAACCTCTCGATCGTCTCGCTGTAGGGGATTCTCGTCCGCGAGCCCGCCTGTCTAGGGCTGCCTTTCGTTTCGCAGTGAGGATATCATTATGAGCCGACGATTTCCAACAGACAATTTCGGTGTGCGTGCAAGCGTTCTGGTTCTCTTGATCGCGTGGTCGGCGGTCGCTTTTGGCTGCGCGAAGAATCCAAAGCAGTCAAGTGAAAGCCCGAGCGCCGCGCCGGCGGCGACAGTTGCAGCGGCGCCGGCAACGGATAATCTCATGGCAAAGCTGCCAGTGTATCCCGGAGCGGCGCTTGCCATGTCGAATACGGGGACAATATCCGGCAAGCATGTGGTGCTGCAGGTGTACACCACTCGGGATTCGTTCGACAAGGTGTACACGTGGTACCAAGGCGCACTGCCCGCACATTCCGAGACGTCGCACAACACGTCCCAGAGTCAGGAATCTGCGGTGTTCACATTATCGGGCGGCACGAAACAGCAGAGCGTATCGATCTTGAAGACCGGCGGGGTTGAGGTCGTCAATATCTCACTCTCAACGACTGGGGAATAGCGCGGAGGCGGGAGCGATGTCCGCCACTTTTCCGCGAGCCACGCGATGCACGTGCTCGCGGATCTGGTCTTCGCTCAGCCCGCCCGCCGCGAATGTCGCGCTCCCATCCTCGACTAGCGTCACGCGGTAGCCGCGGCGTTCAGCCTCGCGAATCGTCGCGTCAACGCAGAACTCCGTCTGCATACCGCACACGATGAGCTGCTCCACGCCGAAACGCTCAAGAACATCCTCCAGGTCGGTCTCGCGAAAGGAGTCCCGAAAGCGCTTTTCAACGATGGGATCGCCCTCGCCGGGCGCTATCTCGGACGCGATGTGCCACGCCGCAGAACCCGGAACAAACTCTTCGTCCTGGTGGCGGATATAGATCACCGGCACGCCGGCAGCGCGGGCGCGGCTTCGCAAGTTAGCGAGCGTGGAGAGGAAACGCTCGCGCCGCGAGGGTTCGAGCCCATCGACCAGCAGGCGCTGTACATCGACGATGACAAGCGCAGACGTCGCGCCGGAGTCCCCGCTCGTCGTCATTGCGGATTTCCCGAGCAGATGAACTGATTGTCCGCACCACTATCGTTGATATGGTATTTCCAACCGGCCCACGTCATGCCGAGCCCGCCGTCGCAGCCTTTCAACCAGGCCGTCAAGCCGCTTACATCCGCGGCCTCCGTGTTGCCGAGGACGTTGACGTTGTCGCGTACCATCGTGAGTGTGCTGTACAGATAGTTCTCGTCGAAGGTCAACTCGTTCTTCATATCGCTCACTTCTTGGGCGAGCTGCGCCTCTTGCGCAGCCATTTGTGCCTCCTGCGCAGCGAGCTGGGCGACCGTCGGTGGCGGCGTCGGCAGCGGATAAATATGCGGCCAGTTCGTTGACAGCTTGAGGAACGAAGCGTGATGGGACTGAAGCGACGCCAGGCCAGGCCCGATGTCCTCGATCTTTGCGGTATGTTTTTTTGGGATAACCATCATGTGCTTGCTCGGGGGAGCCGCGGGCACATGGACCTGGGCGTGCATCCCGGATGTGCTCCGTTCGAGCGCACTCACGCGGGTCTGCAGCTGCTTGATGAGCTTGCCTTGCGCGGCGACCGTCTGTTGAAGCGATGAGACCGATGGACCACTCGCGTTGGCTCCGGTGATGGCCGCGGCGGCGATCCAAATCGACGCGAATGCAATCGCGGCGACGAGCCAGGTTCGAACGTTCATGTCCCTGCCCTCCCAAGGCGACCGTTAGCTGGAACCTTGGGTTGGCCCTTGACGGACGGAGTCGTCCGGTGTCGCGGAGAGGATCACCGTCATCTTGGTGCCTTGATTTGGGCTCGATTCCACACGCACGCCGCCCGCCAGTGTGCCGATGAGAAACAATCCGCGGCCCTTTTCGACAAGATCGCTGTTGGGAAGCGTCGGAGAGAACCGTCCAAGACCAGGCCCGGTGTTGACGATCGTGACGGTTGGCTGATCTCCCGAGCGATCGATTTCGACTTTCACCAGACCCGGCGCATGCTCGACCGTGTTGGCGAGGATCTCTCCGATGATGAGCTCGATCCGGAACAGCTCGTCTTCGGTGCCGATGAAGCCTCGGATGAATCGCATAAGCTCGTGACGCAGCGCGCGGGCGGCGTACGCATCGCTCGAATGAAATGCCCAGGTCTTGCGAAGTTCGCCGTCAACGCTGACCGGCGCGGTCGAGGTCGTCGAGGCAAGCTGAAGGACCATGATCACCGCGTCGTCGGCGGGCCGTTCGGTGCCCATCACGGCGCGTTGCACGACAGCCGCCGGCTGAGGGTTGGCCACGTCGCCGACCAGTGTTGCGACGACGTCGCGCAGCGCCTGCTTGGCAGACGCGATGTCGCGCTTGAATTCAGTCACGCCATCAGTATAGAAGAGGATGACTGCGTCGCGCTCCAACGCGATGCTCTACCGGTTCCCCATATCGCGATCATCGATATGTTCGCGATCGCCAGCGTCGTCGCACGCTGGTGAAAGCGCAGCGCGATCGGCATATCAATGCCGAGCGTACGGGCCTTGGGTACGGCAGAAACCGCCTGGCTCATGGGCGCGAGACCGTTTCGCCGAGCCGTAGTAGGTAGCATTTGTTGCCCTATCCCTCCCGGCATGAATCAATCCCGTGCAAACGAAACCACTCGGACTGCGTCATTGGAGGCGCATAAGGCGATGGCTAAGACGATCACCAGTCCAGCAAAGCCGAAGAAGAACGGCGAGGCAAAACTGAAGAAGAACGGCGCTGCCGCCTACGCGGATGGCCGACCACAGGATCAGGTGCAATTCTTCGACGCAAAGCTGATCTTGAAGCCCGACTTTTTCGCAAGCGTGAGGGGTTTCAAGGCTTTTAGCGATCTTGTCGCCGAGGCCGCGAGCAAAGTTCCCAAGGTCACATATACGGCTTTCGACCTCACGAAGATGCGGCCCAAGATCCGAGAGGTCATGTTCGTCGACACGGCCGACTTCCGGATGTACAACAACTCATTCATCCTGCGCCGGCGCACGATGTACCAGGACGGTTTCCCCATCAGCGATCCCGAGATCGTCGTCAAATATCGAAGCGATGATCTTGCGAAAGCCGCGGCGATCGATATCCGGCCGAATGTCTCCGGTCCATATCGCATCAAGCTCAAGGCCGAAGCGCTGCCTCTGAAAGACTCCGTGGGCGGTTATCGCATGCTGTATGCGCACAACTGCATCATCCCGTCAAGCTCCATCCATGCGGGCGATCGCACGAACCTCCAGACCATCGCGCGCCTCATGCCCGCGCTGCGCGGCCTGATCGGCGACGCGGAGGGAAGCGTCGAACTCGTCAATTCGACGCTCGTCGAAGAAGTGCTGATGGATATCGGTACGCTCGATTTCGGCAAAGGATTCACCGCGAAGGCGAACATCTCGCTGTGGCGATCGCTGGGCGACCATCACGTCATGTGCGGCGAATTCGCGTACCAGACCAAGTTCGCGGACAAAGCCGCCGTGAATCAGAAGATCAGACAGCGCGTCGAAGAGCTCTTCATGAAGCTGCAGCTGCTCGCGACCGGCTGGTTGTTCCTCGGCACGACGAAGACCGGTCTGGTCTATCAGCTCAAAGGTAACCCGCCGCAAGCACATGAGTGATGTCGCAACGCCGGCTGCTCCCGCTTCGGCGGAGACGCCGGCGGCGAAGGTGTCCGTCGGCGAGATATTCCTCGCATTTCTGACGATCGGCGCCACGAGCTTCGGCGGAGGCGCGGTTGCGTATCTCAGGGCCAGCCTCGTCACCAAGAACCAATGGCTCGATGACAAGAGCTTCGTCGAGCTGTTCTCGATCAGCCAATCGCTGCCGGGCCTGAACACGACGAACATGGCGATCCTCGCCGGCGACCGGCTATGCGGTTGGATGGGCGCGGTCGCGGCCGTCGTCGGCGTGATCCTCCCCGGTGCGATTCTCATGACGTTGGCAGGTGTCGTGTACGGAATGGGCGGCAATCGACCGCTCGTCACCGCAGGATTGAAGGGCGTCGCCGCGGCGGCGACGGGCCTGCTGCTTGCGACGTTTCTCCAGCTGGCGCGCAAGACGCTGCGCGGCTGGCTCGACGTGGTCTTCATCATCATCGCCGTCGTCGCGGTGAACTGGTTCCACATCTCGGTGCTTTACGCGCTCCTCGGCATCGCAGCGTTGGCGACCCTCGCCTACCGGCCGCGCTCCTCCGATACGAAACCGGAGCAAACGGCCTCATGAACCAAATATCCCAGCTCGTCGCCGTGTTCGCCTATCTTTCGCTGCTCACCGTCGGCGGCGGCATGGCGGCGTATCCGGAGATGGAGAACCTTACCGTCAACGTGCACCACTGGGTGACGCAAGACCAGCTGGTGCATTTCTATTCGCTCGGGCAGATGGCGCCCGGACCGAACTTGAACATGGTCGCGGCCATCGGAGAACACGTAGCGGGAATCGCGGGAGCGATCGCCGTCCTGCTCGCGTTTTACGCCCGACCGGACTCTTCGCGCTCATCATCGGCCGGGTGTGGACACGGCTTGCGAATTGGCCGTGGCGCACCTCGATCCAGAACGGGCTATCGCCGACCGCTCTCGGTCTCATGCTCGCGGGTTTGCTATCCTTCGGAACGACGGCCCTACGCCTGGGTCACCCTCGCGTCGCGTTCTTGGTCGGACTTGATTGGATCGCGGTCGCGATGGCCGTCTTTGTGCTCGTCATGATGCTGCGCACCAAAGTCAATCCGGCGCTATTGGTGCTTGGCTGCGGCATCGTGGGCGCGTTCACGTTCCGCTGAGCGCAACCTTCAAAAGAATGAGTCAGACGAGCGCGAACCGCCCGCGCCCTTGACGCCCGTTATCTTTCGCGGGATAGTGCGGACCAAGGGCGGCTGTAGTCGCCCTAAGTGCGTATGCAGCGAACGGGCACACAGTCGGAGCATGCACCTGCGGGGACGCCCTCAAGCGGATGGCGCGGGTAAAGCTTTACCCTAACCCCTCCCAGGCGGCCGCGCTGGGAAAGGCGCTCGACATCTGCCGCCAGCTCTATAATATCGCGCTCGAGCAGCGGCGCGACGCATGGCGTACCCGCCGGCTGCAGGTAACGCACCGTCAGCAGTATGCGCAGCTGACCGAGTTGCGTCAAAACGATCCGCGCATCGCTTCGATCTACCGCGAACTGCTTGATGCCGCGCTCCACAAGCTCGATCTCGCCTTCGCGGCATTTTTTCGAAGAATGCGCAAGGGGGAGAAGCCCGGGTTTCCGCGTTTTTGCGCTCGTGCTCGGTACAACTGCCTCGAGTTCCCGCACGGCAACCGAGCCCTCACGCTCAGCAGGACGCAGCGCGAAGTGCGAGTGCCAGGCGTGGGTTCGGTACGGCTGCGCAAGGGGAGAGATATCGGCGCCTTCGGGCGCGCCATGATAGTGCGTAACGCGCGCGGGTGGTATGCACTCTTCGAATGCCACCGAGAGGTCGAACCGAAATCGCCAACGGGCCGGCGAGTGGGTCTGGACCGAGGTATTATCACGTTTGCGGCCACCAGCAATGGGGATCGGTTGACGCACCCACGCCTGGGAAATCGTAAACAAGCTCAAGTGGCCCGCTTAGCAAGGATCGTGGCGCGGCGCCGACGAGGCGGAGCAAACCGTCGCAAGGCCGTGAAGATGCTGGCAAGGGCACACGACCGATTGCGCTGGGCCAGACGAGACTTCATACACAAGCTTACGCGATCCATCGTCAACAGCCACGATTTTATCGCGATCGAAGCGCTCAACGTACGCAATATGATGCGCTCGGCCAAAGGGAGCACCCAGCAGCCGGGCAGTAACGTACGTGCGAAGGCGCGCTTGAACTTTGCGATTGCTGACGCAAGCTGGACTCTGTTTGCCTCGATGCTGCACGCCAAAGCGGAAGAAGCTGGACGTACGGTTGTCGAGGTCGATCCTCGTTACACGAGTCAGACCTGTTCAGGGTGCAACTGGGTCGACGCCGCATCGCGTAGCTCTCAAGCGGCGTTCATCTGTACCCATTGTGGTGTGCAGCTGGACGCAGACGTCAACGCCGCCAAAGTAATACTCAAGAGGGCCGAGTTAGCGGCCTGTGGGGAGGGGCGCCGGGTTACCGGACCTCAAAGATCCACGAAGTGCACTAGCGCCGGGGCGGACCCGGTTCGCGCGGCTTCAGCCGCGTGAGGGGGCATGCAACGAATAGGTCAAGCACGACGTACGGTCTCTTAGGCCAAGATAAGGTGCGAGTCTCCGAACTCGTGCCAGAGGTAGCCGGCCTTTAGCGCGGTCGCATACGCATGCGCGACGGAGTCCGGCCCAGCGATCGCCTCTAGCATCGCCAGATGCGACGACGTGGGCTCGTGAAAACCCGTCACAACACCGTCCACGGCGGAGACTCCCAACTGCGGTGTGATCACAAGGTCGCTCCAGCCGCGCGATGCGATAATTCGGCCGTGCTCGTCGAGCGACGACTCCAGCGCGCGGACGACCGTCGTCCCGACCGCGATGACCCGTCCGCGATTTCGCCGCGCGCGCTGGATCGCGTGCACCGTCTCGGTGGGGACGCTATACCATTCCTCATACGGCGGTTCGTCGCGCTCGGGGCTCGAGACGCCCGCGTGCAGCGTGACGAACGCGATGTCGACGTCGCGTTCGCGCAGCCGCCCGAGCACCGCATGCGTGAACGGCCGCCCAGCTGACGGCATCTCCGCGGAGCCGGGCTCGGACGCATAGACGTTCTGATAAGTCTCCAGCGGCCAGTCGCCTGCTGCGTGGCGATATCTGATGGGCTCACCGAAGCGCGAGATGTATGAGAGGAAGGGTGCGGGCAGATAGAGGCGCGCCACCCAAAGGCGCTGCGAATCGCGATACGGCGTGAGTATCTCAGCCATGCCGCCGCCGGCGAGACGCAAGCGCTCGCGCGGCTCGACCTGTGCGTCGCGCACTTCGACCACCGTCAGGTCAGCGGGCAGCCGGGTCGAGAGATGGAGTTGGACGTTGCTCTCATCGGCGCGCCGAGCGGTAAGAGCCGCGGGAATCGTGGCCGACTGGTTGAGGACGATCAGATCGCCGGCGTCGAGCAGATCCGGCAGTTGCCGAAAGCTGGCGTGCACGTCGCGGCTGCCCGCTTTCGTCACGAGCAGCCGCACGTCGTCGCGGCCGTTGCCGCGCTCCTCGGCGGGTTGCCTTGCTTCAAGCGCGGGAGGAATGACGAACGCTGGGCGCCGGACTTCCGGTGCGAGCACGTCAGCGGACAGCATGAACCGCGAGCTCCTGGGCTTTGTAACGGCCCGAGGCAATACCCTGATCTTCCAAGAGCGCGACGATCGCGGGCGCGACGACGCGGGCCGGCGGCAGCTCGGAGAGATCGACCCCGGGCTCGGCCAGCTGATGCATCGGCGTGTTCATGTCGCCGGGATCGACGATCAGCACGCGCACGCCGCTGTCCTCGAGCTCTGCGATCAGCGTGTTTGAGATGTGCTCGAGTGCGGCTTTGCTGGCGCCATAGCCGCCCCAACCCGGATACGAGTTCACGCCGGCATCGGAGCTGACGTTGATGATCGTGCCGTCGCGTCGTTCGCGCATTCCGGGCAAGACCAGCTGCGCCAAGTGCAGCGGCGCCAAGACGTTGACCCGCATGATGTGCTCGAGGTCCTGCCATCCGAGCGAATCGAGCCGCGGCATCGGACTTGGCCCCAATTCCGATGCGTTGTTGATCAAGGCATCGATGCGGCCGAAGCGGCGCAACCCCTGCGCCACAATAGTCTCAGCGTCTTCGCTGACGTCGGCGGCGAGCGAGACGACATCCGTGTGTTCGCGCATCGGCGCGGTCGCGCGCTCGAGCGCGGCGGCGCCGCGCGCCGCGACGATCAGGCGGGCGCCCCGCCTCGCGAGCAGCAAGGCCGTCTCATAGCCGAGACCGCTGGACGCGCCGGTGATGAGAACCACTGAATCTTTGATTGTCATACGGTGAGTATGCGCCATGCGCGCAGCCAGTGCCATCGTGCAGTCGAGCAGGCGGCGGCCTGTCCGATCGGACAGGGATGGTCGAATCCGTACGAACATATGACCGGATGGAACTTCTCGTGTTCGTGAGAACGTTCTCTGACGGGAAGGGTTAGGTATTTCATGCTGCTTGAAATTATCGCCGCTTCAATCTTCGCGTTTGCCACCAACACAGTGCCGGCCAACGCGCCGCAGCCGGCGACACAGCCGCTTCCAAAGCTCACATGCGCCGGCTTCGGCTTGAAGGAAGTGATCATCATCGATAACGATCGATTCCCAGTGCCGGCCGGCACGATCGTGGAGTGGCAACTTCCGGCGGAAACGCATCTTGTAGGCGGCGGTGACGTCTACTTCCCGCCAGCGAGCGGGTTCTACGAGTTCCAACAGCCGCTGATCCCAGGGGGTCAGTTCGCCCTCAACGCGCCCCTGCCCGCGCCTGCGTCAGGCGGGCCGGGAGGGCCGCAGCCTCCGCCGGAACTAGTGGCGCTCGTTATTGAGTTGTTTCGCGGCTGCAACATAAGTTACTCGACGCGCGCCGCGATGATGGCCCAACAGATGCAAGTGCATAGCATCGTCGCGCTCATGCCCGCCACGCCGACGGGAGTGTCTGTACGCCGCACGGACGCGAACACGGTGCGCGTGGCATGGAACGGCGGTCTGGCCACCGCCCATTTCTCGATCTACGACCTGACGACCGCGTCGAGTCCGCCGAACAGCTACCATGGCTGGCAAAACCCGGTGACGGTCGCCGGCAACGTTCTCACATCGACCGTATCGATTCCGGCGGCGACGAAACCGCAAACCAACTATTATATGGTGTGCGCCGCAAACGCCAACGCGAGCATCGTCAATTGTTCGGCACCCGCGGTCGAGAGCGCCCTCCCGTACGCCGCACCGCATCCGCTCGTGCAGCCGCATTAGGATCAGGATGCATCAGAGGAGGCGGCGGCGCGCGGCAACAGCGACCGCCTGGGCCCGATTGTCGGCGCCGAGCTTGGTCATCACGGAGTTGAGGTGGAACTTCACCGTGCGTTCGGCGATGTCCATGCGGCCCGCGATCTGCTTGTTCGAAAGCCCGTCGGCTACGAAGCGCAACACTTCCCGCTCGCGCACGGTCAACGCCGCCGGCGCCGGCTCGCGGACCTCCGCCGCCAGCACCGCGGCGATGGGCGGAGGGAGGAACGAACCGCCGGCATAGACCTCGCGGATGGCGCGGGCTACTTCGGTCGCCGGTGCGCCCTTGAGGATGTAGCCGCGCGCGCCGGCGCGCACCGCGCCGACGATCTTGTCGTCGTCGGCATACGCGGTGAAGATGACGACGCGCGCGTCCGGCATCGCCCGCGCGAGCTCGCGCACCGCCTGCACGCCGCTCAGACCCGGCATCTCGAAATCGAGCAACACGACATCCGGCCGCCATTGTGCGCCGTGCGCGATGAGATCCTCGGTTGAGCCCGTGGCGCCGACGATCTCGAGATCCTGCTCGCCGTCCAGGGCCGCCGTCAGGCCTTCGCGGACAACCGGATGATCATCGACGAGCGCGACCCGGATCATCGCAGTCGCGGCCGCCACCGGCACCGTGACCGCGACGGTGGTGCCGCGGCCGCGCGAGCTCGCGATCTTCAGCGAGCCGCCGGCGAGCTGCGCGCGCTCGCGCATCCCGATGACGCCTTGACCCGACCCGCGCGACGACCGGCGATAGCCGAGGCCGTCGTCGTGCACCTGGAGCGTCGCGCGGTTGCCGCGTTTCGACAAAGTGATCGCGACCGCCGTGGCGCGCGCGTGCTTGTCGACATTCGTGAGGGCCTCCTTCGCGATGGCGAGCAGCTCGCTCTCGACGGATGCCGGCAGGTCGAATTGAGCGGCCTGCACGCGCACCTGCACGCCCGTGCGCGACGTGAACGATCGCGCGAGCGACTCCAAACCAGTTGCAAGCGGCTCGCCCGCCCGCGTGGCGCCGCGCAGCGACTGCATCGAACCGCGCGCCTCGCCGATGCCTTCACGCGCGACGTCGAGGGCCCGCGCGAGTTCGCCACGTGCGCGGTCGCTCGCGCCATCGAGGTGCTTGAGCGCTCCCTCTAAGTGCAAGGCGATCGCAGTGAAGCGCTGCGCCAGCGTGTCGTGGATCTCGCGCGCGAGCCTGGTCCGCTCCTCGATCCGCGCGAGACGCGCGCCTTCGCCCGCCAGCCGCATGCGCTCGATCGTCGCGCCGGCTTGCAGCGCGATCGTCTCGAGCAAACGCAGCTCACCTTTCGAGAGGCGGCGCCATTTCGGGCCGGTGAGGTTCATGATGCCGAGCGGCTTGCCGCGAAAATACAGCGGCACGCTCGCATGGTAGCGCAGGCCGCCGGTCAGCTCGGTGTGTTCGCCCGCGACCGCGGGTGCGAGCCGGCTGCACTCGATGACGTCGACATTGTGCGGCGAGAGTTTGCCGTCGCGGAAGTCCTGCGTGCATTGACACCAGCTGCCCGCCATGCGCACCGGTTCCCGCAAGTATGGAGGAAGATTGTGCGCGGCCACATTGTAAAAACGATTGGTGTCAGGATCGATCAGCCAAATCCAACCGGTGCGCAATCCGAGTAGGCCTGTGACGATCGCGAGCATGCGCTCGAGCGCCCGCCCGAGGTCGGTGGCGGCGTTGAGCTCGTCGGCGATGGCGTACAATATGCGCAGCTCTTTCGCGCGAGCTTGCATGGTGCCGCGAGTTCGGTCCCGAACGCTCTTTGTCCGCCCCGAAAGGATGCGATCATGGCCGGTAAGATCACGTGGGTTCCGACTCTTGATGACGCGCTCGCCCAGTCCAAAGGTTCCGGCAAGCTCGTGCTGCTGGATTTTTTCAGCCCTACCTGAGGGGGCTGCAAAGCGCTGGATACCGTGACGTATCCACAGACCTTCGTCCAAGACATCATCAACGAGTTTTGCGTCCCCGTGCAGATCAACAATTCACTTGACGAGAACAAGCCATTGCTCACGCGTTTCAGGCACATCTGGACGCCCGATCTGCGCGTGCTTGACACCGATGGGTACGAACTCTATCGCTGGAACGGCTATCTGCCGCCGGCGGAATTTGCCGCACAGACGCTGACCGCGCTCGGTCTGGCGCGGTTGCGCTTGCGGCAATTCGACCAGGCGCAGGGCCACTACACCGACGTGCTGCGCCGCTTTCCGACGTCGTTTGCGGCGCCCGAAGCGGCCTATTTCCTCGCCGTGACCAACTACCGCAGCTCCGGCGAAGCGAATGCGCTGCTCCACGGCTGGCACGATCTCGAGAAAACGTATCCCACGAGCGAGTGGACGGCGAAGCAGAACTTCGACTGACGCGCTAGTCCAGTCCGATCCATTCGCGGATCTGCCGCGCCACGCCCTCGGCTGATGGCGGGTCGTAGTTCGACAAGACGACGAGCGTATAGCCGCTTGCGGGATCGATCTCAAGATCGGCGTTGATGCCGGGTGCACCGCCCGCGACTCCGATACCCTCGCCGAGGACGGAACGCGTGCCCGCAGGGTCGAGCAGCTTCCCGCTCTCAAGCGCAGCGCTGTTGCCGATCGTATCGTCGTGCGAGAGCTTGCGCTGAGCGACGAGCTGTTCGACCGCGATGCGCGTCATAAGCTTGTTGATCGAACCCAGATTGAACCGCATGTCGAGTGTGTTCGGCGCGGCGTACTCCTTGCTCGCCATGCCATAGGCGCCGCTGAACACGACATCGCCATGTCGAGCGAGCACGACGACACCTGAAAACGCGTCGGCGAGCGCTTGCGTCGCCAAGTACGACCTGATGCGTGCGGCAAGGTCCGCCGGCACGGGCGGCTGCGTTTGCGCGGCGACCGTTTTCGAAGGCGCCGCTGCCATGAGAACGGCCAGCGCGATGACAGCCAGCGCCGCACGGCGTATCGCCTTCATGCGTTCACCGTAGATCGGTCGAATAAATTCGACCGCTACACGGCGCGATCGAAGAACGTATCGTCGGCGGAGCGGCGGACCGGCAAGTCCGTCGGCCGCATATCGTCGGCCTTGGGCGTCGCGGCATCGCGCGATATGCCCGCCTGGGACGTGATCGAAGAATCGCCGACGGAGTCCGCGAGGCGCTGCAACGCCACCCGGCGTTCGCGGTAGAACTGCCGCAGCGAGATACTAAGATCAGCCGCTACGCGATCGCGCAGCTGGCCGCCGACGTCATACTGCTCGATGATGGCCCGCTGCCGTCTGCGTTGCAGGGCGCCGCGGAGCGTGTGCTGCTCGGCGTCGAGCATCGTGACGCACCACAGGACGAAGCGCTGCACGTTGCGGACGTCCGTTTCGTCAAATGGACGCGCCGCCGGCGATTGCCGGCGGAAGAAGCGGATGGCGTTCGCGAGCGGATCCCTGCGCAGGGCGACAGGGTGGTAGAGATTGCGCAGCAACCGCTTCACGGAGCCAGGCGTGGCTTCCATTGATCCCTCTTACGCCGCCGTGATCGAAATGTTTCACCCCGAAAGGGGTCGCCGCTGACACCGTCGTTCGGCCAGCCCGTGGCATTTCCTTGTCACCGAAAGGTGCATATGCACGTTTTCAGCGAAGATACAGCCGTTCCATGAAAACAAATCGTCTCGACCCCGAACGGCTGGAGCAGTGCGCTTGTCTGAGCGCGCGCAAGACCGCGCGCGCGGTCACCCGCGCGTTCGACGCGGCGCTCGCCCCGAGCGGCCTGGAGGCGACGCAATTCACGGTGCTCGCAGCGCTCGCCGGCGCACCGCAGACCGTGGGCCGGCTGGCAGACGAGCTGGTCATGGACCGCACGACGTTGTCGCGCAACGTCCAGCCGCTGCGGCGGCTCGGCTTGGTGTCCGTACGTCCGGATCGCGATGCACGCCGCCGCGTCGTCGCGCTCACCGGCGCGGGCACGCGCAAGCTCAAGGCAGCATTCCCGTTGTGGCGTAAAATGCAGCGCGAGACCATGGCTGCGGTGGGTCGGGCGCGATTCGTCGACGCCCTCGAAAGCATGTCAGAACTTACCGCGGCTTCGATCGCGCCGCGGTCGAGCCGCTAGTAGCGGGTCACCGGACGCAGATCGTCGATCCGCGGGTCATAGTACACTGTGGCCATCGAGTTGTCACGATGCTCAAGCGCCAAGACCAGGTATCGCTGAGCGAGCTGCCGCTCGTTGAGCGCGTCATAGACCAGGGCGAGCGAGTACCACGGCCGCGGATGTTCTGCAAGCAGCTGGTCGAGCGATGCCTCGGCTTCGCGCCGCCGGTGCTGCAGCGCAAGGATGCGGCCGCGCTCGGCGACGTAGGTTGGATCGGGATTGAGCCGGTTCGCCTCGTCGATCGCCTTGAGCGCATCGTCGTATTGGCCTTGCTGTTCTTGTGAGAGCGCCATGCCGAAAAACGTATAGTCGTTCCTCGGGTCGATCGTGGACGCTTCGGTGAACGCGACCAGCGCACGATCGAACTGCCGGACGTAGAAGAGCTGCCAGCCAAGCGCGATCTTGATGATGCTTGAGGTGGGCTCGAGCTCGCTCGCCTTTTCGATCTCGGCAAGGCTGGCGGCGCTGTGGCTGCGGCTATAGAAGAGCAGCCACGAATACCATTCGTGCGCGGTGGCGTAGTTCGGATCGAGACGGATCGCCTCTTCGAATTCCGTCTGGGCGACCCTCATGTCGCGGTCCACGTTTTCGGCGACGAAGGCGACCGATGCGTGGCATTCGGCGCAGGTGTCGTCGAGCGCGACGCTGCGCGCCGCGGCGACGCGCGCGAGTTCTCCAAGCCGCTTGGCTTCCTCGGGCGAATCCGACGCGAGCCGCATGACCGAGTACGTGTCGGCCAAACCCGAATATGCCTGCGGATACTGCGGGTCCAGCCTGATCGCCGATTCGAATCGGTTGAGCGCGATCTTGACGTTCGGATCGGTGCGCCGGCTCCAATAGAAGCGTCCTTGCTCGTAGGCAACCCTCGCCGCTGGATCGGCGGTCGCAAGCGGCGCGTGGGAGGGCCGCACCGTCGACAACAGCGCGATGAGACTGAGCGCGAGCACGCCGCCGATGAGCGCGGCGCGCGCCGGGAGCGACCAGCGCTCCAAGCGCTGCGAGGACAACGTGGGGGTTGACGGGTCTTCTGCAAGCGGCGCCGAGCTTTCGCGACTCGCGGCGGAAACAAATCGATAGCCTTGGCCAGGTACGGTCGCGATGATCTCACCGTCGTCGCCCGCGATCTTGAACGTGCGGCGTAGCACGTAGACGGTTTGCGGCACATTGTTGGGTTCGACGCAGCCTTCGGGCCAGACCGCGGCGAGCAGATCGTCTTTCGTGACGATCTCGCCTGCATGCTCGAGGAAGTATCCAAGCGCGGTCGCGCACCGCACGTTGAGCTCGATCGGGCGGCCATCGCGCGTCAGCGTCTTGGTCGCGGGGTCGAAACGATAGCGGCCGAACCGCACGACGGCGCCCTGTGCCATACGGTCTGGTTCGGTTCGATGGCACGCAGATGCTCCTCGACAGGCACCCGTTTGGCATTCTCATGGCAAAAAACCGCCGATTATTGAGCGATACTTGATTGCCTAAAGCGCGCTTGGGCGCGTATGGTTGGACGCGAGGTCATCGCTTTGTTCACACCGGCTGCCGTCACCCAGTTCCTCCGGCACCTGCACTACCCGTTGGCGCTGCGCCGCAGCGCCGCTGCCCGAGTCATCTGCTCGGAGCGGCGGCCGATCCAGGCGGACGAGCCGCTGCGCAACGATGACCTCGTCTTCGTGCAAAGCGTCGCGCACAGCTGTCTTGCGCAGATCGAAGCCGAGCCGCAGACCTTGCGCGGGGCGGCCAGCCGCGCGCGGCAGGCGGCGATTTTGACGCGTTACGAGGTGAAGGGCGAACCGCGCGAGCGCATCACCGCCGAGCTGAGCATCTCCGCGCGGCAGTTCTATAGAGAGCGCGCGCGCGGCTTGCAGACGTTCGCCGCGCTCTTAGCCGACCGCGTGCTAGCCGGCGTCAGCGGCGGCCGCCGGGCGCGCGGCGTGCCGGTACTCGCTGGGGTTGGTGCCGGCCACTCGCTTGAACGTCTTGGAAGTGGCTCTGGTCCGCAAAGCCCGCCGCGACCGCTGAGGCTAGCGCTCCCGCTCGGCACTTCCTCGCCTTTCGCAGCAAAAAAAGGGCCGCGACGCGTGCATGGCCGTATGTTGCCAGATGAAAACGGGCGAACGGCTGACGTTCGCGCAGTTCTGGCCGACGTATCTGCGCGATCACAGCAATCCAACCACGCGCGCCATCCATCTCGCGGGCACCGTCGCAGCGCTGCTCTGCCTCGCTACCGCGCTCATCGCGCGCAACCCGTGGTGGATCCTCATCGGAATCATCGCCGGTTACGGCCCGGCGTGGTTCGCGCATTTCTTCGTCGAGAAGAACCGCCCCGCGACGTTCAGCCACCCCTTTCTCTCGCTCGCCGCCGACTTCGCCATGTTGGGCCACGCGCTGCGCGGCACGCTCGACGACGAAGTCCGCAAGGCGACGCAGCAGTAGCGCAGGCCTCCCGCGGGGTGGAACAGAATGCAGGCGGCGCGCCGAGATAGCTCAGTTGGTAGAGCACCGCACTGAAAATGCGGGTGTCGTCAGTTCAATTCTGACTCTCGGCATATCGCTTTTGTGCAGCACCCCTGCCGTACACGCTGCACTTCCTTTATACCGCGGGATCTGGCGCCCTACATATGGCCCCATTGATCTTCGTAAAGGAAGTTGTTCGGATCGACCTGGTGCGCTTGCGCTTGGGATCCTGTGAAGTCGCCGTCGACGACCCACGCGTTGATATGAATCGCCTGACCTTGCATGCCGGCGATGCAGAGACGGTTCTCAAGCTCGGCGCCGCTCAACCATCCGTTCTTGGGGCCGTTCCCCGCTAACGTCTGCGTCAACTCAGGGCAAAACGGCGAAACGCTTCCGTAGTCGATGATCGCGGTGATGTGCTTCTTGATGTAGAGCTGTGTGATGGTCGACGTGGTCGCATACGTGTAGTGCGCGACGATGACGACGTGGCCCGGTTGAGCATGTCCGAACAGGCTGTAGCTGGCGGAGCCGTCATCAACTTGGCCGCCGGGACGAGTCGGCCAGCCGAGTGGCGCGAGACTGATAAATGGCCGCAGCAGCAGACAGACCCAGCCGTGTCCCTTGCCTCGCCCGATGTTCATCCCGCCAGAACTGTCGCTGACAAGTAGGCCCTTGTCGACGCCGAAAACGTTGTCGGGAGGATCGCACGACGACGAAGCTCGCCGTTGTCATCATCAGGCTTTGAACCGTTACTGTTCTGTCCGCCGTTGTTGCCGCCGCCACCCCCGCCGCTGCTGTCATCCGGGCTCTGACCGGGGTTCGGCGAGTTACCGTTGTTCGGCGCCTGACCGGGATTTGGCGCGCCGTTGTTGCCATTCGGTTCTGAACCGGGATTCGGTGCATTACCATCCGGAGGAATGCCGGGGTCATCCCCCGGTTTCGGATTCCAACCAAGCGCCTGAACCGCGCCGCCAGATAGCCGGCCCACCCGGTGCTGCCCAGGTCCGTTCCACCGAATCCGGCAGCGATCGCGTGCGGCAATCCGCGATTGCTCAAAGTCGCGAGTTGGACGCCGTTCGCAGACACGGCTTGGCGCGTGACCCGAATCTCGAGCACGCCGGGGTTCAGATAGCCGCCCTTGTCGAGCATGCGCGCGTAGACGCTCGGCTTGACGATGCTCCACGGAGTCGGCGCCAGGTCGCCCGGGACTCGAGCGACGCCGATGGTCGCGAAGTCCCGCATGATCGAATCATAATCCGCCGCGTTGGCGATGAGCTCATTGCGGATGTCGCGCACCTGGATGATACCTTGCCGACATCGCCCATCTGTCCGAGCGCAGCGTCAAAGCTGGGAACGCCCGGCACGTTGGATGAGATCTGACCCCAGTACCGCTGAAGCTTCTCGTAGAAGCTCTCCTGCATTCGCGATTTGAACTCGGGTAGAACCGTGTCCACGAGATGCCGCGAAGCAGGGGAAAGCTCTTGGTACTTCATCCCGGCCAGCAACGACCAGGTGAGGATTTGGACGTCATGGGGATTGTAGCCATAAGAAGTGCGAGCGAACAGCGCCGAGGCGATGTCGGCCCATTGCCCCTGGATCGGCGTGAGGCGGAACTTGTTGCGGGTCGGCACATGGACGTGCGCGAGCATGCAATAATTGAAGACGCTGATGGCATAGTCGCCGGCGGGAAAGAGCACGTGGCCGTCGCGTGAATGCGCGTACAGGTTCTAGACGACGTCTTGACTCACCGGACGAAAATGCCCGCCGGGCAGCGTCGCTACGATCGGATATTCCGCATCTGCGCTGAGGCGCAGGGGCTGCTCGAGGAAGAACTCATCACCCATCTTCTTGACGAGCTCTTTCGAAACAACGTCCTTTGCGGCTTGGTTCACAGAAGGAACGCCAGGCACGCCTGGAATCCCTGGCAAGCCCGCCCGGGCAGGCCCCATCGTCAACGCGAGGATCAACGCCACGAGAGAGACGAAGTCGCAACAGCAGCTTCATGTCGGTTTCGAACACCGCTTTCTGTCGAAGGCATTATACCACGGGCCGGCGCGGCACGATCAGGCGCGCGATCTCGCTCAGCACCAGCTCGTCGTTCTGATTGCGGGTCGTCAGGCGCACGCTGACGATGCCGCGCGGCTGGCCCCGATCTGACGCTTTGACATCGACGATCTCCAACGTGACGCGCAGCGTGTCGCCTGGCCGCACGGGACGCGGCCAGCGCAGCTCGTCGATTCCGATCCCGATGATGCCGATCGCCGCCATGACCCCGCTATTCACGGTGAGCCGCATCGTGAGCGCAGCCGTGAACCAGCCGCTCGCGGTCAGTCCTTTGAAGATGCTCGCATCTGCCGCGGCGTCGTCGAGATGGAACGGCTGGGGATCGTAACGGCGCGCGAACGCCATGATCTCATCGCGCTCGACCAGCGCCGAACCGGCCTCGTGAACTTGGCCCGGTTCGAAGTCCTCGAGATAGCGGTAGGTCATGCAGCCGCGCGTTCAAAGAACGCGCACGCACATCCTCGGACCCGGGCTTAAGCGGCCGTGACTGCGTCTTGCGTGCGGGTGGGCGCTTCGCGGATCTTGGGTTTGTCCGAGATCAGCGGGAAGATGATCGCGACAAGCAGCATGATCGCCACCGGCAATAGCGCTCCGGCGAACGAGCCGGTCATGTCTTTGACCGTCGAGACGAATGCCGGACCCACCAACCCCGCACAGCCCCATGCTGTGATGTTCAAGCCGTAGTTGGCGCCGAAATGCTTGGTGCCGAAGAAGTCCGCGTTGAACGCGGGCATGACGCCGAAGCCGCCGCCGTAGCACAATAGCACGATCGCGTACACGGCGGCCACCGCCGCGAGAGTATGCAGTTCGCCCAGAAAGAAGAAGAGGATCACCTGGATCCCAAAGATCAGCGCGTATGAGAGACGCCGGCCGATGCGGTCGGACAGCCAACCCCAGAACAACCGTCCGAAACCGTTGAAAAACGCAAGATACGCGTAGGTCGCGATGACGACCGGCGCGCTGACCGAGGTGAGTTCCTGCATGATGCCGGTCGCGTTGGAGATGACGATGATGCCGGCGGTGACGTTCAAGAACAGCATGACCCACAGCAGATAGAACTGCGGGCTGCCGAGCATCTCGGCGGTCGTATAGGAAAGCTCGTCGTCGTTCGACGGGAAGCCGTGCACCGAGAAACCGTATGGCGGTTCGCGCAGCGCGAACGCGAAGATGCAGCCGAACACGATGAACGCGATCCCAGAATAGGTGAACAGATTCATGAAGTTCGCGATGACGTCGGGCTTGAGCGCGTATTGCGCCGCGTTGAAGGCGCTTTGCGATATCTCCGCGGCAGTGCGCGCGCTGATGAACGCCGCGGCCGCCTTGGCGGCGTTGGCGAAGGCAGGCAGGCTTCGGATCACGAGCCCGTAGATGGGCGCGCCGAGACCAAAGCCCATGATGACGAGGCCGCCCCCGAATCCGCGCGCTTCAGGAAACCACTTGATGACGCTGGTCACGGCAGCGATGTACGCCATGCCGCAGCCCAGTCCGCCGATGACGCCGTACGTGATCCACAGCCACTCCACGCCGAAGCTCGCGGTGCCGTAGCCGGCGAGGATGTTGCCGAGGCCCCAGAGCGTGACGCCTACCAGCGCCACACTGCGCGTTCCCAGGCGGTATGCGAGGATGCCACCGAGCACGCCGCCGAGGCCAAGGAAGAAGTTCGCCAAGGCGAAGCCCCAGGTCGTCTCGGTCGTGGTCCATTCGAAACCCGCCAACAGCGGCTGGGTGAAGAGGCTGTATGAATACAGCGCGCCCGGGCCGAGCATGACCATGATTCCGGCGAACGCCACGAGCCAGCGGTTTCTCATCAATACCCTCAAAGAAAACGTGATGCTATGCTCACATTAGAACGTATTCGGACTATCGGCGTGACGCCGGCTGGACTTGCGCGACTGCTCTGTGTGACCGGTCACATGCCTGCGACGCGGCGGCGCGGCGGCGCGCGCCGATGTATACATCAAGAGGGTCCCATCGCAATCGCTCCGCGCTGGAGTGTCTACGAACCACATGAGATACGTAACGCACGCACCTCGGGAAGCGCCGTCGTCGCAGGTCTGGCTGACGATCGGGTTGGTCGTGTGCGTCCTGGCGTTCACCGGGGCGCTGTTCGGCACCGTGCTCGTCAACGCCGCGATCACCGTCCGCTCGCAAGCCAACATCAAATTGGTGAACGTCGCCGCGCGCCAAAGCGAGCTCATGCAGCGCATGACGAAAGATCTCGCCGAGATGCAGCTCGCGCAACGCGCCAATCAGGCGCCGGCGCCGTCGACCGTGTCCGACCTGGCCGACGCGGCGAACACGTTCGAAGCGACGCTCAAAGCATTTGAAAGCGGCGGCACGACCACCGATCTCGCAGGATCGCCGTTCGCTGTCGCACCCTTGAAGGGCGATTCCGAGATCGCCGCACTCTCGCAGGCACGCGCCGCATGGTCGCCGGTGAAGCAGAAGATCGCCGCCATCGTCGCTGGGCCGGTGACGCCGGCCGTCGTCGATGAAGCCGCCTCGGCCGCCACGGCGTCCGAGCGCCAGATCTCGAACATGATGAGCGACGTCGCGCTCTCGATCGAGCGGACGGCGACGCAGAGCGCGAAGGATCTGACCTTCATGCGCAACCTGTTGATCGGGCTCGCCGTCATGTGCGTCGTGGTGATCGTCGCCATCCTCTTCACGCGCGTCACCGAAGGCCAGAACCAGATCCAGGTCTACGCGAGCTCGCTCGAGCTGCGCAACGATGAGCTCGCCGAAAGCTCCTCGGCCCTGGCCCAAGCCAAACTGGGCACCGACCTGATCATGGAGACGGTGCGCCAAGGACTGTTGCTCATCGGTCCGGATTATCGGATCGAGACCCAGTACTCGCGCGAGCTTGAAGACATCTTCCGGATGAAGGAGCTTGCCGGCTACCATTTCCTCAACATCTTGCAGCGCATCCTCACCGAGCGCATGTTCAACACCTCGCGCGATTATCTCGGCCTGCTCTTCGACCCGAAGAAGAAAGAACGCGCCGTCCTGAAGGTCAATCCGCTCGACGAGGTCGAGGTCAACTTCCCGAACCCCGAGGGCGGCTTCATCTCCAAGTACTTGGCGTTCTCGTTCCGCCGGATCGTGCAAAAACGCGAGATCACGCGGGTCTTCATCGCGGTGACCGACGTGACGGAGCGCGTGCAGCTGGAACGCCAACTGCGAGAATCGGAGCATCGCAAAGAGCGCCAGTTCGAGCTGCTGCTGGGCATCCTGCACGTCGAGCCGCAGATGCTCGACGAATTCATCGCGGGAGCACAAGCGCGCACGCACGAGATGAACGATGCGCTCAAAGCGCAGGACTTTGCGGCGGCCTCGAGCGGCCAGATGAGCCTGTTGCGCCAGCGGCTTGACGTCGTCTTCCGCTGCGTGCACAGCATCAAAGGCAACGCGGCATTGCTCAACCTCGATTATTTCCAAAAGACCTGCGATGCGTTCGAGCAGAAGATCGTCGAGCTGCGTAACCGGCCCGCGCTCGGCGGCGACGACTTCTTGTCAATCGTCATCGCGGAGTCGGATTTGCGCTCTGACCTGGCCGAGCTTCAGGATCTGCGTGAGAAACTGACCGGCATCCAGCGCGCGGTCGCAGGACCGGTCGCCGGCGCGCCTGCGTTCGCTGGAGTCGCGCCGCCTAAGCCCAATCGCGACGACGTCGTCGAAGCGATCAGCGGCCTGGCGCAGTCCCTCGCGCTCAAGCTGGGCAAGGACGTGCGCGTCCGCGCCGCCGGATTCGACACGCGTGCGCTGCCGCCAGAACTGCGGCGCACGGTCAAAGACGTGCTCATCCAGCTCACGCGCAACAGTCTTGCGCACGGCATCGAGGCGCCGGCCGCACGCGAAGCGGCGGGCAAGCCGAAGACGGCGACGATCGAGATCCGGCCGTTGACCGCTAGCGCACCCGGGTCGTTCGGCTTCGCGTTCCGTGACGATGGCCGCGGGCTCGATCCGGTGCGCATCAAAGAACGAGCGCTCGAGCTCGGCCTGGTCTCCAGCGACGAGGCCGCCAAGAGCGACGAGAGTCAGCTCGCACGATTCATCTTCGCGCCCGGCTTCACGACGAGCAACGGCGCGACGACCGACGCGGGGCGCGGTATTGGGATGGATCTCGTCAAGCACATCGTGGTCGACGATTGCGGCGGCGAGATCGGCGTCAGCTCGGATCCGGGGCGGTACTGCGAGTTCAGCTTCGTGCTGCCGCGCGCGCCGCTCGCCGTGCCGGTGCCGGTGGCGTGACGGTATGGCGATGAAACTGCTGATCGTCGACGATTCGAACGTCATCCGCCGCGCCATCACTCGGCAGGTCGCGTCGTCCGAATACGAGGTCCGATCGGCGGGCAACGGTCAGGAGGCGCTGCGCGTCTTCGACGAGTTCAACCCGGAGATCGTGACGATGGACATCACGATGCCCGAACTGGACGGGCTGTCGTGCGTCGAGGCGATTCTCAACCGTAACCAGGACACCAAGATCTTGGTGATCTCGGCGCTGGCCGACAAGGCCACGGCGGTCGAGGCCATCAAGCGGGGGGCACAGGGATTCTTACTCAAACCGTTCACAGCGGAGATGCTGCAAATCGAGCTCGCCGAGCTGCTGACGTAGGCAACACCGAGGACGACCTCAAGGTGTTCGTCCACGGTGCGGCGCGCTTTTTCAGCAAGATCTCACCGGTGCCGGCGCAGGTCGGGACGCCGTTTTTGCGCGAGGAATCGGACCGGGTCATGTCCGACTTCTCGGCCGTCATCGGCATCTCGGGAAACCAGCGCGGCTGCGTGTACTACAGCGCGCCGCGCGAAATGGTGCTGGCGCTCGCAGACCTGTTCGGCGAATCGGATCTGTCGGACGACATCTGCGCTGATTTCGTCGGCGAGATCGCCAATACGATCTCGGGCAACGCGCGCGAACACCTCGGTCCAGGCTTCCTGATCTCCGTGCCGGTCGTCATCCGCGGCCGCGCCGACGACGTCCGGTTTCCCGATGATGCGCCCGCGTTCGTCATCCCGATCAGCTGGAGCGGCCACCGCTCGAGCCTGATCATCTGCCTGAAGGAAGAACCACGGCGACGGAGCCCACGCCCGCGATGAGCGACTCCGATCTGAAGATGTTCATCGACATCGTCACGCACTATTTCAGCACAGTCGTGGGGGAACCGCCCGCGCTCGACGACCCCGTCATCGAGTTCACGGCTCCCAAACTGCTCGACTATAGCGGTTTCATCCAGATCTCGGGCAGCGACGATGGGTGCGTCTACATCACCGTCGCGCGTGATTTCGCGGCTGCGTTCCTGCGCCGCATAGGTGAGAACGCAAGCGACGACGAGCTGTTCAGCGATCTGGTCGGCGAGATGGCTAGCACCGTTGCCAGCAATGCGCGCGAGCGCTTCGGCAACCAGTTCCGCATCTCGGTCCCGCGCACGCACATCGGAGCGCAGCAGCCGGCGTTTACCTTGCCCCAGACGCGTTTCGTGCTGCCGATCAAATGGAACGGGCAGACCGCCCGGCTGGGCGTCGGCGTGTTCTCGAAGGTCGAGGCCGCGAGATCGCCGTCATGAGCGCGGGCAAAGACGTCTTCAAACGCCCGCGCGATTTCGACGATCGCGCGCTCGGCGTGAGCTTGCGTCCCTACGAATGGGAGGTCTTGCTCTCGCTCGACGGCCGCACGCCGCTCGTCCAACTGCTCCGGCACATGGGCCTCGAAGAGCTCGACGCGGACGACGTGGCCGACGAACTGGGCGGCAAAGGCCTCATGGATCAATGCGTGGTCACGTACGGCGAGTTCATGCGCGAACGCGGCATGCCCGCCCAGGGGCCATCGCCCGCAATCGTCGCCTCCGCCGGGCTGCCGCCGCCAAGCGTTGCCCCGCCGAGCGTTGCGCCACCCAGCGTTGCGCCGCCCAGCGTTGCGCCACCCAGCGTTGCGCCACTCAGTGTTGCGTCACCGAGCGTTGCGCCGCCAAGCGCCGTCGCGCCCCCGACGTCGACAGCCCTGTCGCTCGACACGACGCCGGCGATGATCCCAACGCCGCCCGTGCCAGAGACGCCGGTGAAATCGCAGACGAATGGATCGACGACGCCCGCGCCGTCTCTGATCATCAGGGCAACGATCAAACCGCCGCCGCCCCGACTTGCGTTCTCGCTCAAGCCTGGCTCGGCTGCGCCGCACATCGCGGTCGGCATCACCGGTTACAAGTTGAAACCGCTGTTCGACTTCATCATCGACAAGGCCGGCGGCGACGCGCTGCCGAAAGTCGCGGCGCAGCTCGCGGTGTATCGCGTCTTCCGGCGCGTGCCGCGCGAGTTGGTGCTCGCAGACAACATCCATTCGCTGAACATCGCCGACCCGACGATCGAAGTGCACAACAAGGAGCTGTACGACGCGATCATCCGGGCGATCGAAGCGACCTTCGGTGTGAAGTACGATTCAGACAACGCCAACCGCGCCACCGGCTGACCACCCGCGCTTCTCCGTGATCGTGCCCGCTCGCAACGAAGAGCGCTATATCGGCGCGTGCCTGGAGTCTATCCGAGTCGCGGCGCAACCTTAACCCGCTGCGTCCCGCCAATCGGGATGCGGACCCGTGTGGGGCAATATGCTAATGCTTGACGTATTACGCTAAGCGTAATATGATACACATGTGATTGGGTCGTTCAAATGCAGCGACACCGAGGCGCTCTTCAACGGTGAGCGGGTACTCAACTTCAGACAGTTCGAGAGCCCGGCGCGGCGCAAACTGCAAATGCTTCACGCTGCAACTGAGCTACGCGATCTTAGATCGCCCGGAAGTCAACTGGAGAAACTCAAGGGAAACCGAGCGGGCCAATGGAGTATCAGAATCAACGCCAGATGGAGACTCTGCTTCGTTTGGAAGGATGGCGGAGCGCACGACGTTGAGATCACGGATTATCACTAGAGGAAGAACGAGGGAAGAAAATGAGCAAGGCAACGCGGCTGGCACCGATACACCCGGGAGAGATTCTCCGCGAGGAATACCTGAGGCCGATGAAGATGACGCCGAACGCTCTGGCGAAGGCGCTAAGTATGGACGCTCCAGCGATCTCGGACATCGTAAATCGCAAGCGCGGTATTACAGCGAAGACCGCGCTGCGTCTGGCGAAGTATTTCGACACGACCCCAGACTACTGGATGAACCTTCAATCGCAATACGAACTCGCGACGGAAACGGAAACCTGTGGATCAACTATCGAGATGCAGGTAATCCCGATGGCGGCGCGCGCCCACTAATCCTAACGGAAAGAATCACAACAGCTCAGTCTGCTAAGCTACGGAGGTATTGACGACAGTGCGAAAAGACAAAGCGTTATCAAAACGGGTGCAAGATAAACTCGATGGCTTCGAAATAGGGATGCGCCTTTGGGAAACAGCGCCCGACGAGCGTCGGCTTGAAAAGCGCTTCACGATTAACTTCCACATTTCGCTTTGCAACCTACCCGCAAAATGGCGAGAGGATGAATATGGTAGCGGCTACTGGCACACGCCGCTGGGGGACGCTCGAACATTCGGCGATCTTCGAGTAATCTTACGCCGTATGTACGACGAGACCGGATTGGCCTCTTGAAAACTGCTACGCTTGCTAGATGACGACCCCAGCTGAACGCTCACATTTTTCCGTGATCGTGCCCGCTCGCAACGAAGAGCGCTATATCGGCGCGTGCCTGGAGTCTATCCGAGTCGCGGCGCGGCCGTATCCCGGTCTCGTCGAAACGATCGTCGTCTTGAATCGCTGCGACGACCGGACCGAGGAGATCGCTCGCGGATTCGGCGCACGCGTGGTCCAGGCGGAAGGCAAGAACCTCTCGGTCGTGCGCAATGCTGGCGCGCGCGCCGCATCAGGCGACTATCTCATCACGATCGATGCCGATTCAGTGATGGCCCCGAACACGCTGGCCGAGGTGGAGCGTCACCTCGAAAGCGGCAGGTATGTCGGGGGCGGTGTCATGATCCATCCCGAGCGCATGTCACCCGGCATCGCAGCCACCGGCGTGCTGTTGGTGTGGCTGATGGTGCGCTACCGCGTGTCGGCCGGACTGTTCTGGCTGCGTCGCCCGGATTTCGAAACGCTCGGCGGCTTCGACGAATCGCTGGTCTCGGTCGAGGATCTCGACCTGGCGACGCGCCTCAAAGCGCTGGGACGGGCGCGCGGCCAACGCTTCGGCACGCTCTGGCGCGCGCCGATCACGACATCGTGCCGCAAGTTCGATCACTTCGGCGACTGGTTCATCTTCCGCAACACGTGGCTGTGGCGCGCGATCCTCGGCGGGCGCGACGAGCAGGCGGCGAATCTCTACTTCTACGACTTCCCGCGATAGCGCGGACTAGCTGCCCACCCGTATGAACCGCGGCGGTCCCATGGGCGGCACGGCCAAGCGCAACAACGCGAGCCCCGCGTCGTTCTGCGTCTGATCGTCAGCTGCCGGCGGCCGTAGCGCGGGTCCCCCTGAATCTCCCGCCGCAGCTCGCGCCTTCTCGATGATCGCTTGCGTCTGCGTCTCCAAACCGCTCTGCGCGGCCAGGATCGCTTTCGCTTCGCGCGGTGTGAGTTCGGCGTCGAGCGTCTTGGCGGCGGCGTTCACATCCGGAGTGCCCGCCACGGCGAGTTGTCCGACGACCTGACTCAGCAGCGTGCGGCTCGCCGGCGTGAGCGCATTGAGCGCCGCAGTGCGCGCCTGCACGCGGACCTGATCGAGCTGTCCGCGCACTTGGCCCATCGGGCCGCCAGGACCGCCCGGCGGCGGCGCCGGCGGCGAGGAATCCGCGAACGAGGGTAAAGGTGCGAAAATCAATGCGACGACGAGCGCCGCTCTTGCGAGTTGTCTCATGCGGTTATCCTATCAATGGGCGCTGAGAGCCGCCTGGGATGCGGGCATGTCAGCTCTGGTGCGGCAGCATCATCGACGGCAGCGTATAGCCGTCGTAGACGACCGCGGTCACCAGGCCGCTCATGACATCGTGATTGTCCACCATGTGAGACACGATGTGGCAGTGCAACGGCCACACGCCGGGATTGTTGGCGATAAAATCGATGTCCACCGTACGGCCTGGATCGACCGGAATCGTGTTCATCGGGCGCGGCTGGGGAAGCGGTGCGCCATCTTGCGCGATCCAGCGGAACCAGTGACCGTGCAAATGCATCGGATGCGCCATGTGCGTGATGTTCGCGAAGCGCACGCGCACCAGATCGCCACGCTTGACCCGAATCGGATCGGTGGCGGGAAACGTCTTGCCGTTGAAACACCAATATTCGGTCATATCCATGCGTTCCATCGCATCGCCCATGCCCGGATTTGGATCGGCTTTCGGATCCGCGGCCATGGCCGGCATCAGCATCGAGTTCGCCAAGACGGCCTGGGCTTCGACGTTACGCGCCGGCTCCCAATCGACTGAGGTCACCGCGATCGGGAAATCGACGTCGTAACGTGGCTCGCGCGACGCATCCTGCGGGCTGACGACGATCATGCCGAACACGTTCTCTTGGTCGATATCGTTGTAGTGCGCGTGGTACATGTAGGTCCCCGCTTGCGGCGCGATCCAGCGATAGACGAACTGATCGCCCGGTTTGATCGGCGCCTGCGAGAACATGGCGGCGCCGTCCATCGCGAACGGCACCGGAACGCCGTGCCAGTGGATGCTCGACTCCTGCGCAAGGCGGTTCACCACCGTGATCTCGACATCGTCGCCCTCCGTCATCCGCAGCACTGGGCCGGGCGAGATGCCGTTGACGCCGCGCGTCTGGACGCTGTGGCCGGGCAGCGGTTCCATCATGATCGAACCGAGCACGAGCGTGAACGTACGCTTGCGCCCGGTCCGCTTGAGCGCGCCTGCCGGTTTGAGCACGGGCAGCGCGCGCAGATCCGCGGTCGTCAGGCGGCGCAGCTCGTCCGTGGCCGCGCCGGCTCGCGCCGGCGCCGAATTCGCCATCGGCATCGCTCCCGCCATGGCGGCCGACGCGCGTGATGCCGCGAGCGCGAATGCGCCTGCGCCGGTGAGCTTGAGAACATCCTTGCGTGAGATCATTTGACGCCAAGCGTTTCTAAGAACGCAGTCAGATCCGCGATGTCCTTGTCGGTGAGACGCAAGGGCGGCGTGACCGCGACGTGTTGTTTGATGTGCCACGCGATGTGGCTCGGCGTGAAGTGCGTGGCCATGTCGCTCAATTCCGGCGCCGTGCCCGCGCCTTGCCCGCCGGCGCCGTGGCATTGAGCGCAACTGCGGCCGTAGATCGCTCGACCTGCAGACGGATCGCCGGTCTCGACGCCGGAGAAATACGTGAATCCGCCGGCGTCAAGCGGCGGCTGGTCCACGGGATAGACCGGAGGTGGCTGCGCCATCGACATCTGCATCCCTTTCATATTCATGTTCATCCCAGGCATTGATCCGCTCGCCGGCGCGGCATGCGCCTGCGCGACTTCGGCAGCGACGGTTCGCCCCGGTGTCAACGTCACGACGTAGGCGACGAGATTCGCGATGTCGGAGTCGCTGAGCGGAAAGGTCGGCATGGGCGGCATGGGGTGTTTGATTCGCTCGTACAGCTCGTTATACGAGACGCTGCCGGCGATGCCGACGAGCTTCGGTCCGATGCCGCCACCGGCGCCGCCGGCGCCGTGGCACGCTGCGCAGTTGTTAGCCGCGAAGAGATGTTCGCCCGCGACCGCGTCTCCGTGGGCGAGCGTCGTGTCGAGCGGCGACATAGGCATGGGCGTGGCGTTGGGGCCGGCCATGCTCATGCCTTGCATGCCGGGCATGTTCGCCATATCGGACCCCGACATGTTCATGCCCCGCATCTCGCCCAACACCGGGGACGCAAGCACATTGCGCCTCGTCCACGGGCCTGCCCACTCGAGCTGTTCGAGATAGTAGGTGAAGTTCGGGCCGAGAAAGCCACCGGACAAGATGCCGAGATTATCGGTGAACAGTTTCGGCGGCGGCGGGTTGCCCTTCGAGAGATACTGCTCCGACACGACGATCACGTAAAGCCAGTGTTCTCGCGCCGAACGCGAAAACCCCCCCTAATTGTCCGGCTAGCGCCCGTGCGCTTGGCGAACATCGGAATCGCCTCGGCGGGATGCGGCCGCAGCGCCTGCGCGCCCCATGCGAGCACCGATGCCACGATGACGATCAAGATGATAGGAACGAAGGACGAACGTTTCAACGACTCGAGCGTTCGCTTCGGCGACAGCCGGGCCTCGCGACGCGACAACCGCAGACAGAGGCGGGAGCGTCGCGCGACGCCGCCGAAACGCGGCACATGCAGGCATGCGGGAGTAGCTCAGTTGGTAGAGCGATAGCTTCCCAAGCTATAGGTCGCGGGTTCGAGGCCCGTCTCCCGCTCGCCGATCACTTCGCCGCCGTAGCCACCGGCGGCACCGAATGCACGTACATCCATAACGCCTTGATCTCCGGGTCCGTCATCTGCGCGGTTTCTGCCCACGGCATGAACGGATTGATCGTCGTGCCGTCTGGCCGCTTGCCGGCGCGCAGCGCGTGGAAGAAGTCCGCTTCGCTCCACGAGCCGATCCCCGCGGGCGTGAGGTTCTGCGCGTCGGGGAAATCGGGCGGCGTGCCCGGCACGTGCCCGCCGGCAAGGTTCGCGCGATGGCAGCCCGTGCATCCGCCGATCTGCGCCATGTAACGGCCATATTCCAACGTCACGGCGGCCGGCATGGTTGCGGGTGGTTGGGCGTTCTGGTCGATCGTGTTGGCGTCGGATTCCGGCATTTGGCCGACGGCGAGCAACATTCGTCCGAGCGGACGGATATCGGTCGGCGGCAGCGTGCGGTCCACGGGCGCGACCGACTTGGCGTACGCGATGATCGAGGCCAAATCCGCGTCGCTCAGACCCGCATACTCGCGCGACGGCATCACGAGCAGACCGTGGCCATCTGGGGCGACGCCGTGGCGGATGGCGCGCACGTAGTCCGCATCGCTCAACGACCCGCCGACGCCGCCGGCGCCTTTCGTGAGATTGGGCGCGACCACGCGGAAGGGCGGCGCTTCGATAAAGATCGTGCCGCCAAGGTCGGCGCCATGGCACACGGTGCATTTGGTGATCGCGACCGCGAGGTGCCGGCCGCGCGCGACGCTCGCGGCGTCGCTCGGCACCGAAAGCGCGAGTGACTGAGGGGCGATGTCGAATTTGCGGTTCAGTTTCAGCGAGCCGATCAAATAGATCGTCGCCGCCACGATGACGATCAAGATGATGATGATTCCCAGGACGCGAGCAAGCAACGCCATGATGAGCAACCCTCCCCGCCCAGCGCTCGAGGCGGTAGAATCCTTCGCTAGGCGCCGGCTTCCTCTGTCGCCGGGACATCTCCGCGGGCGAGAATCGCGCGCGCAACGGCTACCAAGCGCTCGCGCAACTCCAGCGGCTCCATGAGCCTGACGCAGTCTCCCCATGCGACCAGCTGGGGCAGCGCCGCATCCACCGATGGGAAGATGACGCGTGCCTCGATCCAACCGTCGGGCGCAGCGCCGCGGTCCGTGAATTGGACTTCCCAGTAGCCGGTGACATCCTCGATCGCCGCGGGCGACACGTGCAATCTCACGGCATAGGTGGTCAAGCTTTCCTCGAACCGCGTGCTCCACGATTGCCAAAACGCCGCAAGATCAAAGCCGGCAGGCCGTTCGAACGTGCCGCCCTCGACGTCGACCGTGAGGATGCGGTCGCACCGGAAGACGCGCATGTCGTCCTTCGAGCGCGCGACCAGATACCAGACGCCGGCCTTCGCAACCAGTCCGAGGGGCTCAGCCACGCGCACGGTTTTCTCGCGCTTGCTGTCGCGATAGCCAAGCTTGATGCGCCGGTCTTCCCAGATCGCGCGCCGAAGCGTCGCCAAGTGTTCGCGCGGCGCAAGCGCCTGTTTCCAGCGGCGGGGATCGAAGAAGATGAGACTGCGGCTGCGCTCGGCCGTCCGTCTTTGCGGCGCGGGCAGCGCGCCGGCGAGCTTTTCGAGCGCCCTAGCCAGACCTTCGCCAAGGCCGATGTCGGCTAGCGGGTTGGCGGACGCGATGAACAGCGCCCGGATCTCGTCATCGCCGAACTGCGTGAGCGCCTTGCGGTACCCGTCGGCGAGTCTGATGCCGCCGCCGACTCCGCGTTCGGCATACACGGGGATGCCGGCGGAACTGAGCGCGTCCATGTCGCGATGGATGGTGCGCTCGGAAACCTCCAACCGGCCCGCGAGGTCCGCCGCCGTGAGACGGTTGTTGGCCTGCAGCAAGAGCAAGAGGTTCAGGAGACGGCCGGACTTCATGTTGCAAGCATGCTACACAAATATGACATCAGGTGTCAAGTATTAAGGCGTACTATGGCTTTCGTCAGATCACTGTTCGAACGAAAGGACACGTTTCTATCATGGCTATCGCGACCACGCCGGAGATCTCCGGCATCGACGTTCACTGCTATCTCGTGAAAGAGCCGTCCCGCGCCATCAAATTCTACCGCGATGTCTTAGGTCTGCCGCTCACGCGCGAGCTGGATGGCAACGGCGCCGAGTTCGAGCTGGGCGACGGCTCGACGTTCGGGCTGTGGCGCATGCAAGACGGGTCATGGCATCCCAACAACGGCGTGATGTTCGCGGTCAAAGACATCGAGCAAGCCGTCGAGGGCTATTGCAAGCGCGGCGGCAAGCTGGTCGGCGAGATCTTCGACAACGACCACTGCCGGATGGCGATCTGCGAGGACACCGAAGGCAACGGCTTCATCCTGCACCAGCTGAAGTCGGCGGCTTAAGATCATGCGGCGTCATGTCACGCGCCAAAGTCTCGCGCGCATCTTGCACGACCTCACGGCGACCGTGATCGTTCGAATCCCGTTCTGGTAGAGCCTAGAAAACGCGGACGTGCCGGCGGCATCTGCCGTCGGCACGTTTTTTCTTTTGGAGCGCGAAGCGCTTAGCGGAAGAACCCGCCGCGGGAGGGCGTGCAATCGTCATGGCCGTGGCCGATCGTGATGCCGCCGAAGGTGCTGTCACCACCGCCGCCGCCCAACGGGCCTGACGGCGCGCGATCGCTCATCACTTGGCCGGTATGTCCTCGGGTCGGTTCGTACGAGTCGTTCGCCGATGCCGCGACGCTTTGGCCGGTCGTCGGTGCGGTCGCGAGCGTGTTTGTTGGCGAACCAGTGCCGGCCGTGTATACTTTGGCGGCCTTTGCGGGCTTGATCCGGGGCAGCAAGAGCATGCCCGTGCTGTGCGCGGGTGAGCCGTGAGCCGGCGCTGCCGCGACGCGCGGTGTCGGGAGCAGCGCGCTGGCGGATGCACTGCGCGCAGTCATGCTCGTATGCGTCGGCCGGGAGACGTCGACTGGGATCGGCTTTTGAGATTGCACGATGCGCGTGGGTCGGACCACGCTTTGCGGCGTTCGCACCAACGTTTCGATCGTGATGATCTGGCTCTTCACCGGCGTCGGCTCCGGTGTTCGCGACACTGTGTAGACCAACGCTCCGGACAAGAGCATAAAAACGGCGCTGACGTGCACGATGGTCGACGTGCCGAGACCGAGCGGTAAATCCCGCCGGTACTCTTCCTTACCTCGTCGTCCTGCGGTGGGGTCTTGTTCGCCGAGCATATGAGCCCCCTGACACCGTCCTGATATGTGGACGTTGAGCGCGTGTCGGCGATGTGCCTGCCGTTTCTTTCAGCAAAGGCGCTTCCCCACGAATTCCCAGGTTCGGGCGCGCTGGTTGCGAGGCTTGCTTGCTCGACCCAAGCCCAGGCCAGGTTTCGGCTTTATGAAAGGCTGACCGGACACGCCGGTCAGTGGATGCTTCAGCCGCCCCCGAAGCCGACCGTGACCGCGCCGTCGGGTGAGACGATGACGGGCACCGTCAACCCGCCGGACAGTTTGCGCATCTCTTCGCGCGCTTTTGGATCCCCTTGCGCGTTGATCTCCCTGAACGGAACGCCGCGAGCGCGGAAATCCTTCATGGCCGCAGCGCAGTATGGGCAGCCTGGTTTGGTGTAGATCACTGTCGTGTCCATGCGCGCGTGGTTCAACGTAGCAGGCGGCGACACCCCGGGCTACGGCTCCTGACGTTCCCAAATCTTCGAAACGCTGCTTGTACCTGTGTCCATCTCCCGAACCCCCCCCTAATCCGTCCCCCACCACCCGTACTTAACTCCCCCCCTTTTCCCCACTCCCCCCCCCCCACCCACCCAATGGGCCCCCCCCCCCCCCCCCCCCCCCCCCCCCCTACTTGATGGGCTGCGGAGAACACTCGCTCAGCGTTTGATACTGAAAGACGACGTTCTCGACCTTCGGGCTCGGATGCTTTATGCTCGTCACCGACACGTTCGACAGCGTAAATACTGTTGGAGGTTGCCCGCCGGCCTTGCGCATCGTGATGGCGACGGTTTGGAGCACCATGTGATTCACGACCATGTCGAGAAGATTTGGCGAGGCTGCATCGGTCTGCTTGGTGACGGTGATGAAGCCGTGCCCGCCGTGTCCTTCCTGTCTGCCTGGCTGCAACTGCATTGAGGCCGCGCTTGTGCCGGCCGCGATGGATTGCGCTTGGAAGTTTGGAACTCCGGGAATGACCACCCTATCGCCCGCGCCCGACGCAGGCACGCACGGGCCGACCGGCATAGCGTGGATCGGTTGGGCGATGGTGTGGGTTTGTGTGGTGGTCGTCGTGGTCGTCGCGGCAAGCGCCGGAGCTGTGGCGAGAAGCGCCGAAAGCGAACAAAAGACGCCAAGAAACATGCGCATTATGAAGCCTCCTTGTCTAACAGACGAACGCTTCCGCGACACAATTCGTTTCGCGGCTCATCGCGCCGCGGATCGGCGGCTTCGAGCCGGGCCTCCCTATGGGAGCCGGGTGACGAGTTGTGGGTGCGCCGTATAGCCGGGGTTACCGGGCGAGGTTCCGTGGCTCTGGTTGTCGCTATGATAGACGAGTTCGATCGCATCGGCGTGCGTGAGCAGATGCGGCACCGTGACGGTGATCGACGCGCGGCCGTCTTCGCCGGATCGGAACGAGTTCGTGTTGCCGGTGCCGTCGAGCGGCGTGAAAGTCGCACGGTCGTGGTCGATGTGGCTTTCGAACAGACTGTAGTCGGCGTCCGGGATCAGTCCGTAGAAGGTCGCGCTCACGGTTTCCGCATTGGGTCCCGTTGGCGTCACTTCCGCGATGCCGTGCGCGCCGAGCCACTGGACCAGCGACACGCCGAGCTGCGTACCGTCCGCGTTGTACAGCGGCGTCGCTCCGTCATCGGACAGCATCGCTGGGCGCAGGCCTGCCTCGTGCACGATGTTGAGCGGACCTGCCTCCGACTTCGCGTTCTGCGCCGGCCTGCTCTCCTTGACGAAGACGAACGGATCCAGCGGCGTGCCCTGATTGGTCTCCGTCGTGAAGAACGCGCCGTGTGTCATGAAATTAAGCGTTACCGCAGCGAGGAGCGCGATTGGTTGCATCACGCTTGGCTTTGGACGGGATTACGCGCGACTGCGTTCACTTCAACGGCGCCGTACTTAGCCAGGACGTCATCGACGTCGGCGCGCGCGAGTGCGCCGGTAGGCAGAGAGATGGAGACGATCGCGCCACCGCCGGTCACGATGCGCTGATATTCGCTCGCATGCGCGGCGCTCACACCCTGATCGATCAGCAGTCCGGCGATGCCGCCTGCAACGGCGCCGCCAACGGCGGCGCCTGCGCCTGCCGCGAGCGCCGTCGCCAGCGCGCCTCCGCCGACCACGAGTCCCACGCCGGGGATGAAGAGACTGGCGAGTACTGCGAGCACACCCAGGCCGGCGCCGATGCCCGCTCCCTTGGCCGCGCCGACGGCCACATCGGTAGCAGTCGTGGTGGTGATGCCATCGGCTGACTGGGACGTATGGTCGACGTTGCCGACGACGACGCTGATATCTTCGGGCATCGCGCCGCGGTCAAGGAGCGCGCCGGCCGCTTGCTCCGCTCCGTTCGCGTCTGCAAACGCCGCAAAAACTGTTTCCGCCATGGCCCGTCCCTTCTGAGTGAGCGCGCAGATGCTGGCATTTGCGTATACCCAGATTTTGCATCCGCTCAATCCTCTGGGACGGATCTTTTTCTGCTAGGCCGCCTCGTCGCGGATGGCGCGCAGGAACTCGAGCGCGTCCGGCCGGCAGAACTGCTCGCCGATATAACTCGCGACGAATCGTCCGCCGCGCACCACGCCTTGCAGCTCGAGCCGCCGCAGCGCCATCAACAGGTCCCGCCACGGCGGCGCGTGCGTCTCGCGCTGGACGACGTCGCGGAACACGATGCCCCAGCGCGCCAGCAGCTGGTGCGCATACGCCTCGAGGTCGGTCTCGGTGCGCACGACCGGACGAAGCAGCGCCCACCGCCCGATCGCGTTGCGTGGACGCGACATGTTGTGACGGCCGAGCGCCAAGCGCCGCTTCGGATCGATCAGCGCGCGCAGATTATCGAAGCCGTCCGCGGTGACTAGACCCGCCGCCACGAGTTCCCAAAGACCATCCTCGATCTCGCTCGGGAGGCGGCCGGTCGCGCTCACGAGATCGGAGAAGAACGACGCGCCATGGCGCTCGATCGCGCCACGCACGTCGATCGCCGCAGCGGAAAGCGACGCATCGGACGCGTGGCCGCGGGCGTTCGCTGCGCGCGCCAGCAGCCAGCCGGCGTCTTGGCGTAAGAAAAGCGAGACCGGCGCGACGCGAGTCGGCCGCACGCGCCGCCCGCGCTGAGCCGGCGCGCTGTCGAACGCCGGATGCGGCGACAAACGTCCCCACATGACCTCGCCCGACGCGCACAAGCAGTCCAAGTACTCGGGTTTGTAGCGCGCCACACGCGAGCGCAGAACGTCGCTCTCCCATGCGGATGCGGGGAACTCCAGGCCTTGGAGCTGCTTGATGATCTGCAGCGTGCCGTCCACGCCATGCAGTTGCGTGCCTGGCGCGAGATGCTGCCACTGCGCCAGAAAGCGCTCGTAGCGCGCGGTGCTCACCGGTTCGATCTCGCGGCGCAGCGTCGCCAGCGTTCGGCCATGGATGCGCGCGAGCACGCGCCGGTTGCACCACTGCGCTTCGACGCCTGGGTCGAAGCTGCCGCGCAAAACCTGTCCCTGTGTTTCGAGCGCAAGGAGCGCCGCTTCGATCGCCGGTTCGGGCAGCGCAAGGCGCTGCGCGAGCTCGGCCGCAGTAATCGGCCCGATCGATTCCATCCAGCCGCGCACGATGTCGGCTGCCGCGGTCTCGGCGCCGTCCGCCGCGTCTGAGCGTCCGTGGGCGGCGCCGAAGACGTCGAGCTTCTCGGCGGGCACCCAGAAATGGTGGCCGTCAACGATTTCGGCGGTGGCGCGGTTGGCCGCGCGCAGCTCTTCGAAATAGGGAAGCCAGCCATCCGCTTCGGCGACGGGCAGCTGGATCAGCGTGAGCAGCGCATCGTGCAGTTCGTCGGCGCTGCGCACGACGGGCCACGATTCGGCCTCGACCGCGCGGATCGCCTCGGGGTCCAAAACGCCTGCGCCGGCGGCGACGTCGCTGCGCAAGGTGTTGCGCAGCTGGACGGCGCGGGCTCGGCGTTCCTCAAGCGGCGCATCGTCCAGATACGCGAATGGATTCGCGTTGAGGATCTCGTGCGAGAACTTCGACGGCTCGGCGGTGTCGATGGCCACCGTGCGGATCGACCCCTCGCGCATGCCGCGCAGCACATCTTTGAGCCCGTCGAGGTCCATGGCCTCGTGCAGGCAGTCCGCGATGACCTCGTTGACCAGCGGATGATCTGGGATGCGCACCGGGGCGCCGTCCAAGTTCTCCGGGCACGCCGCTTGATCGGGAAAGACCGCCGCGAGCAGATCGTCCGCGCGCATGCGCTGGATGTTGGCGGGCACTTTGCGGCCGCCGCGGAAGCGCAACAGCGCCAAGAAGCGCTGCGCGTCCCAGCGCCAGCGCGCGGTGAACATCGGCGAGGGCAGCATGGCCTGGACGAGCACGTCTTCGACGCTCGCCTCCTTCAAGAAGCCGAATACGGACGCCAGCGGAAATGCGTGCTGGTCGCTGAGCGAGATGACGATGCCGTTGTCAGTCGCCGCGGCTTGCAGCTCGAGATTGAACGATCGGCAGAACCGCTTGCGCAGCGCCAAACCCCACGCGCGGTTGATGCGCGCGCCGAAGGGCGCATGTATGACCAATTGCATGCCGCCGGACTCGTCGAAGAAGCGCTCCGCGACGACGGTTTCGCACGTCGGAATGGCTCCGAGCACAGCGCGGCCTTCCTTTATATACTGCACGGCCTGCTCGGCTCCAAGGCGGTCGACGCCGCTCTCGCGCCGCAGGTATTCCTGGGCGGCTGCTTCCCCCTCAGCGTCCACGATCTGTCCGATGCGTTCGCGCAGACGCGATACTTCTTGCGACAACTCGCGCGTGCGGCCGGGCGCTTCGCCCCGCCAAAACGGGATGGTCGGCGGCGCGCCGTGCGCGTCGTCCACGCGAACGCGCCCCTGCTCGACGCGCCGGATGCGCCACGAGTTCATGCCCAGCAAGAAGATGTCGCCGGCGAGGCTTTCGACCGCGAAGTCCTCATCGACCGATCCGACGACAGTGCCATCCGGCTCCGCGACGACGGCGTAGGTCGTCGTGTCCGCGATGGCGCCACCGGATGTGATGGCCGCGAGCCGCGCGCCGCGTCGGCCGCGGACGCGTCCGTTGATGCGATCGCGATGCAGCAGCGCGCCAGATCGACCGCGCGATGTCGCGATGCCTTCCGACAGCATCTCGACAACTGCGTCGAAGTCGCGCCGCGCCAAGTCCCGATAGGGATGCGCAGCGCGGATCAGCGCGTACAGATCGTCCTCGAGCCAGTCGTCCGCCGCACATGCCGCGACGATCTGCTGAGCAAGAATGTCAAGCGGTTTCTCGGCCGGTTCGAGACGGTCCATCGCGCCCGTCCGGATGGCCTTCACGACGGCGATGCATTCGAGCAAGTCGTCGCGCGTGTTCGCGATGAGAATGCCTTTGGGGCGTGCGCCGACCCAGTGGCCGGAGCGGCCGATGCGCTGCAGGGCGGTCGCGATCGACCGCGGCGAACCCAGCTGGACGGCCAGATCAGCCGAACCGATGTCGATCCCGAGCTCGAGCGACGCGGTGGCGACGACCGCCTTCAATTCGCCGTGTTTGAGCCTGCGCTCGGTGTCGAGCCGGATGTGCCGGGCCAGACTGCCGTGATGGGGCATGACCGAGCCTTCGCCGAGGCGCGCCGAGAGGTTGTGCGCCACGCGTTCGGAGAGCCGGCGCGTGCTCACGAAGATCAGCGTCGTGCGATGCTCTTTGATGAGTTGGGCGAGGCGGTCGTAGATCTCGCCCCACATCTCGGTACTGGCGACAGGGCCGAGCTCGTCCTGCGGCACTTCCACGCTCAAATCCATCTCGCGTCGATGGCCGATGTCGACCGATCGTGCGGACGGGCTGAGAAAACGCGCGACCTCCTCGATCGGCTTGACGGTCGCAGAGAGCCCGATGCGCTGCGGTCTGCGACCGCCGCGCTCGGTCACGAGCCGGTCGAGGCGCGCCAGCGACAACGCCAGATGCGGCCCGCGCTTGTTGGCGATGATGGCATGGATCTCGTCGACGATGACAGTCGAGACGTTGCGCAGCGCTTCGCGCGAGCGCTGCGCCGTCAAGAGGATGTACAGCGATTCGGGGGTCGTGACCAGGATGTGCGGCGCCTTTGCCAGCATGCGCGCGCGATCGCGTGCGCTCGTGTCGCCGGTCCGCAACGCGACGCGGATCGGATCGAGCTCGACGCCGCGCGTCGCGGCCAACTCGGTGATCTCCGCGAGCGGGAGCTCAAGATTTGCATGCACGTCATTGACGAGCGCTTTGAGCGGCGAGACGTACAGGATCTGGGTCTGGTCCGGCAGCGAGGCTCGGGCCACGCGCAGCAGGCGGTCGACCGCGACGAGGAACGCCGCAAGGGTCTTGCCCGAACCGGTCGGCGCCGATATCAGCACGTCTTGGCCAGACTGGATGAGCGGCCAGCCCGCGATCTGGGGCGCCGTTGGGCTCGCGAACCTGTCCTGGAACCATTCTTCGACGAGCGGGTCAAAGTCGATGGCTGTGCGATTGAGGGGCTCGAGAAGCATTGTCCGGCCTCGATTCTGCAGGCCCGCCTGTACTTCCGTCTGGCCGGGCAAGTGGCGCCCGCGAAGCCGTCGAAGCGCGGCGCATGACGGACGGCTTCACGATCAACAAGGCGCGCTTCGAAGCGTTCTCCGACGGCGTCTTCGCCATCGCCATCACGCTGCTCGTGCTGGAGTTCCACCTGCCGTCATTCGCCGGGCAGCCGTCGCTCGCGGAACAAGCACACGCCCTATTCTCGATCTGGCCGCAGTACGTCGTCTATGCCGTCACCTTCCTGACGATCGGCATCATGTGGCTCAACCACAACGCGCAATTCCGCCACATCGAGCGGATAACGTACGGCATTTTGCTCGCCAATATCTTACTGCTGTTGTTCATCGCGTTTTTGCCGTTCCCGACGGAAGTGCTCGCTCGCTTCGGCATCACCGGCGTCTCGGTCGTGTACTACGGTCTCACCTTGAGCCTCATCTCACTCGCCTATAACATCGTCTACTGGCAGATCCTCGCGGCGCATCCAACGATCCCGCGCCGACCATTGGCCTGGAGCATCGTCGGGTTGTCGGCGTATCCGATCGCGACGGTCGTCGGATTTTTCTTCCCCTTCGCTGGCGTAGCACTCTTCACGTTGCTCGCCATTTTCTACACGCTGCCTGTCAACATGACAAGCGTCGCGCTGCGGCCCGAGTAGCGGCCGATGGTCCCCATCCTCCCCATCCTCGCCGTCTTCGCGCTCATCCTCTTGCTGGTGCCGCTTTCGAAGCGCATCGGCGTGGCGTACCCGATCGTCCTGTTGCTGGGCGGCGTGGCGGTCGGCTACATCCCCGGTTTTCCGACGTTGACGATGCCGCCGGAGCTGGTGCTGGTCATCTTCTTGCCGCCTCTGCTCTATTGGGAAAGCGTGACCGCGCCGGCGAGCGAGTTCCGCAACAGCGCGTGGTGGATCTTCCAGCTCGCGTTCGGCCTCGTGATCGTCACGACGGCGGTCGTCGCCGTGGTCACACACGCGCTCGTGCCGGCGATCGGCTGGGGCGCCGCGTTCGTATTCGGCGCGATCGTCTCGTCGACCGACGAAGTCGCCTTCGCGCCGATCATCGACCGCTTGCCGATCCCGCGCCACGTGGTGGCGACGATCGAGGGCGAGAGCTTGGTCAACGACGCGACCTCGCTCGTGCTCTATGGAGTGGCAGTCGCGGCGGTAGTCACGGGGACGTTCTCGCTCGGGCACACCGCAGTAGCGCTCGTGCTCTCGGTGGCAGGCGGCATCGCATTGGGCGTCGCCGCAGGGTGCGTCGCCGTGCTCGCGTGGCGGTTCACCGACGATCCGGCGCTGCAGGCGCTCATCTCGATCTCGGCGCCGTATCTCGCGTATATCCCCGCGCAGTACGTCGGCGCATCCGGCGTTCTCGCCGTCGTCGTCACCGGTCTCTTCGTGCAGCGCTATACGCCGCGCGTGCTCACGCCCGCTGCGCGCGAGCGCGCGACCGGGTTTTGGGTCACGGTGGTGTTCGTCGCCAACTCCGTGATCTTCGTGCTCGTCGGCATGCAGTTCCACGCCATCGCGAGTAGCCTCACTGGGTACTCTCCGGTCACGCTCATCGGCTACGCTCTCGCGATTTCCGCGACCGTCATCGTGTTGCGCCTCGCGTGGGTGTTCGCCCAGGCGCTCCTGCCGGTCACCAACGAGCCCGAGCATGTGGAAGGCAAGGCGGACTGGTCGCACGTCGCGCTGCTGGCGTGGTCTGGCATGCGAGGAGGCGTGACCATCGCGGCCGCCCTCGCTATCCCATTCACCGCCGCGGCCGGGCCTTTTCCGGGACGGAACCTCATCATCTTCTTGACGTTTTGCGTCTTGCTCGCCACGTTGGTCGGCCAGGGCGGCACCATCCCATGGCTCATCCAATGGCTGCATATAAAGGAAGATGATGTCGATCAACGTGAGGAGCGGCTCGCGTTTGGCGAGATGGCGCGCGCGGCGCTGGAACGGCTTGATGAGTTGGAGAAGAAGGGCGAGGTTCCTCAGTCGGTGATCGACTTGCTGCGCAGGCGCTTTCAGGTCCGCGAACTCGAATTCGCCGAGGAGGTGGGTACCAAAGGCCGCAGGGTGGCGCGCCTGAGCGAACTCTATCGCAAGGCCGTCACGGCGGCGACCGACGCGCAACGTCAAGCGCTCATCGAGCTGCGGGATGAGGGTAAGATCGACAACACCGTGCTGCGCAGGCTGCAGCGGCTGCTCGACCTCGAAAGCGAGGAGATCCAGCTGCTCGGAACCACCGCGGGCCACAGCGACATCGAGTCTCCGGAGGATCACGGCACGTGACAGGAACCAACAGATACGAGCATGCGTTTCCGGTACGAGGGAGGCCGGCCATGACTCGTCAGATCGCTCTCGCACTTGCAATGGCGCTCGCAGTCGTCGGCACTCATGCCGCGCCAGCGGCCGCTGCGTACGATTTCTACATCCGCATACAGGGACCGAAGCCGACGAAGACGACGTCAGCGGTTGTGCCGAAGCACGTCGCGGTCATCGCGTTTGAATTCTCCGTTGTGTCGCCACGCGATCCGGCCTCGGGTCAAACAACCGGGAAGCGGCAATGGGGCTCGATCACCATCGTGCGCGAAGCGCCGACCTCCGCGGCACTAGCGCTCGCCAACGCCGCGGTCATTCCGCCAACGTCGCCAAGTCCAGGCGTCAACGCCGGCATGGTGCACGAAATCGTGACCGTCGGCTGCGACGGGCTCGACGTCCAGGCGGACTACGGGCAGGGCGCGGTGCGCGGCGTGCTCGCTGCCCAAAGCGTCGATGGGGTGTGCATTTTCGGGGTTTCGATGCCGTCGCAGTCGGCAAACGCGATCGTGCGGGTCGGGCTCACGAACACGCCGCCGGGCTGGTCCTTCAACAGCCCGCCGCAATCGAAGTGCGTGCATTCCGGCGAGACGCTTGACGGGACGCTCGGGGCTTCGCCTGCCATCTTCAGCTTCCAATGGGAAGCGGCGCGTTCCGGCGCTCTGCCACCCGGTCCTTGCGGCAAGCCGTAAGCCATGGACGCAATGAGCTATTGCTGGAGACCCGGCGCGCGCCAGAAACTGCGTAGCTTCCGTCCCGACGACACCGACGGCTACGAAGACAAGAACGCGGCGAAGCACAAGCTCAAAGCCGACATCAAGAAGCTTCGCAGCTTGCAAGACGTCCTGATCGCCGGCGCCGAGCACGGCATCCTCATCATCTTACAGGGGATGGATACGGCCGGCAAAGACAGCGCCATCAAACACGTCATGTCCGGCGTCAATCCACAGGGCATCGACGTGCATAGCTTCAAGGCGCCGACGGACGAGGAACGCCGTCACGACTACCTCTGGCGCTGCGCCAAGGTGCTGCCCGAACGCGGCCGCATAGGCATCTTCAACCGTTCCTATTTCGAGGAAACGCTCATCGTCCGAGTCCAGCCCGAACTGCTCGGGCCAAAGCTCGCGCGCAAGGCGAACGACTCGTTTTGGAAGCGCCGCTACCGCGATATCAACAACTTCGAGCGCTACCTCGTCGACAATAGGATCCATCTGCTCAAGTTCTACCTGCATCTCTCAAGAGAAGAGCAGGCGAGACGACTGCTCGCGCGGCTCGAACAGCCCGACAAGCACTGGAAGTTCTCGCTGTCGGACCTGCAGCAGCGCGCGTTCTGGCCCAAATACGAAAAAGTCTACGAAGAGATGCTCAACGCGACGAGCACGCCGTGGGCGCCGTGGCACGTCGTGCCGGCCGATCATAAGTGGTTCGCGCATATCGTCATCGCCGACACGATCGTGCGCAAGCTGCGCTCCCTCAAGCTCGAATACCCGGCGCTGCCGCCGCAGATGAAGAATGCGATCCGCGAGGCCAAGAAGCGTCTGGAGCGCGAGTGAAAGCGTTGCACCGTCCGCCGTCGCCGGAGATCGCCCGTGCCGCCGCCGCGCGGATCGCGCCCTACGTCAAGCGGACCCCGGTCATCGAGAACGACGGCCTCATCTACAAGCTCGAATGCTTGCAGGTCACCGGGTCGTTCAAGCCGCGCGGCGCGTTCAACGCGGGGCTGCAGCTGGACGACGAGGCAAAGGCGCGTGGCCTCGTCGCGGTGAGCGGCGGCAATCATGGCGTGGCCGTGGCTCACGTCGGCAAGCGCCTCGGGATCCGAACAACCGTGTTGATGCCCAACACCACGCCGTCTTGGGTCGTCGAACGCGCGCGGAACGACGACGCAGAAGTGCTGCTCTTCGAGTCGATCGCCGACGCATTCGTCGACATGGAACGGCGCACCGCCGCCGGCCAGACGCCGCTGCATCCCTTCGATGACGCGCGGGTCATGGCGGGCCAGGGCACGATCGGGCTCGAGATGCTCGAGGATATCCCCGACCTGGAGACGGTCGTCATCTCGATCGGCGGCGGCGGAATGATCGCGGGCATCGCGTCGGTCGTAAAGGCGGTGCGCCCGCAGGTCCGGGTGTACGGCGTGGAGACGATCGGCGCCGACGCGATGCGCAAGGCGCTCGACGCGGGTCATCCGGTCGCGCTCGAACGCATCGCGTCGATCGCCCGGACGCTTGGCGCTCCGATCGTCAGCGAGTCGACGCTCGCCGCCACTCGGGCGCTGGTCGACGACGTCGTGGTCGTCACGGACGCGGAAGCCGTCCGCTCGATCGTCGAGTTGCAGTCCGCCTTGAACCTCACGGTCGAGCCGGCCTCGGCGTGCTGCCACGCCGCGCTTCGTCTTGGGCTGGTGCCGCGCAGCTCGAAGGGCGCGACCGCTATCGTCTTGTGCGGCAGCAACATCGGACTTGACGAGCTCGAGCAATGGCGGCGCAGGTTCGGCGTATGATTCGCGCACGGGGCGCATGAAGGTCATCGCGGTCGCGTTCGGCGCGGCGTTCGCGATGCTTGCGGCCTCTCCGACGCCGACGCCGACACCCGCTCAGGTGAGGACCATCACGCTCACGCCGGTGGAACTGGCGAGCGCGTCCGCCAAAGAGTGCGCGGGTCCGCTGGCAGCGCCGTACGCGCATCTATCCGGCACGATCTTCGTCGGTGTGGTGATCCGCGGCCAGACCACATGCCCTGCGTATCAGGGCTTGGTGCGGTTCGATCTCGATGGGCTTGACGCGGCCTCGATCGCCAGTGCGAAGCTGTTCTACGAGTCAAAACAGAACTATAAGGCAGACGGCAGCACGGAACGAGGTCGCGCGTTGTGCGTCGGCGCGATCGGCACGACCGCGGCATCGTGGACGTCCGACGAGAAGCCGATCAGTCCTCCGTTGGAGATGAAGGACCTATTTCGGCCTGCGCGCGGCCCGTTCAAAGCACCTCCGTTGGACGTGACGGCGTTCTTGCGCGCTCACCTCGACGACGTCAAGGCCAACGGGATCGTGCTAAACGGAGCGCTCGAGGATCCGACCGCGCGCCGGTGCCTCGCGGCGGTCGGTCAGATCGAACTGCGCCTCGGGATAAGCGCCGCGCCGGAAACGCGATAAACTGAGTACGAAAAGCACCCGAGCGCGCTCGGGTGCTTTTCGTTGCGCTCCGCGGAGCGGTCTTAGGTCGTCGGGCTGTTCACGCTGCGACGCGCCGGCCCGTGACCGCTCTAATGATGAGCAACAATACGACGCCGCCGACGAACGCCACGACGATGCTCCAGATGTTCAACCCTGTGGCGCCGATGTGGCCGAAGTAGTTGAACAGCCAGCCGCCGAGTATGGCGCCGATGACGCCGACGATCAAATCGCCGAGCACGCCGCCAGGGCCCTCGCCCGGCACAACCGATTTAGCGAGGAAGCCGGCGATGATGCCGACGACGATCCAAGCAATGATATCCATAGTGGTTTCAGCTCCTCTTTTTCACAACTGCGAATGATGGGTATGTTGTCTCCGTGAAAGACCTCATCAAAACCACGTCCAATCCGAGGCATAACAGGCGTTTTGGAGCCTGCGCGGGACAGCGATTGGAGGTATGAAGCGCAATTAAGCAAGTAAGATAGATTGATTGACTGCAAAATAGAGACTTTGCACCTCCCGCGTCGAACACCACAGGTTGAAATACCGTAAGGATGCTAGGGTCACGGACAATAGAATAAATTCGGGGGGTCGTTTTTTTATGGTTGAGAAGGACGGGCGAATCTATCTTCGTCGCGTCTCGATGAATTTACCGGAGCCCCTGTTGATCGATGTCCAAGAGCTCGCGTTGAAGTTGCGCCGCAGTGGCACTCAGGTCTCGCTGTCAGCGCTCGTCGAAGTCGCACTCAAAGAACTTGTCGCTCGAGACAACGTCGTGGCCACCGTGCGCAAACACGGTGCAAGCGCACGGCGAAACGTGAGCGGTCTTAACGGGGCCGCCACCGATCGGAAGGCCATGACCAAAGTCCGCGTCGACGGTAAGGCCAGCTAAGGCCGACCTAGTCGAGCGCGGACTCAAATGCCGCGACGGCGGATCACCGCTGTCTGGTCTGCAGCCGCTGTCCTTTCACGATTTGACTCCGAGCACCATCACTTCTCAAGCTTGTCGCGCAGTTCGCGCTTCGTCTTGTCGGCCTCAGCTGCGACCTTGTGGCCGGCCTCTTTGATGACCGAGCCCGCTTTTTCGGTCGTCGTCATCGCGTCACCGGCGATCGCGCGCTTGGCCTCCTCGGCGCCCGCTGCGACGCGGTGTTCGAGTTCTTGGGCCGCGTCTTTGACGTCGGCCTCGGCGTGTTGCAGTTTGTCGGTCGCCCGTTTTTCGGCTTCGGTGCGTTGTGTGTCCATGAGTACCTCCTGGTTTCCAGTGCACGTGCCGTATCCCCACGCGCCCAAGGGGGCAAACCTGGGTATAGTACCTTAGGCAAAGGGATATCTAAAGCGACTTGAACCTAACGACGAGACAAAAAGCATGGATGATCGCCGCCATATTCGCTGCGACCATCGCGGTCGCATTGCTCGACTATGCGATGCCGGCGATCTCGTTGAGTCCGCTTGCGTTCATCTTCGTCATCGCGATGTCGGCCGTCGCCGGCCTGAGGTGGGGCCTTGGGCTCGCTTTGTTCGCCGCGCCGCTCTACACGTTCGCTGACCGGAGCCTAATCGGGGTTCCCAGTGGCCCGGCCTACATCAACAGCCTCATCATGTTCGCTGCGCTGGCGACGACCGTCGTGCTTGTCGCGGTCAGCCGCGATCGTTTTGCCGCCGCCCGATTGGCAGCGAAAGACCTCGAGCAGACACGCGCTGAGAATGAGGCGCTTCGGCAGCTGCATTTGGCGCAAGATGCGGCGCGCCTGGCGGAACGACGCTACCGGGAGCTCGGCGAATCACTGCCCTTCGGGATCTGGCAGCTGGATGCGTCTGGCACGAACCTGCTCTACGTGAGCGATTCATTCACCCAGATGCTTGGGATGACCAAAGAGCACATCGTCGAAGGCGGCTGGATGCAGCGGGTGCCCACGCAGGATCGCGAGCAATTCATCGCTGCGTGGGCCGCTCGCGATCCCGATCGCGTCTTCGAAGGAGAGTATCGCATCCGCGGCGCGGATGGCAAGCAGTACTGGATCTTGTCGCGTGGCGTTGCGATGCGCGACGAGAACAACGACGTGAGCGGCTGGGTGGGATTCTCGCTGGACGTGACCTCTCGCCGTCAGGGAACCGATCAAGTCGCGTTCTTGGCCGAGCTCAGCCGGGTTCTTTCGCTATCGCTGGATCCGGCGACGACGCTCGAACGTACTGCGCAGCTCATGGTCCCGCGTGTGGCGGACTGGTACGCGGTCGACCTGCTCACTGAGAGCGGTAACGTCGAGCGCGTGTTGATGGTGCATTCGGATCCGACCTTGACGCTGCAGGCGCGCGCGCTGCTCAAGCATGCTCCGAGAGACCTTTCGTTTCCAGAAGGCGCGCCGCATGTCATCGCGACCGGCAGGCCGGCGACCTACGATCGCCTGCCCGCGGACGCCGTGGCCCAATTGCGAGACGACGATCCGCTGCGGGCGGTGCTCGAGCAGTTCGCCTCTTGTTCGGCGATCGTCGTGCCGCTGGCCGCGCGCGACCGCACGATCGGCGCGTTGACGTTTGTCTCGTGCGACACCGAGAAGCATTTCGATTCTGACGACTTACTGTTCGCGTATCTGATCTCTCGACGAGTCGCCATCGCGTACGATAACGCGCAGCTCTACGCTCGCGAGCATCAGGTGGCCGACATCTTGCAGCGCGCATCGCTGCCTGAGACGCTGCCCGAGGTGCCAAGCATGAGCATCCGAGCGTTCTACGTGCCGGGCGCGCGCGAGGCCGAGATCGGCGGCGACTGGTACGACGCGTTTCAACTGCCCGACGGCAGGCTCGCATTGTCCATCGGCGACGTCGCCGGCAAGGGGTTGCAGGCCGCGGCGACGATGAACAGCGTGCGTTTGGGCCTGCGCGCGGCCGCTTTCGAGAATCTGCCGCCGGCAGCCGTCATGGCGCGCGCGAATCAGCTGCTGCTCAACGACAAGCCGACGATGGTGACTGCGATCTTCGGCATATTGGACGCGGTGACGCAACGTTTCACGTGCTCGATCGCCGGGCATCCCATGCCGGTGCTCATTGATGCCGCAGGTAACGCCACGTCACCGGAACCCGTGTCCCCGCCGTTGGGAGTGTTCCGCGAAAGCACCTTCCCGGAACAGAGCCTGGACATCGGGCTTGGATCGCTCTTGATCCTGTTCACCGACGGATTGATCGAAGTCGAGCGCGACATCTCGGCCGGCGAGATGCGCCTGCGCGAGGCTGGTCGTCTCGCGTTGCAGCGAGGCGAACCCAATGCCGCGCGGTTTATCGCCGAAACGCTGGTCGGCATCGCGCCGAGCGATGACGTCGCGGTGCTCACCGTCGCCACTTCCGTGGAACCCTTGCGCGAACTGGACTTGACCCTGCCTGCACTGCCCACGAGCGGGAGGCTCTTCCGCCAAGCCCTACACCGCCTGTATCTGGCTGTCGGCTTACCTGAGGATCGCATCGCGAGCATGCAGGTCGCCGCGGGCGAGGCGATCATGAACGCCATCGAGCACGCGTACGGCGTGCGTGGGGGGCTCGTGCGCGTCCGCGGAACGGTGGAGAGCGGCAAACTCGTCATCGAGGTAAGCGACCGCGGACGTTGGCGCGCGCCGCGTGATGACGACCGCGGTCGCGGCCTCGAGATCATGTCGGGTCTGGTCGGCGACGTGACGGTCGACCGCAGCAAAGAAGGCACGGTGGTGCGGCTGGTCTCTCCGGTCGGTGAAAGCGCCTTTTGACGCCCGACGCACATCTCTCGAGGCAAGTGGTCGAAGGGGTTGCCGTCGTGGTCGCGCGTGGCGAGATCGACATCGGGAACGTCAACGAGCTTCGAGCGTTTCTCGAGACGTCGACCGATCCTGACGGTCCGGGCATCGTGGTCGACCTAAGCGACGCGACCTATTTCGACAGTCGCACGATTGCGACGCTCGCTGAATTCTGCGCGCGTATGCGCGTCAGCCGCCAACGGCTCGCCATCGTGGCCGCCGACGGCGGCTTCGCCGCTAAGGTGCTGCGCATCGCCGGGCTGACGCTGATCGTGCCGACCTTTCCGGGGGTCGCGGACGCGGTCGCGCTCGTCAAACGCCCGGGCTAGGCGACCCGTCTGCCGGTAACGAGGTTGATCACGAACACGACGAGCGCGATCACCAGCAGAATATGGATGAGCGCCCCGCCGATATGCATCAGCAACCCGATCAGCCATAGGACGAACAACACGACGATAATCGTCCAGAGCAAGTTAGCCATTCGTTCAATCTCCTCAGGAAGTTTGGGCAAAGTATCCCACACTCATATTCCCGACAACGACGCGCCGCAAACAATTTGAGGCGCTGTTTGCGCGCGTCTCCCGCGGGCTATGTGGATTGCGGATTAGGTGCAGCCGTCGCGGGCGGCGCGGCGGTGGGTTGGACCACCGTCGTCGACGTGTTATTGGTCGTCGATGTTGGCGCCGTCGTCCACGGGTGCCACGCGAACATCACGATGAGCGCCGCGATCACCACGACCGCGACGATGCCGAAAATGGTCGGGCCGTTGTTCGTATCGCGGACCTCGGGTGTGTAGCTCATGAAACTTGCATCTCCTTTTTCGAGCGGTGCTGCGACCACGTATACCCGCTTCATTTCGCACTCTAACGGGTATAAGAACGACATGAGTACGATACAACATCGCGCGCAACTGTTCGCCCTCGCATGTGCTTGTTTGGCCGCGCTGACCATCGCTGGCTGCACGCAGAAAGGCGCTGCAACCACGAACCTCGGCGACAAGCTCGCGCCGTTCGCGCAGACAAGAAGCCAGGCGATCGCCATGGTGACGAACGCGAAGCGCGTATTCGACGCACCGTCGATCAACCAGCTGATGCTGGCCTACACGGATCTTGAGCTCAAGAGCAACGCGTATGCCGGTTTCCTTGTCGAGTCCGCCAAGACCGGCACGTTCGATACGCGCAAGAACGATGAGTACGCGTTCGGATTGCGCAGCGCCATCGGCGCGTTCAACGTGACGTACGCGACGCTGCAGAGCGCATCGCCGACTCCGTCAAAGGCCATGACTTCGACGTGGCTGTCCGACGCTTGGGTCGCGCCGTTCGCGCAGTCGGTCCAAGCGTATTGGGAGCGGTATCACGACACGCTGGCGTCGTCGCCGCAGACGGTAGCCTACGTCACGCAGCAGATCAAGAGCGACACGATCTACCCGAACTTCGAAGACATCGCCACCGAGCGCATCCGCTAGACCACGCGCATGAGCCCACGGGTGAAAAGGGCGCGTGGCTCTGCGCGCAACGAGCGAAAAGCCGGCAGGGTACGGCCGGCGACCGACATCGGGGTTCGCGAAGCCAAACTGCGCCGCGAACCCAACTTCCTTCGGCGGTTCTGGGCCCTCTTAGGACCAGGGCTCATCACCGGCGCTTCGGATGATGATCCTTCCGGCATCGCGACCTATGCAGTGGCCGGCGCCTCGCTGGGTTACTCGACGCTGTGGACCGCACTGGTCACCCTGCCGATGATGGCGGTGACGCAGTTCCTGTGCGCCAAGATCGGGCTGGTCACCGGGCGCGGACTGGGCGAAGTGCTTCGCCTGCGCTATCCGCAATACATCGTCGTTCCGCTCGTCGGCGCGTTGGTGATCGCCAACTGCATCAACGCCGGTGCGGACATCGGCGCGATCGCGGCCTCCATCAACCTGCTCGTCCCTATCCGGATCGTCATTCTGGTGGCGCCCATCGGTCTGATCATTCTGGCGCTCCAGGTCTGGGGCTCGTACAGGCTGATCTCGACGATTTTTAAGTGGCTCGCTTTCGCGCTGCTCGCCTATATCGGATCCGCGTTCTTCGCGCGACCCGACTGGCTTGCGGTGCTGCGCGGCACGTTCATCCCGACGATATCGTTCAACGCGACGTACCTGACGACGCTTGTCGCGATCTTGGGCACGACTATCTCACCGTATATGTTCTTCTGGCAAGCAAGGATGGAAGTCGAAGAAGACATCGAGTTCGGCAGACACACGCTTCGCGAGCGCAAAGGCACCACCGACGCCGAGATGCGCTACACCGCCGCGGACGTCGGCACCGGCATGCTCTTCTCGCAGATCGTGATGTTTTTCATCATCTTATCCTGCGCCGCCACGCTCCACGCGTCTGGCCAGACGCACGTCCAGACGGCGGCCGACGTCGCCAAAGCGCTCGTGCCGCTGGCGGGCAAAGGCGCCGAGCTGCTCCTGGCGATCGGGATGATCGGCGCCGGCTTCTTGGCGGTGCCGATCTTGACCGCGTCGTCGGGCTTTGCGCTTTCCGGCGCATTCGGATGGAAGGCCGGGCTATCCACGCACCCTGGGCGCGCGCCTCAGTTCTATGCTGTGATCGTCGCGTCAACGGTGATCGGCATCGCGATAAATTTCCTGGGGATCAGCCCGGTAGCGGCCCTCTTCTGGACAGCCGTCATCAACGGCGTATTAGCGCCGGTGCTCTTGGTTTTCGTCGTACTGCTGAGCAACGACGCGAAAGTGGTCGGGAAACGGACGAATCCACCGCTTGTCAATGCTGTAGGATGGTTGACGACCGCCGCGATGGGGGCTGCGGCGGTCGCGCTGTTCGTGTTCTGGGGGAAGTCGTAAACGTCGCGTCGCGCGCGCGCGTCGTTTGACGCTTCGCTCTGCGGGAATAAACGTTGCACCGATGCTCCTGCGCTGAGCAGGAGCATCGGTGCAAACCCGGGGGCATGCGTGAAAGGCGCGTCAACACCGATGAAACAGCAGATCGTCGCGGTTCCGAATTCGATCGGCGATGCGCTCGATGCCATCGATCAGCTGGCGGACGCTGGCGAGCTTGGGCGCGCGAGCGCCCAGACGCTGGAGCTGCTGTGCATATGGGGCTGGGACGACGGCTTCGCCTCGGTGCGCCGGCTTGACGCCAACGAGTTGTTCGCGATGTCGCCGGCTGAGCTGAAACGCGCGCTCCACGACTTGGCATCGCGCGGGTTCATCCAGTTGCGCGACGCTGGAGAATGTTACGCCATCGAAGTGACGTCGCTGGCGGTCGCCGCCATCGCCGCGGGCCTCGGCATCTCGTGGTGGCGGTACTATCACGTCGATATCGACGTGGAGAGCGACACCGGTGCCTGATCGCAAATGCGCGCATGAGTCATGCACGTGCAACGTCCGCGACGACGCCAAGGCGTTTTGTTCGGATGCGTGCCGCGAGGCGCGCAACGAGCTCGGCCGTTGTCTGTGCGGCCACGCGGCCTGCGCCGAGAATCAAGAGCAGCTTCAGCAAACCGAAGAAACCAGCGGGTCATAGCGTCCGCCGTAGGTTCGCTCGTGGCCTTTGGTGGGTAAAACGACCCTACAGGAGGTCATACGCTATCTCATGATCAGAACAGAACGTGGCCCCGCTCTCGCGATCGCCGCGATCGCTGCACTCGTCGCACTCGTCCTGCTCTTCATCCCGCAGATAGCCCGAGCCGACGTGCGCGTCGTCGTCAATGGGCAGACCGTGCAATTCGACCAGCCGCCGATCGTGCGCGCTGGACGCGTCTTCGTCCCGCTGCGCGGCGTGTTCGAGCGTCTGGGCGCCAGCGTCGTCTACGACAATGGCACCATTAACGCGACTGGCGCAGGTCATCAGATCCAGGTCCGCATCGGTTCGACGCAGGCGCTTGTGGACGGCCAATCGCGAACGCTCGACGTCGCACCGTTCCTCGTCGGCGCGCGCACGCTCGTGCCACTGCGCTTCGTCTCGGAATCCCTTGGCGCAAACGTCCAGTGGGACGACAATTCGCAAACGGTGACCATCAACGGCAACGGCAACTCGTACGCGCCGCCGCCGCCGGCTGCGACCGTCGGCCTCACGAACGTGCAGCCGGGACGCAACAGCTCGGTGCAATCCTCGCGGCCGGCCATCTCCGCGCGCTTCAACTCGCCGGTCGACCCCAACAGCGTGCGTATCCTGCTGGATGGACGCGACGTCTCGAGCACGGCATACGTGTCGGCGAACGATTTTCTGTTCACGCCCTCGTATGACTTGACGGCGACGACCCACACGGTGGAAGTCACGGGCAAATCGACCAGCGGTGCGAGCTTCGATCGGTCATGGACGTTCACGGTTGGCGGTGGCGCCACGAGCAACTACCTCAACAACCTCTCGCCGCAAAACGGCGCGACGGTCGGCAGCACGTTCACGGTGTCAGGAAGGACGCTACCGTACGCGCACGTGCGCGTGGCGGCGACGGCTTCCGCCATCTATGGCGGCATCTTGCGCGCGGTGCTCGGCACGTACACGACCGACGTCGTGGCAGACGCCAACGGGAACTTTTCTGCCCAGGTGAGCTTGGGAAACACGACGAGCGGCGGCAACGTCACCGTGCGCATCACCTCGCAGGACCCGAACACGAACGCGGGCGCGACGGCGACCTTGAGTTTGAACTCCTAAAGAGAACGGAGGTTCGATCAATCAGATGAAACAACATCGTGAAGCGATCTATGGGGCTACCGCGGCGATCGCTCTGGCGGCTGCGTTCGCGCTTGGCGTCCACGACGCGCGTGCGGATGCTCCCGCGATGCAACCGCCGCAAACCGATGTGCGGGTGATCGCGCTCCAGCCGAGCATGGACGCGATCGTCCCCTCGACGCGGCCCGGCTTCTCCGGCGAATTCGGCGTGCCAGTCGATGCCAACAGCATCCGATTCTTGATCGACGGTCAGGACGTCTCAAGCAGCGCCTACGTGTCGCGCACCGACTTCATGTTCAGCGCGCCGTTCGATCTGGCGCCGCAACGCCACACGGCCGAGATCACCGGCAAAGCGATGAACGGTGCCGGCTTCGACAAGTCGTGGAACTTCGGGTCTAGTGCGAGCGGCAGCGTCGACAACTTCGTCAACGACCTAACTCCTGCGACGGGCACCCTGGTAGGCGCGTCGTTCACCGTGACCGGGGCGACCCTGCCCAATTCGCGCGTGCGCGTTGCGGCATCGCCGGCGCTGGCGCCGTCAGGCGCACTGGCCACCAGCGACGCCACCTTCACCATCGATGCGATTGCGGGTGCCGACGGACGCTTCGCCGCGCCGATCCAGATGGCCGCGCCAGGTCCACTGACCGTGCGCGTCGTCTCGATCGAACCGGCGACGAACGCCGGGGCAAGCGCGACGATTTCGCTTCACGACTAAAAACGCAGAGTCCCGGGCCAAACAGCCCGGGACTCTTTCCTTTCACCGACTCTGCCAGAGCGCGGAGCGCGCGACGGCACCTGCGCCTCACCGCGCGGCGAATCTTTGGGAGATTTTTGACTTCGCCGCTCCTTCGCCGGCTCTCGCCGACTCAAAGGGCTCGGCTTTCGGCTGCCGCGCGCGTCCCCGCGCGATCTGCACGAGCGCGAACGAGGCCGCCGAAAGCCGAACCCTCTGAGTCGGCGAGAGCCGACGAAGGAGCGGCGAAGTTAAAATCTCCCAAAGATTCGCCGCGCGGTGAGGCGCAGGCCGGCCTCGTTCGCGTGAAGTGCGGGTGCGCGGGGGCTAGTGGGATGCGCGGGCGATCGCGGTATGCGCCGCGAGATAGGAAAGCGTGCTCTCCGCGCCCATGTTGCGATTGCGCCGGCCAACGCCGATGCCGTCGTGGCAGCCGCCCGTCTGGGGGTCCGCGACGACGAGTCGTTCCGTGTTCGCGCCGACGAACCAGGCGAACGCCTCGAGGGCGCGTGCGCGGTACGCTGCGTCGCCGGTGTACTCCTCGGCGGCGAGCCAGGCGTCGACCATCGCGCACGCCTCGATGGGCTGCTGGTCGTGGCGCGCTCGCGTGCCGCCGCGCGGGTACCAACCTTCATTGCCGATGGGGACGAAAACATTTCGCTCGTGCGTGACATCGCCGAGAAATTGGAGCGCCCGGATGCCGCAGTCGCCGAACGCCTTGTCGTCAAGCGCTATGGCCGCACGTAACATCGCTTCGGGCAAGCGCCCGTTGCCCCACACGAGGGTCGGTTCCCACCAAGGCCAGTCATCGGTAGCGGCCGCGTTGAACTCGTCGAGCAGCAAGCGCCCGAGCACTTCGAGCGTACGCCGCGCCTCTTGCGATCGCGCCGCCATCAACGCAGCGCCCAGCATCGCGTACGCGCGCGCACGCGAGGCCGTCAGCTGACGCGCCGTGCTCCACTGGCGCGCGAGCAGAATCTCCGCGCGCTCGCGCCACTGCGCTTGCGTACCGCGCGATGCCGTCACGCCGAGCGCCCAGATCGCGCGGCCGGTCGCATCTTGCGAGCGTCCGCCTTCCACGATGAAGTCGCCCGCTTGATCGAGCATATTGTGGAAGCCGTCAGGCAGCTGCGTCCGTTCGAGCAGTGCGAGCGCCGCTTCCCCGACGCGATGCGCCTCGGCGTTGCGCGGATCGATCGCGAGCACGTCGACGGCGACGATCAGTGCTCTCGCGTTGTCGTCGACGCAGAATCCTGAGGAGAGATCGCGCGTGTCGCCCTGGGCGAACTGGACGACGCCCAGATGATGGCAGAGCGCGCCCAAATGCGTGAGATTCGGCGCCTTGCCTCGCGCGGCGTCGAGCATGAGCGGATGCACGGCTCGGCCTGGCACCCGCGATGAACGCTGCGTCGCCTTCAGCACATCACTGGAGGCCGGCGCCCAATGGCTCGTGCGCACGCAGGGTGGGCGCGAGCAAAACGGTCGGCCTGCCGAAGGAGCGGACGACGTGGGTGCCGTCAAGACGTTGCGTCAACCGTAGGGCTGCTTCGTACTCGCGCGCGACGTTGCGCCAGATCATGCCGCGGCCGAAACGATACGCCGCCAGCTCGATCGAGCGGCGCGCTGCAGGGTTGTCGAGCACGCCATCGATCGCGTCCACGAGCGCTTCAGTGTCGCGGAACGGCACGGTGACGCCGCGGCCGTCGGCAAGCAGTTCGCGCGCGCAGGCGCTTGCCGTGGCGACCACGACGCGGCCGCACGCGACGGCGTACGACAGCGTGCCGCTGACGACTTGGTTCGGGTCGAGTGACGGCGACACGTACACATCGGTGGCCTGCAGCGCTGTCACGACCTCTTCGTTCGAAAGATAACGGTTCTCAAAGCACACGCGCTCTTCGATGCCGAGGTTGCGCACGCGCTGCGCCAGCGATTCGCGATAGGCCTCGCCTTCGCGCCGGCGGATCGTGGGATGGGTTTCGCCCAACAGCACGTAGACCGCGTCAGGGTGACGCTCGAAAATGGCCGGCAGGGCGTCGATAAGAAACTCGATCCCCTTGCCCGGTCCGATCAGCCCGAACGTCGAGATGATCGTTCGGCCAGGAAGACCCAGGCGGCGCTTGAAATGGCGGCTGGCGCGCAGCGGCACATCGGGAACGCCGTGCAGCACGACGCGGATCTTGCGCGGGTCGATGCCGTAATGGTGCTGCAGCAGGTGGCGGCTCGTATGCGACATGACGACGACGACGCAGCTGTGATGGCAGAGCTCGCGCGTGACGCGGCGCAAGACGCCGTCCGGCTGCGGCAGCACGGTGTGCAGCGTGGTGGTCACGGGTTTGGTCAGCCGCGAGAGCAGCTCGAGGACCATCGCGCCCCGTTCGCCGCCGAACAGCCCGTATTCGTGCTGCAGGTTGACGATATCCGCCGAGTGTGCGTTGATGTCGCGCGCGGCGAGCGCATAGGAGTCGGGGTCGTCGCGGTCGATCACGCCGACGACGTCGGCGGGATACGCGTGTTCCTCGGCGGATTCGTTGATCGCGATGACGTCGCCGCGCGCGCCGGCGCGCTCGTCTAACGCGGACTTGATGTCCTGGGTGAACGTGGCGATGCCGCACTCGCGCGGCGGATACGAGCCGACGTAGAGCACCTGTGGGATCGCCCGCATTCGCGCGAAGTGTGAACGAAAAATGCCGGGTGATGCTGCCAGCATGGACTCTCATTTCTTGGGTTGTGAACCGACGACTAGTCGGCGTGCTTCAATTATACCTCAAGAATATACCTCAAGAATATACCTCAAGAAGCGGCACGCAAAACATCCGTGCTATGCTCTTGCGGGACATAAGTTGATGGACCCTTTAGGCTTGTTCGCGCAACTCGATGAGGCGGTAGCCGTGCACTTCGACCGACATCGCAAGCGACGTCAGCCGCTCGCCCTTTTGGCCGTTGAACTCTTCCCACGCGTCCCGCTCGCTATCGTAGATGCGGACTTGGTAATCCTTCGCATGATCGATGATGCGCGCGAGATTGAAGGGTACGGCGCTCGTCTGCGTGCCGACGTTGCCGATCAAGACGACGATCTCACCGGGCCGCCGCAGGGCGACGGCCGCCGCGGTCTCGGAAAACACCGTCACGTCGCTTGAAACGTCCTCCGTGTATGATTGACCCACGTGGTCGGTCTCGAATTCGACCGTCGCATAGACGTGGAACTTGCCGTGTTGGCGTGCGGCGAAGTAGGTGAGCTCCTTGCCGTGATACGGCAAGCGCCGCAGGCCGAGCCACTTCCAACTCGCGGGCACGAGCGGATTGATGCGCGGCTTGTCGGTCGTCAGCATCAAGCCGCAGATGCCCTCGACCGCTGCCCACAAGAAACGCGGCGGCTCCCAGGGGCTCAAGCGCATGCCGCGATTGACGAGGCTTTCGCCGTCGAACCATTCGCTGAACTGGCCGGGCACGGTATTGCGCGCCTTTGGATCTTCCGTGTAATGGACGGTCGACGAACGCAGCGCGGTCACCATGACGTCAGGGTAGTAACGTGCCGCCGCGAACGCGTACCACCAGCTTAGGCCGGGCCAGACGCCACCGAGCAGGCCGAAGGCGCCGGACGGATCGTACAAAGGGTCCTCGCGCGAGACGGTGCGCAGGCCGGCTTCGGTCCAGAAATCGGGCGAGTTGAGCCGGCTGATGACGCGGAACCCCGTCTCCTCGTCGCACACCCGGAACATGACCGGGAAGACCTCGTCGCCGGTGACGTCGGTGTGGATGTTGCCGGCGGCGTCGACGTTCAGATAGTACAACCCGTTCTCGGGATTGCGCAGATGCGCATCCATCGCTTGGCGCACGCGCTGCGAGGCATCCTTGAAATCTTGCGCCTCGCGCGGGTTGCCGCCGATATCCTCGACGAGATGCGCGCACGCGCGCAAGGCAGCGGCGCACTCGGCATTGATCTCGGTGACCGCGCCGTTGAGCGTGTAACCCGGGATGATGTTGCGCCATCCGACGATCGCCCATACGTCGCCGCGCGGATCGTCGGCGGTGCACACGACCAGCCCGCGTTCATCGCTCTGCGAGATGATGTAGCGCGCCGCTTTGGTGACCGCAGGCAGCACGCGGCGGAGCCAGTCGTGATCGCCGGTGGAACGGTAGTGGTGGTTGACCGCCAAGATGAACAGCGGCGTGTTGTCGTTGATGTTCAGCCCATAGTCCTCGCGATGGCCATCGACCCCGTCCCAATACTCCGGCATCTTGCCGTTGCCGTATTGCAGCGACGCGACCTTGTCGAGCATCTGGCGCGAGAACTCCGGCAAGAAATGATCGCAGCCGTAGACGAACCACGACACATCGCGCACGACGATGTTCGACGAGACGCCGGGATCGTTGGTGAACGCGAGCCCTTGCGGGTACGCTGACATGACGCGCCGCATGTTCGCCTTGCCCCACAGCGCCCCGGCATTGACCGCCGGATCGGGCGTCAGGACGTGGCCGCGCTGCAGTTCGCCTTCGAAATAGTGGACCGTGCGATCGAAGGCGCCGTCGTATTCGACGGTGCGCTTGAACTCCGCCGTGGCCTTGCTCCGGCCGTGAGCGTACGCGCCGATCGCAAAACACAGGCGTCGCGTCTGATCGGGATCGAGCGTCAGATCCAGCTGCAGCGCGCCCAGCACGTCGCCGGTCGCGTCGGTCGAGTTCGGCAACGGATCGACGTGCGAGGGCTCGTAGACGCTGCCGAAGTCGAACGTCGCCGCGTACCGGTCCGGCGCCGTCGACAGCCCGAAGATGCGCACCGCATCCGGCATGCTGCGATTGCTCGCGACGAGGGCGTTGAGGTTCTTGTCGTAATCGACGATGATATCGCCCGGCAGGCTGCCGCGCAGGCGTGCCGAGCCGACGACGCGCAGATTGTAGGCGACCAGGTCGCGATTATGCAGTTCGATGGCGAAGTACGCGATCGGCGGATCGGTGAAACTGTCGCCGACCGGCAAGAAGATGGTCTCCATGATGTCGATGGCGCCGCCGATCGAGAATCGCCTGCGCTGATATGCGGGGTGGATCTCGACGTCGCCCGGCGCGTCTTGGCGCAGGCCGACAAACGGCTGGTCATGCAGCGAGAGACGGCTCTCGAACATGCGCAGCGAGCGGCCGAGCCCGCCATAGCGGACGCCGACGGCGCCGACGCAGCTCTCGCCCAGCTCCACGGAAAAGACGCGCTCGATCGCGCCGCTGCCTTTGGTGTTGATCCATGCCGCGCTATTGCCGAAGCTTGGGCCGACCCCGAGATTTTCATCGCCAAGCGAATAGACCGGCAGCGAGCGGTGGTGCGGACGATAGGTGACGGTCTGTCCTGGCATTGACCGCCCACTCTACGCCCTTCGTGCGAGGGGTCCCTCGCCCGAAGCATCCGAACTTCGCGCACGATGATCTTGCACGCCGACCTCGATGCGTTCTACGCGGCAGTCGCGTCGCGCGACGACCCGGCGTTGCGCGGCGTGCCGTTGGTGGTCGCGGGTTCGAGCCGGCGCGCGGTGGTGCTCACCGCATCGTACGAAGCGCGGCCCTATGGCGTCCACAGCGCGATGCCGCTCTATCAAGCGCGTGCGCGCTGCCCAAAACTCGTCGTCGTGCCGCCGGCGTTCGAAAAGTATCGGGAAGCGAGCGCGGCGGTGTTCGACATCTTGCGCGCGCACGCCAGCGCCGTCCAAGGGCTATCGCTCGACGAGGCGTTCTGCGATCTTGGCGACATCGCGCTTGCCGAGGCGCTCGACGTCGGACGGCGCATCAAAGCGAATGTCCGGGAATCGACGGCGCTGTCCATCTCGATCGGCATCGCGGCGAACAAGATGGTCGCGAAGATCGCGAGCGACGACGGTAAGCCCGATGGATTGGTCGGCGTGCCACCGGGCGAGGAGGCGGCGTACATCGGCGGCAAGCCGATCGCAAGGCTGTGGGGGATCGGTCCGAAGACCCAAGCTCGGCTCAACGCGCGCGGCCTCGAGCGCATCGAGCAGTTGGCGGCGCTGTCTGACGAGCAAGTGTATCAGCTCCTCGGGCGCTGGGGGCGCGAGCTGCGCGAGCTCGCGCGTGGGCACGATGAGCGGACGGTCAGCGAAAGCGATGAGATCCGGTCGATCTCGAGCGAGGAGACGTTCGAGCACGATGTCGCGGCCATCGAGGACCTGCTGCCGGTCATCCGGACGCAAGCCGACGAACTCGCGCAGCGGTTGCGCGAGCGCAGCTTGCGAGCGTACACCGTCGGTGTGAAGATCAAGCTGTCGGATTTCACGATCGTCGGCCGGCAGACGTCGCTCGCGCAGCCAGCCGACGATGCTCGCGTCATCAACGCGGCGGCCGCGTTCTGCTTGCGGCGAGCCGCGCCGGCCAAGCCCGTCCGCTTGATCGGCGTGCGCGTGGCCTCGCTTGTCCAGGCGGGCGCCAAGCAGACCAGTCTTTTTTCGTAAGCGCTCCCATTCGCGCGACGGCCCTCTCTGGCAGCGATCTGTCAGCGGGCGCAAAACCGCCCGCGCAGAAGCATCGCCGTCATGAATCGCTCCCGCTGCGGAGGCGCGTCGATCGCGCCGGCGTTGGCGGTCGCACTGCTGTGGCTGTCAAGCGCAGCGCCATGCGCCGCCGAGGATTTACAGCAGCGCGAGCTCACGTCGGCGCTGTCGCAGCTCGCGGACAACTACCCGACCATTGAGCAGCGGATGGGGCGCGAAGGCGCGGCGGATCTCGAGGAGCGGCTGTTCACCGACTTGGGCGAGGTCGCGCTCGACAACGCGCCGGATGTGTATCCAGCGGAGGCGTGGCACGAACGGGTCACGCGCGTCGCCCAGCTGGACGCCAGCATCGTCGCGCAAGTCGTCGGCACACCGGTTCCCGTCGCCGGTTCGCGCGGATTGGTCGAGCGGCTGATCGTCGCGCACGACGGCACGCTGCAGCCATTTGCGCTCTACGTGCCCGAGGATGCGACCGCCGCGCGCGAACGCTCGCTCGTCGTGCTGTTGCACGGCAGGCCGCAGACCGAGTCGGAGATCCTTGGGGCGCCGTACTTCCGCACGTTGGCCGATCGAACGGGCACCGTGATCGCCGCTCCTTGGGGGCGCGGGATCTACGACTTCGCGCCGCCGGGCGACGACGAAGTGTACCAGGTGGCCGCGACAGTCGCGAGCACGTACGGCATTCCCGCACGGCGCGTGTTTCTCGCTGGTTACTCGATGGGCGGCTTTTCCGTCTTCAAGATCGGTCCCGAGCATCCGGAGCAATGGGCGGCGGTGATGTGCATCTCGGGGTCGGTGCTCAACAGCGGCGCCGACGCAGTGCGGTCGGCGTTCGCGCGGACGCGCATGTACGTCATCACCGGCACCCTTGACGACAGCATCCCGACGCAATACCCGCAAGGCACGGCTGCGTATCTGGCGAGCGTCGGAATCCCCACCGGTCTCTACATCGAGCCCGCCGGCACGCACGGCATCTACACGCTGATGCCTTCTCTCACGCGGGCGTGGACGGATATGCTCGCCGGGCGGCTCGGCGGCGTCGTCCCTGGCGGAACGAGCGCCTTGCCGGCGATGGCCCCGCCGGGATTGAGCACCGCGCCACGCTCGTGACGTGAAGGCGAGCTACGCGGGGAGGGCTTCGCTCCTGCGCGGACGCGCGCGCAGTTCGCCGCCGCAATTCGGGCAGAGGGTGCCGAGCGCGGAGGCGCACGACGGACAAAACGTGCACTCGAAGCTGCAGATGAACGCGCTCGACGCCGGGCTTAGATCGGCGGAGCAGCGCTCGCAGGACGGCTTCATGTGCAGCGCCTCGCGCATCTTCTTGCGCCAGTGCGGCGTGAGCCTGGCGCGTGCTGCGACCGTCCGCGGCGGGCGAAGTTCGCGATCCACGGTCATCGCAACGAGCTCGATCGCCATCGAGCGGTAGCGGAAGTACGAGCGCAGCGAGAGCCCCAACGATGCGGCGACGCGGCGGGCTTTGTTGCCGTCCAGGTCTTGGGAGAGGATCGCGGCGCGCATCAGCTGATTCAAATCGCTCGACCCGGGCAGGGCCCGCTTGATCGCGGTCAGGACGGCTTCGCAGGCCGACTCGCTGGCGTAATGTTCGCGCAACTCGCCAGCCAGCGCGTCGCCTTCCAGCTTGGCCGGCAGCCGTAGCAGATGCAGCAGCCGGCGGATCTCGGGGTGGTGCCTCTCCATGCCTGAGTACTACAGACTGACCCCCGCTGGGTCCTTCGATTTTGCCAGCTTGGCAGGCGCCCGGCAGTGAAGCATACTTGCGCCAGGATGACAGGAGGGGAATCGTTCGCCTGGATAAATACCAGGCGGCTGTTTTCTTACCACATGCGGCAAAGGAGATTCTCGCATGCAAATCTGCGATGTCTGCAAGGAAGAAAAAGAAGAGACGTTCACCGTGCCGGGTACTAGCGCGGCGATTTGCGACGCGTGTCTGAGGGCGGGCCGGATCGGAGAGCTGTTGGGGCCCGAACATGCCGCCGCCCCCTCAGAGTAATTTCATAATTTAGGGTACAAGACACGGGGGACGCTCGAGGTCGCCCTATCGAGCGGCCCCACGCGCGTGCTTCACGCCTCGAGGGGCAAGTCGACCTGCGTACGGCGCGCCGCGTACGCGCGCGTGAACTCCGCTCCGAACAAAACCACCGTCGCCGAATAGAACAGCCAGGTCAGGACGATGAGACCGGCTGCGGCGGCGCCATGGATCGAACGTAGCACGGTATGAGTGACGAGTAGGCTGACGCCCCACTGCCCGAGCACGAACAACGCGCCGGTGAACAGTCCGCCCGGCAGCGCATCCGCCCACGCGACGGGCGTTGCCGGCACGAATCTGAACAACGCGGCGAACAGCGCGCCGATCGCGAGCAGCGCCGCCACCAGCACGACGAGCTGCCCGCCGGCGTTTGACATCAAACCGCCGTTTTGGCCGCCGACGTGAGCCACGAGCATTGTACCGAGGATCTGCAGCGCGAGCAGCAGCAATCCGATGACCAGCACCATGCAAAATGCGAGCGCGCGCGTGGCGAAAAGGCGCCCGACGCTGAGGCGCAGGCTTTGGGTATCGAAGACGATGTTGAGCGCGTCTTGCAATTGCGTAAATGCGCCGCTGGCGCCGAGAAGGAGCGCGACGATGCCGATGCTCGCCGCGACGATGTTGGGCGCGGGGCGGCTTAGCCCGTTCACCAGGTTGGTGAGAAAACGCGCGCCGGTGGGGCCGACGAAGGTGGCCAAGGGCGCGAGCACGTCTTGCGCGGCGTGCTTTTGACCGATGATCAGACCGGCGATCGCGATCGCGATCACCAGCACCGGCGCCAGCGCAAACGCGAGATAGAATGCCAACGCCGCCGCCAGGTGCGACGTGTGATGCCGGTTCCAGCCATCGAATGCTTCGCGCACGACCTCGACGATAACGGCCTCCTGACAACGGAGCCCATGAGTTCACGCCGGCCACGCGGGGCGCCTACACGGTTTGACGCGCGGGGCCGTTCGGTAGGATACTAGTAGAGCTCAAAGGAGGGCGTCACATCATGGCACAGCGCAAGCGGACCCGTAAATACGGGCCAAAAGCATCCGAAGACGTCGAGCGGGCGATGCGCGAGATGAAGCAGGGCAAGCTCCGTTCGGGCCGGTCCGGCAAGAAAGTCACCAACCCGCGGCAAGCGGTCGCCATCGGCCTGTCCGAGGCGCGGGCAGAGGGCGCCAAGGTGCCCCCGTCACCGAGCACGCGGAGACGCAAAAAGTAATCGGGCGCACGAACGCAGACCCTGGTGCGGGCCGCTGTGACGGCGGTCTAATGTGAGCCCCGCGCCTTGTGTGCGCCTGGAGAGCGCCGATATACTGGGTAGTGGGTAGCGCCTTAGGTGGGGGACCGCAGGCGTCGCTCCGGAGACAGGATTATGCCAGTATGCAGCGCCTGCCATCGCGATCTCGGTGACGTGTTCGTCGTCGAAGACGGCTCGAAGCTGTGCGCGCGTTGCCTCGAGATGGGCGTGAACGATAAGAAGCCGCTCGAGGAGCGCGAACGCCTCATGCTCGTGCTCGATGGCGACGACGAGATAGCAAGCTAAGATTTTTCAGGGCGTCCGCGACGCCGCACCCGCATCCGCGGGGCGCGGCGTCGTCTGCGTTTGTGGCATTCATCGCTGGTATTACTTCGGATGTAAGTGCGTAAGAGTCCATCGGTTGGGTACATGGTAACGTAGGGCGGGGGAACCGATGGACACTTTCCGCGTCGCATTCTCGCCCGAGCGAGACACCCTTTCAAACGTCAGGCACTCGCTGGCCGGCTGGGCCCGCGGCTGCGGGCTGAGCGAACATGCGGTAGCGGACGTGGTTGTGGCGGCCGGCGAGGCGATCGAGAACGCGCTCGAGCACGGCCGCGATCGATGCTTCGTCATCGAGGGCTTGTGCGACAATCGCGTCCTCGAAGTCGCGGTGCACGACAAAGGCGGCGGCTTTGACGCCGCGGGCAAGGGCAACCCGGTGCCGCCCGAGTTGCTGGGCCAGCGCGGTCTTGGCATCTATTTGATGCGTGCGCTGACGGACGAGGCGCGCTTCCACTGGCGCGATGACGGCATGACGGTCACGCTCAAGAAAAACATCACGGTGCCTGAAGTCCGGTAGGGCGTAGCCGCCTGCGCGCGCCAAACGCCTAGTGCGTGGCGCGCTCGAAGATCCCCACGATCAAGCAGCCGATGCTGCCGACGCTCATCGACAAGCCGTTCGATGACGATGGGTGGCTCTTCGAAGTCAAGTGGGACGGCATCCGCGCGATCGGCACGATCCGCGAATCCGGCGCGCACGAACTCATCTCGCGCAACCAGTTGTCGCTCAATGCCAAGTTTCCCTGAACTCGAACACCTTGCGGACGATTTCCGCAGCGCGCCGCTGGTGGTCGACGGCGAGATCGTCAGCCTCGACGAGCATGGCCGTTCGTCGTTTCAGCGCCTGCAGCGCCGCTTCAAGGCGGGGTCGGGTTCCGGCGAGCACGGCGGCCGGATCGTCTACGCGGTTTTCGACTTGCTCTATGACGGCAAGCGCGATCTGCGGTCCGCGCCGCTCGAAGAGCGCAAGGCGTCGTTGCTCAAAGTGATCAAACCCCGCGCTTCTCGCGTCATGATCTCCAAAGACGTCGTAGGAGAAGGCAAGAGGCTGTTCGCCGAAGCGCAGCGACAGCGGCTCGAGGGCATCGTCGGCAAGAAGCGCGACTCGAGCTACCAGGAGCGCCGCTCGCGCGATTGGGTCAAGATCAAGACGCACCTCGAGCAAGAGTTCGTGATCGGCGGCTGGACCGATCCGCAGGGGTCGCGCAAGGAGTTCGGCTCGCTGCTGCTCGGGGTATACGAAAAAGGAAAATTGGTGTACTGCGGCGCCGTCGGCACAGGCTTCGACGGCACCTCGCTGCGCGCGGTGAAGAAAAAGCTTATGCCGTTGGCCGACGAAGCGGTGCCCGTTCGATCCGCCGCCGCCGGCGGCGATCGTTCGAACGGCGCACTGGGTGAGACCGAAGCTCGTCGCCGAGGCGAAGTTCGCCGAATGGACGGCGGATGGTCTGCTGCGCCAGCCGGTATTCCTCGGACTGCGTACGGATAAGGATGCGAAAGACGTCGTGCACGAGCGGCCGATCGAGCGATGAAGCGTAAGACAGGCGCCGCAAAGGGTTCGCTCGCCGAGTACAAGCGCAAGCGCGACTTCACGCGCACGAGCGAGCCCGCCGGCGCGGTCAAAAAGCGCGCGGTCACGCGCCCGCGCTTCGTCGTGCAAAAACATCGCGCGTCGCATCTGCACTACGACTTCCGCTTGGAGGCCGGCGGCGTGCTCAAATCGTGGGCCGTGCCCAAAGGGCCTTCGCTGAATCCGGCGGACAAGCGCCTCGCGATGCAAGTCGAGGACCATCCGCTCGACTATTACGACTTCGAAGGCGTGATCCCGGAGGGCAACTATGGCGCCGGCCAAGTCATCGTCTGGGATTACGGCTGGTACGAATTGGCCGAAGGTACCGACCCCGCGGTCGAGATCGCGCGCGGCAAGCTCAAGTTCATCTTGCACGGCCGCAAGCTGCGCGGTCTCTTCACCTTGGTGAGGATGCACGGCAAGGATAAAGACGACCGGGCGTGGCTGCTCTTCAAGGACAAGGACGAGTACGCCGATCCTGACTGGGATGTCGAACGTCACGGACGCTCCGCCAAGACCAACCGCACGCTGGACGAGGTGGAGAAGAATCCGCGCTCGCGCCAATGGATCTCGAATCGGCCCGCGGCGAAGACGAAGTCCGCGGGTGCAAAATCAACGGGCGTGAAATCGTCAAGCGTCAAATCTGCGCGTGCGACATCGTCCTCCGACGTGCCGCAGTTCACCAACCTCGACAAGGTCTTATGGCCGGACGACGGCTACACCAAAGGCGATTTGATCAAGTACTACTTGAGCGTCGCGCCCTGGCTCTTGCCCTACTTGAATGACCGGCCGCTGACGCTGCAGCGATTTCCCGAACGGCATCCACGGCATGTCGTTTTTCGAAAAACAAGCGCCGCGCGGCGCGCCTGACTGGGTGCAGACCGTTTCCGTACCTTCCGAGTACGGCAAGCGATCGAAGATCGACTACGTCATCTGCAACGACGAGCGGACGCTGGCGTGGCTTTCGAACCTCGCGTGCATCACCATGCACGCCTGGCTCTCGCGCGTCGGCTCGCTCGGTTCGCCCGACTACTGCCTGCTCGATCTCGATCCACAAGCGGGCTGCACCCTCGCATCGCTCGCGAAAGTCGCATTGCATCTGCGTGACGAGATGGAGGCGCTTGGTCTCGCGCCGGCGGTCAAGACGTCAGGCGGCAAAGGCCTGCACGTCATGTGGCGGCTCGCGCCGGGTTACGATTACGCGGAAGTGCGCGGCTTCGCCGAGCTCACCGCGCAACGCCTGAAGGCGCAGCTGGGGGACGCGGTCAGCCTCGAACGCGCGATCAAGAAACGCCGCCGCGGCAGCGTCTACATCGATTGGGCGCAGATCGGCGAGGGCAAGACGATCGTCATGCCGTTCGTCGTGCGGCCGCGTCCGAAAGCGCCCGTCTCGTGGCCGCTGCAGTGGCGCGACGTCGAAGCGATGGCGCGCTCGCGCGCGCCCGACATCTTCGCCGCCGCCGCGCACTGGAACATCAAGACGGTGCCCGCGCTCTTGAAGAAACAAGGCGATCGCTGGCAAGCGGCGATGAAGAAGGAGCAGCGTCTGGAGCCGGCGCTGAAAAAAGCGCAAAAGCTTTGGCGCTCCGGAGAACGAGGAAGCTAGACGATGCGCGCGAGGATCGGATCCGCCCTGCAGGCGATCCGAGAGGGGCGGCTCACCGACGCGCAGCGCAACTATATCGTCGCAGCGCTGATGCTCGGGCTCGTCGCGACGGGATACGTCGACCTGCGCGATCCAGATCTGAAGCTGGCGCCCGCTTCGATCCTGTTCGTCATCTCCATCGCCGGCATCGGCGGTCTCATCCCAGGACTGATCGGCGCGCTCATCGCCGCTGTGGTGTTCTCGCTTGCGGAAAGCGGCGGGGCTTCTGGCTCGGTGCAGGCGGTTGCGGCGCACGTTCTCTTGCGCAGCGCGAGCTATTTCTTGGCCGCCGGGCTCGTCGAGCTGATCCGACGGCAAGCCGCCGCGCTGAGCAGCAACGAAGGGCGTTTGCACGAGATGGAGCTTACGCACGCCAGGGACCAGCTGGACGCCGCGCAAGCACGCTTCCGCGCGGTCGGCGAGTCCGTGCCGTTCGGCGTGTGGTTCGCCAATGCCGAAGGCCGGCTGGTCTACATGAGCGACTCGTTCCTCAACCTCGTCGGGCAGACGCTCGAGGAGGTGCGCAGCCACGGCTGGCTCGATCACGTACGGCCCGAAGATGGCGAGCGCATTCGCCAAGCCTGGCAGCAACGCCAGGCTTGGACCGGGGACTGGGAAGACGAGTATCGGGTGCGCGGCGTCGACGGCGCCAACTACACCATCCTCTGTCGCGGACGCGCCGTCTACGACGAGAACGGCAACGTCGTCGGGTGGGCCGGCATCAATCTGGATGTCACCGAGTCGGTCAAGGCGCGAGAGCGCCTGCGTTTCCTGGCGGACGCGGGCCGGGTGCTCGCCTTGTCGCTCGATCCAATGGCCACGCTCGAACGCGTCGCCGGCCTCATCGTCCCCCGGCTCGCGGACTGGTGCGAGGTCCATCTGCTGCAGGACAACGGCGACGTCACCACCGTGTTGGTGCTGCACGATGATCTGTCGAAGGCCGTACTCGCGCAGGGACTACGCGAGGTCACGCGCCAGCGCGGAGACACCAGCCGCCTCGCGACCGTTATGCGGACGGGCGCATCGGCGCTCATCCAGCGCGTCGACGACGCGTTGCTTGTCGAAGTGGCGCAGAACGATCGCCATCTTGAGATCCTGCGCGAGCTCGCGGGTCGATCGGCGCTCGTCGTGCCGCTCAAGACGCGCGAGCGGGTGTTCGGCGCGATGACGCTGTTGCAGACCGAATCCGGGCGCGAATTCACCGAGGACGACAAGGGCTTCATCGAGATCCTCGCCGCGCGCGCCGCTTTGGCTTACGAGAACGCGCGGAACTATGCGCGCGAGCATCGGGTCGCGAACGTGCTGCAACGCGCGTCGCTGCCAACGGTGCTGCCGCACTTGCCGGGCATCCGCGTCCAGGCCGCCTATCTGCCCGGCGCCAGCGAATCGGAGATCGGGGGCGATTGGTACGACGCGTTCTCGTTGCCTGACGGGGGTCTTGGCATCTCGATCGGCGACGTCGCCGGCAAAGGGTTGCGCGCCGCCGTCGCGATGTCGAGCGCGCGCCAGGCGCTGCGCTCGGCGGCCTTGGAGGGTTCCCCGCCGGCGGAAGTCCTCCGGCGCGCCAACCTCCTGTTGGTCCACGAAAACACGGGCATGGTCACGGCGGCGTTCGGCATCCTGGACCCCGTGACGCTGCATTTCACGTTCACGAGCGCCGGTCACCCGCCGCCGCTGCTCGCCAGCGCCGACGGCGACGTGCAAGCGCTGAGCGGCGGCGGACTCCCGCTTGGTCTCTTCAGCGATCAGGAATATCCGGTCCAGAGCGCGCAGCTCGCGCCCGGCTCGGTGTTGGTCATGTACACGGACGGCCTAATCGAGTGCGAGCGCAACATAGTCGGTGGCGAAGCGCAACTTGCCGAGGCGGTGCGCCAGGAGGCGATTGCGGCTTCGCCGGACCCGGCACAGGGCATCGTCCGGCGGGTGATACGCGAAAAGCCGAACGACGATGTGGCGATTATCACGGTGTCGATATCGTCCGCCCCGCTCGATCGCGTCGACCTGACCGTCGATGCGACGCCGACGAACGCGCGGGTGCTGCGACAAGCCCTGCGTCGGCTCGCGCTGAGCGCGGGGCTCGATGAAATCGCCACCATGGACCTGCTTGTCGCCTCGGGCGAAGCGATCAGCAACGTGATCGAACACGCCTACGGCGTCGACGAAGGCGAGCTCCAACTGCGAGCCTTCCGGCGAGGACGGTGAGATCAAGGTGGAGATCAAAGACCGGGGCCGCTGGCGGGAGCCGACCAATGACGGTGGAGGACGTGGCCTTCCGCTCATGCGCGCACTCATGACCGACGTCAACATCGCGAGCACCGTAGATGGCACGACGGTCGTGCTGCGGAAGTCCCTGGGCGAGGAATTCTAAGTGACGGAACAGGCGACGTTCAAAGTCCGCGACGCGGACGGCGTGCCGGCCATCGACATACGCGGCGAGGTGGACATCTCGAACTGCGATCAGTTCCGCTCGTTCTTGAAGACGGCCGGCGGGCAAGCGTCGACGGCGATCGTGGTGTCCCTCGAAAACGTCTCCTATCTGGATAGTCACGCGCTGGCGGCGCTCATCGATTTCAGCAAGCGCCTGGCGACGAACCGCCGGCGCCTCATCCTCGTCGCAAGCCGCGCGACGCCCGCCGGCAAGATCCTGGGGATCAGCAACTTGGGACTCGCGATCCCCGTCTGCGACTCGATGGATGAGGCGTTGATCAGGGCGAAGAACGGGTAAAGAAGATCCGGATCGCGCGCCTGCGATCCTCGAACTGGCCGAGCGGTATTACCGGCTCGCGTCCTGAACGTCAGGCGCGCAAAAGCGATCGAGCCGCACGCGGCCGGTTCGGGCGAGCAGCGGCTTCCACAGGTCGCCGAGACGGCGCACGCGCGCCGGCACGTTTTTGATCGTGAAGTCCTCGATGCGCGCGCCGCGCTCGATCTCGCGCCACTGCAGCGGCGTCGACACCGTCGCGTTCGGCGCTGGCCGCACTGAATAGACGCTCGCGAGCGTCCGGCCCCACGCGTTCTGATTGTAGTCGACCAGCACTCGCCCGCGCGGGACGCTTTGCGACGCGATATTCAGCGGTGATCAGCTTCGGGTAGGCTTTTGCGAGGCTCAACGCGAGCGCTTTCGCGAACGTCCAGACGTCTTTTTGCACGGGCCCGCGCACGATCGGCACGTACACGTGGATGCCGCGCGAGCCGGTCGTCTTCGCGTAGCAGGGCATCTCGAGGCGCTCGAGCGCGTCGCGGACGGCGAGCGCCGTCTCGCGCACCGCGTCGAAGCTGGCGCCCGGCACGGGGTCGAGATCGAAGTGGAGATAGTCGGGCCGGTCGACGTCGTCGCACGTGGCATACCATTGGTTCAGGTCGATGCAGCCGAGATTGACGACCCACATCAGCGCGGCGAGGTCTTGGATCATGGGAAAATCGATGATGTTGCCGGACGAATGCGTGATGCGGCATGTCCGCACCCACTCCGGATGCGGCTGCGGAATGCGCTTCATGAAGAAGAACGGCTTACCCACACCGTTCGGATAGCGCTTCATGACCATCGCGCGGTCGTGCAGGTGCGGCAAGATCGCAGCGGAGACGTCCGCGTAGTACTGCAGCACGTCGCCCTTGGTGATGCGTTCTTTCGGCCAGAACACTTTGTCCAGATTGGTCAGCTGGACGCTGCGATCGCCGATCTTCAGCGTGCAGTCGCGCGGGTCGCGCGGGATCTTCATGCGCGCAGTTGCGCCATGGTGCATTGGCGGGGCTTCTTGTCCGGGCGCCAGCGCACGAGCCGCGTGCCGTGGCGAAAGCGGTCACCGGTGACGTGGTCGAATTCCACCTCGACCACGAGCGACGGCTTGAGCGGCTCCCACTGCTCGCTGCGCTCGGTGCTCCATCGGCTCGGCCCGCCCGGCGCGTTGCCGGTGAAACCGGGCGGCTGGATCAGCTTTTCGAGACGCGCGGTCAACGCGCGCCGCTCGGCGTCGCGGATCCCCGACATGAAGCCGACATGGTGGAGCTTGCCGGTGCGGTCGTACAGCCCGAGCAGCAACGATCCGACGAGTTTGCTGCTCGACGCGTACCGGAAGCCGCCGACGACGCAATCCGCCGTGCGGCGCCGCTTGATCTTCACCATCGCGTCGCGCTTGCCGCTTCGATACGGCTCGTCGAGCAGCTTCGCCACGACGCCGTCGCGCGCGCCGTGCGTGCGCAGCCAGCGCTGCGCCTGCGCCCGGTCGCGCGTCGCGGGAGACAGCTCGATCAAACCGCCCTTGGAGAATTTCTTTGCGACGGCCTCGAGCCGCGCTCTGCGCTTGGCCAGCGGCCGCTCGTAAAGATCGCTGTCCGGCGAATCGGCGAGCAGATCGAAGACGATGAAGCAAGCGGGATGCTCGCGTGAAAGCGTCTGGACCCGGCTTTGCGCCGGGTGGATCCGCTCGAGCAGCTGATCGAAATCAGAGCGATCTTTGTCGAAGATCACGAGCTCGCCGTCGAGGACGCCGGCACGCAGCGGCAACGCGCGCACCGCGGCGATGATTTCCGGGAAATAACGATCGAGCGGCTTGCCGGACTTTGAACGCAGATCGACGCGCTCGCCGTCTTTGAAGGCGAGGCAGCGGAAGCCATCCCACTTCGGCTCGAATTGCCAGCGATCGCCGGCAGGCAAGGCGGATTCTTGCCGCGCCTCGGCGGGCTCGTAGCCCGGACGGATGCGAAGCTTCATCGGGCGACCGTTGCGCGGTCCCCGCGGCGCGCCCAGCTAGGCGAGATCAGCGCGCGTGTAACCCGACCATCGCGTGTTCGTGCGCGACGCGTGACAGCGCCCGCCCGTCACGGCCGTGAGCGTCTCGCGGCGCGACGCTTGCGTGGTGCTCGAGCGCGTCGCCACCGCGCCCGATCGCACGCCCTCCCGCGCGACCACGCCCAAGACCGCCAGCCAGGCGATGAAGCTCGATCGTCTCATGTCTATCCCGCTCCTTAGGCGAACGAGGTCTGCGCCGAAAACGCGAACTTCGCGATTTTGGCGACGGGCACCGCCAGCGTGCCGGGTGTGTCGGCGGATTCAGCGAGGTAAAGCTTGTTGCCGAACTCGCACTCGGCGAGCGCCGACAACATCGAGGTGTAGAAGCGGAAGTTCTTGAGCGTCTTGGTCAACGCGCCGTTCTCGATCAGATAGACGCCGTCGCGCGTCAAGCCGGTGATGACCACCTCGCGCGGATCGACCAAGCGCGTGTACCACGTGCGCGACACGAGGATGCCGCGTTCGACCGACGCGATGAGCTCTTCGCGCGATTTGGTGCCCGGCATGAAGATCGCATTGGTCGGGTAGCCGTCGTGGCCGGTGTTCGGGATCTTGTATTTGTTCGCGAGATACGTCGAACTGACGAACGCTTTGGGCACGCCGCGCTCCACAAGGCTGACCTTGGCCGTGGGAGATCCGTCAGCGCTGAACGGTTGGCCCGCCACCAACGGGTTGCTCCAATCGTCTCGGATCGTCACGTTAGGCGAGAAGAGCTGCTTGCCTATGCGGTCTTTCATCCACGAGTCCTGGTTCTCGAGCACGGAGCCCGCGTCCATGGCGCCGTACAGGTTGTTCAGGCAGTCGACGAACGCCGGCGGCTCGAGGATCACCGTGTACGTGCCGGGCGGAAAGTCTGCGGGTGTGCGGCTCACGGTGGCCTTCGACGCGGCCAGCTCGGCGCGCTCGGCCGAGTCCAACGTCGCGTAGTCGCGCGAGAAGTATTCGGCGAAGCCGCTGGTCTGGGGCGCCATCGCCTTGATCTCGATGCCGCCATACGTCGACTCGAACGCCGCGCGCACGCCGAGCGAATTGACGACGGCATACACGCCGTACTGCGTGGTCGTGAACCCGGATGAACTGAGCTGCGAGCGCTGCATGCGGTCGAAAACGGGCAGCAGCTTGCGCACGCGATCGTCCGCGGTCGCGCTCGCGGTCGAAGCGTACACGCTCTTCACGGGCGCGGCGATCGCCGCTTTGGGCGGTAATGACACGAACTCATGATTGGCGGGCACGCGGCTCGCGATGTCGGCCGCGCTGGCGACCGCCGCGCGCAGGCCGGTGTCCGTCTGGTCGTTGGTCGTGACGCGCCCGATGCGCTTGTCCTTGACGTACACGATGTTGACGTCGACTTCGTAGCCGTTCAGATTCTCCGGCACGTAGTTGCCGGCGAACCTCGCGTAGCTCGCGTCCGTCAAGGTCACGTCCACTTGCGCTTGGTCGGCGCCGCTGACAAACGCTAAAGTCTTGTCCGCAAGCGCGAGGGCATCCGCTCCGCTACGCATTGTTGCGCACCCCGACTTGGACGTTTTGGAAGCGCGCGTGCGAGCACGCGTGCGTGGTGCGGCCGGCTTGCTCGGGCTCGCCCTTGCCGCAATTCGGCGTGCCCCACACGACGAATTCCTCCGGGCCCGCGACGCGATCGAGCGATCCCCAGAACTGCGGCGTGATGCCTGTGTAGGTCGGCTTGCGGTAGATCTTGCCGCGCTTGCCGTTCTTGACTTCCCACGCGATCTGCGGGCCGAACTGGAAATTGAGCCGGTGATCGTCGATCGACCACGAGTTGATGCCTTCCATGACGACGCCGCTCGAGGTATCGGCGATGATCGACTCGAGCGTGCCGGTACCGGGCGCCAAGACGATATTGGTCATGCGCACGATCGGGATGCTCGCCCAGTCCTGCGCTCGCGACGATGCGGTCTGCGGCAGCGAGGTCTGCGCAGCCGTGTCACGCGAGGACAGGAACGCGCGCAAAATGCCCTGCTCGATCAGCGCGACGCGTTCCGGCTTGACGCCCTCGTCGTCCCAGCCGACCGTCGCCATGCCGGATTCGAGCGTGTTGTCGGCATAGAGAGTGAGGTGCTCGCTGCCATAGCGCAGCGAGCCGACCTTGTCGGGCGTCGCCCACGAGATGCCCGAGAAATTCGCTTCCCAACCGAGGCTACGATCCAGTTCGAGCGGATGGCCGATTGATTCGTGCATCTGCAGATTCAACACGTTGCCATGCAGGATGAGCGCGGTCGTCATCGTCGGCAGCAACGGCGCATCGAGCAGCTGCACCGCTTCGGTGCCGTATCGATTCGCATTGGCGATGAGGTCCGCGCGCTCGACGACCTCGTAGCCCCCGCCTTGGAAGAGGCCGAAGTCGCCCGGTCCCCCGCGTTCTGCCGGATCGCCGTCAGGGCCGATCGCGGTGGCGCCGGCGCCGGCGCCGGCTTGGTGGATGTGCTGCACGATCGCGCTGCCGTTGGTGGAGTAGAACTCTTTGTCCGTGATCCAAAACGTCATGTAGGCGCGCCCGGCGATCACGCGCTTGTCGACGTGCGCCGCCTTTTCGGCCGCGATGAGGTGCTCGGCGCGCTTCGAAAGCGGCACGCTATCGGGATCGGTGACGTTGGGCGTCGACCACTCGCCGACATATTTCTCCGGCGGCTTGACGCCTTTGATGCGGTTGGCGACGAGCGTGCTCGACTTGGCGATTGCGACCGATAGCGCAGCGGCCTCGTCAAAGCCGGCCTTGTCGAAGCGGTCGCTGCCGGCGAAACCCCAACTGCCGTCGACGAGCGAGCGGATGGCATACCCGAGACTTGATGTGTCGGAAACGGCGCGAACCACGCCGTTGCGCACCGCCATGCGTTGCTGCCGGATGCGCCAGAATTGGACGTCGGCGTAATCGGCGCCGGCGGCGGCCGCCGTGTCGAGGATCTGCGCCGCATCGGGCGCGTGGAGGGTGGGCATGGGTCAGTCTTCCAAATGGATGAGGGTGTCGCCGTGTTTGTGGGGCCATCGCTTCGAGTGAACGGGCGCATTCTCATCGTGGGGGCGGGTCCCGGCGGTCTCACGCTTGGGCTCCTGTTGGCGCGCGCTGGAATGAGCGTCAGCGTGTTCGAGCAGGGCGCGACCTTCGAGCGAGAATTCCGGGGCGACAGCCTGCTGCCCGGGGGGTTGCGCGTCTTGGAGGATCTCGGTTTGCGCGCTCGCCTACGCGATGTCGAGCACGCGTTCCCGAGCGCCCTGCGCCTGCATCTCGGCCGGTCGCGGCCCGCGTTCGAGTCGCCGCCGCTCTGTTTAGCCGACGGCACCCCGATGATCATGACGATTCCGCAAGCGCGGCTGCTCGAAGCGCTCGCCGCCGCCGCCGCGGGCTTCCCGGGTTTCGCGCTTCACAAAGGGAGCGCCGTTCGCGAGCTGGTCATGGAGGGCGGGCGCGCTATCGGTGTCAGGCATACGGGCGGGGAGGCGCGGGCGGATCTCGTGATAGGATTCGACGGGCGCTTTTCAGTCACACGCCGCAGCGCCGGCATCGAGCTTGAGACCTCGCGCGTCGATTTCGACATCGCGTGGTGTTCGATCGAGGACGTTGGACGGCTCTATGACCGGTACGAGGCGTCGGTGCGCGGTGACGAAGTATGTTTTTGGTCGCCGAACGGCGCGGCGTTACGCGTCGGGTGGCTCTTGCGGAAAGGCGGTTTCGACGGCCTGCGCGCGGCCGGGCTGGAGCGCTTCAAAGAGCGGCTGTGCACCTCGCTGCCGGAGGATCTGCACGCGCCATTGCGCACCGCATTGCGCTCGTGGGAGGACGTCACGCTGCTGCCGGCCGTGAGCGGCATGGCGCGGACCTGGTGGCGACCTGGGTTGCTGCTCTTGGGCGACGCGGCGCACCCGATGTCGCCGGTCGGGGCGCAAGGCATCAATGTCGCGTTGTTCGACGCGGTGATCGCGTCGCGACATCTGGTCGCGCTCGCGCGCGCTGACGCGTTCGACCGGCCTGCTGCAGTCGATGCGGCGCTCGCCGCGATCGAAGCCGAGCGACGGCCGGCGGTGAAGCGCATCGCGCGCATGCAGAACGTCCTGCCGCGCCTGATGTTGGCGATCGGCCCGGAACGCGCGCTGCGGCTCGCCGTGGCCGTCATGCGACCGTTCGTCCGGAGCCGCTATCGGCCGAGGTTCATCCGCGCGCAGGTCGAGCGTTTCGCATGGGGCGATCCACCGGTTCGGGTAGACGAGCGCTCGTAACATTTTGCGGACGACGACGCGCGCAAGAAAATCGCGCCGGCACGCCGAAACGCGAATCATCATTATATATAGAGCGCGAGTTCCGCGCGCAAGGAACGACCTGCGGCCCGCCGAAGCCGCCCCAGCTCGTGGCGACATAGCCAAGTGGTAAGGCAGAGCTCTGCAAAAGCTCCATCGCCGGTTCGACTCCGGCTGTCGCCTCCAAAGCCGTCGGATCACGACTCTGGTGCGGAGCACGCGGCCACGCTCGCAGCGCCTCTGACGTCGCTTGGCGCGCTCAAGCGTTCGACGCTCGATCAATTCGAGCGGCTCGGCGTGCGCACCGTCCACGACTTGCTGCGCCACTACCCGTATCGCTACGAAGACTTGCGCTCGCCCGCCACGGTCGCGCAGCTGCGCGAGTCGCGCGCACTCGAGGGCGAGGTCAACCTGCTCGGCGTGATCCGGCAAGTCAAACACATCCGCTTGCGCGGTCGCGTGCGCGCGAAAACGACCGCGATCGTGGACGACGGGACCGGGTCGATCACCGCGATCTGGTTCGGGCGGCCATATCTCGGTTCGCAGCTGCGCCCCGGGCAGCGCATCTTCATGCGCGGTCGCGTCGAGGTCACGCTGGCCGGCGTGCAGATGCTCGTCTCGCGCCATCGGGTCGTGCCCGAAGATGAACCGTATTCAGGCGAACTCGTGCCGATCTACCCGCTCACCTCCGGGCTGACCAACTACACGGTCCAGCGACTCGTCGCGCGCGCGCTCGCGCGCATGGCGGCCGACAAGACCGCTGATGGCCAGATCGATCCGCTGCCGCGCGCGCTCAGCACACGGCGCAAGTTCGCCGATGCGCGCTGGTCGCTGCGCGCGATCCATCAGCCCCGTTCGCTGGAAGACGCGGACCTTGCACGGGCGCGGTTGATCTTCGAGGAGTTCTTCTTGCTCGCGCTCGGGGCCGCGCTGCGCCGCGCCGCTCGCCAGGGAGAGGCATCGCCGGATTTCTCGGCGGTCTCGTCGCCGGCGGCACGCCGCGCCTTTGACGCGGAGCTGCGTTCGCTTCTGCCTTTCGAGCTGACGGGCGCGCAGGCGCGCGTGATCGGTGAGATCGCCGCAGATCTGGGCAGGCCGTTTCCGATGAACCGGTTGCTGCAAGGCGACGTCGGGTCGGGCAAGACCGCGGTCGCCGCCGCGGCGGTGCTGCTCGCCGTCCGCGCAGGCCACCAAGCGGCGTTCATGGCGCCGACCGAAATTCTGGCGGCGCAGCAGTTCAACAGCCTGACGAAACTGATGGCTCCGGCCGGCGTGCGCGTGGCGATGCTCGTCGGGGCGCTGCGGCGCGCGACGCGCGACGACATCCTCCAGCAGATGCGCGACGGCGAACTCGACGTCGTGGTCGGCACGCACGCGCTCTTGACCGAAGACGTGGACTTCGCGCGTCTCGGCCTCGTCGTGATCGACGAGCAGCACCGTTTCGGCGTGATGCAGCGCGCCGCGTTGCGCGCCAAGGGAAAGCAGGTCACGCCGCACACGCTCGTCATGACGGCGACGCCGATCCCACGCACGCTCGCGCAGACCGTCTATGCCGATCTCGACATCTCGATCATCGACGAGATGCCGCCCGGCCGCCGACCGCCCAAGACATTCGTGCGCGAGGTCGGCGCCAAGGATAAGATCTTCGCATTCATCCGCGACCAAGTGGCCGAGGGCCGGCAGGCGTACGTCGTGTGTCCGGCCATCGACGAGTCCGACCGCGCGATGCACACCGCCGTCAAACAGGCGGAAGAGCTGCGCGCAAGCGCGTTCAAGGGACTGCGCGTCGGGCTGCTGCACGGCAAACTCGGCGGACCGGACAAAGAGAAGATCATGCGGATGTTCGCGGACGGCTTTCTCCAGATCCTGATCGCGACGACGGTGGTCGAAGTCGGAGTGGACGTGCCGAACGCCACGGTGATGCTCGTGTTCGACGCGCAGTCGTTCGGCCTCGCGCAGCTTCACCAGCTGCGGGGCCGGGTCGGGCGAGGCGCGGCCGCCTCCTATTGCATCCTCGTCGCGACCGACGACTCCGAGGAGTCTTCGCGCCTACGCATTCTGGAGAAGACCGATGACGGCTTCAAGATCGCCGAGGAGGATGCGAAGATCAGAGGCTCTGGCGACCTGTTGGGCACGCGCCAGCACGGCGTCGCCGATTTCAGGCTCGCCCATCTGATACGGGATTATCCGGTGTTCTTGGAAGCGAAAAAAGAGGCCGACGCGGTGATCGGCAAGGACCCGCGTCTCGAACAACCCGGCAACGCTCGCCTCGCCGCCTTCTTGGCCGCGCAGGACGACGCGGTCGCGCTGCGCGCGACTTCCTGATGTCTTAAGGAGGTCGCCCGGCCGCCGTCCAATCCCCGCATATGCGACTTGCGGGTGGAAGCCGCGGCAGGATGACCCTCGCCTCTCCGAGAGGCAGCAAGACTCGTCCGACCGGCGCCAAGGTTCGCGAAGCGATGTTCGCCATTTTGGCGCAGCGCGTCGAGGGCGCGCGCGTGCTCGACCTGTTCGCGGGATCGGGAGCGCTCGGACTTGAGGCGATCTCGCGCGGCGCGGCGTCGGTGGTGTTCGTCGATAACGACGCCAACGCGGTCATGATCATCCGCCGCAACGCGGTGCGCGTCGTGCCAGATGGCGATCGCTGGCGCATCATGCCGATGCGCGCGCTGCGCGCCTTGCGCACGTTGCGCGGGTCGTTCGACATCGCGTTCATCGACCCGCCATACGACCGCGGCGCGTTGGACGAGCTGCGGCTCATGATGCAGAAGTCGCTGCTCAGCCAAGACGGCATCGCAGTCATCGAGCATTCGAGCACCACCAAACCCGAGCTGCCCGATTCGCTCGAAGTCGTGAAGCGTGCGAAGTACGGCGATACGTCGCTGACCTTCGCCGTCGCGCGGCGCGCCAAAGGTGTCGCCGCCGATGGCGAGGCGCGTGCGGCGACAGCGCGTGCGCCGCGCGAACGCAAGCGCGCGTCTCGCGAATCGCGCACATGAAGCGGCCGGCAAAGAAACGGTCGTCGAAAGTCGACCGCGACCAACGGTCGAGTAAACTCGACCGCTACAAGGACGAGTTTGTCGTCGTCTATCCGGGCAGCTTCGACCCCGTGACGTTCGGCCACTTGGACATCGTCAAGCGCGCTGCGACCCAGTTCCCGCGCGTGATGGTCGCGGTCGTCGCCAATCCAAGCAAATCGCCGATGTTCAGCCTTGCCGAGCGCGTCGCGATGCTGCGCGAGGCATGCGCGGGGCTGCGCAACGTGGAAGTCGAGTCGTTCGAGGGGTTGCTGGTCGACTACGTACGTGCCGCCGGCCGAGCGCTGATCGTCAAAGGGCTGCGCATCGTCTCTGACTTCGAGCACGAGTTTTCCATGGCGCTGCTCAACCGCAAGCTGCGCGGCGGCGCAGACACGATCTTCATGCCGGCGAGCGCGAGGTTCGCATACGTCTCGTCGTCTTCCATCAAAGAAGTGTTCTCGCTCGGCGGCGATGTCGCCGAATTTGTGCCCAGCTCGGTGTTGCGCCGCATGCAGGCACGCCGGGCCAAGGGGAAGAGGTAAACTAGATGAGCGTCTATACGGTGATCGACAAACTGGAAGCGACGGTCAAAGAGGGCGTATGGCTGCCGTTCGGCGCGCGTATCGTCAGCCAAGACCGGCTGCTCGATCTCGTCGAAAAGCTGCGTTCGACGCTGCCCGACGAAGTGAGCCGCGCCAAAGCCGTGACCAAAGAGAAAGACCGCTTGATCGAGGACGCCAAGTCGCAAGCGGCCGCCATGATGACCGAGGCGTCGACGGCGAAGACCCAACTGCTCTCCGATGCGGAGATCACCCGCCAGGCGCAAGAGCGCGCCGAGCAGATCCTGTCGCAGGCGGAAACGCAGGCGCGCGAAGTGCGCCGCGGGGCGGAGCAGTACGCGGACGGCGTGCTGGCGGCGCTTGACACGAGTCTTGGCAACGCATTGGCTGCGGTCCACAAGGGCAGGGAGCAGCTGGCGGCCAGCCTTTCGAGCAACGGATCTCCGAAGTCGCGCGAGCGGACGTGACGGAGGATCCGCCCGCAAAACCTTCACTCCTTCGCCTTCTGTCCGCCGCGCTGGTCGGCGTGATCATCGCGGCGTTCTTGTTCCTCGTGCCGCTGCCGTTCCTCATCTTCGCGCCCGGTGACGCGATCGACCTTAATCCGTTGGTCATCGTGCCGGATCGCTCGCCGCCGCCGGGCACGCTCTTCCTCACCGATGTGAAAGTGATGCCGGGGCGCCCGGCGTTCTATCTGGCCGGCAAGCTGCTGCCGGGGTTCGAAGTCGTGCCGCGCCTGCAATACGCGGGCAGCTCGACCGATGCGCAATTCGACCGCGAGTTGGAAGACGCGATGAAAGAAAGCCAGATCGTCGCGCAAGTGGTCGCGGAACGCGCCGCTGGTTTGCCCGTCAAAACGAAGACGACGACGTCGATCGTCGAGGTCAGAAAAGGGTTTCCGGCGGAACATTGCTTCAAGGTCGGTGACGTCATCGAGTCTATCGACGGCACGCCGCCGGTCAACGCTGGATCGATCGCCAAAGCGGCGGCGACGAAGCCGGCCGGCGTGGCGTTCGACTTTGAAGTGGAACGCGACGGCGCGCCCAGGAGCGTGAGCTGTCACACCGCGCCTTATAAAGGAAAGCGCCTGTTCGGCGTGATCGTCAGCTCGCGGACCAAACTCATCTCGTTGCCGGTGCACGTCACGTACAAGGTCAAGGACATCAACGGATCGTCGGCCGGACTGATGTTCGCGCTGCAGATCTTCCGCACGCTGACCGGCAAGCCGCTCGCCGGCGGCAAGAAGATCGCCGGCACCGGCGTGCTGGCGTCAGACGGTTCGGTGCTGCCGGTCGGCGGTGCGCTCGAGAAGCTGCACGCGGCCATCGCGCAAGGCGCGCAGATCTTTCTGGTGCCGAAAAGCGATTATCCGCGGATCGCCGATACGCCAGGCGTGAAGATCATCCCGGTCGGTTCGTTCGACGAGGCGCTGCGACAGCTGAAGGTGTTGTAGGTGTCGCTTACGCGCTGAGGCGCTGCGACGATTCGAGCGCGGCGATCGCGCCCTCGACGCTTGCGTGGATGCGGAAGATGCGGTCGAACGCGGTGAGCGCGAGCGTCTCGCGCATCGACGGGTCGTCGACGACCAGGCGAACGGCGCCGCCAGCTTCGCGGACGACGCGATTGGCGATCACGAGAGATTGGAGCGCCGGCGTGTCGAGCACCGGAAGTCCGCGCAGATCCACGACGTGCAAGTAGCGGCGCCGTGCGATGTGGCCGCGGAAGCGGCGGCCGATCGTGGCGCGGGCTGTCTCGTCATGCGCGGCGAATTCGGTGACGGTGACCAATGCGTGCTCCATAGCGATAAGACGACGGTTCTAACGCGGCTCCCTCGTCTATAAGACGAGCAAATCGGGCAAAGCGTTTTCTCCAGCGTCCCGCAGGGAGGCACGTTTGACATCATAGTTCGCCTTTTCATATAATGATGCAAGTCGTTTGCGGCCCGTCATCAGGACGGGCCTTCGTTTGCGCAAGGCAATCCCCAGTGAAGATCTCAGTAGACCGCCTCTTTGGCCGCGACGTCGAGGTCATCGAGGTCGACCAGCATTTGCGGCTCGGCGATGATCTCGCCGTCCGCTACCCAGACGGCGTGCGCGTCGTCGCCACCGTGCGGCCCATCCAGCACGGCGTCTACGTGGAAGGCGACGTCGCCGGCCGCGAAGTCGAGACGTGCGTCCGCTGCCTCGAGCCGTTCGTGCGCGACACGCGCGTGGCGATCGCGGAAGCGTTCAGCGAGGACGTGCGGCCCGAAGATGCGCAGTTCGCGGATCTTGCGCCGCTCGTCGACCGCACGATCGACCTGAGCGAGCTCGTCGAGCAGCTCCTCGAAGTGGACGAGCCGATCGCGGCGGTGTGCAGTGAGCAGTGCAAAGGGATCTGCCCGACCTGCGGCGCTAACCGCAATCGCGAGCCGTGCAGCTGCCGCGACGAGCAGATCGACGAACGCCTGGCAGGCTTGGCAAAATTTATGCAAGAACCCGGAGTGAACTAAATACGATGGCAAACCCGAAACAGAAACGCAGCAAATCGAACACGCGCACAAGGCGCGCGACGTGGAAGACCACGGCGCCTACCCTGACGACGTGTCCGCAGTGCCACCAACCTCGCCGGCCGCATTTCGCGTGCCCGAATTGCGGGCACTACAAAGATCGCATCGCGGTCGTGCAAGAGGAGCGCGCCAAACCGGCCGGCTAGCCGGAAGCGTTAACGCATGAACGGCGTCACGATCACCGGGGTCGGCGCGTACGCGCCGCCAGGCATCCTCACCAACGAGGATCTGGAGAAGCTTGTCGACACGAGCGACGAGTGGATCGTGCAACGCACCGGCATGAAGCGGCGCCACATCGCCGGGCCGAAGGAAGCCACCTCCGATCTCGCGGTCCCCGCCGCGTTGGCCGCGCTCGACGCCGCCGGCCGCACGCCGAGCGACATCGAATGCCTCATCGTCGCCACCGCGACTCCCGACTATCTCTTCCCCGCCACCGCATGTCTGGTCGGCGCGCGTCTGGGCATTCCGGGCGTCGCGGCGTTTGACGTTTCGATCGGCTGCTCGGGGTTCGTCTATGCGCTCACCACGGCGGCGGCCCTCATCCGCTCGGGTGTCTACCAGCGCATCTTGGTCATCGGTGCTGAGACGCTGTCGAAGATCGTCGACTACACCGATCGCAAGACGTGCGTGCTGTTCGGCGACGGCGCCGGCGCGGTGATGGTCGAGCGCTCCGAGGAAGATTGCTTCTTGGGCAGCGACCTGGGCGCGGAAGGCTCCGATCCGAGCGTCTTGTATTTGCCGGGCGGCGGCAGCCGCTCACCACTCAATCGCGCGCTCAACGGAAACGGTCGAATAAATTCGACCGCTACAGATGGTCAAACGAGTTCGACCGCTACCGAGCGTCTGGGCTACATTCAGATGCAGGGCCAGGCCGTGTTCAAGTTCGCCGTCCAACAGATGGCCGGCTCGGTGCAAGCGGCGCTGGCCAAAGCCGGATTGACCGTCGCCGACGTCGATTTCGTGGTGCCGCACCAGGCGAACAAACGCATCGTCGACGCGACCATGAAGATGTTGCAATTGCCGCTCGACAAGTGCATCACGAACATCGACGAATACGGCAACACCTCGTCTGCTTCGATCCCGCTCGCGCTGGCCGACTCCATCCGCGCGGGTCAGGTGAAGAAGGGCAACGTCGTGGTCTTCGTGGCGTTCGGAGCGGGCCTGTCGTGGGGCGCTGTCGTCTGGCGCTGGCTCGGTGCACCCGTCGGCGAAGCGCGCGCCGCGGCGCCCGCGGGCGCGGCCCAAGCCTAATCCGGATGCCGACGCTCGGAGTCATCTTCCCGGGCCAAGGATCGCAGACCGTCGGAATGGGCGTCGACGTCGCGCAACGCTATGCGGCGTCAGCAGTTTGTTTCGAGCGCGCGTCGCGCGTGCTTGGTTACGATCTGCTCGAACTGTGCCGCAACGGCTCGGACGAGCAACTGCGCGAGACGCGCGTCAGCCAGCCGGCCATTTTCACCGCCAACGTCGCCATCTATCGCGCCGTGGAGACGCTGGGGCTGAGTCCGGTCGTCTCTGCCGGCCACTCGTTCGGAGAGTACTGCTCGCTCACCATCGCAGGCTCTCTCGCGTTCGACGACGCGTTGCGCCTGGTCAACCAGCGCGGCCTTGCGATGGGCGCCGCGGCGGACCAAGCGCCGGGCAGTATGGCCGCGATCATCGGCTTCGAGCAAGCGCGCGTCGAGGAGATGTGCGAGCAAGCACGGCGCGCGAGCGGCGCGCGCGTCGATATCGCGAATCTGAACGCGCCCATCCAGATCGTGGTCTCGGGCGACGTCGCGGGAGTCGATGCCTTATGCGAGCTGGCACGCGCGGGCGGCGCCAAACGCGTCGTCGTGCTCAACGTGTCGGGCGCGTGGCACAGCGAATTGATGCGCCCGGCGGTGGCGCTCTTCGCCACATCGGTCGAACAGGCGGCGATGGGCCTGCCGGTGTTCGACGTCATCAGCAATGTCGAAGTACAGCCCTATCGCTCGGTCGAGCAAATCCGCCGCTGCTTGATCGCGAGCATCGTGTCGCGCGTCCGCTGGCACGAAACCGCTGTCGCGCTGGCGGCCTACGCGCCGGACTTCATCGTCGAATGTGGCGCGAGTCCGGTGCTCGCGCCGATGATGCGCCGCTTGCCGGGCGTCGCCGCGGAGCGCGTCATCCACATCGCGGATTCTGAAGGCGTCGCCAAGCTGGCGAACGCCGCGCGGATTCCGGCGTCGTGAGTCGGCCGCTCGAGGGCAAGACCGCCCTGGTCACCGGCGCGGGGACCGGTATCGGGCGCGCCATCGCGCACGCTTTTGGCGCGGCGGGTGCAACTGTGATGCTCGCCGGGCGCAGGCGCGAACCGCTCGAATCCGTCCGGCAGGAGGTCGAGGCAGCCGGCGGAATGGCGCACCTGCACGTGGCCGACGTCTCGGAACAGCCGCAGGCCGCAGGGCTGGTCGAGGCAGCGGCCAAGACGCTCGGCCGCTTGGACATCCTCGTCAACAACGCCGGCCGAACCTACGATCAGCTCATCTTGAGGATGAAATGGGATGAGCTAGAGAAAACGCTCGCGACCAACCTGCAATCGATGTTCTACACGTGTGCGGCGGCGGGCAAGGTCATGCTCGGGCAGAGGAGCGGCTCCATCATCAATATCACTTCCGTCGTCGCGCTGACGGGAAATGCAGGACAGAGCGCGTATGTCGCTTCTAAGGCCGGGGTGATCGGGCTGACGAAGTCGCTCGCGCAAGAATTCGGGTCGCGCAGCATCCGCGTCAACGCGATCGCGCCCGGGTTCATCGAGACCGAGATGACCGCGTCGCTGACCGACGAGCTCAAAGCGCAATATCTCTCGCGCGTGCCGCTTCGGCGCTTCGGCACGGCCGATGAAGTGGCGCGGGTCGCGGTGTTCCTCGGTTCGGACGCCGCGGCATACATGACCGGGCAGACACTGGCCGTCGACGGCGGCCTTCACATGTAGCGACGCGTTCCGCGGAACGCGCGCCACAGACACCGATCAATGGAGGTAACGAATCGCTGATGTCAGTGTTCGAGAAAGTCAAAAAGACCATCGTCGAGCAGCTCGGAGTCGAGGAGAGCGAAGTGACGATGGACGCGTCGATCACGGACGATCTCGGCGCGGATTCGCTCGATCAGGTGGAGTTGGTGATGGCGCTCGAGACGGAGTTCAATCTGGACATTCCGGACGAAGAGGCCGAGAAGATCAAGACGGTCGGCGACGCCGTCAAGTATATCGAAGAGGTCACCGAAAAGGCGTGACGCACGCGCGCGGCCCCGCCCAGCTCCCGCACCCGCGCTAAGCTAGGTCGATGTTCGATTCGCTCTCGGATCGCCTCGCGGCGATCTTTCGTCGATTACGCTCCCGCGGGAAGCTGACCGAAAGCGACGTCTCGGAGGTGCTCCGAGAGGTCCGCATCGCGTTGCTCGAGGCGGACGTCAATCTGCAAGTCGTCAAGGATCTTATCGCGGCCATTCGCGCGCGGGCCGTCGGCGCAGAGGTGTTGGAATCGCTGACGCCGGCGCAGGCGGTCATCGCGATCGTGCGCGACGCGCTGACCGAAATGCTCGGATCGCATGAGGAACCGGTGCGTTTCGCCGGCAGCGGCGTCACCGCGGTCATGCTCGCCGGCTTACAAGGCGGCGGCAAGACCACGCACGCCGCGAAGCTCGCGCTGCTGTGGAAAGGTCAAGGCCGCAGGCCGCTGCTCGTGGCGTGCGACGTGCATCGGCCGGCGGCGGTCGAGCAGCTGATAACATTGGGCGCGCAGATCGACGTGCCCGTCTACAGCGAACCCGGTTCCACTGACGCTCCAAGCATCGCGGCGCGGGCGCTCGCGCAGGCGCGGCAGACAGGCAATGCGGTTGCGATCTTCGACACGGCGGGCCGTCTGCAGATCGACGAGCCGATGATGGCCGAGCTGGAGCGGGTGAAAGCGGCGGTCGCGCCGCTAGAAACGTTGCTGGTCGTCGACGCGATGACCGGCCAGGAAGCCGTCAAGGTCGCGCAGGTTTTCGACCAGCGCATTGGGCTGACCGGCACGATCCTCACCAAGCTCGACGGCGATAGCCGCGGCGGTGCCGCGCTGTCGATCAGAGCGGTGACCGGCAAACCCGTGAAATTCATCGGCGTCGGCGAGAAGACGAGCGCGCTGGAGGCGTTCCATCCCGACCGGCTGGTGTCGCGCATCCTCGGCATGGGTGACGTGTTGACCCTCATCGAGAAGAGTCAGCGCGTTTTTGACGAACAACAGGCCAAAGAGCTTGCCACCAAGATCCGAACCGCAAGCTTCACGCTTCAAGATTTTCTCGAACAGATGCGGCAGATCCGGCGCATGGGCTCGGTGCAGGATCTGCTCAAGATGATTCCGGGCATCGGCAAGCTGACCGCGCAACGCGAGATCGACGACAACGAGCTCGCGCGCGTCGAAGCCATCATCTTGTCGATGACGCCCCGGGAACGGGCCGACCATCGCATCTTGAACGGGAGCCGCCGGCGCCGCATCGCGGCGGGCAGCGGCAGAACGGTCCAAGACGTGAACCAGTTGATCAAGCAGTTCGAGGCTTCGCAGAAGATGATGAAGACGCTGGGCCGCACTCGCGGCGCCACGCGATCGTAAAGGAGATATTTTGGCCGTCAAGATCAGGTTGCGCCGCACGGGCGCGAAGAAACAACCGTCCTATCGCGTGGTGGTCGCTGATTCGGGCTCGCCGCGCGACGGCCGGTTCATCGAGATCATCGGACACTTCAATCCGCGCCGGGAACCGGCCGAGCTCGTCATCGACGAGGCGAAGGTCAAGCAGTGGCTCGGCAACGGAGCGCAGCCATCCGACACCGTCGCACGCCTGCTCGCCGGCAAGGGTTTGTACGACCAGGCCAAGGTGCCGATGCGCAAACCGCGCGAGAAGCGCAAAGGAAAATCCAATGCCTGACCGTCCACCAGAGTTCACCGATATCGACCTCGATGAAGAGGACGACGAAGAAACGCCCAAACCAGAACCGGAGCCGGGACCGGCTGAGGACGGTCCGATCGACTTCGACGACGAGGATGAGGACGACGTCGACGCCGATCTTGATGGCGACGCCGAGTCCGACGCGGACGAAGACGCCCCCGAGAGCGACGCGCCGCAGGCGGCCGCGCCCCCCGCGTTCGATGAAGACGAGGAAGACGACGTCAGAGGCGGCGAGCATGAAGGCATCGCGCGTGCCGCGGCCGTGCTGAAGTACATCGTCGAGAACATCGTCGACGAGCCCGATCAGATCTCGATCGGCGCCACCGAAGACGATCGAGGTCCGGTGTTGCTGTTGCGCGTCGCCGAAGACGATCGCGGCAAGGTCATCGGCCGTCAGGGACGCATCGTGCAGGCGATCAGAACCGTCGTCAAGGCGGCGACGGTCGGCACGGGCGAAAAGGTCAGCGTCGAAATCATCGATTGAGCCAGGGCGGCGGCGATGACAGCGTGCTCGTCGGCCGGGTGGTCGGAGTGTTCGGATTGCGCGGCGACGTCAAGGTCGCCGCGTCTTTATTGGAGCTGCAGCCAGGGCTCCATCTGATCGCGCGCGGCCCCGATGGAGCTGAGCGTGCTTTAGTGGTGGCGCGCGTGCGGCCCGCGACAGGGCACGTGCGCGTGCTCTTCGAGGGCGTCGGCGATGCGAATCAGGCTGAGGCGCTGCGCGGCATGACGCTGCGCGCGCGGGTCGCCGAACTCCCATCGTTGCCGGCGAACGCGTATCGCGAATCAGAACTCGTCGGGATGAAGGTCGTCGACGCGCGGCTGGGGGAGCTCGGCGCCGTGGTCGGTGTCGCCCGCTATCCGGGCGCCGACATGCTCGTCGTCGGAGCCAAACGCGTGCTCATCCCAATGCTTGAAGCCTATGGCGTGCGAGTGGACCGCGCCGCTCGGGCGGTGGCGACCGCATTGCCGGCCGGCTTCGAAGAGCTGCTGTGATGTTGCGCGGCGCGTTGCTCGGAGCGGCTGACAATCGCGGGCTGCAAGGCTTCGTCACGAAGCACGGGCGACGATTGGGCGCGTATCGCTTCGTGGCCGGCGAGACGCTCGATGAGTTCATGGACGCGGTGCGGGTGACGAACGCGCACGGCATGCGCGTCGCGGCCGGGTTGCTCGGCGAAGACGTGCGCAACCGCGACGATGCGTCGGCGGTCGCGGGCGAGTACTGCAAGATACTGGATCGCTTCGCTGCCGCCGGCGCCGATGCGAACGTCGCCCTCAAGCTGACCCACCTCGGGCTGCTGATCGATCGCGATCTTGCCACCGCCAATCTCGCCGCCGTAGCGACGAAAGCGGCCGAGCACCGCAACTTCGTGCGGATCGATATGGAGCAATCGTCGCATACCGACGAAACGCTTGACATCTACCGCGAGCTGCGAGCTCGCGGCGTCGACAATGTCGGCGCGGTGCTGCAATCCTACCTGTACCGGTCAGAGGCCGATCTGCGCTCGCTGCTGCCGCTGGCGCCGAGTCTACGGCTGGTCAAGGGGGCGTACTTGGAGCCGCCGGACATCGCATTTCCGCGCAAGCGCGACGTCGATCGCAACTACATCAAGCTGCTCGAGCTTTGCCTGCGCGAGAGCCGCTTCACCGCCATCGCGACGCATGATGATGCGATCATCGAGCACGCGATCGGGTTTGTGCAGGGCAACGCGATCCCGGGCGAGCGTTTCGAGTTCCAAATGCTGTACGGCGTCCGGCCGAAGCTGCAAGCTGCCGTCGTCAAGCGCGGCTTCGCGCTGCGCATCGCGGTGCCGTTCGGCTCGCAGTGGTATCCGTATTTCATGCGCCGACTCGCAGAACGGCCGGCCAATGTCTTGTTCATGCTCCGGTCGATGTGGCGCGGATGAGCGAGCATCTCACGCGCGGGATCAACTGCGCGACGCTGACGCCGATGGACGATCTGGGCGAGCCGTGCATCGATCTGTTGATCGCACACTGTCGCTGGCTGATCGATGCGGGTTGTGAAGGCATCGTGCTTTTGGGAACGACGGGGGAGGCGAACTCGTTCACCGTCGGCGAGCGCAAAGCGATCCTGGACGGCGCGATCGAAGGCGGCATCTCAGCGGACAAGCTCATCGTGGGGACAGGCTGCACCGCCGTGGGCGACACGGTGGAGCTGACAAAACATGCGCTATCGCGCGGCGTCACGCGCTGCCTCATGCTTCCGCCGTTCTACTACAAGAACGTGAGCGATGCGGGAGTCGTGGCCGCATACTCGCGCGCTATCGAGGCGGTCGCCGACGCAACGCTGCGCGTATACTTATATCAGATCCCGCAGCTGACCGGCGTGTCGCTCGGTCCAATCGTAGTGGACACGCTACGGCGTGCGTACCCGGGCACGATCGCCGGCATCAAAGATAGCTCCGGCGACCTCGCTGCGATCACCGAGCTAGGCACGCGCTTCGGTCGGGAGATCGACGTGCTGGCGGGCAGCGAGCGCTATTTGCTGGCGGCGCTCCGCGCGGGCGCGAGCGGCTGCGTGACCGCGACGGCGAATGCGAACGCGGCGCAGATCTGCACGTTGTATCGCAAACGCGACGAGCCAGATGCCGATGCGCTGCAGGCGGCCGTGGCTGCAGTGCGCGGGAAGTTCGAAGGCTATCCGATGATCGCGGCGCTCAAGGCGTTCACCGCAAGCCGCACGGGTGATGAGCGCTGGCGCAATGTCCGTGCACCGCTCGTCGCTCTCGACCGCACGCAAGCTGGCGAGCTGAAGGCTATTGTCTCTTGATGAATGCCAACGCAAGCACGACCGCAAGGGCGAGTAGCACGGCAAAGATCCAGGATAGCGACATCGCATAGTGAAGCAGAGCGCCCCACCAGCCGGGAAAAACCGTGTTGGGTTTGTCCTTGTCTTTCGTCGGGTCGTACCAGTGCATCGATCTACTCGTTGATCGAGGCGACGAACGCCTCGATCTTAGGGTTCACCACATCCGGGCGCTCCGCCATTACGACGTGGCCTGCCCCTGGAACCTCGAGCAGTTCGCTGCCCGCGAGATGCTCGGCCAGATAGCGTGAGAACTTCGGCGGTGTGAGCCGGTCCTCGCCGCCGACAACGATCAACGCCGGCACATGGATGTCAGGCAGCCGGTCCATGTCATCGAAGATATTGCAGGCGGCATAATCGGCGCGCGTCGCTTTCTGGCCGACAACCTGATGCCACTCCTCGGCTCGTTTGCGAAGGTCGAGCGACGCGTTCGCCGAGAGCGCGACATCCACGAGCTTGGGGATCGATGCGGGCCACTCGTTATCGACCATGTCGAAGATCGGTTGTGAGACCCGCAGACGTGCGCCGGTGCCGATGAGGATAAGTCCGGCTGCATCATCGGGAAAGCGCAGCGCCCACTCCATCGCGATCGCGCCGCCAAGCGAATTGCCGCCGACGATCGCCCGACCTTTGCCGGCCCAACGGATGTATTTGCCGAGCCATTCCGCCATATCACCGACGGTCGTCAGCGGCTCGCCTTGCGGGTGGCCCGGGAGCGAAACCGCGTCAGAATCAGGAAAAGCGGCGACTTGCTCGCGGAAGCTGTCCTGCGTATAGCCCGAGCCATGGACCCAAAAGATGCGGCGTGCCATTGGGGCGCTTTTCGGATGGGGCGGGCAGCAGCCCCCCAGAGGAAGGCGTACGTATGTTCGACGAACCTACGTTCGCATGCTGGATGTCGCGAGCGCGAATGCGTTCGAGAAGCTTGACCTCTGGTCATGTCCCTTTCGGGTCATCGACATCGAGACGACGGGCAGCGTTGCGGGCAGGCATGCTGTCACGGAGATCGCGCTGGTCGAAGTCGCCGAAGGCCGCATCATGCGGCGCTGGCGCTCGTTCGTCAACCCGCGCCAGCCGATTCCGCATTTCATCACCGCGCTCACCGGCATCACCGACGATATGGTGGCCGGCGCGCCGCTGATCGGCCGCGTGCTGCCCGACGTGGTCGATTTCATCGGCGATGCGATCGTCGTCGGACACAACGTGCGCTTCGACGCCGGTTTCATAGAGCACGAACTGCGCGCGCACGGCCACGGTGGTCTGGCCAATCCGTTGGTCGACACGTTGGTGCTCGCGCGGCGCACGATCGCCGAGGTCGCGAATTATCGGCTGGGGACGCTGACGCGCGAACTAGGGATCGACGTCGAACGGCATCACCGCGCGCTCGCCGACGCGACCGCCACGGCGCATTTGCTGGTGCACTGCATCCGCAAACTCGAAGATCACGGCGTCTTCACCTACGGCTCGCTGCTCGAGTACTTGCACACCCGCGCGCAGCCGCGACGGCGCGCATCTCGCAGTTATGTGTCGGCCGCGCAGCTGCCGGTCTGGACGTCGATTCTGCGCGACGAATTGCAAAGCGTGCCGTCCAAGCCCGGCGTGTATTGCTGAAGGACGCCGGCGATGGCGTGGTCTATGTCGGCAAATCGCGCAACTTGCGCCAGCGGTTGCGCGCGTACGCGACCGCAGCGATCCCCGCGGGCCCGAAATTGCAGGCCTTGCGCGGCGTTGTCGCATCATTTGACTTTCTGATCGCAGGCTCGGAATTCGAGGCGCTGCTGCTCGAGGCGCGCCTCGTCCGTCAGCACGATCCGCAGTTCAACGCCCAACTGCGCAATTACAAAGAGTTCGCGTTCATCAAGCTGGAGACGGGCATGCACGGGCGGGTCTTGACGACGACGCGGCTCGCCGCCGATGGCGCGCGCTATTATGGGCCATATCGCAGCATGCCCGCGGCCCGCGCTGCCGTGGCCGCGCTGCAAGATGCTCTCGGTTTGCGCGGCGAGGATGCGCCGGCGTCCGACGATCGCGCGGTGCCGCCGGGCCGCGCTGAAGCCCTGGTCGACGAAGCGATCGCGTTCTTGGAAGGCGGCGCTGACGAGGTGTTGCTTGCGACCGCGCGCCGGAGAGACGAAGCGGCCGCGCGCGGCAGATACGACGTGGCCAGACGAGAAGAACAGCGGCTCGAGCGTCTACGGGCGCTGCGCGCGAACCACGCCAGCCTCGAATTCGCCGCTGGCCTGAACGTGCTGGTTTTCGCGCCCTCGACCGATCCGGCCAACGAGCAATGTTTTCTCTTCTGCGGGGGCAGGCTCAGCGGCCAATGCGTGCTGCCGCGCCGCTTGCCGCAGCGCGATCTTGCGCGCGCGACGCTCGCACAGCTCTTGCGGGATCATTACCGGCCGACGCAGGCGCCGCGATCGTTCACGCGCCAAGACGAGATCGATCAGGTCTCGATCCTCGCCGCGTGGTATCGGGAGCGGCGCGACGGCCTGGCGTACGTCGACTTGCCTGCTATCGACCCGCCGGATGCGCTGGCGACGCGCTGGGCCGCGGCGGCGCTGGACGGAGAGCGCTTAGATGTGCGCTGGGAAATACCACAAAATCAGGCCGAGCAGCGCCAAGAAGCCGGCCGTCAGGAGATAGAACAGGAATGCGGCGCCGCCATCGTGGCTGGCGCGGTGCTCGATCTGGCGGGTTGACGTGTCTGCTCGCATGGCTTGCTCACCCTACCGCTTGCGCTGGAAAGTTCGATGAAAATATCATCCTCCGCGGGGGCCCCCAACGATATGACGGCGCTCACGTCTAGCGAAGGCGAGGGCCATCCGTCCGTCGTACTACGTCGAACGGGGTAGCACTTCAACCGCACTAGGAACGTCCACTGATGAAGACTCGCGCCGTCCTCCTCGCCGCCTTGTTCAGCCTCGTACCCGCTGTCGCGCTTGCGATTCCGCATGCGACGGCGCCCGTCAACGTGCTCACGAAGGATGCGCTCATCTCGGAGGGCACGCTGATCCGAATCCGCATGCTGACACAGCTGTCGTCGCAGTACAGCGTCTCGGGCGATGGATTCTCATGGGTCGTCTCCGATGACGTCAAGGTAGGCACGCGCACCGTGATCCCGGCGGGGACGCTCGGCTTCGGCGTGCTCCGCGCGTCCAATAAGGCCCATGGCGGGAACACGCCGGGCTCGTTGCGCCTTGCGTTCTACCCCATCACGCTGACCGATGGCACGAAGGTCGATATCGCGGTCACGCGCGCGAGCGTCGTGTTCGATTCGAATGGGAAGAACGGCTACGCGCCGGCGGCCGACGACGTCGCCAACATGATGCTCCCCTATTTCTTCCTGTTCGACGCGCTGCGCAAAGGCCCGGATCAGGTCATCCAGAAAAATGCGGTGTTCCACGTCGGCGTGCTCGAAGACGTGTTCGTGCCCGCGACCGCGGTCGCGGTGAACGCGACACCGCCGCCGCCGCCAACGCCCAAGCCGAGTCCGAGCGCCAGCGCCGCGCCTGCGGGCGCACCGGCGAGCGGCACAGCTCCGGCCGGGACTGCGGGGTCGCCGGTTCCGCAAGCATCCGCGCCTGCTCCACAAGCCACTACTGCCGCTCCGCCACCGTCGCCCGCGCCGCAACCTTCACCGAATACGAAATAGGCGCGTCCAGAACTCGCTCCCTTGATCAGCGCACGCGATTGGTCAACGTGCCTATGCCCTCGATCGTGACGCTCACTTCATCGCCGCGCTGCATCGGCCCGACGCCGCTCGGCGTCCCAGTCGCGATGACATCGCCTGGTTCGAGCGTAAAGGCGGCGCTGATGTATTCGATGAGCGCCGGGATGCCGAAGATGAGCTTGGCGGTCGGACAATCCTGTTTCAGCTCGCCGTTGAGCCGCGTCTGGACGCGCAGCGCCGCGAGCTCGAGATCGGTGACGATGCACGGACCGAGCGGCGCGAACGTGTCGAAGCCTTTCGCGCGCGCCCATTGGCCGTCAGTCTCCTGGAGGTCACGAGCGGTGACGTCGTTGCAGATCGTGTAGCCGAGAATCACGTCGAACGCATCGGAACGCGATACGTCGCGGCAACGCCGGCCGATCACGACGGCGAGCTCGCCCTCATAGTCGACGCGCCGGCTTTGGCGCGGATAGACGATCTCGCCGCCAGGGTCGTTGAGCGCAGACGGCGCTTTGAGGAAAAGCAACGGCTCTTTGGGCAATGCGTTGCCCATCTCAGCGGCGTGATCCGCGTAATTGCGTCCGACGCCGATGATCTTCGTCGGCAGGCACGGGGCGAGCACTGTCACGCGCGCGAGCGGCCAACGCTCGCCGCTCGCGTGCGCATCGTCGCCTTCGATCGTGCCCTCGTGCACGCGTCCGTCGACGGAGAAACGAATGAGCTTCATGCGGACGCGGTTGTGCGCGCGCGGCGTGGATGCCTTCGTCGAAAGGCGCGGCGCACGGGGCCGGGTAAGAGTCGGCCATGGGCATGCATGAGTTCGATCTTTGCGTCGTCGGCGCGGGTAGCGCCGGATATGCGGCGGCGACGACCGCGCGCCGCATGGGAAAGCGCGCTGCGCTCGTCGATTGGGATGGGCCGCTCGGCGGATTGTGCATCTTGCGCGGCTGCATGCCGTCGAAGACCGAATTGCGCTCGGCGGAGGTCGCGCATCTCGCGCGGACCGCATGGGAAGTGGGTGTACGGGTCGAGGGCGTCACGCCGGACGTGCCCGCCGTGGTCGCGCGCCAGCGGCGCATTATCGAGGGCTTTGCGGACTACCGGGTGAGCGGCATCAAAGAGTTTCCGCTCTTCCAAGGGCAGCCCAAGTTCCGAAGCGGCACCGAGCTCGCGGTCGGCGATGAGATCATCCGCGCGCACAAATTCGTCGTCAGCACTGGTTCCGTGATCAATGTGCCTGAGATTCCGGGTTTGCATGAGACCGGCTATGTGACCAGCGACGACGTGCTCGAGATGGAGCGCCCGCCGAGAAGCTTCATCACGCTTGGTGGCGGGCCGACCGGATGCGAGCTCTCGCAATATCTGCTGCGTATGGGGTGCTCGGTGACGATGTTGCAGCGCAGCCCGACGCTGCTTTCGGCCGAAGACAGCGACATCGGCGCTTCACTCGGCGCCGCGCTCGAGGAAGATGGCATCGAGGTGCACACGGGCATCAAGCTCAAGCGGATCGAACGGGTAGGATCGCGCAAACGCGTCGTGGCGCAGCGCGGGCCTGAGGAGCTCGTGGTCGAGGCCGATGAGATCTTCATGGCGCTTGGACGGCGCCCGAACGTGGAGAGCTTCGGCTTGGAAGCGGCGGGCGTCGGCTTCGACCGCAAGGGCGTGAAGGTCGACGAGTACCTCCAGACCACGAACCCGGACATCTTCGCGGCCGGCGATGTGATCGGACGTTTCGAGTTGGTGCACGTCGCGGTGTACGAAGGGCAGCTCGCGGCACAGAACGCGTTCTCGGCCGCGAAGAAGAAGGCGGACCACGACTTGCATTTCGCGCGCGCGTGTTTCACGGATCCGCAAGTCGCGATCGCGGGAAAGACCGAGCGAGAATGCCTCGCCGCAGGCATCGTGTATTCGGTCGCGACGTATCCGTTCAACGACCTCGGCAAGGCGATCAGCACCAATTTGACCCAAGGATTCGTCAAGATGCTCGCCGCGTCTGACGGCCGCCTGCTCGGCGTGTCGCTCGTCGGCGCCGAAGCCGCGGACCTCATCCACGAAGCCATCGCATTGCTGTATTTCAAGGCGAACGTGCGCGATATCTTGGAGATGCCCCACCTCCACCCGACGCTGGCGGAGATCATCACGTACCCAGCCGAAGAGCTGTGCGAGCGGCTCGAAGGTGAGGCGCATGTCCTCGTCACCCCGTAGGCGCTCGCTCTTCGAACATCCCCGGCTCTACGATCTCGCATTCGGCTTCCGAGATTTCGTGGAGCAATGCGATGGCCTGCTCGCGCTTGCGGAGCGCTACGGCGCACGCACGCCGAGTTCGGCGGTGGAATTGTGCTGCGGACCCGCGCATCATCTGCGCGAGCTGAGCAGCCGTGGCATGCGCGGCTACGGCATCGATCAGAACCCCGAGATGCTCGCGTATGCGCGCAGCCTAAGCCGGCGCGATAAGGCGGATGTGAAGATCCTGCGCGCGGACATGCGGACGTTTCAGCTGCCCGAGCGGGTCGACATGGCGTATTGTCTCTTCGACTCGTTTTGCCACAACACGACGGACGCAGATGCGATCGCGACCCTGCGCGCCACCGCCGGAGCGCTGCGTCGCGGCGGCGTGTTCATCGCCGAGCTGACGCATCCCGCCGATTTCTTCGCCGACACCCGACCGCGGGGTTCGCGTGGTCTGGGCAGATGGACGCAGCGTTATCCGGACGTCTCGATCACCACGCGCTTCGCGCACACCAACGTCGATCCGATCGAAGAGACGTTTGAACCGAGCATCGAGATCGACGCGCGCTATCGCGACGGACGCAAGCCGATCCGCATCCTCGACCGCCTCCACTACCGGATCTGGCTGCCCAGCGGTTTGCGCAACGTCGCCGCGGCGAGCGGCTGCTTCGATATCGTCGGCTGGCACGGCGATCTGACGCCCGGAGTCCCGCTGAGCATGCGCGATGAGGCGTGGCAGATGGTGGTCGTGATGCGCCGCCGCTGATGAAGATCGCCATCGTCGGCGTGCCCGGGTGGTCCAAACGCCTGCAGCCCAAACTCGGCGGCGGCTTTGACATCGTCGAAGTCGATGCGTCCGAGGGGGAGCAACTCGCGCTGGCCTTGGCCGACGCCGACATCGTCATCAGCGGCAGGTTCAATGCGCGCACGGCGGCGTTATGCCGCTCGCTCAAATTGCTCATCTGCCCGTGGGCGGGCACCGAGAACATCGATCGATATGCGCTGCCGCCCGGCGTGAAGTTCGTTAACGCGGGCGGCACCGAGGAGCCGATCGCAGAGCACGTGATCGGCGTGCTGGTGGCGTTGCGCCGCCGGCTTCTCGACGCGGACCGCAAGCTGCGCGATGGGATCTGGGCCTATGGCTTTTGGGGCGGCGCGTTCGTCGAAGAGATCTTGGGCTCGACGCTGGGGCTGCTGGGCTACGGGCGCATCGGCCGCGAGGTGGTCAAGCGCGCCGCGGCGTTCGGAGTACGCTGCCGCGCGCTCACGTTGCATCCCGAACGGATCGCGGCAGCTGAGGCGGCATGCGAGGTCGGCCCGCTCGCCGATCCGGCGTCGGTCGATTCGCTCGTCGCGTGGTCCGACGCGCTCGTCATCTGCTGCGAGCTGTCGGATCTGACCCGCGGCATGCTCGCCGGCCGCAGGCTCGGATTGATGAAGCCCACAGCCGTCTTGATCAACGTAGCGCGCGCGCCGATCGTCGTCGAGCGCGACCTGTACGAGACGCTGCGTGACAAGCGCATCGCCGGAGCGGCGCTCGACGTATGGTATCAGTATCCGCGGACCCGCGGGGAACGCGCGGTACCGTCGGCATTTCCGTTTGGCGATCTCGACAATGTCATCATGACGCCGCATTATAGCGGTTGGACGGCTGCAGCGCTCGAACGCCGCGTCGAAGGCATCGCGCGTACGATTCGGTCGTTCGCCGCAGAGCCGTCGAGCGCGAGGGGTTAGCGGTCGATCAGCTTCCGCGCCCGCGCGAACACGCTGCCCAACATCGCAAACGTGAGCTTCCCCGTGTTCGTGTTCTGGCGGCTGGGATGGTAACTCGCCAGCAGCATGAGATCGGGCCGGCCCTCGGCGCGCAGGGCGTAGGCGGCGGCATGGCTGAAACGCGGCCGGCTCCCGCCCTCCACGGCGTAGCCGCGTTCGCGCAGCCGGTCGTACGCGATGTCGAAACCGATCTTGCCCAAACCGACGACCACGCGCAACCGCGGTAGAAGGTCGAGCTCGGCGCGCATGTGGATCGCGCAATTCGCGATCTGCCTGGACGTCGGCTTGTTCTTGGGCGGCGCGCAGCGCAGCGCGGCGGTCATGAACGCGTCGATGAGCTCGAAGCCGTCGTCGCGGTGCGTGGATGTGGGCTGCGTGGCGAACCCGGTGTCGAAGAGCGCGCGGGCGAGCCACGTGGCCGAGCCGTCGCCTGTGAACATGCGTCCGGTGCGATTGCCGCCGTGCGCCGCCGGCGCGAGGCCGACGATCAGCACGCGCGCGTCCGCGCGACCGATGCTGGGGACCGGCTTGCCCCAGTAGACCTCCTGCGCGAACTCGCGCTTGCGCACGCGCGCGATTTGCGCGCAATAGCGGCGCAGCTCGGGGCAGCGGCGGCACGCGACGATGCGCGCGCGGACTTTCGCGAGCGTCAAGTGCACCGCGCCGCGATGCCGAGCCGCTGCATGTCGTATGCAAGCGTCGGCGGCAGGCCTTGCTCGAGCGGACGCGGCTCGTAGCCAAGCGTAGCCTTGGCCTTGTTGTTGTCGCCGATGTAGGTGACGCCCGCGCTCACGCGCAGCGCCTCGCCGGAGAACGTCGACGGCAGCGGGAGAACCGCTCCAAGGACGTCCATGGAAGCAGCCATGGCGCGCATCATCGATGGACCGGGATGGATGCGCGGCGCCTTGATGCCCGTGGTCTTCTCCGCGAGCGCGAGCGCGTCGATGAGGGTGTGCGGCGGACCGGCGATGATGTACGATTCTCCCGGCGTGCCGCGCTCCATCGCAAGGATGTGCGCGCGAGCCATATCGTCGACGTATCCCCAGCAAAACGCGGTGCCACGCGGTGCGAGCGGCAGACGGCCTTTGAGATACAGCTCGAGCGACGCCCCGAGCGCGCTCGTATCGCCCGGTCCGTATGCGGCGCCGGGCATGACGATCACGAGCGGTAACCCGCCGGCGATCATCGGTTCGGCGACTTCGTGATGCGCCACCCACTTCGTGCGGTCGTATTCCGACAACCACGGGCCGCCGGCCGTGCGATAGGATTCGTCCACAAGCTTGCCGTGCGTGTCGCCATTGACGGCGAGCGTGCTCGTGTACACCCCTTTGGGGATGCGAAGCTCTTTCATCATCGCGAGGACGTTGCGCGTGCCCTCGATATTGATCGCGGCACCGGCGCCGGGGTGTCGATCACCGATCTTATACCACCCGGCGATGTGGAAGACGCCGTCGACACCGCTCATCGGCGCGCGCATGGTCTCGGCGTCGGTGACGTCGCCGGGATGCACCGCGATGCCAAGGTCTGTGAGATCGCGGGCTTTTGCGGGATCGCGCGCGAGCGCGACGACCGAGTGGCCCGCCGACACCAATTGTCGCGCGACGCGGCCGCCGATGAAGCCCGTCGCGCCCGTCACGAAATATCTCACGCGATCGGCGTTTTGTGTCCTGACATAGGGCACCTTTAGGGCAAAGCAGGACGCCTACTTCGGCGACGCCAAGGCGCGGCGTTGCTTCATTTTGAAAGGAACGACATGGCAATCCGCACAGCACAGGCTCAATGGATCGGCGACAGTCGGTCCGGCAACGGACACATGCGCGTCGGCAGCGGCGCGTTCGACGTCGCGTATTCGTTCGCGACGCGATTCGGCGACGCCGCCGGCACCAATCCAGAGGAGCTCATCGGCGCCGCGCATGCGGGCTGTTTCAGCATGGCGACCGCGGGTGCGCTGACGCGAGCCGGCCATCCGCCTACGAGCATCGAAACCACCGCGAAGGTGTCGATCGAACAAAAACCGGAGGGCTTTCGGATCACCGGCATCGAGCTGGATACCAGCGCGGTTGTGCCCGGCATCGACGAGTCGCAGTTCAAAACCATCGCAGAAGAAGCCAAGAAGACGTGCCCGGTGTCCGTGGCGCTTTCGAGCGTGCCGATCACTCTGCGCGCGACGCTCAAAAGCTCGGCGTGATCCGCAGAGCGCGGTTCATCGCCGGCTTGTCGTGCGCCGCGCTCGCGCCTGCGGTTGTGCAGGCGGCCGCCACGCCGCCGCCGGCCGACGTCGAACTGCCCGGGTTTTTCAAAGGCGGCCGGCCGTTCTTGCGCCTGACGTTGAACGACGGTTCGCATGCGATCGCCTGGCTCGACACCGACGGCGGCGGGTTTATCACGAAAGCGCTCGCGCTGCGCCAGCGGCTGGCTGTCGCCGGCGGCCGCGCACCGCTGCCCGCGTTTGTGGATCAACTGCCGCCGATCGGCGGAGACGGCACGCTTGCGGTGATCGATTCGGATCCAAAGGACGTCATCTTGGCCGGCATCGACCTGCAGCTCGGCGGGTCGTGGTTCGCGGGTCGCGTGTGGACGATCGATTATCGCAACGACCAGATCTTGTGGCATCCGGACAACCACGCGGTCGCCTCCGACGCCGTCAATCCGGTCAATCTGCATTTCCCGGCCGGACCGTATCCGACGCTGCCGGTCGTCGTCGAGGGAGAATTGATCGAGATGGCGCTCGACACGGCGGCGTCGGTCGTCGAGCGGACGGGGACGGTGGCCGCCACGAGTTTCGTCACGCAGGCTCGGATGACGAAGTGGCATGCGGCACATCCCGACTGGAGCTTCCACAACATCTCGCCAGGCGTGGACCGGATCGACATACCCGAAGTCCGCGTGCTCGGCATTGCGTTGGGTGGCGTTTCGTTCACCACGCGGCCTGGAGACGACGTGTTCGCGGGCGAGACGTTGGCGGGTAAGCTCGGCTCGAACGCTTGGGCATTCCGAGTCCTTTTACTCGACTATGTCCGCGGAATCGCGGCGTTCGACTAAACCATGCGACTGCTGATCCTTGGCGGTACAAAATTTCTCGGGCCGCATCTCGTCGATGCCGCGCTTGCGGCCGGCCATGAGGTGACGCTGTTCAACCGCGGCAAGAACGCGCCGCCGCGCGACGGCGTCGAGTCGATCGTCGGCGATCGCGACGGCGGCCTGTCCGCATTGGATGGGCGGCGCTGGGATGCTGTCATCGACACATGCGGCTTTGCGCCGCGGGTCGTGCGCGCGTCGGTCGAAGCGCTGCGTGCGCGCGTCGGACAGTATGCATTCGTCTCGACCATCAGCGTCTATCCCGAGACGTTCGGCGGCGGCTTCGGCGAGGAAGAACCGGTGATACGGCTTGAGGATCCGAGCGTCGAAGTGGTCACGCCGGAGACGTATGGCGGACTAAAGGCGCTGTGCGAAGGCGAGGTGATCGCCGGCATGGGTGCTCGGGCGCTGATCGTGCGCCCAGGCTTGATCGTCGGGCCGCTCGATCCGTCGGATCGTTTCACGTATTGGCCTCATCGGTTCGCGATGGGCGGCGACGTGCTTGTGCCAGGCTCGCGTGACGCGCATGTCTCATTCATCGACGCGCGCGACCTGGCGCAGTGGATGGTCGCGTCGGCGGAAAGCGGCCTTGCGGGAACGTTCAATGCGAGCGGCTTGTATGGCGCGACCACGATGGGGGCGGTGATCGACGCATGCGCCGAGGCCGCCGAATCCGGCACGCCCGTATGGGTGGGCGAAACGTTCTTGGTGGGAAGCGGCGTGACGCCCTGGACCGAGCTACCCCTATGGATACCGCAAGGAGAAGACAATATCGTCAAAGCGAGCTCCGCGCGAGCTGTCGCCGCGGGCTTGAGCTATCGTCCGCTGGCCGAGACAGTGCGCGCGACGCTCGACTGGACGAGAAGCCTGGGCCTGGAACGCGCGCTGCGCGCGGGACTGAGCCGCGCGCGCGAATCCGAACTCTTGGCTCAATGGAAGAGCGCTGCTGGATAAGACCGAAAGGCCCGCCTATGAAGAACATAGCTGAGGAATGGCCCGCGCTGCCGCTGCGCGAGTGGCGCGAAACGTGCGATACGATCCACTTGTACTCGCAGATCCCAGGGAAGATCCGGCTCGCGCTCGCGCCGTTTGAGCCGGAATGGAACCACGTGCCGCTGTATGCCGCCGCGCGCGGACTCACGACGAGCCCGATGCCGTACCAGGGGAGAGCATTCGAGCTCGCGTTTGACTTCATCGCGCACAAGTTCGTCATCGCCGTCAGCGACGGTCAAGCCAAATTCATCGATCTCGGCGTGCGCCCCGCGGTCGCGGACTTTTACGCCGACGTGATGGCCGGCCTGCGCGAGTGCGGTATCGAGGTGCAGATCAACGCGAAGCCGCAGGAAGTGGCCAACCCGATCAATTTCAGCGAAGATCGCACGCACGCGTCGTACGACAAGGCGGCGGTCGAGCGCTTCTGGCGGGTCTTGATCGGCGTCGATGCGGTGCTCAAGGCACACCGCGCACCGTTTCACGGGCGACACACGCCGGTGCAGCTGTGGTGGGGCTCGTTCGACCTGGGTTACGAACGCTTTTCCGGGCGGTGGTTGACGCCGCCGGCGAACGTGGGACTGCTCATGCGCGTCGGCGGCGACGCGGAGCAGATCAACGTCGGTTTCTGGCCCGGTGACGATCGCTTTCCGGAACCTGCGTTTTTCGCGTATGGGTTTCCGAAGCCCGACGGGGTGGAGAACGCGTCGATCAAACCGGCGGCGGCGTTCTGGAACAAGGAAATCGGAGAGTTCATGCTGCGCTATGAGGATGTTCGACGCGCGCCCTCACCTCGCGACGCGATCCTCGAATTCGCGCGCAGCACGTACGACGCCGCGGCGACCCTGATGAAATGGGATCCGGCGCTCAAAGGCGAGTAAGCAGCGTTAGTGGCGCACAGTGGCGAGCAGCGTCACCACGCCGACGACGATCTCGATGGCGATCAGCACGATGACGATGAGCTCGAGGAACTCGCTGCGCGCGCTTTGCGCGCGGTCGATCAAATAGCGATAGACTTCATTCACGCTGTCGAGCTTGCTCTCGATCTGCCGCTGCCAGACGTCAAGCGCGAGGCGCGAGGCGACGGCGCGATAGACGCGCGCGTAGTACGCGTCGCCAACGATCTTCAGCGCGTTGCTGGCCCGGTCGGCGAGCTCCCTGATGTCGACGAGCAAATGGCCCAGCGCTTCGGCGCGCTGGTCCGCTTCGCGCCGGTGCAGCGGCCGCCATTGGCTCCGTGGCGGCAGCCCGGTGGCGTGGATGGCGTCGAGCTCTGCGTCAAGACGCGTGTCGTACGTGCGGAACTCGACGAGTTGTGAGTTCGCGAACTCGATGAGGTCGAGGAGGACCTGTGCGTTCTCGCGGCTGTCGAAGATGAACGCCGCATCCCACTGCACGACGACGAGGTCATCGGGGAAGTAGCTGAAGCGCAGGCGCAAGCTCTCGACCTCTTCTTCGGGTGAGAGCGGAAGCTGCTCGGCCAGCATGAGCGCGACGATCGCCGCGCCGTGCGCAGACACCAGCGTCGCGGCGTCTCGTGGAGCGGCGAGCTCCTCGACCGCCGACGTGAAATAGTCCTCGACTAGCGTCGCGTGCGGTTCGATCAGCGCGGGTGCGCCGTCGCGCATCACATCGGCGAGCAGCCGGCGCGCTTCGTTGATCAATCGATCGCCCTTGCGCAGGCTGATGTTGAGATCGACGAACCCTGACCACGGGCCCGAATATGGAAATGCGAAGCGGATGGAGATGACGCCGTAATCGTAGATCTTGGCGCGCGTCGTCGCAGTGATGCCGTCGAGCGTGATCGACGGGAGATTGGCGGCGAGCGGCGGTATGGCGAACTGGATGTGCTCGTGGGCCGGTGCCGCGCGCAGTATGAGCGGCGCGGGCTCAGCGCTCTCACCTGCGATTCTACCGAGTCTCGTGAGATCGATGGTGTCGGCCACATCGAAAAGGAAGCTCGCGTAGAAGGTGGCTGAGGTTATCGAGGGGGCGTCGAGCGGCATGCGGGCATTGTCGCCGCGCTGACGGCGAGAATCCTCCTTTGACATGGTGCGCGGGCAGGACAACGCCGTTCTCCCAACAAGTCCGCGGGAGAAGAAGGAGCGCACATGCTGAACACTTCCAATATCGGCTTGCTATCCGTTGGCATCTGCGTGGCCATCATGATCGCGGGCGCGATCGGATATCTCGGTGCGAGGCGCCTGGCCGCAAAGCCGGGCCCCGATGACGCGCCGTTCGGCATCCTGCAGGCGGCAGCGTTCGGCATGGTCGGCCTGCTGCTCGGCTTTTCGTTTTCGCTGGCGGTCGCGCGCTTCGATCAGCGGCGCCAGATCACCGTCCGCGAGGCCAACGCGATCGGTACCACGATTCTGCGTACCGATCTGCTCAGGCCGCCGGTCGCGCAGCAGATGCGCGAGCTGCTTCGCAAATATGTGGAAGCGAGAATCGAATACGCCGCGGCCGGCACGCATGCAGAGGAGCGGCTGGTTCCCGGCCGCCGCAGCGACGAATTGCAACGCCAGATGTGGGCGTTGGCGGTCTCGGAGTCGCGAAAAGATACGCACTCGACCATGGTGGCGCTCTTCCTGCTCACGATGAACGAGACGATCGACATCAGCTCGGAGCAGGCGGCGGCGCTCGACGCGATCATCCCGCCGTCCGTGCTTGCGATCGTCATAATCGTCGTCATTATTTCGGCTTCGCTTCTGGGCGCTAGCTTCGGCAGGGCTGGGCGCTTCGACTGGTTGGCATTCTTGCTCTTCGCAGTAATGCTCGCGCTCGTTATCGGCACGATTTTGGATCTCGATCGCCCGCAAGGCGGCCTCATCAAGATCTCACTCGCGCCGTTGCAGGCAGTCCAAAAACTGCTGGAGCCGGCGCCGGTTTCGCCAACCCCGAGACCGTAGACTCCTTGGTGGGCAGCTCCGTCCAGACGCTCGCGCCCGATCTGTGGTCGACGCTGCGCGGCGTCTTGGACCTCGATCCACACGCCTTTGTGGCTGGACTCGCACTGCGCGATGCGCCCCTGGTGGCGTTCGTCGTCGTGTTTCTCGCTGGACTCTCGGAGGCGATCGGTCAGTCGGTCGTCTTGTTCGCCAATCGCATCAAGCCGGCGCGTTTCGTCTACTGTCTGGCGATCAGCGCGCTGCTGTTCGTCTTCGGCTATCTTTTCCTCACGCTGAGCACGTGGGGAATCACCTTCTTACCGCTTGCGAAGCACATCCCGCTGCGCATGCTGGCGATCGTGATCGCGCTCAGCTATGCGCCCTTGCTGTTTTCGTTCTTGGAAGCGGCGCCGTATATCGGCACACCACTGGGCTGGATATTTCGTATCTGGTATTTTCTTGCGACCCTGGTCGGGGTGTCGGCGGCGGGGCATCTCTCATTGCCCGAAAGCGTGCTTTACGTGGGACTCGGCTGGCTCGGCGTCGCGATCGCACGCCAAACCGTTGGCCGTCCGGTCGCGGTGCTCGGCGCGCACATCATGAGCGTTGTCGCAGGGGTAAATTTTCTGGACGACGAGTCGAAAGTGCTCGAGCAGCTGCAGAACGGGGAATCAGCTGGCGCGAGCAACCCCGTCGACGCTAGTGCAACGGCAAGCGTGCAGAGCGTGCAGACCAATCCGGGGCCACAGACGACGATATCCACTCAACGCTGGCAGAAGGTGGGCGCGTGGCTGCTGACGATCGTGGTCGCAGTGATCATCGCAGTTTCGATCAGGCCGTTGCAGCACACGTTGTTCGGCTGGACCATCCATCTACCGATGGCGCTGAGGTTGCCGTTCGATCTGCTATGGTTCGGCTTCATCGCGTTGCTCGTCGCCGCGCTGATCGCGCCGCTCGAGACGCTGGGGTGGTGGGCGGGGTGGTATGGCCGTCAGATCGTCACCGGGCTGAACGGGGCACGCGTTGCGCCCCGCGCCGACGGCATCTCGCGTTACATGATCTATCTCGATGGCATCGGCCAATCGAGTTCGACGTACACGCCGGACGTCGAGACGTTCTTAGACGCCTTGGCACCCGCACTGCCGCAGCGCATTCGGCTCATCCGCGGGCTAATGGTCTATTCAGTGCTCAACAAGCCGCTCGAAGACGACCCGCTACTGTCGAGTTTTTGGGCGGTTATCGACAAGCTCCGCTTCGCGCGGCCCTCGAGTGTGCTCGGGATGTTCGTGAACTTGCGTAACATGCTGATCGTCGCGGTGTCGGCGGATCCTCGCTACGGGCCGATCTACAACTATGGTATCGCGCAGCAGCTCTACGATGGGTTGATCGCGGCCGGCTATCAAGTCGGAAGCGGCGTGCCAATCACGTTGGTCGGCTACAGCGGCGGTGGGCAGATGTCGGCGGCGGCAGCGAGCTTTCTCAAGCGGGCGATCAGAGCGCCGATCGAGGTGATCTCGCTCGGCGGGGTGATGAGCGGCACGAACAACTTTCTCGATCTCGCGCGGCTCAACCATCTCGTCGGGGACAAGGACGGCGTCGAACGGTTGGGGCCGCTGTTCTTCCCGTCGCGTTGGAAGATCGTGTGGAATTCATATTGGAATCGCGCGCGAAAACTAGGCATCATCATCCAGACGTCGCTTGGACCGGTCGGCCATCAAGTCCCGGGCGGCATGTTCGATCCCGATGCGCGCTTGCCGAATGGCCAGACGAATCTCCAGCACACGATCGAGGAGATCTCGGACATCGTGCGCGCCAAGCCGTGACCGCTCAGCGGTCGAGTTTGAGTTCCATTTCGTCGGTGGATCTAAAGCCGAGCGTTTCGTAGACGTGACGCCCGCCGGTCGATGCGCGTAGGCGGATGACGACGCAGCGGTGGTCGCGCGCCCATTGCACGGCGGACTCGGTGATGCGTTTGGCGAGGCCTTGACGGCGATATTCCGGGCGCACATAGATGCTGGTCACGTATGCGGACGCCGCGCCGTAGATGACGCTGCGATGATTGCGCAGCTTGTAGACGCCGCCCATGCCGACGAGCTGCCCTTCGTGTTCGGCGACGAAAAACGCAATGTCATCGGTGGCCGCAAGCTCGTTGACGAAGCGCGCGAAGCGCGTGCGCCATGTCGGGTTCGCGTCGAGATTCTGACCGTCGAGTTCGAGCGTCATGGCGCGGCGCATGTCGAGCAGCGCCGGCAGCTCATCCTCGCGAGAAACCCGTATGTCGATGGTGCTAGGAGATTGCATCGGCGTTAGGGTTCTTTGAGCGCAGCTAACGCCCATGCCAAAAAAAGGCGACGGTATCGACCGTCGCCCTCTGAGGAACTGGCGCGCGCGGGCGTCAGTAGATCGCCGTGGCGTAGAACGTTCCTGCGTCCCAATAGCCGTAGGCGACGACGTTTCGTCCCACCGCTACCTTGCCGGATTGCTTGTTATCGAGCGCCAGCTGGTCGTTGATGACCAACGTGCGCGCTGACTGCTGCACCGTCACGAGGTGGCCTTTGACGATGGTGATCGTGCCGCTCACCTGGTCGTGTCGGATGCGGGCGCTCTCAGGCGGGCAGTTGCCGTTGGGGACCCACTCGTCGTTCACCCAGGTGCCGCACGACGTGTCGACGTACGGGGGGTCTGCCGCAAGTGCCGGTGTCACTGAGAGAAGCGCGACCACGAGAACAGCGTAAATGTATTTCAAAATTCATCCTCCTTGCCCTAAGAGGATTGTACCCAAAAAACGGCGCGGCCATACGCGCTCGATTGTCTCTCGAGCGAGTGCTGGCCGCTGCTTTTAATGCTCGGTTACGAGCACCCCATGCTGCGTCCGCAGCTATCGCAGACGTAGCACGCGCCGTTGCGCCGTGTGATGGAGCCGCATACGTCGCACAGCGGCGCGTCGCCCATCATCGCTGCCATCTGCGCTTCTCGAGAACGAACTGCCGCCAGCTGCGCCGCCAATGTTGGGTCCATGATCGCGGATGTGTGCGATGCCTGGGGGCCGCCGGTGCCGTTCGCGGACTTAGTGCGGGGGGGCTGTACGGGTTTACCCCCATCAGCTGTTGACGAGGTCTCATCATGCGCTTGTTGGGCCGCCACACGCGCGTCGAACTCGGCTTGTGCGGCGTCATCGTGGTTGACGGCATCGACGTCGCGGTCTTCGGGTTTGACCTGAACGAAGTCGGTGCGTTTGAGATACTCCATGCCGAGCACGCGGAAGATGTAGTCGATGACGCTGGTGGCATGTTTGATGTTCGGGTGATCGACGAAGCCATTCGGCTCGAAACGCGTGAAGACGAACTTGTCGACGAACTCTTCGAGCGGCACACCGTATTGCAGACCGATGGAAACTGCTATGGCAAAGCAATTCATGAGGCTGCGGAACGATGCACCTTCCTTGTGGAGGTCGACGAAGATCTCGCCGAGCGTGCCGTCGGCGTACTCGCCTGTCCGGAGGAACACCGTGTGCCCGGAGATCTTGGCTTTTTGCGTCCAGCCGCGACGCTTCGCGGGCAACCGATTGCGTTCGATCGCTTTGGCGAACTGCCGCTTGAAGTCGGTCGAGGTCGTGTTCGCAAGAATGCGCTGCGCTGCGGCGAGGATCTCGTCAGGCCGTAGTTCTTCAGCACGCTGTTTGCGAGCCGCCTCGAGTTGCTTCGCGAACTCTTCGGAAAGCGCGAGCTGCTTGTCGTCTTCTTGTGAGGTCTTGTCCGAGCTCTTGTTCGAAAGCGGCTGCGAGAGCTTTGAGCCGTCTCGATAGAGCGCCATCGCCTTGATGCCGAGCTCCCACGAGCGCATGTACGCTTCTTTGATCTCGTCGACCGTGGCCTCGTTCGGCATGTTGATCGTCTTGGAGATCGCGCCGCTGATGAACGGTTGGGCGGCCGCCATCATGCGGACGTGGCCCATGTGGTGGATGAAGCGCTTGCCAAGCTTGCCGCACTTGTTGGCGCAGTCAAACGCCGCATAGTGCTCTTCCTTGAGATGCGGCGCGCCTTCAATGGTCATCGTGCCGCAGATGTAGTTGTTGGCCGTCTCGATCTCTTCGCGGGAGAACCCGAGCGTGCGGAGCAGGTCGAAGTCGGTTGCAGTGTATTGTTCGGCATTGAAGCCAAGCCGCTGCATGGCGGGCTCGCCTAAGGTGAATTGGTTGAATGCGAAACCGATTTCGAACGCAGAAGGGACCGCTTTCTCGACCTTGGCGATGTCGTCGTCGGTGAACCCGCGCGCTTTGAGCGTTTCAGCATTGACATACGGCGCACCGTACAGCGAGCCTGTGCCCTTGGCGTAGCGGATGATGTCGTCGATCTGGTTCTGCGTGTAGTTGAGATTGCGCAGCGCTTCGGGGATCGACTGGTTGATTATCTTGAAGTAGCCGCCGCCGGAGAGCTTCTTGAACTTCACCAACGCGAAGTCGGGCTCGATGCCCGTGGTGTCGCAGTCCATGATCAGGCCTATCGTACCTGTAGGTGCGATACATGTGGCCTGCGCGTTGCGATAACCGTGCTGTTCGCCGTATGCGACGGCGCGGTCCCAGCTGTCGCGAGCGGCTGCCAAAAGGTACGGCGGCGCAAGCGAGGGATCGATGCCCATCGGAATGACCGAGAGCTCTTCATATTCCGATGCGGTCGCGTTGTACGCGGCGCGTCGATGGTTGCGCATGACGCGCTGCATCGATGCGGCATTGTCCTTATAGCGCGGGAACGGGCCAAGATCCCGAGCGAGCTCAGCAGATGTTGCATATGATTCGCCGGTGAGCATCGCCGAGATCACGCCGGCCATCGCCAGCGCACGCGGTGAGTCATACGGAATGCCCGAAACCATGAGCAGAGTGCCGAGATTAGCATAGCCCAGTCCGAGCGTGCGGTATTCGTACGACTTGCGGGCGATCTCGGGGCTCGGGAACTGCGCCATGAGGACGGAGATCTCGAGCACGATCGTCCACAAGCGGATCGCGTGCAGATAGCTCTCGACATCGAACTGACTCTTTGAAGAATCGTAGAACTTCATCAAGTTGATGCTGGCGAGATTGCATGCTGTGTCATCTAAGAACATGTACTCTGAGCAGTTGTGAACATAGAAACCATTCGCGTCGAAAGCATTCTTGCCGGGGATTGTGCAGTCATAAACGGGCTCTATCCCTAACGGTATGATCTCTTGCACGAGTGCAGTTTGCCGAAACGGACTTAGATCAGCGGTCAGCGCGAGAGAGTCACGCGTGCTCTTCCCCGCCAGGACGACGTTAGAAACGTGGCTGTGCACTGCCAGTCGCTTCCCTGGAACGAGCTCGCGAAGTGGAAGCCACGCTTCTGAATTGTCTTTATTGACTACCAGGAATCGGTGATCTTCAGTTGCCTTGACAGAGGAACCCTCCGCCGTCCGAACCTGGTATACACGCTTGACGCCGGTGAAGAAGAACCCGCTCGGAGTGCTCGGATGCCCCTTGCCGTCCACGAGCGCAATGAAAGGCTTGCCTACGAGATTTTTGACCGTTATGTATCCTTCACTCGTGGCCACCAGTGTATCTGCGGTAACGCACGGGTTGCTCGCGCGAATGCGTCCGCCAGCTGGACACGTATGCCATGAGTTGATGACATCGTCATATTGGACGCCCGGATCCGCGCAACTCCATGCAGCACGAGCGATTTGATCCCATAGATCTCGAGCGCGTACGGTGCGAGCAACGGATTTGTCGCGCCGCCACAAGAGATCCCACGGCTCATCCTTGCGGACCGCTTCGATGAACTTGTCCGGCACGCGTACTGAATTGTTCGAATTCTGACCCGAAACGGTCTGGTACGCGTCGCCTTCGTACGAGCTCTGATAGCCGGCCGCGATCAGGGCGGCTACCTTTTTCTCTTCCTCGACCTTCCAATTTATGAACTTCTCGATATCGGGGTGGTCCATATCGAGAATGACCATCTTCGCGGCCCGCCGCGTCGTACCGCCGCTTTTGATTGCTCCCGCCGCGCGATCGCCGACGCGCAAGAATGACATCAAGCCGCTCGAGGTGCCGCCACCGGAGAGTTTTTCGCCTTCGGCCCGGAGATTCGAGAAATTCGTGCCCGTGCCCGAGCCGTACTTGAAGAGGCGTGCTTCACGAACCCAAAGGTCCATGATGCCGTTGTCGTTGACGAGATCATCGTCAACAGACTGGATGAAGCAATTGTGGACAACGACATTATTGGTTAGGAATGTGTGGCTTTCAGTCTCGATGTCATATACATCTTCGGCGCCGACGAATTCGATCGATGTGATACGCTCGGTTCGAATGGGAGCAGCGGACCGGCCTGGGCGGAACAGGGCGTTCGCCAACTTGGCGCGCTTGTCGGTCGAAACGAACCCGATTAACTCGGCGAACTTTTCCTTTGCGCTTTTCCAACCGATCGAGACGTGATAGTAATCTTCGCGATCTGACCGGCTTTCAACATTGCGCGTGGTCCTGTTGAATATCCCTAGATTGTTAAGAAGCTGAGATACGCCGGAAGCGAGTTTCGGCGAGATCGTTCCGAGAACGACATCGGCCGCGTAGCTGTCTTTTGCCAACCTCACGCAACCATCGGCTTGAAACAACGAGCGTAAATATGACGTGACGACTCCGCGCCCACCGGTCAGCACGGGTGCGGGTACCGACATGTCAAGAGAACGACGGAGCAGGTCATACCGGGTGATAAAATCGCGAAGAGGTTCGCCATAAAGGCGAGTTCGCTTGATCGAAAGATCTGGATTCTCAGAGGGTACTGACCGCTCGTGTGAGTGAACTCCGGGAAGAACGGACCTAACCAGTTCGCTCACATAAGCATGTTCCTCAGCGTTTACCGTCATTGCCTCGGCTGTGAGGCTACGATTTGAACCGCGACTGTACTGCCCGACAAAGCCATCGCCTTGCAACCAACCTGCAAGCGCGGCCTCGGCCTCGGTCATTGTATCGCTCAAAGCATTGATGGTGATATCTGTACGCTGAAGGAGTCGCATGCCGGGCTTAAGCGCCCTCACTTCGCACCAACTAGAAGCACCTTTGCCATTTGCGGTGAGCACAAGATGATCAGCGGTTGCCTCAATGTAGTTTCCATTGGCAAGGCCGACGCGGAACACGTCCTTGATGCCGTTGTGCTTCGTGGCGACAATGCGAGTCTTTCCGTGTTGATCGTACACTGAGGTACCGACTAAATTCCGCGAAACGATCTCACCAATTGCGATAGGTCCATCAGGCGTGTTCACGACGGCGCGATATGGCAGACACGCATGGGGTTGTGGATGCGTGTACGAATCTTTCGCGCGCGTCAGCTCTTGCGTGTCAGGATCGACGAAATAGTGACCCTGCGATGGGCCGGTGATGCCGTACGCATAGGCGAGTCCGGTGTTGAACCACTGCGGCGAGTTCGGCGCGGCCATCTGATTGATCAACATATGCGTGATCTCAGCGTCGAACGTGGCGGCGTCTTCCTCGGTGTCGAAATACTTGTAGCGGCGGCCCCAGTCGGTCCAACATCCGGCGAGGCGGCGCATCACTTGCCGCGCCGACGTCTCGCGGCCCATCGTCCCATCCGGCTGCGGCACGCCGGCTTTGCGGAAATACTTCTGCGCGAGGATGTCGGTCGCGACTTGCGACCAGGCTTTAGGGACCTCGATGTCGTGCATCTCGAAGACGACAGTGCCGTCGGGTTCGCGGATGACTGAAGAGCGGCGATCCCATTCAATAGTGTCGAGCGGATCGATGCCTGGTTGCGTGAAGCGGCGCTGGATTTTCATGTGAGTCGTGTGTCCTTTCTCTCTCTAAGCTACCGCGCGGAGACGCGCACACCGCTGGTCATCAAGAACAGCGTACAATAGTTCGACGAACGCTTGAGCGGCCCTACCTATAGTGGTATTGGGCCTAATGGACCCCATTATATAGCGGAAATGTGGCCGTTTCAAGCAAAATTTCGAACGGCCGTTCGTTCAAGCGCAACCCCAAGCAGCACGGGCAAAAGCGCTGATCTCCCCAGATTTCATCCACATAGGGATGTGAATCTGAGGACGCCCAAAGGGCGGGACAGCCTCGTAAAATGCGGGATGCCGGAAGCCGGTTCTAGCGCGAGTCGACCGTCAGCGTGAATCCGTTATACGCCGAGAAACAGCGGTCGTCGCCGCCGTTGAAGTCAGCGTGGTCGGGGACCAGCACGAAACCGAAGTTGGGCCGCGTTCCAGCCGCCCATTGTTGGACCGCTTGCGTCACATCGATGCTCATGTAGATCCCGTTGCTAATGGTAAGCGGGCCAAAACGCTCGGTATCGCCTGGTTGATTCGCGCGCAGCGTCAAATACGGTGCTCCAAGCAAGGCGAGCGGGCTGTCCGGATTGTTCATCCAGATCGCCGTCGCGAGCTGCAGTTGCGAAGCGCACGAAACGTTGCCACTGAGCGGGTTGCCCTGCGCTGTCGACTGACTGCGCGAGACATAGAACGTCATCGTCGCATCGACGACTTTGACGCCTTTCGCGAAATCGCCGAACCAAACGCCTGAGCGGTAGACGACACCGCAGCGTGTGCCTTGCGCGAAATTCCACCCGACCAGCGCCTCGCCGGCGCGCAGCATGGGCGCCACCGGATGCGTCGTGCCGCCGCACGCGGGATTGACGTAGTACTTCGTCGTGATGTTCGTCTGATTCAAAACAGTTCGCTTCGCGCCGCTCGGCGGCGTTGGCGTTGGCGGCGCCGTCGCCGAAGGGCCGACGAATGGGCTCGAAAGCGGCACGGCCAGTGCGGGCGTAGGCGTTGGACTTGAAGTAGGCGATGATGTCGCCACTGGCGTTGGAGTCGGCGTCGGCGATGCGGTCGGCGTCGGGGTCGGCGCTACGGTTGCCGCCGGCGTCGGCGTTGCACTTGGCGACGGCGTGGGCGTCGAAATAAGGGGCTTCGGCGTAGCCGTCGGCGCATGGGTGGGCGTGGCTGTCGGGGCAGGGGTTGGAGTAGGCGTCGGTGTTGGTGTTGGCGTCGAGGTCGGAGACGCGAACGCGACGACTGACGCTGCCGGCATCGGCGCGCCGCCCGCGAATGCGACGATCGGTACGAGCGTCAGCAGTGACGCCAGCGCGATCCTCTCAAGCCTCATTCGTGCCTGCCTCATATGAGCGAAAAACGCCGATTCCTATCGAAACGGCCGCAAATGCCGCTCACCCGTGAAACGTAGCAGCTCTGCGCTCAGTTCCTTCCAGCATGCCGAAGGCCGCACCCGCACGAGGACGACCGCGGGGCAGTCGCCCGCCGGGAAAGAAACAACCATCACCATGGCGCACGCCAAGCAGTTCGAAGTGGCCCTCGTCCAGTTCGCCCCGCGCAAGGGCGACGTTGAGGCGAACTTCGCCTCGATCGGAGACGCGTTTGCCGCGCTCGCCGACGGGCGCAAAGGCTTTCCGCAGGTCGTGGTCTTCCCCGAGGCGTCGCTCTCGGGGTACTTCGTCGAAGGCGGCGTGCGCGATGTGAGCATGACGGCGCAGGAGCTGCTCAAGCGCCTTACGCGGCTCGCTCGAGCGCACGCGCCAAAGCGCGCGGAGTTCGACGTCGTCGTCGGCTTCTATGAGATCAGCGCCGACGACAAGCTCTACAACAGCGCCCTCTACGCCACCCTTGGCGCCACGCCGCGGCTGCGCCACGTGCATCGCAAGCTCTTTCTGCCGACCTACGGCGTCTTCGACGAGGAGCGCTTCGTCACGCGCGGGCGCAGCATCGGCGTCTTCGACACGCCGCACGGCCGCGCATCGATTTTGATCTGCGAAGACGCATGCCACTCGCTCGCGACCACGGTCGCTGCATTGCGCGGCGCGCAGATCATTTACGTCCCCAGCGCGTCGCCCGGTCGCGGCATGGAAGATTTCGAGCCGGCGAACGTCCGGCTGTGGCGCGAGATCATCCGCGTCGCCGCCGCCGAGCACGGTGTTTTCATCGCGTACGCTGGACTTGTGGGGTTTGAGGGCGGCAAGGGATTCACGGGGTCGTCGCGCCTCGTCGGGCCGTTCGGCGACCTGCGCGTCGAAGCGCCGTTCATGGGCGACGCGTTGTTGCGCGCCCCGGTGAATTTGGAAGACGTCGCCGTTGCGCGGGCCGCATTGCCCGCGCTTGGCGATCTTGAAGCGAACCTTCCCGAACTGGTGCCCGCGCTGCTCGCGATCGAAGCAGAAGACGGTCGCGCCAGCGGCGCAGGCAAGAAGAACGGTCGGATACATTCGACCGCTACGGGCCGCGCCGCCGCGAAGGCAAAGCGACGGCGATGAAGACGTCCTTCGACGTCGTCGAGGCGCCGGCGCGCGACGACACGCCCACCATCGATCCCGCGCTTGTCGAACGCTGGCTTGTCAACTTCATCCGCGACGAGCTCGTCCGCCGCCGCGGCATCCAAAATGCGGTGATCGGCATTTCGGGCGGCGTGGACTCGGCGGTGGTGGCTTATCTGTGCGCGCGCGCCCTCGGACCGGAGCACGTCTTGGGCATGCGGTTGCCCTATCGCACGTCGAGCGGCGAGAGCCTCGACCACGCGGCGCTCGTCATCGCGGAAACCGGCATCCGCGAGCGGCTTGTCGACATCAGCGAAGCGGTGGACGGCTACCTCGCGCTCGAACCTGACGCCTCGGCGCAACGCCGCGGCAACGTCATGGCGCGCATGCGCATGATCGTGCTCTTTGATCAGTCGGCGAAGATCAACGGCTTGCCGATCGGCACGGGCAACAAATCAGAGCGCATGCTCGGCTACTTCACGTGGCATGGCGACGACTCGCCGCCGATCAACCCGATCGGCGATCTTTTCAAGACGCAGGTGTGGACGCTCGCGCGCCACCTCGGTGTGCCGGACGTCATCATCGACAAGCCCGCGACCGCCGATCTCATCCGCGGCCAGACGGACGAAGAAGACCTCGGCATCACGTACGCGCAGGCGGACAAGATCCTCAACCGTCTGCTCATGGGCTACACTGTCGAGGACATCATCGCCGCCGGCTACCCAGGGCCCGAGGTCGAACTCGTCAAGCGCCGCGTCGACTCCACGCACTGGAAGCGCCACCTGGCGACGACCGCGCTGATCTCGACCACGGCGATCAACGAGTTCTATCTGCGGCCGGTCGACTATTAAAACACGCATCCAATAGAGGAGCTTGTCTATGTCTTTGAAGCTCGGCACCGTCGGGCATTTCGGTATCGCTGTCCGCGATCCCAAAAAAAGCGCCCAGTGGTGGATCAAGACGCTCAACGTGAAGAAAGAATTCGATTTCCCAGGTGGCGTCGTCGTCGGCTCGGACGCGGTCGGCATCGTGCTGTTCAAGGGAACCCCGCGCCCCGAAGCGATCCATCACATCTCGTTCGACCTGCCCAGCATGCGCGCGCTGCACGCCGCGCTCGCCGAGCTTAAACGCAAGGGCGTCGAGCTGGAAGACCCGGGCGAGGAGATCGGCCCCGAGGGCCCCGGCTCGAAGAACATGGGACTGTGGTTCCGCGACCCCGACGGCTATCGCTGGGAACTTAGCGTCCTGGCAAAACCCACGCGACCGCGCCGCTAGAAGGAGGCACACCGGTGTCCAGATATCTGCACACTTCGATTTTCGTCAACGACATGGACGAGTCGATCGGTTTCTACACCGAAAAGCTCGGGCTCAAGCTGCTCGACAAAGCGCATTATCCCGGCAACGCCGACATGGCGTTCGTCGGACGCGACTGGAACGCGTACATCGAGCTCGTCTTCGACCTTGAGGAACATCCACCGTACGAAGTGGGCAACCGCTACGAACATCTCGCGCTCGAGGTCGACGGTCCGGTGGCCGATGTCGTCGAGCGTCTCCGGCGCGACGGCGTCAAGGTGGTGAAAGAACCGAAGAAGTCGCCGGGCGGTACTCGCTCGATCGCGATGATCGAAGACCCGAACGGCATCGTCGTCGAACTGCTCGAGCCCAAGTCGGGCGCCATCAAGTAACGCGCGTGGCGAGCGCCGAGATCATCACGGTCGGCACCGAGCTGTTGCTCGGCCAGCTGGTCGACACCAACACCACCTACATCGCCAAAGCGCTCGCCGATGCGGGCATCGATGTCCACCGTCAGACGTCCGTCGGCGACAACGCCGAGCGCATCGCCGGCGCGGTGCGCGACAGCTTGCGCCGGGCCGACTGCGTCATCGTCGCCGGCGGACTCGGACCGACGGTCGACGATCTCACGCGTGACGGCGTGTCGCAGGCGACGGGCCGTCCGCTCGAACTGCACGAGCATAGCCTCGAGCGCATCCGCGCGATGTTCGCGCGGCTCGGGCGGCCGATGGCGGACAATAACCGGCGCCAAGCCCTAATGCCTAAGGGAGCGCAGGTGCTCGACAACGAGCAAGGCACGGCGCCAGGCTTCATTATAGAAGAAGGCAGCCACGCGGTCATCGCGGTGCCAGGCGTGCCCCGCGAGATGCGCGCGATGATCTCGCAACAGGTGGTGCCTTGGATCGTCAAACGCTACGGCGTCGAGGGTACGATCGTCACACGCGTTCTCAAGACGATCGGCCTGGGCGAATCTGATCTGGATAGCCGCATCGCGGATCTGTTCCACGCGGGCGTGAACCCGAGCATCGCGGTGCTCGCGCACTATGGTCAAGTCGACGTGAAGCTGACCGCGAAAGCCGACACGCGCGAGCTGGCGATCGCAATGATCGACAAGCTGGAACCGCTCGTGCGCGAGCGGCTGCCTGACTGCATCTATGCGGTCGACGGCGGACCGATCGAACAAGTCGTCGGCGACATGCTGCGCGCGCGCCGCTGGACGTTGGCGACGGCGGAATCGTGCACCGGTGGGCTCATCGCATCGACCATCACGACCGTGCCCGGTTCTTCGGACTACTACCTCGGCGGCGTCGTGTCGTACGCGAACGAGGCGAAGCTGGATTTTCTCGACGTCGCGCCCGATCTCGTCGAGCACCACGGCGCAGTGAGCGCGGAGGTGGCCACGGCGATGGCGGTCGGCGTCCAGGGCCGGCTACACGCGTCGTGCGCGATCGCCGTGACCGGCGTCGCAGGGCCGGGCGGCGGCAGCGAGGAGAAACCCATCGGACTCGTCTACGTCGCACTGGCCACGCCCGATGGCGGCGCCGACGTCCGCAAACTGATGTTGCCGGGCGATCGAGAAATGGTCCAGCGCCGCGCGGCGATGGCGGCGTCTCACCATGCTCTGGAAGGCGGTTCGCTGATGCCTCCGACGATCGAAACGCCGCGGCTTACCCTGCGAACGTTCAGCGAAGCGGACTTCGAGCCGTACTTCGAGCGGCTGCTCTCACAGCGCGCCGTCATGCGCTATCTCTCGGGCACCGGCGAGCCTCGCACGCGTGAGGAGGCAGCTGTCGCTTTTGCTCGCTGGACCTCACCGGACCGCGATCCCCGCGACCGGATGTGGGCCGTCGTCGAGCGAGCGTCCGGCGAGTTGCTCGGCCACGCTGTGCTCCAGCGCCTCGAGCAGAGCGACTTGATCGAAGTGGGCTACGCCTTGGGCGAGCGTTTCTGGGGCCGCGGTTTTGCCACCGAGGCCTCCCGCGCGGCGGTGGATTTCGGCTTCGCGACCACCGACCTTAACCTGATCGTCGGCATCGCGCGACCTGAGAATGCCGCCTCGCGACGGGTGCTGGAGAAGACCGGCTTGAGCTACGCCGGCATGCGCCGATACTATAATTTCGACGTCGCGTACTACGAGTTGCTGCGCACCGACCACAAAGCTGCGAGCGGACCACAAAAAGGTCAGCCCGGTTCGCCCTGAGAAAAAGCTGAAGGAATGAAACGCAGTCTAACCAGTTCGTGGTTCCTCTTTGCCTTGATCGCCGTTGCATCACTTGCGTCGATGGCGGGATCGTGCGGTGGTGGCAGTAGCGGCGGAAGCATGGGCCCCACGCCCCCTCCCGGGCCGACGCCGTTGATCGGCTGCAATCCTGGTGCGATGAACCTCTCGAGCGCGAGCGAATCGCAACCGCTGAGGCTGCGCTATCCGCAACGCGCTCCGCGCGCGCCATACGTTTTGGGCAAACTCGCAGTGAAGTTCACGGGCACCGGCAGCGAACCGGAGATCGGCCAGGCCATGGCGCGCATGCGCGCCGTTTTGGCTCAACCGCCGAGCAGCCTCGGTTACGCGGTGTACACTATTCCGGAGAGTCAGAATCCGGTCACCGCAGCGGCCGAGCTGATCGGCACCCGCGGCATCGCCGACGTGAAGCCGCTCCTCGCTCGCTACATCCAGGACACCATCCCGAACGATCCTTTTTTCGGCACTCCCTCTCAGCTGACTTCGCCGCAGCTGGTCAACCCCGTTCAGTGGGATATGTACAAGACCCTCATGCCGACGACGTGGGATACGTGGAAAGGCAGCGCCTCGGTCACGATTGCGATCATAGACACCGGGTATGACGCGAACAACATCGACATCTGCTCGAAGGTCATCAACTCGGCGGTGTTTGATTTGGGCGGAGGAGCGCAGGACGTCCCGGCAACCGTCCAAGACATCGACGGTCATGGCAGCAACGTGAGCGGCATCGCCGCATCCGTGACCAACAACGCGACGCGCTTCGCCGGCGTCGGCTGGAACACCAACCTTATCGAAGTGCGCGTTTTCCCGACGCCGTCTCCGTCGAACCCGACGCCTGGCGCCTCCAATCTCGATATCGCAGCGGGCATCACGTGGGCGGCGACGCACGGCGCGAGCGTCATCAGCATGAGCCTTGGCGCGCAAGGCGCATGTGACTCCGCCGAGCAAAACGCGATCAACTCCGCGGTGGGAGCAGGCATCGTGGTCGTCGTGGCTTCAGGCAACGACGGTCTGGGCACCATCAGCGCGCCAGCGGATTGCCACGGCACCATTTCAGTCGGCGCCAGCGCGCTCGACGACACCGGCGCCCACACGAACGCGCCGATCGAGTTCGTCGCCACCTATTCCAACTGGGGCACCAACGGCGACGGGCTCACACTCATCGCTCCAGGCGGCGACCCGAGCATCTGCACGACCAGCTGCGGAACGCCCGACTATCTCCAGTGGATCACAAATGCCTATTCGACCACGGCGACGACCTGCTGTTCGAACCCAGGTCCAGGGACCGGCATTTTCATCGCGGGCACGTCGCAAGCCACGCCGCACGTCGCGGGCGTCGCGGCCCTGATGCTGGCGAAACATCCGGGTCTCTCGGCTTCGGCGGTGAAGACACTCTTGCAGATGTTCGCCACCGATATCGGCGGCGGCGTCAAACAAGGCGCAGGGCGATTGAACGCCTTTGCGACTCTCTCCAATACGTAACGTCGTCGTAGCGGCGCCACCGCGAGCAGGCGTCGCTCCGTCAGCCCACCTCGCTCGAGTCCTCGGATTCCTCGACCTGTCGATACTCTCGTCGGCGAGCATGGCGCCCGCGTATTCGATCGCGGCGACGTTTGGATTGATGATCGCCGCCGCTGGCGCAGGCGCGCCGTTGGCGCTCGTCATCCTCACGGTGCCGGTGATGTTCATCGCCGTCGCGTTCCACCGCATGTGCGAAGAACACCCGGACGCCGGTTCGACCTACGCATGGGCGCGTCTCGCGTTCGGCACTCGCGCGGGCGCGCTGTCCGGCTGGATCGTGATGCTGTCGTACTTCGGCGCGGCGATGGCCACCGTCGTGCCGGCCGGCGTCTACACGCTGCGCTTCTTGAGCGATCCGCTCCACTTGGTGCCGATGGCGGCCGCAGACAATCCGTTCGCAGTCGCAGCGGTCGGCGGTGCGTGGGTCGTCGCGGCCGGCGTGCTGCTCGCTTCCGGCATGCGCCCCACTGCAGATGCCTCGGCGGTGTTCCTGATCCTGGAGGTCGGCGCGCTTCTGCTTTTCGCAGCGTTCGCACTGATGCACCCGGTGGCGGTGGGCGGTCACATCGGTTCTCTTTTCACAATCGGCCCGAGCGGCGGCGCCGGATTCCTCGCCGCGATGGTCCTCGCGATCTGGGTCGCCGACGGCTGGGAGATATCCACGTACACCTCTGAGGAGAACACCGGTTCCACGCGCCAGCCAGGCCGCAGCGCGCTCGTCGCGCTGTTCGCCACGACCGCTCTCATGCTGGTATGCGCGGTGGCGTTCATGCGCGTCGCGCCGCTCTCGGGACTCGCAAGCCACGCGACGGATACGTTGGCGTACGTCGCGGACCAGCTCGGTGGCGGGTGGCGCACGTGGGTGATGGTCATGACCGTCATCGTCTCCACCGGCGCGACGTTGTGGACGGGTCAGCTCGGGTTGTCACGGCTGCTTTTCTCCGCCGCGCGCGACGGCTTGCTTCCCAAAGCGTTCGGCCGCGTACACCATAAATTCGGCACGCCGGCGTTCAGCATCGGCGTCGTCACCGTCGGCGCGCTCGGGTTGGCGTTGCTCACCGGTCTTGAACCCAACGTGCGCGCGAGCCTCGACGACGTCGACAACATCGTCTCTATCCTGCTCGGCTTGACGTTCATCGTGACCGGCGCCGCGTGCGTCGTGTACTTCGTGCGCAAAGGCACGCCGTGGTTCGATCTCACGCGCGTGATCTTGCCGGCGATCGGCACCGTCGGTCTCGTCTATCTCCTCATGGCGAATTTCTCCGCACAAAGCGGCGTCGACCGCTGGGCGGCGATCGGTTGCATCGTGCTCGGCGTCGTCGTCGCGCTGGTGAGCCCCGCGCTGGCCGCGCGTTTCGCGAAGACCAAAACAGCTTGATCCACGCGCTCTTGCTCGCGGCGACGCTGGTCGCAGCGGCGACTCCTTCGCCTGCGCCGTCCGCGGCCGCACCTATCGCATCGCCCACGGCCGGCGCCGCGGCTACTCCCGCGGGCACGCCGACGCCGTATCGGACGTCGCCGCCGAACGCGCACGTCTGGCAAGGCATCACGCCCGGCGGCTCCGCGGCTGCGGTGCATGCAAAGCTCGGCGTGCCGCTGCTCTCGCGCGTGCTGCCCGACGGCTCGATCATCAATTGGTATCCCGGCCCGACCACCAACGCGTACATGATCGTCGGCGAGCGCGATAAGGTCGTGCAGTACGTGCGCGCGTTTCCGATCTCGCTTGAGGGAACGCTCGACGGTTTGAAGGACCCGTATGGTGTGTCGCCCGGTCTCGACTATACGGCGATCAAAGCGCTGCGCGGCGAAGCCAAAGAGGCCCGCCAGGTCGCCCCGGCGACAGTTGTCGTCGTGTATCAAGATAGCCAGGCTTTTGTGTGGCTATACGAGCTGACGGCGGAGGGCGTGCACGCGATTTCGCTTTATGACGCGAACGCGCCGAAGGCGAATCCCGGAGCACCGCCGGTGAGCGATCCGCACGACGGCGCCAGCATGGGTCGCGCGTACATCGTGCACGCCCGCAACGAACAAGAAGGCCTGCGTTTCGAGCGATATTATGCCACGCATCGCGGCGGCTGCTCCGTTTGGACCGTCGCCAACCAGACGCTGCTGTCCATGGGCGCGCGCAAGGTCGACCAGCTCGACCTGCAGTGCGAAGATAACAAAGACCAGACGAGCATGTTCTTCGACGTGACATCGTTCATGGGCAAAAACTAGGGCGTCGTGCCCGCTGGCTGCCGTGAGGCGCCAAAGGCCGGCAAACGCGGTCTGCCGAACTCGGACAAACGCACCCATCCGCGGAGGACTCAAGCAATGGCACGGCCGATGACCCTGACCGAAAAGATCCTGGCGGCGCACGCAGGCAAAGCCGACGTCGCGCCAGGCGACATCATCTCGATCGACCTTGACCTGGTCATGGCCAACGAGCTGTCGGCCGCCGTCGCGATCACCGAATTCCACAAGATCAAAGGCGCGTCCAAAGTTTGGGACTCGCACAAGATCGCGTTGTGCCCGAGCCACTTCACGCCTAACAAAGACATCGCCACGGCCACCCTGTCGACGATGATGCGAGATTTCGCGAAAGAACAGCAGATCGAGCACTACTTCGAAGTCGGCCGCGGCGGCATCGAGCATGTCGTGCTGCCGGAAAACGGCATGGTCGGCCCCGGCATGACGATCATCGGCGGCGACAGCCATACGACGACCTACGGCGGTCTCGGCGCGTTCGCCACGGGCGTCGGCAGCACGGATATCGCCGCCGCATTTGCGACCGGCGAGATGTGGGTGCGGGTACCGCCTTCGATCAAAGTCAACTACGAGGGCGCGCTGCGCCCGTATGTCTCCGGCAAAGATCTCATCCTGACGACGGTCGGGAGGCTCGGCGTCGACGGCGCCATTTACGCGGCGATCGAATTCGTCGGCCCCGCGCTCACAGCATTGCCGATCTCAGGCCGCTTCACGATGGCGAATATGTCGATCGAAGCAGGCGCGAAGAACGGCATTTTCGAGGTCGATGCGACCGCGGAGGCGTACTGCGCGGCGGTTGGCAAAAAGGACTACACGATTTATCGCGCCGACAAAAACGCTGAGTACCAGTCCACCGTCACGATCGACTGCTCGATCATCGAACCGCAAGTCGCGCTGCCGTGGCTGCCTGAGAACACGAAGAACGCCTCCGACCTGAACGATATCAAGATCCATCAGGCCGTGATCGGCACATGCACCAACGGCCGCATCGAGGACATGCGCCAAGCTGCAGAGGTCCTCAAAGGACGCAAAGTCCATCCCGACGTGCGCTGCATCGTGATCCCCGGCAGTCAAAAAGTGTACAAGCAATGCATCATCGAGGGTCTGACCGAGATCTTCATCGACGCCAACTGCGTCGTGTCGACGCCGACCTGCGGTCCGTGCGTGGGCGGCCATATGGGCGTGCTCAGCGAAGGCGAGCGCTGCATCTCGACGACGAATCGTAATTTCAAAGGCCGCATGGGTCACGTCAAGAGCGAAGTATATTTGACGGGCCCGTACGTCGCAGCCGCTTCGGCGGTCGCCGGATTCATCACCAACCCCGAACAGCTCGGCAGTTTGGTCACGGCCTAGCGGGCGGGCACCGTTTGCTGGCTGCTCTCCTCGCCCTCGGAATCTTCGCCGCGGCTCCTTCGCTCAGCGCGACTCCGACGCCGAGCCCCACGCCATACAAGCCGCTTGCCATTCCATTGCCCGGCGCAACGCCCTGGGGCCCGCTGTCGTTGGCCGGCGTGACGCTTGGTGAAACCGGCGACGCGGTGCGCGCACGGCTCGGCGAACCGGCGCTCGCAAACGACAAACCCGAGATCTCGATCTGGACCTATCCGCTGGACAACAAACACGTCGCGCTCAACATCTTCTTGCAGCGCGGGCGGGTCACCAGCCTCAGCATCGCGCTCACCGGCGGCGCTAAGCAATCGCTGTTCGACCGATCCGTTCGGCGTGCATCTCGGCGACGGCGCCGACGCGATGTTCGCCGCGCGCGGTCAGCCGCACGACATGATCGAGAACCGCAACATCTACGCGACCGGACCCGGCTTCGATTGGGTCTATCAATTCGATAAGGGCATCGCCGCGTCGATCTTGGTCGAGGCGAACATCGCGCTGAACGGTCCGCTCCCTAGTCCGGTCGCGGGACCGCCCGGGCACGACGGCACCAGTCTCGAGCGAGCGATCAGATTCAAAGTGGCGAATCTGGCGCAGGCGAAGCTCTACGAGGCCGTGTTCCTCGCGCGTTTTTGCGATGGCAAAGGCACGTGGCAGCCCTCGGCGGTATCGACCCTCGCGAATCCGCAAACCGGCGCCGTGATCGTCGCCTATTCGGTCACGTGTTCCAACACGCTTCGCAAGGCGATGTTCTACTTCGATCGCAGCCATTTGCGATGAATAACCTTCTTGTCGTTGCGATTACAGCGACTTTGCTCGGCGTCGCGATGCCCGCTGTCGCGCCGCCGGACCCCACCGGCGCGCTTGCCTTATGCGCTGGGCAGGTCGATCGCATCGCGCAATACGGCAATTACGCTCTGATCAATTGCGATTTCGGACAAACGGGGGGAGAGATAGCCGCTTCATATTCGCCGTCGACTTCGAAGTGGCACGTCGTCGTGGCGGGCGGCGGCGTAGTAGATTCGAAGTACCTGGTCGCCAAAGGCATACCGCAAAACGCCGCCACCTTCTTGGTCGGCGCGATGGTCACTTGTCCTCCGCGCTTGAGGCAACCCCTACCCAAGACCACTCGAATAGCTCCGCACACGTTCTTATGTTTGGAAAATGGGCCGCCTGCCTCATCGCCCCCGACCCGAATGCCTTGAACGACCAAGCGCGGGACCGAGTGACAGGGGCGGCGAAACGGACGGCATGATTCTCAAAGGCACAGCCCACAAGTATGGCAAGAACGTCGACACCGACGTCATCATCCCCGGCCGGTATTGCAACCTGATCGACCCGGTCGAGCTCGGCAAGCACGCGCTCGAAGATCTCGATATCAATTTCGTCAAAAAGGTCAAACAGGGCGACTTGATCGTGGCCGACACTAATTTCGGCTGCGGCTCGTCGCGCGAGGTGGCCGCCGTCGCGCTCAAGGGCGCCGGCGTGTCCGGCGTCGTCGCGAAGTCGTTCGCGCGGATTTTCTACCGCAATTGCATCAACACGGGTCTGCCCATCTTCGAATGCCCTGAAGGCGTCGACGGGATCAGCGACGGCGACGCGATCACGGTCGATGCGGATGCGGGCACGATCACCAATCAGACGACCGGCAAGTCGTTCAAAGCGACGCAGTTCCCGAAGTTCATGCAAGATCTGATCGCCAAGGGCGGTCTGCTGCGCTATGCGGAGCAGCGCTTGGCCGAGAAGAATGCCGCGAAAGGCACAGCCGAGTGAACTCGGCCGCTACATAGAACGACCGTGGCGAAGACGTACAAGATCGCCGTCATCCCCGGAGACGGCGTCGGACCCGAAGTGACGGACGAGGGCCTCAAGGTCCTCGAACGCGCTTCGAAGCTTTTCGGTTTCACCTACACGACGAAAACGTATCCGTTCGGGGCCGATCATTACCTCGCGACCAAGGAGTTCATGCCGGCGGGCCAGCTGGACGAGTTCCGGACGATGGACGCGATTCTGCTCGGCGCGATCGGCGATCCGCGACTACCCCCTGGTCTTGTGGAGCGCGGCGTCATCGCCGCGACGCGGTTCGGGTTGGACCTGTATATCAATCTGCGTCCCATCAAGCTGTACGCCGAACACCTGTGTCCGATCAAGGGCAAGAAACCAGAAGACGTCGACATGGTCGTCGTGCGCGAGAACACCGAGGATCTCTACACCGGACTCGGCGGATACTTCAAAAAGGGTACGCCCGACGAAGTCGTCATCGCCAATCAGATCTTCACGCGCAAGGGCATCGAGCGAGCCGTGCGTTACGCCTTCGATCTTGCGGTCCGCCGCAACGGGAAGAAGAAGCTCACGCTCGTCGACAAAGCCAATGCGATCGAAGTGCAGCAGCTGTGGCGGCGCACGGTCGAAGAAGTGGCGCCGGACTACCCGGGGATCGAATACGATTTCGCCTACATCGATGCGGCGTGCATGTGGATGGTGAAGAACCCAGAGTCGTTCGACGTGATCGTGACGACCAAATCTGTTCGGCGACATCCTCACCGACCTTGGCGCGATGGTGCAAGGCGGCATGGGCGTGGCGGCGTCGGGCAACATCCATCCCGGCAAGGTCAGTCTCTTCGAGCCGATCCACGGCTCGGCGCCCAAGTATAAAGGTAAGAACGTCGTCAGTCCGATCGCGGCGATCGGCGCGGTCGGCATGATGCTCGACTATCTCGGCGAGCGCCGCGCCGCAGACGCGATCGACGCGACGATCGGGTCGTTGCTTTCGAGCAAGCGCATCCCGTCGCTCGACGCCTCGAGCGGACTGAAGACGTCGCAGATCGGCGACATGGTCGCTGACGAACTCGCGAAGACACTCGTCCAGAGCGCATAGATAGAGGAATCATGAAAAACGGAAAGCCTGATGTCGTGCTGGTCAACGCCGCACGGACGCCGTTCGGCAATTTCGGCGGCGCGCTCCGAGACGTGAGCGCCATCGATCTCGCCGTGGTGGCGAGCAAGGCAGCGCTGCAGCGCGCGAACGTCGCGCCGGAAAAGATCGATCAAGTCATCCTGGGCAACGTCATCCAATCCAGCGCCGACGCCATCTACGCGGCGCGCCACGTCGGTCTCAAGACGGGCTGCCGCGAAGACGTGCCGGCGCTGACGCTCAACCGGCTGTGCGGCTCGGGACTGCAAGCGATCGTCAGCGGCGCGCAACAGCTGCTGCTCGGCGAGGCCAAGTACGTGCTTGCCGGCGGCACCGAGAACATGAGCCAATCGCCCCACGTGATCCGGGGCGCGCGCTGGGGTCTCGCGCTCGGTCAAGGCAAGCTCGAGGACTCGCTCTGGGAAGGCCTCACCGACAGCTACAACAACATGCCGATGGCGATCACGGCGGAGAACCTCGCGGAGCGCTACGAGATATCGCGCCAAGAAGCCGACGAGTTCAGCCTGCGCTCGCAACGCGGCGCCGCAAAGGCGGTGGACGACGGCTATTTCGCTGAGGAGATCGCACCGGTTCAAGTCGCCGGCAAAAAAGGGCCGACCGTCGTCGACAAAGACGAAGGCCCGCGGCCCGGCGTGACCATGGAGCAGCTCGCCAAACTCCCCGCGCGCTTCAAGAAAGACGGCATCGTGACGCCGGGCAACGCGAGCGGCATCACGGACGGCGCCGCGATGGTCGTGCTGACCACGGCAGAGCAGGCGCGCAAGGACGGCCTCGAGCCGATCGGACGTCTTGTATCGTGGGGCGTCGTCGGAGTCGATCCGGACATCATGGGCATCGGCCCTGCGTTTGCGATCCCGCAAGCAGCCGAACGCGCTGGGCTGTCGCTTGACGACTTCGATCTCGTCGAGATCAACGAAGCGTTCGCCCCGCAAGTGCTCGCGTGCGTCCATGCGCTCCACCTCGATGTCAACAAGCTCAATCCGAACGGCGGCGCCATCGCGCTCGGCCATCCGCTCGGCGCGAGCGGCGCGCGCATCACGTACACGCTGCTGCACGAGCTGCGTCGTCGCAAGAAGAAGTACGGCGTCGCCAGCGCGTGCATCGGCGGCGGTCAGGGCATCGCCGGCGTCGTCGAAGCGCTGTGATCCGGCGCCGCGCGCCGTCGTCCTGAGGGCTATCAGTGGCCAGCTGCCCCGCCTGCGGTAAAGAGAACAGCGGCACGTCGGCGTTTTGCCCGTCGTGCGGCGCATTGCTCGACCGCCCCGACACGAGCGCCCCGCCTGCGGGTCAAATAGATTCGACCGCGACGAATGCGCCGGAGGTCGGTCGAACAAGTTCGACCGCTACAACCGCGGCGAGCGCGGCGGTGCCGGCGGCGATCGACGACTTCGGCGACATCGGGCAATACATCGCGCGCCGTCTCTTCGCGCTCATCGTCGACTTGATCGGCGTCACCATCCTGCTGGCGACCGGCATCGGCTATCTCGTCGCACGTCGCGGCGGCGACCCGCATTCCTACGGCGGCTTTTTCGACACCGCCGTCTACACGCTGTTCGCGCTCATCGTCTACAAAGTGCTCGCCGAGTCGTACCTTGGCACGACGCTGGGCAAAGCGCTCGTCGGCTTGCACGTGCACCCGACGAACGCCCAGCGCGTCGGCATCGCTCGCGGACTGACGCGCAACATCTTCTTGCCGTTCGACCTCGCCGTGATCGGTTTCGTGCTCGCCGTGATCACGCCGCGACGCAAGCGTATCGGCGATTTCGTGGCCGGCACCGAAGTCGTCAACGCGCCGCGTGCGGCGCTCGGCGCGGTCGCCGCGATCGCGATCCTGGGCGTGTGGGGTTACGCTGAGTACGCGTATGGCGATGGCCTGCGAACCGCGCAGACGCTTTCGAACACGGCCGCGACATACGGCCCAACGCTGCTCGGCTCGCAGGGAACGCCGCCGCCCGCGCCGGTTCCGCTGCCGGATCGCACGGCGGTGCCGACGGAGCAGCCGATCACCGTGCCGACGCTGGCACCGACATCGCAAGCATCTCCTGGGAGCGCTTCGCCATCGCCGATCGCGTCCGGCGTCAGCGGCACTCCGGCGGCGTCACCCGCGAGTTCACCGAGTTCGCCGAGCTCGCCGCAGGCGTCGCCGAGCGCGGTGCCGTCAGATCAAGCCTCGCCGGAGTCGTCGCCGCAGCCTTCTCCCAGCGCCCGTTGAATCTGCGACGCATCGCCGAACGGCTGCGGCGCCGTTTCGCGCCGCCCGGCGTGCGACGCATGATCGAAATGGGCGACTTGCTCACCGGCTCGTGGATCGCCCAAGGGATCTACGCCGTCGCAGTGCTCGGCGTCGCCGATCATTTCGGAGCCGAGCCGGTATCGGCCGGCCAATTGGCTCGAGCAGTGGGTGCGGACGAGGACGCGCTCTATCGGGTGCTGCGCATGCTCGCAGCAGCCGGTCTTTTCCAAGAACTCTCCGGCAAGCGATTTGCGCTGACCGATCTTGGTGCGCTTCTGCGCAGCGATCATCCGAACTCGATGCGACATTTCGCCATCTATAACGGCGTGCCGTGGCATTGGGGCATGTGGGGCGACATCGAACGCAGCGTCAAGACAGGTTCGCCGGCGACGCCCGACGGTTCGAAGTTGCCGCTGTTCGAATACCTCGCCCGCGACGAGGTCGCGGCCGGCGTGTTCGACGCCGCCATGGCCGACCTGTCCAACGCGCGCGACGTGTCGGCGATCTCGGGGTATGATTTTTCGCGCTTCGCGACGGTCGTGGACGTCGGCGGCGGCGAGGGCCGCCTGATCAGATCGGTGCTCGCGTCGTACCCAACCGTGTCCGGTATCATCTTCGACCTCGCCGAAGTGATCGAACGCGCGCGGCCGGTCGTCACGGCCGCTGGACTCGCCTCGCGTTGCTCGCTCGTCGCCGGCAGTTTTTTCGATACGGTGCCGCCGGGCGCCGATGCGTACCTTCTCAAGCAAGTGCTGCACGATTGGCAGGATGACAAAGCCGAAACGATCTTGGCGAATTGCCGGCGCGCGATGAGCGGGCAAAGCGTGCTGCTCGTGATCGAGATGATCGTGCCCGACGATGCCGGTCCGTCGATGGCCAAGCTTTCGGATATCGAGATGCTGGTAAGCGTGGGTGGACGAGAGCGGACCCTTGGCGAGTATCGCGGCCTACTGCGCGCGGCAAACTTACGCCTATGCGACGTGCATGACACGCGCTCGCCGTTTTCGATCATCGAAGCGCGTGCGACCTAGGAACGCATTCAGCCCGTATTCACGTTGACGGGGTATGAGTAGTGACATGAAACCTTGGTTCGTGCTGCTCGCTTGCACACTGCTGACGCTTGGACCGGCGATGGCTGCCGCGCAGATCCGGCACATCGACGTCGAGCACTCGCGCTTAACCATCCACGTGTTCAAGACGGGACTGTTCGCCTTCGCCGCCGACAACCACGAGATCAACGCGCCGATCGCGGCCGGTGAGCTCGACGATCCGCTCACCTCGGTGAGCTTCACGGTCCCGACGGCGCGCATCACGGTGCTCGATCCGCAGATGGATCCGGGCAAGCGTGCCCAAGTGCAGGCGCGCATGGTCGGACCGGATGTGCTCGATACCGCGAAGTATCCGGAGATCACGTTCAAGTCGACCAGCATCAACGCCGCGTCCGGCGGATTTGATGTCACAGGCGATTTGACGCTGCACGGCGTGACGCGTCCAATCCAGCTGCACGTCACGGAGGCGGGCGGCCGCTACCAAGGCTCGACCACGCTCAAACAGACCGATTTCGGGATTCGCCCGATCACGATCGTCGGCGGCACCGTCAAGGTCAAAGACGTCGTGCAGATCGATTTCGATATCGCGACGCTCTGATCACACGCCGGTCGGAAACGTCTCGGGTACCTCACCGGCTTCCCACTCCTCCGTGCGTTCGAGCGGCTCGACCGCGCGCGTGCGATCGATGTGCACCACGCCGTCGAACTGCTTCGGCAGCTTCGCCTCGAAATAGTGGCTCGCAAGCTCAGTGTCCGGGCGGTAGATGACGCCGATGGCGCGTTCGAGGAACGGGCCTTCGAGCACGCTGATGCCCGGCGCTTCGGCCCGCAGGTCGACGAAGAAACGCTCGACGCCGGTGCGATGGAAGATCGACTCGTAACTCCCTTCGCGGCCGGGTCGGATCCGTTTGCGCTCCACGGGCGCATGCCAGTCCGAGGCGGCGCTCACGGTGCCGTCGTACGTGGTGAACCCGAGTAGATACGCCGACCCCTCGTGGCGGCGGCGCATGAGCTGGCCGATGTTGAACTCGCCACGGGAGCCCATTCCCGTCACGCTCGCGTCGCCCACGTGCGAGTTGTGGGCCCACACGACGACCTTCGCGTTCCCCGTGCGGCGCGCGAGATGGGCGGTGAGCCGTTCGAGGGTCTCAACCATGTGCGCGTCGCGGAAGTTCCACGAAGACACGCGCGGATCGAGCATCGTGCGATAGTAGCGCTCCGCGTTCTTGGCGACGCGCGCGTTCTCTTCGGCGAAGAAGAAGTCGTCCTCGTCGGATCGGCCGTCGCGTTTCGCCAGCTCGGCGGCGCGACGCTGCATCTCGGTGAGCTGCTCAACCACAGCGGTTTCGCACGAGGCGAACAAGCCCTGTGAGACGGCGTACGCGTATGACTCGACATCGGGTCCGAAGAACTCGAAGCACGCATAGCGCTCGCGGGCGCGCTGCGCCGCCTGCGGATCGACCTTCTCGAGATAGTCGATCACCGCGTCGATCGATGCGTGCAGGCTGTAGAGGTCGAGGCCATAGAAACCGGCTTTCTCGTCCTTGGACACGGAATCGTTGCGCTCGCGGAGCCAGCCGACGAAGTCCAGAACCTCGGCGTTGCGCCACATCCAAGTGGGAAAGCGCCTGAAATCGGCCAGCGCCTCGACCGCTTCGACATCGTCGCTGCGTCCTCGCACGTAGCGGTTCACGCGATAAGAGTCGGGCCAATCCGCCTCGACCGCGACGGCATTGAAACCCCGTTCGGTGATGAGCCGTTGCGTGATGGTGGCGCGCGCGCGATAGAACTCGTGCGTGCCGTGCGTGGCCTCACCGAGCAGGACGAAGCGCGCGCCGCCAATGGCCTCGAGCATGCGGTCGTAGTCGGCGGGCATACCTTGCAACGGATAGCTGAAATTCCAGATTTGGGCGGCGATCTCCGATTCTCTCATGGGTTTCACGCTCTTGGGTCGCGCGCCGCCGCTCGTGCGAGCAGCTCGCGCACCTCATCATCGCTGACTTGGGCGAAATTCTTGTACCACGCACCGACCGCGTAGAATGGATCGGGCGTCAACGCGCAGATCACGTCGGCATCCACGCTCAGTTCTGCCTGCGCCTCGTGCGTGCAGACGGGCACGGCGACGATGATCTGCTTGGGATTCATCTTGCGGACGGCTTCGACGGCGACGGCCATGCTCTGCCCGGTTGCGAGGCCGTCATCGACGATGATCACGGTGCGGCCTTCGATGCGGGGGAAGTGGCGATGGTCGCGATAGACGGCTTCGCGGCGTTCGAGCTCTTGCTGCGCCTCGCGGACCACCTCAAGTATCTCGTCGGCGGTGAGCCCGAGGTAGCGTATGAGCTTGGTATCGAGCGAATATGCCCCGCCGCTCGCGATGGCGCCCATCGCGAGCTCTTCGTGTCCGGGAACGCCGAGCTTGCGAACCGCCAAAACGTCGAGCGGTGCGTGCAGCGCGGTCGCGATCTCATAGGCGACCGGTACGCCGCCGCGCGGCAGGGCGAGCACGACGACGTCATTGCGTTTCGCATACGGCTCGAGCTCGGCGGCCAGGACACGACCGGCTTCGCGCCGATCCGCAAACGCCTGAAGGTCTACCATTGCGGTAGTGTCCCCTTTCGAGCGCGCCTTATGCGGCGGCGATGCGTTCGAGCACGCGGCCGAGGCGTGCGTTGACGTCCTCGGCGACAGCGGAAAGCTCGGGACGGCCGACGACGCCGAGCAATGCGCGAGCGTCAATGGCCGAGACCGTCACGCCGGATGCCTCGCGTTGCACGACAACGTTGCACGGCAGCAGGAGGCCGAGTTGGCTTTCGACGCTCAGCGCCTGGTGGGCGAGTTTGGGATTGCACACCCCGAGAATAGTGTACGGGCGGAAATCGGCTCCGATCTTGTCTTTGAACGTCTTCGCGACGTCGATTTCGCAGAGCACCCCGAAGCCCTCGTCCTTGAGCAGTTCCTTGGCGCGAGTGACGGCGCCGGCGAACGTCAACCCAGTGGCGACGACGTTGCCGTACAGCGGTTCAGCGATCATCAAAGTCTCCTTTGGGAGAGATATGAGATTTGGTCAGGTGTTCCACGAACCACTCACGTGCCAGTGCCGCGACCTGCTCCAATGCTCCCGGCTCTTCAAACAGGTGTGTCGCGCGTGGGATGACCGCCAGTTTGACGGGCGCAGCGATGACGCGCGCGGCCTGTGCATTGAGCGCGAGCACGGTGGGATCGGCGCCGCCCACGACGAGCAGCGTCGGCGCGCGCACATCACGCAACGCAGGCCCGGCGAGATCCGGCCGTCCACCGCGCGACACGACGGCGTGCACAAGGTCGGGATGTCGTGCCGCGACGACGAGCGCCGCCGCCGCACCGGTGCTCGCGCCGAAGAGGCCGACCGGGAATCTGCGAGCATCAGCGTCGAGGCGGCTCCACTCGAGAGCGGCGGCCAGGCGCTCCGCGAGCAGCCCGATGTCGAAACGCAACGCAGCCGTGGGGCGATCGTACTCTTCCTCGGCGGATGTGAGCAGATCGAATAGAAGCGTGGCCAAGCCACCGGACCGCAGGGCCCGCGCGACTTGTCGATTGCGTGGGCTATGCCGGCTGCTGCCGCTACCATGTGCGAATATGACGAGGCCGAGCGCATCGCGAGGGGCATCAAACTCGCCTTCGAGCAGATGATGCCCGGCTGCGATGCTGACGCTGCGGGAAGCGGCGGAAAGCGCGCTCTTGGTCATCAGAGATAGTGTGCCCCTTTCCTGCTGCTGCTTGTATGAACGTTTGGTGAAGCGCCTTCACACGGATGGCAAACGGCCGCTGCTATCATATCTGACAATGCTGGGACAACTGAGCGAAACCGAGATCGAAGACGTGCTCGGGCACGAATACCTCGGGCGGATCGGGTGTCATGCCGAGGGTCGAACGTATGTCGTTCCGGTCTCATACGCGTACGAAAACGGCGCAGTCTACGGCCACGCCGCGGAAGGTCTAAAGCTGCGCATGATGCGAGCCAATCCGAACGTCTGCTTTGAAGTGGATCGCATGGACGATTTGACGACGTGGCGCAGCGTGATCGCCTGGGGGCGTTTCGAGGAGCTGCGTGGCGCCGAGGCGGATCATGGGCTCGCGCTGCTGGTGGCGCGTTTGCTACCCATCGCTGCGACGAGCGAGATGCGCCATACGGTCAAGAGCCTCACGCGACAGAACCGCGCGCAAGAAGAAGGACTCCAGGCGGTCGTCTACCGCATCGTGCTGGCAGAGAAAACCGGGCGCTTCGAGCGTCCTTGAAGCGCGCTACTGGCCCTTGAAGTCCGCCGAGCGCTTTTCGAGGAACGCTTTCGTGCCTTCTTTGGCGTCTGAGCTGGCCGAGATCTTGCCGAACTCCGAAGCTTCAAGATCCAGCGCGGAATGCAGGTCGGTCTGCATGCCTTTGTGGATCAGGCGTTTGGTCGCGGCGATGGCGAGCGGGCCTTTCGAAGCGATGACATTCGCCAACCGTTTGGCTTCGGCCATCAGCTGATCGGGCGCCACGACCTTCTCGACCAGGCCGGCCTGCTTGGCTTCTTCGGCGCCGATCGGCTCGCCTGATAAGAGCAAATACGACGCCATGCCTTGACCGACGAGGCGCGGCAACCGCTGCGAGCCGCCGAAGCCGGCGACGATGCCAAGGTTGACTTCGGGCTGGCCGACTTTCGCGTTGCTCGAGGCGAGGCGGATGTCGCCGGCCATGGCCAGCTCGAGACCGCCGCCAAGCGCGTAGCCGTTGATCGCGATGATCACCGGAAGACGCGAATGCTCCATCTTGTGGCCGACAGTATGGCCGGCGCGCGCTTTCTCCTCACCCGCGTTCGCGTTCGCCAGCGCCGCGAGCTCGCCAATGTCGGCGCCGGCGACGAATGCGCGGTCACCCGCGCCGGTGATGACCACCGCGCGCACCGATCGATCGGCTTCGAGCTCGTCGAACACACTGGCCAGCTCGCGCAGGACGGTCTCATTCAGCGCGTTGAGCACCTTAGGGCGGTTGATGGTGACGATCGCGACGGGTCCGTCGCGTTCGACGAGCAGCGTTTCGTAGGCCATGGGATCTCCTCAGCGCGGCGGGTTGACGGAGTAGTCGTAAAAGCCTCTGCCGGACTTGCGGCCATGGTGGCCAGCGAGCACCATCCGCTTGAGAAGCGGCGGCGAGGCGAACATCGGATCCTTGAATTCGTCGAACATGATCTCAGCGATGTAATACGTCGTGTCGAGGCCGACGAAGTCAAGCAACGTGAGCGGTCCCATTGGGTGGCCGCACCCCAGCTTCATGCCCTCGTCGATGTCCTCTTTGGAGGCAAGTCCCTGCTCGTACATCCGGATGGCGTAGAGAAGATAGGGCACGAGCAACCGGTTGACCACGAAGCCCGGCGTGTCTTGCGCGAGGATCGGCACTTTGCCGAGCTTCCTGGCGAATGCGTACAGCGCGTCGATCGTCGCCTGATCGGTCACGATGGTCTTGACGACTTCGACGAGTTTCATGATGGGCACCGGATTGAAGAAGTGCAGGCCGGCCACTTGCTTGGGCCGTTTGGTCGCAGCCGCCATCTCGATGACGCACAGGCTCGAGGTGTTCGAGCAGATGATCGCGTGCGGCGCCAGCAGCGAATCGAGCTTCGAGAACAGCTCTTTCTTCGCCGCGATGTTCTCGACGATCGCCTCGATCACGAGGTCGCAGCCCTTGAGATCCTCGACATTGGTCGTCGTCGTGAGGCGGCCGAGCGCGGCATCGCGGTCGGCGGCTTGGAGCGAGCCTTTCTCGACGAACTTGTCGAGCGATTTCTTGATGCCGGCGAGTCCCTTGTCCAACGCGGCCTGCACCGCCTCGAGCGCGACGACCTCGTAGCCGGACGTCGCCGCGACCTGCGCGATGCCGGCGCCCATGAGGCCCATGCCGCAGACGCCGACTCTCTTGATTTCAGACATATCTATTTATCCTTTGTGTGGCGGGAGTTCGCAGCGCGGCGCTTTATCTTTTCGGTATCCGAGCGCGTATTCGGCCTGCATCACTTTCTGGATCTCGCGCGTGCCTTCATAGATGATGCTGCCGCGCGAGTTGCGCAGGAAACGCGCCACCGGATACTCGTCGGAAAAACCATAGGCGCCGTGGATCTGCATCGCGTCGTCGGCCGCGCGATTGGCGGCGTCCGTCGCGTACCACTTCGCCAGCGCGGTCTCGCGCGTGTTGCGTCGCCCCAGGTTCTTGAGCCATCCGGCTCGGAAATACAACAGTCGCGCGGCGTCATAGGCGAGTGCCATGTTCGCGATCATCTCTTGCACGAGCTGGTGCTTGCCGATCTCGACGCCAAAGGTCTGCCGCTCGTGGGCGTACTTGACCGAGGCGTCGAGGCTCGCGCGGATCAAGCCGGTCGCGCCGGACGCGACCGTGAAGCGCCCGTTCTCGAGGCACGTCATCGCGACGTAGAATCCTTCGCCTTCCTCGCCGAGGCGGTTGGCCGCCGGCACGCGCAGGTCGGTGAAGGAGAGCCCGCCGGTATCGCCCGCACGCACGCCGTACTTGTCATGCAGCGCGAAGGTATGCAGCGCGGTTCCCACTGCCGCGCGCTCGACAACGAATGCGCTGATGCCGTGCTTGCCTTGGTCGGGCGCGGTCTTCGCGAAGATGAGAAATGTGTCGGCCTGCGTCGCACACGAGACCCAGATCTTGCTGCCGTTGAGGATATAGGAATCGCCGTCGCGGCGCGCGGTCGATCGCATCGCGCCGACATCGGTGCCCGCGTCCGGCTCGGTCAAGCCAAAGGCTCCAAGCTGTTCGCCAGAGGCGAGTGGACGCAGCAGGCGCTGCTTCTGTTCTTCGGTACCCCATTGGTAGACGCCGCAACCGGCGAGGCCGATGTGCACCGACATCATCGTGCGCAACGCCGTGTCGCAGTACTCCAGCTCTTCGCACACCAGGCCGAGGGTGATGTAGTCGAGGTTCGCGCCGCCGTACTTCTCGGGAAACGGCAATCCGACGATGCCGAGCTTGGCCAGTTTGGCAAACGCGTTCGGCAGGGGAGTGCCTGCGCTTTCGCAACGCTGCACATCGGGCGCAAGCCGATCCGCCAGGTACGAACGCACGGTGTCGGTGAGCACGCGCTGCTCGGCCGTCAGTTCAAGATCGACCATGACCGCCGATTCCGTCCGCTCGGACAGGCACCCTTTGAGCGCGCGAAGAATGCGCGCTGCTCATGTCGCACCGCGTCCTCGCCTTCGTCGTCGCGCTCGCCACCATCTGCGCGGGGTGCACGAAGATCAGTACGTCTACCGGCCCGCAGACGCAGCGCAGCGCAGCCGATTCCGAAGTGCTGCGCGTCTCCGATATCTCCGATCCATCGACCCTCAATCCCATGCTCAGCGGCGCGGACGTGGCGTATAACCTCGCTAGCTACTCGCTGGAATATCTGGTGCAACTGGACGGCAACGGCGAGCTCACGCCCGTGCTGTGCACGCGGGTGCCGAGCGTCGAAAACGGCGACGTCAGCAGCGACGGTCTGACGATCACGTATCATCTGCGCAAAGGCGTGACGTGGCAGGACGGCGTCGCCTTCACCTCTGCGGATGTCGTCGCGACGTGGAAGCAGGTGATGAACCCGCTCAATCCCGTCATCGTGCGGACCGGCTATGAGGTCATCGACCGTATCGACACGCCGGACAAATGGACGGCCGTGCTCCATCTCAAGCAGCCGTACGCGCCAATGCCCACGCGCTTTCTGGCGGGCATTCAAGAAGGCCCCATACCGGTGCTGCCCGCGCACCTGATCGCGAATCAAAAAGACCTCGTCCACTCGAGCTTCAATACGAGTCCGGTCGGCACCGGACCGTTCATCGTCCAATCGTGGGAGCACAGCGGCCGGCTGGTCTTCGTCGCCAATCCGCACTACTGGCGCGGCGCGCCGAAGCTGCGCAAGATCATCTTTCAGGCGCAGCCGAGCCAGTCTACCGAGATCGTCGGCTTTCAAAGCCGTGAGATCGACGCGGACTTCGACACCGGCCCGGCCGATCTGCCGAGCTACGAGCTCATCTCCGGCATGCAGATCAGACGCTCCCCGAGTCTACGGCTCGCGGTCGTCGCGATGTATGCCGGGCCAGGTCACCCGCTCGCCGATAAACGCGTGCGACACGCCGTGGCCTACGCGATCGACCGTCACGAGGCGCTGCACAAGATCAATCACGATGTCGGCTCGATGGCGGATGAATTCTTACCGTCCTGGTCGTGGGCATACACACCGGACGTGCCGCGTTACGATTTCGACCCGAAAAAAGCGCAGGCGCTGCTCGATCAGGCGGGTTGGACGCCTGGACCTGACGGTATCCGGGTCAAGGACGGCAAGCGCTTGACGTTGCTCATCATCGGGTCGATTGGAAGCGACAGCACGCGCCGTTTCAACCAGCTGCTGCAATCGTATCTGCACGCGGTCGGCATCGAAGCCACGATCAAAGAGTTCCCATACGGTTTGGTGTTCGACTACAACGGTCCGATACGTCAAGGCCGTTTCGATCTCGCCGCCTTCACCTACAGCGTGAACTACGATCCTTCAGCGTTGCAGGACGATGGTTGCGACCAGTTCTCGCCGGCCGGCGCGAATCAGTCGCGCTTGTGCGATCCGGACGTCGACCGGCTCGAGCGCCAGGCGCTCGCGATCAATGACCGCGCGAAACGCAAAGCGCTCTACGCGCAGATCGAACGGCTGCGGATGGACGACCTCGGCACGTTTCCTTTATACTATCGCGATCGCATCGGGGTGATCAGCGACGACTTGCATGGCTACGTGCCGTCGCGGGGTATTATGCCCAACTGGAACGCCTGGCAATGGAGCCTTCCGTGACGCTCCGGCCTTATCTGCGCCCACCGGTGAAATCCTCGGCCATGAAGACTCCCTTTGCCCCGACCGCGATGCCGATGCCGACCCCGTTGTAGTTCGGCGATAAGATGTTGCGCCGATGGCCGTCGTTGGGCGGCACTTCGGCCATCATCGCCTTGTCGAGCAGCGCGAGGACGTTCCACAGCAGCACCGGATCCACCACGCCAGGCGAGCGGAAGCCGACGTTCTCGCCGTAGTAGTCCGCTTTGCCGCCGAACGAGGCGTAACGCATCATCGGCGTGCGGCCGCTGCTGTCGAGGTGGCCCATTTTGCCCGTGGACAGCATGTCGTCGGCCTGGAATTGCGCGGCTTGTTCGGCCGTCGGGTTGCGCTCGAGTTTTGGCACGCCGTCCGCGGCGCGGTGCTGGTTGAGCGTGTCGATCAACTGCGCGCGCAGCTGCACGAGCTCCGCGGCGGGCGGCGGACCTTCAGTAGGGATCGGGCCGAGGCCGGCCGCGACGAGCAGGGCGATGAGCATCATTTCCATTATTGTCGGCGGATGAGCGTACCCGCGTTGGACCGTTCGCTGTTCCCGGTCGCGCAGTCATGGGCGTATTGCGACCACGCCGCTGTCGGTCCTTTGCCGCGACCGACGCGCGATGCGCTCGTCAAGATCTTCGATGCGCAGATGCAGCTCGGCAAAAATGGTATGGCGCCGGTCGAGGCGCAGCGCGACGCCGTCCGCGCGCAGGTCGCCGCTGCGATCAATGCAGAGCCGGGCGAGATCGCGTTCATGCGCGCGACGAGCGACGGCGCTTTGCTGGCGGCCAACGGGCTCGACTGGCACGAGGGCGACGAGATCATCCTGGCGGCCGACGAGTTCGGCGCCAATGCATATCCGTGGCTCGGCGTGCGCCGCCATGGAGTCACGGTGACGCTTGTTCGAGCGCCGGACGAGCGTGTCACGCCCGAGCTGCTCGAGCGCATGGCGAGCAAGCGGACGCGGCTCGTCGCCGTGTCGTACGTCGGTTTCAACGACGGCTATCGCAACGACATCGCGGGGATCGGGCGCTGGTGCCGCGCACGAGGCGTGTTCTTCGCACTCGACGCGATGCAAGGCTTCGGCCAATTGCCGCTCGACGTGCGAGCATGCAACGCCGACTTCGCCTATTTCGGCGTCGCGAAGTGGCTGCTTAGCCCGCACGGTGTCAGCGTGGTCTACGTCCGGCGCGACCTGATCGAGCGCTTGCTGCCGGCGACCATGTCATGGCGCTCGGTGCGCGACCCGATGCGCTTTCTCGAATACGACCAGCCGCTGCACCCTGATGCGCAGCGCTTCGAAGGCGGGTCGCTCAACTATCCGGGCGTCGCCGCATTCGGCGTGAGCCTCGACATCCTGATGAGTGCCGGCCTTGCGAACATCGAGCGGCAGGTGCTGTCGTTGACCAGCCGTCTCATCGAAGGCGCACAGCGCGCGGGAATCGAGGTCAAGAGCGATCTGCGGCCGGAGGCGCGATCTGGAATCGTCCTCCTCGACCGCGGGCGCGCGGAGGTGGAAAAGCTGACGTCTCGTGCCGACGCCGCGCACGTCGGCGTCACCGTGCGCGAGAACGGCGTTCGCGTGTCGCCGCACGGTTACAACGACGAATCAGATATCGACCGAGTATTGAGCGTTCTGATAGAACGCTGACGAGTTTATTGGCCGAGTTGCGCGATTGCGGCGCGCAGCGGGGCGCTCGACACCTGAATCACACCGCTGTACGGTTGATACATCTCCATGATCAGCCACATCGCCGCAGCCACGGACAACGCGGCCGCGAAGAACGTGGCGATGACCGTTGGATTCGACCTGGCGAAGAGCCCCGAGCTGATGAACACGAGCGTGAGCCATATGATGAGCGCGATCAACAACGGCATCGGAATCGGCGTCGCGCGCTGTTCGTAGATGAGCCAGCGCATCTGTGCGAGGGCGACGCCGATGCTAAGCACTTGCCCCTTCAGCAAACGTTGCTCTTCAGTCTTCGGCTCGAGTCTCTCGAGACGATCGAACAGCGCTTGTGTGTCTGCATTGCGGGGCATCGCAGCCGCGAGACCTGATTCGGAAGACCACATCTGGTCGAGCGTTGCGACCATAGCTCCGCGAAGCAGGGCGCGATCGCGCGTTGCATCCGGCCCGTAGTGGGCGAGCATTTGGTCAAGCAGCACGACGTTCGCGGACATCTGCGTCAGCTCGGCGTTCTGCGTATCGTAAAAGCCCTTGGCCGACGCGATGAGCAGTCCGAGGACGAGCGCGACCATGGTCGCAACTACGCCCATGCCGACACGCACGACATCTTTGGATTCCGAGTCGAGATGGTCCGCCGGCAAGGCTTTCCCGAGACGGATACCGAGCAGTGCACCCCCGAAGGCGCACGCAAAAGCGATCAAAGCGATGACAGATGGAGACATCACGTAAGAATATTCACGGCGCGAGCTGCGACGAGGAGGACGGTCAGCAGCGAGATCAGCGCCTGGATGGTCATCAGCGCCTTCGCCCAGGTCGTCAACGGCATCGTGTCGGTCGGGCTGAAGGCGGTCGCATTGGTGAACCCGAGATAGAGATAATCCGCGAACACCGGCACCCAGCCCGTGGGCGCGCACTCCTGCACGTACATCTGGGGGAACATGAAGTCGGCTTTGCGCCGCGATGCGTTGAGCCGTACCTGCGGGCCGCCTCGGTCGAACTCCCAAAACCACAGAGCGAATACCAAGATGTTCGTGAACCAGATCGCGGCGGCGGAGTAGAGAAGCTCAAGACCGCTCTGCTTAGGCATCCCCGTTAGAAGTGCACGCACTAACAGCGCGAGCGACGCGATGTTCGCCGCGTTGACGATCGCGATGACGGTGATGCCCAACCAGCGGAGGCCGCGCGAGACGTCTCGAGCGGTATGAAACGGTCCGACTGCGAGCAGCGGGATCAAAAGCGCGCCTACCAAAAGCGGCATCAGCCACCGCGGCCCGAGCGTCAGATGCGCGGGAAGCAGGACATAGAGGATAGTGGAAAGGACGACGGCGAGCGACGGGGGCCAGCGCGATTCGGAGCGCTTGATCATCTGATCGCGCTCTGCGGTGGCGGTCGCGCTGCTCGGGGGCGGGATGTGCTTAGTATCCCTGGTCGCTGATGGAACAGGGTGCCATCACGGCCGTCGACATGCCGTGAATGAGACGCTTATCGGCGGGCACCACGGTCGCAAGCACGCCGCTCAGCTTGGCGTCATCGCCCACGACGAAGTAGTACGGACAAAGCCGCACGCGCCCGTCCATCGTCTTGACGTCGCCGGCGGCGGTGTCGTAGTAAGGGATCTGCACGCGCCGTCCTTTGTGGAAACGCTGCAAGATGTGCGGCGTCTTGTCGAACACCGCAAGCCCGCCGTCGAGCACCGCCATCCATTCATCGCGCGTGAGATCGTCGCCGACGTAGACGCCCTTGCTGCCCCACGACAGTTCGGAGAAGCCCGAAGGTTTGACGACGTATTGTCGCTCAGATTTCGAAAGGCTGTAGAGCTGCGACCACGTATGCACCGGCTGGCCGGCGGCGGTCAATCCGAGGATGACCGCTTGCGGCGGCATCGGGCGCGGGTCGAGGATCCACGTCTGTGGGAACACCTTGGTGACACGCTCGTACGACTCGTCGCCCATCTCGCGGCGCCAGAGCGGCTCGAGCTGCGTGTGGTGGAACAGCGCGAACGTCAGCTTCTCTTCGAAGAACGATTTGGCAGGCGGCGTGATCACGACGCGCCTGTGGCGTGCCGCGTACAAGAAGAGCTCTTGCTTTGGAATGTTGAGCAGGTCGAACAACTCGAAGAAGCGGTAGAAGAGGTCGACGGTGCGTCTTCCGGTGGGAGTGTCGACGACGAGCGCCTCCTCCGTGAACACGACGTCCTCGGGCTTGACCGTGACCGCGTCGGCAAGACCCGCCCGGCCCAACGCTTCCGCGAGCCAGATCATCTCGCTGCGATAGTCCTCAGATTCCTTGGAGACGACGATCGCGATGACCGGCCGTTCTTTACCGGTATGCGCGCGCGCCATGTCGGCGAAGCCGCGGATGATGCCGTCGAACTCGCCGACCTGATCGTAGCCGAGCTCGCAGTACGTCGCGCCCATCGCGCCGACGAATCCCATGCCGCCGGGCACCGCATCGAGCTCGGCGGCGATCATGCCGTCATCGTCGACGTGCTCGGTGAGGATGATGTCGGGGCGGATGACCGCCGGCGTGTCCTGCTTGAAACGATTCTGTCGTTGCAGGCGGACGATCTGCTCGGGTTTGCCGAGCTCGAGATACTCGTGCACGAACGACGGCGCGGTGCCGCGCACGCTTTGGAAGTAGAGCTTGTTCAGCGCGCGATAGAATCGGAGCAGGTCGCCGCCGAGCGTCTCGAAGCGGGCGACCGTCGCGGGTAAGAGCGGAAAAGGTTCGGGGGTGATGCGCCAGGCGACTTGTGCGGCCTCAGGGGCCGCCTCTCCGGCGACGCTGCGGAAGAGGTTGGGCGAAAGATGTTCGCTGATGTACCGAGCCCGCTCGACAGCGGATTTCGGGGCGAGCGCGTTGGCGCTACAAGGCATGCGGGCTTCGCTGCCTCCGAAGCGTCAACTGAGTACATGCCGGCGGGATCTTCGGCTGACTCAAGTAGCGGAACAGATGTCGTATCATCGCTGGGACGCTCGACTTTGCGTGGGGTGCTCGCTCACTCCTGCCAGGGCTGGTCCGGCGTGGAGCCCGAAGACCAATCAGATATGACTCATGTCGAGGACGCGGTCGTCGTGGCGCGCGATCTGACGAAACGTTACGGGCAATTCGAAGCCGTGCGCGGCATCGACTTCACGATCGCGCGCCAGGAGTGCTTCGGATTTCTTGGTGTGAACGGCGCGGGCAAGACGAGCACGATGAAGATGATCTATTGCCGGACGACCAAGACGGCAGGCAGATTGGACGTCTTCGGCGTGGACGCGCAGACGCACCCGCGCGAGATCAAGCAACGCATCGGTGTGGTGACCCAGGAGAGCGCGCTGGATCCCGAGCTGACCGTCGCAGAGAACATGCTGCTCTATGCGTCGTTCTTCGGCATCCGCGGCGCTGCCGCGCGCGCGAAGTGCGACGAGCTGTTGGGCACGATGAACCTGGAGGCCAAGGCGCGCTCGCGCATTTCGGAGCTCTCTGGCGGCATGAAACGGCGCCTCGCGATCGCACGCGCACTCGTGAACGATCCGGAGATGCTCGTCCTTGACGAGCCGACGACCGGACTCGATCCGCAAGCGCGGTTGTCTGTCTGGCAGCAGCTGCTGGAGTTCCGCAGTGCGGGCATCACGCTCGTGCTGACCTCGCATTATATGGAAGAAGCAGCGCGTTTGTGCGATCGCCTCGTCATCATGGATGAGGGGAAGATCTTGGCCGAAGGTTCGCCGCGCGAGCTGGTCGACCGCTATGCGGCGTCCGACGTGCTCGAGATGTTCAGCGTCGATCTCGCCGCTGCGCGAGCGCCGCTCGATGGCCTCGTGCGCCGGCTCGAACAGCACGGCGAAACGACCTATCTTTATAATGATGACAATCGCGCGCTGTTGACGCGCCTGGCGGAGCTTGGCGTCGAAGCGCCGCGCCATGTGGCGCGAGCCGCGACGCTGGAAGACGTCTTCTTGAACCTCACCGGGCGGGAGTTGACCGAGTGAATCCGCTCGCTGCGCTATTCCACCGCAACGCGTGGAACGTGTTCCGGCGCGACTTCACCGCGTGGCAGAAATACGCGAGCTCGAGCATCGCGATCAACATCTTCGAGCCGATGGCGTACTTCCTCGCGCTGGGCTTCGGATTGGGCGCCTATCTGACGCTGGGCGCGAGCGGTTCGCTCTTGCAATTCATGGCGCCCGGCATGCTCGGGCTTGCGGCGCTCAATGCGGCGACGTTCGATGCGTGCTGGGGCGCGTACGAACGGCTCAACTTCAACGGCGTGTACGAGGCGATGGTCACGGCGCCGGTCGACCCGATCGAGATCGCGTCAGGCGAATATCTGTGGCAAGCGTTTCGTGCGGCGCTCTATGGCGGGATCTTCCTCGTCGTCATCACGCTGTTCGGACTCGTGCACTCGTGGTGGGCGCTGCTCTCATTGCCGTTGCTCGCGCTCACCGGTATCGTTTTCGCGATGCCCGCCTTTGCGGTCGCGATGATGGTGAAGACGCAAGAGCACCTGTTCTATTACTTCTCGTTCGTTGCGACGCCGATGGTGATGATCAGCGGCGTGTTCTTCCCGTTGGACAAGACGCCGCACTGGCTGCAAGTCATCGCGTGGTGCACGCCCCTGTATCACGCCGTGAAGATCTTCCGCGGGCTCGTGCTCGGCCACCTGAGCTGGAGTTTGACCGGCGACCTCGCATGGTTGATCGTCGCGGGCGCGCTGCTCGCCTATTTGCCGGTGCCGTTCTTGCTCAACAAACTGGCGCGCTAATCCGGAGGCGCTGAAGGCATGCGGCGCACGCCCTCAGGGTATGCACCTTGCGGGTGGCTGTTGTAGAAGTCTTCGCTCAGCACGGCGAGATACTCGAAGTTCTCCCACAGCGCGCCCCAAGGACCGGCCCGCAGCCGCCGTATAGCGGTGAAGGGCTGCAGCGACGCCCATGCAGTCGTCACGACGCCTCCCCAGAGGTCGCACGCGATGTCGCGGTCGATGATGCGATACTTCACGAGGGTGCCCAGGTTCTCGAAGACGTTGCCGATATAAATCGCCGGTTCCAGCCGTCGATCAAGGAGCTGGCCCTTGAGCCCTTCTTTGAAACCCGGCTCATTCATCAGGCTCGGCAGCTCCTCGACGAGGAAGCGGCGGGCGGCGACGAATTTGTCCGACTCGACAACCTCTCGGATCTCGGTGAGCGCCACGATTTGATTGCTGCCGCGCAAGTGGTGGAGCTGCACAATCGCGGCGAACGCCGTCGCGGCGATGACGACAAAGGTGCCGATAGCAGCGATCGCGCTGACGAGCTCGAGAGACATACCTGCTAGCTGCCGCCGGTCAGCAATCGCCGGGCGCCGGCCGGGTAGGCGCCGTCGGGGTGGCGCGTCTCGAAATCCTCGCACAGCATGGCGAGGTACTCGAAATTCTCCAAGAGAGCCGGTGCGTCTAAGATCCGGCGCCTGATCGAGATGACGGGCGCCATTTCCGTCCAGCTCGCAAGAATTGGGCCGGACAGGAGGTCGCACGCGACTTCTTTATCGACAATACCGTACTTACAGAATAAGCCTAACGTCTCAAAAACGCCCCCTACGATGTTCAAAGCCGCAAGCTCGCTATCCAGTATTCTTGGCTTGATGCGCTCAGCAAAACGAGGCTCCTTCATGAGAAGGGGCAGATCGCTATGGATAAAGCGACGCGCGGCCTCGAATTCGGGCGATTCTATGGTTTTTTGGATTCCGGTGATCGCACTGATCTGGTTGCTGCTCCGCAGATGGCGCAATTGGACGATGGCGGCAACTGCGGTCGCCGCGATGACGACAAACGTGCCGATCGCCGCGATCGCGCTGAGCAGTTCGAGGCTCATCTGGCCGGGGCCGCCTGCGCCTCCTTGGCGAAGACCTCGCGCAACTCGCGCTTGAGGATCTTGCCTGTGCCGCCTTTGGGCAATGCGTCAAGAAAACGCACGTGCTTGGGGACCTTGAAATGCGCCAGCTTCGCGCGGGAGTGGTCGATCAATTCGGCGACATCGAGCGTCGCGCCGGGCTTGAGCACGATGAAAGCAGCGGGCGCCTCACCCCAGTGGGTGTCGGGCACGCCGATCACCGCGCATTCGAGCACCGAGGCATGCTCGTAGATGGCTTTTTCGATCTCGATCGAAGCGACGTTCTCGCCGCCGGTGATGATGATGTCCTTCTTGCGATCGACGATCGACACGTAGCCGTCCTCGTCGATCGAGCCCATATCGCCGGTGTGGAACCAGCCGTCGACGATGGACTTCGCGGTCTCTTGCGGTTGTTTCCAATATCCGGCGAAGACGGAGTTGCCACGCGCGCAGATCTCGCCGACCGCGATGCCATCATGCGCCAACGGCTCACCGTCCTCACCGAGTATCTCCACATCGATTCCCGGCAGCGGCACGCCCGCGGTCACTCGTTGGGCGATCGATGCATTGCGATCGAGACGCGATCTGCTTTTCGGCAGTGCTGTGGTCAAAATGGGCGAGGTTTCAGACAAACCATAGCCGCAGTGGACCAACGCGTGTGGAAGACGTTCGTCCATCGCCTTGAGCAACGACGGCGGCGTGGCCGCACCTCCGAACATGATGCGGCTCACGGAGCTCAGGTCACGAGTGCGCCACGATGGCGCGTTCATCAACGCGATCGCCATCGTCGGCACCGCGAACATCTTCGTCACGCCCTCGCGTTCCATCACCTCAAGCACGTGTTCCGGATCGAACTTCGGCACCATGACATGACGTCCGCCCACCATGGTCAACGTGTGCGGCGTGCCCCAGCCGTTCACATGGAAGAGCGGGATGCTATGCAAGATCACGTCGGTGTCGTCGATGTTCGCGCAGGCAAGCGATGAATATGCGTGCGATACGAGATTGCGGTGCGTCAGCATAACGCCTTTGGGCCGCGCCGTGGTGCCGCTCGTGTAGAAGAGCTCCGCCACATCGTCTTCATCGAGCGCCGGCGGCGTGAAGGCGGCGGGCGCGCCGGCGATGAGCGCCTCGTAATCCTCGCCCTTGAACGGCATGTCCGTCTTCGGATCACCGCCCATCAAGATGACGTTCTTGACACTCGGCAGCGATGGCAGGATCGGCGCGAGCAGGCCGGTGAGCTGGCGGTCTATGACCACGGTGGATGCGCCCGCATCGGTCAGGATGTATGCGATGTCAGGCGGCGTCAAACGGATATTGATCGGCAAGAGGATCGCGCCCATCTGCGGCACCGCGTAATAGCCTTCGAGCAGCCGATGACAGTTAAACGAGAGATACGCGACGACGTCACCGCGCTTGACGCCGATTTTCTGCAGCGCATTCGAGAACCGATCGATGCGTTCGCCGAGCTGCCCGTAGGTGAGGCGCTCGGCGCCGCACACGGCGGCGACGTTGTCGCGGTAGACGGTTCGCGCGCGCTTGAGAAAATCGGTCACGAGCATCGGTGTCTTCATCGGTTTGGACTCCTAGGCTTCGCCGAGCAGACCGCGCAACGTCGACAGCAGATTGACGGCCGCGGCATCCCGGTCGCGTTCGAGGTCGGCAGCGGGCGGCGCTCCGAACGCTGCGTTCCACGCATGTATCAGCGCCGCGGTGCGGTATGCGGAAAGCGCGGCCGCCGCAAGGCCGGCGGACGCGGGCTCCGCGCCGGCGATACCGGTCGGCAAGGCCGCGGCGCGCACTAGGCGCAGACTTGCGGCGCGCGTCGTGCGCACGGCGCCTCGTTCGACGGCGGCGAGGTCGTCTGCGGTCAGTGTGACGTGAAGCGTCGGAACGCCTTCGGGCTTGGCTGGAAGGGTGGTGGGCACGACGGCGATGAGGCTCTGCTCGAATGGGCGGCTCGCCGAGCGGCCGATCGGGCAACACACGATCGCGGTCTGCAGGGCTTCGTGATCGACTGTGGAGCTCCAATGCTGCGTGGCGAGGCTCACGTGGGCGAGCGGACGGTACAGGACAAGCGCCGTTCGGCTCTCGGCCGGCGCGTCGGCGGCCTCGGCGATGAGAACGTCTTCGAAGGCGTCGTCGGTGTCTTCCGGTGGCGCCGGTACCGCCACGTCTGCGGACAGCCCCATGCGCCGGCGGCGTTCCGCGAGCAGCAACATGTCGGCCGGCAGCTTGCGCGTTTCGCTCATCGCGCGACTTTCCAGACCTGCCACCACTGGCGGGCGGACGTCGGTCGAATGAATTCCACCGCTACATCGGCGCTGCGAAGCGGCGGCAGGCGGCGCGCCGCGTCCTCCACGTCCGCGAGCGAGACGGAGCGAGAGGCACGTTCCGCGGCGACCTCGAGCGCTTCGCGCGCGAGTGCGCCGAGCCGGCGCGGCAGGCCGCCGGAGCGACGCCAAACGTCGCCGAGCGCATCTGGCCCGAATGGCGAATGGTCGGCCGCGAAACCCGCGCGGCGCAAGCGGTGGTCGATCAGTCCTGCCGCTTCCGCTTCGCTGAGCGGCGCGATGTCGAGCCAAACGGCGACGCGGTCGCTCAGGTTCGGGCGTCGCAAGATCGCATCGGCGATCTCCGCTTGGCCGGCGAGACCGATCGACACCAGCTTGCGCTCGTCGAGCTGGAAGTTCAGCAGCGACCGTATGCTTTCGAGCAGTTCGTTGGGAAGCAGCTGGGCTTCGTCGATGAGCAGGATGGCCTGGCGACCATCGGCTGCGGTCGCCTCGAACAGATGACGCTTGAGGTGCTCGCGCAGATCTCGGGCGGTCGGTGCGCCCTGCCCGGTCGCGTTGCTCAATTTCGGGAAGCCGAAGGCGGCGACGATCGCTTCGAGGAGCTCCGACTCGCTGTGAAACGTCGGATCCAAGATGAGTCCGACGACAAAGCGCGGGTCCTCGAGCAGCCGCGCGGTGACAGCGTTGAACAGCGAAGTCTTGCCCGCGCCCACCGGACCGAGCACGACCGCGAGGCCGCGACCGCCGGCAAGGCAATCGAAAAGCCGGCGCCGGTTGCTCGCGGTCGCCATCGTCTCGTAATAGAACGCCGGATCCGCGGTGTCGACAAACGGGTCGCGCTGCAACCCGAACGCCTCGAGCAGCATGCAGCAGATGTTCCACGCTTCGCCGCAGCGGCCCCCCGGTTCTGCGGTTAGGGCTGCGAGGTCGGTGACGCGGAATCTGGGGTTAGTGCCGCGGCTCGCGCTGTGGCTGGGCTTGGAGACGCGGATGCCTGAGTTGCGTTGAAGGCGCGCATCTGCGCTTGGACCTGAAGCGCGGCATTGAGGTGTGCAAGGGCGCGCGCCGACCATAGCGCTGACTGCGCGTTGGGCGCCCAGTGACGCGTGATCACGTATTGAAGCCCGTCGGAGCCGAGCGTCACCGCCCATTGTTCGGCGTAGCCATTAGGATGCACGAATGGATGAGCGATGAACTCGTTTTCGCGACCGTTATACGGCGGCCCCAAGATATGTTGAGTCGCGTTGATGTCGAGCGCCTGAGCCGACAAGACCGCGACCGCCAGCAGGATCTTGTTCCACGGGGAGATGGCCAACATCAACCACGCCATCATCTAGCGAGCTCCTGGTGTGGAGGGCGGTGGAACCGAGAAATCCGGCATCGGCGGCGGCGTTCGGCGTTGCGTCCCGCTGCGCCCTCGTGATAGAATGATTGTGCGCAAGTTTAGGATCAGCAATGCGCCATTGCCCGCGACTCCGGTCGCGGGAGGTGTGCCCTCCCGGGCGCACCCCGATCCTAGTGAACGGCCGCTCTGCGGCTGTTGTGGCGTTCTTGAAGAGGTCGGTCGAGTAAACTCGACCGCTACAGAGGGGGCGCTTAGAGAGAGGCTTTGCTGTGTCTTCCATCATCTCCATGAAACAATTGCTCGAAGCGGGCGTCCACTTCGGGCATCAGACGCGCCGTTGGAACCCGAAGATGGCCAAGTACATCTTCCAAGAGCGCAACGGCATCTACATCATCGATCTTCAAAAGACCGTGCTCAAGCTGCGCGAGGTCTATGGCGTCGTCAAAGAGATGGCGCGCCAGAACAAGACGTTCCTCTTCGTCGGCACCAAGAAGCAAGCGCAAGAAGTCGTCAAAGAAGAAGCGGACCGCGCGGGGATGTTCTACGTCAACCAGCGCTGGCTCGGCGGTACGCTCACAAATTTCCAAACGATCCAAAAGCGCATCCAGCGGCTGCGTGAGTTGGAGCGTCAGCGCGATACCGGCGTGTTCGAGGTCTTGACCAAGAAAGAAGTGGGCCTGCTCGAAGACGAGATGCGCAAGCTCGACCGCTTCTTGTCAGGCATCAAGGACATGCCGAAGCTTCCTGACGCCCTCTTCATCGTCGATCCCCGCAAAGAGCGCATCGCCGTGCTCGAAGCGCGCAAGTTGAAGATCCCGATCATCGCGGTGATCGACACGAACTGCGATCCGGACGAGATCGACTACGCGATTCCGGGCAACGACGACGCGATTCGCGCGGTCAAGCTCATGACCGGGAAGATCGCCGACGCGATCATCGAGGGCAAGACCGAAGCCGAATCGGCGGAGTATCTGGGCGCGCCGACGGATGCGAGCGCTTCACCCACGACAAACGCTCCAGCTGCTAGCGCTCCCGCCGCTGCGCCGGCTCCCGTCGCAGAGACGGCGACCGCGGCACAGCCTGTCGCGAGTCCTCAGCCGGAACAGGGCGCAGCGACGCCGAGCGCCGAGCAAACGCCTGCGACCACGTAAGGGCATTCATCCCCGGTACGCTCTGAACGGTCGAATAAATTCGACCGCTACAGCTGCGTGAGCATGCGGAAAGGGAACACCATTGATTCGAGGAAACGGGACACGTGGAAATGACTGAGAAATACGCGCCGAGCGCAGCCGACGTGAAGGCTTTGCGCGAGGCGACGAACGCTCCGGTGATGGATTGCCGCAGGGCGCTCGTCGAAGCCGCGGGCGACCTCGCAAAGGCGCAAAAACTGATCGCCGAGCGCGGCCAGCAAGTGGCGGCGAAGAAGGGCGATCGCGAGGTCCGTGAGGGCTTCATCGGACACTACGTCCACCAAGGCGGCAAGATGGGCGTGCTTGTCGAGCTCGCCTGCGAGACGGATTTCGTGGCCAAGAACGAGGTCTTCCAAAAGCTGGCCCACGATCTCGCGCTGCACATCTGCGCATCGCGTCCGCTGTTCATCTCGCGCGACGATATCCCGGCCGACGCGAGGAAGCGTCTCGAGGCCGAACACGACGGCCGGATGGACAAGTATTACGAGGAGAACGTGCTGCTGGAGCAGCCGTTCGTCCGCGACGAGAGCAAGACGGTCGCCGACCTCGTGTCGGGCGCAGTCGGCGTGCTCGGCGAGAACATCAAGATCCGCAGGTTCGCCCGGTTCGACATCGGCGAGTCCTAACGATGAGCGCGGTCCAAGCCGGTGCGCCGGCGTACAAACGCGTCCTGCTCAAGCTGAGCGGCGAGGCGTTCAATGGCGGCGGCCGCGGCGAGCCCATCGACACCGATTCGGTGTATCAGATCGCGCACGAGATCAAAGACGTGGCGAGCGCCGGTGTGCAGATCGCGTGTGTCGTCGGCGGCGGTAACATCTGGCGCGGCAAGACCGCGTCTCATGAGAACATGGATCGCGCGACCGCCGACTACATGGGCATGCTGGCGACGGTGATCAACGCGCTCGCGTTGCAGGACGCGCTCGAGAACATCGGCGTCGCCACCCGCGTGCAGACCGCGATCTCGATGGCGCAGGTCGCCGAACCGTACATCCGCCGCCGCGCGATCCGCCATCTCGAAAAGGGACGCGTCGTCATCTTCGCGGCGGGCACCGGCAACCCGTATTTCACGACCGACACCACCGCGGCGTTGCGCGCCATCGAGATCGGCGCGGAAGCAATCCTCAAGGCGACGCAGGTCGACGGTGTCTACAGCGCCGATCCGAAGAAGGACGCGAGCGCGCAGCGGTTCACCACGCTTGAGTACCTCGAGGTGCTGCAGCGCGGGCTCGAAGTGCTGGACAACACCGCACTGACGCTATGCATGGATAACGGCTTGCCGATCGTCGTCTTCGAGCTCATGCGGCCGGGCAACATCAAACGCGTGATCTGGGGCGAGCCGATCGGCACGTTCGTAGGGAGGGCACACGATGGGCATGCTGCCCCAGTTGTATAAAGATGTCGAAGAGCGGATGAAGAAGGCGGTCGAGGCGACGCGCGGCGAGTTCGCCGCCATCCGCACCGGCCGAGCCAACAGCGCGCTGCTCGATCACGTCGTGGTCCAGGCGTACGGCACCGAGATGCCGCTGAAGCACTGCGCGACCATCTCCATCCCCGACGCCCGCAGCATCATGGTGTCCGCGCATGACAAATCGATCGTCGGCGATATCCGCAAGGCGATCGAAACGTCCGACATCGGCGTCACGCCCAACGTGGACGGCGGCATCATCAGGTTGAGCTTGCCGCCGCTCAACGAAGAGCGGCGCAAAGAGCTGGTCAAGCTCGTGCACAAGCGCGCCGAGGACGGGCGCATCGCCGTGCGCAATATCCGCAAAGACGCGCACAACCATATCCAGCACGCCCAACGCGACGGCAAAGTCACCGAAGACGAAGGCCGCCGCGGCAACGAGCAAGTCCAAAAACTGACCGATAAGTTCGTCGCCGACGTCGACGGGCTCGTCCAGAACAAAGAAAAAGAGATCATGGAGGTGTGAGCATCCTGCTTGCGCCCACACACGAAGAGCTGATCAACGCACGCTGGTCCGACGCCCGTGCGCTTTTGCGCGGGCACCCGCAGTGCGTCCGCGTCCTCGCGCCGCCGTTTCCGTGCGCGGGCACCGGCGATTTGCGCGTCGTGCGCGCCGTTTCGGACGGGGATCGCATCGAGCTCGTCCTCACCTACGCGGATTTCAAACGATTATGAGCGCCACGGTCGCCGGAGCCGCGCAAGCCGGTCAGCGTCTGCGCCAGGAGCTATCGCTCAAGCGCGTCGCGATCGGACTGCTTATCGCGGCGCTCGGCGTCGGCTGCGTCTTCGCGCGCCCGCTGTTCGGGCTGCTGATCCTCGTCATCGCGTTACTCAGCACCGTCGAGTTCTCGCGGCTCGCGCAGCGCGCTGGAGCCGCGGTGTCGCTGTGGGTCGCGATCCCCGCGGTGATAGTCTACATCATCGAGACCTATTTCAATCTGCGTTTCGAACCCGGCATCACCGTCGTCGTGGTGATCGCGGCGTTGATCGCCGCGTTGGCGGGCGGCGTCGACCGCTTCGCGGTGCGCTGGAGCATGACGGTGATCGCGGCGCTCTATCTCGGCAAGATCGCGTCGTATCTGGTCGCGTTGCGCGGCATCAATCCCGCGATCACCGGCGCCGCGTACACCTTGTGGCTGATCGTCATCGTCGCGCTGACCGACATCGTCGGCATGCTCGTCGGGCTGCAGTTCGGCCGCACGCCATTGGCACCGCGCATATCACCCGGCAAGACCTGGGAAGGCGCGATCGCGGCGTTCGTGTTCGCAACGGCCGCCGGCACCCTGCTTGGTCTTGTGCCGATCTTGGGCGTACCGTGGTACGTGGGCATGACCTTCGCCGGCGGCGTCTCGATCGCCGCGCAGTTGGGCGATCTCGCCGAATCCGCGCTCAAGCGCAACGCCCAGGTGAAGGACTCAGGCCAGCTGATCATCGGTCACGGCGGCGTGCTCGACCGCTTCGACTCTTACTTCTTGGCCGGCGTCGTCGGCTACGCCATCCTGCTTTGGTTCGGCCGCGTCGCGGCCTGACACCATGAAACGCGTCGCTATCCTCGGCTCGACCGGTTCGATCGGCTCGCAGGCGCTCGACGTGATCGCAGCGCATCCCGACCGCTTTCGCATCGCCGCGCTGGCCGCGCGCAGTAATGTCGCGTTGCTCGCGCGCCAGGCGAATCGCTTTCAGCCGGCGTTCTTATCCGTCGGTTCACCTGAATTGGCGAGCGAACTGCGCGCCGCGCTGGACTATGCACCCCGATCGATCGGACATGGCGCGACCGGCCTTACCGAAGCGGTCGAAGAGGACGTCGATTGCGTGCTGGCTGCGACCGACGGCATGGCGTCGTTGGATGCGGTCTTGCGAGCGATCGATCGCGGCTGCGCGATCGCGCTGGCGAACAAGGAGCTCGCCGTCGCGGCGGGCGAGTTGCTCTTCACCCGGGCACGCGCGTCCGGCGCGACGATCGTACCGGTCGACTCCGAACACAGCGCGGTGTACCAGTGCCTTGCGGGAGAAGCTCTTGACGACGTCGCGCAGATCGTGCTCACGGCCAGCGGCGGACCGTTCTGGGACCTCTCGCTGGATCAAATGCGCGACGTCACCCCCGCGCAAGCGCTGGCGCATCCGACCTGGGCGATGGGGCCTAAGAACACGATCGATTCCGCGACCATGATGAACAAGGGGCTCGAGGTCATCGAGGCGAGCCGCTTCTTCGGGCTGGCGCCGGAGCAGATCGATGTCGTCGTGCATCGCCAAAGCGTCGCGCATGCGTTCATCGTGTTCCGCGACGGCAGCATCAAAGCACAACTCGCTGCGCCGGATATGCGCATCCCGATCGGTTACGCGCTTGCCTACCCGCAGCGGTTGCCGGGCGGCGACGCCGACAAAGCGCGCAATTCGATCGGACTGGGGGGTGCGACGCGCCTCACGTTCGAGCCGCTCGACTATAGTCGCTTTCCGGCGGTCGCGTTATGCTTCCGCGCGCTACGCGCGGGCGGGACGTTCCCGGCAGTGCTGTCGGCTGCCAACGAAGAGGCAGGACGCGCGTTTTTGCAAGGGAAAGTGAAGTTCACCGAAATCAGCGCACTTGTCGAAAACGCGCTGGACCGCCACGGGGCCGAACGCGCGACACCCGCGACATTGGATTCTATCGCCGCAGCGGACGCCTGGGCGCGTTCGTGGACTCGCGCGGAGATCGGCCGTACGAATTCGACCGCGTCGGTCGAGTAAACTCGACCGCTACAGTATAAAGGAAAGAACCCACCATCTTCGCCCTGCTCGCGCTCCCAAGCCTCACGTCGGTCGGCCAAGTGGCTCTATTCCTCGTCGTCCTCGGCGTCCTTATCACGTTCCACGAGTTCGGCCACTTCATTTTCGCCAAGTGGTTCGGCGTGCGCGTCAGCAATTTCGCCATCGGCTTCGGTCCGACGATCATCAAATGGACGCGTGGCGAGACGACCTATCGGCTCAACGCGCTGCCGCTCGGCGGCTACTGCCAGATGGTCGGCGAGGATCAAGCCGACGACGGCAGTGCCGATCCCGGCAACTTCCAGCATCACCCGTTGTGGCAGCGCTTCACGATCATCGTCGCCGGGCCGCTGTTCAACTTGTTGCTCGCCTCATGTCATCTTCGCGTACATCGCCATCGCGGTCGGGATTCCAGACTCGCCAACCAACGTCGTCGAAAGCGTAAATCCAAACTCTCCGGCACAGCGCGCCGGTCTGCAAGCAAACGATCAGATCGAAACGCTCAATGGACAGGCATTTACCAGCGGCAACGAGCTGGTCGACTACATTCACGCGCGCCCCAACGAGACGATCGACATCGGATACTTGCGCAACGGATCCGTCAAGCATGTCCAGATCCGCACGACGACGATGACAGTGCGCGGTCAGACAGTTGGCATTTTCGGGTTCCTGCCCCGATACAATATCGAGCATGCATCGCTTCTCGGCGGCATTGGCTGGGGTTTCACCAACACCGGGACGTTTCGTTTGGCAAAACGCCGTTGGACTCGTCCAGACCTTCGCGCATCGCGACGTCTCGCAGCTTATCGGGACCCGTCGGCATCGGCCGCGTGTTCGTTCAGGCCGAGCAGTCGGGACCGGTTGTCGTGCTCGATCTCATCGCGAGGATTTCCGCCGTGCTCGGATTCTTCAACCTGCTGCCGATACCGGCGCTCGATGGGGGACGCCTGGTGTTCCTCCTCGTCGAGGCAGTGCGTGGCCGGCCGGTCGATCCCGAAAAGGAGGGGCTCGTCCACCTCACTGGTTTCGCGCTGCTCATGGTACTGGTGCTGTTCGTCACGTACCACGACATCGCTATATGGGTTAGCGGCAAAGGCGCGATGTGAAACCCGACATCGGAATTCCGCAAACCGGATTGCCGCCGGTGCCGGATTGGTCGGGCGTGACCGAGCGCGTGCCCGCGCCGCCGCCATTGCCGCCGCGCCGCAAGACGCGGGCCGTCAAGGTCGGCAACATCGTGATCGGCGGCGACGCGCCGATCTCTGTCCAATCGATGACGACGACGAAGACCGATGACTGGGCGGCGACGCTCGACCAGGTCCAGCAGCTCGCCGAAGCCGGCTGCGAGATCGTCCGCATCTCCGTGCCTGACGCTAAGGCGGCGGCGGCCTGCAAGAAGATCAAAGCAGGGCACGACCGTGCCGCTGGTGGCCGACATCCATTTCGATCATCGCTACGCGTTAGCGGCAATCGACGCCGGCTGGGATAAGCTGCGGCTCAATCCGGGCAACATCCGCGATCCGCAAAAAGTCCGTGAAGTCGTCAGCGCCGCGAAAGATCGCGGCATGCCCATCCGCATCGGCGTCAATCTCGGTTCGCTCGCGCCCGACATCATCGCGCGCTATGGGCGCACGCCGGCGGGCATGGTCGAATCAGCGCTGCGCCACATCCGCATCCTCGAAGAGCTCGATTTCCGCGACATCGTCGTCTCGCTCAAAGCGCACGACGTGCGCGTGACCGTCGCCGCCTATCGCGAGATGAGCAAGCACGTCGACTACCCGTTCCATCTCGGGATCACCGAGGCGGGCACCACGCGCACCGGGACCGTGAAGAGCAGCGTCGGCCTCGGCATGCTGCTCGCGGAGGGGATCGGCGACACGATCCGCGTCTCGCTCGCGGCCGATCCGGTCGACGAGGTGCCGGTGTGCTGGGAGATCCTCAAATCGCTGGGCTTGCGCGAGCGCGGCGTCGAGATCACCGCGTGCCCGTCGTGCGGGCGCGTACAAGTGGACATCTTGCGCCTCGCCGATGCGGTCGAGAAGATCACGGCCGAGTACAAAGCGCCGGTGAAGGTCGCCGTCATGGGTTGCGCGGTGAACGGACCCGGCGAGGCGAGCATGGCGGACGTCGGCATCGCCGGCGGCAAGGGCATGGGACTCATCTATCGCGATGGCGTGAAAGTCCGCTCGTTGCCGGAAGACAAACTCTTGGATGGCCTGCGCGAAGAGATAGAGAAGGTCATCGCAGAGCGCTATCCCCAATACCTCTAGCCGCTCCCCTCATACCACCTGTCGTCGGCCTCGCACCCTACGTGCGTGGCTGACAGAGCAATGATGCAAGAAAAAAAACAAGTCAAGAACATTCCGCCCAAAGCGGACGATCTCTCCGAGTGGTACACGCAAGTGTGCTTGCGTGCGCAGCTGGTCGACTATACGCCGGTGCGCGGCTGCATCGCGCTGCGCCCCTACGGTTTTGCGATCTGGGAATTGATCCAAGCCGAGTTCGACAAGCGCTTTAAAGCGACCGGACACCAAAACGCCTACTTCCCGCTGCTGATCCCGGAGAGTCTGCTCGTCAAAGAAGCGGAGCACGTCGAGGGTTTCGCGCCGGAGGTCGCGTGGGTGACGCGCGGCGGCGGCGAGGAGCTCACCGAGCGGCTCGCGATCCGGCCGACGTCGGAAGCGATCATCGGCACGATGTACTCGCGCTGGATCCAATCGCACCGCGACTTGCCCGTCTTGATCAACCAGTGGTGCAACGTCGTGCGCTGGGAGAAGGCGACGCGGCCGTTCCTGCGCACGCTCGAGTTCTTGTGGCAAGAAGGCCATACCGTTCACGCCTCCGAGGCCGAAGCGGCGGAAGAAGTGCAACGCATGCTGGAGATCTATCGCGAGGTCGCCGAGGACGTGCTCGCGTTGCCGGTGATTAAAGGCCGCAAGAGCGAGAACGAGAGGTTCGCGGGCGCGGTCGCGACCTACGCGATCGAGGCGCTCATGCCGGACGGCAAAGCGCTGCAGGCCGGCACGTCGCACGAATTCGGACAGAACTTCGCAAAGGCATACGACATCACGTTCACCGACGTCGACGAACAGGTGAAGCACGCGTACACGACCTCGTGGGGCGTCTCGTGGCGCGTGATCGGCGGCCTTATCATGGCGCACGGCGACGATCATGGCCTGGTCTTGCCGCCCGACGTCGCGCCGCATCAAGTCGTGATCGTGCCCATCCTCAAGAAGGGCGACGAGAGCGTCATGCCGGCGGCGCAACGGCTGGCCGACGAGCTGCGCGCGGTCGCCCGCGTCAAGCTCGATGACCGCGTCGAACAAAGCGCCGCCTGGAAGTTCAACGAGTGGGAGATGCGCGGCGTGCCGCTGCGGATCGAGATCGGGCCGCGCGACGTCGCCGCCGGCACCGTGACGCTCGCGCGCCGCGACACGCTCGAGAAATCAACGCTGCCTGCGGGCGACATCGCGGCCAAATTGCCCGGCCTGCTCGACGAGATCCGCCAATCGCTCTACGCACGCGCGCGCGCGCATCGCGATGCGCACACGATCGAGGCGACGCAGCGCGAAGCATTTGTCGAGGCGCTCAAACGTCAGGATGGGTTCGTCCTCGCGCCGTGGTGCGAGCGGCCCGAGTGCGAGCTCGATATCAAAGCGGAGACCAGCGCGGTGACCAGAGTCATGGCCGGCGACGCTCCGGCGGGCGCGACGTGCGCGTATTGCGGCAAGCCGGCGCGCGTCAAAGCCTATTTTGCTCGATCGTATTAACAGAGCGATTCGATACGGCGCGCTTAGCGTCGCGCTCTTGCTGAGCGCGAGCCTCGCTCGCGCCGACACGGCGGCGCAGCCTGTGGCGGCGATCCTCATGTACCACCATGTCTCTGACACGGTGCTGCCGGGGCCGTATGCGCGCGCGCTGACCGTGCAGCCGGCGGAATTCGCACGCCAGCTGCAATGGCTGCGTAGCGCCGGGTGCGAGACCGTCACGGTCGATACGATCGTCGCGGATGTGCGCTCGGCGCCGTTGCGTCACTGCGAGATCGCGATCACCTTTGATGACGGCTACGTCGACGACGTCGCCGCAGCCGCGCAGCTCGCAGGCGCGGGCGACACGGCGACGCTGTACGTGAGCTCGGGCTTGGTGGGGACGCCGGGGCACGTGAGCCGAGCACAACTCTCCACGCTCGCGGGCAATGGGTTGCAGATAGGCGCGCACACGATCAGCCACGTCGACCTGACGACGCTCGGCGATGCGCAGGCGGCGCACGAGATCGCCGGGTCGCGTGCCACGCTCGCAGCGTGGTCCGGCACGGGCATCGATAGCTTCGCGTATCCCGCCGGGCGTTACGATGCGCGAGTCGAGCGCCTCGTGCGCGCATCGGGCTTTCAAAACGCCGCGACCACGCAGCCCGGGCGAGTCACATCCGCCGCGCTTGCCGACCTGTACGCGTTGCCGCGTTATCGGATCGAACGCGACACGGGCGCCGCGGTGCTCGCGCGCGTCGTGGGCTCGCCGGGAACACCCGGCCCGTCGCCGCAAGAGCTGCGCTCGATCGCGCGCAGCCGCGCTGAGGGGAACGACCCGCTGCTCGCCGAACGCATCGGCGCCGCTCTCCTGAACGCGTCGTACCCGGAACCGTTGCTCAAGGTGCGCGTGCTGCGCATCGCGGATGCGACGTTCGTCGGGCTTATGCTCTCAGGCGTGAAGCTGCACGCGCGCGTCGATCGCGCACAATTCGAGGCCGATGTCGGCGGGATGGTCGACCGCGCGTTTGCGGCGCGACCCGACATCGCCGAAGTCGACGTGTGGGCGGTCGAGCCGCTCGAAGTGCAGCCGAGCGCCGACGTCTCGGGCGACTATGCGGTGCCGACGACGCGCACGGTGTTCTCCTGCGCGGTGACGCGCGCACAAGCGCGGGCCGCCGCGTCGCGGACACAGATGCTGGGAACGATGTATTGGGGACCGAGCTTTTTGAAGGAAGAACGCGCACCATGAGCGCCGAGCCCAACTACCAGAAGACGACGCTTGCAAACGGCGTGCGGGTGATCACCGAGCACATGCCGTTGGTGCGCAGCGCGAGCATCGGGCTCTGGGTCGGCGTCGGTTCGTCGCACGAGACATCGCAACTGCGCGGCATCAGCCATTGCATCGAGCACATGCTCTTCAAAGGGACCCGAAGCAGAAGCGCGCGAGAGATCGCGGAGTTCATGGACTCGATCGGCGGCAACCTCAATGCCTTCACCGACAAAGAGACGACGTGCTACCATGCGCGCGTCGTCGACGCGTCCGTCGACGTGACGCTGGACCTGCTCGGCGACATGTTCCTCAATTCTGTGTTCGACCCGGTCGAGCTGCGCAAAGAGCAGCAGGTCATCCTCGAAGAGATCCGCATGTACGACGACTCACCTGAAGAAGTCGCCCACGACTTGTTCATCCGTTCGGTGTGGGCGGGCAGTCCGCTTGGCGAACCGACGATCGGCTACGAAGAGACCGTGACGGCCGTGACCCAAGAGGCGATCCGCGCGTACATGCGCGAGCGTTACACGCCTGACTCCGTCGTGCTCACCGCGGCCGGCAACGTCGATCATGAGGCGATCGCCGCGCAAGCGCAGACGCTATTCGGCGGCATGACCGGGCGCAACGCGGGCGGCGATCCGCCGCAGCCGCGTTTTGTGCCGGCGAACGTCGTCAGCCGCAAGGACACGGAGCAGGTCTATGTTTTGTTCGGCACCGAGGGCGCGAGCGCCAAGGATGATCGCCGCTATCCGCTGACGCTGCTCGATACGACGCTCGGCGGCGGCATGGCGTCGCGTCTCTTCCATGAGATCCGCGAGAAACGAGGCCTCGCCTATAGCGTCTACTCATCGCACAATCCGTATCGGAACGCCGGGCTGATGACGATCGCCGCCTCGACCTCTCCCAAGAACGCCCGCGAAGTCGTGGCGCTCGTGCGCGAGGAGTTGGCGCGCATGGCTGCGGACGGCGTCAGCGACGACGAACTCATGCGCGCCAAGCAACACGTCAAGGGCGGACTGCTCCTCTCGCTAGAGAGCACGAGCACGCGCATGCTGCGACTCGGCCGCAGCGAATTGAACGTCGGCCGCCACGTCGCCGCGACCGAGATCATCGAGCACATCGACGGTTCATCGAAAGCGGACGTCGACGGGCTTGCCACGGCGCTCTTCGGCGCGGAGCGCACCGCGTTGACGGTCGTGGGACCGGTCGACGAACGCTTCGGCGAGGACGCGCAGCTGCTCGAGCAGTCGGCCTAAAGCGTGACCGGAACGACGTCGGCATGAGCCCTGGCGTCTTCGTCATCATCACCGCGCTGTTGTACATGTTCGCCACTGCGCTGCAGATGGGGACCAATGCAGCACGCCTTGCGGGCGTGCGCACGAAGCGCGTGGCGACCGGCCTGACGCTGTTCAATCTCTTCGGCACGACCGGCCGCTTCCTCAATCTGTTCTATTTGCCGCTCATCGGCAGCCTCGCCGACAAAGCCGGCAGGCTCAACGATCCCAAGATGTTCGAGACTGACATGCGGTGGGTCATGGGCGCAGCCACCATCGGCATCGTCCTGGGCGGCGCACTCATCCCGTGGGCGAGCCGCACGCTGGTGCGCGGCATCGCTTCGTTCGAACGCCGCGGTTCGCTGCTGCATGCGCTCGCGCAGCTCTTCCGCCCGAGCGTGTTGATGTCGGTGCTGCGCGACTTCGAGCTGCCGCGCCTATCGATGTTGCGCTACAACCCAGCAAATCTGCCCAAGGGATTCTTGGTCTGGAACATCGTCGTCATGGCGTTCTGGGTGGCCGGGCCGCTCGCCGCGTATTATGCCGGCGTGCTCGAACCCGACTACCGGCTCACGGCGGCATCGCTTTCGGGTCTCATCACCGGCATCTCGACGTTGACGCTGACCTACATCGTCGATCCGACGTCGGCATTGATCACCGATCAGACCGCGCACGGCATCAGGCCCGAATCCGACATGAAGGCGATGATCCTCTATCTCGTGCTCACCGCGTTGATCGGCACGCTCGTCGCGCAGCTGCTGCTCGTCCCTGCAGCGGACATCATCAGCGTGTCGGCGAAATGGGTGAACGATGCCCACATCCATTTCTAGATCGAAAAGCGCGCTCTTCATCGCGCTCGTCGCCGCTGCGTTAGGCCTTTCCAGCTGCACCGCCGGATTCAAGGACCGTATCGTCGACCTGCGCAACGCGCAAGCCGACGCCGCGATGCAGAACAACAACATCGTCGAAGCGGAAAAAGAGTACAGCCTTGCGCTCGCGCTCGCGCCCAACAACGAGCACGCCCGCACGGGTTTGGCGCGGGTGGCCACCCTCCACGCGAGGTCGGACCTCGAAGCGGGGGACATCGACGGCGCGCAAATAGAGATCCAAAAGGCGCTCAAGTACGCGCCGAAAGACGCCACGGCGCTCGATCTGGCTCCCGCCATCGATCAAGCGAGGATCAGGCGCGACGTCGTGATCGCGAACTTTCCGCTGTACAAGGCGTCTGGCGATGTGATTCGCGAACTGCTCGCTTCGAACGCGCTCGAAAACAAGAATATCCAACAGCAGCTGCACCTTTTCAACGCGGACTTCGACGTGGCGCACCTGCGCAAGGCGATCGCGTTGTCGACGGATCTCGAGGACGAGACCCATCGCGTGACGTTGCGGCTCAACGCGCTGCGCGTGCAGACGGAAGCTGGTGTGGGTCCAGGTGAGACGCGCTCGCAGTCGTCGGAGTCTGTGCCCGGTCTGCTGCCGATCCCCTAAAAGCTTAGCGGGGAGATTCGTCAGGGCAGCCGACGTGGCCGCACTGGCAAGGCCCATCACCGCGGCCGGTTCCCTCGCCCACGCAGTATTCCGAACAGAACTGCGCCGTCGTGCGATCCTCGTCGAGGTTGCAGCCGCACACTTCGTTGGCGCACGGCCGGTCGCGCGTCTGCTCGCGCTCGGCCTCGAGCCGTTTCTCCATCATGCTTTGCTTTTCTCCGGGTCCGGCGACTGGTAAACGGTTCCCATGAGCCGCGCCGCAGTCTTGGATAGGGGCGGATCGATTCGCTTGACGCCGGACGGATAGGTGTCCGGGTGCGTCTCGAGATAGGCGCGTGAGATCGATGCGATGTATTCGAAGTTGTCCCAGATCGAGCGCTCGCCGCTCGCCGCACGCGTGAGCGCGATGAGCGGCTCGAGCCGCGCCCATGTCAACGCCACGTTCCACGAATAGACGTCAAGGAAGAGCGTTCGCTCGACGATGCCGTTCTTCACCAGCACCCCGAGGTTCTCAAACGTGTTGCCGACGAGAATCGCTGCCGCGCGGACGGCCTCATAAGGATGGTGCGACGGAGGAGTCTCCTGACGGGCGATCGAGATGCAATACCCGCAGAACTCGGGATCTTGGTGCAGACCGCCCAGCTCCTTGCGGATGGCGTCCTCGGCGTCGCGGAAATCCTTGCTGTCGAACTCGTTTTGCAACGACAGCAGCGCCGTGATCTGATTGCCCATCCGCATGTGACGCAGCTGGACGATGGCGGCGATAGCGGTCGCGCCGATGACCGTCGCGGTCACGAGCGACGCGAGCGTGTTCATGAGTTCGAGCGACATGCAGCCTCCCCGGTCGTGTACGTTCTCGTTCGAATAAACTCGACCGCTACATTTTCGGTTTGGTCATATCGTAGACGGGCCAGCCGGACGGGTTCGGGATCTGCTCGAAGCCTTGCAGATACGAGTAGAGCGCGCCGTTCGCCTTGAGCCGCTCGGGTTCTACCGCCACGAAGTAGCGCGCACCTTTGCGCACCGCGCTCTCCATGTCGAACGGCGTCCAGACGAGCGGATCCTCTTCCCACCCCTTGCGGTTGATGAGGTAGAGGACGTCCGGACCATAGTGGCCCATCACGATGATGCTGCCCGGCGCCAGCGTTTTGTCGAGCGACGATGCCGATGCGTACACGCGCCGGCTCCAGGTGTAATAGGGATGCACCTGCAGCATGCCCACATAGGCGGCGAAGAACACGATCGCCGCAATGCCGGCGCACGCCCAACGTGAAACCGGTTGGGGCGCGATCTGGCGCCACACGTTCTCAACGCCTAATCCAGCGACCAATGCCGCGAGCGGCAGCCATGGCAGCAGGTAGTAGTCGACCCGTTCGACGTTGACGACGACGAACGCATATAAACAAAGGACCGCGACCCACGAACCGAGCAGCCAATCGCGCTCGCGCCGCGATTCGCTCGGCGGCAAGAGCGCCGCGCCGATGAGCGCCAGCGAGAACAGCACCGGACCGAGTATCGTGCTCGCGAGCATGCGCAGCAGCTCGAGCGAGCTCTTGAGCGCGGCGACGAACGCGCCCGGGCTCGACAGCGCCGCGCCCAACGCCGGCAGCACGTGTTTTTGCGTGATGCCGCTGAACCAATGCCACTCGGCGATCGACCGCACGTGCTGGAAGTAGAGCGCGAACGGCACGAGCGTGCCGGCGACGAATGCGTACAGCGACCAGTCGCGCAGCGCGCGCCAGCCCGCGTGCGCGAAGAGCACGGCGACGATCGGCACCAGGACGAGCAGCGCCGGGGGTTTGGCGAGCCAGGCCAGCGCGCCGAATCCGGCAGCAAGCGCGAAGTCCGCCGGCGCGCGCCGCATGCACCAGCGCCACCAGAACAGCAGCGTCCCCGTCATGAAGAACACCATGACGCTGTCGGGCGTGAACGTGCGACCATAGTAGACGGCGCCTGGCGCGATGGCGAAGAGCAACGCCGCGACCAGCCCGGCGCGCCGGTTCGCCAGTTCCGCGCCGAACAGGTAGAGCAGCACGATCGTGCCGAGGCTGAACGCCATGACGAGCAGGCGGCCGATCGCCGGATGCACCCCGAACACGCGATAGAACTGCGCTGCGGTGTACGGCACGATCTGCAGCTCAAGCTCGATGTAGTTGGGCGGCGGGCCGTCATAATCGACCTGTGGATAGAAGATGTTGTTCTGCAGCTGCGCGAAATTGCGCGCGATCGCGGCTTGATCGCCTTGACGCCAGCCCGGATGATCGAGGATCGGATCGCGGACGTGATACAGGCGCAACGCGCAGCCCAGCAGCACGATCGCGCCCAGCGCTAACGCGGTCAGCCGGGGCGCGGTCACGCTCGGTCTTCGACTGGCTGGTGCGTGTGGCGAAACGTCCAGTATTTATTGAAGAAAAAGTTGACGCCCATGCCGCCCACCGTGCCGCACAGCCAGATCAGCGAATTGCGCAACGTGAACGCTGGCAAATACCTGTCGAGCACGCCGGTGATGAGGATGCCCAGCACCAGCGCGATAGCCGACACGGTGAGGAATTGCGCCAGCTCTTTGCCCATGTGGCCGGTCGACCGGAACGTCCAGCGGCGGTTCCACCAATAGTTGTTGATGCCGCCGAGGATGAAGCCGATGGAGAACGCGAGCTTCAGGTCGAGCCGGTAATGCAACAACGCGTGGAAGGCGATGAAGCTGACGATCGCGCCGGAGATCCCGACGATGCCGAACTTCACGAACTGGCGCACGCCTCGGCGCGCGGCGAGCTTGCCCGTCAGGCTCATGCGAGCCAGTACCAATCCGCAAACAGGACGGTGAAGAGACCAAGCAGCGGCAAGAACAGCGAGACGATCGCCGAGTTGACGATCGGGCGGCGCCCCCATAGCGCCAGCAGTATGAACGCAGGAAACACCACGAGATCGAAGCGCGGCATGCTCATCAAGCTCGCCGTCGACATCGGCACCAGCATCGACGCGGCGAAATACAGCGAGTACGACGGCCGCAACACCCAGAACGAGATCACCATCAACACGAGGAACGACAGCGTGAAGATCAACTCCATCAGATGGTTGATCGTCGAGGGCGATGCCAGCGGATGCGCCGCGATCAGATGCACCGTGTTGATGATGCTCACCCACGGCGGCGAAAGGTGCCGGTTCCAGTCGACCTGGATCTTCTGGAACGCCATCGGATCGCCGACCAGCGCATACAGGTATCCCATGTAGACGAGCAGACCCGTGGGCACGGCGGCGAGACCGATGATGCCGCGCACGAGCGCGGTGCGTTGGCCGTCGCGAAACGCGCGCCACACCTCGTACGCGAGGGGCAGCGCGACGAGTATGCCCTCGACGCGCGTCAGCGCGGCAAGCGCGCCGATGACACCGCTCGTGATGAAGTTGCCGCGCCGCGCATAGTATACGGATGCGACGGTGAGCGCCAGGAACAGCGATTCAGTGTAGATGGCCGAGAAGAAGATGGCCGTCGGGAAGATGGCGATGTAGAAGATCGCATGGAACGCGGTGGTGTCGTCGCCGAACTCTTTTTTGGTGAGCGCGTAGAGATAGGCGAGCGCGATCAGGAACGCCACGTTGGAGATGATGAGCCCCGCGATGAGATCGTCGCCGATCATCTTGCCGACGAAATGGATCAGCGCCGGATAGAGCGGGAAGAACGCGATGTCTTTACCATGGTACCCGATCGACGCGATGTCGAGATAGTGCTGCGCGTCCCAACGGCCCCAGACGTCGAGCAACAAACCATGCTGGGGCGACCAGTGATGGCCGGCGCGCTGTCCGATGACGACGGCGGCGACTGACGCGATGATGATGAGCGGCAGGCGCGTCGCGAGGAAGATACCGGTGACGAGCCTGACGGTGCGCACGAAATACGCGAGCACGCCCACCTTGATCGCGAGGAACGCCGCGAGCACGACGGCCAGCATAAAGGATGCGGAGCCGACCGTGGCCGGGATCTGCAACACGTACAGCCACAGCGCGAAGAACGGCAAGAAGCTGAGCGCGTCGGCCTGCAGCATGACGTCGGGATCGATGTCGGCCCAGCCCCCGACGACGTTCGAGTAGACGCCCCAGACGAGCAGCGCGAGGATCGCGCCGGCCGCGAGAAACGCCAACAGCGCGACATCGCTCGCGGCGACGGGCGCGCGTGACGCGAGGACGTACCAGCCGAAGAAGCCTGCGCTCGCGCCTGCCGCCGCGGTGACGAGGGCGGCGTAACGCGCGGCGGAGGGGACAAAAGAGAAGGGGCCAGCGGTCGTGCGCGTGCCCCGGAATCCCGGTTGACGAGCGGCGTATTGCACTGTTTCGATGATTCGCCGCGAGGCGCGCGCCCTCCGCCGTTGTCCAGGGATTCGCAAGCGTGTGGTAAATTGGCGGGACATGGCTGGTGCTGTCGTTGCGCTCGCGTTGAGCCTGGTCGCGGTGGTGCCGGCGAGTCCGCCCGCGCCGCTGCTGCCGCTCCATGACGGCATCCAAGCGACGTTTGTCGCGCTGGCGGAGCAGCAGGGCGCGACCTACGTGACGTTCGCGGTGGGTCAGACCGAGACGACGCTGCCGCTTGACCGAGCTGCGGTCGTGCGCGAACGAGCGGTGGGCGGTTCGTGGACGCCGATCGAGGCGACCGCGTTGCGCGCCGGTGCGCCCGTCGTCGTCTTCGAGAGCGGGCGGCGGATCGTCCAGATCGACACGCTCTACGCGCAGGTCGCAACACGCTTCGTGCTCGTGAAGAACGGTTATGGAGTGGCGCCATCGGGCGCGGTGTATCACCTTGTCGGCCGCGCTCGCGAGGAAGGAGCTTCCTTGCCGCAAGGCGCGTACGTGCTGTTGCGCGTCGCACCCGCTTCGAATGTCGCGTTCGACCTCGTCGCGTCGCAGACGCCGTTCGAAGATCGCAGCGCGCGCGTGCCGCGCGTGACGGTGACCGTCGAAGTATCGGTACCAGTGAACACGCCGTCGACAGACGTCGTCTACATGAGCACCGACGCGCTGAGCTGGACGCCGAACGGCGTGCGCATGTCGCCGCTGCCGGGCAACCGGTGGACCGTCACGCTGTCGATGACCGACGGCACGCTGCTCAAGTACAAGTACACGCGCGGAACGTGGCAGACCGACGAGCGCGACCTGGCGGGCAACGAGATCGCCAATCGCTCGCTCACCGTCAACGCAAAAGGGCCGGCGCAGACCGTGAAGGACACGGTCGCACGCTGGGCCGACCGCTCGAGCTAGGGAGAGCGACATGGATACGCTTGATTTCGTCAAGGTGACGGAGGCGGCGGCGCTGGCGGCGTCGCGATGGATGGGCCGCGGCGAACGCGACAGCGCGGACCAAGCGGCGGTCGAGCGCATGCGCGAGACGCTCAACGAGATGGATATCCGCGGCAAGATCGTCATCGGCGAGGGCGAGCGCGACGAAGCGCCCATGCTGTACATCGGCGAAGTGGTGGGCCGCGGCGGCGTCGAGGTGGATATCGCCGTCGATCCGGTCGAAGGCACCAATCTCGTGGCGAACGGCTTGCCCAATTCGATCGCGGTATTGGCGGTGACCGCGAAAGGCGGACTGCTCAACGCGCCCGACACTTACATGGCGAAGCTCGCGGTCGGGCCCAAAGCCGCGCCGTATGTCCACATCGACGCGAGCGTCGACGAGAATCTCGAGGTCGTCGCCAACGCGCTCGAGCGGCCCATCGGCGACATCACCGTCGTCATCTTGGACCGGCCGCGCCACAAAGAGCTCATCGAAGAGGTGCGCGCCGCGGGCGCCAAGATCAAACTCATCTCCGACGGCGACGTCGATGCGGCCATCGCGACGGCGATCGAGGGCACCGGCATCAATGTCGCGATGGGGACCGGCGGCGCACCCGAAGGCGTGCTCGCCGCCGCCGCGCTGCGCTGCCTGGGCGGCGGATTCATGGGCCGCCTCAAGCCGCGCAACGAAGAAGAAGTCGCGCGCGCCAAGCAGATGGGCTTTGTCGACGTCGACAGGGTGCTCGCCATGGACGATCTGGTCAAGACCGATGACGTGACCTTCGTCGCGAGCGGCATCACCGACGGCGATCTCTGCCGTGGCGTGCGCTTTTTCGGCAACGGCGCGCGCACCCACTCGATCGTCATGAATTCGCAGGCGCGCACGGTGCGTTTCATCGAGACCGTCCATCAGCTGCGGGCCGAACCGGGCCACGCGCGCCATCATTGATCCGTCTGCTCACGCCGGACGCGATGGCCGACCGCGTCGAAGACATCACGGTCGAACTGCTGCGCGGCATGGGGGTGAGCGGCGTCGCGCTCGATCTGGACAACACGATCGTGCCGTGGCACACCGCCGATGTCACGCCGTCGGTGAGCGCGTGGGTCGCGCGGCTCCTCGCAGGCGGCATGCGCGTCTGCCTGGTCACCAACAACTATGCAGGCCACGCTGCCGACGTCGCCGCCGAACTGCACGTGCCGATCGTCGCGGGGGCGCTCAAACCGGCGCCCATCGCGTTTCGCAAGGCGCTCGCGACCCTGGGCGTGCGGCCCGCCAACGGCGTGGTGATCGGCGACCAGCTGTTCACCGACGTCTTGGGCGGCAAGCTCTTGGGGATGCACGCGATCTTGGTCAAGCCCATCGGCGGCCGCGAGTTTTTCACGACGCGCTTGATGCGGCTGATGGAGCGGCCGCTGCTCGCGCGGATGCATCTCCCGCTGCGGTGAGCGCCGCGTATGCGTTGATCGGCGATCCGGTGGCGCACTCGCTCTCGCCGGTGATGCAAAACGCCGCGTTCACAGCGGCGGGCATCGACGCGAGCTACGAAGCGATCCGCGTGCCGCCCGAAGACCTGACGTCGTTCATCGGGATGGCGCGCTCGGGCAGCGTCGACGGCTTCAACGTCACTACGCCGCTCAAAGAGCAGATGCTCGGCTACCTCGACGACGCCAGCGACTCCGCGCGCGAGGCGGGCGCCGCCAACGCCGTGCGGCGCGACGGCGATCTTCTGACCGGGCACAACACGGACGGCGATGGTTTGGTCGCTGCGCTTACCGACCTCTGGCAATGGGATCCGCGCGGCGCCAGTGCGCTGGTGCTCGGCAGCGGACCCGCGGCTCGCGCGTTCGCGAAAGCGCTCAAGCGCGCGGGCGCGGTCGCGATCTCGTGCTGGTCGCGCAACGCGCAAACCGCGCGGGCCATCGGTCCGCCGCCGCGCCGCCAGGTCGATCTCGCCGTGTGCGCGTTGCCGCACGACGCGGTCGTACCGGACGAGATCTTGGAGAGCATCGACACGCACACGTCGCTGTTCGACGCAAACTATGGCGCGCCGCGCTCGCCGTTCCCACCGCGCATCGGCGCGCGGCGTGCGGACGGTCTCGCGCTATTGCTCCATCAGGGGGCGCTGTCGTTCGAGTGGTGGACGGGGCGGCCGGCGCCGCTGGAGGTCATGCGTCGTGCGATCGGCCTGTAACCGACTTCGTGCCCGTCGCCTGATCCCACAATTGGAAATCGCGGCGGCTGCGCATGGTGGCGAACTCCATCCGCGCGCGGACGCGCGCGTACAGCTCGATGAGCGCCGCGCCCGCGAACCAGTGCAGGCGGCGCCAATCCTGGCGCACGTAGCTGCCGGTCGCGCGCAGCAGCAGACGCGGATCCATCGTCGAGACGCGGACGCCGTAGTCGCGTTCGGCTTGAAGGTTGCAGACGATCCAGCGCGTGCGCTGGCGGACGAAGTCGGGCAGCGCGCCCGGGCCGCAGTTCTCGATCAGCGCATCCGGAGCGTACGTGGCGCGGTAGCCTGCGCGCTCGATCTCGCACACGATCGACACTTCGTCGGCGAGCACGCTCGCGTCGAGCGGCTTCACGACGTTGCGGAAGGCGAGCATCTCGCCCATCTTCGGTTTCATGGACGAGACTTCGTTGTGCAGCCGCCACATCAGGTTGATGGCGAAACCGGTGAACGTGTCGGGCGTGTTGACCGGCACCACGTGGGCGCCGACGACGCCGATGCGCGGATCCGAGAAGGGCGCCGTGATGCGCTCGACGGTGGTGGGATGGAAGCCCACGTCGGCACTGGTGAGCACGAGCAGCGGGGCTTGCGCGAGGGCGAGGAATTGGTTGACCGCGTGGACCTTGCCGCGGCGCTCTTCGTCGGCGACGAGCACGATGCGCGCATCGCGGGCGGCGTAGCGCTGCACGATGTCGCACGTCGCGTCGGTGCAGCCGCTGGCGACGACGTAGACGCGCTCGATGATCGCATCCGCGCTTTGCGAGAGCAAGCTGTCGAGCAAGTGCCCGATGTTGCCCTCTTCATTGTACGCCATGACGCCGATGGCGACGCCAAGCGGCGCGAGCGCCTTTTCCATCTCAATGCCGCTTCCGCACAGCGAGCGCGAAGCCATGCTTCGGAGGCGTCGTGAGCGTGCGCGAGGCATGCCCGATCTGCGATACGCAAGCGCCGGCCGCGTTCTTGCAGCGCGACGGCGTCCCCGTGCACCAGAATCTGCTGTTCGACGAGCCCCGGCGCCGCACGCGATATCGCACGCGGTAGATTGGAGTTGTCGGCGTGCCCGACATGCGGGTTCGTCTACAACCGCGCGTTCGACCCTTCATTGCTCGCCTACGGCGAGCGCTACGAGAACGCGCAAGATTGCTCGCCCGCGTTCGCCGCGCACATGCGCTTGTTGGCAGACGAGATCGTGCGCGCGGCCCCGGAAGATGCTCGCATCGTCGAGATCGGCTGCGGCAAGGGATCGTTCCTGCGCGCGCTGGTGGACGCCGTGCCGGGCGCGCGCGCCATCGGTTTCGATCCAAGCTATACGGGCGATGAGAGCGAGCGCGACGGCCGCTTGCGCTTCGAGCGGCGCTTCTTCGACGAGTCAGCCGACGTCGGAGCTGTCGACGTCGTGATCTGCCGCCATGTGATCGAGCACGTCGCCGACCCAGCCGCGCTCTTGGGGTCGTTGCGCCGTACGCTGGACAGCTCGCCGGGGGCGCGGCTGTATTTCGAAACGCCATGCGTCGAGTGGATCTTGCGCAACCACGTCATCTGGGATGTATTCTACGAGCACTGCTCCTATTTCAGCGCCGGTTCCCTCGCGTTCGCATTCGAACGCGCCGGTTTCATCGTCGCAAGCGTCCGCCGCGTGTTCGTGGGCCAGTACTTATGGCTCGAAGCGGTTCCGGCTGCATCGCACCGGGCATATGCGCCGGCACCCGGTGCGGTCCCCGAGCTGGCGCACGGGTTCGCACAGGACTACGACCCGCTCGTCGATCGATGGCGGCAAACGATCCAGACCGCAGCCGCACATGGCAAGGTCGCCGTGTGGGGTGCAGGTGCGAAAGGCGTCACGTTTGCGAACGTCGCGGATCCGGACGCGGCGTTGCTTGATTGCGTCATCGACTTGAATCCGAACAAACAAGGACGCTTCGTCCCCGGCACGGGCCATCCGATCGTCGAGCCCAGCGTCGCCGCGCTGCGCGGCGTGCGCAGCGCGGTGCTGATGAATCCGAACTACGCGCGCGAAAACGCAGAGCTGCTCGCCGCGAGCGGCCTGCCGATCGATCTGGTCGCGTGAGCGTCGTCGTCACCGGCGCCAGCGCGTTCGTCGGTCGCGAGGTGTTGGACGCGCTCGCGGACGCTCCGTTCGACGTGATCGCGGTCAGCCGACGGCCTCCGGCGCTGGATGGCGAACGCGTGCGCTGGCAACAGCTCGACCTGATGGACGCGGCTGCCGTCTCGCGATTGTTCGCGACGTTCAAGCCGACGCATCTGCTGCATCTCGCATGGTGCGCGGGCAGCTCCGCGTATCGGAGCGATCCAGCCAATCGGGCGTGGGCGCGCGCCAGCGCATCGCTCGCGCGCGATTTCTACGAACACGGCGGCCAACGCGCCGTTTTCGCGGGCACGTCCGCCGAATACCAGGCGCCGGAGACGCGTTCGTTGTATGCGCAGAGCAAGATCGCCGCCGCCGCCGCCATGAGCGCGCACGCGGGGAGTCGCGGCCGGCGTTTTGCGTGGGGGAGGATCTTCTTGCCGTACGGACCGCACGACGCGCCGCATCGCCTCGTGCCTTCGGTCATCGATGCGCTGCTTGCCGGCCGCACGGCGCATTGCTCGCCCGGCGAGCAGATACGTGATTTCGTGCATGTGAGCGATGTGGCGGCGGCGTTGGTGACGCTGCTGCGCGTCGAGCGCGATGGACCGGTCGACATCGGAACCGGCCAAGGCTCGACGATCCGCCACGTCGCGGAGGTGATCGCGCGCCAGCTGAACCATCCGGAGCTCGTCCGTTTCGACGGCGCGCCGCCGGATGCGTCGGAACCGGCGTCGCTGATCGCCGACGCACGCGCGTTGCGCGCGCTGGGCTGGCAACCGCGCACGCTCGAGACCGGTCTGGCGGAGACGATCGCATGGCACCGCGCGAGGACCGTCGCGTGAAAGCGGTGATCCTGGCCGGCGGCTACGGCACGCGCATCAGCGAGGAGACGCAGACGCGTCCCAAACCGATGGTCGAGATCGGCGGCAAGCCGGTGCTGTGGCACATCATGAAGACGTATTCGCATCACGGCATCAACGATTTCATCATCTGCTGTGGATACAAGGGTTACCTGATCAAAGAGTACTTCGCCAATTATGCGCTTCACATGTCGGACGTGACGTTCGACATGCGCCGCCGCAACGTCGTCATCCATCAGACCAACGCCGAGCCATGGTCGGTGACGCTGGTCGACACCGGCGAAGAGACGGCGACCGGCGGGCGGCTGCGTCGCGTCGCGTCGTATCTCGGCGATGAGGATTTCTGCTTCACGTACGGCGACGGCGTGGGCGACATCGACATCGGGGCGCTGCGCGCGTTCCATCGCGACAAAGGAACGCTTGCCACTGTGACGGCGGTCCATCCGCCCGGCCGTTTCGGCGTGCTCACGATGGCGCGCGACAAGATCGCCGAGTTCAAGGAAAAGCCGCAAGAGGACGTCGGTTGGATCAACGGCGGCTACTTCGTGCTTTCGCCGAAAGTCATCGAGTACGTGACCGGTGACGACATCGCTTGGGAGCGCGAGCCGATGGAGCGGCTTGCGCGCGAAGGGCAGCTTTCGGCGTTCATGCACGATGGTTTCTGGCAGCCGCTCGACACGCTGCGCGACCGCAATCTGCTCAACGACTTGTGGAACAGCGGCCAAGCGCCGTGGAAGAAGTGGCAATAGATCCCGGGTTTTGGCGCGACAAGCGCGTCTTGCTGACGGGCCACACCGGCTTCAAGGGGAGCTGGTGCTCGATCTGGCTGGAGCGGCTGGGCGCGCGGGTGTCGGGGTTCGCGCTCGCGCCGGAGACGACGCCGGATCTGTATTCGGTTGCCGGCGTCGGCGCGCGCATGCACAGCCGCATCGCCGATGTCCGCGATCGCGACGCGGTGCGCGCAGCGTTCGACGAAGCGCAACCGGAGATCGTCCTGCACATGGCGGCGCAGCCGCTCGTGCGCGCTTCATATGAAGAGCCGGTCGCCACGTATGCGATCAACGTTGTGGGCACTGCGAACGTCATCGAAGCCGCGAGCCGCTGCGCGTCCGTGCGCGCGGTCGTCGTGTTGACGAGCGACAAATGCTACGATCTGCGAGGCGCGACCGGGCCGCGCGCGGAGACGGACCCGCTGGGCGGCAGCGATCCGTACTCCGCCAGCAAAGCCGGCGCGGAGCTCGTGACCGCATCGTTACGTTCGGCGTTGTTCGGCGGCGGCGCAGCGAGCGCTGCTGCAGTCGCCACCGCGCGCGCCGGCAACACGCTCGGCGGCGGCGATTGGGCGCGAGACCGCCTGCTGCCCGATCTGATCTCTTCCTTTATCCGTGGCGTTCCGGCGCGCATCCGCAATCCCGGCGCGATCCGGCCCTGGCAGCACGTCCTCGATCCGCTGCGCGGCTATCTCGTGCTCGCCCAGCGCCTTTTCGAGTCGCGCGACCAGGGCCGAGCGCGACCGCTACGCAGCGAAGCTGGAACTTCGGGCCTGCCGGCGCCGCAGACGCATCCGGTCGCGTGGCTTGCGGACGGGGCGGCGTCGCGATGGGGCTCCGGCGCGCGATGGGAAGCCGACGCAAGGCGCGCACCCGCACGAGGCGCCCGATCTACAGTTGGACAGCGCGCGAGCGCAGCAGCAGCTGGATTGGAGCGCGCGGCTTCCTTTAGACGAAGCGCTCGACTGGACCGTCGCATGGTACCGCCGTTTCGCGGACGGCGCGGACGCTCGCGCGCTGGTCGAGGCCGACATCGAGCGCTACGACTCGTTGGTGCGCGCGTGAACGCGCTCGCCTGCCGCCTGTGCGGCGCGCCGCTGCCCGAGCCGTTCATCGATCTTGGGCTTTCGCCGCTGTCCAACTCGCTCGTCGACGCAGCCGACCTGTCCACGCCGGACGCGATGTACCCGCTGCGCGCGCACGTGTGCGAACGCTGTTGGCTCGTCCAAGTGCCCGAGTGCGCGGCGCCCGAACGAATTTTCCGCGACTATGCATACTTCTCGTCGTACTCGACGACGTGGCTAGCGCACGTGCGCCGCTACGCGCAACGCATGCGCGAGCGCCTCGGCCTCGGCGCCGGTTCGCTGGTCATCGAAATCGCGAGCAACGATGGTCACCTGCTCTCCGAGTTCGCGAGCGCGCAGGTGCCGGTGCTGGGCATCGAGCCCGCGCGCAACATCGCATCCGTCGCGGTCGCCAAGCGGGATCCCGACGATCAACGAATTTCTGTCCGCCGAATCGGCCCGCGCGCTGCGCGCGCAAGGCCGCAGCGCCGACCTGCTGGTCGCCAACAACGTCCTCGCGCACGTGCCGCAGCTCCACGACTTCATCGCCGGGCTGGCCGCGCTGCTCAAGCGAGAGGGCACCCTGACGCTCGAGTTCCCGCACCTCGCGCGCATGCTCGAGCGCGTGGAGTTCGATACGATCTATCACGAGCATTTCTCGTACTTCTCATTGCTCGCCGCGCAGCGCGCGCTCGCAGAGCACGGCCTTGAGGTCGTCGACGTCGAAGAACTGCCGACGCACGGCGGCTCGCTGCGCGTGTACGCGATGCACGCCGGGCAGGCGAGCGCGACGCCGGCGGTCGCGCAGCTGATCGAGCGAGAAGAAGAAGCCGGTCTGCGCCGGCGCGAGACGTATGCGCGTTTTGCCGCGCAGGCGAGCTCGACGCGTGACGAGCTCGCGCGGTTCTTGCGCGCCGCGGCGAGCGAGGGCGCTACGGTCGCGGGCTATGGCGCGCCCGCGAAAGCGACGACGCTGCTCAACTACTGCGGCGTGGGCACCGACATGTTGCCTTACACGGTGGATCGCAGCCCGCACAAGCAGGGCAAACACATCCCCGGCGTGCGCACGCCGATCTTCGCTCCCGAAAAAATCTTCGAGACGCGGCCCGACTACATCCTGATCCTGCCATGGAACATCGCGGACGAGATCCGCGAACAGATGTCGGGCGCGAGCGCATGGGGCGCGCGTTTCGTGGTGCCGATCCCGTCACCGGTGGTGGTGGCATGACCGAACGCGAACCGTCCGGCCCGTCCGATCCGCAGCAGATCGCGGCGATGGCGGCGGACGCAGATCTGCGCCGCGCGGCCGACGAGTTCGTGCTGCTCGGCTGCCGGCATCGCTATCCGTACAATTTCTCGTGGCTCGGCGTGCCGGTGATCCAGTTCCCGCAAGACCTCGTCGCGCTCCAGCAGATCATCTGGGAAGCGCGACCGGACGTGATCGTCGAGACCGGCGTGGCGCACGGCGGCGGCAGCATCTTTCTCGCATCCATGCTGGAGCTGCTTGGCGGCGACGGCCGGATCATCGCGATCGACGTCGACATCCGCCCGCGCAATCGCAGCGCGATCGAGTCGCATCCGTTGAGCCCGCGCATCGAGCTGCTCGAAGGCTCATCGACAGATCCCGCGATCGTGCGGCGCGTCCACGATCGCGCGCGCGACAAGCGCGTGCTGCTGGTGTTGGACTCCGATCACACGCACGCCCACGTTTTGGCGGAGTTGCGCGCGTATGCGCCGCTCGTGCGCCGCGGCAGTTACGCGGTCGTCCTCGACACGATCGTCGAACGCATGGCACCGCAAGAGATCGGCGATCGGCCGTGGGCGCCCGGGAACAGCCCGATGAGCGCGGTGCGCGAATTCCTGGCGGAGAGCGATCGCTTCGAGATCGACCGGCGTTTCGAAGACACGCTGCATGATCACCGTCGCGCCGGGCGGCTACCTGCGTTGCATCAAGGATTCTTGACCGCGCCGTTGGCCGCGACGATCACGACCATCATCCCCACGTTCCGCCGGCCGCTCGCGTTGCGCCGCGCGATCGAAAGCGTTTTGGCGACAGACATATCCAGATGTGTGCGTGCGCGTCTACGACAACGCATCGGGCGACGAAACCGGCGAGATGGTCGCCACGATGGCGCAGGCGGACGCGAGGCTGCGCTACACGGCGCGCCCCGAGAACGTCGGCGCGGCCGAGAATTTCATCCAAGCGTCGGCCGATGTGGAGACGCCGTTCGTCTCATTTCTGTCGGACGACGATCGCTTGCTGCCCGGTTTCTTCGCAAATGCGCTGCGTGAGCTCGAGCGCTATCCGCAGGCAGGATTGTTCGCGGGGTCGACGCTTGAGTTCGATGCTGCGGATCGGGTGCAATACGCGCCACTCGCCTGGTGGCCGCGCGAGGGCCTCTACGAGCCGGCCGAATCGGTCCTGCGCATGCTCGGCAACCGCCATCCCACCTGGACGGGCATCGTGTTCCGCAGCGACGCGCTGCGCGCGGCGGGCGGGCTCGACCGCGCAGCGAGCATGGCGTTGGATTTGGACGCCGAGCTGCGCGTGGCGGCGCGCTACCCGATCGTCATCTCGTTCGCCGCAAGCGCGGTCTACGCGCCGCACAGCGGATCGATCTCCGCAGCCGAGACGCCTGCGGTGATTCCGGCGTACGAACGCATCATCGCCAACCTCGAAGCGGTCGACACGCTGCCGGCGGCAATCCGCCGTCAAGCGGTCGTTCTGTTGCAGCGCCAGCTGCGCATGAAGCTCGTCGAAATCGCCGTCAAAGCGCAAGTCAGGCGCGACCCGGCAACGGCCGAAGCGGCGGCGCGGTTATTGCGCGATCGCTACGGTCCGCGCTGGCTTGGCGCTTCGCTCGCGCTGATGCAGTGGGCGTGCGCGCACGTTCCGGGTGCTCAAGCGTTGCTGCAATGGATGGAATCGAAGCGGCTCCATGCCCGCGCCGCGCGCGCCGAGCGCTTTGCAGCGCACGCCGAACAGGATCTATGAGCTCGCGGGTTCGATCCAGGTGTCGCCAGCCGCGAGCCACGTGCGCACGCCGCGCTGGTCGAATTGGAAATCCACGATCTTGCCGCCGGCCAGCTCGAGCCGCTCGCGCACTTTGTCGCGCCGCGTGAAGGGCGCGAAGATCAGCAAGAATCCGCCGCCGCCGGCGCCTAAGAGCTTGCCGCCGATCGCGCCGGCGCGCTTGGCGATCGTGTAAAGCTCGTCGATCGCGGCGTTCGAGATCCCCGATGCGAGCCGTTTCTTGAGATGCCACGCGCGATCGAGGATCTCGCCGAATTCGACGAACCGGTTCTGCAGGAGCGAGCGCTTGAGCTCCAGCGTCAGCGCCTTGAGCTCCGCCAGGCTGTCCATCACGTCGGGCACGTGCGAGACGACGTTCGCGGTCTGCTCGCGCAGGATGTTCGACGACGCCCGCGTGCCGCCGGTGTAGCAGAGCAGCAAGTGGCAGTGGAGCTCGTTGAGCGCGTCCTCGCTGATGCGCAGGGGGTTGACGAGCACGCCCTCACCAGTGAATTCTATAAAGTTGAAGCCGCCGAACGTCGCAGCGTATTGGTCCTGCATCCCGCCCTGGATGTTGAGATCGGTCCGCTCGACGGCGTAGGCGAGCTCGGCCATCTCGTAGTCGGAGAGATGGCGCCCTTCTCGGCGCGCGAGCGCGGCGATCAGCGCGACGATCATGGCCGACGACGAACCCAAGCCGCTGCCGGGCGGGGCGTCGGAGCTCATGTAGCAGTCGAGCGAATCGGTGCCGAAGCGGTTGAAGATCGTCTGCGCTAGGTCGATGGTACCATCGAGAGGGCCGGATGGCCCGCGGAATTCGGCGACCCGGTTCAAGTCTGAGCTATGGACGCGGATGCCCTCTTCGTCGCGCGAGCGCAGGCTCACGAACGCGTATTTGTCGATCGCGCACGACAGCACGCAGCCGCCGAACTGCTCTGGATAGGGAGGCACGTCGGTCCCGCCGCCGCAGAAGCTGATGCGCAGCGGCGCGCGGCTGCGGATGACGTCAAACGAGGTCGCGGGGACCCCGGGCGCGAGAGAGACGACTCGTTTGTACACGCGATACGCGGATTTCGGGCGCGCGCCACGCTTCGCCTGGGAGGCAACTGTGACCGGCCTGGGCGGCTCTCCGGCATGGCTGCATACAGCGCCTAGCGAAGCCCTCGCGTCCTGCCGATACTCATATCAAAGGGCAGGGCCATGGCCTTGTTCGGCTGTGGCTTCACGCCGAAGCGGTGGATGAATAAATGGCTGCCAATGTAAGCGATCTCCTTGGACTCCGGATGGACGAGCTGATGCGCGTGACGATCGAACGCGGCGCATCGGACTTGCATCTGTCCGTCGGCTTACCGCCGACGCTGCGAATCGACGGCCGGCTTGCGCCGACCGAGTTTCCCAAGCTCAGTCCCGAGGACACCAAGCGACTCGTCTACAGCATTTTGACCGACGCTCAGAAGGAACGCTTCGAGAAGAATCTCGAGCTCGATTTCTCGCACGGTCTCAAAGGCTTCGGACGGTTCCGCGTCAACGCGTTCAAGCAGCGCGGCGTCATCGGCGCCGCGTTCCGCGCCATCCCGTCGACCGTCCCACCGCTGTCGACCCTCAACCTGCCGACCGTGATGGCGGACCTGACGATGCGGCCGCAAGGCCTCGTGCTCGTCACCGGCCCGACCGGCTCCGGCAAGTCGACCGCCCTGGCGTCGATGCTCGACGTCATCAACGCGAGCATGGCCCGCCACATCATGACGATGGAAGACCCGATCGAGTATCTGCACTTCCATAAGATGTCGATCGTCAACCAGCGCGAGGTCGGGCAGGACACGCATTCGTTCCCGAACGCGTTGCGCGCCGCGCTCCGCGAAGACCCGGACGTCGTGCTCGTCGGCGAAATGCGCGACATGGAGACCATCGCGGTGACGTTGACCATCGCCGAAACCGGTCACCTCGTGTTCGCGACCCTGCACACCTCCGATGCCGCGCAGACGATGGACCGCATCATCGACGTGTTCCCGGCGCACCAGCAGCAGCAGATCCGCGTGCAGCTCGCCTCGGTCATCGAAGCCGTCGTGTGCTTGCGCCTGCTGCCCCATGCCTCCGGCGTCGGGCGCGTGCCCGCCGCTGAAGTCATGGTCGCCACGCCGGCGATCCGCAATCTGATCCGCGAGAACAAGACGCACCAGATCCACAACTCGATCGTCACCAGCCGCGGCATGCACATGCAGACCTTCGATATGTCGCTGCGCGATCTGGTACGCAAGCACATGATCACCGCCGAGGAGGCGTTCAACGCATCGATGCACCCCGAAGAGCTGCGCAAGCTCATCGAGGGCGTCTGACCGGAAAGGGGGAGATCGCGCCATGCAAACATCGCTCTTGTGGCTCTTGATCTTGCTAGTCATCCTGGTCGTCGGCCAGGCCATTAAACTATAATCCCGGGCCCGGCCGCTCAAAGAGGCCGGGACCACGCCTTCCGCAGGGAAAGGGTCCATGCCAAGCTTCGCATACCAAGCCAAAGACTCGACCGGGAAATCCGTGAACGGCGTCATCGAGGCGGAAAACGAGCGCGTCTTACGCGCCAAGCTCCGCGAGATGAACTATTACGTCACCGGCATCACGCAGAAACAGACCACCGGTCTCAACGCGGACATCGGTCAGGTCTTCCAACGTCTTCGAGGAGTCAACGAACAAGCGCTCGTCGTGTTCGCGCGCCAGTTCGCGACGATGATCAACGCCGGCTTGGCGATGGTGCGATGCCTCGACGTCCTGAGCGTGCAGACCGAAGACGCCATCCTCAAGACGGTCATCACGGCGGTGCGCCGCGAAGTCGAAGGCGGCTCGACCCTGGCCGCCGCGCTCGGCAAGTTCCCCAAAGTGTTCTCCCCGCTGTTCGTCAACATGGTGCGCGCGGGCGAGCTCGGCGGTATCTTGGACGACGTCCTCAACCGCCTCGCGACGTTCCTCGAAAAAGACTTCAACCTGAAGAAGAAGGTCAAATCGGCGATGACGTACCCGGCGGTCATCCTCGTCATGGCCGTCCTCATCGTGCTGTTCCTCGTCGTCTTCATCATGCCGACCTTCGTCGAGCTGTTCAACGGCATGCACATGACGCTGCCGGTACCGACGAAGATCCTGATCGCGTTCACGAACGGCGCGCGCAACCCGTACGTCGTCATCCCGACGATCGTGATCGCCATCGTCGCGTTCATCCTGTTCAATCGCTACACGAGCACGCAGGTGGGGCGACGGCAGTACGACGCCTTCAAACTGAAGCTGCCCGTGTTCGGCATGCTGATCCGCAAGGTGGCGATCTCGCGCTTCTGCCGCACGCTCGGCACCCTGCTGCAGTCAGGCGTCCCGATCATGCAGGCGCTTGAGATCGTCGGCAAGGCGTCCGGTAACGAAGTGGTCGCCGAGACGGTCAATAAGGTGAGGGAGTCCGTCCGTGAGGGTGAGTCGATCGCAGTGCCGTTGCAGCTCTCCGGGCTCTTCCCACCCTTGGTGACCCAGATGGTGGCGGTCGGCGAGGAAACTGGTAACTTGGACGGCATGCTTTCGAAGATCTCGGATTTCTACGACACCGAAGTCGAATACATGCTCGCCTCGCTCACCTCGCTGCTCGAGCCGCTGCTCATCCTGTTCATGGGTTTCATCGTGGGCTTCATCGTGATCTCGGTGTTCCTGCCGTTGTACCAGATCATCGGGAACATCAAATAACGTGGGAGCAATGGTGGCGGCGTCGCTGAGACTTGCAACGAATCCCGAGTTCGTCCAGTACCGGCAAAGCCGGTCGCTGGAGCAGCGCGATGCCCTCGTCGTGCGCCACATGCCGCTCGTCAAACGGGTCGCCGCGCACTACGCGCGCGATCCCGGCACGCGCGACGATCTCATCCAAGTCGGCTACGTCGGGCTCATCAAAGCCGTCGAGAACTTCGATCCCAGCATGGGCGTGCCGTTCGAGGCGTACGCGCGTCCGATGATCGCCGGCGAGATCACGCATTACTTGCGCGATCAGGCGCCGGTCATCAAGCCGCCGCGCTGGTATCAAGGGCTCAGCGTCAGACTGCACGAGACGCGCGAGCGGCTCATGGCGACGCTGCAGCGCGAGCCGACCGTCGACGAACTCGCCGACGGCATGAACATGACGCCCGAGGGCGTGCAAGAGATCCTCAAGCTGCGCGCCTCGTATAACCTGATGTCGCTGACGTCCAACGCCGAATCAGCCGAGACGCACGTGCGGATCGACGCGATCCGCAGCCGCCGTCACATGAACTTCCAACTGCCGATCGAGGACCGCGTCACGCTCGATATGGCGATCGAGCAGCTCGCCGATTTCGAGAAGCGCGTGGTCCATCTGTTCTTCTTCATGGACCTGACGCAAACGGAGATCGCGACGCGTCTTGGCTCGACGCAGCGGCAGATTTCCCGCGTGCTTGCCAAGACTCTGGAGAAGATGCGCTCGCGTCTCGTCTAGCGGGATGTGAGCTAGATCACTCTTTGACTTAAGTCGACTTCGGCACAACGACGGGTTGTCTGCGCTCACACCAATCGGGGCATTAACCGATAGGAATAACACTCCGGCGCGCACGCAGCATTGGAACCTGGCTTGTGCGGCGCGCGATCGTCTAGGACCGGCGATCATCGGATTACTTTCAGCTTGATGGAAGGACCATTTCACGTGAACAGACTTCAGAAGGGATTCACGCTGATCGAGCTGATGATCGTTATCGCGATCATCGCGATCCTTGCGGCAATTCTCATCCCCAACTTCCTGCACGCGCGTGCACAATCGCAATCGGCGTCTTGCCAAGGTAACGAGAAGCAGCTCGCGACCGCGCTCGAAGAGTACGCAGTGGATCACAACGGCACGTATCCGGCGACCTTCGCGGCTCTCATCACGCCCGGCCGGCGCCCATCCCGGCCGGCACGTATCTCCAGGTGCTCCCGCCGGATCCGGCGGGCGGCATGCCTATACCCTGGCCGTGCCGGCAGTGGCACCGTGCACCGCACGTAGCGGCCAACTCGTACCTCATCACCGACGGCGGTAACCACGACACGACGACGATCACCAGCATGCCCCTCTACGCGGCAGGCGATCTCCATATCGTCTACTGCTCCGGTTCGGGCCTAGCAGCGCAACCGTAAACCCTACTAAGTGCATCGGCGGAAATAGGCGAGGCGAGCCACACAGCACGCCTCGCCTTTTCTCTGCCGCCTCACGACGTGAGCAGATTGAGAGAGTTTCCGTGAGAGACCCGCACCGCACTCGGGGCTTCACGCTCATCGAATTGATGATCGTCATCGCGATCATCGCGATCCTCGCCGCGATCCTGGTCCCAAACTACTTGCATGCAAGAGCCGAAGCGCAGACGTACAGCTGCGAAGGCAACTTGCGGCAGCTGGCGACCGCGCTTGAAGAATATGCCACTGACAACCGCGGCCAATACCCCGCCAATATCGCGGCGCTGCAGGCCGCCGGCGCCGGCGCGTATCTGCAAAACGTGCCGGTCGACCCGGGGGGCGGCAACTACACGCTGACCAATACCGCTGTCGCACCCTGCGCCAACCCGGGCGGCGGGCCGACCTACACCGATCTCGGACGGCGACCAACACGACCCGTCGACAGGCACCCGATTACCCGGTTATGCGGTCGGCAACAGAGGCATTGACTACTGCGCCAACTCGGGGCTGATATCGGTTCCTTAGCTTTCGACGCCACCGCCGCGTACGTCATACCGTTTGCCGCGCTCCTCGGCGCGGTGTTCGGCTCGTTTCTCAACGTCGTCATCTATCGATTGCCCCGCGGCGAGTCGCTCTGGTTCCCCGGATCGCAATGCGGCGCGTGCGGACACGCGCTCCGCGCGCTCGACAACGTCCCCGTCGTGAGCTGGCTCGCGCTGCGCGGCCGCTGCCGCTATTGCAACGCACCCATCGCAGCGCGCTATCCGCTGGTGGAGATCCTCACCGCCGCAATCTTCGTGCTCGCGGTTCTCGAGTTCGGCATTTCGCTGCAAACGCTCGCCGCTTGCGTGCTCGGCGGCCTGCTGATCGTCATCGCGTTCGTGGATCTGGACCATCTGCTCGTCCTCGACGCGACGACCGCCGCCGGTGCGGTCATCGGCATCGGCATCGCGCTGGCGACGCACCGGATCGTCGACGCGCTCGAGGGTGCCGCGGCCGCAGCCGCGATCTTCGGCCTCATCTACGCGCTGACGCGCGGGGCCGGCATGGGTTTTGGCGACGTCAAGCTTGCCGCGATGATCGGCCTGTTCGTCGGTTTTCCGAGCGCGATCTGGGCCTCGGCAGCGGCGTTCATCATCGGAGCGGCGCTCGCGATCCCAGTGCTGCTCGCGCGCCGGCGGGGCCGCCGGGACGCACTCCCGTTCGGGCCGTTTTTGGTGATAGCGGCCATAGTCGCGACCTTCGCGCCGGCCGTCTTCAGCGGCCCCTACGACGCGTATCGCGCCCTCTTGAACAACTAGCCCCTCAAGCGCCCGCGTCAGCTGCCGATATTGTCAGAGAGGCGATAGAGACGTGCAACGAACGACGGATAAACCACTCGACGCAGCGCTCCTGAAAAAGGTGCCGCTGTTCGCTGAATTTTCCGACGACGATCGCGCGACGGTGGCCGCGCTGATGATCGGCCGCCATTATCCCAAACACGCCGTGCTCGTCTACGAGGGCGACCCCGGCGACGCGCTGTTCATCGTCGTCAACGGCAACGTCGCGGTGACGCGCGTCAGCAACGACGGCAAAGAGACGATCCTCACCATCTTGCGCGAGGGCGATTTCTTCGGCGAGATGGGCGTGCTCGACGGATCGCCGCGCTCCGCCACGATCAAGTCGTTGCGCGACGTCGACGTCGCCATCTTGCCGCGTAAAGACTTCCTCGATCTGCTCGCCAAGAGCCCAGCGATGAGCCTTTCCCTGGTGCTGGCGCTGTCATCGCGCCTGCGCGAGACGAACCAAGCCATCCAGGCGGCGGCATATCAAGACATCAGAACGCGATTGGCGTCACTGTTGATCCATCTCTCCAAGAATTTCGGCGAGGCCGCCGAGAACGGCACGCGCCTCACCCTGCGCCTGACCAATCAAGAGATGGCCAACATGATCGGCACGACGCGCGAGACGGTCAACCGCATGTTGAACCGCTTTTGGGATGAGAAGCTCATCGACATGCGCACCGCCAACATCGTCATCACCGATATGGCCAAGCTTAAGACCATCGTGACCTAACGAACGGCCGAGGCGGTCGAATAAATTCGACCGCGACACCAGCGAAGTAGAAGGCGTCCCCCAAAAGGGGACGTCTTGCTTTGCGGGAGGCATGGGGCGAATGAATGTTCTAAACACCCGTCCCGGTTTGCCGATGAAAAGACCGTAAGGCGTTTTTCCCGGACGGCCTTGCACATTGTCGGCTCGGCATTTCGTGGGGATTGGATAGGACGGCCATGTCGTTCCTCAGTCGGTTGTTCTCTCGCGGCGGAAGTCACCATATCGGTGTCGATTTCGGCTCGTCCGAGATCAAGGCGGTCCAGTTCGGCCAATCGGCACGCGGACCGGTCCTCGAGCACGTGTATCGCACGCCGACGCCGGTCAATTCCATCAAGGACGGCGTCGTCGTCGATCCGCCTGCGGTCGGTGACGCGTTGCGCCAGATGATCACGGATGGCGCGTTCACCGCGCGTCGCGTCGTCACGTCGGTCACCGGACCAACCGTCGTCGTGCGTCAAGTGACGATGCCGGTGATGAGCGAACGCGAGCTGCTTGAGTCGACGAAATACGAAGCCGAACGTTTCCTGCCATATTCGGTCGAAGAAGCGCAGATGGACGCGAAGATCCTCGGGCGCTCGGAAGACGGCCAGAACATGGACGTCTTGATCGTCGCGGCGCAAAAAGAACTGGTCTTGTCGCAGCTGTCCGCGCTGCAGTCAGCCGGACTGCAGGCGTCGATCGTCGAGATCGAGCCGTTCGCAATGGTGCGCGCGATGCTCTCACCCGACGACCCCTCGTTCGAACAGAACATCGCGATCATCAACATCGGCGCGTCGTCGACGAGCATCAACGTGACCAAGGGCGGATTCGTGCCGTTCACGCGCTACGTGCCGATCGGCGGCGACGCGATGACCAAAGCCATCGCCGGCGGCATGAACATCTCGCCGGACGAAGCGGAGAAGATGAAGCGCGAGAAAGCGGCGATCATCACGCAGGGTTCGACCGAGCCGGTGGCGCCCACGGTCACCCGTCTGTTCAACATCATCACCCCGCCGCTCACCGAACTCGTCTCCGAGATCCACAAATCGCTCGACTACTTCCGCACGCGGTTCCGCGGCGAAGTCATCGAGTCGGTGATCCTGGGCGGCGGTTCGGCGCGCCTGGCCAACATCGACTCGTTCCTCGGCCAAGAATTGGGCCTGCCGGTCAGCATCGCCGATCCGCTGGAACGCGCCGCGTACAACGCGGTGGACTTCCCGGCGGAGTATCTGCGCGACATGGGACCGTCGTTGATCGTCGCTGCGGGTCTTGGCCGGCGCGACATCGCCGAAGCAGGGCGGGCCGCATGACGGCATCGCGCATGAGCAAAGGGTGGCGTTCGTGCTGAACATCAACTTACTCCCATCATCGCAACGGCCGACGGTCGTCATCTTCGATCGCACACTGGCGATCGGCCTGACGCTCATCGCGGTCGAGCTGCTCGCGCTGGCGGCGTTCACGTTCTACGAGAACCGTGTCATCACGGACCTGAACAATCAGTACGCTGATCTGGTGCAGCGGGTGACCGCCGAACAGCTGGCGGTCAAAGAAGTTGACGACCTGCGCGACCAGGCTGCAGCGCTGCAGCAGAAAGCCGAGCTGCTCGAGCGCATCAAAGAGAGCCCTCTGCAGCTCGCGGAGATCTTGCGCGATCTGCGCAACCAGGATCCGCGCGGGGTTTGGTACACAAGCGTCTCGGTCAATCACGTGTCGTCTGGCGGGTCGGTGGCCATCCAGGGCAAGACCTCGAACTATCGCGACGTCGCGGACCTCATGCTCAACCTGGACAGCTCGCGCGTGTTCGGCGACGCCACGCTGCAGAGCGCGACGCAACAGCTGGACAACGGCCAGACGAAACCGGGCGGCATCACGTTCACCATGAACGGCGGGCTGAGCCCCGCGGTGGTGGGCCAGCAATGAACATCCAGCTCAGCACCTTCAACAGAGTCCTCATCGTCAGCGGGCTGTTCCTCGTGATCGCTCTGATCGGATTCTTCTTCATCGTGCAGCCGAAGAAGAACCAAGAGACCCAAACGCGGGCGCAGATCGCCGATCTGCAGACGCAATACGACGGCCTCAAACGAGTGGCGGATCAAAAGCCGCTGTACCTCGCGTTCACCGATCAGATCCGGCAGCGGCTCAAAGGCGTCGAAGTCACCGCCGATCCGCGTCTGTACGTGCCATCATACTTGAAACAGATCGAAGACCTCGCGACGCGCGACGGGTTGACGGTCACCGGGGTCACGCCCCAAGCGACGCCGATCCCTTCGCCAGGCCCCAGCGGATCGCCGCCGCCGGAGGTGCAGCGTCCGAATATCCCCGGCCCGATCGGCCAGGCCGCGAACACGCTGGCTGCGGGCGTCGGCGGCACGACGCGCGTTGCCGCAAAACCCGGTCGCCGGCGCTGCCGGCCCGCCACGGCCCGGCGCGACGCCCGTCCCAGGCGGGTCGACCAACGTCAACGCCGCCGCCGAAACGAACCCGGCGCGCGCGGCCGCGATCGCGTACCTGAACCAGTCGTTCACCCAGGTGCCGCTCGGGATGGACTTCGATGGGCGCTATGACGCCCTCGAACGGTTCTTACGCGACCTATCAAAATTCCAAAAACTCATCGGCGTCGGCGACATCACGTTGACACCTGGGGGCAGCGCCAATGACGTCGGCGTCAGCCCGCACCTGAAGATCACCCTGCCGATTGTGGCGTACAGACTCAGTCCGAATGCTGCTCCAGCCGGTCCGCTCGTGTTGCCTTCGCCAACGCCAAAACCGGGGGCTAAGAGATGAGGATCATCGCCGTACTCGCGATCGCGCTCGGTTGTTTGGTCATCACGGCCTGCAGCTCGCCGCCGCCGCCGGCGGGACCGGTGCGCGTCGCTACGCGGCCGGACGTCGGACCGCCGCCGGCGGTCTCCACGCCGGTGCCGATCGTCGTCTCTAAGCCAAACCCGAACGCCGGCAGAGCCGATCCATTCGTCGTGTTGTACAGCGCCGGAGCATCGCGGCCGAACCGGGTGGCGGGGAATCGCTTCCCGCGCATCCCGACTTTGCCGGGGTTCGAAGGCGCGCCGAACGGCCTCAAACCCGCTTCGGTGTGGGATGGCGTGCGCGTGAGCGGCATCGTGCAGGCCAACGGATATTCCGCCATCATCGAGGCGGATGGGAAATCATATGTCGCACGTGAGGGCGATTCGATCGCCGGCAAGTTCCGCGTCGTGGCCATCGGGCCCGGATATGTCACGCTTTCATCTGCTGAAGGCGTGCGCAACTTCTCGCTAGGGGGTTAACCATGCAAGGGCACTATCGGTCGATCGCGACCTGGCTAATGGGAGGGCTGCTCGTCGTGAGCATCATGGCCCTCGCGCGGCCGGGCGCCGGCGCGACGAGCTCGGTGACCGACGTCCATTACGGCACCGTCGACGGCGCGTTCAAACTGACCGTCGTGACGAGTGGCGCCGTGACGACGCAGGTGCATCGATATTCGGTCGACTCCGCAAGCGACGTCCAGGATCTCGTGATCGACGTGACGCCGGCTGCGTACGACGGCCGCACGAAGGTGATCGCCTTCTCCGACGGACCGATCCACCAAGTGCGCGTCGGCCAGCTGTCGCCGGCGGTCATGCGCATCGTGGTCGAATCCAAGGGCTCGGCGAAGTACGACCTGAACCAAAAGGACGGCGAGAAGTCGGTAACCCTAGCGCTGACGACCTCGCAGCAACCGCATGCGCTCGATCCTGCCGCCGCCGCGGCCGCGGCACGGGCAGCTGGCGCGCGCCAAACGCAAGCGCTCAGCGCCGACATGTCCACGACGCCTGCGCAGCACACGTCCCTCGTCCCCGCACCGGCGGTGGTCGCCGCGGCGAAGCCCGTGGCGGTCGAAGCGCCGGTCAAACCGGTCGTGCACTCCGCGCCGGAAGTCGTCGCCAAGGCGACGCCCAACCCGTGGTTGCCGGGCGGCAAGTACTATTGCAAGGTGCCGGGCATGCCTGGATATCACGGCGGCCACTCGACCAGCAGCGCGAGCGTCGCGCCCTCGATGTCCGGGCCGTCGTATCCGTCCTCGCCTTCGCGAAGCACGAGCACCGCGATGGCGCCGCCAGGCACCGTCTCGATCGACATCAAGAACGGCGACCTGCTCGACGTCATCAAGCTGCTGGCGCAAGAGAGCGGCCAGAATATCGTCGCGACGGCCTCCGTCAAGGGCACGACCACGATCAGCCTGCACAACGTGCCGTTGCGCGAGGCGCTCGATCTGATCGTGCGCACCAACGGCCTCGAATACCGCCAGGTTGGCAACATCTACGTCGTCGGCACGCCGGACGAGCTTGCCAGGCAATTCGGGTCCTCGGGCCAGGCTGCGCAAACGGTTGCCTTCCCGATACGCTACGCCACCCCGGCTGATCTGGCGAAGCAGCTCAGCACCGTGTTGCCAGCCAGCGCGTTCACCATCGACACCCGCACCGACACGCTGCTCGTGAGCGGCACGCCCGAGGTCATCCAGACGGCGCGCAACTTCATGGCGCTCGAAGATGTACCGGCGCCGCAGGTCGTGTTCGAAGTGAAAGTCATCGATGTCACCAAGAACAATGACACGACGAACGTCGGCATCGACTGGGCGGGCAGCTCGACGCTCGGCCTCTTCGAGAACTGCATCACCTGCACGACGTTCACAACGGGGCCGAACCCGCCAGAGCAGTCGGGTAACCCGATCACGTTCCAACCATTCACCCGCAACGCGCTGTTCATCTCTGCGAAGATCAACTATTTGATCGCGCACAACCAGGCGTCGTTGCTCGCCGATCCGCGCGTCGAAGCGCTCGACAACCAGCAAGCGAAGATCCTGGTCGGCCAGACCTACCCGATCGTGTACTACTCCTCGCAGGCCGGCCAGTTCCAAGTCAACTACATCGACGTCGGCGTGATCTTGCAGGTGACGCCGGTGATCAACACGGACGGCTACATCACGACGACCATGCACGTGGAGCGCAGCACGATCGCGGGCTTGGTCGCGAACCAGTATCCGATCCTGAATAACCGCAAGATCGATGCGATTCTGCGCGTCAAGGACGGGGATACGATCGTCATGGGCGGCTTGGTCGACGACGAGTTCACGAGGACGACCACCAAGGTGCCGCTGCTCGGCGATATCCCGGTGCTCGGCGCGCTGTTCAAGAACGTGAACCAGACCAAACTGCACAACGAGATCGTCTTCCTGATCACTCCGCACATCGTCGCGGAGCATTGACACAAGACGCGCTTAGGAACAGCGGGGGTGGCTGCGGCCGCCCCCGTATGCTTTTGCTGAGAAGATGATACGCTATCTCACCGCCGGCGAGTCGCACGGCCCGGCCTTGGTCGGCATCATCGACGGCCTGCCGGCCGGCCTGCGCATCGACATGGAGCAGCTCGGGCGCGAGGTGGCCGCGCGCCAAGCCGGCTACGGGCGCGGCGGCCGGATGAAGATCGAAGTCGGATTCGGTCGAATTTCTCGCCGGTATACGCGGCGGGCGTGACGCTCGGCTCGCCGATCGCGCTCGATCATCGCCAACAAGGACTTCCACAACGTGCGCGAGCTGATGGATCCGCTCACCGGCGCGGGACCGGCGATCACGCGGCCGCGGCCCGGGCACGCGGACTACGCGGGCGCGCTCAAATACCGGCATCGCGATCTGCGCAACGTGTTGGAGCGGGCAAGCGCGCGCGAGACCGCGATGCGCGTGGCGCTCGGCGCCCTCGCGCGGCAATACCTGGGTGTGTTCGGCGTCACAGTTGGGGGATACGTCAGACAGATCGGCGATGTGACGGCCCTCGAGCAAGCGGAGGCGCCCGATAAAGAGAGTATAGACAGGTCACCCGTGCGTTGTCCGGACGCAGAGGCGTCCGCGCGAATGGTCGCGCGTATCGATGCGGCCAAGAGCGAAGGCGACACGCTGGGCGGCGTGTTTGAGATCCGGGTGCGGCAGATGCCGGTCGGCATCGGCAGCAACCGGCAGCCGGCAGAGCGTCTCGATGCGCGGCTCGCGGCGGCGTTGATGAGCATTCAGACCGCGAAGGCGGTCGAGTTCGGCAACGTTGCCAGCGACCTCGTGGGGAGCCGCTCGCACGACACCTTCGAGGCGCGCGAAGGCGCGGTGGCGCGGGGCAGCAACCGGGCCGGGGGCATCGAAGGCGGCATGAGCAACGGCGCGGAGATCGTGGTCCGCGTCAAAGTGAAACCGATCGCCACGTTGATGCGGCCGCTGGCATCGGTGGATCTCGCGACAGGCGCTCCGGCGCCCGCCGCGATCGTGCGCAGCGACGTCTGCGCGGTGCCGGCCGCATCGGTGATCGGCGAGGCGATGGTGTGTCTCGCATTGGCGGAAGCGCTGTCGGAGAAATATGGCGGCGACTCCGTCGAGGAAGTGCAGGAACATTTCCAGGCGTCGCAATTGGGCGCGGCGCGCGTGTTCGGTGAGAAAAAGCCGACGAGCCCGCTTCAACATTAGAGAAGGCGTGCATCGTGGCAGACTCTGGTAAGCCTCCCGCTCCCGATCTCGGCGCCAGCGCCGCGTCGAGCGCCGCCGCGTTTCTCGACGAGGCGCGCGAGAAGCTCCAGGGCAATGACGTTCCCGCTGCGCTGATCTGCCTGCGGACGGTCGCCGGTTTAGCCGGCTGTCCGCCCGAGGCGCGCGTCGACGCCGCCAAAATGCTCGCGCAGGCCGGCGACACGGAAGGCGCCATCGCCGCCTACCTCGAGGCCGGCAAGACGTATCTCAACGTCGCCAAAGACACGGTCAAAGCGCGCCATGCGTTCCAAGCGGGCCACGCGCTCGACGTGCACAACCTCGATATCATCTTCATGCTGGGCCAGGCCGACGTCAACGAAGGACGTCTGCAGGACGGCTTGGCCAAATTCATCGACGTTTTGCGCAAATCGAATCTCAAACACGTCCCCGCGCTGTTCGCCGCGGGCTGCATCTATCAATCGAACGGCCAGTTCGACCAGGCGATGCTCGCGTTCAAGAAAGTGCTCGATCGCGAAAAGGAGCACGTCGAAGCGACGGTGCGGATCGGCCAGCTCTATCAGAGCAAAGAGCAGATGCCCGACGCGATCGGCTATTACATCCAGGCCGCTCAGCTCGCGCGCGAAAGCCAACACTGGGGCACCGCACGCCAGATCGCGAGCATGGTCCAAGCGATCGATCCGACGAATCAAAAAGCGCGCATGCTGCTCGACGAGCTCGACGAGCAGGGCCACGGCCCCGAAGAGATCTCATCGGACGAGCCCGTCGGCGCCGCGCCGCCCGCGCCGCCCGCGCAAAGAACAAATCAGGGAGCGCCGGCCGCCGCGCGGCCAAGCGCGCCCGCGCCGGCAGCGGCACAGGCCTCTGGTCGAATGAATCCGACCGCTCCAAACGCGGCGCAAACGGCTCGTCCAAGCGCCCCGCCGCCCGCACAGAAGGTCGCGCCTGCGCCGCCGCCAGCCGCAAAGGTCGTCCAGCCGCCGCCGCCCGCAAAGGTGGTTCAGCCGCCACCCGTCGTCGCGCAAGTCGCCGCAAAGGCGAGCCCGCCGAAGGCTCCGGACGCGCCGCCGGTCGCTGCCGCAAATGTATCGCAGCCAGCGCCCGGTCGAATAAATTCGACCGCTACAGACGACAAAATAGATTCGACCGCTATGGACGACAAAGCAAATTCGACCGCGACGAATGCCGCTAAGCCCGCGGACGCGCCGCCGGCCAGCGCGGATCTGGACCGAGCACGACAGATGTTAGCGGCCATCGAGGCGCAGCGCCAGGCCGCTCAGCAAGATCTGCAGTTGTTGCTGCAGACCCGCGAAGAGCTTCAAAAAGCATTGGGCGAGCAGCGCACGCTTCTCGAAACGGCCACCATGCGCAAGACCGAGTTGGAGACGAACCTAGCCAACGCGCAGACATCGTTGGAAGAAGCCAAACACGCCCAGGACGTCGCGGTCGCGCAGAGCGGCGAGGGCAAAGAAAAAGCAGATTCGATGGCCGCGGAACGCGGCGCGCTCGAGAGCGCGCTCGCGTCGCTGCGCACCGAGGCTGACGCGCTGGCGGCTCGGAAGACGGCTGATGAAACCGCCGTGCGTGAGCTCGCCGCGTTGCGCGATCAGACGGCCGCCGAAGTCGCCGCGTTGACCGCCAAGATGCAAGACGCCAAGAAGTTGACGGACGAACTCGAGGCCATCCGGACAGCCGCGGGGACCGCCGACGAGCAGGCAGCGCGCGCGCAGACCTTGAGCGCCGAACTCATCGCGCTCGAGGCCAAACGCAGCGCGGGCCAGAGCGACGTCAGCGCAGCGGAAGAGAACCTCGCCAAGCTGCAGGCGCAGATGGCGCAGGCTCTGAGCGACGCGACTGAGGCGCAGAACGCGAAGACGAAGGCACAGGGCGAAGCGCAAACGCTTTCGGCGCAGGTCGCTGAGCTCACCGCGACGGTCCAGGATCTCGAACAACGCGCCGCTGCCGGCGCCGCCGCAATGCCACCTGCCGCGCCCTGCCGCAGTCCAGGCCAACGTCGGACCGCAAGGCGCGCACGCGCGTGCCGCGGCGCATCTGGCCGCGGGTGAGTACATGAAGGCCATCGAGGCCTATGGCAACGCGCTGCGCGCGAATCCGCAGGATGCCGCTGCGGCGTACCAGGCGGGTTCGCTGTTGGGCGAACATGGCGCCGACCTTGAAGGCGCCGAGCGCCTGCTCGTCCAGGCCGCGGAGCTGCGGCCAGACCATGCTGCGACGCGCTTCCAGCTCGCGGTCGTCAAAGCGCGACGCGGCGGCGTGGTCGAAGGCGCCGAGATGCTCAGCGCACTGGCGCGCGCCGACGCGAACAACGGCGACTTCGTCGATCAATTCATCGAGCGCATGGAGAAGGACGCCGCCGGCGGCGACCTCGGTGCCAAGTATCGTTTGGGTCTCGCCTATCGCGAGCTCGGGCGCATCGAAGAGGCGCTCGTCGCGCTCCAAGGGATCCAACACGAACCGGACATGGTGGTGCCGTGTCTGATCGCGATCGGCTCGTGCTTGCGCCGCCAAGGCCTTGACGGCGCCGCGGCAAAGCGCTTCGCGAAGGCCGTCGAGACGCCGGGCTATCCCGAGGGGCTGTACCTCGAAGCGCTCTACAACCTGGGCGACCTGTACGAGGCCAAGGGCACGCAAGAATCGCTCGCGTTAGCGCTCTCGTCATTCGAAGAGCTCTACGCGCGTGACTGCACCTATCGCGATATCGGCGAGCGCGTGCGGGTCGTGAAGACCAATCTCGGGTCCACGGAGCGCCAGAAAGTCAAACGCTTGCCCACGCGCATGGCGGACAGCCAGGGCAATCAGTGATGGCACGCCGCGCGATCGCCGGTGAGCTGCGCAAGAAAGCGCAGACGCACCACCGGCGCAAGGGGCTCGGCGAGGCGCTGCCGCTCTATGCGGAGGCGGCACGCGCGCTCGAGGCCGAGAGCAAGACCGAGGAAGCGATCGAGATGCTCACCGCGGCGCTGTCGACGCCGGGCCAACATTCGGACGCTGCCTCGCACCAGCAACGCGATCTGCGCCGCATGCTCGCCTCGATGCTCGCGCGCACGCGGCGTATCGGCGATGCCATCGGCGAATACGAAGAGCTCCTCAAAGTCGGCACACCGGATTCGCAATCGCTCCAGGCGCTCGCGCAGCTGTACGTCGTAGCCGGCAAGACGAATCTCGCGACCGATCGACTTCGACGCGCGATCGATCGCAGCATCGCAGAGGGCGATATCGTGGAGGCGTCGCGCGCGGCCGGGCGCCTGGCAGAGCTGTTGCCCGACTCGCTCGAAGCGGCGGTGCAGCACGCCTCGCTGCTGCGCAACGTCGGCGACGACGGTCTGGTCGGCGCGCTCGAGCGGCTGAAGCTGATGTACCAAGCCGCCGAGAAGCTATCGCTCGAAGTGTCGGTCTGCCGTGAAATCCTTGAGATGAAGCCGGGTCGAGACGACGTCAAGCGCCGCCTCGCAAGCCTGTATACGCGCATCCTTGAGATGGACCCGCACGACGACGACGCATGGCAGGGCCTGCGCGTCGTCGACCCGGAGCTCGCCGAGCAGATCGCGGTCCTGCTCATGGACGAGTTGACCGAGAAGCACGCACGCTCGAAAGCCGGCTGATCCCATGCCGCGCTTGCGGGACTCCATGGCCGGTCGCGAGAAGTCCGACCCCTAGTGTACGCCAAGCGCAAGAGACCCTTCTCGACGCTGCAGTTCACGCTGACCGTCATCCTGGTCGCGCTGTTGTTCGTGCTGGCCCTGGCGGCGATCACGCGCGAGGCGGTCGGCGAACCGCTCCTCCCGCCGGAGGTGGTCGAGCTCTTCCGCAAATCGCCGCCGCAGCTGCCGCAAGGCTTCACCTACGACTTTGAAGTGCTCGATCCCGTGACGCAGCACCCGCTCACGCAGCTGCCCCCTGAAGGCATCGTCCAATTGCGCCTGGCGATCACCAACGCATCGCCGCTGCCCGACACGCTCGAGTTCCCGACGTCGCTGCAATGCGAGTTCATCTCGCGCCGCGTCGCATCGCTGCTCGGCGGACTGTTCGTGTTCCCGCTCGAGGTATGGCGCTCGTCGTATTTCCACAACATCTCGCACAAACCGACGACGCTGCTCTTCAAGCCCGGTGAGACCAAAGTGTTCACGGCGTTATGGGGTTTCAAACAATCCGGCGACCTCGGCGCGGCAGCCGGCGACTACCGCCTGCTCGCGAAGTTCTACGGGGCGACGTTTCCGATCCGCATTCAAAAACCGCAGTAGTCCGCGCATGAACCTCGCGCTCATCGGCTTCATGGGCGCCGGCAAGACCACCGTGGGGCGCCGGCTGGCGCGCATGACAGGCATGGACTTCGTCGACAGCGACGCCGAGATCACACGCCTCCATGGTCCGATCCCCGAGATCTTCGCCAACCAAGGCGAGGCGCAATTCCGGGCGTACGAACGCGAGGCGCTCGAGCGGTCGTGCGCGGGCGAGTCGTGCGTCATCGCGGTCGGCGGCGGCGCCGTGCTCGACGCGGGCAATCGCGCGCTGCTTCGGCGCCGATGCCTGGTCGTGCATCTCGCGATCTCGCCCGAGGCGGCGCACGCGCGCGTCGCCCATCGTTCGCATCGGCCGCTGCTCGGTGAGACGCCGAGCTTGGAGCGGGTGCGCGAGTTGCTGGCAGAGCGAGCCGACGCATACGCGGACAGCGACTTGCGGATCGCGGTGGATGACTCGACCGCGGGAAGAGTCGCCGGCACGATCGCTCGCTGGTATCGTGCGCGCAGCGGCGGGGCGGAGCATTTGCGTTGAGCGATATCATCCTCGACGGCCTGCGGTATCCCGTCGTCATGAGCGACGACGCGCCGGCGCGAGTCGCGACTGCGCTCGCGGGTGCGCCGTCGGTCGCGATCGTCTACGACGCTCGCGTCGCTGCTCGTCGCGCTGCGATCGAAGCGGCGGTGGCGGCGTCGGGCGTGAACGTCATCGGGGCGCTCGAGCTGCGCGGCGGCGAGCGCGTGAAGCGCACGCGCAGCCTCGAGGAGCTGTGGCGCTGGCTGGTCGAGCGACGGGCAGACCGGCAAACGGTGCTGGTCGCCGTCGGTGGCGGCACGATCACCGACCTGGCCGGATTGGCCGCGGCGACGTTCATGCGCGGCATCGCTTGGGTCGCGGTCCCCACGACCATTCTGGGGATGGCGGACGCGGCGATCGGCGGCAAGACCGCGATCGACCTGGCCGAAGGCAAGAACCTCGTCGGGGCGTTTTGGGAGCCGCGCGCAGTCGTTGGTGACTTTGCGGCGCTCGACACGCTGCCCCGGCGCGAGCGGGCGACCGGCATGGCGGAGATCGTCAAAGCGGCCGTCATCGGCGACCCGGCATTGCTCGATGAGATAGGGCGCCGGCGGCCGGCGCGGGCAGCCGACGATGCCTTGCGCGAGGCGATCGTGCGCGCAGCTCAGGTGAAGATCGGGATCGTCGCCGGCGACCTGCGCGAGGCGGGCGCGCGCGAAGCGCTCAATCTCGGCCATACCATCGGCCACGCGCTCGAGCATACGGCGCATCGCGCGATGCCGCACGGCCACGCGGTCTCGATCGGGCTGCGCGGCGAAGGGCTGCTCGCGCTGGCTTCCGGAAGATTCTCACGGCCCGAACACGCGCGGGTATTGCAGGCGCTGCGCCGGGCAAAGCTGCCGCTGTACGAGGCGTCGATCGACGTGGACGCCGCGTTGCGCGCGATGGAGCTGGACAAGAAGCGGCGCGATGGCCAGATCCGCTTCGCGCTGCCCGAACGTCTCGGCCACGTGGTGACTGCAGTGGCGCTCGACCCGGTTGCGGTCCGCGCGGCCGTCGCACAATGCGCGACGGCACCGCAAGCCGAAGAACTGGGAGAGTGAACGAGCGCATCTGCGTGGACGTCGTGGTGGACGTCCCAAGCTCCCAAGTCGACCGCGCCTATACGTATCTGACAGACGGCCACGCGCCGTCGCTCGGCGCGAAAGTGCGTGTGCCGTTCGGCGGGCGCGTCGTCGGCGGCTGGGTGATCAGCGAACCGGTCCACCTGCCTGGTGAAGACGGCGAGCTCAAGCCGATCGCCGCGATCGAGGATCCGGCCTCGCAGTTCGGCGCCGAGGCGGTGCGTCTGGCCGCGTGGCTTCGCCGGCGCTACGCGTGCACGTTCCGCGAAGCGCTCAGCGCAGTCGCGCCGCGAACGCTTGCCGGCGGTGACCGCTCGGCATTCGCTTTTGCAAAGCCTCCGTTGCCGGGCGACCGGATCGGTGTGATGCTCCATCGCGCGTTCGGCGAGCGGCCGTTCAGCGCGCTCGCCGCGTCGCGCGCGGCCGCTCGCGCGAAGCTGCGCATGCCGGCCGCCCGACTGGGCGCGGAACTTGCCGGCCTTGTCCGGCGAGGTATCCTCACACGCTCATCGGGGAAAGGCGCGGGCGCCACCAAACCGACGCAACGGCCGCAAATCGCGGTGCTCGTCGACGCTGGGTCAGCCCGCGGAAAAGTGCAGCAGCGGCTGGTGGACGCGCTCGCGCAAGCCGAGGGCCGGCTGCCGTTAGCGGAGGCGCGCCGCCGCGCCGGGGCATCGGCCGACGTCATCCGCCGCGCGGCACGCGCCGGCACGATCAGAATAGAAGAAGAAGCGCGTGACGTCACGCCCGCGGCATGGGCCACGGGCGCCCCCTTCACGCCGACCTCGGAACAGCGCCACGCCATCGAGACCATCGACGAACTCGCGCGCGGCGAGGGCGGCGTCGCCTTGCTGCATGGCGTCACCGGGTCGGGCAAGACATTCGTGTATTCAAGACTCGTCGACCGCGTCCGCGAACGCGGCGGCCGTGCCATCGTCCTCGTGCCCGAGATCGCACTCACGCCGCAGACGGCGTCGCGCTTTCGCGCGATCTTCGGTTCGCGCGTCGGCGTGCTGCACAGCGGCCTGTCCGCCGGCGACCGCGCACGCGTGTGGGAAGACGCTGCGGCCGGCGAGCTTGACGTCGTCGTCGGCGCCCGGTCTGCGGTGTTCGCGCCGTTGCCGCAGCTACGCCTGATCGTCGTCGACGAAGAGCACGAACCTTCATACAAGCAGGACGTCGCGCCGCGCTACGACGCGGCGGCCGTCGCACGCGAGCGCATGCGCGGCGCCGGCGGCGTCGTGGTGCTCGGCAGCGCGACTCCGAGCCTCGAGACCTACTGGGAAGCGCAATCGGGCACGATCGCCTACGTGCCGATGCGCACCCGCGCCACCGAGGCGCCGTTGCCTCCGGTGGACATCGTCGATCTGACCGGCCAGCATGGCCCCAGCAAAGGCAGGGCGATCGGCCCGGCCTTGCTCGAGGCGATGGAGCGCGCGCTCACGCGCGGCGAAAAGGTGCTGCTGTTCGTGAACCGGCGCGGCTATGCCGGCGTGCTGCTGTGCCGGGCGTGCGGTTTCGCGCCGCGCTGCAAACGTTGCGCGGTTTCGCTCGTCATGCATTCGGCTGACGGTTCGCTGCGCTGCCATATCTGCGGCGACGCGTTCCGCATCCCCACCGCGTGCCCGAAATGCTCGGCCCTCGATCTGCGGCCCTACGGCTTCGGCACGCAACGGGTCGAGGAAGAGATCGCAGAACTGCTGCCGAGCGCCAAGGTGGTCCGGATGGATTCGGATACGACTGGTGCCCGCGGCTCGCACGCGCGCCTGCTCGACTCCTTCGGCAGCGACGCGAACGTGCTCGTCGGCACGCAGATGGTCGCCAAAGGATTGGATTTTCCGACGGTCACCCTGGTCGGCGTCGTATCGGCAGACCTGGACCTCAACCGTCCGGATTTCCGCGCGGCCGAGCGCACCTTCGCGCTGCTCACGCAAGTCGCCGGCCGCGCGGGCCGCGCGGCGCCCGGCAGCCGCGTCATCGTCCAGACCTACTCACCGCAGCACTATGCCGTGCGGCTCGCCGCGACGCACGACTACGAGGCGTTCGCGAAGAAGGAGCTCGGACTGCGTCAGGAGCTGCGCTATCCGCCGTTCGGCCGGCTCGCGTACGTCGGCGTCTCCGGTGTCGACCTCAAAGCGGTCAGCGCGACGGCGGAGCGGATCGCCGCGTCGTTGCGCGCGCAAGCGCCAGGCGTCGAAACGCTCGGACCCGCCCCCGATCCGCTGCCGAAGGCGCGGGGTGAGTATCGTTTTCGGGTGGCGTTGAAAGCGGCGAGCGAAGAAGCGCTGCTCGACGCGTGCGCGCTCGTCGCGACCTTGGCGCGCAGTCGCGATGCGCGCGTCAGCGTCGTCGTGGACCCGCGCTAGTCAGAAGGAAGCGCCGAGGCCGACCTGCAGCGCGCTTAGCGACGTCGGCGACGAGTTTTGATTCGGATAGCCGAGGTACTCGTACCCGAGCCGGAACAGCAGCCCTGATTTGCCCGGGCGCACGACGATGCCGGCGTTCGCGGCCGTGATGCCGGCGGTGCCGCCCAACATGCGCGCCGACGGATAATAGAAGACGCCGCCATACGGTGACACCGGGTGCCGGAAGTCCGGCAAGAAGACGGCTGCGACGCCGACCGAGTTCGCGGACGTATTGCCTGACGAGCGCTGCCACGAGCCGTAACCGACACCGAGGGCGGCGCGGCCGCCGCCGGGCATGTAGAGCAGCGCGCCTTCGCTCAGATTGACGACTGGGTTGTCGCCGCCATGGATCGAGTAATCATGGAAGCGCAGCAGCGCGGCGTAGGTGCTGGAGAACCTGCCGGTGACCTCGGCGTTAAATCCTGATGCGTTCGACGCGGGAAACGGCGACGGTGGGGCGGTCGTCGCGATGCGCGGTGGGATCACGCCGCCCGCGGCGCTCCCTGACCCGTAGCCGAGAATCACGTACCCATTGCCGATCGGCCCGGGGGTGCCGGTCGGCGTCGGGCTTGCGAAGGGGTTTGTCGACGGAGGCGAAGCGCTGCCGCTGGGTGCGGGCGTTGATTGCGGCCCGGTGCTGTTCTGCTGGCCGCCTGCAGCGCCCAACGCGGCCATCGCCGGCAGCAACGCCGCGGCGAGAGCGCAGACGATGAGGGGAACGCGCAAGTTCAGCGTTTGGCTGTTGCGGCGGCGCGCTTGGCGAGCCGCGATTTCTTGCGATTGGCCTTGTTCTTATGGATGATGCCGCGCGCGGCGGCCTTGTCATGCACGGAGGCAGAAGCCTTGACGTTCGCGCTGGTGGGGTCATCGACGGCCTTCTTATAAGCCGACTTCAGACCGCTCTTAACCGCGAGGTTTCGTTTTTGACGCTTTTCTGAGGCGCGCGTCCATTTCTTGGCCGATTTGATGTTGGGCACGTGTTGAAGACTCCTTGTCGATTGCAAAAGACGCTAAATGATAGCACGAAACGAGCGCATGCGGCAAGGGTAGGCGCGGGGACATGCGCGATGCATGAGGAAAACGTCGCTGTGAACGCAGCTTTTCTGCGCGTGCTCGCGTCGCCTGTGCCGGCTACGGCCACGGTCGACGCCGTTTGCGACGCGCTGGGGCCTTATGCCACGACATTGCAGCCCGTGCTCGATCCAGACATGGATTGTGTTGTCTGGAACGCGGCGCAATGCAGCGACGTCGATGACGCGCTTGAGGCGGTGGCGGGGCCGTTGCGGAGGTGCGCGCCGGGCAGCATCTTCACATTCGACGTTCAAGGCGGCGACGCGGCGACACCCGACAGCGTGATGCGGCTCGGTGCGGCCTTGAGCGTATCGCTCGATGCGCCGGTCTACGCCGCCCAACGCGCGGTGCCGGCATCTGAATGGACCGCGCTCGCACCGATCGCCTTGGGCGTGGCCGGATTCGATGTCCGCGCGGCGACGCCGACGCACGCGCGCGACGGATCCGCGTTTCGCGGCGCATCGCTTTCGGTCGGCGCGCCGACCGTGCTTTTCAAAGTGCGCCTCCATGGCGTTCCAGGCGAAGCGCTCGCGCGCATCTGTCACGCCGCCGGCGATTCGCGCGGCGGGCTGTTGCACATCGGCGCCTATCCAGGCATCTCGGTGCTGTCCGGCGACCCGTTCGTCTTGCTCGAATGCAGCGATGTCGTCAAATCGCCGCTGCACCGCGCATTGGAACTCATCGACATCGAGTGCGCGCGCTATGGCGGCAGCGTCGGACTCGGCGTGGCGCTGTCGCACATCCCGCTCGCAGCGTTGACCGGGACCTTGGCGAGCCGCATGGGTTTGGACGCGCAGCCGGCGCAGATCATCGAAACGCGTCTGCGCGAGGCGGAGCCCCGGTGAACGAGCTCTTCGGCACCGATGGCGTGCGCGGCGTCGCGAACGAGTTTTTGACGCCCGAGCTCGCGTTCGCATTGGGCCGTGCCGGCGGCTACGTCTTGGCGTCACACGGCGCAAAACGGCCGGTACTGGTCGGGCGCGACACGCGTATGTCCGGCCCCATGCTCGAATCGTCTTTGTGCGCCGGTCTTGCATCGGTCGGACTGGACGTGTGGAAGTTGGGCATCATCCCCACGCCGGGCGTCGCGTATCTCACCAAGGCGCTGCACGCCGCGGCGGGCGTGATGATCTCGGCTTCCCACAATCCGATCGAAGACAACGGCTTCAAGTTCTTCGCCTCGGACGGCGCCAAGCTGGCCGACGCGATCGAGGATGAGATCGCCGCGCGCGTCGCAGCACACGTCGCGTTACCCCGACCGACGGGCGACGAAGTCGGTGAGATCATGGAACGGCGCCGCGTCGTGCGCGCCTACGAACGGCACTGCGTGTCGCTGGGGACATCGCTCGCCGGCACCACCGTCGTGGTCGACGCCGCGTTCGGCGCGGCATACGCCATCGCACCGCGCGTGTTCGAAACGCTCGGCGCCACGGTGGTGCCGCTGCACTGCAAGCCGGATGGCCGGCGCATCAACGTGCGCTGCGGGGCGACGCAACTCGAGCCGCTGCGCGCGGCGGTCGCCGCTCATCCCGGCAGCGTCGGCGTCGCGTTCGACGGCGATGCCGACCGTGCGTTGTTCATCGACGAACGCGGTGGCGTCGTCACCGGCGATCACATCCTCGCGATCTGGGCCAAGGAACTATCGGCTGCGGGCGCGCTTCCCAAGCGGACGATCGTGGCGACGGTCATGAGCAACATCGGTTTGGAACGCGCGCTTGCCGAGTCTGGTATCGCGCTCGTGCGCACCGCGGTCGGCGATCGATATGTGATCGAGGCGATGCACCGCGGCGGCTATCGCATCGGCGGGGAGCAATCGGGCCATATCATCGACCTCGAGGCCAACACGACCGGCGACGGTATCGCGACTGCGGTGAAACTGCTGAGTTTGCGCAAGGCCGCCGGTTCGCTCGCAGAGCTCGCGGGCATCATGCGCGTGTACCCGCAGGTCTTGCTCAACGTGCGCGTCAGCGATAAGCGCAAGGTGCAAGAAGACGCCGAGGTGGTGCGCGCCATCGACGCGGCAGTCGCGGCGATGGACGGCTCCGGCCGCGTGCTGGTGCGTCCTTCAGGCACCGAGCCGCTGGTCCGGATCATGGTCGAAGGCCCAGACGAGACGCAGATACGGCGCGTGGCCGAGGCGGTCGCCGCAACCGTCCAAACCGTCTCGTCCCGCATTGAGACCTAGGTCACAGCTGGAAGGGAGGGCTGCCAACCCACGGCACGAAGCTGCGGGCTAGGCAAGACGCGACGCGATAAGACGCGGCGTCCTGCGGTGATTAGGACCCCTTCGAACCACGCTGCCGCCTCGCATCAGAGCCGGCCTCACAACTTTACCCAGCGTCACTGAGGGTTGCCATGCGCCGCAGCTTTGCTGTTACGTTCTTCCTAAGTTTGTTGCTTTCGGTCGCGCCCGCCGCGGCCGACTCGATCACCCACACCGTCGTGGCCGGCGATTCGCTTTCCACCATCGCCGAGCGCTTCGGCGTCTCGGTCAGCGCGCTCGAAGCGCGCAACCACCTCACCGACGCAAGCGTGCTCCAATTGGGGCAGCAGATCGTCGTGCCGGTCCACGTCCACCACCCCGCGACGGCCATGCATCCCGCGCCGGCCGCGATTCCCTCGCTGCAGATGAGCGTCGCGTTGCACGCGGTCCACACAGGCACGAGCCGTTCGCACTCGTCCAGCCAATCGACCGCCCGCATCGCCGCCTCGCGCGCCCTTTGGGCCGCGACGCACGTCGGTTCGGTGCCGCCGGACTTCCCGGGCATGCAGCCCTTCGAGCTGGCGCAACACGTGCTCACGCTCGACGCGCAGATCACCCGGACAGCGCTGCGTTATCTCGGCGTCCCCTACATGTGGGGCGGCACGAGCTTTAACGGCGTCGACTGCTCGGGATTCGTCCAATCCGTGTTCGCCAAGAACGGCATCTCGCTGCCGCGCATGGCCGACGAGCAGTTCAGCGTCGGGCACCGCATCGCGGCGAAACTGCTGATGCCGGGCGACCTGGTGTTTTTCGAGACCTATACGAGCGGCGCATCGCACGTCGGGATCTATCTCGGCGGCGGTAAGTTCATCCACGCATCGATGCGCGGCGTCGTCATCGATGCGCTCAGCATGGATTATTACGCGAGCCGCTATATCGGCGCGCGCCGCCTCGTCCAATAACCCTCGTCCCCATCCGTATCCGCCGGGACTAATCAGATCCGCGTCGAAAGCGGTTCCGCGCGCGTTGGGGCGTCGCCAAGTTGGTAAGGCACCAGCCTTTGGAGCTGGCATTCGAAGGTTCGAGTCCTTCCGCCCCAGTCATCCGGTCCGGCTAGCTCAGCCGTATCCTTAGAACAGTGGATAGTGTGACCGCGCAGAACGTGACGGACGATCAGGTCATGGCGGCGCTGGCGCAAGCGGACCTGCATGCGCTGGACGCGCTGTATGACCGCTACGCCAAGCCCGCATATGCGCTTGCGTATCGCATCGTGGGCGAACGCGGCGCGGCAGAGGACGTGGTCCAAGAGTCGTTCCTCTCGGCCTGGCGCCAGGCCAAGTCGTATCGCCGCGAGCGTGGCAGCCCGCGGACGTGGCTCATGTCGATCGTGCACCATCGCGCGATCGACCGGTTGCGCGCGAGCGCGGCGGGCCGCGTCGCGATGTCGCTCGATGAAGTGCCCGATGGGCCGGCCGAGGCTCCCGGTGTGTGGCAGCAGGTCTGGGCGAGTCTGCGCGGCGACGCGGTGCGCCACGCGCTCGACCGCCTGCCGCCCGAACAGAAGAAGAGCATCGAGCTTGCCTATTTTTCCGGCTACACGCAGAGCGAGATCGCAGAACTCATGGGCGTGCCGCTCGGCACGGTCAAAGGCCGTATGCGCATGGGTCTCATGAAGCTGAAGAGCGCGCTTGAAGCGCCCGAGCTGGGGCTGTCCGGCGCATGAGCGACATGCACATCACCGACCTGTCCGCCGGTTACGCGCTCGGCGCGCTTGCGCCCGGCGAGCGCGCGGCCGTCGACGCGCACATCGCCGGCTGCGCGGACTGCCGCGCCGATGTCGGCGAGCTGCTGGGCGTGGCGGGAATGCTTCCGCTCGCGTGCGAGCAGACGCCGGCGCCCGCTGGCCTCAAGGCGCGGATCCTCGACGCGGCGTCGGTTGACGTGCGCGCGCAACAGAACATCGCCCGCCGCGGGGCAGAAGCGCCGCGGCCGTCCGTCGTGCCGCGCGCAAGCGGACATATTCCAGCGATGTGGGGCTGGTTTGCCAGGAGCTGCGGCGGCTGCCGCGATCGTGTTGGGTGGGTTCGCAGCCCACGAATCCGGCGAGCGCGTGGCGATGCAGCAGCAACGCGATTCGCTGTCGGTCGACCTCGCGCAGGCGCGCCGCTTAGGAGCGATCGCACAGCAGCAGGCCGACGCGGGCCATGCGGTGATGGCGGCGTTGGCGAGCGGCACGTATTGGACGGCGCCTGCGCATCAGGACCGCAGCGGCCGGATGTGGCGGCTCTCGGTGCTCCAGCCTCCCACGCGCGGCCACAACGGCATGCTGCTCGCGAGCGTGCCCGAGCCGCCGCGCGGCATGGCGTATCAGATCTGGGTGAAGCGCAACGGCACGCCGCACAAGGCCGGGATGGTGATGCACGGCGGCATGACGATGATGGACATGCCGATGCCGCTGCGCAAGGGCGACATGGTGGCGTTCAGCGTCGAGCCGATGTCCGGCAGCGCCGCGCCGACATCGCCGTACGTGATGGCGATCATCCTCTAGCGCGTCAGCGCTTGTCGATCGGCACGTATTCGACGCCGCGCGGGCCGACGTAGTTAGCTCGCGGGCGGATCAGCTTGTTGTCGGCGTATTGCTCGAGCACGTGCGCGCACCAGCCGGCGACGCGGCTCACCGCGAAGATCGGCGTGAAATACTCGGTCGGGAACCCGAGCGTGTAATAGACCGACGCGCTGTACAGGTCGACGTTCGGATAAAGCTGTTTGCGCTCCCAAACCGCCTGCTCCAAACGCTCGGTGAGGTCGACCCAACGCGTGCTGCCGGCGCGCTGACCGACTTCCTTGGCGATGGCTTTGAGCTCGGTCGCGCGCGGGTCGTACGCCTTGTAGACCGCGTGCCCGAAGCCCATGATCTTGTCGTGTTTGGCCAGTTTGCCGTCGAGCCACTCGTTGACCCGCTCGGGCTTGTCGATCTCGAGCAAATTCTTGATGACGCCTTCGTTGGCGCCGCCGTGCAGCGGGCCTTTGAGCGTGCCGATCGCCGACGTGATCGCGCTGTACATGTCGGACAGCGTCGCCGCCGTGACGATCGCCGCGAACGTCGAAGCGTTCATGCCGTGATCGGCGTGGAGGATGAGCGCGACGTCGAGGACGCGCGCGGCGTCGGGCTCGGGCTCCTTGCCGAAGAACATATAAAGGAAGTTCGCCGCATGATCGAGGTCGGGACGCGGCTCGACGAGCGCCTCGCCTCGGCTCAGGTTGTGGTAGGCGGCGAGGATGGTCGGAAAGATCGCGGTGAGCGTGATCGCCTTTTCCAGGCTCTCTTCGGCCGAGACGTCGTTGACGCGTGCGTCGAACAGGCCGAGCGCAGAGACCGCGGTGCGCAAGACGTCCATCGGCGCGGCTGTGGCGGGCAGGTCCTTGAGGAGCATTACGAGCTGCGGCGGAAGCGCGCGGCGCTGCGAGAGCTTGACGCGCAGGCGGTCGAGTTGCGCGCGCGTCGGCAAGCCGCCGAACCAGAGCAAATAGCAGACCTCTTCGAACGTCGACCGGCGCGCGAGGTCGTGGATATCGAGACCGCGATAGATGAGCGCGCCTTCGTCGCCGTTGATGGACGAAAGACTCGTGTTGCCGACGACCGCGCCACGCAGGCCGGCTTCGGCAGGTGCAGGTGAAGGTGTGGAGATCATAGCTTTGCACGTTTCGGCGCAATGCTGCGCGCCGACTTCAAGGACTGGAACTCGGAAAAGCCGTAAAAGTCGCACGCGTAAAGGAAGTGCATATGCGTAAGAAAGTCACTATTGTCGGCGCGGGAAACGTCGGCGCGACGACCGCTCACTGGCTCGCCGCAAAGGGGCTGGCGGACATCGTGCTGGTCGATGTCGTCGAGGGCATTCCGCAGGGCAAGGCGCTCGATCTGCTCGAGGCCTTGCCGGTCGAAGGCGTGGACGTATCGGTCGCCGGCTCGAACGACTATGCGCCGACCGCAGGATCGGACATCGTCGTCATCACCGCGGGTTTTCCGCGCAAGCCCGGCATGAGCCGCGACGACTTGCTCAAAGCGAACGCCGAGATCGTCGGCGACGCGACGCGCAACTCGGTCAAACTATCGCCCAATGCGATCCTGATCATCGTCACCAACCCGCTCGACGCGATGTGCGAGGTCGCGCGGCGCGTGAGCGGCTTCCCGCGCGAGCGCGTGCTCGGCATGGCCGGCGTGTTGGACTCGGCGCGCTTCTGCGCGTTCATCGCGGCGGAGCTGAACGTCAGCGTGGACAACGTCCAAGCGTTTGTCCTCGGCGGACACGGAGACCAGATGGTCCCCCTGCCGCGCTACTCGACGGTCGCCGGCATCCCGATCACCGAGCTGCTGGATGCGGCCGCCATCGAACGACTCGTGAAGCGGACGGCCAACGGCGGGGCGGAAATCGTCAATCTCCTGAAGGCCGGAAGCGCGTACTATGCGCCCGCTCGCTCGATCGCTGAGATGGTGGACGCTATCCTCAACGACCGACACAAAGTGTTGCCGTGCGCAGTCTATCTACAAGGAGAGTATGGCCTGCGGAACCTCTTCATCGGTGTCCCGTGCAAGCTTGGGGCCGGCGGCCTCGAAAAGGTCCTTGAGATCAAGCTGACCGCCGAGGAGAAGGCGGCTTTGGCCAAGAGCGCGGAAGCGGTCAAATCACTCGTAGAAGCTTTGCCACAACCGGCCGCAACAGGGTAATTCGCCTGGCGGAAGACGCCGATACTATAATGAGAGCCTGAGAACGCTCAGGTGTGATCGGGAGTACAGGCTCGCGATCCAGGGGGACGATGGCGGCAACGCGCGGACAAGCCGGTTCAAAGACGCGGGAGATTCCCGAGGTTGCGCGACCGCTTTTGCCCGAGCTCCCAAAAGCGACCCGGCGTTTCAAGCGCCGGCGGCTGCGCTGTTCCGTCACGGTCAAGACCGACGACGGCAAGGTCGCGACGGGCGAAGCCGTCGATGTCAGCGGCGGCGGACTTCGGCTTGACTCCCACAACGATTTAGCGGTCGGCGACCGCGGCACCGCACAGATCCGCATCGGCGGATCCGAGACGCTGCGCGTGCCGATCGAAGTCGCTTGGCGCAATCAGGTCGACAAAGGCGAATTCGTCTACGGTCTGACCTTCACCGAGATCAATCCGACGGATCGCTTCGCGCTGCTCGAAGCGATCTACGCGCCGCAGCACGGCTCGACGGGCTTCGTCGACGCGCAGGCCGGGCCGGAAGAAGAAGTGCAAAAGGCTGGCTCCGAGCCGACGACGCCGGCCCACTACGCGTACTACATGCGTCTGGTACGGCGCATGGAGCAAGTCAAGAAGATCGACCCCGCCGATTCGGACCGCATCCTGTATGCGCGTCTCATGCAGGGCCGGTCGATCCGCGACGTGCTCACCGATCTTGAGATCGTCGAACGCGGCGGCGTCGAAGAATTTCTCAGCGAGCTCTACAACGTGCCGTTCATCGACCTGGTGCGTCATCGCCCAGAAGGCAACGATCTCGATACGGTCCCCGAAAATCTCGCCGTCAACCATTCGGTGGTGCCGGTATCGCGCACGGATGATGCGCTCATCGTCGCGATGGCCGATCCGAGCGACCTGCTCACCATCGACATGCTGCGCAACCGCGCCAAGATGCCGGTCGAGCTGCGCTTCGCGCTGCTCGAAGACATCGCGACCGCGGTCGACAACATCTACCACGGCGCCTCGCTGCACTCGGTGGACAAGCTGCTCGAGTCCATGCCGGGTTCGACCGAAACGTTCGGCGCCGGCACCGAGGTCGAAGACCTCGAGACGCTGCGCAAGATCTCCGACACCGCGCCGATCATCACGCTGGTCGAGTCGCTGCTGCGCACTTCGGTCGAAGACCGGGCGAGCGACATCCACCTCGAACCGTACGCGGACAAGATCGCAGTGCGCTTCCGCCTTGACGGCGTGCTGCGCGAGCTGCGCACGCTGCCCAAGAACGTCTATGCGGCGGTCGTCTCGCGCATCAAGATCATGTCGCGCATGGATATCACCGTGCGCCACGTGCCGCAGGACGGCGGCATGTCGATGCGTTACAAGCGCAAGGATTTCGATTTGCGCATCTCGTCGCTGCCGACGCTCTATGGCGAGAAGATCGTCATCCGGCTGCTCGAGAAAAATCCGGTCTTCAAGTCGCTCAAGGCGATCGGATTCTCCGAGCGCAACTACGAGCTCTTCGCGCCGTTGATCAAGCGGCCGTACGGGATGATCCTGTGCTGCGGCCCGACCGGCTCGGGCAAGTCGACGACGCTGTTCGCATGCCTTCAAGAGATCAACGACGGCACGACCAACATCACGACCATCGAGGACCCGGTCGAGTATCGCGTTTCGGGCGTCAATCAGGTCGAGGTCAGCGCGAAGCGCGGACTCACCTTCGCCTCAGTGCTGCGCTCCTTGCTGCGCCAGGACCCTGACATCATCTACGTCGGTGAGATCCGCGACCGCGAAACCGCGGACCTCGGCGTGCGGGCCGCGCTCACGGGCCACTTGCTGCTCTCAACCTTGCACACCAACACCGCCATTCAGTCGATCGCGCGTCTGGTGGACATCGGCGTCGATCCGGCGATGATCGGCTCGTCCTTGCTGGGCTGCGTCGGCCAGCGGCTGATGCGCCGCATCTGCGACCAGTGCGCCGAAGATTACGAAGTGCCGCTCGAGGAGCAGATGGTGCTCCAAGAGCTCGTGCCGGTCGCGACACCCAAGACGCTGCGGCGCGGTCGCGGCTGCGAGAAATGCCACGACTCGGGTTATTATGGCCGGCTCGGCGTGCACGAAGTGGTCGCCGTGGATGAAGGTCTGCGCCGCTTGATCGCGCGCGGCGCCGATTCGACGCAGCTGCTCGATTACGTCACGTCGCGCGGCTTCACCGACTTGCGCGACGATGCGCTCGGCCGGATGCTGTCGGGCGAGACCACGCTGCGCGAAGTCCTGCGCGTCACCGCCTAAACCGCTTTAGCCCAACTACTCCGCGACGTCCCTCGCCAGCTCTGCGAAGATGGCCAGTTCGATGTCGCTGCGATGTCCCTTGTTATCCGCGTACGTGTAACGCGGTCCTTGGAAGCGGACGCTGGTGACGGTGTGGTCGCGGATGTTATCAACCGCGATGTGGACCATGGCGCACGGGAACGCGACCGTCGCGAGGCGCTCCTTGACGATCGTCGCGGTGCCGCGCACCGCCAGGATCAGGTCGTCGGCGAGCACCTCGAAGCCCACTCGGGCCCGGCCGTTGGAGATGTTCGCATAGGCCGTGCTGCGCGTGTCCATCGCGAGCGCGATGATGTTCTCGTCCTTAGCGACGATCCAGCTATTCAGGGCTGTCGAGGGCGTGCCGTCTTCGCCGCACGTCGCGAGGACGACGGACGTACCGCCGTTGAGGGCGCCTCGAAGAAGGGTGTGGAGGTGCGGTTCGTCGCGGACCATGCAGCCCGTTTAGACCTAGTTCTCCAGGATTCCGCCGAACTCGCCGCCGGCGTTCCCATCATGGCCGCGGCGGACCGCGCCGACGATGGCGACGCTGACCGGGCCAGAGGGGTGTCGCCATGCGGGCCCGAGGTCGACCGTGTAGCGGTTCCACCGGCCGATCCGCCCCGGCAACTCGACGTATGTATCTTTGCCGCGCAGCTGACGCCGAGGCTGGCTGACTGATGCATTGACGGAGTAGAAAGTCCGGCGTCCGAGCGCGTCCGTAAAGGCCACGGCGAACATTTGCAAGGACGCGATGCCGTCATCGCTTTGCGCCGGTTTCAGCCAGAACGTGAAACGCGAGCCGGCCGCGGCGAACGACTGGCTCACGCGAACCACGGACCAATCCGACCCGTTAGGAGCGGTCAACCGGAAGCGGAGGGCCCTGCCGAACGGCCCGTCATGAGCCATTCCAAGCCGGCCGTCGAGAAACGGTTGCGGCGCCGCGCTCCAGGCGAGCGGCGCGGGCACGGGCAGCATCTGGAACTTGCTGACCGCGGAGAACAATCGGCCGTTGCGCAGCGGATGCGTCTCGCCGGGCGGAGGGAACATGGGGCGCGTGTAGATGGCGATCGCGTCGCGCGGCTCGAACGCGACGACCTGCAGGCCCGAGCCGGCCATGCGCGGCGCTTCGCTGGAAAGGTCGCCGGCGGAGAGCTCCACTGTGCTGCGCGCATGAGCTGGGACGTCCACTCGCGCCGGGCGCCAGAACACGATCGCGTTGGACGGGCCGGCAAGCGCGCAATGAAAAGTTTGGACGTGCGATGTCGGGTTCGAGAGGTTCAGGACGACGCGATCGATGTAGCCCGTCTCTGGATCGAGCGCGATTTGCTTGACGTCGACGCCGGCGCGTTCGCCTGCCGTTGCGACCCCGATGAAGCCGATGATCACGGCCGCGAGAGCTGCGCCGACGGCGGCCGCATGCTTCAGGAGCGGCACGCTCAAAGGCCGCGCGATCGTTTGGCGCTGTTCCGGCGCAGTCGCCGCATACACCGCCAGCACGAGCGGCCAATAGATGAAGTAGTTCTGCAGCGAGCGCGGGCTGAAGAAGAGCACGATGGCCGGCGCGATGAACGGCAGCCATGCGAGGCGCTGCGGCCACCTCGCATAGGCGGCAAGGCACACCACGAGCGCGCCGACCCAGAGGACCGTGTACGCGCGCAGCGGCAGCGCGACGAGCCCGCTGGTTTGGAGCGCGATGAGGCCGCTGCCGAGCGGCACGGCGTGTGACAACAGCGGGCTCAGCACGCCGGCGATCCATTGGCCGGGATGCCAGAGCATGAACGGAAGGTTTGGGGCGAGGAATGCGGCGGCAAGCCATGCGAGGTTCTTGAGCGTCGCGACGGGCGCACGGCCGGGCTCGCTCATCGCCCACCAGTGCACGAGCGCGAACGGCACGATGAACCACGGCTCCTGTTTGACGGCGCAGGCAAGGCCGAGCAAGACCGCTGACCAAGAGGGCGCGCGGTCCCACGTGGCGGCGACGCCGACCAGCAAAGGCAGCCAAAGGACATCGGTGACCGATCCGACCGCGAAGTCGCGGAACTCGGGGATCAAAAGGAAGAAGAGGCCGAAGAAGATGCGCAATCGTTCCGGCACCAGCAGCAGGACGAGCAGCATGGCGGCGAGCGCGAATCCGATGTCGACCCAGATCATGCTCTGCACGTGCGCCAGCACGAACGGAACGTAGATCAAAAAGCTGAGCGCCGGGTAGGGCTCGATCGCGACGCGGCCGCCCTCTACGGTCGGCGTGTAGATGGTCGGCGATTCGTTGTACGCCGTCGCCGAGGGCGCCATGCTCACGGCGTACGGGTCCTTGCCTTCGATGACGAGCTGTGCGGAGTACGCGTCAAAGGCGAGCGAGTCGCTCTGGTATTGCTCGAAGTGCGGACTGACGACCGCGGGGCTCACCAAGTGATTGATGCCCAGCGACATCACGAATGCGACGAAGCAGAGAGCGGGGAGCACGCGCGTCGCCCACCACCGCGCGCCGGCGAACGCGGCCACGGCTGAGACGAAACCCAGCCCGTACGCCGCAAGCCCAAGCCCGAGCAAGACTGCGTTGTCGGCGATGGGGCCGCCGGACGCGACGTAACCGAGATGGAAAAGCACGCCGGCGAGGCAGATCCCGGGAATCACCTGCAAGACGAGGCGATCGCTCGCATGGAGCGTTGTGCCGTTTCCCCTGTCCGTCACTTTGCCCAGTCCATGTCCGCGCAATATAGGAGAAGAAGCGCCGAAAATCCGCCAATGGGGCGCAACCGCCTCGTCAATGGACGGCTGGCCGGATAAAGAATTGCAGCGAGAACAGGATCAGGTTGATCGTGCCATGCGCCGCGATCGACGACCACAGGTTGCGCCGCCAATAGTAGACGTACGCGAGACCAATGCCGGTGATGGCGACCGAGATCAATCGATACGGCTGAAGGTGCCACGCCGCGAACAAGACCCCGCTGGCGATCGCGGCGAGCGGCGCCGGCATACGCTGCACGAGCCCGGTGAACAGCAGCCCTCGAAACAGGATCTCCTCAGACAACGGAGCCACTGCGGCGCCTTGCCCGATGTCGAGAATATACGCGAGGACGCCGCGGTGCGTGTTGACGGCGGATCCCCAGAAGTTCGCGTGCGGTCCGAAGGCCCACTGCTCGAAGAGGTTGATCGGCCAACTGAGCGCCAACAAAAACATCCCCGCGCCGATGCCGAAGACGATGTCGTCGAATCCGGGTTTGCGAAGACCGATGTCGGCCCAGGTCTTGATGGGCAGGCAACCACGCAGCGCATACACGACGAGCAACGCAGCAGCCGATCGCCCGGCGCTGATCAGCGCGAGCGTTCCAGGAGTCCAAAAACCGCTCCCGCCCCCGCGTGCCGCCCGCAGGTACGCGTACAGTTCGGCGACCGACGGAAAACCGCCGTGGCGGAACACCGCGATCGCGATGACCATGAGATAGTCGGCGAGCCAAAACGCGGCGATGGCTGAGCAAAAGACCAGCGTCAGATCCCAGCCGGTCCACGCGCCTTTGGCGAACGCGGGTCCGGCGCCGTCAGAACGCCCGCTCGATTCGGTTGCCACGCTGCCCGGTTAGGACACGCCACAGCCCCCGCCTGCGTTTGGCAAGGAGCGGGCAGAAGACGTCATTGGAACCGCCAAAAACGCTTGCGTTTGCGGGCTTCTTTCGGGTATCATGAAACTATGATTCTGGGATACTGATTGAGAAGGGCCCGCGTCGAAATGCCCACCCCACACCGATCGGAGTGAGCCTGTGCCTCGAGCCAAATCGGTCTTCCCCGCAGACCCGCTGATCGTCGAATGGGCCGGCTCGCTGCGCGGCCGCGGCCGCAGCGCGCTCTCGGTGAGCGCGTACGCGGGCGATGCGGAGCTGTTCGGCGCGTTCCTGGCCAAAGCGCCGCGCAAAGAGTCGGCGCACGGCAAGGCCTGGCCGCAGCTGGCCAGCGCGACGAAGTCCGATTTGATCCGGTTCATCCAGGAGCTGCTGAGCAATCGCGGCTACGCCGCGTCGGCGGTGCGGCGGAAGATCGCGGCGCTGCGCTCCTTCTACCGCTTTCTCAAACGCGAGAACAAGCGGCCGGACGACCCCGCGGCGGAGCTCGAGTCGCCCACCCGCGACAAGCTGCTGCCAAAGGTGCTCAAAGAGCGCGAGGTCAGCCAGCTGCTGCGCACGGTGTCCGGCTGGAAGACCGAATGGCTCAAGGTGCGCGACCGGGGCATCATGGAGCTGCTCTATGCCAGCGGCATGCGCCGCGCGGAGATCGCCTCGCTCGACATCCCCGACGTCGACCTGAAGACCCGCACCATCCGCGTCATGGGCAAGGGCCGCAAGCAGCGCCTGGTCATCATCAATCGCACGACGGCCAGCGCGATCCGCGATTACCTCAACGTGCGGCCGCGCTCGAGCGACGACGCGCTCTTTTTGGGCCACACGGGCCATCGCTTGAGCACGCGCCACATCTGGGAGATCTTCCGGCGCATCCGCAGCATGAGCGGACTGAGCGCCAGCGCGAGCCCGCACACGCTGCGCCACTCGTTCGCGACGCATCTGCTCGAGCACGGTGTCGACCTCATCACCATCCAAGAGCTGCTCGGCCACGCCAGCGTCGCCACGACGCAGATCTACACCAACGTGTCGTTCGAGCACAAGAAACGCGAATACGACAAGGCGCACCCGCGCGACCGGGACGTCGAGCGATAGCCTCCGAAGGGTAAACCATACGCATGCGAATGCCATCTCTCGTGCTGACGATTCTCGCGCTGTTGTGCTTCGCGCTGCCGTTTTTCGTCGTCTCCTGCCAAGGCCAACAGGTCGACACAATCACGGGACTCAACCTCGTGACCGGCCGCGATCTGCCAGGTGCGCTAGCCGGTGCGCCGCCGCACCACCTGCCGCCGAACTGGTGGACCATCGCGGCGTTCGCGTTCGGCATCATCGGGGCGATTATATTGGGCTTGCGTTTCGCCGATTCGGAGCGCGCGGCGGCATTGGCTTCCGTGATCGTCTGCGCGGCCGCGATTTGTCTGCTGCTGATCCGTTTCGCGGCGCGCGATGCGCTCGGGCACCAGTTCATCGTCGACATCAAGGTGGGGTACGGCTACTACTTGGCAACGATCTTCATGATCGCTGCCGCAGTGGTGAGCGCCATGAACGCTGTCGGTCCACGCCCCCGCGCGCCGACGCGCTCCGGATAGGACGCAAGGGAACATTCGCGAGCCAGGCCTTTGCGGGGCCTGGCTTCTTCTTCTGCCGGCGCTCGAACGTGTGACCTGAGTCGTTTCGCGGGACAAGGAAGCCTGTCTGGCGCACCGAAACATTGGGCATGGCAGTGTGGGAGAGGCCGGATTTCGAGCTCGTCGCGCTCGGCGCCGAGGTCACCGCGTACCTTGGGACCGCGACTGAGGACGGCTCAACGGCCGTTTAGTCTTTCCAGAGCGAAAGGCGTGGCCCGCAGCGGCGATAAGCCGCTCAGTGCCAGCGACGACAAATGCATATTCGGGTGCTAGGCTCGGCGGCCGGCGGCGGCGTGCCTCAATGGAACTGCGCCTGCAGTAATTGCCGCGCCGCGCGGGCCAAACCGCAGTTGCGGCGCATGCAGGCGTCGATCGCGGTCTCTGCCGACGGCGAGCGCTGGCTCATCGCCAACGCCACCCCTGACATCCGACACCAGATCTCCATCTTCGAAAAGCTTTCGCCGCAGACGCCGCGCCGATCGCCGATCGCCGCGGTGGTCCTCACCGACGCGAACATCGACCATGCCTATGGCCTGCTCGAGCTGCGCCAAGCCGAGAAGCTCTCGATCTACTCGACCGAGACGATCCGCGACGTCTTGCTCGGTGGTTGCAACGCGTTCCGGCCGTTCGCCAAACCGCCGAACGCCTGGCACATCATCGGCGACTCTCCCGTGCACGTCAACGACGGCGCGGGGCTGCCGGTGGGGCTGCGCATCCGCGCGATCGATGTCGGCGGACTGACGCCGCAATACGACGGCGGACGCGAAGCGACCGGCGCCGCGGCGGGCATTCTCATCAACGATGGCGCGCACCGATTGCTCTACGCGCCGTGCGCCGGCACGATGACCGATCCGCTGCGGCGCGAACTGGCGCTGGCAGACGCCGCGTTTCTCGACGGCACGTTTTGGACCGAGCACGAGCTCACGCTGCAGGCGCTCGGCACGCGTACGGCGCGCCAGATGGGGCATCTGCCGATCTCCGGCGACGGCGGCACGCTCCCGCTGGTCACCGGACTCGGGGGCCGGCATCGCTACTACACGCACATCAACAACACCAACCCGGTGCTCGATCCGGCGTCCGACGCGGCCAAAGCGCTGCGCGATGCCGGCTGGGCGATCGCCGAAGACGGGTTTGCGTTCACGCTTTCGAAAGAGGCCGGCGATGCGGCCGGTGTCAGACGGTAACTTTCTCGAACGATTGCGCGCGATCGGCGCGCAACGCTATCACGACAAGCATCCGTTCCACATCGCGATGCACGAAGGCCGTTTAACACCGGACCAGATGCGCGGCTGGGTCGCCAATCGCTACTATTATCAGAAGAACATCCCAGTCAAAGATGCGGCGATCTTGTCGAACCTGCCGGACCGCGAGAAACGGCGCGTCTGGATCCAGCGCATCCACAATCAGGACGGCACGCTGCGCGACGGCGGCGGCGGAATCGAGCTGTGGCTCGCGCTCGGGGTGGCGACGGGCATGCCCAAGAGCGAGCTTCTCGCGGAGACGCACGTGGTGGCGGGGACGCGGTTCGCAGTCGACGCGTACGTCACGTTCGCGCGCACGCAACCGTGGCTGCCCGCGGTCGCATCGTCATTGACGGAGTTGTTCGCCCCCGAGCTGATGTCCAAGCGCATCGACGCGCTGCTGGAGAAGTATCGCGTGGATCGATCCGAACGGCCTCGAATACTTCCGCCGGCGCGTGACGCTCGCGGTGCAAGACGCCGACCACGCGTTGGATTGGGTAGTCCAGGGCGCACGCGATGAGGCGACGCAGGATGCGTGTCTTGCGGCGCTGCGCTTCAAGTGCGATGTCTTGTGGGCCATTCTCGACGCGACGCAAGCCGCGTACGGCATCGGCGAGCGACCGATGAGCGGCGGCGAAGGGGCGCCGAAGCTGGCGCGCGGCGTGCGGCTGCGCGCGCTCGACGACGGCAAGTCGGTGCTCTTGATCCCCGAGGGCGTGGTCAAGTTGAATGCGACCGCGGCCGCGGCGCTCGGGCTGGTCGACGGCACGCGCACGGTGGGTCAGATCGTCAGCGAACTGCGGGGGCGATTCGCCGCGCCTGTTGATTCGATCGACGCCGACGTCGCCGACCTTTTCGGCAGGCTCCAGCAGCGCGGCTGGGTCTTCTTCTCCCCGTCCGAGCCGGCCGGATGAGCGCGCCGCAGCCGCTTTCGCTGTTGGCCGAACTCACGTATCGCTGCAATCTCCAATGCCCATACTGCTACAACCCGCTCGATCTGCACGCGTACCGCGACGAGCTTGACGAGGCGGCCTGGCTGCGCGTCATTGACCAAGCCGCGGCGCTCGGGGTGCTGCAGGTCCATTTTTCGGGCGGCGAGCCAACGCTGCGGCCCGACCTGCTCGTGGCGCTCGTCCGGCGCGCGCGCGAACGACAGCTCTACTCGAACCTTATCACGCAGGGCACGTTTCTCGACGACGCGTTGCTCGACCGGCTGCTGGCAGCCGGTCTCGATCACGTCCAGATCAGTTTGCAAGGCGTCGACGCGCCCGCAGCAGAGCGCATCGCGGGCACCGACGTGCACGATCGAAAGATCGCGGCGCTCGAGCGCGTCCTGGCGCGCGATGTCGCGGTCACGCTGAACTATCCGCTGCATCGCCAGAACATCGAAACCGTCGCCGATGCGATCGCGCTGGCTGAACGTCTCGGCGTGCGCAGGCTCGAGCTCGCAAACGTGCAGCTCTACGGTTGGGCGTTTCTCAATCGCGCGGGTTTGCTACCGTCGCGCGAACAGGCTGCGGCTGCCGACGCGATTGTCCGCAGCGCGCAGCAGCGACTCGCCGGGAGCATGGAAATCACGTACGTCTTAGCCGACTACTACGAGCAATACCCCAAGCCGTGCATGCATGGTTGGGGGCAGCGCTTCATGACGGTGGTGCCCGACGGCCGCGTGTTGCCGTGCCCTGCCGCTGCGGCGATCACCACCCTCACGTTTGACAGCGTTCGCGATACGTCGTTGGAAGATATCTGGCAGCGATCGAGCGCATTCGAGGCCTATCGCGGAACTTTATGGATGCCGCAACCGTGCCGCTCGTGCCCGCGCAAAGAGATCGATTTCGGCGGATGCCGCTGCCAAGCGTTTCTGCTCACTGGCGATGCGGGCGCAACCGATCCGGTCTGCATCTTATCACCGCAACATCAGTTGGTTGAAGCATCCGCAGCGGCACGTTCAGCGGAGGCGTTGACCCCGCGCCGCATCAACGTCGGCACTTAGAAAAAGGACCGCGATCCATCACGTGCGCGCTAATGTGGCAGGCACGAATCGTGATCCTCGTCTGACATCATCGAGAGATCGGCGTTAGGGCTCTCGCGCTTGAAGTGGTAGACGCGTGTGGGTCCACCTAGCTGCACGTCCACGGCCCGTATGCCGCCATGTTCGAGCGAAAGCACCCAGGACGTATCGACGTTAAACGTTTTGGCCCCGTATTCGCTACCCTGGACAATCGCCATACCGCCATCGTTTGGCTTCGCGACCCAACAGCTCACCCACCAACCGTGGGTCGCAACATACAATCTCTTGCCGCGGAGCACTATATTCATCGACTCTGGTTTGCCGCGTGCCAATCCGCTAAATGATCCCACGTAGGCGCTTGGCGGATGTCCAGCTGCGTCGGTAGCTGAGGTGGCTGCGCTCGCCAAGGAGCGGGCAGCAAGGCATAGCGCGAGCATGACCAAGTCAGTTACCGCATACTCAGCGGCGGTCGAACTTGCCCCAGTCGAAGCGCGTCACGTCGCCCGAAACGTGGACGACGCTGCCATCCGGCTGGACCAGTACTCGGACGGGCTCGACGCCTTTGAGCTCGACGAGAATCGCGCCGGTGCGCGTGGTGGCGCCGACGACGAAACCGTATTTCTTGAACTGCTTGATGATCTCGCGCTGTTTGTCGGGTTTGTCAGGCATGCATGGCGAGCATTGCCCTTAGAGCATCACAAGCCCTTGACGCGCGCCCAGCGTCACCGCTTCGGTGCGGCTGCCGGCGTGCAGTTTTGCGAAGATCGAGCCGACGTGGAACTTGACGGTGTGTTCGGAGATGCCCAAGCGCGAGGCGATGGCTTTGTTCGCCAATCCCTCGGCCATCATGCGCAGCACTTCGATCTCGCGAGCGGTGAGCGTGTGTTGCGCCCCGCGCCGCAGCGTCGCTGACCCGGCGGGCACGAGCGGCTCCGTCGCATCGGGGCTGAGCACGATGAAGCCGGCCGCGACTGCCGCGATTGCGGCCGCGAGATCCTGACCGTCGCGCGGCACGACGGCGCGCACACCGGCGCGCAACGCCGCGTTGGTCCATTGCGCATCCGGGCGGCCCACCAGCAACATCAGCGGTGGCCAGCTTCGCAGGTCGACGCCGGGCAACACGTCAGCGATCGGCTCATCGCCGTCGACTTCGAGAACCACGACATCGGGCGCGAGTGCGTCCACGCGAGCGTTCATGTCATCGCGCGGCAGCTCGTCATCGATCAGCGTCGCAACGCCGTCGGCGCGCAAGGCGTCGTCAATCTCTGCGCGCGTGAGCGGGGAACTTCGCAGCAAGACTCTCGTCACGCGGCGGCGTCAGCCCCGCTATCCGACACGGCGAACGAGACGGGCACGTCGACCGTTGCCGGACCTCGCCGCACCGTCAACCGGAGTTCTCCATCGGCATCGGCAAGCGCATCGCTCAGATCGTCAGGCGCGAGCAGCGGCTTGCCGTCGAGCTGCACGATCGCGTCGCCTGGCAGCAATCCGCTGCGATGGGCTGCGCTGTCGGCGGCTACTTCAAAGACGAGCAGACCGAGCGCGGGAGCGCGTCCTGCGCCGACGTTCACCGGTTCCACCACGACACCGAGGCGCGGACGCGCGCGAGTGCCGCGCACGAACCGTTCGACGGCGTTGCTCGGGACCGCGACCGCGAGCCCGCCGTAGATCATGCTGTTGATGCCGATGACTCGCCCGTGTGCGTCGGCGAGCGGACCGCCTGAGTTACCGGGGGCGATGCGCACGTCGGCCTGCAGCCAACGGACGCGCCTGCTTTGCGACGAGCCGGCCGCGAAGATGATGCCGCTGGTCACCGCGCCGACCAGACCAAGCGGATTGCCGACCGCGAGCACAAGCTGGCCCGGCCGCACGCGGTCTGAGTCCGCGATGGTGGCCGCCGGAAGGCCGGTTGCCGCCACGCGCAACGCAGCGACATCGCGTTCGTCATCTCGCGCAGTCAGCTCGGCGCGATGCTGGCTGCCGTCGCTGAATTCCACGCTCAAGCGCTTGCCGCGAGCGACGTGTGCGTTGGTGATGATGAGTCCGTCAGCGCGCCAGATGACGCCCGACCCGCCGCCTGAGCGGTTCGTGTGCACCTGCACGGTGGTGCGACGCAGCGATTCTGCGAGTTCGGACGTGGCTGCGGCAGCGCCCGCGACGTGGCCGAGAACCATCGCGCTCACGTCAGTTCTCCTCTTCTTCCACGGCGCGCTCGCCAATCGTCACGACCGGTTCGGTGGCTTTGCCGCCGCGCACCACGCGCAGTTTTACTTGTGCACCGATGCGATCGCCGCCCAGCTGCGCGAGAATGTCGTCGGTGTCCTCGATCGTCGCTCCGTCAAAACCGATGATGATATCGCCGATGAACAGGCCTGCCTGCTCGGCCGGCCCGTTCGGCTCGATCGCCACGACGATCGCGCCCGAGTTCGCGTCCACGTTGGCGCTGCGGCGCAGCGCGTCGGACAAACGCACCGGCTGGAGTCCCACGCCGATGTACGCTCTGCCCGCGCGGCGTCCGCTGCTCAATTGATCGATGACGCGATCGACGGTCGCCTTCGGAATCGTGAGCTCGAAGCGGCGCGACAGCGCGGACGTGTTGATGCCGAGCACGCGTCCCGACACGTCGACCAACGGTCCGCCCGAAAACCCAGGGTAGAGGGTCAGATCGAGACTGATGAAGCGATCGATGTGGCCGCCGCGCCACGTGCGCCAGTGGCCGCTGACCGAGCTGATCACGCCGCTTGAGGCGCGCACGCCGTCTTCGGCATCGCGCGCGACGGCGAGCACGAAGTTCCCCGCCTTCAGCGCTTCGACGTCCGCGAACTGCGGCGCGGCGATCGCGGCCGACGAGTCGATCGTGAGGATCGCAAGGTCGGTATCGGGATCGCGCCCCGCGAGCGCAGCGGGCGCAGTGGTGCCGTCGGGCAACGTGATGCTGATGTCGTCGTCGCGGCGCACCGCGTGGTCGGCGGTCACGACAATGCCTGGCCGCCATAGCACGCCGCTCGAGCCGAGTCGATGGCGGGCGTGGACCGCGACGGTTGACGCGCCGGCGCGTTCGACCGCGTCAGCGAGGCCGTCGGACAGGCCGATCAATGGGTTTTCTTTTTCGGTGGTCGTGGACATGAAATGCTTTCTCCGCTGGCGCGTCGCGGGGCTGATGCCCCGTCGATCATCACCAAGTATGACGCCGTGCGGAGAGGTCCGCTACCGGAAGAACTGCTAGGTCGCGCTGTTACGCCGCCGGGGTGCGTTCGCTCTTGCGGCGCTCTTCGCGCGCCGAGAGCAGCGCGACGGAATTGCGCGTCGCCCAATCATGCAGCTGATCCAGGATCGGCAGCAGATCGCGCCCGAGGTCGGTCAGCGAATACTCGACGCGCGGCGGGATCTCGGCGTGGACGCGTCGTGAGACGAGACCGTCGCCCTCGAGATCGCGCAGCTGTCTGGTCAGCACTTTTGGCGTGATGCCTTCAAGTGCGCGTTGCAATTCGCCGAAGCGCATCGTGCGCTGTCCAAGATGGAAAAGCACGATGACTTTCCACTTGTCCGCGATCATCGCCATCGTGCGTTGGATCGGACACGAGAGCTTCGTTTCGTACGTCATGGCCCTACCTCGCTATCTTAGCGGGTATTGTTTGACAATAAAGACACTGCTTTCCTTTCGCCCCTAAAGGGTATATAGTAGGCTGGCTGGCGAGCGAAGCGCCGCCCAGCCATAGCCCCGCGAGGGCCCGGAAACGGGCCTCCAAGCCCTGAGAAAGGCCTCTCCCGATATGGACCTCACCAAGACCTACCCACGCAGCCCGAAGGCCAAATTAGCGGGTGTCGTCATGCTTGCCCGCACCACCGACAAGGCGCGCGCCAGCAACGCCGGAACCGTCGGCCCCTACCACTTCGGCTGCGGCATGGACCGCCACGTCCTGGCGTTCGTCGGCTCCGATCCGGAGTCGTTCGCCAAGACGGTCGCCGCACTGGACGACGATGCGTCGATCGAAGGATGGGCGCGCAAACTGCTGGCGAGCAAGACCGCTGCTGAGATCGAAGCGTTCAACACGGATTTCGCGCAGGACGGTCCAGAGCCCGGATCCGACGCCGAGAAGTTCTTCGACGCCGAGAAACAACGCCTCGGACGCGATGACGTCACGGCGTGGTTCGAAGTGCTCGACCTCGACGAGGGTCGCGACGTGCCCCGGCGCGTCACAGTCTAACCCTGGCCCTGCGGCTTACTCTCGAAGAATCGGCGAGAAGAGCAGGCGCTATGCCTGTTCTTCTCGCTTAGGTCTCTCTCTAGTAACCCCATCTCTTCAAGAGTTTCTCGGCCTGATCCAATGAGAGATCGCGTTCGCTCGATCCGAAATAGTCGATATTCAATCGATTGAGAGGATAGCCACTCACGTGGGAGATCTCATACGTAAGGCTAACGCTCTCGTGGAATGTTCCGTCGACTGTAGTGACCAGATTTGGTCCATCAAAGATCTCTTGTTCGCCTATCCACACGAGACCGGTGGTGCTTTTCTTAAAGGCGATCGTGCGACAGCTCTTTGCGCAAATATGAAGCATCGCGTCATAACCGTCGTTAGGCTTTGTCTCGAGACAGACTTTTGCAGTTGTTGGGATCGATGTAAATCCGTACTTGATACGATCGAAATGGGATGCGGCTTTCAATAGCGCATTCACACGGCTATCGTCCATCGAAACCCGCTCTGGAAGTAAGCCACATCCGCTTGTTGCGAGGCAAACAAGGATGCATTGCATCAGGCATCGCGCACGTTGGCTAAGAGTCACAAAAAAGGCCTTTCGCTTTGCCACGCAAAGTGACCCTGCAAAAAAAAGAGGTTTACTTGCCAAAGAGCGCTAGAAGTTGGTCTGCAGGCCGAAGGTCGGCGTCGGCGTCTGCGAGTTCGGGCCGAACAGATTGCGCTCGCCATAGAATATCTGCACGCGGCGCGCGAGCCGGACGTCGCCGTAAAGATCGAGCGTTGGGTTCTTCGAGTTGTACAACCGCACGTCGACGCCCAGCGGGCCGGGCTGATAGACCGCCTTCACGCCGAGGTTCGAGTACAACACGCCGCCCGAGAGCGTCAGCCCCGGCGCGAGCCGCCGGTTGAGCAACACGTTGTACGTGGCGCTATAGCCGAGCGAGTTCGCTCCGAGCGTGAGGTTCGTCGGCCCACGCGGCAGGAACGTGAAGTTCAAGTCGCTGGTCGGGCCGCCGTTGAACTTGTTCATCCAATACAGGCGCAGCTGCGGTTCGACAAGTTCCAAGCTGCGAAGGGAGTTCTGTGGGCGCGGCGTGGCATTCGAGGGCGCGGGCGGCACCACGCTGTTCGGCGGCGCGTTTGGCGTCACGCCGTTGGGCGGTGGCGTCCCCGGGTGCGTCGCGCCTGGCGGCGGCGCGGTGGCCGACGAGAAGTTCCCCAAGATGTCATTCGCCTTGGCGGTGACCTGGTCGAGGTTGCTGATCGTGCCGCGCAATTGTGCCTGCACGCTCGGGTCGCTCGTCAGCGATTGCAGGTCAGTAGCGGCCGAACGCAGCTTGTCGCTCGCATCCTTGAAGTTGATGGCCGTCTGCACGAGGCTCGCTTTGATCGTCGGATCGCCGGTGAGCGACGCGAAGTTGGCCATCGTGGTGTTCAGGTTCTTGGCCGTGTCGGAGAGCGCGTCGACGAGCTGCTGGATGCGCTGCGAGTTGTTGCCCACCAGCGAGTTGAGGTTGCCGGTCAGCTCGACGATGTTGCTGCCGCTCAGCTTGATCACGCGATTGAGCTCCGCGATCGTCGTGTTCATCGACGCGGAGAACGCCGTGAAATTCGTGTCCGCGCTGGTGATCAGGTGGTCGGTGTGCGCAGCGACGTTGTCGAAGCGCTTGGCGATAAGCGGCAGCTCGACATTGATCACCGCGATGGTCTTCTCGAGGCTCTTCAACTGCGTCTGGCTCTCGCTCACCAGGTCGCCGATCGTGGGGGGCAGCACGCCCCAGGGCGCGTCGTTCGGGTCTCCCGGCACGCCGGCTGGCAGCGGCGTCGAGTGCGCGATATCCAGCGGCGGCTTGATGTTCAGGGTCGATTGACCCGTGATGGTGCTCGAGACGATGAACTGCGACTCGCGATAAACGCGCGTGCCTTTGTTGATCACCGCCACGGCGAGCACGGTCTGATCGGGCAACAGCCGGATCTGCTGCACGTCGCCGACGGCGACGCCCGAGACCAGCACCGACGCGCCCTCCTGCAGTCCGCCGACGTCCTTGAAATGGATGGCGATGGGATAGCCGCGCGCGCGCAGGCCGATGTCGCTCACATAGATGACGACGATCGCCGCTGACGCGAGCGCGAGCAGCGTGAAGATGCCCACGCGGACCTGTTGCGCGGTCGGGCTTGCGCCGCGTTGCTTATAGCGGGATCGGACCAAGTTCGCTTCCTTGGAGGAACTGCTGGACGATCGGGTTCGGCGAGCGCCGGATCTCGTTCACCGTCCCCGACTCGATGATCGTGCCCTCGAACAGCATCGCCACGCGGTCCGACAGGGCGTAGATCGATCGCAGGTCGTGCGAAACGACCACGGACGTCGCCTTGAGGCGTTCCTGGATGCTCTTGATGCTGGTCACGATGATGTGCGTCATGATCGGATCGAGCCCCGAGGTCGGTTCGTCGAACAGGATGATTTCCGGGTCATTCACGATTGCGCGCGCGAACCCCGCCCGCTTCTGCATGCCGCCGGAGAGCTCGCCGGGCAGCCGGTCTTCGACGTCGGAAAGCCCCAGGGCTTCGAGGGTATCGTGGACGCGCTGGTCGATCTCCGCCTTTTTCATCTGCGTGTGCTCCCACAGCGGATAGGCGACGTTTTCAGCGACCGTCATGGAGTCGAACAGGGCCGAGTACTGGAACGCGAAGCCCATCTTCTTGCGCATTTCGATGAGCTCTCGTTCGCTCCAGCCGGTGATGTTGTCGCCGTTGATGTACACGGCGCCGGCGTCCGCATGGCGCAGCCCGTTGATGACGCGCAAAATGGTCGACTTGCCGGCGCCGGACAGCCCGATGATGCCGGTGATCGCGCCGCGCTGGCAGTCCACCGAACAGTCCGACAAAACGATCTTCTCGTCGTATTTGAGCGCGACGCGATCCAGCCGGATCGCGACATCTTCATCCGGCCGCGGGGGTCCGAGCGTCTCGGTGAGGTCGGTCAATGGAAGAGCACGTACGACAGGCCGAAGTTGAACGCGAAGATGAGAATGATCGCCGTGACCACCGCATTGGTGGTCGCGCGGCCGACGCCGTCAGCGCCGCCCTCGGTGCGAAAGCCTTCGTAACATGCGATGATCGAGGTGATCGCGCCGAACACCGCTGCCTTGATGAGGCCGTTGTAGAAATCGCTCGGCTGCGTGCCCTGCTGCACGGAGTGGAAGTACGTGTATTGCGTGATGCCGGCCTCGAGGTGCGCCATGAGATAGCCGCCGCCGATACCGACGACATCGGCGAACACCGTGAGCAGCGGCACCGTGAGGATGCACGCGAGCAGCCGCGGCGTGACGAGCACTTTCACCGGGCTGACACCCATCGATTGGAACGCTTCGATCTGTTCGGTGACCTTCATCGCGCCGAGCGACGCGGCGATCGCTGCGCCGGCCCGGCCGGCGAACACGATGCCGGTGAGCAGCGGCCCGAGTTCGCGGAACGTGCCGTATGCCACGCTGCTGCCGACGTATTCGGTCAAACCGTTCGCGACGGCGGCCTTGGCGGTCTCGAGCGAGATGACCATGCCCGTGAACAGCGACGTCAGGACGATGATCGGCCACGACTCGACGCCCAAGAAGTAGGCCTGGCGCAGCACTTCGGTCGGCCTGACCTGCAGCGTTAACACGTAGCGCAACGCGTCGCCGAGCATGATGATGACGCCGCCGGCATATCCGAAGAAGCGCGTGAACGGATTGGCGGCGACGTTCTGCATCAGGACTCCTGACGGTGCGCCGTCGCGTCGAGCGCGTCGAGCACACGACGCGCGCCGTCACGGCGGCGCTCCGCCACGCTGCGTTCGGCGTGCAGATTGTATTGGCGCTGGTAGAGATCGTCGAGCTTGCGGTCGATCTCGGCCAGATGCTGCTCCGATTCGGCGGCCATGTCGCCGAAATATTTGGCCGCCGCCCGCAACAACGCCTCGACGTTCGCCGGGCCGCCGTCGCGGCGGATCCCATCGCGCGCCCGCACAAGCCCGCGGTCGGTGATATGAAATGCGTCGATCAGCGCAAGCAGGCCGTCGAGCTCGCTCACGCCGGCGCCTTCGCGGTCTTGCCGAACGCGGGCACGTCGAACGCGGCGAGCGCCGCCTTCTGCTGTTCGACCAGCTCAACGACGCCCTTGCCCGCCAACGCCAGAAGCCGGTCCAGCTCGGTGCGGGCGAACGGCATGCCCTCGCCCGTGCCCTGGACCTCGACGTATCGGCCATCGCCGGTCATGGCGACGTTCATGTCGACCTGGGCGCGCGCATCTTCTTCATAGTTTAGATCGAGCATGGCGCGCCCGTCCACCAATCCGACGGACGTCGCCGCCAGCCAATCGGTCAAGGGCCAGCCGCGCAGCTTATTCGCACCGCGCAAATGGAGCAGCGCTAAGACCAGCGAGATGAACGCGCCAGTGATCGACGCGGTGCGCGTGCCGCCGTCCGCCTCGAGCACGTCGCAGTCCAGCAGGATGGTGCGCTCGCCCAAGCCGCGCAGATCGACGACCGATCGCAGGCTGCGCCCGATGATGCGTTGGATCTCGTGCGTCCGGCCGCCCAAACGTCCTTTGACCGCCTCGCGCTGCGTGCGCTCCGCCGTAGAACGCGGCAGCAGCGCGTACTCGGCGGTGACCCAACCGGTCCCTTGACCCTTGAGGAACAGCGGTGCTCGGTCTTCGACCGTCGCCGCGCAGAGCACGCGCGTGTTGCCGATCTCGATGAGCGCAGAGCCTTCGGCGAAATGCAGATAGTTCGGCGTGACCTTAAAAGGCCTCGCCTGATCGTCTGCCCGGCCGTCGGTTATATGCGCTGTCACCAAGCTCGTCGAATGCGCGCGCCCGTTCGTACAACGCAGCGACGTCGTCGCTTTGCAGGGACAGGGCACCCGTCAAGTCGTCGCGCGCTCCGCCAGGATCGTGCAATGCATCCAGTTTCAGAACGCCTCGGCGCGTCAGCGCTTCGGACGACAGCGGGTTCAGGAGCAACGCCCAGTTGTACAGACGGAGGGCGTCAGCAGGCTGCTTGTCCAAAGCGGCAGCCTCAGCCCGACCCACGAGCCAGCCACTCGCGATTGCGGCGCTGGTCCCAAGCGCGAGAACAAACGCGGCACTAAGAACCACGCGTGTCCATGCAACCCCGCGCGACCACGCAGGCTACTCGACGGTGACGGTCTTGGCGAGATTGCGCGGCTGGTCCACGTCGCAGCCCTTACGATCTGCGATGTGGTAGGCCAACAATTGGAGCGGCACGACGTTGACGATCGGGGCGATCAGATGATGGGTGGCAGGCACGCGCAAGATGACGTCGGCGACTTCGAGCACCGCATCGTCGCCCGGGTTGGCGATCGCGATGACGCGGCTCTCTCGCGCCTTGGCCTCGGAGAGATTGCTCAGTATCTTCTCCTCCACCGGGCCTCGCGTCGCGATGCCGACGACCGGCACGGCTTCGTCCAGCAGCGCGATGGGACCGTGCTTCATCTCCCCCGCGGCATAGCCCTCAGCGTGGATATACGAGATCTCTTTGAGTTTGAGGGCGCCTTCGAGCGCAATCGGATAGTTGACGTGGCGTCCGAGGAACAACACGGTCTTCGACTTCGCATAGCGGCGCGCGACGGGGATGATCTCCTCGTCGCTGTTGAGCGCCTGATCGACCAGCGCCGGCACGCCGCGCAGGGCCTCGACGACCTCGCGCGCTTCACCGGGCGTCATCGTGCCGCGCGCTTGCGCCAGTCGCAGCGCAAACAGCGCGACGGCCGCGCATTGCGCGGTGAAGGTCTTGGTCGCCGCGACCCCGATCTCGGGGCCTGCGTGGGTGTATAAAGTGGCGTCCGCGCGGCGCGAGAGCGCCGAGCCGACCCGATTGCAGATGGCGAGCAGCGTGGCGCCACCGGCTTTTGCCACCTTGGCCGCCTCGAGCACGTCGGCGGTCTCGCCGCTCTGCGAGATCGCGACGGCAAGCGTGTCCTCGTCCACGACCGGCTGCGAGTAACGGAACTCAGATGCCAGCTCCAGCTCCACCGGCAATCGGCCGAGCTGGCGGATGAGGTACATGCCGTACATCGCCGCGTAGTACGCCGAACCGCACGCGAACATCGAGATCTTCCCGGCCTTGCGCAGCAGCTCGTCGGACAGGTCGGCGTCGGAGAGATCGATGCGCCCGTCGTCTCGGATCCGGCCGGCGAGCGTATCGCGCACCGCTTTGGGCTGCTCGTAGATCTCCTTGAGCATGAAATGCTTGAAGCCGCCTTTTTCGGCGGCGTGCACGTCCCACGAGATGCGGGTCACTTCGCGTTCGACCGGCTCGCCGGCAAACGTCGAGATCTCCGCGCCGTCACGCGTGACGACGACGACCTCGCCCTCATGGATCACCAGCTGCTTGCGGGTGTACTCCATGATGGCGGGCGTGTCCGAGGCGACGAACGTCTCGCCCTCGCCAAGTCCGACGACGAGCGGCGACGCGCCGTTGCGCGCGAACACGATCTCATCGGGAGATTCGGACGAGAGGACGCCGAGCGCGTACGCGCCATGCACCTCACCGAGGACGGAGCGGACCGCTGCAGCTAGGTCACCTTTGTATCGCTCTTCGATGAGATGCGCGACGACCTCGGTGTCGGTGTCGCTCGCGAACGTGTGACCGCGTTCGATGAGCGCCGCCCGCAGCGGCGCGTAGTTCTCGATGATGCCGTTGTGGATCACCGCGATGCGTCCGCTGCAATCCAGATGCGGATGCGCGTTGCTGTCGCTCGGCCGGCCGTGCGTGGCCCAACGCGTGTGACCGATCCCGACGGAACCTTTGAGCGGGTGTTGCTTGAGCGCTTCTTCGAGATTCGCGAGTTTGCCGACGCGCTTCTCGCCGACGACGGCACCGTCATCGACCACCGCGACGCCGGCCGAATCATAGCCGCGGTACTCGAGCCGCCGCAAGCCGTCCATCAGCACGCCGACGACGTTGCGCGGGCCGATATAGCCGACGATGCCGCACATCAGAACTCGCCTGAGCCTTTCAATCGCCAGACCCTGAGCGCTTCGGCGCGCAGGATCGCGCGTAGTTGCGCGACGGCGACGTCGAACTCGTCGTTCACGATCAAATACTCGTAGTCTTTGATGGCCTTCTCCTCAAGCCGCGCGGTTTCCAGCCTGGCCGCGATGTCCTCCGGGCCGTCGGCGTTGCGGACCTCCAAGGCGGCGTATCAGCTCGTCTTCCGAACGCACGGTCAAGAACACCAACACCGCGTCCGGATACAGCGCTTTGATCATCATCGCGCCGTTCACTTCGGGCTTCATGACGAGATCTCGACCGGAACGCAGCGTTTCCTCGACGAACGCCTTTGGCGTGCCGTACAGATTGCCTGCGTACTCGCGCGTCTCGATGAACGCACCCTCGCCCAGCATGCGCTTGAACTCATCGCGCGAGACGAAATGATAGTGCACGCCTTCGATTTCGCCCGCGCGCGGCGCGCGGGTGGTCGCCGAAACGCAATAGCCGACCTCGGGTTCGAGCGTGCGCAGCGCGGCGATCACGCTGTCCTTGCCCGAGCCGGAAGGCCCGGACACGACCAGCAGGACCGGTTGGCGGCTCGGCGAGTCTTTCATATCCCCCATGACGCTTGATAGCTGGCTGGTCGCTCGTCTCGCACGCGAGCTGGATGGCCTGGTCGCGGGCGGGCGCGTGAGCGAGCTACGAGGATCGGAGCGGCGTCTCACGCTTACGTGCTATCGCCGGCGCGAACAACTGCTGCTGCAGGCCGTCTTCAACCCCGAACAGCCGCTCGTCGCGGCCACACGTGATGACGACCGGGCAAACGAAAGCGGTCCTTTAGGCTGGCTCGGCGGCGTCGCTCCGCTGCTCCGAGGCAGCGTCGTCGATGCTGTCCGAGCTGTACCCGATGACCGCATTCTCAACGTCGACTTGAGTTCCCGGTCCCCGTTCGGCGTGCCTGCGCGGCACCGCCTCGTGCTGGAACTCGAGCCCCGCCGCAGCAACGCGCTCGTGCTGCGACCCGTCGGAGACGAATGGAGCGTGCTTGCGGCGGCTCGCCAATTCGAGGGCGCTGCGGGCGCGCGCGACGTCGCCGTCGGCAAGCGCTACGAACCACCGCCGGCCCGCACCGCGAAGCTCGACCTCCCGGGTTTCGTCACGGGCGTGCACGCGGCGCTCGCGCGCGTCGAACCGGAGCTGCGGGGCGTCGCGCGCCTGTTATCCGATTTCGATCTTGCTTGCACGCCGCCGCTTGCCCGGTCCGTGGTGCAGAGCGTATTCGCCGTTGGAACGCCCGCGGCACCGGTCGAGCGTTTGCTGGAAGCGTGGAGCGCCTTGCGCGCGCAGGTCGAGCGCGCGAGCGCAGATATGGGTGAGCTCTACGTCTACCGGCGCGGAGACGAGATCGTCGCGTGTCACCTCGTGCCGCTCGCGTGGCCGGCCGGCGACGTGAGCCGCGCGCCGAGTCTCAACGAACTCGGTGCGCAGCAAATCGCACGCTCCGATCGCATGCGGGCTGCGCCGGCTGGGATCGCGCTGCGCAAGAAACTCGAGCGCATGCTCGCGCGTTGCGACGACGAAGAGGCCGCGCTGCACGCCGCGCAAGAGCGCGCTCGCGTGGCGGATGCGTTGCGCGTGTCGGGCGATGCGATTTACGCGAATCTCGCCGACGTGCCCGAGCGCGCTACCGCCTTCGTGACGCCCGACGGTTCGCGCATCGCGCTCGACCCCACGCTCAGCGCGAAGCAAAACGCAGCGGCGTACTTCAAACGCTATCGCAAAGCGCGCAGCGGATTGCCGCGCATCGACGCGCGGCTCGAGCGGCTCGCAGCCAATCGCCGCCTGTGGGAGCAGCTCTTGTGGGAGCTCGAGCGCGCAGACGCTGATCCGTCGCTGCGCATGGCGATCTATGAAGAAGTCAGCGCAGCGCTCGCCACGAAGCGCACGGCCGCACCCGCCACTCGCCGAACCCGCCCGAAAGAGCGCGGAGCGGCGGCGACTCGGAGACTGACGACCTCCGTTCAGTTACCAGACGGAGCGGTCGCGCATGTCGGCCGGTCGCCCAAAGACAACGAGCGCGTGACGTTCAACGTGGCGCGGCCCGACGACTATTGGTTCCACGCGCGCGGCATCCCCGGCGCGCACGTCGTTCTTAAACTTCCGCACGCGGGCGAGGCGCCGACCCGCGAGCAGATCGAGCTCGCCGCAGCACTCGCGGCCGGCGCGAGCCGCGCATCGGGCGCCGCCAAAGTCGAGGTCGATTACACGCAGCGCAAGCACGTGCGCCGTCAAGGCAAAGGCGCGACCGGCCTCGTCTGGTACACCGACTTCAAGACGATTCTAGTGATCCCCCAGACCGCCTAGCGCTCTCGCGGCACAAGAGCCGCACAATACCCTGATAGACTGCAGAGGTCAAATTTCGTTTGGGGGGCTTTCAAATGCCTGTGTTCCGAGTGCATCTCTTCGCGGCGGTCTGCGTGTCTGCGGTCGTCGTCGTCACTTCCACTGCGGCGCTTGCTGGCATCACGAGTGCGACCATCAGCGCCAGTCCCGTGAGTTACTCCGGCTCGTGTCCGACCTCGGTGTTGGCGACCGCTGTTGTGACGGGCGCGCCCGGCACGGCCTTCCAGTACGCCTTCTACCGACACGGGAGCGTTGTATTGCCGCCCGTGGCCGGCATGGTGGCGGCATCCGGAACGTTCACAGCGCACGATGCGATTGCGATCTCGACCAATACGTCCGACTTCGATCAGATATGGGTTAGCGGCATCGCCGGTCAATCGGACGTCTATTCCAACAAGGCGCCGTATTCCGTGGTGTGCTCGACGCCCACGCCGGCTCCGTCCGGAGGCCGCCTCTATGGCCATTCGAACGTACCGGATCCTCCGAAGATCGTAGGCTATAAGAACATCAAGAGAGTTCTCGTGCTGCAGCCTACGAATTCCGACGTGTGGCACAAGGAAAACAAGTCCTGTGGTGGTCTGAGCGTTTTCAGCACGGCCTGTCTCGACTTGGGATACGTCGCGCCGTATACGAGCAACCCGAGCGTGCTGGTCGGCTTCCGCTATTGGACGGACAAGCGGTTGACCGGCGATCTCTACGACAATGCATTATTTCGCGCCGGGATTCAATTCAATATCCCAAATCTTCAGCACCATGCGATCACGAGCGCCACGCTGACCCTGACGCGGTACGGAACGACGGTTTACGAAGATGGGAATTGGGACGTTCCTAGCTCGTTGAGCTGCGCGTTTGACTTCGGCCCCGCGCAGTCCGACTGGTGGGATTCTCGAGTCTCATGGCTCGATGCAGATTTCGGTGAGACCTTCAATGGGGGCGGGGCGACGCTGAACGCGAACGTGATCCATGACGTGCAAACATGGACAGCGTACGGTAACAACTTTGGGTGGGTCGTGAAGGGGCCGGATGAGAACTTGGCGGCGTTCACCGAGAACGAGTGCCTCACGCGGTATTGGGCGAGCCTTCAAATCGAGTACTATTAGACCGCGCGCTAGGGCGAAGGGGACGTGCGAAGGCCTCACATAAGTCCCAGACCATGTCGACGGATGCAACGCTGAGGATATGTCTGCTCGGCCAGCCTCGTCTTTTCGCCGACGGCTCCCCAATCAAGCTTGCCAAACGAAGTGCAACTGTACCCCTTATCGCCTACTTGCTGCTGCACCAAGCAGAGCCGGTCTCGCGCAATTTTCTCGCGTTCACGCTGTGGGCTGACGAATCCGAAGAGATCGCGCTTTCAGAATTGCGCCGTTATATCTACTTGGTCAATAAAGCGCTGGGGCCGAACTCGAGCGATAAGCCTTGGATCATCGCCGAGGGAGAATCTGTACGCTGGAACAACGCAAGCCCGCTATGGCTCGACGTCGCCGAATTCGAGCGCCTGAGCGCCGACACCGCCAAGTTTGCCGAGGCAGTAAAACTGTATGCGGGCGACTTGGTCGAGGACATCTATGATGATTGGCTGATCGCGCACCGCGAGCGCTTACGCGGTCTCTATTTCTCTGACCTCGGCGCGTTGATCATCCAGATGCGCGAATCCCGCCAATTCCAGCGAGCGATAGGCTACGCGACGCAACTACTCGTCTCGGATCCGTGGCGCGAGGACGTGATCCGTCAACTGGTGGCCTGCCGCTACGAATCCGGTGATGCCGCCGGAGCGCTTGCCGCGTGCGATGAGTTCACCAAGCGGCTGCGCCGGGAGCTTGCCGTCGAGCCCATGCCTGAGACGATGGCGGTGCGCGACGCGATCGTCCGGCATACCGCGCTTCCCGGGCCGGCGACGCTTCTGGCCCCGGATGCTATCGATGAGTTGACCCCTGAGCAGGCGCGCCGCCACGTCCTTCCGTTCGTGGGTAGGCGGCTAGAGCTCGATCAGCTTCTCACCTGCTGGAGCCGTGCCGCGCGCGCGAATGGCGGCCTCGTCTTGATCGGGGGTGAAGCTGGAATCGGCAAATCGCGCCTGGCGGCAGAGCTCGCGCGCGTGGTAGAGGCGGAAGGTGGCCGGATCTTGGTGGGCTCGACCGCCTGTCCGGAGAGAGAACCATACGAGTGCGTCATCGAGGCGATTCGCGCCGGCCTGCCGATGATCGCTTCTCTCGACGTCGATCCGCTACGACTCGCGATCATCGCCCAACTTGTGCCCGAACTCTCGGCCAGCCGGCCTGGCCTTCCGGAAGCGCCTCCGGTCGATCCTCAACGAGAGCGGTCCAGGCTCCTCGATGCGATCGCGGGCTGCCTCGCGGCGTTGGCGCGCGTCCGTCCAATGCTCGTCGTGTTGGAAGACCTGCACTGGGCCGGCGCCGCCACGATCGCGACGCTTGGTTTTCTTGCGCGACGCCTCTCGCGATCGTCCGTCCTGATCGTCGCCACCTATCGCGAAGATGAAACGGGTCGAACCCATCCATTGCGCGACCTGCATCGGGAATTGGGCGGGGAACGCCTTGCGACGACGCTGTCGCTGCGTCGCCTGTCGCGCGTGGTCATCGACGAGCTGATCGCGCAACTGCCGATCCCAACAAAAGACGTATCGACCTTCGCAAATGCCATGTATGCTCGCACTGAGGGTAATCCATTGTTCCTCACCGAGGCGATGCGCGATGCACTCGAGCATCCAGAGGAATGGAGCGACCAGGGCACCTGGTGGCCGGGCACCGAGCGCCTGCGCTCGCTGATCGCCGTGCGCAGCGCCCGGCTCGCACCGGACGGAAAGGAGATCGCGGGAGTAGCCGCCGTGATCGGCAACGGATTCAGCGTCGCCATCCTTCGCGACGTGACCGGGTTTTCTGAAGAGCGCGTGCTCGATGGCATTGACGACCTGCTCGACCGGCACTTCATCCGTGAGGCAGGTGGACGCGGACGATTCGATTATGTGTTCTCGCATCATCTGATCCACGATGCCATCTACGAAGCGGTTCCAGCAGAGGTCCGCTCGCGCCGACATCGCCGTGTCGCGCGAATCCTCGAGGATCAGTCGCAACCCGGCGACGCGGCGCTCGCCGTGGATCTCGCTCTGCACTATGCGCGCGGTGGCGATAACGCGCGCGCGGCGTCGTGGTATCTCGCGGCAGCAGAGGCCGCGGAACGCGTGTACGCCCACGCAGAGTCCATCCAGTTCGCGACCCGTGCCATCGAACTCACGGCTGACGAGCGCCAACGCGCTGCGGCTTTACGCGCCAGGGAGTCCGCGCTCAGCCGGACGGGTGACCGCGCCGCTCAGCGCCGTGATATCGATGAGGCGATGAGTATCGCTGCGCGGACCGGCAACGATGACCTCACGTGGGTGTTGCTGATGCGCCGGATGCACCTCGAGCGGAGTCTTGGCAGGCGAGACGAGGAGGGTGCGGTCATCGCGGAACTCGAGCGGCGAGCCGGTTCGTCGGGCGATGAGGCACGGACGGCCGAAGTCCTGGTCGCGCGGGCGAATCACCTTATCTCGCTGACGAGCCACGCCCAGGCCGGTGCACCGGCGAAGGAGGCGCTGCTGCACTACGAATCTCTGGAAGATGTGGCGGGCCAGGTCGAAGCCCTGTCCGTCTTGGCGGAGATCGCCACCAATATGGGCGACCCTGAGGCCTCTCGCCGGCTGCTTGGCGACGCCCGCAAGAAGGCGGCCAGCCAGCCCGACAGGGGCTTGCTTCTGCGGGCTATCTCCGCGGCGGCAGTCGCGGCGCTCCAGCAACATCGCATCGGCGACGCCGCGGATCTGGCGGAGGAAGGCGTGACGCTCGCGCGTGCGCTCGGTGATCGCGAAGAGGAAGCGGCGATGCTGCAGCGGCTGGCGATCACGGCGACGTTTCAACGTGATTTCGATTTGGCGCGCCGGCGCTTCGCCGCCGCAGCCGAAGCGTTCGACGCGATCGGCCATCTTCGAGGGATGTCGCACGCACAGGCCAATCAGGCGGTTTTGGCCATGCGACTCGGGTTGCTCGACGAGGCACAAACTCTCGGCGATCGGGCGCTGGTCGTCGCAGAACGCACCGGAGACCGCCGGCCGCTCGTCGTCACGCTCGTCAACTTAAGCCTCGTGCACATTCTCCAGGGCGACCCAGCCGGGGCGCGCCGTTTTGCCCTTCAAGGTCTTGAGATCGCGCGTACGGTCGGGTTTCCGCTGTTCGAAGGCGCTGCGCTTGCCAACCTCGGCAACGCAGAGCGGGCGCTCGGTGACTTCGACGCCGGACTCACGCACATCAAGGAAGGCCTGCGCATCCGCGAAGGGCTTCTTTCGCCGACCGACGTGCTTGATGACTATTGCGATCTTGCGCTCGCCTTTCTGCAAGCACGACAGCTCCCGCGCGCGATTTCCACCACCGCGAAGCTCTTGAAGGTCGCCGAGGGATCGACCGAAGGCGCCTTCTGGCCCCACGTTTGTTTTTGGACAGCGGCGCTCGTGCACCGAGCCGCCGGCAAGACCGCCAGCTCGAGCGCGTTGCTCCGGCGCGCCGCGGCTGAAATGCACGCCTTTGCAGCCGGAATCGCGGACCCGGACACCCGTTCATCGTTTCTGGCGCTGCCGGCGTGCCGCGAAGTCACAGGCGCATACGAACGAGATCAATGGCCCGAGTACGCAGGCGGTGCGCATGCCTTGTATGATGACGCGAAGACGAAGACCTCAAAACCCCGGATCCGCCGTACCCGCTCGGAGAAGAGTTGAAAAGCGACGACCGACGCGTTGAACATCTGTTCGTGGTGCGCATGTGGCTCGAGCCCGATGCTCGCAGGTCGCAGTGGCGGGGCTCCGTTCGCCACGTGCCATCAGGGCGTCGGCTGTTCGTGGCGGGCACGGCCGACATCGCCGATTTTATCGCCTTGCAGCTGGGCGCTGCCAGTTCCCACGAACGCTAGCCGCACGCCCGCCTGCTACGCTCGGCCCATGAAGAATCACAAACGCCTCATCACCGGCGTCGTAGCCATGCTTCTCATCGCCATTGGGTTCGTGCACGCGCCGCCCGCTAGGTCGATGCCGTCGCAAGCCCGCGACGCCAAGCTCGCCGACATCGCGCCCAATGACAATACCGTCGCCGGCGGCCGGTTCGAGGGCGGCGCCTTGGACATCTCGCTCGTGGCGAGAAAAGGCCTGTGGTATCCTGACGGACCGGGCACGATCGGGCTTCCCATCGAGGCATTTGGCGAAGTCGGCCGGCCGCTGCAGATCCCCGGGCCGCTCGTGCGCGTCGCGCTGGGCACGCGAGTGATCGCGACGATCCGCAACGAACTCGATCACGATCTGACGATCCGCGGCCTCGCATCGCCGTCGAACGCACTGACGTCCGTTCTGCATGTACCGCGCGGTGCGACGCGCCGCGTTTCGTTCGTCCTCGATCGAGCAGGTGCGTTCGGCTATTACGGCTCCGATAAAGGCGAAACTGTCGACGCCCGCATCTTCGAAGACGCCGAACTGTCTGGGGCGATCATCGTCGAGCGCCCGCACGCGCCGCGCGTCGATCATGTCTTCGTGCTGGGCCTGTATGCGCCGGTCAAGTCGAAAGACGGCACGGGGAACTTCATCTACTTTCTCGAGACGATCAACGGACGCGCCTTTCCAGCCACGGAACACCTCACGTACGTGCGCGGGCAGACGGTTCGCTGGGCCGTTTTCAATGCGTCGCTCTTCATCCATCCGATGCATCTGCATGGTTTCTACTATCGGCTCGCCCGCTCGGATGCGTATGACGAAGTGACTCACGCGTTCTTTCCTGGTGAGGCCGAGGAGCTTTCGTGGACCGCCGATCGCGCGGGTCATTGGATGTTCCACTGCCACATCGACGATCACATCACGCGCCACGCCCCGCTGGCTGACATGCGAGCGGGCAAAGCCGACCCGAGCCTCACCGTTGCGAAACGCTTTCACCAGCCTAATGAGCCGATGGGTGGCATGGTGATCGCTCTTGACGTGCTCCCCCGGGCTGGTGACAGGGCGATAGTCCAATCGGCAACGCCCCGTCGCCTCACCCTCTCGCTCGCCGCTCGCGAAGTGTCGGACGCGCCGTACGTCGGCTTGGAAAAAGGCACCGTTCGCCTGACTGACGGCGAGCAGACGGCTGAATCCAGCGGCAATCTCGGACCAGCGATCGTGCTCACGCGCGGCACTCCCGTCGCGATCACCGTGAACAATCAGACGCACGAAGAGACGAGCGTGCATTGGCATGGCATCGCGCTCGACGATAGTTATTACGACGGCGGCGCGGGCATGGGCATGGCGATGCCCGGCGAGCGGATGTCGCCGCCGATCGTTCCTGGTGGAACGTTCGTCGCGCGCTTCACGCCGCCCGATGCCGGCACGTTCATGTATCACGCTCACATGGATGACGGCTGGCAGCTCGCGAGCGGGCTCATCGGCCCGCTGATCGTCATGCCCCCGGGCGAGGTGTTCGATCCAACGACAGATCACATCGTCATGGTCTCGGAATCGTACGAAAAGGCGGGTAGTCCGTTCGTGGCGATCGGCGGCTCACTCTCGCCGCCGCCGATGTCGATGGCGGTTGGCGTGCCGCAGCGTCTCCGTCTGATCGAGCTTTCGCTCGGGGGCGACAATTTGGTGGTCTCGCTCTCCGACGGCACGCATGTGCTCGACTGGACGCCGATCGCGAAGGACGGCCGAGATCTCCCAGCACGCCTGCAACGGCAATCCCTCGCGACGCACGCGCTCACCATCGGCGAAACGCGCGATTTTCGCTTCGTGGCGACGAAGCCGGGTGAGCTCACGCTTGGCGTCTACGATGCGGACAACAACAACATGCTCGTCGGGTCACAGAAGATCGAGGTTGAGGGCCGCTAGTCGCCGTGACCCTCGTCGCTGTGACCTTTGTTGCCGGGGTGTTCTTTCCAATACTGCTTGCAGTGACCCGGCGGCCAGCACGCAGGTTGGTAGCCGTGCGGGAAATAGGCGTACAGATGGGTCGGCGCGCATCGCGGGCCGTAGCCGTTGAACGTGCACGGTTGCGCTCCGTTGTTGCTCAAGTACACGACCTGGTTGCCGCTGTTGGGATACACGATCCGGCCGTCACCGTAGATGACTCCGCCGTCCGCCGTATACCCGACGACGGTATTGGCTTGCGCGACCTTGTGCTCGTAGTTGTTGTACAGGATGATGCCCGCAGCCAACGCGAGCCCGCCGAGAATGATGTTACGCGTGCTTGCAGCGCCATCCGCGCGCACCGGCGTCGCGATGCCGGCGAGCAGCGAGAAGATCAGCGCCCACACGAGGAGCGTCTTTTGCAGTGCTTTTGAAAGTGCGAACGAAAATGCCATGAGGTGGTTCCCTCCTGGCTCCACTTGTACCCAGATCAGACCGTTGTTATGCGGGAGCGACCAAGCGAGCGCCGACGAACATGGCGTCGCCGAACGAATAGAACCGGTAGCCTTCGCGCACCGCGTCGGCGTATGCGCGCAGTGTACGCTCCGTGCCGGCGAACGCGCAGACGAGCATCAACAGCGTCGATCGCGGCAGGTGGAAATTCGTGATGAGCGCGTCGACGACGCGGAACTCGAAGCCCGGATAGATGAATAGTTCCGTCCAGCGCGAGCCTGCAGCGACGCGTCCATCCGCAGTGCGCAACGCGGCGTCTTCGAGACTGCGCACGCTGGTCGTGCCGACCGCGATCACGCGGCCGCCCGCCGCTTTGGCGCGCGCGATCGCCGCGGCGGTCTGTTCCGAAATCGTGTAGCGCTCCGCGTGCATGGGATGCTCGCGGATGTCGGCGGTCTTCACCGGACGGAACGTCCCCGCGCCGACGTCAAGCGTCAGCGTCGCCCAGTCCGCGCCGCGCGCGATCAGCGCGGCGATCAGCTCAGGGGTGAAATGCAGGCCGGCGGTCGGTGCCGCAACCGATCCGTCGCGCGCGGCGTAGACGGTCTGATAGCGCTCGCCGGCGTCGGGCGGCGCGCTTGTGATGTACGGCGGCAGCGGCACGAGGCCGTAGGTCTCCATCGCGGCGGCGCGCGTCGAGCCCGTCGAAGCGCACGAGCCGCGTGCCGAATTCCGTGCGGTCCACGATTTCGATGCTATGCGAAGGGCTGAGGCTGAGACGATCGCCGACGCGGACGCGTTGGCCGGGCCGGACGAGCGCCTCCCACACGCCTTCGTCGCTCCCCTCGACCGGATGGAGCAGCAGCACCTCCGCCTTGCCTCCGCCGCGCCGCTGCGGACGAAAACGAGCGCGCAGCACGCGCGTGTCGTTGACGACGAACAGATCACCCGGTCTGACGAACTCGACGAGGTCGCTGAACTTGCGGTGCGCGACCTCGTCGCCCACCACGAGCAGACGCGATTCATCGCGGCGCGCCGACGGGCGCTGCGCGATCAGCGACGGTGGTAGCTGATAATCGTAGCGATCCGTCTGGAAACGCGCTTGGTCGCGCGCATAATCCGCCGATGCAGCCATGGCGCGGTGCTTCAGTGGCTGGTGACGTTCACTGAGTCGACGTATTGGATGTCGTTGAACTCCGCCGCCGACAGAAAACGTTCGCCGGGCCGGTTGTCGAGCTTCACGCCCAGCGGCGGCGGCGTGCCCTGATGCGGATACGGATCTCGCACGACGGCAGCATACAAGCTCACGGGGCGGCTGAACAGGTCTGCATGATAGTAGATCGTCGTGAGTATCATCGCGTTGTGCGAGGTGAAGACGAGCAAAGGCGTTTCGTTCTGGAGCTGCCCCACGAGCGAGCGCAACGCCCCGCGCGATCCGTTTTGTGGCGATGAGAACACCGCGGTGCCGGTGGTGATGCTGACCGAATGGTCGGCGCTTGCGGTGTAGCTGTGATTCAGATACGTCTGCGCTTGGACCGGAGTCAGCGAATCAGGGACCGTCGCCCCGAAGATCGCTGACATGATGTCGGCTTGCGAGACGCCGCCGCCGTTGAACGCGATGAGCATCGCCATCGAGGTGGCCCATGCGCCTGCCTGGGTCTGCGCCGGCACGAACGCCGGATCCATGATGCGCGACTCGACATCCGCGCCGCAGACGTAACCGCCTCCGGTTCCGTACATCTCGCGGCAGGGGATGGTCCCCGCCTTCGCTTGCCCGCTCGGATGCGACAGCGCGACCAAGATCGCGGCGACTCCCGCGGCGAAAAACCAACGCGGCATCGTACGTCCCCCTTTTAGATCTTCGACAGCATCGCGCCCTGGTAATAGAACGAGAGGATCGCGTTGATGCCTAACCCTTGATCCGCCATGTCCTTGGCGCCCCACTGGCTCATGCCGACGCCGTGGCCGAAGCCCGATCCTTTGACGACGATCGCATCGCCGTCGAGCGCCAGTGACGCGATGCGCGTGCTCTTGACGAGATGCCTTCCGGCAAGCTGGCGGAACTGCGGGCCCGTGATGGTGCGCACGCCGCCCGTGCCGCTCACCGTCACGCTGATGAGCCGGCCGGACGCGTCGGCTGGGCCTGCGGCCACCGCGGCGATGTCGCCGATGTCGGCGACCTGCTCGCGGAACGCTTGCGCGAAGGACGCGAGCGGCACGCGCGCGGACCACGACAGATGCGGCGACTCTCCGGCGTACGGGTCGGGATGCGCTCGCAGATATGGCTCGGGGTCGGCGAGGTTGTCGCCGTCGGCGGTGTAGCCCCCGTCGCAAGACGAGTAATACGCCTTGACGACATGATATTGATAGACGAGGATGACGCCGCGCGTCGACTCGACGGCATCGACCGAGCTCTGCGTCTCGGCGTTGACGCCGCCGTATGCTTGGTCGAGCTCGCCGGCTTTGATGTCGTAGCCCGGGTATTCGTGCAACGCCGCGCGGGCGACGGCGTAGCTGCGCGAGGCGATCGCTTGGGCTTGCAGCGCGACTTGCGGCCACGCCGGATCCATCTCGACGCCGACGACGCCGTACAGATACTGCTCGAGGTCCAGTTCGTCGATGACTTCGAGCGTGCCGTCATCGTCGCGCACGATCCACACTTTGCCGCGATACGTCCGGCCATCCACCACCAGCGGAGAATCCATGAGCGGCTCCGCCAGGACCCGCGATCCCGTGTTCACCGCGCCGGCGAGCAGCAGGCCGCCCGTGCCGGGGCGAACGTCCAACACCGTCGTGATCTCTGGCTCGAGCAACGGCGCGTTGCCGCCCTCCGGGCTGCGCACGACGACGCCGCTTTCCGAAGCGACGATCGTCTGGAGCTGGTGCGCGGCGATCTGCACGCGGATCGTCTGCGCACAGCCGGGGCGTGACGCAAGCAGCGCGATGCAAGCGGCGATTCCGGCGATCAAGGCCGCGCGGCCCGACGCGAGGGTCGCATGTCTCACAGCAGACGTGGCTGCTCGCTCCCGCTCAAGCCCAGATGGGCTTTCGCTTTCGCGGTCGCCCGCCGGCCGCCGGCGGTGCGTTGCAAGAACCCTATCTGGATGAGGAACGGCTCGACGACGTCGGTCAGCGTGTCTTCTTCTTCATTCACGCTCGCGGCAAGCGCGCCGATGCCCACCGGTCCTCCGCCGTACTGCACGATCAGCGCGCGCAAGAACGCGCGATCGAGCGCGTCGAGGCCTAGCAGGTCGATGCCCTCGAGCGTCAGCGCGGCTTGCGCTACTTCGCGGTCGATGATGCCGTGGGCTTTGACCTGCGCGAAGTCGCGCACGCGGCGCAACAGGCGATTCGCGATGCGCGGCGTGCCGCGCGCGCGGCCGGCGATCTCGGCGGCGCCGTCCGGCTCGATGGTCACGCCGAGCACTTGCGCCGAGTGCTCCACGATGCGCTGGACGTCATCGGGCGAGTAATAGTCTAGGTGATGGACGATGCCGAAGCGCTCGCGCAACGGCGCGGTGAGCAACCCGGCTCGTGTCGTCGCGCCGATCAGCGTGAATTGCTTGAGGTTGATCTTGATCGTCTTGGCGTAGGCGCCGCGGTCGACCATGAAGTCGATCGCAAAATCTTCCATCGCCGGATACAAGAACTCTTCGACGACGTGGCTCAGGCGATGGATCTCGTCGACGAACAGCACGTCGCCGCGCCCGAGGTTGGTGAGGATGCCCACGAGATCGCCCGGCCGCTCGAGCGTCGGGCCAGACACCTGGTGGAACGTCGCAGCCATCTCGCGCGCGACGATGTTGGCGAGCGTCGTCTTGCCGAGCCCGGGCGGGCCGTGCAAGAGCACATGGTCGAGCGGTTCGCCGCGCTTGTGCGCCGCCTCGATGGAGATCTTTAAATTCTCGACGATGCCCTGCTGGCCGACGTAGTGCTCGAAGCCCGTGGGACGCAGCGTGACCGTGATGATCTGATCTTCGATCGATTCCGTGGGTGCGACGAGCGGATGGCGCTGCGAGCCCGCGTCGTCATCGCCGGCGGCGGCGATCGGTTTGCGCGGCGTCATTTGCGTGAGACGCGAGCTTCGCTCGCGTCGTCACCCAAGCTTCGCTTGGGTGCTACATTCTTACGATCGGGTGCTACGTTCTTGCGGTCGGGGACATCTCGCGCTTGGCGGTAGACCGCGGTCAGCAATTCTTCCGCGCTCGAGATCGAGCCGTTCGCGGCCATCGCTTCTTTGACCATGCGCTCGGCTTCGCCGCGCTTGTACTGCAGCTGCAGCAGCACTTCCATCGCCTCCGCGACGTGATCGGGCTGCGCGGCGGCTGCATGTGACTCGCCTTGGATCAACCCGAAGCGCGCGACCTTGCCCTGCAGCTTGGCGACGATGTCCTTGGCTTTTTGGTCGCCGATGCCCGGCAGGCGGCGCAGTGCATCGCGATCGCCGTCGTCGATGTAGCGCGCGATCTCCGCCATCGGCCGAGCGAAGGCCCGGACCGCCGTCTTGGGGCCGACGCTTGAGACACTGAGCAGCGCTTCGAAGAAATCGCGTTCGACGCCGTTGGTGAAACCGATGTACGCGGGCATGCCGCGATTGCCGTCGATCTGCAGATACGAGTACACTTCGAGCATCACCGGGCGACCGAGCTCGACGCGCGCGATCTTGTCCATCACGCAACCCGGCAGCATGACGTCGTAGGACAGGCCACCGACGTCGATGAGCACGGAGTTGTCACGCCGTTCGCGCAGCAGCCCTTCGATGCGCGAGAACATCAGCGCACCCGCCGCCCGTTACGGTGCGCGCAGGCGATCGCCAGCGCGAGCGCGTCGGTGACGTCAGCCGGACGCGGCACCTTGGCAAGGCGCAGTATTTGCACGACCATCCTCGCCACTTGTTCCTTAGAGGCGCCGCCGCTTCCGGCAAGCGCGCGTTTGACGCTCGTCGCCGAGAACTCCACCACCTCAAGGCGGGCACCGGCGACCGCCGCGAGCAGCGCGCCGCGCGCGTGCGCCATCATGATCGTCGTCTTCGGGTTCACGGCTCGCGCGAAGACCTCTTCGATCGCGACGAGGTCGGGACGCGTCGCCTTGATGATCGCCTGCAAGCTGTCGTTGATGTCGCCGAGGCGCGCAGTGAAGGTCTGTGCGCGGCCGTCGGTCGTGATGATGCCGGCCTCGATGAGGCGCACGACGCTGCCGCGGCTCTCGATCACGCCGTAGCCGGTCGAGCGAACGCTTGGGTCGATGCCTAAGACGCGCATGCCGTCATTTGCCGACGATGAGCGTCACCGCGCTGCCGGCCGAGGGCGTCGTGCCGACGGGCGGATCGGTGCTCAGCACCTTCGCGTCGGCCGGCGAGCCGGGCAGCACCGTGACGCGGTCGACGCGATAGCCGTTGCGCTCCAGCACCGCTTTTGCCTGATCGACCGACAACCCGACGACGTTAGGCACCGGTACTCCTGGCACCGCGCCCTGTCCGTCGGGACTCGCAGCGGGTGCGGCCGAGCTCGCTCCGGCCGAAACCACGACGTCGATCGCGGCGCCTTGGCTCACGCGCGCGAATGCGCCAGGCGTCTGACTGACGACGGTGCCGGGCGGCTTGTCGGGCACGTCGGCCTGCACGATGTTGCCGACGGTGAGCCCTGCGCTCGCGAGCTGCTGCCGCGCCGCGTCGAGCGTCTGGCCGACGAGCATCGGCACTTCGATCTCCGCCGGCCCCGCGCTCACGTCGGCCATGACGGTGCCGCCGGGCGCCAGGCTGCCGCGCTCGCTCGGATCCTGGCTCAAGATCACGTCGGCCGGGATGTTGGTGACCGCGATGCGCGAGTTCACGCCCAGTTTCAAGCCGAGTTTGGCGAGCAGTTTAGTCGCCTCATCGAGCGTCATCGAAACGATGTTGGGCACGGTCACCATCGCGGGGCCCAAGCTGACGCTCGTCACGACGGTGCCGCCTTTGCCCAGCGGCGAGCCGGGTGCCGGGTTGGTCGCGGCGACCAGACCCGCTTTGACCGTCGCGCTATGGATCGGCGCGCCGGTCTTCACGACGAAACCTTGCGCGCTGAGATATTCTTGCGCGTTTTTTGGCTCCTGGCCGAGGACGTTCGGCACCTCGACGGTTGGCGGTCCGGTGCTCACGAGCAGCGTGACGGGGGTGCCGGGCTGCACGGGCTGATTCGTCGCGGGCTCCGTGCCGGAGACTAAACCACCTTGCACCGTCTGATCCGGGCCTTGTCTGATGGCGACGTCATCGATGCCGAGCGCGTGCAGCGTCGCGATCGACTCGGCGACCGATTTGCCGGTCAGGTCGGGGACGCGCATGTTGTGCGACGATGCCTGTCGGGCGGCGAGCACGAGGGCCACGATAACAAGCAGCGCTACGAGGCCGCCTACGTACGCCAGCGCGCGTCCGGCGCGCCACGCCGGCGGCCGTTGCTCGGGCGGCAGGTCGGAAGGTTTGGCGCCGGCCTCGACCATCGTTTGGCGCGCCCGGCGTCGCAAGATCTCGGTCGGCGCATCGGGGCCGGCTTCTTCTTCAACGTCGTCGTCTTCGACGTGTCCGCGCACGAGTTGGCGCAGCGCGCCGAGCAGCTCGCCGGCCGAATGATAGCGCTCCTCCGGAGCCTTGCGCAGCAGCTTGCTGATGATGCCGGCGAAATGCGCGCTGATCGCCGCGCCTTTGCGCGAGCGGATCGGGCGCCGGTTCGCGCACGATCGCGTCGGCAAGCGCGTCGTTATCGGCGGCAGTGAACGGCCGAGCGCCCGTCACCATCTCGTAGAGCACGGCTCCAAGACTGTACAGATCGCTTGCCTCGCTCACGCGTTGGCCTGTCAGCGCTTCGGGCGGACAATACGGCAGTGACCCGAGCACGACATCCGCGTCCTCGCCGACCGCGTGCGCGATGCCGAAATCCGTCACGCGCACGACATCCTCGCGCGTGATGAGGATGTTGGACGGCTTGATGTCGCGATGCAGCAGCTCTTGGCGGTGCGCTGCCGCGAGCGCGGCGCAGATCTGACGCGCATAGCGCACCGCGACGGATTCTGGCAAGCGGCCCTGCCGCGCGATCAGCGTCCCAAGCGTCTCGCCCGGCACGTATTCCTCGACGATATAGTGCTCGCCGCCGACCTTGCCGACGTCGTATGTCGTCACGATGTTCGGATGCGACAGCTTCGCCGCTGCTTGCGCTTCGAAGTCGAAGCGCTGCACGAATGCCGCGTCCGCCGAGAATGCCGGGCGCAGCACTTTGATGGCCACTTGGCGCCGCAAGATGAGATCGTATCCGCGGAACACCACGGCCATGCCGCCCTCGCCGATCTTCGCGTCGAGGCGGTAACGGTCGTTGTAGATGACGTCTGCCATTATTGTTGATACATCGGAAGGATCGACGTGAGGATGTCGCGCGCGACCGGCGCCGCGACGGCGCCGCCGTAGCCCGCGTCTTCGACGATCACCGCCACGACGAGGCGCGGGTGCTCGGCGGGCGCGAAACACACGAACCAGGCGTCCGGCGGCGCGCCGACGTGCGTGCCTGTCCCCGTTTTTCCGGCGACCGTCACTCCGGAGATTCGCGCTGCGGTGCCGGTACCATTGCGCACCACCGCGATCATCATCGTCCGCATCTCGTCGGCGGTCGTCAGCGACATCACGCGCTCCCACACGGCCGGGGGGACGTCGAGCGCATGCCCGGGTCCGAACCGGAACTGCTTGACCAGTTGCGGGCGCATCATAATGCCGTGGTTGGCGATCGTCGAGGCGACCAGCGCCATGCGCAGCGGGGTGACCGCCAGTCCGCCTTGGCCGAACGACATCTGCGCCAGCTCCGACGGCGAGACGGTCTCCTTGAGCGGCACCTCATCGCGCGCAGCGGGCACGGCGACCTGCGGATCGTCGCCGACGTGGAAGCGATGCAGATAATCGTAGAAACCGTCCAAGCCGAGCCGGATGCCGATCTGGGCAAAGTCCACGTTGCTCGAGAGCGCGAACGCATTGACGAGATTCTGGGTGCCGGTCACCTCGTGCCGGTCGTTTTCGACTTTGAAGGAGCCGATCGCGAAATAGCCGGGATCGGTGAACGTGTCGGTAGGGACGACGACGCCGCTATCGAGCGCAGCGCTCCCCGTGACCATCTTGAACGTCGAGCCGGGCGGATACAACCCGGCGAATGCGCGGTCCAACAGCGGCGAGTTCGGGTTGGAACGCAACGCCTTCCACTGCGTTCCCAAGATGTTCGGATCGAACGTCGGACGGTTGACTGCCGCGAGGATCGCGCCGTTGCGCGGATCCATGACGATCGCGGCGCCGCGCACGCCTGGCGGCAGGGCGTCGTCCACCGCTTTGGCGATGTCGGCGCGCAGCGTGAGCACGACGTCGCCGCCGGTGCGTGTCGACGTCTGGCCAACCGGCCGGAAGAAACCGCCGATGTCTGCGCCGCCCGCAGCCGGCAACGGCGCGGCAAGCACCGAGTCCAGCGCGGCCTCCAGACCGGACTCGCCGTAGACCGGCGAGGAGTAGCCGACGAGCTGCGCGAGCGCCGTCCCCGCGCTGTACAAGCGGCGAACGCCCTTGGTCTGCGCGAGCGGCACGCCGCGCGCGTCGAGCAGCGCGCCTCGGTAATCATTCGTCAGGCTGCGTCGCGGGTTGCCGGGGCGTTGTGAGATCGTCGCACGCTGCACGATCTGGACGCGTATCTCTTGTACGGCCAGCAGCGCGAACAGCGCGATGAAGACGACCACCACGCGCGTCAGACGGGATCGCATGTTCCGCACTTACGCGACGGGCATGCCGGGTCGCACGTACTCTTGCAGGGAGCGCACCTCGACGCGTTCGCTCTTGGCGGCGCCAAGCGCGACGAGCAGCGCGCGCACCGTGTCGAGCGACGTCAGGCACGCGACGCCCGCTTCCACCGCGGCGCGACGGATGCGATAGCCGTCGCTTTGCGCCATCGACGTCGCTGCGGCGTCGTTGATGACGAGGTCGACGCCGCCGCCGTTGATCAGGTCGACGCAGTGCGGCGATCCTTCGGCGATCTTGTTCACTCGCGTCGCGTTCACGCCGGCGCTTTCCAGCAGACGCCACGTGCCGGTGGTCGCGAACAGCTGATATCCGAGTTCGACGAACGCGCGGGCGACGGGCAGCGCTTCTTGTTTCTCGGCATCGGAGACGGACAACAAGATGCGCCCGCCCGGCGGCGGCGGGGCGATGCCGGCGCCGATCAGCGCGCGCAGCAGTGCGCCTGCATAGGTCGTGTCGATACCCAAGACTTCGCCGGTGGATTTCATCTCGGGGCCGAGCATCGTCTCGACGCGCCGCAGCTTGGAGAACGAGAACACCGGCATCTTCACCGCGACGAAATCAGGCCGGGGCAGCAGCCCGCGATCCAAGCCCATCTCCTTGAGTGTGCTGCCGAGGGCGATGCGTGTGGCCGCGGCCACGAGCGGCACCCCGGTGAGTTTCGCGATGATCGGCACCGTGCGGCTGGCGCGCGGGTTCGCCTCGATGACATAGAGCTTGCCGTCGTAGATGATGTACTGCACGTTGATGAGGCCGCGGATGCCGAGCTCCTTGCACAGCCGCTTGGTGACGTCGGCGATGCGCGCCTCCATCTCTGCGCCGATGCTTTGCGTCGGGTAGACGGCTGTCGAGTCGCCCGAGTGGATGCCGGCGCGCTCGACGTGTTCGAAGATGCCTGGGATGATGATGTCCTCGCCGTCGAACGCGGCGTCGACTTCCACCTCGATGCCGGCGAGATACTTGTCGACGAGCAGCGGTGCATGCGGCAGGATCGGCGGCGCGCTTTCGGCGTAAGCCGCGAGCTGCGCTTCATTATACACGATCTCCATGCCGCGTCCGCCGAGCACGTATGACGGCCTCACCAGCACCGGGAATCCGATCTCACGGGCGATCTCGCGCGCCTTGCGGAACGAGAGCGCGGTACGGCCGGCTGGGCGAGCAACGCCGAGCTTGCTCAGGACGGCGTCGAACTTCTCGCGATCCTCGGCCAGGTCCAGCGCGCGCTGGTCGGTGCCGAGGACCTTGACGCCGCGTGCGGCGAGATCGCGCGCCAGATTGATGGGCGTTTGGCCGCCGAAGGTGAGCAGGACGCCTCGCGCACCGGTCGCGCGCACGGCGTGCTCGACCTCGTCGACGCAGGGCGGCTCGAAGACCAGCACGTCCGAGATATCGAAGTCGGTCGACACGGTCTCCGGATTGTTGTTGAGCATCACCGACGCGACGCCCGCCTCGTGCAGCGCCCATGCCGCGTGCACGCACGAGTAATCGAACTCGATGCCTTGGCCGATGCGGATCGGTCCGCTGCCGACGACGACGACGCTGGACGATGTTGGTTTGCGCAACTCGTCGCGCTCGCCGATCGTGGCGTAATAATAGGGAGACCTCGCCGGGAATTCGGCGGCGGCGGTGTCGACGATGCGATACACCGTTTCGGTCGACGCACCGCCCGCTTCTCTCACGTCGGGCAGAGCCATTCCGGAGAGACGCGCGATCGTCGTATCGGCGTAGCCCGCGATCTTCGCTGCAGCTACTCGGTCGAATGAATTCGATCGCTCCTTATCCGGTTGGCCCAGTGAGGTTTCGATCTCGACGAGCTCTTTGAGCTCCCACAGCCAGAACGGGTCGATCGACGTCAAGCGCGCGACGCCCGCGACGTCGCGGCCGCGCCGCAGACACTCGGCGATAACGAACAGCCGCTCGTGCGTCGGCGCGCGCAGCACCTCGTCAAGCTCGTCGTCGCTCCATTGCTCGTACGTGCCGCCGGTCAGCGTGTCGCGCCCGATGTCGAGACCGCGCACGGCCTTCACCATCGCTTGGCCCAGCGTGCGCGCGATCGCCATCACCTCGCCGGTGGACTTCATCTGCGTGCCGAGGCGCGCGTCGCCCAACGGGAATTTGTCGAACGGCCAGCGCGGGATCTTCACCACGCAGTAGTCGAGCGCGGGTTCGAAGGCGGCGGTGGTCACTCCGGTCACCGGGTTGGTGAGCTCCGGCAACGTCTTGCCGAGCGCGATCTTCGTCGCGATCTTCGCGATCGGATAGCCGGTGGCTTTGCTGGCCAGCGCCGACGAGCGCGAAACCCGCGGATTGACTTCCACGACGTTGTACGCGTCGCTGTGCGGGTCGAGCGCGAACTGGATGTTGCAGCCGCCTTCGACCTCGAGGTGGCGGATGATGTTGATCGCCGCCGCTCGCAGGCGATGGTAGTCGCGATCGGAGAGCGTTTGGGAGGGCGCGACGACGATCGAGTCGCCGGTGTGCACGCCCATCGGGTCGATGTTCTCCATGTTGCAGACGATGACGCAGTTGTCGGCGCCGTCGCGCAGCACTTCGTATTCGACTTCCTTCCAGCCCAGCAGCGAGGTCTCGAGCAGCACTTGGTGGATGATGCTGGCCCCAAGTCCGGATTTGAGCAGCGCGCGCAGATCCTGTTCGTCGCGCGCGATGCCGCCGCCGGTGCCGCCGAGCGTGTAGGCAGGCCGCACGATGAGCGGATAGCCGCTGCGCGCCGCGAACGCGACGCCCTCGTCGATATCGCGCACGATCGCCGACTCGGGCACCGGTTCGCCGATCTCCAGCATCGCGCGTTTGAACAGCTCGCGATCCTCGGCCAGACGGATCGTGCGCAGCGGCGTGCCAAGCAGGCGGACGTTGAAGCGGTCGAGCGTGCCGCGCTCGGCGAGCGCGACCGCGAGATTGAGTCCGGTCTGTCCGCCGAGGGTCGCGAGCATCGCGTCGGGCCGCTCGCGTTCGATGATCGCTTCGACGTAGGCGGGGACGAGCGGCTCGAGGTAGACGGCGTCGGCCATCTCGGGATCGGTCATGATCGTCGCCGGATTCGAGTTGACGAGGACGACGCGGCAGCCTTCCTCGCGCAGCGCGCGGCACGCCTGTACACCCGCGTAGTCGAATTCTGCGGCCTGGCCGATGATGATCGGCCCGGAGCCTGCGACGAGCACGCTGCGCGGCATCATGCTTTCCCCGCGCGCTGTTCGAGGCCGTGCACGAAATCGGCGAACAGATGGCGCGCGTCCGTCGGTCCGGGCGACGCTTCGGGATGGAACTGCACCGACTCGATCGGCAGCCGCCGGTGGCGCAATCCTTCGTTGGTCCCGTCGTTGAGATTGATCATCGTCTGCTCGACGTCGGGCGGCAGCGATGCGGGGTCCACCGCGTAGCCGTGGTTTTGCGCGGTGACGATGACGTCTTTGGTGTCGACGCGCTGCACGGGCTGGTTGCCGCCGCGATGACCGTACTTCAATTTGAAGGTCGAGGCGCCGAGCGCCAGGGCGAGCACTTGGTGGCCGAGGCAGATGCCGAACGTGGGCAGCTTGCCGTACTCGACGACGCGACGCAAGGTGTCGACGACGCCGGTCAGCTCGGCGGGATCGCCCGGCCCGTTGCTGACCACCAACCCATCGGGTTTGAGCGCCATCAATGCTTCGAACGACGTGTCGAACGGCGCTTCGACGACTTGCGCGCCCGCCGCCGCGAGGCAATCCGCGATGTTCTCTTTCGCGCCGCAATCCAGCAGCGCGACGCGCACGCGCCCGCCGGGGCGGTCGAGGTCGTGGCCGCTCTCCACCGCGCGCACGAGGTCGGGCGTGGACAGCGGCTGCGCGACGTAGCGTTGGAGGTCGCTCGGCGCTTTGGCGATCGCCGCATCGCCGACGGCGAGCACCGAACGCATCGTGCCGGCCTCGCGCAAGCGGATCACGAGCGAGCGCGTGTCGACGCCTTCGATGCCGCGCACGCCGCCGGTCTCCATCCATTGGTCGAGCCGGCCGCTGCTGCGATAGTGGCTAGGATGCTTGCTCACACGCTTGAAGACGGCGCCTGCCGCGCAGATCGATTTGTGTTGGCGGACCGCAGGGTCGATGCCGTAGTTGCCGATGAGCGGATAGCAGAACGTGATGATCTGCCCGGCATACGATGGATCGGTGAGCGCCTCTTCGTAACCGGTCACGCCGGTGAAGAACACCGCCTCTCCCAAGGCGGTGCCGTCCGGTCCGATCGCGGCGCCTTCATACGCCGCGCCGTCGGCCAATAAGAGGAGCGCAGGCCGCCTCGTCACGTGCGCACCGCGGTCTTCGCACCGCTCGCCGGCCTGGGTTCAGCGGCAGCGCGGTCTTGTTCGTCGGCGCGGTGCACGATCGCACCGGCCACGACCGTGAGCGCTGGGCGGACTTTGAACGTCCGGCCGGCAAACGGCGTCACTTTGCCCATCGAGAGGAAGCGCTGCGGGTCCACCGTCCACGGGCGGTCGAGATACAAGCCGGTGATGTCGGCAGGTGCGCCGACGGCGAGCGTGCCGCCCCGCACGCCGAGCAGCGCGGCGACGTTGCTCGAAAAATTCGCGATCATCGTCTTTATCGGCACGTCGGGCAGCGCGTCGAACGTCGCGGCGACTGCGGTCTCCAAACCGGTGAAGCCGACGCACGCGTGCGAGAGCGGCGGTTCTTTCTCGGCCGCGGTATGCGGCGCGTGGTCGCTCGCGAAAATCGTGATGGTGCCGTCGCGCACCGCGTCGCGCAGCGCCTCGACGTCCGCTTCGGTGCGCAGCGGCGGATTGACGCGCATCGCGGCGTCGAAGCCGCGCAAGAGCTCGTGCGTGCACTGCAGGTGGTGGGGCGTGACTTCGGCGGTGACGCCGATGCCGGCGGTGCGCGCCCAGCGCAAGACATCGAGCGTCATGCGCGTGCTCACGTGGCAGAGATGCCACGCTTTACCGGTCGCCTGCGCGACGAGCAGATCGCGAGCGGCGATCGCGGCCTCGGCGAGCGCCGGCGAGCCGGGGACACCAAGCAGGTCGCTGATCTCGCCTTCGTGCATGAGCGCGCCGGCGAAGCTCGGGTCTTCGCAATGCGAGAGGAACGGTTGCGGCAGGTCAGCGATCAGCTTCGCCGCGTGATACAACGTCTTGAGCGAGCGCGTTGCGTTGCCGTCGTCGGAGAAAGCGACCGCGCCCGCCGCAACCATCGAGCGCAGCGGCGCGAGCGCTTCGCCATCGCGGCCCTTGGTGATCGCGCCGATCGCGTAACATCGCGCCGAGTGCAGCGCTGCGGCGTCGGCGATCAAGCGGGCCACGCGCGACGCGTCATCCATGGCCGGCCGCACGTTGGGCATCGCCGCGATGGCGGCGAACCCGCCGGCCGCCGCCGCGGCGAGCGCGGTGCGCAGCGTCTCTTTGTGGGTCTCGCCCGGTTCACGGGCGTGGACGTGAGGATCGATGAAACCCGGACAGAGCACCATGCCGGCGCAGTCGACGCGTTCGGTGTGCGGGTCCGCCGCCGCCGGCGCGCGATCGAGCAGCGCGGTGACGACGCCGTTGCGGACCACGATCGTTCGGATGGCGTCCAGACCGAGCACCGGGTCGACGACTCGCGCGCCGACGAAGTCGCGGTTCTCGGATTTGGTCAGCGGGTTTTTCATGCGCGCCCCGCAGCGGCGCGCTCGAGCGGCCGCAGGCAGCGTTCGAGCACCGCCATGCGCGCGTACACGCCGTTTTGGACCTGGCGCTCGATGCGGCTGCGCGCGTGGGTCACCAAGGAGTCATCGATCTCAAGCCCGCGGTTCACCGGCCCCGGATGCATGATCACCGCGTGCGGCGGCAGCTTGGCCATGCGTGCGGGCGTCAGCCCATATCCGCCGGTGAGATCTTCGAACGGCGGCAGCTCGCTCGCGTCGACGCGTTCCTTTTGTATGCGCAGCAGCATGAGCGCGTCGGCGGTCGGCAGGCATTTGTCGAGATCGGTCGCCAGGTCGGCGAATCCCCAGCCCGGCGCGGACAGCGTGAGCAACAACGGCGGCGCGCACAAGGTGACGCGCGCGCCGAGCAGCCACATCGCTCGCGCGGACGAACGCGCCACGCGGCTGTGGCGGATGTCGCCCGCGATGACGAGCCGGCGCCCTTCGAGGCTGCCGAGCTCTTCGACGAGCGTCATCGCATCGAGCACGCCTTGGGTCGGGTGCGCGTGCCAGCCGTCGCCTGCATTGATGACCGATCCGTTGAAGTGGCGCGCGAGCGCGTGCGGAAAGCCGCTCTCTTGATGCCGCACGACGATCGCATCGGCGCCGATGGCGGCGATGGTGCGCGCGGTGTCCTCGATCGACTCGCCTTTGGACATGGACGATCCGCCGGTATCGAATGCTAGCCAGTGCGCTCCGAGCTGCTGTGCCGCCACCGCGAAGGAGTTCGCCGTGCGTGTGCTCGGCTCGAAGAACATTCCGACGATCGTCCTGCCGCGTAAGCGGACGGCGGCGTCGGGCACGCCCTTCTTGAACGCATGGGCGCGCACGATCAACGCCTCGAGGGCCGGCCGCTGCGCGTCATCGAGGTCGAGGAAGTGCTGTGCGCCGATCATTTCGGCCCGTAGATGACGACGCGGTCGGTGTCGGTGGCGGCGCCGTGCAGCTCGACCACCACGTGTTCGGTGTGCGACGTCGGCACGAATCGGCCGCAGTAGTCCGCTTGGATGGGAAGTTCGCGCAAGCCGCGATCGACGAGCACGCACAAGCGCGCCGCTTGCGGGCGGCCCATGTCGGTGATCGCGTCCAGGGCGCTGCGAATGGTGCGTCCGGTGTAGAGGACGTCGTCGACGATGACGACTTCTTTGCCGGCGACATCGTCGGCGATGTCGCTTTCGGGCATCTCGCGCTGGGCGGCATCGTCGCGGTAGAGGTTGATGTTCAGGAAGCCGATGGCGACATCCACACCCGTGCGCAGCTTGATCTCCGCATGGATGCGACGCACGAGGTTCTCACCGCCCTTGCGGATGCCGATGAGCAGGAGGTTCTCCGTGGCCCCGTTCGGTTCGATGATCTGCTGCGCCAAGCGCTCGATCGTGCGCTGCAGCTGCGCAGCCGAAAACACGACGCGCTTCTCTTGGAGCGTGTCGTCCCGAGTCGTCCTCAATCTGGTGTCCAGCCCTTTCGCGGCAGTGGTGCACGAGCCGGACTTTGTTATTCTCGTTCCATCCTGGGCTCGCCTGCCCGCCCAGCTCGCCGCCGCTTGGCAGTGCTCCGATAAACCTGCGACGAGCGGGCGAATATGTGCGTTTCTATACCAGCAATGGGTACACTACAGATGTCATACAAAATGCACGAATCTCGAAGGGATGTCCTGAAGTGAATTTTCGCAACACGCTCCTGATCGGAGTCGCGTTCCTGTTCGTCGCCCTTGCCGGCGCCCCGCAGCCGGCACATGCCGAGACCGACGCGCAAAGGAACGCGTGCCGCGACCGCGTCGTTCAGACGTATCCTGGGGTCAACCCGGGCAATATCAGCATCAATCAGATGTGGGAGTCGAACGGCAGCGTTCGGCTCGATTGGTCCGCCGGCGGCAACGCGAGCGGATTGTGCGTCATCGGGCCGCGCAACGAGGTCTACCAGTTCGTCAACAACGGTTCGACGTGGCAGGGGTCCAAGTGGAAATCAAGGCTACGGAAATCAAAGCTTTGGCAACGTGCCAGGCGTCGGCCAGTTCGTCGTCGTGAACGGCAGCGGCCGGGTCAGCGGCGGCGCGGTGAGCTTCCAAGCCTACGTGAACGGATCCGGGCCGAGCAACTGGTACGCCGACTGCTCCAATGGCCGCATGAACCAAAACGGACGTGTCGTGCAAGACAGTCCGCAGGCCCGTTATGTGGTGAGCTATATCTGCAGTGGTGGTCCGCCCCAGCAATTCCAAGCAAATACGTATAACTTCGGCAACGTGCCCGGCATCGGCCAGTTCGCGGTCGTGAACGGCAGCGGCACCGCGCAAAATGGCATCGTCAACTTCCAAGCATACGTGAACGGATTGGGTCCGTCAACGTGGACAGCGCTGTGCAACACAGGCACGCTTGGACAGGCGGGATATCAGCTGCCGGTCAGTTCTCAATCGCAATACGTCGTCAGTTACATCTGCAACGGGGGAAACCCGCAACAGGGGTATGGCGGATCGCCGCCACAGCAGTTCCAAAACGGCACGGTGAATTTCGGGTACGTCGCTGGCGTCGGCTCGCTTGCGGTGATCAACGGCAGCGGGCGTGCGCAAAACGGTGTCGTCAACTTCCTCGCGTATGTGAACGGGTCCGGGCCCTCGACGTGGACCGCCGCATGCAGCACCGGGCAAATCGGCCAGAACGGAAACTATGCGCCGTACAGCCCGCAGGCTCAGTACGTCGCGAGCTACATCTGCTCGGGTGGACCGCCCGGCGGCGCCTGGGGTCGCTGATCGCCGGCGACTTTATCTCGATGCCAGCCTGTGGCGATCATCAATCGGTTCATGGGCCAGGGCCAGAGCTGATTCAACGATAGAGCGACGCGCAGCGCGAACGGCACGATGACGTTCGCGCTGTTGCGTTCTATGCCGTGGACGATCGCGTCGGCGACCTGCTCGGGCGTCAGTGTCGGAAAGAGCTTGCTCGCGCTGGGCAAGCGCTGTCGCGCGCCCGGGTTGCGATCCCAATAGCCGGACGTCACTTCGCCGGCGACGACGTGTGTGACGCCGACGCCGGTCTTGTGCAGATCGACACGCAGGGCTTGCGTGAATCCGCGCAGCGCCCAGCGGGCGGCCGCGTAGCCGGTGGAACCGGGCCACGGTGAGAACGCGGCCGGGGAGTCGACGTTCACGATACGTCCGCTGCGGCGCTCCAACATGGCCGGTAAGAACGCACTGGTCAGATAGAATGCCGCGAAATACGGCAACGCCATCATTGCTAACTGCTTCAGCCGGATCGGTCTCTTCTGCGTAGAGCCATCGGCCGGCGCCCGCGCTGTTGACGAGGATGTCGGGCGGCCCGACCTCACGCGCGATCGCCTGTGCGGCTTGTCGTGCCGCGCCGCCATCGCTGAGATCGACCGGGTAGGTGGAGGCGGTTCCGCCATCCGCGCGGATCCGCGCGGCGACTCGTTCGAGGTCGCCTGCCGTGCGCGCGATGAGGGCGATGTGTGCGCCGCGCTTGGCGAGCGCCTTTGCCGTCGCTTCACCGATGCCGCTCGACGCGCCCGAAACGACTGCGATGCGGCCGGCCGGCTTCATCTTCTTCTGGACGTTATGTCGGCCTGAGCACCATCACTGCGATGAGGGCGATCCACAGCAGGCCACTGATCGGTCCAGCGGCGGCGACGAGGCGATCGCCGAGGACGGCGGTCAGTTCCGGATGACGGGTGATCGTCGGGGCTTGCGCGGCCGCTCTGGCAAGCCGCGCCGACCAGGCACCATGGACGCCGACACCGATGATAAGGAGCAGCGCGGCCAACACGTACGCGATCACAGCCACTTCGACATGAGGTCATAGCCGACGGCCGCCGCAGCCCCGAATCCAAACACGATTCCGACCAACAGGACGAATCACGCCGGCGATTTGCATCGGTCGCGCGACTTTGACCGCGGTGCGGATCGAGCGCACGTCGCCGCTTCGCGCGATCGCGGTCATGCAGGATGCCTACGCCCGTCGTGAATCCGAAGGCGATGAACATCGCGAGGATGTGTAAGATTTCCCAGATCACGCGCTCTCCTTAGAACTCGAAGTTGCCGTCTGGTTCATGATGTACTCATTTCAGCGCCGCGCGACGATCTTGACTCATCGCCAGCCCTTGCTTTAGCTCTGCGAGACGGGCGCGTTCCTTCTCTACCACCGCGGCGGGTGCTTTGTCCACGAAATTCGTCTGCAGCTTGCGCTCGATCGCGTCGGCTTCATCTCGCGTGCGCGCGATCTCCTTGTCGAGCGCGGACCGCTCCTTTTCGACGAACGCTTCGTCCACGGCGAGCAGCACTTCCATCGCGCCGAGCCGGCGCGATACGGCGTGCTTCGGACGGCCGTCTGGTCCGGTCGGCGCATGCACGTTCTCGGCACGCGCAAGACGCGCGACCACGCCGCGCTCGCGCTGCAATAAGTCCACGAACGATTTGTCGGCGCCGACGATGGTGACGTCGCGCAGTTCGCGATAGGGCAGCTTCGGCAGCGCGCGCAGCGCGCGGACCGCCTCCACAAATTCGAGGACGCGCGCCATGTCGGTGCGCGACTGCTCGTCAAGCCAGCCAGAACTCGGCGAAGGCCACGCCGATTCGCCGATGAACCCGTCGCGGCCGAGGCGGCCCCACAGCTCTTCGGTCACGAACGGCATGATCGGGTGCAGCAGTTGCAGCGCGGTGGCGAGCGCGTGAGTGAGGATTGGGGCGCGCGTCGGCGCCTTGTCCTTGGCGATTTCGATGTAGACGTCGCACACTTGGTTCCACACGAAAGTGTAGAGCGTCTGGGCGGCCTCGGAGAAGTCGAACGCCTCGAGCGCCTGCGTCACGCGTCCGGCGGTTTGGGCGAGCGCATCCATGATCCAGCGGTCAGGCAGCGTCCAGCTCGTCTCATCCGGCACGCTCAAAACGGTAGCGGTCGAGTTCACCCGACCGTCATTCGCGAGGTCGATGGCGAAACGCGCGGCCTGCCACAGCTTATTGCAGAACTTGCGCGCATCGTCGCATTTGGCGATCGAGAAGCGCACGTCTTGGCCGCCGTGCATCTGGCTCACGATGGCGAAGCGCGTCGCGTCCGCGCCGTAGTCGCGCACGAGATCCATCGGGTCGAGCGAGTTGCCGAGCGACTTGCTCATCTTGCGGCCTTGCTCGTCGAGGACGAGCGGCGCGATGAACACGCGCTTGAACGGGATGTCGCCGGCGAAGTGGATGCCGAACATCACCATGCGCGCGACCCAATTGAAGATGATCTCGCGTGCGGTGACGAGCACTTGGTTCGGATACCAAGCCTTTAGTTCTGGCGTGTCCTCGGGCCAGCCGAGGATCGAGAACGGCCACAGCCCGCTCGAGAACCAAGTGTCGAGCGTATCCGGATCTTGCGTCAGGCTGCGGTCCCCGCATTCCCCGCAGGCCGTGGGTGTGTTTTCGGCGACGGTCACGTGGCCGTCCGCGCAGTACCAGACCGGCAGGCGGTGGCCCCACCAGATCTGCCGCGAGATGCACCAGTCGCGGATATGCTCGAGCCAATCTTCGTACGTGCGGCGAAAACGCGCGGGTGCGAACGCAAGCTTGCCGCTTTGCGAGGCGACGAGCGCCGGCTCGGCCAGCGGTTTGATCTTGACGAACCATTGCAGTGACAGGAGCGGTTCGATGACGGTGTCGCAGCGGTAGCACGTGCCCGTGCTCACCATGTACGGTTCTTCTTTGACGAGCGCGCCGCGCGCGCGCAACGTCTCGACGGCGAGTGTGCGGGCGTCGAAGCGGTCAAGGCCGACGAACTCCTGCTCCACCGCATCGGTCATCTTCGCGTCAGGGCCGATCACGGAGATCGAGGCGAGGCCGTGGCGCTCGCCGATCTCGGCGTCCGCTTGGTCGTGACCCGGCGTGATCTTGAGCGCGCCCGTGCCGAACGAGCGCTCGACCGCGCTGTCGGCGATGACCGGAATCGCGTGGGGCGAGAGCGGGCGCTTGACGAGCTTGCCGATCAGGGAGTTGTAGCGGGGGTCCTCGGGATGCACCGCGATCGCGACATCGGCGAAGATCGTCTCGGGGCGAGTCGTGGCGATCACTACGCCGTCGCCGCCGTCTTCGGTGCGATAACGCACGTAGTACAGCGTGCCTGGCGTGTCTTCGTGTTCGACTTCGGTGTCGGCCAGGGTGCTGCCGCAGCGCGGACACCAATTCACCAACCGCGTGCCGCGATAGATCAGCCCTTCATTATAGAGCTGGACGAAGACCTTGACGACGGCTTTGGACAGACCTTCGTCCATCGTGTAGCGATCGCGCTGCCAATCGGGTCCGAAACCGAGCGCGCGGAACTGCTTGTAGATGATGTCGCCGTAGAGCTCGCGCCACTGCCGCGCGCGTTCGATGAACTTCTCACGGCCAAGGTCGAAGCGCGTCAGACCCTCTTTGGCGAGCTCTTTCTCGATGACGTTCTGCGTCGCGATGGCCGCATGGTCCTGACCAGGCAGCCATACCGCGTTGTCGCCCAGCATGCGGTGATAGCGCGTGAGGATGTCCTGCGGTGTGTAGGTCGAGCCGTGGCCCATGTGCGCGCGCCCGGTGACGTTGGGCGGCGGCATCGAGATGACGAACGGCGGCCGCGACGGATCGGGGTCCTCGTGGAACAGGCCGGCTTCTTCCCAGCGTTCGTACCACTGCGACTCGATCGTGCCTGGGTCGTACTTCTCGAGCATCGGTTTGTCGGGAATTGTCACGCGCATTTTGTTCGTCTGGCGCGCCCGAGGCCCTGCGCCACAGTCCCGAGACGAATATCGCCTCGGCGGTATCTGCCAAGGCGATCGGTGGCGCTATGAGCTGATAGTTCGGTCGGAGCGCTAGGCGGGGAGGCTGGTCGGTGCTGCCATGCGCGCTTTCTTACAGTCCGCGCGCCGGAGGCCCTTCGCTACCTACGGTGTTGCTGTAAGTGCATTCGCAGCGTTGAGCCGCCCTGCGCCCTGCTGGTCAGGCGAGCTCGCGCAGCCGCAAATGTTGTCCGCGGTGCTCTCGAGGATTGAAGCGACCTGGGCCGGCGCGATGCCTGGGTCTTTGCTGATCATCAGCGCGGCGACGCCGGCCACATGTGGCGCCGCCATCGAGGTCCCGTTGATGAGCACCCCGTGGTTGCCGACGTTCGGCGGGCTGCTGTTGGCGCAGCAGGCCGTGGTGGAATAGTTGTTGACGATCCACTGGAGGAAATCGCAAAGCGGGACCACCCCGCAGCTCAGCTGCGCAGCGCTCGGATCTCCACCCGGAGCGACCAGACCCCACGTGGTGTTGCCGTTGTAATTCGAGTAGTTCGGCACGTACTCGGTCGGAGTGGCGGGGTTGGTGATGTCGTCGACTGCGCTGGCGCCGACGACGATGACGCCGTTGCAGTTCGCCGGATCTTTGAGCGTGTTGGCGCCGTCGTTGCCCGAGGCGACGACCACGACGATTTTGTTGTTGACCGCGTCGTTGATCGCCGCTTGCTCGCCAGGATCGCACGGGCCTACGCTCGTCGCTCCCAAGCTCAGGTTGATGACATTGGCATGGGCTCCGACTGCCCAGTCGATGGCGGCCGCGACATCTGCTGAGGTCGCGCCCGGGGGATTCGGGTTCGCGGCCGTCGGCTGCTTGAACACGCGCACCTCGAGCAGATTGACGTTGAAGCCGGCGCCGGCATAACGCGTTGAGTTGTTCGTCACAGACGCTGCGATACCGCTGACGTTGCTGCCGTGCCCGTCATCGTCTTGAGCTGACGTGCTGAAATCCTGCGTGCCGCTGCCGTTGTCGAACACCGCGCTATTGACGACCTTCGAGCAGATGTCGATGTTGTTCGCGTCGTAGCCACTGTCGATGATCGCGATACGTACGCCGGGATTGCCTTGCGTCATATCCCATGCCCCCGGCATTTGCGTGAGCCACATATCCCATTGGACTTGGCTCGCATGTGGCGGCGTCGTGTATGGACCGGTGTACGGCGGTGCCGGGCCAAATTCTTGATCATTGGGAACAAACTCGAGATATCGGGCGCCGAGCGGCTTCGCTTCGACGATGCCAGGCGTTCCAGCGACCGAAGCGGCGACCGCAGCCGGATCCCTGTCGGGCGGGATGGTGTATGTGACATAGCCAAAGCGATTTGCCGCGCCTGCCTGCTGTGCTTGCACTCGTTCAAGAGCGCGCACGGCCCGCGGAGCCGCTGCTGTGGTTGAAAACTTGACCGTTATCAAACCTGGAACGTAGGCGGGTCGCGCCCGACGGATGAGCGGTCGCACGTGAAGCGCTTCGAGCCCCATCGCTTCTACCGAGGTAGCGTTCGCATTGCAACCGATCAGCGGGGGCGTTGGAGTCACGCAACCATTGCAGGGGCAAAGTCCATTGCAACCACCTCGAGGACCTGGACCTGCGGCACATGCGGTTATGAAAAGCGCCAATGCTCCCGCAAAGCAAGCGCTCACGAGATTCTTGGATCTCGCGCCCCGAACGGCCACGGTGGTCGTCGCTTTCATAGCGCGTTCACCGGCACCTTTTCGCTCGAAGGCGGCGTTTTCGAGCGTCGGCGAGCTCGGGCGGCCAGACCACTTCAAAGCGTTCGAACACTAATTCGGTCTCGGGTCCAACCAAGAAACCCTCCCGCACGCCGCGCCTGCGGAAATATCGCGTGTGTGCGTTGATCCACCATGCAAGCGTGCGATCGCCGCCGCCGGCATCCCAGGCGAATTGTTCGTCCGCGTCGCGCATCGGCTTGACCTCCACCTGCACGCAGCGCACCACGCAGCGGGCCGTGCCGCTGCCATCCATCACGATGTGCAGATCGCCGCGTTTAGGAAGCGCCCGGCCTTGCGCAGTTAAGTCTCTCGGCAGACTCGCGTGTGCGCGCTTGGTTCCGGCGAGGACCTGCGTTGCGAGCTCGTCCGTCAGTTCGTCGCTGTCGCCAAAGCGCACGACCGACGGAACCCTCTTCTTCACGTCCGCACTCTCCGCGTATGCGCGCCAGAGCTGACGCGCCTGAGATCTGGTTTTTGCATCGTCGCGCACGGAGGCGGTGACTCAGCGCTCGCTCGACGGCCTAGCGAAGACGCGGTGACAAGTGGCGAAGCGATGTACGGTGTTCATGGCATTATACTAGCCTGTGTCGCGCTTCCGGCGCGTCCGCAGAAATACGTAGCCTTGGTTCCTCTCGTAATAGAACGCCGCCGGCGGTGAAGCTCGGCGGCGGCTTGTTAGATCAGATCGCACTCACTGGCGTCCGTTGCCCCCTTGCGGCAGCTTGGCGGTCGGGGAGTCGAACATGATATCCACATAGTATGACTGCTTGAACGAGCTGCAGTTGTGGACTTCCGGCGCGTACTTCGACCCGCGAGCAGCAGCAAGCGCCTGCTGATCAAGAGCGGCGTTGCCGGATGATTTGTTGAGGTGCACTTGGAGCGGGTTGCCGACTGAGTCCAGTTCGATCAGCACCTGCGTGTCCGCGTGACTCAACGCAGCCGACTCCATCTTAAGCCACTCGGTCGGAAAATGCGTGATCTGAGCCTTCGAGTCCGGGATTCCGCAGCTCCCGGAGTTTGCCGTATCAACGGCGTTGCTTGTCGTCGCCGGAACCAGTGCGCTATAGGTTACGTGCGTGTCTGCCGCCGCCGGCTCTTGGGCTGCGACCCCGATGAGTACCGCGAGAAGGATACCGATGAAGCTGGGCAGTTTGTGCGTCCGCGCGTACATGTTGGTAACCTCCCGAGTGGATGGTGCCGAAGCGACGATTCATCGGTCCGGAGAGGCCGCTAGGCTCGCGTGAGTTGCGCGTGGCATCGACCTCTGCTCATAACATAGCAGCCCCCCGGTGTGCGCGGTATCCGCAGCGCCTCCGCAGAACTACGTACGCTGATTTGCAGAGACGGCAATCCTAAAGCTCGACGATCGTATCGTTCGCTTCATTCGTGAACCATGGGGTACCATCTGGCCCTATCGTCATTCCCCTGAGCACGCCGACTGGGAAAGACCACAGGTCGGTTACCGTGCCGGAGAGATCCATCTTCCCGACCTGGGCGTTCCACGGTGCCGCGAGCTGGTTGTGCAAGAACCACAGAGTCCCATCGGGCGCCGAGTCGATCCGCATAAGCGTTTCGTTTGCCGGATTCATGGGTTCGGGGAATTCGGTGAAGACGCCGGTGGGGGGTGACTCGAGCGATTTTATGGTTGAACCGCTCTGTGAACCAGATATTTCCATCTTTGCCAACCGTCATGCCGCCAATGGCGCTCGGAGCACCAGGAGGTCCGTTACACGAAGGGGTGGGCACCGTGTACTCTGTGATTGCGCCCGACATTGTAACTTTAGCGATATTGTTGACGCAGTTCGACGGCTCGCCGGCTTCAGCAAACCACATATTCCCGTCTGGACCCTTGACGATATGAACCACGCCGCTGTTCGCTGTCGGGATCGTGTAAGCGCCAACTAGCGTCCCGGTTGTCGATATCGCGCCGACGACGTTAGCGCCATAGTGCGTGAACCACATATTGCCGTCAGGGCCCGCCGCAATCCCGTAAAGGTTCTGCGGTGCGCCAGCCAGCGGTGGGGGAAGCGCAAACTCAGTGATGACGCCTTCGGTCGTTATCCGGCCAATCGTGTTGAAATTGAACTCGGTGAACCATAGGTTGCCGTCAGGTCCTGGGGCGATTTGCGCTGGATACGCGCCAGCTGCAGGTACCAAGAACTCCGTTATCGTGCCGCTCGCCGTCACGCGAGCGATCTTGTTCGCATCGCTCTCCACGACCCAAATGTTGCCGTCCGGACCTGAGGTGATGCCGTCGATGTACGCGTTGTATCCAAAGGGCACCTCACCTGGAAGCGTATAGATCGCCAGCGGTGCGATCGTCGGGCACGGACATTCCAGCAGTGTGTGCAGCTGATGCTCATTGAGCACGCTCTTGGAACTGCACGCCGCCAAAAGCGACGCCGTGACAGCAACGCTGAGCAGCCAGTGAGTGCGCATCAGTTCCTTTCATCAGTCGCACGAAATCTTCAAAGCCGTATGACGAGCGCATTGGCCTCATCCGTAAACCACGGGCTCCCGTCGGGCCCGACAGTGATAGCCCGCGGCTCGCCGCTCGGGAAGGCCCAAAGATTGGTCTCGGTTCCGGTCAAGTCGAACTTCGCGATCTGGCTGTTCCACGGAGGCGCGATCTCGGCTTGGCACACCCACAGCGATCCGTCAGGAGTCGCGACCATACGCCGCAGCTTTTCCACCGCAGGGTTAGCAACTGCCGGATACTCTGTGATTGCACCTGACGTCGTGATGCGCCCGAGCTGCCCGACACTTATTTCGGGGAACCATAGCGCACCGTCGGCACCGACGACCAGGTTCTTCGGAGCCGCGCTGGCTGTCGGCAGCGGGAACTCGGTGATGACTCCAGATGTCGTGATCCTGCCAATTTTGTTACCTGTTTCTTCGCTGAACCACAGGTTGTTATCTGGACCGGTTATAATGAAGGTCGCTTGGCCAAGATAACCTATGATTGGGTTTGCAGTCGGGATATTGTACGTGGCTGAGTAGGCTGCCGGATGTTGACATCACACCGACAACATTTGCACCGCCGTGCAGGAACCATATGTTGCCGTCCGGGCCTGCGGTGATCCCCTGAAGGTTCGGCGGTGCGGCGGAGAGCGGCGCAGGCAGTGGAAAGTCGGTTATGACACCAGCGGTTGTGATGCGCCGAATGATTGGCATATTGTAGTCGGTGAACCAGAGGTTGTTATCGGGTCCGACCGCGATGATCGCAGGGCCGGCGCCAGCATCCGGGATCGGGTATTCGGTAACCGCACCACCCACAGTCACCTTCGCGATCTTGCCGGCGTCGTATTCGGTTACCCAAAGGTTCCCATCCGGACCGGTGACGATGCCGCCGATGTATTCGTTGCCGGTTGAATTGAAGGGCACCTCGCTCGGCAGCGTATACTCCGCAAGCGGTGCGAGTGTCGGGCACGGACATTGCAGCAGCGTGTGCAGCTGATGCTCGTTGAGCACGCTCTTGGAACTGCAGGCCGCCACAAGCGACGCCGCGACGAGAACTGCTGCTATCAGCGGCGGTTTATGCAGCATTTGTCGCCCCCCCCTCGAACCTCCAGTTCAAAGCCATGAGCGCGCTGATCAACAAGCCGCCAAAGCGAAACACGGCTCTCCGCATAGGGTTAGTCCTTCCCGGATCTGCCTCACATGAGGCCAGACAACTAGAGCTTCTGGCACCATCTTAACGCAAGCGCAATCACGGTGGAATACGCAGAAATACGCAGGCCTATTGTCCCGCTCGGCCCGAACCTACGCGCTTAGCGCTTCCTGAACCGCCCGATGTTCGGGCCATGCGGCCCCCTGCTTGCCGAGCTCAGCGACTTCGGCCTCGCCAAGCTGTTCTCGGAGGGCTGCCCCGAGCCGCTCATAACCCCATGCCTCGGTCATTTCGCGCTGTAGACCGAGCTCGTCGAACTGCTTGTCGACGTATCCGACGAGCCTAGCACCGGCGCGTCCGTTGCCGCGCAACGCCGCAAGCAATGCGAGGTGCTGTAAGGCGACTGCAATGTTCCAGGAATTCTGGTCAGCTTGGGACCACCGAAGCGCCTCTTGGGCCGACTCGCGAGCTTCTTCGAGCTCGCCAAGAGCGATCCGATACGCGGTGCTGTTGTTGAGGTCAATGGCCAGATCGGTTTTCTCCTTGCCACGCGCGCGGATCACGAGCGACTCGTTCACAAGCTTGAGCGCCTCGTCGGGATGCCTGTCTGCAAATTCGAGTTCCGCGAAGTTGCCGAGGATGCTTGCCGTCGTAGCCTCGTCGCCGAGTGCGCGGAACGCGGCGAGCGCTTGAGAATAAAGCTGTCTGCCGTCAGCGAAATTCTGTTGACTGTATGCGTTCAGAGCTTGGAAGTTCAGACATAACGCAACGCCGACATCATCGCCGAGTTGTCGCAACGCGACGATTGCACGACCGATCACCTCGTTTGCTTCGTCAAGCCGGCCCATTTGAAGCAGGCTCGATGCCATCGTCCGTAGCGAATGCGCGACACCACGCGCGTCGCCAATCTTCTCGTACAGCCCTAACGCTTTTTGCACGCAATCATACATAGGTTGTCCCTGCACGAAGCGTGCCCTCGCTCGCCAGAGACGCGCTGCTACGGCGGGCTGTTCTTCTTCAGCAACACGCCCCAATGCGAGATCAAGCCAGCGCTGAGCTTCGCCAGAAAGGCCTGCGAGGATCCACATCCGCTCCAAATGGCCCGCGATGATACCGCCGAGGACGTCATCGTGATCTCTTGTCAGTGCCCAGTCAAGAGCCGAGCGATAATTCTCAAGATCCTGCTCGACGTCGGCGAGCCAGACCTTCGTCGAACCGACGCCGAAGCGGTCGTCTGCGGATCGCGCCAGCTGCGCATAATACTCCACGTGGCGGCGCGTAAAGGTCTCACGCCGATCCCCTTTGTTGAGCTTATCGAGCGCATACGCTCGAGTCGACTCAAGCAACCGATAACGCTCTTCCGTCTCCGCAGCCTGGGCGACGACGAGCGACTTATCAACGAGGCTGATGAGCAAGTCGGCGATATCCGATTGGCTCAACTCGCCACCTGTGCAGATCGCCTCGGCTGCTTGCGTGCTAAACGCACCGGCAAAAACCCCCAACCGCTCGAAGAGCCGTTGCTCGCGCGGCGAGAGCAGGTCGAAGCTCCAATCGATCAGTGCGCTCAGGGTCTTGTGGCGAGGTAACGCGGTGCGGCTGCCGCCCGTTAGAACGCGGAACCGATCATCCAAGCTCTGCGCCAGCCTTTGAACGCTGACAACATTGACGCGTGTTGCAGCGAGCTCGATCGCGAGCGGGATACCGTCGACGCGGTGGCAGATGTCCGCAACGACAGGCGCATTTTCATGCGTCAGCGTGAACCGCGTATCAGCCGCTAGTGCGCGATCGACGAACAGCGCGATCGCGCCGTAGCGCATCGCTCGGTCGGCTCGCAGGCCGGCAGTCTCTGCCGGCAGCCCGAGCGAACTCACGCGGTGCACGACCTCACCCATGATGCCCAACGCTTGACGAGACGTTGCCAAGATGCGCACTTCGGAGCAGTTGTGCAGAATCTCATCGGCGAGCTCCGCTGCGGTTTCGAGCACATGCTCACAGTTGTCGAAGATGAGCAGAGCGTGCCGTCGCTTGAGCCAACTGATAATCGCTTCGCTCATGGGGCGTCCCGGCTGCTCGTGGACTCCCATCGAATGCGCCACGACGCTGGGGACGAGCCGCCCGTCGCTGATCGGCGAGAAGTCGCAAAACCAAACGCCGTCCGGATAGAGGCCGATCAAGTCTAGGCCGACGCGCAATGCAAGACGGGTCTTACCGACGCCACCGGATCCTGAGAAGGTGAGCAGACGTGTGCTCTCGAGCAAGATCTTCACGTCGATTAGATCTTGCTCGCGACCCACCAATGCCGTCAGCTGATACGGCAAGTTGTTCGGCCGTGATTCAAGGGGACCCGCTGGGACCGCGGGAGCCGCCGACCCGAGCAAACCGACACGCCCTGCTTCGACGACCGCACGCGTACGCGAGGATACGTCAAGTTTGCCGAGCACGTGATTGATGTGCGTCTCGACGGTTCGCCGGCCAAGGCCGAGACGCTGTGCTATTTCCTTATTGCTGAGTCCAAAGGCGATGAGCTCGAGGATCTCTTGCTCGCGACGTGTCAGCACGACTCCCTCGCCTTGAGGCGCGCGCACGGATAGGTCATCGCCCAAACGAGAATCTGCGGCGGCAGTCAGAGACCGTGCCACACCGTCATCCCCCGTCGTCTTCGCGTTTCGCATCGGACTCAAAAGCCCCGCCCCATGAGAGCTCGGGTGCTTGGCCCGTTGGATATAGCAGCGAAAAGACCCTTGAGGGCTCAAGACTCGCCACGAAACGCCGTACCGCCGGTCGATGAAACCGGCGGTTGGCGCGGTATCCGCTTTGGTTTGCGCCGCAAGAGAAGCGCTACCGTACGGGTCTGCGTAAGCCACCGTTGAGCGACTCTGGCAAAGCCGCGTTAGCGGTTGCGAACGTGATGGTGAAGTAGTAGGATCGCTTGAACGAATTGCAGTTACGCACTTCGGGTGCATACTTGGAACCTTTGGCTGCGGTCAACGCCTGCTCGTCGAGGAACACGTTTCCGGACGACTTCGCGATCCGTGACGCGAGCACGTTGCCGACTGAATCCAGGTCGACCATGACTTGCGTCGTGGAGCCGCCTGTCTGGGCGGCGATCAGGTTGAGCCACTGCGCCGGGTACGGACTCGTGATGGCTGCGTTGGAGTCAGGATCCGGGCATGAACCAAGGTTCGGGATCGTGACGTCGGCGGCCATAGCCACCGGCGAGAGGTTGCTGTAGATCACGCGGGTATCAGCGTTCGCTTGGAATTGGACAGTGAAGCCGATCAGCGCCGCTGCCAGAACACCGAGCACCGCCGGGGCGATCCGTGCGCGGTTATACATGATAGTCTCCTTAGAGCCATGGTGCCGAAGCGACGGCTTTCATCGTTTCGGAGAGATCGTCAAGCGGCTGGTTTAGGGCGGCATCGACCTCTGGCTCTACGGTATCAGGTCGCTGGGTCTAGCCGCGTCCGCATAACTACTGGGTGCGCATCCAGAAAATTACGTAGACGCACCTAGGCCCGTGCGAAGATGGCGAGTGCGCTCTAACACTCGCTGGCGGTGGGCGCTCCTACGGGCAGTGGCAGGAGCATGAGCTGGCAGACGTCGACGACCTCGGGACCGGTGCCGCGAGTGCCGGCCAATAGAAGCACGCGAGCAACAAAACGCCGCGGCCAGTGACGTGCGCGGCGTTGCATGACATTTGAACGCGTCGAGAGGGCTAGGCCGGGACGTCCTTTTGTTGCGTGCCGGGGATCAGCACCGGCTGCTGCAATCCGTCGATGACCTCTTTGCTGATGATGCACTTCTTGACGTTGGTCAACGAAGGCAGGTCGTACATGACGTCGAGCATGACCTCTTCGAGGATCGAGCGTAGACCGCGCGCGCCGGTCTTGCGCGATTGCGCGCGTATGGCGATGGCGGCGAGCGCCTCTTTGGTGAGCGTGAGCTCGATGCCGTCCATCGCGAAGATCTTCTGATACTGGCGCACGAGCGCGTTGCGCGGCTCGGTGAGGATGCGGCGCAGCGCGAGTTCGTCGAGCGAGTCGAGCGTGACCACGATCGGCAGGCGGCCGATGAATTCGGGGATGAGACCGAAGCGCAGCAGATCTTCGGGCAGCAGCGACTGCAACAGCCGGCTGGTCTTCTTCTCGCCTTTGGGCTCGGGCATCGCGCGGAAGCCGAGGCTCTGGCTGGCGACCCGTCCCTCGATGATGCGCTCGAGGCCGTCGAATGCGCCGCCACAGATGAACAACACGTTGGTCGTGTCGATCTGGATGAACTCTTGATGCGGATGCTTGCGTCCGCCTTGGGGCGGCACGTTGGCGGTCGTGCCTTCGAGGATCTTGAGCAGCGCCTGCTGCACGCCTTCGCCGGACACGTCGCGCGTGATCGACGGGTTCTCGCTCTTGCGCGCGATCTTGTCGATCTCGTCGATGTAGACGATGCCCTTCTCGGCGCGCTTGACGTCGTAGTCCGCGGCTTGGATGAGCTTGAGCAAAATGTTCTCGACGTCTTCGCCGACATAGCCGGCCTCGGTGAGCGAGGTCGCGTCTGCCATCGCGAGCGGCACGTCCAAGATCTTGGCGAGCGTCTGCGCGAGGTAGGTCTTCCCCGAGCCGGTCGGGCCGATGAGCAAGATGTTGCTCTTGTGCAGCTCGACGTCGTCACCCGTGGTGGCGGAAGAGTTTATCCTTTTATAGTGGTTATAAACAGCGACGGCCAGGCTCTTCTTCGCGCGATCCTGACCGATGACGTACTGATTGAGGATGTGGTTGATCTCTTTGGGTTTCGGGATATTCCGGAGCCGCAGGCTCTCGTCGACGTTCTTGTAGAGCTCTTCCTCGATGATCTCATTGCAGAGCTCGATGCACTCGTCGCAGATGTAGACACCGGGGCCGGCGATGAGCTTGCGCACCTGCTCCTGCGATTTGCCGCAGAAGCTGCACTTGAGCTGCCCTTTCTCGTCCCCGAATCTAAACATCCACTGCCTTTCCCGAGCTTCGCTCGGGCGCTACAGGCCCGGGCATTGTCTCACGCCGCTGATGGTTTCGGCGCGCTCGCCGCTCGGGTTTCCTTATTCATCACCGAGTCGACGATCCCGTAGGCGACGGCTTCCTCGGCCGTCATGATGTAATCCCGCTCCAAATCCCGTTCGATTCGTTCCAGGGATTGTCCCGTTGTCTCCACATAGATATCGGCCAAAACGCGACGGCTCTTAATGAGGTCGCGCGCGTGGATCTCTAGGTCGGTCGCCTGTCCGCCCATCTGTGATACCCATGGCTGGTGGATGATGACCTTGGAATACGGAAGGCAGAAACGGTTGCCTTTCGCACCGCCGGTCAGCAGGATGGATGCCGCGCTGGCGGCCATGCCCGCGCAAAACGTCGCGACCGCCGGCTTGATGAGACGCATCGTATCGTAGATCGCCAGCCCTGCGGTGAGGCTGCCGCCCGGCGAGTTGATGTACATCTCGATGTCTTTGTCCGCGTCTTCGCGCTCCAAGAACAGCAGCTGCGCGATGACGAGGTTGGCCATGTTGTCGTCGATGCCGCCCGTCACGAAGATGATGCGGTCTTTGAGCAGGCGAGAAAAGATGTCGAAGGCGCGTTCGCCGCGCGACGTCTGCTCGACCACCATCGGCACTAAGTGTCCCATACGATACTTCTATCCTTTTCTGGTTTATGCTACGACCGGCGGCGGAGGTTCTGCAGCAGGGGCTTCGACGACCTTCGCCTTTTCGACTAGGAATGCCAAAGTCTTGTTACGCCGGATCGCGCTCACGAAGCGATTCATGTTGTCGGATGTGCGCAGCGCTTCTAAAGTGGCGCGTCCGGTCGAGCCCTGCGCGCGTGCGAGACGCTCGACTTCGCGCTCGACGTCCTGCTCGCTCACGCGGATATGCTCTGCCTTCGCGATCTCCTCGACGATCAATCCAGCCTTCACGCGGCGCTGCGCGTCGGGGCCGATCTGCGCCTTGACGTCGTCTTCCGATTGTTTGCGGCCCTGCAAGTAGTCATCCCAGGTGAGTCCGGATCGCTCCACCGACTCTCTGATTTCGGCGAGCAGGTTGTGCGTCTCGCGTTCGACCAGCACCTCTGGGAGCGGGAATTCGTGCGACGCCGCGAGCGTGCGCAGCAGCTCGCCTTCAATCGCGTCGCGCGCGCGCGCCTGCGCCATGCGCTCGAGGCGCCGGCGCACTTCGTTGCGCAGCGCGTCGAGCGTCTCCAGATCGGACACGCTCTTGGCGAATTCGTCATCGAGCGCGGGTAGCACCGCCATTTTTACGTCGCGCACCGATACGTCGAACACGGCGGTCTTGCCGGCGAGGGTCTCGGGGCGATATGTCGCGGGGAACGTCACCGTCACGGTGCGCTGCTCGCCGGGCTTTGCGCCATACAGTTGCTCGGCGAAGCCGGGGACGAATCGCTCCGGCGTGATCTCGGTCGTGTGATCGGTCGCCGAACCGCCTTCGAAGGCTTCGCCGTCGATCCGCCCGATGTAATCCAACGTGACGACGTCGCCTGCTTGGATGCCGCGATCGCCGGCCGGTTCCAACGTCGCGATGCGCCGGCGCAGCGAGTCGATGCTTTCGTCCACTTCGCGATCGCTCACATCGGTCGGCGGCGAGTTCACCTCGAGGCCGGTGTACGATCCCAATGTGATCTCGGGCCGCACCGCGACGGTGGCAGTGATCTTCAGCGCGCGGCCGTCCTCGATGCGCTCGAGGTCGATCTTCGGGCTATCCACGGGATCGAGATCGTGTTCTTCGAGCGCCTTGGCGTACACGTCGGGCACGACGTCTTCGATGGCTTCGTGGTCGATATGCTCCGCGCCGACGTGTTGCTCGATGATGCGTTTCGGGATATGGCCGGGGCGAAAGCCGGGGATGCGCAGCGAATTCGACAGCCGTTTGAGCGCGCGCTCGCGAGCCTTGTCGAGGTCGCCGGCAGGCACTTCGATGTCGAGCTGGACCTGCGTAGGGGCGAGCTTGCGAAGGGTGGTGGTCAAACCTGTGGCTTTCTGGGCGTGGAGTGCATCGGACAGTGGAGCGGAAGACGAGATTCGAACTCGCGACCCTCGCCTTGGCAAGGCGATGCTCTACCGCTGAGCTACTTCCGCGTGCGAAGGGCGGTTACTTAAGCGCGCCGCCTGTTTTCCCTTGCAGGAGACGGCGCGCGCACCGCATGGATTTGCGACTTCGCGCGAGAAATGCAGTCGCATGCTGCACGATTCAGGTCTCGTCGTCATCTGTCTCGTGGCCGGTGGGGCGATATACCTTGCGATCTTCTTCTGGGTCACGGTGCGGCGCGTCCGCGAGCTCGGGCCGCCGACCCCACCGCCGGAACATCACTAGGAAAAGGCGGACCCCTTTAGGAGGTCCGCCTCACGCGTGGCCCCGCCGTGTGAAGGCCTGCGCTATTCTTCCTTCGACGAGGTCTTGGCCATCTCGGCGATGTTTTTCACCACCGTCGCGTCCGCGAGCGTTGTCGTATCGCCGAGCGGCCGCTCTTCCATCACATCGCGCAAGAGGCGACGCATGATCTTGCCCGATCGAGTCTTGGGCAGATCGGGCGTGAACGTGATGAACTTCGGCCGTGCGAAAGCGCCGATCTTGCTCGCGACGTGCTTGCGAAGCTCGTTCGCCTCCTCGTCCGATCCAATGCCGCCGCCCTTGAGCGTGACGAATGCCGCGATCGCCTCGCCGGTGATATCGTCCTTCTTCGAGACGACGGCGGCTTCAGCGACCTTCGGATGGTCGACGAACGCGCTTTCCACTTCGGTCGTCGAGATGCGATGGCCGGACACGTTCATGACGTCGTCGACGCGCCCGAGCAACCAGTAATACCCATCCTCATCGCGCTTGCAACCGTCGGCCGGGAAGTAGTAGCCTTGCTTCGCGAAGCGTTTCCAATACGTCTCGAGATAGCGATCGTGATCGCCCCACAGCGTGCGCAGCATCGCGGGATAGGGCTTGGTGATCACGATATATCCGCCGCCGCCGAGCGGCACCGAGTTGCCCTCGTTGTCGACGACATCCGCGAACACGCCCGGATACGGGAACGTGGCTGAACCTGGCTTGGTCGGCGTGATGCCCGGCAACGGCGTCACGAGGATCATCCCGGTCTCCGTCTGCCACCACGTGTCGACCACGGGGCAGCGGCCGCCGCCGATGTACTCGTAGTACCAGACCCACGCTTCCGGGTTGATCGGCTCGCCGACGGTTCCTAAGAGGCGAAGACTCTTGAGATCGTGTTTTTCCGGATACTGCGGACCCCACTTCATGAATGTGCGGATCGCCGTCGGCGCGGTGTACAAGATGGTGATCTTGTACTTCTCGATCAGCGCCCAAAAGCGGTCCTTGTCGGGGAAGTCCGGCGTGCCTTCGTAGATGACGCCGGTCGTGCGATTGGCGAGCGGCCCGTATACGATGTAGGAGTGGCCCGTGACCCAGCCGATGTCGGCGGTGCACCAGAAGATATCTTTGTCTTCCTTGATATCGAAGATGTGTTTGTGCGTCGAGGTGATGCCGGTGAGGTAGCCCCCCGTGGTGTGCACGATGCCCTTTGGTTTGGCCGTCGTGCCGCTCGAATAGAGGATGTAGAGGATGTCTTCGGCGGCCATCTTCTCGGGCTCGCATTGATCGCTTTGTTTCGGAAACGAGGTCGTGATACCAGATGTCACGGCCTTCTTTCCACTCGACTTTATCGCCGACGCGACGCAAGACGATCGAGTGCTCGATGCTCGGCGTGTCTTTGATGGCGTCGTCGGCGATCTGCTTGAGCTGGATCTTGCCGCCGCGCCGCCAGCCCTGGTCTTGCGTGATGATCACTTTGCTTTTTTGATCGAGGATGCGGTCACGCAAACTGTCTGCGGAGAAACCGCCGAAGACGACGGAGTGGATCGCGCCGATGCGCGAGCATGCGAGCAGCGCGACGGGCAGCTCGGGCACCATGCCCATGTAGATCGCGACACGATCGCCCTTCTTCACGCCGAGCGACTTGAGGCCGTTGGCGAGGCGGCACGTCTCTTTGAGCATGTCTTCGAAGGTCAGCGTGCGCGCGTCGCCGGGCTCGCCTTCCCAGAAGTAGGCGACCTGCTTGCCGTGGCCGCTCTTCACATGGCGGTCGAGGCAGTTATAGCTGACGTTGAGGGTGCCGCCGTCGAACCAACGCGCGACTTTCGTTTTCTCATCCCACTTCAGCACGCTGTTCCATTTGGTGAACCAATCGAGGCGCTCGGCCTGTGATGCCCAAAACGCCTCGAAGTCTTTGCTCGCCTTGTCGTAGATGGCTGGGTCGTTCCAGTTCGCCTGGCGTTTGAAATCCTCGGTCGGCGGGAACGCCCGGTGTTCAGCGAAGAGCGCCTCGATCGCTTGCGCTTTGACTTCAGGCATGGGAGCCTCCATTGGCTGATCGAAGCCGGCATCTGAGCCGGCTCGCATGGGTGCGCGCAGATAGGACATGCCGCGCGTCGCGGGGGACAGGTGAGTTAGCTGCCGTCAGGGGGTATCCTCTCGCGGCGCCCGTTACGTCGAACGGGGGCCGCCGCGTCGAGGCTTTGGGCGCGCGTTTCGAGGTCAAGAGGTGGCGGCCACGACGAGGCTCAACTGCTTGGGCGACAAGCGGCGGCGCGTCGTTCCTGCGACACGCGGCGTTTGCCGTTTTTGGATTTCTTACGTGGCGTTCGACTGGAGGTTGATTGATGGCTAGCACCACCACTGAGCCGCAAGTAGCCAATCCCGCTCCATTGGGGCTTGCCGGGTTCGCGCTCACGACGCTCTTATTGTCGGCATCAAATGCAGGGCTGCTCAAAGGCTCCGATGTCTGGCTCGCCTACGCGCTCTTCTACGGAGGTATCGCTCAATTCGCTGCCGGGATGTGGGAGTTCAAGGCCAAGAACACATTTGGCGCGACGGCGTTCTCGACGTATGGAGCGTTCTGGTTAGGCACGGCGTTTTACGTCTGGTTCTGGGCAGGGAAATCGACCGACCTGCACGCTGACCTCGCCTGGATGCTCCTCGGCTTTGCGATCTTCACCGGGTACATGATGCTCAACTCGTTCAACCTGAAAAACCCGCCGGTGATGTGGGTCTTCGTGGCCCTGTTCATCACGTTTGTGTTGCTCTGCGCCGGCGAGTTCACGGGCATGGCGACACTGCACACGCTGGGAGGTTACGTCGGTATTCTCACAGCGCTGCTCGCATGGTACGCATCGTATAAAGGCGTGGCGAACAGTTTGGCCTGAGCTCGGATCGTAAACGTTGCGGCGACGGTGGTTACCGTCGCCGTTTTTTTTATGGGCAAGACAGGACTCGAACCTGCACGGGTCGCCCCACCGGAACCTAAATCCGGCGCGTATACCAGTTCCGCCACTTGCCCACTACGCGATCGCGCGTTTCGGCGCGAGCGGCCGCCTTTCTTGTGAGCGGCCGCCCGCGTCATGACGCGAGACTGAAGGCGGAGGTATCAGGCCCTTTGCGCTACGGCGATCCGACGGCGACGCCGCCCGCGCTGATACCCGCCGGAAAACCGGACAGCGTCAGCACGAAGCTCGGCGCGAGGGTCGCGCTGAACGCGCTGGTCGCGAGCGGGAAGAAACTGAGCGTGTTGTGCTGCAGGTCCGTGACGAAGAGATTACCTCTGTTGTCAAACGCGAGATCTTGCGCGCTGGTGATCGTTGTCGCCGTGTCCGAGATGCTCACGGCGCCGCCGCCGGCAGTCGGCGCGTTGAAGCGCCGAATGCTGCCGTCGTTGAAGTTGGTGACGTACAGATTGCCGACAGCATCGAACGCGAGCTGTGTGGGATTATTGAGGCCCGTCAGCGGGCTGGCGGTGGGCGATTGGCCCGTCGTAAACGGCGGGTTGAAAATCGAAACGGTGTTGTTGTTCGCGCCACCGCTAGAGGTCACATACAGGTTGCCCGCGGCATCGAATGCGATCCCGTCCGGCGCAGTCACGCTGCTGATTGTCACCGCTGGGGTTGGCGTTATGGAGCCTGAGAACGGCGGTGTGAATTCAAGGACCTTGCCGGTGCCGTTGTCCGCCACCCACATGTTACCTGAATGGTCGAAAGCGAGGCCGTTGGGGAACGACGAGCCGGTGATGGTGATGGTGGCGAACGGCGTGCTCGCGCTGGTGATCGGCGGGGCATAGCCAGTCACTTGACCCGTCGTCGACACGTCGTTGAGCGACCACAGATTACCGGCTGCATCAAAGCGCAGGGCCACCGAAGATTGGAGTCCGGTCGGCGTAAGAATCGCAGCGACGGAGCTGGCGCTGGCAGGCGACATCACTTTGCCGATCACGCCCGGCGAGTTGAAACTCGATACATAAACGGCTTGCGGTGGCGGCGTCGGCGTTGGGCTGCTCGAGCTTGAAGAACAGCCGTACGAAACGGAGGCGATGAGCGCAAGTGCGGCGAGTATCCTAGAAGAGCCCCTCATGGCGTATTGTTCCTTTCGTGTGACGGGTTGAGGGCGGATCACTAGTTTCTTTATCGGCAAGACTCGCCAAGCACCGCTAAATGAGGCGCTCGTGCCGCTTGCGTTTCCAGACCAGCGTGTAGTACGTGTACTGCAGCAGCACGGCGGTGGTGAAGGCGGCAGGATAGCCCCACCAGATCCCGTCGATCCCGATGCGATGCGAGAGCACGTAGGCGACCGGGACTTCCACGCCCCAGATGGCGGCGATGCCGATGACGGTCGGCCAAAAGACGGTGCCGCTGGCGCGCATGATGCCCGACAAGATGGCGGAGTTGCCGAACAGCAAGTAGCTCCACAAGGTGATCGAGAGCAGGCGGACCGCGATCTCGAGCGTGCCGGGGTCGGTCAGGAACCAGCCGGCGATGTCGCGCTTGAAGATGTAACAAAGCGAGATGAGCACGCCGCCTACGACGTAGTTGAGGAGAACGCCGGATCGGACGACTTTGCGCAGCAGGTCTTCTCGGTTCGCGCCGATGGCTTGGGCGCCGAAGATCGAGGCGGTGATGCCGATGCTCACGGCGGGGAATTGCACGTAGCTCGCGATCTGGTTCACTGCGCCGTACGCGGCGGTGGCGTGCGAGCCGAAGCGGTTGACGAACGAGATGACGGCTAGCTCGGAGAGCGAGACCATGATGAGCTGGATGCCGGTCGGCACGCCGATGCGGATGATCTGTTTGAGGATCGGCCAGTCGAGTTTGAGATCCTGGACCGTCTCCGAGTCGAGCGCCAGCGGGTGGTGGATGACGCGCAGGTAGACGAGCATCGCGATGAGCGAGACCGCGTTCGCGAGGAGCGCGCCGGCGGAGGCGCTGACGACGCCGAGGTGCGGCAGACCGAACCAGCCGAGGATGAAGGCCGGGACGGTAAGGACGCTGAGCAGCGTCGCGAGCAGTAGGAAGACGAACGGCGTCGTGCTGTCGGCGGTACCGCGCATGAACGACAGATACGTGAAGAACACGAAGAGCATAGGCAGCGCGAAAAACCAGAGACGCGCGTAGGCGACGGAGTCGGCGAGGATGTTCGCCGGTGTGCCGAGCAGCAGCAGGGCTTCTTTCGTGAAGAGCGCGCCCAGGACGCCGGCCAGGCAGCCGAGCACGAATGTGAAGGTGACGCTCGTGCCGACGACTTTCTTGAGTTTGTGATCGTCGCGCGCGCCGTAGGCTTGGCCGACGAGGACGGTGCTGCCGCTTGAGAGTCCGATCAAGAACGAGACGAGCAGGAAGAGGACGGGGAAGAACGCCGAGATCGCGGCGAGTCCGTTGACGCCGATGAGGCGGCCGATGAAGACGCTGCTGATCGTGCCGGACGCCGATTGCAAGATGTTGCTGAGCACAAGCGGCACGAGAAAAAAGCCCATGACTTGCCATAATGGGCGTGATTCGTCGAAGATGCCGCGCGCGGGCGCGGCCGCTTTGGGGGGCTGCTCCATTTTGTGTGGTTAGTCCGCGGGGCTGGGGCGCTGGATACGCAGGTGATTGCGGATCGTGCCTTCGGGCAGCGCCATCCGCGCGAGCAGGTCGGCGGTGTGCCACTCGACGTCGCTCTCGACCGCGCCTTGTAAGAGGATGATGTCGGCGACCGCGTCGACCGAGATGGCGCGCTTGCGCAGCAGCGGGTCGCGGCCGATCGCGCGGCGGATGCGCGTGATCGGCGAGCCGGAGGCGGCGACCGCGTCGCCGACGCGATCGATGACGTATTGCGTGAGGTCGGCGATCTTCGTGGCGGTGATACCGACAGCGAGGCCGATGCGCTCGCGATCGTTCGTGAGCACGTGCGTGAGACGATGTAAGCCGTGTCGCAGCCTTCGAACGAATTCGTTGCGGTTCTCGGCCGGGGCGAAGGCGACGCCCGTTGCGACGCCGAGGATGGCGGCTGCGGCGATCCCGCCGCCAAAACGATCGTTCACGTGGGGGTCCTATGGTCCCGCGAAATCGGTCGCGGGGACGAATGATGTGCGTCGTGAGGGACTTGAACCCACAACCAACAGATTAAGAGTCTGCTGCTCTACCAGTTGAGCTAACGACGCGCGGGTGCGCTCTCGTAGTTCTTACCCGCTTACGGCGATTTCCTGTCGTCGCGAGGGGCGACTGGTGCGACGAAGAACTGGCTTCGCGATACGTCGGTGGCACGAGAGGAGTATCGCATGCGACGTCTTTTCCTTCTTTTGAGCTTCTTGGTCGCCGTCGCTATTCCGGCGGCAGCCGCTGCGCTGAAGCCGCCGCCGACGGCGATCGTGAACGTGAGCACGACGTATTGGGGCGTTGCGGTGGACGATCCGTATCGCTGGCTCGAAAACGCGTCGTCGCCCAAAGTCGGCGCGTGGATCGATGCGCAGAATTCGTATGCGGCTGAGGTGTTCGCTACGTTCAAGCACGCGGATGCGATCGGGCAGCGCTTGCGTGAGCTGGCGATAACCGGACCGCAATGGGCGAGCCCGAAGATCGCGGCCAGTACGCTCTTCTATCTTCGCGAGACGCCGCCGGCGGCACAGCCGGTGCTCGTCGGCGCGCCGTGGCCGTCGGGAGCCGCGCGGGTGTTGGTCGACCCAAATCCGGCGGGCGGTTTGCTTTCGATCGAGGGTTACTGGCCGTCGCCGGACGGCAGATACGTCGCATATGCGACACAGGAGGCTGGAGCAGAGGTCACCTCGATGCACGTTGTACGGGTGGCTGATGCCGTGATTCTTCCGGATACGCTGCCGGACGTCAGCAGCGGGGCGTCGACGGATGCGTTGGCGTGGGACGCGGATAGCCGAGGCTTTGTCGATACGCGCATGCCGCGGTCCGCGGGCGCTTCGAATGCGTCCTATTTCGACTCGAGTTTGTATCATCACCGTGTTGGTGATTCGTCAGCGGCGGATCAGCAGGCGTTGGGTCGCGGCTTCTCGCCGGTCGCTGAGTGGAACGCGATGGAATCCGCAGACGGGCGCGCTGTTGCGATGGTGCATTATGGTGACGGTTCGTACAGCGATATGTACGAGCGCGTCGGCACCGGTCCGTGGCGTAAAGTCGTTGACGCGTCGACCGGTCTGCTGGTCGGTGAGGACGAGACGAGCGTGACGACAGCGGCGTTCGTCGGTCCGGCATTGCTTGCGATCGAGACGACGAATGCGCCGCGAGGTGAGATCGTGGCAGTTTCAGGCAGCGCAGGTGCGCCTGATCATGTTCTGGTTGTTGAGCCGGCCGGTGGATGGGCGATTCGGGCGATCAGCGCGTTGCGCGGCGGGTTCCTGACGACGGAAGTAAATGGAGCCGATTGGCGCGTGCGCCAGTTCGATGGCGGCGGTAGGTTCGTGCGGACGGTCGCGCTGCCGGCGCGCGGCATCGGGATCGACGGCATCGCGGCTGACGAGAGCAGCGACCAGGCGGTCATCCAGTATTCCGGGTGGGTGATTCCGGATCACTGGGCGCGCTATGACACCAAGAGCGGTGTGTTGACGACGATCTATGCGCTCAAGCCGCCGGCGGATTATTCGGACGTGGAGTTCACCACGATGGACGCCATCTCAAAGGATGGCACGCGCGTGCCGATGACGGTGATCCATCGGCGCGGGATGCCGGCGAACGCGAGCGCCCCGGGGATTTTGACGGCGTATGGCGGCTATGGGCTCACGCAGAGCCCCTTCTTCATCGGTACGGCGCTGTTCTGGATCGAGCACGGCGGTGTGTACGCTCAGGCGTACATCCGCGGTGGCGGCGAGCACGGCGAGACGTGGCATCTCGATGGACGCCTCACGAAGAAACAAAACGATTACGACGATTTCGCGGCGTGTTCGCAGGCTCTCGTGTCTTCAGGTTGGGTGGCTCCGGGTAGGTTGGGAATCGTTGGCGGGAGCAACGGCGGGTTGTTGATGGGCGCGGCGCTGACGCAGCATCCGGCTCTGTATCGCGCGGTGGTGAGTTTTGCGGGCGATTACGACATGTTGCGCGTTGAGGACTCGCCGAACGGGCGATACAACGTGACCGAGTTCGGCACCGTCAAAGACGAGGCGCAGTTCAAGGCGCTGTACGCGTACTCGCCGTACGACAACGTGCGTGCTGCGACGCCGTATCCGGCGGTCTTGATGATCGCGGGCGAGAACGATCCGCGCGTGGAGCCGTGGCAGTCGCGCAAGATGATCGCGCGTCTCCAGGCGGCGAACGGCGGAGCGCAACCGATCATGCTGATCACGCGCAGACAAGCAGGGCACGGAATCGGCGCGTCGTTTAGCCAGCGGTTGGGAGACCGCTCCGCGGAGTACGTGTTCTTCGCGAACGAGCTCGGCTTGCGGTTCTAGGCGGAAATGAAGTGCCCCGCGACGGACTTGAACCGTCAACCCTCGCCTTAAAAGGGCGATGCTCTACCGATTGAGCTAGCGGAGCCTGTTACGCGCCGACTCGTGCCGGAGCGCGTCGGCTTTTTCGCGCCTGGAGGGGCTCGAACCCCCAACCGCCAGATTCGAAGTCTGGAACTCTATCCAATTGAGCTACAGGCGCATCGATGGGTGAATGACGGGGGTCGAACCCGCGACCTTCGGCGCCACAGGCCGACGCTCTAACCAACTGAGCTACATTCACCATGCGAGGGGCGACGCCGCCTTTTCTCGTTTTGCCAGGCGCGTGCCTCTTGTTTGAGGGGAGCAACGTCGTGGCGTCGAACCACACTGCCCCATCGAATAGGCGGCAGTGATATGATCTTCGCAATAGCGCTTCTGCTTCTCGTGACGACGCCGGCCGCTGAGCCGCAACCGGCGGCTCCTCTGCGCGAGGTTGTATACAGGGTGTCCTCGCTTCGGACGCAAGCGCTGTCGATCGAGACATACGGCGGATCGGTCGATAGCGGTTTGCCCCCCGGCGTTAATAACGGCAACACGGTCACGACCATCCACGAGCCACAGCCTACCGCACAGCGTCACGCCGTGCTCGATGAGGGCACGCTGATCATCGACGTCGTCGGCATCGAGCAGAATGTTATCCGAGTGAGCGTCACGGAGAATTTCAAGAACCGGCCGACGGCGCGCACCTATGCGGCCTACGTGGCTCCAAACGGGCTGGTCAGATTCGACAACGAGGATCCCAGCCCGATCGCACGATTCCTATTGCCTTTGTTCGGCACGAATTTCGCGGCCACTGAAACCTTCAATACCGGAGATTCCTGGCACGTCGATCTTAAGACGACGGCCGTGGACGTCCAGAACATATTCACGATCGCAGGCCAAGATGGCGCGCTCTTGCTGCTTGACGAGCACGAGACTGTCAAACTCAACTCTGCGCGCGGCATGAACTATACCGGCACGGGCAAGATCAAGTACAAACCGTCGCTTTTGGTGCCGATCGTCGGCGATATCGAGGAGCACGGCGCCAGCAGCACGATGGACAGTTCCACTGAGATGACGACGACCGTGCACTTTGAACGCATTTCTGATACTCGCGACACCACGCCGCCTTTACCGAAATGACCCTACGTTACAAACCGACCTATGCGCGCCCGTTGGGGCTCGAACCCAAAACCTGCGGCTTAGAAGGCCGCTGCTCTATCCAGTTGAGCTACGGGCGCATTGCTCCCCGGTGCGTGAGCATACTTCTTTGGCTTGAGGGGCGACACCCTCGACCAGCGAATGATGCAGGCAGGTCAGCCGGAGGTCGCGCGTTATGATCGCAATGCTTGTGCTCGCCATCGTCGTCAGCAGTGCTCCGCCCGCGCCGCAGGCCACTCCGATGCGCGAAGTCGTCTATAAGGTCTCATCGCTTCATCGCGAGGATCTCGCGATCGAGACGTACGGCGGTCAGGTCGCGCAACAAAACGATGCGCCAGTGACCGGTGTAGGTCAGAGCCAGCCAGTCGCATCCGAACCTGGTCCGACCGCGAAGCACAGCGCTTCTCTGCAAGAGGGAACGCTCACGGTGGACGTCCTCGGCGTTCAGCAAGATGTCATCCGGGTGAGCGTCACCGAGAATTTCAAAAGCAGCAGTGCGCCGGCGACATACGAGGCCTATATCGCGCCGAACGGGCTGGTACGATTCATGACCCAGGAACCAAGCTCGATCGCCCGTTACATGCTGCCGCTCTTCGGCACGAAGTTCGCAGCGACGTCGACACTCAACGCCGGCGACTCATGGCATGTGGATCTCAAGACAGACGCGGTCGACGTGCAGAACATCTTCACGATCAGCGGCCAGGATGGCAACGTTCTTTTGCTCGACGAGCGCGAGATCGTCAAGTTGAACGCGGCGCACGGCATGAACTACAACACGTATGGGAAGCTCAAGTACAAACCGTCACTGCTCGTGCCGATCGCTGGCGACATCAACGAGAAAGGGTCGCGCAGCACGATGGACAGCGTCGACACGCTCACGACGACCGTGCACTTCGAGCGCGTTTCCGATACACTGGACACCTCACCCGCGGCTCCGAAGTGACGCCACAGTAGCGGGGCGAAAATTGAAGAGAAGCGGATTCCGCTTCTCTTCTCATATATGGTCGGGCGGAGAAGACTCGAACTTCCGGCCTCTCGCTCCCAAAGCGAGCGCTCTACCAGGCTGAGCTACCGCCCGTCATTTTCGTAACCTTGAGTTCGCCCAAAGTTCTCTAAACGTTTTTCGGCGATGGCAGTTCGCACACCGGACATCGCACTTCTGCATCTCCTCCATAAGAACCGCCTCGGTGGAGTTGTGAATCATTCTCGCAATTTCACCGTCCTTCTTGCCACGGACATGGTCAAACTCCAGAACCCTAATATCTGATTCACTACAATCCACACACGGGTGGTCCGCGAGCCATGCGTCGACGAGGCGCCGATTGCGTTTTCGGTGTACGACTTGCCGCTCGTACCGGCGCGTATTGTGAAGACGGAGGTTAGCGACGTAATGCTCCCTGCAGTAGCTCCGTTGACACGATTTGCAATATGATGTCAAAGAGTTGGTGCCGCGGTGTCGGCGGTTGAACTGCTCTGCGGGCTTCAGGGTTGCACATTTCGGACAGCGTTTCCACATGCCCAGTAATCACGCACTGATGTTCGGTTGTCTAGTCATATCACAAGGGGGATGGAGAATTATTTTGGGTTCTCGAGTGCCGCGCGCAGGGCGCGGATCGCGCGGCCGCGATGGGAAATCGAATGCTTCCTCGCGATGTCGATCTCGCCGAACGTCGCGCCGAACGACGGATAATAAAAGATAGGATCGTGGCCGAAGCCGCCCGATCCCCGTGCAGCTGGCGCGATCTCCCCTTCTACTTCTCCCCGAGCCGTGACCGGCTCTTGGCCGGGAACGACAAGCGCGCATACGCAGACGTATCGCGCGCGGCGGCTCACGTCGCCCAACGCGGTCAACCGATCCAGGATGTACTGGTTGCGCTCTTGGGCAGTCGCACTCGCCCACGGAGTCCGCGCCGAAAGCACGCCCGGCGCCCACCCGATCGCTTCAACTTCGATACCCGAATCGTCCGCCAGCGCCGGCCCGCCGGTGATCCGCGAAAGTTCGCGCGCTTTGAGCAGCGCGTTCTCCTCATACGTAGAGTAGCGCTCGTCAACCTCAGGATAGTCGTCACCCGGCAGCACCAAAGCGGGTGGCTGCGTGCCCCACAGCGTGACGATCTCGGCGAACTTATCCTTATTCTTGGTCGCCACCGCGATGGCGACGCGAGGATCTAGCCGCACCCGGCGCGCCTACGAATCGCGGTCGAGCTGCAAGACCGCCATGAACGCCTCTTGCGGCAACTCGACGTTGCCGACTTGCTTCATGCGCTTCTTGCCCTCTTTCTGCTTCTCTAACAGCTTGCGCTTGCGCGAGATGTCGCCGCCGTAGCATTTCGCCAGCACGTTCTTGCGCATCGCACGCACCGTCTCGCGCGCCACGATCTTGTTGCCGATCGCCGCTTGGATCGGCACGTCGAACATCTGGCGTGGGATCACGTCGCGCAGCCGCTCCGTCAGCAGCCGCCCCCAGAGCGGCGCTTTGTCGCGATGGATGATGAACGACAGCGCGTCCACCGACTCCCCGTTGAGCAAGATATCCAGCTTCACCAGGTCGCCCTCGCGATAGCCGGTCAGCTCGTAATCCATGCTCGCGTATCCCTTGGTGCGCGACTTCAGCTGGTCGAAGAAGTCGATGATCACCTCGGCGAGCGGCAGGTCGTATGCGAACAGCACGCGCTGCGGCGAAAGATAGTCCATCGAGATCATCGTGCCGCGCCGCGTCTGGCACAGATCCATGATCGCGCCCACGTAGTCCGCCGGCGTGATGATCGAGCAGCGCACGTACGGCTCCTCAAGACGCGCGATCTCGGTCGGCGGCGGCAGCTTGGCCGGGTTGTCGATCGCCAGCTCTTCACCGGCGGTCGACGTCACATGATACACGACCGACGGCGACGTCGCGATCAAAGAGATCGCGTACTCGCGCTCCAACCGCTCCTGCACGATCTCCATGTGCAGCAGCCCCAAGAACCCGCACCGGAACCCGAAGCCCAACGCGATCGACGACTCGGGCTCGAACGAAAGCGACGCGTCGTTGAGCTTCAGCTTCTCCAGCGCATCGCGCAGCTCGCCGTAGTCCGCGCCCTCGTTCGGATACAACCCGCAGAACACCATCGGCGTCACTTTGCGATAACCAGGCAACGGCACGTGCGCGGGCGACGCCGCATCGGTCAACGTGTCGCCGACCGCGATCTCCGACAACGACTTGACGTTGGCGATCACATACCCGACCTCGCCCAGATCCAACTGTTCGCACGCCAGCATCCCCGGACGGAATTTGCCCACTTCGGCGACCTCAAACACCCTGTCGCTCGCCATCGAGCGGATCTTCATCCCGCTGCGCAGCGCGCCATCCACCACCCGGACATAACAGATCACGCCGCGATACGCGTCGTAATGCGAATCGAACACCAACGCGCGCAGATGTTCCGACGCGCCCTTCGGCGGCGGCACCCAACGCACGATCGCCTCCAAGATCTCCTTGGTGCCGATGCCCTCTTTCGCGGACGCGAGAATCCCGCGCGCGCGCTCGATCGCCAGCGTCTCCTCGACGTCGCGCAGCACCGCCTCCGGATTCGCCGACGGCAGATCGATCTTGTTGATCACCGGGATGATCTCGAGCTTGGCCTCATCCGCCAAATAGAAATTCGCAAGCGTCTGCGCCTCGATGCCCTGCGCCGCATCGATCACCAAGAGCGCGCCCTCGCATGCCGACATCGACCGCGACACCTCGTACGTGAAATCCACGTGCCCCGGCGTGTCGATGAGGTTCAGTTCGTACAGCTCTCCGTCATCCGCCCGATACTGGAGCGTCACGGGATGCGCCTTGATCGTGATGCCGCGTTCGCGTTCCAGATCCATCGAGTCGAGCACCTGATCGGACATATCGCGCGCCGCCATCGCACCGGTCATCTCGAGCAGCCGGTCCGAGAGCGTGGTCTTGCCGTGATCGATGTGCGCGGTGATGCAGAAATTGCGCACGAGCGCGTTCGTGCGCTGCGCCCCGGCGCGGTGGGTCATACGGAAATCAATCGGGAGACGTTAGCCACGTCTCCCGCGTTCGCTGCGGTCAACCAAGTCTCTTATCGAATGGCTGCGAGCTGCGCGGGCGTCGGACCGACCGATCCGGAGAGGAAGGGCACGGGATTCACCGGCCGGCCGTCCACGTGCACTTCATAATGCACGTGTGGGCCGGTCGCAAAGCCTGTCGATCCCAAGTCGGCGATCTGTTGGCCCTTATGGACGAACTGGCCGACCGACACGAGCGCCGCGGAATTGTGCCCATACCACGTGACATAACCGTTGCCGTGATCGATCGCGATCTTGATGCCGAATCCGCCATCCCAACCCGCTTCAATGACCGTGCCGGCGGCGGTCGCAAGGACCGGCGCGCCGTAATAGTTCACGATGTCAAGGCCCGTGTGAAAACCGCTGTCGGGATAACTGCGATAGCCGAAACCCGACGAGATCGACCCATCGGTCGGCCAAATCGAGGGAATCGCCTCGAGCATGCGTCTGAACGCCAGCGACGCTTCTTCGCGCACTTGCGCCTGGTTAGACACTTCATCTTTGAGCTTCACGGTGTCCGACTGCACGCGATCCATGCCGACGTCGAGCAGCGCGAGGCTCAGCGACTCTCCCTGGAACGTCACGCCGCCGCGCCCGATGCCGAGCCAAGCGACGGCTTGCGTCCACCACGGGCCGTGGATCGGCAGCGCATCGTTCGACGGCTCGATCATCGCGGTGGGCTTCATCGGCTTGTTGTTCAGCTGTTGCGGCCCGACGCCAGGCGCAGTGCTCGGGCCAGCGCCGACACCCGCGCTGGGCGCGGTCAGCCGCTTGATCTCCTGATGCTCCGCCTGGATCTGGTTGAGCTGCTTCCACATGTGGCTGGTCTGGCGCGAGAAATTGACGAGTTGCTGCTGCTGCGCGGCGGTGAGCCGCTGCAGCTCGCTGACCTTCGCCTCTTCGGCGCGCACTTGGACGACGTGCTCGATCAAGAACGCGGCGAACAGCGCCACGATGCACGCGGCGAACAGGGCCAAGTGGCCGTGCGTCAGCTCGAGTTTATAGATCGATCGTGCGTCGTGCGGGATGATCTTGATGAGGACCCGCTTGCTCCACGCGTCGGGGCTTTTGGCCACCCAACGTCCTCCGGTTCAATTCACTGGCGGCGGCGCTTGGCTTGCGACACCGCGGTGTCTAGGGCGCGCTGCTCTTCGAGGCTCAGATCCTTGTCGCTGGCGAACTCATGGATCGCCTTGGCGTAGCTCCTGACCTCCTCGCGCGAGTAGATGCTGGAGATCAAAAAACCGTTGCCGCGACCATCGACGGCCGCAAGGGCATACGACAGTTCCGAACCGACGTCAGCAAACGCGTTAAAGCGCACGAATCCTACGTGCTGCAAGGCTCCAACGGACGCCGCCTCCAGGGCGGACAACCGGTTGCGCAGTTCGTCGAGGTCCCTCTTGTCAGTCTCCGGCCCCGTCTTGTGAGCGGTGATCCCGGAGGATCGGAACCTAGGTCGCGCAACAGCCCAGTGATAGATCGCCACAACGGCGATCGAGCACGCGGCGCAGATAAGAACGATGAATAAAATTGCCGCGGAACTCATACCCCCCGTGAGGGACGCCGTAGCGTCGCTCATCGGTCAGGTACCACGTTGCATTCGAACGCTTCCATGCCTGTCCTCCCCCAAAAGCGGCCCCCCTGTGTGATCCGTCCCACAAAACGCAAGCGGCGCCCGGGTGGTAAGGGGGCTCTAGCCGCAGGCCTTGCCGCGGCACCCGAAAGGTCCCACATGCCGCTGCTACCTTCCGGTCCTGACGGGGTTAGCGGGTTTTCGTCGCGCGGGTCCTGCGGCCGATACCCCCATGAAGTCGGGGCCGGCTTCGGAGAGGGAGGGATTCGAACCCTCGAGACGGTTTTAGCGCCTACACGATTTCCAGTCGTGCCTGATCGACCACTCCAGCACCTCTCCGGATGCGTCGAAGCGGCGCGCACGCCGCTCGGATGACGTCAGTTCAAGTCGCGCCGCTTACTGCCCTCGCTCCACCTGTGCGCAGCTCCACTCGATCGAACCGGACACCGTGCCGCCCTTCACGTCGCCGTTGCGCCCGTACAGCGTGTGATAGTTCTGAAAAACCGCTCGCCCTATCTTGCCGCCCGCAGCGATCGTCACCATCAAGCTGCTCTCCGGCCGTTCCTCGAGCGTCGTGCCGTGCGGAAAGCCGGGGCCTTGCGCGATGTTGAGCGTCAGCCCGGCTGAGTCCTTATACGAACCGTCGCCGGTGAATCCGGGGACGAGCACCTCAGCGCCATCGACGAGAGGGTCGCTCTGCAGCGTCACGCTGTAGCCGTTCAACAACGTCTTGCCGGGTTTGCCGACGTAACAGGTCTTCACCGCGGCGTCGTGCATGATGGAGATCGTGCCGTGCACCTCGACGTGCGCCATCGGTGACGGCGCCGGCGCCGGCGCGGTCCCTCGACTTCCCGATCGCGACGCGCAGCCGATCGCGCATAACACGACGGCCAACGCGAGCGCAAGCGGCTTGCGATGCATCGACGATTCCTTTTGGGTGCTGGCGGAGAGGGTGGGATTTGAACCCACGAACGGGTATAAGCCGTTACTCGCTTTCGAGGCGAGCGCGATCAACCACTCTGCCACCTCTCCAGTGTTTGACCGCGCACAGTTCGGTCCGCGCCGCGTAGCGCCCTCCGCTGCCGAAGCCGTGAACTCCCTACGCGACGGTCTCTTAGAGTTCGCCGGCCTCACGCCGGGTGCGGAAAAACGCGCGCAGCATTTCTGAGGCCTCGTCCGCTAAAACGCCCGACGACACTTCCACGCGGTGATTGAGCCGCGGATCGTCGACGATGTTGAGCACCGATCCCGCGCCACCGCCTTTGGGATCAGGACACGCGTAGACGATCCGGTCGATCCGCGCTGCGACGCAGCCGGCCGCGCACATCACGCACGGCTCTTTGGTGACGTATAACGTCGCCCCGTTCAAGCGCCATCCGCCGCGCCGCGCCGACGCTTGGCGCAACGCGACCATCTCGGCGTGCGCGGTAGGATCGTGATTCGCTTCCTTTTGATTGAACCCGACCGCGGCGATCTCGCCATCGATCGCGATCACCGCGCCGACGGGAACGTCGCCGTGCCTTTGCGCGACCTCGGCCAACTCGAGCGCGCGCCGCATGAACGCGACGTCTTTTTCAGTCTGCTGCTCGATCGTGTGCATCCTTGCGCCTGTATCCGCGGTAATAACCGCGCCCGAGTGGGCTCGAACCACCAACCCTCGGCTTCGGAGGCCGATACTCTATCCAATTGAGCTACGGGCGCACTGCTGTGCCTCGGGCAAGACTCGAACTTGCGACCAAGGGCTTATGAGTCCCCTGCTCTACCACTGAGCTACCGAGGCGTGGGAAGAGATCGCGCTCGGAGGGACTCGAACCCCCGACCTCCAGATTCGTAGTCTGGCATTCTAATCCAGCTGAACTACGAGCGCATGTCGTACGGAGAGAGAGGGATTCGAACCCTCGATAGCGCCTTTACAGCACTATAACGGTTTAGCAAACCGCCGCCTTCAGCCAGCTCGGCCATCTCTCCTCGGGACGTCCGTCAGTGTACCACAGCCGCCGCGGTGCGTTCAAGCCGGGGTGAGCTGTTTGATGATGTTTGCGACGCTTCGCGCCGCATCCGGCTTCGCTAGCATACGAGCTCGCGCGCGCATCGCGGTCAGCTCTGAAGCATTCGACAATAGATAGTCGAGCGCATGCACCAGCTCGCGCGCGTTCTGCACGCGGATGCCCGCGCCGCCCGCCTCCAGATGGCGCGTGTTGCGTTCCTCTTGACCGGGCAGCGGGCGCAGCATGAGCAGCGGCAGCTCGGCCGCGAGCGCCTCTGAACTCGTCAGCCCGCCGGGCTTGCTCACCAAGACGTCGGCGGCTTGCATATACTCGAACACATTGTCCACGAAGCCCGCCACTTTGACCGGATGTATGAGCGTGCGCGCGGTCTCCGCCAGGCGGCGCTCGAGCGACGGATTCTTGCCGACGACCACCACCGTCTGCACGTCGTGCGCAAGGCGGTCGATGCCGACGATCGCTTTTTCCAACGGCCCGATGCCGACGCCGCCGCCCATGAGCAACAACGTGATCCGATCTGGCGCCAACCCAAGCGCGCGCCGCATGGCGGCGCGATCAGGACGCAGGCCGAAGCGTTCGTCGATCGGGATGCCTGTGATCGTCACGCGATCCGGCCGCACGCCGCGCGAGATCAAGGTCTGGCGCATGGCGCTGGTCGCGACGGCATACGCATCGATATTGCGATGGATCCAGAACGGATGCACGACGAAATCGGTGACCACACCGACGACCGCAGGCGCGTCCGAGAACTCGCGTTTGTATTCCGCCATCACGCCGCACGGAAACGCGTGCGTGCACACGATCGCATCGGGCATCAGCTGAGAGACGTAGTGGCGCAGGTTCAACGCGGTGTAGCGATGGAGCCACTTCTTGAACGCCGACACTTGCGTCGCGCGCTCGGCTTGCTCGTAGATGACGCGATACAGCTGCGGCAGCATCTTGACCATGCCGATGTAACCGTTGCTCGCGACGCGATGGAACACTTCGGACGCATAGCGATACGAGTCGACGATCTCGCAATCGTAGTCGGAACGCCCTGCTTGGAGCGCGTTGCTCACCGCCTGCGCCGCTGCGGTATGCCCTTCGCCGACGCTGGCGGAGAGGAACAGCACGCGTTTGAGGCGCGTCGCGGGCTGTCGTTCAAGCGTCGCGATCTGGAGCGCTATGGCTCTTCTCCCGACTGCACGTCGTCGGCGTGCTCGAGGAATCCGTTGAGGACCTCTTGGGCGAGTTGCTCGTCGGCGAGCAGATGGCCGAACATGTCGATCACCATGAACTCGTCGACCGATTCGCAATAGCACACCGCGTACTGCGCCACGTTCTCATCTTCACCGATCAGCGCCACCACGTCGAATTCGAGCTCCCGCATCGGCGCATCCGGCTGCTCGCCGATGCGCGCGGCCACCACGATGGTGTCGCCGAGCTCCACGCGTGTCGCGGTATGTTGGCTTCCATTGCGCACGGTCCAGCCCGGTTCACCGCCCTCGCGCGCGCTGCCTTCCATTCTTAATGAAGGTAGCGGCGCACGGCGGCGTTCTGTTCCTCGAGCGTCTTCGAGAAGTGGTGGCGTCCGTGCCCGGCATAGACATAGTAGAGATAGTCGGTGTGCTGCGGGTTGAACGCCGCGGCGATCGACTGCGCGCCGGGGTTGGCGATCGGCGTCGGCGGCAAACCGACATGCGTGTAGGAGTTGTACGGACTATCCACTTGGAGGTCGCCGTAGTGGAGCACGCTTTTGTGCTGCGGCAGCGCATACTCGATCGTCGCATCCACTTCGAGCGGCATGCCGCGCTTCAGCCGGTTATAGTAGACGCCTGCCATGAGGCGCCGTTCTGAGTTCACCTTGGCCTCGCGTTCGATGAGCGATGCGACGGTGATGATCTGCGGCACGGTATAGCCGAGGTGGCGCGAGGCGCGATCGTAGTTCTTCGGGAGCTTGCGGCGAAACTGGTCGGTCATCACCGCGGCGACATCTTGCGCGTTCGAGCCGCGCCGGATCTGATACGTGTCCGGGTACAGATAGCCTTCAAGACCGTTGGTGAGCGAGCCGTCCAGCAACAGGCTGCTGTGTTGAACCGCGTCTTCAAACGCCGTCGCGGAAACGATGCCGAGCGCCTCGAGCCGGTGCGCGATCTCGCGCGCGGTGAAGCCTTCCGGAATCGTGACCCACGTCAATGGCGGCTTGCCGCCCGCCGCGAGCAGATCGACCACTTGCGCGAGTGTCAGGTGCGCCGGAAAATCGTACTGCGCGGCGTCGACGTGCGCCGCCACGCCGCGCGCCGTCGCATAATACTTGAGCGCGGTCGCGGATCGGACCACGCCGGCCTCGCGCAGTTGCAGCGCGATCTGGCCGATGCCGAATCCGGGCGGCACATCGACGCTCACCGGCGCGACCGGCAGCGACGAATCGCCGGTGATCAGCCAGGCCAGGCTGCCGCCGATTAGAACAACGACAATCACGACCACGATGCCAATAATGCGAAGCGCGCGCATCACGCGTCTCCGCGGCGCACGCGCGCGAGGTATGTTTCGAGTATCTCGACAGCGGCGAGCCGATCGACCAGCGCGCGGCGCTGCGACGCGCTGCGCCCGGTATCACGAAGCTTGCGGTCTGCGGCCGCCGTCGTAAGCCGCTCGTCGACCGGCACGACCTCCCCGTCGTACGATGCGCGCAATGCGGCGATGAATCTGTCCATGTTCTCCGCGGCGGGGCCGGGCGCGCCGTCCAAGCGCAATGGATAGCCGACGACGATCGTCGTCGCGCCCCGCTCGCGCGCGAGCGCGATCACCTGCGCGATATCCTTCTCGCGCGATTCGTGCGCGATCGTGGTCAGCGGCAGCGCCGGGAGATCGACCTGCTCGCTCAATGCGACGCCGATGCGTTTGCTCCCGACGTCGAGCGCGAGCACCGCGCCGCTCATCGGGATGCTGCCCGCGGCCGCGCGCGCGCCGAACGATGTGCGTCGTCAATCGTCAGTGATTTCGAGCGCCGCCCCAGTTGATACTCGACGAACGGCCGCGTCACGCGACGCACCCGCGCGACATCCGGCAGCTCGCGCAACGCGGCGAACGGCATCGTCCGCAGCCCGCGCAGGAGCATCAGCTCGGTCGCGCTCACTGAATACGTCGCGCCTTGACCCGTGCTCGAACCAAGCGCCTTCTCCTCGACCGCGCAACGGCTGCACACGAGTCCGCCGGATCCGGGAGAGAGACGGGCCCTGCCGCCTGCCAGCGGGCGCTTGCCGAGCGCGGCTCCGCAGCGCGCGCAGGCGTCGAGCTCGGGGGTCAGTCCGAGCGCGGCGAGCAGCCGCAGGTCGACGGCAGGCGCGAGATCCGCCGCAGGCACGCCATCACCGATGGCCGCCTGCAGCTCGCGCAGCAGCTCGAAAAGGTCGGGGACTGCGAGGTCTGGCTCGCTCAGCGCATCGATCACTTCGCAGACATACGAAGCAAGCGCGAACGTCTCGGGCGCGACCAGCCGTTCCCAGATGCGCGGCGCCCCGGCGACCGAGCGCACGCCGGTCACGATATCAAGACTGCGGCCGGTGTGCAACGACAGCAACGCGTGGCTGAAAAAATCAAGCCGCGCGCCGAATCTGCTCTGCGTCTTGCGCGAACCTTTCGCGACCGCATGCAGCTTGCCGCGCTCGCGCGAGAACAGCGTGAGGATGCGATCGGCTTCGCCAAGCGGCCGCAAGCGAAGGACAAATGCTTCAACGGAATAGGATTTCATCGGCGGTGGCCGGTCGAATGAATTCGACCGCTACAGAACTCGGCCGAATGAATTCGGCCGCTACGGTTCAGCGCGCGGCCAGCTCCCGGTCGTCGCGTGAGATCGGCGGCTCGATGGCATGCCCGGTCAGCGGGGACGGCATGAGATCGCGCATGCGCACGCTGTCGTACGAGCCGTCTGCGCGGCAGCGGATGACGAGCAGATCCGGGGAGAACTCCGCGAGGACTTGGCGGCACGCGCCGCACGGCACGAAGCCGCCCGGGCTGTCGCCGGCGACCGCGATCGCGATGAACGAACGGGCTCCGGCAGCTGCTGCGGCACCGACGGCGACTCGCTCGGCGCACATCGAGAGTCCATACGATGGGTTCTCGACATTCGCGCCGGTGAAGATGCGTCCGTCCGCTGTGAGCAACGCCGCGCCGACACGGAACTGCGAATACGGGGCGTACGCGAATAGCCAAGTCTCCCAGGCTTTTTGCGCGAGCGCGCTGATGCGGTTCTCGTTCAGCCTTGGCACAAGTGACCTCCCCCGGTCGCTTCTTAGGAATGTCCGTTCTTCGCGGGCTTCAAACTTTGATCGCTTTGGGCCGTCGCGGCAGCGCCATTCACTGAACGTGCCTTCTTGATGCGGACGGAACGCAACCTTCTTCCGGCGGTCTCCTCGACGACGATCGTCACGCCGTCTCCGACAGAAATCGTATCGCCTGGCAACGGGACACGGCCGAACTGACCGAACGCGTAGCCGCCTATGCTCTCGTAGTCCTCGGTGGGCAAGGAGAGCCCGAGCTCTTCGTTGACGTCCTCGATGCTCATCCTGGCGTCGACGACCGCCTCGCCATCGTGCAGGTGTTTGATTTCCGCTGGCTTGTCGTGCTCGCCGACATCGTACTCGTCCATGATCTCGCCGACGATCTCTTCGAGCAGATCCTCCATCGTCACGAGTCCGGCGGTGCCGCCGTATTCGTCGACGACGATCGCGACCGAGACCTTCTCGGCCTGCATCTCGCGGATGAGCTCGTCCACTTTCTTGGTCTCGGGGATCGCTTTGACCGGGCGCATCAATTCGCGCAGCCGTTTTGAGGTCTCGCCGCGGGTCAAGGCGACCAGCAGCTCGCGGTCGTGGACGACGCCGACGATGTGGTCGATGTTGCCTTCGTAGACCGGCAGCTTCGAGTAGCCTTCTTTGATCGCCAGCTCCACGCCGGCGGATACAGGACCGTCCGCGTCGGCGACCACCATGTCGGTCCGCGGCGTCATCACTTCGCTCACCGCGGTGTCGCCGAGCTCGAAGATGGAGTGGATCATCTCCTTCTCCTCTTCCTCGATGACGCCGTGCTCTTCGCCCGCGTTCACGAGCGCGCGGATATCGTCTTCTGTGACATACGGGCCGACGGCTTTCGGGTCGCCGCCGAACAAGCGGATCAGACCGGAGGTGATGCCGACAAGGGCCCAGGTCACAGGCGAGAGCAGGGTCGCCATCGAGTGCAGGAACCACGCAAGGCGCGGCGCCCAGCGAATCGGATCTTGGACGGCGATCATCTTCGGCAATATCTCGGCGAACACGAGCACGGCCAGCGCCATCAAGACCGTCGCGACGAGCACGGGGCTGAACAGCCCGACTTGGATCGCGAGCCAGGTCGCGATCGAATCGGCCGAAAGCAGCACGATCGTGTTGCCGACCAGCATCGTGGTCAGGTACCGATTGCGATCGTCGAGCAGTTTGGAGAGCGATTGGCTCACGCTGTCGCTGGTCCGCTGCAACAGCCGTAAGCGGCTCATGGCGAGCAGCGCTGCTTCAGAGGCGCTGAACAGCGCGGAGAGCACGATGAGGATGAAGATTGCGAGCAGGCTGAGCAGCCTAGGATCCGCCATGAACCTCCCTACTATTCGGGGTCTTATCCAGGTTCTCCACCCGGGTCCACGTCCGGCGGGACGCGCCGCCAGCGAGCGTCAGCGGTGCCATAGGGCCGTACCGAACAACAACGCGCCGACCGCGATCGCCGCGAGGCTGGCCGCGAGCACCGCGGCGGCTCCCGCGTGCTTCGCCCGGCGTGCGTGCTCGTTTTCCTCCGGTGCCGCGCAATCGACCGTATGCTCCAGCGCGGTGTTGAACAACTCGGCGGCCAGCACTGCGCCGATGGTGAGCACGAGCACGGCTAAGCGGAGCGCGTCGAAATGCAACAGCGCAGCAGCGACGATCACCACGATGGCGACCACCGCTTGAATGCGCAGATTGCGCTGGGTTCTCAGCGACGCCGTCAGGCCATCCGTGGCGTCGGCGAGCGCCTGGCCAAACGAGCGGTCAGGCATCGTCGCGCAGCTCTGCCAACAACCGGCGAGTCAGCGAGTGCATGCGCGCGGCTTCCCGGCGCGTGTGGTGGTCGTGACCGCACAAGTGGAGCGCCCCGTGCACGATCAGCCGGGTGATCTCCTCGCCGAGCGTGGCGTCATAGTCGCGCGCTTGCCGGCGCGCGGCGTCGACCGAGACGACGATGTCGCCGAACGGCTCGCCCGGCGTGGCGCCGGTGCCAAGATCGAACGACAGCACGTCGGTCGTCGCATCGCGGCCGCGATAGCGCCGGTTGAGTTTGCGCACCGACTGCATCGCCAGCCAGCACCAGCGTCACGTCGCCGCGCACGTGCGGCGCGGCGCGCGCCAACGTGCGCAAGATCGCGCGCTCGAACGGGGCCGTGCGCTTCGGCGCGCCGCGAGCGCGCTTGACGAAGACGCGCGGCCCGTCAACGTTTGCCGCGGGCATAGGCATCGATGATGCGCCGGATGAGTGGATGGCGCACGATGTCGACGTCGGTCAACTGCACGACCGCCGTGTCGGGGACGCCGTCGAAGAGCCGCGACGCCGCCACGAGGCCCGATTCCACCGACGACGGCAGATCGATCTGCGTCACGTCGCCGCACACCAGCATACGCGAGCCCGCGCCGATGCGCGTGAGGAACATCTTCATCTGCTCGTTCGTCGTGTTCTGCGCTTCATCCAAGACGATGAACGATTCGGCCAGCGTGCGGCCGCGCATGTACGCCAGCGGGGCGACCTCGATCTGGCCGCGTTCGACCGCGCGCGTGACGGCTTGCGGCTCGAGGATCTCACCGAGCGCGTCGAATAGCGGGCGCAGATAGGGATCGACCTTCTCTTGCATGTCGCCCGGCAGGAAGCCGAGCTTCTCACCGGCCTCGACTGCCGGCCGCGAGAGCACGATTCGCTGCACGCGACCGGCGCGAAGCGCCGCCAACGCGAGCACCACCGCGAGAAAGGTCTTGCCCGTACCGGCCGGGCCGATCGCCAAGCATAACGTGTTCGCGGCGACCGCTTCGACCAATGCGCGCTGGCCCGGCGTCCTCGGCCGTATGGGCCGGCCACGGCGCGTCGTCGCAAGCGTTCCTTCGGACGTCTCCGGCTCGAGGCCATCGCGTGCGGCGCGCAGCGCCAGCTCGACGTCGAGCGCGTTCACATCCGATCCGCTGCGCGCTGCTTTGATGAGGGTGTCGAGCGCCGACGACGCGATCGCCACGTGGCGCGGATCGCCGGTGATGACGACCTCATCGCCGTCGACGTGCAGCACGACGCCGGCACCGCGCTCAAGGTGTGTGAGATTGGTGTCGAACTCGCCGAACAAGCGCACGCGGTCTTCGAGACCGCGCATGCTCATCCGGGTTTCTGATTCAGCTTGCGCCAATGCTCGCCGCGGATCCTAGAGGCTCACCAGCCGCCAGGCTGCAGGGGCTCTTCGCGCAAGCCCGCGCACGTTCCGATGACGGCTTGGGCGACGATCGCAAACGCGAGGCCTGCCGGATTGTGGAACGCGGTCGCGGGCTCGCCGCCGACAAACGCGGTGGCGAGCAGAGGTTGTTGCGTGGTGGGCGCGAGCAGCGGCGCCATCAACGTCTGCGCGCCGGCACGCAGATCGAGGATCGACGATAACGTGCCCGTGAGCGCTTGGCCTGCGCTCACTTGCACCGCCGGTGATGCGGCCGCGGCACGGGCCGCGCTTACGGTCAGCGTCGCCGCCGCCTTGGCGGCTTGAATATCCGCTGCGACGTCGCGCAGCGCCGCTTCGACCCCAGTGGCGGACGTCGGGCTGCCAAAATCGCTCGTCGCCTGCGTGAGGTCCGCGCGAACTTCGTCGGTGATCTCGCGCGTCGCCGTGGACATGCGTCGCACTTGCGGCGACTGCTCGACGTCTTGTTCCGCGGCCGCGATCTCCGCAGGGGCGTTCGCTCTGACCTGTTTGAGCCCGCGCCGCAGTGCGGACACCGTGGTCGTCACGATCCAAAAGAGGATGATGGCGGCCCAGATCCACCCGCCCATGTCGGCGAGGTGCACTGGGCCGCCCGCGTTCGTGAGAACGGCCAGTACCATCTAGGAGCCGGAGGCCGGCGGCGTCGTTGGCGGTGGGATGGTGCCGCTCGAACCGCTGCTCTGCGCACCGCCGCCCGAGATCGACTGACGCATCTCCGTATCCGCGAGGACGTTGCGCATGCGGTAGTAATCCATGACGCCCAAGTGGCCGCTGCGGAACGCGTCGGCGACAGCGGTCGGCACGAGCGCTTCGGCCTCGACGACCTTGGCGCGCATCGCCTGCGTCTGCGCCTTCATCTCTTGCTCTTGCGCGAGCGCGGCGTACTGCCGCTCTGCCGCTTTCGCCTGGGCGACACGCCGGTCGGCTTCGGCCTGCGCCGTCTGCAGATCGGCGCCGATGTTGCGCCCGACGTCGACGTCGGCGATGTCGATCGACACGATCTCAAACGCCGTGCCGGCATCGAGTCCTTTGGCGAGCACCGTCTTGCTGATGTGATCCGGGTTCTCGAGCACTTCTTTATAGATGTCGGAGCTGCCGATCGCCGCCACGACGCCCTCGCCCACGCGCGCGATGATGGTCGGTTCGCCGGCGCCGCCGACGTAACGCTCCATGTTGGTGCGCACCGTGATGCGCGCCTTGACGTTGAGCTGAATGCCGTCTTTCGCGACGCCTTGGAAGACCGGCGTCTCGATGACCTTGGGATTGACCGAGGTCTGCACCGCGTCGAGCGGGCTGCGCCCGGCGAGATCGATGGCCGTCGCCTTGCCCCAATCGAGCGGAATGCCGGCGCGCTGCGCGGCGATGAGCGAGAGCACGTCGCGGTCCAGATGACCGCCCGACAGATACTGGGTGACGAGCATGTCAGACGTGATCGCGAGGCCGGCCTTGCGGCCGGTGATGAGCGAGTCCACGATGATCCCCGGCGGCACGCCCATGACGCGCATGCGCACCAGGCTGAAGATGCTCAGCGAGACGCCCGCCGCCAACGCCTTGATCCACCAGCGGAAATAGTTCAACAGCGTCACGAACGCGACGAGCAGGACGACGAGAAGGATGAAGATGCCGATACCGATCCCGAAAACCATGAACGCTCCTTACGCTTCGCGCGTGACGAAGATGGTCGCGCCTTCGACGCGCGAGACGACGATGGGGGTCTGAGCCGGGATGAAGTCGCCGCGCGTCTGCACCTGATACCTGTTGCCGTCGATCGATGCGACGCCGGCAGGGCGCAGATACGTCTCCGCGAGGCCGTGTTTGCCTACGAGATAATCGAGCGGTTTGGAAGTCGCGTAGCCGGCTTCGACCGACTGCGCTCCCGCGAATGCGATGCGCCGCACGAATGCGCTCTCCGGCAGCCAGCGCAAGAGCACGAAGAACACGATGATCGCGAGCGCGAGCGAGGCGAACGTGTAGAGAACGCCCTGGAACCAGAACGCTGCGCCAAACGCGAGCACGATGCTTGCGATGATGAGCAGCGCCCCGATCAATCCGGAGATGCCATGGCCGGGCAACACGTGCAGTTCGAACAGCAGCGCGACCACCCCGAGCCCGAAGAGCGCGAGAATGACCCAGTTCGACGCGCCTGCGATGATATGGCCGCCGAAGAAGAGTGCGAGCGCGGCGATGCCGATGATGCCGGCAACGAGATGCAGCGTCTGCATCTCGACGAACAGGCCGAGGAATCCGATGGTGAGCAGGATGCCCGAGACGATCGGGTCGGTGACGAATTGCGCGATGCGCTCGCCAAGCGACGGCTCGGTGGTCGCGAGCACCGCGTTGTGGATGCCGGCGCTCTCGAGCGCTGCGACCGGTGTGTCCGCGACGCCGTCGATAAACTTCAGTTTGAGCGCCTGCTCGGCGGACAACGTGAGCAAGTGGCCTTTTGGTTTGATGCCGGGGATCTCGACCGACGGATCGACCATCCCCATCGCGATCAGCGGATCGCGGTGATGCGCCTCGGCGAGCGATTGGAACTCGGCCTTCACCGCGGAGATCGCCTTCTCGCCGGCAGGCTGCGTCGTGCCGCCGCCGCCGATCAACACGGGTTCGGCCGCGCCGATCGACGACTCGGGCGCCATATAGATCTTGTCGCACGCCAGCGAGATCAACGCACCTGCGGACCACGCGCGATCCACATACGCGATCGTCGTCAGGCCCGAGGTGCGCAGCGCATCTTTGATGTCGTTGGCATCATCCACGAGACCGCCGTTGGTCTTGATCTGGAGCAGCAGCACGTTGGCGCCGCGCGCCTTCGCATCGTCGATCGCGCGCTGCACCCGATGCGCCATGCCGGCGTTGATCGTGCCGTCGATCTGCACGATTTGCACGTTAGTCGCGCGCGTGGTGGCAGCGCCGGCGAGGCCGACCGCGCCGAGCACCATCGCGACCAGCGATGCGACGAGGATGATCATGCGAAAGCGATGCGTCACGTTTTGCCTGCCATCGCGGTCTTGACCGCTTCTTGGATCGCCTTGCCGTTCGCGCGCTTGGCGAGCGCGGGCATGACGGCTTTCATGGCGTCGCCGAACTTGGCGTCGGGCGCGAGGCGCGCGATGATGCTGGCAACTTCCGCTTGCAATTGCGCGGGTGATAGGTCGGCGGGTAGATATTCTTTGAGGATCTCGCGCTCGCGCTTCTCTTTGTCGGCGAGATCGGTGCGGCCGGCCTTTGAGAACTCCTCGATCGAATCTTCGCGCTGCTTGACCTGCTTGCGCACGACGTCTTCTTGCTCTTCGCTCGAAAGGGCTGCGCTGCGCTCGATGCGGCGATAGTTCATCGCTGAGATGGCCATACGCAGCGTCGCCATGCGGTCGGCGTCGCGTGCCTTCATCGCCGCTTTCAGGTCATCGCCCAGGCGGTCGACGATGCTTTTGTCTTCCATTGTCCTACGTACAAAGATTAGGGGCGACCGGTGGTCGCCCCCTCTGCGTTGCGGTTTCGCCTACGATCGGCGCTTGCGCGCCGCGGCGGATTTCTTTTTGCGGCGCACGCTCGGTTTTTCGTAGTGCTCGTGGCGGCGCGCTTCGGCGAGGACGCCTGACTTTTGGCACATCTTCTTGAAGCGTTTGAGGGCGCTGTCGATCGATTCGTTCGGACCGACTCTCGTTTCCATTCTGGGACACCCCCTTTTCGCTTTTCAGCCCGGTGCGGCCGGGCAACAACAGCCGTTTTTAGACGCGGAATGCGGGCCCGCTGGCCCGCACTATCGCTTTCTCCAGCTATATTCGCCGGGGGGCAAAACCCGCCCTTGCGAGGCGTTTTCACGCTCGCCAAAGGGTGTTGGTGTCCCGCGTTTCGCTAGCTGTTGACCGCCTCGTAGAAGGCCTGAAGGTCTTCGAGGCTATTCAGCGTGACGGCGTCCTTGACGTCTGCGCGCTTCAATCCGGTCCATCCCCGGATTCTGTTGGCCGTCTCGTCGCCGTGGTTGTATCCGCGCACGTTCTCGTTGTGTTTGCGGACCGTATCCGGATCGGTTTTGCCGTGCGCGATGACCCACTCTTCGAACTCCACGTAGGTCGGCTTTTTCGATCGCACATACGCGACGACGTCTTCTTTTTTGAGTCCGAGATCGTTGACGGTCAGTTGGTCAAACCCGCTGCCGAAGGCGTCGTAGTCTTCCGGCAGCCTGCCGGCGGCATCTAGGGTGAGCTTCGCCCACAGGCGCGGCAGATGGATAGCGCCCAACGGTCCTGCCGTGCCCGAGCTGACCAATGGGATGATGTGCGTTGCGGTGGTAGCCATGTCAATTCGCTCCTTTAGGTGCGTGTCGTGAACGAAACGTCAATTCGGCGACGCCTGATTTATCAAGCTCGCCGAGGCCGGCGTCCATCATCGCCTTGTACTGCTGCTCCGTCGCTTCGGCGAGCGGGAGGCGCAGGCCAGCCGCTTGCGCGAGCGACAACGCGATGCCGGAATCTTTCGCAGCGTGCGCGGCTGAGAAGTACACTTCGTGCTCGCGGTTCTGCATGTCGGCGCCGTCTGTCTCGAGGACCCGCGAGTTGGCTCCTGTCTGGCTGAACACCTCGCGCACCATGTCGAGATCGAGCCCGAGCGCGTCGGCAAGGCCGAGCCCCTCCGCGAGTCCGGCGGTGTTGATGTTCATGACCATGTTGACGAGCGCCTTGACCTTCGCCGCGGATCCCGCAGGACCGATGTACTTGAGCGAGGAGCTCATCTTCTCCAGCATCGGCCGCGCGCGTTCGAATGCCTCGCGCGTGCCGCCGCACATCAAGTAAAGCGTGCCGTTGCGTGCCTGCGGGATCGAGCTTGCCATGCACGCTTCGAGCGACTGTGCGCCCGCCGCCGATGCGGCCGCTTCGACCTCGACGTGCACGCCGGGCGATACCGTCGCGCAGTTGACGAACAACCGGCCGTTCGCACCCGACAACAAGCTGTCGTCGGATCGCGCGAAGATCTCCCGCATCGAGCGGTCGTCGCTCACCACGGTGACGATCGTATCCGCGGCGCCGGTGACGGCTGCCAGCGACGGGGCTGCGACCGCGCCGAGCTCCGCAGCCACCTGCGCGCCGACGTCCGGCCGCGCGTCGAACACCGCCGCGACCGGATACCCCACGTCTTTGAGCCGCCGCCCGATGTTGGCGCCCATGCGCCCGGCGCCGACGATCCCGATCTTCTCTTTCATCTCGCCCTCCTCAGCCGGGCGGCCAAGCGAAATGCCGGCCAGAGACGACGTGCACGTGCAAATGGTAGACGGTCTGTCCGGCGGCGGCGCCGTTGTTGATCACGACGCGGTAACCGCGCTCGCCTCCGCGCGCCGCGCCGAGATCGCCCGCGACCTTGAGCAGCTTGCCGAGCAGCTCCGGCGCGCCGTCGCCGATCGCGTCGGTGAGCGTGGCATGGTGCTCGCGCGGCACGACGAGGATGTGTTCGGGCGCGATCGGCCGGGCATCGGCAAAGGCGACCACCTGGTCATCCTCATACAAGAATTCGGTTTTGATCTTGCCTGCGATGATGTCGCAGAACACGCATGCATCCGCCATCGGCTACTGTGCGATCCACATGTCTTGGAACAGTTCCGCGCTGTCGGGATGCGGCACGTAGCCTTTGACTTTGACATTGAACGAGATCGGCGGGCTGGTGTGCGCGAGCGGCACGCACGGCGCCTGGTCGTGCACTAAGGTGAGCGCCTGCTTGTATAAGGCCGAGCGTCTGCTCTTGTCGGTGACCACCTGAGCCTGCGTGACGAGTTGATGGAAGCGCGGATCTTTCCAGAAGCACACGTTTTGGGCGCCCGGCGGCGTCGCCGAATCGCGGTCCAGCAGCACGTAGAGATAGTTGTCCGGGTCGCCGTTGTCGCCGCTCCAGCCGAACAGCGCCATGTCCGCTTCGGCGTTCTGCACGCGCTGCAAGTACGTCCCCCACTCGAACCCTTCCAGTGTCGCGTTGATGCCGACGGATTTGAGATTCGCCTGGATCGCTTCGGCCACGCGTTGCGGTTCCGGCAGATATGGTCGTGGCAGCGACATGTACCAAAGCGTCGTCGAGAATCCGTTCGGGTAACCCGCCTTGGCGAGCAGCGCGCGCGCATCGGCTGGATCGTACGGGTAGGACACCTTGATGCCGTGCGGCCACACCGCGTCGGGCAAGAACTCGTCGGCGACTTGCGCGCTCGGGTCGTAGAAGTTCTTCACGATCGCTTTGGCATCGATCGCCTCGTTGATCGCGCGGCGCACCAGCACGTTGTCGAACGGCCGCCGGCCGTTGTTCAACGCGAGGTACATCACGTTGTTGGGAGGCATGTGGTAGAGCGCGAGCGCTTTGTCTTTTGCGATGAGCGGCAGATCGTTCGGCTGCGGGTATTCCCAACCGTCGATCTCGCCCTTCTGCAGCGCGATCAAGCTCGATGAAGGATCGGGGATGTCGCGCAAGATGACGGTTTGGATGCGCGGTTTGGCGCCCCAATATCCGTCGAACGCTTTGAGGGTGATGTGGTCGTCCTTCACCCAGTCAGTCACCTGGTACGGCCCGGTGCCGATGGGCTCGCGGAAGTAATCCGCACCCCTGGCCTTCATCGCCGCCGGCGACGACATCGCGAACGCGGGCATGGCGAGATTGGCGAGCATCGGCGCGACGGGTTTCGTCAAGACGATCTGCACCTTGTCTGGGGCAAGCACCCGTACGTCCCTGATGACGCCGGGCAAACCGCCGAACTGATCCTGGTAGTACGAATAGTCGCCTTTGAGCTGGACGTGCAGCGGATCGTCTTTGAGGCGCCAGCGATCGATATTGGTCTTGACCGCCGCGGCGTCGAAGCCGGTGCCGTCTTGGAATTTGACGTTGTGGCGCAGCACGAACGTCCAGGTGCGGCCGTCGGGCGAGAGCGTCCACGAGGTGGCGAGCCACGGCCGGATGTCAAAGGAGCCGGGCGCGTATTGCGTCAGCCCCTCCATCGTCGCGCGCGCGACGTTGAGCGACATGCCATCGGTGGCGACCGCTGGGTCGAGCTTGACCGCGTCCTTGTTACGGCCGAACACGAGCGTTTGCGAACCGTTGCCTTGTTGCGCGCAACCGGCGCATGTAAGGAGCGCGGCGGCCGCGAGGCCTGCGAGCGCTGCGCGGCCGCGTGCGGTGAAGCGCGCGCTCATCGGCTGGAGATCACGAACGACCACGAGTAATCGAGCGCGTTGCCGGCGACGTCGGCGCCTCTCACGCGGACCGCGATCGTGCCTTCGTGCAGGTCGGCGACCGGAAAATAGGAGATAAACGCGCCCGTGCGGGTCGATTGCGACGTGACATCTTTGCCGTCGACGAGCAGCTGCAGGCTGCCGGCGTCCATGCCTTTGCCGCCGAGCGTCTCAAACGTGACGTAGATGCTTGGGCGCAAGGAATTCACGCGCGCGCCCGTGCCCGGTGCGGTCTCTTTGACTTGCGGGGGTTCGGTGATGATGTTGAGCGGCTGCGGTCCGACGGCGTGCGCGGTCTGGCCGCCTTTGGTCAGCGTCACCAAGATCGGCGCGTCGATGAGGTTCGTGCCGACCTGCACCGTGTACGTCCCCTCGTAATGCCCTGGGCGGACTTCGCGCATAGGGGTGGCGAGGATCACGTTGCTCAGATCAAACGATGCGGTGCCGCCTGATGTGCCGTCAAACGCGACGTCAACCGCTTGGCCGACGTGGAACGGATGATCCGTCCGCGCGAAGACATCGCTGATCTGCAGCGTCTGCGGGTTGGTCGTATCCGGCGGAGCCGTCGCAGTGGTGGCCGCTGGACGCCCCGGCGTGAACGCGACGACTTCGCGGACTTTGCCCGTGCGTGGATCGGAGCGCACGGTCACGATGTCGCCGCTGTGAAGATCGGCCATCGTGGCGGCTTTGCCGTCGAGCGTCACGCTCGTGGCGTGCTCGTCGGTGGCGATGACGCGGCCGCTCGCGAGCACCATATTCTGGCCGGCCACGCTGGCGATGGTGCCGCTGACGCCGGAGAACACGTCGGACATGGAAAGCACGCGGCCTTGCGAGTCGAGCGTCGCGAGCAACGTGTCTCCGGGCTTCACTTGCGCGAGAGTGCCGTCGCCGGCCACCGTGCCGTGCGTGTCGCGGAACTGCACCTTGGTGTTGGGCGGCACGGTGATGGTGTACGTCATCCCTTTGACGTCGATGTCCACAGAGGGCACGTCGGCGTTGGACGTCACGGTGGTCACGGTGCCTTCGAGCGTGTTGGCCGATTGGATCGGCGGTGCGGTCGGCGCGCCGTGCGGCGCAGATGGGCCGGCGAGCACCATGACGATCTCGTGCTTGGCTGCGTCGACTTTGAGGTTGGCGCCGAGCGCGTCCGCCAAGCCGCGCAGCGGCAACATGACGCGGCCGCCGACTTGCCTCGCAGGCGCCTCGAGTTTCTTGGGCTCGCCGTTGACGGTGACCGTCGGGTCATCGATGTGGAAGACCATTTGGAGCAGCACGGTCGTGACGGTGACCTGCTTGCTCTTCGCATCGTAGTGGATGTCCGCGCCCAGCGCCTCGCCGACCGGACGCAGCGCGACGTACGTGCGCTGGTCCACTTGTGCGACCGCATCAGGAGCGAGCACGGTGCCGTTGACCACGATCGTGTCGGCGGCCGCGCGCGCCGCAACGGACGTCGCGATCGCGACCGAAACGAGCGCCGCGCACATGAGGGCCGCTCGCCGCGCAAGATTCAACGCGCTAGACATTCGCGATAGACTTGCGCCGTGCGCTCGGCGGTGCGATCCCACGTATACGCCGCCGCGCGAGCGCGACCGCGCGCACGCAGCTCGTCGATCGCGCTGCCGCCGGCGATGGTCTGCGCGAGGGCGCGCGCCAACGCCGCCGCGTCAAGCGGCGGGAACGTCAACGCCGCGTCGCCCGCGACCTCAAGCAGCGCCGGTGTTTGCGCCACGATCACGGGCGCACCGGCAGCCATACCCTCCAAAACCGACAAACCGAACCCTTCGTACAACGACGGCTGCACGGTGGCCGTGCAGCCCGCATACAGTCCCACCAGCTCTTCTTCAGAGACGTGACCGGGTCGCACAATTCTGCCGTCGCTTTTGCGGTACCTATCGAGGTCGAACGCGAACGGCGTCGATTCGGAGAGGACCAAGTCGCATGCACCGCTGACCTGCTGCCAAGCGGCGACCAGGGTCTCCAGGTTCTTGTGCTCGCGATGGTTGCCCGCGTACAAGAGGTATGGGGCGCTCAATCCAAACCGGGCGCGCGCGACAGCGGCGGCGGTGGCGCGCTGCTCGTCATCGAGCGCAAAGCGCTCGCTCACGCCGAGCGGAACCACGCGCACCGCCGACGGAGCAGCGCCGAGATAGTGTTCGATGTCCGGTACTGTGGCGTGCGCATCGACGATCACCGCGGCCGCCCGCCGGGCGAGGGGACCGACCACCCACTGATAATACGGCTTGACCTTCCATTTGAAGTACTGCGGGAACCGGCGATGGATCAGGTCGTGAATGGTGTAGACGTAGGGCCTCGGTCCGAAGCGCGGTGCGTAGACCGACATGAAATGCGTCAGCGACCCGGCACGCGCGAGATCATTGAGAACGCGAGCGTACGCGAACTGCTCGCCCAGCGACCCGTTCTCCGCGAGCCTCTCTTCGATGTCGACGCGTTCGACGCCGCCGGCGATCTCGAGCTGCGCGTTCGACGCGACGACGAACGCAAGATCGGGCGCCGCTTTGGGCAGCCGTTTGACGAGTTCTCGCACATAGGCGATCATGCCGACGGACATCTGCCGGGTGATGCGCGCGTCGAGGACGATGCGCGGTGCGCTCACGGGTTCGGCGTGCCGCTCGAGCGACGCAGCGCCTTTGCCGCGACCGCAACCGGGTAGAACGCGCTGCACCACGCGATGTACGCGCCGCGCCAACCGTCGGCGATCGCGCCGCGCCCGAGCAGCAACCACAACGCGCGCAGCGGCATCACGGAGCTCGCGCTGATCAGTGCAAACACGTCGGGTGTCGCGGCCGCCGCCTCGATGTCGGTGTAGCGCGCGAACTTCGCGCGGTACTCTGCGAGAGAGTCGTACGAGTAGTGCTCTAGCGGGGCGTCGAGCGCACCGCTCGGGACCGCGACCGTCCATGTCTCGTGCAGCGATGCGGTCCCGTCGCCGCGGGCTTTGATGTTCGCGCGGCCGGTCCGGAACAGGCGCACGAGCCTGTCGGGCCACCAACCGGCGCCGCGTATCCAACGGCCGCAGAAATAGTTTCGGCGCGGTACCGAATACGCTTCGACGCCGTCTGGCGCGTCCAATCCGGTGAGTTCGAGCTGGAGCTCGGGCGTGAGACGCTCGTCCGCGTCGAGCATGAATGTCCAAGGCGTGTCCACCAGCGCAGCTGCGTCGAGCCGCGTTTGCGCGAATCCGCGCCACGGCGCGTCGACGACGCGCGCACCTATATCAGCAGCGACCGAGGCGGTGCCGTCGGTCGACGCCGAATCGTACACGAGCGTCTTCGCGTTCGCCGGGACCGACGCAAGGCAATCGCCGATGCGTGCGGCCTCGTTCTTCGTCAGCACGACGAAGGTGATGTCTGCGGGATCCATAGTTAGAGCGGTTAGGCGCCGATCCGCGCTTGTGCGGGTTCTTCCACCGACGCTTGGCGATGCGCGTGCTCGATGCATGCGCGCATAAAGCCGGCATAGAGCGGCGCTGGGCGCGTCGGGCGCGATTTGTACTCGGGGTGGGCCTGCGTGCCAAGGAAGAACGGGTGCGCCGGCAATTCGATGATCTCGACGAGGTTCGCCGCCAGGTACTGGCCGGAGATCACCATGCCGTGCCGCTCGAAGACTTCGCGATACTGATTGTTGAACTCGAAACGGTGGCGGTGGCGCTCGCTGATCTCCTCTTGGGCGTACAGGCTGTGCGCGAGGCTTCCCGGGGTGAGGTGACAGGGATACGCGCCCAAGCGCATCGTGCCGCCCATCGTCTGCAGGTTGCGCTGATTCTCCATGAAGTCGATGACCGGATGCGGCGTCTCGGGTTCGACTTCGCGCGTGTGCGCGTCATCCAAACCGCATACGTTGCGCGCGAATTCGACGCACGCGAGCTGCATGCCGTAGCAGATGCCGAGGAAGGGCACGCCCGTCTCGCGAGCGTGGCGGATGGCCGACAGCTTGCCCTTGATGCCGCGCGCTCCGAAGCCCGGCGCCACGAGAATGCCGCTCGCACCGTCGAGCGCATCCAGCCCACGCTCCTCGAGCGCCTCCGAATCGACGCGCAAAACTTCGACCGCTGCGTTGTGCGCGACGCCGGCATGGTAGAGCGCCTCGTTGATCGAGATGTACGCGTCCTTGAGCTCGACATATTTGCCGACGAGCGCGACGCGCACCGTCTCCTTCGGCCGTTGGATGCGGCGCACCATCGCGCGCCACTCGTCGAGATCCGCCTGGCGCTCGCCCAATCCGAGCTTCTGGCACGCCAGCTCAGCCAAGCCTTCGGCTTCCAGATTCAGCGGCACTTGATAGATGCTCTGCGCGTCGCGCGATTGCACGACCGCGCTCGCCTTGACGTCGCAGAACAGCGCGATCTTCTGCTTGATCTCGGGCGTGAGCGGATATTCGGTGCGGCAAACGATGGCGTCGGGCGAGATGCCGATGCCGCGCAGTTCGCGCACCGAGTGCTGCGTCGGTTTGGTCTTCAGCTCGTCGGCCGCGCCCAGATGCGGGACCAACGTCAAGTGGACGTACATCACGTTCTCGTCGCCGACGTCTTGCTTGAACTGGCGGATGGCTTCCAAGAACGGCAGCGATTCGATGTCGCCGACGGTGCCACCGACCTCGATGACGCAGACGTCTGCATTGCTGGCGAGCGCGACCCGCTTGATGCGGTCTTTGATCTCGTTGGTGATGTGCGGGATCACCTGGACGGTCGCGCCCAGATAGTCGCCGCGCCGTTCTTTGTCGATGACCGCGCCGTAGATCTGACCGGTGGTGACGTTATGCAGCCGGGTCAGGTTCTCGTCGATGAAGCGTTCGTAGTGCCCGAGGTCGAGATCGGTCTCCGCGCCGTCTTCGGTCACGAACACCTCGCCGTGCTGGTACGGGTTCATGGTCCCGGCATCGACGTTGATGTACGGGTCGAGCTTTTGGCTGCTCACCGCGATGCCGCGGCTCTTGAGGAGCCTGCCGAGCGAGGCGGCCGCAATGCCCTTGCCGAGCGACGAGGCGACGCCGCCCGTGAAAAAGATGTACTTCGTCATGGCGTCCTGTTGCGGCGCACCTGGCGGGCGCGCCTAATAAAGAAGAACCCGGTCGTCAGACGACCCGGTTCTTGGGGTTTTTGGGCGGCGGCGGCGCTCGCGCGCTTCACCATCGGCGAAGCGGTCCGGCTCAAAATACCCGGCACCCGGACGCACGTCATGTACTTGTCAATTCGTTCGGCTGGTGCGGACTCCTGCCCGACGGCGTCTGCGCTTCGCTCAGCCAATCACGCGGCGTGAAGAATTTGAGCGCCTGTTCCTCACGGCTGCCGGGTGTGGCCTGCCAGCCGTATTCCCAGCGTGCGACCGGCGGCAGCGACATAAGTATGGACTCCGTCCGGCCGCGGCTCGCCAGGCCGAACGCGGTGCCGCGATCGTAGACGAGGTTGAACTCGGCGTACCGTCCGCGCCGCAGCTGCTGGAAGTAACGCTCGGTATCGCCGTAGGGCTGGCTGCGCCGGCGTTGCGCGATGGGCGCGTAGGCCGGCATGAACGTCTCGCTGCAATCGCGGACGAAATCGAGCAGCGATTCCTGATCGCCACGCAGGTCGTCGAAAAAAATCCCGCCAACGCCGCGCGTCTCGCCGCGGTGCGGCAGATAGAAATATTCGTCGCACCAGCGCTTGAAGCGCGGATAATAGGAAGGATCGTGCCGATCGCAGACCGCTTTCCACGCCGCATGGAACGCTTTGGCATCCTCAAGTGTCGGGTACACGGGCGTCAGATCCGACCCGCCGCCGAACCAACTGTCCGTGCCGCGTTCGAGATAGCGGAAGTTGGCATGAACGGTCGGCACGTATGGGTTGCGGGGGTGGAGCACGATCGAAATGCCGGTGGCGAAGAACTGGCGCCCAGGCGCTTGGGCGCGCTGCGAGCGCTCGAGACGGGCGATGGCTTCGTCGTCGAATTCGCCCCACACCGCCGACCAGTTCACACCGCCCTTTTCGAAGAGATCCCCGTCCGCGATGACCGCCGTGTGCCCGCCGCCGCCGCCGGGCCGGTCCCAAGCATCAAGACGAAAGCGAGCCTTGCCGTCGAGCTCCGCAAGTTCTTCGCACAAGCGCGACTGCAAGGCGCGGAACAGCGCTTGCGCGCGCAGGCCGAACGGGCTGAACGACTGGTCCATCACGCGACGATCACCATGCGGTCTCGGCCCGCCGCATCTTGTCTCACGTCGACGGCGCGATCGGGATATGCGCTGCGCGCTATGTCAGCGAGGCCTTGTGCGGTGGATGGGCCGCACTCACAATAGATCATTCCGCCGGGGCGCAGCCACAGAGTTGCGCGCTCGAACATGCGCCGGTAGAGCGCAAGTCCGTCGGGGCCGGCGTCGAGCGCGAGCGCCGGTTCGTGCGCGCGCACGTTTGCCGCGAGATCGGGATCCTGGTCGGCCACGTATGGCAAGTTCGCGACGATTGCGTCAAAGCGCTGGTCCGGCGCGAGCCCATCGAAGAGATCGCCGAAGCGGAGCTCGATGCGATCGCCGAGTCCCAATCCGTCGATGTTGCCGGCCGCGACGTCGAGCGCATCCCGGCTCACATCAGTGGCGACGAGGCGCGCGCGCGGCAGTATGTCGGCCAAGGCACACGCGATCGCTCCGCTGCCGGTGCCGAGCTCGAGGATGTCGGCGGTTCGCCCGCGCCAATCGTCCACGACCGCTGCCACCAGCTCTTCGGTTTCTGGGCGCGGCACGAGGACGCGGCGGTCGACGTGCAGACGAAGCCCGCAGAACTCCTTGAATCCAACGAGATATGCCACCGGCTCGCCCGCCTCGCGACGACGTACCAGCGCGTCGAGCTCTTCGCGCCGCCGCGGTGGCAGCCGATGATCGCCGTAGGCGACGATCGCCGATGCATCGAGACCGGTGACGTGGCTGGCGAGGATCCGCGCGTCGAGCCAGGGCGTGCCTGACACGCCGAGCAGCCGTCTCCGGCTCGCTTCGACCGCCGCGGCGATCGTATCGGTGCGGACCGGGTAAAAGCGACGTTCAGGCGACCGCATCGCCGCTATCGCCGCTCAACCGCTTGCGCTCTTCGTCGGCGAGGAGCGCCTCGACGACCCCATCGAGCCCGCCGGCCAGCACGCCCTTGAGATTGCCCGTCGAGAAACCGATGCGATGGTCGGTCAGCCGGTCCTGCGGGAAGTTGTACGTGCGGATCTTCTCGCTGCGGTCGCCCGTGCCGACCTGCGAGCGGCGCGCGGACGCGGTGGCGGCCTCTTGTTCGCGCAATTTGGCTTCGTAGAGATGGGCGCGCAGCAGCTGCATCGCGCGTTCGCGGTTCTGTAACTGCGAGCGCTCTTCTTGGCACGCGACGACGACGCCGGTCGGCTTGTGCGTGATGCGGATCGCTGACTCGGTCTTGTTGACGTGCTGGCCGCCGGCACCCGACGCCCGGTAGGTGTCCACTTGCAGATCCGCAGGATTGATCTCGATCTCGACGTCGTCGGCCTCGGGCAAGACGGCAACCGTCGCGGTGGACGTGTGGATCCGTCCGCTCCCCTCGGTCTCCGGCACGCGTTGGACGCGATGCACGCCGCTCTCGTGTTTGAAGAGCCGGTACGCGCCCTTGCCGCGCACCGCGACAACGGCCTCTCGATAACCGCCGGCTTCGCTCTCGCTGGCGCTGATGAGCTCGGCCCTGAGCCGGTGCGATTCGGCGAACTTGAAGTACATGCGCAGCAGATCGCCGGCGAACAGGCCGGCTTCGTCGCCGCCGGTCCCCGCGCGGATCTCGATGAAGATGTCTTTGTCGTCGTTCGGGTCTTTGGGGACGAGCAGCGCGCGCAGCAGCTTCTCCTGCTCGGCGACGCGTTCGCGCAGCCGCGCGATCTCAGAACGCGCCATCTCGGCGATCGCGGGATCGGGATCCCGCGTCATCGACTCGGCGTCGTCGAGCTCGTTCGTGAGGATGTTGTATTGATGATACGCCGCGACCAGCGGCTCGAGCACGGCGCGCTCTTTCGACAGCTTCTTGTTCTCTGCCGGATCGAATGCGCCGGTCAAGGCCGCGAGTTTGGCGTTGATCTCTTCGTAGCGCGCTTCGATCGCGCCCAAGCGCGCCGCGAGGCTTGCATTATCCATCACGCTTGCCCGAAGGCCCGCGCGCTCGAGCGCGGGCTACTTCGACTTGGCCGCCTTGCTCTTGGCAGCTGGTTTCTTCGCTTTCGGCTCGGCGGTTTTCGAACGCTCGGCCTTGGTGGTCCGACTCGCGCTCTTGGCCTTCTTCGGCGTTTCGTCAGTCTGCGCGGCCTTCGAGCGGCTCGCAGGTTTGGTCTTCGCGGCTGCGCGCTTTGCCGTTTTGGGCTTAGCCGCTTCCACGTCTTCGATCGCGATGGTTGCGACGGGAATCGCCTCTTGCGCTGCAGGTTCGCTGACGACAGCTGACGCGGCGCTTTCGGCGGCAGCGGTCGCAGCTGCCTGAGCAGCCTCTGCATCGCGCTGCGCTTTCGCTTGTTTTTCGGCCTCGCGCTTCGAGGTTTCCTCGGCGTGGCGCGTGGCGCTCGCCTCCGCTGCTGCGCGCTTTTCTTTTTCTTGCGTTGCGCGCTTCGAGGCTTCGGCTGCGTCGCGCGCGGTCTGCTCGGCTGCGGCGACCGCGGCCGCCTTGGCCGCTTCCGCTTCTGCCGCGTCGGCGGCGTCTTTCGCGACCTTGGCTTCTGCCGCGGCTTTGGCTTTCTTCGATTTCTTGCTCTCGACTGCGCCGTACTTCGTGACGAACTTCTCGACGCGTCCTTCGGTGTCGACGAATTTCTGCTTGCCGGTGAAGAACGGATGGCACGCCGAACAGATCTCCACGTGGAGTTTGTCGAGCGTCGAACCGGTTTGGAATGTGTTACCGCACGCGCACACCACGGTGGCAGTAAACCACTTGGGGTGGATTTTCTCTTTCACTAGGGTCCTCTCTCGCGCTGCCCGGCCGATCGTTCGGCGACTTTTGTCCCGCAATCGGCCACGTGCGCCAAAGGCTACTATATCATACTGCGCAAGCGGCTGCATAGGCCTAGACGGCGCGCGGCCCCGCGTGACAAGGCGTCTAGCTTGTTGGGGGCAACCCCGGGAGGACCGCCATGGCTTGGCTACCGCTCGTCGGCACCGTGATGTCGCTCGTCACCTCCAAAGGCATCGACGTCGCGCAGCAGGCGATGATCCAGATGGACGAGACCAATCAACTGCTGCTGCAGGCGCGCGAGATGCAGCACCAAGAGGCGCTGGACAATCGGAGCGAGGTCTTCAATGAGGCCATCGCTGACCGTTCCGAGAGCATGCGCGAGCGCAGTCTGCTCGAAGATCTCGACATGACCGAGCGCAAGATCGACGACCGGATCACCAAGGAGTGGATCGGCTTGATCAAGGGTCAATAGGCAAAGCGGGACCTTCTCGCCAAGCTGGCTGACCCGTTTCGGGTCATGCACCCACGCAACTCCTGGAGGTCCCCAGAATGAAAAAAGCGCTCGTATCGGTGGCTGCGTTCGCGGTCGCGCTTGCAGTCTTGCCGGCCTTGGCAGACCAAATGACGTCGGTGTCGGTGCCCATCCAAGCTCAAAACGGTTCCGGTCAAACCGGCGTCGCGACCCTCACGCCGACTACGGACGGCAAGACCAAAGTGGACATCGTGATGAAGGGCGAGCCGGATGGCGCGGTCGAGCCCACGCACATCCACAAGGGTCCTTGCAAGACGCTTACGCCAAAGCCTTCGTATCCGCTGAGCCCCGTGACGGGCGGCAAGTCAACGACCGTGGTGGACGTGCCGCTTGCGCAACTGCAGGCCGGAACGATGGCCATCAACCTGCATCAGTCCGCAACCGCGATACAGACATACGTCGCTTGCGGCGACATACCAGCGGCGACCGCACCAGCTCCGGCTTCCTCTTCGGGATACTAATCAGCGTCTGAGACGCGAGAGGCGCTGCCCGAGTCGGGCGGCGCCTCTTCTTATTCCTGATGCTTGTCAGCGGTCTCGAGCGAAAGCCGCGGCGTGCCGCGAGGAAACGTGCCATTCGGGTGCTTGTCAATGAACCTCTGTGCGACCGTAACCATATACTCGAAGTTCTCCCACACCCGATCGCCAACACTGCCGCTGCGGACGATGGCGATCGCAGGTGTAAGGCTTCTCCAGGCCCCGATCACGTTAACCGACCAAAAATCGCAGACCACATCGCCGTCAGCCAGCCCGTGCTTGACGTAGACACCCATCGTCTCGTAGAAGTTGCAAATCGCATTCATACATCGAACGAGTTCATCGGACGAGGTGTCAGCTTTAAGTTCGGCGCGGAATTGGGGGTCTCTGAGCCGCTCGTCAAGCTCCTGCAAGAGGCGTCTTCGAGCGTTGACGAGTGCGGAATCGTCCCACATGTCTTCGAGTTTGGAAAGCGCGGTGATCTGACTGCTGCTGCGCATATGGCGCAGCTGGATTATCGCGGCGATCGCGGTTGCAGCGATGACGAGAAAGGTGCCAGCCGACGCAGCCAAACTCCAGACTTCAAACGACATCAAGGCGCTCCGCGTCCTACCCGAAACATAGACACCGCAATCCTTGCGGCGTCAAATGGGCATCGCTATTCATATCTGAAACCGCATGAATGGCACGCCCATCGAGGGCTATCCGCGGAGATGATGCAGCCTCCAAGCACGACCTCGCCACGTGCCGCCGCGTTTGACATTTCCTCACCTGGGAGGCCGTAGCAGATCGGCAACGGTTGTGAAGCACCGCATCGCGGGCACGGTGGACGCGTTTGAGCTGATTCGGCGGGCTCCATGTTACCGTCAATCAGACGCCGCACTTGCTTGCAACGTCAAGGTTCTTTCTGGTGGGCGATCGAGGACTCGAACCTCGGACCTCATCCTTATCAGGGATGCGCTCTAACCACCTGAGCTAATCGCCCGTGCGACCCAGTTTTCTCGAAATGCCACGGTTCTCCGGCAAGCCAAGCCGCCCTGCCGCCGACATGGGATTTGCAACGTGTCGAACGAACTGCTCGCACAACGAGCCCTCTCACGCGAGGTGTTCATCATGCTGCCGGCTTGTCTCACCGCGTTCGCAATCATTTGGATCGCGTCGGCGCCAGTTTCATCCGGCGATGGAAAAGCGGTCGGGTCTTCACCGTCGGCATCGCCCCAACCATCGGCTGCGCCGACCGCCGCCGCGACACCGCCAGGCATCACGTCGACCACCACGACCTTGAAGGCGGTGCTCGACATGAACCGGCTTGCGATCGGCAAAATGACGGCGCCCATACGCACAGATATCGAGACGGGCACCGTGAGCGCGTACGGGTTGACCGGCACGTATCGCGTGGCGATCGATCACAAGAACTGGCGTCGCTCGGAGACGCTCGGTACGTTCACCACGCAATACGGCGAATACAACGGCGTCAAGTGGGATCAAAATGAGAACGGCCTCACGGTGACCCTGCATGGAGTGCACCAGCGCGACGAGATCAGCGCCCTCGCGCTTGCGAACACGCCGGGGACAGACGATCCCAGCGTCCGCCTGTTAGGCCAGGTCAGTGATCCGGTGCACGCCTACGTGATAGAAGTAAATCCACCGAAAGGCCGTCACGAATTCCTCTTCTTCAATCTGTCGACGCATCTGCTCGATCGCTCTGAGGAGATCACTTCGCAGGGGCGGCTTGTCTCCACGTTCGACGACTATCGCCGCGTCAACGGGAATATGGAGGCGTGGCATCGCCATTACTCCGACGGCCACCCGCAGAACGAATCCGACTACACGACCACAGCCGACGATGTGAACGGCACAGTGGATCCGAGCGAGGTCGCGATGGCGGGCATATCCCGGGAGCTCGTCGAGTTCCCCGCAGGCGTGACCAGCGTCAGGCTGCCGGCCCATGTTGACTACGGCACGATCGTCGTGCGCGTCACCATCAACGGCCGCGGACTGGATTTTGCGCTGGACTCCGGCGCGAGCACGATCGTCATCGATCGCGACGTCGCCAAGCAGCTCGGGCTCCAGACGTTCGGAAAATCATTTGAGACCACCGCCGGCCCGTACGAACAATCGAAGGCCGTGATCCCTGAGATGTCGATCGGTCAGGTGACGATGCACAACGTCGTCGTCGACAGCCTGCCGTTCGCCATGGACTTCGAGCAAGGGACGAAGATCGTGGGGCTGCTTGGTTTCGACTTCATCGGCGATAACGTGGTCAAGGTGGATTACGATCACGGCGAAGTGGACGTCATGCAACACGATTCGTTCGCCGCGCCCCCTGACGCGTCATACGTCGACGCGCTGCTCGATGATGGCGTTCCCATGGTGTCCGCCTCGATCAACGGTGCGATCGGCAACCACTTCATCCTCGATACGGGCGCCGACGGCGTGATGATTTTTAACGAGTTCGCGCAGGCGCACCCCAGCGAGGTGGCTGATCTCGGCGAGGGCAGGATGCTGAACAGGTACTTGCGTTATCTGTCGGCGCAAGGCGTGGGAGGAGAGATCGAGCTCAGCGCCGTGCAGATCAAAGACTTCCTGTTCGGGCCCGTGCACTTCCAGCGCTTTGTCGCGTTTCGGACAAACTCGACGTCATTTCAGGGCGAGGACGCTGACGGGCTGATCGGCTACGACTTCCTGCGCTCGTTCAACCTCTATTTCGACTATGTCGATGGGCGAGTCTATCTGCAACCGAACGATCTGCTGAAACGGACCGGCACGAAGATGCAATAGCTCGCCGCAACCGACAGCCTACTGGGTAATCGTGAGGACGCCATCGGTGCCGAAATCAACGGAACAGCCGTCATTGCCGTTCGAGCCGTTGTCTTCGGTGCTTCCTTTTAGCACGAACCCATTGTTCGTAGACGACCCGTTCGCCCAGCCTTGCACGATCGAAGTCACGTCGAAGGTCTCGGTCATTCCGGTTCGCTGCGAGCTTACGGGCATCGAGAAATCCCCGTCGTTGGGATATGGTGCGTTGAAAGTGTTCGTTCCGCCCTGCCAGTTCACGGTCGCGCGCCCGACGCCGCCGAAACACACGATCTTCCCAGTGGTCTCGGTAAGGGTTAGCGTGGCCTTCGTCGGTTTTGCGCCCGCAATGGCGCTTTGATCGAAGAGCAATGCAGAACGCAGATAGTAGTTATCATGATAGAGCCAGAACGAGTCGCCGTTTTTGATGTGCACCCAACCCACGCACAGATCTAGGCAAGGACCGGTGCCGTTCTCGGGAACGTAGGTCGTCATGCCAACCCACTTGTACTCATACTTGCGCCACCCCCACCACTTTGAGTGCAACGTGATCAGTGGTCGGGCTAGCGTCGTCATGCCTGGGTGCAACACAGCGTATGGGTTTGCGCATGCGACATTGAACGTCGCTTTGGGCGAGTAGACATCCGCCTGACCGCCGGCGATGTTGTGGACCCAGAGCTGGTCGAAGTTCGCACCCGTGCTGTTCGCTGGGATGCTGAATGAATCGCTCACCGGGAGACTGCCGCCGGACGGAATCGTGCCGGCTCCGACGCTCTGCACCTGTTGCACGCCGTTGATGAACCTATTGAAACTGTATTGAAACGTCGTCCCTGCTGTGCCGACGATGGTTCCGGAGAACGCCTCGGTGACCGGGCACTTGCCCGAATACGAGGGCGTTGTTGCAGTCAGGGTGGTCGTCGTGATGGCGGCATCAGCCGGCCTCGCGATCATGACGAAAAGCACCGCGGCGAGAAGCCCTGCGGCAGATACGGCGTTCCGAATCATTCCATGTCTCCTATTACAAGAAACGATACTGCTCACGAAAAGCGATACTAGAGCATAAACGCAACCGGTCACCGGAATGTTTCGCGGTGGAGATAGGCCGTTCCCAGACCCCCTTGCCAGGCGATTCTGAGGCTGCACCGAAATCTCGATTGCCCGCGACACGATGGGGGATTAGCTCAGTTGGTAGAGCGCGTGCTTTGCAAGCATGAGGTCAGCGGTTCGAGCCCGCTATCCTCCAAAGAAAGAACCCGCGATCCGTGATGGGAGGGATCGATGACGTCGCGTTCGCTTGTGATCGCCGGTACAGCTGCGTGCCTGGCAGTGTTCCTCTCTCACGCGACACCGGTTCGCGCGGATACTAGCCAGCCGCTCACCATCTGGTGCAACCCGCCGTTGAGCCACGACGCCGGCCCGCCCGAGGTCGTCGCTCATGAAAGGGCGGAAGACAGCCTATGCCATGGCCAGTTCGCGCAGGCCCGCGACACATTCGCGTCGATCGTGCCCTATTGGATCAAGAATCAGAATAACGGACGCTGGTGGCTCGATACGGCGCGCGGCTACTTCTATGCGCTCGTCGCGTCGGGCGACGATCAAAAAGCGCGGAATTTCCTGACAAGCATCGAGAACCCGCCGCCGGCGTGGGTCGCAGCCCCGGGAGATCGCCTTTTTTGGGCCGGCGACGTACGCGGTGCATTCGCGGCGTACGCGGCGGCCGCGAACGCGGAGTTGGCCCGGCTCCCCGACGACGGAACCGATAAGGTCTTAGAGAACGCGGCGCACGCCAGCGGTGATATAAACGCAGCCATCGCGATCCTTCAGGGACCATCCGGACAATCCGGTCCGAGCGACGTCGGCAGCCTCCAGCTGCTCATGCTGGGCGAGGCGTACGAAACGCAGCGGCGCTGGCCAGATGCATTCGCCGCGTGGGTGCGCGCCGCGAACAACGGTCACGCAGTGCCTGAGTACGACTTTTTCGATCAATGGAATCTGTCGGCGTTGGAGATGATCTACTACTATCGCACTCACATCCCCGGCGATCAGCGAAGCTAGTCCATTCAGTGCGGTTTGACGATCGTGGTTGTTGGAGGCGGCGGCGGTCCGACTCCCACCGGATCGGAGCACACATACCCGGCAAGGAATCCGCCGCACACCCGGTACTCGAGGTGAGCGTCTGGGTTGCTCGGCGCATTCGCGATGTCGGAATATCCCGTTTTGGGTTTTAGAATCTGCGATCCGACCTTCATCCACGGGCCTAAGTTGACGGTGTTCTTCACCACATCATCTGTGATCAAGCGGCGCTCCACCTGGTGATAGTCGTTGTAGTCCGAGCTCCATTGCACGACGACAACGCTCGGACTCGCGCGATACGCCGATACTCCGCTCGGTTTGATCGGCCCGGGCATTGGGGCAGGTGGAGGCGCGTCGGTCCTCGCCTGAATCGAACCCCAGTTGCCAACCTTGTGATCCTTGGTGAACTGAACGACGCTGATCGTATACGAGGTCGCGGGCGACAAACCGTCGAGCGTCACTGAATTTCCAGCGTTGGGAGCATGGGGCATCAGAGGTGTCGAGTTCGTCGTGGTGTTGAGCTTGGCTGGCCCCCAGAGGATCTGATCCTGGTAGAGGTCTGTGCGCGGCCCGCTGGTCCATATCACTTCCAAGGAATGCCATGTGGTCTTCCCGATTCGGATATTCAGCGGGCTGCTTGGCTGGCCACTAACAGGCGGCGGTGGGGGCGGCGGCGCCGCTGCTGTCACGTACGCGCGTATCACGCATTCCCACGCCGGGTCCGAATTGTTCGGGTGCGACGCTGGGTCGGCGGGATGGGAGCCCCCGTTCTCATCTGAATACGCTGTCCAATACATGCAAATGGTGTACGTGTAGGTTGTCTTGGAAGCGAGCCCCGTATCAGTGAATGTGTTTGGAGAGTTGGGGTTCGTCGACTGGTAGACGAGTTTTGTGCCACGCCATATCCCGACGCCGTCTGGGAGCGTGTACGTCCCCGAATAAATCGCCCACCCAAGCTTGATCGATGTCGGCGTCGTGGCGGCTGCGCCTACGTCCGGCGGGGAAAGACATGTTTGAAAATCGGCGACGTAGGTCGGATCGCAATTCAAAGCCCGCGCTTGCGGAGCGCAAACGATGAGGATCGCGGCGACGATTGGGACGCATCGAATCGCGAGGGTACTCAGTCTGAGCGCGAAAGCAAGCACAGGATACACTCCTTATAAGCTTTTAGCCGCTACGGAGATGCCTATGGACAGCTCTCTTGATAACGCAAGAGGGCACTAGAAAGTGCCGCCAGCTCCCGCGCAAGGTTTGCCCTGATCGTAACGTCTGGATGTCATGCCCTTCGCCAACTTCCGACAACCTAAAGAAGGCCCTGCGCTGGTGCGATAAAGGGTCCTCCCGCAACATCTAAGTCATAGGAAGCCTCATCCAACCGCATTACTGTTTCGTAATGCAGGTGGACTATTTTCCCACCCCGTCCCGCTACAAGGAGTTTGAAGGGTATGATCGCTTTCAGGTTTATCGCTGCGCTCGGCGCGATTGCCGTCCTCGGCATCGGTTCCATCGCGCTCGCCGACAGCATGTCGACGTCCGGCGCCGACGCCGGCAAAGACACGATGATGAACGGCGCGATGCACGGCCGTTTCGGCGGACCCGTGTACACCGGCGCGCCGGCGCTCGACGTCACCGCTGCACTCGTCGCCGCCGGCGGCGGAGCCGCGAATTATTCGACCGCGACCGCGCTCACCAGCATGCTCGGCAAGCCCACCGTCGACGCTGAAGTCGCCAAGCTGACGAAGCAGTACGGCGCCGCCAATGTCGGCCTGTGGCTCAAGACGTTCGACTTCGCAGTGGATGACTCGCTCAAGATCGCCACGGCGGCGGGCATCAAGCTACCGGCACCGGCACCGCTCACCGGCAAGGCGCTTGCCGAAGGGCTCGTCAAGGCTGGCGTCGACGGCACCGGTACCTTCCAGATCGAGTTGTTGCTCGACAAGGCCGTGTCGCATAAGATCCACGTCCAAGTCATGAACGACATCGACAAGGCGCCGGGTCTCGGCAAAAATGCTGACCTCGTGTACCATCAGATCTCGAACCAGGCGTTCTACGATGTCGCGCAGGCGCTCAACATGAAGGACGTCAAGCTCGCACCGCTCCACTAAGATCGGGATCGACCAAGGCGGAAGAGGACGGCCAAGGCCGGCCTCTTCTTCTTTATGATGTGGTCGGCTTCGCTTCGGCGGCCTGCTTGGCGAGCGCAGCCCGATACTCGTCGAGCATTTCGAGCTCGCCTGCATTCGCAAGGGTGTCCTCCTGCAGCTTCACCCAGTCACGCGGCACGCTGCCGAAGACCGGGCGCTTGTTGCGTGTCCGGTAGATCGCATAGAACGCGATTCCGCAGAGCACCCAAGTCGGGCCGGCGATGCGACCGATCGGGTGCGTTATGAGCGTGAAGATGAGGATCGCAAAAATCCCAGCAAGCCCCAGCAGCGAGAGCAGCGAGACATCGCCTTTGTGGCCGGCGACCGTGACCGGCACGTTCAGTGGCATGCGGAAGCGGCGTGGCGCGAGGGGGTCAGTGAACCGCAGCGTGATCAACGCGACGAAGACAAGCGTGTACGACAACGCGGCGCCAAATGCGTAAAGGTCGAGCAAGAAATTGATCGCGTCATCACCTTGCCGATAGGCCGCCAATAGCTCGATCAGCGCCACGCCTGCGAAGATCAAGATCGTGATCACCGGCGTCTTGGTCTTGCGATTCGTCCGCTGGAAGATCGAGGGCAGCAGCTGGAACTTGCCCATGGAATAGGCGATGCGCGATGCGCCGAACACACCGGAGTTGCTGGAGATCATCAAGAGCAACGCGCCGATGACCGGAACGATGTAGGCAAGCGCGCCGCCCACGTACGGCAAGGTCGCCGCGAGCAATGCGATCGCCTTGTCGTTGTTCTGGCTGTTCCCCAAGAACGCGTACATCGGGATCTCTTTACCGCTTGCGTCCGTGATGCCATGCATGCCCAGCACGAGGTTCGAATATGCGAGTGCGAAGATCAGGATGGTGAGAATGAGCGCGACGGAGGTTCGGGGCATGACCTTCGACGGTTGCTGCGTCTCCTCGGCCGCCTGCGAGATGCTCTCCAGCCCGACGAACGAGACGATGGCGAACGACACGCCTTTGAGGAGATTGTCCGAGGACGGCCAGTGTTGCTGCATCGTGTGCACGAGCAGGCCGGGGTCCCACGCGAACAGGAAACCGCACGCGAGGATGAAGGTCTCGGTGCACACGTCGACGGCCGCGACGATCTCGTTGATGCGCGAGGATTGGCGCACGCCGATCACGTTGATGATCGTCAGAAAACCGGCGACGGCCAGCACGCAGGCGAAATACCAGATGTGATGGTCGGGCTCGGCAAGCCACGGGATCAGTTTGGGCGAGCTCACGTAGCCGACGGTGAACCAGGCGAAGAGGCTGATGTCGATGGTGAAGTCAAGCAGCACGGCCCAACCGGCTATGAAACCCATAAAATCGCCGAGCGCGCGCGTCACGAAGAACTGGCCGCCACCCGCGATCGGATATGCGGCCGCCAACTCGGTATAGGCGAGTCCGATGCAGACGTACACGATGCCGGCGAAACCGAACGCGAGGTTGGACGCGCCCGCCGCGATGCCGACTACCGCGCCGAGCGCGACGTAGATGTCGGCGCCGACGTCGGCATAACCCCAGGCGTAAGAGCCCCAGGTCGTCACCGCGCGGCGAAGGTCGCTCCCGGTCTTAGCCAATCTCGCTGCCCCCTCCGGCGCCCGCGCTTTGGGGCGGTTCGTGGGATTTCCCGCCCGGGCAGCCGAAGATTTGGGACATGAATCGGACTAACGCCGCTGTGTGCGTCATGGCTTGCCTGTTGCTCGCTTCCGGTTGTGCGAAGAAGGAAACGACTGCGGCACCCGGCGCGTCGCCGTCGGCATCCCCAGCGCCGCTCCCCTTCAATAAAGCTGTCGATATCGCGTTCAACGACGTCGCCGTGACAACGGCGGGCGCACCACTGCTCCGCCTCGGCTTCACCGTCCACGATACCTCGAAAGATCCGGTCCAATGCGATCCGTCGGAGTTCGCGATCACACTATCGGATGGAACGGTTATCCAAGCGGACCAGTCGGCCGAGAACAAGTGCACGCCGGACGCACTGGATCCGGGCGCGACCGCCAACGCGGTCATGTTCTTCGTCCTGAAATCCGGATACACTGGGCCGATCACGCTCTCGATGACCGGCAACGATGCGATTGTGGGGAAAGCCGAGACCACGGTCAAGTAAGACAGGGACGCGTATGGGCGCTGCTTGAAATACAAGCCGCCCGTTCGGGGGATTAGCTCAGCTGGTAGAGCGCTTGCATGGCATGCAAGAGGTCAACGGTTCGACCCCGTTATCCTCCAAAAGAAAAAACGCGAAAAAACCGCACTCTCTAAGGACTTGCGGGTCTTAAGGTTGGGCATTCTGTCCCGAGGACCTTCGCTTCCCCGCGCGTAGCGTGGATGCAGGGGACTGGCTGTCTTATGGGATGAGCCTGGATGCCTGATGAGAACGGGCGCGGGGAGCCGCAGGTCCAGTGGCGGGAGGTCATCGGACTGCTGTTCGCCGTCCTTTGCGGTCTCTTGCTCGGACTCGCGGCAGCACCAGCACTTCTACCGAAGCTCGGCTTCGCCATGCTAGATGTCACGTCGGTCCCACAGGTCCACCGGCATAACACCCGGTGGCACCACACTCCCCAGGTCACGCACGCGGTCGGCACCGGTGCGCATCAATTGCACGTTGCTAGCGATCAATCGGCTGCCTCCCGACTACTCGCTGTTCGCCGACTCGCCGTCGATACTGGGTCGCCGGCGCTGTTTCTCACATTCCAAACCCTCTCGCTCGGCGGGCTTGCCCTGCTCGCTCTCATCGGCATGGTGTGGCTGCGGCGCGATATGTTCACGGTGCTCCTCTGCCGGTGGGCGAAAGATCCTCGCCAATGGCGCAGCCCTGCGGCGCCGGCTCTTACCAACGCCAGGTGCGTTTTGCATCTCGAAGGCAACGCTTATCAGCTGGGCGCCGAGTTCTTCACTCAGGCCGTTGAAGTGCGATTCTCCCCATTATTCGTGCGCATCAACGCGCGGGGTTCTGACCGCGTCATCATTCTGCCGCGCCGCATGCCGCGTCTCGCCCCAGCCCGCTCATCGACGCGTCGAGTCGCGGCCAACTGAGCAGCTTTAGTCAACCTTAGTCGTCATCTGGGTCAGCTTACGTATCTGAGCAGCACCTCGCCGCCGCGTGCGAGCTGCAGCAGATCGAAGTCGTTGCGGATCTCAAGTTCCGTCGTCGTCACTTCGATGATGTTGGGCGCTTGCTTGTGCCCCGTCACCTTCTCGCCGATTTCGCTGAGCTTGCGGACGCCGATGAACTCGTACGCGGCCGGCTTGTCGTCGATGACGAGATCTTTCGAATCCTCGGCGGCCTCGCGCGTGCCGAATTCCGTCGCCTTGTTGATCGCATCGTCGGGATCGGCGGCGTCGACCAAAATGACGTCCTCCCAAGCCTGGTGCGGCCGAGCAGGGTCCTCGTCAGCGTCGCCTTCCTCGCGCTTGGCGCGTAATGTCGTGATAAGGTGAGCGGCATACCACATGAGCTAAATATTCATCCCCCTGAAGCACCCTCGGCGGCGTGGTCTACTTCGGGTTCAAGGCGTGGTGTTCTCGATCGCGTAGCGCACGCCATCGACACCATCGGGCGATGGCAGGTCCGCTTCGAACACCATCCCGCACTTTTCCATCACATGACGCGACGCCACGTTTGCAGCTTGCGCGATGCCGATGATGCGTCGCAACCCGACCTGCTCGAGTCCGGTGTCGAGCGAGACACGCGTTATCTCGGTTGCAAAGCCGTGACCCCAGTACGCGGGCTTCAATGCATACCCGACTTCGACTTCGCCTGCCTCCCGCGGCGAGCGGAAGATGCCCCCATGTCCGACGATCGTGCCCGCGTCATCGCGGAAAATCCAAAAGCCGAAACCGGCGTCATGCCATCCTTGCATCCAACGAGCATGGCGTTCGCGCGACTCCTGCTCCGATGAGACCTTTCCAAAGAGCCAACGCTGGATCCGGATGTCGCTATCGGTTTCGATGACGTATTCGACATCGTCGTCTTGGACGCGGCGGCCCGTCAGGCGCTGGGTCTTCACCGTCGACGGCGCCTTCATTCACGAACCGATCGTTATGGCGTTAATATGAAGGCGAAGCCGGAGGTGCCTCACTCGCCGATGATGCTGGTGCATTTCCGCCGGCATCGGTCACGACGATCTGGCCCTTCATGAAGGGCGCATCTGATGCGAAGATCGGGTACTTGCCGGGCTTCGTCAACGTGATGATGTACACGACGCCACGGGGGAGGTTGCGCGACGCAAACGCCCCGGTCGTGGAGGCGACCACGTGCGATTGCGATACATCGTCGTTGCGGATCCCGATTTCTGTGCCGGCTTTGACCGTCACGCTCGATGGCACAAAACCGTAATTGTAGATGATGATCATGACGGGCGGTAACGAGACGGATGGCGTCGGCGGCACATCCGCCGCGGCGACTCCGAGGTTGGCGACGATCGCCGCTCCGAGCACACCGGCGAGAAGCAGCCAAGCGGGCAGTCTCTTCATCATCCCGCCTTCTTATGAGTTCGAGGCGGCGCGTCCTCGCGAACGCGCCGCTTGACCGCTTCCGTTACGGTGCGGGTGTGATCACTTGCGCGCTCAGCGCGGCGTTGGCCACCCCTCGAACCGCCTCGAGATTGGCCGTGGTGACCTCGTCGAGCGACCCGCGGTTGAGCGTCTGCGAGATGCGCGCCGACAGCGATGCGAGCTGATGTCGCGCCAAGGCGGATGCATCGCTCGGCGTTCCATAGTCCGGCCGCAGCGCGATGTGCGCCAACAACTGCGCGTATTTGTACTGCAAGGTCCGGTGCACCGCAGGGATGGTCCGCAGCCCCGATTGCGAGAGATCGCCATACACGCTTTGGTACGTCCAGTCGAACAGATCCGCGAGGCTCATCGTCTGACCGGGTTTGGACGTCCGCAGTTCCATGCTGTCGAGACGCGACATCACGTTGGGCTGGAACATGCGCCGCAGCGTGCCGTACTGGAAGTTCGTGATCGAGACCTCGATCGGGAAATCCAGCCGCCCCGTGTCGTTGGGATCGCTCTGCCAGTGGTTGTAGCGCGTCGCGCCCATGCTGTTGATGAGCTGCGGCGAGATGCGGAAGGCGTTGTCACCGAACACGTAGTTGTCCAGCAAGAGATAGGCTTGGCGCTCCTGGTCGCGCGGCAGCGGGATGAACGGCGTGCGCGCGTTGGGATCGCCCTTGTGATTGCGTGTGAAGTACTCGGCGCCCATGTACGTCGTCGCGTAGATCGTATAACGATACCAGTTGCGCAGCACGAGCGCGACGTCGCGCCGCACGATCTCGTAGCTGTCGCCGGTCTGCGGCCGGCGCGACAACAAGATGTTGAACATGCGCTGATCGATCGCCAAGTTGTTGCGCGCGAACAGCAGCGGGTTAGTGGTGAGATCGAAGGGCATCGCACGCGGGTCGGTCGCGAATCCGTCCGCGAACGACGAGTCTTCGTCCGTCGCGTACTGCAGTTCGGGGCGCGTGTATTGCGACGCGAGCGCTTTCAAGGTCGGCATTTCGCCCTCGGGAGAGCTCGCCGAGATCGGCTCATAGCCGTATTTGATCTGCGCGTAGTCCCACGGGCCGATCGTCAGCATGAAGAGATCGCCCTGCGGCTGGCCATGCGGCGACAGATTGACCGGCGTATATTCCATGACCGAATTGACGATGCCGTGCGTGCTCGTGAACGACTTGTTCTGGACTTGGGACATCGAGTAGACCATGGAGCCCTGGAAGTTGTGTCGCAGCCCGAGCGTGTGCCCGAACTCGTGCAGCATGATCTGCTTGATGCTGTCCGACGTGAACTGCGGCGACGGACCGCTCAGGCGTCCGTCCAGCTCCATCGCAAGTTGCGCCCAGTCGCGTTGTGCAGCGACCTCCGATGCGAGCGCGCAATCGTGCAGCTGGCACGCGAAGCGCGCCGCGGCAGATTGGTCGGATTGGTTGCGCGTCGGATCGATCAGCTCTTGATAGTTGACCGTGTAGGCGCGCACGATGTTCGCGTCCATGATCACTTCGCCGCGGAAGATCTCGCCGGTGAGCGGGTTCACAATCGACGGCCCAGCCGCGCCGAACGCGGGGATCGGGGTGGTCGCCCAGCGCACGACAGAATAGCGCGCGTCGTCAGGATCCCAGTTGGGATCGTCCGGCTGCTGGCGCACCTCGATCGCGTGCGTGATGCCGATGGCTTCAAACGCCTTGTTCCACTCGAGCATCGCTTCGCGCAGCGGCGGGCGGTACTCCGGCGGCACCTCGTTGAGGATATAGTACACGATCGGGTTCTTGGCGGGCGACACGCGCGCGTTGGGATCCGTCTTCTCGATGTTCCAGCGGTTGATGTAAACCTCGAAGCTGGTAAGACCGCGCTGCTGGTCGTCGTACTGGCGGCGCGCGGTGAGGAAGTAGCCGACGCGATCGTCGGCCAACCGCGGGCGGTAGCCGTCGTTGGGCAGCTCGAGAATGCTGTCGTGGATCTTCAGGAACAGGCTGCGGTTGTCGGGCACGGCGTCGATGTTAGGGTCGCCGGTGCTCGAGCTCCACGTCATATCCGTTTCGACCTCGACGTTCTTCGGGAACGACTTGGTCGGACCGAAATAGCTCAGCGCGGGATTGAGCCCGTAGCGGGCGAGCGGGTAGGAGCCGGGGTAGTTGATCTGGCTCGTGACGTCGTTGATGTCGGCGAGCAAGAAGTCGGCGGGGATGACGATGTTGCCGGTCGCCTTGTCCACCGATGCGATGGCGACCGCGCCGATCGCCGAGGGCGGGAACGAGTTCTCGACGCTCAGCGCTGCTGGCGTGCCCGGCTTGGCTTTGCCGTACGAGTTATCAGAAAACACGATGACCCGATCGCCGGTGCGATGGAAGCGTAGCAGGTACGACCCGAAAGGGATGCCCGACACGAGGAAGCGCTGCGCGTCGATGCCGTTGACGAGCGTCGGCACGAGCAGGTATTGCGTATCGAGTTGCGTCGGCGCGATCTCGAAATACACCCGCCCCGACTTGCGCCATACGGTGAACAGGCCCGGCTGCGATTCGGCGTTCTGTTTGAACGTCTCATACGGAGCGCCGGTCACGTCACCGGCGGAGACCGCCGCGGGACCTGGGCTGCCGACTGGGGTGATTGAGACTGGAATCGCCACCACGCCCGCCGCGTGCGCCGAATTCGGTACCGAGGCGACGCATGCAAGTGCCGCGATGCACGCGAGGATCGCGCTGCTGATATAACGCAAGGGAAAATAGACCTCCAGGTTGAGTGCCCTGACAACGCCGTTGGGGGCCGGAGTACGACAAACGCAGGGCCGCGACCTTGAGGCCGTCGTAAGGCTGATGCGTGGACAGTCAGACGATCGCGCTTGCAGTGCGTTTCCTCACAACGGTGGTGCCCAAAGCATCCGCTGATCTCCGGCGTCTGCGGACGCGCGCGGCGGCGATTCAAGACGCGGCGATCCGGCGTGAAGCGCTCGCCAGCATTCGCCATAAGGCTTTCCACGTGCACGGCGGGTGCGTGTTCGCCACCTTTTTGCCACCCGCCGAAATCGCGCGGTACGTGTCGCTGATCGCCTCGTTCGAAACCGCGGTCGACTATCTCGACAACCTTTGCGATCGCATCGGCAACGCGGACGAGGATGATTTCCGCGCACTGCACGAGGCGCTGATCGATGCGGTCACGCCCGCCGCGCCGCTGCGCGACTACTTCCGCAAACGGACGGGTGATGACGGCGGCTATCTCGCGCAGCGCGTCGCGGAGTCCCAAGCTGGGTTCGGCCGGCTTCCCTCCTTTGACGTCGCTCGCGCCGGCATCCTTGATGTCACACAGCGATATTGCGAACTCCAAGCGGTCAAACATCTACAGCCCGGCGAGCGCGAGCGCCGCACCGAGACGGCATTCGCATCGGTTGCTCCCGATCTGCATTGGTGGGAAGGAGCGGCAGCGAGCGGGTCGACGATGGCGACCTTTGCGCTTGCCTTCGCCGCGACGACATCGGCGTTGGCCGAAAGCCGCGCGCGCGAGATCTACGCGGCATACTTCCCTTACTTCACCGCGTTGCACATATTGCTCGATTATTTCGTCGATCAAGCCGAAGACCGAGAGCACGGCGAGCTCAATTTCGTGGCCTGCTATCCGAACGCCGACGAGGCGCACGCCGGTATCGCTCGCATCGCTCGGCTCGCGCTGCAACGCGTGACCGCACTCGACGAGCCTGAACCGCATGTCTTCGCGCTGCGCGCGATGTGCGGCTACTATTGCACTCGGCCGACGCTGTCGAAAGCGGCGCGCAGCGCCGCGTTGAAGATCATGCGCGAAGCGGGCGTGGACGTCGACCCGCATCCGCTGCTCAAACTTTATGCGCGCATGGCCCGCACGTAGCAGTCGGAGCGGTCGAATTTTTTCGACCGTCATGCTATAATGCTCGGGCCGAGCGTGCCGGACGATCGCGGGCGGCATGGCCGCTTGAGGAAAGTCCGGGCTCTATCGGGCGAAGATGCCAGCTAACGGCTGGTCGGGGCAACCCGAAGGAAAGTGCCACAGAAACATACCGCCCAGGGCGAAAGCCCTGCGGTAAGGGTGAAATGGTGCGGTAAGAGCGCACCGTGGCCATCGAGAGATGGCTGACGGGCAAACCCCATCTGGAGCAAGACGGTTGGGATCGTCTTCGCAAGGAGACGCCGGCTGCCCGCCGGTTCCCACATCACGTCGCATCAGGCGTCCGGCGACGGACGTCGCAGAGAGATGATCGTCGCGGCTTCGGCCGCTACAGAACCCGGCTTACAGGCACGTCTCGGCGTTTTCTTTCGACTTCAGGTCGCGCGTTTGCGCGACAGCGGCTTGCGAGCCGCGAATCCTTCTTCTACTGTGTGCCAGTACCCGATCTGCGCTTCGTCCATCTTCCAGCACAGGTTGACGAGCTGGCCGCCGCGCAACGCGGGAAAATCGACCAGCCCAAGATCGATGTCCTTGACGATGCACTCATGGCGTTGAATCGCCTCGATGCGGGCGTTGATCTCTTCTTGCAGCTCGCGTGCTTCGCGGCGCAGCACGACCGGATCACGGCCCTCGCTCGTCGCGGCGCCGAACCCGAGCGCCAGCTCTGCCTCGAGCAGCGCGATGGCGTAGTCGCGACGGCGGCGCATCACCTCCACCAGCAGGGGCTTGATGACAGGCAACAGCGCGGTGGCTTCTTCGAGCCGGAAAATCTTCACGTGCGCGCAGTTCGCCTCGCGGCGCGCCTCCTCCGCTGTGGCGGGGCCTGGTTGGGCGGATAGCCAATACTCAATGCGGTGAAGTCAAGAGCGATCGAGCAGCCCGCAACCAACGCCCGCGAACCGGTGCGCGCGCTGCCCTCACCGCACGTCGTCATCGTGACAGGCATGTCAGGCGCCGGCAAGAGCCAGGCGGCCAAATGCCTCGAGGATCTGGGCTACTTCTGCGTGGACAACCTGCCGCCCAGCCTCATCCCCAAATTCGCCGAATTGTTCTCCAGCAGCCGCAATCTTCACCGGGTCGCGCTTGTGTTGGACATCCGGGCTGAGGAGATGTTCGGCGATCTGCTCGGGCAGCTGCGCGCACTCGAAAATGAGGGCATCGCGCATCGCGTCGTGTTTCTCGACGCGAGCGACGAGGTGCTCGTGCGACGCTACTCAGAGACGCGCCGCAAGCATCCGCTTTCCGGCCGCGGTCGCGTGCTCGATAGCATCAGCGCGGAGCGCAACGAGCTCAAGCCGGTGCGCGATGCGGCCGACGTCATCATCGACACCTCATCGCTGACGCTCACCGCGCTCAAGGAACGGCTTGCCCACGCCGCCGATGCCACCGCGGAGCCCGGCGTGCTCACGGTCTCAGTCGTGGCGTTCGGATACAAATACGGCGTGCCGCTCGATGCCGATCTCGTCTTCGACGTCCGCTTTCTTCCGAACCCCAACTACGTCGACGAGCTGCGACCGCTCACCGGCACGCATCCCGCCGTCGTCGCGTACTTGGAGAACGATGCCGAGGTGCAAGCTTTCGAGAAAGAGCTGTTCCGCTTTGTCGATTTCTTGATCCCCAGGTTCATGCGCGAGGGCAAGGCGCATTTGACGATCGCGATCGGATGCACCGGCGGACGCCATCGTTCCGTCTATCTCGCGACCGAGCTCGCCGCGCACCTGCGCGCGTCCAATGTCCGCACGTTCGTGGAGCTGCGCGATGAGCGAAAATAACAACGGCCGCAATACGCTCTCCCACGCCATGCGCTGGCTGACCCCGGGCATGAAGGTCAAGCGCTGGCTCTTCCTCGCCATCGCCGGCGGCGCGCTCTTCCTCAACGGCTTCGGCCGGCTGATCAGCTCTGCGAAATTCTTAAACCTTCACGTCAACGAGTACATCAATCGCCAGCTCATCGGCCACGACATGATCTCGCCGGTCACGATCGAGTGGGTCTTCATGATCCTGGGGCTGTTCGGCGTGTACTTCGGCATCCGCCAGTGGATGCGCTCGATCGTGTCCGCCGTGAGCCCTCGCGACGAAGAGCGGCTTGCCGACGTGATCTACGAGCGGCGGCAACTCGCGCGCGGCTATCGCATCGTCGCAATCGGCGGCGGCACGGGCCTTTCGACATTGCTGCGCGGGCTCAAGGAATACACCGCGAACCTGACGGCGATCGTGACGGTCGCCGACGACGGCGGCTCGAGCGGCAGGCTGCGCCACGAGCTGGGCGTGCTGCCGCCGGGCGACATCCGCAACTGTTTGGTCGCCCTCGCCGACAACGAATCGACGATGGCCGAGCTGTTCCAATACCGCTTCAACGAAGGCGACGGGCTGTCGGGGCATTCGTTCGGCAATCTGTTCTTGGCCGCGATGTGCGGCATCGCCGGCGACTTCGACCGCGCGATCAAAGAGAGCAGCCGCGTGCTGGCGATCAAAGGGCGCGTGCTGCCGTCGACGCTGGCCAACGTTTCCCTCGAAGCGACGCTGGCTGACGGCTCGATCGTCCGCGGCGAGACGGCCATCTCGCAATCGACGTCCGCGATCGCCTCCGTCCGATTGGTCCCCGAGAATTCGGAACCGCTCGACGAAGCGATCGAAGCGATCTTGGCGGCGGACGCCATCATCCTCGGCCCAGGCAGCCTGTATACCAGCGTCATGCCGAACCTGCTGGTACCGGGGATCGCCGAAGCCGTGGAACGTTCCATGGCGTTTAAGATCTACGTGTGCAATATCATGACGCAGCCGGGCGAGACCGACGGGATGACTGCCGCGGACCATGTGCACGCACTGCTGGACGGTACCCACCGCCAGCTTTTCGAGTACGCGTTGGTGAACGTCGAACAGCCGTCGCGCTTGCTAAAGCGTTACGAGCTTGAGCGTGCCTTCCAGGTGCGGCCTGACGTCAAAGCCGTGACCGCGATGGGCGTGACGCCGATCTTCGGCAAGTTCGTCTCAGAGACGCAGCTCGTGCGCCACGACGCGGGCAAGCTCGCCAACAGCCTCATGAAACTGATCTTCGACAAGCTCGAGGGGCGAGGCGTCGAGACGAACATCCCGCAAGTCATCAGCGGCCAAGCCTCCGCCCGCTAACCTCTCGGTCGCTCTGCCGACACTTCAGCAAGGATCTCTTCGGGCAACCGCCCCTTGCGCAGCTCGCGGACACCGCCCTTGACTATCAGGGCGGAAGCGGTCGCCATCGCAACGCGCTTTCCCTCGGCGTTGTCGATGTTGCAGGAGCTGACCCGCAATAGCCTGCCACGATGATTCACGGTCGCGTCGAGCGTGAAGTCTCCGGAGTTGATGAGGGCTGGTCGTGTGAACCGGATTTGCATATCTAATGTCGCGAAAACATCGCCGGCCGAAAGCGTGGAATACACCGCCGCGCCCATCGTGAAGTCCGCAGCCCACGCGAGCAGTCCACCGTAGATCGAAGGTCCGCCGTTCGAGAACCAGGCTGACGACGGCAGGACCGCCGTGAGCCGGCCGTCCTCAACCGACGTCGGACGATAGCCGGTAAGTTGCCATGCAGGAAAGACTTTTTCGCCGGCGATCGTTCGCCGTTGCAGGTCGATTGGAGTCCCGTTCATCACCTCATCAAGGCCGAAGTAGCCGTCTTCGGGGGCCGGCCGCAGATAGGGATCCACCGGATCCGACGGCCCAACATCAGGCGGCGGGTATTCGGCTTGCAGGTCTACCGGTACGTCGGAGATCAGGCACCGGGTGCTCCCAAATGCGAGCAGGCGCCCTTCGTGATCGGTGATCTGGATGGTCGACAATCCCACCTGATTGCCCGAATGAATGGTCTCGGCGCGCCCTATCATGTTCGTCGTCTTCCTGCTCATCGGCCTGACGAACGACATGCTGAGCTCCGATGTCGCGACCGTCTTACCTGCGGGCAGCGTCGTCCAGATCGCGGCGGCCAGCGGCGCATCGGCGAAGAGCGCGTACACGCCGCCCCAATACAAGCCGAAGCCGTCCTCCAACCATCGCGTCAACGGCATCGTGAACGTCGTCTTGCCGAGGCCTGCTTCGGTCGGCCGCATCCCAAGCAGTCGAGACATAGGAGGGGCCGGCAGTTCGCCGCGGATGTAACGCCTGAACGTTTCCAGACCCGGTTTCTGAAACGCGCGCAGATCTCCGATCGAACCTCTGGCCCGCTCGTTCATGTGGCTCATCGTGGTAGCCCCTCTGCGAGTTGGAACGCGGCGCTTTCGATTAGCTCCGGCGCGCGGCGCATAGCTTCGTCCAGCGGCATTGTCGCAGGTGCAACCGCAAAAGCTTTCTCTATTCCCGCCGACTCGATTTCGTCTTCGGACAGCGCAATGCTGCCTGCAAGCGCAACGACCGGAATCGCGCGCGCGCGCGCGGCCTGGGCAACGGCGTAGGGCGCCTTTCCGCTCAACGTCTGCTTGTCAAGGCGGCCCTCGCCTGTGACGACCAGGTCGGCGTCTTCGAGGTGGCGCTGGAAATCGAGCACATCCAAGACAAGTTCGGCGCCCGGTCGCAGCAGCGCGCCGGCGAGCGCCAGAAAGCCGCCGCCGAATCCGCCAGCCGCTCCGGCGCCCGGCACGTCGCGGATGTCCGAGCCCGTGAGGTGCGCTGTCACCGACGCGAACTGCGCGAGCGCGGCGTCGAGCTGCCGCACTTCCTCAGGACTCGCGCCCTTTTGCGGACCATAGATCGCCGACGCGCCGTTGGGACCGCACAGCGGGTTCGTTACGTCCGATGCGATCTCGATGGTGACCCCGTGCAGGCGCGCGTCGAGCGCGGACGCGTCAACGCGGTTCAATCGCGCTAGCGCGGCGCCACCTGGCGGTAATTCGCGCCTGGACTCGTCGAGGAAGCGTGCGCCCAGCGCTGCGAGCGCGCCGGTGCCTGCGTCGTTGGTCGCGCTGCCGCCGATAGCCACGATGATGCGCTTCGCTCCGGCGTCGAGCGCCGCTGCGATGAGCTCGCCGGTGCCCCGAGACGTCGCGGTCATCGGATCATTCGTGCCTGGCGGCATCAGCGCCAGGCCACTGGCTTGTGCCATCTCGACAACAGCCAGTCCGCGCTCGGGTATGAGCCCGTAGCGGGCGAGGACGGGGGCGCCGCTCGGGCCCGTGACCGTCGCTTCGACTTCGCGACCGCCGAGGGCTGAGACGAGCGCATCGAGCGTCCCATCGCCGCCATCGGCGACCGGCACCAAATCATAGGAAGCATCGGGGAAAACGCGTTTGAAGCCGGCCTCGATCGCTTGCGCCACTTCGATGCCGCGCAAGCTACCCTTGAACTTGTCCGGTGCGATGACGATTTTGCGAAACGGCGGCGGGCCTGCTCAGCGTTTGAACGCCTCGGGGTTGAGCGCGTTCGGGGGAGTCTCGCCGGCGAAGAACGCGATGACGTTGCGCGCGGCCATCGCGGCCATCTTGCCGCGCGTCGCGTGACTGGCGCTGCCGATATGCGGCAACAAGACGACGTTTTCAAGTTTCGCCAGGCCCGGGGCCAGTTTCGGCTCGTGTCTCGTACACGTCGAGCCCGGCGCCGGCGATCGTGCCGTCGCGCAGCGCCTCGACGAGCGCCGCCTCATCGATGACCGGTCCGCGCGACGTGTTGATCAGACACGCCGTCGACTTCATCTTCTGCAGCGAGTCCTTGTTGATGAGATGCCGCGTCCCCGGCAGCAGCGGGGTGTGCAGCGTGACGAAATCCGAGCGCGCCAGAAGTTCCTCAAACGGCACGCGCGTCACGCGTAATTCCTTTTCGACCTCGGGCGGAGCCGGGTATTCGTCCGAATACAGCACCGTCATGTCAAAGCCAAGCGCGCGACGCGCCACACCGCGCCCGATCCGTCCAAAGCCGACGATGCCGAGGGTCGCGTGATGGACATCGTGGCCGAGCAGCTGCATGATGCCCCAGCCATCCCACGTGCCGGTGCGCATCAGCCGATCGCCCTCGGCGAGCCGGCGCGCGGTGCACAGCAGCAACGAGAAGGCCAGGTCGGCGGTGGTGTCGTCGAGCACGCCGGGCGTGTTCGTCATGACGACGCCGGCGCGCGTTCCGGCAGGGACGTCGAGATTGTCGTAGCCCACCGCGACGTTGGCGACGATGCGCACGCGCGGCGCCGCTTCAAGCACCTGGGCATCCACTTTTTCGGTGAGCAGACAGACAAGCGCATCGGCGTCTTCGCAGCCGCGGATCAGCTCCTCGCGGGTCGGAGCGCGGTCGGCCGGCCAGACGTCGACCTCGGTGTGCGCTTCGAGCAGCTCGAGGCCGGCGTCGGGGATGACGCGCGACACGAAGACGCGAGGTTTCGAGGGGCTCACAAGCCGGCGCTACGCGAGCGCGGCGTTTTTCGCGCGGCCGCTGTAGCCGAGTTTCGCCGAGATCTCTTGCGCCGCGGCGACGACGTGCTTGATGACGCGATCGCGCGGCAGCTGTTGCTGGCCGAACTTCGGCACCGCGACCGAGATCGCCGCAACCGGTCGGCCGGAGTAGTTGAACAGCGGCGCCCCGACGCAATACAAACCTTCTTCGGTCTCTTCGTTGTCCTCGGCGTATCCTTGGCGTCGGACCTTTTCGAGCTCTTGACGCAGCAACTCTGGATCGGTGATCGTGTTCTTCGTATAGCGGGCCAACGGCTTGCTGGCGATGACGCGATCGATGTCTGCGCGGTCCAGGTGAGCGAGCAATGCCTTGCCGATGCCCGTCGAGTGCATGGGACGGCGCGCGCCGATGTCGGCGTACATCTTGACCGGTCTGCGACCGTCGACTTTTTCGATGTAGACCAGCTCGGTGTCGTCCAAGACCCCCAGCAGGACGGTCTCGCCCAAGGCCACCGCGAGCTGCTCCAGCACCGGTTTGGCGACCGTATGGGCCTCCATCGAGCGCAGGATGCCGCAGCCTACCTCGAAGGCCTTGATGCCCAGGGAATAGCGGGCATTATCGGGGTTCCATTTGACGAAGCCGCGCGCGCGGAGCGTCTGGAGGATGCGGTGGACGCTGCTTTTCGATAGCCCGATGGCTTGGCCAAGCTCGCGCACGCCGACTTCTTTGCTCTGCGTCCCCAAATACTCGAGGATGACGAGCGCACGATCGACCGAGTTGACCTTCGACTCGCCGCGCGGTTTTGCAGCGGCGGCTTCTCCGGACGAAATAACCACGCTCTCCTCCAACCACCTCGGGACCACTGCGCTCGCTCGGGGAGCGCAAAGCACCGGCCGTTCTATGCGGCCGATGCTCGCTGGGACACTTCGTAACGGGACGGCTCTTGGCTCACATCCGCATCGGTTCCTGTCTGCGAAACGCCTGGCCGGAGGCGGTCCGCAGCGTCTATACGTGAACCATCGTAATATTAAAGGGCGTCTGCTGTCCGGCCGTGATGTGGACTTGCCCCGAGAAGTCCTGGTAGCCAGTGGCCGTCGCGGTCACGGTCTCGTTGACGCCGGTGGGATCAGCCGGCACGGTCGAGATCTTAAAGGTGCCGTCCGCCGCGCTGACGGTGCAGTCGACGACGGCGACGCACACCTTGACGCCGGCGAGCGGTCCGGTGCTCGCTGACACGACGCCGGCAACCGAACCGTAGTCACCAGTGGGCGCGGCGGGATTCGGGCACCCCGCAAGACTGATCGCGGCAATGCATACGAGTACGAGAAGCGATCGTTGAACCATCACGTTTTCTTTGACCTCCGGGCTCGCCCGCGTCCGAGGGTTCCTCCGGCCGCTATTGTGTGCCTGCGCGCGGTTGAATAAATTCGACCGCTACATCAAGGCGCGAAGAGGCGGCGCGCGATCAGCAGCGCCAGCAAGCCGCCGAAGAAGAACACGGCGATGACCGCCACGAGGTCGCGCAATCCGGAGCGGGCGGCCGACGCCCCGCCGCACACCGCTTGCACGGCCTTGCCAAGCTCGAGATCGAGCCGTGCGATGCCGCTCGACGGCAAACCGTCAACGTGCCGCGCGATCGCGACCAATTGGACGGGCGTCCAGCCGGCATCGTCGACGAAATAGGCGATTTTCCCGTCCGGCCCGGCGATCACCGTGCGCTGGCTGTGCAGCAATTCGCCGCCGGCGCCGGCCACGACCGAAACGCCCAGCGGTTTGGCAAACGAGTCGACGAGCGCTGCAGGCCCGATGAGCAGCCGCACGTTCGGCGCCCGAACGTCGTGCGCGCGCGCGTAATTCGCAATCGCCGCTTGCGAATCGCGCTCGGGGTCGATGCTGATCTCCAGCAACTCGAAGCGATCGGCGGGCAACTGGGCGGCCACCCGGCCGAACTTGTCCGTCAGCAGCGGGCATTGATCGCGGCAGTTCGTGTAGATGAAGCCGATGATCACGGTTCGGCCGCGCAGATCGGCGATGCGCAGCGGCCGGCCGTTTTGGTCCGTATATGCGGCGTTCGGCAAGAGGTCGCCCACTGCGAGCGGATGCGCCGGCTGGTCGAATGGATTTGGGGCCGGCGTGGCAGCTGCGGCCGGGCGCGCTGAGGCCGCGAGGCCCGCAAGGGCCAGTGCACAGACCCCCGCGAACTTCGCCAAACGCATGGAGATGCTCACCTCGCGCGAACGCCGCGAAGTCCTCGCGATGCGGCCTTGGAAGCCGGAGGAGCGGCGCGTCGTGTGGCACGGTGCGACCGGGCGTTTCATCGTCGCGCTAGAGCCTGCGATCATCGCGCTCCTGTTCGGCGTCTTCACGTTGGCCATCGCGCACGTGTCCGGCACTGCAGAGCATAAAGGATACATCTACTTCGCGTGGGTGTTCGGGTTCGGCGCCGTCAGCTTCACACTGTACGCCGTCGCGCTGCTCGTCAATCCGATCCGCACGCTGCTGCAGATGCGCCAACCCATCTTCATCGTGGACGGCTACGTCCGCACACGCGAACCCGATCAACGTTCCGAGCCCGGCAGCAGCGGCTACATCGCCGTCGTTCTCGCCGACCGCCGCGTGGCGTGTGAGTGGCCGGCCATCGGCGAGCGCTCGTTGCCCGACGAGGAGTATCCGGCGTTCATGGAGTTCAGCGAATTCGGCGGCATCCACAGCGTGGACGGCCACGGCACGGGCGTGCTGCCCGATGAATTCCCCGCGCTGGGCGTCGGCGGCGCGCGGCCCCCAAAAAATAGCCGTTAGACGAGGCTTCCCGACAACGGGATCTTCGGTGTGTCCTCAGCGGGCCAATAGTGGTTGGTGCCCGCTCCCACGATCGAGATCGCGCCCATGAAGACGATCAAGAAGAGGCCGACGACCGCGAACCAGCGGACCACCGGCGGAATGCCGCGACTTTTCGGGATCTCGTAGCTCGAAGTCTCTGCGCCGAGCGCCATGGCGGCCTTCCTTTACTGCTTGCCCGTGAAGCCGAGCGCGACGGTCAACACGATGATGCATCCAAGCGTGAGCAGCGCCATCATGATCTTCGTGACCTGATCTTCCAGGTTTTGCTTCGGCCATTCCTCGTAGAGCGCCTTGAGCGCGAAGAAAGCGACCACCAGCGCGCCAAGGCCGGCGATGATCTTGAAGAACAGCGTGCCATCCATCTCTTCTTCCTCTAATACACGTAGAACAGGAAGAACAGCGCGACCCAGATGACGTCGACGAAGTGCCAGTATAGGGTCGCTGCGGTGAGCCCGAAGAAGCGTTGCTGGTTATAGACGCCGCGCCGCGTCTGCCAGAGCACCGTGCACAGGAAGATCACGCCGATGAAGACGTGGAAGCCGTGCATGCCGGTCAGCGTGAAGAACGACGCGCCGAAGGTACTGCCGGCCCAGGTGTCATGCAGATGCGTGTACTCGTAGGCTTGGCCCGACAAGAACCCGATGCCGAGCACGATCGTCGCGATGACGAAACCGGTGAAGCGCGACCGGTTCGCATGCCGCCACGCTTCCATCGCCAAATGCATGGTGACGCCTGACCCGAACAGCACGATCGAGTTCACGGCTGCGAGGTACAGGCCGGGGCGCTCGACGCCCGGCGGCGGCCAGTCGGGCGACGCCGCGCGGATGTACAGATACCCGAAGATGAACGAGCAGAACAGTATCGAGTCGGAGACCAGGAAGAACAAAAAGCCGAGCAGCCGGTGGCCGCGTACTTCTTCGTATTCCTCGTCGCTGATCTGCAGCGCGTGCGTGGCCATCGGCTATGCCACCGGCTTCGTAGCGAGATCTTGGGAGATATTCGCATACGGCAGCGGCTTGCCGTAATCGTACGGGCCGGACAGGACGATCGGGATCTCGGCGAAGTTGTAATACGGCGGCGGCGACGACGTCATCCACTCCAGCGTGCGGGCGCCCCACGGATTTGGCCCCGCGACCTTGCCGCGCGTCGCGCTGAGGATGGCGTTTATGGCGAACAGCAGCATCGAGGCGCCGAGCACGAAAGCAGAGATCGAGACGAACACGTTGGTGTGGGTGATAAAATTGAGCAGCGGACCTGAGCTGAACTGCTGGTCATACGTCGCGACGCGGCGCGGCATGCCGAGCAATCCGAGCCAGTGCATCGGTAGGAAGGTCGCGTTGAACGCTAAGAACATCAGCCAAAAGTGCCATTTGCCCAGGCGCTCGTCCAGAATTCGCCCGGTCATCTTCGGCCACCAGTAATAGAGGCCAGCGAAAAGCGTGAATACGCTGCCGCCCACCAGCACGTAATGGAGATGCGCCACGATGAAATAGGTCCCGTGTTCGTGGACGTCCGCCGGCACCGATGCGAGCATCACGCCCGTGATGCCGCCGAAGGTGAACGTCGAGAGAAAACCGAGGACGAAGAGCAGCGGCGTGCTCAAGCGGACATGACCGCGCCAGAACGTCGCCACCCATGAGAATATCTTGATGCCGGTCGGGATCGCGACCGCCATCGTCATGATCATGAACGGCAGCTGCACCCATTGCGCGAGTCCGCTGGTGAACATATGGTGTGCCCACACCATGAACGAAACGAGGCCGATCGCGACCGACGAATACGCAATGGCCTTGTAGCCGAAGATCGGCCGGCGCACGAAGGTCGGGATGATCTCCGAGACGATGCCGAAACCCGGCAGGATCATGATGTAGACCGCCGGGTGCGAGTAGAACCAGAAGACGTGCTGCCACAGCACCGGGTCGCCGCCTTTGGTCGGGTCGTAGAACGGCACCCCGAACACTTTCTCGATGAACAGTCCGGCGAGTGCTGCGGAGAGATTGGCGGTCGCGATGGCCGACAGGAACGCGGTGACCATCGTGGCCCACACGAAGAGCGGCATGCGCGTCCAGGTCATGCCGGGGGCGCGCATCTTGATGATGGTCACCATGAAGTTGATGCCGGTGATGGTGCTCGACACGCCGATCAAAAAGACGCCTGCGCACCACAGCGCGGTCCCCGGCGTGTGCAAGCTCACCGGCGGATACTCGGTCCAGCCTGCCTGCGGCGCGCCGTACAGGAAGCTCAAGAAGATGAGCAGACCCGCCGGCGGGAAGAGCCAGAAGCTGAACATGTTGAGCCAGGGAAACGCGACGTCGCGGGCGCCGATCTGCAGCGGCATGACCAAGTTGCCGAAGGCGCCGGTCATGAGGGGGATGATAACCAGCCATACCATGGCGGTTCCGTGGATGCTGTACGCCTCGTTGAAGGTCTGCGGGCTGAGCACGTTGTTGTGCGGCTGCATGAGCTGGACGCGGACCAGCTCGGCGAGCAGGCCCGCAAGCACGAAGAACAGGCCGGCCGTGATGAAATACTGGACCGCAATGACCTTGTGGTCGAAGCTGATGACATACTTCGAGATGAAGCCTTGCGGCGGCGGATGGATATGCGCGTGGCTGGCTTCGCGTTGCAGGTCGGAGATTGCCATCTGAGCCTTGCGTCCCTCTTCTATTTGTGCAGCGACTGGAGGTAGGTGACCACGTCGGCAATATCTTTGGGCGTCAGTTGATTGACGTGTGCGCTTGGCATCTGGCCCATATCGCCGGCGAAGCCGTTTTCCACGATGTCAGCGACATCTGCCGGGTCGGCGGGCTTGTTGTCGACGAGCGTCGGGTGATCGGGGTCGTGAAACAGGTTACCGAGGCCGGGCCCGACCTTGCGCTGCTCGAAAGTGCCTGTGCCGTGACACGCGGTGCATTTCTGTGCGAACAGACGCGCGCCGGCGGATGCGTCACCTTGTGCCAGCGGTATCGTCACCGGCGTGCTGCTCGTCGCTTGCGCGATGCGCTGGGCCGCGAACCACTTGTCGAAATCGGCCTGCGACTCGACGACCACCCTCCCCACCATTTCGGAGTGCCCGAGGCCGCAGAACTCGGTGCAGATGATCCGATACGTGCCGATGCGCGTCGGGGTGAAGTGGATCGGCACGATCATGCCGGGGATCATGTCTTGCTTGACGCGGAACTCGGGCACCCAGAACGAGTGGATGACCGCATTGCGGATGTCGGGCTCGGTCGAGGTCAGGTCGATGGTGACCTGTTTGCCGATCGGCAGGTGCATCTCGTTGACGACGGTCTGCTTGAGGCCCGGGTAGCGGAACTCGTAGTAAAACGTGTGGCCGATCGCCTCGATGGTCGCGACGCTCGCCGCGCTCGCGAGGTAATACTTGGGCATCACGACGTAGCTGAGCACACCGAGGATGAGCATCAAGATGGACGGGATGATCGTCCACGCCGCCTCGAGCGCGGGCTGATCATGGATGGGCGAGCCGACGGCCATGAGGTCGTCGCCCTTGCGCGTGTGATAGCGCCAGGCGAAGTAGAGCAAGTAGCCGTTGACGTACACGATGATCGGCACGCTGAAGAACGCCATGAACCGGAAGAGGAAGTCGATGTCGGTGGCGGCTGACGAGGCGCGCGGCAGGTAGTCGTCGATAGGGAAAACGACGACTCCCCACATGAGAAGGCCGCTGATGACCGTCAAGATCAGCGTCACTGACCAGAATTCGGTGTCGAGCAGTGGCGCCTTGTGCGTTTGATTCAGCGCTGACGTCTCCCGGCGGAGCGCTTACACGGCACCGCGGGCGCATCCTCGCTCAGGCGTGCGAGTTTTGTCATGTGCCGAAGGTGGGAATCGAACCCACATGAGGGGTAACCTCGCGCGATTTTGAGTCGCGTGCGTCTGCCAGTTCCGCCACTTCGGCTCGCTCTGTCGCCGAGCTCTCGCTCGGCGTCGACACCCGAGCTTCGCTCGGGTCCTACGTTTATCTTGTGAGCGTCAGGCGCCGAAGCCATGTCCCAGCCGGTCGACCACCATGGCGACGAACAGCAGCGCGAGATAGAGCATCGAGTACTTGTACATCGTGCGCTCTGCGGCGATCGTGCCGATATTCGCCACGCGCAAGGCATACAAAAGGAAGAGCGCATCGAGCACCAGCGCGCTTGCGAGATAGACGACCCCCATGACGTGCAGCGGTGTCAGCGCGAGGGTCAGCAGCACCAGGGCCACGCTGTAGACGACGATATGCCGCTTGGTCACCGCGTCGCCGCGGATCACCGGCAGCATCGGGATGCCGATTTTCGCATACTCGCCCTTGGCGATCAGCGCGAGCGCCCAGAAATGAGGCGGCGTCCACAGGAAGATGATCAGGAACAGGAGCGCAGCCGTGAGATCGAGATGGCCCGTGACCGCCGCCCAGCCGACCAAGGGCGGCACGGCGCCGGCGGCGCCACCGATGACGATGTTCTGCACGCTGGTGCGCTTGAGCCATAGCGTGTACACGCCCACGTAGAACGTGATGCCCGCGAGCGCCAACAGCGCGGCCAGGAGGTTGACGCTGAGCGCGAGCACGGCGAACGACGCCACGCCGAGCGCGAGTCCGAAGATCAACGCGTGATGGGCCGGCAGCCGGCCGCTCGGGATCGGTCGCGCGCGCGTCCGCGTCATGACGGCGTCGATGTCGCGGTCGAAATACATGTTGAGCGCGCCGGACGCACCCGCCGCCAAGGCGCCGCCGAGCAGCGTCCACAGCACGAGCAACGGCGCCGGCATGCCGCGCTGCGCGATGACCATCGCCATCAACGTCGTGAACAGCAGCAGCGACATGACGTTGGGCTTGGTGAGGGCGACATAGTCGCGCAATGTGGCGCGGGCGCCGCTCAGGGTGAGCGCTGCGGTGCTCATACGCGTTGGGGCGCGGCGGGCGTTGCGTGGGTGGAGACGTCGAGCGCCGTTTGTTCGACCGGCGCGGCGTACGCCTCGTACGCCAACAGCACGAGTGTTGCGAAGAGGAGCGCGCCGTTGGCTTGGTGGACCGAGCGCAGCACCGGTTCGAGACCGGACGCGACTGTCGCCACGCCGAGACCGATCTGCGCGACGGCCAGCCCGAGCGCGATCAACGACAACACGCGGATTCTGGCAGCTGGCGACTTCGCTCCGGCGATCGCGATCACGACTACCGCCGCGAACGCGAGATAGGCAAGCAGGCGATGGCCCATATGGATCTGCTGCGCGACCGTCTGCGGAGGACCCCAGCCGTTGCAGAGCGGGAAACCCGTGCACGCCAGGCCTGCGTTTGAGGCACTCATGTACCCCGCGGCAAGGATCGCGCCCAACGTGATGACCGATGCCGAAAGCGCGAGACGAGCGAATGCGGTCGAGGCGGCCGCTGATGAGAACGCCGCCAGCGACGGGCTTGACGCGCCCGCGGCAGCGTACCAAACTACGAGCAGGCTCACGAACGTGAGGATGCCGAGTCCGAGATGGGCGGCAACGCTCGGCGGGCTGTTGATGTACTTGATCGTCAAGGCGCCCACGATGATCTGCGCGACCACGAGTCCGGCCGAGAACCACGAAGCCCTCCACGCTGCTGGCCGCTGATCTCTGGCACGCCACGCAGCGATGAATGTCGCGACGATCAGCAATGTGAGGATGGGTGCGCCGAAGCGGTGCGTCCACTCGTAGACGACGCTGCCGTCGAGCGCGGGGAACCAGACGCCGCGGCAACGCGGCCAGTCCGGACAGGTCATGCCCGCGCCGTTGATCCGGACGATGCCGCCCCAGACGACGAGGGCAAATGCGAAGATCGCCGCCGATAGGCTGGTGTAGCGCAGCGTCCGGACGGACGCGCCGGATGCGGCGGCCGAAATGCTCATGGGCCTTCTGCTCTTAAGATGGAATTCAGGCATTTCCTTTCGACGAGCGCGACCAATGTAGTAGCCGAGCACCGGAGGGTAACGCTTGCAACCCATCGCAAGCTGTTGACGTGAACTCCATGCATCTGCGCGCACCGGCTCGGTTCGCCGGGCCGATCACCGTGCCCGGCGACAAGTCGATCTCGCATCGCGTGGTGCTGTTCGCCGCGCTTGCAGCTGGCACCACGCGGGTCCGCAATCTCAATCGCGGCGAGGACGTGGAGGCGTCGGCGAACGCGCTGCGCTCGCTGGGAATCGATGTCAGCGATGCCGGCGGAGCGGTGTCCGTCACCGGCGCGCGCGAGCTGCGCGATCCGAAAGGGACGATCGATTGCGGTAACTCCGGCACGACGATGCGCGTTCTCACCGGGATGCTCGCCGGGCACGTCGACGCGATTCTTGACGGGGACGCTAGTTTGCGGCGCCGGCCGATGGAGCGGGTCGCGGCGCCGCTGCGCGCGATGGGGGCAGACGTGCGATGCGCGGATGGAGGCACGCCGCCGTTGCGGCTCGCGCGATCGGCGACGAAGCTGCGCGGCATCGCCCATGACTTGCGGGTCGCATCGGCGCAGGTCAAGACCGCGATCATGCTCGCCGCTCTGGACGCTCGCGGCGTCACGACGATCGCGAGCCCGCGCCAGAGCCGCGATCACAGCGAGTTGCTGCTTGGCGCGATGGGCGGAGCGCTCACCGTCGATGGCCTGAAGGTGAGCGTGCGGCCATCCGCATTGCGCGCGATCGAAGACTACGAGGTGCCCGGCGACGTGTCGGCGGCGGGCTATTTCGTCGCCGCGGCGACATGTCTGCCGGGCAGCCGCATCTCCATTCTCGGCGTGGGGATCAATCCGACGCGAACGGCTGCGCTCGACGTGCTGCGCGACATGGGTGCGCACATCGGCATCCGAGGTTTGCGCGTGGTGCACGGCGAGCCGGTCGCCGACATCGAGGTCTCGTCCGCTTCGCCCTTGCGCAACGTCGAGCTGGATCCTGAACGCATCCCTAACCTGATCGATGAGATACCATTGCTGTGCGCCGTGGCAGCGACTGCGCAGGGTTCCTTCACGGTTCGCGGGGCGCAAGAGCTACGCGCTAAGGAGTCCGACAGGATCGCGTCCACGATCGAGCTGCTGCGAGCGTTCGGCGTCGCGGTCACCGAGTTGCCGGACGGCATCGCGGTGCGCGGCGGCCGGCCATTGCGGCCGCCGCAGCGCATCTCGACCGGCGGCGATCATCGCATCGGCATGACGGCGGCCGTGCTTGCGGCCGCGGCGAAAGCGGCGATCACGATCGACGATGACGGCTGCATCGCCACATCGTTCCCGGGTTTCGAAGCCGCGTGGCACGCGGCATTCGCGCAACCGGTCGCCTCATAGCACCGGCGTGGTGGCCGGGCGGCCAAGAGAATCGACGCACGCTCATCCATTCGTCGCAAGGCGGGCCGCTTACGGCGCGTGCAAATAGTCCGCCCATGACGGAATCGCTGTACTTCCTCATGTGCAAGCCCAAGCACTTCGACGTCTCGTACGTCATCAACCCCTGGATGCAGGGGAACGTCGCTCAAACCTCTCGCGATCGCGCCACCAGCCAGTGGCGCGATCTGCTTTCCGCCATCATGACGCGCGCGCGCGTGGAGCTCGTCGATCCGCAACCTGGCCTGCCCGACATGGTGTTCACCGCGAACGCGGGCTTTGTGCTTGACGACGTCGCGGTGGTGAGCCGTTTTCGTCACCAAGAGCGCCAAGGTGAGGAGCCCCACTTCGAGCAGTGGTTCCGGTCGCGGCGCTTCTCTGTGCTCACCCTGCCCGCAGACTTGCCGTTTGAAGGCGCGGGCGACGCCTTGATCGACCGCGGGAGCCCGCGCGTCTGGGCCGCATGGGGACATCGCTCGGCCCGCGCGTCGCACGATCTGTTGCGCAAGTACCTGGGCGTCGAAGTCGCTTCGGTGCGCTTGGTGGATCCGCGCTTCTACCATCTCGACACGTGTTTTTGCCCGCTGGACGGCGGCTATGTCATGTACTATCCGCCAGCCTTCGACGCCGAATCCAACCGGATCATCGAACGACTAGTGCCGCCTGCGCTGCGCATCGCGATCGACGAACCCGATGCGCTCTTTTTCGCGTGCAACGCCGTCAATATCGGCAGCACGGTGATCTTGAATAAGGCGACGCCGAAGTTGCAGCAGCGCTTAGCCGCCCATGGCTTTGAACTGATCGAGACGGAGCTCAGCGAGTTCCTGAAATCGGGCGGCGCGGCCAAATGCTTGACGCTGCGCCTTAACGAGCCTCGCAGCCGGTCGTGGGTCGCGACCCGGTCAGCTTGAGGCGCGGTCGAATAAATTCGACCGCTACATCTTTTGGGCGAGCACGCCGGCGAGCCACGGCAGCCCGGCGCGCAGCACTGCCTCGGTCGCATTTGACGACACGCGCACGATCGCGCCGAGCTCTTCGACGGCCATCGCGATCTTGGCAAATGCCGGACCCAGACGCCGCGCATCATCCTGAATGCGCTCGATTGCGGTAGTCAGCCTGCGCGCGACTTCGATCTGATGGTTACGCCATTCCGCCTCGAACATCGGATGGGAACGCAGCTTCTGTGCAGCGTGAGCGAAGCTGCGCAGCCGCAGCGCGAAGAGGACCGCGACCGCGACCAGCGAGAGGATGCCGATCAACACGAGCGTGATTCCAAGCGCGTGGAACATCGTTAGCTCGACCCCGTTGGTTTCGGATCTGATTTCGGAGGCGCCGCAGCCGGCGCAGCGGGTTTGGTCTCCGTCTTCGAGGACTCCGCCGGCTTACTTGCCGGTGCGCTCTCCGACGTGCCGGCGGCCGGCGCGCTAGAATCAGTCTTCCCACTCGGTTCGGGTTTTCTACCCGAGCCATCGTAGTCGGTCTTGTGAAAGCCGGAGCCCTTGAACACGACCCCCACGGGATGAAACACGCGCACCAGCTGACCACCGCACGACGGGCACGTGGTCGGCCGGGGGTCGTTGAAGCCTTGCGTTATCTCATGAGTCGTGCCGCATTGCTTGCAGCGGTAGTCGTATGTCGGCATCAGGCGAGAAGCGGTTCATTTGCGCTCCCCGTCATGCGCTCCTCGCCGCCCTCGAGCGCGATCTGTAAGCCCAGCAACGACCGCCGTACGTCGTGCGCGAGCGCGCGCCGGACGAAAAGCGCGTCGCGTAGCGCTCCGAGCGCACCGCCGTACACCGGATAACCGACCGAGCAGTGGACGCGCGTGCCGCTGCGCCGCTGTTCGAATCGGAATTCGATCCGCCGGGCCGCAGAGAGGCTGCCTTCGAGCCACAGGAAGGCGTTGGGCACGATGCGGATGACGTCGAAGAGCTCGCGCCAACGCCGGCGCCCGCGCTGCATGCAGATCTCGATTTCTTGATCGCGCACCAGGTCGCCATGCGCCTGACCGTTACGTTGCGCCGACACGACGAACGTGAGCCACAGCGGCCAGTGCGTCAGATCGGAAACGAAGTCGAACACCCGGTTGACGGGCAGCTCGACGTCGATGCATTCGCTGCAGATCGCTTTCATCGAGGAACCTCCAGATGCGCCCGGAAAGGGTGCCGCACGATATGTTTCGCGTCCGCGTCGCCGCGCTGTGCATCGATGCCGGCCGGATCTTGCTCGCCAAGCACGTGCGCGGCCCGCACGTCGCGTACTTGTTGCCGGGAGGCGGCATCGAGCCGGGCGAGAGCGCCACGACGGCGCTGAGAAGAGAACTGGACGAGGAGGCCGGGGTCGACTGCGAGACCGGCGCGCTGCGCTACCTCGTCGAGACGCTCGCGCCAAACGGCGCGCGCCACCTCATCCAGCTCGTCTTCAGCGCCGCGCTGCGTGGCACGCTCGGGCCGTCGCGGGATCCACGCGTCGCGGAGTGCGCGTGGCACCCGATCGCCGACCTGCGCAGCTTGCCCATCTACCCGGACACCGGAGCGCAGCTCGCCGGCGACTTGGAGCATCCCGTCGCCGGCTGCCGATACCTCCACGTCGCGTGGAGGCCGTAACATGTCTACCTGCTGTACCTCAGGAACGCAGGGACTTCGATCTCGTCCATGTTCACCGGCTTGACCTTCTCGATCTCGCCCACGCCGATGACGCGTTGCTTCTCACGTGCGCGCGACCCGAATCCGGTGGCCAGCACCGTGACGCGGACCTCGCTGTTCATGTTCTCCTCGATCGTCGCGCCGAAGATCACCTCCGCGTCCGGATCGACCGCCTTGCTGATCAGCTCGGCCGCTTCGTTGACCTCGTACATCGATAGATCCGGTCCGCCGTAGATGTTGAAGATCACGCCGCGCGCGCCGTCGATCGTCGCCTCGAGCAGCGGGCTCGAGATCGCCTTTTGCGCCGCATCAGCCGCGCGGTTCTCACCCGATGCCTTGCCGATCCCCATGAGAGCGGATCCGGCGTCGGTCATGACGCGCCGCACATCGGCGAAGTCGAGGTTGATCAATCCCGGCTGCGTGATGAGATCGGTGATGCCCTGGATGCCCTGGCGCAAGACGTCGTCAGCGCTTTTGAACGCTTCGGTGAGCGGCGTGCGCTTCTCGATGATGGACAGCAGCCGGTCGTTGGGGATGACGATCAGCGTGTCGACCTTCTGCTCGAGATCCGAGATGCCGCGCTCGGCGATCTGCGCGCGCTTGCGCAGCTCGAATCCGAATGGTTTGGTCACGACGCCGACGGTGAGCGCGCCCGCCGTGCGCGCCATCTCCGCCACGATCGGCGATGCACCGGTGCCGGTGCCGCCGCCCATGCCGGCGGCGATGAACACCAAGTCGGCGCCCTCGACGAGCATGGCGACGTCTTCTTTTGATTCTTCGGCGGCCTGACGCCCGATCTCCGGATCGGCGCCCGCCCCCAAGCCGCGCGTCAGATTCTGGCCGATCTGCAGCGTGTTCTCGGCGCGTGAGTTCTTGAGCGCCTGCACGTCCGTGTTGATCGAGTAGAACTCGGCGCCCCGGATGCCTGAATCGACCATCCGGTTGATCGCGTTGCAGCCGGCCCCACCGACGCCGATCACCTTGATGCTCGCCATGTGCTCCGGCACGTAGCGCCGCGGATTTTCCGTCATTCCCCTATCCCCCTGGCCTAAAGCCTGAAGACTTGGCCCACCCACGTCGTGACACGCGACCATGTGCCACGACCATTCGTGCGCTCCGGTTTGCCGCCGCCGTCGCCGGCGGCGCCGAAAAGCACGAGCCCGACCGCGGTGGCATACGCCGGGTTCTTGATGGTCTCTGTGAGGCCGCCGACGTGCATCGGGTGACCGATGCGCGCCGGCAAATCGAAGTAGTCCGAAGCGAGCGCGTCCAGACCGCCCAGCTGCGAGCCGCCGCCCGTGAGCACGAGTTCAGCGAGCATTACTTCGGGCGGGCAGTTCTCGGCGAGGTTGGCGCGCACGAGTTTGAAGATCTCCGTCATGCGCGCGATGATGATCTGGCGCAAGAAGTGCTTCGATGCGCCGCGGCTGGTCCGGCCCGAGAGCGACTTGACTTCGAACGTCTGCTGGTCGAGATCGAGCGTGAGATCGGCCGTGCCGTAGACGTGCTTGATGTTCTCGGCTTCTTGGAAGCTCGTCTTGAGGCCGAGCGCGATGTCGTTGGTGACGATGTTGCCGCCGACGGGCACTGTCCACGTGTGATAGACGCCGCCGCCCCAGTAGACGGCGAGATCCGTCGTGCCGCCGCCGATGTCGAGCAAGGCGACGCCCGCGTTGCGCTCTTCTGACAACAGTACGGCCGCGCCCGATGCGAGCGGTTCGAAGACGACGCCTGCCGGCTCGACGCCGGCGCGGTGCACGCACTTGAGCACGTTGGTGACGAACGAGGTGCCGGCAGTCACGACGTGCGTGTCGACTTCGAGCCTGCCGCCCGCCATGCCGATTGGATCGGTGATGCCGTTCTGTCCGTCGACCGCGAATTCGCGCGGCAACGTGTGGATGATCTGCCGGTCGGGCGGCACGTTGATGATGGTGCTCGCGTCGACGACGCGTTTCACGTCGAGCCCCGCGACCTCGCGCTCGTCACCGCCGACCGCGATGATGCCGTGCGTGTTCTGCGAGCGCACGTGTTCGCCGGTCACGCCGACATACGCCGAGGCGATGCTCACGCCCGCCATGCGCTCGGCGGTTTCGATGGCGGCTTCGATCGACTTGACGGTCTCTTCGAGGTCGGTGACGACGCCTTTGCGCAATCCAAGCGAGGGCGCGACGCCGAAGCCGATGATATCCATCGCGCCTTCGCGGCTTGCGCTCGCGATGACGACCGCCGTCTTCGTCGTGCCGATGTCGAGACCGGCGATGATGTCGTTACGCGCCAAGAAATGTCCTCATCTTCTCCACAGGACCGCTGCGGTTGTGCACAGGCGCGGGCCGATTGTGCACACGGCATGTGGATAACCTCGCCATACAACGCAGTCGGCGACCCGAAGGTCGCCGCACGCGTCGTCTAAGAACGCATTCCAAGCGGAAAACGAGTTCCCTCTTTTGTTTGCATTATTTTTCATCGCCGATATTGCACCGTCGGCGCCGCGATACTGCGCACGTCGACATATTCGACGGCATCGGGCTGCGCGATCCGTTTGCGGATCGCGTCGTACAGCGCGACCTTGCGCGCGAGATCGTCGAGATCCCCGAACACGACGCGCAGATTTGCATCTGTGAACGCGCTGATGCCCATCACCGGCTCGGTTTGTATTTCCGTCACGTGGACGCCGAGCGCGGTGAGCGCCTTCGCGGCGGCCAGCGCGTCTCCGACCGCCGTCGCGGCGAGCAGCGTCCCTGCGGTGCCGGCCCCGGGCGGCAGCGGGTGGACCGCAAGCACCGGCAACGTCTGATCCGCGTTGTCGTCCGCGTCGCCGAGCGCGCGTGCGTCGGCGTCGATCAGCATGTAAGGTTGCGCCGCCAGCGCGACGCGCGCCGCTGGTACCCGCTCGGTCACCACGATCGCCACTTGATTCGGCCAACCGCGCTCGATCGTGGCGGATGCGATCCAAGGCATTCCTTCGATCCGGCGTCGCGACGCAGCTGTGTTCAGCAGCCAGATGTTGCGGCCGGCGGGCAATGCCGCTGCGGCCAGGATGTCGCCAGTGTTGGCGCGGTGCGCGCCGCGCACGCCGACGTCAGCCAGCGCGAAGCGCGGATCGGCGGCGGCCACCACGGCTACGTAGCCGATGGCGCCGGCGGCGAGGATGATGAGCAGCGCGAGTCCCAGGCGGCGCGCAGCGCCCGCGCGACCGGGCGCCGCTCGTCGTCGAGCTGCCGTTGCGTTCGCGTTAGCCAACGGCTTGGCCGTTCATGAGCAACTGGAGCGCCTCGGCGACACCCCCGCGGTCTTGAGCGCCAACCACCCGCTGCGCCGCGGCGCGCGCCGCCGGCGACGCGTTTGCGACCGCGAACGAGTGCCCCGCCGCTTGGAACATCGGCACGTCATTGTCCGAGTCGCCGATCGCCGCGAGGTCGTCCATTCCAAGACCCATGGATTTCGCAAGCCAGGTGAGCGCGTGCCCCTTGGTCGCCGCCGGATCGGTTACCTCAAGGAACTCCGGCATGCTCTTGAACACGAGCGCGGAGTCCCCAAGTTCATCTGCCAGTTTGGGGATGTGGTCGGCCACATGCGCGGGCGTGTCGATGCCGAGAACCTTCATCGGACCGATGTCCCCGGGCGGCGATCCGTCGAGCAGCGCGCGCAAATCGTCGACCATCACCGGCTCGACACGCGACAGCGCGAGATAATGCCGCGCGCGATCGTCGAGCTCGTCAAGGTACAGGCGGTCGCCGAAATACAGCTGCAGGTGAAAGCCATCGCTTTTAAGATCGTCGTACGCCCGCAACGCGGTCGCCGCTTGCATCGGCACTGCGCTCAGCATCGCAGCGCTGGCAGCGTCGTAGATCGCGGCGCCGTTGAGCACGATGATCGGGCCGGGCAACCCGAGCTCGCTCGCGAACGGCCGCGCGGCGGAGAACATTCGCCCGGTCGCAAGCACGATCGTGCTGCCTGCAGCCGCGGCCGCGCCAATGGCCTCGCGATCCCGCTCGCTGATGAGAAGCGAGGGGCCGACAAGCGTGCCGTCGAGATCGATCGCGATCAGGCCGGGCGGCTTCACGCGGCGCCCTCCCAGACATTGTCCGTGCCGAACAGTTTGGCAAGCTCTGCCCGCAGCTCGCCGGTGATCCGCAGCTTGCGCGCCAGCGCGCGGCTGCCGTTCTGCGTCGGTGCGTGCAGCACGATGCGTCCGTCGCCCAGTCCGGCGGCGAGCACCATGTCGCGCAGTCGGCTAAGGCGCGTCGCGTCATCTTCGTCGCCGAGCATGCGGATGTGGATGGCGAGCTCTGCATCCGCGCTTCGCTCGGGTACTATATTTGCTTCGGAGCTTCGCTCGGGTACTACGATCCTATCTGGGGTTATGATGCGGGCCTTCTCCAGCGGCCACGCTTCGTTGGCCTGCACGCTCAGCTCGGGCCGCTCTTCTTCTCCGCTGTCCTCGCCCGAGACGACGATGGCGGGTTTGCCGGGCACGCGCCGCTCCTTGACGCGGCCTTTGATGACCACGATCGAGTCTGTGACGAGCAGCGGCGCAAGCTCCGCATACCACTTCGGGAACGCGATCGTCTCGATCGAACCGCTTTGATCCTCAAGCCGGGCGATGAGCATTTGGTCCCCGGCCTTGGTGATCACTCGCCGCGCCGCCGTGATGACGCCGCCTACCCACACCATCTCATCTTCACCCGTCTCGCGCAAGGCGGCGATCGTCGATGTCGTGCGTCGCGCCAGGTCGCGCGCCTTGTCAGCGAGCGGATGGCCCGAGATGTACACGCCGATCGCTTCCTTCTCTTGGGCGAGCCGTTGCGACGGCGTCGCTTCGGCGACCAGCGGAAGCGCCGGCGGGGGCATGTGCGACTCGCCGTCGCCGCCGAACAGCGATGTCTGGCCTAGGTCGCGCTCCTGTGCGAGCTGCTGTCCGTAGTCGAGCGCGTTGTCGAGCCCGGCGAGCAGCGCAGCGCGACCCCCGAATGCGTCGAGCGCGCCGGCCTTGATGAGCGATTCGAGCACGCGCCGGTTCACCTGGCGGCCGTCCACCCGCGAGCAGAGCTCCGCGAGCGACTCGAACGGTTTTTCTTGGCGTTTGGCGATGAGCTCAGCGATGGCACCCTCGCCGACGTTGCGCACCGCACCGAGGCCGAACCTGATGGCTCCGTCGCTCACCGTGAAATCGGTCCCCGACACGTTGACGTCGGGCGGCCTGATCGGCAGTTTCATGAGCGAGCACTCAGCGAGGTACTCGGCGACTTTGTCGGCGTTGTTCTTGAGCGACGATAGCAGCGCGGCCATGAATGCGAGCGGGTAGTTCGCTTTGAGCCATGCCGTGCGATAGGCGAGCAAGCCATAGCAGACAGAATGCGCCTTGTTGAAGCCGTAGCCGGCGAACGGCTCGATGAACTGCCAGATCTTCGTCGCGAGCTGCTCGTCGATGCCGTTGCGCACGCAGCCGTCGATGAACTTGGCGCGCTCGGCCGGGATCTTCTCTTTGATCTTCTTGCCGATGACCTTACGCATCTCGTCCGCCTGCGCGACCGTGTGACCCGCAAGATCGCGGCAGATTTGCATCGCCTGCTCTTGATACACTGCGATGCCGTAGGTCTCGGTCAGGATCGGCTCGAGCTTCGGATGCAGGTACGTGATCTTGCGCCGCCCATGCTTGCCGGCGATGAAATCGTTGATCCAGTCCATCGGGCCGGGCCGATACAGCGCCACCATCGCGATGACGTCTTCGATGCACGTGGGCTTCAACTCGGCGATGTAACGCCGCATGCCGGCGCTTTCGAGCTGGAAGATGCCGGTGGTATGGCCGGACGAGAGCGCTGCGTACGTCAGCTGGTCGTCAAGCGGGATGTCCTCGATTGCAAACGCAGGATCGGCGGTCCGCCGGATCTCTTGCGTCGCGCGCTCGATGACCGTCAGCGTCCGCAGCCCGAGGAAGTCCATCTTGAGCAGGCCGACTTTTTCGACCCAGTCCATCGAGTACTGCGTGTTGACGTCATCGTCGCCAAGCTTGACAAGCGGTGCATATTCCGTGATGGGGCCGGGTGCGATCACGACGCCGGCCGCGTGGGTCGACGCGTGCCGCGCCAGACCTTCGACGCGCATCGCGGTATCGAGCAGCTCGTGCGCGCGCGGGTCGCGGTAGTAGATCGCGTTGAGCTCCGGCACGCTGTCGATCGCTTGACGGATCGACACCGGGTTAGTCGGCACGTTCGGGATCAGCTTGGCGATGCGATCGACGTCCGCGAGCGGATGGCTCATCACGCGTCCGACATCGCGCACAGCGGCGCGCGCCGCCATCGTGCCGAAAGTGACGATCTGCGAGACGCGATCCGCGCCGTATTTCTGGCGCACGTAGTCGATGACTTCATCGCGTCGCTCGAAACAGAAGTCGGTGTCGATGTCCGGCATCGAGATGCGCTCGGGGTTGAGGAAACGCTCGAAGAACAGGTTGTAGCGCAGCGGGTCGACGTCCGAGATGCGCAGCGCGTAGGCGACGATGCTGCCGGCGGCCGAGCCGCGTCCCGGACCGACGGGTATCCCCTTCTCACGGGCATAGCGTATGAAATCCCATACTATAAGGAAGTAGGACGAATAGCCCATGCGCGTGATGACTCCCAGCTCGTACTCCAGCCGCTCGAGCTGTTCTGGGGTCGGCGTGCCGTAGCGCTCGCGCAGACCCGTCATGCACAGGGAGTGCAGGTACGCGGTTTCGCCGCCTTCGTGCTCGGGGACCGGGAACGTCGGCAGCGCGAAGGACTTCGATTCGAGGTCCAACTCGACCATCTGGGCGATGTCCAGCGAGGCGTCGCAGGCGTCGGGCGTCTCGGCGAACAGCTCGCGCATCTGGTCGGCGGTCTTGAAATGGAAGTCATCGCCTTCGAAACGCAATCGATCGTTGTCCGACACCAGCTTGCCGGTGCCGATGCAGAGCAGCACGTCGTGCGCGGCGGCGTCATCGCGCGCGAGGTAGTGCGAGTCGTTGGTGGCCACCGCGCGGACGCCGGTCTCCTTGGAGAGCGTGATCAGCTGCGCGCGCACTTTGTCTTCGGCCGCCATGTGATGGTGATGCAGCTCGAGGAAATACCGGTCGCCGAAAATGGCGCGGTAATCGCGCACGAGCGCGCGCGCACCGGCCACGTCATCATGCAGCAGCGCCTGCTGCACCCCGCCACCAAGGCAGCCGGATAGCACGACAAGCCCCTCGCTGTGGGCCGCGAGCAACTCGAGGTCGACGCGCGGCTTATAATAGTAGCCCTCGAGGAAGCCGGCCGACACGAGCTTCAAGAGATTCTGGTAGCCGGGGCGGTTTATCGCGAGGACGGTGAGATGATATTCGTCGCGCGCACTGCGATCGAGGCGTCCGCGCGGCGCGACGTACATCTCGCAGCCGATGATCGGCTTGATGCCTTTGGATCTGGCGGCGAAATAGAACTCGAGCGCGCCGTAGAGCACGCCGTGATCGGTCAGCGCCAGGGCAGGCATCTCGGTTTCGGCAGCGGCCGAGACGAGGTCGCCCACGCGGCAGGCGCCGTCGAGCAGCGAGTACTCGCTGTGCACGTGCAGATGGACGAAGCTTTTGCTCATGCGACCCTAGGCAAACACATGTTCGCTGGTCTATTTCATCGTCCGGGGAGCGCGACCTTGTGGACGGATTGTGAGCGGACTGCGAACTGGCGCGGATTCCTGTGGACAGGGGCCCGTCCTTGCGCGCGGAGGTCGCACCTCAGTTTCGGGGAAACCGCGCCACGAACCGTGGGCCCGGTTGGTCGACCCGCAGGTTCGCACGCTTTCTTTCGTTTCTATCTCTAATGGAGGTGCGACGTGACGAATCGTTGGGCTATCGCCCTCGCAGGCGTCGTTGTGATGATGTGCCTGGGCACGGTCTACTCGTGGAGTCTCTTCACCCAGCCGCTCATCGCAAGCTTCGGCTGGAATTCGCAAACCACGGCTATCACATTCGAACTCGCGATCTTCTTCCTCGGTGTGGGCGCCGTCATCGGCGGACGCTGGCAAGACACCGTCGGTCCGCGGCGCGTCATCATGACGGGCGTCGCGTTATGGGGTATCGGCCTACTGCTCGCCGGCCTCGGTACCTCTCACTTCGGAAGCTGGTGGATCTGGCTCACGTACGGGGTTCTCGGCGGCCTAGGACTGGGAATGGGCTACATCACGCCCGTCGCCGTGGTGACCAAATGGTTTCCCGATATGCGCGGCGTGGGCAGCGGCATGGTGGTCATGGGCTTCGGGCTCGGCGCCTTCGTCTATAACCAGATAGTGCCGCGCTTGCCGGCGTTCGCAGCCGCGGCGAAGCAGGCAGGGGCGTACGCAAAAGCGCGCGCTGACGCCATCGCGGCGCACACGACCTTCGATCCGACCCAATATGCGATGACGCCTGAAAACGTTCAAGCCATTATGACGACCTTTCTCGTGTCCGGCGTCGTCTTTCTGGTCATCGGCTTGCTGTGCGGCTGGTTCGTCAACAATCCGCCGGCAGGCTACACGGTGCCGGGCGCCGTCGCTGCGGCTGCGTCCGCGGCCCGCTCGTTCTCACCGGGGGAGATGTTCGGAACGATCCAGTTCTATCTGCTCTGGTTGATGCTGTTCCTCAACGTGACCGCCGGCATCATGGTGATCAGCGTCGCGGTGCCTGCGTTCAGCGAGCTCACAGGCGTCACGCCCAAAGAGGCGGGCGTCATCTACGGATTCCTCGCGGTGTTCAACGGCCTGGGTCGATTCTTCTGGGGTTCTGTGTCCGATCGAATCGGGCGCAATGCCGCGTATTTCCTCATCTTCGGCATCCAAGCAGTCATCTTCTATCTGCTTGGCGGCTTCCACAGCGTGTTCTTGGTGGGCGTCGCCTTCGCGATCATCCTGCTCTGCTATGGCGGCGGCTTCGGCACAATGCCATCGTTCAACGCGGACTACTTCGGCACGAAGTTCCTCGGCGTGAACTACGGCTGGATCCTCACCGCGTGGGGCGTGGCCGGCGTGGTGGGACCGTACATCGCGGCGCGCGTGAAGGACTTCAGCGGTTCGTACGTCGGCGCGTTCACGCCGATCGCGATCATGCTGACGGTCGCGGCGATTCTCCCCCTGATCACACGCAAACCCAAAACAGCTGCGGCTCCCGCGGCGCAGCCCGCGTAACGCGCTGCGCTTCGGCGCCGGCTTGACCTGGGCAGAACGGGGCGCGACGGAAGTCGCGCCTCGTCTCTTGCGTACCGCAGGAAGGTCCACGCGACCGGGGTAAGCCCCTCATAATGGCATTGCTTGCGGGCACCTCGATCGGACTAGAATCTTTCGGCATCGGCCCCGTCTCCGGCGCCGATTTCAACATGAGCGTTCCGGCCCTGTTCGAAGAGGCGATCCGGCGCGGCGAAGGGCTAGCAGCGGTGGCAGGACCCATCGTGGTCCGGACAGGCAAGCACACCGGCCGGTCTCCGCAAGACAAGTTCTTCGTCAAAGAACCCGCCAGCGAAGCCCATATCGACTGGGGCAAGACCAACAAGCCGTTCGACCAGCAGCGTTTTGAAGCGCTTCTCGGACACGTCGACGCCTATTTGCGCGACCAACACGTGTTCGTCACGGACGCGTTCGCCGGGGCGGATCCCGACTATCGGCTGCCGGTCCGCGTCGTGACCACGCAGGCGTGGCAGGCGCTGTTCGCGCGCCACTTGTTCATCGATCCTACCCCAGCGCAGCTCGCCCGCTTCGCGCCTGAGTTCGCGATCGTGGACGTAGCGGAGTTCTTAGCGTCGCCCGAGCGCGACGGCACGCGCAGCGAGACCTTCATCATCATCGACTTCAGCCGTCGCATCGTGCTGATCGGCGGCACGACGTATGCGGGCGAGATCAAAAAATCGGTCTTCACCCTGATGAACTACTTGCTTCCCTTGCAAGACGTCATGCCGATGCACTGCTCGGCCAACGTCGGCGCAGCCGGCGATGTCGCGGTCTTCTTCGGCCTTTCGGGCACGGGCAAGACCACGCTGTCGGCAGACCCAAAGCGCGCGTTGATCGGCGACGACGAGCACGGCTGGAGCAGCGCGGGCGTGTTCAATTTCGAGGGCGGATGCTACGCGAAGGTCATCAACCTCTCGCCGGAGCTTGAACCGCAGATCTATCCGACGACGCGCACCTTCGCCACGGTGCTGGAGAACGTCGTCATCGATCCAGCGACTCGCGAGCTCGATCTTGCCGACGCCTCGCTCACCGAGAACACGCGCGCGGCCTATCCGCTTACCTCGGTGACGAACACGGTGCCATCGGGCCGGGCCGGGCATCCGAAGCACGTCGTCATGCTCACGTGCGATGCGTTCGGCGTCTTGCCGCCCATTTCACGCATGACGGTCCCGCAGGCGATGTATCACTTCTTGTCAGGCTACACGGCGAAGGTCGCCGGCACCGAAAAAGGCGTGACCGAACCGGAAGCGACGTTCTCGCAGTGTTTCGGCGCGCCGTTCATGGTGCACCATCCGATGGTGTACGCGAAGCTCCTCGGCGAACGGATCGCGCATCACAAGGTGGACTGCTGGCTGGTCAACACCGGTTGGAGCGGTGGCCCCTACGGCGTCGGCAAGCGCATGAAGCTGCCGTACACGCGCGCGATGATCGACGCCGCGCTCTCGGGCAAGTTGGCCGATGTCGAATTCGAGGCGGACCCGATCTTCAAGGTCGCCATTCCGAAGGCCGTGCCCGGCGTGCCTTCTCAGCTGCTGCAGCCGCGCTCGACATGGCACGACAAGGCGGCGTATGACGCGAAGGCGCAAGATCTTGCCCGCTTGTTCACGGAAAACTTCAAGCGCTTCGAGGACACGGCAACACCCGAAGTACGCGCCGCTGGTCCCAGCGCGAGTTAGATCTCCTTCGTATGGATGTCGTCATCATCGGCGGCCCGCACTCGGGCGTCGGCAAGACGCTTGCCGCTGAAGTCGCGCTGCGCGCGCTCGACGGCCTGGGCTACGGCGCGATCAAGCTGACCGTCGCCGACGGCGAACGAGACCCCGAACACGACCATGGATCGTCCGCGCTCTCCGTCGCGCACGCGGCCGGCATCTGCGGCCGGGGCGCTTCGTGCGGCGTCTGCGAGACCGTGTCCGCCAAGCTGCCGAGCCGGCTCATCGTGAGCGAGGGCGCGATCCACAAACGCGGTACCGACACGTGGCGTCTCGCGAGCGCGGGTGCTATAGCGGTGGCGTGGATCATCGCACTCCGCGAGGCAGCGCCGGCCGCGGTCGAAGCCGCGATGCAGCATCTGCAATCCAAAGGCGCGCGCGGCGTCGTGATCGAGGGGACGACGGCGCTCGACTGGTTGACCCCGCGGGCTTCCGTGATGGTCGCGACCGACCCCGGGCGGAAATGGAAAGACGTCGCGTTGCGCCACGTCGGAGATTGCGACATCGTCTTGCGCAACGTCACTCCGATTCCAAGCGGCGATGTCCCCGCGCCCGCCGCGTTTGCAGCCGCCAGCCCTCGCGTCTGCGACCTCGGCCGCGCCGACGACCCGGGGACGCAGTGGTATTCCGCACGCTTGCGAGAGCTGTGCGCGCCCTTTTCCGTTAGAGCGAACTCGTAAGCCGGCGGCACAGCTCCATAACGGCTGCAACCGGATCCGCGGCGCCGAACGCTTCCACGAGCGCGCTGCCCACGACAATGCCGTCGGCGACCTTCGCGATCGCGCGCACGTCCTCGGACGTCGAAACGCCAAACCCGACTACCAACGGTTTATCAATCATCGCGCGCAATTCGTTCAATCTGCCTGGCAGCGAACGATCGACTCCCGCGTGCGTCCCGGTCACCCCCATTCGGCCAGCGACATACACGAAGCCAGTGGAGGCCGCGGCGATCGCGACTGCGCGCTTCCTCGGCGTCGTCGGCGCGACCAGAAACGAAAGCGAGAGGCCCTGCGCGGCGAGCGCAGCGGCCAGCGATCCGGCCTCTTCCGGCGGCAGATCCGGCACGATTGCACCCGCGAACCCGGCTTCGCGCAGATCAGAAGCGCTTCGTGCGAGGCCGCGCGCGTAGAGCGGATTATAGTACGTGAACGCGATTAGCGGCACACCCGCATCGCACCGTGACGCGATGTCGAGGACCGCGTCGAAGGTGGCGCCGTTGTCGAGCGCGCGTTGTGACGAGGCTTGGATGATCGGCCCATCGGCGAGCGGGTCAGAGTAGGGAAATCCCAGCTCGATAAGATCGGCGCCGCCTTCACACGCGGCGCGGACGAGTTCAGGCGTCAGCGCGAGACTCGGAAAACCGGCGGTCAAGAAGGCGATGAACGCGGGCCGCCGCTGCGCACGGCAGCGCTCGAAAGTCGCTGCGACTGACGAGGCGACGGTCCTCACGCCTGCCCCGCTGTCTCGGCCAGTGCGAAACGCACGGTGTCCTTATCGCCCCGTCCCGAACAGTTCACGAGCACCATCGCGTCTTCGGGAACTTCTCGCGCAAGTTTGCACGCGTACGCGACGGCGTGTGCGCTCTCCAACGCCGGCACGATGCCTTCTGTTAGTGCGAGCGTTTCGAAGGCGGCACGCGCCTGAGCGTCGTCGACCGTTACGTAGCGTGCTCGGCCGGACGCTTGCAGCGCTGCATGCTGCGGTCCAACGCCGGGGTAGTCCAGCCCGGCGGCGATCGAGTGCGTCGCGCTGATCTGGCCGTTGCCGTCCTGGAGCACTTTGGTCAGCGCGCCGTGCAGCACGCCGTCGCTGCCGGCAGCCAACGTCGCGGCATGCGCGCCGCCGCACTCGAGCCCGGCGCCACCCGCTTCTACTCCACACAGCGCGACCTCGGCGTCGCCGAGAAACGCGCTGAATATGCCGAGCGCATTGCTCCCGCCGCCCACACAGGCGACGACGTGGGTGGGCAGGCGCCCCTCGCGCTCGAGCACCTGTGCACGCGCTTCGTCGCCAATCACACGCACGAACTCGCCTACCAACTGAGGATAGGGGTGCGGACCGACGGCCGAACCGATCATGTAGAACGTGTCTTGGGCGCTGGCCGCCCAGTCGCGCAGAGCCTCGTTGGTCGCATCTTTCAGCGTGCGAGCTCCGCTGCTCACCGCTTCGACCTGCGCGCCGAGGAGCCGCATCAGGTAGACGTTGAGCGATTGGCGCTCGATGTCATCGGAACCCATATAGACGACGACGGGGATCTGGAGCAAAGCCCCGACGGTCGCGGCCGCGACCCCGTGCTGGCCGGCGCCCGTCTCGGCGATGATGCGCCTGCGGCCCATTCGCTTCGCGAGCAGACCTTGACCGATCGCGTTGTTGATCTTATGCGCGCCGGTATGGTTGAGATCTTCGCGCTTGAGCACGATCCGCGCGCCGCCGTTGGCGCGAGACAGGTTCTCGCACGGCGTCAGCGGCGTCGGACGTCCGACGTAGTCGCGCAGCAACCGGCGATACTCGCCCCAGAACTGTTGGTCGGCGAATGCGGTTCGCATCGCATCTTCGAGCTGGACCAGCGGCTCGACGAGCACTTCAGGCACGAAGCGCCCGCCAAAACGTCCGAAATAGCCGCGCTCGTCAGGCTTGTACACGATACGCCTCCCTGACCGAGCGAGCGAACGCGGCGAGTAGATCCGGATCCTTGCGGCCAGAGCGCTCGACCCCGCTGCGCACATCGACGCCGTCTGGCCGCAGCCTGCGGATCGCGTCGGCGACGTTGTCGGGCGTGAGTCCGCCCGCGAGGATGAACGGCGCAGGGCTGCCGTCGCGGATGCGCTTGGCGATCGAAGCATCGACCATGCGACCTGTGCCGCCATAGGCTACGCGGCTGCGCGCATCTGCGATCACGCCGATCGCGTGAGCGCGTTGCACCTCGTCGGGCGCCGGTGGGCGCTCCCGCGCAGTCAACAAGGTCGGCACGCCGAACGAACCGCAGAACTCGGGCGTCTCATCACCCGCGAATTGCAGCACGTCGAGCCGGCAGCGCCGCAGCGCAAGCTCGACCAATTCGCGCGGCGAGTTCGCGAAGACGCCGACGCACGCCACATCGTCCGGCGCGGCCGCGGTGAGCGGTGCCGCGTCGTCGGGTGCCAACCGTCGGGGGCTGTCGGCGAAGATGAACCCGATCGCGTCCGCCCCGGCGCGAGCGCACAGGTCAACGTCGAGGGCGCTGGTGAGCCCGCAGATCTTGAGCGTGATCATGCGGGCACGCCTCGCAATGCGGCGACGGCCGCGACTGGGTCGGTCGCGCGCATCAGCGATTCACCGATCAGCACGGCGGCGATGCCGTTTCGGGCGCATTCGCCGATATCCGAGGCCTTCGAGTAACCGCTTTCGGCGATGACCAGACACTCGGGCGGGAGCATGCGCCGCAAGCGCAACGCGGTCGAGCGGTCGACCGTCAACGTGCGCAGATCGCGGTTGTTGATGCCGACGACCGTCGCGCCGCAGCGCAACGCGCGCCGGATCTCGCTCTCATCGTGCACCTCGACCACCGCGCACATGCCGAGCGATTCGGCGAGCCCTCGGAAGGTGTCCAGCTCTTCCGTGGTCAGCAGAGCGACGATGAGCAGGACGGCGTCCGCGCCGGCTTCAGCGGATTCCCAGATCTGATATTCGTCGACGATGAAGTCTTTGCGCAGCACCGGCAACCCGCACGCGTTGCGCGCCATCACCAGATCATCGAGCCCGCCGCGGAAAAATCGCGGCTCGGTGAGTATCGAAAGTGCCGCTGCTCCGCCGTCCTGGTAGGCGCGGGCGGTCGCAGCAAGATCGCGATCGCCGAGGTCGCCTGCCGATGGCGAGCAACGCTTGAACTCCGCGATGATCGACGGCGACCCGGAGCGCAGCGCGCGCGCGAAGTTGCGAGCCGCAGGCCGCCGCGCCGCAGGGTCGTGCAGCATCTCGATCGGGAGGCACGCCTTGCGCCGGCGAACGTCGCGCAGCCGGCTCGCGACGATGGCGTCCAGTTGGTTCATCGGTTGGTCTCCCGTATAAGGATGTCGAGCTTTTCGAGCGCTGCGCCCTCGTCGATCGCGCGCCGCGCGAGGGTGGCAGCGTCCAAGATGCTCTGCGCGCGTCCTGCGATATACAATGCGAGCGCGGCGTTGAGCACGACCACGTCGCGATGCGCCCCCGGCGCGCCGCACAGCACGCGGCGCACGATGGCTGCGTTATCCGCAGCATCGCCGCCGAGCAGCGCCGAGGTCGGCCCTCGGTCGAGATCGGCATCTTCGGGCGCGATCTCGTACTCGAGAACCCGGCCGTCGCAGACCTCGAGAACGTGGGTAGGGCCCACTAGCGTCGCTTCGTCCAGGCCGTCGCACCCGCGCAACACCGCCGCGCGCTCCGCGCCAAGCCGGTACAGCGCCTCCGCGACGGCGCGATGCGCGCCAGCATGCGCCACGCCGACGATCTGGCGGGGGACGCCAGCCGGGTTCGTCAGCGGGCCGAGCACGTTGAACAGCGTTCTGATGCCGATCTGCCGGCGCACCGGCGCGACGTGGCGCATCGCCGGGTGGTGTGCCTGCGCGAAGATGAAGGTGATGCCGTGTTCGTCGAGGATCTCACCGCACCGGCCGGGCGTCACGTCGATCCGCACCCCGCACGCTTCGAGCACGTCGGCACTGCCGCAGCGGCTGCTCATCGCCCGGTTGCCGTGCTTGGCCACGGGCACCCCTGCGCCCGCGACGACGAACGCGACCGCGGTCGAGATGTTGAACGTGCCGGACGCGTCGCCGCCAGTGCCGCAGACGTCGATCGTGTCGCGACGGTATGTGCGCACCGGGACCGCGTGCGCGCGCATCGCCATGGCGGCGCCCGCGATTTCCGCCGCCGTCTCGCCCTTGAGCGCGAGCGCGACGAGCAACGCCGCGATCTGCGCGGCGCTGACGTCGCCGCTCATGATCGCGTTCATGGCGTCGTGCATGGCGTCGGCACCCAGATCGACGCGTGCCGCCGCCGAGCGGATGTGATCGCCGAGCGAACGCGATGACCCGACGTGCAACGCGCTCATGACGCGAGCCCCGCGATGGCGAGGAAGTTCTCCAGGATCCGCGGACCATGTTTGGTCAAGATCGATTCGGGGTGGAACTGCAGGCCGAACACCGGCCGGTTGCGATCCGCGATCGCCATCAGCGCGCCGTCGTCTCCGGCTGCGATCTGCACGAGGTCGTCCGGCAGACCTGCGTCGACGTGAAGCGAGTGGTACCGGCCGGCCGCGAAGCGTTTGGGCACGCCGGCGAAGAGCCTATGATCCGCATGCTCGACCATCGTCGCCCGTCCATGCACGACGGCGCCGCGGCTGACGCTGCCGCCGTAGGCGAGCCCGATCGCCTGATGGCCCAAGCAAACGCCCAAGATGGGGCACCGTCCGCGCAGCGCCTTGATCAGTTCAATGCTGCGGCCGGCTAGCTGCGGACTCCCCGGGCCAGGCGAAAGCACCAGCGCGGCCGGCGGCGTGGTGAACAGCTCGTCCAGCGCGGGCGCGTCATTGCGCATTACGCGCAAATCGATTCTGTGTCGGCCGATCTCGTCCGCGAGGTTGTACGTGAAGGAGTCGTAGTTGTCGATGATCACGGTTTCGCGTTTCTTACGGGGCGCTTTCATGCCACGCTCCTTCTCGCGGTGCGCGTTCGCGCTGCCATGGCGATCGCGGCGAAGACCGCATCCGCCTTCGCGCGGCACTCGGCGTCTTCTCGCGACGGTACGGATGCGGAGACGATTCCAGCGCCGGCCGCGCAATGATAGATCCCATCGTAGGCGTGCGCGCTGCGCAGTGTGATGCACGAATCAAGCGATCCGTCGAAGCCAAGCCGGCACACGGCCCCGGCGTAGAAACCCCGCCGGCGCCCCTCGAGCTCCGCGATCAGCTCCATCGCGCGTATCTTGGGAGCGCCGCTGACCGTGCCGGCGGGAAACGCCGCCGCAAATGCGTCCAGCCCGTCGCAGCCAGGGCGCAAACGACCTGATACCTCGGAGACGAGATGCATGACATGACTGAAGCGCTCGACCGACAGCAGTTCGTCCACATGGACGCTGCCGGGCATGCTGACGCGCGCGAGGTCGTTGCGGGCGAGGTCCACGAGCATGATGTGTTCGGCGCGCTCCTTCGGATCGCGACGCAGTTGGCGCGCGCGGCGGGCGTCTGCGATGGGGTCGTGCGCACGGGTGCGCGTTCCCGCAAGTGGCCGGATGCGCGCCTGACCCCCAGCGCACGCGACGAGCATCTCAGGCGACGACCCGAACAGCTGGCCCCAGCCGAGGTCCAAGAAGAACATATACGGCGAAGGATTCACGGCGCGCAGCGCACGGTATGCGTCGAATGCCAGCGTCGTCAAGGGCGCCTCCCAGCGCTGCGCGAGGACGATCTGGAACGCCTCGCCCGCCTCGATCGCCTCCTTCGCCTGGGCGACCGCCGTTTGATACGGGAGCGGGCCGGCGACGGGCATGGGCTCTATCGGTTGGCTGCCCCGAACCAGCGGCGCGATACGCGCTTCGTCGAGGACGTCGACCACGCGTCGCGCGACGCCCGCGCCGTCGTGAGTCGAAAACGCGTGCACGTCGAGCTCGTGCGACAAGTGGTCGAAGACCACCAGAACCTCGGGCACGACTAGATGCAGGTCAGGCATCGGATCGCTGCCGCGCGGCAATGTCGGGAGACGCTCGAAGCGGCCGGCGAATTCGTAGGCAGCGGCCCCATACGCTCCGAGGAATTCGGAGGTCGCGTGCGCGGGAGCAAGCCGCGCCAGCAGCCGGCGCGCGGCGCCGAGGGGATCGGACGCGTCGCCGGCGAGCGCCACGTGCTCGCCGTCGATCTGAAGGCGCACGCCCTGATCGTCGACGATCAGCTCCCCGCGGGCGCCGAGGCCGATGATCGAATGGCGCGCCGCCTGGCCAGCGCCGGGCGCGCTTTCGAACAGGAACGAGTGCCCCATGCGCAAGCCGCGCAGGGCGGCAAACGCGGCGATGGGGGTAACGCCATCCGCGAGGAGGCGCTCGGTCACAACTGGGTTCGATGACATCGTTGGTACGCTCATGGGCTTCTCCAAAAACAAAAACGGCCGGCTCTTCATATGAGCCCGCCGTTGCGGTTTCGAAAATCCGGCGCTTAGATCAGATCAGCGTGCGGACATGACGAACCTGGCGGGCTTGAGCCCACCACCACCAGACGTTCACCGCTTTGCGCGCGCAAAGGAGATTCGTCAGTCGCATCAGGTCCGCGCCGTTCCCGTCTGCGCCGACGGTCTCCTGCCCGGCGTTTTCGTATTCATTCCGTTTTCAGAGGGGGGCGCTCGGGCAGCGGCATTCTCCGGATGCCTGGAGGGTAGAGGCTCGGGTGCTCCCGCATCCAGTCCTCCGAGAGCACGGCAAGATATTCATAGTTCTCCCAGATCGCGGCCTGGCCAGTAGCACTACGCGCATCGACGAGCGACTTCACCATGAGCTTCCAATAGCGCGAGATGACCCACGAATACCGGTCGAGGAAGATGTCTTTGTCGACGATGCCCTGCTTGACGAGTATGCCCAGCTCTTCGTATGCGTTCCCTATCACGTTCATCGCCTCGCGTACCGCTTCGTATTCAGGGATAGGATCCTGCTGCTGGTTGCGATCCATTCGAGCGTTGTAGGCGCGGTACTCCGGATCGTCTTCAACCAAGGGAAGTTTGTGTTGGACGACGGCGATAGCATCAGTGAACGCTTTGCTGCTGAGCTCCTCGCCGATGGCCAGCATGGCGTTGATCTGATTGCCCGCTCGCAAGTGCCGCAGCTGCGCCAGCGCTGCGATCGCAGTCGCAGCGATGATGCACACCGTGAGGAGCGAGGCAAGCGCGTTGAGCAGCTCGAGCGACATCCGTACCTCTGCTGACGAACGCGCGGGAGCTTAGAGCGTCAACGCACCGCGAGACCGGTCGAGCAGCCAGCACCAGCAGGAAGCGGCAGCGTATACGCCGGCGCTGATGTCGCGCTGAAGGTCGCCGTGGCGAAGACCTTGATCGACGAGGAACAATCCGACACGTAGAGATTACCTGACGAGTCGAGCGCCATATAATATGGTGCATTGAGCGTCGTATTCGCCTTCAGATCAGTGATCGCCGGCGTCGCGCCGTCGTTGATGGGCGCGTTGTAGCGATAGAGGTTGCCGGTGGTGAAGTCGCCGACATACAGATTCCCAGCTGGGTCGAGAAGCATCGCTATCGGCTCGCTGAGGACCGAAAGATTCGCATTGATCGACGTGGGCGGCGCATTGAGGCGGACGACGTGATCGTTGGCGGTCACGTACAGGTTGCCCGCACCATCGGAAATGTCGTTCCACGGTGATGCGACGGCGATGTTCGCAAAGGTCGCGGGCGAGATCGTGCCGCTGAACGGTCCGTGGTAACCGAGCAGCCGCCCGTTGCCCTCATCGCCGACCCACAGGTTGCCGGTCGGATCGAAAGCAAAACTGAAGGCGTTTGCCGTGTTGGTCGGGGCCGTCGCGGTTAAGGTTACATTCGAAACCGGTACGCTTGCCGCGGTGAGGGGTAGCGTGTAGCCGTGCAGCACCGACGGACTGGTATCCTGGTCCACCCAGAACGTACCGCTCGCATCGAACGCCGCGTCATAGAGCGGGGTGAATCCGGTCGTCACGGTCACAGTCGGCACTGCCGCGGCGCTCGCGGGCAACGAGTAGACGAATATCTTCTTCGTGGTCAGGTCGACGGCATACAGGTTTTGGGGCGCCGGTGGCGGCGGCGGTGCCGTGCTGCTGTTGCTGCAAGCGTCCAACGACACGGCGACAAAAAGGCTCAGGACAACGGCAAAGTGATTTAACCGCATGAAATCCTCCGAGCTTCAGTGAGCTATCGGGGCGCAGTTCGCGCGCGCCGGGAGGCCGCCCTTTTCGGCGGATGGACCTCTACGAGGTGAGCAGTTCGAGTTGCGCCAGTTCCGCCGCGTCGCCCTTGCGGATGCGGGTACGCACGATGCGCGTATAGCCCCCGTGGCGGCTCGCGAGGCTTGGCGCGATCACGTCGACCAGCTTCTTGGCGACGTCCTCGGACGTCAGATACGCGGCGACCGCTCGGCGGCTCGACAAGTCCGCCTTCTTGGCGCGCGTGATCAGCCTTGCCGCGACTCGCGACGTCTCCTTGGCGCGCACCACCGTCGTCTCGATCTTGCCGTGCGTGAACAGCGAGGTCACGAGATTGCGCAGCATCGAGCGGCGGTGGTCGTCGTTGCGTCCGAGACGCTTGTCTGCTTTCTTGTGGCGCATGATGTCAGCGGTTATCCTTGCTTGAGCGACAGGTTGCGCTCGGCGAGCTTCTCTTTGATCTCGTCGACCGACTTCTTGCCCAAGTTGCGCATGTTCATGATCTCGTCTTCGGTGCGCTGCAGCAGCTCGGATATCTTGCTGATGCCGGCGCGCTTCAGACAGTTGTACGAGCGCACGGAAAGGTCGAGTTCGTCGACCGGGATATCCCAATCGGAGAACGGCGTCGCCTCTTCGACCGGCGCTTCGGTCTCTGGCCGGCCGCTGAAGTTCACGAACAGCGCGAGCTGGTCGGACAGGACCTTGGCCGCTGTGGAGAGCGCCTCGTCGGGCGTGATGCTGCCATTGGTCTCGATCTCCATGATGAGCCGGTCGTAATCGGTCACCTGGCCGACGCGCGTGTCCTCGACCGAGTAGTTGACCTTGCGGATCGGCGTGAAGATCGAATCCACCGGGATCAGGCCGATGACGTGTTCGACGTTGCGCTGCTTGTCTGCGGTGACGTAGCCGCGCCACTTCTCGATGCCGATCTCCATGAACAGCCGCGCCTTTTTGTCGGACAGCGTGGCGATATGGTAGCTCGGATCGAGCAGCTCGACGTCTGCGTCCGGCACGATGTCGGCCGCTGTCACTTCGCGCTCGCCAGAGGCCTCGATGCGCAGCACCTTCGGCTCGTCGGTCGCCATCTTCAGCGGCAGGCCTTTCAGGTTGAGGATGATGTGGGTCGTGTCCTCGACCACGCCTGGGATCGTCGAGAACTCGTGCAGCACGCCGTCGATCTTGACGTAGGTGACGGCTGCGCCGGGCAGCGACGACAACAGCAGCCGGCGCAACGCATTGCCCAGCGTGATGCCGAAGCCTCGCTCGAGCGGCTCGATCGCGAACTTGGCGTACGAATCGCCCCGCTCGCGGACTTCGATGGAGGCGCGTTGGAATTCAAGAACTGACATGGCTCCCCTTATGTTCGGTATGGTCGGTTTCAGGTCGTTATCGCGAGTAGTATTCAACAATTAATTGCTCTTCCACATTGGTGTCGATGTCGGCGCGCGTCGGGCGTGCCAGCACCTTAGCTTTGACGTTCAGCTCGTCGTACTCGAGCCAGGTCGGCACGCGCCGGCCTTTGGCGTACTGCTCGAGCGCCTGGAACAGATTGGACTTGCGGCTGGCCTCGACCACTGCGATCTCGTCGCCCGGGCGCACTTGCATCGACGGGATGTTGACGCGATGGCCGTTGAGCGTGAAGTGGCGATGGCGCACGAGCTGGCGCGCCTGGGCGCGCGAGCTGGCGATATTGAGCCGGTAGATCACGTTGTCGAGCCGCGTCTCAAGCTGTATCAGAAGCGCGGCGCCGGTCTGGCCCTTGCTTGCGCTCGCCTTCTTGAAGTAGTTCTCGAACTGCCGCTCGAGCACGCCATAAATGCGCCGCATTTTCTGTTTCTCGCGCAACTGGCGGCCGAACTCGGACACCTTGGGGCGGTTCTTGGTCTGCGCTTTTTGCCCGGGTGCCGCGGTGCGGCGCTCGACGGCGCACTTCTTGGACAGGCAACGCTCGCCTTTCAAGAAGAGCTTGACCTTCTCGCCCGGTTTGGTGCCGCTGGCGCTTTCGCGCCGGCACAACCGGCAGACCGGTCCTGTGTATCGAGCCATATATCTTCTACATTCCTCTTTCGGTCCCCGCCCTCAGGAGGGCAGGACCACATCGTTGTTGCGAGTTATACACGGCGCCGTTTTGGCGGGCGGCAACCGTTGTGCGGGATCGGCGTGACGTCTTTGATGAGCACGATCTCAAGCCCAGCGGCCTGCAGGGCGCGGATCGCGGCTTCGCGGCCGGCGCCCGGCCCCTTGACGTGGACCTCGACCTGCTTCATGCCATGCTCCATCGACTTGCGCGCCGCGCTCTCGGCCGCGAGCTGCGCGGCGAACGGCGTCGATTTCTTGCTGCCCGCGAAGCCCATGCCGCCCGCGCTGGCCCAGGCGAGCGCGCCGCCCTGCAGGTCGGTGATGGTGACGAGCGTGTTGTTGAAGCTCGCGTGGATGCGTGCGATGCCCTGGGAGACGTTTTTGATCTCCCGCTTCTTGGTGCGGCGCGCGCGTTTTTTCGGTTCTGCCATTTACTTGCCGACCCCCGGTCCCTTCGTCTTCTTCTTGCCGGCCACGGTCTTACGCGGCCCCTTGCGATTGCGCGCATTCGTGCGCGTGCGTTGGCCGCGCACCGGCAAGCCGCGCCGGTGGCGCACGCCGCGATACGAGCCGATGTCGACCAAGCGCTTGATCGCGCTCGAGACCTCGCGCCGCAGATCGCCCTCGACCTTGAGGTTCTTCTCGATCTGCTCGCGCAGCTTCTGGATGTCGCCATCCGTCAGATTCTTGACGCGCGTGTCGGGATCGACGCCGGTCTGCCTCAACAGCTTCGTGGCGGTTGGCCGCCCGATGCCGAAGATGTAGGTCAACGCGATCTCAACGCGCTTCTCGCGCGGCAGATCGATTCCAGCAATACGTGCCATCGTCTCTCCTACCCCTGAGCCTGTTTATGCTTGGGGTTCTCGCAGATCACCCGTGTGCGGCCCCGCCGCTTGATGATCTTGCACTTGTCGCATATCTTCTTGACGCTCGGTCTGACTTTCATAGTTCCTCTATATATTCTACTTGTACCGGTAGGTTATCCGCCCTTGGCTCAGATCGTATGGCGACAGCTCCACGAGCACCCGGTCCCCCGGCAGGATCCGGATGAAGTTCATCCTGATCTTTCCCGATACGCGGGCCAGCACTTTGTGGCCGTTGCTCAGCTCGACCCGGAAGAACGCATTGGGCAGCGGCTCGACCACCACGCCCTCGACCTCGATCGCCTCTTCCTTGGGCGATGGGTTGGCGTCGGGCTTGGGGGGCTTTTTCTTACCCGAGCGCCGCTGCATTGGGCGATTGCGTCGCGCCAAACGTGCCTCCGTTCATGACCCGGCGTTCGAGCGTGGCCGCTTCGGCCTCGTCGACCACCGTCAGGATCTCAAAACCTTTGGGCTGCACCGCGACCGTGTGCTCGAAGTGCGCGGACAGCTTGCCATCTTTGGTGACCACGGTCCAGTTGTCAGACAGCGTGCGCACGTCGAACGCGCCCTGGTTGACCATCGGCTCGATCGCCATCACCATGCCGGGCTTGAGGATCGCGCCCATGCCCTTGCGCCCGAAGTTCGGCACCGGCGGATCTTCGTGCAGATGCGTGCCGACACCGTGGCCGACCAGCGCACGCACCACCGAATAGCCGTGGCTCTCGACGTGGCTTTGCACCGCGTTGCCGATGTCGGACACGTGCGCGCCCGGGCGCACCGCGGCGATGCCGATGAACAGCGACTCCTCGGTGACGTCCATGAGGTGCTGGGCGGCCTTTGACACCTGGCCGACCGGCAACGTGCACGCCATATCCGAGTACCAGCCGTCGACGATCGCGCCGATGTCGATCTTCAGCAGGTCGCCTTCGCGCAAGCGGCGCGTGCCGGGGATGCCGTGGACGACCTCGTCGTTGACCGACGCGCAGATCGATCCGGTAAAGCCATGGTAGCCCAAGAACGCAGGCACGCCACCACCTTCGCGGATCAGCCGGTCGGCAAGCGCATCGATCTCTTTGGTCGTCACGCCGGGTTTGACGGCGTTTTTGAGCTGCGCCAACGCGCGCGAGGTCACCGCGCCGCTGATGCGCATCTTCGCGAGTTCAGCGCTGCTCTTGCACGCGATCATGTCGTCTGCACCTGGGCGCCGGCGGTCGCGGCCTCGACGATGGCGCGGTGAACCGTGTCAACGGGCTGCGTGCCGTCCACGCGATGCAGCAAGCCCTTCTTCTCGTAGAACGCGATGAGCGGCCTGGTCGACTTGTCGTAGACGTCGAGCCGGTGCGAGACGGTCGCCTCGGTATCGTCCTCGCGCTGCTCCAGCGCGTGGCGGCAGTGGTCGCAGACATCGTCCACCCTGGGCGGCGCCGACACCACATTGTAGTTCGTGCCGCAATTCGGGCACACGCGCCGGCCGGTCAAACGCCGGATCAGCTCGTCGCGCGGCACCGTGAGCTTGACCACTGCGTCCAGATGCTGACCGAGCCGCGCGAGCAGCGCGTCCAATGCCGCGGCCTGGACGGGGGTCCGGGGGAAACCGTCAAGGATCCAGCCTTGCGCGACGTCGGGCTGTTGCAAGCGCTCGTCCACGATGCCGATGGTCACCGCATCGGGCACGAGTGCGCCTCTGTCCATGTACTTGCGCGCCATCACGCCCATCGGCGAGCCTGCCGCCTTGGCGGCACGGAACATGTCGCCCGTCGAGATATGCGGCAGCCCCAAACGCTTGGTGAGCAGCTCGGCTTGCGTGCCTTTGCCGGCGCCCGGGGCGCCCAGCAGCAGCAGCCGGAATCCATTGTCGCTCACTTGTTGATGAACCCGCGGTAATCGCGCATCGCAAGGCGCGCTTCGAGTTGGGTCATGGTGTCGAGCGCGACGCCGACGACGATGAGCAGCGACGTGCTGCCCAAGAAGATCGTCGTGATGTGCGTGAACGCTTGCGTGACGTTCGGCAGGATCGCGAGGACGCCGAGATAGATGGCGGCGACGAAGGTGATGCGGTGCAAGATCTTCTGCAAGTAGTCCGAGGTAGGCTTGCCCGGCCGGATGCCGGGGATGAAGCCGCCCTGCTTCTTGAGCGAATCCGCGATGTCCATGATGTTGATGACGACTTCGCTATAGAAGAACGTGAAGCCGACGACGAGCAAGAAGTACACGACATTGTACAAGAAGCTGCCGTAGTTGAAATACAAGCTCATGAAGCGGTTGAAACCGTCGGCGAGCGGCGTGTGGTAGTTGGCGGCCCACGCGGAGATCTGCTGCGGCAGCAGCAGGATCGAGATCGCGAAGATGATCGAGATGACGCCCGCGTTGTTCAAGCGCAGCGGGATGTAGGTGCTGCGCCCGCCATACACCTTGCGGCCGACGACGCGCTTGGCGTACTGCACCGGCACGCGGCGCTGGCCTTGGTACATAAAGACGATCGAGATCAGCGAGATGATCGCGATCGCGACGAACAGCAGCAGTCCGAACCAGTTGAGGCCGCCGGCTTGGCCGAGCGAAACGGTCTCTTTGAAATACGTGGGGTAGCGCAAGATGATGCCGACGAAGATGATGAGCGAGACACCATTGCCGACGCCCTTGTCCGTGATCTGCTCGCCGAGCCACATGAGCCAGACCGTGCCGGCGGTCAGGGTCAAGATCACGCCCACGAGATAGAACAGATCGGTGCGCGCAAAGACTTGATTTCGGTTGAGCGCCACGACCATCGTGGTCGCCTGCACCAGCGCCAGGATGACCGTGAGCCATCGCGTCCACAGGCCGACCCGCTTGCGGCCTTCCTCGCCGCCATGCTGCATGAGCTCTTTGACTTCCGGGAAGACGACGGTGGCCAGCTGCATGATGATGCTCGCGTTGATGTAGGGCGTGATGCCCATCGCGATCACCGAGAAGCGCTGCAGCGCGCCGCCCGACAAGAAGCCGAGGAAGTTGAGGAACTGGCCGGAGCTGAGCATCGCCTGCCACTTGGTGTGGTCGACGTACGGGATCTGGACGTAGACCGCCATGACGAACAGCGCGAACGCGCCAAATACGAACAGGAGCCGGTTGCGGAGCTCCGGCACGACGAGCGCGTTGGCTAAGTTACGCCACATCACCATTGGCGGTGCGTCACTCCTCGAATACCGCACCAGCGGCTTCGAGTTTGGCTCGAGCCGGGGCGGAGAAGACGACGTCTTTGAAGCGCAGACCCTTGGGCGCGTCGCCCACGCTGAGGATCTTGATGCCGTCGCGCATGCGCGTGATCAGGCCGGCGTCGCGCAACGCATCGGGCGTCACGACCGCTTTGGCATCCCAATCCGTCAGGTCCGCGAGGTTGATGACGGAATAGGTCGTCTTGAAGATCGCGTGCGGGCGCGATTTTTGCGAGACGCCTTTGCGCTGCGGCAAACGGCGGAACCAGGGCGTCTGGCCGCCCTCGAACGTGCGGCCCTTGCCGCCGCCCGAACGCGCCGTCTGGCCCTTGCCGCCTTTGCCTGCGGTCTTCACCATGCCGCTGCCATGGCCGCGGCCGATGCGCACGCGCTTGGTCTTGCTGCCGGGCGCGGGCTTAAGATGCGACAGCTTCATCCGTGGTCTCCTTGACTTCAGCCGTGGTTTCCTTAGTCTCTCTGCCGAACAGCTCGGCGACGGTCTTGCCGCGCTGCTTGGCGACCTGTTCTGCGGTGCGCAGCGACTTGAGGCCCGCGACGGTCGCCTGGATGACGTTGATCGGATTGTTGGTGCCCAGCGATTTGGTCAGGATGTCGTGCACGCCCGCGAGCTCGAGCACCGCGCGCATCGCGCCGCCCGCGATGACGCCCGTTCCCTTGCTGGCCGGCTTCATGAGCACTTTGCCCGCGCCGACGTGCGAGAGAATGGGGTGCGGGATCGTGCGGCCGACCATCGGCACGGTGATGAGCGCGCGCCGAGCCGCCTCAACGCCCTTGCGAATCGCTTCTGGAACCTCGCGCGCCTTGCCCAAGCCGTAGCCGACGCGTCCCTGGCGATCACCCACGACGACGAGCGCGCTGAAACTGAAGCGCTTGCCGCCCTTGACCACCTTCGCGACGCGGTTGACCCGAACGACTTGCTCTTCGAGTCCAGAACCGTCCGTGATACGTGCCACTGTCTAAAACTCCAAACCGGCGCCGCGCGCGGCGTCTGCCAGCGCTTTGATGCGCCCGTGGTACTTGTAGCCGCCGCGATCGAACACGACGGATGTCACGCCTTTTTCCTTGGCGCGTTCTGCGACGATCGTGCCGACGCGCTCGGCCGCCGCCATGCTCGACAGCGACTCCAGACCCTGCGCCACCGTCTTCTCGCGGGTGGACGCCGCGACGAGCGTGCGGCCCGTCGAATCGTCGATCACCTGCGCGTAGACATGGTGCAGGCTGCGGAAGACCGACAGCCGTGGCCGTTGCGCCGACCCGTTCATGCGCTTGCGGATCCGGTCGTGCCGGCGCACGCGCAGCGCGTTTCTGCTCTTCACTGTCGCCATTATTTCTTGCCCCCGGCGCCGCCGGCCGCGCCCGCGGTCTTACCAGCTTTGCCCAGTTTGCGGCGCACGCGCTCGCCTTCGTAGCGGATGCCCTTGCCTTTGTACGGCTCGGGCGGCCTGATCGCGCGGATCTGCGCCGCGAGCTGGCCCACCATCTGCTTGTCCGCGCCGCTGACGGTGATCTTGTTCGTGCCCTCGACCTTGATGTCGATGCCCGCCGGCGGCTCGACGACGACCGGGTGCGAGTAGCCGACCGAGACGTTGAGCTTCTTGCCCTGCGCCTGCGCGCGGTAGCCGACGCCGACGATGTCGAGCTGCTTGGAGAACCCGGTGGTCACGCCGAGCACCATGTTGGCGATCAACGTGCGCGTCAAACCGTGCAGCTGCTTGCTGCGCTTGTCGTCGTTCGGGCGCGTGACGCTCACGCTCGCGCCGTCGACTTTGACGTCGATGGGCTCAGCGCAGCGCAACGAGAGCTCGCCTTTTGGCCCTTTGACCGTCACCACGCGCTGGTCGTAGCCGACTTTCACGCCGCTGGGCACGTCGATGGCCATTCGTCCGATTCTGCTCATCGCGTCACCATACGAACGCCATGACTTCACCGCCGGTGCCCAACCGTTTGGCCTGGCGACCGCTGATGATGCCCTTGGGCGTCGACAAGATCACAAGGCCGAGGCCGCCCATGCATTTGGGGATCTCGCCTTTGGGCGTGTAGATGCGCAAGCCCGGCCGGCTGATGCGCTGCAGGCCGTTGATGACGCGCTCGCGGCCAGTGCCGTACTTGAGCGAGAGGCGGATGACATCGCGCGGCGCCTGCTGCACCACGTCGAAGCCTTTGATGAAGCCTTCGGCCTTGAGCAGCTTGGCCAGCTCGAGTTTGACGCGTGACGCCGGGATGTCGACGCGCTCCTGGAACGCGGTGTTCGCGTTGCGGATGCGCGTCAGCATGTCGGCGACCGGATCGGTTATGACTCCCATATTCCTCTAGTCCCTCACCACGACGCCTTGACGACGCCGGGCACTTTGCCCGCATGGGCCAATTCTCTGAAGCAGATGCGGCACAGCGCGAATTTGCGCAAGAAGCCCTTCGGGCGGCCACATCGCAGACAACGGTTGTGTTTGCGGACCTTGAACTTCGGCGTCCGCTTGCTTTTCTCGATCAAGCATGTCTTGGCCATCGCGTTATGCCGCCGCTCCTTCTTTGCGCAGCGGCATGCCCATCTCGGCAAGAAACGCCAGCGCCTCTTCGTCGTTGCCCGCGCTCGTCACGATGACGATGTCCATCCCGCGGACGCGGTCGACTTTGTCGTAATTGATCTCCGGAAACACGAGCTGCTCTTTGAGCCCGAGCGCATAGTTGCCACGGCCGTCCAGCGACGAGCGCGACGTGCCGCGAAAGTCGCGGATGCGCGGCAGCACGATGTTGACGAGCTTATCGAAGAACGCGTACATGCGCTCGCCGCGCAGCGTCACCTTCGCGCCGACCTGCATGCCGGCGCGCAGCTTGTACACCGCGATGCTCTTGGTCGCGCGCGTCACCAGCGGCTTTTGCCCGGTGATCGCGGCCAGATCGGATACCGCGCCATCCATCGCCTTGGGCTCAGTGACGGCTTCGCCGACGCCCATGTTGACGACGATCTTGCGCAAGCGCGGCACCTGCATCGGGTTTTTGTACCCGAAGCGCTTGGTGAGCGCAGGCACGACCTGCTTCTCGTAGCGTTCTCTCATCCTGTTCATCGTTCTTAAACCTTCACGGGCCGGTCGGCGGCCTCGCCGCAGCGCCGGCAGATACGCTCTTTGCCTTCGCCCTTGATCACGCGCGCCAGCTTGCTGGGCTTGTTGCACTTCGGGCACACGTACATAAGCCGGCTCACGGACATCGGCAACTCTTTTTCGAGAATACCCGCCTTGGCTTTTTGCGTCGCCTTGGTGTGCCGCTTGACGACGTTGACGCCTTCGACTTCCGCCACGCCCTCGTGACGGCGCACGAGTTTGATCTTGCCGCGCTTGCCTTTGTATTTGCCGGACAGCACCATGACGGTGTCGCCTGCGGCCAGTCGCGTCTGTTTCACCATCACAGGACCTCCGGCGCGAGCGAGATGATCTTCATGAAGTCGCGATCGCGCAGCTCACGGGCGACCGGACCGAAGATGCGCGTGCCGCGCGGGTTGTTCTGTTCGTTGAGGAGCACGGCGGCGTTCTCGTCGAAGCGGATGAACGAGCCGTCGGGCCGGCGCATCTTCTTCTTCTGGCGCACGATGACGGCCGACACGACGTTGCCCTTCTTCACGGCCGCGCCGGGAATGGCGCTCTTGACCGTGGCCACGACGATGTCGCCGACGTATGCATACGGATGGCGCGAGCCGCCCTTGACGTGGAACACCATGAGCTCGCGCGCGCCCGAGTTGTCCGCGACCTTGAGCCGCGTCTGCGATTGGATCACTTCGCCCGCTCCATGATCTCGATCAGCCGCCAGCGCTTGCGCGCGGACAGCGGACGCGTCTCGACGATGCGCACGAGGTCGCCCACCTTCGCTTCGTTCTTCTCGTCGTGCGCCATATACCGCGTCGAACGCATTGCGATCTTGCCATACTGCGCGTGTGCTTTGCTGACTTGCGACTTCACGACGATGCTCTTGTCCATCTTGTCCGACACGACGCGCCCGACGCGCACTTTGCGCACGCCTCGGTCGTGTGTCTGATCTTGCGTCTTCGTCTCTTCCATTATCTTTTTAGCCGGCTAGGCGGCGCTGCGCCAGGAGGGTGTATAGTTGTGCGATGTTGCGCCGCAGCTTGCTGACCTTGGCGTGATCCTCCAGATGGCCCGTGACCAGCTGGAAGCGCAGGTTGAACATCTCTTCTTTAGTTGCCGTGAGCTTGTCCTCAAGCTCGCGGACGGTGAGCTCGCGCAGCGAGCGCAATTCGCTAGGCTTCAACGGACTCACCAATCCCTTCGCGCCGCACGAACTTCGTAGCGATCGGCAGCTTGGATGCGGCCAGTTTGAGGGCTTCCTTGGCGACGGCTAGCTCGACGCCGGCCAGTTCGAACAAGATGCGGCCGGGGCGCACGACGGCGACCCAGCCCTCGGGCGCGCCCTTGCCTGAACCCTGGCGCGTTTCCGCAGGCTTCTTCGTGTACGATTTGTCGGGAAACACCGTGATCCAGACCTTGCCGCCGCGCTTCATGTGGCGGGTGAGCGCGATACGTGCGGCTTCGATCTGGCGGTTGCTCAGCCATACCGGCTCGAGCGCTTGTAGGCCGTACTCGCCGAAGTGCAGCGCACTGCCCGATTGCGCACGTCCCTTCATGCGGCCGCGCTGCATCTTGCGATACTTGACGCGTTTTGGCATCAACATCGGTTACGTTCCCTCCGGCTTGGCGGCTTCGACCGGCGGCGTGGCTTCGACGGCGGCCTCGGTCGTCACCGGCGTGGCACCTTCAACAGGCGCTGGCGCGGCTTCGACCGGCGGCGCGCCGACGGCGGCCTCGGTGGTCACTGGAGCTGCCGGCGTCGCACCGTCCGCAGGCGTTTCTGCTTTTGGCCGGCGTGGGCGCCGCTCGCGCGGACGCAGATCTTGTTCTTGCTTGGGCCGTCCATCGGGGAGCACTTCTCCGAGATAGATCCACACTTTGACGCCGATGCGGCCGTAGGTGGTGTACGCCTCGACCTGCGCGTAGTCGATGTTGGCGCGCAGCGTGTGCAGCGGCACCTTGCCTTCGAAGTTGCGCTCGACGCGCGCGATCTCGGCGCCGCCGAGGCGTCCGCCGCATTGCACTTTGATGCCGCGCGCGCCGGCTTTCATGGTGCGTTGGATCGCCTGGCGCATGGCGCGCCGGAACGCGATGCGCTTCTCGAGCTGGTCGATGATATTGTTGGCGACGAGCTTCGAGTCGAGCTCGGGGTGCTTGATCTCGATGACGTTGACGTTGACCGGCTTGCCGACGACGCGCTCGAGCTTCTTGCGCAGGTCTTCGATGCCGGCGCCGCGCTTGCCGATGATGATGCCCGGCTTCGCGGTGTTGATCACAACGCGCACCTGGTTGGCGCGCCGCTCGATCTGCACGCGCGACACGCCGGCCGAACGCGACAGTTCGTCGATGACGGCGCGGATGCGCAGGTCCTCGTGCAGCTTATCTTTATATTGCTTGCCCTCGAACCAGAGCGAATCCCACGTGCGGACGATGCCCAGGCGCATGCCGATGGGGTTGACCTTCTGACCCATGCTAGCTGCCTTCCCCGTCCGACACGGTGATGGTCACGTGTGACATTCTCTTCCTTTTCAGACCTGCCGACCCGCGCGCGCGCGCTTCGACGCGTTTGAACATCGGGCCGCCGTCGACCGTCGCCGTGGCGATGATCAGATCGCCGGGCTTCATGCCGTGGTTGTTCTCGGCGTTCGCGGCCGCCGATTGCACCAGTTTGCGGATCGCCTTGCTCGCCTCGAGCGTCGAGAACGACAGCTCGACCAGCGCGCGATCGACCCGCTTGCCGCGAATCACGTCGACGACGCGACGCGCCTTGCGCGGCGGGACCTTCAGGAACTTCACGGTTGCCTGTGCTTGCATGATTACTTGATCACCGCGGGGGCCGCGGTCGCGGTGGCTTCGGCCTTGGCTGCGCCTTGGCCGTGACCGCGGAAGATGCGCGTCGGCGCGAATTCGCCGAGCTTGTGACCGACCATGTTCTCTTGCACGTACACGGGCACGTGCTTGCGGCCGTCGTGCACGGCGATCGTGTGGCCGACCATGGCGGGCACGATCGTCGACGCGCGCGACCACGTCTTGATGACCTTTTTCTCGCGCGTCGAATTCATCTTCTCGATCTTGGCGAGCAGATGGTCGGCGATGAACGGTCCTTTTCTGATCGAACGGCTCATTTTTTGCTCCGGCGTTTCACGATGAATTTGTTGGTGCGCTTGTTGCGGCGCGTCTTTTTGCCCATGGTCATCACGCCCCACGGCGTTGTGGGCGGACGGCCCGCGGTCGAGCGCGCCTCGCCGCCGCCGTGCGGATGGTCGACCGGGTTCATGGCGATGCCGCGGACCTGCGGACGGCGTCCGAGCCAGCGGATGCGCCCGGCCTTGCCGATCACTTGGTTCTCATGCTCCAAGTTGCCGAGCTGGCCGATCGTCGCGCGGCACGTCACCGCGATCATGCGCACTTCGCCCGAAGGCATGCGCACCTGCGCGTACTCGCCTTCCTTGGCCATCAGCTGCGCGGCGCCGCCGGCGCTGCGCACCAGCTTGCCGCCGCCGCCGGGCGTCATCTCGATGTTGTGGATGATGGTGCCCAACGGAATGGAGGAAAGCGGCAGCGCGTTGCCCGTCTTGATGTCCGCTTCTGGGCCAGACAGGACGACGTCGTTGACCGCTAAGCCGAGCGGCGCCAAGATGTAGCGCTTCTCGCCGTCGCGGTAATGCAGTAGCGCGATGCGCGCCGAGCGGTTGGGATCGTATTCGATCGCCGCGACGCGGGCGGGCACGCCGTCCTTGCGGCGTACGAAATCGATCCGCCGGTACATCTGCTTGTGTCCGCCGCCACGATGGCGCACGGTGATATGCCCGTTGAAGTTGCGCCCCGCGTGCTTTTGCTGCGACTCGATGAGCGCGTTCTCGGGCTTGCTCTTGGTGATGTCGTCGAACGCCGTGATCGTCATGAAGCGGCGTCCAGGCGAGGTCGGTTTGAATTTCTTTATCGCCATCTTAAGACTCGAAGTAGTTCACGCCGCCGAGCTCGATCTTGTCGCCCTCTTTGAGCGTCACGATCGCCTTCTTCCAGGCGCTCTGCATTTCGACGGGACGGCGCGTCGGGCGGCGCATGTTGCGCCCCGATTTCGCCGGCACGCTGACCGTGTTCACGCGCAACACCGTCACCTTGAACAGGCTCTCGACGGCTGCTTTGATGTGATGCTTGTTGGCGCGCTTGTCGACTTCAAACGCGTATTGGCCGCGCCCCGTGCCGGCCACCGACTTCTCGGTGACGAGCGGGCGCTTCACGACGCGACGCAGTTCAGGCACTGAGCACCTCCGCCAGCGCTTCGTACGCGTTCTTGGTGAAGATCACGCGGTCGTGCGCGAGCAGCGCATGCGCGCTCACGCCGCCATACGGCACGATCGTCACGCGCCGCACGTTGCGGCCCGCCTGCCTGATCTCTTGAGCGTGCTCGTCCTTCTCGGTATGCAGCACGAACAGCACTTTATTGCGCGCGTCGGCTGCGTCGGAGCGCTCGAGGATCTCGATGAATTCTTTGGTCTTCGCCGGCTTGAGACCGGCCGCGTCGATCACGCTGATGCCGCCGTCCGCGGCTTTGGCCGCCACGGCCATGCCGAGCGCCGCACGCCGCGCGCTGCGGTTCATCGCGATGTTGTACGAGCGCGGATGCGGACCGAACACGACGCCGCCTTTGCGCCACAGCGGTGAACGGATGCTGCCGGCGCGGGCGCGTCCCGTCCCTTTTTGGCGCCACGGCTTCTTGCCGCCGCCGCGCACGTCGTCGCGTCGCTTCGTGTCGGCCGTTCCGGCGCGGCGATTGGCGAGATGGCGCATGACCGCGAAATGCAGCACGGCCGTCTTGGGCTCGCGCGCGAACGCCGCCGGCACGTCGATCGATCCGACCGCTTTGCCCGATCCGTCGAGCAGCGGGAATTTCGTATCGGCCGTCATTTCGCTTTCGCTTTCACGGATGAGCGCACGAGCACCAGGGTGTTGCGTCCACCCGGCACCGTGCCGCGCACCAGCAAGAGGTTGCGTTCGGCGTCGGCGCTGACGACTTCGAGGTTCAGCGAGGTGACGCGCTCCACGCCGAGGTGGCCCGGACGGTGACTGCCTTTGACGGTCTTGGCCGCATTGGTGTCGCCGTTCGATGCGGGCTGGCGGTGGATCATCGAGCCGTGGCTTGCGCCGCCGCCCGAACCGTTCCAGCGCTTGATGATGCCGGCGTAACCGCGGCCTTTGCTCGTGCCGATGACGTCGACTTTGTCGCCGGTCGCGAACTCGCCGACGGTGACCGTGTCGCCGGCTTTGGTCTCGCCGAGGTCCGTGCGGAACTCACGCAGCACCGCCTTGGGCGCTGTGTTGAGCTTCTCGAAACGTCCGCGCTGCGGCTTGGTCAGCTGTTTGTGCTTGGCATCTTCGAAGCCGAGCACGACAGCCTCGTAGCCGTCTTTCTCGCGTTGCTTGCGCTCGATCACCGAGCACGGGCCGGCCGCGATCACGGTGACGGGCACGTAGCGTCCGTCTTCCGTGAACACGTTGGTCATCCCGAGCTTGCGACCGATGATGTTCTTCATGTCCTTTAGGCTTTCAGTTCGATGTCGACGCCCGCCGGCAAGTCGAGGTGCATCAACGCATCCATCGTCTTGGCGGAGGCTTGGAGTATGTCGATCAAGCGCTTGTGCGTGCGGATCTCAAAGTGCTCGCGGCTCTTCTTGTCCACGTGCGGCGAGCGCAGGACGCACCAGCGATTGATCTCGGTCGGCAGCGGCACCGGGCCGCTGATGAACGCGCCGGTGCGCTTGGCCGTCTCGACGATGCGCTCGGCCGACTGATCGAGGATCTTGTGGTCGTACGCGCGCAACCGGATGCGGATCTTCTGGCGTGCCATGCTACTCGATCACCTTGGTGATGACGCCCGCGCCGACCGTGCGGCCGCCCTCGCGGATCGCGAAGCGCAAGCCCTCTTCCGCCGCGATCGGCGTGATCAGCTCCACGTTCATCTTCACGTTGTCGCCGGGCATCACCATCTCGACGCCTTCGGGCAGCGTGATCGAACCCGTCACGTCGGTCGTCCGGAAGTAGAACTGCGGACGGTAGTTCGAGAAGAACGGCGTGTGACGGCCACCCTCGTCCTTGGAGAGCACGTACACTTCCGATTCGAATTTCTTGTGCGGCTTGATGCTGCCCGGTTTGGCCAGCACCTGGCCGCGCTCGATGTCGTCGCGCTCGATGCCGCGCAGCAGCACGCCCACGTTGTCGCCCGCGATGCCCTCGTCGAGCAGCTTGCGGAACATCTCGATGCCCGTCACCACCGACTTCTTGGACTCGCGGAAACCCACGATCTCCACTTCGTCGCCCACCTTGACCCGGCCGCGCTCCACGCGACCCGTGCCAACCGTGCCGCGACCGGTGATCGTGAACACGTCTTCCACCGGCATCAGGAACGGTTTATCCACGTCGCGCTGCGGCACAGGGATGTACTTGTCCACTGCATCCATCAGCGCGAGGATCCTGTCCGTCCACTCGCCCTTGGTCGTCTCTTCCAGCGCTTTGAGCGCTGACCCGCGGATGACCGGGATCTCCTGGCCGGGGAACTTGTAGGCTGAGAGCAGCTCGCGCACTTCTAGCTCCACCAGGTCGATCAGCTCGGGGTCGTCCACCATGTCCACTTTGTTGAGGAACACGACCAAGTAGGGCACGCCCACTTGGCGCGCCAGCAAGATGTGCTCGCGCGTCTGCGGCATCGGGCCGTCCGCCGCCGACACCACCAAGATCGCGCCGTCCATCTGCGCTGCGCCGGTGATCATGTTCTTGATGTAGTCCGCGTGACCGGGCGCGTCCACGTGGCTGTAGTGGCGCTCCTTGGTCTCGTATTCGGCGTGATACAGCTGGATCGTGATACCGCGCTCTTTCTCTTCGGGCGCGTTATCGATCTGATCCACCACCAGCTTCTTGGTCCCCGTGCCGGCCTCGGCCAGCACCTTGGTGATCGCCGCCGTCAACGTCGTTTTGCCATGGTCCACGTGACCGATCGTGCCGATGTTCACGTGCGGCTTGTTGCGTTGATACTTTTCCTTGGCCATTTTCTTTCGTCTCCGTCGTCAGTCGTTGGACTTGCCGGTGTTCTTGGCGATGATCTCTTCGGCGATGTTCTTCGGAACTTGGTCGTAGTGCGCGAACTCCATCGTGTAGGTCGCGCGGCCTTGCGTGCGGCTGCGCAGGTCGGTCGCGTAGCCGAACATCTCGGAGAGCGGCACGGTCGCGGTGATCTTCTGCGCGCCGCCCGGCTCCGGTTCTTGGTGCTTCACGTGCCCGCGACGCGCGGCGAGATCGCCGATGACGTCGCCGATGAACTGATCGGGGGTGACCACTTCGACCGACATGATCGGCTCTTTGATGATCGGGCCCGCCGCGCGATTGGCTTCCTTGAACGCCATCGATCCGGCGATCTTGAACGCCATCTCGCTCGAGTCCACGTCGTGCGACGAACCGTCGAACACGATCGCTTTGAAGTCGAGCACCGGGTAGCCGGCGAGCACGCCCGCCAGCGCCGCCTCGCGCACGCCCTGCTCGATCGGCTTGATGAACTCTCTGGGGATGTTTCCGCCGACGACTTCACTCTCGAACTCCACGCCTGAACCCGGCGGGAGCGGCTCGAGACGCAGCCAGACGTCGCCGTACTGGCCCTTGCCGCCGGTCTGGCGGACGTAACGGCCTTGCTTCTCGATGGTCTTCGTGATGGTCTCTTTGTACGCCACTTGCGGCTTGCCGACGTTGGCCGCCACTTTGAACTCGCGCAACATGCGGTCGACGATGATCTCGAGATGCAGCTCGCCCATGCCCGAGATGATGGTCTGGCCCGTCTCTTCGTCCGTGCGCATCCGGAAGGTCGGGTCTTCTTCGGACAGCTTGACGAGCGATTGGCCGAGCTTCTCCTGGTCGGCTTTCGTCTTGGGTTCGATCGCCTGGCTGATGACCGGCTCGGGGAACGTGATGTTCTCGAGCACGATCGGGAACTTCTCGTCGCACAGCGTGTCGCCGGTGGTCGTGTTCTTCAAACCCACGGCCGCGGCGATGTCGCCCGCCTCGACGCTCTCGACGTCTTCGCGATGGTTCGCGTGCATGCGCAGGATGCGCCCGATGCGCTCGCGGCTGCCTTTGTTCGAATTGTAGACGTACGAGCCGGCCTTGAGCGTGCCCGAATACGTCCGGAAGAACGTCAACTTGCCGACGAATGGGTCGGTCATGATCTTGAACGCCAGCGCGGAGAACTTCTCGTCGTCGCTCGCCTTGCGCGTGAGGACTTTGTCCGGATGATCCGGATCGACGCCTTGCACGTCGGCCAGGTCGGTCGGCGCGGGCAGATAGTCGACGATGGCGTCCAACAGCGGCTGCACGCCTTTGTTCTTGAACGCCGAACCGCACAGCACTGGGATGACGATGCCCTTGATGGTGGCGGCGCGCAGCGCTTTGCGGATCTCGTTGGCCGAGATCTCTTTGCCCTCGATGAATTTTTCGGTGAGATGCTCGTCGGTCTCCGCGACGGCCTCGATCAGCTCGGCGCGATATTTGTGGATCGTGTCCTTCATGTCCGCGGGCACGTCGGCTGCTTCCATCGTCTTGCCGAGGTCGTCGGTGTAGATGGTGGCGGTCTCGCCCAGCAGGTCGACGAAGCCTTGGAACTTGTCTTCCTGGCCGATGGGCAGCTGGACGGGCACGGCGCGGGCGCCGAGACGCTCGCGGATCTTGGCGACGGCGTTGTAGAAGTCGGCGCCGGTGCGGTCCATCTTATTGATGAAGATCAGCCGTGGGACTTTGTACTTGTTGGCCTGGCGCCAGACGGTCTCGCTTTGAGGCTGCACAGCCGCGACCGCGTCGAAGAGCGCGACGAGGCCGTCGAGCACGCGCATGGAGCGCTCGACTTCGACGGTAAAGTCCACGTGGCCGGGCGTATCAATAATGTTGATGCGCGTGTCGCGCCAAATGCATGTCGTCGCGGCAGACGTGATGGTGATGCCGCGCTCCTGCTCCTGCTCCATCCAGTCCATCGTCGCAGCGCCTTCGTGGACTTCGCCCATCTTGTGCGTGCGACCGGTATAGAAAAGGATGCGCTCGGTGGTCGTCGTCTTGCCGGCGTCGATATGCGCCGCGATCCCGATGTTGCGCGTGTTCGCGATCGAGTATTGGCGGCCGGTGAGGTCTGAGATACGGGGAGCTGTTTTCATCGCGATCACCAGCGATAGTGGGCGAACGCTTTGTTCGCCTCGGCCATGCGGTGTGTGTCCTCGCGCTTCTTCACTGCCTGACCCTGGTTGCCGGCGGCATCCATGATCTCAGCCGCGAGCTTGTCGGCCATCGTCCGCCCCGGGCGTGAACGCGCGAATTGGATGAGCCAGCGCATGCCCATCGCCTGACGGCGATCCGGGCGCACTTCCATCGGCACTTGATAGGTCGCACCGCCGACGCGCCGCGGCCGCACTTCGATGAGCGGCATCGCGTTGTTGAGCGCCTGCGTGAAAACTTCCATCGGGTCCTTGCTCGTCTTGCCTTGCACGATGTCGAACGCGCCATAGACGATGCCTTCCGCGGTGCTCTTCTTGCCGCGGAGCATGATCTTGTTGATGAAGCGCGCCATGGTCCGCGAGTTGTAACGCGGGTCGGGCAGCACTTGGCGTTTCGGCGCCGGTCCTTTACGAGGCATATCTTCCTTTTATAGTGAGGCTATTTCGGGCGCTTGGCGCCGTACTTGGAGCGCGATTGTTTGCGGTTCTGCACGCCTTGCGTGTCGAGCGTGCCGCGGATGATGTGGTAGCGGATGCCCGGCAGATCTTTCACGCGGCCACCGCGGATGAGCACCACCGAGTGCTCTTGCAGGTTGTGGCCGATGCCGGGGATGTAGGCGGTGACTTCGATGCCGTTGGTCAGCCGCACGCGCGCGACTTTGCGCAGCGCGGAGTTCGGCTTCTTCGGCGTGATCGTCTTGACTTGGGTGCACACGCCGCGCCGCTGCGGGTTGCCCTTTTTGATCAGCTTCGTGCGTTGCGGCAAGTCGGGGTGGCCAGGCTTGGCTCCGGTCAGCGAGACCAGGAACGCCGGCGACTTCGACTTTTTCTTGACCTTCTCGCGCCCGCGGCGCACCAACTGACTGATTGTTGGCAAGACAACCCCTCGTGAATCATCGCTGTCGTAGAAAACAAAGAAGACAACGCGCGCGCGGCGCCGCTGCCTCTCCCTGGGGTGTCCCGCCTTTGGAGCCTAGTTTTGGTCGCTAATGCCGGTGGGGATCAAACCTCCGGGGATTTTTTCCTACCGGCAGGCGCCTGAGCGCCTGGGCCGGTTCGGATGAGTGCGGACGTCCCTATGGGACACCCGCCCAACCAAAGTATTTTACCAGGAAGGGTGCCTGGGGTCAAGCCGCGCGGGCCGGGTGCCCGTAGCTTACGTCGCGAGAAGTGCCGGTAATTGTTCGAGTGCGGTGATCGTCGCGTCCGGCGCGGGGATCCCGTCCGGGTACCGCGCGTCTTCTAGGTCGGCCCACACGGCTCGCAATCCTGCGGCTTTGGCACCAGCGACGTCGACGCTCGGGTTGTCGCCGACGTAGATCGTTGTCTGTGCGCTCATCGAGAAACGCTGCAATGCGATCTGGAAGGCGCGCGCGTCTGGCTTCCACGCGCCGATCTCTTCGGACGCGAGCACGGGGCCTTGGAATCCGATGATTTCGGCCTTGCGATGCTGCAGCTCGGTCCAGCCGTTGCTCAAAATGCCGAGCGCGAAGCCACGCGATTTCAACGCCTCGAGCATTGTTTCTGCGCCGGGCATCGGACGAACGCGCTCGGGCGCGAGTGTTAACACCTGACTCCGAAACGTCGCGATGGCGGCTGCCAGCCGCTCGGGCGGACAACCCAGCTCGCGCAGTCCGTCGCCGAGCGCCTGATCCAACGCCACGGGCGTGTAACGAAAGCGATCGAGTACGGTTTGGATTTGATCGTCGTTCGGCGCGCGTTGACAAAACGTCGCCGCGATCTCCCGAACGACGGAGAATTCGAGCTTGTTGTCGACGCCCAGCGTGTGGTCGAAATCGAAGAGGACGGCGTTGACGTCCCGGATCATGCGCTCCGGCATTGTCTGCGGCCTCTACGATGCCCTTGGCGAACGGCGTGGGCGCGGGTAAGATAGGAGGGATGTCACGACCTCGCATCGCGATGCTCGCTCCGATCGCCTGGCGCGTTCCACCGCGGCACTACGGGCCCTGGGAATACGTCGTCTCACTGCTCACCGAGGGGCTGGTGGAGCGCGGCGTCGACGTGACGTTGTTCGCCACCGCCGATTCGCAGACGCGCGCCGCGCTGTGCGCAGTCGCGCCGCGCCCGTACGAAGAGGACAAGACGCTCAATCCCAAAGTGTGGGAGTGCCTGCATATCGCCAACGCCTTCGAACGCGCAGGCGAGTTCGACCTCATCCACAACCACTTCGATTTCTTGCCGCTTAGCTATAGCGGGCTCGTCCGCACGCCGGTGCTGACGACGATCCATGGCTTTTCCTCAAAGACCATCCTGCCGGCGTACCAGCGATACAACGGCCGCCAGCACTACGTCTCGATCAGCGACGCCGATCGAGATCCGAGCCTGACCTACTTGGCCACCATCTACCACGGCATCCCGCTGCACGAGTACACGTTCCGGCCCGATGCCGGCGACTATCTGCTGTTCTTCGGACGCATCCATCCAGACAAGGGCACCGCCGAAGCGATCGAGGTGGCGCGTTTGGCGAACCGCCGGCTGGTGATCGCCGGGATCATCCACGATCGTGGGTACTTCGATCGGTTCGTCGCGCCGGCGCTCGAACCGGGGGTCGTCGATTACATCGGTCCTGTCGAGCCCGCCGGGCGCGACGCGTTGCTCGGTGGCGCGTACGCGCTGCTGCACCTCGTGAATTTCGCCGAACCGTTCGGTCTGAGCATGATCGAGGCGATGGCATGCGGCACGCCGGTCGTCGCCTTTGGCCGCGGCTCGGTGCCCGAGATCGTGCGCGATGGCGTCACCGGTTTCGTCGTTACGTCGGTCGATGAAGCGGTCGAGCGGTTGTCGCAGATCACGGATCTCGATCGGGCGGCGATCCGCGCCGACGCGCAGATCCGCTTCGATCGCTCGCGCATGGTCGACGACTACCTGCGCGCCTACGATGCGATGCTGGCAGTCCGCGCGTGAGCGAGCGCTTTCGCCTGGGCGTCAATTATTGGCCGGCGCGCACCGGCATGTACTGGTGGTCGCACTTCGAGGCTGAGGATGTCAAACGCGACTTCGATCGGATCCGCAACGCGGGCATGGACTGCGCACGCATTTTCCTGATGTGGGAGGATTTCCAACCGAGACCGGACAGCGTGTCGCGCCGACACATCGAGCTGCTGCGCTACGTCTGCGAGGTAGCGTCAGGTAACGACCTCAAGCTGATCGTCACGCTATTCACCGGGCACATGAGCGGTGCGAACTTTCTACCCTTCTGGGCGCTGGCGCCAGGCGACGGCAAGTCCCGATTCCCCGTCGTCTCGAACGGCGACGTCAAGAACTCGCGACCGCGCGATTGGTACGCCGATTCAGAGGTCCGGCAAGCGCAAGCGCTGCTCGCGCTCGAGGTCGCGATCGCGCTTTCCGATCAACAGTCCGTCTGGGCTTATGATCTCGGCAACGAGAATTCAAACGTCGTCGTGCCGCACGACGTCCAAGCCGGCAGCGCTTGGCTTGGAATGATGCACGACGCGCTGCGCGAAGGCGATCATCATCGTCCGATCACGCTTGGCATGCACATGGAGGATCTCGAGGAAGACCGGCGCATCGGGCCTATCCAGGCTGCCGAGGTATGCGATTTTCTGAGCATGCACTGCTACCCCGTCTATACCGAATGGTGCACAGGCCCCACCGACGCGGTGCTGCTGCCCTTTCTTGCGCTCATCACGCAGTGGCTGGGCGGCAAGGACGTGCTCTTCGAGGAGTTCGGCGCGCCGACGCTCGATGACGACGACGAGGAAGCGCGCGCGTCGGGCGTGCCGTTGCTGGGTGAAGATCAAGCCGCCGCCTACACCGACGTCGCGCTCCGCCAGCTGCACGATTTCGGCACCAGCGGAGCCCTCGTCTGGTGCTTTAGCGACTACGATCGTCAGTTGTGGAAAGCGCCACCGCTCGACCGCGCGCCGCACGAACGGCACTTCGGGCTGTGGCGGGCGGACCGCTCTCCCAAACCGGCGCTCGAGGCCGTTGCGGCGCGTGCCGATCTACTGCGCGGGGAGAAGATCGAGGATTACACGTGGATCGACATTGAGCGCGAGCGCTATTACGAACGGCCACGCGAGAACCTCGAGCGTTTGTACTCGCGCTTCCGCGAGCACTTCGACCTGAAATAGAATAGCGCGCTCCGAAGAGCGCGCTATTGTCGTGGGCTCGGTCGAGTAAACTCGACCGCTACATGTCGAGTTCGGTGACCGGCGGCGTTTCGGGCGGCGCTTCAGGCGGTGCCTCCACCGCCAGCGCGCCGTCGCCATCGAGCGCACCGTCGCCAATCGTCGCGCCATCCCCGCTCACCGGAACGTCGCCGTTGGCGGCGGGTTCGGGCGGCACGATCGCGAGCGGCGCCTCATTCACGAGCTCCGCCACCAGCGCGTACTTGTTCTCAGGTTCAGCTTCGCCGTCGATCTCAGCCGGCAGCTCCGGTTCCCCGAAGATGTCGACCTCGCGATAGCGCGGCTGGCCCTTGCCCCAGACCTCGACCCCGCGGTACTTCGGCATACCCGTCCCTGCCGGGATGAGCTTGCCGATGATCACGTTCTCTTTGAGCCCGAGCAGCGGATCGTACTTGCCTTCGATCGCCGCCTGGGTCAGGACGCGCGTCGTCTCTTGGAACGACGCCGCCGACAAGAACGACTCGGTCGCCAGCGAGGCCTTGGTCACGCCGAGCAACACCGTATCCGCTTGCGCGGGCTTGCGCCCGTCGGCCGCGACCTTGGTGTTGACGTCGACGAACTTCTCGTTGTCGAGCATCTGCCCGGGCAGCAGGGTCGTGTCGCCTGGATCCGTGACCTTCTTCTTACGCAGCATGCTGCGCACGATCACTTCGATGTGCTTGTCGTTGATGTCCACGCCCTGGCTGCGATAGACCTTCTGCACTTCTTGGACGAGATAGTTCTGCAACGCGGTCTCGCCCTTGATGCGCAGGATGTCGTGCGGGTTCACCGAGCCTTCGCACAGCTGGTCGCCCGCTTCCACGCGATCGCCGTCGTGCACCACCAGATGCACGTTGAACGGGATCTCGTAGATGTGCTCCTCGCCCTCGGCGTCGGTCACCACGACCTCGCGGATGCCCTTCTCCTCTTGGATGTGGACGGCGCCCGCCTCTTCGGTGATGATCGCTTGGCCTTTGGGCTTGCGCGCTTCGAAGAGCTCCTCGACGCGCGGCAGACCCGTGATGATGTCCTCAGACGCCACGCCACCGGTGTGGAAGGTCCGCAGCGTGAGCTGCGTGCCCGGTTCGCCGATCGACTGCGCCGCGATGATGCCCACCGCTTCGCCGATGTCGACTTTGCCGCCGGTCGCCAGATTGCGGCCGTAGCAGACCGCGCACACGCCGACCGCCGCTTCGCACGTCAGCACCGAACGGATGCCCACCGTGCGGATGCCGGCCGCGATCATGCGCGCCGCCTTCTCTTCGGTGATCTCCTGACCGCGCTTGACGATGATATCGCGCTTGTTCTCCGGATCCGCGATGTCCGAGAGCGCGTGCCGGCCGACGATGCGGTTCGACAGCGGCTCGATGATCTCGCGGCCGACCGCGATGTCGGTGACGGTGATGCCGTCATCGGTGTCGCAGTCCTCCTCGCGCACGATGACGTCTTGTGCGACGTCCACCAAACGACGGGTGAGATAGCCCGAGTCAGCCGTGCGCAGCGCGGTATCGGCAAGACCCTTGCGCGCGCCGTGCGTCGAGATGAAGTACTCGAGCACCGTGAGGCCCTCTTTGAGGTTGGCCTTGATCGGGATGCTCAAGATGCGCCCGGACGGGTCGGCCATGAGGCCGCGCATGCCGGCGATCTGCTTCACCTGCGCGATGGAGCCACGCGCGCCAGACGTCGCCATCATGAAGATCGGGTTGAGCCGATCCTGCGCTTGCAACATCGCTTGCGTGACCTCTTCGCCGGTCTTCGTCCAGACGTCGATGGTCTTGTTGTACTGCTCGTCGTCCGAGAACAGACCCGAACGGTACAGCTCGTTGATCGACGCGACTTGCGCGTCCGCGCTGGCGATCAGCTCTTTCTTCTTCTCCGGGATGACGATGTCCATCGTCGACACGGTCGTGCCGGACACGGTCGCGAAGCGGAAGCCGAGCGTCTTGATCTGATCGAGGAAGCTCGCCGTCTCCGCGTTGCCGTAGTGGCGGTAGCAGTCGGCGATGAGGACCGTGAGGCCCTTCTTGTCGACCGTCTTGTTGACGAACGGATGGTTCCAGCTCGCCGGGAACGCTTCGTTGAAGATGATGCGCCCCATCGTCGTCTCGATGAGCTCGTTCTTCCAACGCACCTTGATCGGCTCGTGCAACGAGATGGCGTGCAGGTCATACGCGACCTGCGCTTCCTTCGCGTTGAAGAACGCCCGCGCGTGCGTCGTGCCATCGCGGCGTTCTTTCGACGTGGTCGCGCCGGCGACGCCAGGATCGATCGTCAGATAGTAGAGTCCGAGCACCATGTCTTGCGTCGGGATCGACACGGGGTTGCCGTACGACGGCTGCAAGATGTTGTTGCTCGAGAGCATGAGGATGCGCGCCTCCGCCTGCGCGCCCGCGGAGAGCGGCAGGTGGACGGCCATCTGGTCGCCGTCGAAGTCGGCGTTGTACGGCGTGCACACCAGCGGATGGATCTGGATCGCCTTGCCCTCGACCAGCACCGGCTCGAACGCTTGGATGCCGAGGCGATGCAACGTCGGGGCGCGGTTGAGCAGCACCGGATGGTCTTTGATGACCTCGTCCAGCACGTCCCAGACCTCTGGGCGGACGCGTTCGACCATGCGCTTCGCGCTCTTGATGTTGTGCGCTTGGCCGCGGTCGACGAGCTTCTTCATCACGAACGGCTTGAAGAGCTCGAGCGCCATCTCTTTGGGCAGGCCGCACTGGTGCAGCCGCAGGTTGGGGCCGACCACGATGACCGAACGGCCGGAGTAGTCGACGCGCTTGCCGAGCAGGTTCTGCCGGAAACGGCCCTGCTTGCCCTTGAGGATGTCGGAGAGCGACTTCAACGGGCGGTTGTTCGGTCCGGTGACCGGGCGGCCGCGACGGCCGTTGTCGATCAGCGCATCGACCGCTTCTTGCAGCATGCGCTTCTCGTTCTTGATGATGATCTCAGGCGCCGACAGCTCGAGCAGCCGCTTGAGGCGGTTGTTGCGGTTGATGACGCGCCGGTACAGATCGTTGAGGTCGGACGTGGCGAAGCGACCGCCGTCGAGCTGCACCATGGGGCGCAGTTCGGGCGGGATGACGGGCACGCTCGAGAGGATCATCCACTCCGGCTTGTTGCCCGAATGGAGGAACGACTCGACGACTTCAAGGCGCTTGATCGCCTTGATGCGCTTTTGGCCGCTCGTCTCGAGGTAATCTTTGCGCAGCTCCTCTTGGAGCCGGTGCAAGTGCAGGTCGCGCAGCAGCTCGCGCACCGCTTCGGCGCCCATGCCGGCGCGGAACGCGCTGCCGTACTTGTCGCGATACTCGCGGTACTTCTGTTCGGTCAGGATCTCGCGCTTCTGCAGCGGCGTCGCGCCGGGATCGATCACGATGTACGCGGCGAAATAGATCACCTTCTCGAGCTGTCGCGGGGACATGTCGAGCAGGATGCCGATGCGGCTGGGCACGCCCTTGAAATACCAGATATGCGAGACCGGCGTCGCCAGCTCGATATGGCCCATGCGCTCGCGGCGCACCTTCGCGCGCGTGATCTCGACGCCGCAGCGGTCGCAGATCATGCCCTTGAAGCGGATGCGCTTGTACTTGCCGCAGTGGCATTCCCAGTCTTTGGTGGGCCCAAAGATCTTCTCGCAGAACAGGCCGTCGCGCTCCGGCTTCAGCGTCCGGTAGTTGATCGTCTCCGGCTTCTTGACCTCACCGAAGGACCATGCGCGGATCTGCTCCGGGCTGGCCAGCCCGATGCGCATCGCGTCGAAATTGTTTACGTCTACCATTTACATCCCTTAGCAAGCCACATGTTATCGTCGTCGTATTGTTCTGTCTTCGTTTAAGGCTCCACGTCCTCGATCGAACCAAGGCCGACCTCGGCCGTGCCTTCCGCGGGCTCTTCGACCCCGAGCGAGTCCTCTTCTTCGTCTTCGCTCTCGGGCTCGATGACGACCGTGCTGGTCGCCGCGGCAAGCGCCTCGGCTTCTTCGGCGTCGCCTTCGGAACCGGCGCGCCGCGGCCGCGAGGCGGCGGTGGTCGGCGCCGGCGCGACGAGCTTAGGATCCTCATCGCCCATGAGCAACCCGATCTCGCTCGCCTTCTCGCTCGCGTCCTCGTCGGTGAGCCGGATCTCGATCTCTTCGCGGTTCTCGGTGAGCACCTTGACGTCGAGCGCCAAGCTTTGCAGCTCTTTGATGAGCACCTTGAACGACTCCGGCACGCCCGGCTCGAGCACGTTCTCGCCCTTGACGATCGCCTCGTAGGTTTTGACGCGCCCGACGACGTCGTCGGATTTCACGGTAAGCAGTTCTTGCAGCGTGTACGCCGCGCCATAGGCTTCGAGCGCCCACACTTCCATCTCGCCGAAGCGCTGGCCGCCGAACTGGGCCTTGCCGCCCAGCGGCTGCTGCGTGATCATCGAGTACGGACCCGTCGACCGCGCGTGGATCTTGTCGTCCACCAAGTGCGCCAGTTTCATCATATAGATCTGGCCCACGGTGATCTCGCGATTGAACGATTCGCCGCTGCGGCCGTCGTACAGCATGGTCTTGCCCGAGATCGGCAAGTTGGCTCGTTCGAGCCACTCGCGGATGTCGGCTTCGCGCGCGCCGTCGAACACAGGCGTCGCGATATGGAAGCCGAGCAGCTTGGCCGCCCAGCCCAAGTGCGTCTCCATGATCTGGCCGACGTTCATGCGGCTCGGCACGCCGAGCGGGTTGAGCACGATCTCGACGGGCGAACCGTCCGGCAGATACGGCATGTCTTCCTCAGGCAGCACCTTGGCGATGACGCCCTTGTTGCCGTGCCGGCCAGCCATCTTGTCGCCTTGCATGATCTTGCGCTTTTGCGCGACGTACACGCGGACGAGTTCGTTGACGCCCGGCGACAGCTCGTCGCCGTTCTCGCGCTTGAAGACCTTGACGTCGATGACTTTGCCCTTTTCGCCGTGCGGCACTTTCAGCGACGTGTCGCGCACTTCGCGCGACTTCTCGCCGAAGATGGCGCGTAGCAGCCGCTCCTCAGCGGTCAGCTCGGTCTCGCCCTTAGGCGTCACCTTGCCGACGAGGATGTCCTCGGGCCGCACCTCGGCGCCGATGCGCACGATGCCTTGTTCGTCGAGGTCCTGCAGCGCGTCTTCGCCGACGTTGGGGATATCGCGCGTGATCTCTTCAGGGCCTAGTTTCGTGTCGCGCGCTTCGCACTCGTACTCCTCGATGTGGATCGAGGTGAAGCGGTCTTCCTTGACCAGGCGCTCCGAGATCAGGATCGCGTCTTCGTAGTTGTAGCCTTCCCACGGCATGAACGCGACGAGCACGTTTTGGCCGAGCGACAGCTCGCCGCCCGAGCTCGACGGCCCGTCCGCGATGATCGCGCCCTTCTTGACGTGGTCGCCCTTGCGGACGATCGGCGCCTGATTGATGCACGTGCCCGCGTTCGAGCGGGTGTACTTGAGCAACGGATAGTTCTTGACGACGCCCTTGGCGTTGCGCACTTCGATGCGGTCGGCGGTCACGGCGACGATCTCGCCCGACTCTTCGGCGACCACGACCCCGCCCGAATCCTTGGCGGCGCGATGCTCCATGCCGGTGCCGACGAGCGGCGGATCGGGCACGAGCAACGGCACGGCCTGGCGCTGCATGTTCGCGCCCATGAGGGCGCGGTTCGCGTCGTCGTGCTCGAGGAACGGGATGAGCGCCGTCGCCACCGACACGATCTGTTTCGGCGACACGTCCATCAGATGCACTTCTTGCGGCGCGCTCTCGATGTACTCTTCGGCGTAGCGGCAGGTCACCAGGTCCTCGATCAGCTTGTTCTTGGAATCCAGCACCGAGTTCGCCTGAGCGATGCGGAACTGGTCCTCTTCATCCGCCGTGAGGTACACGATATCTTCCGTCACCGAACCCTTGCGCACGATGCGGTAGGGCGTCTCGATGAAGCCGTACTTGTTGACCTTCGCATACGTCGCCAGCGAGCCGATGAGTCCGATGTTCGGACCTTCGGGCGTCTCAATGGGGCAGATGCGGCCGTAGTGGCTGTGGTGGACGTCGCGCACTTCGAAGCCGGCGCGCTCGCGCGACAGGCCGCCCGGGCCAAGCGCGGACAAGCGGCGCTTGTGCGTCAGCTCGGCCAGCGAATTGGTCTGGTCCATGAACTGCGACAGCTGGCTCGAACCGAAGAACTCTTTGATCGCCGCGACCACCGGCCGGATGTTGATCAGCACCTGCGGCGTGACCGTCTCCAGGTCTTGCACCGTCATGCGTTCGCGCACGACGCGCTCGAGGCGCAGCAGGCCGACGCGGAACTGGTTCTGCAGCAGCTCGCCGACCGAACGCACGCGCCGGTTGCCCAAGTGGTCGATGTCGTCCACGTGCTGCGTGCCGTTCACGACCTCGACGAGGTGGCGAACGACGCCGAGCATGTCCTCTTTGGTCAGATGGCGCAGCGCCTTCTCTTTGACGTGGCCGTGGCCGTCCTTGATGTCCTCGACGCGCGGCGGCTCGTAGTTCATCAGCGCGAACTGCTTCTCGAGCTTGCGGTTGACCTTATAGCGGCCCACCGCCGCGAGATCGTAGCGCTTGTCGTCGAAGAACGTGTTGCGCAGCAAGGTCTCGGCGTTGTCCGGGTTTTCCGGCTCGCCGGGGCGCAGCTTCTTGTAGACCTCTTTGAGCGCGTCTTCACGCGTCTTGATGTCTTTGTCTTTTTCGAGGCAGTTCTCGATGATGGCCGGCACTTCGCCCGTCAGCGGATCGGCGAACAGCTTGCGCAGCGCGTCGTCGGACTCGTACTTCTTATCCAGCGCGCGGATGAACGTCGTGACGATGATCTTGCGGTTCTTGTCGATGCGCACGCCGATGGTGCCCTCGGACGTGTCGTTCTTGCCGCCGTTGTCGGTCTCGAACTCGATCCATGCGCCGCGGTTGGGGATGACGGTCGCGATGAAGATCGGACGGCCGTTCGTGTCGGTGTCCTGCAAGAAGTACACGCCGGGCGAACGCACGAGCTGGCTCACGATCACGCGCTCCGCGCCGTTGATCATGAACGTGCCCTTCTCGGTCATGAGCGGCAGATCGCCCATGAAGATCTCTTGGTCCGGAATGCCCTTGATCTCGCCCGATTCGGACGTGATGAGTCGGACGCGCACGCGCAGCGGCGCGCAATACGTCATGTCGCGCTCGCGGCACTCTTCGACCGTGTATTTGGGCTCGCCCAGGCTATGCTCGCCGAACTCGAGGATCAGGTTGCCGGTGAAATCCTTGATGGGCGAAATCGACGCGAACGCTTCGCGCAGACCCTCGGTGATGAACCAGTTGAACGACTCTTTTTGGAGCTCGATCAGGTCCGGGATGTCCAGCGTGTGCGGGATCTTGGCGAACGTGAAGCGGTCTTTGCCCTTTTGAGAACCCTTGACCTCAACCGTGCCCATCTCGACGGCCTTGACGACGCCCTTGCTCTCGATGAGCGATTCGAGCGCCGCGCGCGGGTCGGTCAGCCGAAGCAGCCGTGCGATCGGCCGCGGCGCGCGCATGCGCGCGGACATGCGCGATGCGACGGCCTTGCGGCGCGATGGTGCCTTGGCCTTGGCCGGCGCCTTCGCGACTTTCTCTTTGGCAGGCTTGGCGGTGCGGGTGCGGGTGGTGGTCGCTTTCGGGCTCTTCATCTGATGTGGTTCTTACCTTTGCGGGCGGCGCGCACGGGTGAGCGGCGGCGAGCGTTGCTCGCCTTGCTATCTTATATAGAGTGGCGGTTTGTCGGCTGCTGCGTCAGGGGATGAAAAAGACGATACGCGGCGGGGTCCCGGCTGGGAGGTGGCGAGTCTGGCGTCGCTCACCACTCCTGTCGGTCGGCGCTATCGTCCCAAGGTGGCACAGACAAACATTATAGCATGAAATGCAAGCTTGTCAAACGGGACACGCGTGGGCTTGCGCGCGTCCTACTACTTATTCGAGCTGGATGCTCCCGCGGATCAATTCGGCGGTCTGTCGCGCAAATCCCATATTGGGGGACATCGATTCACTCAGTCGGACACCGCTGGGACCGGCTCGAGCATCTGTTTCTCGTAGAGCGATGCGTAGAGGCCGCCCCGGCGCAGCAATTCGTCATGCGTGCCTTGTTCGACGATCTTGCCGTCGGCCAGCACGAGGATCGTGGCCGCTCGCCTGATCGTCGACAGCCGGTGCGCGATGATGAACGTCGTCCGTCCGACCAGCAGATGGTCGAGCGCCTCCCCGATCAACGCCTCTGAGTGGGCGTCCAGCGATGAGGTCGCCTCATCGAGGATCAGGATGCGCGGGTCGCGCAGGATGGCGCGCGCGATCGCGATGCGCTGGCGCTCGCCGCCCGATAGGCGCATACCGCGCGAGCCGACGAGGGTCGCGTAGCCGTCCGGCAGCTTGCTGATGAACTCGTGCGCGTTGGCCAGCCGCGCCGCTTCTTCGATCTGCGCGTGCGTGGCGTCAAGCCGGCCATACCGTATGTTCTCTTCGATCGAGTCAGAGAACAGCTGCGGGTCCTGCGGCACGACGGCGATCGCGCCGCGCAGCGAGTGCAGCGTCACCCCGGCGACGTCGTGACCGTCCACGAGGAGCGATCCGCCGGTGGACTCGTAAAATCGCGGCACGAGATTGACCAGGGTCGTCTTACCTGCGCCCGACGGTCCGACGAGCGCCACGATTTCGCCCGGCGCGACGCTGGCGGATATTCCCTTGAGCACATCGCGCGCGCCGTCATAGCTAAAGCGCACGTCCTTGAACTCGACCGCTCCGCGCACATCGTGCAGGTCGGTCTTGTCCGCCTCTTCGGCCGTCTCCACCGGCAGATCCATCAGCTCGAAGACGCGCGTGGCAGCCGCAAACGCTTTGTTCAAGCTGCCGATGTAGTTCGACAGCTGCGCGATCGGGTTGGCGACCGTCGCGGTGACGGTGAAGAACATGAAGAACTGGGTATAGGTCAGCGTCCCCGACACGACCTGATAGAGCGAGAACCCGGCCAGGATGAGCACGCCGATCATCACGACGAAATCGATCACCGGCGTCTGCGTCAGCGAGATCTGCGCGAGCTTCATCGATGCGCCGAAGTTCGCGTCGTTCCGATTCTCGAAGCGAGCTATCTCGTAGGGCTCCCGTGTGAACGCTTTGATGATGCGCATCGACTCGAGCGACTCTTGCAGCAACGAGTTCAGGTCGGCCACGCGGTTCAGCGCCGTCGTCGTCACGCGCCGAAGCACGCCCGAAAAGCGATAGACAGCCCAGGAGATCAGCGGTGCGACTGCCATGGTGACCAGCGTCAGCTGCCAGTTCAGATAGAACATCACCGCGAGACCGGCGAGCAGCGTGAGGCTTGCGCTTAAGAACAGCGGCAACGCCGAGACGCCTTCCACCAGCACGAGCATGTCGTTGGAAAAACGCGACAGGATATCGCCGCTGCGCCACTTGTCGAACGTCGGCAGCGCCAGGTATTGGATCCGCGCGAACAGGTCGCGCCGGATGTTACGCACGACCTGTTGGCCGACCGACGTCAGCGCATACCCGCCGAAATACTGGCCCGCGTTTTTTAGCATGTTCAAGGCCAGCGCGGCGGCCAGGGCGATGCCGAGACCCTGCAAACTGCGATCCGACACTGCCTGGACCAGCAGCTTCACGGCCCCGGCGTAGCCGACGGTCGCCAGCGACGCGATCGCGGTGAGCAGCAGTCCGCCCAGCATGGGCGCGACAAACGGGCGCAGGTAGCGCACCAAACGCTGGTAGGTCATTGGCTCGCATTCTTTGGTGAAACATGGGAGCGCCCCTCGCGGTAAAGCGGGCAAAGGGGGCTTGACGTCATGGGTTGCTACTATCATCCGCGTTTGGCGACGGCACTACGCTGTCACGATTGCGGCCGCGAGATCTGTCAGACGTGCTCGGACGCCGGCATCTGCCCGGGCTGCCGGCTCGGGCGCGCGCTCCAAGGAGCGCCGGCGAAGAGCGCCGTCGCGGTCGCGGAAGCGCCGCGGCCGGGAACTTGGACCGCGCCGCGCGCCACCGCAAACGTCAGCGCCGTACGCGCGCCCGTCGTGCACGCCGATGAAGGGACGGCGTCCAATGAAGACCGCGTCCTCGCCGCGCTCTGCTATCCACTGTGGCCGCTCGCGCTCTTGCTCTTGCTGCTGCCATCAGGCCGCAGCGGATTCGTGCGCTTCCACGTGTTGCAGTCGCTCGGTGTGAACGCGCTCGGTGTCGCGCTGTACGTCATCTACGCGCTGTTGGCCAACGTACCGCTCATCGGATGGCAAAGCGCGTTCGCGCTGCCGTTCTTGGTGCCGCTGTGGATGCTTGGGGACTTGTACCTCGCCATCCGAGCCGCCAGCGGCCAGATGCCGCGCGTGCCATTCGCTGCGGATTGGGCGTCGCGCTTCCGCTAAGTCTCGCGGAAGGCGCGGTAGCGCTTGAGGAACTCGCGCGCCGTGCTCTCGTGGTCCACGATCGGCTGCGGGTATTGATCGGGCGTGAAGAAGCTCAGCTCGATCTGGTGCTGGCGATCCATCCGCCAGGGCGCGAGCGCCGCCGCGGTGGGAAGCTTGCGCAACTCGGGCACCCAGCGGCGCACGTACACCGCTTGGGCGTCGAATTGCCGCGCTTGCTTCTCGGGATTGTAGATGCGCGGATACGCGGCTTGATCCGATCCGACGCCGGCGAGCCATTGCCAGTTGCCGTCGCACAGCGCTTCGTCGGCCGCGAGATATTGGTCCATCCACACATCCCGGCCCGACCGCCAATCCAGACCAAGATCGAAACAGCAGAACGATGCGGCGCAGATCGCCGCGCGTTGATGGACGAGTCCATGTGTGTGTAGCTGCCGCATCGCGGCGTCCACGAACGGATAACCGGTGCGGCCTTTGCGCCAGATCTCCAGCTTCTCGTCGTCGGTCGACCAAGGAAAGCTGCGCATCTTCTCCTGCAGCGCCTCGTCGTGCAGTTCGGGCACGAAGTACGCGAGCTGGGTGAAGAAATCGCGCAGCGCGAGTTGCCGCATGAATGCAGCCATGGACCGGCGCTCTTGCGCGAGCGTCCACGACCACGCCATGCGTCGCGCCATCGCCTGATGCACGACGCGCGGACTCACGCACCCAAAGCGCAGATAGGGCGCGAGACCCGAGGTCCCGTCGGTGGCCGGGTATTGCCCGCTTACGATGTAGTCGGCGGCGCGTGCGGTCACAAATCGCTCTAGAGCGCTGCGCGCAGCGGCCTCCCCCGCGGGCACCGGCGGAGCCGTGTCGTCCTCAGGCAGCGCGCCCGCCTGCTCGTCCCGCCCGTTCGGAATGACCTCGCCCGAGGGCACCGCGACGTCGAGCGATTGCCACGCCGCGAAGAACGGCGGGAACACGCGATAACCTTCGCCCTCGGATTGCTTGAGCTCAGCGACCGCCTCCGGTTCATGCACGACGTCGCCCTTTAACTTATGCAGCGCGATATCGGAGCGGCGCAGTGCGGTGGCCACTTCCGACTCGACGGCGCGCTCGCTGCGCGAGTACGATCGCGAGCAGTAGACGGCGGTCGCCTCGAAACGCTGGACTACGCGGACGAGCGCCTCAGACGGCGAGCCGCGCACGAGCGTGAGCGTCGCGTCGCGTTTTTCGAGCACCGTGCGCAGCGCGCGCAGCGAGCCTATGGCGAATGCGCGTTGTCGCGCGTTCAGCTTGTCGAGCTCGTCGAGGCAGTACACCGCGTAGACGGGTCCGCCGCTACCCGCAGCGGCATTGAGGCCGGGATTGTCCGTCAGGCGCAGATCGCGCCGGAACCAGAACAGGCTCGCGCTCATCTCATGCCGTCTTCAATGCGACGCGCCGCTCGGTTCTGACGACCCGGCGGCGCGCGAGGCTCGGATCGGGGTCCAGCGCCTTATTTCAAAGACGCGACGTAGGCGGCGACATCAGCGATGTCCTTGGGGGACAGCGGGAGCTTGGGCATCCCGGAATCCTTATCGATCGCTTGCGGATTCATCACCATGTACGCCACCTGGCCGGCCTTGAGGCCGGTGCCCGCGAGAGACGGGCCGACGGTACCGTTCTTGCCGCCTGCGCCGTGACAGCTCTCGCAATTGGCGGAGAAGACTTTCGCGCCGGCTGTCGCGTCACCGGCAGCGACTTTGGCGTTTGGCAACTTGGCGAGCGGGATCGGCAGCGGGCTGGCCGCCATCGCCATGGCGCTTGGCATCGCACTGGCTGCTGCCGAAGCGGCCGGCGCGGTCGTCGCCGCGGTATTCGAACTCGATGAATTGTCAGTCGACGACTTCGTGCATGCGGCCGAAAACGCGAGGCTTACCGCCACCACAACGAGCAACACCGACGTTTTCTTCACGGTCTCTTGCTCCTCTCAAGGGTCGATTGAGTCGCGACGCTTTAGGGGGGATCACGCCCCAATCCTTCCCGTTGTTCCCGCACGAATGACAGCGCAAACGCACCGCACGTCACGAACAGCGCGACCAACGCGAACAGCATGCGATAGCCCAAACCGAGATCGCCGGTGCTCGCGCCGACGCGGTCGACGAGCAGTCCGCCGGCGATCGGCGCGGCGACTTGCGGCGCCGACGCCCCAAGGTTCCAGATGGCCATGAGCGCGCCCGCCCGACCTGGCGGCAACAGATTGCACGCCAGCGCCCAATCGACCGAATAATACGCGCCCCAGCCGATGCCCAGCAGCACCGAGAGCAGACCGACAAGCGCGAGCGACTTCGTGAAGACCAGCGCGCCCGCGCCGGCGACGAGCAGCGCGAGCGCTATATAGATGATGGATTTTTTCGGGAACCGGTCGGCGAGCCGGCCCGCCGGTACCGTGCCGACCAACGAACAGCCGACCATCAGGAGCAGCAGCAGCAGGCTCGTCCCCAGATAATTCGCCACGTGCAATGCGAAGCGCAAATAGAACCCGAGGAACGGCAGGATCAGATACAGGCCTGCGCTCACGAATCCACGCGACACGACTAGCCACCAGAAACTCGTGCGGCTCGGCCACGCCGCAAGAACGGGCTGGGGCGGTGGCACGTCGCCTTCGCGTTCGCCGACACCGAAGATCGTCACCACCAGTGCGACGGCGAGCACCACCGCGATCACCGAGACCAGCGCGATGAAGCCGGCGGTGTACATCTGTGGCGTGATGCCGGGACCGGGCTGATGGACGAATATCTTTGCGAGCAGCAGGCCGACTGCGGTGCCGGCCAGACGCATGAGTCCCATGAACGCCGAAGCGCGGCCTTGTTGGGATTTCGCCACGCGGTCGGGGATCAGCGCCTGATAGGGTCCGCCGGCGATGTTCAACGCGATCTGGATCGCCGCGAACGATACCAGCACGGCGCCGAATGACGGCGCGAGCGCGAACGCATACAACGCGACGATATCGAGCACGGTGCCGACGATGATGAACGGCATGCGCTTGCGCAAGACGTCGGACGCGCGGCCCGCGCCATACTGCGTGACGATCGCGAGCAACGCGCCAAGCCCGCCCAGCAGGGCTGTTGCGCGGCCGTACGCAGTTTCAGGTATGAAGCGCGCGATATCCGCTTGCAGCGTTGCTCCCAGCAGCGCCGCCCAATGCATTTCCCAGGCGAACCAGTAGAACGCGAGCACGAACTGGTTTTGCGGCCGGCTGCCCGGCTCGGCCGCGCTCATTCGGCGGCCGCCTGCAAACGCCGGTCGGCGTACTCGAAATCTGCCAGCTCGTCGCAATCCATCGCGAGCGCCGGGTCTGCGCCTCTGATCGGCTCGAACTTCAAACCAGTCAGCTCGACAAGCCGAGCCTTGACGTCGGCGATGCGCAGTTGATGGCTCGCGTATCGGAGGGCGAGTCGCGGGCCGAGCAATCCAGCCAGCCCGAGCAGGCTCTTGCGCGCCGCGAAGGCGCGCTTGAGCAATGCTATATTGCGCAGCACTTTTTCTGCGTCGAGCACGAGCACGCTACCGCCGGTCCACTCGCCGTCCGCCAATCGCGCGAAGCTCGAGCGCCCACCGGGAAACGCGGCGGAGAACTCTTCGCGCGTGTAGATCGGATAGGCGCACGCGACATCCTCTGGTACCAACGCCAGCAACCCTGCGATGCCGTGCGATGTGACGAACGGCAGGTCAGCCGCGGCGATCACGCACCGGCCCGAGCCGGCGCTTTGCAGCGCCGCGATCACGTTTTCTTCGCCGCTGGCGCGCTCGTCAAGCCAATCATCCGCCGCTGCGCCGCACTCGCGTACCGCGGGCGGACCGACCACACTGATGCGCGCGATCTCGGGAACGCCGCGCAGCGCCTCCACGAGGATCGCCAAGAGCGTCTTGCCGCCAACGCGCGCAAGCGCTTTGATGTCGGTGCCTTCGCGCCGCGCCTCTTCTGGTCCAAGGCGGCCGGCAGCCGCGATCACCGCGTTGAGCACGGCCTCAGCTTGGCAGCGCCGGCGATGGCGCCCTGCAAACGATTGCGGTCTTCACGCCGCCGATCGTCGTGCAGGCCAGTATCGCGGCGTTATCGCCGCGCACTTTGAGCGCCGCCGCGATCTCGTCGGGCCGCATCGGAAAGGCGCGCGTTTTGATGACCAACGACCCGATGCCGCGCGCGCGCAGCAGCGCACGCAAGCGTTTGACGCCGAACGGCAGCGACTCGATCACTTCAAACCACCGGACGTACGGATCGTCCGCCTCGTGGCCGGCGGTCACGTAGGCCAAATCTCGATCCAGCACCGCGGCCCCGATCCGAGCGCACAACGTGCCGATAAGGCCGGCACGGATGACCGCTGGATCGGGTTCGCCCAGGTAGCGCTCGAGCGGGCGGACAGGCGCAGGCTGCAGCGCACCGTCAAGCACATGCGCGCCGCCGGCATCGATGACCGTCGCGCTGCGCGCGCCATGGCGCCGCGCGAGCGCGCCGCACCATACGGCCGCTTCTTTGCATTCGCCGCGCTCGGACAAGTACTCCAGCTCGACCGGCGCCCCGCACAGCTCGCGCAACCCATCTTCTTCAACGCGCAGACCCGGCGCGATCTTGACGCCGAGCGCATGATCGGGGATTTCTTTCGCGCGCGCAAGGATCGAGCGCAGCGGCGGTTGGTACTCGTCGCCGTGTCGCGCGCGGCCTCGCGCCGTTCGGCGCGACGGATCGGCGAACGCGGCGTCGCCATTGCCGCCCAGCGGCCATGCCAACGCATCTGCGTGATGGAACACGGCGGTGGCTTGCACGTCATAGACTTGCGCGTTGTGCCGCGCGCAGGCGAGCGCGTCCTCATCCGTGTCGACACCGTCGACGCGTCCTTCCGGTCCGTGCGCGGCCGCGATGGCGACCGAGTCGGATCCAATGCCCGAGCAAAGATCGATCACGCGCGCGCGATTCTCAAAACGCGCCGCGCGATGGCGAGCTAGGGCCTCGGAGGACGCTTGCTCGTAGCCGGCGTGCGTGAAGAACATCTTGTCTGCGCGTGAGAACTTCCCGGCTGCGACGGCTCGACGACGCGCGAACGCCGTCGTCAGCGCCGCAGCGGCACGCGCCGCATCGGTCCGCTTGCGAGCGATCGCCGCCGCCGCAGCGGCGCGCGACTCCGTGAAGGTGCTGAGCTCCGCCAGCAGCGCGTCACCCGCCGGGGTTGCAAGCCACTCATAGGGACTCATCGCGTGCGAATCGGCTATCTGCGGATCACTCGGCGCCCGGTACGCTCATCACGTGCAAGCCGCCACCGGCCGTCAGCAATTCGGCGGCGGCCGGCGCGGTCGCCGAGTCCAGCGCGGCGACGACTGCGAAGCCGTGATGCTCGATCTCGTCGACGATCCGGAACGCCGCGTGGGTCGAGCGCTGCGGCGCGAGCGCGCTGCCCAGTGTGGCTCCGGCGAGCGATCCGACGATGAAACACAACAGAACCGTGGCGAGCATGCGATAGTGCGCATCCACTGGGATCACATGCACGCTTGGGATGAGCGCGAGCGCGAATCCCGCCAGGACGCCGACGAGCGCGCCGATGACGGCGCCGCGGTTGATATTGTCCGAGCCGATCGCCGCCGATGCAAGGCCAGGTGCACCCGCTAACGGATCGTCCGGATCGACGTCGTCGCGCACGCCCAGCTCTTGCGCCAATTGTCCGGCGATCGGCCTCGCCGATCCGGCAGCGCCGATCGCGACATCCGCCGGCGCGACGCCGCTTGCCAACAGCGAACGAACGGCGCCTTCTGCCGCAGCGACGTCCTTGAACGCGCACGCGACGAACACCGGAGTCGTGGGTGAAGGTCCCTGCATCGCCGCGCGTAATTCACCCTGTCCGAGGTGCAGTCCCGTGGATTCCAAACGAGTTCTCGTCGGCAAGTCGGTGACCGTGCGGTCGCTCGACGTCGAGCCCAAGTATTTCACCGACGTGCATCGCGCACGCATCGGGCAGACCGGACGCGTGCACGCGGTCGTCGCCGGCGATCGCGACGATCCGCTTATCAAGGTCGGGTTCGAAGAGGGGACGCAGATCGTTTTCTATCGACTCGCCGACCTAAGCGTCGATCACGACGCCGAGCCGGAGACGCCGAAACGTCACGGCCTCCGGGCGAGCCACCTACCGAAACTGGGCTGAGAGCCACTCCAAGCCTTCAACCACGCGCGGCCCGTTGCGCTCGATGATCGAGTCGTTTGGCGGCTGAAACACGCGCCCACGTTGCACTGCGCGCAGGCTGCGCCACGGTTCGCGCGCACGCACGTCCGAACCGAACGGCGTATCCTTCGAGACGATGATGACATCCGGATCGGCGCGCAGGATCGCTTCGGCGCTCAGGTCGGGATACGGCTGGTCTACATCGCCTGCGATGTTCTCGCCGCCCGCGAGCGTGATCAGATCGTTGATGTACGACGACTTTCCAACGGTGAATCCGGGCAATCCGAGCAAGAAAAGGACGCGCGGCCGATGCGCGGTGGTCAGCGGGCGCGCCACGATGCGCTTGAGGCGTTGCCGGATTTGCGCCGCGAGCGCCTTGCCTTGCGGTGCGCGGTCGCATGCTTTCGCGACACCGGCGATGTCCGCGTAGAGATCGTCGAGATTGCGATTGGGCAGATAGGTCACCGGAATGCCAAGACGGGCCTGGATCGGCCCGCCCTCGTGCTCCTGATCGTGCACGGCGATGGCAACACTCGGATGCAACTGTGCGATGCGCTCGAGATCTGCATGCGTAAGGTCAGCGACGTGCGGCAGATCTTTGGCAGTCGGCGGATAGTCGTCATACGTGGTGTCGGCCACCAGCGAATCGCCGCAACCGATCGCGAACGCGATCTCCGTGAGCGACGGGGCGAGCGAGATGATGCGCGGCCCGTGGGTCGCCGGCTCTAGTGTAGCGGTCGAATTTATTCGACCGTGCGCGCAGCCCGCCAGCAGGCTCAGGCTTCCCACGAGCGCTGATAGCATGCGCAATGCCTTGCGCGTCTGCGTCATTTCGCGGTGAGCCGCACGCTGAACGTCGTACCAAGCACGGGATAACCATAGACCTGCGGCACGCGCTGGTCGGTCAGGTTGTCCACCCGCAGCAACAGGTTGAGGTGCGGGCTAAGGTTGCGCGAGACATGCAGCCCGACTGTCGCGTATGGCGGCAACAGATGCAAGTTCTCCTCATCGGCGTACTGTCGTCCGACGAACAGCAAGTCAAATCCGTCCTCGCCGATCGCCTGCTCGTGCGGATCGTACCCAGCTCGGCGCCAGATCTCAAGCGTCGCGGTCGCCGTGGGCCGATAGAGCAGACGGTTTCCGGTCGTCACAACGCCATTGATGTCGGGCGCGGTGCTCAGATCTTCCGCGAGCGGGTAGTCCGTGTAGGATGCTTGGGCGCCGAGTCGCAGGTTCCACGCGTTGCTGACCTGCACGCTGAAGCCGCGCACGCGGGCGCGTCCGACGTTGAACGGTAAGAAGTCCCCGAGCATGTCGATCGCCTGATTGACGATGAGATTGTTCGTATCGCTGCCGAAAAACGTGGCCGACGCGTCGATGCCTTTGTTGTTCGTCACGACACCGGCGTCGAAGGTCGAAGCATATTCCGGCTGCAACTTCGGGTTGCCGAAACCCGGGAAGTAGAGTTCATCGAGATTCGGCGCGCGGAACGAACGCGCATAACTTGCCCGCACCAGTGTGCCGTACCACGTCTCCCTGCCGCCCACTTGCTGGCTCGCCGCAAAGCTCGGCAGCGTCGTGCTTGGCGTGCCTTGCGTGTGCGCGAACTGCACGGCTGCATCGAGACGCGGTCCCTTGTCACCGGCGCGATATTCGTCCCCGACGTAGAGGTTGGTCGTGGAATCTCGAGCGACAAGCTGCATGGGCACATCGATCGTGCCTTGGAAGAGCGCGACGGTGCCGTTCTGTTCGTATTTCGCGGTGAGCGTATTGGTCCGACCAAGCTGAACGAGCTGCTCGACCGAAAAGCCGCGCTGTGTCGCGAGCGTCAACGTATCGTACGGAAATGATGGAGTCGGGTCGTAGAAATGCAAGCGCCGGCCGTCCACGTAGACGATGGCGGTGGTTAGCGCATTCGCGGTGCTGTACCGAAGGTTGAGTGAATTGCGCTGCACGTCGCGCTGCTGGCGCGCGAACACGCTCACGAATGATGGGCCGAATTGCACGCTACCGGGTGCGCCGACCTCCGACGTGTTATCCTCCAGATGTAAGTCGGCGGCGAGACCGCGCCCGTTTCCAAAAAAGTGAAAGCACGCGCACAACGTGATGTCGGAGGCGTGCAAGTCGTTGTTCGTGCGCGTGCCGCCGGCGAGGCCGGCGAAGCTCGGGTAGTCAAACGTGTTGTTGGCGTAGCGCGTGAAGGCGTCGACCACGACGCCGCCGTTCGCGCCGCTGCTGCTGACCTGGGCTCCGCTCCCGAAATCCCCTTGATAGCCGACTTGCGCGTACGCGGAATCGTGCGGAGGGGAGAACGGATGCTTGGTGGATATCTCCACGACGCCGCCGATGGCGCCAGATCCATATCGCGACGACATGCCGCCTTCGATCACGACGATGTTCTGGACACCGTCGAGCGGCATCGATGTGAAATCAGTGACCCCGGTATCGCCTTCATTGACGGGCCGGCCGTCGAGCAAGATCAGCGTCTGCGATGCGCTGTTGCCGCGTAGCGCAACGGTCTGGAGCGCGCCAGCCGTGCCTGTTTGGCGAACGAGAACACCGGGAACGAAGCGCAGTGCATCGCCGATCGTTCGCGCGCCGAGACGCTGCAGCTCGATGACCGGCAAAGTGTATCCTTCGCGCGGGCCTGCATGGGCGACGACCTGGCCGAGGTAGTTACTGTACAGCGTGATCGTCCTGAGTTTTGGCGTCGGCGATGGGCTCGGAACAGCGGAGGGCGATGGAGATGGCGATGGCGAGAGTGTCGGCGCAGGCGCCGTGCTGTCGGCCTTGCTCTGCGCCGCCCCGAGAACGCACGCGAGCGCGATAGCAATGCACGTCGCAGCGCGCACGCTCATTGAATTCAGCGCGGGGTGCATACGATGTACCCCTCGGGATCTTCGTGCGTGGTGACGTCGACGCCGAACGCCCGAGTGAGCGTCGGCGCCCGAAAGACTTGCTCCGGCGCACCGCACTCGAGCACGCCGCCGGCGAGCAGCGCGACCGAATCGGCGAAGCGCGCCGCGAGCGTGAGATCGTGGATCGCAGCCAAAACCGCGACCCCCGATCGCGCGAGCGTCTTGAGCGTCCGCAGCACCTCGAGCTGATAGCGCAGATCGAGATGTGTCGTCGGCTCGTCGATGAGCAGCACGCGCGCTTGCGCGGCGAGCGCAGCGGCGATCCACGCGCGTTGCAACTCGCCAGCGCTCAACGTCGCTGCGGCGTCATTCGCGCGCTCGAGCAATCCCGTCCGTTCGAGCGCCGCATCAACGGCGTTATGCTCTGAAGGCGCACTACCCAACTGCCACCATGGCTTGCGCAAGGCGACCACGTATCCGGCTAGTTGCGCCGGCGTGACGTCGGGCGGCAATGCGAGCGAGGTCGCGACCAACGCGACGCGCTCCGGGCGCTCGATAGAACCTGCGCTCGTCTTCTGCGTCCCCGCGAGCAGGCGGAGCAAACTTGACTTGCCGGCGCCGTTCGGGCCGACGAGCGCCGTCATCTGACCGTCCGATAAGGCAATGTCGAGATCGGTGAACACCGACCGGGCGCCGTAGCGTACTGCCAGCCCGCGCCCGAGCAAAGCCGGCGCGTTCATAGCTCCACCGGCCGGCGCGCTATCATAAGGAAGAACGGCACGCCGACCAGAGCTAGCAGGACCCCAAGCGGCAGCTCCGCCGGCGCGACAACCGTGCGCGCGAATGCGTCGGCGAGCATGACGACGGCGGCTCCGCCCGCAGCGCTTGCGGGCAGCAGCCAAACGACGTCGCCGCCCACTAGGCGGCGTGCCCCGTGCGGCACCATGAGGCCGACAAATCCGACGATGCCGGACACCGCGACGCACGCTGCCGCGACGAGCGCCGCCGCCGCGAGCACGGCGAAGCGCGTTCGTTCAACAGGCACACCTAATCCAGCGGCGGCTTCGGCGCCGAGTCGCAATACGTTGAGCGGTCGCAGCAAGAACACCGTCGCACACAGGCCGAGCGATAGATACACGACGGTCCAGCCAAGATCGCTCCAACCTCTGCCGCCGATTCCGCCGGCGAGCCAGCCGAGAATCGTGAGACTGTCGGACGCGCCGCTGCGCAACAATAGGATGGTGATCGCGGCTGCGCATAACGATGAGATCGCGATCCCGAAAAGGACGAGCCGCAGATTGGCGCTCGGCCCGGAGCCCGCAGCCAGCAGCGTGACGAGCGCGGCGCACGCCAGACCGCCGGCGAACCCGAGCACCGGCACCACGGCGAACGACAAGCCGGCGGCGATGCTCGCGCTCGCAGCGAGCGCCGCACCTGCCGACACGCCGGTCACGTACGGATCGACCAGCGGATTCCGGAAGAGCGCTTGGAGCATCGCGCCCGCGACGCCGAGGCCTGCGCCCACGCACGCCGCGATCGCCAAACGGGGCAGCCTGATATCCCAGACGATGGTGTGCGCGAGACTGGGCGCTGCTGGGTGCGCGAGCGCCGACAGGATCGAGGATGGATCGATCGGCAGGCTGCCGACAGCGAGCGAAGCGGCCGCCGCGGAGAGCGCGACGCCGCAAAGCCCGAGCAGCCAAATAGGTTTGGATGAAAAGGCGCGCGCGGCGCCGCTATGCGAGGAGACCACTGCCATACCCCTTTGACGCGAAGGGTTAGGGGCGCGATGTCGCCATCGCGCATGGGCGTCGGGGCAGGTCTCCTGACTTCCGGATCATCGCCTTGTGGTGCCGGCGCCTTCCCTTGCGGTGGCGCGATCGGCGGCTCCCCGGTTACAGTGGCGCGACCGTGCTGGATTTGCACCAGCTTCCCTGTCGCCCCGAGCCACGTGCGTCTTGATTTTCGCCCTCGCTCCAGGCTTCCTGTATAGCTCGTGGAGAAAAGCGCGCCGCCGTGCAATACTTCGAACCGAATTTTGTCGACGAGGCGTTGGTCTTATTGGACCGCTTCGCGCCCACAGCCCGCGTGCTTGCCGGCGGTACGCTGCTCGGCCCCGAGGTGCGTCGCGGCGACTCCGACACCTCGACGATCGTCAACATCAAGCGCATTCCTGAATTGAAAGATATCGGTCTGGACGGCGAGGTCTTGCGTGTCGGCGCCCTCGTCACCGCCGCCGAGCTAGCCGCCGATGACATGGTGCGCCGCTATGCTCCGCTCGTGGCGCTTGCGGCTGGCACGCTCGGTGCCCGCCAGTTGCGCAACGTCGCGACGATCGGCGGCAACCTGTGCTCGACGCATCCGGCTGCCGACATCGTCGTCGCGCTGCTTGCGAGCGACGCACGATGCGTGGTCGCTGACATCGTCGCCGGACCAACCAGCATCACCGTGGATGATTTCTTGGTACTAGCAGCGTCACGCGATCCGCGCACGTTGTTGACCGCGGTCGAGATCCCAACGATACCGGTGTCGGTCTCGTATCAAAAGATGCAAACCAGACGCGCCTTCGAGATGGCGTTGGTGGCGGCCGGCGTCGCGGTACAGATTGTGGAGGGCACGATTCGCAACGCGCGCGTGGCGCTGGGCGGCGTGGCGCCATCGGTCGTGCGGGCGCCAAACGCCGAGCTAGGATTGCTCGGCAAACGTGCCGATGAGGAGACCGCTCGCGTCGCGGCTCGTATCGCGGCCGCGCAAGACACGCGCGCCGAAGACAACCTGCATGCATCGGCCGAGTATCGGCGGCATCTCGTCGCGGTGCTGTGCGAGCGCGCGTTGCGCGACGCGTTCGCGCAGCCGCCCCGGGTCGCGAACTGATGCAACCGGTTACGCTCTTCGTCAACGGCACGGAGCACGAAGTCGTCGTCGAACCGCTGGAGACGCTGCTTTGCGTCTTGCGCGAGCGGCTCTCATTGACGGGCACGAAAGAGGGCTGCGGCACAGGCTACTGCGGCGCATGCACCGTGCTCGTGGATGGCCTGGCCGTGAATGCATGTCTTTTTCCCGCGGTCGACGCCGACCGGCGAGAGGTCACGACTATCGAAGGACTAGCAGAGAACGAAGGCTCGCTGCACCCGGTCCAAGCCGCGTTTGTCGAAAAATTCGGATTGCAATGCGGATACTGCACCCCGGGCATGATCATGGCCGCCGCATCACTGCTCGCCGAAGAACCGCAGCCAACCGCCGCGCAGACGCGAGCCGCGCTCGCCGGCAACCTTTGCCGCTGCACGGGTTATCAGACGATCGTGGCCGCCGTCGATGAAGCAGGGCGTCGCCTTCGCGCGCAAGGCCGTGCGAGCGAGCAGCCGGGCAAACGCGCACGTATCAGGGCGCGGGCATGAACAAGACGTCGATCGTCGGCAGCGTCCGTCCACGCCTCGACGCTGCGCCGAAAGTCACCGGTCAGACCCGCTACACCGCGGACTTGCCGTTCGAAGATTCGCTCGCCGGCGTCGTCAAGCGCAGCCCACACGCGTTCGCGCGCGTCTTGCGCGTCGACGTCTCGCGCGCGGAAACGATGCCCGGCGTGCGCGCGATTATCCATGCCGGCAACACACCCGCCAAGCCGTTCGATTTTGCGATCAAAGATGCGCACTTCTTCCCCCGCCCGTACGCGCGCTATGTCGGTGAGCCGGTCGCTGCCGTCGCTGCGGACACCGAGGTACAGGCTCGTGCTGCAGCGGATGCGATCGACGTCGAGTACGAAGTCTTGCAACCGGTGTTTGACGCGCACAGCGCCCTGCAGCCTGGCGCGACGTTGATCCATCCGGACTGGCAGCGATATGAGAAATCGCCCGCACGAGTGCTTCGCGGCAATATCTGCGGTCACAACGCCATCCGGCGCGGCGACGTCGACGCCGCCTTCGCTCGGTCCGACGTCGTGCTGCACGAATCCGAGTTTCGATTCGCGCACGCCATGGCGGGATACATCGAACCGCGGGCCGCAGCCGCTCGGCGCGAAGCCGATGGTTCGCTCACCGTCTGGTGCGGGCTGCAATCGCCGTACGAGAGCCGCGATGAGCTCGCCGCCTTCTTCGACCTCAAGCCCGAGAAGGTGCGCTTCATCAACCAATTCGTCGGCGGCGCGTTCGGCAGCAAGATCCTCATGGCCGCGGAATGGTTCGCGGCTGCCCTCGCGTTGCGCTGCGATCGAGCCGTGCGCGTCGTGTGGTCGCGTCACGAGGACGGCTTGCACGCGTTTCCCCGCCACGGCGGCACTGCGTCGTTCAAGACTGCCGCGACGCGCGACGGCGAATTGGTCGCGATGCGGGCGGCCTTCATCTACGACACCGGCGCGTACATCGGGTACGGCAACGGCACCGCGCAGATCTCGACGATGCTCGCGTCGGCTCCATATCGCATCCCGCATCTCGATCTTCAGGGCACGCTCGTCTACACGAACAAGCATATCGCAGGTCCCGTTCGCGCGCCCGGAGCTCCGCAGGCCAACTATGCGAAGGAGTTGCACCTCGACGAGCTCGCTGCCAAGCTCAAGATCGACCCGCTCGAGTTCAGACTCCGCAACGCGTGGGAAGACGGCGACGAAGGCCCTGGCGGTCAAAAGCTCAGCGGCGTGTGCGTGAAGGAAGCGTTGCGCAAAGTCGCCGCAGCGATCGGCTGGAACAAGCCCTTGTCGGCCAACGCAGGCCGTGGAATCGCGTGCACCTGGTGGTTCTCCGCGTGCGGCGAGTCAAAGGCGCGCATCGATATCCACGATGATGGAAGCGTCTCGTTGGCGAGCGGCAATCCTGAAGTGGGCACGGGCTCGGCGTTCACGCTGCCGATACTCGCGGCCGAAGTGCTCGGCATCGATCCGCAAAGCATCGTCCTCGTCACGGCAGATACTGCGACACAGACCTACGATTCGGGTGTCGGCGGCAGCGCCTCGACGTTCAGCGCCGGCATGGCGGTCGACTTGGCGGCGAAAGATGCGCGCGCCAAGTTGGTCGCACGAGCCGAAGAACTGCTCGAAGCTCGCGCCGAGGACATCCAGCTGCGCGACGGGCGCGCGTTCGTGCGCGGTGTGCCGGACCGCTCGGCGGGTTTCGGCGAGCTCGCGCGGTCCGCCGGCGGCTCGATCGTCGGCGAGGGCGAAAGCAGCGAACAAGACGACCCGGAATTCGATGAAGCGCTCACCGAAACTCACGGCTTCTCGAGTTGGCTCGCGCCATCGTTCGCGGCCTCGGCCGCTCAGGTCGACGTCGATCCTGACACCGGCGCGGTTGCCGTGCGCAAGGTCGTCAGCGCGCAGGACGTCGGCTTCGCGGTCAATCCAGTCGGCGCGCTCGGGCAAATCGAAGGTGGCATCGTGATGGGCGTCGGATGGGCATTGACCGAGGAACTGCGCTTCGACGAACGCGGCAACATCAAACCCGATCTCAAAGACTATCTGATGCCGACGGCTTTGGACGCGCCCGAGATTGAGGCGATCATCATCGAATCGTCATCCGGAGTCGGACCCTACGGACTCAAGGGCGTCGGCGAACCCCCGATCACGACGCCGCCCGCGGCGATCGCCTGCGCGATTCGCGCCGCAGTGGGCGCGGCGCCGCACGAGACGCCGATGACGCCCGAGCGGGTCTGGCGGACGATCAACCGTGGCCGCTGACGCCGACGAGATCAAACTGCGCAAAGCGCGCGTCACGTACGCGCTCAGCATCACCGCGCTCGTCATTGCGCTGGGTTTCGCGCTCTACGTGCTGCTGCATTTCCTCGGGCGCATCCACACCGTCACGACCATCATCGTCGGCGCGGTCTTCCTCTCCTATCTCGTCGCACCATCGGTCCGCGCGCTGCGGCAGCGCGTGCCGATGTGGGCAGCCGTGCTCATCGTGTACGCTGCGATCGCGCTCGTCGTCCTCACGTTGTTGTGGTTCGCGCTGCCGCTCATCGTTTCAGAGCTGCGTCAATTCGCCACGGACACGCCGTCGCTCACACGCGCACTGCAGACGTACGCGAGCGTCAACGGGCCCTGGGCCGCACATCTACCGGATTCCGTGAGAGACTACCTCAACACGGTTCCCGCTCGAATCTCCGCCGCGATCTCCACGAACGGTGTGTCGATCACGACCGGCGCCGTCCGCGTGATCTTGATGATGGCCTCCAGTCTCGTGTTGTTGATCCTCATCCCTATCTTCGCCGCATATGCGATCATGGACGGCGAATGGCTGCGCGGTGCACTTTTCGGACTGATCCCAAAGAGCGTCCGCCCGAAGTTCGATGAGTTCATCGACAACGTCAACGCGGCGCTTGCGGGTTACATCCGCGGGCAGTTGCTCGTCGCGGCATGCGTCGGGCTGCTCGTCACCGTTCTCTTGCTCGTGCTGCACGTCAAGTACGCGATCGCGATCGGACTCTTCGCCGGTGCATTCGAGCTCGTGCCCTATGCGGGCGCGATCGCGGGTGCGATTCCGGGCGTCGGCATCGCACTGCTCACGAACGGCTGGGAGAACGCGCTTTTCGTCGCGCTCGGTTTTGTAGCGATCAATCAGATCAGCGGTCACGTGCTCTCGCCCCTGATCGTGGGCGACACCGTCGGCCTGCGCCCGATCTTCGTGCTGCTCGCGTTGCTGATCGGCGGAGAGCTCGCCGGGCTTCGAGGACTACTGATCGCGGTGCCGGTCGCTGGATTGATCCGCGCGGTCATCATCACGTTCGTGCCATTCGATAAGACGGCGCTGCCTCAGCCGCCGCCGCCAAAACCGAAGCGCGCCAAGCCGGACGCCCCGGCTACGTCATAGTCGCGATCAGATCGTAGTCTTTCGCCCAACGGGGCGGTTTGCCGAAGCCGCTCGCTGAGGCGCTGCGCCAGCCGCGCGACAAGCCGTAGCTCAGGGCACGTCGCTCTTCCGCTAAGTAAAGCGCTTTCGCGTCGAAGCGCGCGTAGTACCAGGCGAACTTCGCGGTCTGTGCTGCGCCCGGCGCGACGTTTTCACGAACGATGAGACCGTATGTCCTGGAAAACGCCATGGCGCGCGAGACGTAGATGCGCGGAAACCGCTCGTGCGCCAATCCGACGATAAAGACATGCGGCCAGCGCTCGCCTTTGGAGCCGGAGATCGTGTCGCACGCGATGGCATCGGGGCTGCGGTCCGCTGCCCGCACGGGCAGTTCGTCTGCTTCAAACGCGCCCACGAGTTCCAGCAGCGAACGTCGGCGGCCGCTCGCACCGTCAGCCGCAAACGCCTCGATGACTCGCAGCGCATCCTGCTGCAGACGCGCTCGGCGATGCGGCGGCGCGAGGGCCCACCGGGCCGCAAACCCCCCGGCTTTCATGAGGCCCGCCAATATTGCTGGCGCGGGCATGCCCGTATATTGCTCCCGCCATCGCTCGAGTTGCCGCCGGAAACGCTCAATCACCCCGCGTGGCTCGTCGGGCAGGCGAGCGTCCACCGTCCCCTCGAGCATGTTGCGCGCAAGCGCGGTGCGTTGGCGCTCGCTCTCGGGCCGTTTGCGTTCGTCGCCCACGCCGACGTCGAGCGCGAGCTGCGTGACAGCGGCTGGGTCCTCGCACATCGCATAAATGCTGGCGTCGGCAAGGCCGACGAGCGGTGAGGCGAGCACGCGCAGCAAGTGCTCGTGATCGGAGGGATCGTCGACGATCGCGCCGAGAGCGAGCCAATCGCCGATCTCGCGCGGCGCCGCGAAGCGATCGAGCGGCGGATCGACCGGCACGCCCAGTTCTTCGAAACGCTGCGCGTACACCGCCGCCGCATCCGCGCTTCGTGTCAGTACCGCGATCTCCGACGCCGCTGCTCCCTGCGCGAAAAGCTCGGCGATCGCACCGGCGACCGCCGCGACTTCTTCCGCCTCATCATGATACCGCGTGACGCGCGGCTCCGGCGTTGTCGTGAGCGGCACCAACACGATGCGCTCGCTTGCGTTGAGCGAGCCCAGCGCCGAGCGGCGGCCTTGCAAGCCGTCGATCGTGGAATCCGGCCAGCCGGCCAGCGTCACGCCCGGCAAGCCGGCGGCGATCAGCGCGATCACGAGATCGACCAGCGCCGCTGGGGCGTCTTCTGCATCGTCGACCAGCGCGCACGAGTATGAGCGCGCGAGCGCGCGAGCCGAGGTCGCGTCTTCTGCGAGCCAGCGGACGCCCTCGTCGACGAGGTCCTCATCCGACATCAAGGCGGCGCTGCGCGCGACGCGCAGATATTCGCGGTAGAGCCGCCCCAACAGCACCGCAAGGCCGCGCTCCGCGCGTTTTTGCTGCTGCAAGGTCGATGCGTTGGCGCGCAGCGCATCGCGACCGCGTTTACCGACGCGGCTTTGCAGCGCCGGATCCAAGCACTTCGCGACCGCCGCTTCCACTTCGTCTCCATAGAAGGCCGTCACGCCCGCTGCGCAGCCGCGCTCGAACTCGTCAGGGGTTACCCGGCCGCTGCGCAGTTGGCGCATCAGCGCCGCCGCCTCATCGAGAAACTTATCTGGCCGGCTCAAGAACGGCAGATTGAGATCGAGATCGGCGATCTGCAGCTCCGGCCAGCTCATGTCGAGCAAGCCAGTTGCGGCCTCGCGGATGATGACCCGCGACGCGGCGTCGCCGCCGGCGCGCAGATCGGCGCGCACTCCCGCGAGCGCATGGTGCGCGCGAAGCCAGCGCAGACAGTGTTCAGGTGCGGTGCCGACTTGGATGTCGCCGCGTGCGCCCAGCCGCTCCAACTCCTTGCGAAACGCGCGGACGCCTGAGGCGTGAGAGCAGATGACGAGGACCGGTGCGATGCCAGCACGCGCCGCGGCGCGCAACGCCAGTGCGGTCGTCTTACCCGATCCCGGCGGACCAGTCACGACCAAGACGTCGCTATCAGCCGAGGCGGCGGCGTGGATCGCCGGCGTGACGTCGATGGCGATCTCAGCGCGCAAAAACGCGCTCGCCATCGGCCGGACGTTCTCGACACGCGTGAGCGTACGCGCAGTACGAACACGGCGGGTCTTCACCTGGATAGAAATGCTCGATGCCGCCGGTCGTCAGCTCGTCGGCCCGCGCAAGGAGCGCGTCGATCGCAGCCTCCATGTCCGCCGGCGTGCACGAACCGCGTACGATTCCGCTGCGCGGGTCTCGCTCGACGACCGCCTTGCCTTGATCGTCGACCATGTCAAGGGCCATCACCGTCACGGGATCGCGCGGATCGCGCAGCGAGACTAGCGCTAACCGCCCGACATCGTCGCCTCGCGTGCGGCGGACCGCATAGTAGAGCGCAAGCTGCGCTTCGTCCCCGCGCCGCATCGCCGCGACATATGCGCGCGGGTCTTCTTCGATGCGTCCGGTCTTGTAGTCGTAGATGGTGATCGGGCCGCCGCCGGCCGGGCGGTCGATGCGGTCGATGAAGCCGACGAAGGTATAACCGCGCATCGTCCAGCGCTGCAGCGATTCGACCGCCTCAACCTGCATAGGATGGTCCTGCGCCTCGGCGCGCAGCCAACGCGCGTAGTGCGCTGCGACCGCGCGCGCGCGCAGCCGGCTCACCTCGAACTCCAAGCGCGACGCGAATTCGTCGCGATTGCGCTCGAACGCGAGATCCAATTCGCCGTGCAGCCGCTCGAGGATCGAATTCCCCGACCAATCCGCGGGCACGCGGATCGTGCGATGCAGTGCTTCAAGCGCTTCGTGGAACACCTTGCCGTAGGTGGCAGCCGCCGAGCCCTCGTCGATCAGCGCATCGCAGAGATACTCGAAGAACCACCGCCGCGGGCATTTCACAAATCCGTTCAAGCGCGAGGCCGAAAACGTCATGGCGGGCGCGACCAGCGGGCGCGCTGCTTCTGGCGCCGGCCATGACCACGCTTCCTCGTCCGGCTCGGCACCCGCAAACCACTCGGCTAAAGCATACTGCGCTGGAACATCGACGATGATGCGAAGCTGCGCCTGCTCGCCACTGCTAAGCGCGTCTGGCGCCGCGCCCAACGACTCGGCCCAACCGCCCGCCTGGACCGCAGAGCCCGGTTCGTCCGCGAATTCGATCGATGCGGTCTGCATCGGGAGATCGTCGGCACCGCGAGGATGTAAACGAAGGCCTGCGGGAGGTTCTCCGATCGCTTCGACGATCCAGCGGCGCATCACGACGTCGGCGGCGCCAGCATGTTTCGCCATTTCGAACGCTTCCGCCAGCGAGCGAGCTTCGCTCGCTCGAACATCCGAGTTTTGCTCGGGTTCTACATCCAGCGGCCGGCGCATCGGGTTTTCGCGGCGTAAGTGCAAGAGCAAGCGCGCCACCGCACTACGCTCCGGGTTCTCGTCGGCGATGGCGGCCGCGAATCCCAGCTCTTCCACGCCTGCGCGATCGCATGCGGTCGCCAGCGCGCACAGCCCATCGATGAACGAGTCGTCGGTTCGCAGCGCGAGGGGCCACGGCCATTCCCCCGCCCCAAGCGCGGCAGCCACGGCGGCGCGTCGCTCGGCGGCGAGCCTGGTCGAATCGGAATCCATTAGGAGCTTGTTAGACGTCGCCACTGCCGCGTACTGCGGAGGTTGAAAAAGAAGAGCGGCAGCCCGTTAGCAGCCGTAAACGCCGCCTTGGAAAACGCGCGTCACTGAATCGTGGGTCACGCGGTAGATCTCATACTGCGATGCGCTGCCGAGCTCTTGTTGTATGACGACCTCGTCTACACCATCGCCGTCCACGTCTACCGTGTCGATAAAATGGGGCCCACCACCTGGACCGCCAGCGGCCACTTGTGTGTCAGCGCGAAGCAGCTCGGGTTTGCCGCCCTTATACGCCAACCAGATGAACATGAAATCGCGGTTGAGAAGGCGGGCGAATACTTCAGGTTGCCCGTCATGATAGACATCCATGACATCAATGCTCTGCAAGTGCAGCCCGTCTGAGCTCTTGCCCGCTCTTCGCAGCACGCTCAAGGCGGCGGCCAGCACGTCCTTCGAATAGCGCGGGTCGATCGGGTCGAGCGTTGAACTGCTAAGCCCTCGCGCCTGCGTATATCCGCTAACCGCGAGTCCAGGGATTGCGGCGATGCCGTGATCGAAAGATTTAGGATCGCTGATGCGGGCGTACCCCTCGACGGTCCGCGAGCACGGCGATCCGGTTGCACGAGGCGGAAGCAAGGTGTAGAAAACGTCGGCGGTTGCGACCTTGACACCGCGACTTACCAAAACGAAACGATGCGTCCAATTGAGCGGGCTCATTCGGCGGCGCGGACTCGTGAAGTCGCTCACCGCGTCCGCGTACTTGCCCCCGTCATAGACGGCAATGGGGTCTATCCGAACGACGCGGGGCGTGTGCGAGCCGAGAATCTCCGTCACAACGGCGATCACGTTCGCCAGCAGCAAGAGGCCGACAGCCGCGATCATCGCTTCCTGTTCAGACGTTGCCGCCGCTGCGTACTGCGCCCGACAGGCGCGCAAGAGCGGCTTCGATACAATCGATCAACAACGCGAGCAGGCCGCTCATATCGCCGCTATCCGCTTCCTGCAAGCCATCGTAGTAGCGCTCACGGGCGTCGACATGCACGATCGCCGGCGGATAGCCGTTGGCTTCCAGGATGAGGTTGGAGAGCAGCCGTCCGACACGCCCGTTGCCGTCCAGGAACGGCGCGATGTTCAGGATCTTGGCCTGCGCGGCGGCCGCCTTGGCGACCGGGTCGGCGGACGATTCTTCGAGCCACTCGGTGAATTCGCGCAAGAGCGCGGGCACGAGGACGCTTTCGGGCGGGAGATAGTCGCGGCCGACGATGCGGGCGTCGGTGCGCCGGTATTCGCCCGCTTGTTCATCGTCGATGGACGCGAACAGCCGCGCGTGCAGCTCGCGGATGGCATGCTCGGTCAGCGGCGCATCGCTTGCCGCGAGCACGGCGGCGCGGTCGAGCGCCTTGAACAGATTCACGGCTTCCAAATGCTCGCGCAGCGTCAGCCCCCCGACCGTGACGCCACGCGTCACCAGCTCCTCAGTCTGCGCGCGGTCCAACCGGTTGCCGCGCAGCGCGTTCGAATGATAGATCTCGTCGATGCGCCACTCGTTGCGCAAGCTCGCGCGGGCGATCGACGCGGCCTCGCCTTGCGCTCCAAAGGCCCGCAGCTGCTCGCGCAAGCGCTTTAGGCGCTCCTCGAGCTCGGGTGCGAAACGCAATCCGGTCGCTTCTTCTTCCGAACGCGCCGGCTGATCGAGGCCGTAGGCCGCCGGGTCGACGTTATGCTCGCGCAACCAGTCGAGCGCCAACGACTCGAGCCGCCGTTGACGATAGGCAAGCCACGATCGACGCGCGCGCGGGTACGCGCTCAACGTCTGCAAGAATCGAGCCGGATTGGTGGAGCCGATGGCCGCGGACCGCAAACGGTCGGCAAGCTCGCCGTCGAGGAGGGTCTCGATAAAATCGGACACGACGGAGGCCGCTTCGCCGTGCGACATCGGGTGAACCGCGATGACGTCGGCTCGGGCGGAAATGCGCAGCGCCGCGGGGTCGTCAGCCGCATACGGCTGGACGCGCCCAGAAGACGTGACGAAAAGATACCGGAACTGGCCGCTGCGATCATCGAGCGCGTCCGCCAGCTCCTCGAGCAGGAAGTTCCTCACGACGGCCCGGCGCGGATTCGCTCGGCCGTCCCGCGATGCCTGGTCCCAAAGCGGCAGCCGCACGCAGAAACGTGACGCCGCACACTCGCGCTCCGGCGGAGAAACTCTCAAAATCAAAGAACCTGTATCGCGTTTCTGAGCAGGGGGCAAAAGCCTACGGCCGCCCCCATCCCGTCCCGTCATACAGCACAAAGGCGGAGCCCAAATGGCGTCTTGGTCCGCGCGCACGGCGGCACAGCTGTAACAATGTTGCATCCGATACGGTCCAAGAAATTGGAACCAGTGTCGTCAGGGCCGGACCTTGCTCTGATGCAGCGCATCGCCAAAGGGGACGGAGATGCGTTCGCCGATCTGGTGCGGCGATACACGAGAATGCTGTACAACGTAGCCTACCGTTATAATGCGGCGTCCGCGGAGGACCTCGTCCAAGAGTCATTTCTCCGGGCGTTTCAGCATGCCAACACGTTTTCGGGCCGCAGCAAAGTCAGCAGCTGGCTGTATCGCATCTGCGTCAACGTCTGCCTCACGGCCATGGGCCGCGCGAGCCTGCAGACGACCGACATCGAAGAAGTCCCTGAATCAGAACTGACCGCGTCGATCAACGATCGGCCGGAGACGCGCGCGGAAGGCCGCGAGACGTACAAGGCGCTCGAAGAGGGCCTTGCACTGCTGCCGGCCCAGGAGCGCATGGTCTTCATCTTGCGCGAGCTGCAGGGGCTCGCCTATTCCGAGATCTCGGACGTGCTCGGCATGACCGAACAAGCCGCACGTACCAACTTGCACCGTGCGAAGCGCAGGCTCCAGACGTGGCTGAGCCCGCTGCTGACGTCGTGAAAGGACAACTGTAAGGATGGAGTGCTCTGAAGCGCTCGACTTCCTCTACCAGTCCTTCGACGCGCAACTGACGCCGACGCAGCAGATGCTGCTCGACGCGCATCGGCGCACATGTTTCGCATGCGCCAACACCTTGACGCGCGCCGAGCGCTTCCAAGCACTGCTGCTGCAGGTGCCGCAACTAGTGGTGCCCCGCGGTTTGGAAGACCGCATCATCGAGCGCGTCTTCGCCGCGAACCACGTCACGACGAAGCGAGGCGAGACCTGGCAGACGCTGGTCGAGTCGATCACCAATTGGCGCAGCTTCGGCTATGCGATGGGCACGGCCGCTGCGGTCATCGCGCTGATCCTCATCAGCCGCGGCGTGTTCCAGCAGAGCGCGATGAGCCATCATGAAGCCCCGTCGACGATCACGGCAGCGATCAGCGGCACGCTCGACGTCAACACCGCGAGCGGCACGACGCAGCAATCCGGTTCGCTGATCCTTACGCCAGGCGAAACCCTGACGAATAGCTCGGACCAACCTTCCACGATCGCGCTGTCGCCGAATCTCGCGGTCACGATCGGCAATGGCACGCAGGTCAAGGTGGGCCAGGTCAAGGTCGACCCGCAGACCGGCGATCCTGATGTGGTCGCAGTACGCGTCGATCACGGCACCGTCGGCGTGCGCGAAAGCTTGCAGAAGAATTCCGGCGGGATCCACGTCGCGACCGACCAGGCGACGGTCGTGCCGACGGGCACCATCTTCACCGTCACTGCGGCGCCAGGCACGACCCAGGTCGCGGTCGGCGAAGGCAGCGTCGCCGTGTACCTGCCCGGCGAGACGTTCAACGTCCTCGCGGGCAACGAAGCGCGCATCACCGCGGACCAGCACACCGTCACCAAGCTGCGCACCGGCACGAAGTTCAGCCGCTAAATTCCAAACGTTTTCAAGCGAACGGCCATCGTCGATGGAGCGTCGGGCTCGCATTGCCGCCACCCTTATGACCAGGCGAGTCCATCAGCGTAGAGTCGTACCGGGCGGCGGAGGCCAGACCTCACCACCATCTGGAGTGACAATTTCACCTTTGTTCAGCACGATATATGGTGAACCACCCGGCACCGAGATCCCCGTGTTGATCGGCTTCAAAGAGAATACTACCAAACCGTCGCGCGAATACATCCACTTGACATAGAAGCGATCCGCAACGGGAACTCGGTTTACGATCTTAAGGATCACTGCACGGTCGTGTGAAGGCACTTTTTGTCGGTTTAGAGCGTCATCGTCGGCATTGTAGAAATGTTGTTGAGAATCAGGGAAGGTCCACACGCCGTTTACGGGCTTGCAGAAGTTCGCTGGCACGATCCCCGAGGCGTAGAATTTGTCGGGCAAGCCCCGACCTTCTGCGATGCGCTTTATGACGTCATCCGGCATTTGCTGGTTGAGTTGGGTCTTAGTGGCGGTATTGACTACCCACGACTCGCACGATGTGGGATGCGGAAGGGATTCAGTTTTAGTCTGAATCGGACTGCTTGAGGGCCCCGCCTCGCTCTTAGCGGGCGTAGGTGACGTTGCACCCGCATCAGCCCCACCACAACTTTGGAGCGCAAGCAAGGATAGGGTTACTAGAGCGACATTTATAGCGCTGTGCTGCAAATAAGCATCTTTAGATGTCTTGATTTTGTCGCGACGCATCAGTATAAGTTCCTTCCGCTCAATGGCCTTGATTCGACAGGTCAGGGAGTTACTGTTGTTGCCACACGGGAACTCCTGCGCACAACGGACTACCGAGGCATATGTTGACTGACATCGGACCCGATCCACCATATGTAACCACGTGAACAACATTGGGGCTGGGCGTTGGGAACGGATGGGCAGCTTGAAAAAGAAGCGATCCGCCTGTGCACAAACCAGCTTGACCGGTGTCGTACCCGGTTGGGTTTTCAAGAAGGCACGAGCCCGTTTGCTTTGTGAATGTGCCGATACCCGTATCATCGGATGCAGAATCGCCGTTGTTCCCTATCCGCATCGAGAAGAAGCTACCATCCATTTTGTATCCTTTTGGAATCGGGGATTGCGCAATCGTTACGTTAAGATACGTCGCCATGTTTGAACCCGTAGCGTTAAAGCCATCGCTTGAAGGAACCGACTGAACGTACGTCACCTGCTCATTTGTGGCCGGATAGCACGGACAGGGGCGACCGTCTTTGAATACGGGACCAAAGACGCCCTCAATCATCGTCGTTGAGAGGACCGAAAAGATCAAATCGTTGCTTTCCCCGTCGAAGCAACCGTAAAACCCGCTATAGCCGGTAATGGTCGCCGTGGCGGCCGGTTTAGGAACAACGGCCATGTATGGTGCAAACCCCTTCGACGGCAAGTCCTTTTGGAAGCCGAGACCAAACTCTACCTGCGATGGGTTTGAGCTTTGCAGATTTGCGTACGCGCCCATGTAAAAGAACCCCTCATCGCCGCTTTGAATCACGTAGTCGTCGCAGTTAGAAAATGAATACTGCGTAGGTGCGGGAGTTGGTCCAGGCCAGAAATCCGGCGTGATTGTATTGGACATCCACGATGTGCCACTAACAGAAAGCCGATAGAACGGCCCTGTCGAGTCCCTCGTGGGAAGACCGCTTTGTGGCTGGAGGGAGCCCTCGTTCGGTGGCGGGTCCCTGGGCAACATCAGCATCTGGCCCTCTGGGCCGCCGTAAACGCCAACTTCTCCAGGGACAGGCTTGTAGTAAAAGGCGCTGTTCAGCAGCTCTGGGCGGTTCGAATATATTCTTCCATCGCCTGCGATGTCAAAAAACACCACGTTTCGCCATTGAGTGGGGCGAAGCAACAACATCACATTTCGCATCACATTGTGATCGTGTGGCGACAGCGCGGGGGATATGTAGGCGTCGACTCCGTTTCCAGAGTACGTGCTCGGCGAAACTGAATTCATCACGCTGCTGATTCTTGTACAAGCGATGAGCATCGATGCGAAGAGGAGGATAAGCAGAATGAGAGTCCCGGGAGCAGCGCTTCGCGACATCGAGACACCCCCTAATCCGTTCGACGTTACTATTGGTGTTCATTTCCTACTTCAATTCGGGGTTCCCTCGGGAATCAAAGTCCGAGCGCGGCGCCGTCGCTGCGCGCGTCTGATGCACCGATGTAGACCCCGCGAGCTTTGTCGATCACGATGGCGCCGGCGTGGCCCATCGATTCTTCCCAGTCGTCTGTGACGATCACGTGGTGGCCGCGCGCGCGCAATCCAGCGATGAATGCTTCACCTGCCCGCGCCTCGATGGCGACGCCCGGCTGCTGCGCACCCCATGTGCGCCCGTAACGCCAGCGCGGCAGGTCCAATGCGGCCTGCGGGTCCATGCCAGCTTCGGCGATGTCGATCGACAGCTGCAGGTTGGTCTGCGGCTGACCCTCGCCGCCCATCGTGCCATAGATCAGCGTCGGGTCGTCGTCCGCGAGCAACATCGCAGCCATCAGCGTGTGGAATGGCAAGCGGTTGGGCGCGAGCGAGGTCGGCCTGCCCTCGTCCAGGGTGAACGAACAGCCGCGGTTTTGCAGGACGATGCCAAGCTCGGGCACGCCGACGCGTGAGCCGAAATGGAAGTACAGCGATTGGATCATCGACACGGCGTTGCCGTCGCGATCAACGCACGCGAAATACGTGGTGTCGCCGGGACCGGCGAGCGCCGGGCTGCTTTCCGGTCTCGCACGATAGGGATCGATGTCGGCCGCGAGGATCCGGGCACGGACGTCCGAGAGCAGCCGCTCGGTGGGCGCCTTCAGATATCTGGGATCGCCGATCCACTCGTCGCGGTCGATGAACGCGAGTTTGATCGACTCGATGCCGAGGTGTGCCAACGCCGGGCTGCCGATTCGCGAATGCTCTCGATCCATCGCGACATCGTGGATGTTCTGCGCGACCAGCAACACCATGCCTTGCGAGTTCGGCGCCGTGGTGAGCGAGCTATGGCGCCCGAAACGCGAGCGCAAAGGCTCGGCGAAGAATCCGCGATGCGCCGCGAGATCTGCCGCGCGCAAGGGACTGCCTGCGCGTACTGCCGACGCCTCGATTGCCGCCGCCGCTTCGCCGTCGTACCAATACGCCCGGCCTTCGGCTGCGATCCGCCCGAGCGTACGAGCGAGGACGGGCTGAACAAGGATATCGCCGATGCGATACTCGGGCTGCGCCGCGTAGAGAGCGCATGCTCCTTCATCGGCCTCGAGGAGGGCGCGTTCCTCGTGCAGCCCGCGTGCCAAGCTGCGTGCGATGGGCGCGCCGTCGCGCGCATACCCGATGGCAGGCGCGAGCACGTCGGACAATGCCAATCTGCCGAACCGTTCGTGTAGGGCGAACCAAGCATCGACCGCGCCGGGCACCGTCAACGCCGCGGGACCACCGTGCTGGGGGATCGCATTTACCTCTAGACGCGCGTAGAACGACTGGCTCGCGAGCGCCGCCGATGCGCCGGATCCATTGTACGCGCTCGTCGTCTTCGTGCGCGCGTCATGATAAAGGAAGAACGCGTCGCCGCCAATGCCGGTCATATGCGGATACAGCACGCTCAGCGCCGCGGCGGTGGCGACACCTGCGTCTGCCGCGCTGCCTCCGGCGCGCAAGATGTCGACGCCTGCACGTGCGGCAAGCGCGTGCGGAGCGGTCACCATACCGCGAATGCCGACCGCGCTCGGACGCACGCCGGAGGGATGCAGCGGATCGGAAGCGCTCATGCGCCGGGCACGATGATGCTGGACTCGCGCGACGATACTGCCGCTTCTTCATCGAGCGCCTTGGGTTCGAGACGCAAGAACTCGTCGATGCTCACGATGCGTTTGCTGCGCACGAAATCGAGATGACGCCGTCTGACGGCCTGCGCCACTTCTTCAACGCTGCGGCCTCCGAACATGACCGGACGTCCAAGGCTGACGTGTGCGTCGAGCGCGGCAAGCGCGCGGAGCGCCACCGGCGCGCCGTCGGCGACGACGCCTGCGCCGCGCCCGAGCGGCCACACTTCGATCGGTGCGCCTGATTCTTCGAGCACAGGCGTGCACCGCAAAAAGCCTGCCGACCAGCCATCGACGCGGTACAGCAGGCGGCGAGCGCTGCGCCACGCCTCGACCATCGCCCGATCCGTCGCGTCGAACGCCGGCCCGCGCTCCATCACGAACTGGTCGATCGCCGTGCGGCCATAGTGTTCAAGCCGCTTGTCGAACATCAGATGATCGACGACGCGTGCAGCGGCGGCTTCATCGATGGGCGTCCGCCAAAACGGGAATTCGTCGCGCGCCACCACATCGAGCGGAACTCCCACCGCGGTCTCCGCGAACCGGGCGAGCTGTGACAAACGGGGCAACACGCGTCGCTCGAGCGCTTCCGCGAAGCGATCGTGTTCCGCCTCACGCCCAATGCAGCAGCGTTTGTACTTGCGGCCGCTGCCGCAGGGACATGGGTCGTTGCGCCCGGGTTTGTTCATGCCGATAACCGTTTTACATGGCCTTACGACTTGTCCTCGCGCTCGCATGTCTTTACGCTGCATCGGCCGCTGCCAGCTCCGCTGCTGCGCCGGCGGCGGAACAGCTGTTAGCGCTGCGCTTGATGCCCGGCGACCGGATCGTCCAACACTCCGAGCTGGTCGATGGCATCGACTGGCAGCTTCCGCCGGAGCGCCTGGAATCGTTTCGCTCGCAAGGCGTCGTCATCAACGAAGAAGTGCGCACGACGATCGTCGCGACCGGCGTCGTCGAGTCGCTGAGCGGGGGCAGCGCGCGCGTGAGCGGCGACGTCACGACCACCGTGCACGACGTGCCCCGCAACAAGACCGTGGTAACCCATGACAAGGGCGTGTCGATCACCACGGCGCGCAACGTGCAGACCGGCACCTCGCTGTACGCGCTCGAAGACGCGCCGATGATCGACTTGCCGGCGACACCGGTCTCGCTCGGCACGCGCTGGACGACGAAACAGCGCGTGGTGACGTCGCTCGGCTCGGGCGTGGCGGTCTTCCAGCATGTCGTCGCAGCCATCGATGGAGATGTGGTGCGCGTCGATGTGACCGGCAGCGGCGTGATCACGGGCAAGGAATATAACCTTCCCCACCTCCTGCCCGGCACGATCGCGTTGCGCGGCTCCGCGTGGTTCGATGCGGACAGCGGCTTGATCTCGCAAGAGAGCTACGCGGTCGACAACACGCTCGTCAAGACAAGCCCGCAGGGCCCCATCGGTTTCATCGAGCACCTCGACGCCGACACGGACGTGCACAAAGAAGGACGAACGCCGGGTCGCCTGAATTCGACGGCTCCGTAGATAGCGAGGGTCCCCCAGTGCCAGATAAGATCACCGCGCCAGCGATCCGCGCCCGCAAGGGCGGCGCGAAGATCGCGGTCATCACCGCGTACGACGCGCCTTCAGCGCGCATCGCCGATCGCGCCGGCGCCGACATCATCTTGGTGGGCGATTCACTTGGCAATGCCGTGCTGGGCTACGACGACACGCTGTCGGTGACCGTCGATATCATGGTGCGTCACACGGCAGCCGTCACACGCACCAAACCCAACGCGCTCGTCGTCGGCGACATGCCGTGGTTGAGTTACCATCTCTCGGCCGCCGATAGCGTGCGCAACGCCGCGCGTTTCATCGTCGAGGGCGGCGCGGGCGCGATCAAACTCGAAGGGGGGCGCAAGCGCCTGCCGATGGTCGAAGCGATCCTCGCCGCCGAGATCCCGGTGATGGGCCACCTCGGGCTCACACCGCAATCCGTGCATGCGATGGGTGGTTTCAAAGTCCAGGCCAAGCTCGTCGATGCGGCGCGTGAACTCATCGACGATGCACGCGCGCTTGCCGACGCCGGCGCGTTCGCCATCGTGTTGGAAGGCATCCCGGATATCGTGGCCGAGGAGGTCACGCGCTCGGTGCCGATCCCCACGATCGGTATCGGCGCCGGCCCGCATTGCGATGGACAGGTATTGGTCTTCCATGACGTCGTGGGCTTGAGCCCGGGCACGCCGCCCAAATTCGTCCGGCGCTACGCCGACCTCGACCGCGAAGCGACGGCCGCGGTCTCGCGCTTCTTCGACGACGTGCGTTCCGGCGCGTTTCCGTCAGATGCGGAGACCTATCACATGCCAGATGCGGATGCACGGGAGTTTCTCGCCGGCCGGCGCGTTTGAAGATCCTTTTCTGCGACGACGGCTACTCAGAAGCGAGGCGCCGGCTCGCGCTCGAGCTGCCTGAGCATTCGATCGAGGCTACCGGCGCCGGCGAGGTGCAAGAGCACCTCGACGGTGTCGACGTGATCGTGCCCTACATGGCGCGCATCGACGCGGCGGTCATCGACGCCGGCACCTTCGGACTGGTACAGCAATTCGGCGTCGGTCTCGAGACGGTCGACGTCGACGCGGCGACGCGCGCGGGCGTGTGGGTCGCACGTATTCCGAGCGGCGGCACCGGCAACGCGGAATCGGTGGCAGAACATGCGCTGCTGCTCATGCTCGCACTCGCGCGCAAGCTGCCGCAGGCAGCCGCTGCGATGCGCGACGGCCGGCTGGGCGAGCCCGCCGGCAGTGCGCTTGCGGGCAAAACGGCGTGCATCGTCGGCATCGGCGCCGCAGGCGCAGCGCTTGCCCTGCGCCTTGCGGCGTTGAACATGCGCCTCATCGCCGTGCGCAAGAATCTTGCCGGCTCTTTGCCGGCAAACGTCGCGTTCGCGCAGACCTTCGACGTGCAGCACTTGTCAGATGCCGTTCGGGAGGCTGACTTCCTCGTCATCACGGCGCGCTACGACACAAGCGCCAAACATCTTGTCGACCGGCGTATCTTCGCAGCGATGAAGCCGGGCGCGTACCTGGTCAACGTTGCGCGCGGCGGCTTCGTCGATCATGACGCGCTCGCCGACGCATTGCGCAGCGGCCGGCTCGCGGGCGCCGGTCTTGACGTCATCGAGGGCGAGCCGGTCGCGCCGACGCATCCGCTGCTCGCGTTGAACGTCATCGCCACACCGCATGTCGCCGGCGTCACCGACCTGTCGTATGAGGGCATCGCGCGCGAGGTCGCGGACAATGTGCGCCGCTATGGACGAGGCGAAGCGCCGCGCTACGCCGTCAACGCGATCGCGAAGCCTCGCGGCCGCCGCTGAGCGCGAACGAGCCCGGTTTCGAAGGCCCCGGATACCACACGCCTAGGTCGCGCAACCAGATGTCGCCCGATGGGTGCTCGGACGGCGGCGCGACGAGGTAGAGCCTCGTGAGCACGATCGGCCAGCGAGCTTGCACCGGCACGTCGGCGCTCACCGTTCGCCAACCCTTCCACGTGATGCGGCGCGCGAGGGTCATGCTGTCGCTGACCCCATCGCTGTTGCGGTAGGCGGCGCGCAGCCAGGCGCCGCTCGCGTCGCCGTACACGGTCACGCTCACCACGAGCGGCTCGCCTTCGAGCGCGATGTCTTGTTCGATGAACGCGGCGCGCGTCGCGCCGACGCTGGCGAAGTCGTAGCTCAGATGCAGCGCCGTCGTGCCGTCGGGCGCCTTGCTGCTGTCGAGCGCCGCGGCCAAATCGCTCGGAACCTTGGTCAAATGCCAATGGCCTGGGCCGTTTCCCGGCATCATCGCGGATTCGAGGCCGACCTCGTGCGCGCCGACCAGCAGGGTCGCGGCTGCGCGCGCGCCGCCCGCCCGCGCGACGACGTCGGCGCGAGACGCCACGCCGGAGCTGCGGAACGCTCCGTTGTCGTCGATCAAACCGCCATCGCCCGTCGCGGACCAGTGCACCGCCTCCGGATCTACCGCGATCGCGGATCCGTCGGCGCGGGTCGCGGTGACCTGCAGCTGCACCACCGTTGCAGGCGCGTAGGCGCGCTCGAGCCCGGCGAAGCGCAGCGAGTCGACGCGCGGCACTACCACGATCGTCAGATCACCGCTTGCTTGGCCCGCGTGCGCAGTCACCGTCAAGACGCCGGGTGCTCGCGCTGACAGCAGGCCGTCTGCGTCGATAGTCGCTGCACCGGCAGGCGACAGCGAATACGTCACGCGCCCGTCCGGCGCGACCGGCTGATCGTTGACGTCGACGCCCTCCGCCGCGATCGCGAGATGGCTGCCGACGAGCACCGCGGGCGCGCGCGAGCGCAGCACGACCCTGGAAGCAGGCCCTGGCGTCGCAGCATTGATGACGAACAAACCATCGGCGATCGATCGTTCCCGTCCGTCCGAGGGAACGTTCGCGATCGTGACGTGCGGATCGCCCAGGTGCCGGACGACCATCTCGGTGGACCCGCCGCTGTCGAAGGCCATCGCATCGGACGCGCCGAGCGCGCTGAAGAGCGACGCGAGCATCGGGCGCGTGATGCCGATCGAACGCGCGGGCGCGCGGCCGTCCACGGTCACGAGCCACAGCGTCGCGCCGTCCGCGGACGTGCCCGCGCCGGTCAATGGATAGCGCACGTCGCGTTCCTCCGGCGATGGGGAATCCGGATCTTCGTACGGCGCGCCGTCGCGCAACAACACGGGACCACCGCCGACGCCCTCGCGCGCGCCGGGCACGTCCGGATCGAGCCGTTGCTCGAGCGTCACGAGGTCGCCCTCGTGGAATGTGTGCAGCAAATCAACGGCGGCGGTGCCTCGGGCGGCGATGCCAAGATCGGTTGGACGCAACGGCAAGAACGTCAGCTGGTCGGTGACCGCATGTTGCACCTGATAACGGCCGTCCGCCGCCGGAATGAGCACGAGTTCTGCCTGCGCGTCTGCTCGGCTTGGCATTCCGAACGACTGGGTGAACAACATCATCTGCGTGCCATGGGACCAATCGTTCACGCTGTCGATGGCGACGCCATCGCCGCTCGGCGCGACCAGGCGCATCTGCAGCGACACCGGACCCATGACGATGCGATTGCCGTCACCGATGCGCAGCGTCGCGCGCCCATTGGGCGCGTGCTGGATGATGCCGTGCGCGAGCACGAGGTTCGTCGGCTCGCCGTTGCCGCTGATGTCGAAATAGTCCGCATTGATGCCGATTTCGGCTGCGCGCCGATCGGCCATCGTCGAAAGCGGCTCGCCGGGGCCGACGATGCGATCGTAACGCGTTCCGACAGCAAGCGCGACGTTCGGGTTGTGCAGGTCGACGCGCGCGATCGACAACGTCAGCGGCCCGCCGGCCGTCGCAAGGCGCCATCGTTCGAATTCCACACCTGGTCCGATGTGCTCGGTCGCGACTTGTGAGCTGCTGATGACCGGCCAGCCAGCCGGTTGCACGAAGGCCGCTTGGTGGAAGATCAGCATCCCGTCGTTGTCGACGCGCGACGGCGTCGGCTCGGCGGCGCGCACGCTCGCGATTAAGAGAATGCACGCACAGGCGGTAAAAGCGAGCTTCGCGGTGAACACGCGCGCACGATGAAACAACACGATCCTCAAGTGCGTCGGCGTCCGCAGTGGTCCCTGCGAACGCTCTTTTTCTGCGTCGCCGGTCTTGTCGCATTCGCATTGCCCGTCAGCGCGGACGATGCGGTGCCGATCGCGCTGCATCTAACGCCCGGCCGCTACGTACGCACGCAAAAACTCGTGCACCTCATCACATTTGACATGACCAAGTCCCTCAAGGCGATGGCCGGGGGCCGGGCAGACGATCAGACCATCCTCGAAGACCGCGACCAAGTGATGATCGTCAAGGCCGGCAACGCGATCAACATCTCGGAGACGAACACGCGGCATTACGGCGGCGATCATCCGAAAGGGAGCGACAGCAAGGTCCGGACGTCGACGTACGACGGCACGATCGCGCCCAACGGCGTGCTCACGCCGCCGCAAGCGGTGCTCGAAGACGCTGGCGACGGCGCGCTGGACCAACTGCCGGATATCCCGCTTGCCCCCGGCCAGTCATGGACCTTTTCACGACACGTGAAGGCCGAACGCGAATTGGGTGACGGTCCGATGACCTATCTCGACAAAGTCCAAAAAATCGAGGATCGGAACGGCCATCGCATCGCGATCATCAGCGTGACCGGCAACGGAACCATGACACCAGCCAAAGATCTGCAAGAGCACGGCTTCAAGAACGCGCCGATGGATCTCTCGGGGACCGCCGAGTTCGATACGACCACCGGGCTGCCTGGCGTGCAGCACTACACCGCCAAGGTGCGTTGGGGCACGGTCGTGATGTTCGCGCACATCGGCGTCGTCCTCACTGATACCTACGATGCGACCCCGGTCGAGCCCAAACCGCAGAGTTGAGCCCGCCCCGTAAGCGCGCAGCACCAACGCCGTTGGAGGCCGCGGTGCTCGAGGGACTTGACGCCGCCGGATTACGCGAGCGCGCCGCGGCAGTCGTCATCGATCTGCGGACCGGCGCGACCGGCGCGTGGCGGGCCGACGAGGACATCTATCCCGCGAGCATCATCAAGCTGGCACTGATGGTCGAAGCGTCACGGCGCTTCGACGACGGTTCGGTTGCACCCGATGCGCGCATCGCCGTCACGCGGAACAATCTCACGCCGACATCTGAAGCGACGCCGTTGATCGAAGGCTATAGCGCGCGGGTCGCCGAGCTCGTGGAGTTGATGATCGAACGCTCGGACAACATCGCGACGAATCAGCTCATCGATCTGCTGGAACGCACGCGCGTCGACGATGCGATGCGCGCCTTGGGGCTTGCCCATTTCCATCTGGGGCGCAAACTTTCAGGTGCCGAGCCGCTGGTCGACGATCCCGAATCGGGCGAGCGCAATTCGATGCCGCCGGCAGACGCGGCGAGACTGCTCGGCCTCATCGCGAACGGCGCCGTGCCACGCGCGGCGCAACAACGTGAATTGCTCGCGCGCTGCGTCGATCGCACCAAGCTCGCAGACGGTTTGCAGCCTGGCGATCGCTTCATGCACAAGACCGGCGAAACGAGTGCGGTAGCTCACGATGCGGGGATCCTGCGAACCGCTCGCGGCCAAGAGTATGTAGTCGTTCTCTACACGACGGGGCACCGGTCCGTGCTGGGCGGTCCTCATGCCGCAATGGCGGCGTGGATGCGTTCCGTGCGAGCCCACCTCTGACGGCCCATCCGCCGAACGTCGCACGCATGCCAGGGTCGGAATAGGCGGAGGCGAACACAGGATTTGTGCCTGATACGCGCGTCGTCGTCACACTGCCGGAAATGGGTGAGTCGGTAACCGAAGGCACCGTCACAGCCTGGCGTAAGCGCGTCGGCGATACGGTCGAAAACGGCGAGGCGCTCGTCGACGTCACCACCGATAAGGTCGACGTCGAGGTCCCCGCGCCGGCTGCCGGTAAAGTCGTCAAGATCCTCGCGGACGAAGGCGCGACCATCAAGGTCGGCGGCCCGCTCGCCGAGATCGAGACCTCGGGCGACGGGGTCAAGAGCACCTCCGCCCCCACAAAACGTGCCGAGCCGGTCGAGCAAAATCGGCCGCAACAACCACCTGCAGCGTCGGTCGAACAAGTTCGACCGCTACAGACTTCCGTCGACGCATCGCCATTGGCGTTGCGCGCGGCGGCGCTGCGCAACGTCGAGCTCAACGGCATCAAGGGCAGCGGTCCAGGCGGAATCGTGCGCCGCTCGGATGTGCTCGGCGATGGCGCCGTGCGAACGATCGAGCAAGCTCGACCGCTACCAACGCCTGCCGTGACGGTCGACCAAGCTCCACCGCTACAACCGCCTGCGTCGCCGGTCGAGCAAGCTCGACCGCTACAGCCCAGCGCACCCTTACCGCCTGGCGCGACGCCGCTCAAAGGCCCGGCTGCTGCGCTCGTCAACTATATGGAAGAGAGCCTGTCGATCCCGACCGCGACCAGCTTCCGCACGATCGCCGTCGACACGCTCGAGGTGCGGCGCCGCGACCTTAATAACGCTTTGCGCACCGCCGGCCGCGCAGAAAAGGTCTCGTTCACCCACCTCATCGGTTTTGCGCTGGCGCTCGCGACGCATCAAGTGCCGGTGATGACTGCAGCGTTCCGGCGCGAGGGCGACCAGGCTGTCCGCGTTGATCAGCCGTGCAATCTCGGCCTGGCCGTCGACATGCAGCGCAAGGACGGCAGTCGTTTTCTTATCGTGCCCGTCATCCGCGACGCAGACAAGCTCGATTTCGCGACCTTCCATCGGACGTACGAAGCGCTCGTCGCCAAGGCGCGCGCCGGCGCACTGACGCCTGGCGATCTCACGGGCGCGAGCATGACCCTCACCAATCCGGGCGGCATCGGCACCGTCGCGTCGGTGCCGCGCCTGATGCCCGGGCAAGGCTCGATCATCGCGACCGGCGCCATCGGCTATCCGCCGGGGCTCGCATCGGTGCCGGAATCATCCCTGCGCGCGATGGGCGTCGCCAAAGTCATGACGCTGACGAGCACCTACGATCACCGCATCATCCAAGGCGCGCAATCGGGCGAATTCTTGCGGCGCGTCGAAGAGCTGCTCAACGGCGCCGACGGTTTTTACGACGCGCTGTTCGCGAGCCTGGGTCTTCCCAAACCCGCCGAGGTGTCGCGCATCGAGACGCGCGCGCCCGGCACGCAAGCGCCGGCTCCCGCGAGCCCGGAGCTCTTGCGCGCCGCGACCGCCGGCGCGTCGCTTGTCGCGCGCTATCGCAATTACGGGCACACCGCGGCGACGCTCGATCCGCTCGGCGAGCCGCCGGCGGGCGATCCTGCGCTGGATCCCGCGAGTTTAGGGCTGACGCTGCCGTTGATGGAGTCGGTGCCCTCGTCGCTGCTTCGCATTCATCTGCCGGGGAGCACTCTCGCCGAAGTGCTGCCGCGTCTGCGCGACACGTATTGCGGCACGATCGCGTATCAGATGGAACACATCTCGAGCCACGCGGAGCGCGGCTGGCTGCGCGAACAGATCGAATCGGGCGTGCATCGGCGTCCGCTGTCACGCGAGGAGGCCTTGCGGCTGCTCGATGCGCTCACCAGCGTCGAAGTGTTCGAACGCTATTTGCGCAGGTCGTTTATCGGCCAGAAGACGTTTTCGATCGAAGGGCTCGACGCCATGATCCCGATGCTCGAGGTCATGCTCGATCAGCTCGCGGCAGACGGCGTCAGCGAAGTCGATATCGGCATGGCGCACCGCGGCCGGCTGGCCGTCATCACGCACGTCGTCGGCAAACCGTTTGAGGAGGCGCTGCGCGAATTCGAAGTGGCCGAAAAGCGCGGCGACACCGATCTGCCGGGCGACGTCACCGGCGACGTCAAATATCACCAGGGCGCCGCGGGCGTGCGCCAGTCGCCGGCTGGCAAGAACATCCGCGTGGTCCTCGCATCCAATCCGAGTCATCTCGAAGCGGTCGACGCGGTCGTCGAAGGCAACACGCGCGCGGCCCAGACCGATCGCTCGCGCAACATCGCGGCGCAGGACGTGCAAAAGGCCGCCGCGTTGCTGATCCACGGCGACGCGGCGTTTCCCGCGCAAGGCGTGGTCGCCGAAGTCCTCAACATGCAGCTGCTGCCAGGCTACACGACGGGCGGCACGATCCACGTCATCGCCAACAATCAGATCGGCTTCACTACGACGCCGGGCGAAGGACGCTCCACGCGCTACGCGAGCGATCTTGCCAAGGGCTTCGATATCCCCATCATCCACGTGAACGCGGACGACGTCGAAGCGTGCATCGCCGCGGTGAGCCTGTCAGTCGCGTTCCGCAAGCAGTTCAAGCGCGACATCCTCATCGACCTCGTGGGTTACCGGCGCTTCGGCCACAACGAGACCGACGAGCCGGCGTACACGCAGCCGATCATGTACGAGCGCATCAAGAACCATCCGACGGTGCGCGAGATCTATGCGCGACGGCTCGTCGAGCGCGGCCTCATCTCCGAGGACGACGTGAAGACATTGCTCGACAACGCGCAGCGCCGCATCGCGGGCGCGCACGCGGCGGTCAAGGGCGGCAGCGGCGAACCCAAAGCGCCGGCACCGGAGACCGGCAAGAACGGCGCGACCGACAATGCGATGGTCGACACGCGCGTGCCGGCCGACCAACTGCGCAAGCTGAACGAAGAGCTCGTCGCCGTGCCTGCCGGATTCGTCGTACATCCGAAGCTGACCCGACAGCTCGAGCGGCGGCGCGGCGCGCTTGGCGCCGGCGGCACGATCGACTGGGCGCTGGGCGAGGCCTTCGCGTTCGGCACGTTGCTCATTGCGGCGACCCCGGTCCGTCTCACCGGCCAAGACACAGAGCGCGGCACCTTCAGCCACCGGCACCTTGTCCTGCACGATCCGAAAACCGGAGACAGCTACGCCCCGCTGCAACACCTGTCCGGCGCACGTGCATCGTTTGAGATCTATAACAGCCCATTGTCCGAATACGCCTGTGTCGGCTTCGAGTACGGCTACAGCGCCCACGCGCCCGAGGCGCTCGTCCTGTGGGAAGCGCAATTCGGCGACTTCTTCAACGGCGCGCAGATCATCATGGACCAGTTCATCTCGGCTGGCCAAGCCAAATGGGGCGAATCGCCGCGCCTCACGTTGCTGCTGCCGCACGGCTACGAAGGCGCGGGTCCAGAACATTCGAGCGCGCGGCTGGAGCGCTTCTTGCAGCTTGCCGGCGATAACAACCTGCGCATCGCAAATCTGACGACGCCGGCGCAGTACTTCCATCTTCTGCGCGATCAGGCGATGCGCCCCAAACCGCGCCCGCTCGTCATCATGACGCCGAAGAGCTTGCTGCGCCTTGCCGCCGCCAGCTCGACGGCCGCCGATCTGACCGAGCGCGGTTTTATGCCGGTCATCGACGACGCGACCGCGCGCGACCGCAAGAAGATCGAGCGCCTCATCCTCTGCAGCGGCAAGATCTACTACGACCTGACGATGGACCCGCTGCGCCAGGCGGCCACGGATCTGGCGATCGTGCGCGTCGAACTGCTCGAGCCCTTCCCGCTCGACGAAGTGCTGCAGCTCGTCAAATCGTATCCCTCGCTCAAGACCGTCGCCTGGGTCCAAGAGGAGCCGAAGAACATGGGCGCGCGCGCCTTCGTTTCGCGGCGTCTGCGCGAGCGGCTCACGCCGATGAACATCGCGTTCGGCTACGTCGGCCGGCCCGACCGCGCCAGTCCGAGCGAAGGCTATCCCGGCCCGCATGCGGTCGAGCAGGAACGCATCGTGCGTGCTGCGCTTTCCCAGCCGATCTATAAGGAGACGCCGCAGTGAGCGCGCGCGTCGTCGTGCTGGGCGGCGGACCTGCCGGCGATGTCGCCGCGCTGCGCGCCGCGCAGCTCGGCGCGCAAGTGACGCTCGTCGAACGCGCCCAACTAGGCGGCACGTGCCTGAATTGGGGCTGCATCCCGACCAAGGCGCTGCTCGCCAGCGCCGACCTGCTGCGCAAAGTACGCCGTGCCGCCGACTTCGGCATCGAAGTGTCCGAGCCGAAGATCAATTTCGCGAAGATGATGTCGCGTAAAGAGGACATCGTCGTCAAGCAGCGTTCGGGAGTCGAGGCCGCGTGCAAGCGCAAGAAGGTCGAGGTCGTGCACGGCCAAGGCGCGCTGGCATCGGAAGCCGTCGTCGTCAATGGAACGCGCTATCCGTACGATTTCTTGATCGTCGGCGTCGGCACGGAGCCCGCCGGGCTGCCGGTGCTCGAGATGGACCAGCCCGCCGTCATCACGTCCAACGGCGTGTTGCGGCTCGAGACGGTGCCCAAACGCATGCTGATCATCGGCGGCGGCGTCGTCGGTTGCGAGTTCGCCAGCCTGTTCGCGGCGCTCGGCACCGAGATCACGATCGTCGAGATCTTGCCGCGCATCCTGACCGGCATCGACGCGCGCACCGCCGGGCAGTTCCAGAAGATGATCGAGAAGGACGGCGTGCGCGTGCTCACCGGCCAACGCGTCAAGGAGATCTTGCAGTACCGACGCGACGGCCTAGTCGCGCAGATCGATGACGGCTCGAAGTTCGACGTCGACAAGCTGCTCGTCTCGGTCGGACGCGTGCCGCAGACGCGCGACATCGGATTGGAAGGCGCGGGCGTGAAGATCGACGCGCGTGGCCACATCGAGACCGACGAGTACCTGCGCACCGCCAACCCGAAGATCTACGCGATCGGCGATTGCCGTGGCGGACTGCAGTTGGCGCACAAAGCGTCGGCGGAAGGCGCGCGGGCCGTCGAAAATGCGCTCGACCACCATCCGATGCCGATGGATTGGAGCGTGATTCCAAGCTGCATCTACACGCACCCGGAGATCGCGTCGGTCGGTCTGAACGCCGACGTGGCAAAGGAAGCCGGCCGTGAGGTCAAGCTCGGAACGGCGCGCGTCATCGGCAACGGCAAGGCCCTGGGTGAGGGCGAGCCCGACGGCTACGTCCAGATCATCACCGACGCGAAGACCGATCGCATCCTGGGCGCCACGCTGATCGGCATCCATGCGGTCGAGCTGATCCACGAGATCGCGGTCGCGATGTCGGACGCGTTGACCATGGACGAGCTCGGCGCGGTCATCCACGCACACCCGACGGTCAGCGAATTGGTCATGGACGCCGCGCAACAAGGCGAGGGCGTCGCCCCATACCTCTCGTAGCATAGCCGCAAAGGAGTCAGCAAATGCGTTTTGGAGCCGCTCTCATGCTCGTCGCGATGGTCGCCCTCTTGCCGGCGTGCGCGAAGAAATCCACGACCGAGAACGCCCCGGCCAACCCGGGCGCCACCACCACCGCCGCCACTCCCGGATCATCCGTGCAGCAGGCGACGGTCCAGACAAGCCAGGGCAAAGTCACGATGGGCCAAGGCGCGGTCGATCCGAACAGCCTCGGGTTGCCTGTCTACCCCGGCGCGACGCCGATCGACGCCGGCTCGTACTCGATGCAGACGGCGCAGGGCAGCGCGCAGATTGTCACCGTCGAGACGCACGACCCGTACGACAAAGTGATCGCGTTCTATAAAGACAAAATGCCCCCAGGCACGCAGAGCTTCTTGAGCGGGAGCGGTTCTACCGCGAGCGCACAGTTCGTCGTCGGCAAGGACACCGACAAATCGAAGAAGCAGATCGTCATCGCGCAATCCAACGGAGCGGTGAGGATCACCATGCTCGTGGGCACCAACCAGTAAGCGCACCATGTCGCGTGTGGCGGCGGTCGTCCTCTGTGCGATCACACTCTGCGTTTTCGTCGGCGCTGGCAAGACCGACTCGCTGTCTTCACCGAGCGCCGCGCGATCTTCAAAGGCGCTCGCCGATAGCGGCAACCTTCCAAAACCTATATCCTGCGAAACGTGGGTTGTCGGCGCACAGCAGCTTAACCAGCAAATGCCGGACGACATCATTAGGGGCATCGCTGAGGGCAAGGGACTGCCGTCTCAGTTCTACTCATCAGGAACGGTGCCCGCGGACTTCTGTAGACCTGTGAATGGGGTTTGGACATTTCCAGACTCGCAACAACATTTCTATAACGCCGACGGGCTAGCGCTTCGGCAGCAAAAAGTCCTCGCAGGCGATCGAGGAACGATTCTGTCCATCGTCCATCGAACGCCAGCCGCCGATCGCATCTACATCAAATGGATGTATTCGCGCGACGGCTTGATCGTGTTTTCGATGAAGCCGACAAACACCGGAATCTGGATGTCCGGTGGTCCGCCCTATGTGGTCCTAAATAAGGACGAAATCGTAACGCCTGACGTCGGGGAAGTCGGTCCGCCACCGCCGGGCACGAGTGTCCGCTAGTCGACCGTTACGGTGTCGGTGTCCGCGCGATCACGCACTTGAGATAGGCCGTCTCGGGGGCAGCGATCAGCACTGGGTGATCCGGCGGCTGGCCGCGTTCTTCGAGGATCTGCACGTCGCGGCGCGCGTCCGTTGCCGCATCGCGCAGCATCTTGGCGAAGAGCTCGCGCGTCACCGGACGCGAGCACGAGCACGTCACCAGGATGCCACCCGGCTCGAGCAGTTTGAGCGCGCGTAAGTTGATCTCTTTATAGCCGCGGATGGCGCCTTCGAGCGCACTGCGTCCACGCGCGAACGCGGGCGGGTCGAGCACGATCATCCCGAACTTCTCTTCGGCATCCGCCGCTTTGCGCAGCCAGTCGAAGCAGTTCGCCTCGACCACAGACGTGTTGAGGCAGCGGTTGAGCGCGAAGTTGCGCTCCGCCAAGCGGCACGCCTCGGCCGAGATGTCGACGTTGATCACCTCGGCTGCGCCGGCGAGCGACGCGTGCACGCCGAATCCACCCGAATACCCGAAACAATTGAGCACGCGGCGCCCTGCCGCGTACTGCGCCGCCGCCTGGCGATTGAGCCGCTGGTCCAAGAACAACCCGGTCTTCTGTCCGCGGACGACATCGACCAACAGGCGCGCTGGACCCTCGCCGATCTCGACCAGTTCGGGCGGCGGCGCACCCGCGAGCACACCCGTGCGCGGCTCCAATCCCTCCAGCGAGCGCTCGGGGACATCGCTGCGCTCGTAGATGCCGTGCGGCGATAAGTATTCGACCAGCGCGGCGACGATCGGTTCTCGCGCGCGTTCGATGCCAAGGGTCGAGAGCTGCACGACGAGCCAACCCGCGTATGAATCGACGATCAGCCCTGGAAGTCCATCGCCTTCCGAATTGACGATCCGGCGGCCGGCATCACTCGCAAGCGGCCCTCGGAGGCCGATCGCGGCTTGGACTCGCCCGCGCCAAAAGCTTTCGTCAACGGGCTCATCGAGCCACGAAACCACGCGCAGCGTGATCTTCGACGCGCGGTTGAGATAGGCCATCGCGAAGAACCGGCCACGCTGGTCGAGCACGCGCACGATTTCGCCGTTTTCAGCAGCATCCGGCAGTGCCGCGATTTCGCCCGCGAAGATCCACGGATGACGCGCGCGTTCCGGGCGCCTGGGCTTGAGCCGCGCGTCGGTCAAGCGCGCGTGCGCTCGGTCCGCCCCGCCTTCTCGCCGTCAGACGAGGTCTTGCCATTGCCGCTCTTCTTGCGGAAGGTCACCTCGCCGTTCTTGACGTCGACGAGCACGGTATCGCCAGGCACGAACTCGCCGTTGAGCACGCGCACGGCCAGCTCGTCGACGATCTCTTTCTGCAGGGCTCGCTTGAGCGGACGTGCGCCGTACACCGGATCGTAACCGCGCTCGGCCATGTACTCTTTGGCGGCGTCGGTGAGCTCGAGGTTGACGCCGCGTTCGGCAAGCCGTTTGCGCAGCGTGCCGAGCTGGATGTCGACGATCCGCTTGATGTCGGCCAGCGAAAGGTTCTTGAAGATGATGATCTCGTCGACGCGGTTGAGGAATTCCGGCCGGAAGTGCTGGCGCAGCGTCTCCATGACCGCCTCGCGCATCTTCTCTTCGTTGCCCGCGTACTCGGCGATCGCTTGCGAGCCGAGATTGCTCGTCATGATGATGACCGTGTTCTTGAAGTCGACGACGCGGCCTTGACCGTCGGTGAGGCGGCCGTCGTCGAGGATCTGCAACAGCACGTTGAAGACGTCGGGATGCGCCTTTTCGATCTCGTCGAACAGGATCACGCTGTATGGGCGCCGGCGCACGGCCTCGGTGAGCTGGCCGCCTTCGTCATAGCCGACGTAGCCGGGCGGCGCGCCGATCAGTCGCGCGACCGAGTGCTTCTCCATGTACTCCGACATGTCGATGCGGATCATCGAGTGCTCGTCGTCGAACAAGAACTCGGCCAAGGCACGCGCCAGCTCGGTCTTGCCGACGCCCGTCGGCCCTAAGAAGATGAACGAACCGAGCGGCCGGTTCGGGTCCTGCAGGCCGGCGCGCGCGCGCCGTACCGCGGCCGCGACCGCTTTGACGGCTTCCTCTTGGCCGACGACGCGCACGTGGAGACGCTCCTCCATCTGGAGCAGCTTCTGGACTTCGCCTTCCATCAGTTTGGAGACCGGAATGCCGGTCCACTTGGCGACGACCTCGGCGATGTCGTGCTCGTCGACCTCTTGTTTGAACAGCTTCGTGCCGCCCTTTTCATGCGCCGCCGCGAAACGCTCTTCGATCTCGTCGGCCTTGCGTTGCAGCTCGGGCAGCCCCTGGTATTTGAGCTGGCTGATCTCTTCCCAATTGACGTTGGGCTCGTAGCCCTGTTCGGCGCGCGCGATGCGCGTCTTGACCTGTTCGATCTGCTCCTTGATCGCGCTGACCTCGTCGACCGCCTTTTTCTCCGACTCCCACATCTTTTGCAGGCGGGTGGACTCGGCTTCGAGCTCGGCGATCTCTTTCTCGATGCCGGCCAGCCGTTTGCGCGAACCGGCGTCGGTCTCTTTCTTGAGCGCCTCACGCTCGATCTTGAGCATGTTCAAGCGCCGCTCGACCTCGTCGAGTTCGACCGGCCGCGAATCCATCTCCATGCGGATCTTCGAGGCGGACTCGTCGACCAGATCGATGGCCTTGTCCGGCAAGAAGCGATCGGTGATATAGCGGTGCGCCAGCACGGCGGCGGCGACCAGCGCCGAGTCTTTGATGCGCACGTGGTGGTGCGCTTCATAGCGATCGCGCAGCCCGCGCAATATCGAGATCGTGTCTTCGACGCTGGGCTCGCTGACCACGATCGGCTGGAAGCGCCGTTCGAGCGCCGCATCTTTCTCGATGTGCTTGCGGTACTCGTTGAGGGTCGTCGCACCGATGCAATGCAATTCGCCGCGCGCGAGCATCGGCTTGAGCAGGTTCGAAGCGTCCATCGCGCCCTCGGCCGCTCCGGCGCCGACGACTGTGTGCAGCTCGTCGATGAACATGATGATCTGGCCTTGCGCGCTCGTCACTTCTTTGAGCACCGCTTTGAGCCGGTCTTCGAATTCGCCGCGATATTTCGCGCCCGCGATGAGCGCGCCGAGATCGAGCGCGATGATGCGCCGGTTCTTCAGGCCCTCGGGCACGTCGCCGCGCACGATGCGGTGCGCGAGCCCTTCGACGATCGCCGTCTTGCCGACGCCCGGCTCGCCGATGAGCACCGGATTGTTCTTCGTGCGGCGCGAGAGGACTTGGATGACGCGCCGAATCTCTTCATCGCGCCCGATGACGGGGTCGATCTTGTTCTGCTTGGCCAGCGCGGTGAGATCGCGGCCGTAGCGCTCGAGCGCCTGATACTTGCCTTCGGGGTCTTGATCGGTGATGCGCTGACTTCCGCGTACCGGCGCGAGTCCGGCGAGAATCTTGTCGTAGGTGGCGCCGGTCTTGACCAGCAGATCCTTGGCTTCGGATTTGCCCTGTGTGGCCGCGATCGCCAAGAGCAGGTGTTCGGTCGAGACGTATTCGTCTTTGAACTTCTCCGCTTCTTGTGTCGCGCGGTTCAGGAGGTCGTTCATCTCGCGTCCGAAGCGCGGTTCAGCGCCGCCGTACACTTTGGGTCGTGCGTCGAGCGCGGCCGTGACTGCGTTGCGGAGCTGGTCGACGTTGACGCCGATCTGGCGGAGCACGATCGCGGGCGTGCCCTCGGCGTCGTCGAGCAGCGCGGCGAGCAGGTGTTCGGCATCGATCTCAGCGGCGTGGCGTTCGCCGGCGATCCGTTGCGCCTCGACGAGCGCTTCCTGTGCCTTGCGAGTCAGTTTGTTGAAGTCCGTCATCGAACGCCCCTTCGCTTATCCATGCACATTTTCTACAGGTTGAGCATACCTAATTCATTGCGCCTATATCGGACCCTTGTCGGACACCCGTCCGTGCGTGATTGCGTTGCAAACGAGCTGGTCTTTCCGCTACAATCCCATCACACGACCTGTCGAGGAGATGACACGCATTGCCGCATCAGCACACGTGCGGACCTCGCGTCACAGCAGTCATCTTCGCCACCCTCTGTCTCCAGCTCGGCGGAGGGAGCGCCGCCCGCGGTGCCGGGGTGCCTCCGATCCTCGAGCGGATGTCGGGCTTCGCGTGCCGGATCGACTATACGGGTCACCGTTCGGATGTGCTCAGCGCACCGGAGGTCAGCGGTACGGCGCGCATCGGGCCCGACGGCTTCAGCCTCGACGAGCACGCGCCCAACTACACGCTGCATGCCGACGCCGGCGGCGTGGTCGTGCGCGCGGGCGCGACGACGGCGCAGACCACCGATCCGTTTGACGCTGACGCCTTAATCAACCCGTGGGCCGTCGCGCTTGCGGCGCTGTCGCACGGCGGGCTGCGCCAACGCAACGCGGGGTCGTGGCAGACGCCGAACGGCGTGCTCGTCTACTTCGACCCAAACGGTGCGGTGGCCGGCCTCTCGAACGGGCGTGACAACGGTCTTGCGCTCACGTTTTCCGGCTGGAGCGATATCGCCGGCGTGCCGGTGCCGACGCGCATCGTGCGGCTACGCCAGGGAACGCAGGTCGCGACGTTTCAGATCGACCGGCTCACGCTTGTTCGCGACGCTGGGCGAAGCGGTTCGAGGCCAGCGGCTGCTTCTGCGACGCTCTCCGTGCAGCCGGCTCAGCGCATTAGCGTAACGAATCCGCCGGGCGATGAGGCTGAGGCGGCGGCGCCGCCCTTTCCGCTGCGTATCGTCCTCACGCTGTTCGGGATGCTCTCGCTTGCCGTGGCGCTCGTCGCATGGTTCCATCGCGATGCGTTCACACTGCGGCTGTGCACCGGCATCGCCGACGATCCGCGCGGCTGGCGATCGCTCGCCATTGCGTCGTACGTTTCTCCCGACGGCGTCTTGCTGCTCGAAGGCAATCGATATCGCGTCGGGCCGGAGTTCTTCGCGCGCCCCGTCGAAGTGCAGCACTCCGCGCTCTTCGTCCGCGTCAGCGCGCCCGGGCTCTCCAAGGTCGTCGTGTTGCCGCGCCGCCTGCCGCGTCTCGCCGCGGGGCGTACGCCAAGCCGTCGCGCTGCCAGCGCAGGATTGAGTTTGATCGAAACGCTGGTCTCGATCTCGTTCTTCACCGTCGTCATCGTGGTCGCGGTGTATCCGGCGCTCACCGCGGTCGCTCGGGCCGACTATGTCGCCGCGCAAAAGCGCGCAGCGTTGGCGGCTGTCGCCAACGCGCTCACCGACGAGGAGATGGCGTGCGCGTACGGTACGGTGACGCCCACCGGCACGACGACGACATCCGTCAACGGCATGACGGTGACAATCGCGGTGACCGACTCCGCGGTCGCGGGAGGGCGCGACATCGCCGTGTCGGCGACAGACCCATCCGGCCGCGTCCTCGCGCAGCTGGCCACGACTGTTGGCCCGCCGGTGCCGGCGCCGGGCTCGGGAGCGCCACCGCCGACGGGGCCGGGAGGTCCCTGAGGTGCGCAAGGAACGCGGCATCGCGCTCATCACGGTCTTGCTCGCGACGACGTTGCTGCTCGCGCTGTTGGCGTTTCTCGTCAACATCGGCACGTCGGGGCTGCGGCGCGCCACCGAGGAGCAATGGGAGCTGCAGGCACAAGCGGGCGCCGATGCCGGCGTCGGCTGGATCCGTGCGCTCCTCGACCAACGCCAGGGCGACGTCGTCGCGACGTTGGGCGACGTGGCCGCTGCGCACAGCCTGTACACCGTGACGATCGACGAACGCACGCAGGTGCAGGCGCGCGTCGCGATCCGGCTCGACACGTCAGGCGCCACCAACGATCATCTCGACGTGAATCTGCAGCAGAACCCGAGCATCGACGAAACGCCGTTGCAGGTCGGCGTGACCGCGACCGTCGTCATCGACGGCACGCCGGTCGCGACGCGCAGCACGACGGCGCTCGTGCGGGTGTTCCGGCGCTTCGCGCCATACTCCGAAACGGTCGGCGTGATCGACAATTCCGGCCCGGTCGGCGTGGAAAGTCCGGGTGACCCGGCAGGGCAGCCCGGCGGTTCGCTCGCGACCGACTTGCGCATCCACGTCTTCACGACCGGCGCGAGCGGGGAGCCGGTCCCCAACGATTCATTTGGCGACCAGCACTGGTGGGATGGCAACTCGGCACCCTCAGGAGCGTTGCCGTGACGGCGGCCTCGCACGCCCGTGGCATGACCCTGTTGGAGGTGCTCGTCGCCGCGGCCATCCTCGCGCTCGCGAGTGCGCTGGTGCTGCTCACGCCGTTTCGAGAGTACGTCCACGGGCGAGCGGCCTCGGATGCGGCGACGACCATGGCGCAAGACATCGCGCTGCTGGAGCGCGCCGCGCAGAACGGCGGCGCGAACGATGGCGCGACGCTGCAGATCGTCTCGACGAACCCGTTGGTCTACGACTGCTACTATGGGCGGCCCAACGCGCTCGATCCCAATTCAGCGCTTGGCCCGCTGATCGTCCATCGGTCTTTTGACGATGTCGCGTTGAGCGCCGGTCCGATCGATGCCACCACACCGTTGCTCTTCGCGAGCAACGGCAGCGTGCAGTACGTGGCGGCCGGTATTTGGGCCGATCAGCACCAGACGATCGAGGTGACGCTGACGCCCGCAAGCGATGCGTCGCGGGTGGCCAAAGTCGACCTGAATCTGTTCACCGGCGGCGTATCGCTTCCGTAACGGGCGACGCCGTTAGACGTAGTCGCCTAGCACGATCGTGACGTCGCGCGTCTCGCCGGTCTTCGATTTCACCGTCATCGGGATGCTGGTCCCAGCGGGTCCCATGAACAGCGCTCGGATTTGCTGCAGATCCATACCGGTCGTCGAGACGCCTTTGATCGCGGTGATCGTATCGCCGCGCACGAGCCCGGCCTGGGCGCCAGGCGTGCCAGGACGCGCATCGATGACGATGGGTGCGCCGCCCTGGACTACCAGGAACAACCCCGATCGATCTTGCGGCTCGGCCTTATCGAAGTCGGCGTTCGGGGTCAGCGCCATCGTCTGCTTCGTGTAGTCGAAGACCACCGTGAAGCGGCGCCAAACGCCGCCGCCGATGTTGCCAGCGATAAACGGGTTGGCGAAATAGCCTTTCTTCTGAACGCTGAAATCGGTGATCACGTTCTGGAGCTTCGTCGCGCCGATCTGCAGCGACGTCAACCGTCCGATCCGGCCGAGCGCCGGCCCGCCGACGCCGAAGCCGTTGATGCCGACGCCTGTCGCGTTGGCCGGCATCAGTTCCGGATGCGCGGTCCAAAACGGCGTGAGGACGGATATCGCGGCGCGGCTACCCGTGTCCACCGAACAATCGCCGGCGACGCTATCGAGCTGGCAGGCGATCTGCGGAATCGTCGAATTGAAGACGAACGGCACGACGTCGGCGCCGCTCGGCGCTGACGCTGCGGCGCTCGGCATCCGAAACGTCAGCTTGCGGTTCGCATAGTCGAACGTGGTGACATAGCGCGCAAGCACCTCGAAGCCGATGAGCCCATCGAGCGGCACGCCGCTGGCAACGCTGAAGCCTTGGCGCACCGGCAGTACGGCGAAGTACTGGTCTTTGATGGTGGCGGCGCCCATCGAGAGCGTCGCGACCTTGGCGAACGCGACCGTTTCGGTCTGATTGCCGACGCCGCTGCCCTGAATGGCGCCGGAGGACTGGAGTCCCAGCTGCTGCGCGATCGACGAATCGATGACGTTGGAGCCGCCGGTGTCGAACGCGAAGTGGTATGGGCCGTTCCCGTTGATCATCACCGAGAGGTAGACGTGGTTGTCGATCAAGTCGATCGGAACGGTCGTCTGGTCGCCGCCGGCGATCGAGTAATCCGAGACGTGTGATACCGGCTTGGCGACGTGCGCTGCAACACCGGGGGGATTGAACGTGATGCTCGTCGCCTGCGCGTCGACCTCGTTGCCCTCGTCCGTCGTCTGATGCTCGTGAAACGGCAGCTTGATGCCGCTGACAACACGATAGTCCGAAAACGTCGTCGTCGTCGTTTGGATGCCGATGGTCGAGATGACGCGCGCCGGCAAGTGAGTCGCCGCCGCGATCCACACCTGGAGCGGCAGCCCGTTCGGCGGCGTCGCATCGACGACGTCGTACGCGACGCCTTTGTCGACCTTCCGCCCTGCATAGGAGACGACGCCGCGCTTGCCAGGACGCAGCAGATCGTTGTTGCTAAGATATGTGGTGAGGACGGCTGCGTAGCGGCCGGCCTGCCCGCCGTCGACCCAGACCAGCCCGCTGGAATCCTGATTCCAGGCATTCGTGCCGTCAAAGCCGCCGCCGCCGGAGAACGGACCGGCATCGAGCGTCTCGGCCTGAGCGCCGGACGCGTAGTCCACCCACTCATCGAACGTGCCTTTGACGCCGGTGATCGCGACCGTGCCGGTCGCGTGGAACGAGAGCGCGCGATCGAGAGCGTTGCCGCCCGACGCTGTGCGGGTCTGCTTCAAGACATCATCGATCGGAGCGGCAAGCGAGGGCTTCGGCGCGACGAGACCGATCACGACGAACGCAAGCGCGGCCACTTTCATATATGAACTGTTCATCCGGGGACTACTCGGCCCCGGCCGCGTTTGTTTCCTTTCTGGTTCAATGGAAGTCGCGCGAGGTCAGACCCTTGGCCAGCTGGTCCAGGTCGAGCTTCCAAAAGCGCCGGGCCAAAATGTTGACGCGCCCGTCGTCCTTCTGCAAGACACCTTCGACGATCACCGCCGGCTCGTCGCGCGCAATCGGCCGGTATTTCTGATAGATGTCCGGACGGATGATCACGTTCATGAGCCCGGTCTCGTCCTCCATGGTCGTGAACACGAAGCCCTTGGCCGTCCCCGGCCGTTGCCGCGTGGTCACGATGCCCGCGACCTTTGCCACTAGCCGGTTCGGCAATCGCGCCAGATCGGCCGCGCAGTAGATCCGTTTGGCTTTGAGCTGCTCGCGATAGAACTGCATCGCGTGATATTTCGTCGAGAGGCCCAAGCCCCAAAAATCGGCGGCCGCTTCTTCGACTTGATGCATGCGCGGCAGTGCGACAGGCGGTTCGTCGATCGGCATGTCGCGCTCGAGCGCGCCGACGCGCGGCAGCACCGCCATGCGCTGCACTTCCCAGATCGCCTGTCGGCGCGAAAGATCGAAGCATGCAAAGGCATCGACGGCTGCGAGCGATTCCAAGATGTCTTTGGGCAATCCGGTGCGCAGCACGAAGTCGCGCAGGTCTTGGTATGGCCCCGTGAGGCGCTGGCCTTCGAGCATCTCTTTGTGCTTCGCGCCGATGCCGCGCACTTGGCTGAGGCCGATGCGCAATGCGACCGGATGTTGCCACTTCGACGGGTAGTCAGAGCCGCGCGGGTCGCGAGCTTCGCTCTCGACGGCACTCGAGCTGCGCTCGGGTCGCTACATTGCGCATCAAAGGTTCGACGGTGCAGGCGAAATGCGATCGGTTCACGTCCGGCGGCAGAATCGTCACGTTGTGATGCTTCGCATCGGCGATCAGCGATTCGGGCGAATAGAACCCCATCGGCTGCGCGTTGAGCAGCGATGCGTAGAACTCCGGCGCGTAATAGCGTTTGAGAAAACCCGAGACGTAGACGATGAGCGCGAACGACGCGGCATGCGACTCCGGAAAACCGAAATCGGCGAAGGCGCTGAGCATCTGATAGATGCGCTCGGCGAGGTCGCGCGCGATGCCGTTCTTGCTCATGCCTTCGATGAGCCGGCCCTTGAGGCGCTCCATCTTCTCATACGAGCGCTTGTGGCCCATCGCGCGCCGCAATTCGTCCGCTTGGCCGGGCGTGAAACCCGCGGTCTCCACGGCGATGCGCATGCCTTGCTCTTGGAAGAGCGGCACGCCCAGCGTGCGTTCAAGGACCGGCACGAGCGCGGGATGCGGATAGGTCACGGGTTCGAGCCCTTTGCGCCGGCGGATGTACGGATGGACCATATCGCCTTGGATAGGCCCTGGCCGGATGATCGCCACCTCCACGACGATGTCGTAGAAGTTGCGCGGCTTCAGGCGCGGCAGCGTCGCCATCTGCGCGCGCGACTCGACTTGGAACAGGCCCACCGTGTCCGCCGCACACAGCATGTCGTAGACCGCCGGGTCGTCGCAGGCGCGCAAGTCGACGAGATCGACCGTCTCGCCGCGCACGCGCTTGATCTCCTTGATCGCCAGCTCGATGGCGTCAAGCATTCCAAGACCGAGCAGATCGATCTTGATCAAGCCCAGTGTCGCGCAATCATCCTTATCCCAGCACAAGATGGTGCGGTCGGGCATGGCGGCTTTTTCGAGCGGCGCGACTTCGATGAGCGGCGAGCGGGTGATCACCATGCCGCCGACGTGCTGGCTCAAGTGGCGCGGGAAGCTGTCGATGCGCCGACACAAATCGTACAGGCGCTGCGCGGTGTCGCTGCCGGATTCGATCGCCAGCGCGGCCGGCAGCGACGCGATCGCGCTCTCCACGTCTGCGGCGGACATCGGCAAAGGCTCGCCGTGCGTGGTGACCTGCATCGCTTCGTGGCGTGGCATGTCGAACGCCGCTTGCGCGGCCAGCGCGGCTTCTTCTCCGACCCGCACGGACGAATAGCTGTCGAGCGACTTGGCCAGCGCATCCACTTGGTCGAGCGACAGACCGAGCGCTTTGCCGATGTCGCGCACCGCCGAGCGCGCGCGATAGCTGATCACTTCAGCGACCATGCCGCTGTGCTCGCGGCCGTAGCGCTGATAGACGTATTGGATGATCTGCTCGCGTTGATCGCCCGACGGGCAATCGAGATCGATATCGGGCAGCTCGGCGCGCTCTTCGGACAGGAAACGCTCGAAGAGCATCTTCAAACCGACCGGATCGACGCTGGTGATGTTGAGCGCGTAGCAGACCGCCGAGTTGGCGGCCGAACCGCGGCCCTGGATCAAGATCTCGCGCTCCATCGCGAAACGCACGATATCCCAGACGATGAGGAAGTAGCCCGCCAGATCGAGCCGCTCGATGACCCCGAGCTCGTGCGCGATCTGTTTGCTCACCTCGGGCGTCACCGGCCGGTAGCGGCGGCGCACGCCCTCGTGCACCAATGAATAAAGATAGGAAAACGCCGTTTCGCCTGGCGGCAACGGGAAATCGGGGAATTCGTTGCGCAGGCGGTCCAGGCGGAACGCGCAACGCTCCGCCAGCGCCGCGCTTGCCGCCACGGCGCGCGGGTGCTCGGCGAACAGCTTAGCCATCATCTCGGGTGAGCGCAGGTAGTATTCGCCGTTAGGACGCAAGCGCGTGCCGGCTTCATCCAGCGTCGTCTTGAGGCGGATGCAGGTGAGCACGTCGGCCAGCTCGCGGTGCTCTGGGATCGCATAATGCACGCCCCCGGTCGCCACCAGGCCGAGCTCGAGCGCGCCCGCGACGGCGGACAGCGCGCGGATGCGCGGGCCGTCCTCGGGCAACAGATGGCGCTGCAGCTCGATCCAGAAGTTGCCCCAGCCGAAGATGTCGCGCATTTTGGCGGCTTGCTCGCACGCGCCGCGGAAATCGCCGCGCGCCAATGCCTGCGGCACCGCACCATGCTCGCAGCCGGAGAGCGCGATGATCCCCTTTGCGTAGCGCGCGAGATTGTGGTACGACGTGCGCGGTTGGCCGCGTTCGTTGTCGAGGTGCCCCCGGCTGATCAGCCGGGAGAGATTGCCGTAACCTTCTCTGCTTTCTGCGAGCAGGATGAGGTGGTTATCGTCTTCGAGGGTGAGCTCAGCGCCGATGATCGCCGGCAGCTGCGACTCGCGCGCCGCCTGCGCGAAACGCACCGCGCCGTACAGGCCGTCGCGATCGGTGATGGCGAGGCCTGATAGACCAAGCTCCCACGCGCGTTCGACCAGCTCTTCAGGATGCGACCCGCCCTCGCGCAACGAGAAGTTCGAATGGCAGTGCAGTTCTGCGTATTGCGTCATCGGTCAATCGAACACGCCTTGGAGATACCAGCAACCATCGCGCATGTCGCGGAACACGAGCAGCAGCGCGCCCGCGTTGTCGACGAGCTGATAGTAATCGCGCTCGACCGGGTGCTCCCACCAGCTCTCGCTCAAACGGAAAGGCCCGGCGCGTGCAGCAGTCGGCGGCGGCACGGCGATCGGTTTAGGGGGCTCCACCAATCGCAGTGCGGGCGCCCACGCGCCGGGTGCCGGTCCGCGCTCCGCCGCGCGGACCTGGGTTCGAGGTGCGGGCAAGACGTCTATTGAGCTCGAGCGTTCGCTCGAGCTGACACCCGAGCTGCGCTCGGGTCCTACATTGCGCTCAAGCGTCGCAACGTTACGTTTGGTTCGCACGCGGCTGCGCGGCGGATCGTCCAACAGATCGCGTGGCGAGTCGATGGGAGTGGCCTGCTGCATGCGCTCGGGCAACCGCGAGCGGGTCGGCACGGGAAGCATCGTCACCACCTCATCACGGCGCAAGGCGGCCTGCAGCCGCGCGATGGTCGCGGCCACCGCGGCGCGGCGCGAAGCGGCGGTGCCGTCGAACAGCGAGAGCTGCGGCGGCGCTTGGCCGCACGGCGAGACCCGTGCGCCGATCGCCGCGATCGACTCGAGCATCTCGCGCGACTCGAGCGCGATGCGCGCGAGATGGAACATCGTGTCCGCATTCGCGCTCGGCTCGGCGAGCAGCACCGGCACGATCGCGGTCTCGGCCGAGAACTCCAGCACGACATCGAAGCGATTGCAGGTCTGCGCGCAGCCGGCCAGCTTGGCCGCGACCGCGTTCAGACAACCGCGCAGCGCGAACAGCGCCGGCTCCAAGCGGTCGACCGCCCCGTCGAACGCGAAGCGCTCTTCATAGACCGCCAGCGCGCTGCGCGGCTGCAGCGGTTCGTCATCGGCACCGCGCGCCAGCCGCTGATAGCGACGCGCCCGCTCGCCGAATCGTAACGCAAGCGGTCCAGATGGCAAAGCCGCGAGCTGGCCGAGCGTCCGCAAGCCGAGCAGATCGAAGCGATCCGCATCGCCCGGCGCAAGCGCAAGCAAACCGATGGACAGCGGCGCGAGAAACGCCGCGCTGCCATCCGGCGGCACGATGCTCACACCGCCGCCCGCGACGAGCGCCGCGCAGCGTGCGGTGAACTTGTCGTCGGCGACCGCGGCGGTGCACGAAAAGCCGAGCGCGGTGGCCAGCGACATCGCGGCGCCGAGCGCGGCCGCTTCGCCGTTCGGCAATGCCGCCGCATCGAAATAGCAGATGCCGGGCGCGCTGCCTTCGACGAGTGGACCGCACGTCTCCAGCGCATCGAGCAGCTCGCGCGTGGCCGTGCGCTCCGCGTTCTCATCGCGCGCGACGACCACCAGACCCGGGCACGCGGCGCGTGCCTGTTTGGGGGTCATGCCCGGCACGACGCCGATGCTGGTGCGGCTCGCCGCGACGATCTCACGCCGTGATTCGCCCTGCGCGATCGCGATCGGCCTGCCGCGCAGCGACGCTTTGCTCCGCAGACAGACTTCGACGGAGAACTGCGGCAAGACCAAACACGCGACGCGACGCTGCATCACACGACGCGCTCGAGGGTGGGTTCCCCTGCGCTCACGAGCGCGGGAGTGGATTCATCAAGCGCGAGGTGTGCCGGCCAGGTGCCGGCGACATCGGGCAACGCAGCGGCGAAACGCACGCTGCGACCCGGCGCGATCGCGCGCGACTTCGCGACGTCGACCGAAGCGATGCATCCTAAGAGCTGTCCGCCGCCGTCGCTGCCCTCTTGCCATAGCGGCATGAGATCGTGCGCGCGCAAACGCAGCGAGGCGAACGATGCGACCGGCTGCGCCGTGCCGTTCGTGATGATGACGAGCGCCGTGCCGGTCTTTTCGGCCTGCGCCACAAGGCGCGCGCAATGATGCGTCTGCAATGCACCCGCGAGCTCGCTGCCATCGAAGACCACGACCGCGCACGCACCGCCGCGCACGAGCGCATCCACCGCACGCCGCGCAGCTGCGGCCTCGCGCGGGCGCGCCACGATGAGACGCCGCACGTCGATGCCCGCGCCCGCCGCTCCAGGTGCGAAAAAACTCCCCGATGGATCCACGTACGCGCCGAGCGCGCCCTCGCGCGTGGCAGCCGCGAGCAGCGCGAACGCCACCATCGTCTTGCCGGAGGAGCGCGCCCCGAACAGCTCGGTGAGTTGACCGCGCGGCACGCCGGTCGGGCCGAGCAACGCGTCGAGCGCCTCGATGCCGCTGGCCCGGCCAGGGCGCACGGGGGCAGCGGCGTGGGGGATGACCCCTTGCCAGCGACGCTCTAATGCGCCTCGCAGCTCGGCGACGGAGGTAGCCATGGGGGAATAGTATAATCGAACATATGTTCGATATCAAGTGCCTTCTCATACCTCGATAAGGTTGGCCCAAAGCCGACACGAAGGCCCCGGAATGAGCGACTTTACCGCCGCGACCGAGGCCATTCTTCACGCGCGCCTCAAAGACGATCCCCTCCACGCCACTATCGCCGGCCTGCATCAGTACGACTCCGAGCTGCCGGACGTCACTCCGGACGGCATCGGGCGCACGCACGCCGCGCTCGCCGCGCATATCGCGGTGCTCGAAGCGTTCACTCCCGGCGATCTGTCGGCGCAAGAACGCATCGATCGCCAGCTGCTCATGTCGATGCTCGAAGTGGAGCTGCGCGAGCTCACCGAGCTGCAACCCCACAAGCACGATCCTTCGCTGTACCCTTCGCTTGCCGGTGAGGCGGTCTACTCGATCCTCGCGCGCGACTTCGCGCCGCTGCCCGAACGCATGGCGTCGGTCGTCGCGCGCTTGCGCAAGATCCCGGCGATGCTTGTCGCAGGCACGCAGAACTTGCAGCGCTCGCCCAAGATCTGGACCGAGATCGCGATCGAGGAGACCGATGGCGTGATCGATTTCTTCGAGCACACGGTCGCGCCGCTGCTCGACGCGGACGCCCAAGGACAAGCCGCCCTCAAGGCGACGATGACGGCGCTGCACGAGTACGCGCGCTTCCTCAAAGAAGAACATGCGCAGCGCGACGGCATGTCGTTCGCGGTCGGCCGCGATTTCTTCGACTACAAGCTCAAACACGAGCACTTCTTGCCGTACACGGCGCAGACGCTGCTCGAGTTCGGCGAACAAGCGGTCCGCTTGACGGAGATGCGGCTGCAAGAAGTGGCCGACCTCATCGAGCCAAATGCGAACTGGGCGGACCTCATCGATAGCTTGCGCGCCGCGTCCCTGCCGCAATCCGACCTGCTCGCACAGTACCGCAAAGGCGTGCGCCGGGCACGCGAGTTCGTCCTCGAGCGCGGACTCGTCAGCGTGCCCGCAGGCGAAACGCTCGAGATTGTGGATACGCCATCCTTTTTACGACCGACGATTCCCTACGCCGCCTACATGGCGCCCGGTGCGTTCGAGCAGCAACAGCAAGGCCTCTACTACGTGACGCCGATCGCGCAGGGTGCAAGCGATCAAGAGCGCCGCGAGCAGCTGCTCGGCCACAACACCTTCGGCATGCTGTTGACCAACGTGCACGAGGGTTATCCGGGGCACCACCTGCAGCTGGTGGTCGCCAACCGCGCGCCGTCGCTCGTGCGGCGCTTGTACGACAGCACGGTGTTCTGCGAAGGCTGGGCGCTGTATTGCGAGCAGCTCGTGCTCGATGAAGGTCTGGATCCGGACCCGCGCATGCGGCTGTTCCAACTGAAGGATCAGTTGTGGCGCGCGTGCCGCATCGTCATCGACGCGAAGATCCACACGAGCGAGATGTCATTCGACGAAGCGGTCGACATGCTCGTGGATGTCGCCAAGCTCGAGCGCGTCAACGCCATCGGCGAGGTGCGCCGCTATACGCAAACCCCGACACAGCCGATGTCATACCTCGTCGGCAAGCACCAGATCCTCGACCTGCGTGAACGCGAGCGGCAGCGGCTCGGCTCGCGCTTCGACCTGCGCGACTTCCACGACCGGCTGCTGGCGCAAGGCTCCTTACCGGTCGCGCTCATCGAAGCTGCTTCTTTCGCATCGCAACACGGGAGCTGACAACCCATGTACATCTTCTTCAAAGTGCTCCACGTCATCGCCGTCATCATGTTCGTCGGCAACATCACGGTCGGAGGATTCTGGAAGGCATGGGGCGACCGCACGAAAGACCCGCGCATCATCGCGAACGCGGTGGATGGCATCATCGTCGCCGATCGGATCTTCACCATTCCCGGCATCATCCTGTTGCTGATCGGCGGCATCGGCGCCGCGCTGGTGGGTCACATCCCCATCTTGAGCACCGGTTGGATTCTGTGGCCGATCGTGCTCTTCACGTTGTCGGGGATCGCCTTCGGTCCGGTCGCACGGGCACAGCGCTTGCTCTCGGCGGTCGCGCACGAGGGCATCGACTCAGGCTCGATGAGTTGGGAGCTCTACCAGCGCTTCTCCAACGTTTGGGCGGTGTGGGGCATGATCGCATTGATCGCGCCGCTCATCGCCGCTATCATCATGATCTGGAAACCCGCGCTGCCGGCCTTTCACGCGTGAGAGTTATCCAACTGTGCAGCGGTTTGCTCGTGCGTGACGGCGCGCTGCTGCTCACCCGTTGCGTCTATGAGGGTGAGCCCGAACCGCTTTGGACCTTGCCCGGCGGGCGTCAAGAAAAAGGCGAGACCAAACCGCAGACGATCGCACGAGAGTTCTGGGAAGAGGCAGCGCTGCGGGTGCAGGTGGGCGAGCTCGCGTACGCAAGCGAATCGATCGATGCGCCGCGCGACCTGCACGTCATGAATGCGACGTTCCACGTCGAGGAGCTCGGCGCGCGCGAGCAACCGCGCTCGCAGGACCCCAAGGTGGTCGAAGTGCGCTTCGTGCCTGTCGCGGAGGCGCCGGCCCTGTTGCGCGCGGACGTGCTTCGCATTCCGGTGGAAGCGGCGCTGAGCGGGCGTTTGAACGGCCGCTATTTCTCATTCCGCGCCGAAGATGTGGTCGAGCCGTTCTTTCGCGGCCGCCCTCGCGAGCGCGGGGGCGTCTAGCTGTGGGATATATCATCGATCCGCCGCAACCCGTCGAGGGCGACTACGTCGCGGTGTTCGCACAAACGGAGGCGGCTGACGCGCTGGCAAAGACGTTTTTGGAGTCCCGAGACATGCATCCGGTGGTGATGCCGCAATTCGGCAGATTCGCTGCTCTGTTAGGCGCGGCCATTGGGCCCGGCCCCTCGTTGTACGGGCCCGAAGGACTGGTTTGCGTTCCGAAAAGCGAAGCCCCGGAGGCGATTCGTTTACTCGAGTCCGAGTCCGGGTTACTCGATCCTTCGTCTGACGCCGACGCGGATTAGATGGGCTATCTCATCGACCCGCCGCAGCACGTCGAAGGCGACTACGTCGCGGTGTTCGCGCAGACGGATATGGCGGACGCGCTCGCGATCGAGTTCCTTAAGGACCACGGGCTGCATCCTGTGGTCATGCCGCAGATGGGCGACTTGGGGATGGCGCTGGGCGGCGCGTTCGGCGGCGGCGCAGACCTCTACGGCGGCGAGGCGCTACTCTGCGTGCCGGCACTCGAAGCGGATCAAGCGCTCGATCTGCTCGAGTTCGACTCCGGACTTGTCGACGAAGAGGACGGCGCTTAACTAGCGTGAGCGATCTCAAGAACGAATTCGCTTTCTCGTGGTCGCGCCACCAAGCATTCTATGCGTGCCCGCGGCGCTTCTACTGGCAGCACTACGGCTCGTGGCACGGTTGGGAAGACGACGCGCCGCTACAGACGCAGCTCGCCTACCGGCTCAAGCATCTGCAAAGCGTGGCGATGCTCGTCGGCGACACGTTCCACGCGGAGCTGAGCGAAGTGCTGCGTCGCCGGCCCGAGCGTCCGTGCGGCGTCCCCGCCGAGCAGTTGCGCGAGACGATGGAACGGCGCTTCTTCAAACGCCTGCGCGAATCGCGCGACAAGGATTGGCAACGCTACGGCAACGTCAAGGACTACGCGATCCTCTTCGAAGACTACTACGGCGAAGGCCTGAACGAACACGAGGAACGCCGCGCCCTCGACAAGCTGCGCCAGTGCGTCGAAGGCTTCGCGCGCAGCGGATTCGGCAAACGCGTTTTCGCCGTCGCCAAGTCCAAGCTGCGCCTCATCGATCCAAAGGGCTTCGACGCGAAACGCGCCGTGCTGGACGGCCTCTTGGTCTATGCATCGCCCGACCTCATCGCGGCCGACGACAACGGCGACCTGCACATCGTCGATTGGAAGACTGGACCGCCGCATAAGACGAGTCTTGCGCAGCTGTCCATCTACGGGCTCGTCATCTCCGAAAAACACCAAGCGCCGCTCGACCGGATGACGGCGCATCTCGTCTACGTGCACGCGGGCGTCCACGAGCCCTACAGCGATCTCGCCGCCGGCGTCGACGAGGCGCGGCGCAACATCTCGACGTTCGTCAAGGATGTCCAGGATCGGCTCACCGATATCGATGCGAATCTTGCGGGCGACATCGACGCGTTCCCGATGACGACAGATCTTTGGAAGTGCCGGTCGTGCAATTTCCGCGAGCTGTGCGGCCGAACCGGCGACCCCGCGCTCGCGCCGGACGAGGAAACCACCGCGAGCTGAAGTTAGGGCTCGCCGCCCATGTCGTCGCTGCCCGGCGGCGGCGCGCGGTCGGCGGAAACGCCGAGCGCGATGAGCTGCGGCACCGTCACGAACTGATAGCCCTGGGCACGCAGCTGCGATACGATCAGCTTGGTCGCCTCGACGCTCGGCCCCCGATCGCCGGGCTTTCCTTTGTTGCCGTCGTGCAAGACGATGATGGACCCATCGGACACGTTCCGCACGATGCGATTGGCGATCACTTGCGGCGGCGGATTCTCCCAATCGCGCGCCAGCGGCACCGACCACATGATCACCTGATAGCCCATGTCATGTGCGACTTGGATGACCGCGTAGTCGCGTGCGCCGAACGGCGGCCTGAACAACGTCGTGTGTTGTCCGGTCGCATCGAAGATCGCCTGATCGGTGGCGGCCAGCTCATTGTGGATGTGGCGGCGCGTCTCTAGCACCAAGTGCGCGTGATCCCACGAGTGGTTGCCGATCGCGTTGCCGTACTGCGCCTCGCGACGGACCGAATCGGGGTACTTCGCGACCGCGCGGCCGACGACGAAAAACGTGGCGGGCACGTGCTGCTGGTGGAGGTACTGCACGATGTCGTCGGTGTACGGTGGATTCGGCCCGTCGTCAAACGTGAGCGCGACGTACTTGCCATGCAGCGGCACATGCGTGATGGTCGTGCCAAAGGTCTGGTTGTATGGGTTTTCGAGCAAGTACCAGGCGACGCCCACGAGCAACACGACGATGATCGCCGCCAAGCATATCTCGCGCCATCGTTTTCGATACCAGGTGGACACCGAAAGGATCAATGCGCGCCCGTGCGGTTCGGCGGAGCACCGGTGCCGGCGGCCAGTTCGGACCGGATCTTCGCCTCTGCCTGTTGCACGCTCGGCGGTCCGAACGACTCCATGTCTCGGACGATCTTCAAGTAATGGGGATCACGCAGCGGCGTGCTCGTCACGCCGATCGGATGTTGCGTATCCTTGAGGTTGAGCGGATACGACTGGCCGTTGGTCATGGCCCAAAAGACCGGATCGGAGAACGCGAATGCACGCTGGCCGCCCTCGCTCCCGAGCTGTTGCTGCACGAAGAACACGTATTCATCACGCGGATGCGGCCGCACCGGTTTGTCCGGCAGTTCCCAGATGCCGTCCGCGCGCAGCTGCTCGAACAAGAACGTCGCCTCGGGTCCGCTCAATGGCACCTCGAATTGCTTGGTGATGAGGCCGTCGCGAGCGGTCGCCGAGAAGAACATCGTCACCTTGCCGTTGTCGTTGCTGATGCGATAGGTCTGCTCTGAGACCGGCCCGTCGTGCAGGTATTGCTGCATGGTGACCGTCCACGTGCTGTTCGCGTTCAGCACCTCGTTGACGGCGCGCTCGCGCACCAGATACGGCTCCACGAATCCGAAAAACGCGATGGCGATGAGCACGGCGCACACCACGACGACCAAGATGGAGCGCTGGCGTTCGTTCACGCCGCGGCTCCGACGTAGATCACGTTCAACAGCGCGCGATACATCGCGGCGGAGTCGGCAGCCCTGGCGCCGACCCTGCGCGGCCCGCGGCGTTCCATGCCCGGCACGAGGGAGATGCGGTCGGCCTGGGCCGTCGTCACGGTGTGGATTTCCATGTCCAGCGGTAGTTCGAGACGCAGCGGTTCAAACGCTCCAAGGGAGCGCACAGCTCGCTCCGACGTTTCACGCAGGTCGGCGCACACCGCCTGGGGCGACCGGCAATCGGCCGCATAGTAGCCGATGCTCTGCTTCGTCTCGACGCCGAGCGCCCACGGAAGGACGCGAGCCGCCTCGGCGAGGGTCGTCGCGTCCGCCGACACGAGTGCGACCGGCACGCCGAAATGACCGGCGAACGCGGCGTTGATCGGCAGTTCGCTCACCGGCTCACCGTTCAAGCGGCACTCGTAGATGACGCGCGGGCTATACGTATGACCCATGACCGCGCACGCGTCGCCGATCGCGCCATGGTAGCCGATGAAGAACGCGGCCGCGCACTCCTCGCTCAGACCTTGCAGCATGAAATCCCGTTTGACGCGGCCGCTGACGACCGTGGCGCGCGGATCGAGCTCTTCGATCACGAGGTTACGCATGGTCGAATGCGAGTCGTTGACGATGACGCGTGCGGCACCGCCGGCATATGCTCCCTCGATGACCGCGTTTGCCTCTGCGGTCATCAGTCGACGGGCACGCTGATATGCCGCGCTGTCAGACGGGCGGACTTCATCCCAATGGACCAGCGTCGCGCAGCCTTCCATGTCGATGGAGACGAAGATCGTAGGCGATTTCGACGTGCGTGACATCCGTAGCGCGCGATTCAACCGCGGGACAAGGGCATCCTCGCCAGCCCCGCAAAAGGGCGAGCAAGGAGACCGCATGCAACCGATCTCGTCGCGTTGGAACACCGATGTCTTGCTCGCCGACGGGGCGATGGGCACGCTGCTGCTCGACCGCGCGCCAGCCACGACGACATGCGTCGAGCGGCTCAACCTCGACCACCGCGAGCTGGTGGCGCGCGCGCACGCCGAGTACGTCGCGGCCGGCGCCCAGTCTGATCGAATCGAACACGTTCGCGGCCAACCGCCTCAAACTCGCCGCCCACGAACTGCGCGAGCATCTGCTCGAGATCAACACGGCGGGCGTGCGCCTTGCGCGCGAGGCCGCAGGCGATAAGGCCTATGTCGCCGGCTCGATCGGCCCGCTTGGCGCGCTGATGCGGCCACTGGGACTTGTCGAGCATGGCGAAGCAAGCGAGGTGTTCGCAGAACACATCGCCGCGGTCGCAGGCGCCGCACCCGATCTTCTTCTGCTCGAAACGTTCGGCAGCGTCGAAGAAGCGCTGCTCGCACTGGCGGAGGCCAAGCGTATCGCGCCGTCGCTGCCCGTGGTCGTTTCGCTCTCGGTGCTCGAAGACGGCAAGACCCCAGGTGGCGATCCATTGCTTCCTGCGCTGCGCCGGCTGCGTGCCGAAGGCGCCGACGCGCTCGGCATCAACTGCGCGGTGGGACCGCAAGGCGTGTTCGACGTGCTCGCGCCGGTCATCGCGCACATCGACGTCCCCGTCTTCGTCATGCCTAACGCCGGCTATCCGCATCGCATCGACGATCGCGCGGTCTATCAATCATCGCCGGAATATTTCCGCCGTTTCGCCCGCGATTTCGTCGCGTTGGGCGCAAACGTCATCGGCGGTTGCTGCGGCACGACACCCGCACACATCGCGGCCATGCGGCCCGAAGTCGAGGGCAAACGCGTCCAGCCGCGCGCGCCGCGCGCGCCTGCCGGCGTGGAAGAACGGCGTCCGCCTGAAGCCGCGCGCGTCGTGCTGCCGACGCAGCGCGCGCTCACGGCATTCGAGCGCAAGCTTGGCAACGAGTTCGTGACCACGGTTGAAGTAGCGCCGCCGCGTGGCGTCGACTATGCGGCAGCCATCGCCGGGGCGAAGCTGCTCGAGGCCGCCGGCGCGGATGCGGTTGACATCTCGGACAATCCGACCGCCCGGTTGCGCATGTCGAGCACGGCGCTCGCGCACCTCATCATGCGCGAGACCGAGCTTGCCACGATCTTGCACTTCACCTGTCGCGACCGCAATCTCTTGGGACTGCAAAGCGAGCTGCTCGGCGCAGCGGCATTGGGCGTCACCGCGATCCTGGCGCTGACCGGCGATCCGAGCAATGTCGGCGATTTCCCCAAGGCGACATCGGTCTTCGATGTCACCTCCGTCGGACTCACCGAGATCGTCAATTCGCTGAACCATGGCAAGGACCACGCCGGCACGGATGTCGGCTCCCCCACGCGCTTCCGCGTCGGCGTCGCGGTCAATCCGCTGGCGCGCGATCTCGACGTCGAGTTCAAGAAGTTCGACGAGAAGCTCGCGGCCGGCGCCGATTTCGCGATGACGCAGCCCATCTACGACGTCGCGGCGATCAAGCCGTTCCTCGATCGCATGGCCGCCTTGAAATTCCCCGTGCTCGTCGGCGTGCTGCTGCTGCGCAGTCTACAAGAACGCGGAGTTCTTGCACAACGAAGTGCCCGGCATGAGCGTGCCCGAGCACGTGCGCGAACGCATGCGCGGCGCGAAGGACCAACGCGGCGAAGGCATCGCGCTCGCGCGCGATCTGCTATTGGAGCTGGCTCAGACGCCGGGCGCTGCCGGCGCGTACATCATCCCGCAGGATCGCTATGAGATGGCAGCCGAGGTGCTCGCCCAGTCGCAGCGCGCTCGAGCGACCGCTTAATACGTCAGATTAGAAACGGGTGAACTCCGAAGGCGTCTGGAACGAAGCCTTCCGAGTTCATCGTTAGTCCAAGCAACTGGCTCTCTCTTTTTATGTTACTCCCGCTTCTAGGAGAAACTATGATGAGATCAATTGCAAAGGCTGCTATTCTACATTCTTTCGTCGCGATCGCGTTCTGCGCCGCGATGATTGCGATTGCCGCCGCGCCGGCTGCCGCGAAGTGTCCACCCGGGACCTTGCTGACCGAGGTCCACCGCAACATCGACACCGGAAAACTCGTTCCCGGTTCCGGATCGACGCTGTGCTTGCAGTCCGGCAAGACGGCGCATCTGGTGGCCGACGCCTCGCTTTCCGCCCCCAAGGGCACGTATACGTTTCTGTTCTGGGATGTCTACGGCAAGCTCCATACCACACCCGGCGTGTCGGTCAAGACGTGGAAAAGCGAACCGGCTTTTAACGCCACCGCGTGGTATTTGTTCCAGCCGAAATGCCTGACGCCGCCCCTCTGCGGCGGCGGCAACACCAACGTCAGAACGCTCGGTTTCGAGGTAGACACGAACAAGCGGCTGCCGGGAACGCCGATCGCCTCGGTGACTCCAGCGACCAATGCTTGGAAGTCGCCGTCAGACGGTCGTGTACACGAATACGTCCGCCGTCACCATCACCGCCACGAATCCGCTGGACTTCATCTACTGGAAGATATTTCCACCGAACCCAGCCGTGACCACCAAGAGCACGGTGCTCAGTGCCCCACTGAACGCCGAAGTTCTCTTAGCGATCGCGTTTTACGGACCGAATCCGTGCCCTCAAATCTCACCTCCCGGTCCAGGCGAGTTAGGGCCAGGGGCACGTCCCAGCTCATACCGGCTGCGGCGAAATTACGACGCGGAGCTGTACACGGAATGCGTCGCCCGACATGGTGGCCCCGCCGCACCGGCGCCATGAGTCGAGGATGAAACAGATCGCACTATCCGTGCTCGGGGGCTTGCTCGCGAGCGTGCTTGCGGCAAGCCCCGCAACCGCGATCACCTACACGTGGACTCTCGGCAAGCCATACGAAATCGTCGCGTATCAGGTCGGCGGTGGCGTCATCACGATCGCCACTGCCGTCGTACTGTGCAAGCAAACCGCGCTTGTCTTGGATAATACCAAGCCATTCGTGTACGACTTCAAGATAGGAACGCCCAAAGGCATTTTGTGCGCGTGGGGAGTGACGAGCACCCCGCCCTACAGCGCACCGATCGCCTCGTACTACCAGACCGGCACGCCGGCGATCGTGAAAGTGCACACGAGTACCGGCATCATGACGGTCAACGTCCAACCCGCGCCGCCGACATCACCGACGTTGGGGCATCTGCCCTTCCACTAGGACTGGTCGAGACGCCGCTGCTCTGCAGCGGCGTCGAGCGCGGCGTTCACGAGTTTGTCCGCGAGCTGATTCTGCTCGCGCCGCACGTGCGTGACGTTCGCGACGTCGAACTGGCGCAACAAGTGGCGCGCTTTGGCGTGCAGCGGTATGATCTTGGCGTCTTTGACGCGGTACTGACCGTTCAGCTGGCGCACGATCAGCTCGCTGTCCATACAGATGTCCGCCTCACGGCAGCCTTCGTCGATCGCGCGTTGCAGCGCGAGCAGCAGCGCGCGATATTCCGCGACGTTGTTCGTCGCGACGCCGAGATACTCGCTGATCTCCACGATAACGCGACCGTCATCGGCGAGGATCACCGCGCCGGCGGCAGCGGGTCCCGGGTTGCCGCGCGCACCGCCATCGGTGTAGATGACGCAATGCGACGTATGTCCCGGCTCAGATGCCGCGCTCATGCGAGGCACTTATCGCCGCGCGAGCGCAATACCCCCGAAGTGCTTGTGACGGTTGCTCGCCAGGTCGCGCGAGCGGTCGAGTCGTATAACGTTAGGCTATGTTGAAACGTCTGCGCGCTACTGTTTTTTTCGCCCTGATCGCTGGAGCGGTCATCGCCGCTTGGGCCTCGGGCTCGGTCACGGCGGCCATCGCGGCGCCGCCCGCATCCTCACCGACGCCGACGCCCGTACCGACGCCGTTCATGGAGCTCGCGCTCATCCCCAACGGCACGTGGCAGATCATCATCCAAGAGCGCGACATCCAGTATTCGAAGATGACGCTCAAGGCGGTAGGCAACGGGATCACCGGGACCTGGAGTCCTGACAAACATACAAACTACTTCGTGAGCGGGATTCGCGACGGCGCCCGCCTGAAGCTCGACCTGAAGACGTCCGCTGCTCCCGACGCTCCGGTCGTCGGCAAGATCGACGCGACGCTTGACGGCATCGCCGACATGTTCGGAACGATCACCATCAACGGCGTCGATAAGCCGTTCCAAGGCGCGCAGCACTCGCGCGTGCCCCCGCCTGTCGACTCTGCAAGTCCGGCGCCCGGACAAGGCGGCCAGCCCGGCGGCCAACAGCCAGGCGGCTCGTATCCGGGTCAACCGGGCCAACCCGGCTATCCGCACTAAGGGGCAGGCGTGAACAGCACCAGCAGCAATAGCGCCGACCAAGCCGCGGCGGCGATCGCCGCCATGGGCGCCATCGCCTTCGCCGTCTTCGGACTCGTCTTGCTCGTGCTCATCGCGTTCAGCGTCTGGATCTATTGGAGAATCGCGGTGAAGGCCGGATATCCGGGCGCGTATAGCCTGCTCTTGCTCGTGCCGGTGCTCAACTTCGTCTTGCCCATCGCGTTCGCGTTCGTGGATTGGCCGCTCGAAGTCGAAAATCGGCGCCTGCGCGTAGCGCTCGGCATCAGCAAGATGCCGCCGGAGGCGCCGCCCATGCCGCCCGACAATCCGCCGTATCCGCTGGTACCTCCGACGGGCTCCGCACCATAAGAAAAAACCGCCGTTGCTTTCGCAGCGGCGGTCTCGCTTCTCGTCTTTGTAGCGGTCGAATTTATTCGACCGTTAGTTGTTGTGCTTGCCGGCCTTGACGGTCGCGCGCGTCGCGTCGATGGCTTGCTTCTGCGCGGTCTCGATCAGCTCGGCGACCTTCAGGGTGTAGGCCTTGCGGATCTCGAGGAACTTCTCGGCGAACTCGAAGCTCTGCTCGATGACTTCCGACGGTGTCGGGAAGCCTTCGAACTTCGGCATCGCGGGAACGGTCGTCGGATAGCTCGCGGCGAGTTCGCGCAACGATGTCATGCTCTTCAGGCTGGCATCCTGGGCCTCTTTGATCTGCGTCAAAACGTCTTCTTGGACTTTGTTGAAGTATTCGGTGTATGTCGGCATGATGGTGGCTCCTTTTGCAGCGTTAATGCTTGTGCTAAGTATACCAAGCACGTGCTGTGTGTGTCAAGTGCCACGATGCGGGACAGGATGGGAAGGGAGCGACTTTGGTCTTTACCGCTCGGTGAAGCCTTTGTAGATGCGGATGAGCGTCTCTTTTTGATCCTGGCTGAGCTGCGGATCGAGCTTGATCGCAGACTCGACGCCATGCGGCGCCGCGTTCTTGCTGTCCTCGTCGAGGAGGCCGGCTTGGCCATACATCGTCTCGGCGGACATGTGCAGCGCGTTGGCGAGGTTCTTCAACACTTCTGCTGAGGGCTTGTAAAGCCCGCGTTCGACCTGGCTGAGATACGGGTTGGACACTTTGGCGAGATCGGCGAGCTGCCGCAGCGAGAGATTCGCAAGTTCGCGCTGCGCCTTGATGAACTCTCCGAGGCTCTTCCACACCGCGTCGTCGCGCGTGCTCATTTGGCGGCTCTACGCGATTTCGATCTTGCCGTGCGCGCCTCGGCGGTGTGCGCTTGAGCCGCACGCGGCTTGATCGCTTGCGCTTTTGGACGAACGCGGCCAGCGCTTGGCTTGCCGTTCGTGCCGAAAGCTGCGCCGGTCTCATTTCGCACGTACAGGCCGGGCGCGGGTTCGCCTTGGGGAAGCTTGGCGGGCGCACGCAGCGCTCCGGCGTGCCGCTCCACCCATGCGGCCCAATCGTTCCACCAACTGCCCTCGTGACGCTTTGCCGATTCGCGCCATGCTTGCGGACTCTCGCCTTTGACCGCGCGCGGTTTGGTCCAATACTGCGACTTCGGGTTGCCCGGCGGATTGACGATGCCGGCGACGTGCCCGGAGTTCGACAGGGTGTACTTCGATTCACCGCCGACGTATTGCGTCGTCGCGTAGCTCGCCTGCCACAGCGCGATGTGGTCGGACTCGGCGCCGAGCACGTACAGCGGTGTGCGGATCTTGCCGAGGTCGATCTTCGCGCCGCAAATCGCAAACGCGCGCGGTTTGACGATCGCGTTGTGCAAGTAGCAGGCGCGCAGGTATTGCGAATGCATGACCGCGGGCATGCGCGTGCTATCGCCATTCCATGCGAGGATGTCGAACGCGGGCGGACTCTTGCCCATGAACCAATTGTTGACGACGTAGCTCCAGATCAGGTCGTTGGAGCGCAGCGAGTTGAACGTGCCTGCCATCTCGCCCGCCTCAAGGTATCCGCGCTCCGCCATGCGCGCCTCGAGTTTGCTCACCGACGCTTCGTCGGTGAAGACGCCAAGGTCGCCAGGGAGGGAAAAGTCGACCAGCGTGTTCGTGGTCGCGGCGCTGTTGACGCGCCCGGCCTTGCCGATGGCGGCCAAGTATGCGAGTGCGATGACGACCATCGTGCCGCCCAGACACAGGCCGGCGAGGTTGGTCTTCTTGCTACCGGTGATGCGCTCGACCACATCGAGCGCGGTGAGCAGCCCTTTCTCGAGGTAATCGTCCATGGTGTATTTCGCCATGGTCTCGTCGGGGTTGCGATAGCTGATCATGAAGGTCTGGTGGCCGTGGCGCACCGCCCATTCGACGAACGAACGACCCGGCGCAAGATCCATGATGTAGAATTTGTTGATCCAGGGCGGACTGCACAGCAGCGGTATGGCGTGCACCTTGGCCGTCTGCGGTTCGTACGCGATCAGTTCGATGAGATCGTTGCGGAAGACCACGCGGCCCGGCGTCGCCGCCATGTTCGTGCCGAGTTTGAATCCCGACGTGTCGACCTGGCGCGGTTGGCCGCCGTTGTTCTTCACATCGTCGAGGTAGTTCTGCATACCGCGCATCAGACTCGCGCCGCCGGTGTTCATCGCTTCCTTGATCACCGCCGGGTTCATCCACGGCACGTTGCTGGGCGCGAGCGCATCCATCATCAGACGGATGGCGAAGCGGGCCTTGTTTCGCGTCGCCTCGGGCAAGCGCGACGCATCGACGAGATCGAGCGCGGCGCGCGAACGCACGAAGTAGTCTTCGAGCGCGCCGAAAAGGAACGGATTGGTCTTCCAGGCGGGATCGGTGAAGCGCTTGTCGTCGTGCGGCATGGTGATGACCGGATCGGGGTTCTCGCCCTGCATGCGTCGCAGCGTGTTCAGACCGACGGTCTGCTCGGCGATCGACAAGCCGCCGAGCCACGTCGTCAGCAGCGCGGGATTGAGCATCACATCAGCCGCGACCGCGCGCAACGCATCGTTGAGGGATGCCGGATCGATGCCGGCGATATCCATGCCGTAGTCGAGTTCTTCGGGTGGAATATTCGTCACATGTACAATCCGCCGTTGACGTCGTACACCGCGCCGGTGATATAGCCCGACGTGTCGTCGAGCAGAAAACGGACGACGCGCGCCACTTCTTCGGGCTGGCCGAGGCGCCGTTCCGGGGATTTTTGGATCGCCGCGTCGAGGGCGGCCTTTGGCATGGCGGCGACCATGTCCGTATTGATGAAACCGGGCGCCACCGCGTTGACCGTGATGCCGCGCGACGCGACCTCAAGCGCGACCGTCTTGGTCAATCCCATGACGCCGGCTTTGGACGAAGCGTAGTTCGCCTGGCCGACGTTGCCGGTGTGCCCGACGACCGACGAGATGTTCACGATGCGGCCGTACTGGCGCTCGACCATGTGGTCGAGCACGGCTTTGATCATAAAAAACGGCCCCGACAGATTGACCGCCAGGACCGCTTGCCATTCTTCGACCGTCATCTTGCGGACCGTGTGATCCGCCGTGATGCCGGCGTTGTTGACGAGGAAATCGATCTTGCCGTAGTGCGCCCGGACCTCGTCGACGACACCCTTGCAGATGTCGTAGTGCGCCACGTTGCCCTCCCGGAACGACACCCGATGCGCGGCGCCGTTGAGCGATGCGCGCAGCGATTCGGTGCGTTCGCGGTCTGATGAGAGACCCATCACCACGACCGTGGCACCGTCGGCGGCAAGCAATTGCGTGATCGCAGCGCCGATGCCCCGCGCGCCGCCCGTCACGATTCCAACCCTATTTTCAAGCGTGGAAGTTGTCATGGCTGCTAGGTTCACCTAGCGGGTGCTATGTTCCCCTTTGGCGCTTGTACGCTACATATCAAGGCCGCCGTTGACCGTGTAGACGGCGCCCGTGACATACGCTGATTCATCGTCGATCAAGAAACGCACGACGCGCGCCACTTCGCCCGGGCTGCCGAGCCGCCGCATCGGGATGCGTTCGATCACCTTGTCGAGCGCCGCCTTTGGTATCGCCGCGACCATTTCGGTCTCGATAAATCCAGGCGCGACGCAATTGACCGTGATGCCGCGCTGCGCCATTTCCAGCGCAAGACTCTTGCTGAAACCGAAGAGGCCGGCCTTGGACGCCGCGTAGTTCGCCTGGCCGACGTTTCCGGTCTCACCGATGACCGAACTGATGTTGACGATGCGGCCGCTGCCCCGTTCGATCATGTGCTCGAGCACCGCTTTGACCATGTGAAACGCCCCGAACAGATTGACGGCGAGCACCTGCTGCCATTCGTCTTCGGTCATGCGCCGGACGGTCTTGTCGAGCGTGATGCCGGCGTTATTGATGAGGTAGTCGACGCGCCCGTGCGCGTCGAGCACTTCCTTGACCACTCGCGCGCAATCTACTGGATCGTCGACCCGGCCCTGATGCACGGTGATGGACCTGCCGTCTTTGCGCAGCCGCTCCTGGAACAAGTCGGCGCCTTCTTTTCCCTTGCTGTAGCCGGCGGCGACGTGCGCGCCGTCCTTCGCGAGCTGCGCGGCGATCGCGCCACCGATGCCGCGCGTTCCGCCCGTCACGATGGCGACGCGTCCCTTCAACACGTAAATGTCTCCCTTCCGAGAAATGTGTGCATTGCGGAGTTTGCGCCGGTCCTATGGTTCGACCTGCACAGCCGCGTGCCGCTTACGCGGTCCTCGCGTAGGTCACGATGTGCTGGGCCAGGGGTATGCCCGCGGCGTTCTCGCAACGCGCGGTCGCGTTGATGAGCCGGCGGCCGACTTTGGTGATCTGCGCCTGCGCATACAGCGTGCCGCCGACCAGCGGCGCGAGGAAGCTCGTGCTCATGTCGGACGTCACGGATGCGTCCTCCATCCCCAAGCGCGTCTTGATCGCGAGCCACACGGCGACATCGGCCGCGGTGATGAACACGAGCCCGGCGACGATACCGCCCGGCCGCTCGAACTCCGCATCGAATGGCGCGCTCACGCGGCACGAGCCGTCACCGATGCTCTCAACGCGGAGCTTGAGCAGGCGTGTGAAGCGCGTTTCATCGAGCAGCCCTTGGAGCTGCTCGAGCGAGACGATAGGCGAACTCATACGCGCGTCCGGCATAGTAGTATAAGGATGAGCTGGTGGTTCGAATGGTGTATGTCATCGACATGCAGCTACAGGGACATTCGGTACTGGTGACCGGCGGGGCCACCGGCATCGGCCTGGCGATCGCGGAGCGATTCCTCGAAGCCGGAAGCGATGTCATCATCTGCGGGCGGCGAGAAAGCGCGCTCCGCGAGGCGCAAGCGCGGCACCCGGCGCTGCACATCCGGGTGTGCGACCTGACGGAAGAAGCGCGGCGTGCAGCGCTGGTGGACTGGGCCCTCAAAGAACATCCCTCGCTCGACGTGCTGGTCAACAACGCAGGTATCCAGCAATGGCTCGATCTCAAGCAAGGCGTGGAGTGGGCGCGGGCGCATCAGGAGATAACGATCAATTTCGAAGCGCCCGTGCATCTCGCGTTGTTGCTGCTTCCACATTTGCGCGCGCAGCGGTTCCCTGCCATCATCAACGTCACGTCCGGTCTCGCGTTCGCGCCGCTCGCCCGTACGCCCATCTACAACGCCACGAAAGCCGCGATGCACTCATTCACGATCTCGTTGCGGCTGCAATTGGCGGACACGCCGATCCGGGTGATCGAGCTGATCCCGCCCGCGCTGAACACCGATCTCGGCGGTCCCGGGCTGCACGATTGGGCCATGCCAGTCAAGGAATTCATCGACGCTGCTTTTGCCAAGCTGCAGACGGACGACGATCGGGAGATCCCATATGCCTTCTCCGACGAAGCCAGCCATGCGTCGCGCGACGGACTCGATGAGATCATCAAGCGCCTCAACACTCCCCACTAAACGGTAAATGATAATGAGACGATTCGCGTTCCTCGCACTGCTCGTTGTGTGCTTGCTCTCGTCCTCTCCAAGCGCTGCGGCCACCGGCTGCGGTGCGCGGCCCGATTCGCTGTTCGCCCAAGCCGCGACCGACTACAACGCGGGCAACTACATCAACGTTTCGGCCGACATGCAGGAGGCGGCCTCCGACTATTACGCCTGCGCCAACCACGCCAAGGCGGCCGGCAATACCGCGAAGCAAGCCAGCTACGCATATTTTTACGGTCAATCGCTCTACGTCGCGGGCGAGGCCGAAGGCAAGCTGCACCACACCGCTAAGGTGAAAGAGCTCTGGTCAGCCAGTCTGAACGCACTACGTCCGCTCGGAGCGTCGCAGTATCTCACTCCGACCGAACAAGCGCTCGTCGCGCACGCGGTCAGCGTGATGACGCCCGCCCTGAAGGTTTTGAATCAAAGTTGATCGCGGCACCCGCGCGCGTCGGTTAGCCGCCCGCCAGGGCCCCCACCACCATGAACGGCTCTGCGCCGCTCGCGACCTGGTTGGGCAACACTGACTCAGGTGGCTCGTGTGAGAGATCTTCTTCGCACGCGAAAAACCGGACGAACGCGCGCCGCTGTCGCGTGACGTGGTCGCGGATCGTTCCGCGCAACATCGGATAGCTCGCCTCAAGCGCGTCAAGCACGGAGCCGAGCGTTGGTTGGCCCTGCACTTCGATCTTCACCTCGCCGTCGACGTGGGCGATCTCCCGCAAGTGTGCCGGGAGCATGATTCTGATCATTGCAGCGTCTGGACCTCGACGGACAGCACGGCCGGCAAGTCGCGCACGATAGGGGCCCAGCTGTCGCCCGCATCCGCGGACGCGTAGACCTGCCCGCCGGTGGTCCCGAAATAGATACCGCTCGAATCGAGCGAGTCCACCGACGTCGCATCGCGTAAGACGTTGACGTAGCAATCTTTTTGCGGCAGGCCCTTGGTGAGCGCTTCCCACTCGTTGCCGCCGGTGCGGCTGCGGTAGACGCGCAGCTTGCCGTCGAGCGGGAAATGCTCGGAGTCGCTCTTGATGGGGACCACGTAGACCGTCTCCGGCTCGTGCGGATGGACCTCGATCGGGAAACCAAAGTCGGTCGGCAGGTTGCCGCTCACTTCGTGCCACGATTCGCCCGCGTCGTCGGTGCGCATGACGTCCCAATGCTTTTGCATGAAGAGCGTGTTCGGGCGCGACGGGTGCAGGGCGAGTCGATGAACGCAATGCCCGACTTCAGCATCTTGGTCAGGGATCTGCTGCGAACGTAAGCCGCGATTGATCGGACGCCATGTCTTCCCGCCGTCATCGGTTCGGAACGCGCCCGCCGCGGAGATCGCGATGAACATCCGCTGCGGATTGCTCGGATCGGCGATGATCGTGTGCAGGCACATGCCGCCGGCGCCCGGCTGCCAGTCCTTGCCGGTGTCGTGTTTGCGCAAGCCGGACATCTCGTGCCACGTCTTGCCAGCGTCGGTCGAACGGAACAGCGCGGCGTCCTCAACGCCTGCATAAACCGTATCCGGGTCGGTCAGCGATGGCTCGAGGTGCCAGACGCGCTTGAATTCCCACGGGTGCGGCGTGCCGTCGTACCACTGATGCGTGCCGGGCACGCCGTCGTAGACGAATTCGTTGCCGGCTTGTTCCCAGGTTTTTCCGCCATCCCTAGAGACCTGGATGAGCTGGCCGAACCAGCCGCTGCTCTGCGACGCGTACAGGCGATTGGGGTCGGCGGGCGATCCCTTGATGTGATACATCTCCCAACCCGCGAAGTGCGGGCCGCTGACGTCCCACTTGTCCCGTTTGCCGTCGGATTCCAAAACGAAAGCGCCCTTACGTGTGCCGACCAACGCGCGTACTCTGCTCATCCATCGCTCCTCTTGTCGAGTGTTAACCGCCCTGGTGCTTGCAGCCGAGACACGTGCTCCCCTTCTCCAGAGCGCAATGATGGCATTGAGCGCTGGCAGCGAAAAGAAACGCCGCCGCGCGTGAAGTCGCGCGCGGCGGCGAGTGTTTGCCGACCTTTATGTGCTAGAAGTCGTCGTCAGCCGGCTCGTTTGTAGGCGCGTGCATCAGCTGTGCGGTGGTCATCTCGCCGTCGATCATGACGAATTTGCCGGGCGGCCCGTAGAAGTTGAAGCAGTCCGACAGATCATCCGCTCGTGCGTCTGCGTTTCCCAATGAACCGAGGTTCCAGTTCTTCTCGACGAACTTCAAGATACTGGCTTGCTCGTGTTGGACGTGCGACACGTAGCCACGTTTCGCGTACGGCGAGACGACGATGAGCGGCACGCGGAACCCGATCTCGTACGAGCTGTAGACGACCGGCTTGACATGATCGAACCAACCGCCCCAGTCATCCCACGTGATGAAAATTGCGGTGTTGTTCCAGTACTTGCTCTTTCCCACCGCGTTGACGACGGACGCGACCCACGCGGGCCCCGTTCCCTTGTTGCACGACGCGTGGTCTGACTCCGCACAGGTCGGGTTGACCCACGACACCTGTTGCAGTTTGCCGCTGCTGATGTCGGTGAGCACGGTCGTCTCAGGCGTGATGACGTTCGCCCACGCCGGGCCGTAACGCAGGTGCTTGATGGCATCCGGCGCGGACCAATAGCCGTTGTTGCCCGCGTCGTAGTAGCGCCATGTGACACCCTTTGCGTTGAGCAGATCGATCAGCGTCGGGTGATCGAAGCAAGGCCGCATCACGACCGTCTCGTTCCCCGCGGGATCGATCATCGTGACTTGCGCTTTGGGCGACCCATCGCAGTTCTTGCCGTTGGAGACCCAGCCGCTCATCCCGGGATAGCGCGGGTTTTCCGCTGCCATCAGTTTGCTGCCGACGGCGTTGGTTGAGGTGCCGGCTATGATGAATTGGTGCGCAGGAAAACTCGGCCCCTGATTGTCCTGGAAGGTGCGATCGGCGAACGTGTACGTCGTCGCGAGCTTCCAATACGGCATGATCTGGCTTGCGGGGGACATAGCCAAACGCGGTCGGGTGGCACGGCTTGCGGCACCGGATCTTCACGTTGTCCCAGCCATTCATCTTGCCGCCGTTGTATTCGGTCAAGAAGCCCTTGTGGCTGTGATCGAGGTCGAACCGGTTGTCGAGCGGCCGCGGCATCAGCACGACCTTGACGCCCTTCGAGTTGTAACCGCTGTTCACGATGTCAGCGCCCGGCAGCCCCTGAAAGAGATTGTCCGGCGTACGATTTTCCTGAACGATGATGATGACGTGTTGAATCGGCTGTTGTGTGAATGGGGGTTTGCCGTGACATGGCCCGTCACACGGCTTGACGGCCGGAGCGGCGGTGGTCGCCGTCGGGTCCGCTTGCGAGAACACGAAGAGAACCGCGATACAAATCGCCGCCAATGAAAGCGCCCTCAACATGCAGTTGCCTCCCGTCTTAAAGCCTAAGGTGCCCTGTGATCCCTAAACCAAGGACGCGGCTGTTGCCACGCCGCGGTTTTCTTGGGTTCGCGCGGCGGAGCCTGCGCGCGAGTCACGACGTCGAACACCTGGTCTTGCAGCGGCCAAGGGGGCGCACGCCGGCCCCAATTTTTCGCGGAGGATGTGGCGTCTTTGGCGAGAGGGATGCGCGTGCCGGGACTCGTCATCAGCCCGTATGCGCGCAAGGGATTCATCGATCACCAGACGTTGAGCTTCGATGCGTTCGCAAAGTTCATCGAGGACGACTTCCTCAACGGCAGCCGGCTCGATCCGCGAACCGACGGTCGCCCCGACCCGCGACCGGACGTGCGCGAGAACCAAGCGATCCTCGGCGACCTGCAAAAGGACTTCGACTTCTCGCAGGCCCCGCGCGCGCCGCTCGTGCTTCCGGGCGGCCACCTGTAGCGCAACTGTGCCGCAGCTTACTCTCGTCTCGAAGCAGAGGTGCGGACCTGCGCACACGCAAAGGAAATCAGTCTCGTCGGCAGTGGCCCGGCGATCTGATGGGAGTGCGATCGTATGAAACTGCGAACGGCTTTGGTCTCGGGTCTGATGCTCTTGCTCGTCGCGTGCAGCTCGAGCTCGACGTCACCCACCCCCACGCCTGTGCCGCAGACGCTTTTCGTGGGCAACACGGGCGCGGTGAAGAGCTTGGAGACATTTCCGCTGACGGCGACCGGCAACGCGGCGCCCGCCACGACCATCAGCGGCGCGTTGGCGAATGTGGCTGAGCCGCTCGGCATCGCCGTGGATTCCGCTGGTTTCATCTACGAGTCCGAGTTCAACGCCAGCAAGAACATCCAGGTCTTCAGCCCGGGCGCGACAGGCAACGTCGCCCCGGCGCGGACAATCACGGGTCTGAATGATCCCCTTGGCGTGGCGGTCGATAGCGCGGGAGATCTCTATGTCGCGGATCGCGGCGCCGTCAACGTGAAGGTGTTCGCGCCCGGCGCGAACGGCGCGGCCGTTCCCATCCGGACGCTCAGCGTCGCAGCGTCCGGTTTGACCGACGTCAGCTACATCGCGCTCGACGGCGTGGGCAACATGTACATCTCAGGCGAGGGCAGCGGCCACATCGCCGTCTATCCGACCTCGGCGAGCGGCAATCCGGCGCCGCTGCACTACATCGGCGGAGCGCTCACCACGTTGGTCAACCCTTATGGCATGGCTTTCGACGCCGCGAACAACCTGTACGTCGTGGACTACAGCACGCAGAAGATCAGCGTCTTCCCGCTAGGAGCCGACGGGAACGTCGCGCCGGCGCGCCAGATCACAAGTTCCGGACCCGCATTCTCCAACATCTACGAACCGGCGATCGACAACTTGGGCAATATCTGGGTCGACGACAACAACACGAATACGATCTTCGAGTTCCCGGCGGGCGCGAGCGGCGCCACCGCGCCGACGAAGACCATCACCGGCGCGGCCACGGGTCTCAGTTCACCGTGGGGGATGACTATCCACTGATCTCGCGCGACAGCGCTGTTATCAAAAAGCCCGCATCGCTTGGCGCGTTGCGGGCTTTCTCTTTCGGGCCGACTGCATTCGAACCAGCGATAAACGTCGAGCGCCGCTCGTGCTACCGGGCCGGCACTTGTGACTGCTCGGACGACACGCCGTCGAGCGCTGCTTCGAGCGCGCCCGGTGGCGCGTGCGGCGGTTGTCCGTGTTCGGGCGGCAGCTCATCGTCTTGCTGCACCTTTTCGGGTGCGAACCGCATATATGCGACCGGGACGAGCACAAGCGTCAGCAAGAGCGAGCTGATCAACCCGCCGATCACCACGATGCCCAGGCTCTGGCGCACCTGCGATCCGGCGACCAGACCGAGCGCGAGCGGCGTCATGCCCGCGATCATCGACGCGGTCGTCATGACGATCGGCCGGAACCGGATACGCGCGCTCTCCTGCAACGCCTCGAGTTTCGCGTAGCCTCGCCGGCGCAGCGTATTGGCGTAATCCACCAACAAGATGCCGTTCTTGGACACAAGCCCCACGAGCATCACCGTGCCGATCAACGAGAACAGATTGAGCGTCTGGTGGGTCAGCGCCAGTGCGCCGATCGCACCGACGGACGCCACCGGCACCGCGAACATGATGATGAACGGCGTCGAGTAGTTGTTGTATAACGCCACCATGAGCAGATAGACCAGGACAAACGAGAGCGCGAGAGCGGCTGCCATGCCGGTCACGGTGTCCTGAAGATTCTGCTGGTTGCCGTTCGGATTCGCGCGCACCGTCACGAAGGCGGGCAGGTGCAGCGCTTGCAATCCTTTTGTGAAATCCCGCTGCACGTTGGAAAGCGCATAGCCGGGCGCGACGTTCGCGGTCACGTGGATCACGGTCTGCCGGTTGACGCGCGTGATGACCAGCTGCGTCGGCGCCCACGTCAGCGTCGCCACATCGCCGACGCGCGCCAAACTTCCATCGCTCGCACGTACGCCGATGTTGCCGATCTCGTCGAGATTCGTACGATCCTGCAGCGGATAGATGACTTGCACGTCTTTGAGCCCGTTCTGGGCCTCGATCTGCGTCGCGACCGCGCCTCCGAGCGCCGCCCGAATGGCGGTCGAGGCGGAGCCGACGCTGATGCCGAGCGACTTGGCCGCCGCTTTATCGAAGGTCACCTCGACCTGCGGCGCGAGCTGTTGGCCGGAACTGGTCACGTTCGTCGTGCCGGGGGTCCGGCGCAATAGATCGTAGACCTGTTGCGCGTACGGCAGCGGATCGGCCTGGAGACTCGTCACGAGATAGTCGATCGGCTGCGCGTTGCCGCCGCCGGTGCTCGTCGCCGGGATGACGGTGATGGTGGCGCCTTGTATCAGCGAACGCAGCTTGTTCTTGAGGTAGTCGACCCAGTAGTTGGTGGAGTGCTTGCGATTATCAATAAGGAAGATGTGTACTTGGCCGACGTTGCCTTCATTGAGTCCACCACCGAACGGCGAAGAGTATGCGCCCGATATCCCGGTGACGGCCTTTGCGTCGGGGATCTGGAGCGTGACCGCATTGACTTGCCGCACTGCGGCGTCGGTCTTGGTCAGCGGGGTGCCTGGCGGGAACTGGATCTGGATGAAGATCTCGCCGCGGTCCACGGGCGGGATGAACGTGAACCCGAGCACGCCGAGCGGCAGCATCGCGATCGCCAGGAGCAGCGAAACGACCGCGATGCCGACCACGAGTTTCGGTCGCGCCAGACCCGCGGGCAAGACGCGGTGCGCATACCACAGCCGCGCCTGCTCGAACTTCTCCTCGAACTTGCGCATGATCGGCCAAGGCGTCCAGCGGCTGCGCAGCGACCAGCGGCCGGCCAGGGTCGGCGTGACCGTGAAGGATGTCCACAGCGAAGCCAAAGTGGCCACCACGACGACCAACGCGAATTCGGTCAAGAACTTTCCGACGATGCCGGGCAGAAACGCGATGGGCAGAAAGACGACGACGTCGACCAGCGTGATGACGATTGCGGCGAATCCGATCTCGGAGCGCCCGTTGACCGCCGCCCACAGCGGCGGCTCACCGTCTTTGTGATGTCGTTCGATGTTCTCGAGCACCACGATCGAGTCGTCCACCAAGATGCCGACGACGAGCGTCATCGCGAGCAGCGAGATGGTGTCGATCGTGAAGTTCGCCAGTTTCATCACGCAAACGGTCACGAGCAACGATGTGGGAATCGCGATCATGACCACGACCGCGCTACGCCACGAACCGAGGAAGAACAGCATGACGATGGCCGTCAGCCCGACGCCCTCTAAGAGCGTGTGAAGGACGCCGGTGATCTGCTGGCGGGTGTATGTGGCTTGTACGTTGACCACCGAGAAGTCGACGCCGGGGAACTGCGCCCGCAGGCGCGGGAGCACTTTGAGCACGTTGTCGGACGTCGAGACCTCGTTCGCCTGGGTCGTCTTCTGCACTTGGAGGAACGCGCGCAGCGCGCCGTTGACGAACGCGAAGACGCGGCGCTCCTCATACGAGTCCGTCACCGCGGCGATGTCGCCGATGCGCACTACTTTCGACCCGCTCGTCCACGGGTTGACCGTGGGCGCTGCCGGGGCAGATGACACCGGCTGGCCGTTGAGCAGCAGCGGCAGGCTCGCTACACCTTCGGGCGTTTGGATATCGCCCCGGACGTCGACTGTGGTCTCTCGGGTCGGCTGATAGATGATGCCGCCGGGCTGGCGCTGGTTGTTGGTGGCCAGCGTGCTCACGACGTCATTGATCGAGTAGCCTCCGGCCTGCAGCGCAGCTGGGTCGACCGTTACCTGGAATGAGGGCGTCACGGTGCCGTTCGCGTTGACGAACCCGACGCCGTCCACTTGTTCGAGGATGGGGATGATCTGATTGTTGACGAGGTCCGATAACCCGGGGACCGAGTACGAGCGAGAGGCGACGCCCAGCGTCACCACCGTCGACTGGCCCGGATCGACCGTTGAGATAGTCGGCGACCGCAAGTCGCTCGGCAGCTGCGATTGCGCTGCCTGAACACGGCGCTGCACCTCGACCAACGACGTGTTGACGTCGGCGCCCAAGTTGAAGACGGCGGAGATGGTCGCGCGTCCTTGCAGGACGGTCGTGTTGATGACGTTGAGGTCAGGAGCGCCTGCGATCTGATCTTCGATCGGCCGCGCGATGTTGTCGCGCATCTCGGTCGGCGAGGCACCCGGGTAGTTGACTTGCACGGTGACTGTCGGCAGGTCGACGTTCGGGAACTGCTGTTCGGTGATATTCAAGTACGAGATAACGCCCGCAATGGTGATGAACACGATCATCACAAAGACGAGCGCCGGCCGTTGGACGAACAGCCGTGTCAGCCACATATCAGTGGGCCATCGCAGCCTGGCTGCTCTGGACCTGGACTTGTTGACCGTCCGAGATCGCGAGCGTGCCGTCGCTGACAACCGTCGCGCCGTTTGGCAGACCCTGCACGACCGCGTATTTCGGGCCGGCCGCCAGCTCCACGACTTGCGTGATGTGCGCCTTGTTGTCGTTGTCGATCGTGTACAACGTCTTATGAGTGTCGTCGATGAACGCGCCGACCGGAACGGCGACGCCGGTGACCGGCTGCTTCCCGAGGCGCGCCGCGACCGTCATGCCCGGCAACAGCACGCGCTGCGGATTGGGGATCACGACCTTGACGATAAAGCCCGCGGCCGACGGCGTCGTCGGCGGCAACACGGCCACCACTTTCGCGGTGAAGCGTTTGCCCGGCACGGCAAGCGAGCTGAGCGAGACCGTTGAGCCGAGTTGGATGCCGGAGATCTGGCCGCCGTAGGCGTTGAGCGCTGCGTAGACGCTCGAGATCGCTTGCAGCGTGAAGATCTGACGCGTTCCGGGATACTCACCTGGATTGATGTTGCGGTTGACGACCAAAGCGTCGACAGGAGCGACGATGGTCGCTTTGGCGATCTGCGCTTGCACCGATTCGGCTTGCGCGTGCGCTGAGGCCGCTGCAGCGAGCGCCGCCTGGATGTTCGCCTGCTGCATGCCCGCTCGTTGATCGCCGTTCGCTTGCTGGTTCTCGATCGCGGTCGCGAGCGCGGCTTGCGCGGCAGCCACCTGCGTCTGCTGCGTCTGCACCTCTTGGGCCGAAATGTATCCTTGGCTGAACAACTGCTGGTCTCGATGCAGCGTGCTCTCGGCGAGGTTCAGTTGCGCTTGTGCGGTGCGGACCTGATCGCCGCCCGACGCGATCGCGTATTGCGCCTGGTACTTGGTCTGAACCGCCTTTGCGTCTGCCTCAGCGGCCGCCCGCTCTGCGGCGTCGAGTTGCGCCTGCAGATCGGTGATCGAAAGACGCGCGATCACCTGACCCTGCCGGACGACGTCCCCTTCGTTGACGAGGACGGCATCCGCCGGTTCGGTCAGGCTGCTCGTGATGGCGACGTTTTGAAGCGGCGCCACCAGGCCCGATAATGACACCACCGGCTGCACCGTCCGGACGGTCGCCTTGTCCGCGGGCACCAACGGCGGCGCCGCCTTTAAGCTGGCTGCTTTCTGAGAGCAGCCGGACGTGCAGATGAGAGCCACTGCTGACAGCGCGAGGGCGACCCGAACAGCGGTTCGGCTAGTCCTCGTCGGCACCACGACCGAAACCGTTTTCGGCATGCAGAATATTGTGACACCCCAGGTGTAAAGAACGCTGTGAACACCCTGGCGAAGGGCTATTTCTGGCTTATACCCCGCCGGATGAACCCCATAGCGCCGTCCGAAAATGCATGGTCACGGGCACGCTCTCGGTTTCCCGGCCACTTTGGCGCCGTTGTACGCATCTTTGACCACGCTGATGATGTTTTTCGGCATATCGGAGTTCACGAGCACGACGACCGGTATCGTACACTTGAAGATGCCGATGTAGGTATGAAGATGCACGCCGCCGCCAAAGAGAGCGCCGTTCTTGCAAACATAGGGGTTCGGGCAGGCCGCGCCTTCCGCGCAATCCCAGGCGATGCAATTCGGCGACGCCGCGAGCAGCACCGATTTGTCGCCTGGGGCGAGCAGTCTGTTGCCAGAGATGAGGTCGTTCAAAATCCAGAAAAGATCCTGCGCCGAAAGCACCCAGCCGCCCCCACCGCATGCGAGCGTCCAGTCGCCCCACGTTTTCCCATGCGCGGATCCAGCCGGCAGCGGATAGGACAGCACGGCCGGGTAGCCGGGAGCAGAATATGGCTTGCACGCTCTGTTCCCAAGTCCGACCGGTCTGAAGACGTGCGCGTTCATATAGTTGATGTAGAACGCGGCGCTCTTGGCAGGAGAGTATGCCGTCGAACATTTCAAGTCGCCGCTGCTTGTCGTCCTCGGCCATTCACGCTACGGCGCGGTGATCGCGACCCTCGACATCGTCAACACCAAGGGCAGTGGATGGTGATACGCCCTATCATCACCGGGTGGAAGTCGCACTGATAGATTATCCATCCCGACGGCGTGCCGCCGGTGCCCCCAACACTTAACGTGTACGACGACCCTGGCTCGATAATGGGGTCGTCGGCGGGGGACCAGTTCACTGTGTGTTCTTCATTATCGTCGTTGTACCAGGTCACGGACCCGCCTTGAACGACGTCGATATTCGGATAATAGTCCCCGGTGATGTGGACATCGACGTGTGACGGCCACTGCGAGCCTCGGGGCGGGGGCCGGGGTGTCGGCTTCGGTGTCGGCGCCGGCGTCGGCTTCGGCGCCGACACGCAAGACCGATTGCTCGCTTGAGATTGTGTAAGGCCCTTGAACGCGGTTACCTCGTAGCACGTGCCGCGTTTCCACGGTCCGCCGTCTGCGGCGCGCAATGCCGGATCTTTCTGTGCGAAGGCAACGTACTCAATATTCGGTGCCCCCTTGTAAAACACGTAGACGATGTATCCATCGATGTCCGAAATACAGCCTGGGGCGGCACACGGCGACCAGTCCCATGTCAGCGCATAATGATAGTTCGGGCTTGTGCCATTGTAGTACTGGCACCGCGAGTAGCGCGGAGAGGCCCCCTTTGTCACGGAGTGGCAGTCATCGAGGTGTTTCACTCCCATCGGTGTGTTGACGAAGGCGGTCTCACCCACGCAGAATCGATTGCTCGGATCGGATTGTAGCTTCCCTCGATACGCGGTCACGATGAAGCACTCGCCCTTCTTGAACGGTTTGATCGCGCGGATGGTCAAGCTCGCGTCGGTCTGCGTATCCACTAGTATGCGCTTCGCGACGACGACCGGCTTGCCCAGATTGGCTGGTATTTCGAACTTGTAATTCGGCGTGGTCGTGCGGTAGATATCGAAGCCGTCTACCGGCGCCTTGGCGTCCCAGCGCCACACCAACAGAATCGTACCTCCCCGGTTGATGATATCGGGGCAGAGAATTGCAGCCACGAGCCCGGCATGTTGGGCGCATGTTTTCGGATTGGTCGTATAGGTCAGATCCTTCGGCTGGGGGATGATGACAGGCGGCGGTACATTGATGTGCACGACGGTTGCGACGGCCACCGCAGGCGCGGGCGCGGAGCCGGCCTGGTGCCCGAACGCCTTCGGCGAGCGACACACGACCGCGCCGAATGGCCACGTCGCCAAGGACCGTTGCGCGCGATCGAGCGTGATGACAAGAGGAAGGGTAGGTGTTACCGCCGCTTTGCCCGATCGCGGCGTCAACGTGATAGTAAGCTTTGTAGAGCGATTCGGACGAATCGCCGGCAGCCCCGACGAGCCGGACCAGTTGGTCGGTGTCGAACTGTCGCGCACGAACACCATCGGAACGTCGAATCGTTGCGGGCCGCTCGCCGAGCCTCGATTGACGATCGTGACGTCCGCGGCGTAGCCACGAGTAGCGGCAACACACCATCGGACCGCGTGCGCGGACGAGATCGACAATTCCGAGGTCGCTCTTGTCGGAGCAGTGACGGACCCCAGCACGATCGGTGCTGCGGCTAAGATACCGAGCACTGCAGACACTTTCACTGCGAGTCCCCCGCCTGCAACTTTCGGGCCGACTGGATTCGAACCAGCGATCTCCTGACCCCCAGTCAGGCGCGATAACCAAGCTACGCTACGGCCCGTCGTTATTTCATGCGGCTTCGCAAGCTTTCGCTCTGCCGCAACCGGGTCCTATCTGCGGCCGGCTCCACGACGGACCTGAAACGCCCGCAACGAAAAGGGACGTCGCCTTCGTTTCTTCGAAAACACCGCTCTTCGCATTGCGGATGCCAAACGTAGGTGCACCATGCGGATGATCGTTCTTTTCGTCGCGGCCATAGCCGTTTTCTTAAGCGGCTCGACTTCTTCATTTGGTGCAGGCGCGACGCTTCCGAACAGCTCGATCCAAAGCACTATTTCCGGGCCGCCAAACATCGTGCTGCAGTCGGCGACGATCGCGCTGGCACCGCAATGTCAGCTGGGCAAGACCGTTCTGACGGTCACCGCGACCTACACGAATACAGGCGGCTCTCTCGCATCCAACACGCTCAGCCTCATCGCCGCGGACGTCACCAATCCGAATTTCGGCCGGATGGATTTCATACCAGCTCTCGGCGCCGGTCAGAGCGGGACTATGACGCTCAACGTCGCCTATCTGCAGCCAAATCCGCAAAAGATGGTGGGTCAACACAACTTCGGGGTCGGGCTCTACAACAAGCCGCCGATGGTCAACGTCAAGGTCACGGTACCGGCCGCCTTCTGTGGCTTCAATCCATCCTCCGTCGGTCTCAGCCCCGCGGTGAGCCACGCGACCAGCTCAACCGCGATTGCCAACACGGTCATGAACCCGCCGAACCTGCCGACCCCGGTCAGCTTGAAATACGCGACGGACTACAACACGTGTTCGCAACACCTCGATCAGGGCACGTGCGAATCCGACATCGAAGGCAAGGCCGCGTTCCTCTGGTGGGACCTGGTGCCGTGCACCGGTTCGAATTGCGTGAACAACATCAGCGGCTACAACATCTACGAAGTGCCGCGCGGCTGGCAGCCGCCGCGGCCTCTCGGCGTTACGAATGCCACCGCCGTCAATCCCGGACTCGCATCGACCAACCCGGTGACGAGCACCGGCAGCATTGCAGCAGCGCCAGCCCCCAACGCGCCGTCCTCGGGCACGACCGCCAACACCGCGCATGTCAGTGCGCCGTCGAATCCGCAGCTGATGAGCGCGCACGTCATGATCCAAAACCCGACGCTGGTGCTTCAGACCGGGCCCAATCCCCGCTTCGCTCAGATGCTTCCGCCGAACACCGTGGGCCGCTGCTTCAGCGTGGCAGCACGCTGGGCAAGCGTCGAGTCGCTGTACAGCGAGCCGATCTGCATCGCCTCAAATGCGCATGTCGGATACGTGCGCATCACGCTGGATCCGACTGCGCTCGGCACGATGTATGGCGGCATCCACTGCGCCGGTACGCCACCGTTCGCCCACCCGAGCGGCTCGATCATCGCCGGCGACTCAGATACCAATAGCGGCTGGTGCCCATATTACCAAGGCGTCTTGGCCTTTGACCTGACAGGCTCAGGATTCAACCCGCAGATCATCGCGCACGCGTCGCTCACCTACGATTCTCTTGGCTACTTCAATGCCGACGGCAGCACGGACAGCGACCCGTACCAATCTTACGCCTGCAGCACCATCCACGACACGATCTTCGGCGTCGAAAAGCTCGGCGACCCGCACAACGGTCTCGTGGAGACCGACGCTATGATCGATCAGCTCGGCGGGCATCCTATCAACGTCACCGACACCGTCAACCGCAACCTCTATAGCCACACCGGCATGGCGCGCTTTGTGATCGGCCGGGCTGGCGGTATGAGCGAGCCGATCGGCAAGCACTGCTACAGCGAATGGGGCAATTTCCATCTCGTGATCGACGCGTACGGCACGCAGTAGGTTCCTCAGCGGCCGCTGCGCGCGTGCGCCTCGCTACGGGGGTCCTCTCGTCGTGAAGGTAATCGATGACGTCGCGCTGCGCGTGCCATCGGTCACGATCACCTTCACCCAGTGTTTCAACGACTTCTTCAGGTGGACCGTCGCGCGAGTCACAGGTTCCTCGAATACCTGATCGTACCAGCGGTTGCCATCCGGTGAGTATAAGACGGTTGCGAGCAGCGGCGTGCGGAGACCGCTGCTTTCCGTCCATGTCACGGCGACGTCGCTGGGCGAGCCAAGTTGCGCGTTCGCACTTGGTTCGGTGATCTGCACGCTCGGCGGCGTTTTTGAGATCGGCACTCGCCAGTCCACCCCATCGGGGCCGCGCAATATCAGCGCGGCTGCGTGCGCGTTCGTTGGGATCTCGTACGCGAATGCCACCAACCCGCGGCGACGGCCGTTCTCGTCAAACCATTGCGGCTCGAACGGATATGCGGCAAGCGTTTTGCCGCTCGCGTCATCGAGTTCAACTGACCAGTGTTCAACGCTGGTCGCTCGGCGTGACGCAAGGTCTGGCACACCGTTGAGATCGTACGCCGGCCACAGGAACCCGCCGTACCGGCCGCTCTCCGAGTGCTTCACGGCGACGCCGCGCACGAGCATCACCTCGGGATCGGGATGTTTGACCAGCGTACGCGCGAGGTTCCAGTACGTGCATTGATCGTTCCATACAGAGTCCACCGGAGATGTCTCGCCGAAGAACGGATAGGTAGCATCTTCGTCTTTGCGTGGACCGGGAGCGTTGTTCGTGTCGATCCGATACCCGTTCGCCCAATGCACGGCTTTGTTGTGATAATCGCCGGGACGCTTGCATTGCCTCGACATCTGCGGGCTCGACCAGAGGTACGGCAGCGTGTGAGCCAATTCGTGCGCTTCGGTTAAGAACAGCTGACCCTGCTTGATCAAGACGAATTTCTGGTCGACCGCCGCCCCCAGCGTGTATGGACCCTCGAGAATATTCATATCGTGCGCGGACACCGTGACGACGAATCGATCGTATCCGGACTCTCGCGCCAGCACCGCGAAGCGCCGAGACAATTCCGCCTTGACCTTGTCCTCTCGCTTGTACTGATCGTGGAAATCGATGTCTTTTTGCTGGATGCCCGGCCAGGTCACTTTTTCGATCGTCGGGTTGAGGACGTTGGTGTTCGATAGATCGAGCGGATCGTATGCCCAGCCTTCGATCCAGTGCGGATACACGGGATAGTAGTCTGGAATGAACATCCCGGCTTGCGTCCCCAAGTCGTCGGAGGCGTTTTCGAGCGCGAGCGCGTCCGCGCCGACGACCGGCGTCAGGATGAGCGGTATGTATGCGATCTTGATGGGCGATACCAAGTGCGCGTTGCCGCCAACCGTGAGGACGAGTCCGGTGCCCTGGCCGTCTCCGGTGATCAGCTCGTCCTTGATACTATATGGACCCTGCGCGTCGATCTTGAACGGACCGACCGCGGGCGGCGGAACGCCGTCACCGTGAGCGACAAGGTCCGCCTCCCATGGCTCTTCGGCGCCGCGGTGTCCAGTCAGGGGGATCTTCGTGACCTCGTCGCTCGTCCATAGCACGCGTCCGAGTGGACCCTCTTCCAGCGTGAACTGCATGCTCACGCCTTTGGGCGGATCGCTGCAGTTGGTCGTGCCGGCCATGTGGATGATGCTGTGCAGGCCGGCTTGGACTTTCGCTCCCTTATAACGGTAGTGCTCGACGCCGAACAGCAACGAGTCGCGATCCACGATCATGTCCAGTTCGGCATCGTAGACGGGCGGATCGCCGGGCCGGCTCGTGCGCGTGATCTGTTTGGTTCCATGATCGTCGAAGATCTGATCGTCTTGCCACACCCCTTGGACCGGCTCCATCCAGCCGTCGGTGATCTTGACGTCGCACGGCGTCGGCGTGGGCGATGGGGACGGCGGGTGCGTCGGCGGATATTCGGTCGGCGTGGCGCTTGGCACGGTCGTCGGCGGGTGGGAAGGAGGCGGCTCCGTGGGCGGTCTCCCGGTCGACAGCAGTGGCGGCGGCGTCTCGTTCTCGCGACCGGTCGTCTTTGGCGGTCCGGTGTGCGCAGGCGTTGGGCTGGGCGTGTAATGGACGCCCGGCGGCCGAGACGTCGTCGTCGGCAAGATGCTCGGCCTCGGTTCGGTCTCGGCGTTGAGGGCGACGAGCGGCGTCTGCACATCGATGACGACGCGCACTTGAAGCTGCCCGGCACGTTGGCCGCGGATGTTCACCTCGCACTGCCCATCGACGATCGGAACTCGGGCGCTCGAGCTGCCGTCGGCAAGCGACGCAGCGCCCGTCACATCAAAGCGCGCGAACGCCGGGTCCTTGCCAAGCCCTTCAACGTGCAGTCCGAGCGGCGCAATGACGCCGGGTTTGAGCGGCGGTAGCGGCGTGAACGTGATCGCGATGATGTCCGCGTTCAATCCGTTGGAGCGAAGGCTGCCCGATTGGGCGCTGACCACGCGCCTTCCGAGCGAGGCGTTGTCGTGCAGCTTGCCAACGATGCTCGAGTCGGAGGCGGCAAGCGTATCCACGTCCGCGTCGCGGCCATCGATCAACACGCGCGCGTTTGTGGGATTGAGATCGCGGGTGTGCAGCTGCATGATCCCTTGCGAAAAACCGCCGCGTTCGAAGGCGGTGTTCGCTTCCAAAATCGCTGGACCGTGCGCTGGATACCCGATGACGGGCTGCGCATCCGGCAATCGTGCGAGTGCGGGCTTTTCGGCGACCTGGCATGACGAACCGCGATCGGGGTCGCCATGAGCGTCGAAATGTTTGAAGAGCACCAATGCCGTGACGCCGCTCGCCAACACCGGCATGCGAAAGTGGAAATGGCCCTGCGAATCGGTGGCGCCCTTCCAATAGTGCTTGCCGCCACCGCCGTCCACCGCGCCGACGTAGAACTCAGCCGGACCCGTGCCGTCATCGGGCAACACGGTTCCGACGATCTCGCTCGACGGCCCCGCCAGCGGCGGCAGGTAGACGCCGCGATCGTCGCCCGTGCCGCTCTGCGCTTGCGGCGCGGTCGCGCTATAGCGAGGATCCCCATTGAGCGACGCGTCCCCGGGCGCGCTCGGCGCAGCGGCAGCCGCGATGCTGCATGCGCACACGGCGATCATAGCGGCGATTCGCGGCAGCATTTCTTGATGTAGCTTCATCGTCGTTCGCTTATCGCGGGGCGGACGCGCCCAGGGGCGCTGCTTGCACCGTGCCGCGAACGCCGTTGGCGATGATGGCGCTCTGCGAGCCATCCGATGCTGTTTGCGGGCAGATCGTGATCGAATCCCCCGCGTTCCATCCGCGAGTGGTTTGTTGCATCGTCGGATCGGAGACGCGGTACGAACCAGCGCTCGTCTCGAGGACCGGTCCGTTCACGCTCGTCACGCGAGCCTCGCGACATGCCGAGGCTTGATGCGCCGGCTGCGCGCTGGGTCGTGGGAGCACCATGGCCGGGTTCACGCGCAAACGCGGCTTGGACGTGGGCTGAACAGTCGGCGCTTCACTCGGCGTTGCCGCAGCACGCGCCGGTTGCACGGCTGCCGCGACTCCGTGAGGCGTCGTACCCACGGGCGCGGTCACGGCTACCGGCGTGGCACGCGGGCTCGCATGAACTTTGTGGGGCGTCGGCGCAGGCGCGATCGAAGGTGTCTGCGGCGCCGGCATGGTCGAGCTCGGCGTGTGGCGCGGCCACAACAGCCAGACGCTGGCGGCGGTCAAAATGACGGCCGCGCCGGCGCCAAGCCAGATCGGCCATGCTACAGCGATCTGAGGTTCGACCCGAACCGATTGCTCGATCGTGCGGCGCACGCGCCAGGCGCTGTCGCGCGCTTCTTGGGCCGCAAGTGCCAGGCGCTCGCGTTCGACTCGTTCTTCTTCTGCCTTCTTGCGCTCGGTCTCCCAATGCGCGCGGAATTTGTCCAACTGCTCGACATAGGATTTACCGCGATCGGTGACATCCTCGAGCAGGTAGCTCTGTGTCGGTATCTGGCTTGGAGGTTTTTTGGTCGGATCGGTGAGCGATTCGTCATACGCCGTGCGCTTCTCAGGGTCTTTAAGCGTCAGCCACGCCTCATTGACCGCCGCCATCAGGCGGTGCGTGTCGAGATTGTCGAGCCGGCTGATGTCGGGATGCACTTTGATGAGCAGCGCCCGGTAGGCGCCCTCGATCTCCGCGGGCGTCGCTTGCGGGCTCACGCCAAGCAAGTCATAGAATGTGAGATTAGAATCCGACATCCAGCGATGTAGGTTGGCGGTCTTGCGGCCCCATACATCCCGCGCTCCAGGCGGCCTCGACGGCAAGCGCCAATACTCGCGGCACATGACATCGTCCTTGCGAGACCGGGTAGCGCTCATCGCCGGCGCGTCCGGCAGCATCGGGTCCGTGACGGCGCGCGCACTCGCGAGCCGAGGCGCGAGCGTGATCCTGGCCGCGCTCCCCGATCGCTCGCTCGATGCATTGGCAGACGAGCTTCGCGCGCAGGGCGCGCGCGTGCTCGCCGTGCCGACCGACATCACGCAACGCGCGGATGTCGACCGGCTTGTCGCTGCGACGCTTGCAGAGTTCGGGCGTATCGATGTGCTCGTCAACTTGGCGGGCATCGGGGCCCCTCCGTCGTTTTGCGACTGCTCCGCCGATAAGATCCGCGACGTGATCGAGGTGAATCTGGTGGGTCCTGCGCTCCTCATGCACGCGGTGTTGCCGACGATGAAGGCGCAGCGCTCGGGCGCTATCGTCAACGTCGGCTCAATCGCCGGCGAAGTCGCGATCATGGGGATCTATTCCGCCTCGAAATTCGGGCTGCGCGGATTGAGCGACTCGGTGCGCCGCGAAGTGCGCAGCTTCAACATCTCGGTGAGCCTGATCGAACCCGGTTTGGTGCGCTCGACGATGAACCCGGCGCACGGCGATGCCCTGCCGCCGCCCGACATCGTGGCGGACGCGATCGTCAGCGCGATCGCCCATCCACGCCGAGCTCGCATCGTGCCTTGGACGTACCGGCTACCAGCACTCTTGGTCAATGCGTTTCCCTGGCTCAGCGATCTCGTGTTCGGCCATCCGCGCATCCAAGAGCGCATGAACCGCGATTCGCGCGCGACGTCGTCGAGCGAATGACGCAACGCGCCGTCGTGGTCACGGGCGCTTCCAGCGGGATCGGCGCAGCGGCCGCCGAGCTGCTCGCGCGCGAGGGCTTCCTCACATACGCTGGAGTCCGTTCGCCCGAGGACGGCGCAAAGATCGCGGCGTTGCACGAGAACATCCGGCCGCTGCGCCTTGACGTCACCGATCGCGACTCGATCGCCGCCGCGGCCGAGGTCGTGGTGAGGAGCGGAGCATCGTTGCACGGCCTGGTCAGCAACGCGGGCATCGCGGTCGGCGGCCCGCTCGAGTTCTTGCCGGTCGACGAGCTGCGCCGCCAGTTCGAGGTCAACGTCTTCGGCGGGGTCGCCGTCAGCCAAGCGTTTCTCCCGCAGTTGCGCGTGTCACACGGCCGGATCGTCTTCGTCGGTTCTGTGTCAGGCCGCATCGCCGTGCCGTATCTCGGCCCGTACGCCGCGTCGAAATTCGCTTTGCGTGGACTAACCGACGCGCTGCGCGCCGAATTGGCTCCCGCGGGCGTGTTCGTAGCGCTCGTCGAGCCGGGTTCCGTCAAAACGCCGATCTGGAAAAAGGGGCGAGAATCTCGAGCGCGGCTCGAGCAGACGCTCGGGCCGCAGGCCATCGCGCACTACCGCGATGCGATCGACCGATTATTCCGCCAGACCCAAGCCGCCGAACTGGGCGCGATGCCCGTCGAACGCGTGACGGTCGCCATTTGGCACGCGCTCACGGCCCGGCGGCCGCACACCAACTACCTCGTCGGTTCGAAATTGGCTACCCTCATCGCGACGTTGCCGCCGCGCGTCCGCGACCGGCTCGCCTTTCGCGTCCGTCACCTTCACTAAGAGCGGCGCTAGCGTTTCAGCTCTACCATGCGGCAACGCGGGCAGTTGTAGAGCTGGAGCGTGATCTTGTCTTCCCCCAGCTCAGCCCACTGGCCGAGGAAGAACAGCGCTGCTCCGGTCTCGCCCCCGGTTCGAAAATCAAACACGCCGACGTACGATAGCGGTGTCTTGCAACGCACGCAGGCCTCGTTCGGATCGACGTTCGGCTGTGCGCTCATGCGGTTTCGCCCTCCTCAGCCGCCAAGGCTCGGAAAGATCAACTGCAACGTCGAGATCAACGTAAGCACGCTTACGATGATAACCGTCGCCCAGGAGATGATGTTCGAGATAAGGTTGTTGGTGTACGCACCCATCAACATCTTATTGTTGATCAGCAGCAGCATCAAGACGAGGACAAGGGGCAGCAGCGCCCCATTGAGCACCTGCGACCAGAAGATGATATCCAGCAACGGCGCGCGCGGTATGAGCACGATGGCCGCGCCGATCACGATGAGCGCCGCATACAGGCTATAGAAGAACCTGGCGTCGCTGAATTTCTTCTCGACCCCCGATTCGAAACCAAACGCTTCGCACACGTAATACGCAGTCGAGAGCGGCAGGATGGATGCGGTGAATACGCCCGCGTTGAGCAGACCCAGCGCGAAGAGCAGCGACGCCCATTTGCCCGCCAGCGGCGCGAGGGCCGCAGCCAGCTTGTTGACATCGTCGACGACGATCTGCCCCGTCGGGCCGGCATGGACGTTGTGCACGTAGATGGTCGCGGCCGCGGCCACCATGATGAAGAACGCGATGAAGTCGGTGAAGAGCGCACCGGTCACGACGTCAATCCGCGCGTAGCGCAGCTCCGATGCTTTCACCCCCTTTTCGACGATCGCCGCCTGGATGTAGAACTGCATCCAGGGCGAGATGGTCGTGCCGATGATCGCGATCGCCATGAGCAGATACGCTTTGGTCGCCGTGAAATGCGGCCAGACGAACTGGGTCATCGCCTCGTGCCAATCGGGCCGCACGATGAAACAGCTGACGACGTACGTCAGATAGACGAAGCAGAAGAAAAAGAACACCTTCTCGACGGCGGCGTAGTTGCCGCGCGTCACGACGGTGAAGACGAATATGGCGACGACCGGGACCAGCAGAAATTTGGTCAGCCACGGGAGATAGGTGTGGAACACCCCTGCGGCGGAAGCAACGCCGGCGAACTCCGACGTGATCGTTCCCACATTGCCCAATAGAAAGAGCAGCAGCACCCAGAACGTCAGCTTGACGCCGAAGTTCTCACGGATGAGGTCGGCCAACCCCTTGCCAGTGACCGCGCCCATGCGCGCGCACATCTCTTGGATGACCAGCAGCGCGATCGTCACCGGGATGAGGATCCACAGCTGCGTGTAGCCGAACTGCGCGCCGGACAGCGAGTACGTCGTGATGCCGCCGACATCGTTGTCGGCGTTGGCCGTGATGATGCCCGGGCCGACCACCGACAAGAATAGGAGCACCGATCGCCAGGCGCCGGGCCGGCGGATCGAGAGTCGCTCCTGTGTCTGCTGCAGTGTCGCCATAAAAACAAAGACCGCCGGCACTCGTCGCACTCAACGGTCATGAATAGCAGTGTCGGGCCTACGTGGTCGAGCCCAGCGCCCTCATGCGTTGAGTTTTGGCACGACGCGCCATAAAGTCGAGTGACTTAGCCGTCTTAGATACCGCCTTATTTCGGCGGTGCCTGGTCACCCATTGGGGTCTCTCGACCTTTCCGGGTAGCGGCCTTTCTGCGTGTCGACGCCTCACCTAACGAGGTCTTACTTGGTCGATTCTACCTCCCGTGCCGCCGGGGCGTCAACCCCAGGCACCTCACGATTCCGAGCGGAGCCCCTTCGCTTAAGCTCCCGGCATTGCGTGCAATTCACAGTTGACTATATCGACGGCCACGTTCGTATTGAGCGCTTGCCATTCGGTGAGGATCCTCGTGGTTTGTGGACTCGCCACGAATACGTAAATCGATGAGTCGCTCGGATCCCGAATCCATCGGACAAGAGACCTTTCGGGCGCCGGCACCCGGTTCGCCCACTTCTCAATAACGTGTTGTTCGGCTAATTTGACATGCTCACGTTTGTATGAGTCCGCTGTTGCGGGGAACATCTTTTGATAGATCCAGCAGGTTGGGTTGGGTGAGATGATGATCGGGACATCTAGATTTGTCGCCGGGGCCTTGACCGTTTGGGCGGTCCGCTGGCAACCCGACAACACCAGGATCGTGAGGATCAGTGGAAGGACGCTAAGGCGAAGACCAATCATGATAGATCACTCCGCTGGTCCTACGACTCTAAAAGCAAAAGCCCCGAGCATTGCTCGGGGCCGCACCCGAGCCGCCCTCGGGTTCTAAATGTCGTGTCGGCTGAGCTACTTCTTCTTGCCTTTGTTGACGCTCTCGCGCAGGTCCTTGCCCGGGTGGAAGGCCGGCACCGTGCGTGCGGCGATCATCAGCTTCTCGCCGGTCTTGGGGTTGCGGCCCTCGCGTGCTTTTCGCTTGCGCACCTCGAAGCTACCAAACGGGATCAACTGCACTTTTTCGCCCTTCTGCAGCGCTCCCTTGATGCACTCCAACAGCGTGTCGACGGCATTCGTGACGTCGCGCTTGGTCAGCTCGGTCTTCTCCGCAACTTCCTCGATCAGCTCAGCTTTGGTCATCGTTTCCCCTCCAGCGTGGTGATGCACTCACAAAATGAAATTGTGTCTACTCGCAGCCTTTAGCTCGCGCGCTTGCGATTCCTGCCCTCGATGCGCCTCAACGCTTTATTCTATCGAGCATTCCCGCGACTGCGCGCAACGCCAGGAGGTAGGAGTCGGCGCCAAAACCAGCGACCGTACCGTCGACCACCGGCGAGATGACCGACCGACGGCGAAACGGCTCGCGAGAATAGATGTTGCTCAGGTGCACTTCGACTTTCGGCACACGGACGGACGCGAGCGCGTCGCGGATGGCATACGAGTAGTGCGTGTACGCGCCCGGGTTGATCACGATCGCCTTCTCTTCCGCCGCCGCCAGGTGGATCTCGTTGATGAGCTCGCCTTCGCCTTGGCGCTGCATCGTTTCGATCTCGAGCTTCAGCTCCTTGGCGAGACTGCGCAGCGCATCATCGACCTCGCCTGAGCGTGGTCGTCCCGTAGACATCCGGCTCGCGGGTGCCGAGCGCGTTGAGGTTCGGGCCATGGAGCACGACGACACGCCGCTTCATGTGCGCGCGGTTCGGCCGGAATGGTTCCGACACCTCGACGAAAGGGGCGCCCGCGTGCGTCCGAAAAACTCTTCTGTTGATGCAACACGACTATGCTGCCACCGCGATCGCCGCGGGCGAAACCGCGCGGATCGTCGCAGCCCGCACGACCGAGATCGTGCGCGAGGCTCAGGCGCGCCATGACTGCTCGCCGACGGTCACCGCGGGTCTGGGCCGCCTTTTGACCGGCGCGGCGCTCATCGGCATCGGCTTGAGCGGCAGCGAGCGTCTGACGCTGCAGATCAACGGCACCGGACCCGTGCGCTTCTTGGTGGCCGAGGCGATGCCAGGTGGCCGCGTGCGCGGATATCCCGGCCGGGCGCGCGCCGAAGTGCCGCTCAATGCGAGCGGCAAGTTCGACGTCGGAGGCGCGATCGGCAACGGGTCACTGCATGTGACGCGTATCTACGACACTGGGCTGCCGTATACGAGCGCGGTGCCGCTGCGAAGCGGTGAGATCGGCGACGATCTCGCTTATTATTTCGCCAACTCGGAACAGGTGCCGAGCGTCGTCGCGGTCGGGGTGCTTGCCAATCCGCAAGGCGTGCTCGCGGCCGGCGGGATCATCGCGCAGCTATTGCCAGGCGCGGATGTCTCGACGATCGAGACGCTGGAGCGCGCCGCCCGCGCCCTTCCGCAGATCAGTTCGCTCGTGCGCGCCGGTTTGACACCCGAGCAGATGATCGAGCGCTTCGCCGCTGGTCTCGAGCCCAGGGTCAGCCACATCCAGCCGCTCGCGTTTTCGTGTTTGTGCAACCGCACACGCGTGGTGCGCGCCCTCGTGACGCTTGGTATGGAAGCCTTACGCGAGATGGCTGCCGCCAGCGAGGACACAGAGGCGACGTGCGACTTCTGCGGGCAGCGCTATTACTTCGCGCCGGACGAGATCGGGAAGATCCTCAGCGCTGCGAGCGCGCAGGACGTTTCTTAGTTACCGCTCACGCACGACGATGCGGACGAACGTGTGGTTGCCCTTTTGCAACACTTTGCCGTGCCATGGTTCTTCTATGAGCAGCGGGTCGTCGACGCGCACGCCGTCAAGTTTGACCGCTCCCTGTTCGATCAAGCGTTGACCCTCGCGATTCGAGCCCGCCAACCCGCTCATCACGAGCAGCTTGAGCACCGTCGCCAGTTGCTCGTCCTTCGCTAATGGGTACTCGCGCATGTCTTCGGGGATCTGTTTGCGCATGACGGTCTTCTCGAAATGGTCGCGAGCATCGTTTGCGGCATCCTGCCCGTGGTAAAGCCGCACGATCGACTCGGCGAGCTGCAGCTTTGCGTCGCGCGGCTGCCGAGCGAGGATTTTTTTCACTTCGTTGTCATCAGCCGGTGTGGCAAGTTCCCAATAGCGCCGCATAAGCACGTCCGGCAGTGACATGATCTTGCCGAACATCTGCGTGGGCGATTCGCGCAGCGCGATGAAGTTATTGAGGCTCTTGCCCATGCGCTGTACGCCGTCCGTGCCTTCCAAGATCGGCAACGTCATGCAGATCTGCGGCGGCTGTCCGAACTCTTCTTGGAGCCGGCGGCCCATCAGCAAGTTGAACAACTGCTCCGTGCCACCCAACTCGACGTCGGCTTTGACCGCGACTGAGTCGTAGCCCATGCTGATCGGGTAGAGCAATTCGTGTAATCCGATCGGCTCTTGCGCGAAGTAGCGCTTGCTGAAGTCGTCGCGCTCGAGCATGCGCGCGACGGTGACCTTGCCTGCCAGACCGATAAGATCGCCGAACGTGAGCTTGCCGAGCCATTCGCTGTTATAGCGGATCTCGGCGTGGTCCATGTCGAGGATGAGGGCCGCCTGTTCGGCGTAGGTCTTCATGTCGGTGGCGATCTCTTCGCGCGTGCGCGGTTTGCGCGCATCCGCTCGCCCGCTCGGGTCACCGATCTGTGCGGTGAAGTCGCCGACGATGAGGATCGCGTGGTGCCCGAGGTCTTGGAATTGGCGCAGCTTGCGCAAGACGACGGCGTGTCCGAGGTGGAGCTGCGGGCCGGTCGGATCGATGCCGAGCTTCACCCGAAGCGGCTGCCCGCCGGCCAACCGCTTTTCGAGGTCTTCTTTCGTTACGACGTCAACGCACCGCCCGCTCAATAGCTCGGCCATGCCCGTCGCGGAGCGCTGTGTCATCAGCGCAGGGTTACGATAGTGACGCCCGAGCCGCCTTCGCGATCCCCGGCTTGTGCAAGGCCGGCCACCTGTGCATGGTCGCGTAAGAATTCTCGGATGCCCTTCCCAAGCTGGCCGGTGCCTTTGCCGTGGATGATGCGCAGCTGGTCTGCGCCTGCGAGGCTGGCGCTGTCGAGCGCCTTGTCCACGATCGGCATCGCCTCGTCCACGCGCATGCCGCGCACGTCGATCTCGGTGAGATTGGAAGCGTCGCTCGCTTCGACACCTTGTGGACGAGCTGCGCCCGTCCGGGCACCTGCGCTGCGCTCCTGTACTAGATTTCCCGACAGATCGGCGCTGAGCTCGCTGCGGGGCACGACGACCTTGACTGTTCCCATCGTGACCAACGCATCGCGATCGTAGAGTTCGCTGACGACGCCGGGCGCACCAAAACTGCGCACGTGAACGCGGTCGCCTTGGCGCAACTGACGTGCCGCCGGATCATCCGGCGCGGCATGCTGGAGCCCGAGGCTCTTGCGCATGTCTTCGAGCGTCTTGTCCAGATCTGCGCCGGGCGCGCTACCCACACGCTGGCGACGACGCGATTCGCCGCTCTGCGCGGCGCGCTCCATCAACTCAGCGCGCACTTGCCGCACCGCATCGTCGAGGACTGCGGCAGCGCGGTTTTCGAACTGCTTGCGCTCCCGTTCGAATGCGGCGGCCTGGTCTACCAGTTGCTGCTCGAGGCGGCCGGTCTGCGCGCGCAGCGCCTCGAGCTCGAACTGGCGCTTTTGCAGCTCGGCGCGCTCTGCGGCCAGACCCTCGAAGGCGCTCTCCAGCCGGCGGCCTTCTTCTCCGAGCAGCGCTTCCGCGCGGGCGATCATGGGCGCAGGCAGCCGCAATGCGCGCGCGAGCGGAAACGCGAGCGATTGGCCAGGTACGCCAAGGGCAAGGATGTAGGTCGGCGCGTTGGTGTCAGCATCGAAAAGCATGGATGCGTTCGCGACGCGCTCGGTGGCTGCCGCGAAGACCTTGAGCTGCGTATAGTGCGTGGTGACGACGACGCGCGCACCGACCGCCAAGAGCGCTTCGATGAACGCTTGCGCGAGCGCGGCCCCGGCGACGGGCTCGGTACCGCTGCCGATCTCGTCGACCAGCACAAGGCTGTCCTTGGACGCGCCGTCAAGCGCGCCGCGCAGCGCCTCGAGGTGCGCTGAAAATGACGACAGGTTCTGCGCGATCGATTGCTCGTCGCCAAGGACGCACGCGATCCGATCGAACCAACCGATCTCGGTGCCCGGCTGCGCCGACACCGGCACGCCGCTGTACGCCAACAAGCAGAACAATCCCATGGTCTTGAGCGCGACGCTCTTGCCACCCATGTTCGGCCCGGAGATGACGAGCGCGTCGAAATCGATGCCGACTTCCACGTCGAGCGGCGTCGCGGCACGAGTGAGCAGCGGGTGGCGCCCGCCGACGATGCGCAGCATCGGACGTTCGTTCAAGGCTGGGCGAAGGGCGGCATGCGCCGTGCCCCAGCGCGCAACCGCGCCGACCGCGTCAAGCCGCGCCACCAGCGCGGCATTGACGCGCAGCTCTTCTCGCTTCGAAGCGACGAACGACGTCAATTGCGCGAGGATGCGCGCGATCTCGCGCTCCTCGGCTGATTCAAGCGCACGCAGCCGGTTGTTGGCTTCGACCGAGGCAAGCGGTTCGACGTAGACAGTCGACCCCGATGACGACTCGTCGTGCACGACGCCGGGGAATTCGCCCGCAAATTCTTTGCGAACCGGCACCACGTAGCGGCCTGCGCGCACCGTGACCACAGGCTCTGACAGCATCTTCGCCGTGCTCGCATTGCGCGTGATCGCCGCGCAGCGGTCGCGGATCTCGTCATGCAGCACTCGTTGCTGGCGGCGGATACGCGCCAGCTCGGGGGAGGCGGCGTCCGCGACGCGACCTTCCGGTTCGATGGCATCGTCGATCTTGCGGACGAGGTCGCGCGTGTCTTGGCGGCGCGCGAGCAATGCCTTAAATGCGCCGCGCGGGCGGGCGAGCGCGTCAGCGGGTCTCGAGCCTTCGCTCGAGGCGACACCCGAGCTTCGCCCGGGTCCTACATCTTTGCGGCTCGAGCTTCGCTCGGGTCCTACGTTCGCCGCGATGGAACGCAGCGCACGTTCCGCCTCTGCGATCGCGCGCAACTCGATGCCCGAGATCGTCGCGCCTTTTTCGGCACGCGCGATAAGCTCGGTGACGTCGGAGACGCCGCCAAGGGCGATATCCCCTCCGGCCTGCAAGAACGCCATCGCGTCTTCGACGAGGGTCTGTTCTTCATCAGCCTGCTGGCGCGTGTGGAGCGGACGTACGGCGAGGATCGCGCGCTTGCCGGGTTCGCACGTCGTCTTCGCCGCGATCTGGGCGATGACGTCATCGAACTCCAGCGCTCGGAGCGCGTGTTCGTGGTTATCGGGCAAGACGCTCCTTGAGGAGCGCGCGCACCATCTCGACATTCGCCTTGCCGCGCGAGAGCTTCATCACCTGGCCGACCAGGAACTCGAATGCTTTGTCCTTGCCGGCTTTATACGAGGCGACGGAGTCCGCGTTCGCCGCGAGCGCCTGGTCGACGAAGCCAGCCACCGCAGAGGCGTCCGAGGTCTGCGCAAGTCCGCGCTCCTCAACGACGCTCTTGGGATCGCGGCCCTCGATGACGACCGGTTCGCAGATCTCCTTGGCGGCCTTGCCCGAGATGGTGCCGTCCGCCACGAGCGCGATCAACGCGGCGAGCTGCTCCGGGCGCATCTTCGCATCGCCAAGCCCGATCTCGTGCTTTTGCAAGACCCGGCGCACATCGCCCATCATCCAATTGGCGGCTTGTTTCGCGTTGCCGCTCGCCGCAGCGACCGCTTCGAAGAACTCCGCCGTGGTGCGCTCCTCGGTGAGAATACCGGCGTCATACGGCGGCAGGCCGAACTCGCGCACGTAGCGCTCGCGTTTGGCCGCCGGCAGCTCCGGCAGTTCCGCGCGCCAGCGATCGACCAGCTTGGGGTCGAGCTCGAGCGGCACGAGGTCCGGATCGGGGAAATAGCGATAGTCGTGCGCTTGCTCTTTCGAGCGCATCGAATGCGTCGAACCACTGGCCTCGTCCCAACCGCGGGTCTCTTGCACGATGCGCTCGCCCGAGCGCAGGCACTCGCGCATCCGCTTGATCTCGTAATCGATGGCGCGGCCGACCGAGCGGAACGAGTTGAGGTTCTTCACCTCGATCTTCGTGCCGAGCGCCGAGCTGCCCGCCGGCCGGATCGAGACGTTTGCGTCGCAGCGCAGCGAGCCTTCGTGCATCTTGACGTCGGACACGCCGATGTACGACAGCACCGCCTTGAGCTCGGTGAGATACGCTTCGGCTTCTTCCGCTGATGAGATCTCGGGCTCGCTCACGACTTCCATCAACGGCACGCCCGCGCGGTTGAAATCGACCAGCGTGTAGGCGGACTTCGCGATGCTCTCGCCCGCGTGGATGTTCTTGCCCGTATCTTCTTCTAGATGGATGCGCGTGAGGCGACACGCGCTTGCCCGATGGCAGCAAGACACCGCCTCCTGTGGTCAGCGGCATGTCGTACTGCGAGATCTGGTAATTCTTCGGCATGTCCGGATAGAAGTAGTTCTTGCGGTCGAACTTCGAATACGGGGCGATCGTGCAACCTAGCGCGAGGCCGGCTTTGCACAAGTACTCGACGGCTTTGGCGTTCGCGACCGGCAAGCTGCCCGGGAAACCCAAGCAGATCGGGCACACGTTCGTGTTCGGCGGCGCGCCGAACGCGTTGCGGCACGCGCAGAACATCTTGCTCGCGGTGAGCAGCTCGACGTGCACCTCGAGGCCGATCACGGCTTCGGTCGCTGCGACGTCTTTGATCGCCGTCTCGCTCATGCCGCCGCTCCCGAAGTGACCAGCGGCGTGCGCGCCCAGGCGTGTTTGGTCGTCTGCTCGTACGCGTGCGCCACGCCGAGCATGCGGCCTTCCTCAAATGCCGGCGCGACGAGCTGCAACCCGACCGGCAGATCGTTGACATAGCCCGCGGGAACGGACATCGCCGGGATGCCCGCCAGGCTCATCGGAATCGTGAAAAAGTCCATGAGGTACATCGCGACCGGATCTTGTGTCAGGGCGCCGACCTGGAACGGCGGGCACGAAACGGCCGGACACGCGATGACGTCGCAACGCGCGAACGCCTCGTCGAAGTCCTGTTTCATCAGCGTGCGCACTTTTTGCGCCCGGACGTAGTACGCGTCGTAATAGCCGGAGCTGAGCGCGTACGTCCCTAAGATGATGCGCCGTTTCACCTCTGGCCCGAATCCGGCGGCGCGCGTGGCGTCGTACATCGCGAACACATCGCTACCGTCCACCCGCAAGCCGTAACGCGCGCCGTCGTAGCGCGCGAGGTTCGACGACGCTTCTGCCGGCGCGATCAAATAATAGGTCGCGAGGCCGTACTTGGCGTGCGGCAGACTCACCGGCACGAGCCTCGCGCCGAGCGCTTGCAGATCTTGATAGGCTTTCTTATAAAGCGAAGACATCGCGGCATCCGACGCGATGCTCTCTTCGAATTCAGTGACGATGCCGACGCGCACGCCCTTGAGATCGTCGCGCAGTGCGTCCGCGTAGTGCGGCACGGGCACATCGACGCTGGTCGAGTCGAGCGTGTCGTAGCCGGCGATCGCTTCGAGCGTGTCCGCGCTGTCGCGCACGTCGACCGTCAACGGGCCGGCTTGATCGAGCGACGAGGCGAACGCGACGATGCCGTAGCGCGAGACCCGGCCATACGTCGGCTTCACGCCGACCACCCCGCAAAACGACGCGGGCTCGCGGATCGATCCGCCCGTGTCGGTGCCGAGGCCGATGGGGACGTTGCGGGCGCCGACCGTGGCGGCGCTGCCGCCCGAGCTGCCGCCAGGCACGCTTTCGCCATCCCATGGATTGCGCGTCGGATAGAACGCGGAGTTCTCGCATGACGAGCCCATCGCGAACTCGTCCATGTTCGTCTTGCCGACGATCACTGCACCCGCCGCTTCGAGCCGGTTGACGACGGTCGCCGAATACGGCGGCACGAAGTTGTCAAGGATCTTCGAGCCGGCGGTCGTGCGCACGCCGCGCGTGCAGAACAGATCTTTCACCGCGACCGGCACGCCCGCAAGCAAGCCCGGGTTCTCGCCGCGCGCCACTGCCTCGTCGATCTCTTTGGCGCGCGCCAGCGCGCGGTCGGCCGTGAGCGTCAAGTAGGCGTGCAGTCGCGGCTCGGTCGCGTTGATCGAGTTGAGCGCGGCGCGCGTCGCTTCGACGGCGCTAGTCTCGCGCCGCATGACGGCATCGCGGATCTCGTGCCCGGTCTTCATCATCTACTCGAGGATGCGAGGCATCTTGAAATACGGCCCCTCGGTGGCCGGCGCGTTCGCCAACGCCTCTTCGTGTGTGAGACACGGGCCCACCACGTCTTCGCGCAACACGTTCTTGAGCGGGATGACCTGTGCGGTGGCGTGCACGTGCTCGACGTCCAGCGCCTGCAGCTCGCGGATGAAATCGAACAGCCGGCCGAACTGCGCGGAAAAGCGCTCCGCCTCTTCCTGCGTCAATGCGATGCGCGCGAGCTTGGCGACGTGAGCGATGTCGATGGGGACGTCGGGCATTTGTGTTCCTTTTCGGTCGAATAAATTCGACCGCTACGTTTTTTTGAAGGTGGTCACGACTTCGACGTGGCCGGTCTGCGGGAACATGTCGTAGGGGGTCGCGCGCTCCACTATGTAGCCGCGCGCCACGAGCGTGCTCGCGTCGCGGGCAAGCGTCGCGGGATTGCACGACACATACACGATCCGGCTGACGCCATGGTCGGCAAGCGCGTTGAGCACCTGCGGTTCGCAGCCCTTGCGGGGCGGATCGAGGATGACCGCGCCGGTCCCAGCCAGCAAGGTCCGACCACGCTCTCCGCTCACGGCATCAACCGCGCTCGCATGTTCGAACGCGGCGTTCACGATACCATTCGCGGCAGCGTTCGCCGCGGCTTCGTCAACCGCCGGCTTGAACCATTCGACGCCGGTCGTCGCGACGCCGTGTCTGCCGAGGATCACCGCGAACGTGCCGACGCCGCAATACAGATCGACCACGCGCGCTGCGCCGGACAGTTCTTCGACGAGCCGTTGCGCGATGAGCTCGAGCACCGCGGTGTTGATCTGGAAAAACGACTCGATCCCGAAGCGCAGCGTCGCACCCGCAATCGTCTCCTTCAGCATCGGCGAGCCCCACAGCGTCGCCGACCGTGCGCCGAACACCGCGTTCTCGCTCTCCAGCTCCCAGCTCGCAACGACGCCGGTCAGCTCGGGGATTCGAGCGCGGAGATCGTCGACATAGGCGCCGGCCGCTTTGTTGGGTTTAGCCCCGTTGAACGAGACCACGAGCTCTTCGCTCGTGGCGCTTGCGCGCGCGACCACGTGGCGCGCGCCCGAAAACGGCTGCGGAACTTCCTTGGCCATCTCGACGAGCCGCTTCACGGCTTCGTCGAGCCGCGGCAGCAACACCGGACACGCCTCGATCGGCACGATGCGATGACTGCGCGCTTCGTAGAAGCCGAGCTGCATCGCGCCGTCGGCGAAGCGCGTGACCAGGCTGACCTTGTTGCGATAGCCGGTGCCGACCGACGCCGGTGTTGGAACCGTTTCATCGATCTCGACATCGGCCAAACCACCGAGGCGGCGCAGCGCGTCGGCGAGCATGCGACGTTTCCACTCCAGCTGCGCGTCGTACGCCAAGTGCAGCGCCTGACATCCGCCGCAGCGTGGGAATACCGGACAGATCGAAGGAACGCGCTTCGGCGACGGCGTTTCGATCGCGGTGACGTGTGCGCTGACGTAGTTGCGCTTGACCGCGTCGACCGCCACGCGGACCGTTTCGCCGGGCAGCCCGCCCGTCACAAACGCGACCAAGCCATCGACCCGGCCGACGCCTTGGCCATTCTCTAGGAGATCGTCGAGGGTGATCGGTTCGCGAGCGAGTCGAGCGGCCGCGCTATCCGCGACGGCTCTCGTCAAGGGTCTTACGGAGCTGGTCGGCTTCGTCGATCAGCGCTTGGATGCGGTCGCGCGTGGGATCGGGCGGCGCGGGCGCCATCAGCGTGCGCATGAACAAGAACCCGCCGAGCGCCGAGGCGACGAACACCGTCGCCCAGACGAGCGGGTACACGACCTTGCGGTTCACTGGCGCAGCCTTTCGAACATAGCGCTTGTCCTTTTAGACGCGGCCAGACGCGACTTCCTCTTCTGCGCCGTGCTGGTGCGGGATTGGGTATGCCGCCAGCAGGCACGCCACGTGCGGCGCGGTCACAAAAACGAGGCGGCGCTGGTCGACATCGGCGACATACATGCTGGCCCCGCCATGGAGCGGGCGACAGGCGACGAGTCGCAGCGGCGTGATGGCGCGCGCGGCGATCCAACTGCGCACGTCGCGCACGAGACGCGCGATGCGATCACGGAACATCGAGTATCGGGCGCGGCTCGGCGTGCGCGTCCGCCATCCACGCCGGAACCAGCCATTGCAATGTCGCTGCGCGCTCCCCGATTCGCACCGGCGCGACGATGGCGAAGTGCGGGCTGCGCGCCGGCAACGCGCCCTCTGCCAAGCGGACGAACCGGCCAGGACTACCCGCGATCGTCGGAAGCTTTTCCGCGAAGCCGCGCATCGCGGCGCGCAATACGGCTTCGACCGCGTCGAGCGCGACAGCGCCGGGTTCGCCCGCCTCTTCGTCTTCCGCGTGAAGCGCGGTGGCCGCGACGTTGGCAACGGTTTCGCGATCGGCGCTGAGCACCAGCGAGCCGTGGCCGCCCGCGATCAACGCAAGTTTGAGATCGCCGCGCTGCAGCACCGGCGTGTCGACGCGGGCAACGCGCATCGCCTCCAGCGCCGTGGCGCAATGCAACATCTCAGCAAGGCGCGCGCGCGCGCCTTCCACTGCGGCGCCGAAGCCGCTGTCAGTCTCGTCGATCGCGCGCGCGGCGAGCACGCGTTGGCGTACCTCCGGGCTTTTCAATCCGGGCTCAGGCGCGGCGTGCACCACTTCGCGCGGTGCAACGACCGGCTCGGGCGGCGGCGTTGGACGAGGAACGTCGGCGGGCCGAGCGCGCGGTTGCGGCGCCGAGATCGCACGGGCCTCGCGTTGTGCCGCGCTCGCGGTCCACGCCCCGCGCAACTCGCCGAGCACCAAGGAGCCGCCGGCAACGGGCGTAGCTTGACGTCTCGCCACCTCGATGAAGCGTGCCTCTGTCGGCGCCGGCAGCCCGCTCGCCGCGGCGATCACGCGCAGCATCTCAAGCATCCCGCCCTCGAGCGCGCGTCCGATGCGTCCGCGCTTGCCGTGTTTCGTATTCGTACCATCCCCGCCGATCGCGACATCCACCAACGCGGCGGCCAACGCAGCGTCGAGGTCGACGTGCAGCGCGATCGCGCCTTCGGTCTCAAAGCGCAAGGCGTCGGTGGGCCGCGGTGCGTCGGGGAGCGCCGCGCACGCGATTTCTCGTCCGAGATACGATCCGAGGGCGCGTCCGATCGCATCCGCCAGCGTGCCGGCTTCGAGCGCCGCAGTCACCGCGGCGCTGACTCGCGCGATTTCCGGCAAAGGTGTTTCGAGGCGATCGGCGGCTATGGGCGCATCCACGCGCGGCGGCCCGGTCGCAGGCGACGCTGCGGGTTGCGTCTCGCCGCGCAGCGCGCCGACGAGCCGCTTGACATCGGTGTCGGTCAGGCGCGCCATGTCGCTCGGCGCGTGGCTCGTCGCAGCAAGCCGCGACGCAGCGTATCCCAGTGGCGTTGCCGCTCGCACGCCTGGTTTGCGGCAGTTTCGAGCGCGAGCGCATCGGTTTGCGCATCGGCGCTTCGAGCGCCGCAACACCGCACAAAGCGCTCGAGCAAGACGGATTCGAGATGCGTCCAGCGCCCCAAGCTATACAAACCGCTCGACGCCCGCTGCGCCTGCGCGGCGAGGAGCCGGGCACGCTCTCTGTCGCACGCTCCCGCGTGATTCAGCGCGGTCGCTTCCGCGCGCGCCTGAGCCGCGGCTCGCGCGATCGCGCGGAGCGTGTCTTTGCTTCTCACGCCCGAGCGGGCAACGCGCCGACCGGCGCGTCCTCACGCACGATGATCTGAGAGCGCTCCGGGCCGACTGAGATATACGCGATAGGCACGCCGATCTCAGCGGCGAGCGCATCGAGATACGTGCGCGCATTTTTGGGAAGCGCATCGTAGCTGCGCGCGTTCGTGGTCTCTTCCGGCCAACCGGGAAAGCGACGCAGGACGGTCTTCGGCCGCGCGGCCATGGCGAACGGCAGCGATCCTTCGGGGACGCCCTCGTATGCAGTGCACATGCAGACTTCCTCGAGTCCGTCGAGCACATCGAGCTTCGTGATCGCCAGGTGCGTGAGGCCATTGACCTGCGCGACGTAACGTAAGGCGACCGCATCGATCCAGCCGCAGCGACGCGCGCGCCCGGTGACCGTGCCGAATTCTGCGCCCCGCTCGCGCAGGCGCTCGCCGATCGGGCCGTCGAGCTCGGTGGGGAACGGCCCCGCGCCCACTCTGGTGGCGTAGGCCTTGGCGACGCCGATCACGTGATCGACCTCCGTCGGCCCGAACCCGAGACCGGCGCCGGCGCCGCCGGCCACAGTGACCGACGACGTGACGAATGGGTACGTGCCGAATGTGACATCCAGCATCGCGCCTTGCGCGCCTTCGGCGATGACCCGTTTGCCCGCGTGGACGGCATCGTGCAGCAAGCCGATCGTGTCACGCACGTGCGGCAGAACAACAGCGGCTTGGCGTTCGAGATCCGCGACGATTGCAGCGGGATCGATGACGATGCCCTCTCGCTCGAGCTCGCGGCAACGCCGTTCGATGATCTCGCGACACCGCGCAAGGTCGCGCAAGTCGCCGGCGCGCACACCCCGGCGCGCCGCGCGGTCGACGTAGGCGGGGCCGATGCCGTTGCCTGTGGTCCCGAGCGCCGCCGCACCGAGCGCGCGCTCGGCGGCGCGGTCTTGTTCGATGTGATACGGCAGGATGAGGTGGGCGAGATCGGAGAGCCAGACGCGCGAGATGTCGACACCGGCCGACTCCAGCGACTGCAGCTCTTGCGCGAACTGCGCGGGCGAGACGACCGTGCCGGGACCGATGATGCAATCCGCGACGCCGGCCAGCACGCCGCTGGGGACGATGCGCAGCTTATACGTCTTGTCTCCGACGCGCACGGTGTGGCCCGCATTCGCTCCGCCTCCGAAGCGTCCGACGATCTGTGCGCCCGCCGCCAGGAAGTCGACGATGCGCCCTTTGCCTTCATCACCCCATTGCGCCCCGATGACAAGGGTTATAGCCACGCGTGCCCCCTTCTTAATGAAGGGTGTTTTCGCGGAAATCGGCGGGAAACCCGCACGGTCGAATAAATTCGACCGCTACATTCACATGCCGGGGATCGTCGGCGTCGGCAGCGGCGTGAAGCCCATCAGTCGATCGAGCACTAACTCCGAATACAGCGAGCATGGCCAGCCGAAGTTCGAGCGCGTGAACTGCGACGGCGTGTTCGGGTCGAACGATTCGTGCAAAAGATGATCGCCAGTGTCGGACGCTTGAAGCTGCGCGAGCACCGAGGTGACTTCGTTCGGATCGGTCGAGGTCAGCGCTTGCATGACCAGCGCGAGCGGCCACACGTAGCCGTGCGGCGTGTGCGGGCTGCCGATCCCGCGCGCGTACTTGCCGGTGAAGTAGAACGGATCGTCTCCTGAGAGCACGAAGCGCCGCGTGTTCATGTATATCCCGCTGTTGGCTTCCGCGAAGCCCATGTAGGGGATCGACAGAAGGCTCGGGACGTTGGCGTCGTCCATCAGGACGCTGTGGCCGAGGCCATCGACTTCGTACGCGTAGATGTAGCCGTACTTGGCAGTATAGACGATGCCGTATCGGTTGATACCGTCGATGATCCCCGAGCGCAGCGCCTCGACCTCGTCGCGCTTGAGGTCATCGTGCCACACGTTCTGCTCGATGTCTTTGAGCTCGCCTAACGCGACCACCGCGAACATCTCTTCTGGGATGTTGTAGCCATACGTCGCGGGATCGTCGCTCGGACGGAACGCGGTCCATACCATGCCGGTGACGGCGGTCGGTGCGCCCTTGCCATCGTTGATGAGTTCGCGATGGCGGTAGGTCGAATAGCTGTGATCGCGTTCGAGCTGCATGAGGCCGAGCGCACGCTCGTACGCCGACTTGACCTCGGGCGTGAACACCGACGAATCGCGCGTCTGCTTCCAATACATCCATGCGAGCTGGATCGGATAGAGCAGCGAATCGAGTTCGTACTTCTCTTCGGCTACTTTATAGTCTCGGTTGAAGGCGTTGGCGTATGGATCGAGCGCCATGTTCCTGGCTTCGCGCGAGACGACGCCTCGCAGCATGTTGCGCACTTCGGGATCGGCGACGAAGAAGAGATACGGTCTGACCTGGGCGCTCGCGTCGCGCAGCCACATCGCGCCGATGTCGCCCGTGATGACGTACGTGGTCTGGTCGTTCTCGAACGACACGTCATAGCGGACGGTCGAGAGCAGGCATTGCGTGTACAGCTGGCCGGTGTCGATGGTGCCGCCATGGAATTCCGCGGCGGCTGCTGAGATGGCAGGCAGTTCGGTGGCCCGCGCGACACCCGCAAAACTGAGCACAAAAATGACCCCGGCGAGCGCCGAGGTCCAACGCATGACGAAGCGGACCGGTTTCATGGGAGTTGCGAGCGCTCCTAACTCTTCGTATGTGCTCACTCCTACGACATCGGCACAGTTCGCAGTGCGCAGTAGACAAACCCTGCGCTCAAGCGCTGATTCTCAGCGAGTTGTGACCGTTTTCTCACTTTGAACGACGGCACCCAAGGGCAGACGTATCGCCAGGCATCCTCCGCGCCTCGGCCGTCGCACGAGCTCTAGGCTGCCGGCATGCGCTTCCACCAACAGCCGCGCGATCGACAGACCGAGCCCGACGCGGCCGTCAGCATCGGGCGCAAAGGGCGTTCCAAGCGCGGATGCTGCGCGTTTGGAAAAGCCCGAGCCGTCGTCCTCGACTTGAACCGTCGCTATTCCCGCACTCGCGGCGATGCGCACGCGCACGCGACCGCCGGCCGGCGAATGCCGCACCGCGTTATCGAGCAGGTTGATGAAAACTTGCTGGATGCGCTCGGCGTCGACGACCGGCGTCGCATCGCCGCGCACGTCGAAGCGGATGCGCCGGCTCGGAGCGATTGAAAGAGCGCTCCATGCGGCGCATGCGAGCGCTCGCAAGCTATGCGGCCGAGCGGATAGCGACAGCCGCCCGGCCGTCCATGCGCCTGCGTCGATGAGGGTCTCGACCAGACGATGCAGTCGCCGAGCTTCCACTGCGACGATTCCGCCGTACCGCATGCGCTCGCGCGTGTCCAGATCTGATTCGTCGCGCAGGCGCTCCGCGTATCCGAGAATGGCCGTCAACGGCGTGCGCAGCTCGTGGGTCACCGCCGCCAGGACGAGGGCGCGCTGCGCTTCGATTCGCGCGACCACCGCTGCGCCGCGAATCGCTTGGCGCAATCCGTCGAGCGGCCGATCCTCTGACACCGGATCGACGACCGTCCAGCCGGCGATCACGCCGGGCGCATCCGCTTTGCCATTGCCGCGCGCGAGAGCGCGGAGCTGCGAGCGCACCGTCGCTTGCAACCGGCCCGCGATGAGTCCGAGGTGTGCGTCGTTGACGGTCGCGCGCGCGGGTGCGTCCACCGCGCGATCGACGAGCAGCGCGACGAACCAGCGCGCGCCAGGCCCGGCGGCGACCCGATCGCTGCCGCGCAACACATTGCCGACGGAGTCGCGCAGCGCGGTGGCCACCACGCGCTTACACGCGCTCAGCAGCGCGCGCCGACGCCGAACGGGCACGCGATCGACGCCCGTCAGCTCGAGATAGAGCAGCGGCGCAGAGCGGCGTGCCGCCGCGAGGTCGAGGAGCGGCGCGCCGAGCGAACGCAGCTCGCCGATGCGCGAGCCGGCCGTGCGCCGTTCAAGGGGGCGCTGAGAACTTGTAGCCAACGCCGTGCACCGTTTGGAGATGCTGTGGCGCGGACGCGCGCTCTCCGAGCGCGCGGCGCAAGCGCCGGATGTGGACGTCGACCGTGCGCGGGTCGCCCTCGTAGTCGAAGCCCCAAATGGTTTCGATGATCTGATCGCGCGTGAACACGCGGCCTTGGTTGCGGACGAGCAGCCACAACAGATCGAACTCTCGCGGTTTGAGCTTGACCGGCCTGCCGTCGATCGCGACTTCACGACGATCGGCATCGAGGCTCACCGCGCCTGCGGTGTAGCGCTGACCCGGTGACGGCGGCGCCTGACCGCTACGCCGCATGACCGCGCGCACGCGCGCGATCAGCTCGCGCGCTGAAAACGGTTTGACGAGGTAGTCGTCCGCACCGAGCTCGAGGCCGACGATGCGATCCACTTCGTCACCTCGCGCCGACACCACGACGATCGGCGCGCGCGACTCTTTGCGCAGCGCCTTGCAGACCTCAAAGCCGTCGAGTCCGGGCAGGCCGATATCGAGCACGACGAGGTCAGGGGCGTGCGCACGCGCCCGGCGTAGCGCCGCCATGCCGTCCACGGCGATGGCCACATCGAATCCCTCGGCAGCCAGCGCGTCTTTGAGCAACGCAGCGATGTTGGGCTCGTCGTCGACGACGAGCGCGTGCAACGTGGCGGGTCCGGCGGCGACGGTCATCGCTGCAGGAATCCGATCGAGCCCATGAGCGGTCCGCCGCTGCCGTTGCGGCGATACGAATGCAGCGCCGGCTTGCCGTCGGGCGAGCGGTAGCATCGCGTACAGGCGGTGGCTACATTGATCTGCGATCGCGGCACGCCGGCGTCGAGGAGGTTCGCGATGAGGACCGCGCCTAGGTTGAGCGAGACCGAATCGCTGCGCTGGCGCGGCGCGGTGAGCGCGGACGCCGGTCCCACGGCTCCGTCGATGTCGGCGAAACGTTGCGCGACTTCCGGTCCCACCTCAAAGCAGCACGGCCCGATGTGCGGTCCGATCGCCGCGACCATCGCCTGGGGATCGCCCCGGTGCTCGCGCAGCGTTGCGACGGTTTGTTTGACGATGCCGTCGGTGGCGCCGCGCCAGCCGGCGTGCAGCATCGCGAGATGCGAATGCTCGGGATCGACGAGCCAGACGGCAGCGCAATCCGCGGTGCGGATGATCAGCATATCGTCAGGCGAACTCGTCCAGACGGCGTCGGCATCCGGTGCGCTCGGGCGCCCCGCTTCTGCCTCGACGCATGTCGCGCTGTGGATTTGCGCCAGGCTGATGAGGCTGCGTTCCCCTCGCAGCCGCGCGCCCGCAAGCCATGCCATTGCATCCGCGTCGAGGCGCGCATCGACGCCGACGGGGCTGGCGAATCCTAACGCGCCTGTATCGGCGAGCGCCGTTGCGACGACAATCGGCTCGCGGCCGGTGCTTTGCACGACTACAAAACCGCCGCCCAGGTCCTCGGTGACATCGGAATCTTCGTCGGCGCTCGAGCCGAGGTCCCTGTCCAGCCGCATGTTATTCCAGCGTTTCGAACTCGGGGATGGCGCCGCGCGTCTGCGCCCGCTTGCGCAAGGCTTTGGCGATCTCCGGCGCGGTGAAGCCCTGGCGCTCGAGCCGGCGACCGAGCTGTTCGTAGCGGTCTTGCGGCCGCATCGCCTCGAGTTTCGCCAGCGCCCGATCGATGCGCTCCTCGTCGTCGTCGGTGAATCCGTCGAGGACCTCGCGCGCAAGATCGCCGTCGATGCCATGGCGCAGCAGATCGTGCAGCAGCCGCATGCGTCCGACCGGCTTGCGGTCGAGCACGCTCTTCACATAGAGCTGAGCGTAGGTGCGGTCGTCGACGTAGCGCCGTTCTTCGCACGTGGCGACGGCGGTCTCGATCGCTTCGGGATCGTAGCCGCGATCGCGCAGCTTCTGTGCGAGCTGCGACTTGGTGAGCCGCTTGTACGAGAGCAGGCGGACGGCGGCCGCCAACGCGGGCGACTTGTTTCGGTCGAATTCATTCGACCGCTCCATCATTTCTCGACGGCGGCGTACCTGATGCTGCCGTTGTCCGCGGCGTTGGGTTGGGCTTTGTCGAGCAGCGCACGGATCTTGTCCTCGATCTCCTCCGCGAGCTCGGGATGCTCTTCCATATATGCTTTGGCGTTCTCGCGGCCTTGACCGATGCGGGTCTCGCCATACGTGTACCACGAGCCCGTCTTGCCGATGATGTTCTGCTCGAGGCCCACGTCGATGAGCGAGCCGCTGCGGCTGATGCCCTTGCCGTAGGTGATGTCGAACTCCGCGACCTTGAACGGCGGCGCCACCTTGTTCTTGACGACCTTGACGCGCGTGCGCGAACCGACGACATCGGTGCCGACCTTGATGGTCTCCAGTTTGCGGATGTCGAGGCGCACGCTCGAGTAGAACTTGAGCGCGCGGCCGCCGCTGGTGGTCTCCGGATTGCCGAACATCACGCCGATCTTCTCGCGGATCTGGTTGATGAACACCATGGTGGTCTTCGATTTGCTGATGGCCGCGGTCAGTTTGCGCAGCGCCTGCGACATGAGGCGCGCTTGCAAGCCGACGTGCGTGTCGCCCATATCGCCTTCGATCTCGGCTTTGGGCACGAGCGCGGCGACCGAGTCGATGACGACGATGTCGACGGCGTTCGAACGCACCAGCATCTCGGCGATGTCCAGCGCCTGTTCGCCGGTGTCGGGTTGGGAGACGAGCAGGTTGTCGAGATCGACGTGGAGGTTGCGCGCATAATTCGGGTCGAGCGCGTGCTCGACGTCGATAAACGCGGCGACGCCGCCCGCCTTTTGCGCCTCGGCGATGCAGTGCAGCGTCAGCGTCGTTTTGCCCGACGACTCCGGGCCGAAGATCTCGACGACCCTGCCGCGCGGCAAGCCGCCGACGCCCAAGCGCCAAGTCGAGCGCGATCGAGCCCGTGGAGATCACATCGATCTGCACGTTGGCCGCGGCCTCGCCCAGCTTCATGATCGAGCCTTTGCCGAATTGGCGCTCGATCTGCGCGAGAGTGTTTTCCAGAGCTTTTTCTTTTTCCGACACCAGGGTCTCCCTTATCCGATTGTTCCAGCCGAGTGCCAGAACGCTACATTATACGTCCTGACAGCCGCCCTGTCAAAACAGCGCATCGACGTACGACGCCGGGTCGAACGCCTTGAGCTGGTCCACCTGCTCGCCGAACCCGACGTATTTGACCGGCAGGTCGGCTTGGTCCATGATCGCTACGACTATCCCGCCCTTTGCCGTCCCGTCTAGTTTCGTGAGCACGATGCCCGTCACTTCTGCCGCGTCGTGGAACAGTTTGGCTTGCGACAGCGCGTTCTGTCCAGTCGTGGCGTCGAGCACAAGCAGCGTTTCGTGCGGCGCGCCTTCGATTTCGCGAGCGATGACACGCCGTATTTTCTTGAGTTCTTCCATTAAGTTGTGCTTGGTCTGCAACCGTCCCGCGGTATCGATGAAGACCACGTCGATGTTGCGGGCCTTCGCCGCAGCCAGGCCGTCGAAGACGACTGCCGCGGGATCCGCGCCCTCGGCGTGCCGGATCAGCTCCGCGCCGGCGCGCTTGGCCCAGATGGCGAGCTGTTCGGCTGCGGCCGCGCGGAACGTGTCGCCGGCGACGAGCAGCACGCTGCGACCTTGCGCCTTCGCTTGGGCCGCCAGCTTGCCGATCGTCGTGGTCTTGCCCGACCCGTTCACGCCGACGACGAGCACCACGTGGGGCTTGGTGCGAGGCGGCACGGGAGCGAGCTTGGGGTGCGTGAGGTAGTCGGCAACGTCGGAGCGGAACACTCGCACGACGTCGCCCGCGGCCCGCAGGTTCTGCTGTTGGGCCGCCAGTTTGAGCTGCGCGACGATCTTTTCGGTGGTGCTGACCCCGAAATCGGCCGAGATCAGCGTTTCTTCGAGCTCGTTCCAGAACTCGTCATCGACGAGCTGGCGGCCGATGAGGGCGTTCCAGTGGCCGGCGAGCCCGTTGCGCGTCTTGGACAGGGCGTCGCGGAGCGAGGAAAGCCACTGCATGGACCGACTGCTTCGACGGCGGCGCGCCGCCTACTTGTGGATAACCCGGTTAGCGGCGCGCCCTGGGCGACCAGGCGGCTACGGGTTCAACCGGACGCGCTGGCATCGGATATCAGGTCTTAGCCGCCGAGCGGGCGCAGCCGCGGGCGGTGGCTTGATTCTGAGTTTTGGATCAACGTGCGCCCGTCGACCACGTAGCCTCAACATCGGGCAACCCGACGGAAGTCCGCCTCACAAAAATTAGCGTGTCGCGCGGCGTTGTGGAGTGTGGCTTCATCTCGTTTCCCTTAAGATGCTGCTCTAGGGTGAAACCGAGTCGGCGCGCGACTGCCGCACTACGCGTATTATCCGGATCGCAATGTATTTCAACGCGCTTTGCTTCGAGAACTTGAAAAGCATACCGCGTCAATGCGGCGGTTGATTCGGTGATGTACCCCTGGTTTGAGAATTGCTTGCGTACCCAGTAGCCGATCGCAGCGCTGCTGCTTCCCTCAACCAGATTGTTGAATCCCGAACTACCTACCAGAGCGTTGCGCTGCCGCTCAAAAAGCAAAATCCCCAACAAGCCCCCTTCAAGCCGAACTGTGCGCGCGTCGCGAATGAAATGCTCGCACTCTTCAAGTGAGGGCTTCTTTTCGGCCCAGGACATCCACGCATGGAGATCCTCGAACGATTCATTAATGGCCGCTCTTAGCTCTGCCGCATCTCCGCGCGCATGCGGTCGAAGCAAGAGACGCCTCGTCGAGATCGGAAAAGGAAGGTTTGCAAGATCAAGTCGCATTGCAGCTAGTAGTTAGTCTGACACTGTGACGCGTTCCCTCGCCGCTTCTGGCCAATGCGTGTGCATCTCGAGGCGCCGCACTCCTTTAGGGTAACTCGACGGGGTTTTCGTCGTATAGTCCTGCGAGAGGACGGTGATGTATTCGAAGTTCTCCCAGATGCCAGGATCGTCGTTCGACTCCCGCGCGAGCGCGGTGAAATCGGCCAGACGGTTCCAGCTGCGAGGGATCACCGCGCAATAGCGATCGAGGAAGAGCTCTGGGTCGACGATTCCGGTTTTGACAAGGATCCCCAGCTCCTCATACGTGTTGCCGATGAGGATCGCCGCCTGACGAATCTTGACCAACTCCGGATCGACCTCGGCCGGTGAGGGATCGCGGACGAACGCCACGACATAGCGGCGGAACGCCGGGTCGGCCATCGCGGGTCCCAGCCTGTGCACCACCACCTGCTCCGCTTGCTTGAATTCGTCCCTGCTGAAGTTCTCGCCGATGCTCAGCATCGCGGCGATCTGATTGCCGGTGCGCATGTGGCGCAATTGGATGATCGCCGCGATCGCGGTGGTGGCGATCACCGCGGCGGTCAAGCAGCGTTCCAGCGGTGTTGAGAACTTCGAGCGACACGCCGATGTCCGCCGCTACGAGGCTTGTTGGGTTTGTTGGGGTTTCTTGCGGACGTACTTTTGGCGGACGGTGGGGTCGCCTTCGCGGAAGCCCAGATCGAGATGCAACGTCTTGAGCTTGGAGCGCAGCCGGATGACGGCTTGCGCGTGGATCTGCGATACGCGGGATTCCGAGACGTTGAGCACGCTCTTGATGTCTTTGAGCGTCAGCCCCTCGAAATAGTACAGCGAGATGACGGTGCGCTCTTGCGGCGGCAGCGACTCGACCGCTTCTGAGAGCGCGCCTTTGACTTCGGCGGATTCGACCTGATGGGTCGGGTCGGGTCCGGAATCCTTGAGCGTATCGAGCAGCGCGACGTCGTGTCCCTTTTCGTTCGGCAAGAACTCTTCGAGCGATAAGATCGACGTGCCGCGGACCTTGAGCAGCAGCGTGTGGTACTCTTTGAGCGACAGGGCCAGCTCTTTGGCGACTTCTTCATCCTCTGGGGCCCGGCCGAGGCGGCCTTCAAGGCCGGCGAACGCTCGCTCGAGCTCGCGCGCCTTCTGGCGCACGGCGCGCGGCACCCAATCCATCGCGCGCAGGGCATCTAAGATGGCGCCGCTGATGCGGGTCGTCGCGTACGTCTCGAATTTGACGCCGCGCGAGTCGTCGTATTTGCCGATCGCGTCGATCAATCCGAGAATGCCTTCATTGATGAGGTCGTTGATCTCGACGTGCGAGGGAAGATTGACGGAGATCTTGCCGGCGACGTATTTCACCAACGGCAGGTATTTGTGGACGATCTCCTCGCGGCTCAGGTTGTGGCCGGCGATCGCGTACGTGCGGGAGACCGGACGCGTGATCATCGCTTCGCCTTGGCCTTGGCCGGCGTGTGGCCGTTGCCGGCGAGCATCTGATTGAGCGCTTCGCGGCGGAAACGATATTGGCCGCCGGGCGTCTTGATCGCCTCGACTAAGCCTTCGCGCGCCCAGCGCCGGATGGCCGCGTCGGTCATATTGAGTTCCCGAGCGACCTCACCGGATGTCATCCAGTCGTTCGATCGGTTCTTTCGACGCGTCACTCGCCGGTCTTCGACCATACGCGTATCGCTTCTCTCTGTATAGGAGGATGAGTCCAACTCACCCATGACAAGAGCGCGGTCCCCAGGTAGGGTCCGGTCGTTTCACGTTTTTTCGGTTTTATCCCTTTTTTACGAGCTGAACGAGATTATCTATATTGACGCGGGCACAAAAATAGGCGGTCGAGTAAACTCGACCGCTACATATTGGGTTTGGCTAGTCAGTCTTGCGGGACGGCCTCGGTCGAGAACGTCACCTTGGTCTGCCCGAACATGATCTTGTCGCCGTGGCGCAGCGGCGTGGGCGCGTGGGGCACGAGGCGCTGCGAGCCGTTCAGCGAGGTGCCGTTCGTGCTCTCGAGATCCTCGATGATGAAGCTGCCGTGGCGGCGCACGATAAAGGCGTGGCGGCGCGATACGAAGTTGCCGTGGTCAAAGGGCGCGAGGTCCATGTCCGGATACACGCCGTCCGTGACCGAAGCCCGGCCGACCAGCACGACGTCCGCGTCGAGCGGCAGGTCGATCTCGCTGCCGTCGCGTTCGATGTGGACGGTGAGGCAGCCGCGCACTGAGGGGGCTTCGAGGCGGTGGGTGGCGGATTCGTCGAGCTGTGCGATTTCGGCCGGCAACGGCTCGCCGCACATCTTGCAGTAGGTCTCGCCGGAATAATTGCGTGCGAAGCAGCGCCCGCACAAGCGCGCGCTCTCATCGCTGCGGACCGCGCCATAAGTCGAGCCCGCAGAGGGTTTATGGGCTGGGCCGGGCCGATCGCCCGTGCCATCCAATGTCATGCGTTTGCTCACGCCTGGCCGGCTTCCTGAAAGCGGATCTTCCATCCGATATCGTATCATCGTGGCCACCTTAAGGGGTGTGATGGAGCACACATGCCCTCTACCCCATTGTTCGTCCCCTACGCCATGGTAGCCTATTAACGGGACTAGATGCTTGAAGGTTGCGTGAGAGCCTGTTTAAGCGTACCTGATACGCGGGTTGAGCAGCGCATAGGCGATATCGACGCCTAAGGTTGACCAAGACGAACGTGGCGGCGAAGAGCAAAATCGTGCCGTTGACCAGCGGGCTGTCGCGGTTGCTGATGGCCTCGAATGCCAGCCGGCCGACCCCGGGCCAGGCGAATATGTGTTCGGTCAGGACCGCGCCCCCCAGCAGCAGCCCGATCTGCAATCCGATCACGGTGACGATCGGGATGAGCGCGTTGCGCAAGCCGTGGCGCACGACGACCGCCCACATACCGAGCCCTTTGGCCCGCGCGGTGCGCATGAAGTCCATCGACTGGACCTCCAACATGCTGGCGCGCGTCATCTTCGCGATGATCGCGAGCGGAATCGTGCCGAGCGTGATGGCGGGCAGGATCAGGTGGCGAATTGCGTCGCCGAACGCCGCCCAGTCGCCCGCGAGCAACGTGTCGATCAGCACGAAGTGCGTGCGCGTCTCGATCGCATAGCGCAGCGAAAGGCGCCCGCCGATCGGGAACAGATCGATGCCCGCGCGGCTCGGCTCGTAGGCGAAGATATACAGCATCATCCATCCCAGCCAGAACACCGGCACGGAAACGCCGACGAGCACGACGATGTTGATCGCCGTGTCCAACATGGTGCGATGGTTCAGCGCGGCCAGGATGCCCGCCGGAATGCCAACGATCACCGCAAACAGCATCGCCGCGACGGTCAGCTCGACGGTTGCGGGGAAATGCTCCATCAGCTTGGTCCCGACGGGCACGTTGTCGCTCAGCGAGCGACCGAGGTTGCCGTGCGCGATCTGCCACAGATAGGCGCCCAGCTGCGCGTACCACGGCTGGTCCAAACGCAGCTCGTGCGTGAGCTGTTGGATCTCGGCGCGGGTCGCATGCTCGCCGAGCATGATCTGGATGGGATTGCCCGGGATCGAATGCAAGAAGAGAAACGACAAGACCGTGATCGTCAGCAACACGGCGACGAAGCGCAGTGCGCGTTGCGCGATGAATCTGGCCACGGTTTTGGGCCTTTCCTCGCGCCGACACGCTGCCCTGCACGCGCGGTCGCAGCCCGCGCGCGCCGTTTCGCAGGAGGCACGGGTCGGACCGCAAAGACCTTCTTCTCACCATTTGCGGCGCTTTTCTTGGAGCACGTGACATCTTCATGACCCCTGCGATCGGCTTCTCTGTTTCGATTTGGTTCGCGGTCGGCTGCGGGGTGCTCGCCCTCCTGTATGGCGCGTACCTCATCAATTGGATCCTGCGCAAACCCGCCGGCACGCCTCGCATGCAGGAGATCGCCGCGGCCATCCAAGAGGGCGCGCTGGCGTACATGCGCCGCCAATACACGACGATCGCCATCGTCGCGGTCGTCCTCGCCGTGGTCATCGCAATCGCGTTCCGCGCGTGGGAGCCGTCCGTCGGCTTCCTGATCGGCGCAATCCTCTCGGGTGCGACCGGCTTCATCGGCATGTCGATCGCCGTGCGCGCCAACGTGCGCACCGCAGAGGCGGCTAAGGATGGCTTGCCGGCTGCGTTCGCCGTCGCGTTCAACGGCGGCTCGATCACCGGCTTGCTCGTCGTCGGTCTTGGCATCATCGCGGTCGCCGGCTACTTCGCGCTGATGCACTCGGTCTACGGCGGCGACTTGCGTGCCGCGCTCGGCCCGATGATCGGGCTTGGATTCGGCTGCTCGCTCATCTCCGTGTTCGCGCGTCTGGGCGGCGGCATCTACACGAAGGCCGCAGACGTCGGCGCCGATCTGGTCGGCAAGGTCGAAGCGGGCATCCCCGAAGACGATCCGCGCAATCCGGCGGTCATCGCAGACAATGTCGGCGACAACGTCGGCGACTGCGCGGGCATGGCGGCCGACTTGTTCGAGACCTACTGCGTGACCACCATTGCGGCGATGCTGCTCGGCGTGCTGATCTTCGGGTCGCAGCCGACGCTCGCATTGGCCGCGTCGCTTTTCCCGCTCGCCATCGGCGGCGTTTCGATCATCACCTCGATCATCGGCACATGGTTCGTGCGCGTGCGCGGCACGGCTATCATGGCCGCCATGTACTCCGGGTTGACGGTCGCCGCCGTGCTGGCCGCGATCGCGCTCTATCCGCTCACGAAACACGTCATGGGCGACGCCGACGCGCTGATGGGCGGCACCGGCCAGTACGTCGCGTGGCGCTTGTGGGCGTGCGCGCTCATCGGACTGATCATCACCGCGTTGATGGTCATCATCACCGAGTATTTCACGGGCACGCAGTTCAAGCCGGTCCAAGAAATCGCCAAGGCGTCGACCACCGGCCCGGCGACCAACATCATCACCGGCCTCGCGGTGTCGATGAAGTCGACGACAACGCCCGCTCTCGTGATCGTGGCCGGCATCTTGAGCTCGTATATGCTGTCGGGCCTGTACGGCGTCGCGATCGCGGTCATGGCGATGCTCTCCATGGCGGGCATCATCGTCGCGCTCGATTCCTACGGCCCGATCACCGACAACGCCGGCGGCATCGCCGAGATGTCAAAGCTCGGTCCCGAGATCCGCGCGATCACCGATCCGCTCGACGCGGTCGGCAACACGACCAAAGCGGTGACCAAAGGCTATGCGATCGCTTCGGCCGCGCTGGCTGCGATCGTGCTGTTCGCGTCGTTCCAGCAAGAGCTCAGCGAAGCGGCGACCTCGGCGGGGCAGCTCATCTTCAAGCTCGACGATCCGTACGTGTTGGCAGGCCTACTGCTCGGCGGTGCGCTCCCCTATCTGTTCGGCGCGCTGTGCATGGAAGCGGTCGGGCGCGCCGCGAGCGCGGTCGTCGAAGAAGTGCGACGCCAATTCCGCGAGATCAAAGGCATCATGGAAGGCACCGCTAAGCCGGAATACGGCAAGACCGTCGATCTGGTGACGGCGGCCGCGCTGCGCGAGATGCTCGTGCCTGCGCTCATCCCCGTGCTCACGCCGATCGCGGTCGTGCTGCTCGGCGTTTTCCACATCTTGTCGAGCCACAACGCCGCGCTGATGCTCGGCGGCGTGCTCGTCGGTTCGATCGTCACCGGCCTGTTCGTCGCCATCTCGATGACCTCAGGCGGCGGCGCGTGGGATAACGCCAAGAAGTACATCGAGGACGGGCATTACGGCGGCAAAGGCAGCCCCGCGCATGCAGCGGGCGTCATCGGCGACACGGTCGGCGACCCTTATAAAGACACGGCAGGCCCGGCCATCAACCCGATGATCAAAGTGCTCAACATCGTGTCGCTGCTCTTGGTGCCGTTCCTGAAGTAGACCGGCGACGAGCTTCGCTCGGGTGCTACGTCTGCGGGCCGCTCAAGACGAGCGAGATGTTGTCGGTGTAACCGTCGTTCGCCGTGCCTTCGAAACGCGTCGCGGTCACCTTGACGCCGATCGAGCGCGTGCCGGCCGGCAGCGTTCCCTCGGCAGCGCGGCGCAACAACGCCGTCAGTCCCTGTCGATTCGCGGCCGTCACCGGTCCCAGCGTGACGCCGCCGAGGCGCGCGTGCGTGGAGCCGTAAAACGTCGCGGCTACCGTGGCGTAATCCGCTTGGCTTGAAAAACCGCCTATCCACGCTGAAAACGCGTACTTGATCTGACCTCGGTCGATCGAAGCGGCAAGCGGCGTCACGTCGATGCTTTGGCTCGCTGTTGAGATCGGATCGCTCGTGCCGCCCGAGAACAGGTTCTTGCCGCGGTCGGTCGCTCCAGGCGAATTAAGCGACGGATAGTCGTCGTGGCCGTAGTTGACAGCGGTGAAATTGCCGGTGGTCGTCCAGCCGGGGACATTCGTGCTGCCCTTTTGCGGCAAGCCCGGACCGGCTTCCGCATCGCCGTTCACGACGAGGTTCTGCCCGATGAGCGAGCCGGTGTCCGCGCCGACGCTTGCGGCGGGCAGCGCGATCAGCAGCGCGATGATCGCAACAAATGCGAATACGCCTTTGGCCGGCCGAATAAATTCGACCACTACAGAATCGTATCGGGTCACAGAATCAGATCGGGTCATTGAGCACGCCCTTTCTAAAGAACGCCGAAGAGATGGCGCAGGCCAGGCCAGAGATGATATGCCTCGCGCATGAGCCGATGAAGCTGGTCGAGCTCCCAGGCTCGGCCCTGCGGGAAGATCGCGACCAATCCCAAGAGCACGATCGAATAGAAAATCACACCCAGTACGCCCCAGATAAGACTCTCGAGCGTGATCTTCGGCCAAGCCCCTGGCGTCCGGCGCGGCCGCGTCGAAGCCGGTGAGACCGGGGTGGGGGCAGTATAACTCGCGCTCGTCTCGTCGGCTTGCAGGTTTGAGGGCATCATGGACTCGGCTGGACCGCCGAGCAGGCGCGAGATCTTGCGCCGCTCGTCGTTATTGAGGTCGACGAAGTCCGCCAGCGTGCGGTATCCGCCCAACTCGCCCGCCTCCTCTTGCGAGCGCACGCGGATGAGGCCGCGAACCGTGGCGTTGATCTGGCGTAGGTCGATGATCGAGAACAACACCGTCCCCGCCGGTATCTCCACCGGGAACGTCGTCACCAGACCCTTCTCGTCCAAGTGCGTCACGCGGCCGGTGAGGTCGAGGTTGTATTCGGTGTTGCGCGCCTGCAGCTGCGCCGCAACAGCGAGCGGGGTCGGGAAATCGTCGGGCCGGTCAGCTGCCATTCGATCGTCTCCGCTTACTGCGCGCCGCTTGGCGGCGGGCCGGGCAGCACGATGAGCGTCGCGTGGACGAGCGGATTGAAGCCGTCCAGATAATCGGATTTGCCGACGTCGAAGAACTGCAGCGTCTGGCTTTGCCCAGGATCGATCTCGCCGGTATCCCACGAGCCGTCAGAGGCCGTTGCGGTGTGCGGTTTTTTGTCCAAATTCGTCCACGTGACGAATTGACCACCGTAGACCCGGATCGTCAAGGGGTGGAAACCATCTTTGTCGATCGTCACGGCGATCGGCGTCGGTGCGCTTGTCGGTGACGGGGACGCGCCAGGCGAGGCCGACGTCGACGCGGTCGGCGACGCCGCAGGTGTGGGCGTCGCCGCGCTCGCGGCGCTCGAATAGCCACCGCGCGCGCCGACGAATCCGCCGGCAACGCACAGCGCCACCACTATCACTACGACCGAAGCGCTCTGACGGCTTCGCGGTCCCGCTGCCAACAAGCCATCACCCCGTTGGGTCATGCCACGTATGACGGGCTGCAAACAGCCCGGCTGGTCGGTCCCCCAAGCCTCGCATCGCAGCCGGTAGACTTGCACCGACCGCCGAACGTGGGTATATCATTGCATGCGAGGGGAGCGCCCGCCCTTTCAGATTATATCGGCGAATCCGAATGTCCCGCAGGAACTTCCCTGGGAGCTTCATGCGAAACATCTGACGGGTCCGCGCACCGTTTCTAGAGATAGCATGAAGATAAGTGAACGAACGCACACTACTGGGTCGCATCTAAGCCGCAAATGCTTTCTCTGCGGGCTTTCGGGCATCGGCCTCTCGGCCGCAGCCCTGGCGACCATGCCGCAGGTCGCGCTGGCCGACGATCATGCGCAAGAGCGCAGCATCGGGCAGCAAGTCTTTGACGACCAGCGCAAGCAAGGTTTGATCCTGGACACATCCCCGTATTACGACATCCTGCGCGCGACCGGACAGCGGATCTCGGATGCGGCTCAACCGCACTGGTACACCATGAACTGGGTCGTCGTCAAGGGTGCGCAAGCTAACGCTTTCTCGGTGCCGGGCGGCTGGGTCTATGTCACCGACAGCCTCTTAAGCCAGGCGCAAAACGTCGACGAGCTCGCCAGCGTGCTCGGCCACGAAACGGGCCACCTCGTGCTCGGCCACGTGATGAACCGCCTCAAGCAGGCGCAGAACCTCAACATCCTGTTCGCCATCAGCAGTATATTCGTGCGCAGCCAAGGCGCCGCGAATCTCTATAATCTCGCCGAACTGGGCGCCAACTATGGGTTCTTGAACTTCTCGCGTCAGCAAGAGTACCAGGCCGACCACGAAGGAGTGATCCTGGCGGACAAGGCCCACTACAATCCATGGGGCATGATCTGGTTCTTCCAGAAGCTTGAGAAGCTCTACGGCGATGTGGGCTTCGAGCAATACGTCCAAGACCACCCGGCGACAAAAGAGCGCATCTCGCGCATCGAGACGTTCTTCAAGAGCGAGCCGGCCGTGTACGCGAAGTGGCCGAGCCAACTCGTGGTCGCCAACGGCCTGCCGAAGGGCGACCCGAACGCGCGGCTCGTCGTCTACAATTCCTAGCGTTGGATTATGAAGAGGGCGCGACCGATGTCGCGCCCTCTTCACGCTTGCCGATGGACGGTCGAATACATTCGACCGCTACGACGGTTGGCTACTTGACCTCGACCTTGGCGCCTTCGCCTTCGAGCTTGGTCTTGATGGCCTCGGCCTCTTCCTTCGTCACGCCGCTCTTGACCGGTTTGGGCGCGCCTTCGACGAGGTCTTTGGCCTCCTTGAGGCCCAGACCCGGCACGACTTCGCGCACGACCTTGATCACGTTGATCTTCTTCTCGCCTGCGGCGAGCAGGATCACGTCGAAGTCGGTCTTGGCCTCGGCTGCGGGTGCACCCGCGCCACCGGCGGGCGCTGCGGCTGCCGCAACCGGCACCGCAGCGGACACGCCGAACTTGTCCTCGAGGGATTTGACGAGCTCGTGCAGCTCGAGGACGGAGAGTTTGTCGATCTGTTCGATGATATCGGTGACTGCCATGATACGATGAATTCCTTTCTCAAATCTCGGTCGAATGAATTCGACCGCTACGTTAAGCTGCTGGTTGTGATTCGGATCGTTGCGCGTGCAGCGCGTGCAGCGTGCGCACGAGTTTCGAGATGCCCGCTTGCAGCGTGCCGTGCAACCGGTACAACGGCGACTTCAGACTTCCGACCAGTGCGCCGTGCAACTCGCGACGGCTACGGATCTTCGACATCGTGTCGACTTCGCCGGCTCCGAGGAGCCGTCCGTCGACCAACGCCGCTTTGATCTGCAGCTTCTTCGAGTCGCTCGCGAATTTGGCAAGCGCCTTGGCCGCTGCGACCGGGTCGGTCGTGACGAACGCGACCGCGGTCGGTCCGGCGAGGACGTCCTTGAGCTGCGCGCGACGTTCGTCGCCCACCGCGATCCCGAACAGCGCGTTCTTGACGACCGAATAGCTGGCCGCGTCTTTGCGCAACTCGTTGCGCAATGTCCGCAGTTCGCCGACCGTCAGGCCACGGTAATCCGTGAAAAACATGCTCGCGGCACCATCGACCCGCTTGCGCAGCTCGACGATCTCAGCGTTCTTTTTCTCAGTTGGCATATAGTTCGTTCACCTCCGTTTCGCTCGGTCGAATACATTCGACCGCTCCGTATGAAAAGCGCCCTCTCGAGTCACTCGAGAAAGCGCTTGCGATCGGGGTGTCGATCGAACGGATTCGATCGCTACTTCTTCGCTTCGCTTCCTCGGCAGGCCCCATCGCTGGGATTAGCTCGGCCATTGTTGGGCCGAGACCTGCGGTCATCGGACGCTCTCATCGCGAGCTTTCGCTCGCGACGACACCCGAGCTGCGCTCGGGTGCTACATCTTTCTTACGCGGCTGTCGCCGACTTGAGCCGTGTCGGGTCGATCCGCACGCCAGGCCCCATCGTGCTCGTCAAGGTCACGCTCTTGAGATACGTGCCCTTGGCGGACGCGGGTTTGGCTCGCACGATCGCATCCGTCAGCGCCGTCAGGTTCTCGAGCAACGCCTCTTTGGAGAACGATGCCTTGCCGACGACGACGTGGATGTTCGCAGCCTTGTCCAGACGGTATTCTACCTTACCGGCCTTGATCTCCGCAACCGCCTGCTTGATGTTCTGCGTCACCGTCCCGGTCTTCGGGTTCGGCATGCGCTGCGCGAGGATCTTGCCGAGGTTCGAACCGACCGCGCCCATCATGTCCGGCGTGGCGACGGCGACGTCAAAGTCGAGCCAGCCGCCCTTGATGCGATCGATCAAGTCCTGATCGCCGACGACGTCCGCGCCGGCTTCTTGCGCTTCCTTGGCCTTCTCGCCTTTGGCGAACACGATCACTTTTTTCGTCTGGCCGGTGCCGTGCGGCAACACGACCGTGCCGCGCACGTTCTGCTCGGGCTTCTTCTGATCGACGCCGAGTCGCACGTGCAGCTCGACCGTCTCGTCGAACTTCGCCTTCGCGTTGGCCTTCACGAGCTCGACGGCGCGCGCCGAGTCGAACAAACGCTCATCGCCGAGCGCTTTGAGGGCTTCGCGGTACTTTCTGCCTGGTTTTGCCATGATGTCTGGTTCCTCCGTGGTGCGAGCGGCTTTCGGCCTCCCACGATCAGATGCTTAGCCGACTTCGATGCCCATCGAACGCGCCGTGCCCGCCACGATCTTGGCAGCGGCCTCGATGTCATTGGCGTTCAGATCGGCCATCTTCGCTTTGGCGATCTCGCGAACTTTGTCCATCGAGATCTTGCCGACTTTCTTGCGGTTCGGCTCGCCCGAGCCTTTCTCCACGCCGGCGGCCTTTTTGATCAGCTCCGCAGCCGGCGGCGTCTTGAGGACGAACGTGAACGACCGGTCCTCGAACACCGTGATGACGGCGGGGATGATGTTGCCCTTGTCCTTTTGCGTGCGCTCGTTGTAGGCTTTGCAGAACTCCATGATGTTGATGCCGTGCTGGCCGAGCGCCGGCCCTACGGGCGGCGCGGGCGTCGCCGCGCCTCCCGGAACTTGGAGCGTGATCCTCGCGATGACTTTTTTCAACGTCTATACCTTCTCGACTTGATAGAATTCGAGTTCAACCGGCGTCTCCCGGCCGAAAATCGATATGAGCGCGCGCAGGCGCTCCTTTTGCGGGTCGATCTCGTCGACCGTCCCCGTGAAGTCGAAGAACGGTCCGGACGTCACCTTGACGCGATCGCCCTTCGCGAAGTCGATCTTCAGCTTGGGCGTCTCGATGCCCATCTGCTTGAGGATCGTCTTGACTTCTTTGTCCGCCAGCGGCAGCGGCTTCTCGCCCGAGCCCGGCGAGCCGACGAAGCCGGTCACGCCTTGCGTGTTGCGCACGACGTACCACGATTGGTCCGTCATCTTCATCTCGACGAGCACGTAGCCCGGATAGACCTTCTTCTCGACCTCTTTGCGCTTGCCGTCCTTGAATTCGACTTCCTTATCCGTGGGCACGAGCACGCGGTACACGAAGTCTTGCATGTTCATGGACTTGATGCGCCGCTCGAGGTTCGCCTTGACCTTGTTCTCGTAGCCGGAATACGTGTGGACCACATACCACTTGCGGTCCGGATCGTCGGGCGTGGCGAGCAGATCGAGCGCTGCCGCGTCCAACTCCGCCTGTTGCTGCTGAAGTTCTTCTGCCACGACGTCAGCCTTGCGCCCCGAACAGGCGCGCGACGATCGCGCTGATCAACGACGTCCAGATCGCCACGACGGCGACCAAGCCGATGGTGATGAGCGTCGCCGATACCCATTCGTCGCGGCTCGGCCAGGTGACGCGTTTCATCTCGGAGACGATCGCGCGATAGCCGTCGACAATGCGCCGCCATTGGCGCTCGCGCTCTTCGGTGCGCGCCTCTTTCTCTTTGTCGCTCGGTTTGCCCACGGCTTTGCCGCCGGTGTCGTCGGCGGGTCTGCCTGGGGCCATGATGCGCTTCATCGTTTCCTTTCGGTCGAATCCATTCGACCGCTACATTTGATCTGGCAGGGCGGACAGGACTTGAACCTGCAACCAACGGTTTTGGAGACCGCTACTCTACCAATTGAGCTACCGCCCTATCTTGTTTCCTTGTGGGCCGTGTGGCACTTGCACCAGCGGCAGTACTTCTTCAGCTCCAGCCGGGCGCTCGTGTGTTGCCGGTTCTTCATCGTCGTGTAATTGCGGCGTTTGCAGTCGCCGCAGGCCATCGTCACGATCACTCGGTTCTCTTTCTTCGCCATGCGTCGATTACTCGATCACCTTGGTGATGACGCCCGCGCCGACCGTGCGGCCGCCCTCGCGGATCGCGAAGCGCAAGCCCTCTTCCGCCGCGATCGGCGTGATCAGCTCCACGTTCATCTTCACGTTGTCGCCGGGCATCACCATCTCGACGCCTTCGGGCAGCGTGATCGAACCCGTCACGTCGGTCGTCCGGAAGTAGAACTGCGGACGGTAGTTCGAGAAGAACGGCGTGTGCCGCCCGCCCTCGTCCTTGGAAAGCACGTACACTTCCGACTCGAACTTCTTGTGCGGCTTGATGCTGCCCGGTTTGGCCAGCACCTGGCCGCGCTCGATGTCGTCGCGCTCGATGCCGCGCAGCAGCACGCCCACGTTGTCGCCCGCGATGCCCTCGTCGAGCAGCTTGCGGAACATCTCGATGCCCGTCACCACCGACTTCTTGGACTCGCGGAAGCCCACGATCTCCACTTCGTCGCCCACTTTGACCCGGCCGCGCTCCACGCGACCCGTGCCAACCGTGCCGCGACCGGTGATCGTGAACACGTCTTCCACCGGCATCAGGAACGGTTTGTCCACGTCGCGCTGCGGCACAGGGATGTACTTATCAACCGCGTCCATCAGCGCGAGGATCCTGTCCGTCCACTCGCCTTTGGTCGTCTCTTCCAATGCCTTGAGCGCTGACCCGCGGATGACCGGGATCTCCTGGCCGGGGAACTTGTAGGCCGAGAGCAGCTCGCGCACTTCTAGCTCCACCAGGTCGATCAGCTCGGGGTCGTCCACCATGTCGACTTTGTTGAGGAACACGACCAGGTAGGGCACGCCCACTTGGCGCGCCAGCAGAATGTGCTCGCGCGTCTGCGGCATCGGGCCGTCCGCCGCCGACACCACCAAGATCGCGCCGTCCATCTGCGCCGCGCCGGTGATCATGTTCTTGATGTAGTCCGCGTGACCGGGCGCGTCCACGTGGCTGTAGTGGCGCTCCTTGGTCTCGTATTCGGCGTGATACAGCTGGATCGTGATACCGCGCTCTTTCTCTTCGGGCGCGTTATCGATCTGATCCACCACCAGCTTCTTGGTCCCCGTGCCGGCCTCGGCCAGCACCTTGGTGATCGCCGCCGTCAACGTCGTTTTGCCATGGTCCACGTGACCGATCGTGCCGATGTTCACGTGCGGCTTATTGCGTTGATACTTTTCCTTGGCCATTGCTGTTCTTGTGATTCCTTTTCGCTGCGCGTAAGAACGGGCCGGTCGAGCAAGCTCGACCGCTACAACCGCTCTAAAGAGGCGGCATGCTGACGCAACCCCGGTTTCCGGAATGTGAAAATCGAAAGTTCGCGCCCGAGAGGACTTGAACCTCCAACCTACGGCTTAGGAGTCCATTGCTCTATCCAGTTGAGCTACGGGCGCGCGCTGAGCCCTCGGCGGGGATTGAACCCGCGGCCTCGTCCTTACCAAGGACGCGCTCTACCACTGAGCTACAAGGGCAGACGTCCCAGCGGTGACCGCACCTTATACTACCCGAACCGCCGGACGTTCGCAAGCGTGCGCGCTTTGCGTCACGGCCGGGCAGTTGCGACGCTTACCGCTTTGTGAATGAGTCTTGGACGCTGTGGACGCCCGATTCGACCGCCTGCTCGCCGCGCCAGAACAGGCCGATGATCCAGCGGATCGTCGCGATGACGCCGATGATCGCGAAAAGCACCAGCAGCCCGAGGACCCACGCCGCCGCGTGCGCGATGTTCGTCAGAATGTCCATGGAACCACCCTGCGTTAGTGCGGCTGGATGACCGTGATGCCGCTCGAGAAGCTGCTGCCGCCGCCGCTGAAGCCCTGGTTTTGAAGTCCTGAGTTCGCATTGTTGTTGATGTTCGAACCGCTATTACCGCCGAAGCCACTGCCGCTGAAGCTACTGCGCGGAATCGTAGAGTTCGCGCCGCCGCCGATGCTTGAAAAACTGCCGTTCGCGGAGAAGTGGTTCCCTTCGCTAAACGCACCGATCGCGATGTGTCCGCTCTGGAATCCGGCAGTTTGGCTACTGAAGCCCCCCAGGGAGATGCCCGATAGGCTTCCGGGCGCAAAATACGTTCCAGCCGCGGCGTTCTGGTCCCCAAACCCCGTCACGATGTAACCACCGACGTTCGAGTGCATGGTGCCGAACTGGCTGCCCGTCGGGCTTGCGTAGTTCAATGCAGCCGCGCTTCGCGCCGTGCTGGTGCGCGTGACGGTGGAGCTGTAACCGCTTGGTGCCGACGCTTGCGTGACGGGCGGCGTCGACCCTTGCGTGACTGCCACGCGATAGGATTGGACGTAGAGCGCTCGCTGGATCGCTGTGATGTCGTTGACCAGTCTGATCGAACGCGGATCGGCAGAGCACCCGAGGTTCGACGAGCGTTGTCCATTCCACCCGATGAGCAGCGCGTCGTCGCAGCCGCGCTCCGGGAGTTGGGCGAGCGGTCCTGCAGCGGCGAGGTCGGCGAACAACGTTTGGATGAGCGCGGTTTGCAACTGACCATCTGCATGGCCGGCGCCGTCAAGCGCCCAAGCTCGTCCGCTGGGCTCGACCACGATCAGGAATCCGGAGCGGTCACGCCCGCCAAGGTTCGATATCGTCACCGAACCTGGAGCCGGCTGCGTGCCTGCGTTGCCCGCGCCGATCAGGGCGAAGGGCAAGGCGGCTAACGCAATGGCAAATAGGGTCTTGGGAAATGTCATCATGCTCACCTGATGGCCCCTGGGGCTGGAGCGGGAGACGGGTCTCGAACCCGCAACATCCAGCTTGGAAGGCTAGCGCTCTACCAATTGAGCTACTCCCGCACGTCTTCCTATGTTTGGGAGGTTGTCCCGCGCTTCCTATGTAGCACGTACTATATGCAGACGTGCTCGTTGTCTTGCACTGAGAACGCTCGCCACGCTGGAGCCTGCGTGCTGCCCGCGGGCCGCTCGAGGAGATAGATCAAGCGACCGCCTTCGCTCGGACCCGCATCCGCGACAGCGGCCGCGAACATTTGCGATTTTGCCGACTTCTGTTTCGAGTCGAATGGGACGTAGCGCACCGTCACCGGCTCCCCGCGCCACCACACCAACACCCCGCCGCCGTTGTCCGTGACGTAGAGCCGCACGGCGTCTTCGTCGATCACCGGATCTGCGCGTTCGCGCGGCGTCGCCGACGCCACTCTTCCGAGCGCGTCGACATCGACGTGAAGGTCGTCAGCCTTGACGAGGTGATCGTTGCGCACGGCATCGATGCCGGGCAATTTGAAGATGCGCGTCGCGTGGGGAGGTGCACCCAAGCAGAGGGACTCGATCGAGTTGGGCGGCGGCAGCGCTGACCTTTCGCGGCAGCCGCCGAGCGCGACCAACAAGCGCGCAAAAAAGAACGGCCGAGCAGACCCGGCCGTTACGAAGTTCTACCGCGTGACGATGTGTCGTCGGCGCGGACATGGTGAGCTACTGCCCGCAGGTCGTGCCCGCGTCCGTCGAACAGAGCGCGATGATGTTGTACTGCGTCGTCGTCGGCGTGAACGGCGGCGGCTTGGTCGCCAGACGCGAGTCGTAGACGCTGTCCGTGCTGAAGCCGCTGACCGTCGTGCCGAGGGTGCCGCGCTTGCCGCGCACGTTCTCGATCAGGCTGCCTTTGAGCGTCAGGACGCCGGTGCCTGGCGCGCAGGTGCCGACCGCGGGGCAAAGTATGTTATAGAACGTGCCGTCGTTGCAGACCGCGCTGCATTCGCCATAGTAGCCGGTCAGTAGCAGACCGTCGACTTCGATGTTGCCGTTGGTGGAGTCATCCAGGATGATGTCATTGGCCCAAAACGCGAGTTCGTCGTTCACCGGGTCGGAATACTGCTGCCCGCCCAGGAACACGATGGACGGATGGGTTACCGAGTTGTCTGGCACCGCAAAGGTGTACAGACCGTGGAACTGGTCGCCGGCGGCGAACTGCATTCCGCCGGTGGCATAAATCGCACCGTTCGCGCCGGTGACGCTCGGCGGCTGCTCGCCGCTCGGAATACCGCTGTACGATGCGATGGGTGTGAATAACGGAGGCCCGCTGTTCACGCGGGTTGTGCCACCTGCAACATCGATGACCACGTCATACTGGATAGTCGGACCACCGTTGGTTATTTCGAGCTGCAGCGTCTCAACGTTACCCACGACGGTCGACGTGATCCCCGCCCAGCCTTTGATGAAAAGTCCGCTGTTCACCGGGCCGCCGCCGCCAGCAACGGGGTTGCCGTTGATGTAGAGACCAGCCGCCCCTGGGATCACACCCGCGATCGTCGGATTCCCGGTCAACGAAGCGTTGAGCACCGCGTTGTTGTCCGTTGCCGTCGGCAGCTGCAGCGGCTGGCTCACCTGGTGAAAATTCGCCTGGTCGGTGATGATGGCGGACCAGTCAGCCGCCGTCGAAGGCGCCGCCGGGATCCAGTTCGGGGCGTTCGCGGTCCACACTTCGTTCGTGAAGATAGCGGGCTGCGCGTCCGTGTAGAAGATGTTCATCGGTCCGCCGCTGTACACGGGCCCGTCGAACGACTCGCCGTTCGTGTACACGACCGCGGCGCCGTGGTTGTTCACCTCGCTGATCGTGAAGTAGTTGAACGCTGAGAACGGCATCTTTTGGATCAACGCGTCGACGCTGCGCGTGCTCGCGCCGGTGGTGGCGGTCGCATGCAGCATGTAGTAAGGAAGCACGGATGTCGTCCAGCGATACGCGTCCACGCTCACCGTGTAGTTCGTGACCGTGCCGTCGTCATCGTTGAGCGCGCCGACGATTGGTGCGGGCACGACGCCGGGGGCGGCGCCGGCATCGTTGAACTCGATCTGGTACTGCATCTGCTCGATCGCGTAGTAGTCCGCCCGCAGCGCCGCGTTGCTGTGGCCGTGCATACCGGTGATGTTGACCTCTTTGGCGAGGTTTTCCATCAGCACACCGATCAGGATCAGGAACACGGTGATCATCATCAAGGTGGCGATGAGCGCTATACCTCGCTGGCCGCCGATCCTCATCTCACGGGACTGCTTTGTCATTGACGGCTCCTATCGCATCATGTGGACGTTGTCGACCAGCGTGTACGGCTGTTCCGCATTCACGCCGCTTGCAGGGTTGATCACGTTGTTGACCGTGATCGACATCCGGTATTCGTACTTGTCGCCTTGGATCTGTTGCAACTGGAAGTCGGTCACGTTGCTCGCGAGCAATGTCGTCGTCGCGCACGGTCCAGCCGCCTGATAGGCTGCGACCGACTGGACGCACTCGCTGACCTGTTTGGCGATCGGGTCATACGATATGGTGTGGACGTTGTAGTTGGGTACCGGGTTGCCGGCCCCCCCGACATTTAACGACGCGGGCGGCGCAAGGGATTGCACGCGATAGAACGAGATCGCGGTCGCTATCCCAGGCGGCGTGGGGAACGCGTCGATGCCGATGACCGCCGGCGCAGGCGTACCGGTGCCGGGCGGCGTCGGCGTGAGGTCCGCCGGATTCACGTCCTCGGAGGCCTGGCTGAGCGAGCCGTTGATATTGGCGATCGCGATGCGGGCGAGTTGTTCGTTCGACATGTTCTCTTGCGTCAGCGTGTTGTGCGTGAACGCCTGCTTGAAGAGCGCCGTCGCGAAACCGAGGACGAGCAGCAGGATGGTGAACGAGATCACCAACTCGATGAGCGTCATGCCGCGCTGTCTGGTCACGCAAGTCTCCATATCAGATCGGGATCGGGGTCGCCGTCGGGACCGGCGTCGGTGTAGGCGTCGGCGTCGGGACCGGGGTCGGCGTCGGGACCGGCGTCGCGGTTGGCGTCGCTGTCGGTACCGGCGTCGCCGTTGGCGTTGGGGTCGGACTCGGCGTCGCCGTCGGGACCGGCGTCGGCGTCGGGACCGGCGTCGCTGTCGGAACCGGCGTCGCGGTTGGCGTCGCTGTCGGCGCAGGCGTCGGGGTCGGCACCGGCGTGGGCGTGGGCGGTGGCGGCGTCGGCGTCGGGACCGGTGTGGGCGGCGGCGTCGGCGAAGGCGGCGGCGTCGCGGAGTAATTCACGGGCGGCGTCTGGTGCGTGAACGCATGCAGCTCATACGTGTCGATCTTGCCGCCGACCGTGCTTTGCACCCATACGGTGAGCTGAGCGCTGTCGCCCGTCGGGCCAGGGTCGGTCATGAACCATTGATATTGAATATTCGCGATCTGCGACGGCGCGAGGTTGCACACCGGCGGGGTGTGCCATGTGCCGCCGGGCGGGCCAGAATCGTTGACTTGCGTCATCGCGTTGTTGCACGGATCCTTTGGAATGTCATTGGTCTTTGCAAACCACAAGTTAGGATCGCCGTGCATCAGCGCCAGCAGATAGTTCGCAGAGGTGATGTCGACCGAACGTTGCGACGACTTGCTCTGCGCCCACGAGCTGGCGATCATCTGCTCGGCGACGAAAATGAAGACGAGGACCAGCAGCACGAGCGCCACTAGGACCTCTATCATGGTCATTCCGCGAGCTTTGACACCAAACGACTGTGGGCGATTACGAGGCATGTATGTCCCGTCCGATCAGTCTTATGACTAATTGGTCCCCCGGTATGTGACATGTCTCACACCCCGAGTGGCGTTTTCCCTTCGGAGTCCCTAGATATGGGACTGCGCAAGCGAAAGGTGTGACGCCCGTCACACGCCGTGTTTCCGGGGGCACGTGCGGGCGCTAGCTTGCTCGATCGGATCGGACGAGGGGGTCGGCTGGCCGACCGCATCGGGGGCGGACCGTTTGACCCACAAGAAAGCGCCCCCGCATCATGCGGGGGCGCTTTGTCGCTGTGGGTGAGGCTGCTGCGCTTCTACTGCCCGCAGTTCTTGCCGGTATCGTCTTCCGTGCACAACGCGAGGATGACGTACTGCGTGGTCGTCGGCGTGTACGGCGGCGGCTTTGTCGCCAAGCGCGGATCGTAGACGCCGTTGGTCTCAAAGCCGGAGACGGTCGAACCGAGCGTGCCGCGCTTGCCGCGCACGTTCTCGATCAGACTGCCGCGCATCGTTAGGATTCCGGTGCCGCTACCGACCGGCGCGGTGCCGCAGCTCGGCGCAGCCGAGCAATATTTGTTGTTGAACGTGCCGTCGTTGCAGACCGCGCTGCACTCGCCGTAGTAGCCGGTGAACATCGCGCCGTCTATCTCGATGTTGCCATTCGTTTGGTCGTTGAGGACAATGTCGTTCGCCCAAAATGCCAGTTCGTCAGTCGAGTTCAGCGACGTGTCCGCGTACGTGACGCTGCCCTTCATCGTGATCGTGGGATTCGGCAAGCCGTTGCCGTCAGGCACGCCAAGCGTGTATTGGCCGCGGAACGACGAGCCGGCGTTGATCGTCATCGCGCCCGTCGAGAAGATCGCGCCGTTGGGGCCGACAACTCCGGGCGCCTGTTGGCCGCTCGGCGTGCCCGTGTAGCTCGCCACGGTCGTCACGCCTTTTTTGACGACCGTCGTATTCGTATTGAAGTTGATGTTGACGGTGTATGTCGCTGCGGTCGTCGTCACCGTCAGCGTCTCGGTGTTGAGCACGGAGTTCCCGACAGACGTGATCGTCGACGTTCCCGCGATGAAGAGCCCGGTCTTGAGCGGACCGCCGCCACCACCGGTGACGTTGGCGCCATTGATGTAGAGTCCGCCCACACCTGGAATCACCGGCAGCGGCGAAGGGGCGGGGTTACCGGTCAGGGCGGCATATTCGACCGCCGAATTATCATTGGTCGTCGGCAGCGTCAACGGCGACGTCACGGTGTGCCAGTTGCCCTGATTGGCGATGACCGCCGCCCAGTCCGTGCCGTTGGCGGGGGCGCCGGGCACCCACGTCGTCACGCCCGCGGTGATCACCTCATCGTTGAAGATCGGCGGTTGGCCATCGGTGTAGGCCACGCGCATCGGGCCGCCGCTATAGACGGGACCGTTGAACGTCTCGCCGCTCGCATAGAACACCGCGCCGCCGACGTTGGTGAATTCGCTGATGGTGAACATGTTGAACGCGGAGAAGGGCTGCTTTTCGATCAGCGCGTCTACGTTGCGCTGGGATCCGCCCGCCGTACCCGTCGAGTGGATGATGTAGTACGGAAGCACGCTGGTCCATTTCTTAGGGTCGACAGTGACGCTGAACTGGACGTTCTTGCCGTCGTCGTCGGTATACGACTTGAGCTGCGGCGCCGGCGTCGAACCGGGCGCCGCGCCTGCATCGTTGATCTCGAACTGGTACACCATTTCGTCGACGCCTGCGTACGCCGCTCGCTGGGCCTCGTTGCTCGTGCCGTGCAGACCCGTCAGCTTAAGCTCCGAGATCACGTTGGTCATCAGGGCGCCGATCAAGATCAGGAACACCGCCGTCATGAGGAGGACGGTGATAAGTGCGAGGCCGCGACGCGGTCTGCGGCTTGATCGTTGGGCGAGCGTACGCATGTTCATTTTTCTCCTAGTTCATTATGGTGACGTCGTCGTTGAGCGTAAACGGCGATTCAGGCTTTGTCGGATTGAGGATATTGTTGATGCTGATCGTGATCTGATATTCGTTCGTGTTGCCATTGACTTGCATCACGCCGAAGTTGGTGACGTTCGTGGCCAGCACGACTGGCGCGGGCGATGGCTGGCCGGCTTTGTACACCGTCTGATAGTCCATCGTGTACTCATTGAGATTGACGCCGTCCCACGAAATGATGTGCACGTCGTAGCCTGGATTGGGCGCATTCGTCACCCCGGTCGGGATGCTTGCGGGATCCAGCGTCTTGACGCGGTAGAAGACAATCGCCGGAGCGGAGGTCGTCTTCGGCACCGGCACCAGAACCGCGGGCGAGGGGGTCCCGCCGGACGCATCGACGCTATTGGCGTCGACCGACGCTTGGCTAAGGGACGAGTTTACCCGTGCCATCGCGACCCGCGTGAGTTGTTCGTTTGTCATTTTCTCTTCAGTCAGCGTGCTGTGCGTGAACGCTTGTCGGAAGAGAACCGTTGAGAGGCTCAGCACGAGCAGCATCACCCCAAAGGAGATCAGCAGCTCGACGATCGTCATGCCCCGTTGGGCTCTTGCGCGCATATTCGTCATCCTCAAATCGGCAGCGGCGTGGCCGTCGGCTTCGGTGTCGGCGTCGGCACCGGCGTCGCGGTCGGCTTAGCAGTCGGTGACGGCGTCGCGGTCGGTACCGGCGTCGGCGTCTTCACCGGCGTGGCCGTCGGCTTCGGCGTGGCGGTCGGCACAGGCGTCGCGGTCGGTACGGGCGTTGCCGTCGGTTTCGGCGTCGCGGTCGGCTTCGGCGTCGGCGTCGGCGACGGGGTCGCCGTCGGCGTCGCGGTCGGCGATGGCGGCGGCGTTGCCAGCGTCAGCTGCGTGGGGATCGAATGCGTATAGCCGCGCATCTCATACTGGTCTGTCATGTTGCCGATCGTGCTGCGTACCCAAACGGTCAGCTCGGCGCTTTGCTGGAACGGCACGGTCTCGGCCCATTGGTACTGGACTTGGGCGAGTTCGGCCGGAGCGAGGTTACAGGCGGGCGGCGTGTGCCAGGTCCCACCAGCCTTCGGCCCAAGATCGGTGACCGGCGTCAGCGAGTTGCCGCACGGATCTTTAGGCGTGTCCGGATAGGCGCCCCACAGCTGCCCATCGCCGTACATGACGCCCATGAAATAGTTGGCTGCGGAGATATCCATCGAGCGCTGCGAAGATTTGCTCGTCGCCCACGAGGACGCCACCATGTTCTGACCGACGAAGATGAAGATCAGCACAAGCAGCACCATGGCCACCATGACCTCAATGAGAGACATGCCTCGTGCCTTCTTGTTGGTCGAACCGCTCACGTCACCCATCGTAACTTCCTTTTTTCTCTGCACAAACGTCGAGTAGGTCCCAACCATCCATGGCTGGACGCGTATCCCCCTATGCATTCAATCGGGTCTCTCTTCTACTAAGACGTATCATGTACTGCGACTCGTCGCTCACACCACAGTAGGTGTGATGCGCAACACTGCGCGCGAAAAGTCGCAGCCGCGTCGATGACGCGGCTGCAATCAAACGTGTGAGTGTGATAACTCGTCACATGTGACGCGTGACCCAATGTCACATGCGACTAGTACCCGCCATAACCGCCAGGAACCGGCACCGGCATGGGCGCCGGCGCGGGCATCGACGGAATCGCCGGCCCTGCTGCGGGTCCTGAGGAAGTCGCCGGCTGGCTGCCACCTGCACCTGAATGAAGCGTTATCGAGCGGCTCCGATAGTTGGCGACATACAGCGCGCGGGCCACGGCTTGGGCGTCGGCATAGAGCGCTGCGGCTTTCGGATCGTTGGCGCATGTCACGTCAGGCGTGGTCTCGCCGCGATAACTGACGAGCAACGGGGTCGGAGCCTTTAGCGTCGGAGCGCAAGCGAGCGCGGGCAGCTTCGAGAGCGGCATCGCGGCCGAGACGTCGGCGAACAACGCGCTTACGACGGAAGGTGGCAACGCGCGCTGGGCGCGACCCGCGCCGTCCACGGCGGTCGCGTCGCCGCTCGGCGCCACGACGATCCGATAGCCGATGAGGTCGCCGGTGGGCGGGCTGACGATGACCACGCCGCCGGCCGGCACCGGCAGCGGCGGCAGCCCGGCATCGCCGAGCGCGACGGAGGGGAGTGCCGCAATCGCGAGTGCGGCGATGAATAGCTTACGCATCGAAATCACCTCAACCAGAGGCCGTCGGCGTGCGCCCCTCTTCCTTATATATAGAGCGGCTGAAATTATCCGGTAGATTGGGCAGGGTAGGATTCGAACCTACGTAGCGCTGAGCGCGGCAGATTTACAGTCTGCTACCATTAACCACTCGGTCACCTGCCCGGAGGTCGCATCCCTTTGACGATTTGGGTTTGACCGCCTGGCATTTTTCGGCGAACAGAAGGCGACCTTAGTGGCGGGGACGGATGGCCGGCGGCATCGCCCGGCGCGCCGCCGATGCCACGCCGTTCGGCGAAAACGCGTAGACGATTCCCTGGAAGCCGACGACATAGAGATACTTGTCGATCATCGGCTGCGCATACGCGGCACTGCCGACAGTCGTGCCGCTATTCCACAGCGCCGCGCCGCTGATCGCGTCGAATGCGTACACCGTCTTGCCCGGGCCATCGGTGTCATAGACGACGCCGTTCGCGACGCTCGGCGCCGAGTGCGGCAGATCGGTCGTCGTGTTGACCGCGGAGTTCTGACCGAAGACCGGATTCCAGAGGAGCGCGAGCGTGCAACCGCCCTGCGGCGAAAAAGCCGCGAGACCGTGCTTGTAGGTCCCATTGGGTGAATCACCCGGCACCGGCACATACACGAGGTTGCTCACGGGCGAGTACGCGGGTACGCCGATGAAGTTGCCGTTGTCGCTCGGAGGCGACATGGCTAGGGTTTGTGTGGGACCGCTGCCGATGCTGTTGCGATTGTAGGTCACCAACACCCCAGACTTGTTCATCGCCGCGAGGCAGCCGCCGGGATAGAGGAGCGGCGTCGCTCCGAAATCAGCGTCCGGCGAGGCCGGCAAGCCTGGATAATTCGCCGCCACCAATCCAAGCGCCGACGTGAGCGCGACGATGTCTTCCGAGTAGCCATAGTTTTGCGGGATCGGGAAATTGATATTGTCCGCGTTGCCGGTTGCGATATACACCGTGTTCGTCGCCGTATCGATCGACGCGCCACCGTATCCCCAGATGCCGCCGCCGCTTTGACCCTGGGAGGGGAAGAACGTGCCGAGGTGGCCGCCGCTATGCGAATCGAGCGCGTCGATCTGCCCGTACCACGGCGAGATGTCGCACGTCGATGAGGTTTCGGCATAGATGATGCCGTTGGCAGGGTTGAGCGTCAGCCCCGCATAGACGAAATTGTGCGTGTTGTCGAGCGGCGACTGCGGGATCGCGACAGGCCACCCGCCCGCTTCGGCTCCGGTCGCGAGATCCAGGGCGTGCAGCTGCAGGTTCCCATCGGCGACGAAGACTCTGCCTTGCGACCGGTCGATGGTCGCGGTGTGACCGACGCCGAACGGCAGGCTCGCTCCGCAGAAATACGTCGCGACGGGCAGCGATTTTTGCCAGACGATGGCGCCCGTGTCCGCGTCTAGCGCCGCGAAAGAGCCCGGACAGCGTGCCGACATAGAGCAAGTTATGCGAGGTACCGGCCACGGTGACGTTGCTCGCGAGCACAGGTTGACCCACGATACCCGACGAGCTGAGGTTCGTCGACCACAGCAATTGTAGGCTGCCGACATTGCCGCTGCCGATCGTGGTCTCGTTCGGATTATATCCCGTGCGCGCCAGATCGTAGCCGAACGTCGGCCAGTCGACATAGCCGGTCGTGGGCGGCGGCGTCGGAGTCGGGCCGACTCCGGTTTGCGCAGCGCTGTAGTGCGAGCTGACGTCGGCGGCGGTCAGCGCTCGATTGTAGATGGCCACCTCGTCGATCGTGCCGGAGAAGCCTGGGTCTTCAGCGCTCGTGTCGTCGCCGATGCCCAATCCGAATGTGTTGTCATATCCCGTGATGGCGCCCGCCTTGGCGACCGATGCGACGAGCGCGCCGTTGATGTAGAGCTTGCCGGTCGCGCCATCATAGGTGGACACGATGTAGTACGGCGTGTTCGGCTGCAGCCCGGATGGGGATGGTACGATAAGCACGCCCGACGACAGGAAGAACTGTGCGGTGATGACGCCGTTGAACCCGAAATAGAGATCGTACGGCGCGTAGCCGCGATCGCTGCCATATGCCACCGGCACGGTGTACGCGGGTGGCGTCGCGTTGAATTTCAAGAACGTCTCGACGCTGACTTGCGGCGCTTGGAAGAGAGAATTCGGCGCGACGGTGACGATGTTGGCGGCGGTGCGCAGCCCCGGGAACGACATCGCGGCATCCGAGCTCGTCGCGATAAGTCCGACGGCGTTCTTGATCACGTTGGCGCCTGCGGTACCGTTGAGGTGGTCCGAGGAGCTGTCAAGCACCGTCGGGCCCGCATCGTCGAGGCGGTAATACGCGACGGGGCCGCTATTGAGCACCGCGTTGCTATAGGCGCTTGTCGAGGGCGGCGTTGGCGATGGTGACGGCGTTGGTGTCGGTGTGGGCGTTGGTGTCGGCGATGGCGTTGGCGACGGTCCCGTGCCGGTCTGCGCGGCGTTGTAATGTGAGGTGACGTCCGCGGCGGTCAAGGTTTTCGCGTAGATGGCCACTTCGTCGATGGTGCCTGCGAAGCCGGGATCCGAGAAACTGGAATCGTCGCCGATCCCCAAGCCATACTTGTTGTCGTAGTTGGTCAGTGTTCCAGTCTTCGTGCCGGTCGCGACCTGCGCTCCGTTGACGTAGAGCCTGCCGGTCGTTCCGTCGTACGTCGAGACGATGTAGTATGACGTGTTCGGCTGCAAAGGAGTCGGATCGGTGACGATCAGCACGCCCGACGTCAGGAAGAACTGCGCGTTGAGCGTGCCGTTCGTGTAGAAGTAGAGCGCGTAGGGAGAATAGTTATTGTCGTTGCCGTACGAGACAGGAACCGTCCACAGCGCCGGCGCCGAGGTGAACTTGAAGAAGCACTCGACGCTGAGCTGCGACCCGGCTTGAAAGAGCGGATTGGGCGGCACGATAACGCTGCCCGCAGCGGTCTTCGTACCGGGGAACGACATCGCGGTGTCTGGCGCGGTGGGGACGAGACCGGGGACGCTCTTGACGACGCTCGCGCCGATCGCCCCGTTCAGATGATTCGGACCGCTGTCCAGCGCGGTCGAGCCGGTGTCGTCGAGGCGGTAGTACGCGATCGGACCGCTCGCGAGCACCGCATCGTGATACGCCGTCGTGACATCGAGTTTGTGAATGGTTCTCGGAGCGCTCGGTACGGCGGGCAGGAACGGCAAGCCGGAATGATGGCCGCAATTGGCGACCGACACGGCTGCCAAAGCGGCCGCGACAAACATGAGCAGGCGACGTGAACGCTGCACGGATTCAAGTGTAAATCACGCGGCGGCGCTGCGCTTGGTACCTTAGACCTATTGACGGTGAGCGACACCGCTCGAATTTATCCGCGGACTTTGGACCCGTAAAAGCGCTCAGTATTGTGGGCCGGCCATCACTTTGACGTCGAGGTGGCCGAAGTTGTCGTCGAATGCGCCAGGCGCTCCGTGGAAACCCTGACTGTCAGCGAAGCCGAGCACGAGCCGGTTCGCGCCTTGCGGGATGTGAAATTTCTGGAGCGTGCTGCCGTTGGTGAGCACTTTTCCAGTACCGATGTAAAACGTCTGATCGAGCATCGGATAGAGGTCTTGCTTGCCCGAATCATAGGTGACGTCGCGGCGTGCCGGGCCTGGCGCGCTCGGGCCTGGAGACCCGACGAATACGCCGACAAAGAACATCGTGCGTTTTTGATCGATGATCCCCGAAATGCCGCCCGACGACTGAATGTCGGTCACGCCGCCCGCGTTGATGCCGCCTTCGGGCCCATTGAACGTGCCGGGGGAGTTGCCGCAGCACGACACTTTGCCGAGCACGCTTGGGAACCACACCACCCCGTTACGCATGTTGTTGAGCTGGAGGACGGTCGGCTTCTTGCCGCCGCCGTTCGCTTTGAGCCCGCCGACTCCGGCCGCGAACACGTTGCCTGCCGCATCGACGACGACGGTGAAGTTCGCAACGCCTTTTTGATAGGCGTCGGCGCTGCGTGCGCGTTGGGCACTCGATGAGATGCAGACTATTGCGAAAGCAACCACGCCGATGACTGCAAATGCGCGTCGGGGAAATCTCATAGCTCCTCCATCGGGATCCCGGACAAGAAAATGGGGCGCGTCCGAGGACGCGCCCCAACATTCCACAGCCCGAGCGGGGCTCCTATTCGTGCCGCAACGCTTCGATCGGGTTGAGCAGCGAGGCGCGCCGTGCCGGATAGAATCCGAACAGAATCCCGATGAGCGCCGCGAAAGCGAAGGAGATCAGCACCGATTGCGGCGCGACGATCACGGTCCAGCCCGCCAACTTCGACGTGATGACCGACGCGGTCACCCCGAGCGCGACGCCGATGAGGCCACCCACGCAAGCAAGCGTGACGGCTTCGACGAGGAACTGCATGAGCACGTCGCGGGTGCGCGCGCCGATCGACATGCGGATGCCGATCTCGCGGGTTCGTTCGGTCACCGAGACGAGCATGATGTTCATAATGCCGATGCCACCGACGATCAGCGATACCGCCGCCACGCCCGCGAGCAATAACGATTGGATCTTGGCGGTCGCGCTGGCTGCCGCTTGGACGTCCGCGATGTTGCGCACGGAGAAATCATCCGGTTGACTCGGCGCGAGCCGGTGGTTGAGCCGCAGTAGACCCTGTACGGAAGTGACGACACTTGCGACTGAATCCGGCGAGCTTGCCGAGATCACGATGGATGAAAGCCATTGGTTGCCGTTGATGCGCAGCTGCATCGAAGTAAGCGGCACGACGACTTGGTCATCCTGATCGCGCCCAAATCCGCTCTGACCTTTGGCCGCCAGCACGCCGATGACGGTGAAGGGCGCGCCCTTGATGGTGACCGTGCTGCCGACCGCATCCCCCGCTGGGAAGAGGTTCTGCGCGACCGTGTTGCCGAGCACTACGGATTTCGACGCGTTCTTCATGTCGTCATTGGTAAAGAAATGACCCTGTGCGACCGTCCAGTTCTGGACCTGCAGCCACGCCGGCGTGGTACCTAGGATCGACGTTGCCCAGTTGTTGCCGGCGGCGACCACCTGTCCATTGTCGTTGGACTGCGGTGCGACGCCCGCGATGCCCGGAATCTCGTTCGCGATCGCCGTGGCATCCTGGGGTTTTAGCGACGTGCGTGCTCCTGCGCCGAGGTTGACGCCGCCCGTGATGACGCTGCCCGGAACCACGATGATGAGGTTGCTGCCAAGGCGAGCGAGCTGCGCGGCGACCGCGGCGCTCGCGCCAGCGCCGATCGCCATCGACGTGATCACGGCCCCGACACCGATGATGATGCCGAGCATCGTGAGCAGCGAGCGAAACGCGTTGCGCACGAGTGCCTGCCACGCGACGCGGAAGAGAGCGTTGATATTCATGCCGTCACCTTCGTGGGAGCCACGGTCGGCCGATCCTCGATGACCACGCCGTCGCGAAAAACGACCGTCCGCCGTGTCCACGTCGCGACATCGGGCTCGTGCGTCACCATCACGATAGTGATACCCCGATCATCATTGAGGCCGCGGAACACCGAGAGGATGTCTTTCGTGCTGCGGCTATCGAGGTTGCCCGTCGGCTCGTCAGCCAGGATCAGCGATGGTTCGTTCACAAGGGCGCGTGCGATCGCAACGCGTTGCTGCTGACCGCCCGAGAGCTCGTTTGGATTGTGATCCGCGCGGTCGGCCAATCCGACCATCTCGAGCGCCCGGCGCGCGCGCTCGTGCCGCTCCTCCGTGCTCACTCCCGCGTAGAGCAGCGGCAGCTCGACGTTCTCCAGCGCGGATGTGCGCGAAAGCAGATTGAAACCTTGGAAGACGAAGCCGAGCCGCTTGTTCCGGATGGCGGCAAGTTGATCGCTCGACATGCGCGAGACGTTTTCGCCCTCGAGATAGTAGTCGCCTGACGTCGGCCGGTCAAGGCAGCCGATCAGGTTCATGAAGGTGGACTTGCCCGATCCTGACGCGCCCATGATGGCGACGAACTCGCCGCGCTCCACGCGCAGCGTCACGCCGTTGACCGCGGCGACGTCGATCTCGCCGAGATGGTAGATCTTGTGCAGGTCGCGGACGTCGATAACCGGCACCGCGGCGCCGGATGCGGTGAGTTGGCTCACCGGCCACCTGCCAGCGGATTGGTCGTGCTGCCGGACCGTGCCTGGAGCTGGCCCGTGATCACGCGGTCGCCTTCTTTGAGGTTTCCGCTTCGGATCTCGAAGTTCTGGCCGTCAGACATCCCTATGACGATCTGTACGGGCTGCGGTCTCTTGTTCGCGCCCAACGTCCACACCACCGCACGCGAGCCGGGCGCGCCGGCCAGCGGCGGCGGGGTTGATGAGGTCGACGCCACCGCAAAGCCTCCCGCGCCGCCTGGGCCGGCCGGCGCGCTGCTCGGCGAGGCCGAACTGACGCGCGGCTTGTACAGCAACGCTGCGGTCGGCACGGCGAGCACGTTGTTGCGCGTGGAGACGGCGATCGTCACGTTTGCGGTCATGCCGGGTTTGAGACGCGCGGAAGCGTCATGGATGGCGACCACGGCGTCGTACGTGACGACATTGGCAATGGTCGTCGGGTTGACGCGGACCTGCGCGACCGTGCCTTTAAAACTCGTGTTCGGATATGCAGGTACCGTGATGATCGCGCTCTGGCCCTTGCGCAGCTGGCCGACGTCCGCCTCATCGACCGATACGTCGACTTGCATGTCCTTGAGCGTCGAGGCGATGACGAAGAGCGTCGGCGTTTGGAACGAGGCGGCGACGGTTTGCCCGATGCTCACTCCGCGGGAAACCACGATGCCGTCGATCGGGCTCGTGATCGTGGCGCGAGTGAGGTTATACGTGCTTTGCTGCAGCCCCGCCTCCGCGGATCCGACCTGGGCCTGCGACGCGGCCGATTGATGTTGCGACGCATTCGTCTGCGCTTTCGCCTCGTTGACAGCCATGGCGGCGGCATCGACGTCAGCCTGCGCGGCTTGCACGGCCGAGGCATCGGTGTCTAACTGGCTTTGCGCGATGTAACCTTGCGCGAAGAGCGTGTGATCGCGCCCCACGGTCGTCTGCGCCAAGTTCAGCGCTGCTTGCGCCTTCGCATAGTTCGCCTGCGCGCTGGCAACCGAGGCCTGCATCTGCGCGATCGTCGCCTGGGATGCCGATGCATTGGCCTGCGCTTGGCTCACTGCGGCCTGTGACTGCAACTCGGATGCCTGAAATGTGGTCGGGTCGATCGTGGCCAGGACCTGGCCTTTGTGCACGATCGAATTATAATCCACGTAGAGGTTGTTGATCGTGCCCGAAACCTGCGTGCCCACCTGCACCTCGTTAACCGGGTTGACGGTTCCGGTCTCGATGATGGTCGCATCGATGTTGGTACGCGTGACCGGCGCGGTGATGTAGCGTGGCGTCGCGCGCTGCGAGGTGAGCGCTCGGATGCCGAAAAATGCGCCGAGCACCACGACGATGACGACGATCGCGATGATGATTATTCGTTTCATGAAACCTTTTGTACCTCAGTGTTGTCGACAGCGTCGAGGCGGCGTAGGCCATCGAGGAGCTTGGTCCGCTCGGCTACAGTCATGCGGCGCAACGCCGCTGAGAGCAGACCCGGATCGAGCGCTGGGCGCAACGCCGCTAACGTGCGCTCTCCCGCGGGCGTCAGTTCGATTTCGGTTCGGCTGCGGCCGATCACCCGGTAGCGCCGGCGCAACAGGCCTTTGCGTTCCAGGCCGGAGAGCACGATCGAGGCCGTGCTCGTCGTGACCAACATCTCCCGCGCGACGTTTCCCACAGTGGCTTGCGGCAACGCTGACACCGCGCGCAGCAGCATGGCGCCACGGACCGTGATGTCCGAGCCGCTCATGCGCCGCGCGTATCGAGATCGATACTTCTTATAGATGCGCGGCAGCAGCCGGCTGATCTCGCCGATCGGGTCTTGCTGTTCTGCCGTGCGCTTGCTTGTCATGGTCACACTCATCATACGTGTTACCCATGCGAGAACGTTGAGACCGTTGATTAAAAGTGCGCTTGAATCAAACATAGAAAAGCCGGGGAATGCGAAGTCCCGGCCTCAAGACCGGGACTGCTGGCCTTTTGGGCCTTGGAAGCGCTTCTTGACCTTAAACGCGGGACGCGGCGGCGATCGCCGCGCGCACCATTTCGTTCTGTTCTTTCGGATCTTTCCAGCGCGCTTGGGCGGCCGGCGCCAGCTGGTCGATCGGATCGAAGTACAAGAACCACTGGCCAGGCTTCACGCTGGGTGCGCTGTATACTGCGATGCCGTTCTCCCGGTCGTAGTGGTCGTAGCTGTGCAGGTCGCGCTTGCCGCCACCGCCGGGCGCGTCGCACAAGAAGGTCGGCGTATTGAAGCCGGCCGTGGTGCCGCGCACGAATTTTTCGATGTCCACAGCGGTCTGGATGGTCGTGCGCAGGTCTTCGACGCCCTTGACCATGTCGTGCATATAGACGTAGTACGCATGCACGTTCATGTAGCCGAGCTGCTTGATGAGCTTGCGCATGGTGTGCTTGTCGTCGTTGACGCCGCGGATCAGCACCGACTGGTTGCGCACCATGATGCCGCGCTCGAACAGCACCTGCATCGCCTGCTGCGTGATGTAGCTGATCTCGTTCGGGCTATTGAAATGCGTGTGGAGCATGACGTCTTTGCCGAGCTTGCGCCCTTGCTCGACGATCGACGTCAGCGCGTCGGTCCAGGCGGCGTCGGTCAGGATCTTCATGGGCATGACCGCCGGGCCTTTGGTGGCAAAACGCATGCGCCGGACATTGGGGATGGCGAGCAGCGCCTCGCCGATCTTCTTGAGGCTCTTGGCGGGCAGCTGGTACGCGTCGCCGCCCGATACGACGATATCTTGGAGCTCCGGACGCGACGCGATGTATTCAAAAGCCTGTTCCCACAGTTTCGGATCGGTCGCGAGCTGCGCTTTCTCGACCGTGTCCGTGTCGCCGCCGATCGCGTACGAACGCGTGCAGAAACGGCAGTAAACGGGGCAGGTGTTGAGCGGTAAGAAGAGCGCTTTGTCGACGTAGCGGTGCGTGAGGCCCTGCACCGGCGAATCCTCGAGCTCGTGCAGCGAGTCGAGGCTCAAGCGCGGGTGGTCGGGCAACAGGCGTGACGCCAAGGGCAAGAACTGCGTGCGGACTGGATCTTTGTACGGGTTCTTCCAATCGATCGAGGCGATCATGTACGGCGAGATGCGCACGGCCATCGGCGCGCGATGGAACCCCTGACGAACGTCTTCGAAGAATTCGGGTTCGACCAGATCTTGGATCGTCGCCATCAGCTCGTCGGGCGATTTCACCGAGTTCTTGCTCTGCCACAGCCAGTCCATGAACGTCTTCTCATCGACGTCTTTATAGGCGGGGATGTCGCGCCAGAAGTCGCCCTGGCGGAACTGCATGTGTTCGAACGCTTCGGGTCCGGCGGGCGGTTTCAACGCGTGAATGGTCGCCGCAGGCGCCTGCGTCACGGTGATGTCGGTCTTTGCCATGGAACTCCTTATCAGCTCACGCGCTGCAGCCGGCGCATCGGTTGCGCCTGCGCGCTGCCAAGCGCGATGCCGCCGCGTTCGAACGGCGTCGAGAGCACGATCATCGTCTTGCTGCGCACGAGGCCTTTGATCTGCTTGAGACGGCTTAAAAAATCGTCGAGATGCGCGGTCGAGCGCGTCATCACTTTGAGGAAATACGTCTCCTCGCCGGCGACGCTGTGGACCTCGCAGACCTCCGGCAGCTGCTTGACGGCGTCGTTGAATTCGTCGTAGCCGGTGTCAGCCGACGTGTAGCAACTGACGAATGCGGTCAAGCTCAAACCCAAGCGCTGCCCATCGAGCTGGGCCGAGTAGCGGCGCACGTAGCCACGCGCTTCGAGGCGCTTGACGCGATCGTGCACCGACGACGCCTTGAGCCCCACGATGTCGCCGAGCTCGGCAAACGTCGACCGGGCATTGCTCTGCAACGCCTCCAGCAGCTTCAGGTCTAATGCGTCTATTTCAGGATTTTCTATCATATAAGTGGCCTACATAGCGAAATATATTAGGTAAATGTACTGTAACACAGAACAAATACCCTGTAAACACGTAAGAGTGGGACGGTGCCAAAAGGCCCGTGAGCGGCATCTCAAGCGGACGTTGAATCTGGAGCCGGCGGAGGGACTTGAACCCCCGACCCGCGGTTTACAAAACCGCTGCTCTACCTCTGAGCTACGCCGGCTGATGGTGGAAGGGTTCTCTCGCCAAACGCCCGCAACCTGGACGCGGGAGTTTGCGCGTTTGGACATCATTCAGGTCGCGTCGCTGGTCATCGCACTAGCAACTGTCGTCTTCACGACGTACATGCTGTCTCGGCAAGTGCGTCAGATGGAACACGAGCGCAATGCGCTCGCGATCCTTGACGCGACCGACCGTTTGACGTCATCGGAAGTCGTCAACGTCTTCCTGCAGCTGCGCGACGTCGACAAGCGCTATCCGACCGACAAGGACATCAGAGAGAGGTTCTTCGGATCGCCCGACGAGCACGCGCTCAATCAGGTGGGTCAATTCGTCGAGACGATCGCCTGCCTTGCGCGGCGCGAAGTGCTCGACGTGACGCTTATCGTGGACGCGGTCGGCTTTATGCTGCGCGAGCGCTGGGCCACGATCAAGCCGTTCGTGATGCATTGGCGCACGTACAACAACAACGAGTTCCTGTTCGAAAACTTCGAGTGGCTGGCCAACTACAGCGCCTGGTGGAGAGACATCCCGCGGCCAAGAGCGCCGAACTACGATCCGAAGCAATTCGCGGCGACTCGTTGACCGGAGGTATCATGCACCGATTTTCGACTACCCTGCGTTTTTGGGTTGCGTTTGCCGTACTGCTCGCGTGCTTCGTTCCCGCGCTCCAGGCACGCGCGGTCGAGCCCGACCCCAGTCCGACACACGGCGCGACCGCCTCTCCGAAACCGGAATCGTCGGAATCATCGGAGATCACGACGCATCATAGCGCGCAGATCGGCGGCCGCTCCATCGCCTACACGGCCACGGCCGGGACCATCACGCTGCGCGACAACGACGGCACGCCCACCGCCTCCATGTTCTACGTCGCCTACACGGAAGATGGCGCTGACCTGCATCGCCGGCCGGTGACCTTCTTCTATAATGGCGGACCGGGTTCGTCGACCATCTGGCTGCACATGGGGTCGTTCGCTCCCAAACGCGTCGCCGTCGGCAATCCGGGGTCGATTCCCGGCGCGCCGTATAAGCTCGTCGACAACGAATACAGCTTGCTGGATAGGTCCGATCTCGTCTTCGTCGACGCGCCTGCGACCGGTTTCTCCAAGCTGCTCGGCAAGTCCAAAGGCAAGGATTTTTTTGGCATCGATCAGGACGCGGCCGCGTTCGGACAGTTCATCGAGCGCTTCCTGACCAAACACAGCCGTTGGAATTCCCCGAAGTTCTTGTTCGGCGAGAGCTACGGCACGACGCGTTCGTGCGCGCTTGCGGCGTGGCTGGAGACCCACGACATCGACGTCAACGGCGTGGTGCTGCTCTCATCGGCGCTCCACTTCTTGCAGTTCGCGGGCGGCGACGGCAACGACATGCCGTACATCACATACGTGCCGACCGAGGCGGCGGTGGCGTGGTACCACCACAAACTCTCGAATGCTCCCCAGGACGTGGCGACGTTGGTGCGCTCGGCCGAAGCCTTCGCCACCGGCGAATACGCCACCGCGCTCGCGCAAGGCAGCTCCCTGAATCCGGCGACGCGCGACGAGATCGTCCGCAAGCTGCACAACTACATCGGGATCAGCGAGAACTATCTGCGCCGGGCGAACTTACGCATTGAGCCTGAGGAATTCGAGAAACAGTTGCTCGGATCGAGCTATCGGATCGCAGGGCGCTACGACGCTCGGTTCGTCGGCGTCGACATCAGCCCGAACGCGCAAGTGCCGGACTACGATCCGTCATACACGTACGTCGCGTCGGCATTCCTGTCGACGTTCAACGATTATGTCCGCACCGACCTCGGCTATCACACCGACGCGATCTACGAGCCGCTGCACGACCTCGGCGATTGGGACCTCAAGCGCACCGGTCAAGCGGGCAACCTCGCGACCGGCGACGTGCTGCCGGACCTCAAGCTGGCGATGACCACCAACCCGCATCTACGGGTCTTCTCGGCGAACGGCTACTACGACATGGCGACGCCGTTTTTTGCGACGCAGTATCTGATCGACCATGCGGGTCTGGACCCGTCGCTGCTCGGCCACGTGCAGTACGGCTACTATTCCGCCGGCCATATGGTCTATACCAACCCGTCAGCGCTCGCCGCGTTCAAGGCGGATCTTGGACGTTGGTACGACGCCGTGCTTTCTGAAGGTGGTTGACATGCGGCGCACACTGTTGCTGGTTCTCGTGCTTTGCGTGCCGTCGCTGGCGAGTGCCAGCAGTATGAGCATGAACTCGTCTGCACCGTATGCGCGCCAACATCACGCCGTTTCCACGTCGAGCGCGCAGGCGCAGTCGTATTTCGATCAGGGCCTGACGTTGCTGTACTCGTTCAACCGCGCGGCGGCGCGCCACGCCTTCGAGCAAGCCGCGCACGCCGACCCGCACCTGGCGATGGCGCAGTGGGGCGTCGCGATGACCTATGGCTCTAACATCAACGTGTCGGTTGATGAAGCAGGCGAGCGGTCGGCGTATGTCGCGTTGCAGCGCGCGAAGGCACTTGAACCCAGCGCGAACGAGTTGGACCGGGCGTGGATCAGCGCGCTTGCCGCGCGTTACACGAACGCGCCAAAAGCAGATTTCGCGAAACTGGACGCCGCCTATGCGGCCGCGATGAAAGCGCTGGTCGCCAAGTACCCGGACGATCTTGACGCAGCCACGATGTACGCCGAAAGCCTGATGGATCTGAAGCCATGGGCGCTGTATACCCCGCAGGGAACGCCGGTTTCGGGGACCCAGACGATCGTCGCCGTGCTCGAGTCGGTCATGCGGCGCGACCCCAATCATATCGGCGCGAACCACTTCTACATCCATGCGACCGAGGCGTCGACCGCGCCGGAACGCGCGCTCATCGCCGCGTCGCGGTTGAGTTCGATGTCGTTCGAGCCTGCTGCGGCGCATCTCGTCCACATGCCAGCGCATACCTACATGCGGACGGGCGCATTTGAGTCTGCGGTGATGAGCAACGAGCACGCGACGCAACACGACCGCGCATATCTGGCCGCGAACGAGGATCGTGAAGCGTCGGGCTATTACGCGCACAACCTAACGATGCTCGCGTACGGCTACGGCATGCAGGGCGTCAGCGCGGGCGCTGCTGCGACGCAAAAGCGTCTCGCGGATTCAGGCGCGATGGTGCCCGCCATGTACGTGCCGCTGCGCTTTGGAAACTGGAGCGAGATCCTCGCATCCTCGCAACCGGCCGAATCGCCGGACGAGCCCATGCGCGTCGCCTTTTGGCATTTCAGCCGCGGTATGGCGTATGTAGCGACCGGGGATCGCGCGCACGCGCGGATCGAGCTCGATGAGGTCAAGTCGGCGAGCGCCACCATCAAGATGCCGCAGATCTCGGGCTATACCAACAGCTCGGCAAATCTGCTCGAGATCGCCCAAGACGAGCTCGGCGCGAAGATCGCGCAGGCAGGCGGGGATTCTGCCGCAGCGGTGGCGCTGCTCGAGGATGGCGTCAAGACGCAGGATGGGTTGATCTACATCGAGCCACCCGATTGGTACCACCCAGTACGCGAGTCGCTCGGCGGTTTGCTCGTGCAGTTACATCGCTATAGCGAGGCCGAAGCTGTCTTCCGCGCCGATCTACAGCACAACCCTCGCAATCCACGTTCGTTGTTCGGACTCGCCGCGGCGCTTGACGGCCTCGGCCGCACGAGCGATGCGCAGCTCGTACGCCAGCAATTCACCTCGGCGTGGCAATACGCCGACACGAAGCTGACGGTCGACGCCCTCTAGGCGCTAATCGTTGTCGGGTTTTGCGCGCGGAGGTGGGCTCGGTTTATCTCCCTCGACCTTCTTCGCCGCTCCGCCGTCGCCAAGATAACGCATCGCGCTGGCTGCCAGTCCCTCGAGCGCTCCGTTACCGCCTCCTGTGACGAGGATGTCGGGCACGAAGCGCGCGTTGCCCTCGGAGAGCGATGCGACGACATTCACCAACGCCGTGGCGTTCGAGCCGAGCGCCTTCACCTGCGCCTCATAGCCGAGCGCGCGCGCGAGCCCGACGGCTTGCACCTCCGCGCCACGCGCGGTGCCGGTCTGGCGGATGTATTCGGCGTCGCCGCGACCTTCTTCGACGCGGCCGTTCGCATTGTTCGTCTTGATGTCGACGCCGACTTTTGATTTCGCAAGCTCGGCTTGCATCTCCGCAGTGCCTTTCGCGTTTTCCATAGAGATGCGCTCGTCTTGCGCCGCGCGCTGCTTCTGGAACGTCGCGATCTCTTGATTCGCGATCTCGCGCTGCGTGAGCACGCGGACGAGCTCTTCGGGCAAGATGACGTCCTGGATGTAGACGCCGCGCGTCTCGACCCGATATTGCTCGAGCTGTTCCCGGATATGGCGAAACGCTTCTTCTTGCACCATTTGGCGGGTCTCTATGAACTTGACCGCGGGCATGCTCTGTAGTTTGTCGCGGAAATGGTTGCCGACCGCCGCTTGCAGCACTTCGTTGACCAAGTTCATCATCGTGCCGACCATCGAGATCACGCGCGGCGCGTTCGTGTCCGGTACGTGGATCTGCACTTGCAGGTCGATATGGAACACGAAGCCTTCGCTGCTCTTGGCGACGATCTGCTGCAGCTGGGCGTCGAGGTTGTGCGCGGCCGACACCGCGTCTGCCCAGTTGAGCGTGAGGATCGACGTCGGTACGATCTCCGCTTGGTAGCAGCGCGGGTTGAGCGGATATTTTCCGGTGCGCAGCGGTTCTTGCCAGATGCCGCGATGGCCGGCGCGGACGAGCGAGCCGAACTTGAATTCGGCGCCGGATGTGTCTTGGGTGGGCAGTCCGACGTAGGCTTTGATCACGGCGACCTGTCCCTGTTGCACGACCAGCATCGGCACGATCTCCACGCCGACCAGGAACGGGTTCAGGGCGTATGCGCCGTAGAGCAGCGGATCGTGCTGCAACCCGATGCGGCCGCCGTTGTCGAGAAACGCTTGGAAGTCCTGATAGTTGTTATGCAGTTTGTTCTTGCTGCCGAGAAGGATTTCGATGATCTCGACATCCGAGGCCGACGCCTTCTCCATTTCTTGGACGTCGTTGAAACCGCCGAGCCTGCTTGCGATGTCGCCTGAGGGCAGCGGATCGCCTTCGTAGGTCGTGATGATGCCGACGCTGTCTTGCGTCGCGCCGTCCCTGTCCGTCGCCTTTGGGACGATGCGAACCAAACTGAGCTGTTCAGGCCGCAGTCCATAGTCTTCCGGCGCGAGATCCTCGCGGCGGTTGCGTTTGCCGCGCAGCTCCGGTGACATCGGCAGGCCGTATATCTGCCGCTTCGTCAAGACGATGAAACCCACCGGATGGATCGGCACAAGCGAGCCTGGCGGGAGCACCGGGCGCTGGACGCCTTTTTGTCCGCCGCGCGTGATGAATGTTCTCAGATCGCCGAAGTTGTCGAATTCTTTCTTATAGACGGCTGACTTCGCGCCGATCGGCAGCGGCCCGCCTGCTTGCGCGATGACGACGCCGATCTCTCCGGCGGGCACCTGCACCCACGGAAACTTTTCGACCTGATAAAGAATCCATGGCTTCCAGCGCAAGCCCGGCATCAACAGATCGGCTTGATATCCCGCTTCGCCGTGAAAGGCGATCGGATTGTCGTCTTTGAGCTTGCTCAGCGAAAAGCGCTTGAGGACAAGACCGACTTCGCTCGGCCCGATGCGCCGAATCGATAGGAAGAAGTGCAAAACGAAAAGACCGACCGCTAGCCATATGAAGAACCATAGCCAGTCGGCCGGCGCAAACCCGGAAACCATTGTAAGTCCACTCCTTGCAGAAGCGGCAGCGTCCTTTTGTGGGGACTTTGGCTGGTCCTCTACCGCGCGGTGCGACGCGTCGGGAAAGAAAAAGTCCTCGAGCTTCGCTCGAGGACCACACCCAGATGTTCGGTCGAGCGAGCTCGGCCTCTACATCATCCTAATAGAGCTCGACTTCGCTGAGATTCTTTTCGATCTTGCGCTTGACGCGCTGTAGTGCGTTGTCGATCGACTTGACGTGGCGGTTGAGATCGCGCGCCATCTCTTGGTACGACTTGCCCTCGAGATAGCTCAGCAGCACCTGCGACTCGAGGTCGCTCAGGTTCTCCTGGATCCGCTCCTTGATGTCTTCCGAAACCTCTTGGTTGATGACCAGTTCTTCCGGATCCGACATCTTGGCGCTCGCCATGACGTCAAGCAGCGTCCGCTCGCTGTCCTCGTCGTAGATCGGCTTGTTCAGCGAGATGTATTGGTTGAGCGGGATGTGCTTCTGCCGCGTGGCCGTCTTGATGGCCGTGATGATCTGACGCGTGATGCACAGCTCCGCGAATGCCCGAAAAGACGACAGTTTGTCGGCCCGGAAGTCACGGACGGCCTTGTACAGGCCGATCATGCCTTCTTGGATGATATCTTCGCGATCCGCACCGATCAGGAAGTAGCTCTTGGCCTTGATCCGGACGAAGTTCTTGTACTTGTTGAGCAGAAACTCCATGGCCAGATTGTCGCCGCACTTGGCCGCATTGACGAGTTCTTCGTCCGCTCGCTCGCTGTAGTCCAGGGTGTCTTCCGTTTGATGAAGAGCTCCCAAAGTGTTGATGAACCTCCCAGCCCATGTCTGGCATTCTTATGCCTGCATTATGTCCCTACCGATTATAGGGGGAGGCTCCTCTTTCGTCAAGGATTGACGGGACTTTGCGCATTTGTGCCGATTTTCACAAGCCGGCCGCGCTACGCTGACGTAATACCTCATACAACACGACCGCAGTCGCCGCTGCCGCGTTGAGCGATGCGACCTTGCCGAGCATCGGGATCGAGACCAAAAAGTCGCAACGCTCAGACACCAGGCGCGATAAGCCTTTGCCCTCGCTGCCGACCACCAGGGTGCACTTCCCCTTGAAGTCCGCCTGCGTGTACGGGCGCGCCTCGGGGCGGTTGGAGAGCCCGCTTACCCAATGGCCGTCGGCCTTGAGGTCTTCCAGCACCCGCACCAAATTCGGGACAACAGCCACTGGCAGGTGGGACGCAGCCCCGGCAGCCGCCCGCCTGGTCGCTGCCGTCACCCCCGCCGCGCGGCGATCGGGAATCACGAGGCCATGGGCCCCCGCGCTTTCGGCGGCGCGCATGATCGCCCCCAAGTTCTGCGGGTCTTCGATATGATCGGCTACCACGATCAGCGCGTCGTTCTTGCCGGCGATGCGCCGGCGCAGCTGCGCCCACTCTGCCGGCTCGAACGCGGCGACCGTCGCCGCGACGTGCTGATGGCGGACGTTTCCAAAACGCCTGAAAAAGCTCTCCGGTTCGATCTTGATGGCGATACCGCGGTGCTTGGCCTCGTTCACGATCTCTTTGAGCGCCGGGTCATTTTGACGGTGCTGCGCGATCGCGATCCGTTTCACCGACTCGCCGCCGGCAAGCGCTTCCGACACGGAGTGGATGCCGACGATCGTCTCGTCAGCTTCCGCCATCGACGCTCCACTGCGAGCCTTGCGCGGTGTCTTTCACCGCGATGCCCGCGCGCGCGAGCGCATCGCGCAGCGTATCGGATTTCTTCCAATCCTTGGCGAGGCGCGCTTTGTCGCGCAGCGCGACGACTTTCTCCACAAGCTCGATGTCCGGAGCGTCTCGCTCGCCCGCGATGATCGAGAGCGCGATGCGCGCGGCGTGATTCAACTTGACCTGTGAGGATTGCGGTGCGACCCCGGCGCGCTCGGCGTCCGGCGGCAAGCCCAGCCGCTCTAAAGACTGTTCGGCCGTCGCGACGACGTGCGCCGCGCGCGCCGCGTCCGCACCCGCTTTAAGCGCGCCTTTGATGTATGTCTGCAGCCATCCGACGGCGCCCGCGGTGTTGAGGTCGTCGTCCAAGAACGCGTTGAACTCCTCAATATCTGTAGCGGTCGAATTTATTCCGGCGGCCGACGACGCCGGTTTTGCATTCTCGCGCAGCTTTTCGAGATCCACGTACAATCCGCGCAGACCCTTGCCCGCGGCTTCGATCGATTCGGTCGTGAAGTTGGACGGCTTGCGATAACCGGTCTGCAAGAAGAGGTAGCGGATCACCGCGGCGGGATAGCGGTCGAGCATCTGCGCGAGCGGGATGAAGTTGCCGAGCGATTTGCTCATCTTCTGCCCGTCGACGTTGAGCAAACCGGCGTGCACCCAGAAATTGGCCATCGGGTGTTTACCGGTGAACGTTTCGGTCTGCGCGACTTCGTTCTCGTGATGCGGGAAGATCAGGTCAGCGGCACCGCCATGGATGTCGATCTGATCGCCGAGATAATCGCGAACCATCGCCGAGCACTCGACATGCCACCCCGGACGGCCCGGACCCCAGGGGCTCGGCCAACTCGGCTCGCCGGGTTTGGCTTTTTTCCACAGCGCGAAGTCGAGCCGGCCGCGTTTGTCCTCGCGCACGGCCATGCGCACGCCCGCGCGCAGCTCTTCGATGCTCTGATTGCTGAGCTCGCCGTAACGCGGAAACACGCCCTCGTCGACCGCGAAGTAGACGCCATCGCCCGATTCGTACGCCGCGCCCTTGGCGACCAGCCCAGCGATCAGTTCTATAATGGAAGCGATTTCTTGCGTCGCGCGCGGTTCTCGGTCAGGCGGCGTCAGTCCAAGACGCTTGGCGCTCGCCTCATATTCGGCGAGATAACGCGTGGCGACGTCGTCCCATGGCACGCCTTCGGTCTTCGCGCGATCGATGATGCGATCGTCGATGTCGGTGACGTTCTGCACGTACTCGACGTTGTAACCCCGCGCTTTGAGGTGGCGGCGCAGGACGTCGAACGTCAAGAACGTGCGTGCGTGACCGAGATGCGGATGAAAGCTCGGCGTCATGCCGCAGACATAGACCGTCACCCGCTTCGGATCGAGCGGCTGGAACTCATCGAGAGAACGGGTCCGGCTATTGTAGAGTCGGACTGCCATCCGGCTCTTCGAGTTTCCGTATCTGTGCTTCGAGCGCTTCGACGCGTTGCTGGAGCGCCGCGATCGCGTCCGCTTGCGGGTCCGGCATGTCGACCCGCGGGATCACCGACTCGACTTGCTTGCCATCCCGATAGATCACGCGTCCGGGCACGCCGACGACGGTGGAATTCGGCGGCACCGACTTGACGACGACTGCGCCCGCGGCGATCTTTGATCCGGCGCCGACGGTGATCGCTCCGAGCACTGCTGCGCCGGCGCCGACGACGACGTTGTCTTCGAGCGTCGGGTGGCGCTTGCCGCGTTGCAGCGTTGTGCCGCCGAGCGTGACGCCTTGGTACAGCGTGCAGTTCCTACCGATCTCCGACGTCTCTCCCAAGACGACGCCCATGCCGTGATCGATGAACAGGCCCGAGCCGATCTCAGCACCAGGGTGGATCTCGATGCCGGTGAGGAAGCGCGACCAGTTCGACAAGACCCGAGGGATCACGGGTAGTCCAAGCCGATGCAGCGGATGGACGATCACCCGATGCCACACGATCGCGTGGAAGCCGGGATACGCGAGCAGCACTTCGAGCCCATTGCGCGCCGCCGGGTCGCGTTCGAAGCACGCCCGCCAGTCGAGGCGGATTTGCCGGAATATCGAGTCTCGTTGCATGGTGTCGTCCTGCTTGTGGCTCGGCCCGTTACGGCCGGCTATTTCTCACGTGCGCGCAGCGGGCGCGCGACCGGGCTTGTGGCGCGAAGCGCCGGTCAACAACAGCAGGACAAGGCGATGGCCGGGCGGGTGCAGGCGGTGCGAACGTCGGCGGTGGCCATGATGCCCGTGAGTTCGCTCGCCATGCTTGGCCGCCCTCCGGCTTCACCGACCGGTGCAGGGCCGAACCGCTTCTTTCAGCCGGTTTGCGACAGCGCCGAACGCAGCCGAGATGCCAGCCGGGCAGGGCCGAGCAACGGCAAGAGCACGGGGAGCTCGATGCCGTGCTCCTGTCCTGTTGCCGCGATCCGTATCGGTCTGAAAAGCGCGCGTCCTTTGACGCCGTGCTTGGCGCCGAGCGCAGCGAGCGCTTCCTTCGATAACGCGTTGCGGAGGGCTGCGCGATCCTTGCAACCTGCCGCTATGGCAGCGATCTCTTCAACAAGCGCGCGGGACGTCGGATCTGCAAGCGCGTCTTGTGTGCCGGGCTCGAGGCGCATTTCATCTTCTAACACTTGCAACGCTAGTGCTGGAACCTGATCGAGCGTCTCAACGTGATCGGTCATCGCGTCGGCGAATAACCCGCGCCAGAGCGGATCCTTGATATCCGACGAAGCGGCAACCGCCGGATCGCGCGCCGCCCATGAAGCGAATAACTCGGCGCGCTCATCGCGCGGCAGCGCGCGGATATAGTGCGCGTTGAACCAGCGCAGCTTCGCGTGATCGAACACCGCGGGACTCTTGGTCACGCGGTCCAGCGAGAAGGTCTCGATGAGCTCCTCGAGCGTGAAGAACTCCCGGTCATCGCCCGGCGACCAGCCGAGCAGCGCGAGATAGTTGATGAGCGCCGCAGGCAGATATCCCTGTTCGCGATACTCCGCGACCGATGTGGCTCCATGACGCTTCGACAGTTTCTGATGGTCGGGCGCGAGGATCATCGAGACGTGTGCGAACAGGGGCAACGGAAGCTCGAGCGCTTCGTAGAGCGCCACTTGGCGCGGCGTGTTCGGCAGATGCTCGTCGGCGCGGATCACGTGCGTGATCGCCATCTCGGCGTCGTCGACGACTACCGCGAAGTTGTAGGCGGCGACGCCATCTGATTTCAAGATGACGAAGTCGCCGATCGATCCTGCCGGGAAATGCACCGCGCCGCGCACGAGATCTTCGACGTACACGTCACGCTGCGGCATCAAGAAGCGGATCGCCGGCTTGCGGCCTTCCGCTTCGAGCGCAAGGCGCTGTTCGCGGGTGAGATCGCGGCATTTGCCGGAATACTTCGGCGTTTGCCCAAGCCGCTCGGCGGCGCGACGCTCGGCTTCGAGCTCCTCGGGCGTGCAGTAGCACGGATACGCCTGCTCGATCTCGAGCAAACGCGCGACGGCGAGCCCGTAGAGGTCGATCCGATCGGTCTGCCGATACGGGCCGTACTCTCCTCCGACATCCGTGCCTTCATCCCACGTCAGGCCGAGCCAGCGCATGTCCTCTTGAATGGCGCGTTCGGATTCAAGCGTCGAGCGGCCGGTGTCGGTGTCTTCGGAGCGCAGCACGAGCACGCCGTGGTTGCGTCTCGCGAAGAGATAATTGAAGAGCGCCGTGCGAGCGCCGCCGACGTGCAGCGATCCGGTTGGCGCGGGGGCGAAGCGGACTCTCACGGCGCCTGAGCTCGGCTCAGGCGCGACACCCGAGCTGCGCTCGGGTTCTACGTTCATGTGTCTTTCTCGACGGTTGCCACCGCGTATGCTGCCATCCCGTCTCCTGTACCCGTGAAACCCAATCCCTCCGTGCGTTTGGCCTTGACGTTGCACGCGTTCTCCGCGACCCCCAACGCATTGGCCAGCACGGCGCGCATCGCGCCGACGTGTCCGGCGAGCGCGGGCTGCTCGGCCACGATCGTGCAGTCGACGTTATTGACGCGTAGGCCGGCCTGACGCAACATCACCGCGGTCTGTTCGAGCAACTTCACGCTGTGTGCGTTCGCGTACTTGGGATCGCCTGCTGGAAAGCGCGAGCCGCAATCGCCCAAACCTGCGGCTCCGAGGACCGCGTCGATGATCGCGTGCGTGAGCACGTCCGCATCCGAAAAACCCTCGAGACCTTTGATGAACTGGATACGCACGCCGCCCAAGATCAGCGGGCGATCGGCCACGAGTCGATGCGCGTCGAACCCGAAGCCGACCCTCATCGCAGCGGCGCCTGCATCTTCTCGGCCATCAGCCGCGCGAGTTCGAGGTCGTCCGGGGTCGTCACTTTGATGTTGCCGTACGATCCCATCACGAGTTTGACCGGCGCGCCCAAACGCTCCACGAGCGACGCGTCGTCAGTGCCGGTGAAACCGTCCTTCAGCGCCTGCACGTGCGCGGCCACGAGCACATCATAGGGGAACACCTGCGGCGTTTGCGCCGCCCACAACGAGGCGCGCTCGATCGTGCGCTCGACCGCGGTGCCCTGCGCTTGTTTGATCGTGTCCTGCACCGGCACTGCGGCGATGGCGCTCACGCCGTGATGCGCCGCCGCGATCACCCGGTCCACAACGTCCAGCGTGAGAAACGGCCGCGCGCCGTCGTGCACCAACACGAGTTGCGGAGCGGGCAGCACCGCGGAGAGCGCCGCGTGCACGGATGCTTGCCGCGTGGCGCCGCCGGCGACGATGCCGCGCACCTTCGACGGCGCATATTCGGAGGCGACCTCTTGGAAACGCTCGCGGTCGTCCGCTTCGCAAGCGATGTAGATCGCCGAAATCGAACCTGCGCGTTCGAAGAGCTCGAGCGACCACGCCGCGAGCGGCTTGCCCCCAAGATCGAGCAATTGCTTCGGTTTGCCGAGCCGGTCGCCGCGGCCGGCGGCCGCGAGAATCGCGACAGTGCTCACGTCTTTTTCGGCCTGGCGAAGATCATCCGGCCCGCAGCCGTCTGCAGCACCGACGTGACCTGGACGCCGACCGTCTCGCCGATGAGCCGCTTGCCGTTCTCGACGACGATCATCGTGCCGTCCTCGAGATAGCCGACGCCCTGGTTCTGCTCCTTGCCGTCCTTGACGATGCTGACCGTCATCTCCTCGCCCGGCAGCACGACCGGTTTGATCGCGTTGGCGAGCTCGTTGACGTTGAGAATCACGACGCCTTGCAGCCGCGCGACGCGATTGAGATTATAGTCGTTCGTGAGGATCGGCGCTTCCATCTGGCGCGCCAGCGTCACGAGCTTGCTGTCGACGTCGCGTTCTGGCGCGTCTTGATCGATGATCTCAAGGCGGCCGGAGATATCGCGCAAGCGATTGAGTATCTCAAGGCCGCGCCGGCCGCGCGCGCGCCGTATGCTGTCCGCCGAATCCGCGATCGACTGCAATTCCTTAAGGACGAATTTGGGCACGAGCAGGCGGCCTTCGATGAATCCGGCCTGCACGACCTCGAGCACGCGGCCGTCGACGATGACCGACGTGTCGAGCAGCTTTGGCGGAGCGTCGGCGTCGTGCGGTCCGCTGCGCATCCAGCTCGAAAGGCGCTGACGCAATCCGATGCGGATGCCGGTGTACGCGAAGAACAGCGTGATGAGTGCGTAGATGACGATTGAAATGATCGGCCCGTAGCGCGGGATCTGGTTGATCGGCGCGAAGATCTCGCGCACGAGATAGGCGACCAACAACCCGACGACCAGACCGATGGCGCCGGACAGCGCCTCGGCCGGCGCCATCTTGACGATCGACTCTTCGACCGAGCTTGAGACGCGTTCAAAGAAGTTGGCGAGATACGGCGACAACGCGATGCCGATGAGCGCGAAGAGCAACGGGATGCCGAGATCGCGCAGGTGCCCGAGCGTGCCGGTCTGGCCGGCGAGATACGGAATATGCCCGAGCTCAATACCGCCTGCCAAGCCGAGCAAGCCGCACAACAGCGCGAAAATTATTCGAAGTAGTAATTTACCCAAAACCGGCGGGGGCCGGGAAGAAAGAAGGATGTAAGAATTCGGAGCATGCGGTGTTGGCCAAAAGCCGTCCCCGCGAAGAAAGCCGTACCCCCTGTCCGCCCTCTTCGAGCAGACCGGCCTGACGACATTTATTGATGGCAACCGCGAATATCAAGCGTGCGTCCACGCCGAACCGCGCGCGGAAATCCTCGTCCCGGATGCCCTCGCGCGTGCGCAATGCGAGCATGGCCGCCTCGCCGATGCGCGCCTGAATATCGAGCCGCTCTTCTTCTTCGCGCGGCGAGCGGCCGGCTTCGATCGCCGTGCAGTACCCGTCGAATGCACGCACGTTGCGGTATCGCAAGCCGTCTTCGTAGCCCGATGCCGACATGCCGAGCGCGACGCAATCTCGTTGCGCCCAATAGCCGCGATTGTGCCGGCTTTCAAAACCCGGCTTCGCATAGTTGGAGATCTCGTAGCGGTCGAATCCGGCGTGCGTCAACGTCTGCTCGGCCAATTCGAGCAGATCTGCCATACCATCGTCGTCCACGAACTGCTGCGGCGAGCGCTCGAACCAGCGCGCGTACGGCGTGCCGGCTTCGATCGTCAGTCCGTAGACAGACACGTGATCGGGCGCGCATGCGACGGCGCGCTCAAGCGACCGCGCGAACGAGGCGAGCGTTTGCCCCGGAACACCGGCGATCAGATCGATGCTGATGTTTTCGTGGCCGGCCGCGCGCGCGGCGGTGATGTATGCCGTGGCCTGCTCGGCGCTGTGATCTCGGCCCAGACGCTGCAGCTCGGCATCGTCGAACGATTGCACGCCGATCGAAAGACGATTGATCCCCGCGGCGCGATAGTGCGCGAGATCTTCAGCGTTACGCGATGGATTTGCCTCGAGCGTGCATTCGATGGTGTGTGCGTCGAAGGCGAAATGGCCTCTAATCGACGAGAGCAAGCCACTGATGTCATGCGCGCTCAGCGCCGATGGCGTGCCGCCGCCGAAATAGATCGTGGCGATCCCTTCGCTGGGCGTTGCGATCGTCGAGAGCTCAGCGCGCAGAGCGGCCAAGTATCGATCAATCCGCCCGCGCGCGAACTCCACCACCGCGAAGTCGCAATACGGACAGATGCGATCGCAGAACGGCAGATGGACGTAACAACCGGCCATTGCCGCGGCTATTCCTCTCCGTCGAAGTAGTCGAGCGGATCTGAGCGCATCAGCTTGCGCTCGGGGGATCTCACGATGTGTTTGCCGCTGTCCGGATAGTGGCCGGACTCGCCGATCGGGTTGTCGGCGACGACATACACCTCCAACACGTCGGTGCCATCGTTGATCAACTGATGCGGCTGGCCCGGTTCGAAGATGAACGCGTCGCCGGATTCGATCGGCGTCGTGCCATCCTTGTGGCGGACTTTACCAGAACCGGAGATGACGTGATAGAACTCCCACTGCGCGCTATGCGAGTGATACGGATAGGGCGTCTTGCCGGCGGGGATGCGCAATATTTCGACGTCGAACGGATGCCGTTCCATGAGATCCGTCGACTGCGGCTTGCGGCCGAGCGCTTCGGAGACTTCGAGTCCCGCGCCGGCGAATTTGCCGCGCGGCGACGCCCATTTGAGCTCTGCGATATTCTTCGTGTTGACTTTTCGCATGAGGTGCCGTTCTTTTTAGATCAGGGGATGAAGAACACGCCGACCGCGCCCGGCCCGGCGTGGGTGCCGACGGTCGGGCCGGCGATCGTGGTGATCATCGAAGCCGGCTCGATCGCCTGCTCCAGGCGGTCGCGCACTTTGGCGGCGAGCTCCGGCGCGACCGAGTGCATGACGGCGCAGCGCGCGTGCTTTTTTTGCGGCACCTTTGACTTGACGATCTCGATGATCTGATCCACCGCGCGCGCAAACGTGCGGACTTTGCTGTGCTCGGCCACGAGCCCGTCTTTGAGGGTGATGATCGGCACGATCTGCAGCACATTGCCGAGCATGCTCTGGAGCGCGCCGATCCTTCCGCCGCGCGCTAAAAACGTGAGCGTCGGGATCGCGGCGAAGAGCATATCGTTGGGGATGTCGGCCTGCGCTTTGGCGACGATCGCTTCAACGGATTCCCCACGTGCAGCCTGATCGCGTGCCTCGAGCACGAGCAATCCCTCGCCGGCCGACGCGTTTTGCGTGTCGATCACCGTGATGCGATCGGGCGCGACGTGCTGCGCGGCCAGCGATGCCGAATTGAACGTACCTGACAGCGCTGCCGAGGCGTGTATCGAGACGATGTGCTCCGCGCCGGCGTCGAGCAATCCCCTATACGCCTGTTCGAACGCGGCGGGCGGCGGCTGGGACGAGGTTGGATGATGCGCGGTATCGTGCTGGAGGCGATCGTAGAACTGGTCCGCAGTGAGGTCGATGCCGTCGCGGAACTGCTCGTTGCCGAACCTGATCGTGAGCGGCACGACGGTGACGTCCACCGCGAGATCGCCCAGGTCCGAGATCGAGTCGGTGACGATCGCGATCTTCTGGCTCATCCCGACGCCTGCGCGGCAGATGGCGCGAGCATGCGCTCGATGGAACCGACCAGATCTTGACGGGCGGCGCGCAGCGCCATCTGACACGCGTGGTAGACGGTCAGCGCATCCGCGCGCCCATGTCCGATGATGCAATTGCCGCGCACGCCAAGCAGCGGCGCGCCGCCGTGGTAGCGGTGATCGAGGCGCGAGCGCACCGACCTGAACACGGGCTTCAACAGCGCGGCGCCTGCCTTGACGGTGAGCGGCGCGGCCTCGATGCCCTCGCGCAACAGCTTGAAGATGTACTCGCTCGTGCCTTCGGCGGTCTTGAGCGCGACGTTGCCGACGAAACCGTCCGCGACGACGACGTCCGCTTCGCCGAGCAGCAGATCGCGGCCCTCGACGTTGCCGATGAAGTGGATCGGCGCGGCGGCGAGCAGCGGAAATGTCTCCGCGGTCAGCGCGTTGCCTTTGGACTCCTCCTCGCCGACCGACAGCAAACCGACTTTCGGATCTGGGATGCCGAGCACCGCGCGCGCGTACGCCGTCCCCATGAGCGCGAATTGCACCAGCCACTCAGGCTTGCAGTCGACGTTCGCGCCCGCGTCGACGAGCAACATCGGGCCCCTATGCGCGGGCCACGCCGTTGCGAAGCCCGGCCGCGCGATGCCCGGCAGGCGCGACAGACGGATCGTCGCGAGCGCGAGGAACGCGCCGCTATTGCCGGCGGAGAACGCGGCGTGCGCTTGTCCGTCGCGCACCAAGTCGATCGTCTTGCCCATCGAGGTGACGCCGCCGCGGCGCACCGCCGCAGCGGGCGCTTCATCCATGGCGACTTGTTCGACCGCTTCGACGATCGTCACGGTGGGCGGCGCACCGTCGCGCTGGAGGAGCGGCTGCAATCTGGCCGGATCGCCGACGAGCAGAATGCGGCAGCCCCACTCGCGCGCCGCACGGCACGCGCCGGCCGCGATCGCATCGGGCGCGAGGTCGCCGCCCATGCCATCGATCGCGATGGTGACGTCGCTATCGTTCAATCGAAACCACGTAATCTGATGTCGGTTGGCCGCCGTAATACGCCTCGACCGACGCCGTCGGGAATTGGGCTTTGAGCGCGGCGGCGAGTTCTTCGGCTTCGTTGCGCCGGCGCGCGTGCCCGTAATACAGCGTGATGAGCGACGGATCGGTATCCGTCGCGGCGCGGACCATCGCGAGTGCGATAGCGGTGGGATCTGCTCCTTCCACCAGCCGCTCCGCGCTGCCGTCGCGCGCTTCGAGCGCGCCCACGAGTTGGTTGCGTTCGACGGCGACGCCGCCGATCTCCGCGTCGCGACCCGCTCGGAAGATCGAACCGCTTCCCACGACGAGCGATTCGGCGAGCAGGTCGTCCGGTTTGATGTTCGGATCGTCGGGCCGGTTGACCATGGCGAAGAGCGCCGCGACTCCATCGGCGACGGTGCGCGTGGGCACGACGACGACGCGTTTGTCGGTCAGCGCGTCGACCTCTTTGGCGGCGAGCATGATGTTCTTGTCGTTCGGCATCAGGTACACGACCGGCGCGAGCACTTTGTTGACCGCGACGAGCAGGTCTTTCACCGACGGGTTCATGGTCGCGCCGCCGATGACCACGACGTCGGTGCCGAGCTCCTTGAAGATCTTCGCGAAGCCCTCGCCGGGCGCCACCGCGACGATGCCGCGCGGCTTGCTCTCGCGGTCGACGACGAGCACGTTGTGCTGCTCTTCCATGTTGTCGATCTTCAGCCGCGAGACGTCGCCCAGCTCGCGCGCCATGTCGGCGATTTTCTCCGGATAATCCGTGTGGATGTGCACGCGGATCGTGCCGTCGCCGCCGGCGACGATGAGCGAGTCGCCGTGCGGGGTGAGCAGCGCGCGCAGCGAGTCGGGTTCGGTCGCTGTCTTGGCGAGCACGAATTCCGTGCAGAAGCGATGCGTCTCGACCTTCTGTTTCGCGGTGAACGTCGTGCGCCGCACCGGGTTGCGCGGGAACGCAGTGGTGTAGGGCGCGCGGCCGGGCAGCATGCGCAGCACGCCTTCCATGAAATAGACGAAGCCTTGGCCGCCCGCGTCGACGACTTTGGCTTCTTTCAAGATGGCGAGCTGTTCGGGCGTCTTCTCAAGAGCCTCGTTCGCGGCATCCACCGTCGCGTGCAGCACCGCATAAAAATCTTTTTCACCGGCAGCTTTCTTGAAGCACGCATTCGCTGCGCCGCTCGCCACCGAAAGGATCGTCCCCTCGACCGGCTTGAGCAGCGCTTTGCGCGCGGCTATCACGCCTTCGTTCAGCGCGCTCGCGAACTCGAGCGTGGTGATGGCGTCTCGATGACGCACCTCGTGCGCGAAACCGCGGAACATCTGCGAGATGATGACACCCGAGTTGCCGCGCGCGCCCATCAGCGAGCCTTGCGCGGCGGCGGCCGCGACATCTTTGAGCGCATTCGAATGCTCTTTGCGGGCCTCGACCATCGCAGCGCGGACGGTGAAGAACATGTTCGTGCCGGTGTCGCCATCGGGCACGGGGAACACGTTGAGATCGTTGATCACCGAGCGGTACTTGCGCAAGAAAAACGTGCCGGCTACCAAGAAGTCGGCGAACAGCTTCCCGTCGCAGCTGGTTATCTGTTCCAGATGCTTCCTCTTGAATGGTCGACTCTTATGTGATACTATACCGTGGTCATTCTTGTTCGTTTGAGAGGAACCCCTTATGGCTAAGCGTTGCGACGTATGCGGCAAAGGGCCGGCATCGGGCAACAACGTCAGTCATTCGATGCGCAAGACGCGTCGTCGCTGGCTGCCCAATCTCCAGTCGGTGCGCATCAAGGAAAAAGGCACCGTGAAGACCGCGCGCGTGTGCACGGTTTGCTTGAAATCGCGGCGCGTCGTCCGAGCCTGATCAAGTCGCTCGATCAGATCACCCGAGCTTCGCTCGGGCACTACATTCAGGGTTTGATCCTTCGCAAGTGGTCGTAGCCTCCGGGCTCGACCGCTTCGCGTTTTCCGAGCCGCTCGAGCCACACATGGCCTGCGCCGGGTTCGAAGCGCCCGATCGGCGTGAGCGGGCGGCCGAAGCGTTTTGCGAATGCCGCCGCGACATGCCGGAACGGCCGCGGCTCGATCGCGGCGAGCAGCTCGTAGTCGTCCCCGCCGTTGATGACGAGATCCATCGCATCCACGCCAAGCGCCTCCGCGGCAGCCGCCACTGGGCCGCTTGGAGCGAGCGCGGCCGCGTCGAGCACGAGATCCACTCCGGACGCTCGCGCCATGCGCGCGGCATCCGTCGACAGGCCGTCGGAGATATCGATGAGCGCGTGCACGGCCGGACGCGTGCCGAAGAATTGACCTTCACGCACGCGCGCCTGCGGCGTGAAATACGCGGCGCTCAGCGTCTCGAGCATCGCGGCGTCCAGCTTGTCGGCTCGCGGCGCGCCGATCATTTTCAGCCCGGCGGCCGCCGTGCCCAGCGGGCCCGTGATGGCCGCGATGTCGCCTGGACGCGCTCCCGCGCGCGTGCGCAAGCGTGACGGACGCACTTCTCCCGCAACGGTCACGCCGAGCGTAAGCGCCGGTGTGCGCACGATGTCGCCGCCGGCGATCGCGCAGCGCACGCTTCGCGCGAGCGCTGCCAAACCTCCATACAACTCCCGCACCCAGGCTTCGTCGAGCTGCAGCGTCAGCCCAAGAGCGATCACCGCGACGGTCGGCGCACCGCCCATCGCCGCGATGTCGGACAGGTTTTCGGCGAGCGCCTTGTGACCGAGCGCGCGCGCGCTGGTCTCAGCCAGTCTGAAATGAACGCCATCGACGAGCATGTCCGTCGTGAGCAAGCTCAGGTGATGCGGATTGGCTTTCCACGCCGCTGCATCGTCGCCGATCCCGACACGCAGCGAGCGCGGCGGCGCGCCGAGCGCTTCAACCATCGTCGCGATCAGCTCGTCTTCGGTGAGAGGGTGCACGGTCGAATGAATTCGACCGCTGCTTAAGGACATTTCTTGCGGACCTGCGCGATCGTCGCAGCCGGATCCGCCGTGCCGTAGATCCCGGCGCCCATGACGACCGTGTCGGCGCCTGCCCGGCCGATGTCCGCGACATTGTCGAGCGTCACGCCGCCGTCGACTTCCACTTCTATCTTGAGGCGGCGCTCGTCGATCAGCCGGCGCGCCGCGGCGATCTTGGCGGTCGACGTCGGGATGTACGACTGACCGCTGAAGCCCGGGTTCACCGACATGACGAGCAAGAGATCGATGTACGGCAATATCTCGTCGAGCACCAACAGCGATGTCGCCGGATTGATCGCCAGACCCGCGCGGGCGCCGAGCTCTTTGATGTGGTGGACGAGACGGTTGGCGTGCACGGTCGCTTCCCAATGCACCGTGACGATGTTCGCGCCGGCCTTCACGAAATCGGCGACGTAGCGTTCGGGTTCGACGATCATCAGATGGGCGTCGAACGTGAGCGGCGAGAGCGGACGGAGGTCGTGCACGATCTTGGGGCCCCACGTGATGTTCGGCACGAAGCGGCCATCCATGATATCCAAATGGAGATAGTCGGCACCGGCGCGCTCGACGATTTTGATCTGCTCGCGGATATCGGCGAAATCAGCCGACAGCAACGAAGGCGCGATCTTCATACGGCTGGCGTTCTTGGCGGCTCCGGCAGTTCCCTCAAAGCTGGTTCGTGTTCGTGAGCACGCCCTCGACGTAGGTCTGCACCGTGCCGGCGCCGGTCAGCGTGATGTCGAGCTGCAGCGTGAAGCCGCCTTTGGTCGTCTGGTCGTACAGATCGCGCGAGCCTGACGCATCCACTAGCACCACCCGCACTCGCTTTGGCGAGGGCAATGAGGGCAGCGCGACTTGCACGCGGATCGAGCGCGCGGCTGGCGCCGGCGATGGACTTGGCGCGCCGCTCGGGCCGGCGCTCGGCGGCGCGGATTCAGGCGCGGCGCTCGCCGCTTCTGTCGGGAGCGGCGTCGGCGACGGCGGCAACGTCGGCAGCGGCGTCGGGGTCGGCGGCGGACCGCCGCTGACGTGCACAATGATCTTCTCTCCGACCTCGAGCGGCTGGCCGGGCAGTGGGTCTTGGGCGACGACGATGCCCCGCGGCTTGGCGTTCTTCGCGATCGGCAGCCACAGCGGCGGTCCAAGCGATACGCCGGTCTGTTTCGCGGCGACCTCCGAGAACGGCAAGCTGAGGCCGATAAAATTCGGCACGTATTCCTGCGGCCGGCCTTGGGCGACCGCGACGTCCACTTTGGTGCCGGCCGGCACGTTCGACGCAGCGATCGGGTTTTGCGACAAGATGCGTCCGGCAAAGACAGCGTCGCTGTGCTGGCTCGTCACTTTGCCGAGATCGAGCCGCGCGTTCGCGAGCGCGATCTGCGCGTCGCGCACCGACAAGCCGGTCACATCCGGCACCGCGGAGACGGTGGGACCGTCTGAGACGATCACGTCGACGATGCGGCCTTGGCGCACGTGCTCGCCGGGTGCGGGGAACTGTCCGAGTATCGCGTCCTTGGAGATCTTCTCGTCGTTGTGATGGGCGACGACGCGCAAGCTGACGCCGAACCGCACGGCGGACGCTTGCGCCGAGTCCACGTTCTGTCCGGTGAAGTCCGGCAGCACGACCACGTCGCCTGACGGCGAGAGCAGCCGGTATGCGGAGACCGAGACGACGATGATCATCACGACGAGCGCGACGAGCGCCAGTGCGAGCACCGGGATGCGGGGCATGCGAATCGTCGCCGGTCGCGACGGGGGTTGTGCGTAGCCGACGGTACGCCGGCGTTTGCGCGGTGGTCCGCTGCTCACGCGAGCGCTTCGAGCACGTCGACGGGGATCTCGGCGTTGGAGTACACGTGCGTCACGTCGTCGTGATCTTCAAGCGCGTCGAGGAGCTTCAGGACCGCAGGCGCGCTTTCGCGGGTCACATCGACCTGCGATTTGGCGAGCAGCTCGAGCGACGCGGCTGCAACGGTGAGTCCGCGCGGTTGGAGCAACGTGCGTTCGATTTCTGCACGGACGTGACCGAGCGCGCGCGGCTCCGTGATAATGTCCGCGCCGTCGCGCTCGAGCTTGACGTCGACGACGCCATCGACGATCGCGCAGTCGAGCAGTTCGCTCTCGGAGATGCCCGCGGTCGGAATGCTGATCACGCCGCGCTCTTCGAAGAGCCAGCCGACGCTGCCGGTCTCGCCGAGGTTGCCGCCGTTGCGCGAGAACACGTAGCGCATCTCGGACGCCGTGCGGTTGCGGTTGTCGGTCACCGCATCCACGATCACCGCGACGCCGTTCGGGCCATAGCCCTCATAGCGGATCTCTTCGAACGCGTCGCCCTTGCCGGCGCCCGACGCTCGTGCGATCGCACGCTTGATGTTGTCCATCGGCATGTTGTTGTCGCGCGCTTTGGCGACCGCCATCTTCAGCTTGAAATTAGCTTCGGGATCCGGCGAGCCGGAACGCGCCGCGACGATGATCTCTTTGCTCAGCTTGGTGAAGAGCTGCCCGCGCTGCGCGTCGACCTTGCCCTTCTTGAGCTTGATGTTGTGCCATTTGGAATGTCCGGACATGGTGCGCTATGCCTGTTGGCGCTGTGCGACCGGCGGGTTGAGCGGCTTACCCATGCGCAAGCGCACGATGTCGCGGATCGTCCGCAGGATGACTTTGGGCGTCGCGCCCTTGGAGACGCCGGTGGTGCGGGGGTAGTGATGCACGCCGATCTCCTTGACCGGCACGCCGTTGCGCTTGAGTTTGATCAGCAGCTCCGAGCTGATGAACGCGCCGTTGGATTCGAGGTCGACCCCGCGCAGCGTCTCGCGTCGCAGAAGCTTCCAGGCGCAGTCGATGTCGCGGATGCGCAGCCCGAACACCATCCAAATGATGAAGCGATACGTCTTCGCGATGAACAGTCGATGCCATGGATCGCTGCGCTTGATGCGATAACCGGCGACGACCGGCGTGCTGCGCGCCAGCTCGAGCGTCGCGGGCAGCTCGCCGAGGTCGAACTGACCGTCCGCATCGGAGAAGAACACGAGGTCTTTGGTCGCGCTGGCGAATCCCGTGCGCAGGGCGGCGCCATAGCCGCGGTTGACGTCGTGGAGCACCAGCCGGACGCGCGGGTCTTCGCCTGCCAGCGACTCGACGATCTGCGCGGTGCCGTCGGCGCTGCCGTCGTCGACGACGATCACTTCGAAGTCGGATACGTCGCGCTGCGCCGCGCCGACCGCATTGCGCACGGTGCGCTCGATGATGCCTTCCTCGTTGAACGCCGGGAAGAAGATGGAAAGCGACCGAGCGGCTACGTCGGCCACGTCAGATCCAGCCGATACAATCTTGTTTTTGCCCGGGATTGCAAGCCCACGGCAGCCACATGTGCTCCGACCATGTCTTCTCTGGAATCACCACATATCCCAGAATCGGGTAGAAATAGGCGAAGCTGATCACGCACAGCGCGAGATAGGCGGCGGCCGCTATACGCACGGCAAACAGACGGTTCGGCTCTTCTTTCACTGCGGCACTCGCCCAACGCCAGAGTCGCAACAAGACATACGCGGTGCACAGGCATACCAATGCGGTGTTATTGTAGATGTTATATTGGAAGTCGATGCGCGGCGAGCCGACCCACGGCAGCCAGTGCAAGAACGTGGCGCCGACGACGATCAGCATGCCTTTATGCCGTTCGCGCCAGGCCCAGATGCCGGCCAGCGGCACCGTGATCAGCCCGGCAATCCAGACGAATGGGTTGGGGAGGGCCAGCACTTCGGCGCGCAGCCCCAGCGGATTCGGGTTTACGACACTACCGTCGTAGGCGTACGCGACCGGCCGGATGTCGAGCGGCCACGTCCACCAGGGTGAGGCGTACACGTGCGTCGCGCGCAGGTTGTTGTGATATTCGTACATCGTATGCTGCAGATTGAGCATGTCTTGGAACGTGCGGCCCAAGCTGAAGAACGGGATGTACGTCAGCACGTAGAGCGTCATGCCGAACAAAACGATGCCGCCGACGAACAGCGGGAGGCGCGAGCCGAGCGGATTGCCCCACAGCAGGCGACGCGGCAGATCGAGATCCAGCTTGAGATCGTGATCGCGCCAGCGCCAGAAGGTCGGCAAATAGCCCTGCAGCGTCACGAGCACTGCGGCGATGAGCAGCGTCGCGATGTCGAAGATGCCATACCACTTGCTCGCGCTCACCGCACCCAATGCGAGCCCCGTGAGGATAAGCCACACGACCCATTGCTGCTTGTCGAGGAACGACGCACCGGCGGCCGTGCCGGTGATGGCGCCATCCGCTTGCCAGCGCACGCTCGTCTCGCCTTCGGTCAGCGAGACGCCTTCCGCGCTCCACGCCGCCTTTTGGATCCCGTCATTGTAGCTCGCGCCCTTGATCGGCCGCTGCTCACCTGACGGGAATGTCAGAGTTCCGCTTTGGGCAACGCTGCCGTCCGGATAGACCGCGATTTTTCCGTCGACACGTTCGAGCGCGAGACGCCGGGCCCAAACCGCGCAAAACGCCGCAAGGAGCGCCATGAACGCGAGGAAGATATACCATGAGATCGCCGGCGGCGTCTTGGATGGATCGTAGAACGCCACTTCGAGCCCGACGAACACGATGATCCCGACAGCCACGCCGATCGTCGCGAGGGTCGACTGGTGGTCGGGATACGAGCCTTTGATGCGGCGCACGATCTGACCGGCGGTGAAGAACCGATAGCCGCAATACAGCGCGCACAGCGAGAACAGCCCGACGAAGATGTCAGGCAACGCGGTGCGTGCCTGCACGAAGAAGAATCCGCTCGTCATCAGCAGCAGCACTGATATCACCGCCGCGGCGGTCGACGCGAACATCCGCTTGGCGAACGCGTACAGCACCGGCACGGTCGCGATGCCGGCGAGCGCGCACGCGATCCGCGAGCTGACTGGATCGCCGATCTGGTTCTTCGCGAAGAAGCCGCCGAGCGAGGGTAGCCAGATCTGGAAGAACCACGACGTCGCCGCCATGAACAGCTTGGGCAGCGGCGGATGGGTCCACTCGAAGACGTCGACGTGCTGCAGATATTCCTGCGCAGAGCGCGCGTAGTAGATCTCGTCAAAGATTCGACCGGGGGGCAACCCGATCCGATACAGCAGCAAGAACGCGGTCGCGGCCGTCAGCCCCAAGAGGATGAGCCAATCGCGGCGCGTCATCGCGACGAGCCCCTCGATCAGCTGCGGCGAGCGGCGCGGGGGTGAGCGCGGCGCGCGCGCGCCGGAGGTGAACCACAGCTTGACCTTCTCGTCGAACTCCTCGATCAGATAGATGCTCGCGACCGCGAAGAAGCAGAGCACGTTGACGATCGAAAGCGAGTGCACGAGCAACGGGTTGAGGTCGGCGCTCGGCGTTTTGAGATATGCGAGCCCGTAGAACAGATCGACGATGAACGTCGCCGCCAAGGCGAGCGTCACGATGCGCTGCACCGCGCCAAGCGGCCGGACGAACACGATGAGCACGATCGCGGTGAAGATGTAGCGCTCGTGCATGCGCGTCAGCAACATGAAGTAGCCGAGCATGACGAGGAAGCAGGCGGACAAGAAGCTGTTCTCTGCCTCTTGACGCGAGACGTCCGGACCGGTGGTGCGCCACTGTCTGAGCGCGAACGCGACGAGGAAACCGAGGAAGATGCACACGCCCCACAGCCACAGTGGGCCGAGCGAAGCGCCGTTGAAGACCAGACGCACGGGGATCGCGACGACCAGCCCCGCCACCGCGGCCGCGATCCACGACATGGTGGGGCTGACTTTCTCTCGGAACGCCTGGTACGAGAGAATGCCGACCAGCGCTCCGAAAAGCGCTGCGATGCTCCACGCGATGAGCGGCTCGAGGCGCGCGATGACGACATGCTGGAGATCAGACTGCCAGAAGTCGTTCTTCATCGAATACAGGTTGAACGCGTTGACCGAGTTATACGGATAACCGTCGCGCCCGTGCGCGTACGTTCCGTAGAGCCACTGGAACAGCGCGATCGGCGGTCTGAAGAACCAACTCAGGAAGGCCGCAGCGGTGGCGATAAAATGATTTCCGCTTTCCAAGAGATTCGAGAATCCCGGAATCGCCGCCAGCAGTGACGGGCCCGGATAGAACGGCGCCGTTCCGAGATACATGACGAGCAGCGCGACCGCTGGAATCGTCGCGAGCCGCCACGTGATGCCTTGGCGGCGGATCTGCCACAACAGGAAGAGCGGCGCAACGGCGATCGGGTGCGGTTTGATCAGCACCGCGAACGCGAGGCTCGCCCACGCCCATTCGTAGCGCTCGGTGAGCGCGAGATAGATCGCCCAGACGAGGAAGAGCGCGGCGACCGAATCGGCTTGGCCCCAGTACGCCGACAAGAATGCGATGTCGGGATTGAGGATCGTGATGATGGCGCCACCGACCAATGCGGTCTGCGTCGACCAGTTGCGCCGCATGATGAGATAGGTGAGGTAGACGAGGCCTACGTCGGCGAGAATCGCCGGCAATTTCACCGCGACGATCAGCGTGTCGATGCCGTGGCGCGCCAGCCCCATCGCATCCATCAGCGAATGCAGTCCGGCGGCGCCCCACAAGAAGAGCATGTAGCCCGGTGGATAGTCGATGAACTGGACGTGCGTGTAGAAGCCGCTCGGGCCGTACTGCGAGAGCACAAGCAGCCAGTTCTCGAACGTCGAGATGTCGGTCGCGTGGCCGATGAGCATGATCGGCAACAGCCGCAAAACGAACGCCGCCGCGCAAAGGGCGGCGATGTTCACGATCTCGTTGCGGGTGAGCGGGGTGCCGGCAGCGCCAGCGCCGTCATTTCCCCCGGTGCTCACGGCTTTGGGGCGCCCATCAGCGCCGGAAGCGACTGCCGTTTTGGGCACCGCAGGATTGCGTTGTGACACGACTGCTTCGGTTCTCCTGATGGGACGTTTGGAACCTGCCGCGCGGGCGATCTATGCGTCAGGCACCCGGTGCGCTCCACTCTTGGATGAAGCGCTGTAACGCTTCGCTCGCGCGCGCCTGCTCGGACGCTTTTGCGAAGAATCCGGCCGCTGCGTCGTGTGCAGCCTCGCGCGCGCCGCAGCGCTCGAGCGCGTTTCGTATATCTTTGATATCGGCGTCAGCGACGCCGGGCTCAACCCGCGCGTATGCGCGAGCGATGATGGCTCCCGCGCCGCTGCGGTCGTGCTCGGCGGCCCACACGATCGGATACGTGTGCTTGCGGCGCTCGATATCGCCGCTCGCGGTTTTCCCCGTGGCTTCGCGCGCCGCCCAGATGCCGAGCTCGTCGTCGCGGATCTGAAATCCGAGACCGAAAAGCCGACCGATCTCCGCACAGCGCTCGACTTCTGCTTCGTGTGCGCGCGCGAGCGACGCGCAGCGTGCGCCGAGCGACGCCGCGCACGCGAACAGCGCTGCGGTCTTCCCCTCGATCATCGCGAGATACTCGGCAAGCGTGACTTGCGACGCGCCTTCTGCGGCCAGGTCCAACGCTTGTCCTTCGCACATCTGCACGTGCGCGGTCGCCAGATCGGTCAGCATCGCGTGGGCAACGGTCGGGCCGAGCGCCGTCGCGCTGCGGGCGAGCGCAGCGTACGCGAGCGCGCCGACCGCGTCGCCGGCGTTGATGCCGTGCGCGATGCCGTATTTGGCCCACAGCGTCTCGCGGCCGCGCCGCAGACGGTCGCCGTCTTCGATGTCGTCGTGGATGAGCGAGTAGTTGTGGAGCAGTTCGATGGCGGCGCACGCGGGCAGCGCGTCTTCGAGCTTGGCGCCGAGCGCCGTCGCGGCGGCCAGCACGAGACGTGGTCGCAGGCGCTTGCCGCGCCGCGCGGCGGGCCCGGCGAAATGGTGCTCGATCTGCGCGGCGAGCGGGTTGCCGTGCGCTTGCGCTTCTAAGAAGTGCTTGAGATAAAACTCGAATGCTTCGAGCGCTTCTTCTTCCACCGCGCTCGCGGGGCTGCTGCCCAATGAGCTATCGAGCGACGGCTTGCGCCGCCGGGAACCAGTCGAGCAGCTTTTGCTCTACTTCGTCGGCCAAAAAGCCAGGCGTCGATGCGCCGGTGGCGATACCGACGCGCTCGTCGCCGGTGAACCACTCGCGCCGCACGTCGCCGGCGTTCTCGACGAGGTGCGCCTTGGCGCCCTCGCCTTCCGAGATCTCGGCGAGGTGGCGCGTGTTCGCCGACTTCGATCCGCCGACGACGATCATCACGTCGACGTCGCGCGCCAGCTCGCGCGCTGAGAGCTGCCGGCCTTGCGTGTCGGGGCAGATCGTGTTGTAGATGCGCGTCTCGTAGTTGATCGCGGCGATCTTGGCGACCAGCTCTTTGAACTTGTCCTCGTTGAGCGTGCTCTGCGACACGATCGCGATGCGGCGCATCTTGCGGATCTGCGATTCATCTGCCGGCCATTCGTTGAGCACGACCGCGCCCGGCACGTGGCCGGCGATGCCGCGCACTTCAGGATGGTTCGGATCGCCGAGGATGATGACGCTGCGGCCTTCTTCTTGCAGCTTCTTCGCGAGCTTTTGGGTGCGCGTGACCATGGGGCACGTCGCGTCGACCACTCGCAAGCCTTTTTGCTCCGCTTGCTCGAGGGTTTGGGGCGGCAGGCCGTGCGCCCGGACGAAGAGCGTGCCGGAATCGATGTCGTCGATGGACTCGGCGTTCTTGAGCCCGCGATCTTCGAGCTCTTTGACGATGAGCGGGTTGTGGACGATGTTGCCCATGGTGTGCACGTCGCCGCGGGTCGCCGTCTCGGCAAGCGCTTTCTTGTACGTCAGCTCGACGCCGAAGCAGAACCCTTGCGTGCGCGCCTTGAGAATCTCCATGGGCCTCCAGTCTCTAGGGGTTGCTCAGCCGTGCAAGTTCGTCCGACAATTGGCTGGTCCACGCCTCGATTTCCGCTTTCGTGGCTTTTCGCGCGCTTCCCTGGAGCTCGATCGGCTTGCCGATGCGCACTTCGACATGACTCGCACGCCAGCGACGCGTGGCAAGCGACGTCCTGGCCAGTCCGACGGGCACCAACGGACAACGTGCGGTCGCCGCGAGCAGCACCGCGCCGCCCTTCGCCTTCGCCTCGCCCGTGACGTTGCGCGTGCCCTCGGGAAAGATGCCGACCACGCCGCCTTCTTTGAGGATGCGCAGCGCACGCCGGAACGACCCGATGTCCGCCGTGTCGCGCGACACCGGAAACGCGTGGACCTTCGAGATGAGATACCCGAGGACGGGGATCTTGAAGAGCTCTTCTTTGGCCATGAAATGCACGACGCGCGGGAACCACGTGCCGAGCATCGGCGGGTCGAGAAACGAGCGGTGGTTGGCGGCAACCACGAGCGGCCCGCTCATCGGCACGTTGTCCTCGCCGTAGACTTTCGCGTCGAACAGCAATCGCGTCAGCGGACGAAGCACGCCCTTGACGAGAAGGTACAGGCTCATGCGCGCACGCGCCGCTCGAGCTCGTTCACCACTTCGTCAAGCGTCATGTCGGTGGTGTCGATCTCGATCGCGTCGGGGGCTTTGAGCAGCGGCGAGATGTCGCGTTCGCTGTCGCGCGAGTCGCGCCGCTCGATCTGCGCGCGCAACTTGTCGCGATCGACCTCGACGCCACGCGCCTCGAGCTCGCGCAGCCGGCGGTCGACGCGCGATTCCAACCGTGCCGTGAGAAAAAATTTCCTCGATGCGTGGGGCAGAATCACCGTGCCGATGTCGCGTCCAGCCATCACGACGCTGCGCTTGTCTGCGAATGCCCGCTGCGCCGGTACCAGGCGCTCGCGCACGCCAGCCATCGCAGCGATGGGCGAGACCGCGCGCGCGACCGCGCCGGTGAAGAGCTCGTTGCCGAGTTCGTTCCCATCCACCACGATGACGGCGCGACCCGCGGGCCCGGGCGCGGCGATCGAAGGCATGTCGCGTTCGAGCAACGCGATGATGGCGGGCTCATCGGCCGGGCTCACGCCGCGTTCGAGCGCGAGCCACGCCACCGCGCGATATAACGCGCCTGTATCCAGGAACGCGCAGTGCAGCCGCTGCGCAAGCCGCGCAGCGACGGTGCTCTTGCCTGATGCGACGGGCCCGTCGATCGCGATTTGGAGCGGTTCCATCTTCCTCTTTTGCGAGCGGATGCGCGCGCCTGCGGCGCGAATGTCGGAGCGTTCTACGGTCGAAATAATTCGACGGTCGAATAAATTCGACCGCTACAAGGATACGGATTGTGCAGACTTCCTCCCTCGTCCATATCGACGGGACCAACCTGACGATTCCGCTGGTGAAACGCATCGCGAGCGGCGGCGTCGACGTCAAACTCGCCGAGAACGTGAGGCCGCTCGTGCGAGCGGGTCGCGAGGTGGTCGAGCGCACGGTCAAAGCGGGCCAGCAGATCTACGGCGTGACGACCGGTTTCGGGCGGCTCAAGAGCGTCATGATCGATCCCAAAGACGCGATCGAGCTGCAACGTAATCTCGTGCTCAGCCACTGCACCGGCGTCGGTGCGCCGCTGCCCGACGACGCGGTGCGCGCATCCGTTTTGTTGCGCGCGCACTCACTGGCTCGCGGCTACTCGGGCGTGCGGCTCGACGTGATCGACTTGCTGCTCGAGATGCTCAACCGCCGCGTGACGCCGATCATCCCATCGAAAGGATCGGTCGGTGCGTCGGGCGATCTTGCGCCGCTGGCGCACATGGCGCTCGTCCTGATCGGCGAGGGCGATGCGACGTTCGAGGGCAAGCGCATGAGCGGCGCGGATGCGCTCAAGGCCGCGAACCTCAAGCCGCTGGTGCTCTCATATAAGGAAGGTCTGGCGCTGATCAACGGCACGCAGATCATGACCGGCATCGGCGCGCTGACCGCGTACCGCGCAGACCTGGCGTGCAAAGCGGCCGACATCGCCGGCGCGATGAGCCTCGAGGCGTTCTTCGGCACCGCCTCCGCGTTCGACGAGCGGCTCAACGCGCTGCGGCCACATCCTGGCCAAGCGCGCGTGGCGGCCAACATGCGCCACTTGTTGCGCGGCTCAGGCATCCTCGCGTCGCACGTCGATTGCGATCGCGTGCAAGACCCCTATTCGTTCCGCTGCATCCCGGTGGTGCACGGCGCCGTGCGCGACGCGATGCACGCCGTCGAGAACACGCTCGTCATCGAGATGAATTCGGTGACGGACAACCCGATCGTCATCCCAGAGGACGGCTCCTTCATCACCGGCGGCAATTTCCACGGCGAACCGGTGGCGCTGGCGATGGACTATCTCGCCATGGCGCTCACCGAGCTCGGCTCGATCGCCGAGCGGCGCATCTACAAACTACTCGAAGGTCTTGAGGGGCTGCCGCCGTTTCTGTCCGAGGGCCACGGGCTGCACAGCGGCTACATGCTCGCGCAGTACACCGCTGCCGCACTCGTGTCGGAGAACAAGACGCTTTCGTATCCGGCGTCGGTCGACTCGATCCCGACGTCGGCCGGACAAGAAGATCACGTGAGCATGGGAACGATCTCCGCTCGGCAATGCGAGCAAGTCGTCGACAATCTGGAGAACGTCATCGCGATCGAGCTGCTCGAAGCGGCGCAAGCGCTGGACTTCCGCGCGCCGCTCAAGTGCGGACAGGGGACATCCGTCGCGCACAAGATCGTGCGCGAGCACGTGCCGCACCTCAAAGAAGATCGCAATCTCAGCAAAGACATCGAAGCAGCGCGCGACCTGGTCGCCAGCGGCGAGCTCGTCAACGCGGTCGAAGCGGAGATCGGCGTCCTTTGACCACCTCAGCGCCGCGCATCATCCACGCGCCCACGGGTCCAAAGCGCACGTGTCTTGGCTGGGGCCAAGAAGCGGCGATGCGTATGTTGATGAACAACCTCGACCCCAACGTCGCAGAACGGCCGCAAGATCTGGTCGTCTACGGTGGCAGCGGCAAAGCCGCGCGATCGTGGGAGGCGTACGACGCGATCGTGCGCACGTTGCAACGCTTGCGCAACGACGAGACGTTGCTGGTGCAATCCGGCAAACCGGTCGCCGTCTTCACGTCGCATGAAGCCGCCCCGCGCGTCCTCATCTCCAACTCGATGCTCGTGCCCGCATGGGCGAACTGGAAGACGTTCCGCGAGCTCGAGGCGCAAGGCCTGACGATGTACGGCCAGATGACGGCCGGCTCGTGGATATACATCGGCACGCAAGGCATCCTGCAGGGGACATACGAGACCTTTGGCGCGCTTGCGGACAAGCATTTCGGCGGCTCGCTCAAAGGGCGCATCGTGTTGACGGCGGGTTTGGGCGGCATGGGCGGCGCGCAGCCGCTCGCCGTCACGATGAACGGCGGCGTCGCGATCGTCGTCGAGATCGATCCTGCGCGCATCGAACGGCGCATCGCTGACCGTTATTGCGACGTGAGCGCTGCCAACGATCTTGACGAGGCGTTGCGGCTTGCGCAAGACGCGGCGATGGAGGAACGCCCGCTTTCGATCGCGCTCCTTGGCAACGCGGCTGAGGTCGTACCCACACTTTTGCAGATGGGCGCGCCGATCGACATCGTCACCGATCAGACGGCCGCGCACGACGTGCTCACCGGCTACGTGCCTGCGGGCATGACGCTCGAGGGCGCCGACGAGCTGCGCCAGCAAGACCCGGCGCAGTACGAGCACCGGGCACTCGAATCCATCGCCAAACACGTCAACGCGATGCTCGGCTTCCAAAAACGCGGCGCCGTCGTCTTCGACTATGGCAACAACATCCGCAAGCAAGCGCAGCTGGCCGGCGTCAAGGACGCGTTCGCATTCCCAGGTTTCACACCGGCGTTCATCCGTCCACTTTTCTGCGAGGGCAAGGGACCGTTTCGCTGGGCGGCGCTCTCTGGCGATCCCGCCGACATCGCGGCGCTCGACGACGCGCTGCTCGAGACATTCCCGAACAACGAACGGCTGCATCGCTGGATCGCGCTCGCGCGCGAACGAGTCAGCTTCCAAGGCCTGCCGGCACGCATCTGCTGGCTAGGCTACGGCGAACGGCGCGAATTCGGATTGCGCATCAACGACATGGTGCGCTCGGGCGCGCTACGCGCGCCGATCGTGATCGGCCGCGATCATCTCGACACGGGCTCGGTCGCGTCGCCCTATCGAGAGACCGAGAGCATGCGCGACGGTTCGGATGCGATCGCGGATTGGCCCATCCTCAACGCGCTCATCAACGCGGTCAACGGCGCGCATTGGGTGAGCGTGCATCACGGCGGCGGCGTCGGCATCGGCTATTCGATCCACGCGGGCATGGTGGTCGTCGCCGACGGATCGGATGACGCGGCAGCACGTCTGTCGCGCGTGCTGACGAGCGATCCAGGCATCGGCATCGTGCGTCACGCCGATGCGGGTTATCCCGAGGCTATCGCGGCGGCGGATAAACATCGCATCGATTGGCGATTGTGAACGCGCAATCCGAAAATTATTCGGCGACACGTTTGCAGCAGTGATGCAGGTCACGCCGTCCCGCGAGCAGTAAGCCCCACCTTAAGACTTCGTTATCATCTTTTTCACTGCGGTTGTTACCGGAGGCCTATCATGTTTCGACGCTCGATGCAATGGGTGCTCGGTCTTTTCGCGTTGCTCGTACTCGTGCCGTTCCCAGGCGTTCGCCGGCACGACCGGGGTCATCTCCGGCACGACCAAAGACGACCACGGTGTGCCCGTCGTGGCGGTCAGAGTCAGCGTCACTTCGCCGTCGCAGACGGCGTCGGCGCTCTCGTCGTCGAGCGGCTTCTTCGCGTTCCTCAACCTCTCGCCGGACACGTACCGCGTGACCGCCGTGAAGGACGGCTATGCGACCGCGAACTTTCCCGGCATCACGGTCCTCGCTGACCAAACGGCGCGCATCGATATCACCATGGCGCCCACCATCCGTACGATCGGACGAGTGACCACGACTGCAGCCGCAAGCCTTGTGAGCAAGAGCGTCACGGGCGATCTGTACACCGTCAGCGCGCAATCGATGGCCAAGTATCAGGGCAGCGTCGGCGGCGCCGAAACGTTATACAGCCAGAACGGCATCGTCGGTTCGCTGCCAGGCGTCACCCGGACGGTCGGCACCGGTGGTGGATACGCGGGCAACGGGTCGCTCTTCTTCCGCGGCGGCTCGAACGACCAAGTCGGCTTCGAACTCGAAGGCATCCCGCTCAACCGCGCGTTCGACTCGGCCAACGCCACTGCGTTCCTCACCAACGGCCTCTCGAGCCTTGAAGTCTACACTGGCGGCGAACCTGCCGACGCCGGCCGTTCGATGTCAGGCTATATCAATGAGATCATCCACCGCGGCAGCTTCCCCGGCGGCGCCGACCTGTCACTCGTGATCGGGTCGCCGCTGCTCACGAACGCCGTGGATATGGATCTCTATGGTGGCACACCGAGCAAGCACTTCACGTACTACGTGTCGACGCTGTGGGTCAACGGCGCCTACAACTTCGGCGACCGAAGCAACCTCGACAACTCGTCGATAAGCGTCCCGGCCAACGACGTCGGCTGTCCGGCGGTCGCGTTCAACACCGGCAACATCACGTGTCCGAACGCTCAAACGAATTTCAACATACCGATCTCCCAAGGCGCATGGTCGAGCTTCGTCAATCCCTCCGCCCGGATGACGAACACCGTGTTCAACCTCAACTGGTCTCTCGACCACAACGGTTTATCCGACAATCTGCAGGCGTTGTACATGGTCGGCGCGACCGTGAACCCATTCAACTACTCGGGTCCGTTCGTCGATCCGACGACGATCGCGAACTGCGGCTATGAGACCGTGCTCTCAAATCCGTGCCCAACCCCGCCTGGCTCCGATGAGCTGGCCGTTCGGCATGCTCTACAAAGGACAGGTCGGCCAGCCGTTCAACCCGACAGCGAATAACCTCTACACGCTCACCTGGCCGTCCGCGAATGGCAGCATAGGCGACATGCCGCCGAACTACCTCGACACACAGCGCACGCAGTCGGCCATCGAGAAAATCGGCTACACGCGCGCGCTCACCAGCTCGTCGTTCTTGCGCCTCTACGCGTACTCGATCTACTCGTTGTGGAACTTCGATCAAGCCACCAACGGGTACCAAGGCGACTCGTTCTACGATCTGCACGACAACGCCACGGGCGTCACCGCGAATTACCAGAACCAGCTCAACCAGCAACACCTGCTGCGCTTCGACGTGGATTATTTGCAGGAGCGCAGCCTGCGCTACAACTACGCGAACAACTTCCCGTACCCCGATAACTTCGTGAATTGCTTCCCATCGACGACGGTCGATTATTCGATCGGCGCCGGCAGCCTCGACTACGGCTGTACGGGATTCTTCAATTCGGCGACGCCTGAGGCGGTGGCGCAGATCAACGGCCCATTCGCCTACTACAACAACATCAGCCCGGTTTCGGAAGACGTCGCGATCGCCGACACGTGGCGCCCCAACGATCGTTGGACGTTTGACATCGGCGCTCGCTACGACGACTTCATCGTGCCGCTCATGCCCTTGCAGATCAGCGGACCAAACGGCATCGCCGAGCTGGCGCAGAACCAGTCCGGCACGTGTCTGCATGGGTATGCGTATGCGCCCGGTGAAATCTGTAACACATTCCTCAACTTTAGCGGCCCCCCATCATCGGTCTCGTGTCCGACTTGCGTCGGCGACGGCACGTTCGGAGCCTCCGCGCTGCCGGGCGCCGGCAACTGGGCCAACGTTTCCGGCAACCTGACGTACCAGTTCTTTAGTCCCCGCTTCGGCGTGACGTACGCGGCTGGTCCGAACGACGTCATCCGCTTCGCAGTCGGCCGATACGTGCAGCCGCCGGCGACGGCCTATGAGGAATACATCGCGGCGCCGCAGTGGGGCGCGACCGCGACCGTGGCCGTGCTCAACAACTTCTACGATGGCTTGGGGTTCACGGCCGTCCACAACGTCCAACCGCAGGACAGCACGAACTACGACGCTTCCTACGAGCACGACTTCGCCAACGCGTTCTCGGTGAAAGTGTCGCCGTATTTCCGGGTCACCAGAGGCCAGATCCTCAACTTGCCTGTGAATCCGCTGCAGCCCACGTTCGAAACCGGTTACAACTTCGGCGCGGCGCGCGTCTCGGGAGTGGAGTTCCTGATGCGCGACTCGCATCAAGGCGACGGCTGGAGCGGCACGCTTGCCGCGACGTACACGGACTCGAAGATCCGGTTCGAAGCGCCGCTCGGCGGCGCCAACTTCATCGACACGATCAACAAACAGATCACCGACTATAACAACTTCTACAGCACAAACTATCCGCTGTTCGACCCGAACGGCTACTACAAGCCGTCGCTCTTCGAGTCGCCGGGCAATACGGGTTCATCCTATGACGTGGCGTGGGTGGTCAACCTCAACGCGACGTACACAAGGCACGGTTGGGACGTCTCGCCGACGTTCAACTACCAGTCGGGCAACCCGTACGGCGATCCGCTCCTCTTCCCCGATCCGAATGGCGCCGCGAGCGGCCTGACGTACGGACCCGATCCCTACACGAAGAAGTTCGACGGCCTCGGCTCGTTCAACGGTCCGTGGTGGCTCACGATGAATCTCGCGATTGCGCATGACGTCGCCAAGAACATCAAGGCGAGCATCCTATACACGAATATCTTCACCGTCATCGGCAACCGCGGCTATCCATGGGAGTACCCGACGAGCAAACAAGTGGTCTCGTACGAAGATAACTTCTTCTACTCGAACGCGCCGTTCGGCGCGCTCAATCCGGTCTATGTCGGCGAGAGCTACTACCCCTACGGACCGGGCTCGATCAACCCGTACCACCAGCTGGTGTTCAGCGTCTCGACCAAGATCTAGCGACGCGAGCTGATGTAGGTCTTGTAGTCCGACATCAGCGCATCGAACTGAGCTCCGATCGCCGCCTGCTCCGCAAGTTGCGCGGCGGTCGGCGGCCCTTGTGAGTACGACGGCGGGATCATCAGGATCTGCAGCCGCTCGCGCAGCTGGTTGGCCCGCTGCAGGTCATCTTCTGAATTGATCGGGTTCGACGTGAGCCGATCGTAGATCGCGCGGCCGCGCGCGTCCAACTTGCCGTGCTTCGCGAGATCGTCGAGCGCGTTGAGCGCCACGTCGATGTCCGACAGCCAGCCATTGAGTTGGTGGAAGAACTGATAGCGCGCGGCGTAGTCGGCCTGCGTCCACGTCGCGCGCGGGTCCGCGTGCACGCTGAGCGGTTGCTCTTGCGTCACCGCTCCTGCGATCAGACGAACTTTGTACGAACCGGGAACGACCTGGGCGCCATCGCTTGGGCCCTGGTTCCACTCCTTGACCGAATGCCACGACACCGGCGCCGGCTCGGTGAGACTCCACGCAATCCGGTTGAGGCCGGGATGCGCTGAGCCGGTGAGCGTCCGGACCACTCGTCCGCTGCCATCCACGAACTGGAGGCGCGGCGCAGACGGCATCTTGGCGGCGAGGTAATAGGTGATGATGGCGCCGTCCGGCGGATTCTCGCCGACGAACTGGCCCGCCGGCGCGCTGCCTTCATGTTCGCCGACTCCATACATCGTCAGCCACCACCGATACCACGCAAACGTGAGACGCGGCGGAAAGAGATAGGCCGCTGCGGCGCGCGCCTGCGCGAGCTGCTGCAACGCCGTCAGATCGTCGAGCACGTAGAAGTCGCGTCCATGCGTCGCGACGATCAGGTCGTTCTTGTCCGGCTGCACCTGGAGATCGCGCACCGCGGTCACGGGCAGGTCGCCTTGCAAGCTGCGCCAATGCGCGCCTCGATCGAACGAGATCCAGATCCCCTGTTCCAACCCAGCGTATAAGATGTCCGGATTGTTCGGGTCTTGACGCACGACGTGCACGTATTGGCCGGATGGCAAACCGTGGGCGATGCTGCGCCACGTGGCGCCATAGTCGTCGGTGGCGAACGCGTATGCGGTCCGATCTCCCATGAAGTGACGGTCGAGGGCGAGGAACGCGCTTCCCGGCTTGAACGGCGATGCATCGATGTTCTCGACACGCCCGTACGGAGGCGCGGGCGGCGAGACGTCGACCCAGTGCAAGCCGCCGTCGCGCGTGAGGTGGACAAGGCCGTCGTCCGCACCGGCCCAGATCACGCCTTGGCCGGTCTCTGCCGGTGAGGGCGCGATACTGAGCAGCGTATCGTAGAACTCCGCACCCGAAACGTCGAGCGTCACGTCCCCGCCGGCTCGTTGCTGGTGTGCGATCTCGTTGCGCGTCAGGTCGGGGCTGATGACCCGCCAATTTCGGCCGTGATCCATCGTCTTGAACACGACGTTGCCGCCGAAGAACACATACTCCCGATCGAGCGTGTCGACGGCGACGGGCGCTTCCCAGTTGAAGCGATATGGCAAACCGGCGAGCGCCGTGCCATTGGTGTCGCGAGCGTACGGCGAGACGTCATAGCTCTGACGCGAATCGAGCAAGAACGTGTTGATCTGCCCGGTGAGAACGTTGACGCCAACGTTCCAGACGATGTTGTCGTCCATCAGGTCAGGTATGGTGAAGACGCCGTCGCTGTCGTTGCCGACGTCGCGCCAGTTCGCCGACAGGATGCCGAGCGGGTCGAGGCTGTTGCTCGGACCGCAAAACGAGTCGTTGTCCTGGAACCCGCCGCAGATGTTGTACGGATTTTGGCGATCGAAGCCCATATGGTAGATCTGGCCGATCGCGATGTTGTAACGCCACTCCCAGTTCGCGCCGCCGTCCACGCTGATCGGCGCGCCGCCATCGTTTCCTTCTATCATCCGTCTGCCGTCGGCCGAGATCCACAGTGCGTGATGGTCTTGGTGGACAGCGGTTTTCACTTGGGAAAAGGTCACGCCGCCGTCCTTCGACTCGAACATATCTTCCGAGAGGAAGAACACATGGTTGGCGTCGTGGGGATCGACTTCGAGCCGGCTCATATAGAACGGCCGCTGGTTGAGCGCATCGTCACGGTTGACCAGCCGCCAGTCGACGCCTGCGTCATCCGAGCGCCAGAGCACGCCGCTGCGCGATTCGATCAGCGCGTAGACGCGCCGCGGATCGCTGTGCGCCACCGCAAGTCCGATCCGCCCCATGTCGCCCGGCGGCAAACCGTGACCGGTGAGTTTGGCCCAGTGTTGCCCGCCGTCAATCGATCGATAGATGCCGTCCGCCGCTCCACCGCTGGTGAACGTCCACGGCTTGCGTCGGAACTGCCAGATAGCGGCGAACACGAGCTTGCCGCCCGCGTCGCTCGCGAGATCCGCGGCGCCGCTGCTGGGTCCGACGTAGAGCGTCTTGCGCCACGTGAGCCCGGCGTCGGTCGTGCGATAGACGCCCCGGGCGTCGCTGTCGGCAAACGGATTGCCCAGCGCGCCGGCAAGCACGGTCTTTGGGTTCGAAGGATCGATGAGAATGCGCGAGATGATGTACGAATCCGCCAGCCCGCGATGCAGCCACGTCGCGCCGGCGTCGCGCGAAAGCCAGACGCCGTCGCCATACGACGCGTCATTGCGCGGCTTCGACTCTCCCGTGCCGACCCAGACCGTGCGCTTATCGGCGGGATCGATGGCGAGCGAGCCGATCGCCGCCAACCGGCTGCCCTGACCAGGTGTCTTGCCAGGTGACGCCGCCATTGGTCGTCCGGAAGACGCCGCCGTCGGCCGCGCCTATGTAGTAAAGCCATGGATCGGCGTTCGTTCCCGCGACCGCGGGGACGCGGCCGCCCGACTGGCCAGGCCCGATCGAGCGCCAATGGAGGTCGCCGAGCCAGCCACCGTCTGCGGCCGCGGCAACCGGGCATATTAAGAGAACGAGGCTGACGCCGCAGCCGATAAGCCGCCTGCTGGAATTGTGCGAGATCGTGCCCTCCGTCGCCGCGCGCCGTTCGCGTCACACTTCTTTTTTTCCGCTGAGATCCGCCTGAGGAGGGAGGACCACGCGCCGCTCATGGCCTAGCAAACACGGTCATGGACAGCCCGAAGACGATGGACCCCAAAGCGACCACCTTTTCCATCCAGCGCGCAAAAGAGCGTTACTGCGCCGACCACGGTTGGCTGAGCAGCTGCTTTTCGTTCAGCTTCGCCGACTATTACGACCCGAAGAACCTCAACTGGGGCGCGCTGCGCGTGCTCAATGACGACACGATCGCGCCGAGCTCAGGGTTCCCGACGCACCCGCACCGCGATATGGAGATCCTCACCTACGTGCTGAGCGGAGCGCTCGAGCACAAGGACAGCATGGGCAACGAGGGCATCGTCAAGGCCGGCGGCGTGCAATACATGAGCGCCGGCACCGGCGTGCGGCATTCGGAAGAGAATCCGTCGAAAGATGAAGCGCTGCACCTCGTGCAGATGTGGGTCTTGCCAGGGCGCAAGGGACTCAAGCCGACGTACGGCCAGTGCGACTTCACGCAAAAGGATCGCTTGAACAAGTGGCTGCATGGTCGCGAGCGGCATTCCCGGCGAGCGCGCGCCCGTCGCGCTCTCGCAGAACGGGTCGTTTCGCATCGCGCGGCTCGAGAACGGCGTGCTTGATTATTCCTTCGGCAACTCGCGGCTTGGGTTTCTGTTCGTCGCCGACGGCAGCGTCGCGGCGAACGGCTCGCGTCTCGACACGGGCGATGCAGTGCGCATTGCGAACGTGCCGTCGCTCGCGCTCAGCGGTGCCGGCGAAGTGCTGCTGTGGGACGTGCCGCCGACCGTCGACGTTCCGATCTAGTTTTTCACCCAGGGATTGATCGCTAGTCGCAACTGATTCACCGCGCTTCGCGCGGCGTAGTCGTCTGTGGAGGTCGCAGCGTAGGAATACAGACGATCGAGCAGCGCAGCACGTTTGCGATTTTTCTCGTCGCCCTCAGCCGTCGCAAGCCAATCGCCGACCGCCGAATTGACCCAAGCTGGAACATGCGGCACGTTCCGCTTTGCGTGAGCTCGTCGTGTATTGCCAGCTCGTCGACGGGCCGAGTTGAAGCCGGAACCGACAGCGCGCTCGATTTCTTACCGAACCCCGAAGAAGCAGCGTGCGTACGTAAAGACCCAAAGGCGAGCTTCGGAGCCAGAAACAGCAGCAGGACGACGATCGCGACAGCGTGTTCTGCATCCATGTGTTTGCCGGTCACGGAGGCGATGGCCAAAAGCATCAGCCCCAATGAGCCGATGAGAAGACCATGAGGACAAGTCGTGAGCCTTCGGCGGCATCGGCTGAAATCATTGTGAGTTTATGAGACGGCTTGGTAGTATCTGCTCGTCGGGGCGTGATCGAGCGCGCCTGCGATCAACGTTGATGCGGCGACGACGCCTTCGAGCGAAACGCCAGTTTTGATGCTCATGCCGTGCAGCATGTAGAGCAGGTCTTCGGTCGCGAGATTGCCGCTCGCGCCGGGCGCGTACGGGCAGCCACCGAGACCCGCGGCGGATGAGTCGAAGGTTGAGATGCCGGCTTCAAGCGCCGCGAGCACGTTGGCCAGCGCGGTGCCGCGCGTGTCGTGGAAATGCATCGCGAGCCGCCCGATGTCCAGGCGATTCGGAGAGCAGCGCGACAAGCTCGACGACTTGGTTCGGCGTCGCGACGCCGATCGTGTCGCCGATGCTGATCTCGTCGATCCCCAGGGCGTCGAGGCGCATCGCGACCTCGACCACGCGCGCGAGGCGCGATCGTCTCCTCGAACGGCGAGCCGAAGCACATCGAGACGTAGCCGCGCACCCGAATCCCGTCTTGCTTCGCCCGTTTGATCACCGGAACGAAGCGGTCGATCGATTCATCGATCGTCGCGTTGATGTTGCGCCGGTTGAATTCTTCGGATGCGGCGGTGAAGACGGCGACTTCAGTCGCGCCGGCCGCCAGCGCTCGTTCCAACCCCCGTTCGTTCGGCACGAGTGCCGCGTAACGCGTGCCCGCGCGGCGCTTGATCGCGCGCATCACGTCTTCGGCGTCGGCGAGTTGGGGAATCGCCTTGGGGCTCACGAACGACGTCGCTTCGATCACCGGTAAGCCGGCGTCGGAGAGCGCGTCGATGAAGCGCACTTTGGTCTCCGTCGGAATCGTCGTCTTCTCGTTTTGCAGTCCGTCGCGCGGGCCGACTTCAACGATCGTGACCTGCTTTGGAACCGACTTCATGGCCGCGCTCACGCAGCCGGCTCGACTTCGACAAGCACGTCGCCAGCATCGACCCGGTCGCCGGGTCGCACGTTGATCGATTGGACCCGTCCGTCGAACGGTGCGGTGATCGCGTGTTCCATTTTCATCGCCTCGATGACGGCGAGCACCTGATGCGCCTTCACGTGTGCGCCTGGCTCGCAATCCACCTTGACCACGGTGCCGCTCATCGGCGCGGTGGCCGATCCGGAACCGCCGTGACCGCTCGCGTGCGCGCCCGCATGCGTGACGTCTTCGAGCGCATCGAGCACGAACGCCCGTCGAACGGGCGGGTCGCCCACCGCGAGCTCGATGCCACGATCGGTGGGCCACGCGCGCAGCGATTCCGGTCGCCCGTTGGCGGTCAGCTCGAAGTCAGGAGCCGCGAGCGGTCGAACCGTGGCATCGGTTTGCCCATTTCCAACCAGCCATGCCGATGTGCGCCAATCGAATTCGGCCTGCACCGAAGCCGTGGGTGCGCTGAAACGGACCGAGCGACGCTGCGACCCGAGACGCCATGACCCGAGCGACTGGAGCGCGCCCGCCGCCGCGAGCGTTTCGACGACCTCGCGTTCGGGCGACGTTTGCGGTGGCGCCCAATGATGTTTGTCCAGGAAGTCCGTCGTCGCTTTGCCCGCGACAAAATCGGGCTCACGCACCAGCCAGCGCAGGAATTCGACGTTGGTCGCGACGCCCGCCACATGGCAATCATGCAGCGCGGCCTGCAAACGCCCCAGTGCCTCAGCGCGCGATTCGCCATACGCGATCAGTTTTGCGAGCATCGGATCGTAGTCCGTTGTGACGATTGAGCCCGCGGCAATGCCCTCGTCGACGCGGATACCTGGACCGGACGGCGCGCGGAAGTCGAGCACGCGACCGCTCGACGGCAGAAAGCCGTTGCTCGGATCCTCCGCATAGATACGCACTTCGATCGCGTGACCGCGCGGTGCGACATCTTTCTGGCGCAGGCTAAGAGGAGCACCGGCCGCGATCTCGATCTGCTCGCGGACGAGGTCCGTGCCGGTGACCATCTCGGTGACCGGATGCTCCACTTGCAGCCGCGCGTTGACCTCGAGGAAATAGAATTCGCCGTCCGCGTCGAGCATGAACTCGACCGTGCCCGCGTTCTCGTAGCCGACCGCTTTGGCGATGGCGAGTGCCGCGCTGCCGAGCTTATCGCGCAACTGGGTCGTGACGGCCGGTGAGGGTGTTTCTTCGACGATTTTCTGATGTCGGCGTTGGATCGAGCAGTCGCGCTCGTTGAGGTGGATATACGCACCGTGACGGTCGCCAAGGATCTGCACTTCCACGTGACGCGGCGATTCCAAGTATCGCTCAAGAAACACGGTCGCATCGCCGAACGCTGAACGCGCCTCGCGCTGCGCGCCTTCGATGGCCTCACGCAGCTGCGCAGGCTCGCGCACCAGCCGCATGCCCTTGCCGCCGCCGCCCGCCGCCGCTTTGACGATGAGCGGCGTGCCGATGCGCCGCGCCTCCCTGGAGAACGCCTCGATGGTCTGATCCTCGCCGAGGTAGCCCGGCACCGTCGGCACGCCGACCTCGGCTGCGATCCGCTTCGCCGCGATCTTATCACCGACGGCTTGCATCGCCGATGGGGGTGGTCCGACGAAGATGACGCCTGCATCGAGACAGGCTTGCGCGAAGCGCGCGTTTTCGGAAAGGAAGCCGTAGCCTGGGTGCACGGCGTCGGCGCGAGCGCCACGCACCGCGGCGATGACGTTGTCGATGTTGAGATAGGATTCGCGCGCCGGCGCGGGTCCGATGCGGACGGCTTCGTCGCATTCCTGCGTGTGCAGCGCTCCCTCGTCCGCGTCAGAATAGACGGCGATCGACGTGATACCCATGGCGCGACACGTGCGCGCGATGCGCACCGCGATCTCGCCACGATTCGCGATGAGGAGCCGCTCGATGCGCCGGATTACGCCTTCCACGAAGGATTGCGCTTTTCGAGAAATGCGCGCAGCCCTTCTTGCCCCTCGGCGCTCGTGCGTTGGTTCGCCAGACGACGCGCGGTCCATGGGCCGACCTGTTCGGGCGCAAGCCGCGGCACGTTGAGGGCGATCTCCTTGGCCAGCCGCGTCGCGGCCGGACCGCCGCTGAGCACTTCACCACAGACCGCTTGCACGGCCGCATCGAGATTGGCGCCCGGCACGACGTCATGGACGAGGCCGATGCGCATCGCGCGTTGGGCGTCGAATCGTTCGCCCGTCGTGAAGAGCGCGCGGGCATGCGTCTCGCCGATCTTGGCGATGACGAATGGCGAGATGACGGCCGGCACAAGGCCGAGTTTCACTTCGGTGAAGCCAAACGTTGTGTCGTCGGCGGCGATCACGCGGTCGCATGCCGCCAGCACGCCCGCGCCGCCGCCCAATGCCGCACCGTGGACGCGCGCGATGACGGGCACCGGGCAGGCGTTTACGGCGTGCAGCATGCCGGCGAGCTTCATAGAATCCTCAAGATTCTGGTCGGCCGTCATGTCAAGACTGGTCTGCATGTAGTTGATGTCCGCGCCGCCGCAAAACACGGGGCCTTCTCCGGCGAGGACGACGACGCGCAGCGCATCGTCTTTGGAAAACCCGTCGAAGATGCCCCTGATCGTCTGGATCATGACCGGATCGAACGCGTTGCGCTTCTCCGGATTGTTCAGCGTCACGCGCGCGACGCCGCCGTCGCGGGCGAGGGTCACAATGTCGGCCATGTCTGCCCCTTTGTTTTCGGTCGAATAAATTCGACCGCTACATCCGAGTTTTGCTCGGGTCCTACATCCGGAAAACGCCGAACGTCGTCGGCTCGAGCGGCGCGTTCGCCGCGGCGGAGATGCCCATCGCGAGCACGTGGCGCGTATCGGCCGGATCGATGATCCCGTCATCCCATAAGCGCGCGGTGCTGTAGTACGGGTTGCCTTCCGCCTCATACTTCTCAAGTGTCGGGCGCATGAACTCCTCACGCTCTTGCGGCTGTCATCGTCTCGCCCTTCTTCTCGAGCGCCTCGAGCCGCACGGTGAGCAGCACGTTCGCGGCCTGCGGGCCGCCCATCACCGAAATGCGTGCGTTGGGCCACATCCACAGCTGGCGCGGCGAGAACGCGCGTCCGCACATGCCGTAATTGCCGGCGCCGAACGATCCGCCGATGATCACGGTGAATTTCGGCACGTTCGCGTTGGCGACCGCCATCACCAACTTGGCGCCGTCCTTGGCGATGCCGCCTTCTTCGTATTTCTTGCCGACCATGAAGCCGGTGATATTCTGCAAGAAGATGAGCGGCACGCCGCGCTGGCACGCGATTTCGATGAAATGCGTCCCCTTGAGCGCACTCTCGGAGAACAAGATGCCGTTGTTCGCAAGGATGCCGACCGGGTTGCCTTCGATGTGCGCGAAGCCGCAGATCAGCGTCTCGCCGTAGAGCGCTTTGAACTCGTGGAACTCGCTGCCGTCGACGATGCGCGCGATGACCTCGCGGACGTCGTACGGTTTGCGCCAATCGCGCTGCACGATGCCGTACATCTCGCGCGGGTCGTACTTAGGCGCACGCGGCTCGGTGACCGACCACGGCGTTTTTTTGCGCCGGTTGAGATTCGCCACGATCTCGCGGCACATCGCCAGCGCATGCCGGTCGTTGAGGGCCAAGTGGTCGCTCACGCCCGAGATGCGCGTATGGACGTCGGCGCCGCCAAGCTCTTCGGCGGTGACGATTTCGCCAGTCGCCGCTTTCACGAGCGGCGGCCCACCCAAAAAGATCGTCCCTTCGCCTTTGACGATGATCGACTCGTCGGACATCGCGGGCACGTACGCGCCGCCGGCGGTGCACGATCCCATCACGGAGGCGATCTGCGGGATGCGTTTGCTCGACATCTGCGCTTGGTTGTAGAAAATGCGTCCGAAATGATCGCGATCGGGAAACACTTGGTCCTGAAGCGGCAAGAACGCGCCGCCCGAATCGACGAGATAGATGCACGGCAGGTGGTTCTGCTCGGCGATCTCCTGCGCGCGCAGATGCTTCTTGACGGTGATCGGGAAATACGTGCCGCCTTTGACGGTCGCGTCGTTGCCGACGATGACGCACTCGACGCCTTCGACGCTGCCGATGCCGGTCACGATGCCGGCGCTCGGCGCCTCGTTCTTGTACATCCCCCACGCGGCCAGCGGCGATAGCTCGAGAAACGAGGAGTTCGCGTCGACGAGCAGATCGATCCGCTCGCGCACCGGCAGCTTGCCGCGCGCCACGTGTTTGGCCAACGCTTCGGCGCCGCCGCCTTGGGAGACAAGCGTTTGGCGCTGCGCGAGCTCCTCGAGCAACGTCACGAAGTACTCGCGATTGGCGGCGAACTCTTTCGAAGCAGTATCGACGCGCGATTGAATGACAGCCATCGTGCGCGGTCCACTTAACTCTCGCAAGGGACGGCGCCTGCTCGGGGCCAACGAGGAGCGTCGAAAGCATGTCCAGCGTTTTTGAGTGCGTGCCAAACGTTTCAGAAGGGCGGCGCGCCGATGTCATCGCGGAGATCGCGCGCGACGCTGCAGGACGCGATGTCGTCCTGCTCGACACGCAAAGCGATAGCGCGCACAACCGCTCCGTCTACACGCTCGTCGGCACGGGTGACGGCGTGCTCGGCGCCGCGCTGCGGATCGCCGGCGCCGCGGTCAAGCTGATCGACCTGCGCACGCACACCGGCGAACACCCGCGCATGGGCGCGGTCGATGTCATCCCCTTCATCCCGGTGAGCGGCGCGACCATGGATGACGCGGTGGCACTGGCGCACTCGTGCGCGGAAGAGCTGTGGAAGCAGTATCGACTGCCTTCTTATTACTACGAGTTCGCCGCGACGCGGCCGGAGCGGCGCGACCTCGGCAACGTCCGCAAGGGACAGTTCGAAGGCTTGCTCGAGGCGGTCAAAGAGCCCGCGCGCCATCCCGACGTCGGGGAGCCCGCGCTGCACCCGAGCGCCGGCATCGTCGCTGTCGGCGCCCGCAATTTCCTGATCGCCTTCAACGTGAACCTCGCGACCGGCGATCTCAAGCTTGCCGAACGCATCGCGCATGCAGTGCGGCGGCGCAGCGGCGGACTGCTCGGCATCAAGGCGCTCGGCTTCGCGCTCTCCGACTCGATCGTGCAGGTGTCGATGAACGTCGTCGACGTCAATGCGATTCCGCTCTACCGGGTGACCGAGCTCATCCGGCGCGAAGCCGCCGCGGCCGGCGTCGCCGTCAGCGGGTGCGAGCTCGTCGGGTTGTCGCCGCTGTCCGCGATCGCCGAATCCGCGGCGTACTACCTTCATCTCGAAGCGCTCGATCCGCGCGCGGTGACGTGGTAGCAGGCCCAGGCGCGTCGTCGTACGCTTTGGTCAACGCAGTCGCCATCACGATGGCCCCGTTGGCCGCGCGCGTAGACGGCGACCCGCGCGTCAGCGACGATGACCTTGGCATCGTGCGCGACGCGACGATCGTCGTGCGCGACGGTGTGATCGAATTCGTAGGACCCGAGCGAAGCTCGGGTGTCGCCGCGAGCGAAGCTCGCGGTCTCACGACCTACAATGCGGGCGGTTGCGTCGTCATGCCCGGGTTCGTCGACGCGCACACCCACGCGCTGTTCGCGGGCGATCGCGTTGCCGATTTCGAGGCGCTTGCGCGTGGCGAGCCGCCCTCGCTCGGCATCGGCTTCACCGTGGCGCAGACTCGCAAGCTCGACGAGGCCGCATTGGTCGCGAAAGGCAGACGCAAACTCGCAGCCATGCTCGCGCACGGCACGACGACCGCCGAGGTGAAGACCGGTTACGCCTTGAGTGCCGACGGCGAAGTCAGGCTGTTACGTGCACTCGCGCAGCTCGATGCCTTGGATGACACGCCGCACGTGATCGCCACCTTTTGCGGCGCGCACGCGCTGCCGCCGGAATTCACTTCATACGACGCGTTTGTGGACGAGCTGGTCGCGCGGATCTTGCCGGCGGCCGCCGACACGAAGATCGCGCGCTTCGCCGACGCGTTTTGCGAACAGGGCTTCTTCAGCCCCGCTCAGAGCCGGCGCTTTCTCGAGGCGTGCGCCGCCCGCGGCCTACAGCTGCGCATCCACGCCGATGAGCTTTCGCATTCCGGCGGTGCGGCAGTCGCCGCGCAACTGCGTTGCACGTCGGCCGATCATCTCAACCATATCGCGAGCGCCGAGATCCCAGCGCTGCGCGAGTGCCGGAACATCTGCCGTCCTGTGTCCGGCGACGGCGCAATACATGGATCTGCCGTTCGCGCCCGCGCGAGCGCTCATCGATGGCGGCGTGCCCGTCTCGCTGGCGACCGACTTCAATCCGGGCACGTGCCCGTGCTTCTCATTGCAAGAGGTCGCGCATCTGGCTCGGCGGCGCATGCGCATGAGCATCGCCGAAACCATCGCCGGCGTCACCGTCTTCGCCGCGCGCTCGCTCGACGCGGCCGGTGTGGCTGGCTGCATCGCACCAGGCCGGCCCGCCGATCTCGTCCAGCTCGAGACGCTAGATCATCGCGAGTTCGGCTATTATTTCGGGGTCAACCTCGTCACACGGTCATTCGTTGGACACAAGGGGGAGCATGTCGCTTGAACTGATCAGCGCTATTGCGAGTCTGACGACCGCGGTGGTCATCGGAGCGACCGCGATCGCCGCGCTCATCCAGCTGCGTCACATGCGGGCCAGCAACCAGATCACCGGTTTCCTCACGCTGCGCAACATGCTCGACGACGACGCGCACCAGCGCGCGCTCGCGTTGCTCCACCGCGAAGGTGATCTTTCGCAAGACGAGGGGTATCGACGCTTCGTCGCGGACGATGCGGCCTTAAAACCGACCGGCGGTCAAACGCACTACGAGGAGATTCGCGCGGCCGTTCTGATAATGGCAAATTCGGTTGAGGTGATCGGCACGCTCGTTCGGAACGGCGTCGTCGATGACCGGATGTTTTTCGAACAGTATTTTGGCACGATCGACGGATTGTGGTTGCGACTCCAAGGGCACGTCGCGTTGGAGCGTGGTATGCATCACGACGATGCCATTTGGGAGGACTTCGAATACCTCGCCGCTCGCTCGCGCCAGTTCGCCCAAGAGCACCCGAGCGTTTACCCGTCGGGCGTGCCGCGGCTCTTGCCTCCTCAAGCGAAAAAAGAGTGACCGAACAGAGGTTTGATGCTGCAATCGCTAGGGTATATGGCGTCCAACTGTGCCTGAGTCATTAGGGCAAGACGGCTTCGACGCGCTTTTCCCGAGCGCGTATCGCTCCGTCGCCGAAGCCCGCCATGCGGTTGCCGACTATGCCATCGACTGCGGTTTCGACTATGCAGACGTTTGCGATATCGCGTTAGCCGTCGGCGAGGCATGCAACAACGCCGCGGAGCACGGCCACGTCGCGAGCGGCCACTTCCGGCTTGGGGCGACTTTTGATGGCGTTGACTTGAGCATCGTGGTGTCTGATAAGGGAACCGGTTTTGACGTCCGCAAGGTTCCAGGTACGATTAAGCTCGACGCCATGGACCGCGGCATGGGCATGTTCCTGATGCGCGCGCTCATGGATCGCGTCGAGCACGATTGCACGGGCGACGGCACGACCGTCCGACTGGTGAAGCGTCGGCGGTTACATTAGCAACGGTCGAATAAATTCGACCGCTACATCACGACGGGTTCGAAGCGGGTCTTGAAATCCGCCGCCGACATGCCGGCGGTTTTCGCCAGCTCGCCTAGGCGCGGCTGCTCGAAATCATCTTTTTCGAGCCGGATCATATATTTGCGCGCGACCTCGTAGGCCTCGGTCGACGTGTCGACCTGCCGCACGCGGATGCGACCGGTGGCGGGGTCGAGCATGTCCTGCAGCGTGACCGGCGTCACCTTGCCGCCGCGCAGCGCGATCATCGCGCCCGAGCCGCCGCTCATGAGGTAGCGCACCGCCCCGTAGCCCAGCGTGCGCGCGTACTCAACGTCGAACGCGACCGGTTTGGCGCAGCGCAGCTCGTAGCCGATCTCTTTCTTGATCACCGTGGCCTTGATGTGCAGCGCCTCCAAACGCTGGCGCACGAATCCGCGCACGGCGTCGCCGACGTCGAGGTCGCTGATGCGGATATGGCCGTATTGGTCGCGCGGCAGGTTTTTCAACCCTTCGAGCGCCTGCTCGTCAAGCCGCTCGACAACGCCCTCGGCCACGATGGCGACGCCGTGATCGTGACCCATCCAGCGCCGCTTGATGATGCTGCCGATGATGATGTCGGCGACGCGCTCGAGCGAGACCTTCGAGTCCCCGAATTCCTCCGGGATGACCGCCAGCGTGCCGCCGGCCGATTTGCAGATGCCAAGCGCAAGCGCGCCCGATTTGCGCCCCATGCAAACGGCGGTATACCAACGTGTCGTCGTCTTCGCATCTTCCATGAGGCTCTCGACGATGTCGGTGCCGACCTCTCGTGCCGTCTCGAAGCCGAACGTCGGCATGTTATCGGGCAACGGCAAGATCATTGTCGATCGTCTTGGGGACCGTGGCGACGTGGATGTCGCCGCCCGCGGCTTGCGCGATCTTGGCCGCGCCGAACGTCGTGTCGTCGCCGCCGATGCAGATCAAGTGCGTGATGCCGAGCACGCGCAGCACCGAGACGCAGTTCGAGAGACTCTCGTCGTCCTTGGCCGGGTTGGTGCGAGACGTGCGCAGCAACGAGCCGCCGGTCCAATGGATGCGGCTCACGTCGTCGATGTGCAGCTCGGTGGCATGACTCTGCGTCGCGCTGCGCCAGCCATTGATAGCCGTCGTAGATGCCGAGCACGCGGCAGCCTTCATTGATGGCCTCAATCGTCGCGGCCGCGATGACGCCGTTGATGCCCGGCGCCGGCCCGCCGCCGACGAGAATGCCGAACGTCGGTATCGTTTTCATGTCTGCTTACGCCTCGCGTCGGCGACGTCAAACTCAGCCATCCGCGGCGTGCCCTTGGGATAGGCGCCATCGGGGTAGCGCCGCTGCCACAGCATCGCTCGCGCGGCAAGATACTCGAAATTCTCAAACGCAGACAGGCCCGCGCGCGAGCGCATCGCCGTGATCGGGACTTCAAGCAGGCGCCACGCGGCCACGACCTGCGAGGAGAGGATGTCGAGCCACGAGCGCTCGTCGACGAGCTCCCATTTCGCGAAGGTGCCGATCTGCTCCCAAAAATCAGCGACTAGCATCTCCGGGTGGCTCGCGCGAGAGATACCGCCTGCCGCGTACTCGGCTAGGACCGCCGGATCTTTGAGCTTTTCTGGCAGCACCGTGCGCGTATACTGGATGTGGTTCTGCATCTCGGGCGAATCCCACATCTGCATGAGCGTGAGGAGCGCGTTGAGTTGGTTGCCTGCGCGGAGATGGCGTAACTGAATGACCGCGGCGATCGCCGTCGCCGCGATGACGACGAACGTCGCGCCCGCAAATATCGTGTTCCACAACTCAAGTGGCATGCGCGGCAAGGTCTCTTTCAACGAATGAGCTATACCTGTGCAAAACCCAAAGACCCCAAACCGCTACGGCTTCCCAAAGAACAGCGGCAGCGATCAGGGCAGCCGGGTGCGCGGCTGCAATCGGAATGTCCAGAATGCTCCACGTCGGTTGCACTCTACCACCGAAGACGATCAACAAAGCTAGTGGGGTGGCGATCGCGCTGATCCACGTGAAAACCCGAGCCCATGTCCACCAGCGCCGCTCTCCCCGAATGAGCCCGGGTCCGATCCACAAACTCAACACACCGAAATCGAGATTGATATGCAGGATGAACGCGCCGACTAAAATGTGAAGAACGGAGACAACTCCTCCAAGAAAAAAGAGCACCCCAAGAACATACACCGGCCTAGGCACATCGTCTTGGGGGAGCACTCTAAGCGTCATGCGCCGAATCCTCCGGGTACGGATCGATCACCGGCAGACGCGGCGCGTCTTTCGGGTACGTGTCCGGGTTCTTCGCCTCCCAGATGAGCGCTCGCGACACCATGTACTCGAAATTGTCGTACGCGGTCGGCCCCCGTTTGCGGCGGATGATCGCGATCACGGGCATCATCCTGTTCCAGGCTGCGGTTGCCGTCCAACCCCCGCTCTCCATGAAGGCCCGTTCCTCGAAGGAGCCCAACTTGAACATCCCGCCAAGCGACTCCCAGAAGTCGATATAGTTGATTTCCGGATACGCGACGCGATCGATCGGCTGGCGCATCAACCCCGCGCGGTACGCAGGGTCCTCAAGCTTCTTCTCGATCTCGCCGCTGAAGACGTACGCTTGCAGCTTCCTCGCTTCGGGGCCGGCCCATTTGTCGAAAAGGCCCAGCGTGGCGTTAATCTGATTGCCCGAGCGCATGTGCCGCAGCTGGATGACCGCCGCGATCGCTGACGCCGCGATCACAACGAGCGTGCCGAAGGTCGAAAGTGCGGAAAGTTCTTCCCAGCTCATCCTTGAGCCTCACCGACCGTCGCGCGGCCCTCCGCGGCGGTCGCGGCGCCGACATCCGGCAGCGGTAGCCGCTGCATGGTCGACGGGAACGAGCCCTGCGGATGGCGCCGCGTGAACTCCCTCCCGCGCGCGGCGAGGTATTCGAAGTTCTCCCAGAGCGCGGGGCCGCGCGCCCGGCGCATCAAAGCGACCGGCACGCCGAGGCGATCCCAATCGTTACTCACCACCCCCGACGCGAGGTCGAGAAACGGATCCTCCTGGATGAGGCCGTGTTTGACCATGGTGCCGACCTGCTCCCACCAGGTGATGATTCGAACCTCGGGATGAACCGACCAGTCATTGGCCGCTGTGTCCAGCGATTGCGAATAGCCCGGTTCTTGTACTCGTTTGGCGAGCTCTACCCGCACGTAATGGGCAGCCGCGCGCATCGCGTCATCATCCCACATCTCGTTGAGCTTGAGCATCGCCTGCAATTGATTGCTCGCCTGTAGATGCCGCAGCTGGACGAGGGCTGCGATCGCAGTCGCCGTGATGACCACGAACGTGCCGACTGCGGCCAGCGTGTTGATCGTCTCTATCGGCATCAGCGCCCTCATCAAGAGAATGGCCTCGAGCATTCGCTCGAGGCCTTCACCCGAGCTGTCGCTCGGGTCCTACCTTCAGCCGTGGCTGGGGTCCCACATGCTAGTTGTTTGCGGGACCTGTCTCCGTCGGTTCGGGCACCGGTGGTTTGAGCGGCTCGCCGATCTTGCGGAACGTCGACTTGCCCTCTTCAGCGTCGAGCAAGATGTGGTCGCCGACCTTGAACGTGCCGCGCAGCAGCTCTTCGGACAGCGGGTCTTCGACTAGCCGGCCGATCGCGCGCCGCAGCGGGCGGGCGCCGAACGCCGGATCCCAACCCTCTTTGGCGATCAGCTCGCGCGCCGCTTCGGTCGCTTCGAGCGTCATGTGCTGGTTCTCCAGCTCCTTGACGACCTTGGCGAGCTCGAGCGTGACGATCTGCTTGATCTGGTCCATGTCGAGCGAGTGGAAGACCACGACTTCGTCGACGCGGTTGAGGAACTCCGGCCGGAAGATGTGTTTGATCTCTTCCAGTATCTTGTTCTTCATGCGCTCGTAGCGCACCGCCGACGAGCCTTCTTCCTTCACCGGCCGGAAACCGATGTCGCTGCTCTTCTGCAGTCCCATCGCGCCGATGTTGCTCGTCATGATGATGACCGTGTTTTTGAAGTCGACCGCGCGGCCTTGCGAGTCGGTGAGCCGGCCGTCTTCGAGCACCTGCAGCAGCAGGTTGAACACGTCCGGATGCGCCTTCTCGATCTCGTCGAGCAGCACGACCGCGTAGGGGCGACGGCGCACCGCTTCGGTGAGCTGTCCGCCTTCTTCGTAGCCGACGTAGCCGGGCGGCGCGCCGACCAGCCGCGAGACCGAATATTTCTCCATGTACTCGGACATGTCGATGCGGATCATCGAATCGGCGTCGTCGAACATGAACTCGGCAAGTGTGCGAGCGAGCTCGGTCTTGCCGACGCCGGTCGGACCCAAGAAGATGAACGAGCCGATCGGCCGCTTCGGATTCTTCAAGCCAGCCCGGGCGCGCCGGATGGCGCGCGAGATGACTTTGATCGCTTCGTCTTGGCCGATGATGCGCTTGTGCAACGCTTGGTCCATGTTGAGCAGCTTGGAGGTCTCTTCTTCTTTGAGCCTGCTGACCGGAATGCGCGTCCAGGTTGAGACGATGTGCGCGATCTCCTCGGGGCCGACCGTGTTGGTCTTCTCGCCCTTGGCGTTGCGCTTCTCGATCCACTCGGCTTCCATGGTCGCCTTCTTGGCGCGCATCTTCTCCTCGCGGTCGCGGATCTGCGCCGCGCGCTCGAATTCTTGCGCCTTGATGGCGGCTTCTTTCTCAGCCTTGACCTTGCGGATCTCGGTCTCGACCTCGCGGATCTCCGGCGGCAACGAGGTTGATTGCAGCCGCACGCGCGATGCCGCTTCGTCCATCAGGTCGACGGCTTTGTCGGGCAGGAAGCGATCGGAGATGTAGCGCGCCGACAGCCGTGCCGCGGCTTCGAGCGCTTCATCTGAGATCTTGACGCGATGGTGCGCTTCGTAGCGGTCGCGCAGGCCCTTGAGGATCTCGACGGTCTCGTCGATCGACGGCTCGCCGACCATGATCGATTGGAAGCGGCGCTCGAGCGCTGAATCCTTCTCGATGTGCTTGCGGAACTCGTTGAGCGTCGTCGCGCCGATGCACTGCAGCTCGCCGCGTGCGAGCGCCGGTTTGATGATGTTGCTCGCGTCGATCGCGCCTTCGGCGGCACCCGCCCCGACGAGCGTGTGGAGCTCGTCGATGAACAGGATGATCTCGCCGCTCGCGCCGCGGATCTCATCCATGACGCGCTTCATGCGCTCTTCGAACTCGCCGCGATACTTCGTGCCGGCCACCAGGCCCGCAAGATCGAGCGTGATGACGCGTTTGTCGCGCAGCAGCTCGGGCACGTCGCCGTTGATGACGCGCTGTGCCAAGCCTTCGGCGATCGCCGTCTTGCCGACGCCGGGCTCACCGATGAGCGCCGGGTTGTTCTTGGTGCGCCGCGAGAGGATCTGCACGACGCGTTCGATCTCGGTGTTGCGGCCGATGACCGGATCGAGCTTGCCCTCGCGGGCGAGCTGCGTGAGGTCGCGGCCGTACGCGTCGAGCGTCGGCGTCTTGCTCTTGCCTTTGGACGCGGTCTGCGTCTGCGTCTCGGCGCCCAGCAACGAGGTCGTCTGCACGCGCACTTTGGCGGGGTCGACGCCCAGGTTGGTGAGCACGCGCGCGGCAACGCCTTCGCCTTCGCGGATCAAGCCGAGCAGCAAATGCTCCGTGCCGATGTAGTTGTGGTTGAGCTGGCGCGCTTCTTCAAAAGCCAGTTCGATGACGCGCTTGGCCCTGGGGGTGAACACCATCTCCTGTTGCACGGTCTGGCCGCCGCGCCCGACGATCGCCTCGACTTCGGCCCGAACCTTCGCCAGGTTGACTCCTAAAGTTTCCAACACTTTGGCGGCAAGGCTCTCGCCTTCGCTGATGATGCCGAGCAGGATGTGTTCCGTTCCGATGTAGTTGTTGCCGAGCCGCTGCGCCTCTTCTTGCGCCAGCACGATGCTGCGGCGCGCGCGCTCGGTGAACGGTTCCCACATTGACATTACTTTATCTATCTCCACCGGCCGCGCAATGGCAGCCGCTCCTTTGAATGGTGTACAGGTGTTCGACGTGGCGTGGGGTTGTGCTTCTTTCCAATACCTAAACGTTTTATCGGTATCTTTCGTGTCCGGGTTCGTGTTTGGGCCTGAAAAAAAGAGAAAGCCCCAAGGGCTCTCGGTCGTCGCAGTACTGGAGCCCGCCGTAAGTGGCGGGAGTCTTATCGGCTTTCGCTTGATCAGGTCTTTGCCTAATCGCTACGCCCGGGTTACACAATCCGGATGCGGTCGGTGCTCACGCCGTCCGCTCGCCGATCGGTACGCTATAGAGCAAGCCCCCTGAGGCTTAAGCGCATGATACGCCTGCACTCCTGACGTGTCAAGGCGGTTTGGCACCGGAAATTTGAGAACTTTTCGAGAAGACTTGCGCATGACGGAATCCCGGCACTTCGTCGCGATCGGTTTGGGTTCGAATCTCGGCGACCGGCAGAGCAATCTCGCGCGCGCGCTCCATCTGCTGCGCGAAGTTATCCACATCGAGCGCATCTCGCCTGTGTATGAGACCAAACCCGTCGGCTTCGCCGATCAGCCGGATTTCCTGAATTGCGCGTGCACTGGTCGAACGGCCCTTGGGCCGCGCGAGCTGCGGGCCGCGCTCGCCTCGATCGAGCGACGAGTCGGCCGCGCGACCTCCTTCCCGATGGGGCCGCGCGCAATCGATCTCGACATCCTGCTGTACGACGATCTTGTGATGCGCGACGAAGATCTGACCATTCCGCATCCGCGCATGCGCGAACGCGCCTTCGTGCTTGCGCCGCTGCGCGATATCGCACCTGACGCCGTCGAACCGGTATCGGGCAAGAGCATCCGCGACCTCGCCGCCGCTGCCGACGCGTCCGGGGTGCGCCGGCTCGACGGCGACCTCGTGGCGCGCATCCGCCGCGATGTGCAAGAGATGCAGCCGCACGTGCCGTTGTCGCTCAATCGCGCCGGCGTGACCGGTGTGAAGACGACGATCGCGTTGAACCTGCCCGCCGGACGCCAAAGCGCGATCGCGACGCTCGACATCTTCGCCGATCTCGATGCGGCGCACAGCGGCGTCCACATGTCGCGCTTCTCGCAGGATCTGGAGGACGCGCTCTCCGACATCGCCGGTCATTCGGAGGGCGGCGTCGAGTCGTTAGCGCTGGCAGTGGCTCAGCGCGTCGTGGCAAGTCAGCGAGCGGAGATCGCGCACGTCGATCTGCGCGCGGAGTTCGCGTTGCCGCGCCACACGCCCGCGAGCGGCATCGCCACCAACGAGTATTACACGGTGCTGGCAAAGGCGGTCGCGGGACCCGATTTCGCGCGCAGCCTCTTTGGTGTCGAAGCCCAAGGAATCACCGCGTGCCCGTGCGCGCAGACGATGGTCGCTGAGAGCTCTGCGGAGCGGCTCGCGGCTGACGGCTTCTCGCCCGACCAGATCGCGCGCATTCTCGCCTCGCTGCCGATCGCCACGCACAATCAGCGCGGCCGCGGCACGCTGCTGATCGGCGGCACCACGGCGCTGGATCTTCCTGCGATGGTCGCGATCGTCGAGCAGTCAATGTCTTCCGAGACGTACGACCTCCTCAAGCGCCCGGACGAGCTTTTCGTGGTCAACAAAGCCCACTCGGCGCCGCGCTTCGTCGAGGACGTCGTGCGCGAGATACTGCGCTATGCCAACGAGGCACTTGCCGCCGCTCCTGAAAGCGCATTCGTGCTCGCCCGTCAGCTGAACTACGAGAGCATCCATAAGCACGACGCGGTTGCGGAGTCGTGCGCGCTGGTCGGGGAATTGCGTCGCGAGCTGGCCGGCGAAACGGGGGTGCGCCACACGTCCCTCGAAGAATGGCTGTACCCGCGTGGTGTAGACGCATCGAAATCGAGTAAGTAATATGTGGGATTGGGAACGCGCTTCTGTTCCCTACCGGCCGATCTACCGGCGCCGGCTCCTGCGGCGTCGCTTCCTCACCGTGCTCCTTGCGGCCGCGATCGCCATCCCCTACTACCTCTACCATCACCATCAGGCCACCCAGTCGATCGGCGAGCGGATCTTCGATGAGGTGACTTCGACGGTCTCCGTGCGGTATTTCGACGCGTCTTACCACGGCGTCGCGTGGCAAGCGGTGGCAGAACACTATCGGCCGCTGATCGCGAACGCGCCGACGACCCAAGCGCGTTATGCGGCGCTGCGCTCCATGCTCGCGCAATTGCACGACAGCCACACCGCGGTGTATTCTCCGACCGATCTCGAGCCGCTGCGCGACCGCGAACCCGCATGCCGTGTTCGGGATGGCACCCGATGCTACGGTCAGCGAGCCGGCAGTGGACTGGAAAATCGTGCGACCTGGCGTCGGCTATCTGCGTCTCTCGTCATTTCCTGATTCGGTGCACAGCGTACTCGGCTGGGCGATGGCAAGCGTCGGACACGAGCCCGCGCTCATCCTCGACCTGCGCGGCAATCCTGGTGGCCTGGTGGATTCGGTGGATGAAGTCGCCGGCATATTCTTGCCGCCGGGGACGTTGATCTCGACCGGCACGCGCCGCTACAACCTGTTCGGGTCGCAACGCTTCACGGCGACCGATAATGCTGGGTTCTCGTATCCAGGACGACTTGTCGTGCTGATCGATAAGAACAGCCGCAGCGGCGCCGAGTCGCTTGCGCGCGCGCTGCAATACTATCATCGCGCGACGTTGGTGGGCACGCGCTCCGCGGGCAAGGTGTTGGGCGTCGATGCCGAGATGACGCTCGCCGACGGCGGGCTATTGCGCGTCGCGACGCTGGACATGCACGCACCTGACGGTCAGCGCCTCGAAGGCGCGGGTGTTCACCCGAATGTTCTTGTGAGCGAGCCGGCACACCAGCTCAGCACAGCGATCGTTATCGCAAACCCTGGTCCCGCGGCTTCTCCACCCTCCCCCACGTCGCCGTGCCCTCTTTCGGTCTCCGACTTCAGCGTCGCGTCGCTGGGGAAGCCACAAGGGTTTGTCGAGTACCGGGTGGGCGTTCGCAATTCTGCGCCGGTGCCAATCGCAACGAAGTTAGACGTTTACAACGATGCGCTCGTCCAGGTCGGAACGGTTATCGTCTCGGAGGTTGACTCGGCGGCGGATGCGATCCTATTTCGTTGGCGCGATAGGAGCCTGGTGCGCGTCGCTCTATCCCAAGTGGAAGCGAACGGCGGGAAGATCCTCTGCCAGCCCACTTCTTCAGTCGCTCTTGCTCCGCGCTTATCGCTTATTGCAGACGCGCATCGTAAACGCAGCTATACTGGTCCCCGCGGAGAGCCGATGCCGAAAGACATTCGCGACGCTGCAGATCAGTTTTGGCCGGAATTTGATGATTCGTCCGTAGTGGATACGTCACCGACCATCGGCTCGACGCTCCGTGATGCAAGGCTGTCGTTTGTCTCCCCCCTCGACTACCCGTACGAAGCCCACACCACCGGCGAGCAAGGTTCGGTACTCGTGGCTGTAATCGTGGGCTCGGGAGGCAACCTGGTCGGCACATCAGTCTTGAAGACGTCGGGGTTCCCCATCCTCGATGCTGCCGCGCTGGCCTCTGCACGGGGCAGCCGCTACACAGAGCCTGAAATCAACGGTAAGCCCGCCAATCGGGCTTATCTTGTTGATTTCTATTTCGAGCTCGAGTAGCGAAGATCAGGACTTTCCGGCTAGGTTCTCCATCAGTTTCTTGTAGACCGCATCATGCAGGTCTTTCTGCTCGACGATGATCGCGCTGGGCGCCGACTTGCGGCTCTTGTCGATCTCTTTGGCCGGAACATCGGTGAGGAACACCGGCAGGTTGCGCGAGTTGAATCCATCTTTGATATAGCGCGCCGCTTCGCGCCCGTGCGAGGGAATGGCGCCGAGCGAGATCACCACGACGTCCGGCTGCTCGCGCTTGAGCACGTCGAAGAACGACGGCCAGCGCGGCTCTGCCTCCACGAGTTCGGCCCCGAGGCCTTTGAGCGCATCATAATGTTCCTGACGATGCGGATCGCTATGGAACTGCAAGAGCAATATCTTGGCCATGCAGCGTAATTCTGCCATATAGTGTGCTGCGACCTGGCATGAATGAATGTGTGACCGATTGCCGAATGCCGCGGACTCGGCCTTACGAGGACCGCACCCGCTTCAAGGGAGATGTCATGGCGATCACTGGAAAGACCAAAGTCAAGGGCATGGATGCCTCGTTTTACACCGTGAAAGATCTCGCTCGCGCCACGAAATTCTACAACGCGCTGCTGAGCATGGAGCCCACGGTAGCGCAGGGCGACGTGGTGGTGGAGTACACATTCCCAAATGGCGAGACGTTTGGGCTTTACAAACCGTCCGAGGGAGAATGGACACAGCACGGCGGCGTGCTGTTCGCGGTCGACGATCTCGCCGCCGCAGTAGCCGAACACAAGGCACGCGGTGTGAAGTTCGACGGCGATGGGCATATCGAGAACACACCGGTATGCTTCATGGCATTCGGCGAAGACAGCGAAGGCAACAACTTCATCCTGCACCAGCACAAATAGGAGACAAGCCGTGCCCACAACCCCGACGACCCGCGTCAGCGGCGTGGATGCGATCTACTACCAAGCGAAGGATCTCGATCGCGCCACCAAGTTCTACGTCGACTTGCTCGGCATGGAGCCGACGATGCCGATGCCGGGCTTCGGCGCGGAATGGACGTTGCCGAACGGCGAGTCGTTCGGCATCATGAAGCTGCCCGACGACGATGCAGAGCGAGTTCGGGCGCTATTGGCATGGCGGCTCGGGCGTGATGTTCGCGTGCGAAGATCTCGACCAGACCGTTGCCGCCGCCAAAGCGCGCGGCGTGAAGTTCCACAAGGACGGCGAGGTCTCGGACACGCCCATCTGCCGTATGGTCTTCGGCGAGGATAGCGAAGGCAACACCTTCGCCTTGCACAAGCGCAAGTAACGCAGCGGGGACGCCCGCCGCCCGCACGGAACTCCGGCTCCATGCCGCATGAGTCCGAACTCGATCTGCTTCGTCAGAAGCGAGCGCAGTCGCTCGCGCCGGCGGGCGATGCCGCCGTCGCGAAGCAGCACGAGCGGGGCAAGCTCACCGCGCGCGAGCGTGTGGAGCGCCTGCTCGACCCCGGCAGTTTCGTCGAGCTCGACGCGTTCGCCGTGCATCGCACGGACGCGTTCGGGCTCGGTGAGCGGCAATACGTCGGCGATGGGGTGATCACCGGACACGGCACGATCGACGGCCGGCGCGTCTGCATCTTCTCGCAGGACTTCACCGTGCTCGGCGGATCGCTTGGCGAAGTGTTCGCGGAGAAGATATGCAAGGTCATGGACCTGGCGGTGAAGATCGGCTGCCCGATGATCGGCATCAACGATTCGGGCGGCGCGCGCATCCAAGAGGGCGTCGTCAGCCTTGGCGGCTACGCCGAGATCTTCTGGCGCAACGTGCAGGCCTCGGGCGTCATCCCGCAGATCTCGCTCATCGCGGGGCCCTGCGCTGGCGGCGCGGTCTACAGCCCGGCCATCACCGACTTCATCATCATGGTCGACAAGATCTCGCAGATGTTCATCACCGGACCCGAGGTCATCAAGACCGTCACGGGCGAGGAGGTCACGTTCGAAGAGCTCGGCGGCGCGACGACGCACAACGCGAAGAGCGGCGTGGCGCAATTTTTGGCCGCCGACGAAAACGACGCGTTCGAGCAAGTCCGCCATCTGTTATCGTTCCTGCCGCAGAACAATCTCGATGATCCGCCGATCGTCGAGCCTGAAGACGATCCGCAGCGCACCGACCCGGGCCTCATCGATCTGATCCCCGCGGCGCCGAACCTGCCGTACGACATGACGGCCGTCATCGCGCGCGTCGTCGATGACGGCGAGTTCTTCGAAGTGCAAGCGATGTACGGCGGCTCGCTGATCGTCGGGTTCGCCAGGCTCGGCGGGCAGCCGGTCGGCGTCGTCGCCAATCAGCCCAAGGTGCTTGCGGGCGTGCTCGACATCGCATCGTCCATCAAAGGCGCGCGCTTCGTGCGCTTTTGCGACGCGTTCAACATCCCGCTCGTCGTCTTCGTCGACGTGCCTGGGTTCTTGCCCGGCACGAGTCAAGAATTCGGCGGCATCATCAAACACGGCGCGAAGCTGCTCTACGCGTTCGCGGAAGCCACCGTTCCCAAGATCACGCTCATCACGCGCAAGGCGTATGGGGGCGCGTACGACGTCATGAACAGCAAACACATCCGCGCGGATTTCAACTTCGCGTGGCCGACCGCCGAGATCGCCGTCATGGGCCCGCCGGGCGCGGTGAAAATCATCTTCCGCGATGAGATCGCGAAGGCCGCCGATCCGGCGCGCCGCACCGACGAGCTCGTCGCCGAGTACGTCGAGCGCTTCGCCAATCCATACGTGGCGGCCGAACGCGGCTACGTGGACGACGTCATCGACCCTGCCACCACGCGACCGGTGCTGATCAACGCGCTCCGCACGCTGCGCACCAAGCGCGTGGCGAGGCCGGCGCGCAAACACGGCAACATCCCGCTTTGAATCTGCTGGAGATCACACCGGCGCCGACCGAGGAGGAAGCGGCGGCGATCGCGGCGGCGCTGACGGCGTTCGCAGCGCAGGCACGTGCGCGGAGCGTGCGTGCGCGACCGAACGCGAATGCGCGCTGGCGAACTTCGCGTCTTGAGAGCTCGCCGCTGCGCATGACCTGGGTTCAAACGGCGCGCGCTGAGGCGCTCGATGCCGGCCTTTAAGAAGATCCTCGTCGCCAATCGCGGCGAGATCGCGCTGCGCGTCATCCGCGCGTGCCGCGAGCTCGGCATCGCGAGCGTCGCCGTCTATTCAGACGCCGATCGAGAGGCAGTGCACGTCGCGGCGGCCGACGAGGCATACCGGCTCGGTCCACCGCCCGCCACGCAATCGTATCTCAACGTCGAGCGGCTCATGCAAGTCGCCGCGCAGGCCGGCTGCGACGCGGTGCATCCCGGCTACGGCTTTCTGGCGGAAAGCGCGCCGTTCGCGCGGGTCTGCGCCGAGCACGGCCTGGTGTTCATCGGGCCGTCGCCGGACAAAATCGAAGCGATGGGCGGCAAGATCGCCGCGCGCCGCGTGGCGACAGTCGCCGGCGTACCGGTCGTGCCGGGCACGCTCGAGCCGGTCTCCGATGTGGCATCGATCCGCGCGTTCGCGGAGCGCTTCGGCTATCCGATCGCGATCAAAGCTTCCTCCGGCGGCGGCGGCAAGGGCCTCAAGGTGGCGCACACCTCCGCGGAGATCGAACACGCCGCGGAGCTCGCGGCGCGCGAGGCTGCCGCCTATTTCAAAGATGCGACGTTGTACGTCGAAAAATATCTGGCTCGTCCCAAGCACGTGGAGGTCCAGGTCCTAGGCGACAAGCACGGCAACATCGTGCACCTAGGCGAGCGCGATTGTTCGATGCAGCGTCGCCATCAAAAGCTCGTTGAAGAGACGCCCGCCTCCATCGGCACAAACGTGCGCAACGGACTGCACGCGGCCGCCGTCAAGCTGGCGCGCGCGATCGGCTATGACAGCGCCGGCACGATCGAGTGCCTCGTCGAGGGCGACGATTTCTATTTCCTCGAGATGAACACGCGCATCCAAGTCGAGCACACAGTGACCGAGATGACCTGGGGGGTCGATCTGGTCAAAGCGCAGATCCGCATCGCCGCCGGCGAACCGCTGTGGTTCGCGCAGCGCGATCTTGCGCCACGCGGCCATTCGATCGAATGCCGCATCAACGCCGAGTCGCCGGCACACGACTTTCGACCGAGCGCGGGGCGCATCGTGCATTACAAAGAGCCCGGCGGTCCAGGCGTGCGGATCGATGCGGCGGCCGTCCCCGGTACAGTCATCCCGCAAGAATACGATTCGCTCATCGGCAAGCTGGTCACGTGGGGCGAATCTCGCGAAGAAGCGCGGACGCGCATGCTTCGCGCGCTGGGCGAATACACGATCGATGGCGTCGACACGACGATCCCGTTTCTCAAGCTGCTGCTCGCCGGCGAGGCATTCGTCTGCGGCGACTATGCGACGCCGACGGTGGACGAGTTCTGTCGCACGCACGCTGCCGACATCGCGGCGCTCTACCCTAGCTCGCGTGTCGAGCCGACGGCGGGCGGGCCAGAGGCCTCCACCTTGACCGTCGAGGTAAACGACAAGCGCTTCACCGTGCGCGTGCAAGGCGTCAATGGAAATTCGGCGTCGGCACCGAGGCGCGCACCGCGCTTCAAGCCGGCCAAGCGCGCTGGCGCGAATGCATCCGCAATCGTCGCGCCCATGCACGGCATCGTCGCGGAGATCCGCGTCAAGGCGGGCGACGCCGTCGAGGACGGTCAAGTGGTCGCCGTGATCGAGGCGATGAAGATGATGAACGAGGTGATCGCAGACCGCGCGGGCACGGTAGGCTCGATCGGCGCGAGTGCCGGCGAGACCGTGGAGACCGGCGCGCCGCTCATCGCGTTCTTGGAGCCGGGCGGCGCGGGCTCAAAATAAATACGGAGCGGCCGGGAGGCCGCTCCGTTCTCTTGCTACGCGAGATCGGCGTTAGACCGTTGCGTGAACCGGCATCTTGTGGAAGGTCGAGCTCGCGACCTCGTAGGTCTTGACTTGCGGGCTGCCCTCGAGCACGTTTGACAGCGCCTTGAGCACTTCTGGATACGTCACGGCGTTGTACGTCTCAGCGCTTTCCTTACGATCCCACAGGCTGATCGAGACCATTTCGGTGCCGCTCGGGCCGGCGAAGATGATCTCGTCCTGGAAACCCTTTTCCTTACGCAGCATCGGAAGAATGTTCTTCTCGAATGCATCGTTGAAATCGGTCGTGCGGTTGGCCTTCAGATTGATCTTCACTATGCGTGCGAACAATTGATACTCCTTAGGTAGATGGACAACAGTCGATATCATTCGTATTCACCAAAAAAGAAACCGCCCACAGAGATGTACGCCGAATCGGCGGTACGGGGCAGCTTTTCGGAAATGCCTAGAGTCGCTGTACATGCAGTATACCACACACGCGCGAGGCGTGCGGGCGGAAACCGCAGAACGGTCCGCCCAATGCGGCTTCCATCGCATCGATGATAGCGGCGCCCATGCGCAGCCGGTACACGCAAGGGAGCGATCATGTCTCTGCCGTTCGTCTTTAGTCACGTCGACATGCGCGTGCGCGACCGCGTGAAAGCAATCGCGTTCTACGATGATCTCTTAGGCTTGCTCGGGCTTCACCGTGGTGAAACGAAGCCCGAACATGAATGGGTTTCCTACAGCCGGCGCGACGGCACCGAGCAATGGTTCGCATTCACGCAAGCCGAGCGCGTCAATCCGGGTGACGCCCGCATCGCGTTTGCGGTGTCGGCGCGTGAGGTCGTCGATCAGGCGGCCGAACTTGCGCGCCGCATCGGCGCGCGCAACGTCGAGGGACCCGAAGAGGCCTACGGACCCGATTATTACGCGGTGTTCTTCGAAGATCCGGACGGCAACAAGCTCGAGGTCTGCTGTATCGACTAGGCCGTGCGAGGCCCGCCGACGAACGCCCCTGTGATGCACGAACGCGAGACGGACAGCGGCATTCCGATCAAGCCGGTCTATTCGGCTGCGGATGTCGCCGATCTCGATCTAACCCATCAGCCCGCGCCCGGCGAGTACCCGTACGTCCGCGGGATCCAGCGCGAGATGTATCGCGCGCGGTTGTGGACGATGCGGCAATACGCGGGTTTTGCGACCGCCAAAGAGTCGAACGAGCGCTATCGCTATCTGCTGGCGCACGGCCAGATGGGCCTTTCGGTCGCGTTCGACTTGCCGACGCAGATGGGGATGGACTCAGACGCGCCGCTCGCCGCCGGCGAGGTCGGGCGGACGGGCGTCGCCATCGACACGATCGAGGACATGGAGGCGCTCTTCGACGCCATTCCGCAAGACCAAGTGAGCGTGTCGATGACCATCAATGCGCCCGCCGCGATCCTGCTCGCGTTGTATCTGGCGGTGGCGCGCAAGCGCGGCGTGCCGTTCGACAAGCTCTCGGGCACGTCGCAAAACGATATCCTCAAAGAGTACGCAGCGCGCGGCACCTACATCTATCCACCGGGTCCCTCGATGCGGCTGGTCACCGACCTCATGTCGTACTGCGCGCAGCATGTACCCAAGTGGAACACGATCAGCGTGAGCGGCTATCATATTCGCGAGGCCGGATCGACGGCGGCGCAAGAGCTCGCGTTCACGCTCGCCAACGGCATCGCATACTTGCGCGCCGCGGCGGATGCTGGTCTGCCGGTCGACGACGTCGCCCCGCGCATGTCTTTTTTTTGGAACGCGCACAACAATTTCTTCGAGGAGATCGCCAAGTTCCGCGCCGCGCGCCTGCTCTGGGCGCAGATCGTGCGCGAGCAGTTCCACGCGAAATCGCCTAAGTCGTGGCTCATGCGCTTCCACACCCAGACCGGCGGCTCGACGCTCACCGCGCAGGAGCCGGAGAACAACGTCGTGCGCGTCTCGCTGCAGGCCATGGCCGCGGTGCTCGGCGGCACGCAGTCGCTGCACACGAACGCGATGGACGAGGCGTTGGCGCTGCCGTCGCAGTCGGCCGCCAAACTCGCGTTGCGCACGCAACAGATCATCGCGTTCGAGAGCGGCGTGGCCGAAACGGCCGACCCTCTCGCCGGTTCCTATTTCGTCGAACGTCTCACCGCCGATCTGGCAGAAAAGGCGCGCGCTTTGCTCGGTGACGTCGACAAGCGGGGCGGCGCTGTCGCAGCGATCGAGAGCGGCTGGATGCAAGAGCAGATCGCCGAGAGCGCCTATCGCGCACAGGGGCGTTTGGAGCGCGGTGAGTCCGTGGTCGTCGGCGTCAACAAGTTCGTCGAGTCCGGTGGCGGCGCTGTGGCGCCGCCGTTGCAGCGCATCGATGCCGCGATCGAGCGCGAGCAGAAAGAGCGTCTCGCGGCGTTTCGCGCGCGGCGCGATTCTTCGGCTGCCGCGGCGCGCATCGCGTCGCTCAAGCGAGCGGCGGCCTCGAATGCGCCGTTGATGCCCGAATTCATCGAAGCGGTGGCTGCCGGTTGCACGCTGGGCGAAGTCGCCGATGCGCTCCGCGACGTGTTCTCAGTCTACCATCCAGCGGCGGTGGTCTAGTGGCCGACCGGCCGATCGATCACGTGGCGTTGGTCGTCGCGGATTTGGCACGCAGCGCCGCATTGTACACAGCGCTCGGCTTTGACGAACGTTATCGCGAGATCGTCGCGGATCAAGGCGTCGAGATCGTCGGCATGCGCGCGGGCGATTCGACTATCGAATTGCTGAGGCCGCTGTCTGCCGACTCGCCGCTGGTCGCCTTTTTGGGCGACAAAGAATCGCGATTGCATCACGTCGCGTATCGCGTGGCGGATATCGGTGCAGAGCTTGCGCGTCTTAGAGGGGCGGGAATGCGTTTGATCGACGAGCGGCCACGCCGCGGCGCACACGGCAACCTCATCGCGTTCATCCACCCGAACTCAGCGGGTGACGTACTGATCGAAGTATGTCAGCCATCGGAGGGAGACCCTCGCAACTACAATTTGCAAGATATTTGATACGCCACTATAGTGCGGTTGACGGGTCTACGCTGGCACCAGCCGCCACGGCAGCTGGTGCTTTACTTTGTCGATTCTGTCAACATCGTGTCGAGTTTGATCTCAAACGTCCGCCCCCATGGCAAGTACATCGAAGTCTGCGTCTGGCGCCAACCATCGGGAGCAAACGAATTGTCGAACAATTCGATCGCGAGCGGCCAGAGGCAGGCTGCGCATCTGCGATTCTGCGTCGGTGCTGTTCGCACCGAGCGCATAAGTGTCGTAGCCCTGCGCCCGCAGGTCGGCGTTGAGCCCCGGCCGCACGAGCAAGCGATAGGCATAGTCGTCGACGTATCGATCGAAAAGGAAATTCTCACGCGCGGACGCCTCTTCGATGCCGAAGTGCTCCGCCAACGAAAAACACGCTGCCGCTGAGAGCGCAGTGCCAGTCGAGTTGGCGGTCGTGTTCCACGACGCGTAGGCGACCGGGCGCGCCGCGACTCCCGCATCGCGCAAAGCTTCGAAGGTCATGCGCTCTTGAGGGATGTCGTCCGCGATGAACGTGAGATCGACGATCGCGACCCGATAACCCCTGCTCACCTCGTCGGTCAGCGAGCGCAGATACGGCCGAAGATCGTCGGGCGAAGCGGTGGGCACGATGACGTGAAGCTTCACATCCATAAGATAGCCAGTTGTCGGCAGGCCGAGCGCGCGCACGATGCCGGCGATGGTTTGCCCGACGGGTATGTCCTCGAGCGGATCTTGTACGCTTGGTCCCCGCGGGCTGGAATACTCGATCGAGATCGGTGGATGCCACGCGGCGGCGTCTTCGATGGCGCGGGTGACGCGCGACCATGCCCATCTCATCGGCGCCCGGAACTCAATAGCACGCGGTCATCGGCATGCAGCTGCGCGACCAGATCCGGCGAGCGCGACGCTGATCGGCGATTTGGAGCCCATCGGGCGCGCCGGCGTCGTCTTGGGTGATCGCCAACCAGTTGATGTCGCCTTGCGCCGCGAGCGTGATCAGCGCGGCATCGGTGTCGACGTCGCGGGCTCGGGCGCCGACGTAGTCCCAGTAGGCGGCGTCGGGGATCTTCGCGCGCCACGCCGCGAGCTGCGCGGTCTGCTCTGCGCTCGGATGCGCCGCACCCGCACTGCGCGCGCATACGAGGCTAGCGCGTCGAGATATGGTTCGCTCTGCGGCGTCTCGGTCGGCGTCAGTCGCATGATCGTGCCGAACACGTAGATCGGCAACCGGGATGCAAATCGTGAAAACGCGCCAGCGCTCGGATCCGGGCTTGTGCATCGGCGAGCGGCGTCGAGGCCGTGCGCGACGCCACGAGGCCTCCATACGCCAGCATGTCCGACGAAACGACCAGCGCGCTCAGGCCTGTCGTGTCGAGATTGAGCAGCCAGCGACCCAACGCGTCCGCGTCACCCGGCTGCGTGAAATGTCCGAGCAGCTGCGACGGCGGCATCACGAGCTGCGCGCCGCAGATCGCGGCCGTCTGCTGCGGGAACTGCGCGGTGGCGGGTCGGTCGTCCATCGGGACGAACGCGACGCGGATCGAAGGCGGGGACGCGTGGGTACGGTGGGCAGGCACACAAGAATGCGGCAAGCGCGGTCGCAACGGTCGAATAAATTCGACCGCTACTTACTTTGCGCGTCAGACGGAAAGGTAGCGTTGGATCAGACCCTGGTCTTCGCGCAGCTCGGCCGATTTCTTCGAAGCCACGATCCTGCCGTCCGAGAGCACGTGAGCCCGGTCGGATACTGCCAGCGCCACGCGTGCGTTCTGCTCGACGAGCAGCATCGTCATTCCCTCGCGCTTCATCTCGAGGATCGCGCTCTGGATCGCCTGAGCGATCACGGGCGCCAATCCCTCGAGCGGTTCGTCAAGCAGAATGATCTCCGGGTTTTGGATCAGCGCGCGCGCGATCGTGAGCATCTGTTGCTCGCCGCCGGACAGCGCTTTGCCGATGCTGGCCTCGCGTTCCTCGAGCCGCGGGAAGAACTCGAACACCCTCTTCTGGTCCCATGGCCCCTTTCGTCCGGCAAGAGTCGCGAGTTTCAGGTTCTCAAGAACGCTTAAGTTGGGGAAGATGCGACGTTCTTCGGGAACGTAGGCGACACCAAGACGCGCGATCGTGTAGGGTTTCAGTCCTGCGATGCTACGGCCGGCCAACGTGACGGAGCCGCTGCGCGGCGGCACGACACCCATAATGCTCTTCAGCGTCGTGCTGCGCCCCGAACCGTTGCGTCCGATAAGGGCGACGACTTCACCGCGGTCCACATCGACCGAAACATCCTGCAGCACGTGGCTCTTGCCGTAATAGGTGTTGAGATCCGTGGGCTTCGAGAAACATCAGATGGCCGTGCCCAGATACGCTTGCTGCACAAGCTGTTGCCCTTGATCTCGGCCGGCGTGCCCTCCGCGATCTTGCGGCCGTTCTGCAGCACGGTGATCTTGTTGGAGAGCGACATCACGAGATCCATGTCGTGCTCGATGAGCACGATGGTGTGCTGCTGGCTAAGGTCTTGCAGCATCTGCATCGTCTGCTTCGATTCATCGAGCGACATACCGGCGGTTGGTTCGTCGAACAGCAACAGACTCGGGCTTGCGGCGATGACCAGGCCGATCTCGAGACGCTTTTCGTCGCCGTGCGAGAGCGTGGCCGCCTGGACGTCCTCAAAACGCGTTAAACCGACGCGTTCGATGATCGCGGCGGCCTTCTCATCGACTTCACCCAGCCATTTCGGCCGCACGAAGATGCCGGGCGCATCGCCGTACGTGGCCTGCACGGCCACGCGCACGTTTTCGAAGACGCTAAGCCCCCGAAGATGTTGCTGATCTGGAATGATCTGCCGATGCCTTTGCGCGTGATGACGTGCGGCGGCAGTCCGGTGATGTCTTCGTCGCGGAAGAATATCTTGCCCGCGGTGGGCGCGAAATTACCCGTGAGCATATTGAAGAACGTCGTCTTGCCCGCACCGTTTGGGCCAATGATCGCGTGTATCGAGCCCTCCTCGACTGCGAAATCAATGCCATCGACGGCCTTCAATGAGTCGAAGTGCTTCGAGAGTCCTTCGGTGCGAAAGATGACGCTCATGCGCGTTTCGCCCGCAGATTCTTCCATGCGCTCTCGGCAAGACCCCAGATGCCTTGCGGCGCGAAGAGCACGAATCCCACGAAGACGATGCCGATGTAACCCTCCCAGAACTGCGTGTAGTTGGACACGTATTGCTGCATGAACTTGAACAGGCCGGCCCCAAGCATCGGCCCCCAGAACGTCGGCGCACCGCCGAGCAGCGTCATCATGACGATGTTGCCGGATTCGGTCCAGTTCAGTCTGTCCTGGATCGACCGCGCCGTTATAGTAGCCGAGCAATACCCCAGCGACCGCCGGCAGGATAGCGGAGAGCACGAAGGCGTTGATCTTGTACCGCGTGACGTCATAGCCTAAAAACTCGGCGCGCTGGCGGTTCTCGCGAATCGCGTGACAGACCGCGCCGAACGGCGAGTGGATGATCCGCCACATCAACACCGTGAGCACAAACGCGATGACTGCGCAGAACGTGTAGAAGTGGAGTTCGTTGTTCATGTTCAGCGGATTGCCGGGCAGGATGTAGTGCGGACGGGGGATGCCCTGCAGTCCATCGTCGCCACCGGTCACCGCATTCCAACGCTCGCCGACGAAGAGGAGCACCTGGCGACCGCGAGCATGATCATCGAGAAATAGATGCCGGTACTGCGCGGCACGATGACCCGCGCGAGCACGAAGGCGAGCAGCATCGTCGCCCGCGAGCGCCATCAGTATCGCCGGCCAAAACGTCCAGCCATGGTTGAGCATCATGAACGCAGCGATATATCCGGCGATACCGACGAACGCGCGTGGCCGAATGAGAGTTCGCCCGTGTGGCCGTACAGCAGATTGAAGCCGAGCGCGATCAGACCGAAGATCACCATGTCGTGGCGAGCGCGACGTTGCTCTTAAGCACGTGCTCCAAGACCCACGGGAGGACGAAGAGCACAACCGCCCAGGCGAGAGCGGTACCAGACCGTTCCAGCCGCTGCGCGATCGAACTGCTGGTCCGAGGGCGGCCATCAGTCGAACAGCCCTTCCGTGCCGAACAAGCCGCGCGGACGAGCAACAGGACGAGCAGCATGAATGCGAAGGGCACGATGTCTTCGGCGGACGAGCCACCGGGAATGAGTGCACAGTGAACTCCTGCAGCAGGCCGATGATCAAGCCGCCTACCACCGCGCCCCAAAACGAGCCGATGCCCCCCACGATCACCACGAGAAACGCGATGATGATATAGGTCGCGCCCATGTTCGGGTCTATGTTGTACAGCGGCGCTTCAAGCCCACCGGCCAGGCCGCCGAGCAGCGAGCCAAGTCCAAACACCACGGTGAACGTCAATGGCATGTTAATGCCTAGGATGCTGACCATCTGGCTGTCGCGGGTGCCGGCGCGGATGGTCAAGCCGAGATTCGTGCGGACCAACATCAGATAGACGAGGACGAGGACCACGAGGGTGACGAGCACGACGACGAGACGGAAGGTCGGATAATGAATGAAACCCAGATTGATCGAACCCGCCAACCAGCCACTGGGCGAGAGCGGTTGCGGCGTATCGCCCCAAATCTTGCGGATGATCTGGACGAAGATCAAGAACACGCCGAAGGTGAACATGAGCACGTGTTCGGGCGGACGGCCGTACAACCGGCGGATAAAGCCGCTCTCCATCCCCATTCCGACTATGGCCATGCAGAGGATCCGACGACGATGGCGGGGAACAGGCCGATTTTCGTCGAGGAGGGTGAACGTGATGTAGGCGCCCAGCGCGAAGAACGCGCCGTGTGAGAAATTCAGCACACCCATGAGGCCGAGGATGATGTTCAGGCCAAGCGCCAAGAGCACGTAGAGCATGCCGCGCGTCAGGCCGTCGAAGATCGTCTCTGCGATCTGATTGGGCAGGAGTCGAGTAGGCTATCGCCAGGGACAAGACAGGGTATGCGTTCGTCGTCTTCTAGGTCTCCGCTATGCGAGAGGCGCCGGCGGTTTTCAGGCGCCGACGCCCCGTTACGTCGAAGGAGCCGGATACCTCCTACGCCTTGCCCTTCGGCGTGTAGTCCTCGCGGACGGGGACGGTCTGCGCGGCCAACTTCGCCGGCGCCGGGCTCTGGTCGCAGGGCTCGAGCGTCTGGCTGGCCGGCACGATCGATTGATCTTGAAGAACTGGTTCGGGTACTTCCACTGCGATTTTGGAATCGCTTCGGTGACCAGCACGTCGAGCTCGTTCTGATGGTCGCACGCGCGGATATGACAGAACTTCGCTGTAGTCCGTTGAAAGTGAGGCCTTCCATCGCTTCACAAGACGCGTCGCGTCTGTCGTGCCGGCGCGCAAGATCCCGTGATCACCGCCTCGGCCGCGAGCCAGCCGAGATACATCCGCCAGTCGACATACGGCGCGCCGGCTGCTCGGAGCTTCTTGACGAGGCTGCCGAGCCTTCGGTCGGATAATCGGGCGTCCACGGGGCGCCCCAAATCCCGAGGTTGTTCTCGACGCCGTAGCCGAGCGCGACCTCGACGCCATTGAGCGAACCGCCGACCTGCTTGAAGACCTTATCCAAGCCGAGCTGCATGTATTGCTTCATGCCGTTGACGAGATCACCGCCGTACCAGCTCAAGACGAGCACATCCGCGCCGCTGTTCTTGGCTTTGGTGAGCTGCGCGGTGAAGTCGCCTGAGTTCTTCGGAAACGCGGTGAGTTCGTTGCCTAGGGACGTTCCGCCGTTGGCCTCAAGCACGCTCTGAAATCCTTCTTGGGCCGAATGACCGTACGCGTAGTCGGGCGTTATGAAGAACCACTTTTTGCCGAATGGAAGGAGCGCTTTGGCCGTCGCGTTCGCGAGCATCGAGTTGGCGGCTGTGGTCCGGAAGCAGCACAGGCGCGCATTGGTTCCCGTGATGGTCGTGTCGTGCGTGCCGGCCGCGACATAGACGATGCCGATCCGCTGGGCAAGCGCTGAGACGGCCAGACCCACGTTCGAAGCCACTTCGCCGACCAGCACGTCGACTTTGTCCTGCTCGATGAGCTTCGTAACGTTGGCCCCGGCGATATTAACGTCTGCTGCCGTGTCGGCGTGGACCAGTTTGATCTGTCGGCCAAGGACGCCGCCGCGCGCGTTCCACTCGTCGGCTGCGACCTTCGCGCCGAGGGACTGGCTGGCGCCGGAGACGGCATACACGCCGCTGCTTTCGTTGACGTCACCGATGAGGATCGGTGCGTTGTCGGCGACGGCGGCCGGCGCGTAGCCTAGCGTCGTCGCAACAGCTGCTCCGCTTGCGATCGCGGCTGCGCCCACACCTGCAGCGAGAAAATCTTTTCTGGAAAGCGAGGATCGGTCTTTTGGCTCGGATTCCGACATTGTCTTCCCCTTTGCGCCCATTTCGCAGCGATACGGATGAACGCCGTCTGTTCAAGTGCGACAACGGCGTCGGTTTCTCGTGCGGCCACTACCGAAGGCTAGGGCCGGACTATTATGCCAGCTTTTTGCCGTCTCCTGTGGCTTTAGCTAGTCGGGGTGCATCGGCTGCGCGGGTATCGGGCCGGGCGCGGGCACAACTCCGCCGGGCCGGATGCCGCGCAGCATATCCGACCACGCCCTGGCGATCGCCGGGTAGATGGTGGCGAGCGAGTGCGTACCGGCCGGTTGCTCGTAGTAGCCAGTGGGTATGCCGCGCTCGCGCAAGACGCGAGCCGCGAGCCGGACGTAGGCGTTGGGTATCACGTCGTCGTCGACGCCTGAAACCATGTAGACCGGCTTGCCCGCAAAGCTGGCGAACACCGCTTGTTCGTCCTCGTTGGTGGGTCCGCCGGCGATCGCCAAAAACCCGGCCCAGTCGCCAGGGCGCTGGGGACCGACCGAATACACGCCATACCCGCCCATCGAATATCCCGCGAGAAACGTGCGATGCGAGTCGATATTGAACGCCGCTTTGGCGGCGTCGAGCGTCGCGTAGATATCTTGTGGCGCAGGTTCGGCGTACTGGACGTCACCGCGACCGTAGGGCGCGACGACGATCGCGCCGCTCGCGTCGGCGAGTTCCCGGAACCACTTGATCGCTAGGATGTCCATCTCGCTCTGCGTGCGCCCGTGCAAGAGGATGACCAGCGGCGCGGCTTTGTCTGCACGATATGACAGCGGCACGTAGATCGCCACCGGTTGCATCGTGCCGTCCGCCGGCGAGCGCACGACGACTTCGTCGACGCCGCGGACCGCGGACCAGGGATGATACTGGCCGGTCGCTAGCTGATGGATCAGCGTCGCCGTCATGTCCGCTTCGAGTGCCATCGCCTGCGCGTACACTTCCGGCGTGATGCTTCTCGACGCCGGGATGTCATTCAACGTTCCGAAGTCCTCGTCGAGACGCGTCTCGATCATGACGGCCGAGCGCGATCGCTGATCGATCGCGCTGAAGTGAGTCATCAGCTCCTGGCGGGCGTCGCCGAGCTCTTTGCGGGCCAGCACGAGGGCCGTGGGGGTCACCCGCGGCGCCGGCGCGGGAGCCAGCGGTGGAGGTGTGGCCGTTGCCCCCGCCTGCGCGACGAGCGCGAGGGCGAGCGCGAGAGCGTGGGTCATGAGGGTGCGTGATTCGACAGCGTCGAGCACCGGTCCCATGCGCCGAATTAGTGCCATCTTTTTGCAATGTCGCGATAATGAAACCTTAGCCGTCGAACGGTAGTATAGTCGGCGTCAGTAACAACACGGCGAAAAGGAGACATATGCATATGCTCGCAGGTTCCAAAGCCGGTGTCCGTCGCATTGCGGCTACCGCGATGACGCTCAGCGTTTGCGCAGCGCTGCTCGTCCACATCCCCGCCTCAGCTGCCGCAACATCTGTCCAGACGGTTGCCGATGCGGGCGGCGCGTGCGGCAGTCTCGAGATCGGCAGCAGCGCAAGCAAGGACGTCCTCGCCGCCGAGAATTGTTTCTCGAAAGCCTACACGAATTGCGATGCGGCGCTGATCTCGGTCGGTTACCACGGCGGTGATGCCGGCGTCTCGCGCACGTTCGAGACGATGCGCAACCAGAACAGCGACGCATGCCAGATCGCAGAAGTGGTCGACCACTACAAGGGATCGAACGTCGCGTCGAGCGATACGTATCTCTGCAACGACGTCAAGCAAGCCGGCGACGGCCTCACGTTCAAGGACTGTGGAGCCGAAGGCGACGTCTTCGTGCCGAGCGATCTCGGCTCGTCCAGCGCGAAGAAGCTGATGACGCTTGCGGACGCGTTCCGGCTCGCGACTTAATCCACACAGGACGTACGACGGGAGAGGCGCTGAGGGAATCGGCGCCTTTTCATTTGAAGCCGCGCACCGCAATGCGCGTCGTCAGCCTCCTGCCGAGCGCGACAGAGATCCTCTACGCGATCGGCGCCGGGGACGATGTCGTCGGCGTCACCCATGAGTGCGATTTCCCGCCGCGCGCGCGCAGCAAGCCGCGCTTGACCTCGAGCGCGCTGCCGGCGGTCGCGCGCGCGGCCGACATCGACCGCCACGTGCGCGCGCACTTGCACGCCGGCTCGTCAATCTACACGCTGGATGCGGCGCTGCTCGAGCAACTGCGCCCAGACCTTATCGTCACCCAGGAACTGTGTCCGGTGTGCGCGGTCTCGTACGAGACGGTCAGCCACGCGACGCGCCGTTTGCAGGGTGATCCGCGCCTCGTCTCGCTCGAACCGTCCAGTCTCGCGGACGTGTACGCGACGATCGAGTCGATCGGCGCGCTGACCGGCAAAGCCGGTGCGGCGGATGCTCTTGTTGCGCAGCTGCGCGATCGCGAAGGCGCGTTGCGCGCGCTGACGGCCGCTGGCCCTCGCCCGGCCACGCTCGTGCTCGAGTGGACGGATCCGCCGATGAGCGGCGGCCACTGGACGCCCGGACTCGTCGAGCTCGCGGGCGGGCGGGCGCTTCTCGCGCATCCCGGCGCGGATTCACAACGCTTGGACTGGGATGCGATCGCAAGCGCCGATCCCGACATCATCATCATCGCGCCGTGCGGCTTCGATCTAGCAGCGTCGCTGCGCGCCACTGGCGAGCTTGCCGATAATTCCGTGTGGAGCGGTCTGCGCGCCGTGCGAGCCGGTCGCGTGGCGGTCGTCGACGGCAACGCCTATGTCAATCGTCCTGGACCGCGCCTGCTGGACTCAGCGGAGATATTCGCAGCGGCGATCCATCCCGAGATCGCGCGCTCGCTGCCCGAATATCGTGACGGTTGGTCCTGGCTTTCCCTCGCGGCGCGCTAGTCGTCTACGAGAGCGCGCGGCGCAGATCCCCGTCACAACGTTCGAGCAGCTCACTCGCTTCTTTTGGACTGCAGCGCCGGCGCAATACGACGACCGCCGGCTTGACGCCATACTCGCAGGCCTCCAGCGCCGCGCGCGCTTCTTCTTCTCCCCGCCCGGAAAGCAGCGCGACCATACGCACGGCGCGCGCACGCAGTTTTTCATTCGTCGCGGCGACGCCGACCATGAGGTTGCCATGGACGCGGCCGAGTTTGACCATGACCGCGGTGCTGATCGTCGCGAGCGCCATTTTTTGTGCAGAGGCCGCCTTCATGCGCGTCGAACCGGCCACCGCTTCGGCGCCGGTCAGCAGCGCTATCGGCACGTTCACCGCTTGCGCCAGCGGACTGCGCTGATCGTTGGTGATGCCAACAGTGAGCGCGCCGGCGCCGGCCGCTTCACGCATCGCGCCAAGCACGTACGGCGCGCGGCCGCTCGCTGACAGTCCGATTACAGCATCGGCCGAGCCGATGCGCGCCAAACGCACCTCCGCGCCGCCCGCCGCCGCGTCATCTTCAGCGCCTTCTACAGCGCGCGACATCGCGGCCGGGCCGCCGGCGATGTGCGCGACGACCAAGTCATCGGGGACCGAGAACGTCGGCGGCATTTCGGCGGCGTCCGTCACGCCGATCCGTCCGCTCGTGCCCGCACCGAAATAGTGAAGCCGTCCACCGCGCGCGAGCCGGGCGGCGATCGCGTCGACCGCGGTGCCGATCGCGTCGAGCTCGCGCTCGACCGCCCACGCCGCGCGGCGGTCTTCGTCATTGATGCGATGCAGCAGCTCGTGCGTGTCGAGCCGATCGAGATCCGCGGTCGACGGATTGATCTCTTCCGTCAGCGGCAGGTCGTGGCGATTCTCACTCATGGCGTACGGTTTCGAGAGCGAGGCGCGCGGCGCCCAGCGCCGGCGAAACCGAAAGCAATGTGATATCGCATGGGCCGCGAGCCAGTAGGGTCGCACGCACCACGTCCGCCAGCGCGGGAACCACTTCGAAAACGCCGCCGGTGAACGCCACCGGCAAAGGCCGGGCGCCTTCGCGCACCTCGGCAGCCACCCTATTGGCAAGTCCCCCCAGCACCGCGCCGTGCTGTTCGACGATGCTGCGCGCGGCTTGGTCGCCCGATTCATATGCCGCGCCCACATGGATGGCGAGCCTTGAGATCTCCGCGACCCGCAGGTGCGCGTCGCGCAACCGCTCGTCGACATCGACGGCGCTGCGCGCGTCGAAAGCGCTCGCGACGAACGTGGCCAGGTCTTGCTTGCGCTCGAGACCATCGAGCGCCGCCGACGTGTGCTCGAGCGCGCTCCGAGCGATCGCGTAGCCGCTGCCAGGATCGCCCACCCGTGCTCCCTTGCCGCCGGCGCGAGACGGCGTGCCGTCTCTGCGCTCGCCATAGACCAGTGAACCAGTGCCGGCTATGACGACCATCGCAGGCCGATGCGGCGTTGAGGCTTCCAGCGCGATGCGGCCGTCGTGCACGATCGTCAAGGCGACGTTCGGGGGCATCAAAGGGGCGACGATCGTGCGCAACGAGTCGATCTGAGTCTCGCCGCCGGCGCCGGCAGCGCCGATGCAGATCGCGCGCACGTCGCCGCGCTCGAGCAGCGGCGCGAGCACCGCCGCGAGGCTGCGTCCGACGGCTTCAGGGGTGTCGACGCGCAGATTTGCGCCGGCGCCGAGCGACCTGGCGACCTCGGCGCCGTTCGCGTCGACCAGAATCCCCTCGGTGTGGCTCGCGCCGGCATCGATGCCGATCGCGACGCCGCGACCCTCAATAGTCGACTTGGTCGGTGACATGCACACTCGCGCCTTGATACGGAGCGTTCCAGTAGGTCACGGTCGCCGGAGTCTTCCCAATCACAAGATTCGCAGGCGGGAATGGATCGTGAACCCGTCGACCGTTCATCCTTAACGGATACCCGACGAAGAAGTCCATCATCGTGCCCGCGTGCGTTCGAAGCACGACGTGACCTTGCTTCATTCCGATACCGTATTCTGCGACGATGCCGCCGATGTGCCGGACTGATACACCGCGCGGCCGGCTCGGAAAGAAACCGATCTCGCCGGCGGGCAGCAGCCGTGGCACCCTCGTCTGAAGCGGCCCGACGACCATCGGCCTCCCCGACGGCATGGACGTCGCCACCGCGACCGGTCCCGCATTCACGGGTGTCACTTCGCGATGCGAGGACGCGCACCCGGCGCACAACACCACCGCACACATCGTGGTGAGCCATCTCACGATTGTGCCCAAATCGTGCGCATCAGTTTCGCGAAATTCTTGCCGGGCGCGATCACGCCCATCACCACGCCGCTGCGCGCACCCGTGGCGGAAGGCAGATTGTTGGCGCGGCCATACAGCGCTTCGTGCGCGAGCACGGCGAACGCCATCGCTTCCTTGGCGTCCACGGGCATGCCGAACGCATCCGAGCGCTCGATCGCGGCGCGCACGGAGCGCTTCTCCAGTTCATCTTCTAACATCGTCATCAGCGCCCGGTTGTGGACGCCGCCGCCCGCCACGATGATCCGCTGGCATTCGCGCGGCACGGCGGCGGCGATCGTGTGCGCGGTCAGCGCCGTCACGCTCGCGATCAGATTCGGGCCGGTGACGCCGAGGTTCGCGGCGCGCTGTAAGACGTCGCCTGCGTACGCTTCACCGAATTCCTCACGGCCCGTCGACTTCGGACTCGGCCGGCGGAACCACGGCTCTTCCATCAACTCGTCCACGAGCGCCTGTGAGACGTGGCCGCCTTGCGCCAGCGCACCACCACGATCGTAGCGCTGCACGCCGTGCGATTCGAAGCGCATGCATGCATCGATCAGCATGTTCCCAGGACCGGTGTCGAATGCTCGGACTTGCTCGGGACTCGCGCCGGCAGGCAACCAGGTCACGTTGGCGATGCCGCCGATGTTGAGCGCAAGCCGGTGCTCCGTGTCGCTGCGCAACAAGAGATAGTCCACGAACGGCACGAGCGGCGCCCCTTCACCGCCGGCGGCCACGTCGGCGACGCGAAAGTCCCCGACGCTCGTCACACCGGTCGCCTGCGCGATGATCGAGGGCGAACCGATCTGCAGCGTCGCGCGCGCCTCGGGCCGTGCGCCCGCGGCGTGGTATAACGTCTGGCCGTGCGAGCCGATCGCGTCGACGCCCGCCATGTCGATGCCCGCGCGCGTGCACAGGCGCGTTGCGGCGTCGGCAAACGCCTCCGCAATGCGAGCGTTGAGCACGCAAACGTCTCGCGTGCTGCCTTGTTTAGGGGGCAGCGATGCTTCGAGCGATGCGCGCAAAGCCGCGTCGTACGGCGCCGTCGAGTGGCCAAGCAGCGCGATGTCGAGGCGATCGCCGTGGCGTTCGACGTCAATCGCGGCGGCGTCAATGCCGTCGAGCGACGTGCCCGACATCAGACCGATGATGCGCATCTAGCGCGGCCGCGAGCGGTCGCTCGCGGCGACACCCGAGCTGCGCTCGGGTGCTACATCATCGTCGAGGTCGGCGATCACGGCGTCGTGGACGCGCGCCCGCAGGTTCGCGATCGGTCCGGGTTCTCGGCTGACGTACACGCGGTTGGTCAGTAAGGCGATCGTGAGCCCGCGCTGCGGATCGACGACGAGCGACGTGCCGGTGTATCCTGTGTGGCCGTACGAATTGCCTGAGAGCCCCGCTCCCCAGGGCCGCGCGTCGCTCGACTTGAGCGCCCACGCGAGGCCGCGACGCTCGTCCTGCGAATGCGCGTGCTCGCGAACCGCCATCTGCGCCGTCGGTCGCAACAACACACGGCGCCCTTCGAATTGCCCTGCATCGCGATAAAGCTCGCCCAAGCGAGCGACGTCCGAGGCGGTGCCGAACAGACCCGCGTGTCCTGCGATGCCGCCCATCGACCAACACGTCTCATCGTGCACTTCGCCGCGCAACAGTTTGCCGCGCCACTGGTCGCGCTCGGTGCAGACGATGCGCTGCGCGATCTCACCTTGCGGCAAGAACCCGCAACTTGAGACGCCGAGTGGATCGAAGACCAAACTTTGCAGCGCGATCGGCAATGGGACTCCGGCCAATCGCGCCACGGCCTCCCCGACGAGGATGAAACCGCAGTCGCTGTACACGACGCGCTCCCCCGGCACCCGCGCAAGCGGCGTGTCGCACACGCGGCGCACGACGCGGGCAGCGCCTAAGTCCGCACGCGCGTTGACGCTCGGCGGCAATCCTGACGTATGAGTGAGCAGGTGGCGGAACGTCACCTGCTTGCGGCGTGGATCGCGACCTGCGAACTCAGGGAATGTTTCGACGATCGGATCGTCGAGCGCGAACGCCCGCCGGTCGAGCAGCGCGAGCAGCGCGGTGCCCACGGCGATCTTCGTCAGCGACGCGAGGTCGAAGACTGCGTCGGTGGTCGCCCTTGGCCCGTCCGGCGCGAGCTCGCCGAGCGCCGCCTCGTACACCACTGCGCCGCGCACGCGCACGTGCAGCACCGCACACGAGCAGACGCGTCCGAGCGAGTCCTCGAGCGCCGAGAGCGCGGTCGGAAGCGCGCGAGGCTCGCTGCCCGCCGGCCGTATCACGACGTGCCCGCGACCTGTGGACTTGCGCCCAGCACCACCGGCAGCCGCCCGAGCGCCTGCGCGGTTCCGAGCAGCACAGCACCCGCTGCGGCCAGTTCGGCGTCGCCGTCGCCGAAGGACGCGATGACCGCGACGCTATCCGGCAAATGCGTCGCGTCGTATGGCTCCAGCGCCGCGATCGCGACGATCGGTTTGCCGTACAGCGCGAGATCCGCGACCGCTTGCGCCTGCAATCGGTGAACGAAAGCCCGTCGCGTCACCGCGACGAATGCATCGGCCGCGCCGGCCGCCATCAGAAGCTGTTTGTACTCGTGACCCGCAGGCTCGAGATCGCGCAGCTGCTCGCTCACCTGCAGGCCGGCAGCGGCCAGCATTTTGCCAAGCACGCTTTCCACTCTCGCGCCAGTGGACTTCGCGGGACCGCCCTCGATGAAATTGACGACGAACACGCGCGCACCGCTCGGGAGCGAGAGCGGCGGTATACCGGCGCCGGTGCGCACGACGCACACCGAACGTTGCGCGACGTCACGCGCGAGCTCCGCCGAATCGATGGGCGGCGCGTCCTCGTCGGGCACGCGTTGCGCGGTTCGCCAACGCAGCGTCTCGACGCGCGCGAGACTCGCCGCGACGCGGTCGGGCTTGAGGCGGCCGTCGCGCACGGCAGCGCGCAACGCCTCCAAGCCTTCGCGAGCCGCGTCGAGTTCTGAAAACACGAGCAGGTCTGCGCCTGCGTCGATCGCCAGCACCGACGCTTGCGCGATCGATGAGCGCGAGGTGATGCCGGCCATCACCATGTCGTCCGTGCACACAACTCCATTGAAGCCGAGCTCATCGCGCAACACGGCTTGCAGCAACGCCTTGGACAGCGTGGCGGGGGCGCCGCTTGGATCCAAGGCCGGCGCTGATACGTGACCGGTCATGATAAGATCGACGCGGGCATCGATCGCGGCGCGAAACGGCGCCAGCTCGACCCGGCGCAGATGCGCGGCGTCGCGTGTGGTGGCGACCGGCGCGAGGTGCGAATCTTCGGAGGTGTCCCCATGACCGGGAAAATGCTTCGCTGCCGAGGCGATGCCGGCTGCGTGCAGGCCATCGATCGCGGCGGCGACGTGCGCGCTCACCCTGGCGGGATCATCGCCGAACGAGCGCAGGCCGATGACCGGATTTTCTGGATTGGTGTTCACGTCCGCGACGGGCGCGAAATCGAGATTGATGCCCAACGCGCGCAGATCGCCGCCCATCATCCTATACACCGCGCGCGTCAGCTCAGGTTGCCATGCAGCGCCAAGCGCCATCGCCGAAGGAGCGGGCGCTCCTAATGACCCCAACCGTTCGACGGTGCCGCCCTCCTGGTCGGCAGCGATGAGCAGCGGCGGGCGATGCGGCGGACGGGCCGCTTGGAGATCGTCGATGACCGCACGCGTTTGCTCGAGAGTGGCAATATTACGGCGAAAGAGGACGGCTCCGGCCGTTCCCGCAATGAATTGCGCGATCTCTTGAGGCGCGTCGATCCCGGGCAAGCCCGCCAGGATGAGACCGCCGACCCGGCCCGCGAGCTCTTCCACGTGCGGTGAGCCTCCTGCGGACCCGTACAAGAGCGCGCGTCGTACCCCCTCTTCAGGAGATAGATGGCTTGAAACGTCTGACGTTTGTCCTCGCATGCATCGCAGTCGCAACCGTGCTGCTCATCACGCCTGCCACGCGCGCAGCGGCTTCGGACGGTCGAATAAATTCGACCGCTCCAGCGGTCGTGCGGGCGACGCTGCCCAACGGCTTGCGCGTCATCATCGTGCGCGATCCGCTGTCACCGGCGGTCAACGCGCAGATGGTCTATCTTGCGGGCTCGGACGAAACGCCGCCAGGCTTTCCCGGGATGGCGCACGCGCAAGAGCACATGGCAGCGGGGCGCAGCATGCAAGGCCTCACCGCCAGTCAGCTCAACGACATCAGCACGCTCATGGGCGGCCGCAGCAACGCGCAGACAGAGAACACCGTCACGCTCTATTACTACACGGTGCCCAGCAAGGATCTTCCATACGTACTGCACATCTTCGCGATCCAGATGCACGGCGTGCTCGACTCGCAAGCTGAGTGGACGCAGGAGCGCGGCGCTATCGAGCAAGAGGTCGCGGCGGATCTCTCCAATCCGTTCTACCGATTTTTCTCGGATGCATGGCTGCACTTGTTCGCCGGCACGCCATACGAGCATGACGCGCTCGGCACCCGGCCATCGTTCGACAAGACGACTGGCGCGCTCCTGAAAAAGTTCTACGACACCTGGTACCAGCCGAATAACGCGATACTCGTGATCACGGGCGACATCGACCCGCAAGCGACCTTGAGCAGCGTCAAGACCGTGTTCTCTTCGATACCCGGGCATCCGGTGCCGGGGCGCCCTGCCGTCCACCTGCGGCCTCTCAAGCCCGAGACGATCTCGCTCGACAGCGATCAACCCTTTGCGGTCGCGTTCGTCGGCTATCGGCTACCCGGCACCGATAGTCCCGACTACGCAGCGGCGACAATATTAGGCGGCGTACTGGCCAGCCAGCGGGGCGACGTCTACGCGCTCGGCCCGGCGGGCAAGGCGCTGCAAGCCGGCTATTTTCCCGTGACCCAACTCCCCAAGGCCGGAGCCGGCATTCTGTACGGTGCCCTGCCGCCCGGCGCGGACACAAAGGCTATGGCGGACACTCTCAAGAGCGTGATCGACAATTATAAGAAGAACGGCGTGCCGGCGGAGCTGGTCGATGCGATCAAACGCCAGTCCGTCGCGCAGGCAGAGTTCGACCGCAATTCCATCACCGGACTGGCCGACTCGTGGGTGCAGTCGGTCGCGGTGGAAGGGCGCTCCTCACCCGACGACGACGTGAAAGCGCTGCAAAGCGTGACCGTCGACGACGTCAACCGCGTGCTGCGCCGCTACTTCGACAACTCGACCGCGCTTGTCGGCATCCTCAACCCCAAGCCCGCCGGCCAGCCGAGCAACGCGAAAGGATTCGGCGGCGCGGAGTCATTCGCGCCGACGAATGCAGCAAAGACGACGTTGCCTTCTTGGGCGCAAGCGTTGCTCGCAGCCGCTTCGGTGCCGCCTTCGACGCTCAATCCGTCAGAGGTCAGGCTTTCGAACGGTCTGCGGCTCATCGTTCAGCCGGAGTCGATCAGTCCGACCGTCACCGTGATCGGCGCAGTCAAGAACAATCCCGATTTGGAGGCGCCACCCGGCAAGGAGGGCGTCGAGGGGATCTTGGGCGAGCTTTTCAGTTACGGCACGACGACACTGGACCGCCTCGCCTATCGCAAGGCGCTCGATGATATCGCCGCCAGCGCCGAACCAGGCACGGATTTCTCGCTGACCGTGCTTTCGTCGAAGTTCGATCGCGGCGTTGAGCTGCTCGCCGACGGCGTGCTCCATCCGGCACTGCCCGCGCCGGCCTTTGGCGTCGTTCAGCGCCAGTTCGCCGGGTTTGTCGGTGGTGAACAAACCAGCCCAGACTATCTCACGCAGCTCGCCCTCGATAAGGCGTTGTACCCGCCGAACGATCCGCAGCTTCGTCGGGAGACACCCGATAGCGTCAAAGCGCTGACTCTCGATGACGTCAAAGCATATTACTCGACCGTGTTCCGTCCGGATCTCACGACGATCATCGTGATCGGCGACGTCACACCCGACCAGGCGAAAGCCTCGATCGAGAAGTGGTTCGGCGGTTGGACCGCAACCGGGCCGGCGCCCCAGACGGACTATCCGCCGGCGCCGAACAACGCGCCGTCCGCCGCGAACGTACCGGCGACCGGCCGCGTCCAAGATTCAGTGACGCTGCAAGAAACGATCGGGGCGCTGCGCGCAGATCCGGATTACTACTCGTTGCGTGTCGGCGGTTCTATCTTGGGCGGCGGCTTCTCGTCGCCGCTCTACATCGATTTGCGCGAAAAAGCGGGCCTAGTCTACTACGTGAGCCAGTCCTTCGACATCGGCAAGACGCGCAGCACGCTCGACGTGAGCTATGGCTGCGACCCGCCCAAGGTTTCAAAGGCGCGGGCCATCATCGAACGCGACCTGCGCGCGATGCAGACGACGCTCGTGTCGCCCTCGCAGCTGCAGCGCTCCAAGGCTGAACTGCTCGCCGCCATCCCACTTTCGGAATCCAGCGAAGAAGCGGTGGCGCAGGGCATGCTCAGCCGCGCGCTGCTCGATTTGCCGCTAGACGAACCGGAGCGCGCTGCAAACCGTTACGCGGCGACCACCGCCGAACAGATTCGGGACGCGTTTGCCAAGTGGGTGCGCGTGCCCGACCTCGTTCAAGTGGTGACAGGACCGCCGCCACAATAGCCCGGATTGAAACAAAAAGGCCCGCGACGACGTAGGTGACCTTAGTCGGTACGCGGTCAAGATCACGGCGAAGGAAACAGTGGTCAAGGATGTCGTCGCGCGCGATCCTCGTAGGGGCGGTCTTCGCCGTTGCCGTGTTCATGCTCGCGCCGGATGCGGCGCGCGCCACCGCCGATCAAAACGCGAAATTGCCGGCAGCCCGGGCGACGGCGCCGTTGCCGCTGGACGCCACACTGGCCGATCCGCAGTGGAAAGCGGGCCAGCTGGCCACTGAGTTCTTCAACTTCACCACGCAGCGTCCGGCGCGCGTCGATACCGTAGCGTACGTCCTGTATGACGATACCAATCTATACGTCGGCTTCCATTGCGAACAGGCCGGCATCCCCATCATCGCGACGCAGACGACGAACAATATCGGGCAGGGTCTGGACGACTATGTCGAGATCGCGATCGACCCGACCAGCAACGGCGGGCGCGTCTACGAGTTCAGTGCGACGCCGAGGGCGGTCCAATACGTCGCTTCAAGCGAATCGAACCGCTACAATCCGACGTGGTCGGCCGCCGCCAAGATCAACGGCACATCGTGGAACGCGGTCATGATCATCCCCCTGAAGGCGCTACGCGCATCGCCTGGATCGTGGCGCATCAATCTGATCCGCCATCTCTCAGGTCCCGATGAAGATCTTACGTTCGCCTACGACCGCCAAATGCTGCTCATCACCGACTCGACGTATTGGCCGCAGTGGACGGGGTTGGTGTTCAAGGCGCTATCTGCCCGGCCGCCCGCGTATGCGAACATCTTCGGGCTCGCGAGCGCCGGCGCGGACCGCAACGTGTTCCCACAGCTCAACGGCACGGCGGGACCATCGCATGCGCCACATCTCGGCATCGATGGCTCGCTACCCATCACCGATACGCTGGCATTCGTCGGCACGGTCAACCCAGATTACTCCAACGTCGAATCCGATCAGCAGACCATCACGCCGCAGCAGTTCCAGCGAGCATTGACGGAGTATCGTCCGTTCTTCTCGCAAGGCGCCAACTATCTGACCCCCAACGCGCAGTTCGGCATCAACGGCCCATCAAATCAACCGTTCTACACACCGTCCATCGGCCAGTTCAACGGCGGCGCGAAGGTAGAGGGAACCGCCGGGCTCAACTCGATCGGTGCGCTTGCTGCAGCCGGTCCTGGGTTCAACGATGAGGCGTACGGTTTCAATCACCGCACCGCCGACCAGGCGTCGCGGTACTGGTTCAACGGCGTCGAAGCACATCACACCGACAACGCCTCGAGCGTCATCCCGTGTCCGTTCGTCGGCGCGATGCAGCTCTCGTCGTGCACCGACTCGCTCTTCGAGTTCGGCACGCGGATATCGAGCCTGAAGAACGGCCTCGAGACCGCTTTCGACTACGCGATCGAGACCGGTCAGTACGTGCCGGATGCCTCAAAGGGGCACAGCTTCATCGTGCTCGAGGCGGTCAACCGCTCGCACTACAGCACGGGCCTCGCGTATCGCGACATCCAGCCCTACTACGCGCCCATCGACGGCTTCACGCTCATCAACGACATGCGCGGGCCGGCCTTCTTCTACAACGCGACCGGTCAAGGCAAGGGCGGCAGCATCTTCAAGACGTTCAGCGGGGGCATCGGGGCCGAGCGCTATTTCGACGATTCGGGTGCGGTCAGATACAGCGAGATCAGCCCGTTCGTCCAGTTCGAGTTCAAGAACTTGATGTCGTTCACCACCGGACCGCTCGACAGCCAGATCAGACAATACGACATCGGATATCCCGTCTATCTCAACGGACAAACGTTTTCGTCGCACACGAATTTCTTCGGGTTGAACTACCGCGACGGCACGCCGCAATCGATCGACTCGGGCTACACGTATGGGCCGAACGCCGGTTTTCTCGCGCCGGGCGGCGTGCAGCAATCCACGTACTCGTCGTTCTACTTCAACGAGTTCTTCATCAACGGATCGGATCAGCTGACCGCCCGCTGGAACCTCGCGGCGGACTACACCGGCGATCGCGAGCGCTGCTACTTCACCGGCTGCGACATCCAGCAATCGCTGCGCCGTTTTTCCCTTGGCTACAGCCTCGGGCCGGACTCGAACGTGTCGCTCGCGTATCGCACGATCTCAGGCACCGGCTACTCGCCGACGGCCGCGGATTTCGCAGCGGCGTATCATCGCAAGTTCCGCAACGGCAACGAGATGTATCTCGAGTGGGGCACGCCGCAGACGACGACGCAACTCGACAGATTCGTCCTCAAGTACGTGCTGCATCTCGGCGGCGCCGGTTCGGGGACGTAGCGTCTACAGGTCGATGTGGGTGCCGAGGCCGCGCTCGCTGCCGCGTTCGTAGACGATTGACGCGCACGCAAGATCTTCGATCGCGATCCCCAACGACTTGAACAGCGTGATCTCTTCGGGGGTGGTGCGGCCGAGCGTCTTTCCGCCTACCACGTCGGCGAGCAGCGTGAGGCGCGGCATTGGCGGCAACGCGCCCTCGGCGATGGCTTGCGTGATGTCGCCCGCTTCGTGCAGCGCGCCTTCGATCGAATCGACGAAGATCGAGGCCTGGGCCATCAGATCAGCGGGAAGCTCGCGCATGCGCGGGGTGCACGCGCCGACCGCGTTGATGTGCGCGCCGGCGGCGACATCGGAACTCGTCAGGACGGGCTCGCTCGACGAGGTCACCGTGCAGATCACGTCGGCATTCTCGCACGCCGCGTGCGGCGTGTCCGTCGCGCGCGCGGCAAGGCCTTGTTCGCGCAACTCACGTGCGAGCGTTTCGGCCCGCAACCTGTTGCGGCCCCAAATGCGCAGCTCTTCAAGCTCCATCACCAGCGCCAGCGCATGCGCGTGCGCCCTTGCTTGCACGCCGGTCCCCAAGATCGCCGCGCTCTTCGCGCCGGAGCGCGCGAGCTCGCGGGTCGCGACGGCGGACACGGCTGCCGTGCGGATCTCCGTGATCAAGCGTCCGTCCATCAGCACGATCGGCCGGCCGTCCTGCGGATCGAACAGCGCGATGAGCGCTTGGTGCGTGTGTCGATCGCGCTGCGCGTTACCGGGGAAAAACGTGACGAGCTTCGCGCCGATGCTGGCCGGATCCGACATGATGGCGCCCGGCATCGAGCCGAGCAAGCCGTTGGGGACGACGACGGCGGCGCGCAGAGGATTTATGGTCTTTTGGTCCGCTTGCGCCCGCAGGGCCCGCTCGACCGCGCTGAAGGCGTCCCCGGCCGTCAGCGCAGCCGCGACGTCCGCCTCTTTAAGGATGAGCAAGTTCGTCAAGCAGCACGTGCGCCTCGCCATCGAGCACGAGCTCGCCGCGCTGGTTGGCGCACTGCGTGCGCAGTGTCACGAGTGGTTTATCCCGCTCGACGGCGGTCACGGTCGCCGTCGTCGTGATCGTGTCGCCTGGGAAGACGGGCTTGCGAAACGACAGCGATTGCGAGACGTAGATGCAGCCGGGCCCGGGCAGCTTGGTGCCGATGACCGCGGAGATCAGGCTCGCGGTCAGCATGCCGTGCGCGATGGGTCGACCGTAGCGCGTGCGGCGCGCGAAATCCGCCGAAAGGTGCATCGGGTTGTCATCACCGGTAAGTTGCGCGAACGACTCGATCATGTGCCAACATCGATCGTCTTCACGATCTGCGCGCTCGCGCCGACCGGAGGCGCGGTCACACGCGCTCGATCGCGATCGCGGTTGCGCCACCCGTGCCATGGCAGATGGACGCGATGCCCCGCTTACCGCCGGTCTGCGCGAGCGCGTTGAGCAGGGTGACGATGATGCGCGAACCGGAGGAGCCGAGCGGGTGCCCGAGCGCGATCGCGCCGCCGTGCACGTTGAGCTTCTCGTACGGCACGTCGAGCAATTCGTGGAACAGCACGTTGTTGAGCGCGTACGCTTCGTTGTTCTCGAACAAGTCGAAATCGGCGACGGTCATGTGCAACTTCTCAAGCAACCGTTTCACGGCCGGCACCGGCGCCTCAGGAAAGCGGTAGCCCGGGCCCGCAGCCCATGACCCGCCGAGGATGCGCGCGCGCGGCGTGAGCTTGTGCTGCTTGACGGCTTTTTCGCTCGCGAGCAGCAACGCGGACGAACCATCGGAGAGCTGGCTCGAGTTGCCGGCCGTCAACACGCCGTCTTTGGAGAACGCAGGCCGAAGCGCCGCGAGACCTTGCGCGCTCGTGTCGGCGCGGATGCCTTCGTCCTTGTCGACGATGGTCGGCCCCTTCTTCCCATTGAGAGTCACGGGCGCGATCTCGCGGGCGAACACGCCGCTCTCGGTCGCTTTCTGCGCGCGTTGCTGCGACCACAGCGCGATCTTGTCGAGCTGATCGCGCGTCACTTCGTATTCGCGCGCGAGCTTTTCGGTCTGGATGCCCATGCCTTCGCCGGTGAGCGGGTCTTGGAGCCCGTCGACCACCATGACGTCGGCGACCTGTTCTGGAGCGCCCAAGAGCGTCTTGTAACCCCAGCGCGCCCGCGCCGAAAGCGTGAACGCCGACTGCGACATCGACTCGAAGCCGCCGGCCAGCACGAGATCCGCATCTTCGAGCTTGATCGTGTTGTGGGCGTTCATCACCGACTGCATGCCGGACGCGCAGACCATGTCGACCGCGTAGCCGTCGATCGTGTCCGGCACGCCGGCTTTGATCGCCGCTTGCCGGGGGACCAACTGCCCGTGCCCGGCGCGCAGCACGTTGCCGAAGATGAACAGGTCCAGATCTTCGCCGCGCACGCCCGCTTGACCGAGCGCTGCCGTCATGGCGTGGGCGCCGAGATCGACCGGCGACACGTCCTTGAGCACCCCGCCGAATTTCCCGATGGGGCTGCGGACCGCCGCGGTCACGAATACGTCTGACATGATTGGCCTCCAGGACGGATGTCCTTAATCCGAGCGCGCGGGCAGTCCTTGGTACGCGCTTTCCCGAACGGTGGCGACATGCGAGTTTTGTTCTTCGGCGACATCACCGGCACGCAGGCGGTCGTGCGGCTTTCGGAGCGATTGCCCGGCTGGCGGCGCGCGCACCGCATCGATGCCGTGATCGCCAACGCCGAAAACGCGACGGTCAGCAGCTCGGATGATCCGCGCACCGGTTTCGGCATGAGCGCGAAGGCGGTCGAGACGCTGCTCGAGGCCGGGGTGGATGTCATCACGGGCGGCAACCACTCATGGGATGCGCCCGACTGCGAAAGCGTCCTCGACTCCGCGCGCATCGTGCGGCCGCTCAACGTGGTCGGCGCGTTGGCCGGACACGGCGTGATCGAGTTCAAGACACAGCAGGCTGCGCTGACGATCGTCAACCTGATCGGCGACAGCGCCGCCGGCGAGCGTTATACGGTTTCGAATCCTCTGGCGGCGTTCGACGCGCTGCGTCTCACAGACGCCAACGTGCTGGTCGACTTCCATTCCGAGTCGGTGACCGAAAAGCAGACGTTCGCGCACGCGGTCGACGGCCGGGCGGCGGCGGTCTTCGGCACACACACGCACGAATCGACCTTGCGCGTGCATGTGCTGCCACGCGGCACGATCTTCGTGGCCGACGTCGGCATGGTCGGACCGAGCGGCGGCGTGCAAGGCATCGATCCCGAGTTCTTCATCCATGAGATGCGGGAATTCCGCGAGCCGCGCAGCTTTGAGCTGGCGCGCGGCGAGCTGACGTTGGGGGCGATGCTGTTGGAGATCGGGGCGGACGGAAAACATTCGGCCGAGCGCTTTGGCCCGGCCGATTGGTAGGTTACGATCGAGCGAGCTTCGTTCGCTCCTACACCCGAGCTGCGCTCGGGTACTACGTCACTTGATTTCGATCGTGACTGCGATGTGCTTTCCGCCCTGCACAATGCCGGTCACCGCGACATGTTCACCCTTGCTCAGATCGGCGATGCTGCCGGCCTGGCCGTGCTTCGCGATCGACGTGGTCGGCGTGATGTGGATCGACTCCGTGACACCGGCCGCCAGCACCTCGATCACGTTTTGATCGTAGGCGACTCCTTGGATGACGCCGGTCAGCGTGAAGTTGGCGTCGGCCGCGGCTGCCACCGAGATCGTGCCGTTTGACAGCTCGCCCGCCTGGCAGGCGGTGCACGCCGTGCCTGCCGGCCCGGCGGCCGCCGTGACCAGTGCGAAAAGGCCCAGGGCGATGACGAACCGCGCCGAGAGGGCTGAAATCGAAGAGCGCATCGCTGCTATCATACGATAGTGTAACGCGTCGTGCAACCGGGGCGTTGCGTGACGGCTGCACGAGTCTGCGCTGTTTATCGCTTCTTCATCTCGCCGAGGCCGCGAGCCGGCATGGCGCGAAAGCGCGCGAATGCAAGAACCGCTGCCCACCAGGCCGCTGGGCCAGACGGGCGAGCGCGTGACTGCCTTCGGACTTGGCGGGGAAGGCGTGCTGCGCAGCTTCGCCCGCGACGAACAGGCGCGTGCGGTCATCACCGCGGCGCTCGACGAAGGCGTCACGTATTTCGACTGTGCACGGGCGTACGCCGGCAGCGAGCAATACTACGGCGCAGCGCTCGGTCCGCGGCGCGAGAACATCTTCTTGTGCTCGAAGGCGCACGACCGGTCGTATGCCGGAGCGCTCGAGATGCTCGACCAGACGCTCAAGAACATGCGCACCGACCATCTCGATCTCTGGCAATTGCATGACGTGCGCACGGCTGAAGATCTCGACCTCATGGATGGCGAGCGCGGCACGTATGCGGCGTTCGAGCGGGCCAAGCGAACGGGCAAGGCGCGTTTCATCGGCGTGACCGGCCACTACGACCCGGAGATCATGCTCGAGGCGATCAGCCGTTTCGACTTCGACACCGTGATGCTGCCGGTCAATCCGTGCGAAGCCGCGCTCGATTCGTTCGCGTCGGTCGTGATCCCGGAGGCAGTCGCGCGCGGCATGGGTGTCATCGCGATGAAGGTGTTCGGCCGCGGCCTGCTGTTGGGCATGCAAGAAGATCCGCCGTTGCAATCGCTGATCGACTACGCGCTCACCGCGCCGATCTCGGTTGCGATCATCGGCTGCGACGATGTAGCGCAGGTGCAGGCCGCCGCTCGCGCGGCGCGCGCGTTCGCGCCGCTATCGCCGGAGCTGCAGCGCAAACTCGAAGAGCGTTTGAAGCCCGAAAGCAAACGGACGTTGTATTACCGGCGGCCGCCCACACCCGCCTGACCTCCGCGCGAGCGAGCGTTATTGGTCCATGAGCTTGCGCGTGAAGTAGGTCATCTCCAGCGCGACCGTGTGCGCTCTTTCCTTCAGATTAGCGCCGGCGGCGTGACCACCTTCGACCACCTCGTAGAAATAATACGGGATGCCCATCGCCTGCAGCTTGGCGGCGAACTTGCGCGCATGTTGGGGTCCGACGCGGTCGTCCTTCGTGGTCGTCCAGATGAGCGGCTGCGGATAAGCGACGTCCGGCTTGATGTTGTTGTACGGCGAAATCGATGCGAGAAACGCGCGCTGCTCGGGATTGGAAACGCTGCCGTACTCGCCGACCCACGACGCGCCCGCGTCGATCTTCTCGTAGCGCAACATGTCGAGCAGCGGCACTTGGATATCGACCGCATTCCAAAGCTCGGGGTGCTGCGTGAATTCAACGCCCATTAGCAAGCCGCCGTTCGAACCGCCTTGGATGCCGAGCCGGCGCGGGCTGGTGATTTTCTTCGCGATCAGATCCTGCGCGACCGCGGCGAAGTCGTCGTAGATGCGTTGACGATGGACGGTGAGGCCGGCGTCGTGCCATGCTGGGCCGAACTCGCCGCCGCCGCGGATGTTGGCGAGGGCGTACACGCCGCCTCGCTCCAGCCACAACTTGCCGATCGTCGCCGAGTACGCCGGGGTCTCGGAGATCTGAAATCCGCCGTACGCGTAAAGGATCGTCGGATTTGAACCGTCGAGCTTCATGCTCTTCGGATGGACGATAAAGTACGGGATCTGCGTGCCGTCTTTGGACGTCGCCTCGTGCTGCTCCACGACGTCTTTGCTCGCGTCGAATTTTGCCGGCAACGATTTGACGACTGCAACCGACCCGCTGCCGGTGTTGGCAAGCCACAGCGTCGTGGGAGTCAAGAAACTCGTGACGTCAAGAAACGCGCGCTCATCGCGCTCATCTGCGGCGTCGAGCGAGATCGAAGAGTTATCCGGCAATGTCAGGCGTTGGTGCGACCAGCCGCCATTCGCAAGAGGGGCGTAGATGTACGCGCGACCCTTGACGTCTTCATACGTCGTGATCAAAAGATGAGAGCGGGTTGAGTCGACTCCGTCGAGCGTCGCACGCGGGCCTGGTTGATAGACCAGCGTCGGCTTGAGATGTTGAGAATCGGCCATCGTTCGTGCGAGATCCAGCGAGACCAGACTGCCCTGGTGGAACGTGGTGCCGTTGATAGTCCAGTCCTGTTTGAGCGTGAATAGCAGACGTCCGGCGACGAGCGCGCTGACGTCCGCCTTGAGCGGTACGGCGAGTTTGCGCAAACCACTGGGCGCGATGAGGTAATACTCGCTCGTGAAGAACGTCATGTTGCGGACGATCATCAAGACGCGATGTCCTTGGCCGTCGTGCAAGGCGAACGGCGACGTGCCGACATCGCCCTTCGTGCCTCGGAAGATCTCGACAGCGGCGGAAAACGGCTGCCCGCGTTTGAGGCGTTTGACGACATATGGATAACCCGAAGTCGTCATCTCGCCGGGGGCCCATTCGCGCGCCACCAACAGCGTGTCGCTGCTCTCCCACGCGGTGTCTTGCTTGCCGCGCGGCAGCATAAATCCGCCGGGCACGAAGTGTTGGGTCGTCAGGTCGAATTCGCGTACCGTCCGCGCGTCCTCGCCGCCATCGGACAGGTTGATGAGACAGCGGCGCTCATCAGGCCAGTAGCAGTCAGCGCCCTGCCACACCCAATTCGCTTTTTCGGCCGTGGCAAGAGCGTCGAGATCGAGCACGGTCGTCCAACGAGGTGAGGGACTTGTATAGCCAGCGAGGGTCGTGCGTCGCCAAATGCCGCGCGCGTGATACGCGTCTTGCCAAAAATTGTATATCTGGTTCTGAAGAAAGCGCGGGGCCGGAATGCGGTCTTGCGCTTGGACGATCTTGAGCGCATCCGCGTACAGGCCGGCATAGCGCGGATCATTCTCCAGCACCCCGAGCGTCTTCGCGTTTTCGGCTTCTACCCAGGCGAGCGCCCGCGCACCGCGCTGGTCCTCAAGCCAAAGGTAGGGGTCGGCCGCATCCGAGCCGGCCGGCGACGGACTTACTGCCATGGTCGGGCTCACGATCGGTGTCGGTAAGTTGTCAGTGGGCTGGGCGATCGCCGCGCCGGAAACAGCGGCAAGGCACGCGAGCATCAAGAGCGCGACAAGAGTGCGTAACATCCGATCTCCAATTGCTGCCTTCTGCGCCGTGAGCCGGCGACTTCTACTTCGAGGGGGGCGAACCCGGCCACGCGAGGGCCAAGCCGATGCCGTACAGCGCCGCGCCGACGTATGACGGCGCTAGGTGGGTCAGAGATGTGTATCCCACCGACGCGTGTATGACGATGGTGGCGCCGAACACGATCGCACCCATGATGAAGAGAACCCACCACAAGCCCCGGTCGCCGGCACGCATACCGGCGAACACCGTGAAAAAGATCGCCAGTCCGGATGCGAGCAGCGCGCCGCCGAAGCTGGCGCGGTCGTGGGCGATGACCGGGATGAGTCGCGGATTCACCACGATCATCTCGCGGGCTTGCGCACCGATGAAGTCGATGTCCGTCGGGACGAAGACGAAGGTCGCACCGATCGTCATGATCGCAAGGCCTGTCACGAATAATCCCGCCGCCGCAGCGAGCAAGAACGCTCTCCCAAGTCCGGCGCGCGATCGCACGTCGAACTTCTCTGCCGGCACGCCAAGCGTCGCGATGCCGCGCGGTTTTTCAAGCCCGCCATAGCTGAGGATCAACCCGGCGACCAACACGAGCAGCAGCTCCGCGGTCGTCGCGGCGTGGACGGGATCAAGGTAGCCGTAGCCGAGATAGGTGAGGAAGCTGCCGACGCCGACAAGTCCCGATAGCGCGAGGCACCACCATGCCCACGCGTGCCCCTCGCGCAGCGGCACTGCAGCAAGCCAGATGTAGAGTATGCCCAGCGCAAAGATAACACCGGCGAACGAGATCCGGTCGTGGACGATGAATGCGACGATCGAGCAATGCAGCACTGCGCATAGCTGGGAGATGGTCACTCCCATGTAGTCGGTGTCGTACGGCATCAGCTTCACCGTCAAGCCGATAGCGAACGTTCCGAGACCGGCGGCGCACAGCATGAGGCCCTCGCCGATCAGGAGCCCCACGCCCACGAGACGCTTTTCCGATGAGGTCACGCGAAGGCGGTTCGACGGTCGAATAAATTCGACCGCTACATTTTTGTCGAAATTCGACCGCTACGATTATTCGACGAAATCGATCGAGGGGATGTTCGGAACGATGCCTGCTTGCGCGCCGCGTTCGAGGAACAACGTGATGCTGGCGCGGCCTTCCTCGCCCAGGTCGACCGTGCGCCGGTTGACGTACATGCCGACGAACGTATCGGCGGTCTTGGTCTCCATGCCGCGCGCGTAGCGCAGCGCCCATTTGAGGGCGTCTTCGCGATGGGCAAGCCCATACTCGATGCTCGCCTTGAGATCGGCAGAGGCGCGGCGTTTGACGTCGTCAGGCAGCGAGCGCCTGATCGTGTTGACGCCGAGGGGCAACGGCAGACCGGTCTGTTCGAACCACCACGTGCCGAGATTGACGATCGAATGCAAGCCATGCTGTTCGTGCGTCAGCTGCCCTTCGTGGATCAGCAAACCGTAATCCGCCTTGCCCGCCGCGACCGCCTCCATGATCGAATCGAACGGCATCACGACGGGCGTGAAGTCGCCGACGCACAGGCGCAGCCCAAGATATGCGCTCGTCATCAGGCCGGGTACGGCGATCGTCGCGCCGCGCAGCGCTTGGAGCGGCACGCGCTCGCGCGCGACGACCATGGGGCCGTAGTCGCGCTCGCCCATCGATGCGCCGTGATTGAGGATCGCATATTTGTCCGCGACGTAGGCATACGCGTGCACCGAGATCGCCGTCGTGTCGAGCTTGCCCTCGCGCGCCCACTCGTTGAGCGTCTGGATATCCTTGAGGATGTGCTCGTACGCCAGCGAGCCATCCCCGACTTTGCCGGCCGCCAAACCGTAGAACATGAACGCGTCGTCGGAATCCGGCGAGTGGCCGAGCGTCAACGTCTTGGTCATCATCGCGGCTGCGGTTCGCGCAGGACGATGCCTTCCCCGCCCCTAAACACATAAGACCATGACTGACGAAGATACTTCTGCCGCAACCGCAACCTCAGAGAACATCGAGCATCCGGTCACCGAAGAGATCGTGCGCGAAGCGCTCAAGAGCGTCGTCGATCCCGAGATCGGACTTGACATGGTGAGCCTCGGACTGCTCTATGGCGTCGAGGTGACCAGCGCGAAGGTCAAGGTCACGATGACGCTCACGACGCCGGCGTGTCCGGTCGGCCCGATGTTCGTCAACGCGGTGCACCAAGCCGTGATGGCGATCCCCGGCGTCGCCGAATGCGATGTCGATCTGACGTTCTCGCCGCCGTGGGATCCGCGCACGATGGCAAGCGACGAAGTAAAATTGCAAATGGGGTTCTACTACTGAGCGAAGCGCGCACCGTCGAGGACGGTCGAGTGAACTCGACCGCTACAAAGGACGGCGCCGTCGAGGGCGCCGTTTCCGTTCGTCGTCTCGTCAAGCGCTACGGCGATCTTGTCGCGGTCGATGATCTGTCATTTGACGTGGCGCCCGGCGAGTTCTTCGGCTTTCTCGGGCCGAACGGCGCCGGCAAGACGACGACGATCAACGCGATCGTCGGCCTGGCGACGTTTCAATCCGGCACGATCAGCGTGTTCGGCGCCGATGCCGTCAAAGAGTTCCGGCGCGCGCGCTCGTACATCGGCCTTTCGCCGCAGGAGTTCAATTTCGACCGCTATTTGACGGTGGAAGAAATCCTCGTCTATCAGGCGGGCTACTACGGCATTCCCCCGTCACAGGCGACGCCGCGCGCCATCGAGCTGCTCGAGCAATTCGAGCTGACCGACAAGCGGCGCGCCACCTATCTTCAGCTCAGCGGCGGCTTCAAACGGCGTCTTGCGCTCGCGCGTGCGCTCGTGCACGAGCCGAAGCTTCTCATCCTCGACGAGCCCACCGCAGGGCTCGACGTCGAATTGCGCATCGAGCTGTGGGAGTTCTTGCGACGCATCAACGCCGGCGGCATGACCGTCTTTCTGACCTCGCACTATCTCGAAGAGGTCGAGATGCTGTGCTCGCGCATCGGCATCATCAATCACGGGAAGCTCGTCGCCCTCGAAAACAAGGACACGCTGATCGCGAAACACGGCCAGGGCTCGCTGCAAGACGTGTTCTTGGAGCTCGTGGGCAGGCACATTCCGCGGTGAGCAACTGGATCGGCTTCGCGACGATCGTGCGGCGCGAATTCAAGCGGACGATGATGACCATCAACCAGGTCGTCTGGCCGCCTGTGATCACGACGCTGCTCTTCCTCTTCATCTTCGGAGTCGGCCTTGGTTCCACGCTCCGCCAGATGGACGGCGTCTCCTACATCCAATTCTTGTTGCCCGGCCTGGTCATGCTCAACGTGATCTCGTCGAGCTATGACGAGGCGGCTTCGTCGCTCTTCCAACAGCGCTTCCAGCTCTCGATCCAGGAGCTGCTCATCGCGCCGATCTCCGATCTCGAGCTGCTGCTCGGCTACCTGACGGGCAGCATCTTGCGAGGCATCGTGATCGGCGGGCTCATCATGCTGCTCGGCTTGCTTGTCGTGCATCTCGAGCCGCGCAACGGCGCCATCCTCTTCTATTTCATGTTCGTGACGGCGCTGCTCTTCTCGTCGATCGGCATGATCGGCGCACTGCTCGCCAAGACGTTCGACAATCTCGCGATCGTGACCACGTTCTTCATCACGCCCCTGACGTATGTCGGCGGCGTCTTCTCCAGCATCCACGTGCTGCCGACGCTCGTCAAGCAGGTCTCGCTTTTCAACCCGATGCTCTACATGGTGGATGGCCTGCGTTTCGGCTACATCGGCCGGTCGGATGTGTCGCCCCTTATCGACGCCGCGATCGTCACGCTGTTGGCGGTGGTCGCGTTCATCATCGCCTTCTGGATGGTCCACCGAGGCGTGAACTTGCGCGTCTAGCGTGACAAAAAAAGAGCCGAGCATGCGCTCGGCTTGTGCACCCGAGCTTCACTCGGGTTCTACAATCGATCGAATAAATTCGACCGTTACGTCGGGTTATTCGAAGGCGACGTCCATCAGGTACTGGCCGGCCAGCCTGACGCAGTGGCGCACCTCCGGCGCGTAGCTCGAGAGCTGCACCGCGCGCAGCGCTTCATTATCCAACGCGTCATTCCCCGATGAGCGGACGATCGATTTGTCGACGAGAGTTCCATTCGGGTCAAGCGTCACCGCCACAGTCACGAGCGATGGTTGTACGCCTTGGTCGATCGCTACCTCCGGCCATTCCGGCGGATACGCGAGCGTTATGCGGGCGGGGCTGTCGGGCGTCTCGCACGAGGCGCGGACGATAATGGGTTCGAACGTCGGCAACGGTGGCGCACCGATCGGGCCGTACGCGAGCTGCGTCGAGCCGCCGGACACGTCGATCAGGTACGTGCCACGGTAGCCGAGGCAGCCGTGCGTCTCCGGGAAGAAGCTCGACATCTTGATCGCCTTGAGCGCCTCGTTGTCGAACGCGTAGTTTCCGGACGAGCGCCATACCGAATCGTCGACGACGTTACCATATGCGTCGACGATGACCAAGACGGTCGTCGTCGGGAAACCCGCGGCTTGCACGACCGAGAGCTCCGGCCATCCCGGCTGATATGCGTTCTTCAACCGGACAGGGCTATCAGGCGTCGTGCAGTTGGAATAGGCGGCCGGGCCGTAGTATGTCGGTTGCGCGTTTGCCGGCGTGGCGAGCGCGTAGCCGACGATCGCCGCGAACAACGCAGCCACGAGGGCCGCGCGCGCGCGGTTCATACATTTGCGCATGGTTTGGAATTCCTCCATGCGTATAGTGTACCCACGGTCGAATAAATTCGACCGCTACATTAAGGGTAAACTCGGCCGCTACATCAACCGCGTGGAGAGGCGGTCCCGCGTTTGGACGCGACGATCAGCGATTTGCCTTCGAAGGCTTCGACTTGCTCGCGACGCTGTTCTGAGATCGGGACCGAGCGCTCCGTCGCGAAATCGTACATGACCTGCACGGAATGCACTTCGGCGACGAGCGCTTCCGTGTGCGCGTCGACGATCATCAATTCCATCAAGAACGACGAGCGGCGCAACTCCGTCACCCGGCAGCCCACCAGCAGCTCGTCGCCAAGTTTGGCCGCGGCGTGATAACGCACGGTGAGCTCGGCGAGCACGAAGTCGAAGTCCTCGATGCTCTTGAGCGAGCACACCTGCATCCAGTATTCGTTGCGCGCGGTTTCGCAGTAGGTCAAGTAGACCGCGTGATTGACGTGCCGCAAACCGTCGATGTCTCGAAACACGACCTTGATCGGCCGTATGAATTTGAAGCGGTTGAGCTGGTCGGCGGCGCTCACTCTATTTCCGGCGGCGACGTGGGCGGCGGCACCCACCGGCGGACGATCATTCCCGCGTACACGCCGAGGAACGGCGGTATGAGCGCGACGAGCGGTTGCAGCAGCTGCGCCGGCGATGAGGAGATGAATGGCTGCGTGAGGCGGAACATGATTTCCGCGATCGGCACCCAGATGCCGAGCATGATCGCCCAGCGCCACGGCGCCTCCGGTCCGATGTAGCCGAGCAGACCGCCGAACATGAACAGCAGCACGTAGACGAGCACGTCGCCCGCGCCATGTAAGCCTGCGTACGCGGCGATGAAGCCCAGCACGATAGATAGGGCGGTAAGCCACAAAACGGCGGTTCTCACGGCCCGGCTACTTCAAGGGCCCGACGGAACATTCATCCCGCGGTGACGGCATCGGCTTCGATCTCGACGAGGATGTCCGGAGCGATGAGCCGGCGCACTTCGACCATCGTGGTCGCGGGCCGAACCTCGGCGAACGCCTCAGCGTGCGCCCGGCCGACCGCTTGCCATTGAGCGATGTCCGTCACATACATGCGCGTCCGGACCACGTCGCGCATGCTCGCGCCTGCGTGTTCGAGCGCCTCGGCGATGCGGGTCAGGGCCAGCTTGGCTTGCGCGTAAGCGTCATCGTTTGGGACCTTTCCCTGCGCGTCCGTACCGGTCGTGCCGGACACGTAGACGTGCGCTCCCATGCGCACGGCGCGGGAAAACCCTACGGGCTGCTCCCATGGGGATCCGCTGGAGACGTGGTGACGCTCCATCGCTTAATGCTCCTTTCTCCGCTCGAGCGCCGATACTGACTGTGTTGCAAAGGGCGCGGCGAGGTGTAGTGCCAAGGGACCCGTGCGCCTGCCCTCGCGTGTATAAGGACCGTCAATGGCTGCTACCGAGTTCACGATCGAGATCCAGCCGAAGATCCCCGAGCGGCTCGCGCGCCTCGGCGAGCTTGCCGACAATCTGCGCTATAGCTGGGATCGCGCGACGCGTTCGCTGTTCGCGCGGTTGGACACGCGTTTATGGACCTCAGTCGGCCATAACCCTAAGGTCTTCCTGCGCCGCGTCGAGGAACGCCGTCTTGCGCAGGCGGCCGAAGATCCCGTGTACCTTGACGCCTTCGATCGCGCGGTCTCGCGGTTCGACACGTATCTGCGCGAGACGCCGCGCGCCAACGGCACGAGTCTGGCGCCGGACGATCTCGTCGCGTACTTCTCCGCCGAGTTCGGTTTTCATGAGAGCTTCAAGCTGTACTCGGGCGGCTTGGGGATCCTCGCTGCCGATCACTGCAAAGCCGCGAGCGATGCGGGCGTGTCATTCGTCGCGGTCGGTCTGCTGTACCGTCAGGGGTACTTCATCCAGACGATCGATGGCGACGGGAACCAGCACGCCGAGTACACGCCGTCGGACGTCCCCGATCTTCCCGTATCGCTGGCGCGCGACGCCAGCGGTCTTGAAGTGCGCGTCGCGGTGCGGATCGGCAATCGCGACGTCGCGGTGCGTCCGTGGACAGCACACGCCGGGCGCGTCCGCTTGATTCTGCTCGACACCGATCTGCCGGAGAACGCAGAGGCTGACCGGGCGATCACCTACCAGCTCTATGGCGGCGACATGGAGCTGCGCATCAAACAAGAGATCGTGCTCGGCATCGGCGGCGTGCGCGCGTTGCGCGCACTCGGTCTGGCGCCGACGGTATGGCACATCAACGAAGGACATGCCGCGTTCTCGGTGCTCGAGCGCTCCCGCGAACTGGTGCAGGGTGGACTCGATCTCCCAAGCGCGCTCGAGGCGGCCGCTGCTGCGACGGTGTTCACGACGCACACCGCCGTGGCTGCGGGCCACGACGTGTTCAATCGCGATCTCGTCGAGCGCTACCTCGGAGAGCTGGCGAAGGAGCTCGGTCTGACGCTCGACGAGTTCAGCGCGATCGCCCTCAAACCCGACGAGCCCGGCGGCTTCAACATGACGGCGCTCGCCATCCGCGGTTCGCGCTACATCAACGGCGTCAGCCGCATCCATCGCGACGTGTCCGCCAAACTGCTCGCCGCGCTCTGGCCACAGCTGCCGCCGGACGAAAATCCCGTCTCGTACATCACCAACGGCGTGCATGTCGGCACGTTTCTCGCGCGCGAATGGGTGAATCTATTCGACACGAGCCTCGGGTCCGAGTGGCGTGGTGCGCAGCGGGAGCCTGGGTTCTGGCAGCGACTCGACACCATCCCCGACCAGCTCTTCTGGAGCGTGCGCCAGCAGATCAAGGCCAATCTGATCACGGACCTGCGCGATCGCCTCACCGCGCAGTACCGCCGCAACGGCGTTTTCGAGACGCAGATCGAGCGTACGCTGCGGTTGCTCCGTCCTGAGGACCCCAACGTATTGTTGGCCGGTTTCGCGCGCCGCTTTGCGACGTACAAACGCAACACGCTGCTTATGCACGATCCCGAGCGCTTGGCGCGGATCGTCAACCATCCGGAGCGGCCAATCGTGTTCGTCTTCGCGGGCAAGGCGCATCCGGCCGATCTCCCAGCCCAAGAGATGATCCGCAAGCTGCACGAGTACTCGCGCCAGCCGGAGTTCGAAGGCCGCATCTTGTTGGTGGAGGGCTACGACCTCGCGCTCGCCCGGCACATGGTGTCGGGCGTCGACATATGGCTCAACACGCCGCGCTATCCGCTCGAAGCAAGCGGCACCTCCGGTCAAAAAGCGGGTGTCAACGGAGTGCTCAACGTGAGCGTGCTCGACGGCTGGTGGGGCGAAGGATACGACGGTCACAACGGCTGGGCGATCCGCCCGTACCCTGTCAATGCCGACATCGAACGACGCGACAAAGAAGAGGCCGCCAACCTTTACGACATCCTCGAGTACGACGTGCTGCCGCTCTACTACGAGCGCCACGCGCTCGGTTACTCGCGGCGCTGGGTCGAGAAATCAAAACGCTCGATGCGCACACTGCTGCCTCGCTTTTCCGCGTCGCGCATGCTCGCCGAGTACACCGAGGAGTTTTATCGCCGCGCCTCGTTACACGGACGAAGGCTCGCCGGCGCTGCGGCGGCTCAGCTAGCGACGTGGAAAGCGCGCGTGCGCGCCAAGTGGGATGGCGTGAAGCTGCGGCTCTTGGACGAGCCGGCGCGCAGTGTCGCTTTCGGCAGCGACGCGCGCATCGAAGTCGCGGTCACGCTCAACGGACTGTCGCCTGACGACATCCGAGTGGAGTGCTTGTTCGGCGATCAGACGTATCAGTTCGTGCAAGCGGGCAGTCTCAAGGACGGCGAGCATCGTTTCACGCTCGACTTACGCCCCGAGCATTGCGGACTGGTCACCTATCGGATCCGGATGTATCCGTTCCACGAGCTGCTCGCGCATCCGCACGAAGTCGGCCTCATGATCTGGTTGTCACGCAACGCAGCGTGACCGTGCGCTCGGCGCGTTCGCCTGGCGCGGAGCGATACCGTCCACGAACAGGTGACGACCGTCCCCTGCATGATCTTCTCAAAGCCCGATTCCGAGCGCGAGACGGTGATCAGCGGCTGCGTCGTCATCGTACAAGGCGGAGACATCGCAATTTCGAGCCGGCCACCGAGCTCTGCGTCTTGGAGCGCTACTTCTTCCGCATCGGCGCGCGCGATCCGAGCCGCAAACGTGCCCTGTGTTGCGCCGCCGATCATGTAGGTCCCGCCGTGGCCTTCGCCGCTCGGCATCGCGATCGAGGATTCGACGTTCAGCGCTCCCGTGACGGCACCGGCGCGCGCCGCAAGCACGTAGGTGACGACGAGTCGATCGTCGTCGATCGTGAACGTCTTCTCGATCCAGAGTCCGTCGGGTTGTGCGCGGCACGTCGCCTGAGGCTGGTTCGCGACCACTTCGCAGGCGTACTCGAGAGTTGCGCCATTCCACGAGTCGACGAACAGACCGCGGGGTTTGAGGTCGGGTTCCAAATCCGCGGACGTGATGTCTGCCGGGATGATCACGCGCTCGTGGATCGACGCGATGCCACTCTTGCGCGTGGGGCGCAACGGCGGCGGCGGCGCGCCTGCGCGGATGATGTCGTAGTAGTCTTCGTCGCGGCGGGCAAGCACATCGGCGAAGTTGTGATCGAAGCGATAGTCGATGAGCTCGCACAGGCGGCCGCCTTCGCCCGGCTTGATCACGGCATGGAATCGCCCGGCGCGCAACGCGGTTTCCGTTGCGCCGTCGAGATCGATGTCGAGCTGCTGCGACGGCGGGCGTGGGTCGATCTCGTCGAGCGATCCCTCCAGCACCGCGAGATTCGCGTACACGCTGCGCCGTAAGAACGGGAGGTAGATACCGCCGAACAGGCCGTGCCAATACGCGTCGTTTGCCTGCGTCCGATGCAGCGTCTCGATCATCTCTTGCGTTTGCCGTTCCGCCGGCAACGCGTGCAGGCGGTGCGAGGCCTGTTGCATGCGCTTGTGCATCCAGTTCGCCTCGGGGTATTTCATCAAGAAGCTCTTCCACATGCCGCCGCGCAGCATGGGCTCGTCCTCGGCCAGCGTGCCGCGATCGGCTGAGCGGCGCAGCAGCGACTGCAAACGGCGCGCGCCTGCCGGCGGCAACGTCCACTCGTTCATCTCGGCGTACGATGTGGTGGGCAGGTACACGAGGCCGCACCTCGCACGCTGCTCGTGGAATTCGCCGAAGGTCTGCATCTCGACGCGCGTCGATGCTTCCAGCCCGGCTAACACCGCTTCAAGCCAGCCTTGTCCGTAGACCCACTCGTACGTGTCGGGCCACACGCCGAACTTCTCGATGTCGTCGAAGTAGATCGCTGCCGCTCCGGGCGGGAACGCTTCGATGGTGCTGACCACTTCCGCCGCCGGCGCGAACGGCATGAGATAGCGCAGCGTTTCAGAGATCGGGAAGACGTCAAGCCGCTGCCCGCTCTCCTCGGTCGTGTAGTAACCGTTGAGGTCGCCCATCACGCCGATGCTGCGGAAATGGTAGTCGTCGACGGCCACGAAGCGCAGGCCGCTCGCGTGCAGCGACGGGACGACGGTCGCTTCCCACACGCGCTCGGTGAGCCACGCGCCGCGCGGGCGGACGCCGAACAGCTTTTCGAGCCGTACCGTCATCGCACGCAGCTGATCGCGGCGGTCGCGTTCGGGAATCGCGGCGAGCACGGGCTCCGTGTCGCCGCCGCCGATCAACTCGAGCTGACCGCGCGCCGTCATCCGCCGGATGCGCTCGACGTCTTCGGGGAACGTGCGCTGCAGGTAGTCGAGCAGCCAACCGCTGACGTGCAAGCTCATGCGAATCGCCGGATGACGCTCGACGGCCTCGAGAAACGGGCGGTAACAGCGGCGCAGCGCGTCGTCGATCACGTGCGTGAAATTGCCGACCGGTTGATGCGCGTGGACGCCGAACAGCAGTCGGACCTTGTCGGTCACAAGCGATCGACCCGGTTGGCGCGTCGCATGACGCCGTCGTATACCGGGTCGCCGGTGCCGATGCTCACCGCCGTGTCAAGCTCGGGCGGTGCCGATTCGCCGAGCGCCGCATACAGGTCGCTGAGATGGCGACGGAACAACTGCTCGAAATCGCGCACCGGCGCAGGCGGATTGTAGCCGCCGAACCACCAGAACCAGTCCGAGCTCTCGCAGCGGCGTAATATCATCTCCGCGGCGGCCCGTGCGGCCGGCGTGAGGCGCCCGGACTCCAGCGTCGTGTCGTACGCGCGCTTGGCCTCGACCAGCAGATCCCAACCGCGATTCTTATCGGGGTCGCCGATCCAGGTGTCGAACGAGCCGTAGACCCAGCTGCCGGCAACGACGCCCTCGAGCGCCGGCATCTGCGGCTTGCTCGAAAGATGATCGCTAAATGTCGTCAACCGCATGCCCGGCTGCTCGCTGAGCCGATCGTAGAGCGCATTGAGAAATTCGAACGCGTTGTCTTCGTAATGCTCCCACGCGTTCTCGCCGTCGAGGATAATGGTGACGACCGGCGCTGCGCCCGGCGGCTGCGCCGCTGCGATGGCTTCGAGCGCGCCGACCAGGTCGTCAATGGCATCGTTCGCGCGCCATGGCGCATAGACAAATCCGATGCGGTCCGACAAGTCGTCGTCGCGGAAAAAACACGCGATGGGTCCTGCGCCAGCCTGCACCGCGTATGGGGTGTACAAGTACTGCTCGCGCGACGTCTGGTCGCCCTGAGCAGCGAGAGTGTTGACGCAAACCCGCTCGCCGCTTGCCGTCCACTGAAAACCATGCGCGCGCATCGCCGCGAGCGTCGCGTCGGAGATGCCGCCCTCGGACGGCCAGCAGCCGCTGGGCGGCTCACCAAAACGCGCCGCGTGCGCGTCACGCGCGCTTTGGAGCTGGACGTCCGCACGCTGCGCGCCACCCGGGTACGCGGGACTTGCCGGCAGCACCGCGTCGGGATGCGCTTCGAGCGCGGCGCGAAAGTCGATCAACAGCGGCACGATCGGATGCGAGTACGGCGAGGTCGCCAGTTCGATGCGCCCTTGCTGCGCGAGCCGCAGATAACGATCGAGAACGCTCCCGACCAGCTCGCCGATGACGCGCAACAGCGTCGCGCGGTCGGCGGCGTCGAAGCCGCGCTCTTTGGCGATCAGTCGCTGCACCCGCTCGTCGGAGCGTTTCGCGCCCTCTCCCACCCACGCGAGGTGGTACCAGACCAGTGCGTCCGCCATGTCAGCCGGAGATAACGGCTCTCCGCCCCACGCCGCAGACTCGGCGAGATGGAAGACGCGCTCGTACGCCGGGTAACGGCGCACCATGCGTTCGAAATTCGCGCGGCACACCTCGTAGCACAGCCGGCGCCGGCGTTCGGGCGTGTCGGCGTCGCCGCGCTGCAGATCGCGCAGCAGCGGGTCGCGGAACTCGCCGGATTCGAATTGCGCGCGATAGTCGTCGAGCTGTTCGACGAGCACCGGCGCGAAGCTCACCGTCGCGCGCGCGCCCTGCGCGTGCTCGAGGTGCCAGGCCATGTCGGCGTAATCTTTGATGGCGTGCAGATAGACCCACGGCTGGCGGTATTGACCGTCCGCCGCGCGATAACTCGGTTGATGCATGTGCCAACACAGGACGATGTCGAGGGTCTTCACGGCAGCAGCTTTAGCCTGCGTGATGGACGCGTTGCCCGAGCATCTCGGGCGTGATGAGCGTGATGCCGCTCTCCGTGCGGTAGAAACGCCGGGCGTCGGCCTCCGGATCTTCGCCGACCACCGTGCCTTCGGGGATGTCGCACAACTTGTCGATGATGACGCGGCGCAGCCGGCAATGCCGGCGGATGGTCACGTTCGGCAAGATGACGCAGTCCTCGATATCGCTGAACGAGTTGATGCGCACGCTAGTGGAGACGAGCGAACGCCGCACGAGCGAGCCCGAGATGATCACGCCGCCCGAGACGATCGAATTGATCGCCATGCCGCGCCGGTCGGTTTCGTCGAGCACGAACTTGGCCGGCGGCACCTGTTCCTGATACGTCCAGATCGGCCAGGACGAGTCGTAGAGATTGAGCTGGGGCAGGGTCTTGGTCAGATCCATGTTCGCTTCCCAATACGCGTCGAGCGTGCCGACGTCGCGCCAATAGGGCAGCTTGCCCTCCTCGGTGACGACGCCGCTGGTCGCGAACTGGTGCGAGACGACGTTGCAGCGCGGCACGAGCGCGGGGAGGATGTCGTGTCCGAAGTCGTGGGTCGAGGTCGGATCGGCGAGATCGCGCGCCAGCTCGTCGTACAAGAGCGCCGCGTTGAACACATAGATGCCCATGCTGGCAAGCGTCATGTCGGGGCGGCCCGGGATCGCGGGCGGGTTGGACGACTTCTCGACGAAGCTGCGGACGCGGCCGCGCTCGTCGACCGTCATCGTACCCAGCTCCTCGGCGGCGCCGATCGGCACGTCGACCACGCCCACGGTCACGTCCGCCTTGGACGACACGTGGTCGCTCAGCATCTTGCCGTAATCCATCTTATATATATGGTCGCCGGCGAGCACCAGGACGAACTCCGGCTTGTGCGAGCGGATGATGTCGAGGTTCTGGTAGACCGCGTCGGCGGTGCCCCGGTACCACGACTCCTCGATGCGCTGAGAAGCGGGCAGCAGCTCGACCGCTTCGTCGAATTCGCCGTGCAGAAAGCTCCAGCCGCGCTGCAGGTGCCGGATAAGCGAGTGCGCCTTGTATTGGGTCACGACGCCGATGCGCCGGATGCCTGAGTTGATGCAGTTCGACAACGGGAAGTCGATGATGCGGAACTTGCCGCCGAACGGAACCGCTGGCTTGGCGCGCCACTCGGTGAGTTGCATGAGCCGCGTGCCGCGGCCACCCGCCAATACGAGCGCAAGCGTCGCTTTGGTGAGCAAGCTGACAAAGCGCGGCTGTGTGGACTGCGGCATCAGCGCTATCTATCCCGCGCCGGGTGTTCTCTCCTTGAATTGTTCGCCCGGAGGGTTCTCGTTGGCGCGTTCGAAGCGTTTGCCGATCAGTGATGAGCGACCAATCGCCGATATTGACCGCCGAAGAAGTGCGCCTGGCCGAGAGCGAGGCGCACACCGCGCGCTGGCGCCATTGGGGCACCTATCTCAGCGAGCGCCAGTGGGGCACGGTGCGCGAGGACTACAGCGCGGACGGCGATGTATGGGATTATTTGCGCCACGACGACGCACCCGCGCGCGCCTACCGTTGGGGCGAGGACGGCCTGCTCGGCATCTCGGACGATCGCCAGCATCTCTGTTTCGCGCTGGCGTTTTGGAACGGCAAAGACACGATGCTCAAAGAGCGTCTCTTCGGACTCACCAACCCTCAGGGCAATCATGGCGAAGACGTCAAAGAATACTACTACTTCCTCGACAACACGCCGACCCACTCGTACGCGAAGGCGCTCTACAAATATCCCCAGGCGGCCTTCCCGTACGAACAGCTCATCTCGGTCAACGGCGCGCGCACCCGCGCCGAACCCGAATACGAGCTGATCGACACCGGTATCTTCGACGACGATCGTTACTTCGATATAACGGTCGAATACGCTAAAGCGTCACCCGAAGACATCTGCATCGAGATCGCAGCCACCAACCGCGGGCCGCAGGCGGCGCCGCTGCATGTGCTGCCAACGTTGTGGTTCCGCAATACGTGGTCGTGGACCGGCGAGCCGATGCGCCCCGAGATCAAGTGGGCGCACGACGATCCGGCGTGCAGCCTCATCCAAGCGGATCACGAGCGGCTCGGCGTTCGGTGGATGCATGTGGCGCCGCCCAAAGCATTGCTGTTCACGGAAAACGACACGAATCAACAACGCCTCTTCGACGTGCCCAATCCGACCCCGTATGTCAAAGATGCGTTTCATGAGTACGTCATCCGGGGCCGTACTGACGCGGTGAATCCGCGGCGCTACGGAACAAAAGCAGCGGCGCTCTACGAACTGAACATCGCATCGGGAGAGACGGCGCGCATCCGCGTTCGGCTCTCGCCATCGGAAGCGCTCGACGATCCGCTCGGTGCGTCTTTTTCTACGGCGCTGGAACAGCGCCGGAGGGAGGCCGACGAGTTCTACGCGCGCGTCTCGCCGTACCCGCTCAACGATGAGGCGCGTCGCGTCCAGCGGCAAGCGTTCGCCGGAATGCTTTGGTGCAAGCAGTACTACAATTACGTCGTCTATCGATGGCTCAAGGGCGATCCGGCGATGCCGGCGCCGCCGCCGCAGCGCAAGCACGGGCGCAACCACAATTGGCGGCACTTGGAAGCCGACGACATCCTTTCGATGCCCGACAACTGGGAATTCTCCTGGTTCGCGGCCTGGGATACCGCGTTCCACTGCATCACCCTTGCGATGATCGACCCGTTGTTCGCCAAGCGGCAGCTTGATCTGCTCACCCGCGAATGGTATATGCATCCGAATGGCCAGCTGCCCGCGTATGAGTGGGCGTTCGGCGATGCGAATCCGCCGGTTCACGCCTGGGCCGCCTTACGGGTCTACAAAATCGAACAAAAGATGTACGGGCGGACGGACCGTCTGTTCCTCGAACGCGTCTTCCAAAAGCTGCTCTTGAACTTCACGTGGTGGTGCAACCGTCAGGACGCTCAAGGCAACAACGTCTTCCAAGGCGGCTTCTTGGGACTCGACAACATCGGCGCCGTCGACCGTGGCGCAATGCTGCCGGATGGCGCGCACCTGGACCAGGCGGATGGCACGAGCTGGATGGGAGTCTACTGCCTCAGCATGCTCGCTATCGCGCTCGAGCTCGCGCCGTTGAACACCGCATATGAAGATATCGCGACGAAGTTCTTCGAGCACTTCGTCTACATCGCTGATGCGATCAACGGCAAGGCCGACGACGAGGAAGAGGTCGGCCTTTGGGATGAGGGGAGCAACTTCTATTACGACGCGCTCCACTATCAGGGCAAGCCGGCGCAGACGATCGCGCTCCGTTCGATGGTCGGTCTACTGCCGCTGTTCGCGGTCGCGACGGCAGACGATACTGACGTCGAGGCGCTCCCGGAATTCAAACGGCGCGTCGAATGGTTCATCCGCAAACGACCCGATCTGCACGCCAGGGCTGCGAACCTCGGGGCCGTGGGCATCAGAGGCCGGCGCCTGCTGTCCATCGCCGGCGAGGACAAGATGCGCCTGCTTCTCGCGAAGATGCTCGATGAGTCCGAATTCTTAGGGCCGCATGGCATACGCTCGCTCTCCAAGTACCACGAGCAACACCCCTTCAAGCTCGACTTGGGCGGCAAGACGTACGTCGTCGATTACGAACCGGCCGAGTCGACGACCGGATTGTTCGGCGGCAACTCAAATTGGCGCGGCCCCGTGTGGTTCCCGACGAACTATTTCCTCATCGAAGCACTGCAGCGCTTTCATTACTACTATGGCGACGAATTCAAGGTCGAGTGCCCGACCGGTTCCGGCAAACTCATGAACCTGTGGGAGGTGGCCATGGAGCTCTCACACCGGCTCATCGACGTGTTCATGCCTGACGCCGACGGCCGTCGCCCCATGCTCGGCAGCAATGAGAAGCTTCAGACCGATCCACATTTCCGCGGCCTGTTGCCGTTCTACGAGTACTTCAATGGCGACACCGGCGCCGGTCTCGGCGCGATGCACCAGACCGGCTGGACCGGCCTGGTCGCCAAACTGCTGCAACAATGCGCCGAGTACTGCGGTCAGGAGAAAGATCCGTGATCACACAGTCCGTCGACGCGATCGTGATCGGCAGCGGCCAGGGCGGCGTGCCGTTCGCGGTCGATCTTGCGAACCAAGGCAAGAAGGTCGTCTTGTTCGAGCGCGGCCGGCTCGGCGGCAGTTGCGTGAATTACGGCTGCACGCCGTCAAAAGCGTTCTTGGCCGCGGCACACAACGCCGGGCGCGCGCGCCGCGCCGCGGTCCTCGGCATACACGCGCAGGTGACGGTCGATTTTCCCGCGGTCATGGAACGCGTGCGCAGCGTGCGCGACGAGTGGACTGCCGGCGTCGGTGAGAAGCTCGACAAAGCCGGCGTGACCGTCGTGCATGCGGTGGCATCATTCGCAGGGGAGCGCACCGTCGAGGGCGGCGGCCAAAGCTTCGTCGCTCCGCTCGTCGTCATCGACACGGGCACGACCGCACTCGTTCCGCCCGTATCCGGCCTGGCGGGCACGCCGTTTCTGAGCAATGAGAACTTCTTCGAATTGCGGCAGCTGCCCAAGCGATTTCTTGTGATGGGCGGCGGCTACATCGGCCTGGAGCTTGGGCAAGGCATGGCGCGGTTGGGTTCGGAGGTGCACATCATCGATCGCAACATGCGCGTGCTCGCGCACGAGGAGGCCGGAGCGAGCGCAGCGCTCGAGAGCTCGCTGCTCATGGACGGCGTCATCCTGTGCCTGAGCGTCAACGTCACCCAAGTGGAATACGCCGGCGGCGTTTTCGCGCTCACGCTCGATGACGGCCGGCGGCTCGAAGCCGATGCGCTGTTGGTCGCGGTCGGCCGCAAGCCGAATAGCGATGCGCTCAACTGCGCCGCGGCCGGAGTCGAGCTCGACAAGCGCGGCATGGTGGTCGTCGACCAGCAGCTGCGCACGACGGCGCAGGGGATCTACGCGATCGGCGACGTCGCGGGCCAGCCGGCATTCACGCACGTCTCATGGGAAGACTATCGCCGGCTCAAGGACATCGTGAACGGCGGTACGCGTACGCGCGACGACCGCGTGCTCGGCTACACGACGTTCACCGAGCCGCACGTGGCGCGCGTCGGCCTCACGAACGACCAAGCGCTTGCCAAAGGTTACGATACGCGCATGGTCACGATCGACATGGACTGGATCGCCCGCGCCGTGGAATGGGGCGAGACGATCGGGTTCTACCGATTGGTGGTCGACAAAGCGACCGACAAGATCCTTGGCGCAACGCTCGTCGGATATGAAGCCGGCGAAATCGTCCACGTCATCCTCGCGCACATGGAAGCGGGCTCGACGTGGCAGGTGCTCGATCGATCCGTGCACATCCACCCGACCTACGCAGAAGGGTTGCCGACTCTTGCGCGTCAGCTGGCGTAGCGCTGAGTCTTCTTCTCCATAATGCGCGTGCTGTTCGTCTCGCCCGAGATCTATCCGATGGCGAAGACCGGCGGGTTGGGCGATGTGAGCGCCGCGTTGCCCGCTGCGCTCGCCGCTGAGGGCGTGGACGTGCGTCTCGTCATGCCCGCATATCCGTCGGCGCGCGACGCGGTGGTGAATGCGAAACCGGTGCGCCCGCTCGGCGACTTCGGCGCGCTCGGGCCAGCCGGCGCGATCGAAGCGATGACACCCGACTCCTCGCTGCCCGTCTGGTTGATCGACAGCCCCGATCTGTACGATCGCGGAGGCGGTCCATACCATGACGATGCCGGGCGAGAGTGGCCCGACAACTTCGAACGCTTTGCGCTGCTGTCGCGCGCCGCTGCGCGACTGTCGAGCTCGGCCTCGCCGTTCGACTGGTCGCCCGACGTCGTGCACGCCAACGATTGGCAGACGGGTCTCGTCGTAGCGCTGCTGCTCCCCGTGCCGTGGCGCCCGCGTCTGGTCTTCACGATCCACAATCTGGCGTTCCAAGGGATCTTTCCCCGCGAGCGCTACGCGCTGACCGGTCTGCCGCAAGAGCTGATCGGCGTCGCCGGCATCGGGCACGGCGAAGGGATCTCGCTGCTCAAGGCGGGCGTCGAATTGGCGGACTGGGTCACGACCGTCAGCCCGACGTACGCGCACGAGATCCAGACGCCGCAGTTCGGCGCCGGGTTTGAGACGATCTTGGCGGCGCGCGCGGAAAGTCTGAGCGGCATCCTCAACGGCGTCGACTATCGCGTCTGGAACCCGGCGCGAGATCCACACATCGCGCAGCCATACGACGCCGACGACTTGTCGGGGAAGGCAGCCTGTAAAGCGGCGCTGACCACCGCTTTCGGCCTCGCCGCCGCGCCGCGCGCGCCGCTGTTCGGAATCGTCAGCCGTTTGACCGAACAAAAAGGCTTGGACCTAGTGCCCGCCGCGGTCGAGCCCGCGCTCGCAGCGGGCGCGCGCCTGGTCGTCCTCGGACGCGGCGACGCGGGGATCGAGCAGCAGCTTCGCGATTTGGCCGCTCGCCGGCCAGACGCGGTGGCGGTGCGGACCGCCTTTGACGAGCCGCTCGCCCACGCGGTCGAGGCAGGCGCGGATATCTTCTTGATGCCGTCGCGCTTCGAGCCTTCGGGCCTCAATCAGATGTACAGCATGCTCTACGGCACGCCACCGGTCGTCCACAGGGTCGGCGGCTTGGCGGACACCGTCGTGGATGCTGACGTCGCGTCGCTGCACGACGAGAGCGCGACCGGTTTCGTCTTCGACGCGCCGACTGCTGAAGCGTTCGAGCAAGCCATCGCTCGCGCGCTCAGCCTGTTCTCCGATGCCGATCGATGGCGATCGCTGCAGCAGACGGGCATGCGAGCGGACTTCAGTTGGACGCGGTCGGCGCACGCGTACCTCGACCTCTATAACGCTCTTTAAATCGTCCTCTCACCAACTCTTAACGAGGTATCGCAGCGCGCCGAGCGGCGCCGGCGAAACATGCGGGCATGGTGCAACACCGTTCCCAAAGGGGAGAGCCTATGCGCCGCACACTTCTCACAGCCATCTTCACCGGGTGCCTTTGCGTAGGAGCCGCCCTTCAGGCTGACGCGGCGCCGGTCGCTTTGCACTCGTTCGGCGTGCCGGCGATGGTGGCCGACGCTGACGATCGCTTCACGAGCGCCCGCGACGTGCAAGGCGTCGTCACGAGCTTCGACCGCTTCAACATGACGCTGCGCGTCAGCGGACGCGAGTATCCCGTGGTCCTGCATCAGGGCACGGTCATCCAGCCGCGCGGCACGACGCTGGCCCCGAGCATGATCGTGAACATCCAGGGCTACTGGCAAGCGGGCGCGTTCTACGCGAACCGGATCGTCGTAGTACGGTACTAAGCACTTTTCGCGGGTGCGATTGGGGGATCGTATGAAACATTCTAAACACCCGATCACACGCAGCGGCGCTCTGGCGTTTTGCGCCCTCAGCGCCGTCGCGCTGAGCATGACGGCGGCGCCGGCGCTGGCCGACGATGCGAGCGTCGCACGCATCAGTCTGGTGAGCGGCACAGTGACGGTGCAGCGCGCCGATTCGAACGATGTGGTCGCCGCCGCGCTCAACGCGCCGGTGAGCGTCGGCGATTACGTCGCGACGAGCGACGGCGCTCGCGCCGAATTGCAACTCGACGACCAGAACGTGGTGCGCCTCGGCCCCGACGCCCAAGTGCGCTTCACGAATCTCGGCGCGCCGGCGAATCTGCTGCAGCTCGCGCAGGGCACGATCGAAATGCGCCCGCTGCAGATCACGTCCGGACGTCCGCAAGTCCAAACACCATCGGCGACGATCCAGCCGGATGTCGCGGGCCGATATCGAGTCGACGTCACGGGCGACGGCACGACGCTGCTCGCGGTACGCTCCGGCATCGCCGACGTGGTGACGCCGCAGGGCACGCAGAAAATCGGCGCGGGCACGACCGTGCGCATCAGCGGCCAGTCTTCGGATCCGCAGATAAGCTCGGTTCAGAACATCGCCTATGACGATTTCGACAATTGGAACAGCGAGCGCGACCGCTATGCGCTGTCCGGCGCGAACGAACCCTACGCTGACAGCGGCATGGTCGGCTTGTCCGATCTTGACGCCTACGGGCACTGGGTGAACTATCCGAGCTACGGCCAGGTGTGGGTGGCGAACAGCTATCCTTCCGGCTGGGCGCCGTATCAATACGGACGCTGGGTCTGGCAGCCGTATTACGGATGGACGTGGGTCGGCTACGAGCCGTGGGGTTGGGCGCCATATCACTACGGCCGTTGGTTCTACGCCCCGCGCGTCGGCTGGGCGTGGTATCCGGGTCCGGTGTACGTCCGCCCGGTCTATCGTCCGGCGTTGGTCGCCTTCTTCGGATTTGGCGGCGGCGGCGGATTCTCGCTCGCGTTCGGCAACGTCGGCTGGGTGCCGCTGGCTCCATACGAGGACTATCACCCGTGGTGGGGTCCCGGCTACGGCCGCCGCCCGATCGTGTACAACAACGTCACGAATATCACGAACATCACGAACATCACGAACATCACCAACGTGAATATCACGAAGGTCTACCGCAACGCGTCAGCCCCGCACGGCGTCGCCGTGGTGAGCCACGAGAACTTCACCAACGGCAACATCTACCACTACGTGCCGGTCAAAGGCGGCGACCTCCAAAACGTGTCGCTCGTGAAAGGCGTCGTGCCGGTCGCGCCGACCAAACAGAACCTGGCCTTCACGCAAGGCGGACACGTGTCGAACCCCGTGCCGCTGTCGTCTCACTTCAAGACGCTGCCGGCGCCTGCCAAGCTGCCGCCGACGTTCGACCAACAACGCTTGACCGCGCAGAACATCGTGCAACATACGTATCCGGCCGGCGTCACGAACACGAACACCGTTGCGAACCCGAACGCGATCACCAACGCGAACGGCACCAATGGGACGACGCACACGACCGGCTCGCCATGGGATCGCTTCAACTCGAGCTCGACGAACGGTTCAACGCTCAACAGCAGCTGTTCGACACTCAACAAGGGTGCGGGCGGCACCAATAACACGAACGGCTACCACACGCTCAGCGCGGGCGCGAGTAAGGGTACGGTCAACCCGCCGAACAGCGTCAATTCGGTTAACTCGGTAAACCCGGGCAACAGCGTGAACACCTACAAGCCGCCGAAATATCACTACACGAAGAAACCGGCGGTGGTGCACCCGCCGAAGCCGACGCCCAAGCATACGCCGCCGCCGAAACCGCCGCCGCCGCACGGCAACGGATAGGGTACTACAGACGAGGGCGCGCGGCCACCGCGCCGCGCGCATCGCCCGACGCCAGCGCTTCACCGACTAGGCCCGCGTACGCATCCATCATCTTTAGATCGATGGTGCTGCGCGCGTTCGCCGGGTTCGCAAGGCGCGTGCGCGCACGCTCGATCATCGTGCGCGCTCCTTTGAGATTGCCGCGCTCGATGTGATGCAACGCGACCGCGAGCTGGATGAGCCCGCGCAGCCCATCGTCGCGGCGGCGGATCCACAGCCCCTCGAGCACCTCGTGCGCCATGAAAAAATCGCCGGCGTTCCAGCACTGCGCGAAGGCGGGTATTTCCGGTTCGTCGTCCAAGGTTCGGCTGATGTTCGGCATCGGTGTGGCCATGCACCCGTCACTTCAAGTCGTGACCGGCATGATCACGCCCGCGATCCTCATCCTCGCCGCGGGCTCGCTGGTGTCCGGCACGCTGGTGCGCGTCGGCCGGATCGTCGACAACATCCGTGCGCTGATCGCCCGAGGCGAGCTGATGCGCCGCGCCGGCAACGACAACGCCCTGCGCATCGTCGACCGGCAGCTCGATTTTCTGCTGCGCCGCAGCGACCTAGCGCGCACCGCGCTCGTCTGCTATTACTCCGCCATCAGCCTGTTCTTGTTGTCGATCCTTTTCATCGGACTCACGCTGCTCCGCGTCATCAATCTGGATTGGCTTGGTCCTTCGATCGTGATGCTCGGCGGCGTCTTCTTGTTCGCCGGCTCGGCATGTCTGGTCATCGAGGTCAATATCTCGAGCGGATCAATGCGCCAAGAAGTGCAGTGGTACCGCATGTGCGCGTTCGACCCGCCCACCAGCCCGAAGTCCGAACCGCCTAGCGCGCCGGACTCGAACTGAAGTCCGGCGTCGGCGCCGCCAGATTCAGGTTCGTCGACTGCAGCACGACCACGGTGCCCGTGCGCTGCATGTTCATCACGATCACCTGCTTCTGGTAACTCTGGTCGACGATTTGCATCGTCACTTCCTTGACGCCGGCGAACGGCATCGCGACTTCTCGCTTGGTTTGCGGAAGCGCCTGCTCGTAATAGCGTTTCACGCTGTCGAAATCATCGGTCGTCTTGAAGGTCTCAGACACAACCGTCGTGGCTCCAAACTTTGAGCCCATCGTCATCTCTTGCGCCGTTAAGAGCGTCACGCCGCGCGGGTACATCGGCAGCCCGATGCGCTTGAGCACATCGGGGCCCGGCGCGATCGGGCGAGCCGACGTCGAACAGCCGGCGAGCAGCGCGCCCGCGAGCAGCACGAGCGCAAGCAATGCCTTGGTGTTCATGCGTCAGCCTTTCCGAGCGCGTCAGCGCGCTCGACCACGTCGAGGATCGCCGGGTAGATCGTGTCCACCGGCAGCCTGCCGGTGAAGTTGTCGATGATGTCGTGCACCGGTGGTCCGTCAAACCATTCTTGCAGCACGTTCGCGCCGCGCTCTTGCCAGCGCTGGTACAAGAGCGTCGCAACGCTGTTGTTCACCGCCAGATCGTGCTCGTTCGCGAACAGCGCGCTCGCGCGCGCCTTAGGCGCTTGGCGCTTGGCGCGGCGCGACAATTCGCTGCCGATGCTCAATTGCGCGGCGATGATCCGGCTCGTGTACCGGGCATACGCGTAGGGCGGCGTCGCCGGATTGTTCGCGCCGACGCGCGGGTCCCACCACATGAAGAAATTCGGCAAGAGATCGAGCGCGACGGCAACCACGCTATTGAGCGGGCCCGGCACCCCCTTGATGCCCATAAACGGCGCGATCGCGGTCGCGCCGGCGATCGAGGTTTGCTCTCCCACCCACGCCGCGAGCACCCCGCCGAGCGAAATGCCCGCGACGTGGACTCGGGCGCCCAGCCCGGCGGCGATCTGCGCCGCCGCCGCTGCGGCCGCCGTCAAGTCGTCGCGCGTGACGTCCTTGAGAGCGGTCGTCATCTTGTCTGCCATCCCGTGCCCGGGCAGCCGCGGGATGTACACGTTGAAGCCGGCATCGAAAAAGCGCTGTCCGATGGCGATGAACTGTCGCGGACAGTTGGTGAACCCGTGATAGAACGCGATCGCACGTTCCGCGCGACCCCCGCGATCGAGGAGCTGCGAATAGCAGCGCGGATCGACGCGCTTGTCCGTGCGCTCCGCTTCGAGAATCGCTTCGAAGGCGGCGCGAGCCTCCGCGTAGGTCACGACGGCGTGATTCGAACCGCTCTTGGACTTCTCTTGTGCACAGCGTTATCCGCAAGGATAGGCCATTCGGGCACTCGAACGGGCGGGCCAAACGTCAGCGTCTGTTTCGCAGCAGCGCCGCATTCGTTTTTCTGACACGCGCTTGGGGGATAGCAGCATGTCACTCGCAACTCGCATCGGGCTTCGCGCTAGCATTCTCATCACGGCGATCCTACTTGTCGCCGGCAGCGCGGGATATGCAGGCACGACCGGCAGCATCCGCGGCCGAACATACGACGCCACGTCGAAGGCGCCGATCGCAGGCGCCGACGTCACCGCGACGTCGCCATCGCAAACGGCAAAAGCGACGAGCAATGCGACCGGCGGGTACGTCTTCGTATCGCTCTCTCCAGACACGTACACGCTGACAATCGTCAAGACCGGCTTTAACACGACGAGCAAGTCCGGCATCACCGTGCTCGCCGACCAGGAGCAAGACGTCGACATCCCCATGCAGCGCGCGATTGCGACGCTCGGCCGGATCACCACCACGGCATCGAACGACCTTCTCAAGCCCGGCACGACCAGCGACGTCTATTCGATCAACTCGTCGACCGCAGCCGCTTTGCGCGCGCTCGGCGGACCAGGCGGCGTCGATCAGGCGTATAGCGCGATGGCCGCGGTGCCGGGCATCAACCTGCCGCAAGGCCAGCAGGGCTGGTACCAGACCGTCTACATCCGCGGCGGCGATCAGGACCAAGTGGGTTGGGAACTCGACGGCATCCCCGCAAACCGCTCGTATGACAACGCGCCGATGACGATGGTCTCGAACATCGGCCAGCAAGAGCTGCAAGTGTACACCGGCGGCACGCTTGCGACGGCCGACGCGTCCGGCATCGCCGGCTACGTCAACCAGGTCATCAAGCGCGGCACGAATCCGCCCTTCGCGGATATCGTCGTCGGCATCGGTTTCCCGTCGTACTATAACAAAGCCAGCGTGGAGTTCGGCGGCGTCGGCGGCCGCTTCTCGTATTACGGCGGCTTCGCGGCCGTCAATCAGAACTACCGCTACATCAACAGCAGCAACGGCGCGGGCACGGGCGGATACTTCTATCCGCTCAACGTTCCGACCGGCTCGGCCGGCGTGTATGCGGGCGGCACCGCCACGTTCGCGCCCGGCCAGTCGTACGGCATCTATCAGACGCGCGATCGCGAGAACGTCGTGAACCTGCACTACTCGCTGCCGCACGGCGTGAACAGCGACGACATCCAGTTCCTGTATTTGACGAGCGAGCTGTGGGCCTACTACTATAGCTCGATCGACGACCTCGGCGGACCGACTCAGGTGAGCACGACCAACGGCGGACAGCCGATCCCGTGGTCGGACGGCACCGTCTACAACGGCCCCGTGTACAAGCCGGTCAACACTTCGGTGAGCCTGTACCCGACGTACATCTTCCCGAGCTCCGCGATGCACCAGCCGTTCAGCGCGCTGCCGGAGACGATTCGCGACGGCAACGACAACGGCGTCGCCATCACCAAGCTGCAGTATCAGCGCAACTTCGACAGCCGCTCGTATCTGCGCATCTTCGGCTACACGCTATACTCGAATTGGTTCATCAACGGTCCGGTGAGCGCGTTCTTGCCGTTCGGCGCGGAAGTCGCCGACTACGAATTGCCGCTGCACCAATACGGCGCGAACATCACGTACTCGAATCAGCTCAGCGACCAGCACTTGCTGACCGCTTCAGCGTTCTGGACGTATGCGGGCGTTCAGCGCTACTCCAGCACCAATGGCTTCCCCGGCTCGAGCCCCTTCCGGCCGATCACCAACTACATCGACGCCGCAGGCAATTGCTACAACGCGGCCGGCAATATCGCGAGCTGCTTCGACAGCGCCAATCGCGGCTTTCCGATCTCGGCCGCGCCGGGCGCGCCCAATAACCCGATGCCGTTCACGGCGCCGGGCGGTTCACCCGCAGCGCTCGCAGGCGCGCAATGGGTCGTCACCGAGAACGGCTATCGGGCCAACCTGAACCAAGTCGATCCGGAAACCACGGCGCTCGCCATCAGCGACAATTGGAAGGCCAGCGATCGCATGACGATCACGCTCGGCGCGCGCGAGGAAAAATACGTGTTCCAACTGCCCGACACGGTGGACGGCTATCCGGCGCGGCCCTTCTGGTTCGCGGCCTACAACCGCGAGTTTTGCGTGGTGCCGGGGGTGCTCACCCCACAGCGCAAGGCCAATCCGGCCGAAACCTGCGCGGCCGATTTCCCGGGCAGCACGCCGGTCACGCTGACCAATCAGAGCGGCGGCAGTCTGACGCACGCGGTGTTCGAGCCGCGCTTCGGCATCACGTACGCAGCCGGTCCGTCCGACGTGTTCCGCGGATCGTGGGGCATCTTCGCGCGGCCGCCCGATTCGCGCGACGCCGCGTACAACACCGTCCAGCAAGATCTCGCGACGTTCGTCGGCGTCAATCTCGTGCCGTACGGTTACACGTCGCCGCAGCACGACATCAAGCCCGACACCTCGAGCAACGCCGACCTCTCGTGGGAGCATGCTTTCCGGGATAGCGATGTGAGCTTCAAACTCACGCCGTTCTACCGGAGCACGCAGAACCAGCTGCAGCAGTTCGTGCTCAATCCGCTCACGGGATTGTTCGGCAGCCTCAACGTCGGCACGCAGACGTCGACCGGCGTCGAGTTCGCGCTCAATAAAGGCAACTTCAGCCGCGACGGCTGGTCGGCGCAGCTCGCTTACACGTACATCCACAGCACGATCAAGTACTCGAACTTCCAGAACGGACGCAACGTCATCGACAACCTGAACACGTACATCACGCAGTACAACGCCTACACGCAAGGCTGCGTCGGACTGACGACGCCGACCTGTTCGGCGACGGGCGCGCCCAGCGCGCTCGCGTTCCCCTGTTTCACCGCGGGCGTCGGCCACAACGGCGTGTGCGCGCCTGGCGACGTCACCAATCCGTACTTCACGATGGCGACGCAGCCGCTGTTCGATCGCAACGGGGCGTACACGACCTACGACCTCATTCCCGCGCCGTTCTTCGCGGCCAACGGATACGAGACGCCGAGCGTGGCCTCGCTCATCGTCGGCTACAAGCGCGGACCGTTGACCGTCACGCCGAGCGTGACGTGGAGCTCGGGCGCCAAGTACGGCTCGCCGCTCTCCTGGCCAGGCTATGCGCCAGACACGTGCGCGAGCAACGGCACGGGTGGCGCCGCGACGCCATCGTGCAGCGGCCAGATCTTCATCCCCGACGTGTACACCGGCAAGTTCGACAACCTCGGCGCGTTCAACGAGCCGTCGCGGCTGACCGCGAACCTGCAGATCGGCTACAAGCTCTCGCCGGCGGTGACCACCACGTTGACGATGACGGGACTGGTCGACACGTGCAACCAGCGCGGCTATGTGTGGGATTATTCCAACGTCTGCGTGTACTCGAGCTTGCCGTCAGGCATTCTCGCACCGGCCGGCAATTTCTCGGCAGCTCCGCCGGTGCAGCTCAAGTATCCCTACGCGATGTGGCTCAACAACAACAACACCGGCTTTGTGGGCACGAGGATCCCGTTCCAAGCGGCGTTGACCTTCGAGTTCAAACCGAGCTTCTAGGAGCGGAGCCAGAGCAGCGCTGCGGTCGCGAGCAACAGCAGGCCGAAGCCTGCTTTGAGCGCGGTCTCGGGCAAACGGTGGGCAAGCACGACGCCGAACGATACGGTGCACACGCTGCCTGCCGCGAGCGCGAGACCGATCGGCCAATGGATGTCGCCGGCTCTGCCGTAAACGACAAGGCCGAAGATCAGCCCGGGAACCACCAGCGCCAAGCCCATGCCCTGCGCGACCGTTTGCGTCATACCGAACGCTAAGGTGAGCGCGGGCACCGAAAAGACGGCGCCGCCGACGGTGAACAACCCCGACAGCGCGCCGCCGAACAACCCGACGATGCCGGTCAACGGCCACGGCAAGACGATCGCCTTGCGCTCCCTGCCGCCGCGCCATTCCGCGTACGCGCGCCACATGTAATAGACGGCGAGCACCACAAGAAAAATCGCATAGCCTCGGCGCAACGGCGCGCTCGGCAGCGTGACGGCGATCCGTGCGAAGACGTAGGTGGAGGCCGCGGCGGTCAGCGACATGAGCGCGACGATGCGCCCGTCCATGCCGCCGCGCCGCCAATACTGATAGAGCCCTATGAGGACGGTCGGCACGATCATCACGAGCGACGTGCCTTGCGCGTGCTGCTGATCCATGCCGAAAGCCAGCCCCAGGACGGCGATGGCGATCAGCCCGCCGCCGATGCCGAACAGGCCGCCAAGCAGGCCGAGCACCAGCCCGATGGCCAGGAACACGAGGTACTCAAACGGCGGCATTGCCGGGCCGTTACCGGGCGGCGAACTCCTCGCCTTCGGGCGATTCGAGTTTGGTCATACTGTCAGGTGGGATACCGCGGCTCGGCGGCGTATTGGCCACTTCGTGCGCCAGCTTAACGCCCTCGTACTAGCCTCGCTCGTCGCCGTCATGGCGGCGGGTTGTTCATCCACGGTCACTACCACGACGAATGATCCCGATGCGCAAGGCGTCATGGATACGCTGATACCGGCGGCCTTCGGCCATTGGGATGTCAACGCGCTCGTCGCGGTGGCGGATCCGGCGGTGTACACACCCGAGCGCGTGCAACGTGCGCGCTTGTTTTTCGGCGAACTCTCGTCGAAGCTCGGGCCCATGGTCGCGTATAACAAGGCGCACGGGACGACCCAGATCTCCGGCAGTGGCGCCGATCAGATCAAGAAAGCGTCGTATGATGCGATTGTCGTCTTTAAAAAAGGCACGGCCACGATCCACGTCGAGGCTGCGAAGAAACAGGGCCGCTGGCTGATCGAAGACGCAAGCGTCCAACCCTCGCAACATCTGCTCGTCCACTAACTCGTGACACAGACCTGGCACGGATTCGCCAGAAACGTGCTTGGTAGCAGCTACTCCGAAAGCGAAGGGTACTGCGGCCCGCATTCATGCCCGTGAAGTGCGGGCCTTTGTGTGGAGCGGAGGGTTGGGCGAGATTCGCGTGGCATACCTGACCGCATGAAAAGCTTTGCGATCGTTCTGCTTGCAGCAATCGTCCTTTCCCAAACTTCCGCCCAAAGCCGCGCGGCCACGAGCCCTTGGAGCTCGACTGCCACGATGGGTTGGACTCAGTATGCGATGGCGGGCGCGCGCGTCGGCCATAAGATCTACCTGATCGGCGACCGCCAAGCGCTGCACATCTACGACATCACCGCCAACTCGTGGTCGACCGGCGCCGCGGTGCCGAACAACCAATACGGGCCGATCGTCGCAACCGGCGGGAAGGTCTACGTCATCGGCGGCGCGACCGGCCCACGCATCACGAGCGATGTCCGGGCGTACGATCCCACCGCGAACAGCTGGACGAAGGTCGCGAGTCTGCCCTCAGCGCGCGGCGCGGGCGCTGCGGCGGTGCTGAGCGGCAAGATCCACCTCGTCGGCGGCCGCGCGTATCAAGGCGCGACGCTTGTCGATGTCACCGATCATCTCGTCTACGACCCTGCCACAAACGCATGGAGCAAACTCGCGCCCATGCTGACCGCGCGCGATCAACTCGCGCTCGTTCCAGACCCGACGGGCGGCAAACTCTACGCCATCGGCGGCTGGAACACGACCACCGTGAACCCCTCTGGCGGCAACGAAGCGTATAACGCCGCGACCGACACGTGGACGAAGATGCCGAAGATGCCGACGCCGCGCATGAACATCGGCGCCGCATTGCTCAACGGTTACATCTACGCCGCCGGCGGCGCGACGAACCGCGTGATGTACTCGGGCGTGGAAGCGTACAACGTGCAATCAGGCAAATGGACCGTCACCGCGCCGCTGCCGGCCGCGCGTCCGAAGGCCAGCGCGATCGCGTACAACGGCACGCTCTATGTGACCGGCGGGAACGTCTGTCAGGACGGCGCGTGCTATGGCACCAATAAGTTCTGGACGTACACGCCCGTGGCGCCCAACCCATAGAATCGCCGGAGAGGTTACGCGCCGGACGAGCCTAAGTCTGCGCAACGATGCCCCGCTTGTCCATCGGTTTTTGGTTCTGCGCGGCGATCGCGATCATCGCCGCCGCTCTCGCCAATCCATGCGTTGAGTTCGCTTCAAATGCGGGCTGGTTCGGGCATGGAGTCTTCACGGACCGTAGCAACGTCGACGTCATCCCGACCCTTGTCGTTGGGATCGCGCTCCCCGCTTTGCGTTTCTTGCGACGGATCACCGAACTGCTATTCCCCGCGGGCGCCGGACGCGTGCAAACGTGGCTCCGACTTGCCAGCCGCGTTCTGCGCGTGCGGAACGTGCTGTCGTTCGTGCCGGCCGCCTTCGGCATGCAGCTGCTCGTGCTGTTCTCGATGGAGTCCCTTGAACAACTGGCGGTGCGCGGGCACCTCCTAGGCGGCATGCTCTGGCTCGGCGGCCCAATCGCGGTAGGTCTGTTGGTTCACGCGCTCTTCTGCGTCGCGACGGCGTTTGCGCTCGCCAGGATCATGCAAGGGCTCGAACACGGCGCGGTGCGCGTCGCACGGCTGATCTGCAGCGCATTGCTGTCCGCCCGCGACATTCCGCCGATCATCTTGCGCCGGGATCTGACGACCAGCCTTCCGATATCGCCGCTGCGCTGCAGCACCGGCGAACGCGCGCCTCCGTCCTTCGCCCGCTAACCAACTCTTCGACCTCACGTCCGGACGGAGCACGTACTCACAGTGCGTCAACCCAGAACGCTGGGGCGCAGGACGCTCGCCATCATCGTGGCGGGCGTCGCGCTCATCCTCATCGCCGGCATCGTCATCATGTGGCGATCGGGCAAACACTATGCCGGCAATATCGCCGCCAGGCTGACGATGGGCGATCAGCCCGTGGACATCTTGCTGATCGCAAACAACGGGCGCGATCTGAAGGCGAGCGATCCGCTAGGTCTTGGATCGGCGGCCGGCCAGGCCGACGTCATCCTGCTTGCGCGCGTCGACCCGAAGGCGCACGCGATCTACGCGATCACCATTCCGCGAGACGCGTTGGTCGCACAGCCGCAATGGCACAACTCCGTGCCGAAGATCAAGACGCTATTCTTCATGGGAGATCAAGAGACGCCGCCGCGCGGTCCGCAGTACCTTTCGCAAGCCGTAGCCGCGTTGACTGGGTTACCGGTGGATGGGTACATCGCCGCGAATTTCGCCGGGTTCAAGGAGGCGGTCGATTTCGCGGGCGGGCTGACCGTGAACGTCAAGCAACGTATCTACGATCCGCAATTCAGCCATGCAGATTTCCGGCCGGGCATCCAGCACATGAACGGCGCCCAGGCGCTGGCGTTCATCCGCGTGCGTCAAAATCAAGCCGGCAACTCCTACCGAGTCAACGACTACGAGCGCATGCAGGCGGAGGTCGAGGTGCTCGGGCTGTTGCGCAACAAGCTGCTCGACCCGCTACGAGCGTCGACGCTGTTGCCGGCATTCGTCGAGCACATGAAACACGACGTCGCCACGAGCTTCCCGCACGACCAACTCGTCCGCATCGGCGTCGCGATGGCCGGCGCACCAGTATTCCAGGTGCCGCTAGGGTCTGTTGGAGACTCGATGGTGTTGGCGCGGGCGAGCGTGCCCGGCATCAATCATTCCGGCACGATCGACGAGGCGGAGTACGTCGTCCTCGATCCGTCAGAAGTGCAACGGCATCTCGCGGAGTTCGGATCGCGCTCGTCGAGCACGGGATTGCCGCCCTTCGCCGATCCCGCCTCGATGCACATCGACCTGCACGGTTCGAAACACCTCGCCCTGCATTTCGAGCATCTCGGTTTCGTGCACGTCCGCGTCGTCGGAGGAGCGACCGGAGAAGAGCGTGTCGTCTACCCCAGCGCGCAGCCTGCGACCGGCTGGCAAGTCGCGCGCGCGATGGGCGTCGGGAACGTGTACGTCCAGCCTGGCGACGGCACCGTTGTCACGGTCTACGAATAGACCACCGAGTCGGCCTACGCCGTCAGGTCAGCGCTCGCGTGTGAGTTCGAGGAGTTACCTCTAAACAGTGTAATCCGTCACTCATGCGCGTCGCTCGCATCTTCGGCATCGACATCTACATCGATCTGAGCTGGTTCATCATCTTCGTGCTCGTCGCGTGGATGCTCAGCAGCGACGTCGGGCCGCTCCGGACGGCTGGGCTGTCCGCCGGCGAGCGGTGGGCATTCGGAGTCGTCACGTCGCTGCTCTTCTTCGGGAGCGTGCTCGCACACGAGCTTGCGCATTCCGTCGTCGCGCGCATGCGCGGATTGCCGGTCACGCGCATCACGCTGTTCATCTTCGGCGGCATCTCGCAGATCGGTGGCGCGTTTGACAGCGCGAACGCTGAGGGGTGGATCGCGTTCGTCGGGCCTCTCACGAGCGCCGTTCTCTCCGGGCTCTTCTACATCGTCGCGCAAGCGCTGGGCGCGCACTCGGCGTTTGGCCTGGCTGCCGGCTACCTCGGCTGGGCCAACGGAGCGCTGGCGATCTTCAACCTGCTGCCCGCCTACCCGCTCGACGGCGGCAAGGTATTGCACTCGCTCATCTGGCGCGCGACCGGCGATCGCCGGCGTGCGACGCGCGTCGCAGCCGGCATCGGTCAGGCCATCGCGCTCCTCATGATCGCGCTCGGCATCTTCATGTCGTTCACCGTCAGCTTCTTCAGCGGATTGTGGTTTGCGCTGATCGGCTGGTTCCTGTACCAAGCCGGACGCTCGGAGGCGTCGACGTCCGAACTCGCCGCAGCACTGAAGGGGCAGACCGCACGCTCGATCGCGGTGACACCGCCTCCGGCGCTGTCGCCGGGCGATACCGCCGGCACGGCGATGGCAGCACTCCTTCGCAGCGGGCAGCGTGCGGCGCCGGTGGTCGCCGATGGACGGCTCGTGGGCATCATCACCTTGACGGATCTGGCTCGAGCTCACGCGGGCTCAGCTGACGCGCCGGTGTCCGCGTTGATGACGCCGATCGACAAGGTCAAGAGCGTCGCGCCTTCGGGGGACGCGATGGACGCGCTGAGTCTGCTCGCGCAGACCGGTTATCACCAGCTCCCGGTCATCGACGATGCGGGGACGCTCGCCGGATTCATCACGCGCGAGGGATTGTTGCAGCGTCTTGCGCTAGCAGGGTAAAAGAACGCATGAGCAATCACAAACATCGCAGTCATGAGGAGCTCTACTCAGCAGCGGGCAGCCGTAAGACACGAGCACACACGCCCGTCGATCATCGCGCGGGAGGCCCGGCGTTGACGCTTCACGCGGGGCCGACCGAGTGGGCGGCAGTCGAACTTATCCACGTGAGAGCCGACCGCGCGCCGGCTGCGGTCGCCGCGAGCCAAACGCTGATCGAGCTGCTCGGGAGGGAAGTCGACGTGCGTTCGGCCGCGATCTTCGTGGCAAAACACGAACGCCGCGTCGCGACGTTTGTTTGGCTCACCGGACACGAGGATTACTCGAAGCTCCGAAACGCCTGGGACGAACACCATCTCGAGCGCGAACACCGCGAAGCCGTTGAGAAGCGGGATCTGTCAATCTGTCGCGTCAACGCGGTCGCCGGCGATCCGACCATCAGGCCGGGCACCCACACCGTGTGGGCGATCGAGAAATTGCCGCTCAGCGCGTCGCGTGCTGCCGAAGTATTGACGGTGATCGAGCGTTCGCGACCCGCGGGTTTCGTCGGCGCTGTGGTCTTCGGCGCGGACGACGGCACGCACAGCTACTTCGGACACCGCTGGGAACATAAAGAGAGCGTCGAATCATTCCGCGGCTCTGCGGCGGCCGTCCAAGCGATCGGACCCGCCGGAAAGACCGGCGACGCCTTCGAGCTCTACCAGCCGGTGTGGACGTTCGCACCGGTCGCGACCTGATACGCATCTTATAAGTGGAGTAGGCTCTCCCAGTCAGAAGGCACACGCCCCGCGGGGCCGGGCACGGGCTGGCTCAAAGGATGCGACTGGGGAGCGGGCAAGTCCGGCCCCGAAAAAAATTCGCCAGTGCGATAGTCAAAGAACCAACGTTCCCCGGGTTCATAGCTTGTGATGATCGGATGGCCGGCAGCGGCGTGGTGCTTCGACGCGTGCTGGTTGGGCGAGTTGTCACAGCAGCCGATGTGCCCGCACTGCGCGCAGCGCCGGAGGTGTAACCACCACGCGTTTGTCGCCAGGCACTCAACGCATCCCGTACCACTTGGTTTTGCGGTGAGATCGATACCGCTTCTCTCGAGTTTCATGCGAGGCCGACCTGCTTCATGAACGTCTGGTTGTCCCAAAAGAGATACTCTTCGTCCATCACGCCGTCTTTCCAATGACCGACGGTGCACATGGGCAGCTTGTAGGACTTGCCCGTCGGAGGAATCGTTTTCCCATCGCCTACCGGCATCGGTTTCGTGAACGTCCCCTCCATCAAACCGATCACGCATGTCCAATCACCGGAGCCGAACTTGACCGGATGCACGCGAATGCGGTTATCCGGCGCAAAGACGAACTGCGCGCCCAGATCCTTGATATGCTGCTCGATGCCTTTGGTCGTGTGACCGTCGGGCCAATGCACCAGGATATCGTTCGCGTGGCTACGTGAGAGCTCGTCCCATTTCTGATTCGTGTAGACGTCGAAATCCAAGTCATCGAAGATGGCGATGTGGTCGAGAGTCGCTTGCTCATCGGTCATGGTGCCCTCCTTACTCAGTGACCAGCCTCGGCGTGGATCTGACGAACTTGCGGAATCACTTTGCTCCCGTACAGCTCGATGCAGCGCATGAGCTTCTCGTGCGCGAGCGTGCCCGCGCTGTATTTCATGTCGAAGCGAGCGATGCCCAGCATCTTCGCGGTCGCCGCGATCTTGCGTGCGACCGTGTCGGGCGAACCGCAGTACAGCGAGCCTCGATCGGCCTCCTGATCGAACTCTGCGCGTGTGATCGGTCCCCAACCGCGTTCGGCTCCGATCCGGTCGCGCATGACTTTGAACGGCGGCCAGAGCTCGTCTTTCGCCTGCGCGTCAGTGTCGGCGACATAGCCCGGTGAGTGGACGCCGACCGGCAGCGACGCCATGCCGAGCTGCGCGAGGGCTTTGTGGTACAGTTCGACATACGGCGCGAATCTTTTCGGCTCGCCGCCGATGATCGCCAGCATCATAGGTAGGCGGTAGCGAGCAGCGCGGACGACGGATTCGGGACTTCCGCCGACGCCGATCCATGTCTTGAGCGATCCTGACTCGATCGTGGGAAACACGCGCTGGCTCGTCAACGACGACCGCGTATTGCCTTGCCATGTCACCGGCTCTTGCGTGATCAGGGCCGCGAACAGGTCGAGCTTTTCGGCGAACAGCTCCTCGTACTGGCTGAGATCGTAACCGAAGAGCGGGAAAGACTCGGTAAACGATCCGCGCCCAAGAATGACCTCGGCGCGGCCGCTCGAAATGGCGTCCAGCGTCGCGAAGCGTTGAAACACACGGACAGGATCGTCCGAGCTGAGCACGGTGACCGCGGAGCCTAGCCGGATGCGCTTCGTGCGCGAAGCGATCCCGGCCAACACGACCTCGGGAGCCGAGATCGCGAAGTCACCGCGGTGATGCTCGCCGACACCGATGAAATCCACGCCGAGCCTGTCGGCGAGCACGGCCTCTTCAACGACGTTGCGGATGACCTGCGCGTGCGACAACAATTTGCCGTCGGGGCCGGCGGTGACATCGCCGAACGTATCCAAGCCGAGTTCCAGCTGTTGCACCATGCCGCGCCACCTTCGCATTGTCCCAGCGTGAGCCTTCGAAGCAGCGGTTCGCGGAAATCCAGGATGCAGAAACTCGAACGCATGCACTACGTCCGATCGGAAAACAGACCGAGCGGTATGGATGGAAACGGCGCTCAATCCGCAAACCGAGCCAGCCCGCAGAAAACCCCCGCTATGATTTGAGCACGAAAAATGTTCGCTTTGCGTTGAGGGTGCTAGCGGCGGATAGGGAGAGTGAGTAAATGCCGATCTTCAAAACGCGCGATCACACGGAGATCTATTTCAAAGACTGGGGAGAGGGTCAGCCGATCGTCTTCAGCCACGGCTGGCCGCTGAATTCGGATGCGTGGGAAGACCAGATGTTCTTCCTCTCATCGCATGGCTATCGTTGCATCGCGCACGACCGGCGCGGCCACGGCCGATCGAGCCAGCCGTGGAATGGCAATGACATGGATACCTATGTCGACGATCTCGCCCAACTCGTCGAGAAGCTCGATATCAAGGACGCGATACACGTCGGCCACTCGACGGGCGGTGGTGAAGCGACGCGCTACGTCGCTCGTCATGGGAAAAGCAGGCGAGCAGCCGGCTTGGTCATCGTTGATGGCATACCCCCGCTAATGCTCAAGACGCCGAACAACCCCGCTGGCACGCCGATCGAGGTGTTTGACGGACTGCGCGCGAGCGTGCAAGCTGACCGCTCGCAGTTCTGGAAGGACTTGAGCGCGCCGTTCTACGGGGCCAACAGAACCGGTTCGAAGGTCTCACAAGGCTTGCGGGACTCGTTCTGGCTGGACGGTATGCTATGCGGCTACCCCGGCGCGTATCTCTGCATCAAGGTCTTCTCTGAGACCGATTTCACCGAGGATTGCAAGCAGATCGACGTTCCGACGCTCATCGTGCATGGCGACGACGATCAGATCGTTCCGATCGCGGCGTCGGCGATGCTTTCCTCGAAACTGATCAAGAACTCAGAGCTCAAGATCTACAAGGGCGGCCCCCACGGTTTGCCCTCGACGATGAAGGACCAACTCAACAAAGACCTCTTAGAATTCGCGACGCAAAAGGCTGCGTCAAGAACGCTCGTCGCGCACTAACACAACGCGCCGCTGCTCCACCGCGGCGATATCGCCGCGGTGGAGAGCCTACGACGCGGAGACGCCGCACCACATGCTCCACCTCGCACAGTTCACCGACTACGCCCTGCTCTTTCTGAGACTGATGGTCGGCGCCACTTACATCAAAAGCGGCTATAGCGATCTTAAGGATTCGGACGCGCGCAGCAAGAGCATCGGAATGTCGAAGGGCTTCACGATCTTTCTCGCCGCGGCAGAGCTCGCGGGCGGTGCCGGACTTGTCGTGGGCGTGCTCCAGCAGCTCGCCGCGATCGGTCTGATTTTGATCATGCTCGGCGCGATCCAGAAAAAGATCTTCGTCTGGAAGACCGGGTTCTGGGGCGATGATGGGTTCGGCTGGTCCTACGACCTGACGTTGATCTCCACGCTTTTCGTCATCCTGTTCACTGACGGCGGCAGATTTGTTCTGCTACCCTGATCGCTTAGGCTTCGTACGGCGCGCCATTCCCGGTCGAGCAGTAGTCGTCCAGACTGTTGAGATAGTACCCCCAGCTGAAATTGTAGACGCCGTAATAATCGTCCGCGAGCTCGACGGCGTAATATTGCCAGAATCGTAGACGCGTGTGGCTCTCGTCGGTCGCTTCGAGATCGAACCTGAACGTGCTGTCGGTCCAGTTGTCGTGGCCGCCGACGCATCGCCACAGCAGGTGTTTTGTTCGCCTGCAGCTCTTCGATCTTCATGTCGGGATTGAAGTCGCTGTGGAACGTGAAGTGCACGACCGCTCCGACCGCGGCATCGGGCGCCGAGACTTTCGTGCTCCACCACGATGCCAGGCCACGCTGCGTCGTCAGCGCGGCCCAGACCGCGTCGGGTTTGGCCTCGATGTCGAGGACGTGATGGATCGTCTTCATGGGACGCTCGTCATCGGCGGCTGCTTCCACGCGCCGCTCAGAATAGCGTCTTTCGGCCAATAGCAACGCAGGATGACCAGAAACGGCCCTGCAGGTGCCGGCAGCCAGTTGGATTCCTTGTCCTTGCCCGGCGAGTCGTGTTGGAAGTACAGCGTGATGCCGCCGTCGGCATCCTGTTTGAGGGTTGGGAGCATTGGCGAGTTGATGAGATAGCGATTGATCGGATTGGCGACGAGCAGCTGCTGCGGAAGATCGTATATCGTCAGCGACCAAAAAGCGTGGACCGGGGGAAGGCCGTCTTTCGCGAAATGGACGATGTACTTGTTCGTGCCTACCAGCGGTTTGCCGTCCGCGTCCCTCTGGTAACCGAGATACACCGCCTCGGCCGCCGTGTTGCCAAGGATGCCGTATTGCGCACCGACCGCACGGTTCAGGTAGTTGTCATGCATCTGAGCGCGCGTGCCGAACAGATCGTTGGCTGAGGTGCTGGCCGCTCGCGCTGCGTCGATCTCCTTTTGACCGGCCGCCATCCCGGCGCTAAGTTCAGCTTGGCGCGCCGTCGACAAGGACGCCGGATCGAATGGCTTGTCCGGCACGATGCCGATGCTCGCCATGTGCTCGCGAAATATGACCTCGCTCGGAGCGGTAGGGCAGAACCGCAATACGAACGCCAGAACATTGAAGAATTTCAAGGAAGTGCGTTCATCGTTCGGCGGCAGCGGCGCAATCCACGTGATCGAGGGTGGAACCTCCGGCCCCGGTGCGTTTAGGTAGACAGAAAGCGGGCGCACCACATACCCAGCTTGAATTTTTTTGACGTTATCCAGATCCGCTGGGCCGAACAATTGAGTCCGGATGAGGGCGATGGCGAACTCTGTCTCCGAGCGCACCAACTTCTTGATCCCTTTGGGGATCGAACCGCGCCATTCCGGACCGGCGATCAAGAAATCGCCACCCGAGTTGCCCGTGGTGCGCGATCCCAGGTAATCGAAATTGAACGTGTACTGGTCAACGAGTTGGACGGAGTAATAGCGGCTCTGCTCGATAGCCGGTAGCGTGAGCACCAGAGGCTGCACGCGCAAGTCGAGCGCGATGAACGAATATGGCGTGTCTGAGTTGGGCGTTTGAACGGTCGTATCCGCGGGCGTGTAGACGCTCGCGGTGTTGTAGACGAGGTTGAACGACGTCTTGTACGCCGGGCTCTTCGGATCGATGAAGTAGCCGAACATGATCCGATAAAGGTCGACCATAGGGAAACCGTAGATGTACGCTTGCTTGGCGATGTCTTTTGGTTGAATAAAAATCACCGCCCGAGTTGCCAGTGGTGCGCGATCCCAGGTAATCGAAGTTGAACGTGTATTGGTCCACCAGCTGGACGGAATAGTAGCGGCTCTTCTCGATGGCCGGCAGCGTGAGCACCAAAGGCTGCACGCGCAGATCGAGCGCGACGAACGAATATGGCGTGTCTGAGTTTGGCGTCTGGACGGTCGTATCCGCCGGAGTGTAGACGCTCGCAGTGTTATAGACGAGGTTGAACGATGTCTTGTACGCCGGGCTCTTCGGATCGATGAAGTAGCCGAACATGATCCGATAAAGGTCGACCATAGGGAAACCGTAGATGTACGCTTGCTTGGCGATGTCTTTTGGTTGAATCGGGGTGGCCGATTGCGCCGCTTGCGCCGTTGATGAGAGACAGAGGATGGCGACGGCGATCGTCAAGATCCGAGCAACAGTCATTCGCGGACTCCTCTTAATGGTCGTCATTGATTTTGCAAAAAGGGGAATTGGACAGAGGGGATGAGACCACCAGCCGCACCTTGCCCTAAGAGCACGTAGCATCTGAGCAGGGCGACTTCGCGAGCGCACAAAACATCTTCGCGCCTGTGAATCGACTTGCCTGATATGAAAGGTACCCGCGGGTACGCACTGCTCATCACTGCGCTCCACGCGCTGGGCATCGCGTTGCTCCTGCCCGTCGTCGTCGCGCATCCGGCCGTGCTCGGCATCGGCTTTTTGGCGTACACGTTGGGTCTGCGTCACGCCTTTGACGCCGACCACATCGCGGCGATCGACGGCGTGGTGCGCAAACTCGTGCAAGAGCGGCGCGATCCCTTGGGCGTGGGATTCTTCTTCTCCCTAGGGCATTCGACGGTGGTCTTCGTGCTCGCGCTGGCGATGGTGGCCCTCACCCGCGCAGCCACGTCGTTGCCGGCCTTGCGCGAAATCGGCGGATTCGCGGGCATGTTGATCTCCGGCGGGTTCTTGGTCCTGATCGGCATCATCAACCTGATCATCTGGTTCGACATCCTGGTGCTTTTCCGCAAAATGCAACACGCGCCCGATGCAGGCAAAGGCGCGCTTGACGGCGTCTTGACCGCCGGCGGCATCGTGGCGCGTTTCGCCAAGCCGCTCTTCGCGCTCGTGAAGTCATCACGCCAAGCATATCCCATCGGCTTCCTGTTCGGCCTCGGCTTCGATACGGCGAGCGAGATCGCGCTATTGGGCATCGCGGCGGCGGCGGCCGCCACGGCACTGCCGTTCGTGAACGTATTGGCGCTGCCGCTGCTGTTCGCGGCCGGCATGACGTTGATGGACACGCTCGACGGCGTGTTCATGACACGCGCGTATCACTGGGCGTTCTCAACGCCGCTGCGCAAAATCTATTACAACCTGACCGTGACCGCGCTGTCGGTGGTGGCAGCGCTAGCGATCGGCGGGCTCGAGCTAGTTTCAGTTCTTGGGCGCACGCTGGGCACGACATCCGGTTTTTGGGCGAGCACGCAACAGGTGGATTTCGGGTCTGTCGGCTTCGGACTGGTGGTGCTGTTCGCGCTGACATGGCTATTGGCCGCCGGCGTGTGGCGCTTCGGCAGGTTTGAGGAGCGCTCTACGTAACGCGCCCCGGTCAGTACGAGTCGGGCGGTACGTTTGAGGGCGGCATCGCCGTTAGGTCAGCGCTGGTCATCGACGTTTCAACGCTGACAAATGGGCGCGGCGTTTGCGAAAAATCGAAACAGTCGGAGAGATCATCCGCGCGGCGGTCAGTCGTGCCGATCACCGGCAAGCCGAACACCGTCTCCGTGAACTTGAGGATGCTGCCGAATTCATGGCGATGGTGCGAGACGTAGCCGCGCTTCGCGTAGGGTGAGATGACGATCATGGGCACGCGAAACCCAAGCCCCATCGCGTCGAGTTGCGGCGGCGCCACGTGATCGTACCAACCTCCCCAATCATCCCAGACCACGATCATCACGGTCGACTTCCAGAGCGGGCTCTTGCCAAGCGCATTCGCGATCGATGCGACCCATTGCGGCCCTAGGTCGGTCCGAGCGGCGAGCGCGCGCCCGCCGATCCCGTACTGCGAGTGATCGGAGCTGCGAAAGTCGGGCGTCACCCATGACACCGCCGGCAGCGTTCCCGCGGCGATGTCTGCGAGCACCCGCGTCTGCGGCGTGACCACGTTTGCGCCCCAGTCGCTCCCGTACCGGATATGCTTTATGGCGTCGAATGCCGACCAGATGGAGCCGAGATCGTTCGACGTGGGCGCGTACGAGCGCCACGAGATGTGGTGCGCATCGAGCACGTCGGCGAGCGTGGGATAGTCGAAGCAAGGAAAGACTCTTCTGCCGTCCGCGCCGTTGGGACCAAGCAGCGCGACCGTCACGCCTTTAGGCGAATCGCATCCCCACCAAAACACGTCGCTCGCGGTTCTATTGGGATTGTCGACGGCCGTGCCGGATTCGCCCGAGATCAGATACTGATGTGCGGGAAAACTCGGCCCACCGACCGATTCGAACGTCTCGTCGGCAAAGGTGTACGTGCGAGCGAGCGTCCAGTATGGTTTGGTTTCGCTTTGCGGCACAAACGCATACGGGTAGTCGCCGTCTCGTTTCGGCAGCGTGCCGATGGTGTTAAAGCCGTCCATCTTCCCGCGGTCATACGAATTGAGGAACGTCTGACGAGCATGGTCGACGTCGACGGGATCATTCAGGCTTACTGTATGAAGCCGGACAATCGACCCGTCGTGGCGCTTGCCGGTTTGCGCCGTATCCGCGCCCGGAAAGCCGTTGAAGAGATTGTCGACGCTCCGGTTTTCTTGAATGACGATGATCACGTGTTGGATCGTCTGGGAGGGAAGCGCAAGCAGCGCGAACACGATGGCGAATATCATGACGGCGTACCTCCACCGTTTTAGGTCACTTGTACGTCGGACTTGAGATGCTGATGCTGATGTTCGCCGCGCCCTTATTGCAGGTCAGCGTCGTGCCATCGCTGTGAAGTTCGCAGATCTGCGTCACCGTCGCGAAATTGTACGGGCCCAGGCTGGGGTTGGCGACAGACGTGTATTCCCATGGGATGAGCGCCTTGATATATCCGTGGGGGAACGTCGTACTCGGCTGCGCTCCAGACCACACGTCGTCCGTCAACATGAGCAAACCGCCCTTCCCTGAGACATACGATCTCACTTGCGTCCATGGCGGGTTCAGGAGTGGCGAACCCGTTCCGGTCAAGTGCCAGAGATTGTTCTGCCACGAATAGTATCCCGTCGCCGTGAACTGCGCGTCCCTCTCGCGCACCTTTATGTATTGGAATGACACCGTGTCGGGCTGGAGATACACGTTCGCGTAGAAGCCGACGCCCGGGTATCCTTGCACGTGATGAAAGTCGCTCGGCGCCGGGGGCGGGGTGGCCTGGGTCGCAGGGACGACCTCGAACAACGGCTGACTCGGCGCCAAAACGTTGAACGTGATCGTCGCCGTCGCGTGCGTGACGGTGTCTTGCGCTTCGATCGTCACACCGCTTGCCGCCGTGATAGGCGCCGTGTACGTGACTGTCTTGCCGCTGGTCGAGGAGAGCTTCCCTTGGCCGCTCGCGTTCGTCCAATGGGCGCTGGCTCCGGAGAACGTGAGCGTCACCGGTTCGGCGACTCCCAGATCCAGGCGCGCTCGGTTTGCCGGCTCGGTCGCGACGGTTTCTGATGGTGATCGTCGCGGACGGCGAGGGCGACGGCGTCGGAACAGGATTGCCGTTCGGCTGCGGCGCTTGCGTCAGCGGTTGCACGGAGTCGGTCCCTGGATTGTTCACGACGTTCGAAAAGGGAACGGGAGCGCCGGCGCCCGGGGGACCCAGACCGATCGTGCGCGTGCTGCTGACCTGATCCGCGGCGAGGACGCGCACTTCATAGGTGCCGGGCGTCGCGAAGTTGCCGGTGGTCACGAAGCGCACGTAGACCCGAGCGGAGTATCGGCTCCAAGGCGTCTCGCCTGACGCACTGCGTTCGGGCGGCGCGAATGGGACCAGTTCTCGGACGAGCTCGTCGAACGTGGGCGGAGGCTGCATCATCTCGTCGCGCAGCTGCTGCATCTGGAGAATGGCCTGGCCCGTCGGGCCGAGGCGGCTCAGTGCACCGTCGAAGGACGGCATTCCCGGAACTTTTGCGGCGACTTGGTCGTACTGCGCCCGGATGCTCGTGTAGACGTCGGCATTGAGGCGAGAGCGAAAATCGGGGATGACGCGATCGACGATCGCGCGCTGGGCGCTCGGCATCGCGCTGTAGGGCAGACCGGCCTGGATCTCCCACGACAGGACCTGCAGCGCGCTGTGATTGAGGGCGAATGACGGGGCGCGCGCGTTGAGCGCTCTGAAGATGTCGGCGGCCGCGCCGCGCAGCGGCGCGACCAGATAGCGGTGTCCGGTCGGGCTGTGCGCGTGCGCCTTCATGCAGAAGACGTCGACTGTGAACGTATAATCGCCCGGCGGCAACAAGACCGTTCCGTCGACCGAATTGCGCAGCGCCGCGGTGAGGTTGGGCGGGGCGCCGGACGTGAACGGCGCGCCCGGCAAAGGCGCAGTCGGGTAGGCATCGCTGGGCGACACCACGACCGGCAGTTGAGCGCCGATCGTCTTGCCGAACGAGGAGAGCGCGGCACGAACCGCGGCGTCCTGCGCAGCGCCGGCCGGATTTGGAAACGGGAATTGCGCAACGCTCGCCGTGGACATCGCAAGCACGAGCGCGCAGCTCGCGATCAACGCGAGTGCCAATGCCGCGCGGACCTTCACCGCAAGCCGCCGCATGGCGAGCGTTTCGTCACGCGGAGAACGAGCGCCTCGCCAATGTCAAGCTCGCCGCGAGATGGCAAAGCGGAACGTGATGAAGGCTATCGCAGTCCTGATCCACGCGAGCAACGTGCGTTCTTCGGGGAGCCACGTGCGATCTGAGCAGTCTTGTCGAGTAATCGATTCGTCGGGGTCCGGCGGCTGCTTCATCGCCCCTTGGGCGGCGCCGGCGAGCGTTCAATAGCCTCGCTCTTGCCCTCGTACGTCGCGATCTCTTGCGCGAGGATCGGTACGCCCGAATCCAACGCGTTCGCGCCTTGTGAGACGCATAGCTTCAGAACCGTCATGATCTCCTCGGCGGTTGCGCCGAGCGCAAGCGCCGCCTTGATATGGCGACGCGTGCCAGGCGCATACATGTGGGTGATGGCCGCGTCGAAGGCGATGCTGATGAGCTCCATGAACTTCGGCGGGAAGACGCCGGCTGTATAAACGGCTGCGCCGGACGCGAAGAACTGGTCCGTCCAAACGGGATCAAGGTCATAAAACGGGTCCCAGGCCGTGTTCCATTGCCCAATGGCACGCATTTGGTCACACGCGGGTGTCGGCTGCTTCGGCGCTGGCGATGACGCCGGCTTACCGGCCGCTTTCAGCTCCTCAAGGAGGATCGGCGCGCCCAAGCTCATCGAGTGTATCGAGATGCTCGCCGCCATCTTGAGCACTTCGAGGATCTCTTTTTGCGTCGCGCCTCCATGCAGCGCTGCCCGAATATGGCGGCGCAATGCGGCGCCGTCGAGATCGGTGATCGAGGCGTTGAGGCCGACGGCGATCAGCTGAATGTCTTTCGCGGACAGCGCGCCGTTGGTCCACGGGTTGATCGCCATCGCGGCGTACTTTTCGGTCCATTGCGGGTCCCACTCGCGCAGCAGATCGAGCGCTTTTGCCCATCGGCCAGCTTCTGCCACGGCTTCGATCGCAGGCGTCGCGCCCGTCGGTGTGCTCGAACTCACGTCAGTCCTCCCAGCTTGGCGATAACTAGATCGAAACGAGGATCTTCCCGGCTTCGACTTTCACTTCGTATTTCGCAACGCCGACGGCCGAGTTGCCGACGACCTTGCCCGTCGTCACGTCGAACTTCATCCCATGAGCGCGGCACGTCACGACGTTGCCCTCAAATCGTCCCCACCCTAATGACGCGCCGGCGTGAGCGCAGGAATCGTCGATGGCGTATATGTGTCCGTCCACGTTGAACACCGCCACGTCCCTGCCGTCCACCGTGGCGGTCGTGCCCTTGCCGGGCGGCAGTGCCTCGACTTTCATGACTTCGACAAAATTCGGCATTTCAGATCTCTGCTTCCAGCGGCGGAAACGCTTTCGGGTCCGGCTGGAAAAGCGCGAAGACATTGCCCTGGGGATCCTCGGCAACCGCGTACCAGCCCGTCTTCGGTACCGCCGTCTTCGGATGCACTACCTTGCCGCCGAGCTGTTGCAGCCGCTCCAACCTTTCGTCCAACGAATCGACATGCACGTAGTGCACCCAGCTGCGTGGTCCCTCGATAGGCCGATGCAGTAATCCGCCGCGAATCGCGCCTGGCTGCGGCGCCGTCTCGATGAAGAAATAATCCACGCCGACCGCCTTCTCGATGTGCCAATCGAACAGCGTCCGGTAGAACTCCACGAGTTTCTCCGGCTCGTCTGCATAGATCTCGAAATGCGTCACTGAGTCGGCCACGATACCTCCGATGGCGAGGCCCCGTTCGTCGCGAAGCGGGGCCTCCCGGTACGGACGCTGCGTTGCGCGCTAACGGCCCGCTGTGCTCGTCTCAGGCGGCACCATGCAATAGGCCATCGGATGCGAATCCGACGCCTCCGCGCCCACCCCTTTCTTGCCGGTGGTCTTCCACACCAAGAACCCGGGCTCGCCCTCTTTGCGGTTGGGCGGCAGTCCGAGCTTGAGCAGGGTCTCGTCGATGCTGTTGTACCACGTGCCGACTTGCATGATGGCTCGGGCTTCTTCGTTGGTGGCGACCTTTCGGCCGTAGGCGTTCGCAAGGTTCGCCATCTGCTCCACTTGCTTGGCCGATTGGAATCGCTCGCCTTTGACGCGCCAGAGGTTGTCCTCGTTGCCCACGCGGACGTGGATGCCGAGCACGACCGCCATCGCGCACATCGGAATCACGCCGCGCATCGTGTTCTCCCAGCATAGCACCGAGCCTTGGGGCGAGCGGCGCAGGTACTCCATCCAATCGAATGGGTTGCGCCCAGCGCATCCCCCGCCGATAGCGACGAGGCAGTGGTTGAGCGGACCCATATACAGACCCTGGCGGATCAGGCGCTCGACTATCTCGAGCTGGTGGATATGTCCGAGCATGAAATATGGCTGGATGCCGTTCGCGCGCAGCCGCTTGAGATGCTCGATGTAAAAGCCTGGTCCGGCGTCTGCCCAGAGTCCAACCCAGGCTTCACGCGCCTTCTCGTCATTTTCCAGGTGTGTACCCTTGATGTCGTCCGTGCTCCACATCTGAACGACGTCCATCATCCCCGTGCCGATCGCGATCGTCACTTGATCGGGCTTTGGGTTGAGCTCGGTGAGCATGTGGCGCGTGTCGTAGTCCAGCCATTTCGCCGCCGCATCGCCTTTGGGCGCGAACGAAATCGAGCCGCCGACCGACAGGATCATCTTCGGCACCGCCTGCTTGAGCATGCCGATGAACTCGTTGAACTGTTCGAAATCCTTGGACCCTCGCCCGGTCGCGGGATTGCGGACATGGATGTGCAGGTGCGTCGCGCCGGCATTTTGGCAATCGATGGCAGCCTGAACTTGCTCTTTCCAGGTCACGGGGATGTCGGCATCGCCTGGGATCCACGCCGGGCCGTACGGCGCGGCCGTGATGATGAGCGGTTGCATGTTCTCCGGGTACAGAGAATCGTCGTTGAAATACATACTCGACCTCTACCGTTCTGCGTTTCCGCGAAATCCGCGGTTCGCTGACTTTGCAGACGCTCGCGCGAGTCCCTACGGCTTTGCTTAATAGTAGTAGGCAGTTCGCGCGAACGCATCAACCTCTCTGGTTATGAAAAAAGCGCCGACCCCTTTGCGGGACCGGCGCGTTCTTCTCGTCTTGATTTTCGACGTTCGGCTATCGCTTCTTGATCGGTGGCGGGTTCCATGATCCGTCGATCACTGATGGCGGGGTCGTGTTGGCCCAATAGAGGCGGAAGTCCGTGTAAAACGGGCCGCTCGGCGCGGGCAGCCAGTTGTTCACGTGCGTTTTTGGTTGCGTGTGTGAGATGTAGATGTCGGTCGAGCCGTCCGGGTTCACATCGAGCTTGGGTTCGCTGAGACTGCCGACCTTGTACCGGTTCAGAGGATTCGGCACGAAATATCCGAGGCCTTGGTACATCGTCAGCGACCAGAAACCTTTGACCGGCGGAGTCTGTCCCTTCGCGAAGTGGATCACGTAGTTGTTCGCGCCGGACATCGGCTTGCCGTCTGCATCAACTTTGGCGATCGGATATACGGCGTCTTGTGGGATGTTGGCACCAAGGCCGATGAGCGCGTAGTATGCGCGCCGCACATAGTGCGTACCGTATGACCCGCCGCCGGTGGAGATAAGCCAGCCGTTCGTTTCGCGGGCGCCGACGGCAGCCGGCGTAGCTGCGTCCGATATTTCCTTCTGTCCGTTCTTCACAACCGCTTTCATCGCGTTCGCGACGATCGGGTCGGCCTTGCTGAGGTCGAACGGCTTGCCCGGCACGATGCCAAGCGTGGCTAGCTCGGCTACCATCGGCGCGTTGTCGGCAGGCGGAGGATACTTGCCCATAAGCGCCGCTAGCCTGGAGAAGAATGCTTGCGCACTCATGGCGGCGATCTGCGCGGGCGGCGGCGTTTTCATGTCGATCGAGGAGCTCACAGACGTGTTCACCGGCGGCGCGTAGCTCTTGCCCCATTGCGAAAGCGGCGTTAGCGAGAGCTGCGCTTGCAGCTTGTGGACGTTTGCGTAGTCGCTCGGGCCGTAGCACGCGATGCGACCGATGATCCATATGGACGAAGTCGGCGCTTGGATCTTGGTCAGCCCCGCCGGAAGAGTATCGCTCCAGCCCGGCCCGACAAGCGCGAAATCTCCACCCTTCTCGTATCCTGTTCTCGTGCCGGGCGACTGAAAGACGTTCGTCCACATGTCTAACATGGGCATCAGGAAGTATCGGTTCCCCAAATCAGGTACGTGGAAGACGATCGGCTCTTTTGTCAGATCGACGAACGCCGCTGAATAAAGTGTGTCGGCGTTCGGCGCCACGACCGCGTGATTGTCAGGCAGTGGGAACTCGGGGACGTTCGAAAACTGGTTGATAGGCGCTGGAAAGAACGTCGTGGGCTTGGGCACATTTGTGGCCTGCTCTTTGGTCACGTCCACAAGCACAAGCGGGAAGCCGTAGACATACGCATCGAGGGCTGCCTTGTTCGCTGCATCCTGAGTCATCGCCGCGCTGACCGGAACCGCGGCGGTGAGCGACGCGATCAAGACGCCCGTCGCCGCAATCGCAGCCATGCGCGCATATATTCTTAGATGGAACATTTTTAGCCGTCTCCTTTGCACAAGTCCACAGCGCTTGGCAGCCGCAAGGCTAGGTCCTCCCGCTTTCGCTTAATCGTACCAGGCAGCTCGCGCGTACGCCTCGGTTTGCATCTATGACAAAAGCGCCGACCCATTGGTGGATCAGCGCTTCCTCTTGGCTCCCCGAGTTGGACTCGAACCAACGACATTCTGATTAACAGTCAGACGCTCTACCAGCTGAGCTATCGGGGAAAGCTGGGTAATGCCCGGGCTCGGGACAACTCCAGCATTATAGCAAACAGGCCTCTGACCTTCAAGCCTGGGCGACTCCTCGTGCACGGTCGAATAAATTCGACCGCTACATGAGGTCGAATAAATTCGACCGCTACCTTTATCTACCGCGGAAGCCGCCGCCACCGCCACCACGGTAGCCGCCGCCGCTGAAGCCGCTGAAGCCGCTCGAGCCCGCGCCGCGCGCGCTGTAGTCGCGATTGAGACTGCTCATCGTCGACGAGGACATCGACTGCGGATGGTAGCCGGATGTGCCTGCACCGGTGTAGTTCGGATGGCTGAAGCCGCCGGACGATCCGGAGGGTGGATGATATGCCGACGAAGACGTTGTCGTGGGATGATACTGCGATGTCGAGGTCGTCGACGGATGCGAGACGTTCGACCAGCTGTTGCTGCTGCCGTTGTACTTCTGCCACGAGCCGTTCTGGTTGCTGTACACGTTGCCGTCGTGGCCTGCGTACACGTCGCCATTCGAGCCTTTCGCGACGGCCGTGTTGCCGTGGGCCGTCGAGCTCGCGGCTATCGAGCCGTTCGCGGTGGTCGCATGGCCCGAATAGGCGTTCCCATACGGCGTCGAAACCGCGCTGTGGCCCCACGAACCATACGGATTGCTATGCTGCACCGTCGCGCCGCCCACGCCGTAGCGCGGATTGTAGAACGAGCCGCCGGCCACGCTGCCGTTCGGCCCGTACGCCGCGGCGCCGCGCGCGTACGTTCCCGTCGCCGGGTTGTACGCGGCTCCTGCGCTGTAACCGCCGTATGGTCCGTAGGCAGAAGCGTAGTGACCGTACGCGCCGTACGCGGAGTTGTAATACATGCCATACGTGCCGGCGTACGGGTAATAGATCGGTAGCGCGCCTGGGAAATATGCAGGCGGCCAATAGTACCCTGTGCCGTACATGTACGAGCCGCCCCACCAGTAACTGCCGAGATAGCCCGCGGTGAATCCGAACAGCAGCGGCGCCGCAACGTTGTAGGTCGTGGCCGTCGACGTCTCCTCGACGACGTTGACCGCCGTGCCCTGATTATCGTAGATGGCCACGAACGTGTCTTGGTACAGCGGTGAATTCGGCGGAATCGTGTAGATCACGTGCGGCACGCTGGCAGCGACCGACCATGGCCCCGTCGGCGCGCTCGCGGTGAACCACACGCCGTTGTAGCAAGCGTAATATGATGAATCGCTCACCTTGATGACGTCATAGGACGTGTTGGTCGCGTACTGCAGCGCCGTGCCTTGGATCGGCGCGAACTGCGGCGCGCCGGGAGCGTACGCGACGTTGATATGCGTGCTCGCCGGATCGACTTGTGCGATCTGCGGTGCGGCCGCGGCTGCGCCCGCGTATTGCGACACAGGCGTGTTGGGCACCGAGACCAGCACGCGACCGCGCGGGCTATTCACGGGTATCTTCGAAAAGTCCGCAGGGAGGCTGTTGGTGGCGAAGGTCCACGGGCCGTTCAGACTTGCCGAGCTGAACCAGCGGCCGGACAAGAGCACATACCATTGCTGCGTCGGACCGTATTGGAACAGATCATTGTCGGAGTTGCTCACGTACTGAAGCTTCGTCCCCGCGATCGCCGCGAGTTTCGGCGCTCCGTCGATGAGGATCATGTCCGCGGGTTTGGTGGCGGCGAACACAACGGGCGCCTGCGCCGGACTCATCATCGGCGCGTTGAGATGGTCGCGGATATCGGAGAAGTTCGCATCGTTCGGGATCTGCGAGAAGCTGCCCGGCGTGGCGACGGGTGCCCACGGCCCTTGCGGCGAGGTGGACGCGATCCAGTAATCGCCGTCCAGCAGATAATATTTCGCGCCGTCGTAGATGACGTTCCAGTTGGTGTTAACGGCGTATTTGAGGTTCGTGCCTTGGATTGGCGCGAGGATCGGGTCCCCGTTGAACACGACGAGAATCGCCGGTTTCTCGCTTTCGAAGATCGGCGGCGGATCCGTGTTCAAGGGCTGCGACCTGGGCAACGCCTTTGCCGCATCCATGCTGGCAAGCACGCTCGCCAACGGTATAGTCTTATTGGTGAACTGCACGGTGCTGCGAACGAGTCCGTCGAGTTTGCTCGACGTCGCTTGGTTCTGGTCCGGCCAATGCGTCACCAGCACTTTGGCGTTCGTGATCTGCACCGTCCCGGCGTTGAAATCCGCCGCAGTGAACGCGGTGAACGTCGCCGTGCCATATGTCGGACCCGCAGCGCCGCTCGGCGTGATCGCGACCGCTGCGATGCCGTCGAGCACCGTGTAATTGTTCCATGACTTGACCTGCGGCTGATAGACGACGACCTTCGCGGCAGATCCTTGGTACGTGTGCGGCCATGAGGGAGCCGTCACGCCGGCGGCGAGGACTGGCAATCGCGCGGCGCAGAGCGCGCCCGCGACGAGGATGACCGCGGCGACCTTACGCATTTTTTTCTCCATCGATTCTAGCCTATCGGCCTGCATATGTCCGCTTGACCGGGAACAGGAAACTCATCACGATCTTCAATTGCGTGCTGGGTGCGCCGTTCGGCCGTACGACATTGCTATAGTATTGCGCCCCAAGCTGCATCGGCGTCGTCGCGAGCCTGAACGTCTTGGTCAAGCCAAAACCAACCGGTACGGTCCAAGCCTGGCCCGGCGTTGCCGCGAAGTTCGCGGTGATGTTCGGCGCGGTCGAAAGCGTCCAGCCTTTCCCGAAGTTGAAGTTGACGAACGGCTGGATCAGCATCGAGTTGAGGGCGGGATTCGTCGGGCTCGATCCGCCGATGCTCCACATCTGCGTGACGAGCGCGCCCATGACAAAGTTGCCTGGCATGATCAGCCCGACGGCGTCGACACCGGCGCCGGTCTGATGCGATCCAACCGGTCCGAGGTTCGGTGACGCGGTCGCGAACTGGAAGAGCGGTCCTGCGCCCCACGTAACGGTCGCCGGCTTCGCGGGTGTGAAGTACACCTGCTGTTGGATATCGCCGAATCCGGTCAGTGTTGGACAGCCGATCGTGGAATTACACTGCGATGGGGGGAGCGAAGAGGGCAGGTCGATGATCGGCACGATCGTGCGCGAGATGACATTCCACTGTTTGCTCAACGCGATCGGGATGACAGGCTGGATATTCACGACCGTCTGCGTGCGCTGATACGGGCCCTGGCCATAGTAGAAGTTGGCCTGGATCGGCAGCACGCCCAGATTGCCGACCGGGTTTTGCGATTGCTTGATGAGCGCTTTTGCGGCAGCCTCGGCGGCTGCCGCGTCAGCTGCTGAAGGCGCCCCCGCGGCGGGCGCCGGGCTCGGTGGAGTCGGCGGCGTGGCGTCGGCAAGCCCCGCCAACGGTGTGAGCGTGATGAGCGTCGCGACCACACTAGCCAGCCAGTGATTTTTCATACGCGCCTCAGAGCTTGAACGTGTACCCGAGCGCAGGCCCGCCCAAGTTGAGGTTGTGGATCAATTTCGATCCGCCCTGATCGTAGTACAGGTTGCGGTATACCAATGTGATCGCGGTATGCTTAGTCCCATAGCCGATGCCGCCGACACCCTGCCACGTCAACGGTGCGTCGCCGGTGCCAACGTCGGCATAATACGGTATGAACCAATGTCCGTCACTGCCGAGCGCGTATTTCCCCTTCACGCCGATGATGGCGTCCCAGATGCTCGCGCTTTCGAAGTGGCTTCCGGACTGGCTTAGAATTCCGAGCGGACCAGAGAAATTCCAATTGACGCTAATCGGTGCATACATGTAACGACCGCCTGCAAGCGCTTCGATGTTAGTGTGTGCGCTATGCCCGAGGTTAAACGTTCCGGCGAGCGTCCACAGCGTCGAAGCAAATCTGACCTGCGCATTGGTGTTGATGGGGATCATGACACGTCCGCCGGGACCGCTTATCGTCGTCACGCCCGCATTATCGATACCAAGATTCAGATAGATCAGGTCCGTCGCAACGCCCCATGTTCGGTTGTGCGTTTCGGCGGTGAACATGAACGCGGAGTCAAGCTTCGGCACGAACTGGCTCGGCGTGACCGTGAAACCGGCTGCCGGTCCGGTGCCCTGCGGACCGGTCGGCACGGTGAAGTTCAGCTCACCGTGGATCGTCGGCGCCCAGATGTAGGGCGTGATGCTGGATTCCCATTGATCGGGCGCGGCCGTCGTATCGGCCTTGACCTGCGTGGCTAGCGTGAGCCCGAAGGCTCCAATGATAAAGGCGCAACAGAGCGCACTAACGCGGCGAGTCGCCGCGACATTGTGTAATCTCGGCAAGGAAACAACCCCCTCTTCAGCTATGGGTTTCTATTTGCGCGTGGCGGCGCGATTTCTCTGCTAATCCGCTAATACTACGTGGCACTTAATACATGACTTGCAAAGCACACGCGAACTCCGAACATTTGGGGGCAGGCGGTCACTATGCGGTAGGGAAGCCGCACAGGTGGCTATCCGGAAGCGTGCGACTTCTAAGAAGCGCGATTTGAACGGGTCAGCGGGCCGGGGGACGCCGCGGCTTCCTGTTGTCGAGAGCACACCGATAGCGCCCGAGGGCCGCTCCAAATACTCCACCATCTCACACACGCTGCCGCTCGATCTCGTCGATCACTTGCGTGCGTTCGCCCACTACCAGCGCGTGAGCGCCAGCTCGGTCATGGAATTCGCTCTGCGGAATCTTTTCAGCAGACGGGACGATTCTCGACTCGGCGCCGCCATGCGGCGCGAAGGCGCCGGCCCCCGCAGAAAACGCTCGTAACCCGGACTAGAGTTCAAAAGCGCTGAGCACAGCCCTGATTTGTGCTTACTGCTACTTGTTGCCCCACATCTTCCCAGAACCTTCGCGCTCGCCGAAAACGTCGCTGTTAGTATGCCGAGGGAAAGCTGCCAAATGCCGCAAGCGCCGTCGTACAGGGCCAGGCGGGCGTCTTCCCAACAACTAATAGCAGGCAACTACCATTTATGGTAGTATCCACTTGTGGAGGGCGGGTTGATCATCGGACAAACAAAAGTGTCCACGAACGGCCGCAAGGGCCATACGGACGCATACAAGCCCCAGATAAAGTTATCCGTCAACGTGTCTGCCGACCAAGGCGAGCGTCTTCGTACTTTGGCCTTCGAGCAACGCGTCAGCGAGAGTTCGATCGTTCAGGTAGCGCTGCACCTCTTCTTCGGGCAAGGAGAGGATGCACAGTTGGGTGCCACGTTGCGCGCGCACGGCGCGACGCTTCGACGCAAATAGCTTAAGCTATCCCGGGGCAGCGAACGCGAGCGCTTGCCGCAGGCAATCGCTCACGCCCACGCCTGCGAGGTAGTTGCCCGCGAGGCGCAGCCCAGGAATCCGATCGACCGCCGTCCTGATCCGCTCGACCCGTCCGCGATGGCCGAGCGTGTATTGCGGGATCCCCTCGTTCCATCGAAATCCGGCCAGCACGTGCGGTCTGACATCGCTGATGCGCATGATTTTGGCCAGATCCGCGTGCGCGATGCGCGCGAGCTCTTCATCGCTGCATTCCGTGATACTCGGATCCAACGAACCGCCGAGAAACGCGGTGCAGAGCAGCTCGTCGCTTGGGGCACGATCGGGAAAGAGCACAGAGTTCCACACCGCGCCGAGCACACGTACGCCTTCACCGCGGCATGCCAAGAAGCCGAATCCGTCGAGCGGCGCGGCGACGTTCGCCTTCAGGTATGTGAGCGCGACCTGCGCAATGGGCGCATACTCGATCTCGCGCAATGCCCTCGCCGCTTCGGGCTCTATCGGTTCCAACAACGCTGCAGCTGATGGGGCGCTGGTCGCGATGATGACCTGCGCCGCGTCGATCTTGCCTTCTGGCAGCCCTTGGCACTCGAGCGTAAAGCCGGCGCCGCGCTGATCGATGCGCGTCACGCGAGCATTCTCATAGGCGTGACCAAAGAGACTATGGGCGAGCGCCTCGAGCAGGGTTGCGTTGCCGCCTGCGAAACTGACCGGGCCCCTCGGTCGGCCTAAGTCGACCGCATTGGGTCGATTCGAATCGACCGCTACATTCCTCTTGCGTGCGAGGACGCCGCGCAGAACGCTGCCGTTTTCCGTTTCGAACCGCACGAGCGCCGGCATCGTGCTGCGAGCCGACAGCTTTGCAGGGTCGCCCGCGTAGATGCCTCCCAGCACCGGGGTGACCAGCGCATCCAGGACTTCGGGCCCGGCCCGACGTCCGACGAACGAGGCGACGGTTTCGTCTGCAGCGTCGGTGCGCGCGCGCACGAACGCCTCCCCGAAAAGCCGCCATTTGGCGCCGGCCGAAAGCAGTCGGCTCGAGATGAATTGGGCTGGAGAGGCCGGCACTAGGATAAGCGCGCCGTGGCGGTAGATGTAACGCTTCGCCCCTTCGGTTTTCCCTTGGACAAGTTGTCCTTCAACTCCGAGATCGCGGCATAGCTCGATCAACTGTGGTGACGGCAGCAAGCTTTGCGGACCGCGATCGACCAGGTACGGTCCCTGGCGAAGCGAGCCCATAACCCCGCCGAAGCCGGAGGATGCCTCGAGCACGACGGCATTGTGGCCCGTCTTGCGCAGTGCGTACGCCGCAGTCAGTCCGGAGATGCCGCCGCCGATAACTGCGACGTCGACGTTCTCGAACGCGCCGCTCATGTCGTCGTGACGCCGCGCGCGAGCTCGGCTTGATTGGCGAGGCACGCGATGAACGACGGATGGCATTGCACCGTCGGAGCGCGTCCGAATTCGGTGATGCCCGCAGCCGTCGCGGCGTCGGCGTATTGGATATCGATCTCGTTGAGCGTCTCGACATGTTCGCTCACGAACGCGATCGGCACGATACAGATCGCGCGCGCGCCGTCGGCCGCCAGCTTCCCGATCAGCAGCTCCGTGGCAGGCTCGAGCCATTTCTCGGGACCGAGGCGGCTCTGGAACGACAGATGCGTCGGACCCGGATGCGCGAGCCTGCCGACGGCTGCCGCCATCGTCTTCTTCACCTGGTCGAGATACGGATCGCCGCGCTCGATGTAGCGCATCGGCAGCCCGTGCGCCGAGAAGATCAGATGCACGCCTTGCGCGGGCGCCCTGAAGCTGTCGAGGGTGCGCCGCGTGACGTCGACGAGCGCCGCGATATAGTCGGGGTCCTCGCAGTACTGCTCGACGACGCGCAATTCAGGTTCGTAACCAATCTCGCGCATGACGCGCCTGAGCTCATTCAAGCTCGAGCGCGTGGTGGAATACGAGTACTGAGGATACAGCGGCAGAAAGACGAGCTCTTTGACGCCGTCGGCCTGCGCGGCACGCAGCGCGTCTTTGGAGTACGGCTGCCAATTGCGCATCGCCAGGTACACCGGCATCGGCCGGCCTCGCCGACCCAGCTCATCGCGCAAGGCTTGCGCTTGCGCCTCGCTTTGCGCGCGCAACGGCGAGCCGCCGCCGATGGAGGCGTACAGCCGGCGCGAGTACGGCGCGCGCAGCGTGGAGATCGCCCATGCGGTCGGTTTGATCAGCGGCTTCGGAACGGGGATGTTGTCCGGGATGAGATCGACGAAGAAATTATAGAGAAACGGTCTGACGTCGGCCAGCGTCTCCGGCCCGCCGAGCTGCGCAAGGACGACGCCGGTGGCGTCAGCCATGGGACTTCGGGGCTTCGACGAATGCCGCCGCGCACTCGATCGGCGTTTGCGGCAAGATCCCATGACCGAGATTGAGGATGTGGCCCACCGGCCCGGCAGCTTCCATCGCCGCAAACGCAGCCTCGGCGACGCGCACCGGCGTGCTCAGCAAAATCGCGGGGTCTACGTTTCCCTGGAGGGCGACCGCGCCGCCGGCCATCGCGCGCGCGTCCGACAGGTCGATGCGCCAGTCGACGCTGAGCACGTCCGCGCCACTTCGCGCCATCGTCTCGAGCACGCCGGCGCAACCGTTGACGTAGAGGATAGCGGGCACGCCGGCCGCGCGAACGCGCTCGATGACGCGGGCCTGATACGGAAGTGCGAACTCCTCGAACGCTCGCGGTTCGAGCTCGCCCGCCCACGTATCGAACACCTGGATGGCTTGCGCACCCGCGCCCACCTGGGCCGCCGCGTAGGCTGCCGTCGTCGCCGCCAGTTTGTCGAGCAGCGCGTGGAACGTCTGCGGCTGCGAGTACATCAGCGTCTTGGTGGCTGCGAAGTTCTTCGAACCTCCGCCTTCTATTATATAGGAGGCTAGCGTGAAGGGTGCCCCCGTGAAGCCGACCAGCGCGGCGCGGTCGAGCAGCGCTCGCTTGCACAGCCGCAACGCTTCCATGACGAAGGGTGTGGCGGCCAGCGGGTCGGGGACCCGGAGGCGCTCGACGTCGTCGCGATTATGGATCCGCCGCTCGAGCTGCGGTCCGGCGTCGCCGAACGCTACGGGGATGCCCATCGCCTCGACGGGGACCAGGATGTCGGAGAACACGATGCACGCGTCCATGCCGAAGCGCTCGATCGGCTGGAGCGACACCTGCGCGGCCAGCTCGGGCGTCTTGCACAGCGTGAGGAAATCGACGCGTTCGCGCACTGCGCGATACTCCGGCAGATAGCGCCCCGCTTGGCGCATCATCCAGACCGGCGTGCGATCGACCGGCTGGCGTGCACACGCGGCGAGGAATCGTTCAGGCGCGTTCATCGGTCGACGTATTTGACGGGCGAGTAAACTCGACCGCTACTTGCGCGAAAGCGCTGGTTTCGAGAACTTCTCCGCATCGAGCGTGATGCCGGCGGCTTCGCGCAGCGTCGCTGCCAGATCCGTCCGCTCCCAAGGCAGGTCGAGTTCGGGCCGGCCGAAGTGACCGTAGCACGATACCTGACTGTAGATCGGCCGGCGCAGATCGAAGCGCTCGATGATGGCGCCCGGACGCAGATCTATGTGTTTCTGCACGAGTTCGCCGAGCCGCCATTCGTCGATGACGCTCGTGCCGAAGGTGTCGACATAGACGGAGACCGGCTTGGCCACGCCGATCGCATACGCGACTTGGATCTCGCAGCGGTCCGCGATGCCCGACGCGACCACGTTCTTGGCCGCGTAGCGCGCGGCATACGCCGCGGATCGATCGACTTTGGTCGGATCCTTGCCCGAAAACGCTCCGCCGCCGTGCCGCGCCATGCCGCCATACGTGTCGGCGATGATCTTGCGGCCGGTCAGGCCTGCGTCGCTGAGCGGACCGCCGATGACGAAGCGGCCGGTGGGATTCACCAAGATCTTCGTGTTCTCGTCGAGGAGGCTGTCGTCGATCGCCGGGTTGATGACCTGGCTGATGATGTTCTCCCGGATGATCTTTAAGGGATAGCCATCCGCGTGCTGCGCCGACACGACGATGGTGTCGATGCGAACAGGCTTGAAGCCGTCGTATTCCACCGTGACCTGCGTCTTACCGTCTGGGCCAAGAAAGTCGACGACGCCTTGCTTACGCACGGCCGCCAGGCGTTGGGTGAGCCGGTGTGCGAGCACGATCGGCATCGGCATCAGCTCGTCGGTCTCGGTGCACGCAAACCCGAACATCATGCCCTGATCGCCGGCGCCGATGGACTCGGCGGCCGTTTTGCCTGCCGCCGCGCCACCTTTGACTTCGAGCGCTTTGTCCACGCCAAGCGCGATGTCCGCAGACTGCTCGTCGATCGAGATCGACAAGCCGCACGTGTCGCCGTCGAACCCGAACCGTGGCCCGGCGTAGCCGATGTCGCGAATGGTCTTGCGCGCGATGCGCGGGATGTCGATGTAGCACGACGTGGTGATCTCGCCTGCCACGTGCACTTGGCCCGTGAGCACGAGCGTCTCGCACGCGACGCGTCCGTACGGATCCTGCGCGAGGATGGCGTCGAGCACCGCGTCCGAGATCGAGTCCGCGACTTTGTCGGGATGACCTTCGGTGACGCTTTCGGAGGTGAATAACCGCTTGTGTGTGGCCATTGCTTTGATCTACGTTCCTTCATCCCACGATGCGAGATAGCGCTCTTGTTCCGCGGTGAGCCGGTCGATGCCGACGCCGAGCGCGGCGAGCTTGAGGCGAGCGACTTCGCGATCGATGTCTTCGGGTACGGAGATCACCGACGGCGGGAGCGTGCCGCGCCGTTTCACGAGATACTCGGCGGACAACGCCTGGTTTGCGAACGACATGTCCATGACCGCTGCGGGGTGCCCTTCGGCGGCCGCGAGATTGATGAGACGGCCTTCGCCGAGCAGGCAGATGGTGCGTCCGTCACCGAGCTTGTATTCATCGACGAACTCCCGCGGCTTGGTCTTCTCGCCTTCGGCCAGACGCTCGAGCGCTTCGATGTCGATCTCGACGTTGAAATGGCCGCTGTTAGCGACGAGCGCGCCGCTCTTCATCGACATGAAGTGCTCTTCGCGCAGCACGTGCGTGTTGCCGGTGACCGTGATGAAGATGTCACCCCGCGCGGCTGCCTCGCTCATGGGCATGACGGCATAGCCTTCCATCGCCGCCTCGAGCGCTTTGGTCGGGTCGATCTCGGTGATCACGACCTGCGCGCCCATGCCGCGCGCGCGCGCGGCGATGCCGCGGCCGCACCAGCCGAAGCCGGCGATGACGATCACCTTACCAGCGAGCAGCGTGTTGGTGGCGCGCACGATGCCGTCAAGCGTCGATTGTCCGGTGCCGTAGCGATTGTCAAAGAGATGCTTGGTCAGCGCGTCGTTGACGGCGATGATGGGGAACTTGATGACGCCTTCCTTCTCCATGCTGCGCAGCCGGATCACGCCGGTCGTCGTCTCTTCGGTTCCGCCGATCACGTCGGCGAGCTTGTCTTGGTGCTTGGTGACGAGCGTGGTCACGAGGTCGTTGCCGTCATCCATCGTGAACTGCGGACCGGTCGCGATCGCCGACTCGATGTGACGGTAGTATCCCGCGTTGTCGATGCCTTTGATGGCGAACACGCGCATGCCGTGGTCGACCACGAGCGTTGCGGCCACGTCGTCCTGGGTCGAGAGCGGATTGCTCGCGCACAGCGCGATCTCGGCGCCGCCGGCTTGCAGCGCAAGCATGAGATTGGCGGTCTCGGTGGTGACGTGCAAGCACGCGCCCACGCGCACGCCCTTGAGCGGCTTTTCTTTGGCGAAGCGCCTGCCGATGGCGGCGAGCACCGGCATGGTCTCGGCAGCCCATGCCACCCGCCTGCGACCCTCCGCCGCGAGACCCGCGTCTTTGATGTCGCTTTTGCCAGCACCGGCCGAGAGCTGCGTCGTAGACAAGCTTTGGTGGACCTCCGGAAAGGGGGAAGATGTGGCCGCGTTTTTGGTCTTCGTGCCCGCAAAATCCTATGCCCGAGGGCTCGACATGGGGCGGATGGAATGGCCGCTTGTGACGCTTTCGACACAACCGATCGACGCATACGCCCGCGCGCTCGAATCGGCCGATCCCACGCCGGGCGGCGGCAGCGCGAGCGCGGTCGTCGGCGCATTGGGCGCGAGTCTCGCCGCGATGGTAGCGCGACTCACCGCTGCTTCGCCAAAATTCGCCTCCGCGGCGCCGCGCATGGAAACGATCGCGCACGAAGCGACGCAACTGCTCGACGCGATGCTCTGGGCGATCGACGCCGACGTCAAAGAGTTCGATCGCGTGAGCGCGGCATACAAGATGCCTAAATCGACCGAGCCTGAGAAGACGGCACGCACCGCTGCGATTCAGGGCGCACTCATCGGCGCCACCGATGCGCCCATGAAAGTCGTCGAGCTTGGCCTGAAGCTCGCGCGCGTGGCGGTCGAGTTGGTGGACGCGGGCAACCCGAACGCGATCAGCGACGCCGGTTGCGCGGCGCTCTTCGCCCAGACCGCCGCGCGCGGCGCGTCGCTCAACGTGCGCATCAACATCAAGGCGCTGCACAACGCGGAGCTTGCGCGCGAGTATCAGACCAAGCTCGACGATTTGCTCGCCCAGATCGGTTTCCTGACGGAAGTCGCGATCGTCAAGGTCGAGCGCGCGACGCGGCTGGCCTGAACCGATGGCAGGAGCGCGCGTCCTCGAAGGACGGCCGATCGCCAACCGGATCCGCGACGACGTCTTCGAGCGCGCCAAAGCGCTGCGCGAGGTCGCGATCGTGCCGCACTGCAGCACCTTCGTCGGTGAAGGCGACAAGGAAGGCGCGTTTTACGCCGAGAGCTTGCGCAAAGTGGGCACGCGGCTCGGCGTCGAGGTCTCGGTGCACACCATGTCGCTCGCCGACGGCACGCGCGGTTTCGTCAACGCGATCAGCGAGGCGGCCCGCAATCACAAAGTGCACGGTATCATCGTTCAGCGGCCGCTGCCGCCCTCGCTCGACCTGTATGACATCAACACCGCCATCCCGGTCGAGAAAGACGTGGATTGCGCGAGCCCGCTCTCGCTCGGTTGGCTCGCGCAGGGTATGCCGCATTTTGCGCCCGCGACCGCGGCAGCTGTCATCGAGATGCTGCGCGAGCCGGGGTTGATTCCAATCGCGGGAACGCGCACGGTCGTCATCGGCCGTTCGCCGGTCGTCGGCCGGCCGGTCGCGTACATGTTGACGTCCGCCGACGCGACGGTGACGCTGTGCCATTCGAAAACGAAGGATCTCGACTCGATCTGCCGCAGCGCCGAGATCCTCGTCGCCGCCATCGGCAAGCCGCGACTCGTCGATGCGAAGATGATCAAGCGCGGCGCTGTCGTCGTCGACGTCGGCACGAATCTCGTCGACGGCCAAGTCGTGGGCGACGTCGATTTCGAGTCTGTGTCGCAGCTCGCCGGCGCAGTCACTCCGGTGCCTGGCGGGGTGGGTGTGGTCACGACGTCGATCTTGCTGCGCAACGTCGTCGCGGCGGCCGAACACGGCACCATCTGACGGGACAAGGGTTTCGCCTTCACGGCCGACAACTTCGCAGCGTGCTCGACGCAGTCACGCATCGGCCGGCGCTGCGCATCCGGATGCGCGCGAGGCCGACGCGATGAGCGCTCGCGGGGCGGGCTCGACTATCCCACCTGTGCCGGAGCAGATCGCATTCGTCGAGGACGCGATGGCGAAGTTCGGGCGTCAGACGTACAACTACGCCTATCGCCTGACCAACAACGAAGCGGACGCCCGCGACCTCACTCAAGAAGCATTCATCCGCGTGTTCAAAGCCTGGCAATCGTTCCGGCCAGGCACGTCGTTTCTCGCGTGGATCTATCGCATCGTCACCAACCTCTACCGCGACGAGCTGCGCAGGCGCAAAGGCGTCTTCGCGCAACCGCTGCCCGACGACAACCAAGCCCACGAGCAGTCCGCGCCGCGCCACGATCCGATCGAGACGATGCACGAGCAACAGCTCTCGGCGGGCATGGAGCGCGCGCTCGGCGGGCTCACGCCCGAGCAGCGCGCGGTGATCTTGCTCGCTGACGTCGAGGAACGCTCGTATCAGGAAATCGCCGATGTGATCGGCTGCTCGATCGGCACCGTGCGCTCGCGACTGCATCGCGCGCGTGCTCAATTGCGCCGGTTGCTTGAAAAAGAACGAGCGGCTCGGAGCGCTCAGCCATCATGACCCGCATTGCGGTACGGTTTGGGCCTGTTTCGCGCCACGGGAACGCTTGGCATTCCACGCTCGTTGATAAAGATGAGGGAGTTTGCGCCACGGCGCGACCCCCCGCTTTTGACGCGCATCCCGCTCGACCCGAGGAATCAACCGACTGATGAACTGCAACGACTGCCGCCCACTGCTCACCGACTACGCGCATCACGAGCTTGATGCCGCGCAAGACGCGCTTGTCTTCGAGCATCTGCAGACGTGCCAGCAGTGCCGCGCGGCTTGGCAGGCGGAACTGGATCTGACCGAGTCGATCCGTTACGCGTACTCGGAAGAGCGCGATCTTCCGATGTCAGTGGTGGCCGGCGTCCGCATGTCCATGCGCGGCGCCAAAGGCGCGACGTTCTTGGACCGCGTGCGCGCCGCGCTGCGGCCGGCCGTTCTTGCGCCCGCCGCTGTCGTGGTGCTCATCGTCGCCGGCGCGCTGCGCTATGGGCCGATGGCACTGCATCCGACGTCGTCGCAACTGTCTTCATCGTACTTCGTCCGCCAGCACGTCGCGCAGACGCTTGGCTCTCCCTCAAGCGATCGCAGCTGGTCGGCGTACGTGCTGACCTCGGAGAACGCCAAGAGCGGGCAGACCGGTGCGCCTTAGCTCGTTCCTTTTTCGCGCTCGCCGCAGCCGCCGTCTTAGTAGCCGGCGCGCCGCGCGATGTCCGCGCGGCTTCCGACGGCTACACGCTGCTCAAAGAAGCGGTCATCGCGGACGACCACGTGTCGTTCTCCGGCACCGTGACCTCTTTGATTTACGGCGGCAACGCGACGAGCGCGACCGTCGTGCACATCGAGCACAAAGCGCCCAACGACTGGCGTCTTTGGTATGTCGCGCCGGCGGACGCGTACGGCCGGCTCATCATCAGCAACGAGTCAGTCGCATATCAATACGAACCGTCGAAGGGCAAAGTCTTCAGCAACGATTGGGCGTCGCTCGCACCGTTCGCCGCTACGCTCGACATCGGGCGCATCAAGCGCAACTACGCGGTGCAGGCGTCCGATCACGCCGAGGTCGCCGGCCGCCCGGCACGCACGCTTTCTCTGGTGTCGACTTATTCGCACGCCCTCGTGCTGCGCATGTGGGTCGACAACGCGACCGGCGTCATCCTGCGGCGCGAGACCTATCACGGCGACGGCACGATCGCCACTCGGACCGAATTCGACAGCATCCGCTTCGTCAAAGATCTGCCGGACGATCTCTTCAAGATGACCGTGCCCGCGGGCATGACCTTGACGCCGGGCGCGGAGTACGGCGCTTCAACCCCAGCGATGGATACGCTGACCAGCGGGTTGCCATTTAAACCCGTGGGTCCGCGCGAGCTGCCCGACGGCTTCACCTTCGAGAAGGGCTCGACCGCGCAGCGCGGCGGCGTGCAGACGGTGCAGTTCGTGTATTCGGACGGTCTACGCAGTTTGTCGCTGTTCGAGAACGCGACCGGCCGCTATCCGACGTTCGACGATCCGGCTCCCAAGGCGCTCGCGGTCGGCAAGCAAGACGGCAAGTACACGCTCGTGGACGGTCAGACGCTGTTGACGTGGAACGCGGGCGGCTTGAACTTCATCATGGTCGGCGATTTGCCGCTCAAAGAACTCGCGCACATCGGCGCATCACTCTAACCAGCGAAGCACCGCGTCGGTCATCTCGCGCAGGTGGCGGTCGTGCGGCGGCGTGGCCGCGGGCACGGGTGCGCGTTTTTTAGCGTCGCCGAAGCAGACCGCCATCGAGCGGCCGGCCGCCCGCAGGTTGGGCAACGAATAGCCGCCTTCGAGGATGAACGCCAGCGCGGCATCGTGCTCGGCGGACGTCTGCGCCAAGAGCGCGCAAAGCGCGTCGACCGCTTCCCCCGTGACCGGCAAACCCGCGATCGGGTCGCCCTCTAAGAAATCAAAACCTGTCGACACCAAGATCGTCTTGGGCTTGATCGCGCGCGCGAGCGGCGGCAGCAACTTCGTCCACGTCGCCACGAAGTCGTGGGTCGACGTCGACAAATCGAGCGGGATCTGAATCGAGAAACCGGTGTCAACGTACCGCGATTCCGTGAACGCGCCGGTCCCTGGATACGCCGGCGAGGCATGCGTCGAGACAAAGCCAAGCGCTACGCCGGTGTCCTGCAGCGCGCGCTCCACCCAGACTTGCGTGCCGTTGCCATGATGGTAATCGAAATCGACGATCAGCGTCGCGCCCTTGTTCCGGCGCGCGTCATCCGCCGCAATGGCGATATTGTTGAGCAGGCAGAATCCCATGCCGCGATGGGGCTCGGCGTGATGGCCAGGCGGGCGGACCAGCGCGAACGCCGGATGTCCGGGCCGCGCGCCCCGCGCCGCATCGACCGCCGCGCCCGCGGCGAGCAGCGCGATTCGGAACGAATCGCGCCCGACCGTCGCGTCGCCGGTCGGCAATTCTTCGACGACGCGTTCGGGCAGCGAGTCGCAAAAGCGCTCGATCAACGCGACGTAGGCGGGTTCGTGCACGCGCTCGATCAGCTCCCGGTCGACGAGCGACGGCGAGCGGTACGACTCTTGGGATACGCCGCCTTCGGTCAGGCCTTCGATCAGCGCGCCGAGGCGTGCGGCGCGTTCGGGATGCCCCTCGCCCGTGCGATGTTCGAGGAAACGCGGGTCATAGATGACGTCGAGCGGCATCAGATTCCGGTCGAATAAATTCGACCGCTACTCACTGCGAGAGTTGTTTGATGTAGGCGCGTGCCTTGTTCGCTTCGTCGCCGTTCGGCTGGATCGCGAGGAAATTGCGGTACGCCGCCACCGCGTTCTGCTTGTCCCCGAGCATCCGAGATGAGTCGCCGAGGAAGTACCACACCTGCGCATCGGGGTGCCTGGGATCCTGATGGGTAGCGATCGCGGCGAACGCATCGCGCGCCGCGCGATAGTCTTTCAAGGTATAGAATGCGATGGCGAGATTGAACAGCGCCGTCGCCGAATGCGTCAGCTCGAACGCCTTTTGGAAATCGTCGCGTGCCTGGGGCCATTTGCCCATGGTCCCGTATGCCTGGCCGGCGAAGAACAGCGCGTCGGGATTCGACGGATCCTTCGCAAGGATCTTGTTGAATATGTCGAGCGCCTTTTGCGGGTTCTTGAGGAAGCCGAGCTGGAGACGGCCGTACTCGAACAGGACCCGCGGGTCATCGGGCGTGATCGCCAGCGCCTGCTCGAACTCTTGCGCGGATTGCGTGTAGCGCTTTTCGCCCTGATCGTATTCGGCTTGCAGGACGTATGGCTCGATCGCCTTCGGATGGTCCTTTTCCGCGACCGCGAACTGCTTGCGCGCCTCGTCGACCATGTGCTTGTTCAGGTACATCTCGGCGAGATCGTCTTCCGGCTCGACCGCGTCAGGTTGCATCTTGATGATCTGCGTGAGGACCGCGGCCGCTCCAGCGATGTCATTCTTCGAGGCGAGCGCTTCGGCTTTGCCGTGGAGCGCGTCCAAGTTCTTGGGATCGTCTTTGAGCACGATGTCGAACTGCGCGATTGCAAGATCGGGATTCGGCTTCTTGTCCGCCAGATACGAACGTCCGAGGATCAAGTGCGCGCGCGCGTCCTTCGGATCGATGGCCAGCGCTTTGTTGACGCTGGCGCGGCCCTCGTCGAACATGCCCTTGTCGAGCTGCACGGTGCCGAGCTCGAGATAACCGAACGATTCGGTGGGGTGCAGCGCGACGGAGCGATTGGCGACCTTGAGCGCGTCGTCGAGCCGTCCGACGGCGAGATACGCATCCGTCAAGCTTGAGAGCACCGCGACGTTGCCTGGGTCGGCGATCTCCGCCTTTTCGAACGCGGTGAGCGCGTCCGCTATGTCGTTGAGGTCGCGATTGGCGACGCCGATGTAGAACCACACCTGCGCGTCATTCGAGCCTAAGCGGACCGCTTCTTCAAGCTGATCGCGGCCGTCTTTGGGCTTGCCCTGCTCGATCAACAGCACGCCAAGCTCGGTGTGCGCGTCCTTGTCGTTCGGATTGTCTTTGACGGTCTGCTGCAGCGTGGCGATGCGCTCGAGCGGGTTCTGCGTCGGCGACGCCGAGGGCACAGGACTCGCGGTGGGGGCCGGTTTGCCTTTGGCTTGCGCCGCTGGCGATTGCCCGAACGCGACGATCGCGCACGCGATCAGACAAAGGATGATGAATGTGGGTCGCAATGTGGCTCCTATGGTTGCAACGCTACGCATTGGCGCGGCGTTCCTTCACGAGCGCCGTGAGCTCGGGAACGATTTGGAAAAGATCGCCGACGACGCCGAGGTCGGAGAATTCGAAGATCGGCGCGTTCGCATCCTTATTGATGGCGATGATGGTGCCCGACGAGCGCATGCCGACTTTGTGTTGGATCGCGCCCGAGATGCCGACGGCGATGTAGAGCTGCGGCGACACCGTCTTGCCGGTCTGGCCCACCTGATGCGAGTGCGCGATCCAGCCCGCGTCCACCGCGGCGCGCGACGCGCCGACGGCACCGCCGAGCGCATCGGCGAGCGCCTCGATGATGTCGAAGTGTTCGGGACCCCCTAGCCCTCGTCCGCCTGAAACGACGATGCCGGCCTCCTCGACGCTCAGCTTGCCCGCTTCTTGCGAGACCTTCTCCTCGATCGTGGCCTTGTACGTCTTGCCCGTGGGGCTCGCAAGCTGCTTGATCTCACCTTTACCCGGCTCTTGGCGCGCGATGAAGCTGTTCGCACGGCACGTGATGACGCCATACTCGGAGTTCTTGAATCCGATCGTCGAGATGACCGAGCCGCCGAACTTCGGCGATTGGACGTGCACCACACCGTCCTTGACCGAGATGTCGGTCGCGTCGGTGATCACGCCGCTGTTGAGACGCACGCCGATACGCGCCGCGATGTCTTTCCCGAGATTGGTCAGCGGGGAGAGCAAGATCGTCGGGCCGAGCTCGCGCAACAGCGCTTCGACCGCATCGACAGCGGGATCGTTGAGGAAGGCGTCGAGTTGGTTGTCTTCGCCGACGTAGATCGCGTTGATGGGCGCTGACTTGAGCAGTTCGGCCGCTTTGCCAGCGCCTTTTCCGAGCACGACGGCGGCGGATGGCACGCCGAGATCTTTGGCGATGTCGGCGCCGCGCGTGCACATCTCGAGGCCGATGCGCCGGATCGCGCCATCCTCATGTTCGACGAAAACGAGCACGGATTTCATGCTCAGACGACCTTCTTCGCGATGAGGAAATCGAGGATCTGTTTGGCGCCTTCCTTGGGATCGGTCGCGGTGATGACCGTGCCCTTTTGGCGCGCGCCGACCGGCGCGAACGCTTCCACTTGCGTCTTGGCGCCCGCGTCGCCGAGTTTGGCCGGATCGGCGCCGATGTCGGCGAGCGCCGGCGTTTTGATCTCCTTTTTCTTCGCGCCCATGATGCCTTTGAGGGTTGGGTAACGCGGCTCGTTGATCGACTTGGTCACCGAGACGAGCGCGGGCAGCGGCGCTTTCACTTTCAGGTAGCCGCTTTCGGTTTCGCGTTGCGCTTCGATCGCGCCGTCGGCCACGGTCAACTTCTTCACGTAGGTGACGCACGGGACGCCGAGATGCTCCGCGATGGCCGCAGGCACGACGCTGCAGGCCGCGTCGGTGCTCTGCGTGCCCGAGAGCACGAGATCGAAGCCGACGCTCTTGATCGCCAGCGCGAGCGCGTAGGCGGTCGCCATCGTGTCGCTGCCGCCGATCGCATCGTCAGAGAGCAGCACCGCATTGTCGGCGCCCATGCCAAGCGCTTTGCGCACGACGTCGGTGCCGCTGGCGGGCGCCATCGTGAGGATGGTGACGGTGGTGTCGCCACCAATCGCTTCCTTTATCCTGAGGGCTTCCTCGATCGCATATTCGTCAAAGGGGTTGAGCACGTTCTCGATCGACGTGCGGTTGAGGCGCTTGGTGGCCGGGTCGAACGTCTTTTCGGCGTTCGTGTCGGGCACTTGTTTGACGGTAACGACGATCTTCAACGGGCGGCTGCTCCAGAATGAAGGCGACCTCGCGGTCGCCGGATGTGGACGGAGTCGGGAACATACTGGGTTTCTTGGCCCGGCTGTCCCGAACCCTGCCGCCGGGCGGTATGCGGGCGGGCGTCTGAGAAGCTCGCAGCATGCTTACGCACACGTTTTCAAAACTAGGGCGCAATTTCATCGGTCTCGCTTGGGACGGCGAAGCGCTGTGGGCGGGCGACTGGGATTCGCAGACGCTCTTGCGCTTAGCCGCGAATGGCTCGGTTGGAGAATCGTATCCGGCGCCCGGCAGGCCGGTCGGCCTGTACGTTTCGCGAGGGCACGATCACGGCGGTGATCGGCAATCCTGAGACCGACGACCGGTCGATCCATCAGTTTGACGCGTCGCGCCACGTGTGGTCGGACGAAAGTATCCGCTGTCCGGACGACACCGGATCTCACCTATCGTGGAGTGGAAGCAAGTTGTGGCTGAGTCAACGCTATAACAAGCGCGTTTTGCAGCTCGGCGCCGACGGCTCGGTGGAACGCACGATTGAGATGCCGAGTGAGGTCGTCGGAATCCATTGGATGGGACCGACGTTGTGGACGAACTTGCGGATCAGTAAAGGCACGTCCGATATCGGACGACTGGAACCTAATGCGGAGAAACCCGAACTGGTCGATCACTACGACCAGGGGTTCGTTTCGCTGGGCTATGACGGCGGTGGTTTTTGGATGAGCGATCTGCGCGGCACCACCATCGCGCGCGCGGTGCCGCCGGGTCTCTAGCCGGCGTCATGCGTGGTTGACGAGCATCCCAAGCGCCTCGAGCTGGACGCCATCTGGTCCGCGAATGTCCGGCGATCGATAACGTGCGTGCAGAAGCGTCTCTCGCCACGCGCTGATAGCAGCGACCCGCTGGCCTTCTATATACAAAGCGTTTCCAAGGTAGAAATACACCTCTTGAAAATCCGGCTGCTCCGAGACGATGGCGCGCAGACCATTGATCGCGCGTTGGAAGTCGCCAAGGCTGGCTTGGTGCAACGCGGCAAGAAGTCGTGGACTGGCTGCTTGAGCTGAATCGGAATTGAAGCCTACACCCCATTGAGGATTACGAACATTCGAATCGTAATATGCGGCGAATGCCGCGCGGTATTTGCCCTGGCGAAAGAGCGGATCACCATCGGGGTTGCTCGTGTCGCGATGCGGCAGGCCATCCGTGGCGAAATGATCCCACGTCTCGCGCCACAAATGCCGCGCCTCGTCTACATCGCCAACCTCGTAGAGATCGTCGCTTAGGTGGAAGATGAGGTCCGTGTAGGTGCGATAGCGTTCTGGAGAGTTCGTCGGCAGCAGATGCAGTGCAGTCCGAGCCTCGGCGATCGCGTTGCGAAGGTCGCCGTAGCGCTCATAGCACAGGGCCATCACCTCGTGCCCATACGGCTGACCGATTGCGGGATCGACGATCATCGGCGGCGGCGTGCAAGGGATGCGCGGCGGTGGCGGTTCGGTTGCTGAACGCGCGTCCTTGCTAAAAACGACAAGAACCGAGAGTGCCGCCAGCCCCGCGAGGCACAAACGGGCAGTCGATGCGCGCTGCACCCGTGCCTACTGAGCGGCCGGAGGCCTGGTCACAACCGTCAGGAAGTTCTTGATCGCGGCGTTGAGCGCGCCTGGCTGGTCGAGCATGATGAAATGCTTCGAGTTGGCGATCGTCTCTACGGTGACGGTCTTGGCGCCCGCGTATTGCGACGCATAGTAGTCGTGGATGGTGGCGGCCAGTTGAGCGGGAGTCAACCCGCGCAGCTGGTTATTCATGTAGGGGGCGTCCGCCGACACGGGCGCAATGACGAGTAGCGGCGCGGTTATTTTATCGAGGCCAGGCCTCAGGTCCTCAAGCGACATCTCGGTTGTCGCGCCTGCGAGCGTCGTCCGATCGCTGCGTAATGAATGATCGGCGACGATCTGCGCTTGCGTGGCGTCCGTGACCATGGTCGCCGCGGTCGAGCGCGTTTGGTTCTCGTACAACCAATCGGGTGCGGATGCAATCCCATCCGCGAGTTGCGAGACGTTCTGCGCCCGCTGTTGTAGAGTCTGTCCGGGCTGCAGCGGCGGGAAGTATGGCGTTTCGTCGACGATCACCGCGCCGGCAAACAGGTCGGGATGCTCTTCGAGCAACCGTAGCGCGATATGGCCGCCGAGGCTGTGACCGACGAGCACGGGCGATTTGAGGTTCTCTTGGCGGATCAGGTTCATGATCGCCGCATCGGCCTGCTGGATGTAGGGCGGGGGCGACGGCGGCAGTCCGTCAAAACCGGCCATGTTACCGGCATAGATCGTGTGATCCGCGGACATCTCCGCGATGGTGCTCGACCACGTCCACGAATTCACTGAGAGGCTAGGCAACATGATGATGGCGGGTTCGCCTTGGCCGTAGCGATCGAAATGCATGTTGCCGATAACAAAGCTTTTCGCCGGCGTCGGGATCGGCTGCGCGTTGGCGCGTGTGAGACCGGTGATCAAACAGAGCACGACGAACAGGGCGATACGAATCATATGTGTCGTTTTGGCTTTTGCGCGTGGGGGTGCCTCTCGAACAGGGCCATGCCACTGCCACTTTGAATGCAGCCCGCCATGAAGATCGCGGTCATCGGCGCGGGCATCAACGGTCTCTCATCTGCGTGGGGGCTCGCGCGCGATGGCCACGAGGTGAGCGTCTTCGAGCAAGGTCCGATCCCGAATCCGCTTGGTTCATCGTACGACCAGAACCGCCTCATCCGCTATCCGTACGGCGCAAATCTTGGATACACGCGCTTGGTCGCCGCCGCATACGAGGCGTGGGATCGCCTGTGGTCCGATCTCGGAGAGACGTTCTACGTCCGCACGGGCACGCTGGCGATCGCGCGCGACGAGACCAGTTGGACCGATCAATCCGCCCAGACGTTGACGCAAGCCGGCGTCGAAACGCGACGGCTCCCGCCGGCCGACATCGAACGCATCTTCCCGATGCTACGCACCGAAGGCATCCGCTACGCGTTGTACCTGGAATCTGGCGGCGAATTGTTCCCGACGCGCATCATCGAGGCGCTGGCGCGCCACTTGCGCAAACTCGGCGTGAGTATCTCAGAGAACACGCCGGTGAAATCCATCGATGTCGAGCGGGCGCGTGCAGTCCTATACGATGGATCCGTAGTCGACGTGGACGCGCTGGTCGTGGCCGCAGGGCCATGGGTGGCGCGCCTGCTGCCTGAGATGGCGAGCCGCGTCACGCCGTCGCGCCAAGTGCTCGCGTATGCAGAACCCCCGCGACAATATGCAGAGCATTGGAAGCATGGACCGATGCTCATGGACCTTGACGGCGCTGGATTCTATCTCGTGCCTCCCGCGGGCGGCACGGATCTGAAGGTCGGCGACCATCGCTTTAGCCTGACCGGGCAACCCGACGCCGATCGCGATCCGTCACCGGCTGAAACGCAGGCGGTGTTCGAGCAGGCGCGACGCGTGCTGCGCGATTTTGATCAATATAAGATCAAAGCGACGCGGACGTGCTTTTACACGGTCGAGTCCGGGGAGCGCTTTCTGGTCGAACGCCAAGGGCGTTCGTGGCTGGTCAGTGCGTGCTCGGGCCACGGGTTCAAGTTCGGTGCGCTGACTGGGCTCGCCGTCGCCGACGGCATCGCTGGTAGACGTTCCGCCGACGAGATCGCGCGCACGTCCGCCGGAGAGAGTCCCGGGGTCACGATCCCAGGGCGCCATTCGGAGATCGCATGACGGTTCTCGAGTGGGTTGAGGTGGCGGCCGGCATCGCACTTGTCTGCCTCATGCTCTATGATATTTTCGCCTCGGTTGTTGTGCCCAGAGCGGTGTCGGCGACGTTCCGCACGAGCGTTCTCGTCGTGCGGGGCTCGTGGCGGCTCTGGCGCGACTACGCGGTCACGATCAAAGACGCCGACAAGCGCGAGGACTTCCTCGGACGCTTCGCGCCGGGCGTCTTGATCGGATTGCTGATCGTATGGCTCAGCGGCCTGTTGCTCGGATATGGCTTGATCTTCTATGGGCTCCGCGGCCACACCCAACCGCCGCTGCACTCATACATCGATGCGGTGTATTTCGCCGGGACCTCGCTGCTGACGATCGGCTACGGCGACATCGTCGCCACCGATACGATCGCCCGTCTCTTCACGCTCGCCGCCGGCGCCACGGGGCTCGCGCTGTTCGCGCTGACCATCTCGTTCATCTTCTCAATCTTCGGATCGTTTCAGAATCGCGAGGTCTTCATCGTCATGATGGGCGGTCGCGCCGGTGCGCCGCCCTCGGGCGTGACACTGCTCGAGACCGTTTCGAAATACAAAATCTTTGAGGATTTCGCGCAGAGCATGCGCGAGGGCGAACGCTGGGCGGCGTCGGTGCTCGAGTCACATCTCGCCTATCCGGTGCTCGCGTATTTCCGCTCGAGCCACGATGACGAGTCGTGGATCGGTACGCTCGGCGCCTTGCTCGACGCGTCGACCATGCTCATCACGCTGACCGACAGTCCGCTCGTCGGGCGCGCGAAACTGCTGCACCTTATCGGCGTGCATCTCGTGCGCGACCTCACCCGCTATTTCCGCGTTGCTGTGATCGAGACGGCGGGCATCGAGCGTGGCGAATTCGACCAAGCGTGTGCTCAATTGACCGCGGCGGGCTGGGAAGTGCGATGCGACGACGCGGCATGGAAGAGCTTTTCAGAGTTGCGCATGCAGTACGCCGGCCCGCTCAACGAAATGGCGAAGTTCTGGATGACACCGCCGTCGCGCTGGATCGGGGATCGCTCGGAGATCGGCAAGCGCATGATGCACGCGGCTTCGTAGGGCAAACCGGCGGGCACCCTGAAGTCTGACACCTCACGGGGCATCACTCATCCCACATCGGAGTTTCACTCATGCACGTACGTTTTGTCGCGGCGTTGTCGGCGGTCGCCCTCATTTCGGCATTGGCATGCCTGCCCGCACCGGCCGCAGCCGACACCACATGGGCAGCCGATCCGGGCCATTCCCTGGCCGAATTCAGCGTGCTCCATCTAGGCGTCACGCATGTGCGCGGCTCAATCCTTATCAGCCAAGCGAGCGTCGTCACGCCGAGCGGCACTAATGTGCCGTCCTCGATCGTCGCGGCACTCGACCCCGCGAGCATCGATACGCGCAATTCGGATCGCGATAACGATCTGCGAGGCCCTGATTGGCTCGATGTCACGCGCTTCAAGACGATGTCGTTCAAGAGCGCGTCAGTGACTGCGGGGCCGAACGACACATTCACCGCGGCTGGCGATTTGACGATTCATGGCGTGACTAAACCCGTGACGCTCGCGGGCCATATCGACGGCACGACCGTTGACGGCAGGGGACATAATCGCGTGTCGTACTCAGCGACGACGACGATCAAGCGTCAGGACTTCGGTTTGAGCTGGGCGCAGCAGACGCCGGGCGGCACGTTCGTCGCGGGCGACAACGTGGACATCTCGATCACCATCGAAGCCGTCGCCCGCTAAGCGGTGTGTCGAGGGATTAAAACCTGCGAGGGCAAACGGAAACATCGTCATCGTGGGATGATGGTGAAATCGGAAGACACAACGGACTTCCAATTGGAGCCGGGGGCCGGGAAACCACCTCTGGGATGCGCTCAAAGTCGGTGAACTCTCTGCTCGAAAGAGCGTGACAACGCCGAGCCAAGCTCCCGAGACGGAGAAGGTGTAGAGACTGGACGGGCGCGACCTACGGCGTGATAGACGCTACGGTCAAGGCACAGTCCGGACCACACAAATGCCGTCAGGCAGTGGCGAAAGCCATAGTGGTGCGAAAATCCGTTGCCCGCAAGGGCGTCCGGGTTCGAGTCCCGGTCATCCCATGTTGATCTTCTCGCGTAGATAGCCGATCAGTAGGTCGGCTTCGCTGACCAGAGTTGACCGCTTTTGTAGCGGCGCGCGATCTCGTCGAGGATGATAAGCCCGGCCGGCATGATGTCGGCCCGGAACTCCGGCAATCCATGCAACTGTTTGCGCTGTTCGATCGGCAACGACACCGTCAGCCGAAAAAGATCCTCCAGATCCGCGCGACGCAACGCTGCGACGTGCACGTCGGAGGCGGCATCGTACGCGTTTAGCATGCGCGCCGCGGTGTCAGCGGTTCCGCCGACAAAGACGAGCTGAGCGTCCGAGCTTCGCTCGGGTTCTACATCAAACTCAAGCCTTACGGCGGTGCGGCACGCGCTAATCTCTTCCGCCGTCGGCGGATCGTGCTTGAAGAAGCGTTCGGTCATGCCCACCGCGCCAACCGGCAACGAGCTCACCAGAACGTCGTTGTTCGGGGTGGTTCTGGTCGCGATCTCAGTGCTGCCGCCCCCGATATCGACGACCGTGAGCGGTCCGAGCGGCGCGTGACCGGTCTGCTCGAGCGCCCAGCACGCGCCGTCGAACGACGCGCGGGCTTCTTCTTCTCCCGTGAGGATGTGCAGCTCTGTTCCGGTGATCGCGTGGACCTGCTCGGCGAACTCAGCTGCATTGGTCGCCTCGCGAAGCGCGGCCGTGCCGATGACAAAGCGGCGATCGGCGCGCCTTGCCAGCCCGGCGAATTCCGCGATGGCGGCGGCGGTCCGCTCCATCGCCTGAGGCGCGAGCAGCTTCGACGCGCTGACGCCTTCACCCAACCGAGTGCCGCGAATCGCGTGATGTTCGACCGTGATCGGTCGAATAAATTCGACCGCTACATTCTTTTCTGGGACTTGGGCGATCAAGAGCCTGCACGAGTTGCTGCCGGCGGCGATCACGGCGCAGCGCATGGCTCAGCGCTTCTTTCGCGGCGGTTTCTTCGGCGACTCCCGGTACTGCCGGCGCGCGCGCATCTCAAACGGAAGCAGCCGGTCGGCGCGCGGCTCTTTCGCCTCGTGCGCGCGGCTAGCGATGGCGCCCTTGGGATCCCAGTCTTCGGTCTGGCGCAGATAGTCGATGATCTTCTCGTCCAAGTTGGAGTCGTCGGCAGGCCGGACTTCCGAAGCAGGCGCGGCTTGTTCAGGTTGCTCGGTCAGCGCCCCGTCAGCCAGGCGCAGCGTCAGCCAACCATCCTTCTCGGAAACGATAAACGGCAGGTTTGGCCGGCGCTTGCGCGACGCGGCACGACGAACATCGCCGTGACCGGGTTCCGACGAGGGAAGATTCGCGATGCGGCCGTCATCGAGACGCACAACGCAGCCGTAGCGTCCGCACGACAGAACCGTTCCGTTGATCTGCACTAGGGAGATGCTGGGGCCGGCGTCGCGATCTGAATGAAGACTTCGTGCGGCTTCGTGAGACCCAGCTGCTCGTGGATGAGCGGCACGAGGTACTCGGGATCGCGCGACAGGATGATGTCGCGGCGCAGCTTGACCGAGCTCGCGCTCAGCTGCTGGTTCTGATCCTCGACCGCATCGATCTGTTTGTGCAGCTGATAGTTCTGGTAGCCGACCCGCCAGGCTTGGCCCGTGAACGACGCGACGACCAGCAGCACCGCGGCCAATCCGACCAAACGGCCGGCGGTCGACATCACGCGCATCATCGTGCGCTCGCGCTTCTTGCGGGCGGCGCCGCCGAGCGGCTTGTTCGCCAGCCGGCTGATCTTGAAACCGAGGCTACCGCGCCGCACGGTCCAGCGCCATCTCTTCGTGCGCACCGATTTTGCGATACTTCTCGTACCGCCGATCGATGAGTTGCTCGGGCGAGAGCTTGATGAGCTGCGCCAACGCTTGTTTGTCCGCCTCGAGCACCGAGTGTATCGTGGTCACAGGGTCGCGATGCGCGCCGCCCATCGTCTCCATGACGACCGTGTCGACGATGCCGAATTCGAACAGATCTTCCGACGTCAGACGCAGACGTGACGCGGCTTCGTCGGCCTTGCCAGCGTCGCGCCACAGGATGGTCGCGGCGGCCTCAGGCGACGCGACCGAATACACCGCATGCTGCAGCATGAGGACGGTGTCGCCGACGCCGATCGCGAGCGCGCCGCCGCTGCCGCCTTCGCCGATCACGTTGACCACGATCGGCACGCCCAGTCCAGCCATCAACTTGATGTTCGTCGCGATCGCTTCTGACTGGCCGCGCTCCTCGGCGCCGATGCCCGGATAGGCGCCCGGCGTATCGATGAACGTGAGCAGCGGCTTGTGGAACTTCTGGGCGAGCCGCATGATGCGCGCCGCCTTACGATACCCTTCCGGATGCGCCATGCCGAAACTGCGATACAGATTCTCTTTCGTATCGCGGCCCTTTTGCTGGCCGAGCACGAACACGGGCACGCCATCCAAATACGCATAGCCGGCGACGAGCGCCGGATCGTCACGGAACGCGCGGTCGCCGTGCAGTTCGACGAAGCCGTCGAGCTTGCTGATATAGTCCATCGCCAACGGCCGGCGCGGATGGCGCGCGAGATGCACGCGTTGCCATGGCGTGAGATTGCCGAAGATCTCGAGCTCGAGCGCAACCGCTTTTTCTTCGAGCGCTCTGATCTCGGCGGAGAAATCGACGCGCTGCGTCTCGTTGAGCTTCTTGAGCCCGTCGATCTTCGCTTCGAGCTCGAGCAGCGGCTTTTCCAGCTCGACGATGACGTTCATGAAGCTTTCGATTTCGGGCGGCGGATTGCCGGAGTCGGTCGACTGAAGTCGACCGCTACAGGGGTGGTGAAAAAGCGCAGCGCGTTCGCGAGCGCGGCCTTCATGTCGGCGCGACGCACGACCATGTCAACCTGACCGTGTTCGAGCAAGAACTCGGCCGTCTGGAATCCGTCGGGCAGCTTCTGCCTGATGGTCTGATCGATGACGCGCCGTCCGGCGAAGCCGATCGCCGCGCCGCTCTCGGCGATGATCACATCTGCTTGGAAACCGAAGGAAGCCGAGACGCCGCCGGTCGTGGGATCGGTCAAGATCGTGATCAACGGGAGCCCGAGCGTGCCGAAGCGTTCGACCGCAGCGCTCGTCTTGGCGAGCTGCATGAGGCCGATCATACCTTCTTCCATGCGCGCGCCGCCCGATGTCGTCACGATGACGCATGGCACGCGCCGGCGCGCGCACTCCTCGATGAGTAACGTGACTTTCTCGCCGACGACCCCGCCCATAGTGCCGCCGCGGAAGTTGAAATCCATGACGCCGAGCCCGACCGGAATCTGCTCGACCGTGCAAAATCCGACGATGATGGCTTCGAGCAATCCCGATTTGGCGCGATCGCGTTCGGTCTTCTCTGGATAGGTGGTGCGGTCGGACCATTGGAGCGGATCGCCGGTGACCAGATTCTCCGCGATCTCGTCAAAGTCGCCGTCGGCGAGCAACGCGATGCGGTCGAGCGCCGGCAGCCGGAAATTATGGCCGCATTTGGGGCAGACGCGCAACTTCGCCTCGAGGTCCTTGATGAAGAGGCGGTCGCCGCAGGATGGGCAGATCTCCCAGAGCTTGTCGTCGGAGGGTTGCGGTCGTGCGCCGCGCCGGCGTAGCCAATTCGGTGTTGGCATCATGCGCGGCCTCCGAAATAGACTTTGGATAGCTGCTTCAGATAATTGACGATCTCCCCGCTGTTGAGTTTGCTCGTCCCCGCAGTCCGATCCGTGAAAACATATGGAAATTCTTTGACGTGCGAATACTTCCCTTTGAGTATCACCTCGAGCCCGATCTTGAATCCGATCGGATCGAGCTTCACGCCGTCGATGACGCTGCGTTTGCAGAAGAAAAACCCAGACGTGATATCTCTCACTCGCGTCAATGGCCGCGCGAGCGCGATCGCTACGCGCGACGTGATCTTGCGCCGCCACGGCCAGTTGGTGATGCCGCCGCCTTTGACGTAGCGGCTGCCGATCGCCAACTCGCATTCGCCGCGTTGGATGGCGCCCACGAGCAGCGGCACGATCGCCGGATCGTGGCTGAAGTCGGCATCCATCACGCCGATGATCGGCGATGTGCATGTCGCCCAGCCGTCGATCACGGCGGACGAGAGCCCGAGTTTGCCGGCGCGATGGACGCAGCGCACGGGATACTTCGCCGCAAGCGAGTCGACGAGCGCGCCCGTGCCGTCGGGCGAGTTGTCGTCCACGATGACGATCTCGCCGTTGATGCTGTTGGCTTTGAACACGCCGGTCAAGGCGTCGATCAGCTTTTCGATGCCGAGCGCTTCATTATATGTGGGGACGACGACCGAGACGTCATAGGGCGTAGTCATGTGAATATTGCGTTCTTTGCGTCGAAAAGTGTCACCTGGGCGCGAGCCGGCGCTTGCTCACCACCAGCCTCGGCGTGCCGCCAGTGCGGCGAGCATCGCGGACGCAGCGGTCTCCGTGCGCAGAATAGTCGGGCCCAGCGATACGAGCGGGCAACCGCTCTCTTTCGCGGCCGCGACCTCGGCGTCGGTGAGCCCGCCCTCGGGCCCGATCGCGATCGCGATGCTGCGCGCCTCACCGATCCCGTCGACCGCCGCGGCAAACGAACCGGGCGCGGCGTTCTCGTATGCGACGAGCGGCGGCGTGTCGAGGTCCGACGCGCAAAGGGCGTCGACCCAGGCTGTCGGCTCCGCGACTTCGGGAAGGTAGCGGCGGCGCGACTGCTGCGCTGCCGACCGAGCGATGCGCCGCCAGCGTTCGATCTTCGCATCGTTCGCCTGGGCGTAGCTGCGTTCGCAGATCACGGGTACGATGCGGCGCGCACCGAGCTCGACCGCTTTCTCGACGACCTCGTCGAACTTCGCGCCTTTGGCAATCGCCTGCAGCACGGATACCACGACCGGCAATTCGCCGCCGGTCTCCGCACGCGGTGTGATGATGCGCGCTTGGACATGCCCGCGCGCGACGTCGCTGAGCGTCGCGTCCCACGCGGTGCCATCTCGCACGATCACAAGCGGATCGCCGCTGCGCATTCGCAAGACCTCGATGGCGTGATGCGCGTCGTCGTGGCGCAACTCGATGTGTTCCCCGGCTTTGCATTCGCCATCGGCAAAAAACCGCGGCGCGCTCATGGCTTGCGGTGCTCGTAGGCGAACCAGGGACCGCGGCGGCGCTCGGACACAAATTCAAGGCGGGCTTGTGCGAACGCGGCGAGCGTGGCGAGTCTACCTCGAGCGGCGATGCCGCTGGTGATGAGGTAGCCACCGCGCACGAGTTTTGCGGCGAACGCGCGAGCCATCTTCTGAAGAACCTCTGCAGTGATGTTCGCGACGATGAACGCGGCGCGCGGAAAAGCGGCCGGCGTCCGATCGGAGCGCACCAGCGCACGCGCACGAAGTGCGTTCGCCTTAAAGTTGTCCTTCGCCACACGCACGGCGATGGGATCGTCGTCGAAGGCGTAGGCGAGCGCGCCACGCTGCACCGCCGCGAGCGCGAGAATGCCCGATCCACATCCCGCGTCGATGACGACGTCGCCGGGCGCGATACGTGCGAGCAGCAGCTCCGCCGCCGCAGCGGTCGTCGCGTGGCGTCCGGTGCCGAATGCCATGCCGGGATCGAGCCACAGAACATCCGCGCCGTGCGGCGGACGAAAACTCCGCGCCCATGACGGAGCCACCCACAGGCCGGCGGCGAGGCGCAGCGGCCGATAGTGCCGTTTCATCTCGGCGGCCCAGTCGCGCTCGGCGACGCGCGCGTGACTCAATAAAGCGCCCCGCAAAATCGACTCTGATTGCAGCGATCTCAGACGCCGGCGTAAGCTCTGGAACAGCGCGACAGCTTGCACGCCGTCGCGCACGAACGCGCTGGCCGTCACGAACCGTGATGCTTCGCGCTGCTCGAGAGCGATGGGAGCGCCCGTCACGTCGTTCAACAGGGCGCGCGCGGGTTCGGCGTCGGCCGCCCGAGCCTCAAGCGACAGGCGTCGCCATACCGGCTGCGCCATCACTCGTTGCCGAGCGCGCGTTTGACTTTCTTGAAAAGGTTCGGTTCTTGGATCTCTTCACCGCCGGCTTTGGCGTATGATTCGAGCAGTTCGCGCTGCTTGCGCGTCAGGCGCGAAGGCACGACGACATTGATGTCGACGATGAGATCGCCGCGGCCGCTCGCGCGGAATCGCGGCAGACCGCGACCCGGAATGCGAAAGCGCGTGCCGCCCTGCGTACCGGCAGGCAGCTCGAGCGATGCGGCGCCGTCAAGGCCTTCCACCTCGAGCCGTGCGCCCAGCGCCGCCTGCGTGAACGACACGTCCGTGTCGCAGTGCAGATCCGCGCCGTCGCGTTCGAAGGTGTCGTGCGGCTCCATCGCGAGAAAGACGTACAGATCGCCGCTCGGCGCGCCGCGCTCGCCGGCCTCGCCCAACCCGGCGAAGCGCAAACGCGTGCCCTCATCCACGCCGGCGGGCACCTTGACCGAAAGCTTCTTCTTCAGCTCGCGCCGCCCGCGACCGCGACATGATTTGCATGGATCGGTGATGACGCCGCCCGAGCCGCCGCAGCGCGGGCAAACGCCTGTCGTCACGAACTGCCCGAGCATCGTGTTTCGCATGGACCGCACTTGACCGCTGCCCCGGCACTGCGGACACGTCGTGGGCGCGCTCTTGTCGGCCGAGCCGGTGCCCGCGCAGACGTCGCAGCGGCCCAGATGCGTGTAGGTTATCTCGTGTTCGGCGCCCGTCATCACATCGTCGAGCGTGACGGAAAGGTCGTAGCGCAGGTCGGCACCGCGTTGCGGCTGCGTTCGCCCGCGTTGACCGCCGAAGAACGCTTCGAAGAGATCGCCGAATGGCGCGAAGTCGCCGAAGTTAGGCACGCCCTGCGTGTCCGTGTGGCCGAACCGGTCGTATTGCGCCCGGCGCTGGATGTCCGAGAGCACGACGTACGCCTCGTTGATCTCTTTGAACCGCGTTTCCGCCGCGCCCTTATCGCTCGCGCCGACGACGTCAGGGTGATGGCGGCGTGCCAGATCGCGATACGCGCGCTTGATCTCCGCATCCGTCGCGGTGCGGGAGACCCCGAGCACTTCGTAATAGTCGCGTTTGACCGGCACTGTTAGACTTGCGCTTCGTCTTGGAAGAGCGTATTGAGACTCTCAGCCACGTGGTTGACGAGCGCGAGCAGCCGAGCGTACTGCATGCGCCGCGGACCTAAGATGCCGAGCGCGCCCGCGTTGCGGTCGCCCACTCGATACGGCACGGTCACGACGCTACACTCGTTCATGTCTGCACTCCCGAGCTCGCGCCCGATGCTTACCGTCGCGCCTTCGTGCTGCAGCGATTCTTGCAGCCACCGATAGATCGTCTGCTGGTCCTCCAGTAGCTCGAGGATCGCGCGCAGCTTGCGGAAATCGCGGAACTCTTGCTGGTCGAGCAGGTTGTTCGCACCGCCCGAGAACAAGCGCCGATCGATCTCGGCGTCGCCATGTTCTGCGACGATGCCGGCGATCGCGCGCAGCAGGTCTTGGGGCAACGCTGTCTCGCGCGCGAGCTCCGCGAGCGTGCCGCTCGATATATCGCTCAGCCTGCGGCCGGCGAGGCGGGCGTTGAAATTGTTGCAGGCGCGCGTGAGTTGATCGGGATCGACGTCGGTGGCGACTTCGATGGTCGCTTGCGCGGCGATGCCGAGATTGGTGACGAGCACGACGTGCACGTGGCGCGCGTTCACCCAGATGAGCTGCAAGTGTCGAAACGTCTGGCTGTCGAGCCGCGGCGCGACGGCGAACGCGATGTTGCGCGTCAGGTTGGAGAGCACGTGCGACGCGTGGTCGACCGCGCTGTCGAGCTGCGTCCGCGCACGATGGATCTCGGTGTTGATCAGCTCGCGCTCTTCCGCGCTCAGTATCTCGGGTTGGATGAGACGATCGACGTAATAGCGATAACCGCGATCCGATGGAACTCGCCCAGCTGAGGTGTGCGGCTGGTCGAGGTAGCCTTCGTCTTCGAGCGCGGCCATCTCGGCGCGCACGGTCGCGGGGCTGACTCCGAGATTGTATTTTTGGGTGAGCGTCGCCGACCCGACCGGCTCGCCGGTCGCGATGTATTCGTACACGACGGTACCCAGGATCGAGTGCTTCCGACGGTCCAGCTGCGGACCATCCGGCGGGGCAGGTTTCTTCTTCTCTTCTTTTGCCATTAGCAGTCAGCACAGGAGAGTGCTAATCCTCGGATACGCCGCCACGAGGACGCACCCCTCCCGCGGGACGGTTTCATCCGCGGCTCATGCGCTTCTCACGCGGCTTTCCGGCGGCTTGGAGCTGCCGGCGAGACAATAGGACCATGTTCCGCGCTGTCACCATCGCAACGTTGCTCTCGTTCTTCTCGGGCTGCGCGCTCGCGGGCGCATCGGCTGCCAACGACGCGCCAGCTTCGATCGTGTCCGGCGGCATCACGCGTGACTATTTCGTGCACGTGCCGGCGTCGTACGATGCGACCCGCCCGACCGCGCTCGTTCTCATCTTTCACGGTGGCGGCGGCGAAGCGCGTGGCATGGCTCGCCTTTCCGGCATGGACGACGTGTCCGATCGTCACGGTTTCATCGCGGTGTACCCGCAGGGCATCAACCGCCAGTGGAAAGATGGGCGCACCCAAGTCTTGAGCGGCAATGACGACGTCGCGTTTATCTCGTCGTTGATCAGTGCGCTCGAAACAAGATACCGCATCGACCCGAAACGCGTCTACGCGACCGGCATCTCGAACGGCGCCTTCTTCTCGTTCCGGCTCGCATGCGACTTAGGCAGTGAGATCGCAGCCATTGCACCGGTCGCCGGATCAACGCCGGTCGGCTTTCACGACGCGTGCAAGAGCCAACCCGTTTCGGTGCTCATGATCAACGGCACTGACGATAAACTCGTGATGTTCGACGGCGGCCGCGTCGGCGGGCCGTTCGTCAATCAGGGCGAGTCCATTCCGGTCGCGCAGACGTTCGCGCAGTGGTTGAAAACCGACGCCTGCTCGGCGCCGCCACGCCAAACGACGCTCCAAGATGCGGATCCGTTGGATGGCACGACGACGATGGTGCAAGCGTACGACCGCTGCCGCGAGGGTTCTGCGGTGTGGCTTTACACGATCGAGGGCGGCGGCCACACCTGGCCCGACGGGCCGCAGTATCTTCCGAAATCGATCATCGGAAAAGTCAGCTATGACTTTGACGCGAGCGAGACGATCTGGCAGTTCTTCGAATCGCATCCAGCACGCCAAGCCGTCACATATTAACCTTTCTTCATTATTCGTCCCGTAATGTGGCACAAACGCTTGTTCGTAGCTGCTACTAGCTGTAAGCTGTTTGGGACACGGCGGCTTCGTGGAACGTTAAGTGAACGACGGAGGTTCTGCGAGTTGAAGAAATACGAATGCGGACGGTGCTCGTACTCCTGCGATGGATTGCAAGAGTTCGGCGATCATCCGTGTTTGGGAACGAACCCCGTGCTTGCGTCGCTCAGTCGCGTGTTCTATTTCCCGGATTTCAAAATCGACCTGAGAGCGGTCGTCAGAGAGAGCATCCAGAAGGCCCGGCTCCGCCTTGCCGTAGACGGCATCGAAGACTCGCTGCGACGGGGCGAGCTCTAAGCGGTCAGGCGTCGGCCGCGCCCTTCTTGAGAGAGAACACCACTTGGTCCCATTGCCACAGTCGCTGAAAGAACTCGCGAGCGCCATCGCGTTCGCCTGACTCGAGGCAGATTTCTTCGATCGTGCGCTTGCCATCGATCGCGGCCAATAACCGCTCCTCGCGCGCGTCGATTGGCAGATAGAGATCGTTGTCCGTGTGGTTGCGGTTGATGACCACGGCCGACGCTCCCGTAGGAAGCCGGTCTCGGTCTCGCACCGCAAGCGTATCGGGTAAGCGAATCGGCGTGTAACCAAGCCACTCGTCGCCAGCGAAATCGACCGACGCGTCCTTTGATGGTCGATCCGCTCTATATGCCACGACGCTGTGACGGACCATGGTGCCACGGAACAGTTCCATGACGGCGTATTGCTCGTGCGGCGGCAGTGCAGTGAGCTTTGCCGCATGCGGTGTCGACATAATCGCGCCGCACGAAGGAAGGTACGGCGCCTGGCGCACCCAGCGCCCGAACTGCAAATCGGCGCGAGCGAGGAACTCCATAAGCTGTGGAACCGAGTACGCTCGGTCCTGAGGATGAAGCAGTGCGTCGGCAACGCCATCGGCGTTTGCAAAGTCTGGCGATGCGCGTAGGAGCGGCGCAAGCGGATGGTCCGCCGGGAGGGCGCGCAGCGTAGCCGCGAGCTCGCGGATCTCTGATGTGGTCGAGCCGATGCGCAGGCGGCGACAATACTCTTGAAGCATGTAGACGCCCGCTCGACCGTAGGGCGCGTAGACCATCAGGCTGATCGCGCCGGCCGGCTGGAGCACGTCGCGCAACGCTCGCAGACCTGCATCGGGGTCGACCAAGTGATGCAGCACGCCGGTGCATACCACGTGCTCGAACGACCGTCCAAGTTCGGCGACGCGCTCCACTGGGAGCTCGTGCACTTCGAGATTGTCGAGCGCATGCTTGCGCTTCAACTCGCGCGTGTGCGCGATGCTTGTCGCGCTTACATCGATTCCGATCACTTCGGCGCGAGGCCAGCGCAGTGCGTAATGCGCTGCCTGGATCGTACCGCAGCCGGCCACAAGTATGCTTCGGTCTTCGCGGTAAGGCTCGGCGGGCCAAAAGAGATATGCTTCGACGCGACGGCGCTGGTCATCCCACGAACGGCGATATGCTTCGAGGTCGTCTATGGGCGGCGGGTAGGGGTGATTTTCATAGAATGCGCTCACCTGCGCGGCGATTGCATTGTCTGAGCCTTCCATGCTCCGTTGATTCAATTAGGTCCTTAAAAAAGCTCTGTGGGTCGGAACAAAATGCGAAGGGGCGCGCCGAGCGCGCCCCTCCACGTCCGTTCGCCGAATGCGAATCTTAACCGTGTGGCTTCTGTACCTGTTCCAGTACCGAGTCCAGGTTGAACGAAGCGGGTTTCTGTCGCGGCGGGAACTTGATGAAGTCCTCGATCTGCCCAGCGATCACCGCTTGCATCAGATACAGCTGCGGCACGTGGTCCATCACCCAGTTCCAGTATTGGTTTGAATTGAAGTCGGCCCGTTCGAAGGGATCGCGACGTAGATTCATGATGTGCGGCAGGCGAAGCTTATCGAACGGCTCGGCCCATTGATCCGTCGAATTGGCACGTTGCAGCGCCAAATTGAACTTGTAGTCGCCGACGCGTACGGCCATGACGTCGCCGTCATCGCTGAAGTACACGAGGGCCTGTCGCGGGCTTTCTTTCACCTTGCCCGAGAAATAAGGCCCCATGTCGTAGCCGTCGAGATGGACGTTGTATTTTTGGCCGTTCACCGTGGCGCCCTTGAGCAGCTGCTCCGTGACGTCCGGATTGCCGGCGGCGGCGAGGAACGTCGGGAACATGTCGATGTGCGACACGATGCCGTTGAAGATAGACCCTGGTTTGATCACGCCCGGCCAGCGGATGAATGACGGCACGCGCCAGCCGCCTTCCCAGTTGGAGTCTTTTTGTCCGCGGAAGGGGCTGTTCGCTCCATCCGGCCAGGTGTCGTTTTCTGGACCGTTGTCGGTCGAGTACATCACAATGGTGTTGTCGGCGATTCCCAGCTCATCGATCTTATCGAGCATCATGCCGATGTGCTCGTCGTGCACTACCATGCGGTCGCTGTACGGATCCTGGCCGCTCTTGCCGAGATTCTTGTCGGCGACATGCGTGCGGAAGTGCATCGCCGTCGTGTTGTACCAAAGGAAGAACGGCTTGTCCGCCTTGGCCTGCGTCTCCATCCAGGCGATCGCGCGAGACGTGATCTCTTCGTCGACGGTTTCCATGCGCTTCTTGGTGAGCGGACCGGTGTCTTTGATCGTCTGCTTGCCGACCTTGCCCCAGCGAGGATCGTTGGTCGCGTCGTCGAGGTCCGTCGCCTTGCAATGCAGCACGCCGCGCGGCCCGAATGCCGCCTTGAACTTCGGATCCTTGGGATAGTCCGGCAGTTCGGGTTCTTCCTCGGCATTGAGGTGATACAGGTTGCCGAAGAATTCGTCAAAACCGTGGACGGTCGGCAAGAACTCGTTGCGGTCGCCCAAGTGGTTCTTACCGAACTGGCCGGTCGCATAGCCGAGCGGCTTGAGCAGCTCAGCGATGGTCGGATCTTCCTTCTGAAGACCGACGGTGGCGCCGGGCATGCCGACCTTGGTGAGGCCGGTGCGGATCGGGTTCTGACCAGTGATGAAACAGGCGCGGCCGGCCGTGCAGCTCTGCTGCGAATAGTAATCGGTGAAGAGCCCGCCTTCGTTCGCAACGCGGTCGATATTCGGGGTCCGGTATCCCATCATTCCGTTGCTGAACTTACTGATATTCCAGATGCCGATATCATCGCCCCAGAGAACGACAATATTGGGTTTTTTCGATTGTGCCATTTTGGCCTTTCCTTATGGTTAGGTGGTCAGAGTTAGAGTCCGAGGGGCTTCGTCAAAGGCGTTTCGTACCTTCGTTAAAGTCCTTAATAATAGGTCATACCTGCGAGGAGTCTTTGGGTTTGAGTTCAGCGCGTAGGCCCTCACCCAGCGTCGTATGCGCCTTTTCGCCCGCTTTGAGCTCAGCGGGTTCCCAGGGTTCCCACTCTTCCCAGCCGAGCGCCTGCGCGGTCAACCGGAAGCCGAACCCAAAGATCCACGCGATGCCAGTCGACACGATGACCGACAACCCCATGGCATCTTTGAGGATCAGATAGAGCGCCGCAGTCATCGCTGCGGTGAGCACGAAGAACCCGCCTCGAACCAGCTGCTGCGGAATCACGCCGCACGAAATATCGATTATATATCGTCCGCCGGTGGTGCCAATCACGCCAATCAGAATCGCCGCGCCGTATCCCAGGTGGGCCGTGACGGCTGCGTCCGCTCCGACGATCGCATACCACGGCAGCGAGAATGCCGTCATAAACTGGAACAGGCCGTCCTGGAACTTTATCTCGGCACGCAGGGTGATGAGCAGTGCCACTCCCGCGGCTGCGAAGCACGCGATCAGATACCAAGGATTTACGAGTGGCGACGGTACCTTGTTGAGGAGTACGTCGCGCAAAACGCCGCCGCCGATTCCTCCGGCGTATGCCAGCAGGAGGACGCCCACCATAGTGAAGTGCTTGTAATGGCTCGGCCTACGAGCCAAGAGCGCACCGTTAAACGCGTTGGTCGTCGCAGCGATCAGGTCGATGTAGCCGAGCGTCCCAAGCGTCAAGAATCCGAACTGGGTGAGGATGAGCGGCGTCATGCTATGCTTTCGAAGCCCCCGCGGCCGGCGCGGCCGAACGATGGAAATAGATGCGGAAGATGACAGTCACCACGAATTGTATGATGAGATAGGTCAGTACGGCGGCGCCGACGAGCGTACCCGGAAAGCTCGCCGTGGCAATCACTGCACACGACCCGACGTTGCGCAGTGCCGTCGCGATACTGAGCGTCCGCCGATACTCGAGCTCCGGACCACCAAGCAGCCAACCAGTGAAAACCGCGAGAATCGAGATGACGAGCGCCGCAAGCATGCCATGCGAACCATAGACAGACGAAACGGATTCGACGATCGTCTTCCCAAGCAAGACGAGCAGCGCGATCACCGCCAATGCGAACAGCACGGTGAGCGGACGCTGCAGCTTCTCGGCGAGCGCCGGAGCTCGATCCGCCACGAGCATCCCTATCAGCAGCGGCACGAGTTGGAAGACAACAAGCGTCACCACGAGCTGCACGGCCGGCAGATGGGCTTGCGCGTCCGGCGGGAGCACGAGGCGAGCGGTCAGCGGGATCGTGATGATGGAAAGCGCTGGCATGATGAACGCGAGCGCCGCCGCGAAGCCAAGACTGCCGCCAGACTTGCGCGCCGCCGCTCGCACCAAAAACGGGACGCCGGGCGCAATGGCCATCAGCAAGATACCGATCGCGATGTCGCCTTCCACATGGAATAAGCGCACGGTGACGACACCGAACAACGGAACGATGATGAAATTCGCAAGCACGGCGCGTGCGATCAGGCCGAAGTCTTTCAGCGCCGCCATGAGATGCGCGCGGTTGATCTCCATCCCCGCGCCCAGCATCAGCGAGACGAGCATCACGACCGCGATGATCTTCTGCGGACTCATCCACACGCTCCTTAACTCTACGAGCTGAGGCATTCGTCAGGTCCCCGCCATTCCCGCGCGGATTCTCAAAAAGTAATAGATGCGACCTCGCACCTACGAATAGCCGGCTATCTAAGGAAGGCCGAGACCTCTTCGAGCGAGTGGACGCGCCGGGCCGGCGGCAGCGATGCCATGATGCGCCTGCCATACGCCATCGTCTCCAGCCGCCCGTCGAGCACGCACATCAGCCCCTTGTCCGAGCGGCTGCGGATGAGCCTTCCGAGGCCTTGTTTGAGCCGCGTGATCGCGGCAGGCACCATGAGCGCGTCGAACGATCCGACGCCGCGCGCTTCCAGCATTTGCGCGCGCGCCGCGATGATGGGGTCGTCGGGCGGCGGGAACGGGATGCGGTCGATGATGACGCACGACAGCGCTTTGCCGATCACGTCGACGCCTTCCCAAAACGATGCGGTTGCGAACAGTACCGGGTGCTCCTCGGCCCGGAACCACTCGAGGATCTGCGATTTGGGCGATTCGCCCTGCACGCGGTATGGGAAGGGAAGCGTCGGCCCTAGCGTCGCGGCGACCTCGCGCATCACCGCATACGAGGTGAAGAGCACAAATGCGCGGCCCTGGGTGGCGTGAAGCACGCCGTCGATGATCTGCGTCGCGCGTTGCGCGAAACGCGGATCCTTCGGGTTCGGCTTTTCAGGCGGCAGATAGAGCATCGCCTGTCGTTCGAAATCGAACGGCGACTCGAGCGCAAGCTCGTCAACCGGCGTGTTGTCGAGCCCGACCTGGCGCTTGAGATAGTCAAACGTGTCTCCCGTGGCGATCGTGGCCGACGTCATGACGACGCTGCGCGTGTTGTCGAAGAGCCGTTCGCGCAGGGTCGGCGCGACCGTCACCGGCGCGCAGATCGCCGCGTATGAATCTCGCCGCTCGCTCTCGCGCTCGACCCAGCAGATCCAACCGTCCAGGTTGAGCCGCAGCCGCTCGATCGTCTGAGCCGTCGCGGAGACCGAGGCCGCGAGCAGATCGCGGCGGCGTTCGAGTGCGGCCTCGCCCAGCTGCGGGAACCGCGCGGCGCGCGACCAGTTCTCGGCGATCCAGTTCTCGACGCGATAGAGCGCGCGCTGCAGCGGATCCATCAGCTCGATGGCGCGCGGATTCTTCTCCAGTGGATACCGGCCGGCCGGCCCGTCGGCGAGCGCAGCGCTGAAGTCGTCGGCCGCCGCAGCGAGCTCATCGCGTAGCAACTCTTTGAAGATGTAGGCGCGGTCGATCTTCTGCAGCAGCCGGCCGACGATCGCGCGCGAGAGCGATGATGAGAATGCGGCCGTCGCCCATTCTTCGATCTGGTGTGCTTCGTCGAGCACCGCGTAGTCGTACGGCGGGATCAGGCCGCCGCCGCTCGCCAGGTCGATGAAGAAAAGCGCGTGGTTGACGACGACGATGTCGGCGTGCCGCGCGCTTTCGCGGGCACGCATGTGGAAGCAGCGCTCGGGGCCGAAGAACTGGCATGCTTCCATGATGCAATCGTCGGCGTCGGTGTCGACCTCGCGCCACAATGCGTCCGGCGGGATGAAGTCAAGCTCCGCGCGATCGCCGGTATCCGTGTGGCCGGCCCAACGGAACAGCTTGCGATCGTGCTCGCCATGCGCGAGGACGAGACGCTTACGCAGCGTCTCCAACTTGTCGCGGCACAAATAGTTGTGCCGGCCTTTGAGCACGACGACGCGCGCTTCGCTGGCGAGCGCGTCGAGGATCATCGGGATGTCTTTGGTCAGCAGCTGCTCTTGCAGCGCGAGCGTGGCCGTGGAAATGACGATGCGCTGGCCCGACAGCAGGGCGGGCACGAGGTAGCCGAGCGACTTGCCCGTGCCGGTGCCGGCTTCGACCATGACGTGGACGTGTTCGAGCAGCCCGCGATTGACGAGTTTGGCCATGCCGATCTGCGCCGGCCGGCATTCATAGCCCGGTAGCGTGCGTGCGACAAGGCCACCTGGGCCGAGTACATCCTCGATCGTCAGCATGCGAACAGGTGTTCGTTTCGAGAGGGTCTGGGCCGGGACCCTTGAGTTGCGGATGATAACTAGGCCGACTCAGTCTGGCTCGCGAAACGGCCGCCTTCGAGTTCCCTTCATCTCTTGGAGGACTGCAATGCGTTCAATCGCCATCCTCACGTGCGCGTTCATCTTAGCGACCGTCGCCATAGCCGTCACGTCATCGCAGGCCAGCGCGGACACGTACACTGGTCATGTGACACACGTTTCGACCGGCAATATCAAGGTCAAAGACAGCAGCGGCAAGGAGCTCAGTTTCCTTCTCGCGCCCTCGTTCGATCAGATCTTCTCATCGGATGGGAAGACGACGTATCAGATGAAGGACATCACACCGGGCAGACACGTCAAGATCGTGTATCACCAGCAGCTTGGCATCCGCTACGCGGACAAGATCATCTTCTTATAGCCGTAAGGACTCAGCAAAAGCGCGCTAGATCTCATCCCAGTCGCGTTTTTGTTTGCGCCGGCGCTCGGCTTTTCGCTTGCGCTCGGCCAGCGTCTCGCTCACCCGAACCTGCGTGTTCACCGGCAACGTCGGCCGGACAGCACGACGGCGCTGCGCCTCGATCTTCTGCTTGATCTCCGTCAGGCGCTTGGCGCTCGCTTTCTTCGGGTTTTTCCGCTTCTTGCTGCGCGACATGCGCGCGGCTTTTCGGGCCGGAGGCGCGCGCGCCTGCCCGTGAGAATAGACCGGGCGATGAAGACCACGACGGCGGCGCTCGCGCAGCCGACGAGCGGCTCGATCCCGACGACGATGCGAGCGCTTGTCAAAGAGCGGCCCGGCCCCGGCATGTCGTTGCGCGAAGTCCCCGTGCCCTCGATCGGCCCGAGCGACGTGCTGATCCGCGTCCACAAGGCAGGCATCTGCGGCACCGATCAGCACATCTGGAACTGGGACCCCTGGGCGGCCGGGCGGGTCCATCCGCCGTGCATCATCGGTCACGAATTCATGGGCGTTGTGGCGGCGGCCGGCGATCTGGTCAAGACCGTTGCGGTCGGCGAGCGCGTGTCGGCCGAGGGGCATATCGCCGATGGAACGTGCTTCTTGTGCCGCACCGGCCAACCGCACATCTGCGTCGCCGTGAAGGTCATCGGCGTCGATCGCGACGGCTGCTTCGCTGATTACATCGCGATGCCGGAGAGCAATGTTTGGAAACTTGACCCATCCGTGCCGGACACGTGGGCCGCGATCTTCGATCCCTTCGGCAACGCGGTGCACACGGTCAGCGAGGCGCACGTCAGCCTCAAGTCGGTGCTCATCACCGGTGCGGGTTCGATCGGTCTGATGGCGGTTGCTGTAGCGGCGGCGGCCGGCGCGTCACGGGTCATCGCAGTCGATCCCAACCCGCACAAACGCGCGTTGGCGAAACAGCTGGGCGCGCACGCGGTCTTCGATCCTTCCGATCGCGGCATGCGCCGTGCGATCCTCGATCTCACCAGCGACACCGGTCCTGACGTGTTCTTGGAGATGAGCGGTAGCGGGGCGGCGCTAGAATCCGGTCTTTCGATGTTGCGCCATGGCGGGCGCGCAGCCATCCTGGGCATCTCCGCGGGCAAGGTCACCCTCGACGTGTCGGAGCTCATCGTGCTCAAAGGCATCACCGTGCTCGGGATCTTTGGACGCAAGATCTGGGAGACATGGTATCAGATGCAGCAGCTGGTGAAAGACAAGCGCGTCGATCTTGCGCCCGTCATCTCGCACGTGGTTCCATTCGAGCGATTTGAAGAATGCTTCACGACGTTGAAGCAGCACGACGCGGTGAAGATCGTCTTGGACATCGCCGGGCCGGCGTCGTGAATCAGGTCTTCAACCGCAAACTCAAATCGGAACTTGACGCGCTGCGCGAGGCGGGTACGTTCAAGCATCTACGGCACATCACGACGCCGATGGCGGCAACCGTGCACATGGCTGAGACGGGCGACGCCATCGTCTTGTCGAGCAACAACTACCTGGGGCTCGCCGACAATCCGCGAGTCGTGCAAGCCGGCATCGATGGGCTGAAGCATTACGGAGCCGGTACGGCGAGCGTGCGTTTCATCTGCGGCACGTTGGATATACACAAGCGTTTGGAAGAGCGGATCGCGCGCTTTTTGGGGACCGCGAATTCGCTGACCTATGTCTCGTGCTGGGCCGCGAACACCGGTCTCATCCCGACGATCGCGGTCGAAGGGACCGCTATCGTGTCGGACGAGCTCAACCATGCGTCCATCATCGATGGTTGCCGGATGGCGACGCAAGCGCAGCGCCTGCGCTACAAGCACTCCGACATGGCGGATCTCGAAGCCAAGCTCGCGGATCTCCCGCCGGATATGATCAAGTTCATCATCACGGACGGCGTCTTCTCGATGGAAGGCGACCTCGCCAAGCTCCCGCAGATCGTCGCCTTGGCGAAACGCTATAACGCGGTGACCATCGTGGACGACAGCCACGGCACCGGCGTAATGGGAAAGACCGGCCGCGGCACGATCGAGCACTTCGGGCTCACTGGGCAGATCGATATCATCACCGGCACGTTAGGCAAGGCTCTGGGCGGCGCAGCGGGCGGATTCGTGGCCGGCTCGGACGATCTGATCGAAACGCTCATCCAAAAATCGCGGCCGCAACTGTTCTCCAACGCGCTGCCGGCGACCGTCGCGTGCAGCGCGCTTGCCGCGATCGAGGAGCTCGACAGCCAGCCCGAGATGCTCACGAAGCAGCGCGATAACATCGCGTATTTTCGCGCGGGTCTGGCTCGGCTCGGCTACAAGCCGATCGAAGGCGATAGCGCGATCATCCCCATCATCGTCGGCGAGACCTCGTTCGCCATAAAAATGAGCGACATGCTCTTAAAGGAAGGCGTGTTCGTCACCGGTTTCGGCTTCCCGGTCGTGCCTGAAGGCACGGCGCGCATCCGCGTGCAGATGAGCGCGGCGCTCGAGCGCGAGCACCTCGATCGCGCGCTGGCGGCGTTCCAACGCGTCGGACGCGAACTAGGTCTGATAAAGTAGGAACTATTCGGCCCGCCGAAGCGTTGCACGGGTAGCGTTCTTCGCTTTTTGGAGGATGGCTTATGCGTTGGCATTCGATCGTCATCGCCTTTTCTCTCGCTCTTGCTTCGATTGCCGGCCCCAGCACGGGCTTGCCGGCAGCCACGTCCGCAACGACCACGATGAGCCGGCCCGTGCTTGCGGCAGCGCCTTCAGGCCTTCAGGTTTTCACGTCGCCGAGCGCTTGCGCCTCACACCCGGGCATGCCGAACTGCGCGAACGCGCTCTCGGGCGGTCTGGTGCTCTTCGCTTGGACCTGCGCCGGCTGCGATCCGAAATGGTCAGCGCTCTTCGTCGTCAACGGGCAAGCCTCGCCTGCAACCGATATCACGCTCGCTCCTTCAAAAGTGCTCGGTCTCACGGTCCGCAAGAATCAATTCAAGCCGGCAGACTGCGTCGCGATCCGGATCTACAATCCGGCGAACGCCGCGCAAAACGCGACGAGCAATGCGGTCTGCCTGACCTCAGCGCTCGCGGTGCATGCGATGACACCGGTTATGCCAGCTGGGCCAGGTACTTTAAAACCAGGAACGGTGCAGAGCAGCACGACGTCCGCGCACGCAGGCGCTGTCAACCCCGCGCTCACGATGGTCAATCCGAACTTTGTGCCGGCGCCGAGCGGCATGGGCATCACGCACGACACGCCGACCTGCACCGCGCACGGCGGGTTCGGCGGCGGCTTGGCGTGCACGGCAGGACTGCAGGCCGGGATGCTCGCGTTGGTCTGGAACTGCGCTAATTGCAAGGTCGATGGTTATCGGCTCTACCGCGTAGACGGTGGCCGGCACGATTTGCAGCCGTCCGGTGGGGCGTACGCCAGCGACGCGACCGTCACACTCGCGCTGCTGAGTGCGCCCAGCGATGGCTTCAACGGCAAGTGCTACGCGGTGACCGCGTATAAGGGTGCAAACGAGTCAGCGCTCAGCAACTGGGGATGCGCCGGCGCCGGGAGCACGGCCACGACGACGACCCTGTCGGCGGCGCACGTGCTGCATTGGTACCATTCTCGCGAGAGCAGAACCGGGACGATCGGATGGACGCACTCGCCCTACGACAATTACGATTCCAGCCTCTACGTCGGCTACGCTGATCATTACGGCGAGAACACGTTCGGCGATCTTTATTTCGACCAATTCAATCGCCTCGGCCTCATGTACGACCTCTCGCCGCTGTCAGGCCACCCGATTAGCAAGGCGATCCTCAAGCTCTCCGCACTCTCGTCGTGGCATGACTTCGACAGCACGGACTATGTGAAGGTCGAGACGGCAAACCTGTCGTCGCAAAGCCCGGAGGCCTGCGTCACGATCGTCGACGTCGCCACCGACCACTGGTGGCTCAACAACGACATGAACAGCACGGTCAGCTATCTCTCGCCCGGCGCATTCATGGGTCCGGATTTCAGCATCGACGTCACGAGCGAAGTGCAGAAATGGCTCGGGTTGGCAGCGCCGCCGAATTTCGGCTTCGTGCTGCGCGGTGACGATGAGAACGACCTGTGGCATGGCAACACCAACCACGTGTGTCTGACGCAGCTGCAATCCGCCTCGCTCGTGGTCACGTATTATTAGAGATGCTCGTCTTGGAGCAGCCAGGTCATGGCCTGGACGCACGTGCCCCAGTTCATCCATAGCTGCGGCGGCCGGACGAGGATGGGCGTCTGTTGGATAGCGTTCTCCAGATTCGAGTCCGGTATGGGCGGCAGCGGATCTGCGTCGAATCCGCCAGCGCTTCGGAAGATCAATTCGGCGAACATCGCGTCTGCCCAACCGAAGGACGTTCGTGTGAACCGGCTTGGGTCGTCCGGATCGAAACTTTCGTGGAATAGCGCCCCGATGCGCATCGCGGACGCGACCTGGCGGATGGCGGTCATCGTCTCAGCATCTGATTCACCAGTGATGCCCTGCGCCGCGATACCGAGCGGCCACACGTAGCCGGTCGGCGTGTGCGGGCTACCCAGACCCGCGGCGTACTTTCCGGTGTAGAAGTACGGGTTGCTCTTCGAGAGCGCGAAGCGGCGCGTGTTCGTGTAGAAAGGATCATCGGCGGCCGCGTATCCGTAATACGTCGCGGAGATAAGATTTGGAAGGTTCGCGTCGTCCATGAACAGCGTGTGCCCGAGACCATCGACCTCATATGCATACATCCAGCCGAACGTGACGTTGTACACCCTGCCGTAGCGCTTGATGCCATCGTCGACGTCGTTCGCGAGCTTCGCCGCCTGTGCTGCGAGGTTCGTGTCGCTGTACCCCTGCGTCGCGAGGTCGGCCGCTTCGCGCATCGCCACGACCGCGAACATGTTCTGCGGCACGTTGTACGAGTACCTGACCGGATCGTCTGACGGCCGGAAAGCGGACCAGATCATCCCCGTGTAGGCGAAGTCGGCGCCTCGGCCACTCATAAGAAAGCGCGAGCGGTAGTGCGAGCACGTCGCGTGGTGCTGCTCGCACACAAGCGTCGCCACGCTGTGCTGCAGCGCCCAATGCAGCCGTGGCGTGAACATCGCGCGATCGCCGGTGCGTCGCCAGTATGTGTAGGCGAGCGTCACCGGATATGCGAGCGAATCGACCTCCCACTTCTCCTCCCATATCTTGTAGCCGGCGGTGAACGCGTTGGCGTAAGGATCGGTCAGCACGTTCTTGGCATTGCGCTCGATCACGCCTCTGATGAGCGGCCCCGTCTTCGGAAGCTGCGCGACGAATCGCACGTACGGCTTGGCCTGCGCGGAGGAATCGCGCAGCCACATCGCCGGGATGTCGCCTGTCTGGACATAGATAGTGCCGTCGTTCTGCAAGAAAAAATCGGCACCCAGCGTTTGGAAGAGCACCGCAGCGGGGATTTGAACCGGATCCGGATTGATCCGCGACTTCGGAATGGCGACGTATTGCAGGCTAGGACCGTGAAAGGCCAGCGCCATCGCCGGCGAGAGCGACACCGCCAGCGAGATCGCGATCGCGCGCGCCAGTCGGTGCAGCAAAGTCACGTCCCGCTGGTTCGCAAAAGCGCTCCGTATTCCCGCCCGCGATATGTCGGAGGTTATCAACCCGCTGCAAAACGAAGCGGGAGCCAATGGTCGCTCGTATCCTGCCCATCCTCGGCATCACGTTCATCGACATCTTCGGCTTCTCGATCCTCATCCCGATCATGCCGTATTTCGTCACCAGTTTCGGCGCGTCGGATCTGACGGTCGGCCTGTTGTTCTCGACGTTCGCCGCGTGCCAGTTCGTCGCCGGGCCGGTCTGGGGCAATGTCAGCGACCGCTATGGCCGAAAACGCGTGCTCATCATCAGCCAGATCGGCGCGATCATCGGCTGGACGATGCTCGCGTTCGCGAATACGCTCAATCTCGTGTTCATCGCACGCATCATCGAAGGCACGTCGGGCGGCAACATCAGCGTGACGCAAGCATACGTCGCCGATCTCGTCGAGCCCAAGGACCGTGCGCGTGCGTTCGGTTATGTTGGCGCAGCCTTCAGCGTCGGCTTTGTGTTCGGGCCGTTGCTCGGAGGATTCTTGCTGCGGTACGGCTACGCTTGGCCCTTTCTGGCCGCCGCCGCGCTCCAACTACTCACGTTGTTGTTGACGATCTTCATGCTGCCCGAGTCGACGACCAAAGACGAGCGCTCGAAGGTCGCCACGCTCGCCGACATCTGGACATCGTTGACGAATCGAGACTTGTCGCCGCTGCTCATCCAGCTTTGGGCGGTGTCGCTGGCGCTGTATGCGTGGTTTGCCGTGGTGACGCTCCTGCTCAAAGAGGCTGTCGGCTTTAGCGCGATCTCAAGCAGTTTCTTCTTCGCGGCCTTCGGCGTGATCAGCGTGCTTTTCCAAGTGTTGGCGGTCGGAGAGACCAACGACCGGCTCGGGGCCCGCAACACGGCCAATCTCGGCATCGGCTGCTTGCTGCTCGGCTTCTTGCTCGTGCCGCTGGTCCACGGCGTGTGGACCGTGCTGCCGACGATGGTGCTCTTCGGATTCGGAATGGCGATCGCTCGGCCGAGCCTCACCGCGTTGTTGACCGATCGCACTCCTGAGAATCAGCGCGGCACGATCTTGGGCGTCAATTCAGCGTTGGACAACCTTTCAGGCATCCTCATGCCGCCACTGTCGACCGGCGTGCTCGGTCGATTCGGCCCAGCGTGGGCCGGCGCTCCGTCCGCGTTCTGGTCAGCGATCGCGTTGGCGCTCGGATTGAACGCCCGCCGCAAAGAGCGAATGACAGAGGTGAAGCTTGATCCGCGCACGGCCCCACTCGGGCCGACGCCTGAAACGGCCGAATAAATATTCGGCCGCTACGATATCTCGAGGCGCATACGAATGCCGGGGCCGAAACGCGTCGGCACGTGACCTGATCCCGTGAAGCCGACCTTCGTATAGAAATCCTCGGCGCGTGGGTTGGCGATAACGTCGATCGCGCGCACGCCTTCATGCCGAGCGAGCTCCATTGCGTCGAGCACCAACGCCCGGCCGATGCCTTTACCCCAATGCGACGGCTCGACGAAAAGGCCATCGAGCTCCCACGCACCTGACGTTTGCGGTAAGGTCACCGAAAAGCCGACCGGCTGATTTTCGATCTCGGCCACTCGCACTCGGCGCTCTTCAAGCTGACTCCCGGGCAGCTCGATCGCATCGGGATGCGCTAAGAGATCCTCGCGCGTCTCTTCATAGACGAGTGAAGCGCGCCGCTGAAGGTCTTCCAGCGTTACGCGCTCCGAGACAATACCGTATCGGATATGCACGCCCGATATTATAGCACGGTCGAATAAATTCGACCGCTACATTTGGCTTAGGAGGCGGCGGGCGTCGTCCGCGTACAGGGGATGGAACTGCGGATTAAGCTCGAGCGCGCGCGAGAGGCGGCGCTTTGCTTCCGCGCTGTCGCCGTTGCGCAGCGCGATGACGCCCGCATGGTACTGCAGGCGGGCATCTTGCGTGTCTAACGCGATGGCCCGGCGGGCATGAAGCTGTGCTTCGCGCCATTGCCCGGCCTGCGCAAGCGCCCAGGCTAGCGTGTCCTCGGCGAAGACGTCGTCGCGTACGATCACATCGCGGCGCGCGATCGCGATCGCGTCGGCGGTGCGGATGCCGTGCTCAGAATAGTAGACGGCGAGCGCCCGATCGTTGACGCGCTGCGCGTTGCCGATGCGCTCGATCGCGAGAATCGTGTCCTGCGTGACCTTTGCGCCTTGCAGATCGCCGAGCGCCCGCTGGGCATCGGCCTTGTAGCCGAGCGTCTCGGGCAACGGCAGGATGTCGGCAGCACGCGTGGCTGCGTCGAGCGCCTCGCGCCAGCGCTTTTGCCCGAGGTACATGCGCGCGAGCGCGTTGTACGCGCGCGGATACGCAGGGAAGATGGCCAACGCTTCGTTGAAACGCCGCTCTGCGGTGGAGACATCGCCGACCGCCCAAGCGAGCTCGCCGTCGCGGAAGTGGTACCAGGCGCGCGCCTCTGCAGGCGAGTCGATGATCGAGTCGACCGAGGCCATGGAGCGTTGGGTCAGACGGCGCGCCTCTGAGATATCGCCGCTCAATTCATCGTAGCGGGCCTGGGCGGTGTAGAGCGCGACATCGACCTCAGGGCCAGGGTGGGCCGAGCGAAGCAATCGCTCCGCGTCGTCGTAGCGCCCGAGTTCCGTGTCGATGCTCGCAACCTGTGCGATGGCGCCCGAGTTCCACGGCTCGATGGCGTGCGCGTCGAGCGCATAGGTCAGCGCGCTCTTGAAGCGATGCAGCGAGAGCAGCGCCGACGCGAGCGTCATGTCCGCGGTGACGTTGTTGCGCGGTTGATACACGAGCGAGCGGCGCGCGACGTTTTCCGCGCGTAGCAGATCGCCGATGTCGCCTGTTTCGCGAAAGCGCATGAGATATTGCGTTGCGAGCATGCGCGTGATCAGCTGGTCAGGATTCTTCTTGACGTCGCGTTCGAACACCGCGACGATCGCGTCGCGATGCAGATAGTCGGCCATCACCGGCGCGGGTGACGGCGCTGCCGCCATCGCGCGGTTCTGGCTGAGGATGAACGCCGGCCACGCAGCGATGGCCACGAAGGCCACCGCTGCAAGGACGACGAGTGTTCGGACGTTCACTAGTTCGGGATGCCCACGTACGGGAACGAACCGAGATAGTGATGCCCATCGGGTCCAACGTTGTCGGTCGTCAAGCACTTGGATTCTTTCCCGTCGTCGGGGGTCAGCTTGAGCGCCGGCAACGTGCCGCCGAAGATCGCGCCGAGCGAGATGTCGATGACATCGTCATTCAGTCCGCGGCCCCCGAACGTGCTGCCTGTCGCGCCACCGGTCTCGGTGCCGAGATAAGCGGCTTTGACGCCCATCTTCGAAAGGTCCACGAGGATCTCGTCGGGGATGAGCACGGCTTTGAGTGTGTTGGCAATCGCGTCCGACCGGCCGGCGACGGTCTTCGTGAAGCTCACGATGTCGTCAGGCAGATACGGATCGCTCGTCGGAGTGCTGCGGTTGGTCTTGTCGTGGCGTTCGAATGACTCGAACGCCTCTTTGACCGCGGGCCGGCCCAGGCGCTCGATCTGCGTGTAGGTGCCGCCGTACGGTGAGGCGGAGTTGCTGATCGATGTCGAAGCCCACACGTTGATCTTGCCGGGCGTGCCGCCGGCCGAAGCCAGCGCCGTGCGCGGCAACTCGATCACGAGCGACAGCACATTGAACTTGTTGGCTGACAAGAAGTCCTGCGATGGCGTCGTGTCGCAGCTGCTGCCCGCTGCAAATCCGCGGAAACCGGTAGCCGTCGCCGCCGGCACTGTCTTCCCATTGAGGTGGTAGCCGAAGTTGCGGTCTGGGATGATCGCGAAGAAGCGCGCGAGGTCGAAGAAGAACGGATCCTCACGCGGGCCTGCGAAGACGGTGACGCCGCCTTTGAGCTTCGAGACCGTGTTGTACTTGAACGTGCCCGATGAGCCGATCCACGTGTTCTCTGTGCCGACCTGATTCGGTTTGCCCGGGCCGTGGAGCGTGATCATCTGCGAACCGTCCTTCGGCTCGCTCGCCGAGAACTGGATCACCAGATCCTCGACATGGTCGCCGGTGTTGTCGATGCGCAGCTGATACATCACGCCGGGGTCGAAGAACGTCGAGGGGCCTTGACCCGCAGGGATGAGCGGGTGCACGTCCATCGCGAGCACGACGTTGTTCGTGTCGGCTGCGGGGAACACGTACACGTCGGTGATGTCCGCGCCGGGTCGCGCGAGCACTGCCGGCGAGTCGGCGTGGTCCGAGCTGACGCCCGGGCGTGCGCCGTAGAGCGAGAACGCCGTGCCGAGTCCGGCAAGCACGGCGACGGCGGCGACGATGCCGATGGCTTTCCGATTCATCTTGAAACCTCCAGTAGAGCCGGCGCCTTCGGGATCTCGGGCCGACCAGGTGAACGTCCATGCGAAGACGAGTAGGAGCGCGCCGACGAGGACCGCGCTCACCGCGAGGTCCGGCACCGGCGATTCCCATCCCAGCGCCTGCGCCATTTCGTAGCTTGCTACGAACAGCGCGAGCGCCGTGACGGCAATGATCCACACGCGGGTCGCGCGCACGAGTTCGAGCGGCTGGCGCGTGCACAGTTTGTAGACCAGCAGGCTGTCGAGCGTGTCGGTGACGGCCATGCCGAACGAGAATAGCGCGCCGATCAGCAGGCCAAGCAGGATGCCGCCGCCCGCGGTCAGCGCGAGCGCGTACGTCGCGACTTGACTCGACGTGTCAAAACCAAGGCCGAAGAGGAGTCCGATCGGGATCGCGGCCAGCGGACTGGTGGCGGCGCGCAACGATTTGGGGAGCAGCGCGTTCTTCAGACCGGCGATCGGGCCGGTGCGGTGCAGGATCAGCTGGCGGATGTTCAAGCCGGCGATCGCGAGCAGCGTCACGATGCTCACCCACGTGCCGATCGTCTCGAGCAGCGCGCCATGGAGCGCGAGCCGGCTGCCGAACAGGCCCGCGAGCGCCGCGATCGAGAGCACCATCACGGAGTGGCCGCCGGCGAACAGGGTTCCCACGAATCTGCTGAGCCGTTCTTTGGCGCCGAGGCTGTTGCGCGTCAGGTTATCGATGGCGGCGAGATGGTCGGGATCGGCGCCGTGGCGCAGGCCCAGCACGAAAACCGTGAACGCGATGACCCCGATCGACAACGGCGCTGCGTGGGGGATCATGAGGCGTTTCCTTCGGTCGAATAAATTCGACCGCTACTGATGTCGTGGGTGTGGTCGTGCGAGTGAACATGGCCCGGCGAGAACGCAAACCCGGCGATCGCCGCGATCACCAGCGTGGTGACGATGATCGCGGGCGCGTGGAGCGTCGACGCGGCGGCGCCCTGGCCGAGCATCAACGCGCCGATCGCCGCGATCACCGTCGCCGAGACGAGCGGGCCGTATCGGACGAAGCGATCGAGGCTGGGCCGGCCGGACAACCACGACGCGCCATGAACGAGCGCGATGCCAAGGCCCGTGAGCACGCCCGCAAGGCCGACGCTGAACGCGATGATGACCAGCAGGCCGTACGCGAGCTGATGGAGCGTGAGCGCGGCGAGCAACACGACCAGCGCCGCCGGACAGGGCGCGATGTTGCCGCTCATCGCGACCAGCACGACGCTGCCGAACGAGAGCGGTGCGTTGCCGGCCGGCACGTGGTCGTGGCCGTGCGGGTGGTCGTGGTCGGTCGAATGGATTTGACCGCTACTTTCGCCGTGAGCGTGCGCGTGGGCGTGTGCGCCGCCGCGGCGTATCTTAATGAAGCGCGACAGCGCGTTTGCGCCAAGGACGGCCACCATCGCGCCCGACGCCAGCGTGATCCATGGGTAGACGTTCTCGGGAACGATCCATTGGGCGGCGGCGAGCATGAGCAGGCCGAGCGCGAGCACCCCGGCGGTGTGTGCGAACGTCAAGCCGACCGCCAAGATGAGCGCCTGCTTCGAGGTCGCGCGCGCGCCGACCAGCGACACCGCGAGCAGCGTCTTGCCGTGACCGGGTTCGAGGGCGTGCAGCGCACCGAGCCCGACGGCCATGATCATCGTGAGCAACACGAGCCATGGACTGGACGCGCCTTTCGCGAGCATGTCGGAGAGCGCGTTGGAACGGAATTGGGGAGCAGCCGGTGCCATTGTCGCCGGGCGCTCGCTGGTGGTCACGCTGGCCAACACTGAGCCGCTCGATGCGAGCGTGAGCTGCACGCCGCTCACCTCGCGCGGCGAGCCGAGCAGCGCGCTCGGGTAGGCGCGCAGTTCTTGCGTCGGCTCGCGTTGCGGATAGACGACGACGTCTTTCCAACCGATGCGCCCCGGATATGCGAGATCGAGCACGGTGAGATGACGCTGGGCTGCCGCGGCCGAGCGCGGCAACGCCGCATGGAACTCGTCGACCCAATACAGCGTCGGCAGTCCGCCGGCGCCAGGGCGAGTCGAGGCGTGCGGTTGACCGGCTTGGAGCTGGAGCGCGCTTCCGTCGAGCGTGACGGAGAGGCTTGGTTGGATGACCGCTACTTCATCGGACGCCCAGCGGTCGAGCAGCGCTTGCGGGTCGGGACCGTCGATACCGCGCGCGTGCATGATCTGGAACGTGGGGATCTCGGCGATGTCGAGGACATATCGAATGGTGAGGTCGGTCGCGCCGACGCGGACTTTCGTGAGATGGTTGATCGTGAAATTGCCGAGCGGGTGCGCGTCCGCCGGCACTGCGGATGCCAGGACGAATAGAAACGCGACCAACGCCAGAACTCGACGCACTCCACCGGCCTCCTTCGGCTGGCCTTTTGCATTCGAGTCTGTAACGGCCTGGCGCCGCGAACGGATTTACTTGAGCGTGTGAGGCTTGTCTATGTAGTCCTGATAGATCAGGCCTTGGGCGATCTCCATCGATTCGGTGAGCAGGCCACGCGCGAGCGCCATGTCCTCACACGTCTCGCCCGTCGCCTGCGCCTGCGAGACGATCGCATCGACCGGCTGTTTGGTCTCGAACGACAGCCAGGCTGCGCAGCTGATCTCCCCGGGCGGGAGGCCGCTGCTCACGGCGGCTGCGTATTCGGGCGTGGCGACGCCGTTGAACCGGTACGCCATGGCATGACGGAAGTCGTTATAGCGCTGGGGCGAAGAGGTCAGGTCGAGCATGGTGATGTGCGCCGAAAGCCACCGGCTTTGCGCGGTGTAGACCTCGTCATCGGCCTGGAGCGCAAGCGCCTTGACCTGATCCCAGCTCGTCTGGGCCGCGTCTAAGGCGGCTTTGACTTTCGGCATATCGGCTTCTTTGATGTCGCCCGACGTCGTGTCGATCGTGTCGAGCACGAGGAAGTAATCCTTGAGCAGCTTGACGCTGTCGCCCGCCGCGCTGACCGATCCGCGCGCGTGGTCGATGGCGCGCACCAGCTCGTCCGACGACGTCGTGAGCTGCGCGGCGATCGCGGGATAGTACCCGATCACCGGCTGTGCTGCCGGCGCGGTCGAGCTCAGCTGCGCAGCCATCTCGTGCAGCATCGAACGATTGTCCGCGAACAGGCCAGGAGCCGAGGACATCACGTCAGCGCTCAGGTCGAGCGAACCGTTGACATCGACGACCATGCGGTCCAATGCGGCGATCGCGGTCGCGAGATTGTTGGTCGGCGTCTTGGGGTGGCCGAGGTTCGGCACGCCGCCGGAGAGGGAGTTGAGCTGCGTGTAGAGCGCCTCGGCGTCGCGATTGCCCCACTTCTCCTGCTCCGCCGCCGCAAGCGCGTCGTCGTGCGTGATGTTGAGCGCCTGTTGGATCAGCGAGGCGGTCGATGCCCGCCCAGCCGGATCGAGCGCAAACGCGAACTGCATCTGGCCCGCGGGCACGACATCTTTGAGCGCGACCTCAACGGCGGCAAGATGCTGGGCGGCCTGCGGCTCGTTGGGCTGGACGCGCAGCGCTTGCTGGAAGCGGACTTGCGCGTACGAAAAACGTCCCTCGGTCTCGTCGTGGATCGCGTCGGCGGTGATCTGCGTGGCGCTGGGATTGTCCAGCTGCGGATAGCCCATGAGGTGCGAGATGCGATCGCTTGGGACCGGATGATCCTGGAACGCCTTGTCGGCCTTGCTCTCGGGCATTGTTTCGGAGAGCTGGCGCAATTGGTCCATGAAGTCGACCATCGATTGCGGGTCGTAGCCCGCGCGCGACATCAGCTGCAACCCGTATTGGTCCGCCTGCAACTCGTCTTGCCGAGAGAATTTGTTCATCGCGAGATCGCCGCCGTAGCCGCCGAGCAGCGACGTCAGCGGAGACAAGATCGAGAGGATGCCGATCAGGATGCCGAGGATGTTGCCCTTCTCCTCCAACGTGACGACATGGCCGCGCTCGACGTGGCCCATCTCGTGCGCCATCACGCCGGCCAGCTCGTCATCCGACGAGACCGTGTTAAGCAGCCCCATGTCGACGTGGAGGAATCCGCCGGGCAGCGCGAACGCGTTGATCTCGTTCGAGTTGATGATCTTGAACGAATACGTGATGTCTTGGCGCGCGCGGTACTTGGCGAGGTTGTCGCCGACGCCGTTCACCCAGGTCGTCAGGAATGGATCGTCGACGAGCAGGCTCTGCCGGTCGATCTGCTTGGAGATGTCGGCGCCTTTAGCGATCTCGGCTTGGGTGCTCATGGCGAGCACCGGCAATGGAGATGCGACGTTGCACAGGAACGCGGCGAGCACGATCGCGGAGACGAGGCGCATGCTTAGCCTTTGTAAATCGTCGCGATGTTATCCTTGAACGCGTCGGGCGTCATGAAGCCGCGGTAGACTTTGCGCACGATCCCGTCCTTGTCGATGAAAAAACTCGCCGGCAGCGAGCTGACTTCATACGTGTCCGCGAAGCTGCCTGGGTCGAGCGCCACCTGGTAGACGATGCCGAATCTTTTCAGGAAGGGAAGCACGAGCTCGGCGTCCTCTTGCTCGTCGATCCCGAGGAAGACGACCTTTCCTTTATATTCAGGATAGCTCTTCACGAGGCCGGGCAGCTCTTGCTTGCACGGCGGGCACCACGTGGCGAACGCGTTGATGAAAACCGGCTGGCCGCGGAACTGGGCGAGCGTCACGGGTTTGCCGTCGACATCCTTGAGGGCGATCGGCGGGGCCGGCTCGCCGACGACCACGCCATGGGCAGGATGGTTCGTGCTGCCTTGCTTGGCGCTGCAGCCGGTCGCGATGACGGCCAGGAGCGGTAGTAAAAGGAAGAAACGCGTTTTTGTCATGTCCTGTGCTATGCGCCTGCGGCGGTGAGGATGAGGTCGGTGCCCCACCCGAGCATGAATCCTAAGAACACGCCGATCGTGGCGAATTCCTTATAGCCGATGCGGCCGCCGGCCTTCGTCATCTCCGTGATGACGTAGATGATGGCGCCCGCGGCCAGCGTGAGGAACAGCACCGACAGCGTCGGCGAGACGAAGTGGTAGCCGATGACCGTGCCGAGGAATGTGGGGCCGCCGCCGATGAGGCCCAAAATAACGATCTCGCGCAGACCGATGCGGTGCTCCGCGCCCACGAGCGGCGCGGCGATGCCGAACCCTTCGGTCATGTTGTGCAATCCGAAACCGATGATGAGCAGCACGGCGAGCTCGATCGCGCCGGTCGCGGCGGATTGGCCGATCGCCAGCCCTTCGCTGAAGTTGTGCAGGCCGATGCCGAGCGCGATGGTCGTCGCCAACGCCATCGGACTCAAGATGCCGCCTTCGGCCACCGCTTCACGCTGCTTTGCCAGCACGATCCGCGAGAAATACACGAGACCGATAAGACCGAGCCCGAATCCCGCGAGATAGACAAACGCGAGCCAGACGAATGGTCCGGCGCCGGCGCCTTGCTGCATTTTGCCGAGTGCTTCGACGATTGGTTCGCCGGCTTGGCGCAAGATGTCGAACAAGAGGAAGAACAACACGCCGATCGCGACGGCGTTGAGAAACGCGATCCATCGTCTGGACACGCCGCGCATCGTCGCAAAGGGTAGGCCCAAGAAGATCGTCAGGCCGGCGATGGCGCCGAGGATCAGCGTCTCGGTTTGCGTCATCTTCGGGCCGCTCGCGCCGGAGCCGTTCTGGGGCGCTGCGGCCATCTGGTCTTCCATGGCCATCGAAGCGAATCGATCGGGCGCGCCTTCGTATTGGACCGCGGAGACCAGTCCCCCGGGACCGCGGTCGCCGTTCATCATGTGGTCGGCGACATGGCAATGGAACATCCACGTGCCCGGCTGCGCGTCGGCGATGAATTCGATGTCGCGCGTCTCACCCGGACCAAGCGTGACCGTGTCCATCATCTGGCGCGCGTTAGCGGCGACCGGTTGACCGTCGAATGCGACGATCTGGAAATGGTGGCCATGCAGGTGCATCGTGTGGAATTCGGTGCCGCTGATGTCGATCTCGCGCACGCGGATGCGCTGGCCGCGCTTGACCGTCGAAGGGCTTGCCGAGCGGATAGCTCTTGCCGTTGATGCTGAAGTAATTCTCGGTCGAGCTGAAGACTTTCCACGACGAGATCAGCATGAGATAGTCGCGGTCAGGCTTGGGACCGGTTGCTGGAGTACGCGGCTCGACGACTACGGCGCCATACAGGCCGCGGTCGAGTTGATTCAGATCGTCGACGTGCGTGTGATAGATGTACGTGCCGGGCTGCTGCACGACGAACTGATAGATGAAGCTTTGCCCTGGCGGCACCGGCGCTTGGCTGAATCCCGGCGAGCCGTCCATCGCAGCGGGTACATTCATGCCGTGCCAGTGGATGGTCGTCGGCGCCGGCAGATGGTTGGTGAGGATGACGCGTAGCGTGTCGCCTTGGCGAACGTGGATGGTCGGACCCGGCACGGTGCCGTTGAACGTCCACGCTTCGACGGTGACGTTTGGCGCCGGCGTCCACGGCTTGACTTCGGCGATGAGATGAATCGTTTTTGTCGAGCCGGTGGTCAGCGGCGGGAGCAACGGCAGCAGCGAGTAGTCGCGCTGCGCGTCGGCCTCGGCTTGCGCGACGATCGACTGCGAAACGTCGGCGGCGAGCGGGCCCGCCGGGGCGCTGCTGAACGCATCGTCCGCTCTCGCCTGTTGCGTCGCGGGCGTCAGGCATGCGGCACTGAAGGCGATGGCGATGCCGGCGAGCGCGAACCGCCGCGCGAAGTCGTGCATGGGTCCGCTATTTGCCTTTCGCCGGTTTTTGGTGCGGATGTTTGACGGTGATCGCGCCGGCGAGCTGCGTGCTCACCGAGTGCGTCTTGCCGTTGACTTTGAGGGTGAGCAGGCCGACGGCGCGCTCGAACTTTTCGACCATGACGGTGGTGCCTGGGCGCAGGCCGAGTTGCGCGAGGTACTTCAAGAGCTCGGGCATGTCGTGCTTGACTTCGAGCACCTTGGCGCTCACGCCGAGCGGCAGCTCGACCAGACCGATCGCGTCCTCGTGGTCCCAGAGCGAGCCGTCTTCACGCGGGATCGCGTGGCCGTGCGGGCACGTCGTCGGCTCGCCCGTAAAACGGTAGAGATGTTGTTCGACCAGCGGCGAGATCGCGTGCTCGAGTCTGCACGCCTCTGCGTAGGCGAACTCCCATGGGATTTGGAGATGATCGACCAGCAATCGTTCGGCGAGCCGCTGACGTCGCAGCGTGAGCGCGCCGATGCGCGCGCCGGACGACGTGGGCATCACGCCGTGGCGTCCTTCGTGTTTGACGTAGCCGTCGGCATCGAGTTTCTTAAGCATCGCCGACGCGGATGCGGCTGAGACGGAGAGCTCGGCGGCGATCGCCGACGTGGAGACGGGGTCGCTATCGCGTTGCAAGCGCACGATCGTCTTCAGATACATCTCGACGTTCGGGCTGACCTCAGGCTCTGAGGTCGGCTCGACGAGCGGAGTGCGCAAGGCGGAGTTGACGCTGCGTTGTGTGGCCATGTTAGCCTTGCCTAATTCGGGGCCTCAGGCTTGGTTATCCTGTGCCATGAGGCGGGACTTAATGGCCTTAGGGGTTGTACCGGCGCTTCGAGGGGTAAATCGGAGATAGCGAAACATTGTATGCTCTTACGTACGTTCAGTGTTAGGGGTATCAAACTCAATGAAAACAACGAAATTTATCGCAGCCGGCCTGATCGCCGCCTTCATGCTTGCCATGGCTCCGAAGCCTATGGCGTTAGCAGACGGCGCGGCCAGCACCCGTAACATCCTGTTGGGCGGCGCAGCTGCGGCCGCGGCAGCGATCATCATCATCAACCACAACAAGCAAGTCCACGCGAAATACGCCGCGGACGCGCAGCAGCAAGCCGCGCTCGCCGAACAGGCCAACAACGCGCAGGCGGCCGCGAAGCAGTACAAGCTCGCGTATACACATGAAGTGGCCGTCGCCGACTCGCTGAAGCAGGAAGTGGCGCTCCAGCAAACCCAGATCAACAAGCTGAACGCGGCGGTCGCTGCGATCAGCCCTCCTGGCTCGAACTTCGTCGCTTCGAAACCGGTCGCGGTGGTTCCAGCATCAGGCGCTAACGCGCCTCAGGTGGTCTCGTACGGCTGGGGTACGTTTTGATCGCCCGTAGACTGATCATCGCATGCGTGCTGGCTGTGGGCCTGGTGGCCTGCAGCCAGTCGCACGCCAATGACCCGACAGCGGTGGCGACGTCGGCCGCGCAGGCCCTGTACAACAACGACTACAGCGGCGCCACGGCGAATTTCGACGATGCGCTGAAGGGCCAAGCGACGCGCACGCAAGTCGCGGTGATCTCCGACAAGATGCACACGCTTGGCGATTTCCAAGGCCTGACGCTGACCAAGAGCGACGAAGACACGCGCCGCTATTGGTTCGACGCCAAGTTCAGCAAAGGCACGATGACCGTCGAGATGAAGCTGCACGCGAACGGGCAGATCGCGGCCTATCGGATCGTCCCCGCCTCATAATGTAGCGGTCGAGTTTACTCGACCGAGTGGATGTAGCGGCCGAATTCATTCGGCCGTTCTTTTTTCGTACGCATCGACCTCGGCGATCCAGCGACGCTTGTCTTCTTCTCTTGCAAAGGAGGCTTTGAAGCCATTGCGCGCTAGATGGGCAAGCTCTACTTTGGGAAAACCATGTCGCGCGAGGCTTGCGTATTCGTCCACGAGCGTCGCGCCGAAGAACGTCGGATCATCCGAGCTGAGTGTCACAGTCAGGCCTTCGCTCAAGAATTCGTAGAGCGGATGCGCCTTGACGTGGCGGACGGCGCCGGTTATTACGTTGCTCGTGGGGCATGCATCTATGGCTACCCCGCGCTCGCGTAGTAGCTCCATGACATCTCGGCGGCCACGCGCGCTCACCCCGTGACCGATGCGCTCCGCGTGGAGCAATTCCACCGCGTCGACGATGCTTTCCGCGCCGGCCGCCTCGCCCGCGTGAACAGTGCGACGAAGACCAACTTCTTCTGCTTTTCGAAATGCTGCTTGGAAGTCGCGCGCGGGAAAGTTTCGTTCATCGCCGCCGAGCCCTACGCCGATCACACCTTGCGCCCGCCAGCGTTGCGCTAGCGCGATATCTTCAAACGCATCGCCTTCGCCGAGGTTGCGCACCAGGTCGAAGATCAGGAGCGACGAGATACCGGACTCGCGATGCGCCCGATCGCAGGCCTCGCACACGGCACCCACCAGCTGCTCAAGGTTAATTCCAGGCACGAACTTGCGCTGCGTCGCCGGTGAAAGGAAGATTTCGACATGGCGGACCCCATCGGCGGCGGAGGATGTAAGATATTCGCTTGCAAGCTCGGCAAAATCACGCGGCTCTTTGAGAACCCGAACGACTTTGAGAAACGCCCGTAGGAACGAGTCAAAGTCGCGGCAGTGGAACAGCGCAGCCGGATCTTCTGCCGGTTCGATGCCGTTGCGTCTGGCGATCCGGACATATGCCTGCGGTGTGATGGTCCCTTCGAGATGCACGTGGAGTTCAGGCTTGGGAAGGCCCTTGATCCAAGCGTGGTCGCTTTCGCTCACTGCGCCGAGAACGTGCGTAAGTACTCGAGCGTTTGGAGATCGATGCAGCCGTCGTCGCGAACGCGGTCTTCAAGGTTTTCGCGATGCATGAACGAGACGAGCGCTTTACGCGCGTTGTCGTCGAATCGACTACCTTGGGGTAACTCGCGCGCTTTGGTAAGCAGTTCCGCCAGTTGGGCTCCGAGCTTGTCGTCGATCGGTAAGATCTCGTCGGGCAATGGCTTGAAGTAGTACAGCTTATGGATCTCGAGGATTCGCGCAAGTTCTTCAATGGGCCGCGGATTGTCGTCGACCCTCAGATCGACATACCGATCGTTGAAACCGGCGTATCCGCCGCCTGGTTTTGCGATGTAAAGCGCAGCGCTTTGCTGGCCGCGCTTGTCGCCGCCGGCGGCCTGACCCGCGCGCAATGCGGCCACTAATCGGTCCGCAAGATGCCCTTTGGTTTGATGGAAAGCGCTCACCATCGAGTCGACGACGGCTTGGCCCACGAGAATGTTTCCTTGAGCGGCGAAGTTTGGTCCGTTCTCTCCGCCTGCCCAATCCTTGCATTTCTCGCCAGTGTACGTGGCGGAGCGGCCCTTGGCATCGACGATTCCGACCTGACGTTCATCGGCGTGTTCGTCATCGCCAGTCAGCGTGCGCATTGTCTCTTCGGGGGTCGCCCCTTTGCGTAGTAAATCAAGACCACGGGGTCCATATGTCGTGTTCGCCCACGATTGCGTGGCGATCGCGCCGACGCCGCCCTCGACCCACGGAACGGCTGACCCCACGGAGAGGAATTTGGATTCCACTGCGACGCCGAGTTCGTTCTTTTCTGGATCGAACGCGACGATGGAAAATGTCGATGGCACCAACATGCGGGCAGGTACGCGACGTAGTCTCGACGTACCTATCAGAGCGGGGTGGAGCAGTCCGGTAGCTCGTCGGGCTCGACACACAACGCAATCGGCTGGACACACTTCGGTGTCCACGCGCATCAATGAAGACTCAGGTCATCTGCTTACCGTGATGCATGAAGCTCGATTGCGCCTGGGCTCCACAGGGAGCAATCCTTGTGAGAACACCTGTCAAATTCGGGGAAGCCGTTAGCAGGGTAATCCCGAGCCAAGTCCTATCAGAGCTTCTGATGGGGAAGGTGTAGAGACTTGATGGCAGGCACCCATCGAACGTCGATGGGTGAAGGGAAAGTCCAGACTACGAATCCGTCGGCGACGGCGGAGCGGCGAAAGCCGAAGTAGCAAGCATAACCCGAAGGTCGGTGGTTCAAATCCATCCCCCGCAAATTTTCAGGATAAAGAAAACGCGCAATCTTCTGTCGGACGAGAGATTGCGCGTTCTTGTTTACGTCGCCGAGTTTAGACGTTGAGCGCTTTCTTCATATGCAGTTCTTGGATAGCTTTCTGCGCCTCCTCGCTGAGGTTTGACTTTCCGACCTGGACGGTCACCTTGTGAATCTTGCCGGTGAACTTGTTGTCGCCCGCTTTGTAGTCGTCGCTGACACACGTGTAGAGGTTCTCGCCCACGTCCGTCGTCTCCGCACCGAATGCGAACGGCTGAGTGTGTTCGATCCGCCCCGTGCCGACTTGTGCACCATTGACGAAGAGCACGCCGTCACCGCCCGCGCCGAGCTTGCCGCCACCATCGTACGCGAACTCGAAACGCAATGTCACCCGCCCAGCCGGCAGACGAGCGGATCCGACAATCTTGTAAATCTCGCGGCCGAGAAAGTTCCAGGCAAACCGGGGTGCGCCGTCCTTGACGTACAGGCTCCAGCCTCCCATATCCCCGCCTTGGGCGATGACCACTCCCTCCGCGCCAGCCTTCGGGACCTCGATGTCGGCCGTAATGACGAAAGATCGGTTCTTGATGTTGATGAAGCCATTTTCGGGAATCCCTTTCATCCCCTCATAGACCGTCATCTCGGTACGACCTTCCATCAGGTCCGGACGGCCTGCCAGAGCGGCGTTGAAGCGCTCCCAAGCGCGATCGTCAAGCGGAAGCACATGGTACTTGACGGCCTCTTCCAGGAAGACTCCCTTTAGCTTCTCAAGTTTGTCCGGATACTTCGCGGCAAGGTCGTGCGCGCAACTGAAATCTTCCTCGACGTTGTAAAGCTCCCACTTGTCGTTTTCAAACGTAGCTCGCGGCTTGGGCTCCCACGGCGGGCGATGCACCGTGGTGGCGAACCAGCCGTCTTGGTAGATCCCCCGGTTGCCCGCCATCTCGAAGTACTGCGTGGTGTGGCGAGATTTCGCATCGGGGTTATTCAGGGTGTCGAGCACGCTCACGCCTTCGAGGGGCTTCTGCTCGACGCCATAGACGACCGCGGGCTCGGGCACACCAACTGCCTCCAACACCGTCGGCGCGATATCGATCATGTGCATCCATTGCGTACGTAGACCGCCCTTCTCCGCAATGCCCTTCGGCCAGTTGACGACCATGGATTGGCAGACGCCGCCGTACGAGGCGACTTGGTGGCCCCATCCAAACGGCGTGGCGCCGGCAAAAGCCCAGCCATTGTTGTACAGAATATGGGACTTGGGGCCGCCGATTTCGTCGAAATTCTTGAGCGCAACCTCCAGCGGCTCTGGCAGCCCGTTAAACACGGACAGCTCATTGAAGGCGCCATTCAGGCCGCCTTGAAAAACCGAACCGTTGTCGCCCGTGATGTACACGATCAGCGTGTTGTCCATTTCGCCAAGGGCCTCAATCTCATCCAGGAACCGGCCGACTTCGTAGTCGGTCACCTCGGCAAAGGCGGCATAGATCTCCATATATCTAGCAAAGACTTTTTTCTCGTCGGCTGTCAATTGGTCCCATTCCTGAATCCCCGGCGGCTTCGGCGCGGCATCGGTGCCCGGGGGCACGACGCCGAGCTCGATTTGGCGGGCCAGCGTCTCCTTACGTACCTGGTCCCACCCCTGGTCGAACTTGCCCTTGTACCTGTCGCGCCACGAATCGGGCACCTGGAACGGGCCGTGTGTACCGATCGCGGAGTAGTAGACGAAGAATGGTTTGTCGGGCGCCAACGAACGCTGCGAACGCAGCCAGAGGATAGCCTTGTCGGTGATGTCGGTACTCGCGTAGTAATCGGGATCGGGGCGTATGTCCACCCTCGTCATGTTGTCGTAAATGACAGGATGGAAGAGGTCAGCCTCTCCAGACATGAAGCCGTAGAACTTCTCAAACCCGCTATGCACGGGCCAGCGATCGAACGGCCCGACCACACTCGCTTCCCAGGGTCCCAGCTCGTGACATTTGCCGAACATGGCAGTGCTATAGCCGTTGAGTCGCAAGATCTGGGGCAACATTGTGATGCTGTCGGGACGCATCGCGGTGTACCCCGGAAAACCGGTCGCAATTTCCGAGATCACGCCGAAGTTCGCGCTATGATTGTTGCGGCCAGTGAGCAGGGCCACGCGGGCCGGCGAACACAACGGGGGGACTTTGAGGTTATTGTAGCGCAGCCCGGTCTTGGCCAGCCGGTCCAGCGTCGGCATCTGTATCGGCCCTCCGAACGTCGATATGTCGCCGAAGCCCATGTTGTCGAGAAGGATGACTACCACGTTCGGCGCACCTTTGGGCGCCTTTACCTCGAATCGCGGCGGAGCTTTCGCGTTGTGCGCATCAAGCTCGGTGATCGGCGGATACTCAGGGGGTTGGATGGGCAGCACGGTGCGGTCCATAGATGCGGCTGCCCCTGGCTTGCCGCTTTGCGCCGCGGAATCGTTTGTCATGGATTTTTCCCCCTATCGCCCGATCGAAGACGTATGGCTTTATCGAAGAGAAGATATGTCGCCACGTTCACGCCCGAGCCCTTCTCCTGCCCGCGGTCTCTCTAGGCCGTCGACTTCGCCGAGTGCGTCATCTTAACGGAAGGTAAAGAATGCCGGAATCGTTGGCTCATGGCTGCTGCGACGAGCTCAAATCAATCCCCGCAAATTTCCGGGACATAGATAGTTACGATCGCATCTCCGCGGACAAGCGCGACTTGATGCGTTATGAGGAGGTACGGACGTGAAAGTACAGCTTGGCGCGGTCTGGCATTTCAGCCTTGCCGTCAGAGACCCGGAGAAGAGCGCGCAGTTTTGGACCAAGAACTTCGATCTGCAGGAAATGTTTCGGTCCGACGAGGCCATCGCGCTGACGAACGACGCGATGATCATCGGGTTCTTCAAAGGCATACCACATCCGGACGCGATCGACCACATGTCGTTTCACCTCGACAGTATGCGCGCGCTGCGCGAAGCGTTCGAGATGTTGAAGAAAAACGGCGTAGAACTGGAAGATCCGGGCGACGAGATCGGCCCCACATCGCCGGGCTCGCCGCATATGGGCCTGTGGTTTCACGATCCGGACGGGTATCGCTGGGAGCTCGCGGTTCAGAACGGTGCCCGCGAGCGCTAACCGTGCAGCTCGGCTCAGTTCCTAATTTGCCAGCGCGCCTCTATGTGAATGACACAAGTTGTCAAGGTTTTGTTATCCGATCATTTGTGCGCCCCCGCAAATGCAATATTCGCCGCCCTCTCACTCATTAGGGAGGGCGATCTTATTTTGCGCGGTACAGTGAGTGGCCGCCCAGATTGATCCAGTCAAACGTCCGGTTGTTTTCCTGAGCTTTCGGCGCATAAAAGGTGCGCATAGCGCGCCGTCCATCAGCGAAGGTGAAGATCATCGTCTGGTTCTGGATGGAGTAGGTACCTTGCTGTATTCGAGGATGTTCATAGAAGGCGCTAGGCACAATCATCTGGTCCATGACCTGGTGATCAATAAACGTCCCATCTGCCGAAAACTGCAAGTACTGGCCTGCGCCGGTGACGCCCCAGTTATAGCTCCCGGAGAATCTCTTTCCTGTGCAGCGGCACATCGGAACATAGACGTCGAGCCCCGGATTTGCGGAGCTCTCGTTCCGCGTGATGACTTGGCGGTCCCCAGCGTAATCCTGCCACTGGATGCTGATCTGGTTGCCATCCACGCGATATCGGCCGACCCAACTACGGTTGGTATTGGGATCGTTGCGATTTGCGGTGAAATCGAACCCGATCATGCCATCCTTAGGCACATTCTTGACGACCCAACCATCCGGACTGAAAAGCAAAGGCTTGGCTCCAAGCCCGCCGCTCGCGTCGAGACTGAAGCTGACATAGATTCCCTCGAGCGCTCCCGGCGGCAGCTTGTGTGGTGCTTCCGCAACCGGGCCTGAGCCGGCAGGTGGGGGAGTCTTCGAACCAGGGAGCGCGTCACCGAAGCTCAGACTGGCGAGAAAAGTCTGCTGAAAGACCTGCTCGTATGCGGAAAGCATGGTGCCCGAAGGCACGTTGCTCATGAACATCACGGTCTGGATGCGCTTCTTGTACTGCGCTCCCATCAGGAACGCGTTCCACTGGACGCCGTTGCGATCACGCGCGATACCCGTTGCGTAGTACGCGTCGTAGCCGTTAGCGTGCATCTGCGTGATTTGTCCGCCTTGCAATATCTGGTACGAGCTCGTGAAGCCCTGCCAGAGCTCGCCGAACGATTTCGCTAGGTCGCCGTCAATATTGTCGGCGGCGATCGCGATGTACGTCACCGTGCCCGGCGGAGGTGCCGGGGCGTAGATGATCGTCGTGTCTCCCTTTTGAATCGGATTCCAGCCGTTAGGCATCTTGAAAAGGAAGTTGCCGACCTGCGTGTCCGGAGCGAGCTGCGCTGCCGCAGCCGGCATTGCGGCAAGCAGGGCAAGAAGAAGCGCTCCAAGACGAATCATTTCAGCGGTGCGGGATTTTCCTGCGGCGTCGTGCGCCGCAACTCCAGCACCGTATGCTCGTGCGCTTGGCATGGTAGGCCGGGCGAAGAACCGCAATCGCTTTCTCGATCGTAGACCTTGCGCGCAAGTATCCCACCGCTGCCGCGCTGCCAGTCGGTGATCGTGAACGCGACACCGGCGATCACGCCCGGGCGGGCGAGGTACAGTTCCGACATGTGCGCTTGCATAAAGAGGCGGCCAGTGAAGACCGTCGACGTTATGTCAGACCCATTCTCCGGTCCACACCGGGCCCACAAAACGTCGTGCGATTGCGACATGCCTAGCACCAGGGTCACTCCGAAGTTCTGCCCCAGCCGGACCTTCATCGGATCGGCGACGACGAGCACATAGCCCGGGAATTCCCCGTGAAAGCGCGATTGACACGAGCATTCAATCAACTTGGCGGTGTACGCGTCTGGCGAGGCTTGACCAAGCAATGCGTACGACCGGTTCTGCATGCCTTGCACCGTCTCGAGCGAGATCGGCACGTCGGCGCTCATATGGTAGTGCATCGTATAGTCCCACCCACCCGGCCCGACGATCGCCTGATGGTAATCGAATGTGGAGTTCATCAAGAGCTCGAGGTTGACGTCGTAGTCGATCACGGCAAACGTGTATGACGCCACTTTGGTGAGCAGCGTCGTCCGTTTGATCAGCTCGACCGGGACGGTGAGAAAAGCGAGGATGCTGCGCGGCTGGCCGATCGCCGAGACGAAGTCTTCCTTGATGTTCGCGCGCTGCAGCTGCAGTAGGCCGACGACCGTCGCCTGCTTCTCGACCTCGGTGGAGAAATCAGGCAGATCATCGGGCCGAGCTTTACCCTCGACGATGACGTGCGACTCGCCCGCCTCGTCGGTGGGCACGCGTGCGGTCTCGATGCCGCGGTAGTCCACCAGCGCTTGACCGTCGGTGATCCTCCAATCAACGGCGGCATCGCCGACCGGGCCATCGTGGAAAATATCGCCCGTATCAAGCCCAACGGTGGCCAGCGCGTTCTTGAGGCAGTTCGTCCAGGTCCAATTCTTCGCGTTGATGCGCACCGAGCCGATAAGCTCGCGCTGCTCGCCCGCGGCTCGCGTCCTGTTGCGCCGCAGCGGTGGCTTATCCATCGTGATCTTGAACTCGAGCAGCGACTAGGTAGGTGAGCAACAGCTGCGCCCACGCCACGATAACGTTGAAGGCTGCCGAAATCGCTTGCGCTTTCGAGATCCCCGGCTCAGCCGCGTGGATGTGTTCCGCCACGTATTCGAGCAGCTTATCGAAACCTTGGCTCTCGACAGATCCGCCCAGTTCCATGATCTGCCCCGCGCCTTCTGACGGATCGCAGGGAGGCTTGGCATCGGCGACGCGCACCGGCCCGAAATCGAGCGTTCCGATCTCGGCAACGCGCACGGACCTCGGGGCTGATGCGGCCGCACTGCGCGACGCGGCGAACAAGTCAGCCGCGAGCCTGCGCAAGACCAACGCTGTTTGGATCGCATCAAGATCGATCTTGCTCGTATCGGATTCGGTGGAAAGATCGTAGTGCTGCGTGCCTTCGCGGCCGAGCGCGATGATGAACTGCGCCCAGAAGCGCAGCGCGGGATCTGCGCTTTGCGCATCCGTGCGGATCCCGGCGGTGATGAGCCCGGCGACATCCGCACCTTTGAAAGGCGCCAGCTCATCTTGCATAGCGGCTCCAAGCGAAGACAACGGCGCCAGCGCGACGCCGTGTTCCATCGCCTTCAGCATCGCCTCGATCTCCCAAGAGGAAAAGCCCACGTGCTGATTCGCTCCCGCGGGCTGGACGAGATAGGAGCCGTCGGCGTTGCGCACCGGCATGCCGGCCAGTCCGAGCGCCTGCAACAATCCTTGTCGCGCTCCAGGGCCACCGGCGAGGACTTGGCGAGCAAGCACCGTCGCTTGATCGCTGACGGGGGCGGGCGATACCGCCGCCGGCGCGGGCTGCGCGGAGGTTGGCGCGGAGGTTGTCGCGGACGCGCTCGCCAGGGGCATGACCGCGAGATTGAACGCCAGCAGGACGGCGACGCAGCTTCTCACGTTCATCATCGGCTACGATTGCGCTTGCGGTGGCGCGGCGGGCGTCGCGCTCGGCTGTGGCGGCGGGCCGCTAGCCGACGGCGACGGCCTGCCAGTCGGCGGTCCCGGCGGCGCGAGGCTTGGCGGCGGCACTTGCGTGTAACCGGAAGGCACGTCGAAGAAGGCCGGATCGTAGGCGATCTTGCTGATGGATGTCGTCTCGATGCGCGTAGTTAGTAATGAAGCGAAATCGAGTCCCGGCATCGTCGGGAGTTGGAACGGCATCGTGGACAGGTCGACCTTTCGCTCTAAGCGCAGGGGTATCTCGATATTCCCGGCCATGATCTGCCCTGACTGGCTGCAGCTGTTGGGCATGTCGGAGAGCGCATACCACTTGTCGGTGGTCGCGCTCGGGATACCCGGCGCAGAAAAAGTTTCGACTTCGTGGTGCGCCTGCATGCCGGCGATCGTCTGGACCTGATCATCCTTTTGGCGGTCGATGTGCACCTGGGCTTGCGAAGCGTTCTGGTGGACCGCCGCCGCGATGAGTGCGTCGCTGGAATCGAGCGTCGTCACGAAATAGGTCTTCGCGTCGTGATTCAGCGTGATGATCTTGCCGGCGTCGCACTGGGCGATGAGCGAGATGTGTTCGTAATCAACACGCGCGCGCTGCGGCGAGATGGTTGTGGTCGAGCTGATCGTTTTGTCTTTTATGATAACGGTAGGCATCACGTGCCCCATCACGTTCTTCTCGAGCTTGCTCGCGACGGTGTCCGCGAGCGAACCGAGGATCGGCGACGCGCGGCTCAATGCGGCGCGGATGACTCCGGTGAGGAAGTCGTGGATCCGGTCTTGGATCTGCGCTTGGAACGCCTGCGCCATCACCTGCGCCGGGTTGAACCCCGGCTTGCTCGGCATCCCCCCAGGCGCCGTGGGCACCTTCACGTGCGTGACCTGCACGTACTGCAGCACCTGTTCATCTGCGCGTGCGCTCACCGGCGTCGCGGCGAGCGATGCCGCGAGCAGCGCGCATATCAATGGAATGCATATGTGCTTCATATTAATGAGCCGCCGCGAAATCCGGCGGCGGCGCGAACAGCGATGCGTCGTCCGGACCGAGCTGCTTGATGTTGGAGCGCATCGAAACCGCGATCAACGGTCCATCGACGTTTGCGGCCTCGCTGTCGACACGGACCAGCCGGTACAGATAGAGATGAGCGCTTGGATCGTCGCCACTGTTATGATGGTCGATCGTCGGCGCGCATCCCGTCGGCAGCGCGAGGGACTCGAGCCCGCCGGCGAGCGGCGCCGGTTCGGGCAGATCCGTCACGTACTCGGTCACAGATTCGCGGGTCTCGCCATCTTCGCAAGCGCCGCGGGCTTCGCTCACCAGTAGCATCGCGGTGCCCTCGTAATGCGTCGCCGTCTGCCCGTCAATGACGAGCGGGTCTTTGAGCGTCCATGATGCCGTTGTTTGGAGCTGCGCCGTGCTCGACGCAGTCAGCGTCTTCGAGCCCGCGACGGCGGTGCCGTAGGCGGTCGTCGAAAACAACTTATTCTGGAGATCGAGCGTGTACTTCTTGCCGAGATCGGGGCGCGTGATGATCGCATACTCGCCCGGCACTTCGACGCGCGTCCACCCGTTGTAGAACGCGTAGCGGGTGAGCACGCCGGCGTTCATGACGTTGCGCATCTCGGCGGCGGCTTGCTCCGCCTTCCTCTCCTGCGCGTGTGAACCCAGGCTTGTGATCCAGCTTCCGACGAACGGAATCGGGATCTCGCTGGCGGCGATGTTCGCAAGCGTATCCGTGATCGACTCACCGTGCGCGGCCGATGTCGTCTGACTGTTCTTCGCGATCGCTTGGCGTTTCTTGATCAGCTCCAGCTCAACCGCGAACGAGCCCGGCGGCGGAGGCGTCGCAGTGCCGGCGACCGTCCGGTCGATCTGATCGAACATCACGCCGACGGGAGGGGATTTCGGCGGCGCGATCGTCGCGGTCGAAGAGGACGCGGCCGGCAGCCTGGCAACTGCCACGGCGGCGACCACCGCGAACAGTCCCGCGGCGACAGCAGCTGGCCACGGTCGCCAGAGCTGTTTGAAAGTTGGATGTTGCACGAGCCCACCTTGCCGGTCGCCGAAAGTTCGTCGAGTTACCTTGCGCAGCGACGGTCGCGACCGTGGCGTCTGGAGTCGTGGCGGTGAAGATCTTGTCGCCGTTGTTCTCCGACGCTGCGAGCGTCCCCCCACTGCGAAGGGCTCGTCAACACCCTACGCCTGGACCGCAAATCAATCGTGAAATGGACGACTGGCTGCCCGTCGAACTATGTCCCGCTTGTCAAGGTCGTTTGTTGAAGACGTCATCGCCGAATGCCGCGAGCCCAGTCGCCCCAGAATAGCCGAGGTGTGGGAGTTCGAAGATGTCTTCGATCGTTTTGAGCGTCGAGTAGTGGTTGTACGGTTGTTTGGACACCGTGCCTGGCTTGATGAACGGTGACACTGCGATGGCGCCGGTGTTGCCGCCGCCCGGACCGATCTGACCGGCTAGTCCCGTGTTCGGACCGCTTTGTTCGTTGCAACACGCGGTCGCATCACCGATCATCGTGAATTGACCGTTGACCATCTTCCCTTCAACCTCGGTCTCGTCGAAAAGGATCAAGCAGCAGGCCGTCACGCGAGTACGCGGGTGATGCCAAGATCATCGGTACCCAGAGCGCAAGCCACGCATTCGCGGATATCAAGCCGCCCGGCTGTCGCGTCACGCACGGGGCGTCGTGCCCATCGTCGCACAAGTTGGGTGTGATGAATGTGAGGTTGGCAGTGGTCTCGTACGAGGCGAGATCGCGCGGCAGCTGGCGGAAGTTGACGACGTGCGCCGCGCAATCCGGCGAGTCGATCACCGAGTGGAAATACATGAATGGATTGTGCCGCGTCGCGTATTGATCGCCTTGCGGTGCCGCGGCCGACGGCGCCTGTGCTTTTTGCGTGTTGTCCGGGGCGCCAAGCGGGGGGTGTCCGCAGGTCGAGCTCTCGCGAGCCGGATCGTTGCCCATGTCTTCGGCGTAGGATCGCCAGCTCAATCCCTTGGATGCGAGTTCATCGGCGAGGTTGTGCACCGACGACGGGTAGACGCAGCCGTGTCCAATGGCCTGGCCGTCTGAGGTTGTGCCGCTGCTCGCGAACTCGATGTAGTCTTGGCAGTCGCGCTGCGTATCGGGGTTCGGCGCTTGGCCGCTGATCAGTGCGATGTAGTTGTCGAGGCTGACGTGCCCGATGCCGAAGTAGTTCTGGAGATACGCGCCTTGCGCGACGAGCGTCTGCGAGAGATACGGTGCCGGCGATGAGGGGCCAAAGGTAGCGGCGTTGTCCTTGTTCTCGAGCATGATGATGAAGACGTGGCGTACCGGTGGAAGGCTGGTCGCGCCGGCCGCGGCGACGTTCGCCAAGATCCCTAAGAATATCAGACACGACGCAACGGCTGCACGCGGGATACGTCCGAATATATGCATGCGCACTCCTTACGATGAAGAGTTCTTAGCAAGATGCGACCTACTACCTCCGATTAGCCTGATTTAGAGGCCGCGAACCCTCGGCTCGGAAGCACCTTTCGAATCACGATTTAGGTCGCGGAGGAGATTGATCATGAGTAAGCTATTACCCGTTGCTTTTGTCATCGCTGGCATGCTGGCAGTGTCACCGGCGGGAGCTGCGCCAGCGCCGACCGCTACCGGATCGATGGCACCTTCCGCGATGCCGGCCGCCGTTGGACTGCCTAGGGTGCGCCATCTCGTTTATCAATTCGGCTACAACACCAAGGCCACGAAATCGGGGAACGGGACTGGAACGAGCACCGTCGATATCGTCGGACTTGCCAGCGATGGCGGCTTGACCGTCAAGGCGACCGACAATTGGTGGATGGCGTACCAGCCGAAGCAAAGCTCGACCTGTGAGGTCTATGCGAACGGCAGCGTCACCTGCGCCAAAGCCCCGTATTCGCTGACGCTGATTCAAGTGACCATCCTTCCGCTTCTTGGGCAGCAGTATTTCGCTGCGTTGTCCGGGGGGCCGACCTCGAGCTGGAAGCAGAGCTATAACGTAAAGGCGACATTCGCGCCAGGCGCAGCAGGCATGGGATTCGCAGGTCAAGTCTACACGTGGAATGGCGCGTACACCTTAACCGGAAAAGGCGTTAATCCAGCACAGCCGCCGCTGATCCTGATCCATTCCGACGGCTCGATGAAACAACAAGGCGGGCGGTATATCACCGCCAATCAACAGGCCAATATCTTGTACGACCCGCGCATTCATATGCCGGTCTATGTGGATGAGATCATGAGGTTCGTTCCGCAACAGAGCACCAACTCGTACACGATCGAGATGAAGCTTATCCAAACCTAATTGTTGGTGGTCTTGTGCGTTTGCACGTAGACCTTGGCGAGCTTACCGGCCCGTAGCACGTACGTCCTGACCTCGCGCGTCGTGCAGTCATCGTCTTGGCACGAATCGACGTAGAGATAGTTATTCCTAAACGTGATGTGGATCGAGTCTGGGCCCCTCCCCCAGTCTCCGCCCCAATTGGCGTCACCGACCTCTCCGAGCAGCGCTGCAGTGTTCCCGCGAATATCGTAGGCGAACGCCTCGGCGGTACCGCCGATCGGGAAATCGCACGTGATCACGACGACTGCCTGTTGCGTGCCGGCGCTTAAACTACCGGTCTTGACGTTGCGGACGTAAAGATCGAATCCCGTGCCCATCTTCTCATCGTAGTACGAGGACGACCCTTTGCTCATGACCACCGGCGGAGGGACGTTGGAACATGGCGAGACTGCGTACGTGAAGTTCATGAAATCCACGACCAAGAGCAGCGGCAAGATCATGGCTGGAGCCTAGTCGTCGTCGACGCCGCGAGCCGGCCTAACGTCGAGAGCGCTGGGATGAAGTAGTACGCTCCCGTGAGTGGGTTCGAGTAGCGCGTCAGCGCATCGCGCACGCCATCGCCGATGCCGGCCATGCGTTCCAGCATGCGCTGGAGCCGGTGCTGATCCTTGGCGAAGCCGACGAACATGGTGCCGTGATCCTCGACGGTGCCGTACGGCGTGTTGCGCCGGAAGATCTTGAGCTCTTCGCCGTTCTCATCGAGCGTCGTCCTCGTCACGTGCGAATCCGCCGGCATTTTATCCTCGGGAAATTCGATGCTGTCCGTTTTGGTGCGCCCGATGACGCGTTCTTGCTCGGCCACCGGCAGCGCGCGCCATAGTTTAACGTCGTGCATCCATTGCTGCACAAGAAGGATGCTGCCGCCCGCGCCGGGTTGACCCTCGGGTATCAGCACGATATCGGGCGCGTCGACGAGCGACGGATTCTCTGTCCCGTCTTGGAACCCGGTGAGGTCACGGTTGTGTTGGTATGTCCAGCCGACCAGCTCGCGCTCGACCGTCGCGACCGGCGCGAGCTCGCTTGCGATGCTCGTGGCGACGTCGAAGACGTTGTCATACGCGGCGCCGGCGATCCAGATGAAGATGTCGGACTGGGTCGCGGGCATCGTATAGCCGCCCGTGCCGACGAGATCTCGCTCAAACGACGCGACCTTCGCGGGCGCATCGGCGGGTTCTGCGGCGCGCCACAGTTCGGGGCGAAAACCTGCGACGAGATTGACGCCCTCAACGGTTTCCCGCGGGTTGTGCATGCTCGCGACCGCGTGGACGGCGGCTTCGGGCGAGACGCCACCGCGCAAGGCAAACTCAATGAAATCATGCGACGCATCGCCGAGCGCGAAAATACCCATCTGCGCAATGTTCATCGGCCCGCACGCTTGGCCCGGCGCCCGCCGGTGCCCTTCATCTTGATGTCGCTCTACAATAAGAGCGTGATTCCGACGTCCACCGCGTGCTGGGCCAACCCCGGATGCGGCAGGACGTTCACCTCAAACTCGCCGTCGAGAACGACCCTGGGAGAAACCGCGCATTGCAATCCTACAAGTCCGCGATTGCCTGTGCCCGCACCCGGAGCTGTGGGTATCGTCAGTTGGTCCTGTACCATGCTCGTGAAATTGGGCGAGAGCGCATACGATGCGCTGAGCGCCGGCTGATACGCCCCATATCGCTGGACTCCGGTCGAGCTCTCTGTTGCGTTGAGCACATAGTTCTGCGTCGTCGAAACCCCGATCCGGCTGGTGAGCGCAAAGACGACGCTGTAGCCGAACGTGTACGTCGGCGCTCCCGCGGTGAACCCGACGGGACCGCTCGGGTAGCCATTGGGAAGCGTCACAAAGACATTGATCGCGTCCTGCCGCCAACTATCATCGCGTAGCAGATGTTTGAATCCGAAGCCAGCGTCTTGCATGCCGACCGCGGGAACGGATCCAGTGACCGGGTCCGCACCCGTGCGCTGCGTGTAGACGGCAGGTGAGAGGAGGATCTCGTTTCGTCCACGCAGGCCGAAGCGAATGATCGGATTCGGATACACCGCGAGAACTTGAGTGCCGGGTGCGACCGTGACTTGGTTGCGATAGCCGGCCTCGATGACGACCGTGCCTGGAAGCGCCACGCACGCCGCACCGTTCGTCGCAGGTGCACGGCCGACACCAGGGCGATCGGTGATCGACGCAAGCGCGCCTTGTGCGCATGGTCCCGGCGGACTTGCTGTCGGCGCGGGACTCGGAGCGGCGACAGCAACCGCCAGTATTATTGGCAGCATGTTCGCATCGTACCCATTACTTGAGAGTATTCCTTGGCTTGACCAGAGCTTTTTGCTATCCTGAGCGGGTGGAGGAACCCATGACCGATCTCAACCCGCAGGGCAAGCAGATGGCCGATGAGTCGATGGTGCGCAACTTGGACGCGCAAGCGCGGGCGATCTGGCCTCAGGAAGTCCAGTTGTTCCGGCGGTATGCGCTCCCGGCCGAGCCTCGCATCCTCGATGCCGGCTGCGGAACCGGCGAGATCGCTTCGCGCTTGGCCGAGCTTTACCCGAACGCACGCGTGCTCGGTATCGACATCATCGACCCCCATCTCGATCTTGCGCGGTCGCGCTACGCCGGGCTTGCGCCCCGGCTATCGTTCGAGCACCAGAGCGTGTACGAGCTCCGAGCCGCAGACAACACCTTCGACCTGACCGTGTGCCGCCATGTGCTGCACTCGATACCGCACGTGGATCGCGTGATCGCAGAGTTCGCGCGGGTGACGCGGCCTGGCGGCTACTTGCATCTCATCCCCGAGGACTACGGGATGCTCCATTTCCAGCGCGGACAGCTCGACCCGAGCGATTTTTGGCATGTGGCACCGAGGAGCTTCGAGGCCGCGACAGCGACCGATCTGTTCGTCGGCCGTAACACCTACTCGATTTTCGCCGCGCTGAAGCTCGAAGAGATCAAGGTGGACTACATCGTCGTCGACACGCTGCGCGTGCCGCGAGAGACGTTTGCGACCATCATCGAAGCGTGGCGAGACGGCTACGTCGACTCGATCGGTGAGCTCACGCCGTTCTCGCGCGACTCCGCGCGCGCGTACTTCGATCAGATGATCGCCAACATCAAAGACCCGAGCAGATACGCGGTGTGGATGGTCCCCGTGGTGAGCGCCCGAATCCCTCGGACCGCATGAAAGCACTCATCCTCAGCGGCGGCGGCGCGAGGGGCGCGTACGAGGCCGGCGCGGTACGCGCGCTGCTCGAACACGAGAGCTTCGACATCATCTGCGGCACGTCCATCGGCGCCATCAATGGAACGCTGGTCGCCCAAGACGAGGTCGAGAAGCTCGAGCGTATCTGGCGATCGATCGCCTCGAGCAAGGTGATCCGCCTTGCGCCTCGAGATCGACGCCGTGGCCAAAGTCGTCGCGGATCTCCGCGCGCTGTCCGAAGATCCGCTGCCGCGCCGCCCATCGATACTGGTCCAGCTAGCCCAAGACTATGCGCGCATCGGACCGCCCAGCCGATTTGCTCATCTGCTGGGCGTGCTCAACTCGCAACCCATCGTCGAATTGCTCGCCCCGCACGTGCGCTACGCGTCGCTCAAGCACACGCTGATCGTCGCGGTCACCAATCTGACGCGCGGCAGGCCAGAGGCGTTCTACTATTTCACCGGCCCGAACGCCGGCGAAAGTGCGAAGCTTTTCGCCGAGCGTGAGGCGTTCAGCCATCCGCTCAGCGAGTCGAACTATCTCGACGCGGTCCGTGCGTCCTCGGCGATCCCCGGCGCGTTCCCGCCGGTCGGCATATCGGACGAGGCATGCGCCGCCTGCGAGTACGTCGACGGCGGCGTCGCCGGCACCGCACCGATCAATATAGCGATCCGCGCGGGTGCCGACGACGTCACCGTCATCTACATGAATCGTCCGGATCTGCGACCGCCGAATTGGCGCATTTCGTCGATCGCGGACATCGCGTTGATCAGCCACGACATCATGCAGCAGGGGATGATCGACCGCGATCTGCGCTTTGCCGCGGCCATCAACGAAGCGGTTCGAGCGAACGAGGCACCTGGTAAACGCTACATCGCGATCCGGACGATCAGTCCGCAGGCTCCGCTTAATTTGTCCGTGCTTGATTTCGATGACCAAGATCGCATCGACGCCGCGATCGAGCAGGGTAAACAGGACGCGCAGCGCGTCCTCGCGACCGCCGAGCCGTCACCAAATAAACGGGACAAGGCGATACTTCACCTTGTCGCGATAATCTGGATAGCCCGGCAAGATTCTTTGCGAGAAAACGCTCTTCGTCGAGCAGGCGCCAGATGACGACCGCAGTGATCGGGACGACCGCGAGCAATCCCCACCACGACCCAAGTGCAAGCGGGATGCCCACGAGCATGATGATGGCTCCGATATACATCGGATGCCGGACGAGCGCATATGGTCCGGTCGTGATGATCGTCTGGCCGGGTGCGACCTCGATGGTGCCCGACGTGTACGTGTTCGCTTTGAACACGAGAAACACGATGAAGAAACCGAGAGCGATGAGGATGTCCCCGGCGGCCACCACGTAGGGCGGCACCGCAGACCATGCGAGGCGATGATCGATCGCGGGCACGACGATCAGCGCGATGAACGAGATCGACGCGAGAACCTGGATGATCTTCTGGATTGGCTCCTGTTCGGCGGCGGGGCCGGCTTTGACGCGGCGCTCCAAGAGCTGCGGATCCTTCTGCCGTAAGTAAATAGTGACCGCGAGGGCGGACGTCATGAATATGGCAAGGAAAACCCATGCCTGCCAGTAGTGGAGGGTCCATGCCGGAATGAAAAGCGCGGCCGCAATGATGACGAACAAGCTCGTCAATCCGCCCAGCGCCTGCTTATCCAGCTCCTTCATCTTGTGCTCAATGATATACGCTCATCCGTTTCTCATCCCCGCATGAACCCTTTCCCAGCCGGGTACGGTTACGATGGTGTGGATGCTCGTCTTGGAATGGCCGAAGGGATATAGATGATACGATACGTCGCGTTGGGCGCCGCTGGGGTTATCGTTGCCGGCTTGGTGCTCGTCTACTTCGCCGTGATTTTTGGACTGATGCCTGCCAACGCCGACGCCAAGCCAAGCGCCCTCGAGCGCTGGGCGGCCCGTACGTCGCTGCGCGCGACGGTCGCGCGTGAGGCACCCAAGCAAGCCGATCCGCTGCCGGCCGACGACACTAACCTGACCGACGCTGTCAAACTCTACGCCGACAATTGCATGATCTGCCATGGCGCGTCGGACGGCCAAGCCTCGAATGTCGCCGCCGGCCTCTATCAGCACGCACCGCAACTCGCCAAGCACGGCGTTGAAGACGATCCCGAGAGCGCCACGTATTGGAAGATCGATCATGGCGTCCGGTTGACCGGTATGCCCTCGTTCGGGAAATCGTTGACCGACACTCAGATCTGGCAGCTCACGATGTTACTCAAACACATGGACTCGCTCCCGCCCAAGGCTCAAGCAGCGTGGAAGAAACTCCCGAGCCAAGTGAGCAGTTCAGGCACGTAAGTGCGCTGTTATAGAGGAATCGCGCTCATCTGCGTGGCAAAGTAAGTCAGATTCGACCTGTCTGGGTCGATCAATGGAAGTTGGGAGCGACACCATGCCACGCGGATCCAACTATTGCAAGTGCGGACATTCCCTGAGATCTCATGGAAGCGCGGGTTGTTCTGCATTTGGCGCCCCAGTGATGGGGAAGAAAGGCTCGACCGACGTGACGATGTCGTCGTGCACGTGCACGACCACGCGTAGACAGCTGGACGAACCGAAGCACTAGATCTCGAACACGAAGACACCCCGCTGGAGGTGTCTTCGATCTACCCTGTTGTAGCGCCCGAGTCATAGTCTAGCCGCTGAGCTCCAGCATCTTCGCCTGGAAGTCGCCGGCGATATCGATCGGCGCGATATGCACGTCAAGCCCCGGTTGAGGTTGCTGAGTCGCCACCGCCCGGACCGGGATCAAGGCGGCCATCGGCGCGGGTGCGGTATCCTTGGCCGGCGTCGCGCTCGTGAGCACGGCCGCTGCGACCAATCCTACTAGTGTCATGTCTTTCACCTTTCGTTTGGCGTCGCGACGTCCAACCTATAGATGCCGCCGGCCAGCGTTTGGTTCACATGAAAGATTTCTTGTGCAGTCGGGCAAACAGTGCGCGCTGTGTTCCTCTACGATGTCCCACCTCTTCTGCTATTGTTCGGCGCGCTGGTGCTCGGCGTCGCGATCGCGGCCGGCGGGCAGCGCTTCGTCCACCACCGCTTTGGCGGACAAGATTTCGTCCAGCATAACGAGGTCGGCGGCTTCATCATCGCGGTCGTCGGCACGCTCTATGCCGTGGTGCTTGGTTTCCTTACGGTAATCGTCTGGCAGCATTTCGCCGACGCGCGCGATCTGGTCGCGCTCGAGTCGGCCGCCGCAGCCGACACGTGGCACGCTGCGATCGGCCTGCCATATCAGGCGCGCTCACGCGTGCGAAACGACATCCTTCAGTACTCCGAGATCATGATCGATCGCGAGTGGCCCGAGATGCGCCACGGCGGTTTCGAAAAGCAAGGGGACATCATCGTCATGGATGCCATGGTCGCCGCAGGCACCGTGACACCCGCCAATCTGCGTGAGTCGAACGCCCAAGCCGCGACGATGCAGCAGCTCACCGTGCTGCATGACGATCGTTCGCGACGGCTCGTCTCGAACGGAAGCGGCGTCTTGAGGTTTGAGTGGCTCATCCTGTACATCGGCGCGTTCTGCGTCATCGGTTTTTGCTGGCTTTTCGGCTTGAAGAACGCAACCACGCACCTGCTCATGACCTCAGCGGTCGCAATCGTCATCGTCTCGATGTTGGTGCTGCTGTTTGAACTTCAGTACCCGTTTCGAAGCCAGCTCGGTGTCGGGCCTGACGCCTGGCAGGGCGTGGTCGACCACATCCACCTGATGCAGTCCGGCGATCAGATGAACATGCGCGTGTGATGAAACTCTTTGGTTTGTCACGCTGGCTCGCCACGCTCGCAGGCTGCGCGCTGCTTTCGTCCATGGCGATGGCCGATCAAACGCCCCTGGCTCCCCAACCTGGAGAACCGGCGATTTCGCCGTCGGGAGAATGGGCGCTCGCGAGCCTTAGTTTCGTCAACAGGCGTATGGCGCACATGCTCGTCCTCGTGAACCTTCAGACGAGCGAAATTCGACACGTGAAAGACTACGGCCGCGGAGTCGATGTAGCATGGTCGCCGGATAATGCGCATTTCCTTGTGAACGACCACTTTGCGAGCGATGAATCGGATTGCTACATTTATGACCGCGACACGTTGCAGGCCAAGCGGCTGTCGACGATCCTCGTCGTGGCGCTGCCCGAGACGAAGAAATTCTTCCAGTATTTTCCGAACTATCTCAGTTGCGAGTCCTTTGTCTCGAACAGCGCGTTGGTCGTCCATTTCTTCGGTTGGGGCGGCGACACGCCCAGCGGGTTTGACTTCCTTTTGAGATATGACGGCGCCCGCGGCTTCACGACAGTGTCTAAGTCATTTAAGTATGGAGCGCCGTTCCCTAGGCGTTGACCGTGCTCATGTCCGCATAACGCTGACCGGCGAACGCCCCAGGTCGCGCGACCGCGTCGATGCGTTCGACATCTTCTTTCGTCAGTTCGATGTCCACGGCGGCACAGTTCTCTTCCAAGTGTTTGCGCTTACGAGCGCCTGGGATCGGCACGATGTCCGGCCCTTGCGCCAGCAGCCAGGCGAGCGCGAGCTGCGCCGGCGTGATCCCTTTTTCCGACGCGATCTGCTTGAGCAGCGCGACGAGTTCGAGGTTGTGCTTGAAATTGTCGCCTTGGAATCGCGGATGATTTTCGCGATAGTCGCCTTCGGTGAAATCTCCCGGCTTTGCGATGGAGCCGGTCAGCAGTCCGCGACCGAGCGGGCTGTAGGCGACAAACCCGGCTCCGAGCTCCCGCACGGTGGGCAGGACCTCTGCCTCGACGTCGCGTGTGAACAATGAATACTCGGTCTGCAGGGCGGTGATCTTGTGCACGGCGTTTGCGCGGCGCAACGTCGCAGGCGCTGCCTCACTCAGACCCAGATATCGGACCTTGCCTTCCTTCACGAGCTCGGCCATCGCGTTGACCGTCTCTTCGATCGGCACCGTCTTGTCGACGCGGTGCTGATAGTACAGGTCGATCGTGTTCACGCGCAGCCGCTTGAGCGACGCATCGCAGGCACGTTTGACGTAATCCGGTTTGCCGTTGATCGAGATCCACGAGCCGTCAGGATTGCGCTCGTTGCCGAACTTGGTCGCCAAGAATACCTTGTCGCGCCGGTCCTCGATCGCGCGGCCGACCAGCTCTTCATTTGTGAACGGTCCATACATGTCGGCGGTGTCGAGAAAGTTGCTGCCCAATTCGATGGCTCGGTGGATCGTCGTAATCGACTCTTCATCGTCTGACGGGCCATAGAATTCGGACATGCCCATGCAGCCAAGACCGATCGCCGAGACGACGGGTCCATCGGGGCCAAGCCTGCGCTGCTTCATTTGAACTCTCCAGAGGAAGGAACGGGGACACCGAGGTTGCGGCAGCTTGGTCCCTATTCCTGGTCCTCTGCAGTAGCTAACTCAGCGCGCACCCTCGATACGATTTGTGCGAACTCCAGTTGAGCTTCATTCGTTGTGCGCTCCGATCGCAGCTAACGCTACGAGAACCGAGTCCGCCCCGGTGGTAGAGCGCTTCGTGGATCATAGGGGTCCGGCAACCCAGCGCCCCTCCCCGCAGGCCGCTAACTCGGCCCGCTCCAACCATCACGCGCATTCCCAGCGGCGTCAATACCGTCACCCTCACATCACAGAAGGGGCTAATCGGCGAGAAACGGTCACTCTCTCCCGGAACTTCGCCGATTACAAGTATAATGAAGTCCGCCTTGGGGGTGCTCTTCGTGCTCGTGTCGCTCGCGAGCTCGGGCTGCATCGCGCGACCGCCGGACGTGGCATTGGTGACCGCACCGCCCGTGCCCGGCACGCTCTACATCATGCATCCGTCGAACCGTCCCGATGGTCTGCTGGACGTCGAAGTGCGTCACAACGGCGCGCTCATCGATGGGCCATCGGTGACCGGTATGCTCATCGCCCGTGCGCAACCCGCATTGCGGATCTCCACCAAAGTCATCACCACGCGCAGCGGCGGCTGCGCGCCGATGGCGATCTCGCCGCGCGGCATCTTCGTCGCATGCCTGCGTTCGGACGGCAGCGGCACCGTTTCGGTGATGCGGCGCGATTCCCCGACGGCGCCGCTGCACGACACGCACGCGCGCGTCAGCGTCGACACACACCACATCGTCGGCTTCACGTCCGACACCGAGTTCGCGGTCGCCGGCGACGACACGACGTGCCCGATGTATTTTCGCACCGATGCACATGTGTACTCCGCCGAGCCGCGCGCGCGTTTGTTCGTGATCGACGCGGTCACCGGGCGGACAGTCCGCTCCGGCCCCTGCATCCACGGAGTCGTGACGGGCGATCACACCATCGTCTTCGTCGGCCACGATTCAAGCGAGGAACCGCAATACTCACGCGACGGCACGAATTGGCAGCCGGGTCTGGTCGTGGCACTCGACGGCGGCGGGCACGTGCTCGTCATCGACAAGAGCAACCGGCTTGTCGACGAACAAGATCGCCTCGTGTCGGACGACGTCGTCGATGCGATGTGGACGCGTTGAGCCACGCCCGCGTCTGAACCTCACTCGCAGGCAATACCTTCGGTCGAACAAAACCAACGGCAGTGATCGAAAAGATAGAGACGCGTTGGCCCGTCGCTTTGGCTATTGTCGCGCTCCTGTGGCTGCTCTTATCATTGCCTGCGCGACTTGCGCTTTTCCCGGTTTGGACGCTCTATGCAGCCGGGATCGCGATGCTTGCGCCGTTGCTCGCGGTCGCGCTCGCGCGAGACAAGCGGAGATGGATGCGCATCGAACGCGGCGTGCTCGTCGTGCTCGTGGTGCTCGCCATCGTGGTCAACGTCATCGCGCTCTCGCGTCTTGTGCACGCGATGCTCAGCTCGCCGAGCGACATCCCGCCGCTCACGTTGCTCACGTCATCCGTGGCAGACTGGGTCGCGAACGTCATCTTGTTCGCGTTGCTCTATTGGCTGCTCGACCGCGGCGGGCCGGAAGGCCGGTCGAGCGACTCGTACGAGCCTGAAGATTTCACCTTTACACAAGGATCCGTGCCGCGCGTGCCGGCCTTTGTCGACTACCTGGCGCTCGCGTTCAACACATCGACAGCGTTCAGTCCGACCGACACGCTGCCGGTCACGCCCCGCGGCAAACTGCTGATGATGACGCAAAGCGCGATCTCGCTCGTGACGGTCGTGGTTGTCGGCGCGCGTGCGATCAACATCCTGAAATAGCGTTAACCCCAGGCGCCGGCTAGTCACATTCGCGCCCTCCGGCAGGGAACTGGCAGGAACGGCTTTGCGACACACCATAGCGTGTCGGTGTGGCACAGCAGCGTCGCCTTACGGCGGAGCACCTTTATTCGCTGCCGATCGTCAGCGCGTGCGCGCTCGATTCGGGCGGCGGTCGCGTCGCGTACGTCAGAACGGTCGTAGACGCGGAGGCGAACGCCTATCGCGGCAGCGTTCGCGTCTTTGATCTCGGATCGCGCGGCACGACGGTGTTCACGCGCGGTGTGGCGCGCGACGCCGCGCCTGCGTGGTCGTCGGACGGCAGTCGCCTCTTCTTCCTGAGCGATCGCAGCGGCACAATGCAGGTGTGGTGCATCGATTGCGCCGGCGGCGAGGCGTACGCAGCACCCGCGATCGACGGTTCCGTTTCTGAGTTTTCCGTCTCGCCCGATGGACGCTTCCTCGTGGCCGTCGCCGTGGACGGACAGGCGCGACGCGATGTCGAGGCGCGCGGCTGGCGGCGCATCACGCGCCAGCGTTATCGTGCCGATGGCATCGGCTATCACGACGCCTACCCGCGTATCTGGCTGCTCGATCTCGTGCAAGGGACGGCGCGAGCCCTCACCGATGGAACGGGATTCATCGCCGGTCCTGCCTGGTCGCCCGATGGCGCGCAGATCGCGTACGCGGGCGAGCACGGTGCCGACGCCGACGGCGTCGCGATGCGCGAGCTGTGGGTGATGGCGGTGCGCGACGGAAGCGCGCCCCAGAAGATCCTCACGCTGCGCGGCTCGGTGAATGCGCCTGCGTGGTCGAACGATGGATCACGCATCGCGTTCGTCGGTAGCGATAATCTCAAAGGCGCCTATGGGCTTGCGAATCAGAGGCTGTTCACGATCGCTGCGGGCGGCGAGCCGACGTGCCTCACGCCCGCGGAAGAGTGGACGTGCGGCGACGCGACGATCACCGATACCGGCGGCGCCGGCGCTCCGTCCGCGCCACAGTGGATGGCCGACGGCTCGATCGCGGTGCTCGGCACGCAGCGCGGCGCCACGCGCATCTTCGTGATCTCGCCGGATCTCGCGATCCGCGAAGCGACGCCGTCGACGTTGTCGGTGAACGCGTTCGGACCAAGCCAGAGCGGCGGGTTCGTCTGCTGCGCGTCGCGATCGTCCATGCCGCCCGAGCTGTACAACATCAACGCCGGCGGCGCGCTGGACCGTCTCACATCTGAGACCAAGACGTGGTGCGAGCAGACCGGCGTGCGCGAAGCGGCGCGTCTCTCGGTGGACGGACCGGCGGGTCCGCTCGACGCCTGGCACCTTTCGTCCGACGCGGCTGCGCCCCGCCCATGCATCTTGCAGATCCACGGCGGGCCGCACTTCGCGTACGGCGAGACCTTCTTCTTCGAATTTCAACTGCTCGCAGCCGCAGGCTACGACGTTGTCTATTGCAATCCGCGCGGCAGCCAAGGATATGGCGAGAGCTTCGCTGCGGCGATCGTCGGCAAGTGGGGCGGGCCTCCGCTCGCCGATTGCCAAGCGGCTTTGGACACGGTGATTCTCCAAGGCGGCATCGACGAGAAGCGGCTGGGTGTGGCCGGCGGATCGTACGGCGGATATCTGACCGCGTGGGCGATCGGCCAGACGCGCCGTTTCGCCGCCGCGGTGGCGATGCGCTCAGCGACCAATCTCGAAAGTTTGTGGGGCACGTCCGAGGTGGGCCGGATGCTCGAGCTGGAGCTCGGCGGCACGCCTGCGCAGATCCCTGACGTCTATCGCCGCAACTCGCCGATCACGTACGCGGATGAGATGCGCACGCCGCTGCTGCTCATCCACGGCGAGCGCGACTATCGTTGTCCGATCGAGCAAGCCGAACAGCTGTTCAGCGCGCTGTATCAGCGCGGGCGCACCGTTGAGTTCATGCGCTTCCTCGAAGCCGATCACGGGCTTTCGCGCGGCGGTCCGCCGAAATTGCGGGTCGCGCGCCTGAACGCGATCGTCGAGTGGTTCGACCACCGCCTTACCTAATGTAAGCGCTGCGCCAGAAAGTCATACTGCTTCGCGTTCTGGTCGGTCGCTATTCCGCTGAAGTTGTCGCCGAGGAACTGCGCCTCGACCTTGAACTTATTCGGCGACAGCATGTGGAAGACCAGCTCGATCTGCTTGGCCTTCTCGTGCCCGGACACCGTCACGTGTTGGCTGTAAAACGGGTCGGGGACGATGCTCGTCGTCTTGTAAGTCCCGGCGACGGCGCCGCCGGCGTTGATCGCGATCGTGAGCGCGCCGGTCCATTGCCTGCCGCGCCCGAATCGCGGTGTGATGGTGACTGTGTATTTGAGCGGCGCCACGGTCGGCGTCGGATGCGGCGCGGGCATTGCGGCCCCGGTCACCGGCGCTGAAGCTGCGCCGGCGAGGGCCGCCATGAGTAGCGCGATGCTCAAGACCTTCATGGTCACCTCCGAGCCGGTCGAATAAATTCGACCGCTACATTACAGACGGGCGGCGGCGACGTCGCGTTTCATCTGTTCGATGAGCGCGTCCGCATTTTCGAAGCGCTGCTGTTCGCGTAGGAACCGCCAACCGCTCACGCCGAGCTGCTCGCCGTAGATGCTCTTGTCGAAATCAAGCACGTGGACCTCGAGCGCTGTCTCATGCCCGCCGAACGTCGGTTTGTCGCCGATGCTCACGACCGACGCATAGTCTTGGCCATCGTAGCGCGTGGTGGCTGCGTACACGCCGGCGGGCGGTACGAGCTTCTCCTTGGGGACCTCGAGATTCGCGGTGGGGAAGCCGAGCAGATGTCCGCGGCCCTCGCCGCCGCGCACGATGCCGTGCACCGTGAACGGCGAGCCGAGCAGCTCATCGGCTTCGTCGAAGCGCCGTTCGTCGATCAGCTCGCGGATGCGCGAGCTCGAGACGCGCTGGCCGTCGTGCATGGTCAGCGTTTCGACTTCGAACGCGCAGTCCGAGCGCTCCAGCACGCTGCGCGCAAGCGCGATGTCGCCGGTGCGCTCTTTGCCGAAACGCCAGTTGCCGCCGACCACGAGCAGACGCGTTCGCAGTTTGGCCAACAGCATGTCCTCGAGGAACGCTCGCGCACCAACTTGCTGGATGCGCTCGTCGAACGGCAACAAGAAGAGCACGTCGAGACCGCACGCGTCGAGCAGGTTGATCTTCTCCGCCACCGTGGTCAGCGCTTTGGGGGCTTTGTCCGGGTGTAGATAGGCGAGCGGATGGTGTTCGAACGTCAGGGCGCCCGCCAACATACCCGGCTTACGTCTGCCGCGTAAACGCTCGAGCACCGCGCGATGGCCGACGTGCACGCCGTCAAAGACGCCGATCGTCAGAAGAAGATCGGCGTCTGCGTGATATGCGTCGAGATCACGGACGATTTGCATCGCCGGCTATCGTGGTCTCACTGCGGCTAGTGCGATTTTGCGTTCGCACACGCCAACACTAGCGTGCCGCCGTTGTAGGACGAGGTGCCTTGGATGCCGTTGCTCATCACCTCGCCGCGAACGGTGAGGCTTGGCGAGACGCCGAAGCTCAGCCGGATATCTTTGCCGCTCAAGCCACCCGTGACCGTGATGATCCTGCCGTAGAGCGGATCGGGCTTGATCGATGTGCTTTTGTATTTGCCGTTGATGATGCCCTCAGCATTGACGGTGATCGTCATGTTGCCGGTCCACGGCGCGCTGTTCTTAAAGCGCTGCGTCCATTGACAGTTGTATGCTAGGGGAGTACCGACCGGCAACGCGCTCGCGGCGGGTTCGTTAGCGGCTACGGGACCACCGGACGAAGCGGCGGCGAACAAGAGCGTTGCGACGAGACCGAAGATTAGATTTCTCACTGAACATTTCTCCTATTGCGTCATGGATGGCGGAAAAACGCGATGCGGTGACAACGCACCGCCCGCATCGACGCTTCCAAACCCGATCAAGCGATTCCCGTGAAGGACGAGTGTAAGCGTACCCGAGCTGCGCTCGGGTGCTACATCCGGCTGCGAAGGGACGGGGTTGCCGTTGCGAAAGCGGCGCGCGGCTGCCTCATCGAGTTCGATGCGGGGGCCGCGCAGCACCGAGAGCGGGTCGAGCAGACATGCGACCGGCGCCTTGGCGATGTCTTCGGGCAAGCATGCGGAGCCGATGCTGAACGGACCGGCGGCGGTGCGCACGAGTGCGCCCATGTGCGCGGGAACGCCAAGCTGCCGACCGATCTCCTCGCAGAGCGAACGCACGTAGAGCCCCGCTTCGCATTCCACAAGCAGTCGCGCACCGCGTTCGCTCTTGGAGAGCACGCGCAGCGTGTGCACCTTGGTGGGCCGGGCCGCGCGAGCCACATGCTGGCCGCGACGCGCGCTGACGTAGAGCGCTCGACCTGCGACCTTGACGGCAGAATACATCGGCGGGACTTGGTCGAGCGGCCCCACCAGGCCCGCGGCGACCGAGTCGAGCCGAGCGCTCCAATCAGCCGGCAGCTGGCCCGTCTCAAGCACGCGGCCGCTTTCGTCAGCCGTGTCGGTCGAGGAGCCTAGGTTGAGATCGAAGACGTACTGTTTGTGCGAAGGCGAGATCAGGGGCAGCAACCGCGTCGCGTGACCCACCGCAAGCACGAGCACGCCGCATGCTGTTGGATCCAGCGTGCCCCAGTGGCCGACCGGCGTCTTCCCCAACAGGCGCTTCACCCAACCGCCGAATGCGGTGGACGTCATGCCGGGCGGCTTGAACGCGTTCAGAAAGCCGAAGTGGGAGAAGGTTTCGGTCAACGCACCGCCATCTGAGCGCGAACCGCGCTGAGCACTTTGGCGAGGGCCGCATCCGCCGGCCCGCTGAGCGGCGCGCCCGCCGCGCGGAAATGTCCGCCGCCACCGAGCGCCTTGGCGATCGCCATGACGTTGACGCGCCCGCGCGAGCGCAGGCTCAACCGAAATGTGCCGTCGGGCTGCTCTTTGAGCAACGCCGCCACCTGCGATCGATCGACGGCGCGCAGCGCGCCGACCACTTCCTCTAGATCTTCGCTGTCCGCGCCGATGTCAGCCAGCATGGCTTGCGTGACCACTGAGTAGCAGATGCCGTCATCGGTGAGCACCGCAGCATCCAGCGTGCGCCCGAGGATCTTCTGCGCGGCGAAGGTACGCGTCTGATACAGCTGCTCGGTGATGCGGTCTTTGTCGGCGCCGGCCTCGATGAGCGCGGCTCCGATGCGCAGCGTATCGGGCGTCGCGTTCGAATACATGAAGCAACCGGTGTCCGACAGGATGGCGCTGAGCAGGCATTCGGCGATATCTTTGGAGACCTCGACGTGCAGCCCGACGATGAGATGCAGCACGAGCACGCCGGTGGCCGCTTCGTGCTCGCGCACGTAGTTCCAACGGCCGAAGCGCGTATTGGAAAGGTGGTGGTCGATGTTGACGATGCGCTCGTGCGGCACCCAGGCCAGCGCCTTTCCGGCGCGCGCCTGATCGCTCATGTCGAAGAAGATGAACAGCGCGTCGTCCGCGACGCCGTCGAAGTTGCGCTGCGTCAAACCCGATTCGGGCAAGAACGTCAAGTTGCGCGGCACGTCGTCATCGAGGAAGTATTTGACGTCTTTGCCGAGCCGTTTGAGCGCGAGCCCAAGGGCGAAGCCGCTTGCGAGCACGTCGCAGTCGGGGTTCTCGTGGGCGCACATGACGAACTGGCGATGCGAACGCAGGGCTTCGAGCACGTCGCCGCCCGGCGCCTCGCCAGGTTGCCCGTTACTCTTTGTCGCGGTTGGCTCGAGCTTCATCTCGTCGTTGCACCTCGTCGATGATGTTCGTCAATTTGACGCCTCGCTCGATGGACTCGTCGCGCACGAAGTGGATGGCCGGTGTGCGCCGCATGCCGAGGCGTTTGCCGAGCTCGACGCTCAAGAAGCCGGCGGCCGATGCGAGGCCCTTCATGCTCTGCGCGACGGCGCGCGGATCTCCCATCGGGCTGGCGAACACCTTCGCGCTGCTCAGATCAGGACTGATCTTGGCACCGGTGATCGTGACGAACCCCACGCGCGGGTCCTTCAGCTCCTTATGCAGCAACTCGCTCAGCTCGCGCACGATCTCGTGCTCCACCCGCTCAAGCCGTTTGCTTTTGGCGTCGTTCAAAGTCTCTATCCCACACAGGCGTTCGGTTGTCTAGGGTTCGGTCGAATAAATTCGACCGCTACATCACTCGGCAGATTCTTCTTCTTCGTCTTCGGACTCATCGTCCTCAAGCCACGCGCGCGCCTTGTCGTCCTGCGCGGAGGCGAGCGCCCAGACGCGCACCGCTTCGGCGCGCTCCTGGTCGCCGCACTCGTTGAGCGTGTCGATGAGTTGCGAGCACGCGGCCGCCCACTGTTCGTCGGGCTCGTCCACGCCGAGCACGACCGCCGCCGCAAGATGCGCGATCGCTGGCGGCCAGCGCTCGAGATTGGCAAGCGCTGCGCCAAGGTCGCCGTGCAGGCCCGCCGCGCTCGGATGGCGGTCCAGCCCTTGGCGCAACAGGTGTTCCTCGCGTTCGTCGTTGCCGAGCTCGAGACACAACGAGGCCATCAGCTGGACGCCGTCGGGGCCGAGGTCGCCGGATTCTTCGAACGGCTCGAGCAGCTGCAGCGCGCGGCGCAGCTCGGCGCGTTGCTCGGGCGACCACGGGTCGTCCGCATCGCCGTGGGCGACGATCACGTTGAAGTAGATCTCGTGCGCCTGCTCGACCACGTCGTTGTCCATTACGCCGGCGCGGCCGCCACCTCTTCGGTCGTGAACGCTTCGATCACATCGCCTTCTTTGATGTCGTTGTAGTTCTCGATCGACAGGCCGAGCTCGTAGCCCTCGGCGACCTCGCGGACGTCATCCTTGAAGCGCTTGAGCGACGCGAGCTTGCCTTCGTACACGACGACGCTGTCGCGCAGCACGCGCACGCCGGAGTCGCGCGTGATCTTGCCCGACTTGACGTAGGCGCCGGCGATCGTGCCGACCTTGCTGACTTTGAAGAGCTTGCGCACTTCGACTTGACCGAGCACGACCTCGCGCGTCTGCGGCTTGAGCATGCCTGCGATGGCCGCCTTGACGTCGTCGATGACGTTGTAAATGACGTCGTACAACCGGATATCGACGCCTTCCGATTCGGCTTTGCGCGATATCGTGGCGTCGGGCCGGATGTTGAAGCCGATGATGATCGCGTTGGACGCGCTGGCCAGCATGACGTCGGACTCGTTGATGCCGCCGACGCCGGTGTGGATGACGCGCGTGCGCACCTCATCGTTCGCGAGGCCGTCAAGCTGCGACTTGAGCGCCTCGACCGAGCCTTGCGCATCGGTCTTGATGATGAGGTTGAGGTCCTTGATGCCGCCTTCTTTGGCTTGCGCCAAGAAGCCGTCGAGCGTCACGGTGCGCTTGGCGGTGGCCATGCGCTGCTCGCGCTTGCGCTGCGAACGTTTAGCGGCGAGCTCACGCGCGTCGCGTTCGTCCGAAACGACTTCCATAATATCGCCTGCGGCGGGCACATCGGACAAGCCCATGATCTCGGCCGGGATGGCCGGTCCCGCGCGCTTGATGGCTTCGAGCTTGTCGTCGAACAGCGCGCGCACGCGACCCCAGGTGGATCCGACGACGACGATGTCGCCGACGCGCAACGTGCCGTTCTTGACGAGCACGGTGGCGACCGGACCACGCGCCTTGTCGAGGCGCGCTTCGATGATCACGCCTTGGGCGCGGCGGCTCTTGTTCGCCTTGAGGTCCAACAGGTCGGCGTTGAGCAACACCATCTCGAGCAGTTCGTCGATGCCGGTCTTCTGCTTGGCCGAAACGGGTATGAATTGCGTCGTTCCGCCATATTCTTCCGGCGCGAGCCCAAGGTCCGACAGCTGTTGCTTGACGCGATCTGGATTCGCATCGGGGCGGTCCATCTTATTGATGGCGACGACGATCGGCACGCCCGCCGCTTTCGCGTGGTTCATCGCTTCGATGGTCTGCGGCATGACGCCGTCGTCGGCGGCGACCACAAGGATCGCGACGTCGGTGACTTTGGCGCCGCGCGCGCGCATCTCGGTGAACGCTTCGTGGCCGGGCGTGTCGATGAACGTGACTTTGCGGTCGCCCGTCTCAACCGTGTAGGCGCCGATGCGCTGCGTGATGCCGCCCGCCTCGCCCGCCGCCACCTTCGTGGAACGGATGGCGTCGAGCAGCGACGTCTTGCCGTGGTCAACGTGGCCGAGCACGGTGACGACCGGCGGCCGCGTGGTGAGCGAACCCGGCGGATCCGCCTCGACGACGATCTCCGGCGCGGCTTCTTCGCCGACTTCCTTGACGATCGTGTTGAAGCCGAAGCGGCGCGCCACTTGGCTGGCGACGTCGGGCGTGATGTGCTGATTGATGGTCGCCATCGTGCCCATGCGGATGAGCTGCGCGATGACTTGGCCCGCCGGCGTCTCCATCGCGGCGGCGAGCTGCTGCACGGTGATGAGGTCGGGAATCGGCAGATCCTTGAGGATCTCCGGTTCGGTGACCGTCGCGCCGACTTGCGCCGCGCGCGATCTCGGCTGCTGTTTCTTGAGCAGCGACTCGCGTTCGCGCTCTTTGCGGTCGCGCTCGAGCTCTTCGCGTGACTTCTTGCGCCCGCCACTCGGCGGGGCGCTCGGCATCGGGCCGGATTGCACCATGCCGCGGCCTGGACCGCCGGGGCCACCAGGGCGGCCGGCGCCTGGACCACCGGGGCGCGAGAATCCGGGGCGCGGACCAACACCGCGACCACCGAGCGGCTGCGGACCTGGACGAAGGTTGCCGCCGAGCGGACGTTGCGGCGGACGAGGCGGCGCAACTGCGCCCGCTTGCGCTGCGGGCCGTAGCGTCGGAATCGGCGCGGTTGGATCGGCCGATGCGGCCGGTATGACTTTGGGCGCCGGCGCAGGACGAGGCGCTGGGCGCGGCTGCTTTTGCGCAGGCGGCACTACGCGCAAGCGCACGACCGGCTCTTCGGGAATGACGGGGGCGGATGGCTGAGCGGGTGCTGGCGTCACGGCAGCGGTGGATTGCGCCGGCGGCGCGACAGGCGGCGGCGCAACTGCTTGTGCAGCGGCGGCGCCATTGCCCGTTGCGGGGGCGCTCTTCTTGGGGGCGATCTTGACGCGCTTTGCCTCTTCGGCGAGATTGCCCGTGAGCACGCCCTTGACGATCCGCGCGCGGTGCTCGTCGATCAGGCTCATGTGCGTTGAGGCGGAAATGCCGACCTTGCTCAGGAGCGCGATCGTCTCCTGACTTGAGAGGTTGAGCTCTTTTGCGAGCTCATGTACTCGAACTCCAGCCATGTGTCCGGCCGCCACAGCGGCCTACTCGTTTCCTTTCATCGTATCGGGCCAGGCGGTGGGCGGGATGTCCGCCGTCGCCAGGCCTTTGTATTTCTTGTTCTTCTTCACGCGCTCGACGCACTGCGGCGAGCATAGGTACGCGCCCCTGCCGTCGCTGCGCGCCTCCGGATCGGCGCTCCAGCGCCCATCCGCGACCCGCACGAAGCGCAGCAGATGCCGTTTTTCGCGACGCGTGCGGCATCCAACGCATTGCCGGATCGGTACGCGTTCGGATTCCGCGAGATCATTCGGTTGCGCCAGTCTTTTCGGCGTCGTCGGCGGCATCCTCCGTAGCCTCGGGTTGGGCATCGCCGTCGCTGCCGGCCTCCGCGCCGCTCTCGGTGCGCTGCAGTTCTTGCAGACGGCGGATCAAATCTTCGTCCTGTGCGAGCATCTCGGGCGTCAGGTCGACGCCGGACTCTTGCGCGGCCGCTTCGGCCATCGCGGCGAGCTCCTCAGACTCTTGCTCTTCTTCGACGCGCTGCGAGACGACCTTGGTCCACTGCTCTTCGTTGTGGATGTCGATGCGCCAGCCGGTGAGCCGCGCTGCGAGCCGCACGTTTTGGCCTTCTTTGCCGATCGCCAGCGACAGCTGGTGGTCCGGCACGACCGCTTCAGCCAGATGTTGGCGCTCGCTCAAGTGGACTTGGATGACTTTGGCGGGCTGCAGCGCGTTGGCGACGTACGTGGCCGTGTCGGCCGCCCATTGGATCACGTCGATCTTCTCGCCGTGCAGCTCATCGCTGATGTTGTTGATGCGCGAACTGCGCGGACCAAGACAGGCGCCGACCGCGTCGATGTCCTCTTCGTCCGTCCAGACCGACACTTTGGAGCGCGAGCCGGGTTCGCGTGCGATATCTTTGAGCTCGACCAGACCCTGCGCGACTTCGGGGATCTCGGTTTCGAACAGCCGGCGCACGACGTTCGGATGCGTGCGCGACACGACGATCTGCGGGCCCTTGTTGGTCTTGCGCGCTTCCATCACGTAGACGCGCACGCGCGAGCCGATGCGGAACGATTCGTGCGGCACTTGCTCGGACAGCGGCAGGATGGCTTCGGCTTTTCCGAGGTCGATGAACATGTTGCGCTGCTCGTAGCGCAGCACCGTGCCGCTGATCATGTGATCGATGCGATCGTTATACTCGTCGAACACGAGATCGCGCTCCGCCTCGCGGATGCGCTGCACGATGACCTGCTTGGCCGTCTGCGCGGCGATGCGTCCGAATTCTTTGGGCGTCACTTCGATGTCGAAATTGTCGCCGATCTTGTACTTGTCGCCGGCCTCAGCCGGGCTGATCTCGATCAGCGGGTCGGTGACCTCTTCGACGACCGTGCGGCGCGCGAACACTCGATACGAACCATCTTCGCGATCGACGATCACGACAGGATTGCCGTGCGCTTCGGCCTCGCGGGCGAAATTGCGCTTGTACGCGGACACCAGCGCGGCTTCTAAGGCGTCGATCAGGACAGCGAACGATAAGCCCCGGTCGCGCTCCAGATCGTGGAGGGCCGCGATGAGCTCCGGATTCGGTTGCGCGGGTGCTGCGACGGCCGAGCCGTTGGATGCCGCCGTCTTCTTTGCGGTTTTCCGAGGTGCCATGACGGTGTGCTTTAGTCCCCTAGGAGAAACGAAAGGAGTGGGCTGTCCCACTCCTCACGGAGAATACACTCGTAGTTTACCATATGCGCCGTCCCGGCGCAAGCGTCACGGGACCGTCAACGGTTAGAGCCAGCGGCCGACTTTTTCTTTATATCCGAGGTACTGCTCGCCGAAACGGCGCTCCAGATAACGCTCTTCGGCGGCGATGACTGAGTAGCGAATGATGAGCATGACGGGCATCAAGAAGATAAGCATCCAGCCGGACTGCATAAGCGCCGCCACACCGAGATAGAACAGCGTCAGTCCGAGATAGAGCGGGTTGCGCGTGCGGCTATAGATCCCCGACGTCATCAGCGCGGTGACCGGTTCCCGCGGGCTCACGGGCGTGCGCGCCGCGCGGAACATCGGCAGCGCGCCGATCCAGAGCGCGAGCCATCCGATCAGAAAGATCGTGGCGAGCGGCCAGCGTGCGGGACCGAGCGGGATGTGCAGCGGCACGAATCGCTCCAGCACTAGCCCGGCCAGCAAGCCGGCGAGATAGATGAACGGCGGCGGGAAACGGACGCCCGCGTTGTCGGTTGGCGCGGCGGCACTCATCACTTGCGCTTCTTCTTGAGATCGTCAGCGGGCTCGTAGACAAGATTGGCGCGCTTGATGGCGGCGTATGGGATCTCTACCGCGCCTGCGTAGCGGTCCGCGATGGTGACCTTTTCGTCGTCGGCCGCGTCGAGCTTGCCGGTGAACTCCACGCGATTGCTGATGCGCAGTTTGGTGATGATGCGCGCGTCGCGCCCGAAGAAGCGTTTGAAGTGCGCCGGTGTGAGCAGCGGGCGGTCGAGGCCTGCGGAGGCGACTTCGATCGTGTACGGTCCGACGACCCCGCCCAGCCCTTCGACGCGGTGATCGATGTAGCGCGTGAGCTGTTCGCACAGCGCGATATCGACGCCGCCGTCGCGATCGACCGTCACGGCCAGCGCGTACGCGCCGCGCTCGCGGCGCGCGCTCGCCTTGAGGACCTCGATCGACGGAAACTCCGTCGCGATGCCATGCAGAATCGAATCGAGATTTTCTATCGTGCTCGACATGTCAATGCGGGGGCGCGATGGTGAAACCGGCCTCGCGCAGTGCTGCCGTCACCGCGAGCGCGATTCCGGCTGCGCCGGGCGTGTCGCCGTGGATGCAGAGCGTTTGCACGCGGCCGCTGCGCGCAAGATCGAGGGCCTGGTTCGCGCAGCGCACCGGGTCGGAGATCAGTGCTCCCTTGAGCGTACGCGAGCGCAGCGAACCGTCGGGCTCGTACGCCCGGTCGCAAAATCCCTCGGCGGCCGTTTTTAGGCCCGCTTCGTCGCCGGCGGCGAGCAGCGCCGAACCCGGTAGGCCGACAAGCGTGAGGGGGACGTCAGCGCGCGCGACCGCGCGGGCGATCGCTTTAGCGATCGTTTCGCGGCGCGACGCATCATTATAGAGCGCACCGTGCGGCTTGACGTGATGCAGCTTCGCGCCATACGAGTCGACGAACGCGATCAGCGCGCCGATCTGATAGAGCACGCCCGACTCGACATCGTCGGGTGAGATCTCCATGCTGCGCCGGCCGAAACCCGCGAGGTCGGGATATGAAGGATGGGCACCGATGGCGACGCCGCGCTGCGTGGCGGCGCACACGGTCGCGTCGATCGTCGATGGGTCGCCGGCGTGGAACCCGCAGGCGATGTTCGCCGAGCTGACGAGGTCCAGCAGCGCGTCGTCGTCGCCCATGCGCCACGCCCCGTATGACTCGCCGATGTCGCAGTTCAGATCGATCGTTTTTTCCATGTCAGCATTCGTCAGCGGAGTCGAGCGTGCGCCGCAGCCCGCGCAGCGCGTGCACCGCATCGGCCTGCGACGCGAGCGCAAACCGCACGACATCACCGGGGCGCAACTGTCCGGCGCGCGGTGTATCCGCCGCGATGATACACGCCGCGGTTGCGTAGCCGCCCGTCGTCTGGTGCTCCGCGAGCAGGATCACGGGCAGCCCGGCGCTCGTTACTTGAACGCATCCCGCATACGCACCCGCTGAGATGACATCGGTCGGACGCTCGAGCTCGATGGCGTCTCCTTCTAACTGCACGCCTTGGCGAGTCGAACGGCTGGAGACGCCGTACGAGCGCGCGAGTAACTCCTGCCACGCACGATCGGAGAGCGACGATCGGTGCGGGCCGGGCAGCACGCGCAGTATGGCCGATGGATCCCACCTTGGGATGGCTTGGGGCGGATAGGCGAACTGCGCGACGCCGGGCTTCGCTCTGTGCGACACGCGAGCTCCGCTCGGGTTCTACATTTAAGAGGTCGCCCGCCCGCAGCGCGCGGCCTTGGTATCCGCCGAAGCCCGCGCCAAGATCGGTCGACGCGCTGCCGAGCACGAGCGGTACTTCGATGCCGCCCTCGACCCCGAGGTACGACCGCGCGCCGCATTCGGCCGGCCCTATAGAGATGCGCGCCCCTGCCCGGACGTCGTGCGAGCGCCATGCATGCGCGGTCGCGCCGTCGATGGTCAGCGGCGCAAACGCGCCGGTGATCGCGATCCTCGCATCGCACGATATTTCGAAGCTCGCGCCAAGCAGCGTCGTCTCGATGACCGCCGCGCCCGCCGCGTTTCCGACAAGCAGATTTGCGGCACGTGCGCTGAACCAATCGACCGCGCCCGAGGGCGACACGCCAAAGCGCGCGACATCGCGCCGTCCATCGTCTTGCACGGTGGATTGAAGGCCCGGGTTGATCACGCGCAGCGTGCGCGGAGCCGTCACCACGTGAGCTCCGCCATCGCGTCCGCGATCTTCTTGACCGGCGCAAACCGCACTTCGTCGCCGGGCGCGAACAGCGCGGCGGGTTCGCGCGCCGGATCGAAGACCGTCGCGCGAGTCTGGCCCAAGAGGCGCCACCCGCCGGGCGAGCTGCGAGGATAGATGCCGCATTGGGTGCCGGCGATCGCGACGCTGCCCGCTGGAACGCGATCGCGCGGCTTGCTTAAGCGCGGCGCGCCCAGCTGGGCGGGCAGCCCCATCAGGTACGGAAATCCGGCGATGAAACCGAGGAACGCCACCCGGTATTCCGCGGCGCAGAGCTGTTTGACGTACGCGGCCGGGGAAAGTCCCGACTCGCTCGCGGTCTCGTCCAAATCCTCGCCATACTCGCCGCCGAAACACACGCCGACGCGGATGCTCCGCGGAGTGAGGATCACGTGGTCGGCGCTCTCGTTCACGACGCCCCGCATGCATGCGAGCGCGAGCGCGAGATCCAGCCGCGAAAGGTCGACGCGCACGAGCACAGAGGCGTAGGCAGCGACCACGTCGAGCGCGCTCTCGCCGAACCGTTCGCGCGCCAGCGCCGCGATCGCCCAAGCGCGCCGGGTTGTGGCGAGGTCGATCGTGTCGCCGAGTTTGGCGATGACGGCGGCGTCGCCGGCCGGTTCGACGGTCATGTCGCGCTCGGTCGAATGAGTTCGACCGCTACGCCGGCGAAGCACGGGCGTCCATGGCGACGAAGCTTCATTTCTCTCCGCGGCCCAATCGAGCGGCCGACATCAACTGGCAACCGTGGAGTCCCGATGCGTTCGAGCGGGCCGAGGCCGAGCACAAACCGGTACTGCTGGCCATCTCCGCGGTGTGGTGCCATTGGTGTCACGTGATGGACGAGACCTCGTACTCGGATCCTGCAGTGATCGATACGATCAATCAGCGTTTCGTGCCGTTGCGGGTCGACAATGATCAGCGTCCCGACGTCAACGCGCGCTACAACATGGGCGGCTGGCCGACCACCGTCATCCTCACGCCCGAGGGCGAGATTCTGCGCGGGGGCACTTACATTCCGCCGGAGGCGATGCTTCCATTTCTCCAACAGGTGGCCGACCTGTACGAGGAGCCGGCCAACCGGCTTGAGTTCGCGCGCCGGATCGCGGAATTGAAGGCGAAGCGGACCTCTAGGCCAGCGGCGGTCTCGGGCGAGCTCGACGCGGAGGCGCCGCAGTTCGTGCTCGGCGCCTTGTCCGAAGCGTTTGACGATGATTACGGCGGTTTCGGGACGGAGCCCAAGTTCCCGCAGACCGACGTGCTCCATTTCTTGCTCGATTCGTTCGCCCGCAAGCCCGAGGGCCGCACGCAGACGATGGTCCAGATGACCTTGCGCGCCTTTGCGGGCGGCGGGATGTACGACCACGTCGAGGGCGGCTTCTTCCGCTATTCGACGACGCGCGATTTCAGCGTGCCGCATTTCGAGAAGATGCTCGAGGATTTGGGCGGGCTCTTGCTCGCATGCGCTCGCGCCAGCGCGCTGTTCGGCGATGCGGCGCTCGGCCGGGTCGCCGCCGACGTGAAGCGCTACATGGACGCGACGCTCTGGAACCCGCAACGGCAGGGCTACGGCGGCAGCCAGGACGCGGATGAGGAATATTACCGGCTTGATAAAGACGGTCGATTAAAATCGACCGCTCCCTATGTGGATCCTATCATCTATACGTCGTGGAACGCAGAGGCGGCGCGCGCGCTGATCGTCGGCGGGCCGCTGCTCGCGCAGAGCGGCGTCGATGCAGCAGCGTGGATCGCGCGCGGGCTTGAGATCCTGGAGATGCTCTGGTCGACGGCGCTCGTCGACGGGCTTATGACGCGGTATTTCGACGGCACCGCGCACGTGCGCGGTCTGCTCGGCGATCAGACGTGGAGCGCATGGGCCGCCCTTGCAGCGTTCTCAGCGACCGGCGACGTGCGGTGGTTGGCGCGCGCGCAGGCGTTGGTCGACACATCGAACGAGCTGTTCGACCAGGCCGCCGGCGCGTATCGGGATCGGGCGCCGCACGCGGTGGACGCCGGGCGATTGAGCGAGCCTATCTTCCCCATGCCTGAGAACGCGCTCATGGCGCGCTCGCTGCTCGCGCTGAGCGCGTTCACCGGCGACGAGCGTTTCACGGAGCGGGCGCGGCTGGTGCTCGATCATTTCGCGCCCTCCTATAAGAAGATGGGCGCCTTCGCGGCGCCGTATGCGTCGGCGGTGCTCGACGCCGTCGAACCGCCCTACGACGTCAAGCTCGTCGGCGAGCCATCGTCGCCCGCCGCGCGCGACCTGCGGGACCGCTTGCTCGCCGTCGCGTCCCCGCCGCTGCGCATCAACGTCGTGGATCCGCGCGACGAGGCGCGCATGCGCGCAGCCGCGCTCGAGGGCGTCGCGGAGCCGACCGCCTTCGTGTGTCGCGGCGCGGCGTGTTTCGCGAAGGCAACGTCCGCGGAGGACGTGATCGCGGCTATCGGTCGAATAAATCCGACCACTCCATCAATGCCGCTATCTTAATGCGCTCGTCCCGGACCTGCGGCTCAAATGCTACATATGACGAGCCGAAAAATATTTTAGTGATTCGTTTCGGCAAGACGAGGAAAACTTCAAGCGCCTGGCCGAACCGAATGCACTTCGCAAGGTTCCGCACAACCGACGTTCGCCTACACTCGGTTGTGCTCTATCGTTCAGACGCTTATTGTGGAGGCACGCGTGCTACAAGAATTGCGAGTCGACGTCGACGTCACCGATATTCGATCTGCAATCCGCGAGCGGCTGAGAGAATACGACGACGGCGGACGCGAGGCGCGCACGAATGCCGAGCGCGCGGACAATGCGTGGCGCGTCGTGCAGAACATGTTAGCCGAAGAGCTCGCCGAGCTCAACGACGGGCTCGCGAGCGAAGCGAAAATCACCGAAAAAGACCGCTTGGCGTTGCCGGACGGCAGCCAGGCGATCGACATCGTGTACCGGGACCACAAGTTCTCGATCGTGCGGCCCAAAGACAAGCGCCATCTGGCTTTGGTGGACCCCTCGGCGGGCACTATGCCCATCGAAAACCTCGGCAGCAAGCTGTTCATCGCGGGCGAGCCCATCGCCGCCGGTCTACTGCGTGCGATCAACCGGCTCGTCGAACGCGCGACCGCCGGCGTCAACAGTCATCCGAAGAACGATCACCACTACATGGCGTTGGAGCTGCCCGCGGCAAGCGCGGCGAAGATCGAAGCCGCGCTCAATCTCGCGCGCGACAACGGCTACCGGTTCGTGGAGTCGTATCGCGGGCAGAGCAAGACGCGCCGCGTGTTCTTATTCGAGACGCTCGAATAGCTCCAGACGAGTGAACGCGACGGTCGAATAAATTCGACCGCTACATCATTGGCGCGGGGTGACGTTCTTGATCTGCGGCGTCGCATCCGACGGTGGGCGCCAATTGGCGGCCGCCGGATCCGCGCCCACGTTCGACTGATGCTCCCTGACGACGTTGGCAGGGCACAGCTTGACGAAGAACGTCACGAGCAGCATGAGCAGCGCGATATCGTCGATCGGCCCCATCAGCGGGATGTCGCCGAGCAGGTCCACCGGCGAAATGATGACAAGGGCAGCGGCGGCGAGGCCCAGTTTGAGCACCGACGGAACCCGCGTGTCGAGGAACAGGCGCGACGCGAGCATAGCTGTCTTGGGGAACTGCAGCGCCCAGCGTGCGGCAGAGACGAGAGATAAGGCCATGGCGGTAGGAATCCTCCGGGCCTATTATACCCGAGGGACGCCGGGATTGTTACCTGTCAAAAAATGGGACGCTTGCACGGTCGACTAAGGTCGACCGCTACATTTGGGGAGAGAGATTGAAGTACGACGCCATCATCATCGGCGGGGGCCACAACGGTCTCGTGACCGCCGGCTACCTCGCGCGCGCCGGGCGCAAAGTGCTGGTGCTCGAGCGCCGCTACATCGTCGGCGGCGCGTGCGTCACTGAAGAACCGTTTCCCGGCTTCAAAGTTTCGACTGCGGCGTACGTCAATAGCTTGTTCCGCCCCGAGATCATCCGCGACTTGCGGCTGCGCGATTACGGCTTCGACCTGATCGAGCGCAACCCGGCGTCGTTCTCACCGACGCTGGACGGTCGCTACCTCATGCTCGGCAGCGGTCTCGACTCGGATGTGCGCGAGATCGCGAAGTTCAGCAAAAAAGACGCGCAGGCGTATCCATTATACGAGCAGATGCTCGAGCGCGTCGCCTCGGTAGTCGAGCCGACGCTCATCCAGTCGCCGCCGAACATCGCCAAACCGGGCCTTGGCGACCTGTTCAAGATGGCCCCGATGGGCCGCAGGATGAGCAAACTCGGGTCGGCGATGGGCGAAGCGATCGAGGTGCTCACGGGACCCGCCAGTCCCATCTTGGATCGCTGGTTCGAATCAGAGCAATTGAAAGGGACGCTGGCGACCGACGCCATCATCGGCGCCTTCGCATCGCCGTCCATGCCGGGCACGGCGTACGTGCTCTTCCATCATGTCATGGGCGAGACCAACGGAAAACGCGGCGTGTGGGCGTACGTTCGAGGCGGCATGGGCGGGCTCACCCAAGCGCTCGCGCGTGCGGCTACCGACCTCGGCGCGGAGATCCGCACCGAAGCGGAGGTCTCGAAGATCCTCGTGCGAGACGGCGCGGTCGAAGGCGTGGTCCTGCGCAACGGCGATGAGCTCCGCGCGCGGCATGTCGCCAGCAACGTCGATTGCAATGTCACATTCTTGCAGCTGCTCGACTCGAAGCTGCTGCCGGACGACTTCGTCGCGGCCGTCAAGCGCATCGATTACAGCAGCGCGTCACTGAAGATCAATGCGGCGGTGTCGTCGCTGCCCAACTTCACTGCATGTCCGGGAACGGAGGCCGGGCCGCAGCATCACGGCACGGTGCATCTGGTGCCAAGCCAAGAGTTCATCGAGCGCGCATTTGACGACGCGAAGTACGGCTATCCTTCGAAAGAGCCGGTGGTCGAGTGCCAGTTCCCGTCCTCGCTGGATCCGAGCCTCGCGCCGGCCGGCAAGCACGTCATGTCGATGTTCGTGCAGTACGCGCCGTATCACCTCAAGGAAGGCACGTGGGACGACGCCACCAAAAACGCCTTTGCGGACCGCTGCTTCGACATCGTCGAGCGCTATGCGCCGGGGTTCAAGAGCACGGTGATCGCGCGCCAGGTGCTCAGCCCGGTCGATCTCGAGCGCACGTTCAATCTGACCGGCGGCAACATCTTCCAGGGATCGATGTCGCTGCACCAGCTGTTCATGTTCCGGCCCGTGCCGGGTTTTGCGAACTACCGCACGCCGATCCGAGGCCTGTTCCTATGCGGCGCGGCCGCGCATCCCGGAGGCGGGGTTATGGGTGCCGCGGGTTGGAACGCGGCGCGTGAGATGTTGCGAGCGTAATTTTTCGCAATACTCACCTTTCAGACAGCAGGCCTTATGCGGCATGCGTCAGTAGTTAGGCGCCTTAGCATGCGCTTACTAGCTCGTCCGACACCGACCCAAACGGCACGAATCATCCTTCTCCTCTGCGTCAGCGCTGCGGCGCTGGCCACCGGCGCCTGCGCCAAGCGCGGCGGGTATCCGGGCGGCGGCGGCGGTGCGGGTGGTTTCGCATTTCCGGTAGCGGCCGCACCCATCGTGCGCGGCGACATCTCACAGTATGCCAGCGTGACAGGCACTGTCGTTGCCAAGCAAGTGGGCGATCTGTCTTCGGTCGCGTCGGGCAACGTGATCTCGGTTGGGGCGCAGATCGGCCAGCACGTCCGGCAGGGCCAGCTGCTCGTACAGATCGACGACACCACGCTGCGCGCGCAAGCAGCACAACAAGCGGCTAACCTCGCGGAGCTGGAAGCCACCGCGACCGGTGGATCGTCGACCGCTCAGGCGCAACTCCATTCGGCGCAAGTGGCGTACGATACCGCCGCGCGCAACCTGCAACGCAATCAGCAGCTGTTCACCCACGGCTACGTCTCGAAGTCCGCGCTTGACGACTCGGTCAGCGCCGCGGCGGCGGCGCAAGCTTCGCTTCGCTCGGCGCAAGTGGCCGCGCAGAACGCCAGTCTAAGCTCGGGCAACAGCGCGGCGACGGCTTCCATCGCGGCGGCACAGGCTTCGCTAGCCGCGGTCCAGCACCAGCTGGAGCAGACACGGGTGAGTGCGCCGTTTGACGGCGTGGTGACGCAACGCAACGTGGACCCCGGCTCGCTCGCCGTTCCCGGCACGGTTCTTATGGAAGTCTCGCAGCTCGACACCTTGTACGTCGATGCAGGCGTCGCGGGGAGCGATCTTGGCTACGTGCGCGTCGGCACGCCGGTGACCATCACGGTTGCGGGATTGACCGGGCGCTCGTGGCAGGGTACCGTGCGCTATCTCAACGCATCGGCAGACCCGGGCACGTCGGTGTACAAGGCGCGCATCCCGCTCGCTAACCCCGATCTCGCATTGCGCGGCGGCATGGTCGCCAACGTCCAGTATTCGCAAGCGCACAAGAACGGCGTGCTGTTGGCGCCGCGCGCGGCCGTCTATCAGACGCCCGCCGGCTACTCGATGTTCATCATCGACGGCGGCAAGGCGATGGAAGTGGCGGTCGAAGCCGGCCTCCAGAACGATCAGCAGGTCGAAGTGACCGGTCCAGGGCTCAAGCCCGGGGTGCAAGCGATTCTGAACCACTCCGCGCTGTTGCAGCCAGGCGCGCCAGTTCAAGTCTTGCCACCGCCTGGGGCAATGCCGCCGGGCGGCGGTGCGCCGCCTCCAGCAGGCGCGAAACCACCGGCCGGCGCGAAACCGCAAGCCGGCGCTAAGTCTCCATCACCCGGCCCGAAACACTGATGTCCGGCAACATCTTCATCTCGCGGCCGGTCCTGGCCGGGGTCTGTGCCGCCATCATCCTGCTCGCCGGCGCGATCGCCATCCCGACGCTCCCTATCGCCCAGTTCCCGGCGATCGCACCGCCGGCGATCACCGTGCAATCCGTGTATATCGGCGCGAATGCGAATGCGGTGGAACAGTCCGTCACCAATCCGTTGGAAGAACAGATCAACGGCGCGGAAGGGCTGCGATACATCTCGTCGTCCAGCGCCGACAATGGTACGAGCGCGATCACCGCGACGTTCTTCTTGGGCCGAGACATCGACAAGGCTCTGCAAGACGTGCAGACGCGCGTCAACGTCGCACAAGGCGTATTGCCGGCGCAGGTCAAGCAGACGGGCATCACCGTCACCAAGAACTCTGGATCCTTTGCCATGGCGATCGCGCTGGTGTCGGACAATCCGAAGTATGATACGCTGTTCCTTAGCAACTATGCGGACCGCTTCATCACCCAAGAGCTTCAGCGGGTCAAGGGCGTCGGCCAAGTCCTCATCTTCGGCGAACGCAAGTACGCGATGCGGCTGTGGCTCGATCCTGCAAAATTGCAGGCGTACGGTCTGACGGCCGACGACGTCACAAACGCGCTCTCGCAGCAGAACGTCCAAGTCGCTGCGGGTGCGGTCGGCCAGCCGCCCGCTCCGACGGGGCAGGCGTATGAATACAACATACGCGTAGCGGGTCGTCTGACCTCGCCCGCCGAGTTCGCCAACATCGTGGTCAAGACTGGCCCGAGCTACCTGGTCCGCATCCGCGACATCGGCCGAGTCGACCTCGGCGCCCAAGACTACTCGACCAACTTGGCGTTCAACGGCAAGACCACAACCGTCGGCATGGGCGTGCTCCAACTCAATGACGCCAACACGCTCAACCTCTCCAAGGGGGTCCGTGCGGCGCTCGATCAGCTTTCGAAGTCGTTCCCGCCAGGCGTGCACTACGAGATCGCCTTCGACACGTCGGTGTTCGTCCAAGAATCTATCAAGGAGGTGCTGACGACGTTGGGCTTGGCGATCTGCCTCGTCGTGCTGGTCATCTTCTTGTTCCTTCAGGATTGGCGGGCGACGCTGATCCCGGCTATCACCATCCCGGTATCCCTGGTCGGCACATTTGCGTTGCTCAAGGCGTTCGGTTTTTCGATCAACACGCTGACGCTCTTCGGCCTTACGCTGGCGACTGCGCTCGTGGTCGACGATGCGATCGTGGTCATCGAGAACATCGTGCGTTACATGCACGATCATAAGATGGACGCGAAAACAGCCGCTCCGCTCGCGATGGCTGAGATCACCAGCGCTGTGATCGCGACCTCTCTCGTCTTGCTCGCGGTGTTCATCCCGGTGGCCTTCTTCCCAGGCGTCACCGGAGAGCTCTACAAACAGTTCGCGCTAACGATCGCGTCGACGATCAGCATCTCGGCGTTCACCGCGTTGACGCTGGCGCCCGCGCTCGCTTCGATCATGCTCGAAGGTGAAGTAACACACCATAACCGATTCATGCAGACCGTCGGCGACTTCATCACCGGCATCCGTGAAGGGTACCGGCGGCTGCTCCCGACCGTGCTCGCTCACCGCACCGCGGTGCTCGTGACATTCGCCGGCCTGTTGGCCGCGACGGTGCTGATGTTCCAAATCGTGCCGAGCGGTTTCGTGCCCAACGAAGACCAGGGGTTCTTCGTGATGATCGCACAAGCGCCGCCGGGTGTGTCGCTGCAGTACATGACCAAGATCATGCAGCAGGTGCAGGGGATCGTAGCCTCAGACAAAGACGTCACCAATATCTTCAGCGTCGCGGGCCTCGGCTTCACCAGCTCCGGCTTCAATTACGGGTCGAATAACGGCATCGCGTTCGCGCTGCTCAAGCCTTGGTCGGAACGCAAGCGTTCCGACCAGTCGGCAGAGGCGACGGTCGCCAAAGTCGGCGGCGAGCTCTTCGGCGTAACCGGCGCGTTCGTTGGCGCCTTCCAATTCCCGCCTATCCAAGGCGCTGGCAACATCGGCGGCTTCGACCTCCAAGTCGAGGACAAGACCGGGTTAGGGATCCCCGCGCTCGCGCAGACCGCGGGTCTGCTCGAATATCACGCCAACGTCGACCCGGCGCTGAGCACGGTATTCACGACGTTCCGCGACGATAGTCCGCAAGTACAGGTGAACATCGATCGGAACGCCGTGCAGGCGCTGCACGTCAACCTCGGCGACGTCTTCGACACGCTGCAGACCATGTTCGGCTCGGACTACGTCAACGATTTCAACTATCTCAATAAGTCGTATCGCGTGTATGTGCAAGCCGACGCGCCGTACCGCTCACAGATCGCCGATCTGAGCCGGATGTACGTCCGCAATGCCAACGGGGCGATGATCCCCCTGTCTGCGTTCACGACCACCGAGCATACGCTTGGCGCCCCGAACATCACGCACTACAACCTCTATCGCTCGATGGATTTCAACGGCCAGCCCAAGCCGGGCGTGTCCTCGGGCCAGGCGCTTGCCGAAATGCAAAAGGTCACGGCGGCGACGCTGCCGCCGGGTATGGGCTACGAGTGGACGGGCACGTCCCTCGATCAGGTGGAAGCCGGCAGCACCACGCTGATCCTCTTCGGGTTGGCCGTCGTCTTCGTGTTCTTGGTGCTGGCGGCTCAGTACGAAAGCTTGGTCGACCCGCTTATCATCATCTTGGCGGTGCCGTTGGCGATCCTCGGCGCGCTCGGCGCGGTCTGGGTGCGACACACCCTGGTGCAGTTCCACCTGCTCTCGGCCGGAAATGACGTCCAAAACGATATCTTCTGCCAGATCGGACTGGTGATGCTGGTGGGGCTTGCGAGCAAGAACGCGATTCTGATCGTCCAGTTCGGCAATTTGCTGCGCAAGCAAGGTATGCCGGTCGCACAAGCCGCCGTGCAAGCCGCGATGACGCGGCTGCGCCCGATCCTCATGACGTCGTTCGCGTTCATTTTCGGCATCATGCCGCTCGTGTTCGCAAGCGGCGCCGGCGCGAACGGCCGGCATTCGATCGGCACCGCGGTGGTCGGCGGCATGTTCGTATCGACGCTGCTGAATCTGCTCGTGATCCCGCTGCTGTACATCATCATCGCGGGTGCAGAGGAGCGCTGGCGCGAACGGCGTCGCGCGCCGGCGACGGCCGAATAGATTTGACGGTCGAATAAATTCGACCGCTACACCCTAGGCGAGCCTCTTCCGGAACTTCACCAATCGGTCGACTTCTTCGAAGCCGCAACGCACGTGCGCACGCTGCGCAGCGTCGTCGTGGAGCTCGCTGTCTGATGCAAGCTCGGTGAAACCCCGCGCGCGCGACCACTCTTCAGCCGCGCGCATGAGCGCACGTCCGATCCCCTGACCGCGCACCGCTGGTTCGACATACCACCCTTCGACATGGGGCACGGGCATCGAGTCGCAGCCATCCGAGAATGCCCGAACTGCGAGCTCGATAAATCCGACGGGCGTGGCCTCGGCGCCTTCGGCCAGAAAAACGGCGTCCAACGTCGCTACCTTGGTGCCCGCGGCGAAGGCCAGCGCCTCGCTCGTCATCTCGTGCGCGTCGGCATCGGGCCAAAGGCGGGTGCGCATCGCCGCCCACGCATCGGTATCGCGCGGCTCAGATGGACGAATCAACATGTTCGAAAGGGAAAACACCTCCTCCAAGTAACCGCTTGCGAGCGCTCCCATGCGAAAGGAAGTGGATCTTGGTACTGCGTCACGTCCGTACCGCCCTGATCGCGGCGTTTGCATTCGCGCTCGGCTTCGCGTTCGCGCATCTGCCGCTCACCGCGCGCGCCGCCGCCACGCCGCTTCAACCTGCCGCGATCGATCTCATGGCCATCACGCCGGATAGCATGCCGACACCGACTGCGTTGCTGCCTAACCTTCGGTCGAAGACGCTCGTCGTCACCGAGGGCATGACGGTCGGAGTGCAGATGGGGACGGCTGCCAAACACTATCATGCCGACGCGAACGAAGTGCAGGTCATCCTCGTCGGCACCGGCACCGAATGGCTCGGCGATCGCCAGGTGGCGCTTAAACCCGGTATGATGCTGGTCATACCAAAAGGGACAAACCACGCGGGCATGACCGTGACCTCCGGCCAGCTGACGTTCCTCGCATTCAAGACGCCGCCGCAGGATCCAACCGACGTCCATTTCGTCCCCTGAAGGGCCGGGGTGAAATAGAACCAGCGTCGGTTGCGTTTACGGTAAAGCGGTAGATTCGTCTTTCTTGAAGCGAAAGGAGCGTTGGCGTATGCACGAACGTCGAATTGGCCTGACGGGCGTCTCAAGCATGGTTCTCATCGCTGCGATCGGGTTGATCGGCGCGGCGGGCCAGGCCCAACTACCGGCCGTACAGAGCGTGCCGACGGCTGTGTCTGCGCGACTCCATGCCATCGGGCTCGACGCCAACGATCCGAATCTGGGAGCGAAGTTGAAGGCGCATCTCGCACAGACCGAGGCCGTCTATGTCGCGGCGCATCGCATTCGGACGTTTTCCGTGCACCCGCTCGGTTTGAGCGGACCGCTAACCACGCAATCAGCCCACGGGGCGACGGGAGGCCAAGCCGGGCCGATGGCGGTACCTCATCCGCCGGCCGGGTCGATGGCCAACGCGACCGTCACCCAGACCAAGATAATGATGCCGATGTCCGCAACGATCATGTCGATCTACGACGCCCAAGGTAAGAACCTCGGATCGCCCGCGGAATTCTCGAGCGCCCAAGCGGGCGTCTACTACTTCCTCGTGCGCACCAATCAGCCGATCACTATTCCGGCGACCACGATCGGCGGCCCGAATCTGACGCTGGGCTGCACGGTCGCGTATCACACCAGCATCGGCTACCAGTACGTGTTTCCCGGATCGAATGCGGACACGGGAGCACTGCCCAAAGTGGCGGATGGCGGCGGTTATTATAATTATTGGGTGAAAGACGCGAGTTATTATGGATTTGGCGTCGGTCGCCAGCGCCCGGCGCAAGTCTCGGTCTCGTTTGCGGGCGTTACGCCGCCTGCGGTGAGCATCCTCATGGATCCCGATGCCTCGTCGGCGACGATCGACGTGACGATCGACGCCACGCCCAAGATCGCGTCAAACGTCTACAACATCGGTGCAAGCAACGCGACGCTCGGCAGCGCGAGCACGCAACGCGTTGGCACCGGCAATTGGAACACGCAGACATCAGGCGATGATCTCATCGGTTTGGGCATCGCGCTCGAGCCAGGGTGGAAGGCCACCGCCTCCATCCTCAGCGCGAACTCCACGACGACGCCGACCGACATGTCTCCGGACAACACTTGGCGCGGCGCGACCCTGACGACGGGACCGGGAAGCGACATGCGCACGGCGGTCCACTGGCACTACAGCGGTATCGACTCGTTGACGTACACGCTCGAGTGGAAGCTGACCGGCCCGCTCGGCCAGCGACCGATCTCGACACTGCCGACGTACGGGTCGTGCGATAGCTAGCGCTCAAGCGGGGTTCGGCACGGCTATTTGGTGCCGCTCTCACGTAAATCTCATGGCCGCTTCAAGCGGGTCTCACGCAGCGCGTCGTATACTTGAGGGCAAGAACCGCTCTTTTCTCGCGAACAGCGGAGTATGTCCACATGAGTTCACCTGTCGACCAACTCACGGGCACCGGTGCAGAATTTCGCCCTGCCGGCGCGCTAACCGATGTCAACCAAGCGCTGGCCCCGTATAGCGGCCCGTGGAACCTTAAGCTCGCAGCCCATCTGTTGCGCCGCGCAGGCTTCGGCGGTTCGCCTGCCGACATCGGCTCGGTGGCAGCCGCCGGCATGAGCACGTCAGTCGAGCGGCTGATCCACTTCGGGCCTGATTCGCTCCCAACGCACCCCGACGGCGACATCAGCTACGATTTCTCACCGACGGCAGACAAGCGCCAGCGCCAGCGCTCGTTCTTGGCGACGCAGATGTGGTTCGCTAACCGCTGCCTGCAAACGCCCGATCCGTTGCGCGAACGCATGGTCTACTTCTGGAGCAATCACTTCACATCCGGGCTCGGCCAGGACGGCATCATGCCGCAGCAGACGGTCAATCAATATAATCTTTTCAATCGCTACGCGTTGGGCAATTATGCCGAGCTGACGCACGAGATCTCCAAAGACGGCGCTATGCTCCTGTACCTCAACAACGCGCAGAACCGTCGCCAGCACCCAAATGAGAACTACGCGCGCGAGTTGATGGAACTGTTCACCATGGGGGTGGGCAACTATTCGGAAGAGGACGTGCGCGAAAGCGCGCGCGCGTTCACAGGTTGGACGGTCCTGCGCCGCCAGGGCGACGCCATCATGTTCGTGCCGCAGCTGCATGACGACGGCACCAAGACCTTCCTCGGCCGCAGCGGCAACTTTATGGGCGACGACATCGTCGACATCATCATGCAGCAACCTGCCACCGCGCGCTTCATGGCGCACAAGTTCGCGCGCGCCTTCATCTATGACAATCCCGAACCCGCGCTCGTCGACGCGCTGGCCGATCGCTATCGCGCCAGCAACTACGACACCGCCAAGCTGATGGGCCTCATCCTGCGCTCGAACATCTTCTATTCCGATCGCGCCTACCGGGCGCTCATGAAGAGCCCGCTCGAGCTGGTCATCGGCGCGCACAAGATGCTCGGCGCGACCCAAGTCGAGCCCGCCGCGCTTGCGGCCATGGCGCGCATGGGCCAGATCCCGATGCAGCCGCCGAACGTGGCTGGCTGGCCGGGCGGCGCGTTGTGGCTGAACACCGGCACGCTGTTCGCGCGCGTCAACTATCTCAACCAACTGGCGCTTTCAAAAGGTAGTCCGGCAGCGGCCGCGCCGGCCGGCGGCGACATGATGATGGCGATGGTCGACAATCCGGCCGCTGCGATGAGGATGGGGGCGAACATCGGCGATCCGACCCAGTGGATGGCCGGCGTGAGCGCGACCGACCCGAATGCGGTCGCCGACCGCGTGCTCTGGATGTCCGTGCAAGCCGACGCCACGCCGCAGCAGCGCCAGACGATCTTGAGCTACTTGTCCACCGATGCGTCCGGTGCCATGGCACCGCTGTCGATGGAGAATCTCGACGAAAAAGTGCGCGGTGCGATGAGCCTCGCGTTCGCCCTTCCCACCTACCAACTCGCCTGAGGAGACGATCGAATCATGTCCAATAGACGGCAGTTCTTGGTCCAAGGCATCGGCGGCTTCGCCGGTTTCCTAGCGATCGATTCGATATTCGCGCGAGCGGCGCGTGCGGCAGTGCAGAGTCCGGCGGGCCCGGCCGGCGCGTCGCGCACGCTCCTGGTCGTGAACTTCCAAGGCGGCAACGACGGCTTGAACACGCTCGTGCCGTACGGCGACCCGACGTACTACAGCGTGCGCCCGACCATCAATATCCCGCAAGACCAAGTCGTGAAGCTCGACAGCATGCTCGGGTTGCACCCGCAGCTCGCCGCACTCAAACCGCTCTACGACCAACAGCGCATCGCGATTCTGCAAGGCGTGCACTACCCCAATCCGAACCTGTCGCACTTTCGCTCGACCGAGATCTGGCAGACCGCGGCGCCGGAGAAGTATGTCGACACCGGCTGGGCCGGGCGGTACTTGGACGCGCAAGGGAAAGGCCAGCAGCCCAATCTATTCGCTGGCGTCGCAGTCGGTCCGGTGCTGCCCAAGGTGATGGTGGCCGAGCGCACCGACGTACCGACGATCGCCGACCCGCGCGCGTTCAAGTTCAACGGCACGCGCGGCGAGCAAGCCGCAGCAGACAATATCCTCGGTGGCGATGGATACAAATATCCGTTCCAGAGCCCGTATCTGCAGCTGGTGCAAGACGTCGAGTCACATGCGCATGCGGCGGCGAACGAGTTGCCGCACTTGGTGTCGGGTTACAAATCCGCGGTCGAGTATCCGAAGACGCCGTTCGCGCAAGGCTTGAATCTCATCGCCGGCGTGGTCAACGCGAACGTCGGCACGAAGGTCTTCTACATCAGCCTGGGCAGCTTCGACACGCACGTCGGGCAGCGCAACCAGCAGGACCGCTTGCTCGACCAGTTCTCCGCCGGCATCGCCGCGTTCTATCAGGACCTGGCTGCGCATAACGCCGATTCGAACGTGCTCACGATGACGTTCTCCGAGTTCGGCCGGCGCGTGCAAGAAAATGCCAATCGCGGCACGGATCACGGCACAGCAGCGCCGATGTTCCTCATCGGGGGCAACGCCAAGGGTGGGATCTACGGCGATCACCCCAGCCTGACGGATCTCGATTATGGGAACCTCAAGTGGCATACCGACTTCCGTTCGGTGTATGCCACGATCCTCGAGCGTTGGCTAGGCATCGGATCGGTGCCGATCCTCGGTTCGCAATTCGAGACGCTAACGGTAGTCTAGTTCGTCCCGGCGTGAGCACACCAAGACACGGCTAAGGAGAATCTAGACCTATGGAACGCAAGCAGTTCTTCGTTTTCGCCGCTTCTGCAGGCGCCGCGCTCGCCGCCACCGGTATCGCCGCCGGCGCCGCCGATTCGAACAATCCATCGGGTTGCGGTCCGGCGCCGATGCCGCGCCCGTCGGGCGCCACGCCGCATCCGCACGTGCCTCACCCCAAGGCCAGCGAGATCGACAGCGCGTACCGGCATGTCGCGCGCTTGGTCGAGATGCTCGGCAAAGACCCAAATGACTACGGCGGTCACCGCGTCACTGCGCTTCAGTATCTCACGCAGGCCGAGTCGGAATTGCAAGCAGCCGTCGCATACGAGCAGGCGCATCCGACCGTCACAAGTTCGCCGCTCTAACTAACTGATTCGGCCTTCCTGCACGTCGAGCAGGTCCGTCCAACCCTTCACTTTGGGTTGGATCGCAGGCGGCAGTTTTGCGCGGCGCTCCGCGAAACGAGCGCGGTCCGCATCGTCGTCGCCATCATTGGTGAAGTCGCGTGCGAACGCGTCGACGCGCGCGGGCGACAAGTCCGCCACGCGATTTTGCAGCCAACGCACCATTGCGGCATCGTCAGGCGATGAGCGCACGCCCTCGAGGAACTCCTCGGGGGTGAGGCCGAGAAACTCGAGCAACGCCATATCGAAGCTGCTCTTGGGACCGTAGATGTATTCGCCCAGTGTCCCGGCGAGCGCGGCGCGTGCTTTGTCGATCGTGCGCGGCAGCATGGGGATGCCGATCAGGCGGTCGTTGGGGCTTCGCGGTATTTCCCGTGTCAGATCCACAAAATTACCCTAGTTCTTCTTCGGGGCCGGCTCTTCGAAGAGCATGCGCGCGGGCATCGCGAATCCTGGCAGGCTTTCATGCTCGATGACGGAGTCAAAGTCGAAGACTCGTTGTCCGCCGCCGTCATGAACGGTCACGGTCCTCTGGCGAGTGTTTACCTCGAATACCGCTGCGGTGCCGCAGGTCAGGTAGACGCGGGTTTTCTCTCGCAAGTCCCGTTTGCGATCGCCCGGCGAGAGAACCTCGACGACGACATCCGGTGCGATACGCGGGATATCCGCGACATCATCCGCAGCGCCATAGGGTAATCGCTCGTATGAGATGTAGGCGACGTCAGGAACAAGTGGACGGCGGACTTCACCAGGCGGTTGGAGTCGAAACTCCCACTCTGGACCGACTCTGCCGCGACCTTGCTCGCGCGCCCACCTGAACAGTTCAGATGTGAAAACCCCCTGAGCCAGCGCATGTCTGCGCTGCGGGCTCATCTTTTTGAGGATCCGCCCGTTGACCCATTCCAACGCCGGTTTTGTCTCAGGCAAGACGATTTCGCGCATTTCACCGATAGTATATCACGCGCGGAGTCGAGACGACTAGCCGGTCGAATAAATTCGACCGCTACATTCTTAAGTGCATTCGACCGCTACATTTCGTTCGCTACACTCTTAGGGTTTGTAGGTTACGCGGTAGATCGTGCCGTTCGTGTCGCTGCTGATGTAGAGCGAACCGTCGTTGCCGACCACAACACCTACTGGACGGCCGCTCACGCTTTGGTCGTCGTGCAGCCAGCCGGTGACGAAATCTTCCGCGCGCTGCGGGCGGCCATTTTCGAAGAACACGACGACGACTTTGTAACCGACCTTCGATGAGCGGTTCCATGAGCCGTGATCGGCGACGAAGAGCGCGCCGCGATAGCGCGCTGGGAATTGCGTGCCATGGTAGAACGCGATCTGCAACGGCGCGTCGTGCGCTTGAAGGTTCAGCTCCGACGGATGCGTGCCCGCGCACTTCGCCGGGTCCTTGTACTCTGGGTTCGGTACACGATTGCCGTTGCCGGCGTAACAATACGGCCAACCATAGTTCGCGCCGGCGACGATCCGATCAACTTCGTCCGGCGGCACATCGTCGCCGATACCGTCGCGGCCATTGATGACCGCCCATAAGCGGCCGGTGTCATCGAAGGCGAGACCAGATGCATTGCGCACGCCAGACGCGTAGATGGCGCCTTTGCCGCCGTTCGCATCGTAACGCAGCACAGTCGCGAAGCGTGGATCCGTTTCGATGCAGACATTGCAATCCGAACCGCTCGAGACGAAAATCGAGCCGTCCGCTGCCAGCGCGATCGCGCGATTGTGGTGGTCGCCGCCTTGGGGCATATCGGTGAACAGCGTCTGGTGCGGGGTGCCGTCCGCGGGGGGATAGTGCAGCTTGGTGACGCCCGACCATGCTGCGACGTAGAGATCGTCGCCACGGAATGCGAGGCCGTGCGCGATCGGCAAGCCGGTGATGACGACTTTGGGGTCCGCATCGGGCGGTGCGCCTGGCGTCAGCGCGACAACGCGATCCCTCGATATCTGCGAGACGAGCACGTCGCCGTTCGGGGCGACGGCCAAGAAGCGCGCACCCGGCACTCGAGTTGAAACGACGGAAATGGCAAAGCCTTGAGGCACGTGGAGTTGCGTCGTGTCGGCGGCGCGCGCCGAGCAGCCGGTCAGCGCGAGCATCGCAAGGAGGGCTACGAGGCGGTGGTCATGGGCCATAGCTGACGCGATAGATATACCCGTTCGAATCATCGCTTATGTAGAGCGATCCGTCCGGAGCGACGGCGAGCCCGACCGGCCTGCCCGTCACGCTGTTGCTCGGCGTCAGCCAACCGGCGACGAAATCAGTGGGCGCGCTCGGCATGCCGGCGGAAAAAGGCACGAACACGACCTTGTAGCCGGTCGGCGGATTGCGATCCCACGAACCATGAAACGCGACGAATGCGCCGCCTCTATACTGCGCCGGGAACATTGAACCGTTGTAGAACACGATGCCGAGCGGCGCTGAGTGCGCCTGCAGTGGCTGTGTGTTTCGTATCTGGCCTGCGCAGCTCGGACTAGCCACCGGCGAGTCCGGGTTCGGCTGGCGATTCCCGACCAGATCGGGGTAGCACGTCGGCCACCCGTAGTTCCCGTTGGCAATGACTTTGTCGAATTCGTCCGTCGGCAGATTGGTGTGGTCGGGGGTCAGATCGTCGCGCTGGTTGACGACCATCCACAGCTGCCCTGACTGATCGAACGCGAGCCCGCTGCCGTTGCGCACGCCGGTCGCGTAGATCTGCGCGTTTTGGCCGTTGAGGTCCATCGACATGATCGTCGCGTACTTTGGATCGCTTTCGCTGCAGATGTTGCAGTCGCTGCCGGACGACAGGTAGACCGTGCCGTTCGACGCGACCGCGAGCGAGCGGTTGTTGTGATCGTTGTTCGGTTGCGGGAGCCCGCTGTACAGCGTTTGCACCGTTGTATTGGTCGGATAATTGCGGATGACGCTCAGGCCGGTTTGCGTGCCGATGTAGAGGTCGCTGCCGTTGAAGGCCAGCCCGTGCGGTCGTGTGAGGCCGCTCGCAATGACGTTAGGAGCGGCGTTCACCGCCGAGCCGAGCGGGATCGCGACGATTGCGCCGTTGTTGGGCTCGGACACGATGAGGTCGCCGTTTGGCGCAAAGGCCATGAATCGCGCATTCGAGACATTGTTCGAAACGAGGGCGATCTTAAAACCGGTCACCAAGCACAGGTTCATCGAGGGCGTTGGCGTGGCGCTTTGCGAGCAGTTCTGCGGCCGGCTCGTCGGGCCTGGCATCGGATTGGCGCCGGGGTTAGTCGGACCAGGCATCCCAGATGAGGTGCACGCCGCGATAGATGAAGCGCAGATGAGCGCGACAGCGGATGAGAACCGTTTCATCATCGTCTTACAGCCGTTTCATAGGGGTCTTAGGCGCGCCTCATGTGCGTGGGAACTCTCGCGGTTATGCTTGCTTGTAGTCGGGGATCGCTCCGACAGCTTCGATCCCGGCATTTCGCCAAGAAAGGGTTTCTCAACCATGCGAACGCGTATCATTTTCGCAATAGTGGCGGCCATCACCCTTGCCGGTTGCGCCGGCGGCGGTTCGGGCAGCCCGTTCCCCAACCAGCCCGGCGGCGGCAGCTCCTCTTCGATGACTCCGCAAGAAGCCGCGCAGACGGGCGCCGACACGGCAATGGCCGAGGTCGAGCGCGGCAGTCTCGATAGCACGCTCTTCTCAGGTTCATCGGGCGTGCTGTTGTCGACAGCCAGAGCTCCGATGCCGCAGACCAGCGGCACGTGCGTCAACGGCGTGATCAAGACCGTGACGATCATCAGCCCGACCGAGACGCAATACGACGTGCAGGCCTTCTTCGATCTGGCTTGCACGCAACTGCGTCGCGATTCGTTCGCCGATGTCCAGATCCCGAACCCCTCGACGGAGAACATCGCGCGCACGATCAAGAACTACAACAACTCCGGCTTGCTGCTCTCGACGCGCAGCGCGAACTACTCGGTCACCGGCAGCCCCGGCAACTTCTCGGCGGTCGTGACCAGCGCGCTGACGGTCGGCACAGAGACCTCGCCGCAGGAGCAGTCCGGCCATCAGCTGACGGTCGCGCCGCAGAACGCCAACACGTGGACGATCGCCGGCAACGGCGCACGCATCGAAAACGTCGGCGTGCCGAGCGTCAACGAGTCGTTCGGCGAAGCGGCGTTGCTGTCGAACGTCACTGCGACGGTCGACGCGTCGAGCAACGTCACGTTCGCGGGCACGCGCAACAAGACGTTCTACAAAGGCGCGCTCGGCAGCCTGAGCATTCCGTCGAGTCCGCCGTTCGGCGTCTCGGGGGGCACGCAGACCGGCACGGGTTCGCTCACCGGTTCCGTCGTGTTCGACTCGAACGACCAGCTCGTGAGCGTCGCGCTCAACGGCACGCTCGCCAATGGCGACAGCATCGTGGTGACGAGCTCAGGCTCGGGCGCGACGATCTCGATCAACGGCACGATCACCGCTCCGGGCGGCGCGCAGCTGGCCACCTTCTCGGTCGACCGGTTCGGCGACGGCCTCATCACCTACGCAAACGGCTCGCAAGCCATCATCATGGACTGGCACGTGGTCAAGTAGATCGGTCGAATAAATTCGACCGCTACAACACCGAGTACAAAGGAAAAGGGACGGGGCCATGTACCCGTCCCTTCGCCTTTCCCGGAGGAGGGGGTTGGACGTCTAGTCGATGTTCGAACGGCGCTCGGCCTCGGCCGCGCCGCGCATCGGATTGTTGGGGCAACGCCGGCACGCGTACGTCGCGATCGTGCGGAATGCCGACTTGGTGATTTCACGGCGCGCCGTCAGACGGAAGCGCGTGTAGGCGTCGTCGAACGCGCTCTCGACGCCGTTGCCGGTGAACAGATCCATCGTGAAATGTTCACAGCATGCCGCGCACATCGTATCCGTCTTGAACAGCGGGCAGCGCATGCAGCCATCGCCGTGATCGCCGAATTCGTTCCAGGAAGTGGACTGTGGGCTCAACGGCCCTTCGAGCAAGCTATGAAGCAGCTCGTCGACGTTGGTCATGCCCGTATGACTAGGCCAGCAGTAGATTTGTTTCGCTCCCGGAAGCCCCTAAATATGGACGAACACACGTTCACGGTGGGGCAGCTCGCCGGCCCCGGGACCTACCGCTGCTTGGCCTGCGAAGCGGAGTTCACTGAGTACGCCCTCTCCTTTGAGATCGAGCCCTGCCAGTGCGGCGGGACCACGTTTGCGCGGGTGGACTGATGCCGTTTGCGCTGCCGCTGATCTTGCTCCACGCCTGGCCGCTCGATGCCAGGATGTGGCGCTCCCAGGTCGCCGCATTGCGGCCCGAAGGTGTGATCCATGCGCTCGATCTTCCAGGATTTGGAAATGAGCTCGATCTCGATGGCCCGGCTTCGCTCGACTTTTGGGCCGAGCACTTGTCGGAAGAGCTGCGGGGCATGGGCGTGTCGCGCGCCGTATTCGCGGGCTGCTCGATGGGCGGCTACACCGCGCTCGCGCTTTTGCGCGTCGACCCTTCTTTAGTGGCGGGCCTTGCGCTCGTCAACAGCCGCGCGGCGGCCGACACGCCGGAACAGGCGGCCAATCGCGCGGCGACGATCGAGCGGATCGGGCGCGAGGGGACGGATTTCGTGGTCGAGAGCAGCGCGCTTGCGTTGAGCCCGCACACGCGCGAGACCAAACCCGATGTGGTCGCGGCGCTGCGGGTCATGGCGAGCGATGCCTCGCCCGAAGCGCTGATCAATGGATATCGCGCGATCGGCGCGCGGCCGGACATGCGCGACGCATTGGTCAGCCTTGAGCTGCCGATGGCGGTCATCGCCGGCGAGGACGATCCAGTGATTCCGTTGACAGAGGCGCGCGGACTTGCGGCTTCAATACCGCACGCGACTTTCACGCAGGTCGCGCAGGCCGGGCACATCGCGGCGATGGAAAACCCCGATGTCGTGACGGCTGCGTTGCGCGAGTTTTGGAAATCGGTCGAATAAATTCAACCGCTACACACAAACGTTTTAGCGGCGTTTGCCGTCTTTGATCACCCAGGGCATGTCGGCCTCGCACGAGTACTTGCGCCAGCCTGGAAGGTCCTTGCCGCCGAACTTGCCGAGCATCCTGACCGCGCTTGAAGCCTTGTCCTTGCCGAAGCCAGGAAGTGCGAGCAGGCGCTCGTAGACCTCGTCCGCGCTCTTCGCCTTCTCCCACACCCGGGCGCCTTTGCCGCCATAGTCTGTCGCGATCGTGGCGCACAGCGCTCGTACGCGCTTGGCCATCATGCCGGGGAAGCGATGGAGCGCCGGGGTCTCGCGGAACACACGATCGAGGCGTGCCGGCGGCGTCGCTGCGATTTTCTTCGCATCCAGTGTGCCCAGCCGGCGGCGCAAATCATACGGACCCATCATCGCCTTTTCGGTCCTGACCTGTTGCTCAAGGCACAGACCGATGAGCAGCGCGGTGCCGTCCTTGGCGAGCAGCGCATTGGCGGCTTCGTTGAGCGTAAACGGGTACGAGGATTTTGCCATGGCGCGGCGCACTTTGTCCGCGATGATGCGATTTCCCGTCATGACAATCGTGTTTGTGGCTTGCGCGCTACTCTTGACTTCTGCAGGGCGGGCGGCGCAAACGGATGAGTTCACCCAGCTCGTCAACCGTTACCTCGCCGAATCGGAAGCGCGCGACCCGCTCTTCTCGGACAGCATCGGCATCCACACGTACGACGACCAACTACCGGACCTATCGCCCACCGCCCAACAGGCGACGTATCAGTGGGAGACGCAGTGGCGCGTCCGCTTTGCTGCGCTCTCCGCGCAAAGTCTTTCGCTCGGCGAGCAGGCGGACCAGCGCGCGGTCCTGGACGGCATCGATGCGGATCTGCTCGAGTCTACGACGATCCGCCCGTATGCCACCGATCCTTCAATATATACAGGGGCGATCGGCGACGCGGTCTACCAGCTGACGAGCCGCAGCTACGCGCCTTTGGACGCGCGGGTCCGCGCCGTCGCGACGCGCATCAAGTACATCCCCGACATCGTGCGCGCTGCAGAGGCCTCGCTCACCCACCCGCCGCGGGTCGCCGCGGAATTGGCGGTCCAGCAGAACCAAGGCAACATCGATCTGTACGAGCACGATCTGCCCGCGCTTGCGAAAACGACGTCGAAGGAAACGCAAGCGATCTTAGCGCGCACGCTGCCTGCTGCGCTTGCGAGCCTCAAAGATCTTCAAGCATTCCTCGCGGGACCGCTGCTCGCGCAGGCAAACGGCAACGCGCGTGTTGGCGCCGCGGTGTTCGACGCAGAGCTGCGCTTGGTGGACGGAACGGATACGCCGCGAGAAGTGCTCGTTGCACGAGCGCGCGCGAACTTCGAGCGCACGCGCGAAGAGATGCTGCGGCTTGCGCGCCAGCTGTATCGTCCGCTATTGCACGCGGACGCGCCGGTCGAAGCGCGGACGCAAGACATGCTCATCGACTCCGTCGTCGGCCCAGTCTTGAACGAGCTGGCGAAGCGCCATCCGGAGCGTGACAAGGTGTTCGTCACAGCGAAGGCCGATGTCGCCGGCCTCGAAGCGTTCCTCACCCGCGATCCTGTCGTGCCGTTGCCCGTCCCCAGCACGTTGACCGTCGCGCCGACGCCGCAGTTCCTGGCCGGCATCGCCGGCGCTGGCCTGGACTCCCCGGGCCCCTTCACGCCGCTGGCGGGTTCCTACTATTATATCGATGAGATCCCAGCGTCGTGGAGCGCTGCGCGCGTCGCCTCGTACTTGCGCGAGAACAACAACTATGAGATGCAGATCCTCTCGCTCCATGAGGCCGTACCTGGGCACTACGTGCAGTACCGATACAACGCGCTCACGCCGTCGCTGGTGCGCCGCGTGTGGCCCAACGGATCGTTCGTCGAAGGCTGGGCCGTCTACACCGAAGGCATGATGCTCGACGCAGGCTACGGCGGCGGCGACCCGGCACTACGCCTGTTCCAATTGAAGTGGCGCTTGCGCGAATACGCCAACGCGATCATCGATGCAGAGTATCACGCCGGCTCGATGACGCAGGCGCAGTGCATGAGCTTGCTTGCCGAGGCTTTTCAGGAACCAAGCGAAGCGCAGACCAAGTGGCACCGCTTGGAGCTGTCGCACGATCAGCTCTCGAGTTATTTCGTGGGGCTTGACGCGATCGAACAAGCTCGCAACTCCCATCCTGTGAGCGCAGCCGCCTTCAATAAGAAGCTGCTCGACATGGGGTCTGTCGAACCGCGTTTTATTGGAACCCTAATCGATTCGACGCAATAGCACTGACCGAGGGAACAGGTGCGAGCGGACCTAAGTACGTGCCACCGCTTAGGGTGCTTTTGTCGAAGCGGCTACGGAGGCTCTTGGCATCATGCTCTTCCCTTTGCTCATCAGCGCGCTCTCGTTGACGTCGCTGGACGTCGCGGCGGCACCCAATCCTGGGCCGCTGCGCCAAGTCACGTATAAAGTCTCCGTCGCGAACAAGACGTATAGCGGCGGCGAACACTACAATGGCTTTAGCTCGGCATCGACCGTGACGAGCGACAACGGCACGGTGACCGTGGCGATCATGGCCGTGCAAGGAGATGCGCTCGGCATCGACGTGACCGAGCTGATGAACAAGACGGGCCGGCCCGCCACCTACACGGGCTCAGTGTCTCCCAACGGGGTGATCTTTCCGCCTGAGACGATCCAAGACGTGACACGCGAATTGCTGCAATACTTCGCGCCGGTGATCCCGGCCGACAAGCTCGACGTCGGATCGACCTGGGACGTGAATGAGAATCAGGGCGGCGTCGATATCCGTACGAACTACAAGGTGACCAAGATCGATGGCGCGCTGCTCACGGTCGCCGAGCATCAAACGGTGAAGATCGCGGCGCAGAACGCGACGTTCGTGACGGATGGGACAATCGTGCTCAAGCCTTCGCTGCTCGTGCCAGTCAGCGGCGACATCCACCGAACGATCTCGCGCATGACCGTCTCGGGCGACACGAAAACCGAGGCCTCGCTTCATTTCGAGCGGGTGTCGGACTCGAAGGACGTGCCTACGCCGAACTAGTCAGCCAAAGGAGGTAGTGATGTTCGCGACCCTCCTGATCGCAGCGACGCTGCTCGCTTCGAGCACGCCGACACCCGCGGCGCCTGCCCCCAGCCCTAGCGCGGTCCAGACGGTTCCCCAAGCCGGGCCTATGCGCGTAGTGACCTACAACGTCACGTGGTCCACGAACATCGTGCACGGCGAGATGGGGTACGGCGGGCTCAACCAAGTGCAATCCAACCACGCGGATCGCGGCACCGTCAGCGTCGCCGTCATGGCGATCCAGGATGAAAACCTCGGCGTTGAGGTGACTGAAACGATGCAACGCGGCGGTGGACCCTTCAAGTTCAAGGGCGTCATCAGCCCCACCGGCATCGTCACGTTTCCCGCGGAATCGATCTCGGAGGTCTCGCGCGAGCTGTTGCGCTACTTCGCAACCGAGCTCATCCCGCCCAACGACACCGAAATCGGGTCAACGTGGCAGACCGTATACGACCTCCACGTCGTAAAGGTTCAAAACCAATATAAAGTGATCAAGATCGATGGGGACCTGCTCACACTTCAGTCGACGCAACAGGCGAAGTTCAACACGTTCAGCGGCACGACGACCAGCGAAGGGACGATCGTGCTCAAACCGTCGATCCTCGCACCGGTCAGCGGCACGGTCCGCAAGATCATCGATGAGTTCATCTCGGGCGACCAGCAGCGCGAGGAGTACAACCTGCAGTTCGACCGCGTCAGCGATAGCCTTGACTCCAAACCGAAGTGACGCGTGATCGCGCTGTTCGTGTCCGCGCTCGCGTGGATCTTCGTCGCTGCATCCCCCGCCGGGGCGCAGAGCGACGCGCCGATCCGTTCGGTCGTCTATAAAGTCTCGATCCAGCAGCGCAACGAGGCGCACATCGAGCGCTACAATTCGATCGACCGAGGCATCGCGACGTTCACCGACGACGGCACGGTGGACGTCGACATCATGGTCAAGACCGAGACCGTGCTCGGCGTGCGGGTGACCGAAGCGATGCGTTCGCGCGGCTATCCGGCAAGTTTCACCGGCAACGTCGGACCGGATGACGGCGTGCATTTCCCGGACGGCTCGATCAACGAAGTCTCATACAATCTCTTGCGCTTTTTCGGCGTGCGCTTTGCCGCCGATCAGAGCCTCGCCGTCGGGTCGGTGTGGACGACGCCGACCGGCATCCAGTACACGGTGAAATCGTCGGACGGGCGGCGCGTCACGCTGGATGTCGTGCAACACGTCAAGGTCGCCAACACGGTTTCGAGCGTCGTCGTCTACGGCATGGTGGTGTACGATCCTGGGCTGCTCGTGCCGATCAGCGGCGACCTGACGCAGCACCGCATCGAGCTGCACCCCGAAGGTGCGCTCGAGACGTACCAAGAGATGCAGTTCGTCCTTCAGTCGGACAGCTTCGATGCGCCGAAGCAATAAGAAAAAAGCGGTCGAATAAATCCGACCGCTACAAGCTTCGGTTCGGGTTAGACCTTTTGGCGGCGGCCGAAGTGGCGCAGTTGCGGTCTGGGGATCGGCTCTTGGCCGGTGATCCGGCGCAGCTCGTCCACGAAGTAGTTCGCCGCGCCCTCTGACGAGCGGGCCTTGGTGGGATCGTACTGGCGGCGGATCGGTTCACCCGAGCCGTTCTTGAGCTGGACTTCCCACAGGTCGTCGGTCCAGGCGGTCGAGATGACCAGGTTCTTATAGGTCGCGCCCTTGCCGTCCGGGCGGACTTTCGTCTGCGGCAGCTGCTCGTTCACACAGGTAAAAAAGCTCTTGATATACTCGTCGGGTTCCACACATCACGTCCTTTTCGATGGACGGATAGTATTCGACGAGGCCTCGTCCGACTCCTTACGCTAGAACCTTTGAAAGCTCGACCAGGGAACGGTCGTACCGGTACACGATGCCCATGTGGCCGTCGTCAAATTCCTCGTACGTATAGGTGACGCCGAGGTCATCAAAGCGCTTGCAGAGGATGCGCGCGCCCAGCTGCAGCTGGAATTCATCGTGCAGGCCCGCGTCGAGGAAGATGCGCTTCATCGAAAGCAATGCGGGGGCGCGCTCGGTCGCCATGACCACCGGATCGTTGTCAAGCCAGCGCTGCCAGACGTCCTGACGCAGCTCACCGGTGTGCAGGTCGACCGGCACGTCGAAGCCGAGCGGCGCGTTCGGGTTGGGCGAATAGCAGGCCGCCATTGCGAGGATGTTCAGGACGTCGAACGCGACGCTCTTCTTGGGCAGTTTCGTGAACTGCTCGTAGAACGACTCGACCGTGCCGCCATATTTTTGGATGCCGAGCACGAACTTCGGGAAATCGAGGAAATAGCAGTATTGGAAATAGGCGTCGCCGGCGTGCGAACCGAGCGCGCCGAAGACGTGGGGATGGCGCATCGCCAAACGCAGCGCGCCATAGCCGCCGCTCGATTTGCCGGTGACGCCGCGATGTTCGCGCCCCGGTTGCGTGCGCAGCTTTTCGTCGACGAACGGCACGATCTCGTCGATGAGATAATCTTCGTAGCGTCCGGTCGCGGTCGAGTTCGTGTACTGGCTTCCGCCGAAGCGCGTCATGCAATCGGGCAGCACCAAGATGATCGGCGGCATCGCGCCGCTGCCGATCAGCCGGTCGAGCCGCGTATCGATCGCTTCGTCGAACGCACTCGCGTTGAGCATCATGCGGCCCGTGCCGGTGAATCCCGCCAAAAAGTAGATGACCGGATAGCGTGTATCGCCGTCGTCGTAGCCCGGCGGCAGATAGCAGTACACGTCGCGTTCGTATGGGTCGCCAGACGCGTTGCCCTGGAGGACGCGTGAAACGTGTCTGAGAACGTCGATTCTTCCCTGTCGCGCCGGCATGCGCGGGCGTCTTGCGCGCCACCGCCGGATTCGCCTGCCAATAAAGGGAGTTATGATCGATCGCGAACGCATGACCGGCTTCGTCATGGACTTGATGCGCACCGACAGCCTTTCCAAAGAAGAGGGCGCTGTGGCGCAGATGCTCGTCGCGGCGTTGCGCGATGTGGGTGCCGAGGTGCGGGTCGATGACGCAGGCGCTGCGGTGGGCGGCTCGACAGGCAATGTCATCGCGCGCTTGCCGGGCACCGTCCCTTTGGCGCCGCCCCTTCTGTTGAACTCTCACATGGACACCGTGCCGCCAGGCAGAGGCGTGAAACCCGTGCGCGAGGACGGACGTATCCGCTCCGACGGCACCACGATTCTGGGCGGCGACGACAAGAGCGGCGTGGCGGTGATCGTCGAGGTGTTGCGCACGCTTGTGGATCGCACCCTCCCACATGGCGACGTCGAAGTCGCGTTCACGATCTGCGAAGAAGTAGGCCTGCTCGGCGCCAAGCATCTCGATCTTTCTTCTCTGCGCGCGCGCGAAGCGCTGGTGCTGGACGCGTCGTCTCCCGCGGAGCTGGTCACCAAGGCGCCTTCGGCAGACCGTTTCGAATTTGTCGTCCATGGATTGGCCGCGCACGCGGGGATGGCACCGGAGCTCGGCATCTCCGCGCTGCGCGTGGCCGCCGAAGCGATCGCCGCGATGCCGCTTGGGCGCATCGATCCGGAGACGACGAGCAACGTCATCATCGGCGAAGGAGGCACGGCGGTCAACGTGGTGCCCGACCGCGTCGTCATCCGCGGCGAAGTCCGTTCGCACGACGATGCGAAGCTCGATCATGTGACGTCGACCATTCGGCGCGAGTTGCAAGACGCAGCCTCTCGGGCATTCGTCACGACCAACGGTACGATTTCGCGCGCGTGGATCGAAGAACGCTGCGAGCGCGAATACACGCGCATGGCGGTGACCGATGACGCCGCGGTGGTGAGTTTGGTCTTGGCGGCGGCGAAGGATCTGAACGTTCCGATGCGCACGGTGACCATTGGCGGCGGATCGGATGCGAACGTCTTCAATGCGAAAGGCATGCCTGCAGCGATCCTCGGGACCGGCATGCGCGAGATCCACACCGTGCACGAATGGCTCGACCTCGGCGACTTCTACACGTGCGCCGATCTCGTCTTGCGCGCGCTGACGCTGCGCGCGGCGTAGGCTCATGGCGGTACGGCGCTACGGCTCGTGGACCGGCTCGGATACACCGGCGGTCTTCGCGCTGCTCGTCATCATGGCGGTCTTCTTCATCGTCGGGTTCTTCGGCTTAGGCGCCGATCTCGAGTATTGGTTGGCGTGGCCCATCTCGCCGCTGTGGCTCACCACGCTGAAATTCTGGCAGATGGTCACGTTCCCGTTCGTGCACAACAGCATCTTCTCGTTCATCTTCGATGCGCTCGTCATCTTCTTCTTCGGCGGATCGCTGGAGCGCGCGTGGGGCTCGGCGCGATTCGTGGCCTTCTTCTTCATGTGCGGCATTGTCGCCGGATTGACGGTGCTGGGCCTGACGTTCCTAGGGATGCCACCCGGCTTTTTCATCGGCATGACGGGGCACTTCGTGGGCCTCGGTGTGGCGTTCGGCGCGCTCAACCCGTACGCGCGCATCTACATCTACTTCGTATTGCCGGTCGAGGGGCGCTGGCTCGGCGTCATCAGCATTTTCCTCGAGCTGTTCGTGAACTACGGTTCGTATGGCTCGCCGATCAATGCGGTGATCGCGATCGGCGTGAGCGCGCTGTTCGCTTGGACGTTCACACGCGGTTTCTCGTTCGGACCGCGCGGCGGTGGCGGCGGACCCGGTTTCAAGGAACGCTTCGAGCGCTGGCGTCAGCGCCAGCGGATGCGCGCATGGCAGCGTAAGGTGTCGAAGATCGACAAGCCCGAGGATCTCTTCAAAGACAGGTAGTCCTCATTGGGTTATAAATGATTAATGTAGGGGGATCAACGCGAAGGATCGCTGGAATTTGTCGACTCCGGACGGACGGCTTTCGAGCGGATACGTTGTGAATAGCTCGTACACGATATGTTCGGAGTAGAACACGCGCAACGTCTGAGCCAGAGGATTGCCTTGCGTCCGGTAGACCACATCGCGCCCCGTCAGGCCATTTAGCGTCACGGGTCTGCTCGCGGTGACGACGATACCTGGTTTCTTTACGATGTGATCGACCCAATCGTCGACGTTGAAACTATCAGAAGTCAGTCGGCGCAGGTCGAGGATCTTCACGAAAAAGCCATACGTTCCGGCGTCCACTTCGAACGTGATCTCTTGCGCGGGGCCGGCGTCTGTCTGCGACGTGCTTTCGGTCCGGACGGGCGCCTTTGGCGCCTCGAACGAGAACCCGAGGTCGGGATAGCGATACACCGACCAATTCGTCTGAGCCGACGCGCCCTGTGCGGCGGAAGCGGGCGCAGGTGCGAGAGCGAGCAAGAGACCGATTAGCGAGGCGGTGGTGCAAAACGACATGACTACCTCAAAAACAAAAGCTGCCCAACTTTAAGTACGACAAGCGTACCGGGGCAGCGGTTCAGTCGCTTACGCTCTTCTGCTATTATACCATGGCTGATGAGCCGAGCGCGTCACTGTTCTGCTGGCGCGGGTTTCTCGTTCGGTGCGGCTTTGCCGGTGCGCACGATCTCTTCGAGCGCCGCTCGGTTGAGCATCACGACGCGACCGCGGCGCAGCTCGATCGCGCCCATGTCTTCCAAGTGCGACAGCGCGCGGCTCCCCATGTCGCGCACGGTGCCGACGCGGGCCGCAAGATCGGACTGTGTGATGCGCTCGACGCCGCTAACTCCCGGAGCCATGCCTTCTTGGGGCGAGGCGTAGTCGAGCAAGACGCGCGCGATGCGCGTCAGCACGCGGCCAAAGGCTAGGTTGCCGGCCGCGCTGGTGAGGCGGCGTTGGCGCTGCGCGAAGAAGCGCGCGACACCGGTCGCCACTTCTGGACTGCGCGTGATGAGCTGGCGCATGAACTGCGCCGGGATCTCCAACACGTCGACATCGCCGCGCGCGATGACGGTGACTTCGGCCGTGCCTTCGTCGAAGACAGCCGCTTCGTTGAATCCGCCATAGGATGGCACGTCGTACAGCACGATCTCGCGATCTTCATCGGTCGCGCGGGTCACTTCGACGACGCCGCGGCGCACCAGCCCGAATTCGGTCCAGGTCGTGCCTTCCGCGACGATGACCATGCGGTCGTGATACGTGCGTTCTTTGGCGACGCGATCGATCTCGCGCAGCGTCTCTTGCGTCGCGGTCTTGAACATCGTGCAACGCCGCAGGTACGCGATGCGCGGCGCCTCGCCGCCGAGCGCGGGTTCGGGGAGTCGCGTTATGCGGATGACCCAGCGGCCATCGCCCGCGTTGCGCGAATCCCACAGCAAGACGCCTTCGCGATCGCCTTCGACCGTGGTGCGCAGCGCCTTCGGCTCGTGGTCGTTGATGAATTCGACGACTTGATTCGGCGCGAGGCGGTCGAACGCCATGAGCATGCGATCGTGCCGCTCCCATGTGGGAAGCGGCCGTAGATCGATGCGTTCGACTGGCTCAGGATGCGTGCTCATCTGTTCCGGCGGCTCGGTTCGCGGCTACGTCGGGGGAATCCCGGGGCGGGGCTACCAGCGATAGGCCTCGATCGCCGCCCATTGGTCGGGCGTCGTGCCCTGGTAGTCGAAGAACATCTCGCCGATGGCGCCAGCCGATCTGGCCCCGCCCAAACACCAGTGCAGCTCCGAGGATGAGGGCTTGCCGGTCCGTCCCAGATCCGTGCTTTGCCCGGCGACATTGACGGGGAGGTTTCGGCCGGCGAGCTGTTTCGTCATCGCGACCGCGTCGGCGCAATTGCCGGCCACATCGGTCTGCGCATAATCATGCGAGCGGCGGAAATGATGCCAGTATTCCATCGGCTGCATGACGCTCGCATATCGCGCGATGCGCGAATACGGATAATCGTCGTTCGTCCAGTGCGTCATATGCGGCGAAATGACGGTCGCGATCAGCAGGTAGTCAGGGCCGACGGCAGCGCGGGTCATCTGCATGTAATCGGCCATGCGTTCGCGCGCGATCGCGCCGTAGCCCATGTAGTTGTCCCCGGGCTCGAGGTCGAGCGCCATGCCCGCAAACCCATTGCCTGCAGGCGTCGTGTAACGCGCCATGGCGACCGACTGCGCGACGTCGTCTGATGAATTGCGCCGCGGCACGGACCACGCGATCACCTTGATGCCCGCCGCCGCCGCGTTGTCGATGATGCGATCGAACCACGCGCGCGCCTGCGGACTTGCCGCTTCGGCGAACGTGCCCCGGGAAGTGCGCAGCTCGATCTCGGAGACGCCGGCTTTGGCTGCTTGCGCGATCACCGTATCAGGATCGAATTGCGAGTACGAGTTCGGGTCATTCGTGTCGGGCGAAAAGAACAAGAACATGCCTTTGCCGGCGATCGCGTCCAAGCTCGTGTCCGCCATCGGCGCAGGCGTGTCGACTTCGCCCGTGCTGGCTTTCGCGCTGCCTGACGAGAGATCGGCGACGACCGAATAGTCGTACGCGCTCGCGGGCTCGACGTGGCTGTCGCGCCACGCGTGGCCGGCGGCTGAAACGACGGCGACCAGCGTGCCGGAGCCGCCGCCGGCTGGGCGGCGATAGACGCGATAGCCTCGGATCCCCGACAAACCTTGAAGGTGGGTCCAGCCGACCGCGATCAGGTGCGGCCCAATCGCCTGTGCCACGGTTTCGAAGGTCGCGACGTCCGAGGGCGGTGCCGGCAAGGAAAGCGTCGCGGTCGCTGCGGTCGGGCTGACCGCGACGGCGTTCACGTCGACGGCTTCGGCGCCGTCGGTGGTCACAATGGCGCCGGGCGTTTGGCGCAGCCATGGATCCAGCGGAACCACTTCGCCGGGCGCGGCGTTGATTTCGACATCCGCGCGCAGGCGCGGCTGCTCTGTCCCTGATTCGTCTGAGAAAAGCCCGACGACTTCGGTCTGCCACGTGCCGTCGGCGGTGAGCTGCCATGGTTGCGCCTGCAGCGTGAATCCGCCGTTCGTGGCGCGCAATGGTTTCGTCGCCGCGGGCCGCGGCATGCGCTCGATCGGGGGCGGTGCGGACTGTGGTGATATCGTCGGTGCTTGCGCGATCGTTCTCGGAAGCGCGACAGTCGACTCACCGGCGGTTTGCGCGGTGCGATGGGTGCGCTCCGGTCGCGCGCGAACCGCGACGCGATGAGGTTGCGCCGTCCGCGAATGAGCGACGATGCCGCGGGTAACGGGAGGGGCGCTGATGGCCAGGATGACCGCGAAGCCGATCGCAAGCGCTGTCGACCCGAGAACCGCTGCGGCGCCCGCTCGCGCGAGCAGCCCGGCGCGCGGGGCCGGACGCGAAGGCGCGGCCGGCGCTTGTGCGACCGCGTCGCCCAAATACTCGCGCCTGCGACGTTCGATCGTCGCGAATTCCGCGCGCCTGCCGCGTACCAGCGTATACCGCGGCGCATATGGCGATTTCCGCCTGGGATTAGCGCTCACTCGGCTGCCCTTCAAGCCCGGATGCTCCTCGATTTAGCATCGTCATGATAGGCCTCCTTGTGGAGGAGTCGAGCGTGAGGTCACACTTGCAAACCTAGAAAACCCTTAAAGAGCGCTGAAAGCAGAACGTTCGCGAAGGGTACAAGCGTTGAACGGATGGAAAAGTAATAACCATATGGCTCAACGTCGCTTCAAGACCCCGTCTCTCATCGCGTTTGCGCTCGCCGCCGCGTCTTTGGTCGCAGGCTTTGCGCAAGCCGCATCGTCGGCCGTACCGCCGACGCCGCGCCCGACGGCAGCGTCGAGCGCCGAATCCATCGTCGAGCTGATCGTCAACCGCAACCCCGGCTTGAAATCATACGTGGCCGCGGCGCATCTCGATCTGCGCCAAGTGAGTTTTCCGTACTTGCACCCGGTGCTTGACGGGCACGCGTACGTCTTAGCCCCGGGGTATACGACCTTTGACTACCCGCACACGCCGTTCTATCTCAAGGGCCTCACGAAATTCCAGGGCGCGTTCGGCGACGCGACGCGCTGGCCGCGCTGCTATGACATGACGATCGTGGAGCAGCCGAGTGCTTATTCGTTGCACATGGTGCCCAAGATCCAAGGTGAGATCGCGTTCATCGACGTGCTGCTCGGGCTCGACGGTGCGATCAATCACGTCGAATGGCACTATCGCGACAACATAAACGATCGTCTCGTGCTGAACCAGCAGTACTCAACCGTTGACGGGCACAACGTGGTGACCTCGCAGACGTCCGACGTGACGTTGCATCACATCCGCGCGCGAGGCACGCAGACCTTCAGCAGCTTCGAATTCAACGTGCCGGTGCCGACGCCGACACCGACGCCGTCAGACCCCGCGCACGCCTGCGATAACTAGCCGCTTACCCGGAGATCAATACGCCTTCCACGTTGAGCCGTCGCTCCATTTGACCGCGACGGCCGAGCAGCTTGACGTCTGCTTCCCGGCGTACGTCACGTCGTTGTAGAGGTCGAAGTGGTGGTCGATCTGCGTGTTCGGCTGAAAACTGCCGACGTCGGTCACTCTGCGCAAGAACTTATTCTCGGCGTTGCGGTACCCGACGGCAAACGTGACGCTTTTTGCCGTCTTGGATCCGTTGACGACGTAGACGATCTGGGTCCCGCCGGCGAGTTTGCTCAGCGGCTTCGGATTCGTCACAAAACAATGGTCGACGCTGATCGGGTTCGTCGCTGCGCGAACCGAAACGCTCGCCGCAGGCAGGATGGCCGCGACCGCCGCCAATGAGAGCAGCGCGGTAAGTGGTTTGGTCATGCCGGGTCCTCCTTCAATCGCTCGTCGCGTGACAAGAGACTGCGACAGAACCCGGCAAATGACCTCGATGAACCGAGCCTGTCCGGTTAGCGAACAACCGCGGGTTCTTTTGCGGTGTTCCAATCAGCGGTCACTTGTGCGATGGTGCGCAGCTGACGCTCCGGGTCCGTCGCGTACCACGCCTTGAAGTACTCGAGCCCGGCGTCATGCGCCTCTTGCGTAAACGCCGCCAACGCGTCGGTGACCCACACGAGGTCGTAACCGCGCTGGAAGGCGTCGCCGGACGTGTGGCGCGCGCAACAATCGGTGTGCAGACCGACGATGTACAGCCGCGTGATCCCGCGTTCGCGCAGCACGTCGTCAATCTCGCTGCTCACGAATGGGCTGTACGTCTGTTTGTCGAGCACGATGTCGCCGGGTTTGGGAGCGAGCTCGGGGACGATCTCCGCTTGCTTCGTGCCGGCCATCGAATGCGGCGGCCACTTGCGCAGCTCGCTGTCGTCAGGCGTGTGGGCATCGGTCGCGTAGATGACCGTGACCCCGGCGTCGCGCGCGGCGTCGAGCAGACGTGCGAGGCCCGGCACTATGGACTGTGCGACCTTTTGATATTCGGGTCCGCCGGCGTCGGCGATCGTGCCGCCTGGATAGACGAAGTCGTTGGCCAGGTCGATGACGATGACGGCGCTGGTCCGCGGATCGATGGTGGACTGATCGGATGTGTTGTTCGACATGTGAGAATCTCCCATTGTTGAGTGACCACGCGCCGAGGGGCCGTTTGGGCAACGCCTGAGCCGTCGGGGTTGACGGCTGCTCTCAGCGGGGAACGCATTCGCGTCGCTGGGCTACTCTCGCGGGGCGTGAACGGATTCCTGCGGCGCGTGTGGAAATCCGCAATCGTGGATAATACCACGGTCATCTTGCTGTTCACGGATATCCAAGGCAGCACGACTCGATGGGAGCGCGATCGCAACGCGATGGCTGCGGCGCTGCGCCGTCACGACGTGCTCATGCGCGACGCGATCTCGGGGTCGCGCGGGCGGGTCTTCAAGACCATGGGCGATCAGTTCTGCGCGGCCTTCTCCACCGTGTCCGATTCGATCGCCGCGGCGGTCCACGCGCAACGCGCGCTGGCCGCCGAAGATTGGACCGACGTCGGCGGGCTTGACGTCCGTATGGCGATCCATGCCGGTTCCGTCGAGGAGCGCGACGGCGATTATTTCGGCCGGCCGCTCAACAAAGTGGCGCGGCTGCTCGGAATCGGCCATGGCGGCCAAGTGCTGCTCTCCGGCGCGGCCGCGGATCTGATCGCCGGCGATCTACCGGATGATACGCAACTCTCCGATCTCGGCCAACATCGCCTCAAGGATCTCGAAGGCGTTGAGCGGGTCTTTCAATTGCGTGCGCCCGATCTGCGCGATGAGTTCCCACCGCTGCGTTCGCTCGAAGAATTCCCCAACAATCTTCCGGCGCAGCTCACGAGCTTCATCGGCCGCGAAGACGACGTCCAACGGCTGCGCAGCCAGCTCGAGACGACGCGGTTACTGTCGCTTGTCGGCACCGGCGGCGTCGGTAAGACGCGACTGGCATTGCAGCTCGCGGCCGAATCGCTCAATCGCTTTCCCGAAGGCGTTCGCCTCGTCGACTTGTCGCTCGTCTCGAGCGCCGACGCGGTCGCTTCGGAGGTCGCCTCGATCCTGGCGGTGCGTGCGGGCGCGGGTCAGACCGTCACCGAGTCGATCGGCGCCGCCATCGGCGACAAGCGGGTGCTCTTGCTGCTCGACGGTTGCGAACACGTCGTGCCAGCCACCGCCGCATTCGTCGACGCGATCCTGCGCTCGTGTCCGAAGGCGAGCATCATCGTCACGTCGCGTCAAGCGCTCGGCGTCGTCGGCGAGAGCGTCCACAACGTGGGTACGCTCAGCCGTTCCGCCCGAGGACACCACGCGCGCGACGACGGCTTTGGATTTCAGCGCCGTCAAGCTCTTCGTCGAGCGTTCGATTGCGGCATCGAGCCGCTTCGCGTTGACCGATGCGAACGCGGCGATCGTCGCGCACATCTGTCGTCGCTTGGACGGAATACCGCTTGCGCTGGAGCTGGCCGCGGCGAAAATCGCGGTGCTCAGCCCGAAACAACTCTCGGAACAACTCGACGAGCGTTTCCGGTTGCTGTCGCAGACGGGCGGCAATCGTCTGCCGCGCCAGCAGACGCTGCGCGCGCTGATCGACTGGAGCTTCGATCTTTTGGACGACCCCGAGCGAGCTGTGTTCCGGCGGTTGTCGGTTTTCGCCGGCGGATGGACGCTCCAAGCCGCGGCCGCCGTGTGCGCGGACGAGGGCATGGATGAGTGGCAGGTCCTCGAACTGCTCTCCGCGCTTGTGTCGAAATCACTTGTGGCGGTTGAGCCGCACGACGACGATCAGCGCTATAGCATGCTGAACTCGATCCGGGAGTACAGCCGGGAACGGCTGGCCGAGGCGAATGAAGCCGGCAACACCGCCGCTCGACATGCGCGCTATTACGCCGGCTTCTTGGGCGATCTCGCAGCGTTGATCGACGCGCAGGAAGATGAGCAGTGGCAGCACGCGCTTGCGCCCGAGATCGACAACATCAGAGCGACGCTGGACTGGGCGATCGTGCAAGGCAATGACAGCGCGGCGGGCTTGCGCCTGCTCGCGCGGCTCGAATGGCCGGAACTCGTGACGACGCCACAGGAAGCGATTCGTTGGTTCGATGCGGCGGTGAAGCTGGTCGACACGACCGACGCGCTCACGAAATCGCGAGTGCTGCGGCACTATTCGCGCTTGGAGTGGCTCGTCGGGCGGCCGATCGCCCAGCGCGAAGCGACCGCGATCCTTGCGCTTGACGCGGCTGCGGCGACGTCGGACGCTGACGAGATCGCGCGCGCGCACTCAAGTCTTGGCAGCATCTATCGCGACGCCGGCCGCTTCGACGAAGCAGAGGCGCAATTCGTGGAGGCGTACAAAGCGCCTTCGGCGTTGGGCGCGATCGCTTTGAACCATGTCTTGCGCAATTGGGCAGTCACCGATCTGCAGCGTGGAGACAACGAAAAGGCGCGCCGGCGTTTCACTGAAGTCGCGAGCCGGGAGCGGCCCGGCAGCGAGGCACACGCGAGCGCGCTGCTCAATCTCGGTGAGCTCGAGTTCGCCGTCGGCAACGTCGAAGCAGCGCGCGTGGCGGCGCGCAAGGCGCGAGCGACGTTCGAACGCCTCGCCGCCGCACCGCTCGGGCTCGTGCTGTGCAATCTCGCGGCGTACGCGATGGCGGCCGACGACTTCGACGAAGCGCGCGAACTCTTGCGCGAAGCACTCGTGCTCTTGCAGCGATCCGGGGCACGCTGGATGATCGTCGCATTAGAGCATCACGCCGTGCTTGCCGGACATGTCGGGCGATCACGAGCGCGCCGCCGTGCTGATCGGTTTCGCCGACGCGCACTACGCGAAGGGCGACACGCGCCAGCGCACCGAGCTGCACGGATACGAACGCCTGATGCGGCTTCTCTCGCAGGCTTATGCCAAGGAAGAGCTTGCAGAACGCCTAAGCGCAGGCGCGCGGCTGCGGGCCGAGCAGGCACTTGAGCACGCCGCGGCAATTAGCAACTATTCCCCACCAACGCTGGCGGCTGACGCCGCCGTACAGGGAGTGAGATCATAATGGCCAGTGCCGCTCGGGACCAAGCAGATAGTCACCTTCATGCCTTCGAGCATACGATCGACGAGCTTCATCAGAAGTTGGCCGCCGCGGCTGGAGTCGACAAGGAGCGCCTGCAAAAAGCGGTCGACAAGTATAAAGCCGCGCACAAGCAGTTCCACGACGACGCGCTCGCGTGCATGAACTAGCGCCTGCCGGTCGACGGCTCCCGTAACGCGCTCTCGATAGCAACGCCGATCGGTACCCCCAGGCCCGTGCACGGATCCCATCCGGCACCGGCGTGGAATGTGCCGTTGCTTCCGTCAACGACGTCGACGAAAAGCGCCTTGTCCGATTTTCGGTAGAGAATCGGCGCGAAGAAGCCTGCGCGGGTGCCGAGGCGCTGGTTGATCCGGGCAGTCAACGCCGACCACACCGGCGCGACCGCACTCGTGCCGGCCGCCGCCAGTTCGGTCCCGTCCATGATCACGTAATAACCGGGGGATTGTTGCGCGGCGACGTCCGGCACGCCTCGGCCTGGGCTCACCTTATGTCGCGCTGCCGCTGATGCCGCCGTGTTTTGCCATTGCGGCACTTCGAAACGCTCGCTAAAGCCACCGCCGCTCTTCTCCCACGCCTGCTCTTGGGCGCTGCCGGAGGCGATGACCGTCGCTCCGCATGCGATCGCGAACGGGCTGGAAGCGGGTGCCAACACGTGCGGCTTGCCGTCGTAATCGAGTTCGGCGCCGTTGTCGCCGGACGAGCAGAACACGCTCATCCCCGCGAGGGCGGCGGCGGTGAGCAGGTCGTCAAGGATGTTGAGCGCGACCGGCGTCCACAGATGTTCGGGCCAGCCGTAACTCAAGGACAGCACCGACGGGGCATACTCTTCATCGAAGATCGCCTCGCGGATAGCGTCGAGAAAACCGCGCTCGTCATCGGGCGCCTCGTACACGACGATGCGTGCGGCCGGTGCGAGCGACGCGATGATCTGCACGTCGAGCGACGCCTCGAGGTCTTTGGTCGTCGCGATCTCGTGTTCGACAGCCGCGTTGTCTACTCGCTTCACGACCGGATGCGCCGGTGCAAGGCCTTGCGCGCGCATGCATTGGTCGAAGTCATCCGGTTTGAAGATGCCGCGCAGCTGCACGACGGCGATGGTCTGACCGCTGCCGTCGGCCTCGGGAAACTGGTAACGCTTTGCGACGTCGCGCGCCATCAACGGCGTCGCGTGGCGTTGCAGCGCCCCGATCTTGCGCGAGCGCGGCCACTGATGCATGCCGAAGATGCCGTGGACGACGGTCGCGATCTCGCTCGGCACGTGTAACGCTTCCGATCGATGGCGAAACCGGCGCTGGCTGTCGTCTTCGAAGATCGCGACCGTTGCGCCGAACGCCTCGATCAGTTTGTCGACCGGCCCGCTGATCGTGACCGATCGCCAGTGCGAGAGGACGATCGAGAGGCCGAAACGCTCGCAGTAGCGCCGGAACAGCTCGACGTCAGCCGGGTCAGCACCGGTCTGCAGTGCAAGCGGCTTCCGGTCGACATACGTCCGCTCTAGCGGAGGCGTCGCGCCAAGCGTTCGCGCGCGGTCCCGATCGAGATCGGCGCCTTTGTTCGGACGCAGCCACGCGGTCAGCAGGACGTCGGTGTCTGAGACCAGCGCTTCCGCGTGATGGCTGCCGGGCCATACGTTGCGATGCGTTCCCGGAATCGGCACGCGCGTTTCTGCCATTTCGGTGTTCGTTCGTCAGCGAATCACGATCGGCACCGACACCGCGTGGCCGTCTTCGTCCGTGACGGTGGCGGTGCACGTGCCGGCCGCGATCGGCTTGACCGAATAGGTCGCCGACGCATCCGCGGTCGCGGCGACGAAGATGGAGGCGACGCCCGAGCAGTTGTCGGTCTCCTTGAACGCCGCGACGCGCTCGCCGCTTGAGACCAAGAACAACGCGGCGTTGGAGACGCCGTCGATGCTCAAGCGCGCGGGTTGCGCGGTCAAACCGGACGATGACGCCGGTGCGGCGACCGGCCCGGTCGACGCCGTCGGCGCTTGACCCTTTCGCCACACGGTGCCGTCGGCGAATTCGACCGATGCGACGTGGCATTTGATCTTGGGCGCGATGAACGCGGGCAGGACGAACGATTGGCCCTGGCCGTTGCGATATTGATGTTTGATGGAGACGCCAGGTGAGAACTTGCCGACGTCGCGGATGACGAACTGGTCGCCGTTCGAATCGACTGCGAAATTCACCAAGGTCGCGGTCTGCTTCGATTCGTTGACGAACTCGATGCCGATACCGGCGCTCGTCGAGACAGGCACGTTGACGCCGAAGTAGTTCTGCGTCTGATTCTTGTCGATGATCGGTCCGCAGCTATTGATGGTGACCGGGGGTGTACTTGACGCCGCGGCCGCAGACGCTGCCGCCGCGAACAGCGCCGCCGCCGCGCTTATCGCGCCGACGCCGAAGAGGCCAACCAGGAAACGTTGTGCTCGCATAGACGCGCCTCCGTGTGCGAAGTCGATGGCTCAGGTTCATCGCGGGCCCCCGCATGCCCCTACTGTCGCACATGCATAATCTGTTCTTGAGGCCCCCGTGGTACAATCCCGCCTATGGCACTGGCACTTCCCCGATACGAACCCGAGCGGCTCACCGTTGCCCTCATCGCCCACGACGCGCGCAAGGAAGAGATGGCGCAGTGGGCGGCGTTCAACCGAGACACGCTCGCCAATTGCGAGATTTATGCGACCGCGACGACCGGCAGCTCGGTCGCCGAAAAGCTCGACCTGCCCATCACCATGCTTCTGTCCGGCCCGTTCGGCGGCGACGCCCAGGTGGGTGCCCTCATCTCCGAGGGACGGATCCACGTGGTCTTCTTCTTCTGGGATCCGCTCACGCCGCAGCCGCACGATGTCGACGTCAAGATGCTGCTGCGGCTTGCGGTGCTGCACGACGTCCCGATCGCATGCAACCGCAGCTCGGCCGATCTGCTGATCTCGTCACCGCTGTTCACGGACATCGGCTACCACTTCCGCACGCCGGCGGTCGAATAGATTCGGCCGCTACAGATTTAGGATAGATTCGAGCGCTACGAGAGCGTGGCGATCGCCCGGGACGCGATGAGGAACAACGTCGCCAGCGAGATCGACGCTTGCGTCATCAGCAGCAGCTTCGCGCGCCGGCTCGTGGGGCGCGCGTGGTCGGGCGGCGTGAACGACGTCGAGGTCGTGAACGCCAGATAGAGGTAGTCTACGAACCACGGCTCCCACGCGCCGGGCTCCTCGGCGTCCTTCGTTTGCGCGAACGTGAAGTCAGGCGAGCCCGTCACGCCGGCCGCTCGAGCCTCTGCGCCCCCGCGATCGAGCTGCCAGTAGATCAACGCGAAAACGATCACGTTGACGGTCCAGATCACGGTCGCCGATTCCAGCAGCGTGATGCTGCTGAAGCCGTGTTTGTGAGTGATCATGTCGCCCACAAGGCGCAGAACCGTAAGCAGCATCAGAAGACCGGTAATGGTAGCGAACGTCAGCACGACCACGCGCTCGACGCGATGCCACAAAATGCTGGTCGGCATAAACGTGACCGCCAGCATCGACGCGACGACGACGCCGAATAGCGTCCAAGGCACCCAGGGTGGACCGAGCGCATACCGGCTCGGCAGCGACATCGTCAGAGCGATGACGACCGCGAGCGTGAGAATCACTGGCCAGCGCGGTTCGGTGCGCCCAGGGGCAATCGTTCGCTCGGTCACCCAGCGCTCGACCTTCGAACCCGTGAGACAGCGAGCAGAGACGCGATGCACCACACCGCGAGCAATGCATGCACGATGATCGCGGGCCACATCAGCGTGCCTGTCATCTTCAGACCCATCGCCGCGTGCCACAACACCCCGGTCGCGATGGTGTTATAGAACACCATGGCGACGACAAGCCCGACCGCGGCGCGAGCGCCCGCATCGCTGGCCGCCAAGAAGCATGCGATGCCGAGCGACAGCAACCCCGCGCCGCAGAGATGCGCGATGATCAGCACGACTTCGCCTTCGAGCGGCACGCCGAGGAGTAGGGTAGCGACCCAAGACGGAACCCCGATCAGTCCCAGACCCGCGCCCACCTCGACGATACCCATCGCGATCAAGAGATATCTCATCGTAGTCGCCACCGTTTCTTGAGCGGTACGTGGAATACCGTTAGGCGGTCGAATAAATTCGACCGCTACTTGAGGGGCCAGGGATTCTTTAGTGGGATGCGGGGCACGCCTTTCGGATAGGTCGTCGGGTGCGCTTCGAGAAATGCACGCGCGCGCACGGTGAGATATTCGAAGTTATCCCACAAGCCCACGTCGCCGCTTCCATCGCGGATCAGCGCGACAAATGATTCAAGCGTGCTCCACGCTCCGATGACCTGCGTGACGTACTCGTCAAGGAACAACGTCTCGTCGACGATGACGTTCTTGACGAGCACTGCCGACTTCTTCGAATAGGTTGCCGTACACATTTGCTGACGTCAGCACGGCCAGCTGGTCGCTGGAGATCTCCGGCAGCGGCTCGCGGAGCGAGCGCGCGATGACGTAGCGTCGAAAGGTCGGGTCCTCGAGTGTCCTAGCCAAGTCGGCGGTGGCCACGCGGCGTGCATCGACGAATCTAGGCTCCAGGAATTTGTCGCCGATCGTCAGGAGCGCAGTGATCTGGTTGCCGGCCCGCAGATGACGCAGCTGCGCGAGCGCGGCCAGCGCGGTCGCGCCGACGATCAAGACCGTGAGCAATGAGCTCGCAGCGCTGAGCCATTCAACCGACATGCTGGGAGCTTGAATGTAGGCCGACGCGTACCCTCGAACCCTATCGGCCTCATGGAACTCGGCAAGCCGGTACGTGTCCTCAAGGGAATCGACCTCGGGTCCGACGGCAAGGTGGACAAGGGAGCGATCGGCATCCTCGAGAGCATGAGCAACAGCCCGTATATGCCATTTCTCGTCCGCTTTCCGCAGGGACAGTTCGCATTCGAAGATGGCGAGATCGAGGACGTCGAGCCGGCCGACGGGCGCGGAGAGCAAGCCTGAAAAGCGGCTGAAAGCGGGTCCGCACGGCGCGCAGGCCCATTTTTTCAGCTTCGGCGAACATACTGACATCATGCGACTTTTGCTGGTGGAAGACGACCCAAGTCTCTCGGATTCGCTGCGCCGCGCGTTGGAGGCACAGAAGTTCTCCGTGACCACTGCACTCGATGGCGACGCCGGTTTGCACGAGCTGTGCGGCAATGACTATCAGCTCGCGATCCTCGACGTGCTGCTGCCCAAACGCGACGGCTTCTCGATCTGCACCGAAGCGCGCAAACAGGGCGTGACCACGCCGATCCTCATGCTCACCGCGCGCAACGCGGTCGGCGATCGCGTCGCCGGCCTCAATAGCGGCGCCGACGACTATCTACCCAAACCGTTCGCGTTCCCCGAGCTGTTGGCGCGGGTGCATGCGTTGCTGCGCCGGCCCGTGCAAGAGCTGCGGCCGCGCGTGGTGACGGTGGGCGATCTTTCGATCGACGTGCTGCGCCACCAGGCGACGATGCGCGGCCATGTCATGCAGCTGACGAAGACCGAGTACCGGCTGCTGCTCTACCTGCTGGAGAACGCGGGCATCGTGCTCGCCAAGGACGCGATCCTCGACCGGCTGTGGGGCGCCGAGCACGAAGGCAACAGCAACATCCTCGAAGTGTACGTCAAGATGTTGCGTCGCAAACTGGACACTGCGGGGGGCGGAGTGCAGATCCGCACGGTGCGCGGTGTCGGGTACACGATCGACAAGCCGTGAAGGGATGGCGCGGTCTGCGGGCAGGGCTTCGCTCCCCGCGCATGCGCCTCGCGCTGATCATCGCAGGCATCCTGGTGCTGCTGTTCGCGGCGTTCTCGGTCGTGGTCTACATCTTGGTGAGCCGCGAGGTGCTCTCGGACATCGAGCCATTCCGCGACGATCCGCTGTTCGTCGAAGCGGCCCACCGCCAGCTGGCCGCGTACGCGCTGCAGCTGCTCTTCGCCAATCTCGGAGGTTTGGTGCTCATCGGCATCGCGTCGTATTTCATCGCCCAAGCCGCAGTGCGCCCGCTCGAGCAGGCGATCGCGCTGCAACGGCAGTTCACTAACGACGCATCGCACGATCTGCGCACGCCGCTCGCCGTGATCCGCATGGAGACGTCTGCCGCGCTGCATTCGCGCACGCCGATGCCGCCCGATGTGGCCGAATGCATCCGCATCATCGACGAACAGGCGCAGCGCATGGATCGGCTCATCGAACAGCTGCTCACGCTGGCGCACGTCGACTCCGACAGCGCGCTCAACCGCGAGCCGACCGATCTGCGGTACGTCGTCAGCGGCGTCGTCCGCGATCTGCAGCCGCTCGCCGACGCCAAGCACATCGCGCTTTCGGTGGAGCGCGTCGAGCCGGCGCTCGTATTGGGGGACGAGCTCAAATTGTCGCAACTCGTCGCCAATCTGGTGGACAACGCGATCAAGTACAGCCCGAACACGGCGCGCGTCATCGTCTCGGTGTGGCAACAGCGCGACGCGGCGTTCGTGACCGTGTCGGACACGGGGCATGGCATTCCCGCGCCGGAGATCGATAACGTGTTCCGGCGTTTCCATCGCATTGATTCAGTGCGCAGCACCAATGGGCGCGGCGGCCACGGCCTAGGGTTGCCGTTGTGCCGCTGGATCGCGCGCGCACACGGCGGCGACGTCGTCGTCGATAGCCGAGAGGGCGAAGGCAGCACGTTCACCGTGCGCCTGCCGGCGCTTACCGCATGAAGGTTGATATGAAGAAGCTGGTTTTCGGGGGCGCACTTTTGGTGATCGCGATCGGCCTGTTCGGCCGGTCGTTAGTGGCGACGCACGGCGGTGCGGCACCGGCCGCAGCTGCGGTTGCGACACCGTCGACGACGAACGCGCAGTCGTTGATCGACCGGGCGTTTGCCGGCCCGGCTGGGCCGGACGATGAGGGTCAATACAGGCTGATCGATCCTGTCGGTCCGGGCGGCGCCACCGCTGCGACCGCCCAGAGCGAAGTGTTCGCGCCGACGATGATCGGCGGACAGTACAGCAAGTGGCGCCCGTATCACGATCCGTTCTTCAGTAGCGACTATCCGGGTAATTACACCCCGGGCGGCCTGCCATGAAGCGAGTCGCTGCGATTCTCTTCGCCTTGTGTGCGGTGGGCGCCGCGGCGAGCGCGGCCGTCGGCGCTGACAGCTTCTTCCGCCAATGGCGCGTCGACACGCTCGTCGGCGAGGGTATCGACCTCTATCATCACGGCGCGTATTCCGACTCGATCGAGAAATTCAACGCGGCGCTCGACCTGCAGCCGCAGGATGCCATGGCGCGCTACGATCGGGGACTCGCTTTTTACGCGCTGGGCAATTACAAAGTCGCGTCAGGCGAGTTCCAGCAGTGCCTGCAAGCGCAGCCCGACTTCGTGCCGGCGCTCTTCAATCTTGGCGTCACCGACCTGGCGCTCGGCGATGTGCCCGCGGCGCGGGCGATCTTCACGAAGATCCTCACTGACCATCCGGATTCGGTGCGCGCGCACTTCGATCTCGGGTTGTTGCACTTCATCGAAGGCAAGCCCGACGAAGCCGCCAAGGATTTCACGGTCGCGTCATTGCTGCATCCGCAATATACGCAAGCGCACTACAATCTTGCGTTGGCGGAATATCGGACCGGCAATCTCGTGGCCGCGCAGAACGAGGCTCTCGCCGCGCTCAAGCTCAACCCGACCTATGCAAAGGCGTATTTCTTGCGCGGCGCGATCCTCTTGCGGCAAGGCGATCCCGCGACCGCCAAGGGACTGTTCGAGACCGCCGCGCGCTACTCGACCGACCCGGTGCTCACGAACCTCTGCCGCCAGATCATCGAGCAGATCGGCTAGCTTCGGTCGAATAAATTCGACCGCTACAAAAGCGAAAGGGGCGGGCTCATGGATCCGCTTGAGAACTTCAAGTTCCGCGTGATGTGGGATGGGCGTTATGTGGCCGGCGTGAGCAAGGTGAGCGCGCTGCGGCGCACCACTGAAGTCGTCCAACATCGCGAGGGCGGCGATTTCGGAATCATTCGAGAGCAGCCTGGCCGCGCCAAGTACGAACCGATCACGTTGGAGCGCGGCATCACGAACGACACCGCATTCGAGCAATGGGCGAACCTCGTGAACAACCCGACCGGCCCCGGCGCCGCCAACTTCCGAAAGGACATCCTGATCGATCTGTTCGATGAGGCGGGGCGCAAAGTGCTCTCATATAAGGTCTATCGCTGTTGGGTCTCAGAATATCAGGCCTTGCCCGATCTCGATGCGGACGCGAACGCGGTCGCGATCGAACATATCAAATTGGAGAATGAGGGCTGGGAGCGCGACACACAAGTCGTCTGGCCGGTGGAATAAGTTCGACACGGAAAGTGAAAGGAACCTCGGGCGAGGTGCCCGAGGCTCCTTTCATGCGCGCATTTTGAACGCGTTCGCCCTTATTGGCGTGCCGGAGGACCCTGGCGCTGTCCGACGACGCGGCCGATAACCGGCGACGACTCCGTCGCGGGCCCGTAACCCCAGATGCCGTTGAAGCTCTGGCCGTCATCGTTGAACCAGAACGAGAACCAGCCGGTCTGTGTCTTGCTCGTCCAGGTATAGCGCACTTTGTCGGAGGTCCGGAATTTGCCGTTCAGCGTGAGATTGCTGACTTGGCAAATCGAGGTCGGACCTGACTGAGTGCAGCTCGTCGGACCTTGGAACAGCGTCGGACCGGTTACGACCGTCATATTCCACGTGCCGGCCGTGGTGATCTTGACCGGCGGCAGGATCTTATTGCCAACGAACGAGCCATTTTCTTTTTTGCCGTTGTAGCCCCATGACCCATTAAAACTGTGGCCGTTGGGTGTGACGTAGACAGTGGCCCAGCCCGCGCCCGAATTGGGGCCGGTCGCGATCTTCCATGTGGCGTTGAGCTTCGAATCGCTCACAAACGTGCCTGTGAACGATCCGCCGTTCGCAGCGTTCGTGCCCACGACCCCATTGCCCGATTGGGTCAGTGTTATTGTGGCCGTTGAGCTGCCGTTCTTACCGGTTTGCTCGACAGTCCATTTACCGGTGAGGTTCGGCGGAGCCGCGAGAGCCGCGGCGGTCGAGATCGCTGCAATAGCAACGACGAGAACGAGGGATAGTGAAAAACGTTTCACTCTTAGTCTCCTTCAAGTTTTAGAGTTAGGATCGGTCTTTCAGGAAAGCGCCGTGATATACCCGCGCCGGGGAGAGCGCGAACGCTGATGCTACCAGCGATGTACGCGTAAAGTCGCGCAAACCAACTTGGCTGCTCCTATGTTCTTGCGCAAGGTCCCCAAGCGTACCGATGCAGGGGACGGCCGCATGTATTCGACAAGCCCCGACCGAACCGGCGCGACGGTCTTAGGAACGTTCTGATCCTCCGCTTCCGTTTGAATGGGTGGGTGATTGTACCCGTTCTTTTTCGAGGAGAGTATCGCGATGAAGTCTCTGCCTAGATTGCATTTACTCGTCGCCGCATTGTCCCTTTGCGCGCTTGCGCTGGCTGGTCCGCTTCCCGGAAGCGCGAGCACGACCACGACTGGAAACGCAGCGGGAAACAACGTGGCGCATCCCCTCGTGGTCCCCCGCCCTTCTAACCTTCGCCAACCGGCCAACAGCGCCGACTGCGTCAGCCACGTCTACAACGGCGGCGCAGGGTACTACGAGCACATCGCATATGGCTGCTCGCACCCGACCGCCAATTATATCTACATCGTGTGGGACTACTCCGGCCCCCGGCCGCACGACGGCTATCACGTCTATCGCACTGACTCCGGACGGCAAGACTACGGCATTCACAACGACGGCACGGTGGCGCAGATCTACTACGCCGGCGGCCGCGCGTGTTTCGTCGTCACTGCCGTCAACGGCACGACCGAGTCGCCGGACAGCAATCAGTTCTGCATCTACCCTGTGGCCGCGCCGATGCACGTCGTGCCCCACTAGCTGTGGTGCTTGAACTCGTTCTTGTCGAAATACCACGGCGGGATGTCCGCCGGAAAACCAAAATCGTGAAAGGTGTATTCGTAGTGGCCGCTATCGCCGAACGGGCCGACGTGCACTTCGCCGTCGCCGATCGCGTGCGCGATAAGCCAATACGGCCCGACCTTCTCGAACTCGACGAGCGCGTCGAGCGTCCCATTGCCGGGACCCTTCGAACCTGACGCGTGCGCGTGCGCGCGCCAGACGTCGAAAGTCGTCGTGTCCACCCACAGGTCTTTGAACGGATGCGCGCGCTCGTCGCGCAGCGCGTGCATCGCGAGATGGTAGACGGGCTTGCCGTTGTAATCCTCGATGCCGACCAGCTTGACCGAATAGTAACGGTCGCCGACCACCGGCTGGACCGTCAGCACGGGCGGCGGCGTTCGGCCTGAGGGCAGCGGTCCGGGCGTGCTCGTCGGCGGCGGGGTCAGCGCTGGATCCGGCGTCGCATATAAGAGGATGTCGTTGTCGGGAGCCGAGGGGAACGGGTAGCCGAAATACGTCTCGGCGCGCCCGTAGCGGTCCTTGCTGATGTTCTGCATGAGGCCTTTGCCGTCGCCGCGATACCAGACCCGGTAGTCGTACTCTTCGCGCTGCCAGTGATGGTCGAAGAGCTCGTGCATCTGGTACGTGATGAAGTACGGGTGTTGGTGGGCACGCGTCGCCCTCTCGGCGTTGATCATGATCTGATCGGCGCTGAGCTCCTCGACCTCGACGGGCGTCGGCCGAACGGTCGGAGTGGGAGTGGGAGTGGGCGTCGGCCTTGGCGTTGGAGTCGGCGCGCCGACCGCGACGGCGGCAGCAGCCAAGGTCAGCGCGGCCAAACCCGCGGCAGCGATGAAGTTCCTCACGATGATATGACGTCTTTCGACGCAAATGATACGAGCGCATGCAGCGATTCGAACCGACCGAGCAACAACGGGCCGTCATCGACCACCGGGGCGGCCACGCACTCGTCTTCGCCGGCCCAGGCACCGGCAAGACCGAGACGCTTGCTCGGCGGTTCGCTTCGTTGGTGGTGGACGACGGCGTCGACCCGAGCGCGATCCTTGTTTTGACCTTTTCTCGGCGCGCCGCGGAGCAGATGCTCGAGCGCGTGGTCCAGCGCTTGCGCGAGCGCACCAGCAAAGAGCTGGCGGTGAGCGAACTCTTCGTGCGCACCTTTCATAGCTTTTGCGCCCGGCTGCTCGACGGCGACGGTCCGCGCTTTCGCGAGCGCAATCTGCTCAGCCCGATCAAGGAGCGGCTTCTTTGGAAACGCGTGGCGGCGCGCGTGCCGCTGCGCTCGTTCGATCCCGAGGTTCGTACAAGCCCGGCGTTCGCCGCCGACGCGCTGAACCTGATCGCGCAGCTCAAAGGGCAGGGGCTGAGCCCGTCGGACGTCGAGGACGCGGCCAAGCGCGACGGCCGCTTGCACGACATCGCTGCGCTCTACCGCGAGCTTGACGCCGAGCGCAGGCGATTGCGCTTGTCAGATTTCCGCGATCTCGTCAAGGACGCGCTCGACGCGCTGACGCTGCCCGACAGCCCCGCGTCACGCTGGCTGCACGCGCGCAGCGGTTTTGCGCACATCCTGGTCGACGAGTTCCAGGATAGCGACGCGCTGCAACTGCGTTTGCTGGAGATCTTGGCCGGACCTCACCGCAACGCAGCGCATCCGGTGCCGGAGATCTGTTTCGTCGGTGATTTCAACCAATCGATCTATCGCTTTCGCGGCGCCACGCCGAAGAACATCGAGATCGTGCGCGAGACCTTCGCCTGCCGCGAGCTCACGCTCGATCTCAACCGGCGTTCGGCGCAAGCGATTTTGGACGTCGCCAATGCGACGCCGCAGCTCAAGCCCGAATCGCTGACGCAGGCGGAGAATCAGTCATTGGAAGGCAGCGTGCAGCTGCGGCGCGCGACCGATCCCGACAGCGAGATCGCGCTCGTCTGCGACTCGATCGCGGCGCGCGTCCGGGCGGGCACGCCGCCCGGAGAGATCGCCGTGCTGCTGCGCGTGAGCGAGCCCTATCAGAGTTTGATCGTCGGCCAGCTCGATGCGCGCGGTATTCCCGTCGCGGCGCGCCCGTCGGCCGGTTTTCTCGAGGATCCGGTGATCGCCGCAGTGCTCGACACGATCCGGCTCACCGCAGACCTCGAGGACTTCGACCGCTGGACGCGCGTGCTCACCAATCCGCTGATCGGCTTTGGCCAGCTTTCGGTCAGTCTCGCGTTCGATGCGGCGCGCCGCTTCGGGATGCGCAACGCGTTTGTCGCGCTACGCGACAATCCGCCGTCCGGGCGGCTTGCATTCGAGGATTTCTTGCGGCACTGGCGCGCGGTCGAGGCAGAAGCGCGTTCGGAAGAAAGCGACATCGCGTCGCTGATCGCGACGATCGCACGCGAATTCGACCTGTTGCGGCCGGTGCGCTCTGGCGATATCCCGCCCGGCTGGGACCCGCGCTCTTCACCGGCTCGCCTTGGTTCGCTGGTGGATGCCGCGCGCGACCTGCAGTCGATGGCATACGTGTTGGGCGACGGGCGCATCAGGCCCGCGGAATTTGTCGACAGCATTGAGGAGGTCGCAGGGCTGCTTGGGGATCCGACGCAGATCCCGCCACTGGATAGCGGCGGCGTCCGCGTGATGTCGATCCATGCCGCCAAAGGGCTTGAGTTCGATGAGGTGGTCATCCCGCAGGCGATCGACGGCGTGCTTCCCCAGCGCGAACGCGGCCACGCATTGCTGTCGAACGCCTCGGTGCGCGCGCTGCACGCCAAGGCGGCGACCTTTGTGGCGACGCCCGAAGAGGCATATCAAGAGGAGTGCTCGCTGTGGTACGTCGCGCTCACTCGCGCGCGCCGCCACGTGCTGGTCACAGCGGCGGAAGCGGACGCCGACGATATCGAGCTGCCGCTCTCGGTGTTCGCGCATGCGATCAAGGACGCTGCAGCGGCGCCCGCGCTTCGCTCAGGCGCGGGACTCGAGCTGCGCTCGGGTGCCGGTCGAATCAATTCGACCGCTGCATTTGTGCCCGTGCAGGAGCGACGACCGCTCACCCATGTCATCGATCACCTGTCGCCCACCGGCGTGGGAACCTTCCTCGCGTGCCCCCGGCGCTTCTTCTATAAGGAAGTATTGCGCTTGACTCGAAGACCGCGATGACGAAGGAACGCTGCTCGGACGATTGTTGCACCGTGCGCTCGCGGCATTCCATACCGAGGAGCGCGTGTTCGGCCCCCGGCCCGATCTGGACGCTTGTCGCGCGCGTTGGAGCGAGTCGCTCTCCACGTTGGCCGAGGCCGCCGCCGGCACGGTGGCGACCGAAGCGGGTTTCGCGCCGGATTCGAGCTTCATGCGCTACCAGCTCGCGCTCGCGCGCCAATATCTGGCGGACTACGCGGCGCACCTCTCACGTGAGTCTATCGCCGCGCCGTTTGAGGTGCTCGCGTGCGAACAGCGATTGGAAGCGGAGATCGGCGGCGTGCGCTTCACCGGTCAAGCCGACCGCATCGATCGGCTCGCGGACGGCACGCTGGCGATCCGCGACTACAAGAGCGGCAGACGCTATGGAAAGCTTGCGGTCGCAGTCCGCAAGGCGTTGGAGCGCATCGACAACGGCGAGCAGCTCGCGGGCGATGCGCCCGAGGGGCTCAACCTTCAGCTCTTGCTGTATATGCCGGGCGCGCAGGCGCTCTATGGGGCGCCCGTTTCGCGCGTCGAGTTCATCTATTTCCGCGGCGAGGGCGAGGGGGACGGATTGCTCGCCGATACGGTCCAGATCGTCGCGGATGGTTCGGCGCGCGCGTCGGATAACACGCTCACCGCGGCGGAGGCTCACCGCGCGCAGACCGAGATCGCGGCTTCAGTCGCCGCGGCGTGCGCGGACGGCAGCCTGGACGCGTTCGTCACCGCCGTCGACATCAAGACGTGCCGCTTCTGCGGTTTCGTGCGGGCGTGCCCCGGCCCGTTGGCGGTCGCTCAATGAATCCGATGTTCGATTTCTCATCGAATCCGATTTCGACCGAACAGCAGCTCGTGCTCGAGCACCCTATCGACAAGCCGGCGCTCGTCGACGCAGGTGCGGGCACCGGCAAAACGCACACGATCGTCAATCGCGTGGCGTATCTCCATGAGAGCGGGCTGTGCCGCGCCAAAGACATCTTGTTGCTCACGTTCGCGCGCAAGGCCGCCGCCGAATTGCGCAGGCGGACGTTGGCGCGCCTTGGCCCGACGATCGAGCCCCCGCATTGCTCGACCTTCCACGGCTTCGCGTCAAGCCTGTTGCTGGAGCATGCCTACGATCTCGGCGTGTCGCCGGACAGCACCGTTATCGAAGACGTCGACGCGCGCCTCGAATTCCGTGCTGCGATGGACGACGTCATCCATAACCCGCACGCGGATGCCCACGCGTTGCCGCTGCGCTCGGCTCGGCGCGACGATCTGCGCGCCGGTCTGTTCGCGATCGCACAAGAGCTGAAGGAACAGGACATCGAGATCGACGCATTCGAGCGACAAGCGCTCGCGGCCGCCTCGTCGATCGAATCGATACCGTATCGCGAGATTCACAAGCGCACCGAGGGCGGCAGCGTCTCGTCCGTCACGCAAGCGCACACGACCGACGAGGGGCTGCGCCGGGAAGTAATGGAGGCGCAAGCACGCGTGCGCGCCGCGGCCGCGATCTTCCGCCGTTATCACGAGCGCTTAGCGCGCCGTTTTGCGCTCACGTACGCAGACCTCTTGCGGCTCGCGCGCCGGGGCATCGAAGAGGATCCGAAACTGGCAGCGGAGCTGCGCGGCCGATTCCGGCATTGCATCGTCGATGAGTTCCAGGACACCAACGACGCGCAGTGGCGGTTCTTGCAGACGCTCTTCGGCGCCGGACTCGAGCGCGTCACGGTGGTCGGCGATCCGCGCCAAAGCATCTTCGGCTTCATCGGCGCGACGCCGGCGAACATCGAGCGCTTCGGTTCGACCGCCGGCGCCAAGCGATACGCCCTGTCTGAAAACCGGCGCTCGCGCCAAGAGATCCTCGATCTGGCGCACGCGATCATCCGGCAGCAATCGGACGACGCCAAACCGTTGGCGGCGAGCAGAGGAGCGTCGGGCTCCCCCAACGTCCATGTGTCGAGCAGATGGGCGACCCCGCAGCTGCCCCGTCCGCGCGCGGAGCAGAATCGCCACGCGCAGGCGCGCGCAGTGGCGGCGCGCATCAAGACGCTGCTGTCCGGCGGGATGCCGCCGCAACATATCGCGATCCTCACGCGCAACAAGACGCAGATCCAAGCGTTCACCGCGGCGCTGGTCGCCCACGACATCCCGTTCCGGCTGCTCGGCGGCGCCGGATTCTACGAGACCGCCGAGGTGGTCGACGCACTGGCGTGGCTGATGCTGCTCTCAAACCCGCTCGACGGCCAGGCCGTGGCGCGCTTGTGCGCATCCCCAGCATGCGGCTTGTCCGACGCGGCGATGACGACGCTGGCCGCGGGGCTCGACCGGGATGACTCGGCGTTCGCGCGGCGCGCGCTCGTCGAACCGATACCCGAGACTCTGGATCCCGACAGCCGGCGGCGCCTCGAGCGTTTGCGAGCAAATCGTCGATGCGATCGAACCGTACGCCTCGGCGTCGCTGCGCATCGCGTTTCCGGAGATGCTCGCGCGCACCGGGCTGTTCGAGACCTACGCGCGCAGCGGCGACACGCAGGCGACGGCGAACCTGCTCAAACTTGGGAAGCTGGCGACGGCCTTCGTGGAGCGCAACCGGGAAGCGCAAGCCCGCGATTTCGTGCACTATATCGAAGAGCTCAAGCGCATCGACTTCGACGACCGCGAAGCGGATCCGCCGGCGAGCGATGCGGTCACCGTCATGACGATCCATGCAGCCAAAGGATTGGAATGGCCGGTCGTCTTCGTCATCGACGTCTGGCCACGCGTCTTCCAGCCGCCGATGATCTGGCGCGATCCGCTCACCGGCGCGCTGCTGTGCATGGAAGGCGCGGACGGCAACAAGCCGTTTCATGCCGTGGCGGCCAAACTGCGGCCTGATCACGAAGGCATCGCGCCGCACGAGACCGAGCTTGAGGAAAGCGAGCGCGACGCGGAAGAGCGCAGGTTGTTCTATGTCGCGTTGACCCGCGCGCGCGACGAGCTCTACATTTTGGGCGGCAGCCAGTACAGCGCGAAAAATCCCGGCGGCAGGCCGCATGAGTTCATCGCCGAGATCGAGTCATGGATGACTATCCGGGGCTGGCCGATCGACGAGCCGGTACCGGTCGGTTGAAAAAGTCGGTCGAATAAATTCGACCGCTACAGACAGCGCGGAGGACGGTCGAATAAATTCGACCGCTACAGACGGCGCGGAGCACGGTCGAATACATTCGACCGCTACATCCAAGCCGGCGTTGCCGCCGCTCTCCTTCTCCACCTTGCGCGCGTTCGAGCGCTGTCCGCGCAGCATGACCTACGCCGCGATCCTGCGCCTGCCGGACTTGCGCCGCCGCAAACCGGAAGCATCCGACGACGCGCTCGCCGAGGCGATCTCGGCCGACGGCGAGGACGCCGATGCGCTGCTGGCATCCGATCGCGGCCGGCTCGTGCACCGCGCGCTCGAACGTTGGGCGCTGTCACAGATCGACGGCGCGCCGAGCGATTCGGCTGCTGTCTACATCGCCGCGGCGGCGACCGAGTTCGCATTGCGTCTGAAGGGGAACGAATTGAAGGAATCGATCGAGGACGTGCGCGCCGCGATCGACGGGCTGCGCGACTGGCGGGTTGTGCGGGCCGAAGCGCCGTTCGTGATGCAATTTGGCGACGCGGTCGTCACCGGTTTCATCGATCTCATCGCGCTCGATGACGCGGGCCTTCCCGTGATCCTCGACTACAAGACAGGAACAACACCCGTTTCCGAATACGCCTTGCAGCTGGGAATCTATCGCGAGGCCGCGATGCGCGCTTATGGCGTGCGCGATCCTCGCTGTGCGATCGGCAGGTTCGAGGGCGGCCGTTTCACGATCGAGATGATCGATGCGCCGGCCGAGCCAGACGTACGAGCGCGTATCGGCGCGGTCGCGGCGGGCCTGAGCGCTACCGACATTGAACCGCGGCCCGGACGATGGTGCTACACGTGCACGTATCGAGCGGCACCCTGCGATGCGTACCCGCACTCGTGATCATCATCGCCGCTTTCGCGAGCTCGATCCGCGCGGTCCCTCGGTCCCTTTAAGCGAGGCGAGCGGCTCGAGTTCGTACTCGATCTCCGCCAGGCCCGCGTTGACGACGCAATCGACCACCTCGCGCGCCGGCTTATAGCATGGGCCGGATTCGTCGATCGGCACGCGGTTGTCAGCGTTGACCAAGATTCCGGCCGCGCGATAGCGATCCTCGATCTCGCGACGATCGAGGCATTGTATCGCGCGCGAGCGTGACAGCCGGCGGCCGGCGCCGTGATTGACGGAGAAGCCGCTGTTCTTGGCTGCCGGCAACGGCCGTAGGATGAAGCTGGAATCGAAATTGCTGCCCGGGATCAGCACGGGGTGGCCGGTCTGCTCCCACATCGTGCCCTTGAGCGCTGGATGCCCTGCCGGAAACGCGCGTGTCGCGCCTTTGCGATGCACCCATACCTGGCCGAATTCGGGGTGCTCTTCGAGCTGCACGAGATTGTGGCTGATCTCGTAGATCAACTCGAGCGGCTCGCCGAACGTCTCTTCGAACGCCGCGCTGAGCTGTTCGTAGATGATGAGCCGATTGATGATCGCGAAGTTGCCGCCCGCTGAGACGGCGTTGAGGTATTGCCCGTGGTGGCGCGAGTCGGGCGTGAAGTGACCGAGGTCGAGCTGTGTGTTGCGGTCCGGCCTTTCGGCCTGCGCAAGATCGAAGTAGTTCGTCGCGAGACCATGGCCGAAGCCGCGGCTGCCGGTGTGCACCTGGACGAACAGCGTATCTGTCTGGATGCAGCGCTGCAGCTCGATGAAGTGATTGCCGCCGCCGAGGCTGCCCAGCTGTTTCACGCCGCGCTCGGGCCGTCCGCGACCGCCCCATGGGATCTGCCAATCCTCATCGACCGGCAAGCGATCGCGCTCGGTGCGGCTGCGGTCGACGTTCGAGCGATGATCCGCCATGTAGCATTCCGCGCCGCCGCGCACTAGGCGTTCGAATTCGTTCTCGCTCAGGCCGGCCAGCGCGCGGCTCTTGCCGCCAGCGCCCATCTCGATGCGCTCGATCACCGCGCGGTTGAACTGCAGGCGCTTGTCCGGCGTCGCCTCGCTCACCGGCACGTTCGATCTTGCGGAGATCATGCCGCAGCCGATATCGTAGCCGACCGGACCCATCGCGACGGCGCCGTCTTTGGCATCGGTGAGGATGACGCAACCGACCGGCACGCCGTAGCCTGAGTGGACGTCGGGGGTGATGACGACGAGCTTCACGCCCGGGAATGCGGTCGCGTTGAGCACTTGCTGGTAGACTGTTTCGTCGATGTCCGCCAGCAGCGCGTCGCTCAGGAAGAAACGCACCTCCGTGCCGCGTGTCGCGTCGGTGCGCAACGAATAGAACCCGCGCTCGTCGCGGCGCAGGTCGTCCATCCACGCCGGCCGTGCGGCGTTGCTCACTTCTTCGGACATAGGCCAGGCGGGATGGTGAGCGTGAGCGTCAGTTTGTTGTTGTCAAAGGTGTATTCATCGAACCATGGTTTCGCGTTCACGGAGACGAGGAATTCGTGTTTCCCGCTGACGCCGGGCCGGCCGGGCAGATCGATGCGCACGGCTTGGGTCTGGCCGACGCCGATCGTGCCGAGCGTCGCGCCAGCGGTCCACCAGATGTCGGTGGTATCGGTGACGGTGACTGCTTTGTCCTCGGGGATCGGCTGGCTGTTGATGCTGCCGATGTTGGTCACCCGCAGCAGAAACGAGATCAGCGGCTCGTCAGGCGTGCAGCGCGAAGCGATGACGTAGCCGGGACCGTCCGGCGGGTTTGGCCCGACGGTGAGGTCTGGTTGAGCACCAAGCGTCGCGCCCGAAGGGAAGCCGGCGGCGAGCGCGGTCGAGGCGGTTGCGAGGAGAGTCAACGCCAGCGCGATGACGGTCGAATAAATTCGACCGCTACATTTGCTAAGAGTTGGCAAGGGCCACGCCCGCGCCGAGCGCCTGCAGTTTAGCGTACGCGACATCGCGGCGCATCGGTGCCATCCCGCAGTTGGTGGACGCGATGATGCGATCGTCCGGCAGATAACCGCGTGCGATGTTGAGCGTGGCAAGGACGTCTTCCGGCGTCTCGACATAATCCGTCGCGACATCGATGACCCCGACGGCCGCATCCTTACCGACAATAGCGCCGAGGACATGCGGCGGCACGTGCGAACCCGCAAGCTCGATCGAGATCTCATCGATGCGCGTCCTCGAAAGCAGCGGCAACACCCGTTCGTACTGGTCCCACGTCGCGCCGAGCGACTGTTTCCACTCGATATTGGCCGCGATACCATAGCCGTAGCAGACGTGGACGGCGGTGCGGCAAGCCGCGTCGCGCACGCAGGCATCGATCGCCTCCATGCCCCATTGCTCGGCTTCGTCCAGATACGCGTTGAGCGCCGGCTCGTCGAGTTGCACCGTGTACACCCCGACGGCTTCGAGGCTGGCGATCTCCTCGCGGATCAGATCCGCAAATGCGAGCGCCAGCGAACGCCGGTCGCCGTAGTGCTCGTCGTACACCGTGTCGACGATCGTCATCGGTCCGGGCAGCGTCACTTTGAGCCGCCGCTTGGTGTGGCTGCGCGCGAACGTCGCTTCGTCCAGGTGCACGGAACCTTTGCGGCGCACCGGCCCGGTGATCGTGGGCACGTCCGCCTTGTAGCGGTCGGCGCGAATGCCGCGACGCGTCATCTTCGAGAAATCGACCCCATCGATGTGCTCCAAAAAACCATGCACGAAATGCCGGCGCGACTGCTCGCCGTCGGTGACATAGGTGAGGTTCGCCCGGTCTTGCTCGAAGAGCGCGATGCGCGTGGCGTCGCGCTTTGCGTCGGCCAGTTCCGCGCCGTCGAGTTGCCACTGCGGCCACAGCTTTTCGGGTTCGGCTAGCCACACCGGCTTGGGCAAGCTGCCGGCGATGGTCGAGCGGATGTCCACGACGCTAGACGCGCGTTTTGCCGGCGGTCGCCGCGTTGCGCTCGAGGCGCGCGACGTCGTCGGGCGTCGCGGGTTGTGCGCGATCGCGCTGCGCGTCGACGATGCAGAGAAAGCCGAACGGCGCGTCGCCGGTGTTGACGAATTGATGCAACGTCATCGGACCGACGTAGATATGATCGAGATTCTCGATGGGGTGCACGGCGTCGCCGACGATCGCGTAACCTTCGCCGCGGATCACCGTCACCGAATGGATGTGTTCGTGGCGTTCCAGGCGGGTGAAGCCGCCGGGCTCCACTTCGAAATAGCGCAGCTGGAACTGGGAGGGCTCGCCGTTCGCGCCCGAGATGATGTGGCGCGTGACGCCGCGGAAACCCTCGCCGTCGCTCTCGCCGGTCGCCTTGTAACCCGCGGCCTGGACGCCTTCCCACGAGAATTCACTGGAATGGAATTTGTGTTTCATGCGCGCCCCGGATAGACGATGACTTTGAGCGCGTCCGTGCCGGCGGCCACGAGACGATATGCTTGCGCGATATCGGCGAGACCAAAACGGTGGGTGACCAGCGAGCGCAGCGGCAGACCGTCGGCGAGGAGCTCGAGCGCTTCGCGCGTGTCGTTCGGCCCCGCGGAGTAGCTCGTGATGACGCTGATGTCTTTGAAATAGAAATCGTGGACGGGCAGCGGCCAGTATTCGGTCGCTTGCGTGGGCGTGAACAGCACGATCTTGCCGCCCGGTGCGACGCACAACGCGGCTGCGCGCATGGCTTCGACCGAACCAGGCCCGACGATCACGACGTCTGCGCCCTCGCCGTCGGTGGCCGCCAGCACCTGTTCGTGCAGCGGCGAATGCTCGATGTCGAAGGCGTGATGGACGCCGTGCTCTCTGGCCGCGTCGAGGCGCGCGCGAACCCGATCCGCGCCCATGATGAGCTCGGCGCCGCGAAAGCGGGCGAGCGCGACGTGCAACATACCCATGACGCCAAGACCGATCACCAGCACGCGGTCGCCGGCGCGCAGGCCGCTACGGCGGATCGACTTCACGACGGTGGCCAGCGGCTCGACCATGGTGGCGAGGTCGTCGTCGAGCGAGTCGGGGATGCGCAAGACATCGGCGCGCACGCTTTCCGCCGGCACGATCGCGTATTGCGCCATGCCGCCAGGGCGCAGTCTGCTGCTGCGCCAGGTCTCGCATTGGACATAGTCTTTGCGCTTGCAGCGCCGGCAGGTCATGCACGGCGCGTGATGGTGGACGAAGACGCGCTCGCCCGCGGCAAAGGGGATAACGCCGTTCCCGTGATTGGTCGATCCGTTCGCGGATGGAGCCGCGCCTTCGCCACACGCCTCGATGACCGCCACGGGTTCGTGGCCGAGCACGAAGGGGGCCTTACGATCGTTGTACCAGCCCATCACTTCGCCGGGGCAGATGCCGCAGGCGGTGACGCGCACCAACAGTTCGCCGTGTTCGAGGGGGCTGAGATCGACGTCGCGCACGTCTATGTCGCCGCCCTTTTGATAGACGGCCGCTCGGGTGGTTGTGGGCAACATGGAAGCTCTTAGGTTCGCGCTCGCGCACGCATCCCCCCGCGCTGCAGCAGCACAGGGGGACACGGTTAAGCCTTAAGCGATACCCGACTTGAGCGCGTACACCGCGGCCTGCGTCCGCGCGGTGACGTTGATCTTGCTGAAGATCCGGCTGATGTGGTTCTTCACGGTTTTTTCGCTCAGATACAGCTTGCCGGAGATCTGCCGATTGGACAGGCCCAGCGCGATCAGCCTGATGACTTCCGTTTCTCGCTCGGACAGCTCGGATGGGTCGTTGCGCAGCCGGCGATTGTTAAGCCGCCGCAACATGTTGCCCGCAAGACTCGGATCGACGTACACGTTGCCGTCGAAGATCGAAATCAGCGCACGCGCGAGGTCCTCCATCGCGATGTCCTTGACGACGTAGCCCTCGAGGCCGAACAGAAGGCTGCGCGTGAGCAGGTCTTGCTGGGGCTGCATCGAGAGAATGCAGATCTTGGTGCCCGGACATGCTTCGCGCATGTACTTGATGGCCTCGACCGGGTCGCCTTTGTGAAAATCGACGTCGAAAAGTATGACGTCTGGCCGGCTCGCGGCGGCGGTCTCGACATCGCTCATGCCATTGCATCCAGCAACCGTCACAAAGCGATCGTCGGCCATCAACAACTGACAAATGGCTTTGCGGAACAACACCTGTGGCTCGATGACCGCTATTCGCACTCGCTCACTCATGGTAGAAAGCTCCGAGTCTAAAGCTCCAAAAGAGGGCTTGGGCAGGCACCCCGGGGGAAACGAAACTCATCCGAATCCATCCAATCTCGGGATTCGGGACGCTTGGCCGCACCCAGAACGCGGTTTTTTTCTATTCTACGGCTTTTTTAATGTAGCCGACCCGTGCCGGCGCCCCAACGACGTTGGGATGTCACACTTGTAGAGTAACGTGTATCACATATACAGGTACTCCGAACACCCCGTAAACACGGCATTTGGGTCTGTTTGTCCAGGTTTTCAGTGCGAAGGGTCACGAAATTGGGACTTTCGGGTCATACCGGGGGGACGGTCATGACGCTAACGGAGCTTCGCTTTGGGTACAGGAAAAGAGTCGTTACCCCCAATTCGATCGGAGTCTAGCGGCCCGGTTGATTTTGACGCGCGCCTGGATTCTGACGGGCGCGTCGACTCGGCGCTCGAGGGAGCGATCCGGCGGCGTGAGATCGCAGCCATCGTCGTCGATTCGGACAACGGCGTGGCGCTTGCCAACGCTCCAGGGATCGAGCAGCTCAAGCTTTTGGCTCCGCAGGGGATGGTGCGCCAGGGCCTCCCCCTACCGGAAGACGTCGCGCGACTCGCCGACGGACTGCGCGACGATCTCAAGCGCACCGGATCGACGGAATCGTCGCAGCTGACGCTTGCGAGCGGCTTTTGTCTGCGCGCTTCCCTTTTGGGAGGACAGACCAAACCGTATCTGCTCATGCTGTTCGAACCGGCCTCGCGGCTGGACGAGCGCAACCTGTCGCGCAGAGAGCTTGAAGTCGCGACGCTCATCCTCAACGGGCTGTCGAATCGCGAGATCGCATCGAAACTGTCGCTGGCCCCCAACACCGTCGAGGGACACCTCAAGCGCATCTTCACGAAGATGCAGGTGCACACGCGCGCCGGTCTGGTGGCGAAGATGCTGGGATGGCCGTCTGAGGGCAGGCCGGACGCGACCGCTTAGCGCTTAGCGCCCGCCCCCACGCCCGACCGCTCGCGCGCCCGCAAGCGCTCCGCCGATCGCGCCTCCGATAAGACCGCAAACCACATCGAATGATTGCTGGGCCAGCGTCTCGTGCGCGCCCGAATACAGCCATTGGCCGAGTTCGATGAAGGCGCTGTAGAGACCGACGCCAAGCGCGATGCCGAGTACGCTTCGGAGCGAGCGTCGCACGTGCAGCGTCCGCGCCAGCACGAACCCGATCAGCGCGAACGCGACGACGCTGTACGCTTTGCGCAGCAGCACATGGAACGTCAACCACGATGGCGAGGTCGCCTCGTACGCCGCATTGGAGATCGCGACGGCGAAGAGGCCGATCATGAGCGTCGCGCACAACACGGGCCACAACCACGATCGAGAGCGCGACGGCGGGTTCACTAAGCCGGAATTGACTGCAGCGGGGCGCACGTCCGCTTTTGCGCGCCGTCAAGCACCATAGGCCCTTCGCATGGGACCTCTGGACCGCCGACCGAAAGTCAAGCGGGCCGACAGGCCTGCGTCGAGGGGGCGTTACGGTTCTTTGGCGCCGACCAGGCCTGGAGTAAGATGGGCCTGTGTTGGGTTTCCTCTTCGCGCTTGCCGTGCTCGGCACGTCCGCGGCATCGCCGGTTCCGTCCCTTCCGTCGCTTCCATCCACTCCCGGAGTCCAGGCGCCGCAAGATCCCGGACCGAGCAACGAACCATATCGCATCCATGCGGCCGATCAGCTCGCCGTGGAGGTGTTCGGCGACGCGACGCTCTCGCAGACAGTGACGGTTTTGCCAGGCGGAGACATCTTCTATCCGCTGGTCGGCCGCATCCATCTCGACGGGCTCACCCCGGAGGAAGCGGCCGCGCGGATCGGCGGCGCGCTGCACAAATATGTCCGCCAACCGATCGTCACGGTCTCAGTGGTCGCGCAAGGACCGATCGGCGTGCTCGTGCTCGGCGACGTAAAAAATCCCGGCAAGTACCTGCTGCCTGCGACATCGCGCGTCTCTGACGCGCTGGCGGCTGCGGGCGGACTAGCGCCGATCGACGGCGACTTTCCGATCGCCCGAATCGCCAGCGTTTCCGGCGACATCCATCAGGTCTCGCTGCAAAAACTCTTCCACGACGGGGATACGTCGGTCGACATGCGTTTGGCGAACGGCGCGACGCTCTACGTGCCCGCACCCGCGCTGTTCAGCGTGGAAGTGCTGGGCAGCGTCGACCGGCCGGGCGAGATCATGCTGCATGAAGGCGACAAATTGGCGATCGCGATCGCCAAAGCCGGCGCGAGCCCGAACACAAACCCCGATCTCAACAACATCCAGGTGAAACGCACCATGGCGGACGGCAGCACGGCAAATTACACGGTCAACCTGTATCAAGCGCTGAGCAGCCAAGACGTCGCCAAAGACCTGACCATGCAAAAAGGCGACATCGTCTACGTGCCGCAGGCGAAGAAGCCGATGGGCAACGGTTTGTTGGGCATCTTCACGACTTTGCTCTTGCTCGTCAAGTGAAAGCATTGGGTTTCTAGTGCGTAAGCAGCTCCCGCACCCGCCCCAGGACGACGGCGACGACGACGAGATGGCGCTCGCGATCACCGACCATCGCCAAAAGGTCGTGCTCGGGCGGACGTATCCTCAGATGATGCAGGACGAACGCCACGCGCCGGACTTCGAATTCTTCCGCAACCTGTTCTATCGCCGGCGCAACGTCTTTTTCACGATCGCCGGCGGGTTTTTGGCGATCGTCATCGTGCTCACGTTGCTCTCTCCGAAGACCTATACCACTACGACGAAACTCATCGTCGGCAATTCCGGCAGCGGCGCAAGCGCGCAGGCCGGCAACGCCGACACGTCGCTGCCCGTCGTCAACGCGCTGGTCGGCGCTGCCGGCGTGCGCACGCCCGAGACCTACGTCGAACTCATCCAGGAGATCCCGGTCGCACAGCGCGTCATCGACAATCTCAACCTGCAGACGTCGGCGAAACGGCTGCTTGCAGGTGTGGTCGCAAAACCCGTGACCGACACGCAGATCATCGAATTGTCGGTCGCCTGGAAGGATCCGCAGACATCCGCGGCTATCGCCAACGAGTTCGGCGCCGTCTTCGTCGACCGCGAGCGCGAGCTCATCGGCGATCAGGCGACCTCGGCGCTGAAAATGCTGTCCACCAAGATCCCGGATGCGTACGCCGACCTTCAGAAGCAGGAAGTAGTGCTAGCCGATTACGAGCGCACGCACACCGGCGCGTTCGTCAACGGCCAGACGATGGGCGTGGTCACCAATCTCTCAAGCCTGCAAACCCGTCTCGCGGCAGTCCAGGTCGACGAGAGCCAAGCCAAGGCGGCGCTCGCGGACGTGCAAAGCCAGCTCGGCTCGACGTCCTCGACGGAGAACGCCGCGACCCAGTCGACCGTGAACCCCGTCGTCGCCGGATTGCAGCAACAGCTCGCTCAGGTGAGCGGCCAGCTCGCCGCCGCGCGCCGGCAGTACACGGACGTGCACCCGGTCGTCATCGCGCTGCGCGAGCAAGAGACGCAGTTGAAGAACCAGATCGCCGCATTGCCGCCGGACATCGTGGCGGCGCGAACGGTCGCGATGAGTCCGACGTTCGAAAAGCTGCGCGAGCAGGGGGCGACGCTCGAGGCGCAGATCGCCGCCGATCAAGCGCAGGAAAAAGAACTCGCGGCGCAAGGCAAGCAGCTGATGGGCACGGTCAAGAACTTGCCGACCGAGGCCCTAGCGCTGGCGGAGCTGCAACGTAAGGAAAAGCTCTCCGAGGAAGTCTACACGACGCTCGAGCGGCGCTACAACGAAGCGCTCATCGCCAAGACCGCGTCATTGAGCGATGTGTCGATCACGCAGCCTGCGCTGCCCGAGCTGGCGATCAAGCACCCGAGCCTGACCACCAACGGATTGATCGGCTTGATCATCGGCCTGGTGCTCGGCATCACGGGTGTCTTCCTCGTGGAGTACTTCGACAACACGATCAAGGACGAGGCCGACGTCGCGCGGCAGGTGCCGCTGCCCGTGCTCGCGACCGTGCCGCGCGTCACCGAAAAAGGCGTCAAAGAGCTGCCGTGGCTGCGGACGATGACCGCGGACGCCTTCTTGCAGCTCATCTCGGCGCTGCGCTACTCCTCCGATGAAGAGATCCGCACGTTGGCGGTGACGAGCCCGCTCGAGGGCGACGGCAAGTCGACGATCGCGCTCAACTTCGCCATTGCGCTCGCCGATGTCTCGCCCGGCGGCGCACTCATCATCGACGCCGACCTGCGGCGACCGACCCTGCACCATCGGTTGACGGTGGACGATCCATCGCGTGGCCTGTCCGACGTGCTGGTCGGCTCTCTCTCATTCGACGATGCGGTGCAGAAAACCAAATACAAAGGCCTGTCAGCGCTGGTCGCCGGACCCGCCGTCCCCAACCCGATGCGCCTGTTCCAAACCGACCGCTTCGAGCGACTGTGCGACGAGATGAAGGAGAAATTCCCGATCGTCATCATCGACACGCCCGCGCTCATGGCGGTGTTCGACGGCACGCTCATCGCCTCGAAGGCCGACGGAACCGTCGTGGTCATCGCGTCCGGCCACACCGACGTGCGCTCGACGAATCGCGCCATTGAACGGCTGTCGTCGTTCGGCTCGCCGAACCTGCTCGGCATCATCCTCAACCAGGTCCCACCGCATTCGCATCAGTACGGCTACTACGCCAAACCGCGCGAACCGCTGCAGCTGCAAGACAGCATCACGCCGGCCCCCGTCGCATGAGCGTCCTGCCGGCAGCCGCCCCCGCCCTCGACGTCCTCGACGAGTTGCGCCGCAAGATCGCGACGCACAGCGCCCATGTCGGCGTCGTCGGCGTCGGCTACGTGGGGCTGCCGCTCGCCGTCGAAAAGGCGAAGGTGGGCTTTCCGGTCACCGGTTACGATCGCAATGCTTCTCGCGTCGCCTCGGTCAACGACGGGCGCAATTATATCCGCGACGTCGCCGACGCTGACCTCGCCGACGTCGTGGCTCGGGGGCGTTTGCACGCGTCGGCGGATTTCGACTCGATCGGCGAGTGCGACGTCGTCGTCATCTGCGTCCCGACGCCGCTGACGCCGAACCGCGATCCCGACATCTCCTACATCCGCTCGGTCACCGACGCGATCGCACGTCAGCTGCGGCCTGGCCAGCTCATCTGCCTGGAGAGCACGACGTATCCTGGGACCACCGAAGAAGTGCTGCTGCCAATCCTCGCCGCGACCGGTCTGGTCGTGGGGCGCGACTTCGCGCTTGCGTTTTCGCCGGAGCGCGTCGACCCGGGGAACACCCGGTACTCGACTTGCAACACGAGCAAGATCGTCGGCGGAGTGACGCCCGTCTGCTTGAAGGTCGCGACCGCTTTCTACAGCCAGACGATCGGCAGCGTGACCGGCGTGTCGTCGCCGCGCGTCGCCGAGATCACGAAGGTGTTCGAGAACACGTTCCGCGCGGTCAACATCGCCCTCGTCAACGAGTTGGCGCTGTTGTGCGACCGGATGGGCATCAGCATTTGGGAAGTCGTCGACGCCGCCGCGACCAAACCGTTCGGGATGATGCGCTTCGATCCAGGTCCGGGCGTCGGCGGCCACTGCATCCCGCTCGACCCGTTCTACCTCGCCTGGAAAGCCAAGCAATACGATTTCCAGACGCGCTTCATCGAGCTCGCCGGCGAGATCAACATCTCGATGCCGTACTTCGTGCGCGAGAAAGTGCTGCGCGCGCTCAACGACGTGGGCCGCGCGCTGCGCAACGCGCGCATTCTGCTGGTCGGCGTCGCGTACAAGAAAGACATCGCGGATTGGCGGGAATCGCCATCGCTGAAGATCCTCGAGCTGCTCGAACGCGATGGCGCGTTCGTCGACTACTATGACCCGTACGTGCCCGAGATCGTGGACCCGCGCGGCGTCACGCGCCGTTCGATCGCGCCGACGCCGGAGCAGTTCGCGCAAGCCGACTGCGTGCTCATCGCGACCGACCACAGCTGCATCGACTGGCACGAGATCGCCCATTGCGCGCGTCTGATCGTCGATACCCGCAACGCGACCCGCGACGTGCCCGAAGCGCGCGGCAAGACGGTGCTGCTATGACGCAGGCGGACGTACGCGTCGGCATCATCGGCGCCGGCCATTGGGGCCGGAACCTGATCCGCGTGTGCCACGATCTGGGCGCATTGGCCGCGGTGTGCGACTCGTCGCCGACGATGCTCGCGCACGTGGCGGAGGCATACCCGTCAACGCTGCGCTTCAGCGAAGTCGACGAATTCCTACTGCAGCAGCTCGACGCGGTCTTCATCGCGGCACCCGCCCAACTGCACGCCCAGCTGGCGCTCCAGGTGCTTGCCGCGGGCAAACACGTCTTCGTCGAGAAACCGTTCGCGCTCACGGTGGCGGACGCCGAGGCGATCGCCGGCGCCGCGGCGGCCACCGGCCTCCAGGTCTTCGCCGGACATCTGCTCATCTATCATCCGGCCGTCAGAAAGCTGCGCAAGATCATCCAAGCGGGCGACATCGGCCGCGTGTGGCATCTGCGGTCGCGACGTCTCAGCCTTGGGAAGCTGCGACACCACGAAAGCGTGTGGTGGAGCTTCGCGCCGCACGACGTTTCGCTGATGCTCGCGCTCATGAACGAGGAGCCCTCGCATGTGACCGGCGCGCAAGCCGGCTGGCTGACCTCACGCACGCCCGACGCCGCGTACGCCGATTACCAATTCGCGCACGGCAGGTCGGCGCACATCGAAGTCAGCTGGCTCGATCCCAACAAGATGTGGCAGTTCGACGTCTTCGGCACCGACGGCGTCATCACGATCCACGAGACGCCGGGCAAGTCGCGCATGACCCTCGCGAAGTGCGGCGCTCGTTCGGACGAGCACGGACACCTCTCCACCTGGCGCGGGGCGGAGACGGAAGTGCAGTTCGAACGGGTCGAACCGCTGCGCGAGGAGGTCGTCGCCTTCTTCACCTCGTTGCGCTTCGGCATCGCGGCCGAAACCGACGCGACGGAGGGTCTGTCAGTCGTGCGTGCTCTGGCACTGGCGGATCGCGCTTCGCATCACCTCGGCAATAACGAGGCCCGTCTATGATACGCGCGACGGCGCTTCCGGCGTTCTTCGCACATCCGACGGCGTGCGTCGACGAGCCGTGCGACATCGGCACGGGGACGAAGATCTGGCATTTCTCGCACGTGAGCGCGCATGCCGTCATCGGTGAAGGCTGCACGATCGGGCAAAACGTCTTCATCGCATCCCGCGTGCGCATCGGCGACAACGTCAAGATCCAGAACAACGTGTCGGTCTACGAAGGGGTCGAGCTGGAGGACGACGTCTTCTGCGGTCCCAGCATGGTGTTCACCAACGTCGCGACGCCGCGTTCGCACGTGCCGCGCAATCGTCCGCAAGACTACGCCCCGACGCTCGTGCAGCGCGGCGCAACCATCGGCGCCAATGCGACGATCGTATGCGGCCACACGATCGGAGCGTACGCATTCATCGGCGCGGGCGCGGTGGTCACGGCGGACGTGCCCGCATACGCGCTCGTCTATGGGAACCCCGCTCGCGTTCGCGGCTACGCCTGCCAGTGCGGCACGACCCTCGCCTTCGCGGACGACGCCGCGACGTGCGCGCAGTGCGCGCGCGAGTTCGTCAGAGCGGCGGGCGTGGTGCGTCCCCGATGACGCCGATCCCTGTCTTCTCGCCGACCCAACAATACTTATCGCTCAAAACCGAGATCGACGCCGCGATCGCGTCGGTGCTCGCCTCCGGGCAATTCATCTTGGGGCCAAACGCGCAGGCCTTCGAACGCGAGCTGGCGCTCTGCGTCGGCACGGGCGAGGCGGTCGCGCTCAACTCGGGCACGGACGCGCTCTTCCTCGCGTTGCACGGCCTTGGCATCGGACCCGGCGACGAAGTCATCACCACGCCGTTCACGTTCTTCGCGACCAGCGAAGCGATACTGCAGACCGGCGCGACTCCCGTGTTCGTCGACATCGAGCCTGCGACGTTCAACATCGATCCGGACCAGATCGAGGCCGAGATCACCGCGCGCACCAAGGCGATTCTGCCAGTGCACCTCTACGGGTTGCCGGCGCGCATGCCGGCGATCATGGCGATCGCGCAACGCCATGGACTGCTCGTCGTCGAAGACTGCGCGCAGGCGATCGGCGCTGACATCGCGGGGCGCCGCGTCGGCACGTTTGGAGACGCCGCCGCGTTCAGCTTCTTCCCGACCAAGAACCTGGGCGCATACGGTGACGCGGGCGCGCTCGTCACGAATTCGGCGGCGCTCGCGGCGCGCGTGCGCGAGCTGCGCGTGCACGGCAGCCGCACGAAATATCTCCATGACGAACGCGGCATCAACAGCAGGCTCGACGAACTGCAGGCGGCGATTCTGCGCGTGAAGCTGCCGCACTTGGAACGCTTCAACGCCGCACGGCGCGAACTCGCGCAGCGCTACGACGCCGCGCTCGCCGGCCTCGACGGCGTGGCGACACCGGCGGTGCCCGACGGCCTGCATCACGTCTATCATCAGTACACGTGCCGCGTCGCGCGGCGCGACGAGGTCCGCGATGAGCTGGCCCGCGCCGGCGTCCAGACGATGGTCTACTATCCGGTGCCTTTGCATCTGCAAACGAGTCCATGCCGCGCTCGGGCTGCGTGAAGGCGCGTTTCCGCATGCGGAGGCAGCCGCTGCGCGAGGTGCTTTCGCTGCCGATGTATCCCGAGCTGTCCGCGACCGAGCAAGCCTTGGTGACGAACGCCGTGGTGCGCGCGTGCGCGCGAGAGGCCCTCGTCTGAAGATCGCGAGCGTCGTCGGCGCGCGACCGCAATTCATCAAGGCCGCGGTCTTGTGCGCGGAGTTGGAGCAGCGCCGCGATTGGGAGCACGTGCTCATCAACACCGGCCAGCACTACGACTACGCGATGTCGCAGATCTTCTTCGACGAACTGCACATGCGCGCGGCTGACATCAGCCTCGACGTCGGCTCGGCTCCGCACGGCGAGCAGACAGGCGAGATGCTGCGCCGCCTCGAGCCGGCGCTGGCCCGCGTGAGGCCGGACTACGTCATCGTGTTCGGCGACACGAACTCGACTCTCGCCGGCGCGCTCGCGGCCGTGAAGCTGGGGCTGCCGGTCGTGCACGTCGAGGCCGGGCTGCGTTCGTTCGATCGAGCGATGCCCGAAGAGATCAATCGCATCGTGGTCGATCACATCGCCGCGATCCACTTTGCGCCCAACGAGCGAGCGGTCGCGCAGCTGGCGCGCGAAGATATCCGCGCTTGCGTGCGCGAGGTCGGCGATCTCATGGTGGACCTGGCGCTGGCCACCGCCGCGAGTCTGCCGCGAACGCCAGCGATCTTGGAGCGACTGCGCGCCGCGCCGGGCGAATACGCGCTCGTCACCGTTCATCGCGCCGCCAACACCGATGACGCAGGCGCGTTCGCGCGCATCGTCGCCGCGCTGCGGGAGCTCGCGCTGCCGGTGATCTTCCCGATCCATCCCCGCTCGCGCGCGCTTGCGAGCGCGCACGGCGTCGGCCGAGCCGGCGATTCGATCGTGGCATGCGATCCCGTATCGTATCGCGAGATGATCGCGCTCGAGCGCGACGCGCGGGTCATCCTGACCGATTCTGGCGGCGTGCAAAAAGAGGCGTTCGCCCTCGGCGTGCCGTGCGTCACGTTGCGCCCGGAGACGGAATGGACCGAAACGCTCGTGGGCGGATGGAACGTCTTGGCCGGCGCCGATCGCGATGCGATCGTGCAGGCGGCACATCGTGCGCGCCCGCTCCCGCCGCACGGCTACGCAGCCGCCGGCCGATGCGCAGCGTCGATCTGCGATGTCTTGTCGGAACTACAAGGCGCTGTGCGCCGCGAGGCGTTCGAGCAGATCGATGGCGCCGCGTCCTACGCGGTCTGACTTCGTGACGAAGCGCGGCCCGAGCCCCGCGAGCGTGTTCGTGAGAACGCGCGCTCGACAGGCCGGCGACTTCGCGTACGCTTGCCACGCGTCTGCCGTGGCGGCGAAGTAGCCGTCGCCGGTGAGCGCCGCAGTCACGCGCAGCTGCGCGATGTGGAACGCGTGATACTTCAAGACCGCCACGCTGCGAAAGCCGGAGCGCGTGCCCAAAAGGCTGTAGTACGACCAGTAGCCCGCATCGTACAGCCCGAGCCGCCGGCGCAAGGTCTGCGTGGCCTCGAAGGCCAGCTCTTCCAGCCACGGCTGCGGCATCGCGCGCTGGAGCTCGAGCAATCCCCACAACGCGAACATGTGCCCGTTCAAGATGTGGCTCGCCGGCAGTGCGGCGACCTCTTCCAAGAACACGTCGCGGGCGGAGCGATAGACGACGCCGCCGTTCTCGATGCTGTGACGGAACGGCTGCGCGGCGCGCACCGCCGCGTGCAGATGCGCGGCCGATCCTTCGACCGCGGCAGCGCGCAACAGCAGCGAGATCGCCTCGCCCTGCGCCATCGCGGACAGCCAGCCGCTGCTGACGCCGTAGCGCGGGTTTGGAAATTCGTATGCGTAGCAGCCCTCTACCCCATCACGCGTGCGGGCGTGTGCGACAAGCCAATCTGCCTGGGCCAGGAATGCGCGGCGCGCGGCGGCATCGCCCGTCTCGCAAAAGCGCGCGTGCGAATGCAAGCCGTACTGAGCGATGCGGACCGGATGATAGAGCTGCACGCCCGGCGTCAGGATGACGCCCGCCGCATCTTTGGGCGCGCGCTCCCAATCTTCGCCGTACGGACCGCCTCCGGGGCGCCACTCGATGTAGTACGGGCCGGCATCAGCCGCGGGCATGCGATACGGCCGCTCGACGGTCCAGTCGATTGGAAACGCCAGCGCGAGCGAACGCAGGTAGTCTCTTGGAAGCACGCGCTCGAGCGTGGGAGCGTCCTTGGGCATGGCAACGTCGGGATTACCCGCGCGGCTCGCCAGCCCTTGAGACTAATGGTCCCATTGCACGGACGGACGCTCCTACGCAGCCGCCCGGCCGCCGCGCTAGGATGGGCATGATGGGCAAGTTCTGGCTCGCCGCGGTGGCGTTGGCGATCCTCGTGGCGTTGTGCGTCCTGCTGCTCTTCAGCGGGTGGAAGTTCGGCCCGCTCGTGGCTGGGATCGTCGCCGTCTTGCCGGTGCTCGGCTACTACTCGTTGACGCGGCCGCTGGTGGTGCCGTACGCCGTGTATGTCCTTTTGCTGCCGTTCGACAACGTGCTCGCGATCTCGTCAGGCGCGACGCTGACCAAATTCATCGGGATCTTCGCCACCGGCGCGATCTTGCTGTGGGCGTTCGGCCGACGCAAGTTCGTGATGCCGTCAGGCACGTTGTGGCTGGGCGCCCTGCTCATGATCTGGCTCGCGATGAGCATGCTGTGGGCGCTCGACCAGAAAGCGTCGTTCAACATCGCGCCGACGTACGTCGGCTTGTTCTTGCTCTACATCGTGCTGTCGATCACCCCCGTCAGCCGCGCCGATTTCATCGCGATCCTCGTCGCGATGGTCGCGGGCTCGCTCATCGCGTCGGCGTACGGCGTCGCGGTCTTCCACGGCCAGTCGGTGGCCGATGCGCGCGCGCTCGCGGACAACTTCGGGCGCCTGAGCGTACAGATCGGCGACAACACGATCGACCCCAACGCCTATTCCGACGCCATCTTGCTGCCGTTCTGCCTCCTCTTGATGGTCGGCTTGCGCTCCCCGAACGTCGCGGTCAAGTTCGGCTCGGTCGCCGGGCTCGCCGTCATGCTCGGCGCCATCTACGTCAGCGCTTCGCGCGGCGCCATCTTGGCCATCGGCGCCGCGGTGGCGTACCTGATCATCCGCTCGCGCTACCGGCTGCAGATCTTGGCCGTGGCGGTCATCCCCGCGGTCTTGGCATTCGCCGGGTCGAGCTTCATGATGGACCGCTTCGCCGACGCGGAACACACCGGCGCGGCCGGACGCTTCGGCATCTGGAAGGTCGGGATGGAGGCGTTCAAGCAGCACTGGTTGCTGGGCGCGGGGATCGGCAACTACCGGGCGGTCTACAATTCTGTCTTCATCCAAGTGTATCAAGCGTACTCGGGCGGTTGGGATCGGGTCGCGCATAATCTGCTCGTCCAAGTGTCCGCGGAATTGGGCGTGATCGGTCTGGCCATCGTCTTGGCCTTCTGGTTCAGCAACATGTTCCTGTTGCGCCACATCGGACCGAAGAACGAGTGGTTCGATTTCCGGCTCGCGCTGGAAGCCGCGGTGATCGGATTGTTCGTCGCTGCGCTGTCGATCGACCTCATCTGGTCGAAGTACACGTGGCTGCTGTTCGGCACGATGGCGCAACTGCGCACGCTGACGTTGAGCGCGCGGGCGCCGATCCCGAAGCGCATGGCCGTCATGTCCGACATCGCCTGGGGCACGCGGCCGGCCCGGCCCGAGCTGCTGACGAAGCCGAGGACGTGGAGGGCGCCCAAACGCGTGCGCAAACCCACATGCGCGTGATGCACGTGATCGCCTCGCTTTCAGGCTACGGCGCGGAGCATTTCGTCGGCGGCCTGCTCCCGCAGCTCGCGGCCGGCGGCGACGACGTCGCCGCGCTCACCGTCTACCCGTCGAAACCGCCGGACGCGGAAGTCTGCGCCGGCATCCGCATCTTCGACGCCGCGCGTCGCGGCCGCGCGGATGCGTCGTTCTTCGCGCGCATGGTCAGAGCGATGCGGCGCTTCCGGCCCGACATCGTCCACACGCACATGCACAACGGCAAGTATTGGGGCCGGCTCGCCGCGGTCGCCGCGGGCGTGCCGCATATCGTGCACACGGAACACGATCCCAACTTCCGCATGCACGGCTTCGAGCGCGCCGCCGCCGCCATCCTCATGCACCGCACCGAGCGCTTTATCGCATTCTCCGCAGGCCATCGCACTCGGCTTGCCAGCGCCGAAGGGATTCCATTCGGCAAGATCGCGGTGATCCCGAATGGCATCGCGTTCCGCCCGATGCCGCCCGACGCACGCGAGCGCGGCCGCCAGCTGCTCGGAACGCAGCCCGGCGAGCTCGCGATCGTGATGGTCGGCAGGCTCGAGTCCCAAAAGAACCACGAGCTTGCGTTGCGCGCATTCGCGTGTCTTCCCGAATCCCTCCGCAAGCGTCGCGCGCTTGCACATCATCGGCGCAGGTTCGCGCGATGCGACATTGCGCGCGCTCGCGACGCAGCTCGAGATCGATCCCGCCGTCACCTTCTTGGGATTCCGCCGCGACTCGCTCGACTTGATCGCCGGCGGCGACGCCATGCTCATGACCTCGCACAGCGAAGCGATGCCCATCGCGCTCATCGAGGGCATGAGCGTGGCGCTGCCGGTGGTATCGGCGCCATGGCTCGGCGCCGCCGAGATGCTCGACAGCGGCGACCTCGGGTACGTCGCGTCGTCATTCGCGCCCGAGGACGTCGCCTTCAAGCTGGCCCGTGCGCTGTCAGAACCGCAGGAGGCGCATGCCAAGGCCGCGGCAGCGCGCGCGAAAGCACTCGCCGAGTACGACCTACGCACGGCGGTCGCGCGGCATCACGAGCTGTACCGCACGCTCGTCGGAGCGTCATGACGCGCCTTGGCATCGTGACGTCGGGTTTTCCCTACACGTCCAAAGAGACGTTCCTCGCGCCCGAGCTGCACGAGCTGTCGTCAGCGGCCGACGTCTTCGTGTATCCGGTGACGCCGAAAACCGGTCGAATGAATTCGACCGCTACAAGTACGCCCGTGTTTATGCCGCTGATCGGCGCACGCGTCATCGCTGAGGCCGCGCGCGAGTGCGTCGAACGCCCTGCGCGCGTCGCGCGCGCGTTCCGAGCCGTCGCGCTCGCGGGTTCGTCGTGGAGCGTGCGCTTCAAGAACGCCGCGGTTTTCGCCAAAGCGCTGGCGGTGGCACGCGACATGCGCCGGCGGCGAATCCAACACGTGCACGCCTACTGGGCGTCGACGCCCGCCACGGTCGCTTATGCGATCGCGATGCTCAACGACATCCCGTGGAGCTTCACCGCGCATCGCTGGGATATCTACGAGAACAACCTGCTCGCCGACAAGGTGCGGCACGCCGTCTTCGTCAGAGCGATCTCGGAGCGCGCCCGCGCGACCGTGCTCGAACGCGTGGATCGCGCGTACGCGCACAAAGTGACCGCGCTGCATCTCGGCGTCGCGCGAGCCTGCGCAACAGACGGCGTCGAATGCGTTCGCCCGTTCACCATGCTGTGCGCCGCCAACCTCGAGCCGGTCAAGGGACACACGACGCTCATCGAAGCGCTGCGCTTGCTCGCGATGCGCGGCGTCCAAGTGCGCTGCGTGCTCGCCGGCGACGGTTCGTTGCGTGGCGATCTCATGGCCGCGGTGCGCGCCGCGGGGCTCTCCGACCGCGTGACGTTCGCCGGCGCAGTGCCGCACGACGCGCTGCTGCGCGATATCGCGAGCGGCACCTACGATGCAGCCGTGCTCGCGAGCATCGAAACGCGCGACGGGCTGCACGAAGGCATCCCCGCGTTTCTCACGGAGGCGATGGCCGCCGGCGTGCCTTGCATCGCCACGCGAACCGGCAGCATCGGCGAGCTCATCGACGCTCGCTGCGGCGTGCTCGTCGAGCAGCGCGATCCGCAAGCGCTGGCCGATGCGATCGAGAAACTCATGAACGACGGCGAGACGCGCCGCGCGCTTGGCCGCGCAGCGCGGGCACGCGTCGCGCGCGATTTCGCCGCCGAAACGCTCGCGCGGCGGCTACTGGCTCAGATCCAAGTGCAAGACAGCGCGGCGATGCGCCGCGAGATCGCGGAGCTCACCTCGGCACGATCGTAGTGCTGGGTGACGTAGGCGAGGCCGCTGCGTCCGAATCGGCGGCGCTGCTCGCCGTCGGCGGCAAGCGTGCCGATCGCGCCGGCCAACGCGGAACCATCTTCAGGCGGCACCGCTAACCCGCCGCCCGACCGCTCGACGAAATCTCGCGCCTCTCCATCGGCGCACACGATCACCGGCGTGCCCAACGAGAGCGAATCGAACAGCTTGGTCGGCAGGCTGTCGACGATCCCGCGCTTGAGCGGCACGACGCACACATCGGCATCGCGCATGATCGCGGCAGCGATGTCGCGCGGCTGCGGTCCGAGCAGCTCCACGTTGTCGAGCCGTTCGCCCTCGACGCGGCGCGCAACCGAACCGCCCTCGGCGCCGCCGCCGACCAGCACGAAACGATACTTGTGTTCGGCGCGCAGCTGATGCGCTGCGTCGAGCAGCACTTCGATGCCGGTGGCGACGCCCATATTGCCGGCGTAGGCGATGATGAACTCGCCGTCTCCCCGCAAGATCGGCGTCGCCAACGCCGGTTCGAAGCGGTCGAATCCGTTGGGCGCGGTCACGACTTTCTCGGGGGCCACGCCGCGCGCGAGTATTTCACGCCTGCACGTGTCCGTCACGGTGAGGATGAGGCTTGCGCGGCGGTAGAGCGCGTCGGCCAGCGCGCCGACCATGCGCGCGACGGCGCTGTTCTTTTTCCAGATCCCCATCTTGATCGCCACATCGGGATAGACGTCGCGCACGTCGACGACGAGTCGCGCACGCCAGCGAGCGGCGGCGGCGAGCGCCGCGAGCCCGAGCGTGATCGGCGGTGTCGACACGAACACGACGTCGACCGGGTCGCGCCTGAGCGCGATGTGCGCGATGGCGCCGGCCGCGACCGAAAGCCAGTTCAACAGACGGTCGATCGCGCGCAGCCGCGGCGATGCATATGTCCAGACGCGCCGTACGGCGACGGCGTGGTCGCGCTGCTCCGATCGGTCGCGTTCTTGATAACCCGCGCCGACGACGCCGTCGGGAAACGATGGCTTGCCGGTCACGACGGTGACGTCGTCGCCTCCCGCAGCAAGCGCGCGCGCAGTGGCGCTCGCGCGGTGGCTCGCGGCGCCGGCCTCGGGCGGGTAGAACTGGGTGATGAGGACGATGCGACGACGCGCGGTCCGCTCTGCCATGACCCATGGGACTTGGGCAAGGCGCGTCGCGGGTTCCTGGAGACGTAGTACCTAGTGGCGCTAGTGCCCAGGCACCCGTTGGACGGCGGGCAAGGACAAGACCTCGAAGTCGCTGAGGTGCAGGTTGCCGAACGCGCTCAGGTCGCCACCGTTCCAGTGGTTCAGACCGTCTTGCGACTCGATGCCGTACAGCGCGTTGGAGCTGCCCGTGTCCGACAAGAACATGCCGTACGTTTTCAGCGCTGTTGTGATCGCTTTGGCTTGCGGTCCGAACGACGAGTCGTTGAACGACGCTTTGAGCCGGAGGTGCGCGCCATACGGCAGCTGGTAGCTCACGTTGCCGCCGCTGAACGAGAGCCCGTCGGTGTCGCTAGCAGGCCGCACGAAGCTCCACTGCGCGAACGCATGAGCCGTGCCGCCCCAGTTGAGCGCGTGCTTGATGACGCCGCTCTGCAGCTCTTCCGATTTCACCGCGCCGGCGAACAACGACAGACCTGAGGCCATGCTGCTCGGCCAACCGGCGGGCAGCGAGACGAACGGCTGCGTCAGATCCCACGACCAACCGCTGTATGCCGAGAACACGCCCGTCCAAGTCGCGCCGTAGGCCTCGAATAACCGGCAGTTGGGCGGGCTCACGACGAACACGATCGCGTGCTTATCCGAAAGCGGCTCGATCTTGAACGAAGGCATCCACGGAAACGGCGGATTTGCATTCCACTCGTTCTGGTGAAACGCGACCAACGCGTGAACGGTGTTCGTAGGCGTCGAGGGCGTCGCGAGATTGGCGTACTCGACCCCGGTGCTCAGGTAGAACCCGCCCGAGTCCGCGGCGGCGGCCGACGCGATGTAGTTCGCCGAGTTCGCATCCACCGCGGCAGTCGCGATCGATTGGTTGTACCAATCGCCGGGCGTGAAGACGTTGCAGCCTTGGTATACGGCAGCGCCGCTTGGACCACTCGTGGGGGAACTCGTTGGACCGCTGGTCGGGGAAGAGGAGGACGGTGGCTGGCCCGGGGGCGCCGCTGCGATCGGCATCCCAGGGGATGACGACCCGCCGCAGCCGCTGACGCAGACCAGCGCGGTCAGGAGCAAAAACAAAAACACGCCAAAAGCCTTCACGACCGCTCACCTGTCGCCTTTGCAAAGCTTAGCTCGTAGGAAACCCGCTAGCGTATACCCAGTTCTCTGGGTCCTAATCCTCAATAAGAAGACTTTTTTCCCAATTCCTGCCGCAGGATGCGCTTAGGCAGGGCGGCCCTGTCGTTGGGTCTTAATGCCCAGGCACGCGCTGCACGGCAGGCAAGGTCAAGACCTCGAAGTCGGTGAGGTGCAGGTTGGCAAGCGCGCTCAGGTCGCCCCCGTTCCAGTGGTTCAGCCCGTCTTGCGACTCGATGCCGTACAGCGCGTTGGAGCTGCCCGTATCCGCCAAGAACATGCCGTAGGTCTTGAGCGCGGTCGTGATCGCTTTGGCTTGCGGTCCGAACGACGAGTCGTTGAACGACGCTTTGAGCCGCAAATGCGCCCCATACGGCAGCTCGTAACTCGGGTTGCCGCCGCTAAACAAGAGCCCATCGGTGTCGCTGGCAGGCCGCACGAAGCTCCACTGCGCGAACGCGTGGGCCGTGCCGCCCCAGTTGAGGGCGTGCTTGATGACGCCGCTTTGCAGCTCTTCCGACTTCACCGCGCCGGCGAACAACGACAGACCCGAAGCCATGCTGCTCGGCCACCCGGCTGGCAGCGAATAAAACGGCTGCGTCAGATCCCACGACCAGCCGCTATACGCCGACAAGATGCCGGTCCAGCTCGTGCCGTATGCCTCGAACACGCGGCACGTCGGCGGGCTCACCACGAACACCATCGCGTGCTTGTCAGAGAGCTGCTCGATCTTATACGGAGGCATCCACGGATACGGCGGATTGGCGTCCCACTCGTTTTGATGATACGACACCGTCGCGTGCACCGTGTACGTCGGCGTCAGCGCGGTCGCCAGGTTCGCGTACTCGTAGCCGGTGCTCAGGTAGAATCCGCTCGAGTCAACTGCGGCCGAGGAAGCGATAAAGTTCGCTGAGTTCGGATCCACCGCGAAGCCGGCGACCGGCTGATTGTAATAATCGCCGGCGGTGAACACCGTGCAGCCCTGATAGGTGGCCACGTTGCCCGGCGGGGGCGTGGCTGTCGGAGCAGGCGTGGGTGTCGCCGTCGGTTTCGGCGTCGGCGTCGGCGTGGGCGTGGGCGTCGCCGTCGGTTTGGGAGTGGGCGTCGGCGTGGGTGTAGGCGTCGCCGATGGTTTCGGAGTCGGCGTCGCGGTCGGCGCCGGTGTTGCCGTCGGAGCAGGCGTGGCGGTCGGCGCGGGCGTCGCGGTCGGCACGGGCGTTGCGGTCGGCGCGGGGGTCGCAGTCGGCTTCGGGGTCGGCGTCGGCGCTGGGGTCGCGGTGCCTTCCGGCGTGGGTGTCGGGTGGATGTTCTGCGGCGGCGCCTGGGCGGGAGACGGCATGACCGATGAACCCCCGCCGCAGCCCGCGATCAACAGCGCTGCGGTTAGGACCAATCCCGCGAGAATCCCAAGCTTTTTAATGACCGTCTCCTGTGCCCGTGCGGAAGCGCAGACCCGGTCATATAGCTTTCGGTTGCACACGCCTGAATTAGGCCCAACGACCTAGGTATGTGCCGTTAGTCACTCCCGAGGTGCGAGCTGTCTAACCATTTGGCGTGTTTTCTGGTGCGGCGACGAGCCTACGAGGCGTGGGCCTTCGGTCTCTTGCCGCGTCCTCGTGCTTAGCTTAGTGTTGAACTCAAGCGCTTACGTCGTTGAAAGCACCCTTCGCATGTCGTTAGTCCTCGAGCGCGCGCTGGAGCAGCCTGTCGAGCAAGTCAGGCCCATGCGCGTGCCATCACAGTACTCCCCCGCGTGGGCAGCGTTGCTGGTCGCCCTGGATCTGCTTGTCTTCGCCGGATCTGCGACGGCGGCCGCGTTCATCGTCTTCCATCGCGTCGACACGCTCTTCGTGCCGCGCGACGGCGTGTTCTGGGCCACCGCCGCGTTCATCGGCATCTGGGTGCTGATCTTCGTGCGGGTCGGGCTGTACCGCCGCTCGTTCGCGTTGTCCGTCAAAGACGAGTTCTATTTCATCGCCGCCGCGCTGAGCATGGGCGTCGTGCCGTCGCTCGCCTTCTTCACGCTGTGGCCAGCGGTGTCGACCTCGCGCCTGCACATCCTCATCACGCTCGCGATCTCGTTGGTGGCTGTCTCGGGCGTTCGCACGGCGGCGCGCGCCGTGCGCAGTGTCGCCATCCGCCACCGGCCTCGCCGCGTCGCGATCGTCGGTCGCGGATCGCGCATCGACACCGTCACGGAGTCGCTCAATCTCGTCGAAGGCTCGCAAGTGTTGCGCCTCGAGGTGGACGATCTCGACTCGACGCTGTCGCCGGTCGACTTGAGCGTCGACCCCGATCTCGACGGCATCGCATGGTTCGAACACGCGAAAGCGTGGGGCGCCGAGTCGCTCATCCTGACCGAAGTGCTGCCGCCGGATCTCGTGCCGCATCTGCTCGAAGCGGCCAACCGCCATCACATCAAAGTGGCGTACGGTCCCCCGCGCGTGCGCTTCCACGCGTTCGACCTCGCGCTCCAGCAAGACGGCCAGCAAGCGCTGATCGTGCCCTCGCAGCTGCGCGCATGCCAGCCGCGGTCGCGACTGGTCAAGCGCCTCATCGATTTCGGCATCGCGCTCGTCGGTCTCGCGCTCGTCTGGCCGTTCATGCTCGTGGCCGCGGTAGCGATCTACCTGGAGTCTGGCGGACCGATCCTCTACCGGCAGCGGCGCGTCGGGCGCAACGGCGTCGAGTTCGACCTGCTCAAGTTCCGCTCGATGCCCGTCAACGCCGAGGCCGAGTCCGGCCCGGTCTGGGCAACGCCTGCCGACGGCCGGGCGACGCGAGTCGGCGCGTTCTTGCGGCGCACGAGCATCGACGAGTTCCCGCAGTTCTTCAACGTGCTGCGCGGCGAGATGTCGATCGTCGGCCCGCGGCCAGAACGGCCCGCGTTCGTGTCGCTGTTCCGCCAGCATCTGTCGCGCTACGACGAACGCCATCTCGTGCGCCCCGGCATCACCGGTTGGGCGCAAGTGCACATGACGCGCGTGCTGGCACCTTCGTCAGCGGGTCAGAAACTTGCGTACGATCTGTTCTACGTCGAACACTGGGGGCTTGTCATGGATGGTTACGTCATCTTCAAAACCGCCGCCGAGTTCTTGTTCCACAGGGTCGCGTAGCCGATGCACGTGCTCGAAAACGCCATCGACCTGCGGCCGTTCGTCTCGGTGCTCGTGCCGGGCTACAACGAAGAGGCGATCGTCGAAGAGAATCTGCAGACGCTGTGCGACCACATGGCGACGCTCGAAGATCGCTACCGCTGGGAGATCGTCTTCGTCAATGACGGCAGCACCGATCTCACGAGCGCGCTCGCGGACCGCTTTGCCCTCACGCACCCGGAGGTGCGCGTGTTCCATCATCCCGTGAATTTCGGGCTCGGACAGGCGCTCAAGTTCGGCTTCAGCCACTGCCGCGGCGACTACATCGTCACGCTCGACATCGATCTGAGCTACTCGCCCGATCACATCGAGCGCTTGCTCGCGCGTATCCGTTCCGGTCCCGCCAAGATCGTGGTCGCGTCGCCGTACATGGAGGGCGGCCGCATCTCGAACATCCCGTGGCTGCGGCGCACGCTGTCGATCTGGGCCAATCGATTCCTCGCGTTCGCGTCCGAGAGCAAACTCTCGACGCTGACGGGCCTCACGCGGGTCTACGACGCGCGCTTCGTCCGTTCGCTCAACATCCGCGCGCTCGGCAGCGAGCTCAATTCAAAGATCCTGCATCAAGCCGCGGTGCTCCAGGCCAAGGTCGAGCAGATCCCCGGCCACCTCGACTGGAGCCTGCAGGCAGGCGCGGGCGCGCCCCGCACGTCGAGCATGAAGATCGCGCGCCAGACGCGCTCGGTGATCTTGTCGGGCTTCCTCTTCCGTCCGGTGATGTTCTTCATCGCGCCGGGCCTGCTGTTGTTGCTGTTCTCGGCGTATGCCGGCGCATGGGCGGTCATCCACAGCTTCACGCAAGCGCAGCTGCTGGCCGCCGCCGGCGATCGCGATCTCACCGATGCGGTCGCCGCCGCGTTCCGCCAAGCGCCGCACGTCTTCTTCCTGGGCGGCATCGCGCTCATGCTCGCCATCCAGTTCCTCAGTCTCGGCATCCTCGCGATGCAGAACAAAAGCTATTTCGACGAGATGTTCTTCTTGACGTCCGCGGTGTATCGCGAGCTTCGCGACCGCGAAAGGGGTATGTAGTTGACCAACGCAGCAGTCGCGCCAGCCACCATCACGCTGCCGTCCGATCAGGACGCCTCGGGCAGAAACCTCGGCGGCCAAGAGATCGCGATGGTCTCGCAGGCGCTCGTCAGCGGCACGCTCACGAGCACCAAGGGGACGTTCGTCTCCGACTTCCAGAAACGGTTCGCGCGCCTGCTGGGAGCGGCGCACGGCTATGCCTGCGCGTCCGGCACGGCGGCGGTGCACACCGCGATCGCAGCCCTCGATCCGGAGCCGGGCGACGAGATCGTCACCTCGCCGATCACCGACATGGGGGCGCTCGCGCCGATCCTGTATCAGGCGGCGATCCCGACGTTCGCGGACGTCGATCCACACACGTACAACATCACGGCCGCGAGCATCGAGCGCGTGCTCAGCCCGAAGACCAAGGCTATCATCGTCACGCATCTGTTCGGCAACCCGTGCGAGATGGGCCCGATCATGGCGCTCGCGCGCTCGCGCGGCATTCCCGTGATCGAGGACTGCGCGCAGGCGTTCCTCGCCACGTACGACGGCGCATACGTCGGCACGCTCGGCGCGATCGGTTGTTTCAGCCTGCAACAAGGCAAGCACATCACCTGCGGCGAGGGCGGCATCGTCGTCACCGGCGATCCGGCGCTGGCTCGCCGGATGTATCTGTTCATCAACAAGGCCTGGGGATACGGCGACCCCGACCCCGATCATTACTTCCTCGCGCTCAACTACCGCATGTCGGAGCTGCAGGGCGCCGTCGCGCTGGCGCAGCTTGAAAAGCTCGAGACCGTGGTGCAGCGCCGCGAGGATCTCGCGGATCAGCTCAACCGCATGCTGTCCGATGTGCCAGGCGTCGAAACGCCGGTCGTCACCGACAACGCCGTGCACACGTATTGGAAATACTGCGTGCGCGTCGACGGGGATACGATACGCGACGGCGCGGTCGGTCTTGCGCGCGCGCTGCGCGAGAGCGGCATCTTCACGGTGCCGCGCTACATCCAAAAACCGGCGTTCATGTGCGAGGTGTTCGCCAAGCGGCGCACGTTCGGCAACAGCGGTTTCCCGTTCACGCTCGCGCGGCCCGAGGCGCTGGACTATTCGCGCGATCGTTTCCCCGGCACGTTCGACGCGCTCGAGCACGTGCTGGTCATCCCGTGGAACGACCGCTTCACCGATGCGCATGTCGCGCACATCGGCGCGTCGATCCGCGATGCCGTCGAGCGGCTGCGGGTCTGAGGTCGGATATGGAACGCAAGTTACGATTCGGATTGATCGGCGCCGGGCGCATCGGCAACGCGTACGCGCAGGCGTTTGAAGCCGCCGAGGCTTGTTCGCTCGCCGCCGTCGCCGATGTCCGGCCGGAGGCCGCGGCGGCGCTCGCCGATCATGCGGGATGCCTCCGGTTCGGGCGCTATCAGGACATGGCGCGCGAAGCCAAGCTGGACGCGGTGCTCATCTGCACGCCGCCCATCACACATCATGAGATCGCGCTGTATTTCATGGACCACGGCATCCACGTGCTGTGCGAGAAGCCGTTCGCGATCGACTTGGACCACGCCAAGATGATGCTTGCGGCGTCCAAACGCAATTGCGTCGCGATCACGATGGCGTCGAAGTTCCGCTATGTCGACGACGTCGTGCGCGCCAAGAGCATCGTCACGTCGGGCATCCTCGGCGAGCTCGTGCTCTTCGAAAACGCCTTCACGTCGCGCGTGGACATGACGACGCAATGGAACTCGGATCCGGCCATCAGCGGCGGCGGCGTGCTCATCGACAACGGCACGCACTCGGTCGACATCATGCGCTATTTCCTCGGATCGCTCGCCGACGTCCAGGTCGTCGAAGGCAAGCGCACGCAGGGGCTGCAGGTGGAAGACACCGTGCGCATCTTCGTGCACAGCCAAAGCGGCGTGATGGGCAGCATCGATCTGTCGTGGAGCATCAACAAAGAGCAGGAAGCATATATCAGCATCTACGGCTCGCACGGCACGATCCAGGTCGGCTGGAAAGAATCGAAGTACCGCCAATCGTCGAGCCGGGATTGGGTCGTGTTCGGCAAGGGCTACGACAAGGTCCAGGCGCTGCGCGCGCAGGTCGACAACTTCGCGCGCGGGATCGTCGGCGACGAGCATTTCCTCATCACGGCTGAAGACGCGCTCGCGTCGGTCGAAGTCGTGCAGGCGGCGTACGCCTCGCTGCGTCAAGACCACTGGACCGCCGTGGCCGCCAGTGCGCCGGTCGCGCAGCGCGAATTGGTCGGAGCGGGCCAGCGGTGAGCGTTTTCGTCCACCCGACCGCGCTGATCGAAGCGGGCGTCTCGCTCGGCGACGGCACCGCGATCTGGGACAACGTGCACATCCGTCATTCGACATCGATCGGGCAGCGCTGCATCATCGGCGAGAAGACGCATATCGCCTACGCCGTCCAGATCGGCGACTTCGTGAAGATCAATGCGATGGTCTACATCTGTACCGCGGTGACAATCGAAAGTGGTGTGATGATCGCCGCGGGCACGATCTTCACGAACGATCGGTTTCCGCGCGCGACGACGCCCGATCTGAGCGAGCCACGCTCGTCTGCCCCCGACGAACACACCTTGCAAACGCTGGTGCGCGAGGGCGCGACGATCGGCGCCGGCTGCGTCATCGGCTGCGACCTGACGATCGGCCGCTTCGCGATGGTAGGCATGGGTTCGGTCGTCACCCGCTGCGTGCCGGACTTTCATCTGGTCGTCGGCAATCCGGCGCGCTCGATCGGCGCGGTGTGCCGGTGCGGCGCGGTCGTGCGGCGTTTCAACGACGAACCGAGCGTCGGCGTGACATTTGCCGCGGCGTGCCCGGCCTGCGCACGCGAGTTTCTTTTCGACGATGCTCGCGTGAGCGAGCGCGAGCCGGCGCTCGCGCAGGCATGACGATGAGCCATTCGCGGCGCCAGACATGGGCGATCATCGGCGGCGGGTTCTTGGGGATGACCATCGCTTTGCGGCTGGCGCGCGCGGGCCGTGCGGTGACGCTCTACGAAAGCGCGCCGCAGCTCGGAGGACTTGCCAGCGCATGGAATCTCGGCGGCGTCGTGTGGGACCGCCATTACCATGTCACGCTGCAGTCGGACAGCAATTTGATGGGGCTGCTGAGCGAATTACATCTCGAAGATGAGCTCGAGTGGACGCAGACGCGCACCGGCTTCTTCGTCGACGGCAAGCTGCATTCGATGTCCAACGTCGCCGAGTTCTTGGGCTTCCCGCCGATCGGCCTCATCGACAAAGCGCGCCTAGGCGCCACTATCTTGCACGCGTCGCGCATCTCGGACTGGCGGCCGCTCGAGTCGATCTCGGCCATCGATTGGCTCACCAAGTGGTCCGGCGAACGTTGCGTCGAGAAGTTGTGGCGGCCGCTGCTGCGCGCCAAGCTGGGCGATGATTACACGAAGGCTTCGGCGGCGTTCATCTGGGCGATCATCGCGCGCATGTACGCGGCACGTCGAACCGGCATGAAGACCGAGCGCTTCGGCTACGTGTCGGGCGGGTATGCGCGCGTCCTCGAACGCTTCGCCGAGGTGCTCGCGCGCGCGGGCGTGCAAGTGCGCACCGGCGTCCGGATCAGCGCGGTCGAGCGCGACCCGCACGGCGGGGTCTCACTTGAGTTCGCCGACGGCATCTCGACCAGCTTTGAGAACGCCGTCGTGACGCTGGCGTCGCCGCTGGCCGCTCGACTCGTCCGAGGACTGACCGAGCAAGAGTCAGCGGCGATGTCTCAAGTCGCGTATCAAGGCATCGTGTGCGCGTCGTTGCTCATGCGCAAGCCGCTCGCCGGCTACTACGTCACGAACATCACCGACGAGCGCGTGCCATTCACCGCGGTCATCGAGATGTCGGCGCTGGTCGACCGGCGCCATTTCAACGGCAACGCGCTTGTGTATCTGCCGAAATATGTCTCTCCGGAGGATCCGCTGTTCGAGCGCAGCGACGATCAGCTGCTCGAGCAGTCCCTGCGCGGGCTGACCCGCATGTACCCGAACTTCGATCCGCACGACGTGCTGTGCTTCAAGGTGTCGCGCGTGCGTTACGTGCTGCCGATTTCGACACTACACTATTCGGAGCGTCTGCCGCCTATGCAGACCTCCATACCGGGTTTGTGGACCATCGGGTCCGCACACATCGTCAACGGCACGCTGAACATCAACGAAACGTTGGGGTTGGCCGCATCGGCCACAGCGAGGCTGTTACGCGAGGGGAGCGCGGCGCCGGCCGAGGCCAGCGCCGCACCCGAAGTCCCGTTGGCCGCCGTATCGTGACGGCGGCCTCCAAGCGCCTGGCGAGCGTCTCGCTGGACCTGGACAACCAGTGGTCCTATATGAAGACGCACGGCGATGCCGGGTGGGACCAGTTCCCTTCGTATCTCGACGTCGTCGTGCCGCGCGTGCTCGAGTTCTTGGCGCAACGCGCGCTCACGATCACCTTCTTCATCGTCGGCCAGGATGCGGCTTTAGACCGCAACCGCGAGCCAATGGCCGCGTTATCCGCCGCTGGCCACGAGATCGGCAACCACTCGTTCCATCACGAGCCGTGGCTGCATCGTTACACGCGCGAACAGGTCGACGATGAGATCGCGCGCGCCGAGGAGTGCATCGAAGCCGCCACCGGCCGGCGCCCGATCGGTTTTCGCGGGCCGGGCTTCTCCGTGTCTCCAGCAGTGCTCGACGTGCTCGTGCAGCGCGGCTACCGTTACGATGCCTCGACGTTCCCGACGTTCATCGGACCGCTGGCACGCGCGTATTACTTCATGACGAGCAAGCTCTCTGCGAGCGAACTCGAGAAACGCAAGGCGCTCTTCGGCCACTTCGCGGAGGGCTTTCGTCCGAACCGGCCATACTTGTGGCGCGCAACGGGCGGCGAACTGCTCGAGATCCCGGTGACGACGATGCCGCTGTTCCGCGTGCCGATGCACGTGAGTTACCTCCTTTACATCGGCGGTGTCTCGCCGGCGCTGGCGCGCGCGTACTTCCGCTTCGGGCTGCTGATGTGCCGGCTCTCGGGCACGCAGCCCTCGTTGCTGCTGCATCCGCTCGATTTTCTCGGCTGCGACGACACGACGGCGCTCTCGTTCTTCCCGGGCATGCAGCTGCACAGCTCGGTCAAGCTCGAACTCGTCTCGATGGCATTACAGGAGCTCGCGCTTCATTATGAGCTGACGACGATGGCGCGGCACGCGGCCGCGACGATCGCCGGACCTTTGCCCGTGACGCCGGCGACGCGCGCCGGGTTGGCTACCGGATGAAGCGGCTGTCCCCGTTGGCAACAGCGATCGCCATCGCGCTCGCGGTCGCGCTCGCGATCGGCCTTGGAGCCGGCTTTGCCGCACGCCACGGCGGCGCGTCTGCAATGCTGTCGCGCACGCATTCCGGCGGCGATTTCGTCGCGTTCTATTGCGCCGGCAAGATCGCGACGTCGGGAGCCGATCCGTATCGCATCGAGCCGCTGCGCACCTGCGAACACGGGTTGGATTCGCTCGGCGCCGCCGCGAGTGCGAGCGACGTGACGCCCGCGCCATTGCCCGGCTATTCGCTCGCGCTGTTCGGGCTGTTGGCACGTCTGCCGTACTCGATCGCGCTCGGCGTGTGGTACCTCGTGCTGCTCGCGTCGCTCTGCGTGAGCGCCTGGACGCTAACGCGGATCACTCGGCTGCCGTGGTACGTCGTGTTGGCTGCGCTCGCCGTGCCGTTCGCCTACGTCAATTTCGTGTTCGCGCAGCTCCCGCCGCTTGCGGTCGCCGCGCTGTGCGTGGCCGCCTATTGCGTGCGCGAACGTCGCTTCGCGCTTGCCGGCGTCGCCGCGGCCTGTTCGATGGTCGAACCCCATATCGGGCTGCCTGCGTGCGCGGCGATGTTGATCTTCTTGCCCGCCTGCCGGCTCGCACTCGCGTCGAGCGGCGGCGTGCTTGCGGTCGCCAGCCTCGCCGTCTTGGGTGTGCAAGGCAACGTCGAATACTTCACTCGGGCGCTGCCGCTTCACGCGCTCGCGGAGGCCGGCGCATCCGATCAGCTCAGCTTCACCTGGCTGCTGCACTGGTTCGGGGTCGGAGACCGCATCGCGGTCATCGCCGGCTCGGCGTCGTACCTCGTGCTGTCGGTGCTCGGCATCTTCCTCGCGCGCGGCATCGCGCGGGCGTATGGCGCCGACTATTTCATCGTGCTGCTGCCGCCGGCTGTGGCGATGCTCGGCGGCGCGTTCGTCCACAACCTGCAGTACGCGGCGGTCATACCTGCCGCGCTCGCGCTTGCCGCTGTGGTGGATTCAGCCCCGGCGTGGACCGCCGTCGCGATCCTCGCCATGCCCTGGCAAGGCACGTGGCATAGCAAGCTCTACTTCTTGGTCGCCTCGTGTGCGCTCGGAATCATCGCCTGGTACGCGAGCAATCGCCTCTTGCTCTCGCGCCGCGTCGCGGTCGTCGCCGGGGCCGTCGTCGCGTTCGCGGTTGTGACGTTTGGCATCGCGAGTCTGCCGTCCGCGACGGTCGTGACGGCAAGCCCGCCCCAGGCGTTCTTCGATTCGCTTGGGAGTGCGCAAGATCTGGCGTCGGCGGTCTGGGGCGTGCGCATGCGCACTGAGGCCCAATACGCCGAGTCGTCGCTCCAAACGCTTGCGCAAAAACTGCCGCCGTGGACGGGGATCATCCTTTTGATCGGCGTCGCCGCGTCTGCGCTCGCCGCGCAGCGGCGCGTGGCGCGCGCATCACCTGCCCCCGATCGACCGGCGGCGCGCCTGCCGGCGAGCGTCGGCGTGCTCGTGGCGCTCGTCGTCGCCAACGTCTGCATCGCTTTGACCTTGAGCGCGCTCTTGAACATGGACACCGACGAGTCGTATACGATGCACACGACGTCGGGCAGTGCCCATTACGCGGTCACAGAGTCCTTGCGCTTCGAGTTCCAGCCGCCGTTGTATTTCGCCGGCATGTGGGCGTGGCGCCAGATCAACGACTCGGTCTTCTTCGGACGCCTGTTCTCCGTGCTGTGCATCGCGGTCACGATCGTGCTCGTCTGGGCGCTTTCCAAACGCATCGCGCCGGCCACCAACCCGGCATGGCTCACCTCGGCGGTCGCGCTCAACCCGTTCGTCATCTGGTGTGCCGTCGAAATGCGCGTGTACGCGTTGGTGATGCTGCTGTCGACGCTGCTGCTGCTCACGTTTTACGACGGCTTCATCGCGCCGATGCGCTCGCGCGCCGCACAGGTCGGCTTCGCTGCGACCGCGATCGTGGCGCTGTACACATTTTACTTCATCGGGTTCTTACTCGTCGGTTTTGGCGCGGCGCTGCTGGCGATGCGCCGCTGGCGCGCGCTGGGGGCGTTCGCAGTAGTTGTGGCGGCCGTTGGGCTGGCGTTCGTGCCGCTCGCGGCGCTGGTCAGCCGCCAAGCGTCGGCTTCGGTCAGCGATTTCGGCGAGCGTTTTTCGTTCGTCGACGCGCTTGCTATCCTCGCCAAAGTGCTTGCGCTGGCCGCGATGCCGATCCGTTGGGCCCAGTGGCACGGCCTGTGGTTGATCTTCTTGGTCGCGCTCGCGGTGTTCGCCGTCCACGTCGTCCGCTCGATGGCGGCGGCCTGGCCGCCGCGCGCGACGCCCCAGCTGGCAGCAACGGCGTGCGCCGTCGCCGTCGCTTCCATCGCGTTCGCGGCGGCGCTCACCTACACGCAGCAGCCGCTCGCCAATCGCTATGTCGCGTTCTTATTCGTGCCGCTCATGGCCGCGGGCTACGCAGCGTTCTCGGCGTTCGACAACTACGTGCGGCGCGCGCTCGCCGCGGTCGCGCTCGGCGTCGCGCTGCTCGCAGGCGGCGTTTCGCTGCTGTACGAGTACGGCCCGATCGCGAAGACCGGCGACTGGTACAGAGTCGCATCCTACCTCATGCATCAGGAGCAGCCGGATCAGCCGATCTTGGTCTTTGAGGCCGAAGCCGCCGTGCCGCTGACATACTACTATCGAGGGGCGAACCAACTCGTACCCGTTCCCCGGGCCCTCGACATGCAGACCTACGACCTGCACGCCCTCGCGCTGACGAGCGAGCGCGATGTGGCGGCGGCGCTCGCGCGCGTGCCTGGGCCGCACCACTTCATCTGGGTCGTGACCACCGACTACTGCAGCACGGGCGCGCTCGATTTCCATTGCCCGGTGTTCGAATCGTATCTGGCCAAGCATTACGCCGTCGTCCGCCAGCTCAGCTTCTACAAATCGACGTTGCGCCAGTTCGAACGGCGCGAAGACACGTCGATGGATGTGCGACCATGACGCGCTTCGATGCGATCGTCGTCGACCACGTGTGGAAGTCGTTCCCGACCGCGACGGGTGCGGCCGTGTGGCTGCGCCATCTCGGGCGGCCGCCACGGCGGACGGTGCTGTATGACGTTTCGCTCACCGTCGCTCCAGGCGAGCTGTTCGCGTTGCTCGGGCCGAACGGCGCGGGCAAGACCTCGCTGCTCAAGCTGCTCGCGACCTTGTCCATCCCCGACCGCGGCCGCATTACTGTGGGCGGTGTTGACGCCGCTCGCAATCCGCTTGTCGCGAAGCAGCGCATCGGGCTGTGCACCAGTGAAGAGCGCAGTTTCTATTTCCGGCTAACGGCGCGGGCCAATCTCGAGTTCTTCGGCGCCCTTGCGGGGCTGCGCGGCCAAGTGTTGCAGCGCCGCATCGACGAGGTGGTGGAGCTGGTGGACCTGGGCGCGTCGCTTGACCGGCGTTTCGAAAGCTACTCCTCAGGTATGCGCCAGCGGCTCACGGTCGCGCGCGCGTTGCTGGCCGATCCCGACGTACTGCTGCTGGACGAGCCGACGCGCGCGGTCGATCCGATCCACGCCGAAGCCATCCGCGAGCTCATCCGCGTCGAATTGGTCGGACGCCAACGCAAGACGGTCGTCCTCGCCACGAACCTGCTTGAGGAAGCGTGGCGGATGTGCGATCGCATCGCCGTGATCAACGAGGGGCGCATCGTCGCGCTCGGGCCGCCGCGCTCGCTCGATGGACAACTCAACGCGGTGCGCAGGTTCGACGTCACGCTCGACCGCGTCGATGAAGACCTGCTCGCGCGGACGAGATCCATCGCAGGCTTCGCCGGCCTCGATATCGCCAGCTCGGCCGCCGGGGTCACGATGACCATCCGGCTCGACCCATCGGACTCGGCGCTCGGGGATCTCATGCGCGCGGTCACGTCCAACGGAGCGGTGCTGCGCGATTTCCGGCCCGTCGAAGTGCATCCGGTCGAGATCTTCAAGAGCGTCGTGCAGGTGCGTGGCGATGCTTGACGCTCGACCGGCAACGGTGCTGACGCAGCCCGACGTCGCAGGCACGATGCATCGCGCGCTCGCGATCTTCGTGCGCGATGCGCGCCTCGCCCTGGCATATCCGGCGAGCTTCTGGCTGCAGTGGCTCAACATACTCGTCTCGATCGCGATGGCGTTCTTCCTAGCGCGGCTGTTCGGATCGTCTGCCAAGTTCGGGTTCCATGGGCCTGCGAGCTACTTCTTCTTCCTCACGGTGAACCTCGCGTTCGTGCGCTTCCAGCAGACCGCGCTCATGAGCTTCGCGCAAGCGATCCGCGATGCGCAGACGGCCGGCACGCTCGAGGTCATCCTGGCGACGCCGACGCGCCTGCCGGTCATCGTGCTTTCGGCCGGGCTGTGGGCGTTCGGCTTCACCGCGTTGCAGACGGCCGTGTATCTGGGAGTCGCGGTGCTGTTCGGTTTGGATCTCGCGCACGCGAACATCGGCGCCGCGGCGCTCTTCATCATGCTCACGATCACGTGTTTGTCGACCGTCGGCGTCATGGCGGCGGCGGCGGTCATGACGTTCAAACAAGTCGGGCCGCTCGACTTCATGATGGCAGGCGCCACGAATCTGTTCGGCGGCGTCTACTTCCCGCTGACCATCCTGCCGCTGCCGCTGCAGGTCATCGGCTGGCTGCTCCCGATCACCCACGCGTTGAGCGGAATCCGCGGCGCGCTGCACGGCGCGTCGCTCGCGCAATTGGCGCCGGATGCGCTGTGGCTCAGCGTCGCTACTGTTATCCTCTTGCCGGTTTCTCTCGTGATCTTCGGCCACGCCGTGCGGCGCGCCAAAGTCGACGGCACGCTGGGGCAATACTGATGATGGCGGCGCGCGACGCTGCAGCCGTGGTAGCGCCTGTCAGCCGCCACTGCGTGATGGTCGCGCCCGGATATGACGCGACGCCGGCGCTTGTCGAGCGTTTGACCGCTGCCTTGAACGAGAGCGGCGCAGCGGTGGCCATCGCCTCGCCGTTCGCACGCGGCGGGCGGCTGCACGACCGCTCGTGGGTGGCCCGCATGGTGACCGCGTGGAGCAACGGGTTCTTGTCGCTTGCCGCACACGGCGACGTCGCAACGGTCGTCGGCACGATCCGCGTGTGCGAGCCCGAAGCACTCGACCGCATCCTGGCGAGTGCGCCGGGGATCGATCTCGATGCCGAAGTCGTGCTTCAGGCGCGCCGGCTTCATCTGGGCATCGTCGAGGTGCCCGCGGAGCTCGAGCGCACCGGACCTGCCGGTCGTTACTCGACGAGGAGCGTGAGTGCAGCCGCCGCGCGCTGCTGGGCGCGGGTGCGTTGCGGACTTTTCTATCGCCCTTCACTGTGGCTAGCATTGCCCGGTTTGTTTCCCGGATTGCTGCCCTTGGTCGTCGCGTTTCTTCTATTAGTACACGCCTCGCCCGGCCAGCTCACGCTGTGGACGATCGTCACGCTGATCGTGCAGTACGGCAGTCTTGGGTTGTTCTCGTGGCAGGCGGTTGGGTTTGCGTTCAAACGCTGGTTCCGGCGGGACACTCGTCCAAGCACCTCATAGTAGCGTCACGTTGGAGGTGCGTATGAGATGGGATAGTCGCTTCGTCCTGTGTGCTGTGTGCCTGATCGTGCTGGCCGCAGGTTGCTCGAAAGGTTCGCAAGGCGGACCCTCGGGTGGCCAGACGCTAAGCACATTTCCCATGTACTCGCCGAGTTCGGTTGCCACCGTCGGCAAATACGACGATAGCAATGAAGTCACAAAGCTCGGCTCGTCGTTTTTTGAGACAGGCCCTGACGCGAATCACCCATTCATCGGTACGCAGGAGCTGCTCAAGACGAGCGCGAGCATCGACGATCTCGATGCGTGGCTCGTGAAACTCGACCAGTCGCCTCCCACTGATTTCTCTCCGAATGAAACGCCCGAGCAAACCACGAGCGCCGCTCCCGCCACCGGGCAATCGGGCGCACCGGAGCCGAGTCCTTCGCCGAGCGAGAATCCGATACGAGATTCACTGAAGATATTCGGTGTTGTGCCGTCAGAGTATTGGACGAAAGACCACAGCCGCGTCGTGATGTTGATCGTCTTCGATCCGAAGAAGGTGGCCGATCACCTCGGCCCGACGATGGACGTGCTCGATCAATATGACAAGATCCCCGCGCTGATGCGCGGCGCGATGGACGAGACCATCAAGAAGCAGGTCGGCCTTTCGGTCTCGGACCTGACGAGCCCGAACACGCCGATGGGGATGATCGTCTACGCAGCGCGCAATTGGAGGAACGAAGACACCCGTGCGATTATCCTGGTCGATGCGAATCGCCAGACGTACACGCTGCCGACCCCGCACAACACGTAGCCTTTGATCCCGCCGTCTAAGGAGTGCAGACCCTTGCGCCGTTCACCACGTGAGCGCCGGTGAGCGGGTGAGAGTGCCCCGGCGGACACGGACCTGCCAGAGTTTTTGCGACATCGGATGGAACCAGATAGTGTTCGAGATCCGATTCGTTCAAGGCGCCGCCACCTGAGGTGATGCGCGCCCACCGCCCCTCTCGCTTAGCCGCAAGAATCTGCCCCCGTTCACCACTACGCCGTCAGCAGTCGAGATCGTGCCCGACGGACACGGACCGTGCCAGAGTTTTTGCAAGATCGGATGGAACCAGATGGTGTTCGAGATCACGATTCGTTACGGCAGCGACTTTGAAGGCGACCATCAACGGTCTCATGTTCGGCAACACGCCGAAGATGGTCATGAAGAAGGGTGAACGCGTGCGCTGGTATCTGCTCGCGATCGGGTTCAGCTCCAATCTCCAGACCGTGCACTAGCCCTCGTAGACCGTCGTGAACGCCGGCAAGATCAACAATGTCTCGGCATCTCGCCCGCGCAGTTGGAAGTCGTCGATATGGCGCCCGTCAACCCGCGACAAGCTGTTGATCGTCAGTGACGACAAAGTTGCAGTTGTGGTGGTCAACATAGTGACGGCCGCGAACAGCGCAATCACTATACCCACTCCGGAGCTGCGGGTTCGGGGATCAGCGCGTACTTGTAGCCCTGTCTGCGATCGAGGCGTTCGAAAATGTCTTGCAGGTTCGCCAAGGGCGCGATGCCGGAGACGAGCGGACGCACCGGGATGCTGCCCGCGATCAATAGATCGCGCGCCTCGCGCACGTCGGCGGGCGTGAAGTGAAATGCGCCGAGCAGCGTGAGCTCTTCGTAGTGGAGGCGCGTCGCGTCTACCGGCACCTCACTGCCCGACGACAGGCCCGAAAAGAGCAGCGTGCGTCCGCCTGGGCGCGTCAGCGCGACCGCCTGGCGCCATGTCTCGGGCGTGCCGGCGCATTCGATGACAGCGCCGAATTTCGGCGCCGCGAGTTCGGCCGCTTGCGCGCTCGCGTCGATCGTCTCGTGCGCGCCGAGCGCGCGGGCAAGTTCGAGACGAGGCGCGCTGCGCGCGATCACCGTTGCGCGGATGCCTGCGTGCTTGGCGTAGAGCAGGTGCAACAGTCCGATCGTGCCCGCACCGATGATCGCCAGACTTTGCGGGTTGGGGCGTTGCGCGTTCGCGCGACGCAGGGCGTTCCAGCCGTGCACGACGCAGCTCAGCGGCTCCAGGAAGGCCGCCTCGATGTAGCTCAAACCGACGGGCTTCTTGAAGACATTGCGGCGCACGATCTTGCGCGGCAGCACGATGTAGTCTGCATACGCGCCGAGCGCCATGTCGTCGAAGATGTGCTCGCACAGGTTCTCCGAGCCGCTGCGGCACGCATCGCATTCGCCGCACGGCGCGGTCTGCACCCACATGATCGCGTCGCCGGGTTTGAACTCTTTGACGTCGCGGCCGATGGCAACGACGTCGCCCGCGGCCTCATGGCCGAACGGACCGAACTTGAGCTTCGGATGTCCGCGGCGATAGGTCTTCAGGTCGGTGCCACAGGTGAGCGCCGCTCGCACTCTTACGAGGAGTTCACCCGCGCCTGGCTGCGGACTGGGCGCCTCGCGCCACTCCAACGTCTTCGGCGCGGTGAGGGTCGCTTGGCGCACTACTCGATCACGCGCACGCCGGCGGCGCGCTCGTACAATTCGGATACGACGCTGTAGTCGAGCTTGCCGTAGCCTTCGCCCGAGGCTTGCAGATACAATTGGCCGGCGAGCGCCGAGGCGATCATCGGGATCTGCATCTGCTTGGCGGCGTCGAGCGCGGCATTGAGATCTTTGCGCAGCAGATCGAGCGCGAAGCCGCCTTCGTGACTGCCCTTGAACCACGTGTTGGGCAGCCATTTGTCGAGGAGGTAGTTCGAACCGGTCGCGGTCGCGATCACTTTGCGCAACAGCTCGATGTCGGCGCCCGACTTCTTGGCGAACACCATCGCTTCGACGTCGGCGAGCATCACCACCGAGATGATGATCTGGTTGACGAGTTTGAACGTCTCGCCCATGCCGGCGGGTCCGACAAGGGTGGGATTGCCCATCGCTCGCAAGATCGGCTCGCACGTCTGATAAGTCTGCTCGTCGCCACCCGCCATGATCGTGAGCTCGCCGCTCGCCGCGCGGCTCGGGCCGCCCGAGACGGGCGCATCGAGCATGTGGATGCCGCGCTCGCGCAGCTTTTCGTGAAACGAGCGCGACGCGACAGGCGAGATGGTGGACATGTCGATGACGTACGCGCCGGATTTCATGCCCGCCGCCACGCCGCGGTCGCCGAAGAGCGCTTCTTCGACTTGCGGGCTGTCGGGCACCATGATGACAACGGCCTCGGAGGCGGCGCCGACCGCCGCCGGATCCTTCTCTTCGATCGCGCCTTGTTTGACCAGGCGTTCGACGCGTTCGCGCGTTTTGTGCGCGCTGATATGGAGGGTGAAGCCTGCGCGGAGCAGCGACGTGCCCATCGGCTCGCCCATCGCGCCGACGCCGACCAGTCCTATGTGCTTCATGCCCGTAGAATGGGCCGAGTGGAGCGAAAGCTCCTGGCGAGCGTGCTAGGTCGAGATCTTGCCGATCTGCGACGCGTTGAATTCCTCGAACCAGATGTTGCCGTCCGCGCCGGCCGCGACGCTGCTTGCGCCAGCCTGCGGGGTGGGCAGCCCCCACTCGGTGATGGTGCCTGCGGTCGTGATGCGTCCGATCCGATTCGCAAGGAACTCGGCGAACCACAGATTGCCGTCGGGCCCGACCGTGATGCCTTGCGGTTCGTCAGTCGCGATCGATTTGGGAACGGTGAGCGGGTACTCGGTTATCGTGCCGCCGGTCGTGATCTTGCCGATCTTGCTTGGCCCATCTTCGGTGAACCAAAGATTGCCGTCGGGCCCCGCCACAATGCCCCAGGGCTGGCTTTGCGGCGTGGGGATCGTGAACTCGGTCACCTGACCGGCCGGCGTGATCTTGCCAATATATCCGACGTTGTCGGCGAACCAAACATTGCCGTCGGGACCTTTGGTGATGCCCATGACACCCGGTGTATCGCCGTTCTTCGACTTGAACGCGTAGGTCGTGATCGTTCCGCCGGGCGTGATCTTGCCGATGAGTCCGGACGCGCCGAACCAGATGTTGCCGTCCGGTCCGGCCGAGATGTACTCAATGAGACTACCGCCTGACACCGTATAAAGCGTCGCGGTCCCGCCTGTCGTCAGGCGTCCGACTTGGTTCGTGTTGATCGACGTGAACCACAAGTTGCCATCGGGACCGGTGGCGATGCCGTTGAGCTGCAAGCCTGGGGTGGGCAACGTGTATTCGGTGACGCTGCCGGCGGGCGTGATCTTGCCGATCTTGCCGGTGATGAGCTCGTTGAACCACACGTTGCCGTCTGGTCCTTCGGTCAACCCGTATGGATCGGCGTTTTTCGTCGTCAGCGAGTACTCTGTGACGGTGCCGGCGCTTCCGGTCGGGCCACCTCCGCCGGGTCCGTGTGGAGCGCCTGGCGTTCCACCGCCGCCGGCGCATCCGGCTGCGGCGAGCGCGAGCGAAACGCAAAGCGCGGGAAATCGAACCTTGGTGAGCACGTGCGGTCCCCTTTTGATAGACATTCTAAACGATGAGTGCCCATTAAGGATGTAACCCAGCTCGTTATCGCAGGTCACACCCTGCGCTCAGCCTGGTATCTTTAGTAATAGGCTTCTGGGCAAAGGTGACCGTTCACGCTATTCTTTTGCAGGCTCCCACAGTTCGACGCGATTGCCATCGAGATCGGTGAACCAGCCGAAGCGCCCGTAGTCGAGTTCCTCGATCTTCTGGTCGACGGTCACGCCCGCAGCGCGCAATGTTTTGAGCATCTCATCCAGATCGTCGACGCGATAGTTGATCATGAAATTCGCGCGACTGTCCGCGAAATATTTGTCGTCTTTGGCGAACAGCCCCAATACCGTCATGCCTGGCGATCCGTCTTCCTCTTGCCACGTGAAGATGGCCGAGTTGTCGTTGATCTTGATCCCAAGATGCTCGCGGTACCACGCGCCGAGCTTGTCGATGTCCGCGCTCTTGAAGAAAACTCCGCCGATTCCGGTCACTCGAGCCATATCAACCCCCGTTAGAAGCGTTGGGTCACGGTGAGCCGCACCGCGCGGCCCTGCAGCGAGTACGCATCGGTTGGCATCGTCCCGCCGGGTATCGGATACGGCACACCCGCGCCGACTAGCGTGAACTTCTGGTCGAACTGATCCGTGAGGTTGCTGCCGGCGACGCTCACATCCGTGTGGCCGAACGACATGCCGACGCTTGCGTCGACGAGCATATAGGCGCCGCGGTCGAGCTCGTTGTTCGTGCTCTCATAGGATCCGGTCAGTGAATAGCTCAGGCCGCCGGGTTGCGCCGCTCGGTCCACGAGCAGTTGGGCCTTATGCAACGGAATGCCCTGGAACTGTGCGCCGGGGATCACGTCCGGCGCGGCGGGGTTCAACAGGAACGGATTCACCGTCGGAAACGCGGAGTTGATGCCGTAGCTGGCTTGCAGCGCGACGCTCGGCGTCACCGGCTGGTCGACGCGGAGCTCGACGCCTTGGTAGTACGACTGCCCGATGTTGCCGAGGAACGTCAATTGGCCGGCCGCATTGACGGTCTGAAAGCCCGCGTCGTCGATGAGCGTGCGATACGCGTTGAGCACACCATGCGTCGGGTAGCGGCCGTGGCCGAAGAGATGCTCGGCGCCGAGCTCGTACTCGACGGAACGCTCGGCTTGCAGCGCCGGGTTGAACGCGAGCTCGCTGAGGAGCGGTGCCCGAAAACCGGTACCAAAGGAGGCGCGCACGACGCTGTCTGGTGGCGTCCACACGAGCGCGACGCGCGGATCGAGACTCGTGCCGAACGTGCTGAAGGCGCTGTAGTACAACGCGGTCGTGTAATGCAAGCGGGCGGTAGGGCTCCACGTGTAGCGCCCGACCGCCCAGCGCTCGATGGCGTATTGCGTCGGCGGTCCCGGTGCGAATGCGTCCGGCGCCGTGAGCCGCTCGCGCCGTATGTCATACACGAGTGCCAGCGTGCCGTCCGACGCCGCGCTCGATGCTCGCTCGTACGAGACGATATCGTCGTCGATGCGATCGGCCTCGTTGATCAGATACGGGTTAAGCGTCGGACTGATGTTTTCTGTCGATTGGTTGTAGAGCTGCGTGAGATGCCGGAGCGTCAGCGTCGCCGGCACGACGCCATTCACATCCTTTGCGCCGAGCGGCAGCTGGAGGTCAGCGCTGTATGAAGGCGCGGCGCTCGACACCGAGGCGCCCGGCGCATTGATCGCGGTGAACGGGGCATTCGGCGCCGTATCGGCCGGATCGTCAGGCGCGCTCAACGGCGCGGACAGGTCGCGGATCGCCGCCGTGTCGCGAAAGCCGACTTCAAGAAAGCCTTCGCGGCCCGGGATCGAGTAACGGAGTTTGGCGAGCGCGATCGTGCCGTCGATGCTCGACCCGACGTTTGCGGTTTGCGCCGGCGTGCCCGGACCCGGCGTCGCGATGGTGATCGGAAAGTCGAAGACTTGGCCTTGCGTGGTGAAGCGACGATACAACGCCGCATAGCCGATGCGTTCATCGGTACCGGTGGCTTCGACGGTCTCGCCGAACGTGTCGAAACTTCCGTACGACGCGCGCAACAGGCCTTGCGCCTTCGCGGTCGGTTCGATGGTCCGGAAATTGATCGCGCCGCCTTCGGAGTTCGCGCCGACGAGCGATGAGGGCGCGATGCCGTAGACGATCTGCACGCCCGCGAACTCGGCCGGGTCGAGCAGCTCGAGCTCGACGTCGCCCGTGTTGTTGTTGTTCAATTGATGTCCGTCGACGTCGACGATCGTCTCAGATGGATCAGGTCCGCGAAGCGCAGCGCTTTGCGGCAGTCCCGGCGCGCCGCCGCCTTGTCGCACCATCGTCACCGAGATCTGCTGCGCGAGCACGTCGCTCAGCTGGACCACACCGCGTTCCGCGAGCGCCTGCGGATTGATCTCGGTGGTCGGGGCGGACGCGCGTGAGAGCGCAGCTGAACCATTCACGATGACGCTGCCGAGCGTCGCCACGCCACCCGCCGCAGCTCGCTGCAAGACGATCTCAACATGCGTTGGGGTATCGGCGCTGACCGCGACCTCGCGGTTCGCGATCGGTGCGAAACCTGGCGCGCGGACCTGCAACCCGTACGCGCCGGCTTGGACATTTGGAATGGTGAACTCGCCATCGCCATCCGACACGGACTCATAGCGATGCGCGGGTGCGATCAAGACGACATGCGCGGCCGCGATCGGCGCGCCGCCCGAATCCTTAATTAGACCTTCGACGAATCCGGATGCCGCTGCGGGCGCCGCGAAGAGCACGAGCAATCCTAATGTCATCATCACACGGCGTGGCCACATGTTGAAAGGACTTGTCATCAACCGGAGTAAGCGCCTCCCCGCGTACATGAAAACTCGGCTCGAAGGCATACTCCTCGGTCTGCTCAGCGTCCTCGCGTTCAGCGTCACGCTGCCGGCGACGCGCGTCGCCGTCCCCGAGTTGGGCGCCGCCTTCATCGGCGTCGGACGCGGCGCTGTTGCGGGCCTCATCGCGCTGCTGGTCGTCTTGGTGCTGCGCGAACCGTTGCCGGAGCGGCGCCATTGGAAGGGCCTCGCAATCGTCGCGCTCGGCGTGACCGTGGTCTTTCCGTTGTTCTCGGCGTTCGCGCTGCGCTCGCTGCCGGCCGCGCACAGCGCCGTGGTCGTCGGCTTGTTGCCGGCTGCCACCGCCGTGATGGCCGTGCTGCTGGTCCACGAACGGCCGCCGCTCGCGTTCTGGCTTGCAAGCGGGGCGGGCGTTCTCGCCGTGTTGGTGTTCGCGGCGGTCGAGGGCGCCGGGCGGCCGCAGCCCGCGGATCTTCTTCTGCTGATCGCGACGCTTGGCGGCGCGGTCGGTTATGCGGAGGGAGCCCGGCTCGCGCGCGAGCTTGGCGGCTTCCGCGTGATCCTGTGGGCGCTCGTGTTGTGTTGGCCGTTTCTGTCGCTGGCGCTCGCGTCGGTTCTCGTCACGTCCGGCGTGCCGCATGGTTCGCCCGCCGCCTGGCTGTGCTTCGCGTACGTGGCGGTGATCAGCCAATTCCTTGCGTTCTTGCCGTGGTACCGCAGCCTCGTGATGGCGGGGGTGGCGTACACGAGCCAGCTAGGGCTTATCCAGCCGGTCCTCACGCTTGGCTGGTCGGCGCTCATCCTCCACGAGCACGTCGGCGCGTTGACGGTCGCTGCAGCCCTCCTGGTGATCGCCTGTGCCGCGGCGACGCAATGGACCCGGCCGCCGCTCACGGAATAGCAACCGGCACACTGCCATGAAAAAGCGGCTCGCATTTTTGGCGCTCGGGCTTCTCGCGATCGTCACGATCGTCCGGGTATCGCCGTATGCGGTTGCGATCCATACGCGCGACATCGTGCAGGACTCTCAGGCGGTTGAGTTCACCGACCGCAACGGCTTGCCGCTCGGCACGCTGCTCGCGCGCGATCAAGAGCGTACCGCCTCGGTGCCGCTCGATCGCGTATCACCGAATTTCGTCCACGCGATCGTCGCCGCCGAAGATGCGCACTTCTATCAGAACGGCCCGGTCGATTACCGTGCGCTCGGACGATCCGCATATGAAATAGCGCGCTCGCATCATATCGTGAGCGGTGGTTCGACGATCACCATGCAGCTTGCTCGCATGATCAGCGGCGCGCCGAGCACGGTGTTCGGCAAAGTCGAGCAGATCTGGACCGCATGGCGCGTGTCGGCAGGCATGAATCGCGACGAGATCCTTGAGGGTTATGTGAACCGGTTGCCGATGGGCGGCAACGTCTACGGCGTCGAGGCCGCCGCGCGGACGTATCTCGGCGTCCCGGCCGCTGCGTTGGATCTCGCGCAAGCGAGCGCGCTCGCTGCGATTCCGAACGATCCCGTCGGTCTCGATCCATACGCGCATTGGCCCGCGCTCAAGGCGCGACAGGCCTATGTGTTGGACCGGATGATCAAGGCGGGATACATCACGCGCGACCAGGCTGACCGCGCACTCTCCGAGCAAGTGCTCTTGCAGCCGCGCAGCCGCGGGATCATCGCAGCGCCGCATTTCATGTTCTGGTTGGGCTCGCAGCTGCCGGCGCACACATCGCGCGTGCGCACGACGATCGACCGGCCGCTGCAACAATTCGTCGAAACGCAGGTGCGCCAGGTGATCGGAACGCTTGGGTCACGCAATGTCCATCACGCGGCGGTGGTCGTCGTCGACAATCATACGGGCGAGGTGCTGGCATACGTCGGGTCGCCGGATTATTTCTCAGCTCGCCAGGGCCGCAACGATGGCGCCCAAGCGCTGCGCCAACCCGGCTCGACGCTCAAGCCGTTCTTGTATGAGATGGCGTTGGAGACGCGGGCCATCCACCCAAATACCATTCTCGCCGACGTGCCCGCGCGCTATGCGATTCCCGGCGCGAAGCTCTATAGCCCGACGGATTACAGCGAGACATTTCAGGGGCCGGTGCGCGTGCGCATCGCGCTGGCGGATTCGCTCAACGTGCCGGCGGTACGAGTGCTCGAAAAAGTCGGCGTGGCGAATTTCCTCGACCGGCTGCACCAGCTCGGCTTCACCCATCTCACCCACAACGCCGATTACTATGGACTTGGTTTGACGTTAGGCGGCGGCGAAGTGAGCTTGTGGGAGCTGGCGCACGGCTTTACGACCATCGCGCGCCACGGTTCTGCCATCGATTTCAAGACGTGGTTCCCCGACGGTCGAGTAAACTCGACCGCTACAAACGTCGGGTCCACTGCGGCGTGGGAGCTCGTCACTGACATGCTGAGCGACGAGCACGCGCGAGCGCTCGCGTTCGGCGTGACGTCAGCGCTCGACGTACCGTTCGACGCAGCGGTGAAGACCGGAACGTCGTCGGACTTTCGCGACACGTGGACGGTCGGTTTCACGAGCGACTACACCGTGGCCGTGTGGGTCGGCAACTTCAACGGCGATCCAATGCGGCGCGTCTCCGGCGTGGCCGGCGCGGCGCCGCTGTGGAACCGCATCATGCTGCATCTGCACGAGCAGCGCGACCCGGCCCCGTTCCCCGCTCCTGCAGGGATGGTGGCTCGTCAAATCTGCGCGCAGACCGGCTACAAGCCGACGCCGGATTGCGACTCGGTGGTCTCTGAGTATCTCTGGCCCGAGGATCTGGTCACGTACGAGCGTCCGCAACGCGCTGCCGGTTTACCGCGTGAATACGACGAGTGGCTGGCGCTGCAGCAGCGCGCGCCGACGGCGCCGAGCGGCTTCCGCATCGTCGCGCCGCGGGAAGGCGATTCGTTCTTGGTATCTCCCAAACGCATCGGCGTGCAGCGCCTTGAGTTGCAGGCGCTTGCTTTGCCAGGTCAACGAATCGACTGGCGCCTTGACGGACTACGCATCGCAAGCGGCCCCTCGGTTTTCTGGCCGATGCGTCCCGGCCATTTCACGATCGAGGCGAGCAGCGCCGGGCGCACGGATCGCGTTAGCTTCGACGTCGAATCTGGGGTGATCGCGCGTCAACCGCGCCCAGGATTCTCGTTGATTTCTCGCTAGTCAACCATACGCGACCTAGCCGACCGGGTTCGCGCCGTGGCATTTCTTGAATTTCTTCAAACTGCCGCATGGGCAGAGCTCGTTGCGGCCGGCTTTCGCGAACGCCGCTTCTTGCTCGGCGGCGAGCAGCGTCATGACGCCCTCCGCCTCTTCCCCTCGTTTTATGAGATCGCCGATGAGCCGCATGGGTCCGTCGATGTGATGGAAGAACGCTTTGTAGCCCTCGCATAAGTAGTTCAGCCCGGGCTCGCCGCTGGGCGTGTTGATGAAACGGTTTTTCGGACATTCGCCGTTGCAGGCGAAACGCACATCGCATTCGCGGCAGTACTGCGGCAGCGATTCGAGCTTCGCGCTTCCGAACGCGCGCTGGAAATCCGAATCGAGCATCTCTCGCATCGGGCGCACCCCGATATTGCCGAGCAAGTACTTGGGTTCGACGAAATGATCGCAGGAATAGAGATCGCCGTTGTGTTCGAGCGCGAGCCCGGTGCCGCACGTCGCATCGAAAACGCACATGCCGGACGGCATCCCCAGCCAGCTTCTCGCCGCGCCCTCGAAGGTCTGCACGAAAACACGTCCGACGTCGTTGCGCACCCACTCGTCGAAGATCGCGATAAGAAAGTCGCCCAGCTGTTTCGGCGTCACGGATCGTTCTGAGACTTTCGAACCCTCCTGATAGAGCGTCCGCCCATCATCGTTCACGCGCTCGATGACCGGGATGAACTGGATCCAGGTCGTGCCGACTTCGTCGCGCAAGAAGCGATAGACGTCAAGCGGGTGATCGGCGTTCGTCCGGTTGACGGTGGTGAGGATGTTGTACTCGACGCCGTTCTTTTGGAGCAGACGTAGGCCGCGCATGACGTTGTCGAACGTGCCGCGACCGCCCTTATCGACCCGATTGGCATCGTGGAGTTCGCGCGGCCCGTCGATGCTCAGCCCAACGAGATAGTCGTTCGCCTTGAAGAACTCGCACCACTCATCGTTCAGCAATGTGCCGTTCGTCTGGAGGGTGTTTTCGAACACCATGCCCGGCCTCTTGTGCTTGTTCTGAAATTCGATCGCGCGGCGGTAAAAGTCAACTCCCATGATCGTCGGCTCGCCGCCTTGCCAGGCGACCGTGACGTGATCGCTGCGGTGCCCGTCGATCAGCTGCTTGATGTAGGTCTCCAGCATGGCGTCGTCCATGCGGAAACGGCTGCCGGGATACAGCTGCTCCTTATCGAGGAAAAAGCAATAGGAGCAATCGAGATTGCATATGGCGCCTGCCGGTTTCGCCATCACGTGAAATCGGGGTGGGGTCCGTTCTTGTATCACGCTCTTAGGGTAGTATCCACCCCCCTCGAGGCGTAAGAAGTCCTTGAGAAAAAGTGGTGAGGGGAGTCTCGGAGATGGCACAAGGCAGCCGCTCGCAAAGGTAGAATCGCGCGCGATGCAACTGTGGACCGCCACGCTGCCCGCATTCTTAGCCTCATTCGTCGAGTTCGTCGAAGCGCTGACGGTCGTGCTCGCCGTCGGCGTGACGCGCGGCTGGCGCTCGGCGATACTCGGGTCGGTCGCAGCGGTGGCGCTTCTCGGATTGCTCGTACTGCTCTTCGGCCCGCTGCTGGCCCGCTTCCCGATCGCGTGGCTGCAGATCGCCGTCGGGTGGTTGCTCATCTTGTTCGGGATGCGTTGGCTGCGCAAAGCCATACTGCGTGCCGGTGGCGCGATCAGTTTACACGACGAGACCAGCGCATTCGACCAACAAAGGCGAGAGTTGGAGAAATCGGACGCCGGGGGGTTGCGTGGTCTGGACCCGGTCGGATTCCTCGCGTCGTTCAAAGCGGTGACGCTCGAGGGGCTCGAGGTGGTGTTCATCGTGATCGCAGTCGGCGCCACCGCGAACGCGCTCATTCCGGCGAGCGCGGGTGCCGCGGCGGCCGGCGTGGTCGTGATCGGAGCGGGCGCGGCACTGCAGCGACCGCTCTCGCGTGTACCCGAGAACAGCCTCAAGTTCGCGGTCGGCGTCTTGCTGTCGGCGTTCGGCACGTTCTGGTTCGGCGAGGGGCTCGGCATGAAATGGGTGGGCGAGGACCTCGCCATTCTCGGGCTTATCCTCGGCTATCTTCTGACTGCGTTGATCGCGATTGCGCTGTGCCGGCGAATGATCAGAGCAGACGGTCGAATAAACTCGACCGCTACAACCTGATGAGCGCTGCAACGTGATGTGGATCTGGAACGGGTTGAAAGAAGTCTACGGACTGTTCGTCGACGACGGTCTGTTGTCGCTGGCGATCTGCCTTTGGCTGCTCGTCGTGTGGTTCGCACTTCCACACGTGCTCCCGGATCCGAGCGTACGGCCGATCGTCATGTTCGCCGGCCTTGCGGTCTTGTTGCTCGATAGCGTGCGCCGAGGTGCTCGTGCCTAAGGCCAAGCGCGCGACGGCGACCCCCAAGCGTTGTCCGTGGGCTGCGCGCGAGCCCGAGACACAGTATCACGATGAGGAATGGGGCATTCCCGTCCACGACGACCGGGTGATGTTCGAATTCATCACGCTCGAAGGCGCGCAAGCGGGGCTGAGCTGGGAGACGATCCTGCGCAAGCGCGCGAACTATCGTGAGGCCTTTGACGGATTCGACCCCGCGCGCGTGGCGCGCTTTAACGCCGCGCGCGTCAAGAAGCTGATGAACGATCCGGGAATCGTGCGCAACCGATTGAAGATCGCCTCAACGATCGCGAACGCCAAGGCGTTTCTGGCGATCCAACGCGAGTTCGGCAGCTTCGATAAGTATGTATGGAAGTTCGTCGATGGAGCGCCGATCGACGGCAGACGGCGCCGGATGTCCGACCTTCCGGCGGCGACGAAGCAAGCGGACGCGCTGAGCAAAGACCTGCGTACGCGCGGTTTCCGCTTCGTGGGCCCGACCATAACGTATTCGTTCATGCAAGCGGTCGGCCTAGTGAACGACCACTTGCTCGACTGTCCTTGGCACGACACAGGTAGGTCGAAACGCGCGCGCGAAAGGCGCGCGACATCCCGATAATCTAGCACGCTCGCGATTTTCTTTTCGAGAACGGAGTGGGCACATGCAACGCAAACGGTTTCTTGCAGTCGCTGGTGGTTCCGCATTGGTCGCGGCTGGCCGCTGACCAGCTCCTCGGGCTGCGCGCGGCGCTCGCGGGGCCTCCATTCACGCGGCAAGATGTCGGCGGCCTGACGTCCGCCAGCAAGCATATCAAATCGTACGCCAAAGCGGTCGCCGCTATGAAAAAGCTGCCCGACACCGACCCCACCAGCTGGAAATATCAGGCGGCTATTCACTGGACGACACTGAGCCCGCTCAAAACGTCGTGGGATTCGTGCCAGCACGGCAACGCATTCTTCTGGTCCTGGCACCGCATGTATCTCTATTGGTTCGAGCGCATCGTGCGCAAGAAATCCGGCGACCCGTCGTTCGCGCTACCGTTCTGGGCTTGGGACTCACCGAGCGAGAGTCACCTGCCGCCGATGTTCCGCGATAAGAAGAGCACGCTGTATCGGGCATGGCGAGATCCTAACATGAACAACGGCACGGGATCATTGCCGGCATGGGCCGTCGACTATTCGGGCGCGTTCGCGACCTCGGTGTTCAGCACGCCGGCCCAGACCGGCGCGAGCGACCTGTTCCAAGTGACGCCGCACGGCAGCGTGCACGTGCTTGTCAACGGCGGAATGCACGACGTGCAGACCGCCGCTCCCGATCCTATCTTCTACCTGCATCATGCGAACGTCGACCGGTTGTGGGAGCTGTGGCGCGCGAGCTACGGCGGCAAAGACCCCATTTGGGACTCCTCGTGGACTAGGCAAGACGTGGACGTTCTTCAATGAGAACGGCAAAGCGGTCACTATGTCTGCGTGCCAGATCCTCAACGCCGCTTCGCAACTGAACTACGTCTACGAGGCTGGACCGTCGCCGCCGTTGGAGACGTGCCCGTCGCGATTCATCTGCTGCATACCGATCTATGAGTACATCGAGTTCGTGGGTCCGCCCATTCCGCCGATCGGAGCGCAGCCCGTCCACATCCCGCTGCCGCTCACGACAGAGCAACGTCAGACCTTGACGAACAGAGCGCCTAGCTCCACGGAGAACATCTATCTGCAGCTCCAGAACGTGCAGGCGTCCTCTGCGCCCAACGTCGTGTGGCAGGTCTACGTGGGACCGGCGACTACGCCCGCGGCCGCGATGACGCCCAACGCGCCTGCTGGGAAAAACCCGCACTATGTGGGCAACGTCGTGCTGTTCGGACTCGGCGTGAAGGGTGGGATGCCGACCATGCCCGCCACTCTGTCGTTCAAGATCAACCGCGCGCTGCTGGCATCGCAGGGCCCGCTTACCATCACGTTCGTGCCCGCGGGCATTCTCATCAACGGCCAGCCGTCACACCCGCAGGTGCGCGAGACCGTTCAGATCGGCAAGCTCCGCGTCGTGGTGGAGACGATCAAACAAGGATAAGCTCAGCGACGGGGTCGCGGTTCATCCCGTTCCGTTAATCGGATTTTGTCGAGTCGTCCGTGAACTCCGTGACGATGTACGTCACGATGTCCCACGCGTTGTGGATACCGATGAAGATCAACAGCGTCGCGCCGATGGCGAGCGCGAACATCGCGTCGACTGGAACACTGCGAAGCATGATGCCGGCTGCGAGAATGGCGCCATACGCGACAAACGGGAGAAGCGTGTACCAAGCCCAGTCCTCGAAGTCCGGAGTGTATGAAGTCAGCCGCTTTGTCAGATGCATCAGTCGCGCGAGGTACACGATGCCCACCAGGCCGATAACTCCTAGCGTAATGGCGAGGAGAACGGTCGAGCGCCACGGCGCGCTAAGCAGCGCAGCGACGAGCAGTGCGGTGCCGAAGTGCACCACCGTCGGCGTGCTGAACGTCCCGATCCCGTCCGGGTTGCGCCTCAGGCGGTCTATCCCCGTGACGAGTGTGATCACGACGAACATCAATCCGGTCAGCGATGCGGCCGCCGACCCGATCAAGATGTAGAAACTCGACCACGGAGTGAGGATGGACGAAAGAGTTTCAGCCATCGATCAAACCTCGACACCGAGCGCGACGGCGGTTTCCGAGGCTGCGCGCATACCGGTTTGGAGCGCCCCGTTCACCGTGCCGCCTTGGCCGTCGGTCGACGTCGCCTCGCCCGCGAAGAACAATGTGCTATCGACTGGCGTGGCGAGCGTTGCGCGCGCATCCGTTCCGCCGACCACGATGTAGCTGTACGCGCCGCGCGAAAACGGGTCGGCGCCCCAATCGTGCGTAGCGCCGCCTTCGAATTCCTGGCGCGCGAGCTCGTTCTCGCCGAACAGCGCGCCGAAGCCGTCGAGCGCTTGCCTGATGAGTTCGGCATGCGACGAGCCGCTCAACGCGGTCGCCTTTGGACCGCCGGCCCACGCCACGATCAACTCGCTGTGCACGGGAAGTTGCGTCCAGTACCCCGCGAACGGCTGGTCCGGACTGCGGAAGAACGCGGCTTCGCTGTAACGTCCGTTCCTGACCCGCTCCCAAAACGCTGTCCGAAACCAGAGCAGCACGCGGGCGACGTGACCCATCTCGATGCTGCGCAGCGCGTCGCGTTTGGCGGCCGGGAGATCCGGGGCGAACACGAGCTCGGCTTCATCCCCGATATGGCGCAAAACACCGACAGGAACCGTCACGACAGCAGCTCGCGCATTGATGGTCTGCGTTTCCTCTAAAGATGTTTTCGCATCGACGGCGACGGCGCCGCGACGCCACGAGATCCGCCGCACGACCGTCGAAAGATGGCTCTGAACTCCGGCGACGGCGCAGGCGTTGTGCAGGTGCTCGAACATCGGCGCGTAACCGCCGAGCGGCCGCGCGCTCGCGAAATCGACGCCGCTTCGCAACTCGTCCGCGATCGCTTTCGCGCTTGCGATCGCGGGATCGGCGGCTTCGAATCCTTCGACGAAGGAGCGCGCCATGCGCAGCGCTTCCGCCTTTGTCGGGTCGTGCTCGAAGCGCCGCAGAAATCGATCAACGCTTTCGTCATCGGCGAGCGCGTGAGCTCCCTCGAGGATGCGAGCCGCAGACCGGAGGTCGTTTTCGTCGCGCCGCAGGTGCCCGTCCTCGCCGAGCGTCCACGACCCGCTGACGGTGTCGACCGCCGCAGTCCCAGACTCCCTAAGCAGCGCTCTCGTCTGCTCGGCGGGGCCATGGATGAACTCCGCGCCGAGCTCGGGCGAGGCCGCGCCCGGCCCTGATGGATCCCATCGCACGCGGCCGCCGATGCGATCGCGGGCTTCGAGCAGGATCACTTTGAGCGACCCCTGCGCGAGGCTGCGCGCGGCGGCCAGGCCAGCCGCGCCGGCGCCGATCACAATGACGTCAGCGTCCATTTCCACGCCGAAAACCTTGGGTGCGCAGGTGCTCGAATCCCGTGCGACGCGCAGGTGCTCTGAGGGAAAGCGCCTCCTTTGGCCCAACACGGCTCCATGATCGCGCTTGTCATCGCGATGGTCATCGCGTCACCCGAGCCTCTCTTGCCGGCTCCATGGGAATCGCAGCCGGGCCGTGTTGTCGGACAGTACGCAAGGTATATCAGGCACGAGCCGGACGGTAGCGATAGCGAGCTTTCAGGCCTCGCGCGCCGCATGCAACATATGCGATCCCGCGGCCGGGGTGCAGCTATTCGCGAATGCCGCCACATCGTATCCAACCGGAACGGCGAAGCACGACGTGGTGTCGCTGTGCGGGCACAGCGCCCATCACGTGCTTGCGCTCGGAATCACCGCCTACGATCCGCGCAAATTTAACTTCGAAGTGTTCATGTTCCGCGATGGGGCAACGATATACACGCTCTTCTACACGTTTCATGCAAGTGCGCCCGATCCTGACGCGGAAGGCGCCCTGACCGCGCTCTGCCCGCCGGCGCCGTGATCTAGCGCACCGATCCAGCGTAGAGGAGGCGTCCACGCCTCCGCGAAGCGTTAACCATGGTTGACAGTAACCATGGTTAACAAGACGCGTGACCGGTCGCGTGAGCGGGCGCGCGAAGACTACGTCAAGGGCATCTACCATCTGAGCGGGGATGCGCCCGTGCGCGCCGCCGATCTCGCGCGCCACCTGAGCGTCTCGCGCGCGTCGGTGAGCAAGGCGAGACGTGTGCTCGAGTCTGCAGGGTTCGTGCGCACCTCGCAGGGTCGCGTGGATGCGTTGCGCCTCACGCCCAAAGGGCTCGAGCTCGCGGTGAGCATGGTGCGCCGCCACCGTCTGGTCGAGACGTTCTTGCATCGGGCGCTGGGAGTGCCGCTCGAGCGGGTCCACGCGGATGCGGAGAAGATCGAACACACCATCTCGGATGACATCGCGCAGCGCCTCGCCGAGTTTTTGGGCAACCCCTCGACCGATCCACACGGCCATCCGATCCCGCGGGCGAGCTCGACCGCGTTCGTCTCCAGCGACGCGCGCCTTTCGCAAGCGCGTGCAGGCGACCACCTCGTCGTCACGACGCTCGACGACCGCGACGATCGTTCCGTCAAATATCTTTCCGCACGCGGCATGCTGCCGGGCTTGCGCCTCACCGTCGAAGGCACGACTGCTGCCGGCGTCCGAGTGCGCGCCGGCCGCAAGCGCGTCACCATCTCGCGACAAGCCGCCGACCACGTGCGCTGCGTGGCGGCCGGCGCGAGAAGCGCTAGCCATGAGTGATCTCGCGCAACCGCCCGGTTTGACCCTCGCGCCGACGCGCGAGGAAGAGCTGCGCGAGCGCGATCGCGCGCGTGTGCAAGACGCGCGCGCGCGACATCGGCCGATCTGGCTCTTCTTCTTGCTCGCCGGCCCCGGCATCTTGGTCATGCTCGGCGAGAACGATGGCCCGAGCATGCTGTCGTACGCGACGACGGGCGCGAGCTACGGCGTCGGCTTCTTCATCCCGTTCATCCTGCTGACGTTCTTCATGGCGTTCGTCGTCCAAGAGATGACGGTGCGTCTCGGCATCGCGACACAGCGCGGCCATGCGGAGCTGATCTTCGAGCGCTTCGGCCCGTTCTGGGGCTATTTCTCCATGCTCGACTTGACGATCGGCAACGTGCTCACACTCATCACCGAGTTCATCGCTATCCGTGCAGGCGCGGCGTATTTCGGGATCCCCGCATTTGTGGCGGTCGCTGCCGGCGTCGTGATCGTCATCTTGTCGGTGAGTTTTCGCCGCTACTTCACCTGGGAACGCGCCGCGCTGGCGCTGGCGGCGTTCAATCTGCTCTTCGTGCCGGCCGCCCTCATGGCGCATCCGGATTGGAATGCGGTCGCGCACGCACTGGGCACATGGAGTCCGTTGCCTGGCGGCGTGACGGCGGTCTTCGTCACGCTGCTGCTCGCGGATGTCGGCGCCACCGTCACGCCGTGGATGATCTTCTTCCAGCAGAGCGCGGTGGTCGACAAGGGTATGACGCGCGACGATCTACCGCAAGGCCGCTTCGACACGGGCCTGGGCGCGTTTATCGCGGCTATCGCGGCAATCGCCGCCGTGTTGGTCTGCGTGCCGCTGTTCGAACACCACGTCAACGCGGCGGCATTCAGCGGTGGCACCGATTTTGCAAGCGCGTTGCGGCCCTTCATCGGTGGCCCTGGCGCGGCGCTGTTCGCGCTCGGCATGATCGAGGCTGGGATCGTTGCGGCGATGACCATCTCGACGAGTTCGGCCTACGCGCTCGGTGAAGTGCTGCGCTCCAAGCACAGCCTGAACGCGAGCTTCGTGAACGCCAAACCATTCTACATCACCGGTGCGCTCTCTGTGATCGTCGCCGCGTCAGTCGTGCTGATCCCGCACGCGCCGCTGCTCGCGATCACGATCGCGGTCAATGTCATCGCGACGCTGCTGATGGCGCCTGCGCTGGTGTTCTTACTACTCCTGGCCAACGACCGCGAGGTCATCGGCTCTCTAGCAAACGGCATCAAGAGCAACCTGCTCGGAGGCGCGATCGTCGTTCTGATCACGCTCATGGGCACGGCCTACGGACTGATCACCGTGTTCCCAGGTCTGATCCCCAAATGAGCGATCAAAACCCGACGCCACTGCCTCGCCGCAAACTCTCACCGGGTTTGGTGGCGTTGTTGTGGGCGCTGCGCTCTGTATGTCGTGCTCGCCGTACCGCTCGTCTTCTACGCGTTTATCAAAGCGCTACACCAAGCGCCGTAAACGGTCGAATAAATTTCGACCGCTACATCAGGGCGAGACGATCAGCGTCGATGAGGCCGTTCGGCCGAATTCTTCCGGCGCGTACTGCAACCTTGCTTCGCCTCCCGGCCACGAGTATGTTCCTGGCGTCACCGAGCGCACGAGGTAATGGAAGCTATACACCCCGGCCTCGAGGTGATCGGCATATGCGACCACGCGGTCTTTATAGATCTGCTGATAGTTGATCTGCCAGCTGTCGCTGTGCGCTTGGAAGTAACGCGTCGATGTCTGGAACGACGTGTCGACGGCTTCCAAACCGGCGGGCAGCGGATCGGTGATGACCAGGTGCTCGACCGGATGATCGGCGATCACCTCAAGGCCTATGTCGTAGACCGCCGACGGCGCCAGCGTGAGCGCACCCGCGGGAAGCCCCAGACCGATCGATCGTATCACGGTCTCCGAGTTGGCCGCGCGTATGTCGCGCGTGATGCGCAACCCGTTGAGGATGCCGGGCTGATCGCCCGTCAGGCGGTAGCGATATGCGAGGACGTAGTGTAGCGTGCCTGTGCCGGTCTTCGAGAGCACGACGTTGCTCGGCCCCTTGGGCAGCTGCGCCATCGGCACGCTCACCACGCGCAGCGGATTGCGATAGCCGTTGAAGCGCTCGGATGCCCACTGCTTGCCCGCGACCGTCATGATCGCCGTGAAGTCCGCGTTGTTGGGCTGTGCGCGCGAGTAGTCCACCAGCGCGGTGAGCGCTGCCGCATTGTCGTAGTACTCCGGCCACGAACCGCGCACGCGTTGCGCGATCACCACGCGCACAAGTTTGTCTTGGAGTTCCATCTGCGCATTGCGCGCGACGAACAAACGCAGCGCGGCCGCCTGTGCGATCGTCGGCGTGCTCAGCCAGCCCACGCGACCCGGCAAGTTGAGCGACGCGTTGCGCCCGGTCTCGTAGATCGATTGTTCGATCTTCAGCGTCATCGCCGTCGCCTGCGCGCTCCACGCCGGGAAGCGCGTGAGATAGCGCGCGAGGTTGATCTGGTCGACAGTGTCGAGATCGTCGCGTGCGGCGTAGATGTCGCTGAGGTAGTCGTTGCGCGCTTCACCCAGATCCGCCAGCGCGAGGAGCGAGCGCAGGCGCAGTTCGTCCGCGCACAGCTGATTGCAATATGGGATCTCGTCAGCCTTCGCGATGGTGTGCTTCAGATACGCGCGCACTTTTGCGAGCATGCCCTCGTCGACCGCTAGCCCCGCGCTCTGCGTGCGAGCGAGCGCTTCGCCGGCGTACGGCGTCACCCACGGGTCCGAGTCCTTGCCGGTCGGCCACGACGGGAAGCCGCCGTCCGGCAATTGCATCTTCTGCAGTCGCAGCACGTCGTTCGCCGCGGCCGTCACAGGATGGAAGTCTGGGTAGATCTGGCCGTAGCGCGTCGCGAGGATCTGCATGTTCGCCGTGATCATGAGCTGGCTCGCGATCGGCTCGAGGAACGGCAGGTCCTCATCTTCATCGAGGTCGGCTTTTGCGGCCGACGTGAACTCGGGCAGCAAGATGCTCGCGAGCTCGACGTCGAGCCCGCCCAGGCTCGTGTCGACCTTTTGGTCGACGTTGATCGGCACCGTGCTCGACGTGTTGGTCGTGCTCGCTTCGATGGCGGATTCGACCAGCGGCAGCGTGCGCAGTTCGAGCGGCACCTCGAACGCGTCGCTCAGCGTACCGAGTTTCGTGGTGAAGCGCACGCTTGTCTTGCCGAGGCCGGTCGCGGTCATCGCGAAACGATACGCCTGCGTGCCCGACTGCACCGACGGCGAGCTCGACGTGAACTGCGATTGCTGCCCGTTGTTGACGAACGCGAGCGGGCCGCTGAGCTGGCCCTGGATCGAGAGCTGGCCGTTGAGATTGTCCGCGTTGGTGACCGTGATGCCGGCCGAGAACTGATCGCCGGGTCGCGCGAATTGCGGCAGCACCGCGTTGGTCAGCAGCGGCTTCGAGGTGATGAAGGTCGCGTCGCCGCCGCCGAACCGCCAGTTCGCGCTGGAGCTGCCCGAGCCGCTGACCGCCACGGCGAGGACGCGCCACGTCGTCAGATCGTCCGGCAGCGTGAATGTGACGCTGCCGTTGCCCGACGCATCGGTGAGCAGTGCGCCCTTGTAGAATGCGAGCGGCTGGAAGTTCGTGCGAATGCGCGTGCCGGCGGCGCCTTCGGAAGGTCCGCCGCCATAGCCCCATCCCTTTTGCAGCGGCGATGCGAAGGGCCGCAGCACGACGTTCGGACGGTTGTCGGAGAACCGCGTCGGGATCGGCTGCACGGCGAACACCGTGTCGATGAGACTCGGCGGCCGGTAGCCGGACAGTTGCAGAATCGCTTCGTTGACCACCATGACCGCGAACTCGCCGCGGATCGGCTGGCCATTCGCGTCGCGCATCTGGAGGTGCACGGTCTGCGATTGACCGGGTTCGAGTTTCGCTTTGGCGGGCGTCAGCGTGACTTTGAGCCGACGGTCGTCGAGATTGACCGTGAGCGGCGCGAAGCCGGTGCGCGACAGGCTATCGAGACTGTCGGGCACGGATGCTGAGAGCGGCGCTCCGGTGCGCACGAGCACGGCCTCGACCGCGGCATTGGGGAGCATGTCGGGCGTGACGGTGAAGCTGACGCGCGGCGCGCCGCCCGAAACCGTCACGACCTTTTGGAACAGCGGCTTGTATCGCACGACGCTCAGGTAGAGCTGGCCCGCGGGGTATGGCGATTCGATGAGCGCCGTCGCGGTATCGCCGGGCTTGTACTTGGTCTTGTCGAGCTTGACCGTCAGCCGGCCGGGATTTTCGTTGCCCCAATCGACGATGTCGGATCCGGCTGCCCAGACCTCGAGGTCGGTCGCGGTGGCATCGTCTTTGGCGCCGGCGAGATTGGCGCGAATGCGATAGACGCCCGAGCTGGGCGGCGTGAAGGTGATTTTTTGCGGCGTTGTGCCGGAGGTGACGTCGGACTGTGCGACCGTCTTGTATTCGACTTGCCAGCGATCGTTGGAACTGCCTTGCGTGAGCTGGGTGACGCTGCTGTACTTCACCGTCTGCAGCTCGACATGCACGCGCTGGCCGTCGCGCGGCGCGCCTTGCGGATCGGTGACGATCACCTGCACCGGATACGCGACGCCGGTCTGCGCGACCCAGTCGCCTTGCAGGCCGATGAGCGAATCGCCCGGCAACGCGGTGAACGTCTTCGAGTCGGCCACGGAGAGGTTGGACGCATCGGTCGTCTCCATGTCGACGCGATAGTCCATCGGATAGGGGAGATCGTTCGCCACGGTGATGTTCAGGCTGCTCGTGCCGTCCGCGGGTATGTCGCCGGCTGCTTGCGTGACATCGCTCGGCATGGACGGCGGCTGCTCGGGCCAGAACCACTGGCGCCCGAACGAATACTGATCCCAACCTTTGGGTTGGAACGTCGATTGCTGGCGCGTGACGTAGAACTTGTACTTGCCGCCTTGCACCGGCGCACCGAACAGGTACATGCTCTTCGCCGTCGCGGCCACCGTTTGGCCGGCCTGGGCGAACTGCTTGTCGAGATTCACCGCGACACTGAAGTTCGGGGGCTTGAACTCGGCGACGCGGAACGTGCCGTCGATCTTGACGCCGTTGCCGCCTTTCCCCTCGAGCGTGTAGTAGCCGAGCGGCTGAGTCGCTTTGAAATGCAGCTGCACCGAGAACGCGCCGTACGCATCGGTCGTGACGCTGCCGGCGTCGGCAGAGCCGCCGTCGGGATCCAGCAGGCTGAGCTTGTAGGTGGCGTTCGCGTCGCGCACGAGTTGGCCGTTCGCGAGGTAGTACGCTTCGCCGGTGAACCAGCCGGACTCGCCGGGCTGGTAGAGCATGCGGTCAGAGAAGATGGTGCCGCGCGATTGCGGATCGGCGTTCCACTCGCTGTTCATGTCATAGTCATACGCACCGCTGTACTCGAGCGTGCGGGTGAAGGCCCAGTCGGAGCCTTCGTGCGCCACAGCGAGCAAAGACGGCGCGCTTGCGAAGATCGAGGCGCCGCCCATGCATTGCGACAACGCGCCCGCCGTGAACGTCACGAGACCGGTGGTGTCCGTGGTGCCTGACGCGCATGCGGACACAGGCAGACGCCGGTTGTCGTCCAGACGCGAAGGCCAGATCTCCACGCGAGCGCCGCCGCGCCGGCGAGCCGTCGGAGAGATGGTTGACGCGGACGAGCCCGGCGGCGGGGAACCATTGGGCGAAGATGCCGAGGTTGGTGAGCTGCACGGCACCGCTCGGCGTCGACTGGTCGGCTGCGCCCGTGTCGGCGATCGCGCCGTACGCGAGCAATCCGGTGTTGCCTTTGAGTCGCGCGCGCAACGGCACGCTCACGCGCGTGGGCACATTCGCCGCTGCATCCGCCTTGACGGTGGTCGTGTCGTGGAGAAACGCTCGCGGATCGTTGACCGGATCATCGTAGACGAGCTGCGAGGGCGTGACCACGGCGAACGATTGCTCGAAACGCCTGCGCGGCAGGTTGACGGCCCACAGATCGAGCTGGAGATTGTCGCCGGACGGGAAGATGAAGAACCCCGACGGCACCCAGACGGCCGGCGTGAGAAAGCCGGTCGCGTAGCTCACGGTCTTCGAACTGCCGAAGGTCTGGCCGAACGTGTCTTTGAGCCCGGGACCGATCGTGATCGTGTAGCTCGTCGACGGGTCGAGCGGGCTCTCGTCGATGTAGACGTATTTGTCGCCGTCGTCCGCGCGGAATATCTGCGGCGCACCTTTGGGCGTCGGACTCAAGGTGATGTTCTTCGCCACCGAGTCGCCGTTGAGCGGGTTGTTGAACTCGAGCCGCTCGGGCGGCCCGCTGAAGCGCCCGGTGTAATCCTCCGGGTTGAGTTTGACGAACGCGAGCGGGCCGTAGACCGCGAAGTCGCCGCTATACGAATCGGTGCTCGGGAGGTTCCCGTGCGCGGGCATGATGCCAGGCGTGAATTGCAGCGAGTAGGTCTGGTCGTGCGCCAAAGCAGAGCTGGGCGAGACGTCGTAGATCCAGGGCTTTTGCGAGGGATCGAATTTTTCTTGTGACTGATCGTCATTGGGACCGGGTGTCGGCTGCTTTTCCAGTTTCACGGTGATCGCGACCGGCGCGACGCCCTTGGCCGAGATGCTCCCGTGCTGCGCGAGCGACGTTTGATCTAGTTCCACGTTGGATTGGATCTGGAACGTCGGCTGCGGACCGACGGGCGTCGAATTGTCATCGACCGTCGGCAGGCCGTCCAGCGCGATGCCCGGCGTCGTGAACGTCCACGCGATGTCGTTGGCCAGCGTGTTGTTATTCATGTCGGTCAGCCCGGCGTGCACGACGACCTTGATGCGAGTGGCGATGGGCAACGCTTGGTCGGCCTGGAAGCCGACCATGCGGGGCGTCAGAAATCGGAAGTGGCCGGCGAGCGCGGGCGTGACGCTGAAATACCCGAGTTTGGCCTGTTGCGACGGCGTCTCGATGGCTTCGACCGGGATGAGCGGCAGCCGGAAACGGACCCGGATCTGCGCGTAATTGTCCGCCTCGCCGGTGGGGCTGATCTGTTCGACCCAGGCGGGGACCTTGGGATTGGGCAGCGGCGACACCGCCGGCATCGGGCCGGCGCCCGGCTTGCCGCAACCTGCCAGCGCAACAAGAAAAGCGACGACCAGAAGATACTGCCGCCGCGCGACCCTTCGCATATCCGCCCTCGGTCGAACGCTTGCCCGACCGCTCCAAATTGTCAGACGATAGATAAGTGCGCGTTTCAAGAACGCGCTATAACATTAGCGCGTTCGGGGTGCGGCGTCAAATGGATTTTTTGTGCGGGCGGTCTAGCGGTCTAGCCGCCGCCCGCGCCGACCCGGTCTGCGCTCGGTTCGACCATCAGCGCCGGGTCGAGGATCTTCGCCAGCTCTTCTTCTGACAGCTTGGTCTTCTCTCGGGCGACCTCTCGAATCGACTTGCCGGTGGCGGCCGCCTCTTTGACGATCGCCGCCGCGGCGTCGTAGCCGATGATGGGCGCCAGACTGGTGCCGATCGCCAAGCCGCGCTCGACCATGTCGGGACCCTTGTTGGTGGCCTTGAGCCCGTCGACCGCTTGGCGCGCGAAGTTCTTGGACGCGTTGGCCAGCAGCTCGATGGATTGGAGCAAGTCGTAGGCCACGAGCGGCATGGTCAGGTTGATCTCGAAGTTGCCGCTCTGCCCGCCGACCGTGATGGCCGCGTCATTGCCGATGACCTGGATGCAGACCATGAGCACCGACTCGGCGATGACCGGATTGACCTTGCCCGGCATGATAGACGAGCCAGGCTGGACCGCCGGCAGTTCGAGCTCGCCGATGCCGGCTCTCGGGCCGGATCCCAGCCAACGGACATCGTTGGCGATCTTGGTCATCGATACGGCGATCGTCTTGAGCGCGCCGCTTGCAGCGACCGCGTTGTCGAGCGCCGATTGGGCTTGGAAATGGTTGCTGGTCTCGCGGATCTTCAGGCCGGTCATCTGCGAGAGCTTGGCGGTCGCGCGTTTGGCGAATTCTGGATGGGTGTTGATGCCGGTGCCGACGGCCGTGCCGCCGAGCGCGACTTCGCTCAGCTCTTCTTGTGCGGCTTGGGCGCGCGCGATGCCGCGCTCGATCTGTCCGGCGTAGCCCAGAAATTCTTGGCCGAGCCTTATCGGAGTCGCGTCCTGGAGGTGGGTGCGGCCGGTTTTGATGATCCCCCAGAACTCTTTGGACTTCTTCTCTAATGATGCTTGCAGAATGCGCAGCGCGGGAATGAGGTCTTCTTTGATCGCGCTGGCGGCGGCGATGTAGGTCGCCGTCGGGATCACGTCGTTGCTGGACTGGCCGAAGTTGACGTGGTCGTTCGGGTGGATCTTCTTGCCCTTGGCCGCTTCGCCGGCGATCTGGGTTGCGCGATGCGCGATCACTTCGTTCGCGTTCATGTTCGTCGACGTGCCCGAGCCCGTCTGGAAGGTGTCGACGACGAAATGCGAGTCGTGCTTGCCGTCGATGACCTCTTGCGCCGACTTGACGATCGCGTCGGCGATCTGCTTGTCGATCAACCCAAGCTCGGCGTTGGTCTGCGCGGCGGCGAGCTTGACCTGGCCGAGCGCCTTGATGAAGCGGCGCGGGTAGCGCAGATTGCTGATCGGGAAGTTGAGCGCGGCTCTTTGGGTGCTAGCGCCATAGAGCGCGGACGCAGGCACCTGCATCTCGCCCATGGAGTCTTTTTCAGTTCTGGTTGTCACGTCGTTGCCTGTCTTCATGCGGACGGCTTTCGGCGCGTGCGCCTGGCCGGCCCTCGGGATCCTTCGACGGACGTCTCACTTAAAGCGAACCTCCAGCACGTGAAAACCTGTCCCTAGATGGCCGGACGTGGTGGTAAGCCGACATACGTCGCGATCTCGGTGCCGATGGGAAGTCGTGGGCGGATGTCCCCGACGAGCACCGCACCGGCGAGCGCGGGCGCGTTGCGATCGGACGCTGCAGCGACTTCTTCATAGTACACGCCGAAATGCGGCAACGCGTTGGTGTCGACGAACTCGCGCGCGCTGACGTCGTAGTCTTCGTCATCGGCGCCGCCGGCCTCGAGCGGGTGGCCCTCCCAATATCGCGTGTACGTCCAACCGCCGGTCTCGTCGCTGTAGGTCAGCGCGAGCGTTTCGGCTTTGAGGATGTCCGACAGACCTTCGGCCACGCCGCCGTCGTCGAGCGGATGGCCGTCCTCGATCACCGTCGTCCAATCGTCCTCTTGCGGCAGCAATGCGAAGCTGCGAATGCGTTTTGACGACGTGACGGGATCGGGCGTCGGCTCGAGTCCACGTTCTTGCGTCGGCGGTGCGCGTCGCGTCGGCCATCAGCTCGTCGAGCGCGTCTCTGACCTCGTGCAGCGGCACGTCCTTCACGTAGACCGTGCCGAAATCGAAACTCACTTGATCGGCCTCATCGGCTGAAGATGCTGCGCACGACGAAAAACACGTTCTCTCGTCGCTCGGCGAGGCGGCGGTAGAAATAGCCCGCCCAATGGGTGCCGAACGGCACGTAGATGCGCACGTTGTAGCCTTGGCGCCGCAGTTCACGCTGGCGTCGCGTGCGGATGCCGTAGAGCATTTGGAATTCGAATTTGTCCTGACCGATGTTGTTGGCTTTTGCGAATTCTTGCACCGCTGTGATCAGCCGTTCGTCGTGCGTCGCGATGCCGGGATAATTGCCACGGGTGAGCAAGGCCCGGGCGAGGGTCATATAGTGTTCGCGGATCTCGGGCATGCTCTGCAACGCGACGCTCGGCGGCTCTTTATACGCGCCTTTGCACAGTCGCACGCGCATGTTTTCTGCGATTGTGCGTTCGACATCGGCATCGGCGCGTTTGAGGTAGGCTTGCACGACCGGCCCGATCTCTTTGTATTGCATGCGGGCGCGGTCGAGGATTCGATAGGTCGAGTCGACGGTCGCCGAGCCTTCCATATCCAGCCTGATGAACATGCTTTGTGTCCGTGCATGATCGATGATGTGCGAGAGATTCTCGAATGCGACGTCGTCGGAGATCGCTTGGCCGATGGCGCTCAGCTTCACCGAGACGTTGCATTCGGCGTGCGCCTCTGCGATGCGGTCGATCATCGTCTGGTACACTTGCGCGGTGTGCGCGGCTTCGGTCTCCGAGAAGACGTCTTCGCCGAGGAAGTCGAGCGAGGCGGTGAGGCCGTCGGCGTTGAGCGCTTTGACGGCGTCGAGCGCACTGTCAATCGTCTCGCCGGCCACGAAGCGGCGCGCCAGAAAGAATAGGCGCCGCTGCAACCCGGGGCGCTTGTTGAGGACGTCGGCAAACGTGGCCATGCGGCATGAGGCTTACCACGCGCGAGCGCGGCGCGCCTTCGGCAGGAGTCGTCAGGCTTGCGACCGCACCTGCACGCCATGGCGCTCACAGCTTCCGAGCTCACGACTTTGCGTTTGCTCGAGGCGACTTTCGCGCCCGTCGAGTGCGACGTCGACACCGCGACCGCGCAGGTGGCGACCGCGCTCGAGTTGCTGGCGCCTCACAAACGCGACCAGTTGCGCAGCCTGCTGAGTCTGTTGGAATCGCCCTTCTTCAACTTGTTCCGCGGCGGCTTGTTCAGGCCGTTTTCGGGGTTGGATCAAGAGCAACGCACGCGCGTGCTCGTGGGGATGGGCGACAGCATGTTCCCGTTGCTGCGCACGGGCTTCCAAGCGTTCAAGCGGTTGTGCACGTCGGCGGCGTACTCGGCGGTGGACGCGCATGGGCGCAATCCGCTGTGGGCGCTGAACGGGTATCCAGGGCCGCGCAATGACCGGCCTGCGTCTTCGAGCGTTCCGCCGCTGCCGATCACCGAGCCGGACGCGCAGGAGCTGCACGCCGATGCCGTGGTGGTCGGCTCTGGTGCGGGCGGCGGCGTGGCCGCTGCGTTATTGGCCGCTTCCGGCAAGCGAGTCATCGTGCTGGAAGCCGGGCCACGCGCCGATCCCGCGGAGTTCACGCAGCTCGAAGCTGCTGACATGTCGCGCTACTATCTCGACAACGCGTTAGCCGCGACTGACGATCTCGGCGTCGTGTTGCTCGCGGGCGCGTGCGTGGGGGGCGGCACGACTGTCAACTGGTGCACATCGTTGCGCATATCCGACAAAGTCGCAGCCCAGTGGGGCGCGGCGAGCGGGGGTATCGATTTCGGGTCTTCGTTAGCGCCGCACTACGACGCGGTCTCGGAGCGGCTTGGCCTGATCGCCGTGAACGAGCACAACAAGAACAACGCCGCGCTGCTGCGCGGTTGCCAGGCGCTGGGTTGGCATGCGGCCTGCAATCTGAAGAACAGCGTCGGCTGCGGCGATGGCTGCGGGTATTGCGGCTTCGGCTGCGTCTACGGCGCGAAGCGCTCGACAGCGGCGACCTATTTGCTGGATGCGGTTGGCGCGGGCGCCACGATCGTGGCCGACGCGCGCGTAGAGCGGGTCTTGGTGGAGCGGGCCGCGGCGCGCGGCGTCGTCGCACAGTATAAAGGAAGAGAGTTGCACGTCCACGCGCCTTTAGTGGTGCTTGCGGCGGGCGCTTTGAGGACGCCTGGCATCCTCGCTCGCAGTGGAATCGACTCTCCGCATGTCGGACATCATCTCAAGCTGCACCCGACGACGGCGTTGTTCGCTTCGTTCGACGAGCGCGTCGAGACCTACATCGGCCCGATGCAGACGGTGTATTCAGATCAATTCGGCGACCTCGACGATGCATACGGGGCCAAGATGGAAGTCGCGCCGGCGCATCCCGGGCTTGCCGCGTTCTCGTTGCCATGGCGTTCGCGCGAGCAGCATGCGGCGGCGATGCGCGAATCACCGTATGCGGCGGCGCTGATCTCGTTGACGCGCGATCGCGGCGAGGGCAGTGTCGGTCTGGACAAGCGCGGCGATGTGCGCTACCAGGTGAACGAGTACGACATGCGTCATTTGCTCGACGGCCTCAACGGCTGCATCGAAGTCGCATTCGCGGCCGGCGCGCGTAAAGTCATCACGCTGCATCAACGCATCATGGAGCTGACGCGCGAAGAGGCGACGCCCGAGCGGCGCCGCGATTTCGCCGAAGCGATCTTGCTCGGGGACAGCGCGCCCAACCGTTTAGCCGTGTATTCAGCGCATCAGATGGGAACGGCGCGGATGAACCGCGACCCGGGCAACGGCGTGGTCGACGAGCGCGGCGCGGTGAATGGGATGTCGGGGCTGTACATCTCAGACGGATCGGTATTTCCGCTCGCATCGGGGGTCAATCCGATGCTGACGATCATGGCGCTCGCGCATCGCACGGCGACGGCGTGCGCGCGCGGTTAAACGAAGACTGTGGGAAATCGTCTACGTTGATCGGTATTCGTTGCCATGGACAGTCACGGCCAGACAGTACGGCACGCGGCCCTCGCACTATCCCTGAGGCGGCGGCGGCGGCGGCTCCGGACAAGACGGATACACGACCAGCACTAGAGCGCCGGTCGACGATCCCAGTTTCCGGGGTGGTACCCGGTCCTGTTCGCCGGCATGGTGAGCTGGAGTGGGCCAACGGCTCCGCAGTCCGGATCCGTCGTCACAAGTAGAGCGTGCTTCCGAACGGCACTTGAAGCTACCGTGGATCCAACAGTCGGCGCCGGTCGTACCGTGATAGAAATCCGAGCTGCGATTGCTCGAAAAACTGAGGTCTGCGGGCGATGGGCCGCGACACTTGCCGGCGCATAGCCGTGGCCTACGTTCGGAATGATCTGGAGATCCAACGCAAAGCACTTCAGCTCGGCTGCGGCAAGAGGTGGGGATGGCTTTGATCGGGCCGCTGCTGGGCCCACGCATCCTCCAGGAGGGAGGCGGCGGCAGGACGTGGATGTTCTGCAACGCGCACGGGTTTGTGGTGGTGAACGTCCGGTGTCCGGCCCCGGTTACCGCCGCGTTTGCTCCAACAGAAGTCAAGATTTGAAGACCGACTAGCGCGGCTGCTGCGACGAACGTGACCGAGTGCGCTACGATTGTCCTCATTGCGTAGCACTCCCTGTCATATCTGATCAAGGCCGGAGGCCGCGGCACGCGGCGAACTTAGCCGGCTAGGACGGCACGCTCGGTCACACCGGGAAAGCAGAGAACCCGTGATGAAAACGTGCGACATGAGCAGACGTATCATTCTCACGCTTCTCATATTGCTATGTTGCGCAACCGCTCCGGCGACCGCGGATGACGCTTCCTCGGCTGCGGCTCGTTTAGCAAAATGCGACGGTCAGGCAAATGAGACGCCGATTCCGACAGCCGAGCTCGTGCAAGGTAGCTACGCGGTGGTCGGCTTGAAATGTGAGCCCGACGACGGCTTTGTGGTTGTGCTCCATCAAACCGCAAGCGGGTGGTCGGCTCCTATTAAGACCGACGCATCCCATCTTCAGCAAAATCCCTTCGCCGTAAGCGGCGTGCCGCAAGATGTCGCCTCGTCGTTGTGGGCGACGTGGAAGGCTCGCGGAACCGGCCAATTCACCGACCCAGCTGATGCAGCAGATTCAGCCGCGGCGATCGCGGCCGCTCGGGCCGCTGGAAGCGCGCATCCAAACGCTAAAGCTGTGGTGGGTCCTTGGATTATCGGCCCGTGGGCAGAGGCGTTGTGGAGCGACGGGATCCACGGCAACGGCGATATCGTGCTCCACAAAGAGAACGGCAAGTGGATCGTGGTCGTGTGGGGGCAGCGGCTTCTCGGTGGGCCATTCCACCTCAGCGCATTCGGCATGCCGTATAACATCGCGTGGCGTTTGATGGAATCGGAACATCGCCTCGAGCCCTAACGTTTCCGGCGGGACAGCTTTAGAGCACATCGGGCACGGTCCGAGGACGGACGTCGCGGCCTGCCCTCATCAACGCCGAGAGCGGCTCACATTTCGTGGGCCGCTTTCGTTTGTCTTCACGAGCGTACGCTCGCTATGCAGTACCCTCCACCGTCTTCTTCAGACCATCTAGGACCATTGACCAGTTCTTCTCGAGCTCTTTCTTCGAATCGGCATCGACATCGCCAGCGCCCTGCCGATTGTCCTGGGTAAGCGTCACATTCGTCTGATCACCGGAACCGGTCAGCTCGAATGTGACAACATGATAATTTTCGGGAGTGTCCGCCATTCCTGAAAGCGCACTCCAATGGGTAAAGCTCAGGCGCTTGCAGGGCTCGACAGAGACGATCTCTCCCTTGTCCTCGTACTTCTTGCCTTTATACTCCCCGCGGAAATAGATAGGACTTTCGACGTTCCAATCCGTGTCGACGTCACTGCCAAAGAAATACTTCTTAAGCATCTCGGGCGTCGTAAGGGCAGTCCATACCTTTTCGGGTGAGGCGTTCACTAGGGTCGAGACTTGAGCCGCTTGCGTAGTTGTCGTCATTGCAAAACCTCCACCCTTGTTTTACCCAAGAACAATGAGGGTACGCTATCGGTAACCGAGGATAGGGTTACTTGAGCGGGGCGGGGGTCGCGAGGTAGTCATCGGGGCATGACCCGATCACGTATTTGTGCGACGGGTCCGCCGTGACGCCGACGCAGATCTTGTAGCCGGCGAAGTTCACCGCGCGCAGGATCACGTAGATCGTGCCGTCATCCTTCTTATACTTGGTGCCGTTGCGCAGCACGTATTCGGTGTCTTTGGGCAGCGTGCGCTCGTCGTGCACCAACATCGCGGTGAGCTGCGCGACCGCGCGATAGAACGAATCGTTGTCGGTCCGATAGTGGAAGCCGATCACAGGCCCTTGATCGAGGCCCTCGTTCAGCTTCGCGTTGAGCCGGTCGATCGACGAGTTGCTCGTCGGCGATGGTTTGGGGCGCGGTGTCGGCGTCGGCGTCGGCTGGGGTGTCGGGCGCGGCGTGGGCAATGGGAGCGGCAAAGGAATGCCGTGCGTGCCGCCCGGCGGGCCCGGGGTTGAGCCCGTGCCTTTTGGTCCGCCCTTGGCGACCTGCGGTCCAGGTGATGCGGTCGAAGGCGCGGCGCTTGCCTTCGCTGGCGCGCTCGTCGGTGCGCTAGTGGGGGCGCTTGTCGGCGCAGAGGTCGGCGCTCGCGTTGGCGCATTCGTCGGCGCGTTGGTGGGCGCGCTCGTCGGCGCGCTCGTCGGTTTTGCTGTCGGCGCATTCGTCGGCGCGGTGGTCGGTGCAGTGGTCGGCTTCGCGGTGGGCGGCGAAGTCGGCGCGTTCGTGGGTTTCGCGGTGGGTGCAACGACCGGCGCAATCGTCGGCCTGGCCGTCGGTCGTACCGTCGGCGGTGCGGTGGGTGCGATCGTCGGCGGCGCAGTCGGCACTTGCGTGGGTTTCGGCGTCGGCGGCAATGTCGGCGCGCGTCGTCGGTTTGGGCGTCGGTTGCGGCGTGGGCTTCGGCGTCGGCGGCTGCGTGGGTTGTGGCGTCGTCACGGCGACTTGCGTCGGCGACGGTTCAGGTGATGGCGACGGCGATGCCTTCGGTTGAATCGTGGGTCGCGGATTCGGTTTGGGATGCGCGGTCGGTTTCGGCTGCGGCGTCGCGCCGTGTTTGGCAGCGAGCTCGACGGGCACCGGCACGCTTACGACGCGGTGCACGGTGACCGGCCTCGGCGTGGGCCGAGGTTTGGGCGGTTGGGCCGGCGGTTGCGGCTGGCGGATGAGGGTTTGGACGACGACGTTCTGGCTGCTCTGGGTTGTCTCAGAGCGCGATCCGGATTCGATGTACGTCGCGGCGACGAACAGCAATAAGAGAATGAAGAGCGCATGGACGATGACCGACGAGCCGAATCCAAAGGGCATATTCCAACGGTTTTCCCGTCGGGTACGCTCGACCGGAGTTAATGGACTCGGTGGCGGCAGCATGCGGTCCCCCAAAGACTACGTTGCCGTGCGGCTCGATGTCGACTGCCTAGGACCCGCGCGGAAGGATTCCCTTTCGCGTCAGGTCTTAAGGTAGTTTTTGCCCGCGCTATCGACGAGCTCGCCGGCGGTGGTCCAGACCTCGCCGCCACGCAGGTTACCGTCCTGCACCATCACTCTGACTTGGACGTCTTCACGTCCACCATAACTGAAAGACTTGACTTCTTCCACCACACCGCGCGTGCCGTTCGGGATGACGAGCGCGTGCTCGCCGATCGCTGTAACCGCCGCTTGGCTATTCGTGTAGATCTGCGGATTGCGCGCTGCTTCGATCGTGAATCGCAGATACGTCTGCAACCAATACTCGTTGTAGAATCCCCAGCCGAAAGTTTCGCCGCCGACCGAACCGTCGAAGCGCACGGAATCGCCTTTGCTCGGCGAGCGGCCGTATGGGCTCGCGGCCGACGCGGCGAGCGGCGCCATGGCGAACAGCGCGAACAGCGCGCACACCGCGACGACGGTGGCAAATCTCTTGAATCGCGTCACGGGCTATCGACGACCGGTTCGACCGTCGCGTAAGGATTGGGTTCGGGCGTCGGCGTGCCCGGAGTCGGGGTCGTCGGCTCTTCGGTCGGTTGCGCTGGTGCGACCGGACGCGGCTGCGCTCCACTCGAGCTGCCGACCATGCCGCACAACGTCGTCAACGACTGACGCGCTTCGGGCAGCGACGGCTGCGTCATCAGACGCGTGTAGACGGCGAACCATGCGTATCCGTTGAGGAGCGTCGACATCTGTTCGTACAGGACCTGATGCCCGTGGATGACGCTGGAGTACGAGAAGTAGTGCGCGGGCCGTCCACCGCACGTCGTCGTGTTCTCGTCGGCGCCGAGCTGGAAGCCCGGCAGGCCTCTGGCGAGCATCGCGATCGCGTGTTGCGCGTAGGCCGATGAGGAAAGCTGCGTGGCTTCACGGCCGACGACGATGTTCTGGCGGAAGTCGGTGTCGCCGGGGTGCACCCATACGCCGAGCATGCCGCGCGGCGGCTGCGTGGACTGCCATCCGGCCGGGGGCAGGAAAGGCAGGCTATCGCCGAAGACCCGCGTTGCGATGCCCGCTATGCCGACGATCGCAAAGCAAAGCGCGCACGCCGTCGCAAGACGGCGGCGCGCAATGAGGCTCAACTCCCGAACGTGAATGCCCCTCGTGCGCATGGATAGTATATCGGTTTTTCGGGGCTCGAAGCTTACGTGGGCCGTGCTGGCGGGCGCCCTGCTGTTCGGCGCTTTGGGGATCGCGCCCGCGAACGCGGCAGGGCCGCCGCCACCCGACGTCGCGATCAAATTGCGTGATGGCCACTACTTGCATCTCGCGCCCTTGCCGTTCGGGGGCCTCGCAGCGGTGCCCGTCGGCGCCGCGCGCTTTGACGCGAGCGGCACGCGCGCGGTGCTGCTCGCGACGTTTCCTGGCGGCGCGATCCGCGGCGAGTGGCGCGGCGCAAGTCCCACGTTCGCGTATCTCGTCGATGCCGGACGGGGCACGCTGACGCAGTTGTCGACCGATGGCCACGCGGTGTCGGTGGCGTGGAGCGGCGCGAATGCGGTCACGATTCTCGAAGCCGCGCATCAACCGTTCGAGCTGGCGGTGGCGGGCGCCGGCGGCGGGGCGCTGCCCGTTGCGCGTTTTCGCCCCGGCTCCGATGTGCCCGACGGCAGCGCGTATGTGTCGCCGAAGACGACCGATCGATTCGCGGTCTTTCGGGCAGGCGATGGACGCTATGTCGTGCAGCAAATCGGCGCGCGCCGATTTCGGATCGGCGGCGTGGCGAGCAACGGCGCGTATGCGGTCATCGGCTCGTACCTCGCGTGGATCGACGGACAGCGGCACATCGCTCATCAAGTCGCGCGCTTCGGGCCCGATCTCGTGGAGCCGCTTTCTTTCGCAGGATCGCCGTACGGCGACGCGCTCGTCCCTATCCTGCCGTTGGGCAATCCCGTGTATCAGGCGGCATATCGCAACGGCGTCGCCTATTTTTCATTCTCTTACGGCGTGCAGCGCATCGTCGCCGCGACGAACGACTTGGTGAATTTCTGGTTTCCGACGCTGCCGCACGATCCGTTGTTCACCGTGGGCGACGGTTTGGGCGCGAGTCCCGACGGCGCGCTGTACTTCATCCGGCCCGAAGAGGATACGATGCTCTTCACGCGCGGCGGGCGGTACGTGCGCGTGAACATATCCGGCTTGGATGCGGCGCGCGACGAGCATGCATTGCACGCAGCGCTGCACTACATCGATCCGACCGAGGACGCACTGCACGCGGCGCTGCTCGAGTGGCGCTTCTATCCCGTCGGCGATGCGGCCGGCCAGCGGTGGGTAGCGTCGCGACTCGGGCATCTTGTTGATCGGCGATCGTGCCGGCCATTTCACCTTGGTGAACCCGCCGCGATTTCCGTTCGCCGTGTTGGGTCGCACGGATGATGGCCGGTTGTGGGGCGCGTCGCCGTTAGCGCAACTGCCGCCGGCGGGCTCGAATGACTTGATGAGCGCGCTATGGTCATCGCGCGACGGCGTGACGTGGCAGCGCGTCGGTATTTTCCACGGCGATATCGGGGCGATCGGTTCGCACGCCGGACAGATCTGGATCGCGGTGACGCAGAGTTGGCACGGACATCCGATGATCTTTGTGGCGCGCATCGACAGCGCCGATCCGCAATGGAAGGCGCTGTTGCCGACCGGCGGCACGTATGGCGGCGAGCAGTTGTCGTTCGCCGATCTCGCCGGCGGCTTCTATCTTCTTTGGGGAGCGACGCCCGGCCGGCGTCTGGCCGGCGAAGGCGGACCGCTCTCGGCCTTTCGGATCGATGCGTCAAAGCTCGCGGCGGTCGACACGTCCGGCGAAAATATCTACACGACGCAACGCCTGGAACCCGATACCGATCCGTCGATGCCTGCGCTGGGCGATCAGGTCGCCGGCGCGACCGATATCCTTGCGCCGGCGCTTGCGCGCGCACGTGCGCCTGAGGGTCGCTTGCGCTTCACGATCGTGACGAACATTGCGGTCGATCCCGCGGACAGCCGCGGCATAACGATCATGAGTCCGGATCAGGAACGCGCTTTTGAGCTCAAGTACGCCGGCAAATCGTATCCGGTCGAAACGGTCATAGTTGGCCTGCTCGGCGATGAAGCACTTGCCTCACGTTTGATCGAGTTCGCGCCGTTGCACGCCACTGGGCAGTCTGAGCGCTGGATCAAGACGCCGGCCGGCGGGTGGCGTCTTGCCGGCGTCTTGTCTTCTTTCAACTACTAGCTTCTTACTGAGAAGCGCTGTCCGAGACGACGATCGTGCCGGTCATGTTCGGATGGTACGAGCATACGTACGAGTACGTCCCCGCTTTGGTGAACGTGAACGAGTACGTCATGCCCTTATCGAGATTGTGAGAATCGAACGCGCCGCCTGAATCGGTGGCGGTGTGCGAGATCCCATCGTCGTTACGCCACTGCACGGTCGTGCCCGGCTTGATGGTGAGGCTTTGCGGTTTGAACGCGAAATCGTTGATGACGACAAGCACGGGTGCGCTGGTCGCACCGGCCATGGGGCTCGACGTGTCGGCGGACGCGCCGTTCATCGCGGCGAGCAGTATGATGGCGGTCGTGCCGGCGAGCGCGGCGAGCAGTCGGGCTGCGTGGCGAGCGATCATTCAATCCTCCTTGATTGCATTGTTCCAGTCACATAACGTTCATGCTGCGCGCGGCGTCGCGGTTCCTTAAGGTACGCGCCTTTCTTTCAGGCGCTTTTCATCCGGCGCGAGCGGACAAGCGGTACGAGCAGCACGAGGCCGAGCGCGCAAAGAGTGCCAGCGGAGCCGAACGCGACAACCGGTCCCGCGGCCTGCCACAGCAACCCAACGGTCGCGCTCGAAAAGAAATCGCCGATCCCGTTGATCGCGGCTAATACGCCAAAGCCGGTGCCACGGCGTTGCGCGGGCAGCAGCTCGGTGGCAAACGTGCCTTCCATCGGCTCGAGGATCGCGAATCCGGTGGCCGCGAGCACAAACGTGATGATGACGACCGGAATCGACATCGACCCAAAGGCGAGCAGCACGCCCACGCTTGTGAACAACGCGAACGCCGCGAGCAACATCCGTCCGGTGCCGATGCGCTCGCTGAGCACGCTCGCCGGAAATGCGAGCGATGCGTACAGCACGTTGTGGCCGAGGTAGAGCGCCGTCGCGAACACGATCGCCTGCGCCGGCGTGACATACGGTGCGAACGCTCGCATGGCGACGAGCACGAGCAACGTCGCGGAGAAATTCCCCAGCCCGAAGACACCCGCGCTGAGCAGGTAGCGCTTGAAATCGCCAGGCAGGTTCGCGAGCGCGATGGGCAAGCGTTCGCGCGGTGGGGTCGTGCGCGGCCTTTCCTTGACAAAGATGTACATCGCGCCGGCGAGGATGCCGGGGATGAGGCCGAACAGGATGGCCTGCCGCAGCGGCACGTGCATGGCGATGAACGTGATCGCCAGCGCCGGACCGATGACGGCGCCGACGGTGTCGAGCGCGCGCTGGAAGCCGAACGCGCGGTTCACGTACTTCGGATCGGTGTCGTCCACTAGCAGCGTGTCGCGGATGGGGCTGCGGAACCCGCGGCAGATCCAAGCAAGCGAGCGTAACGCGATCACCATGGGAATTGACGTCGCGAACGCGATCGCAGGCATGAATAGTCCGACGCCGAGGTAGCCGGTGGCGGTCCATGCGCGTCGGCGCCGCGTGTGATCTGCGAGCTGACCACCCCACAGCTTGAACGCCGCTGCAAGCGCGTCAGCGAGTCCCTCGACCAGCCCGAGCGCGGCGGCACCACCGCCGAGGGTTGCCAGAAACGCGGGCAAGAGAGGGATGATCAGCTCGTAACACGCGTCGGAAAAAAGACTCGCAACGCCGATGGCCAAGACCGACGTCGTCAGCCAGGTACGTGTTGCGGGCTTCATCGGGTCCGCATATCATCCGTCCGCCGCGAACTCCTTTGCACACGTGATCTTTCTTCAAGGAGCCCACGCAATGTCTAGGCGCAACCTGCCCATCGCCTTCGCGGTTCTTACCGCCTTGCTTCCGCTGGCGGCGTTCGCGTATACGCCCCCGTCCTTCACGCCGTTGACGCTCAAGAAACCCGATCTCACCCTCGGCGGCATCAAGACCACAGCCATGCTGCCATGCTCGCAAGGAGTGCCGAGGTTGCGCTTCATCGTCACCGTTCAGAACGTCGGAAGGGCTGACTACAGTCCCGCCCCGGCAAATCAAGCGCTCGCCGTCAAAGGGCCTTCGCACCTTGTCGTGGCGGATCTGCCGTTCATCGCGGCGGGCGGATCGTCGCAAGTAGAGCTCGACTACGCGCCGCAACCCTTGGAGAACGCGGCGTATCCGGATACGACGTTCAAATTCTCGGTGAACTCGAGCGGTCGCATCATCGAGTCGAATTACGACAACAACGTCAAGACGATCCACGTGATGGTCAAGCCGGTCTGCCCGTCGCCGTCTGCTCCGGCGATGTCGCCGCCTGCGTCGCCTGGGCATTAGGAACGGTCGAGTAAACTCGACCGCTACGTTTCTGGTTGCGGTATGGTGCTTGCTCGGTGGATGCGGGCGCGCGGGGCCGCCGCCGACGGTCGATCACAGCGTCATCTCGTTCAACGTCTCAGAAGATCCGCATTCGCTTAACCCGATCCTGGCACGCAGCGACGACGAGCGTCAGCTCGCGCACCTGACCTTCGACATGTTGCTCGACGTCGACGCGCACGGACAGCCGGTGCCTGCGCTCGCGACTGTCGTGCCGACGCTGTCGAACGGCGGCGTGAGCGCGGACGGCCGGCGCATCACCTATCACCTGCGGCGCGGCGTGCGCTGGCAGGATGGGGCGCCGTTCACGTCACGCGACGTGCGCTTCACGTGGCGAGCGGTGATGGATCCGCGTAATGCGGTGGCAAGCACCCGCGGCTATGATCTGATCGAGGCCATCGATACCCCCGATCCGCTCACCGCCGTCGTACATCTCAAGCGGCCGTGGGCGCCTGCAGTTGAGACTCTCTTCACGTATGGCGCGCATCCGATTCCGATTTTGCCGGCACATCTGCTGGAGAACGCGGATCGAACGGGGTGGGCTGCGTTCGATCGCGCGCCGGTCGGCACGGGCCCGTTCGTGCCGGTGAGCTGGGAGCGCTCGACGAGGATCATCTACCGAGCCAACCCTCACTACTATTTGGGCGCGCCTCGCGTCGAACCAGATCGCCGCGATGGTAATCCCGGATTTCAACACCGATCTGACGATGTTGCGCGCAGGGCAGCTCGATTGGTCGCTGCTCTCTCCGGCGCAGCGCCTGGCGTTGGGGACGGAGCCGTCACTGCGCATCGTGTACGCGCCGTTCGCGGGTTTTGGCGCGCTCTCGTTCAACCTGCGGCGCCCGCCGTTCGACGACGTCCGCATGCGCCGCGCCATCGCGCAAAGCATCGATCGACGGCGCTTGAGCGACGCGATCACGCGCGGCCAGTACCCAGTCACCGATAGCGATCAGCCACCGTTCTCGTGGGCCTACGATCCAACAGCTCGATTGCCGGCGTACGATCCGACGGCTGCGGACCACGCGCTGGATATGTTGGGTTGGAAGCGGCAGGCCGACGGCATGCGCGCGAAGGACGGGCGGCGACTCGAAATCGCGTTCGCCGTTTTCCCGGAAGGGGATACAGCGGTGCGCACGGCCGTGTACGTCCAGCAAATGCTGGCGGCGCGCGGCATCGACGTCACGATCAAAAAAGTGACGTTGGCGCAATTTTACTTGCCGGCGGCGCTCGGCGGCCTGTTGATGAGCGGCAAGTATGACGTCGCGTATTTCGCATGGCGCACCGGCGAGGACCCGGACGATTCGGATCTAGTCACCTGTTCGGGCGCTTCGAACTACGCGGGATATTGCGAGGCCGCGCTTGACGCGCTCGAGCTTCAGGCGCTTTCGACACCCGACCAATCGCGACGCCGGACTTTGTATTCGGAAATCCAAGGGACGCTCGCGCGAGACGTCCCCTATCTTTATCTGTACGCGCCGACGTACGGTTACGCCGTCAAGAATCAGCTGCGCGGCTTCGAGCCGACGCCGTTCTCACCCACATCGAATTCGTGGCGCTGGCAGCGATAGGTAAGGGCTTCATCAACCTCTAGACGCTGTCGCGCCTGGCGTGATATGCTCGGCATGACGACATGCACGAGATCATCTTACCCGACGCGAAGCCGGCGCTGGAATGGGTCAACAATCGGGTCGTTCAGAAAGTGAGCGCAGGGCGCAGACATGCGCTCGCGCAGGCAGCGTTTGCGAGCGCGCTCGGCTTGTGGACGCACGAACGCGGCAATGGAATGGCCGGCATCGAGTGGGCGTTCCAGGTGCGGCCGCCGGGAGAAATTGGGCGAACCCTTGTGCCCGACGTCGCGTTTCTTTCTTACGAGCGAATGCCGTTCGAGGAGCAGGAAGCCTTGGAGACCGTTCGGATCGCGCCCGACGTGGTCGTCGAAGTGCGTTCGCCCGGTGACCGGCAGCGAGACATCGACGAAAAGATTCGAGTCTACTTGGCTGCCGGAACGATGGTGGTGTTCCTGGTCGATCCCGAAACGAAGACGGTCACCGTCCGAGATGTGCGAGAGACGCGAACGATCGGTATTGACGACACGCTGGAATATCCGGCTTTGGTAGGGTTCTCACTACCAGTCCGGGCGCTTTTTGATCTTCCACGCCCGAAGTAACCGCGATCGAGCGGAGCTACGGAGCGAGCACTACCTTTCCGACGTTCTTGCCTTCTTGCAATCGTCGAAACGCGTCGGGTGCTTTTGCGAACGGCACGACTTGATCGATGATCGGCTTAATGGCGCCGCCGTCGTATAGCTTGATCACCGCTTGCAGCTCGCCCAGCATAAGCCCGGGATCTTTCTGGAGGATGTGCAGCGTATTGACGCCGGCCACCGCGCGGTTCTGCGACATCATCTTCATCACGTCGAACTTGGGCACGGAGCGCAACTGCATGAGCACGCGCAACATATTACGCTTTGGTCCACTGACCAGATTTGCGAAACCGAACGCGATCAACCGGCCGGCCGGCTTGAGCAGGCCGTAGTCTTTGCTCAGCGTGTCGCCGCCAAGCGCGTTGAGCGAGATGTCCACACCCGCGCCCTTCGACAGCTGCTTCACTTCGGCGACGTAGTCTTTGGTCCGATAGTCGATGGGGTACGTGCAGCCATTCGCGCGGATAACATCGTGCTTCGCGGCGGATGCGGTGCCAAACGTCACCACGTTTTGCACGGTCCGGCAAAGCTGCAACGCGGCGATGCCGACGCCGCCAGCCGCCATTTGGACGAGCACCGACTCGCCGGCGCGCAGCGCACCGACATGGAACAGCATGTGATAGGCGGTGAGGTAGTTGACCGGCAGCGCGGCGCCTTCTTCGAACGACATCGAGTCGGGCATCGGGAATGTCTGGCGCGCATCGACGCACACCAGCTCGCTATGCGCACCGAATTCGCAAAAGACCATCACGCGGCGGCCGATCAGATCTTGCGATGCGCCTTGGCCGACCGCGTCGATCACGCCGGCGGCTTCGTAGCCGAGCACGCATGGAGTCGGGGGCGCGTCCGGATAGAGGCCTTGGCTTGCCATCAGCTCGGCGAAGTTCACCCCGGCCGCGTGCACGCGCACGCGCACTTGGCCCGCCGCGGGCGCAGGGTCGGGCGATTCGCGCACTTGGAACGAGTCCGGTCCACCGTGGCCTGTCAACCAAACGGCTCGCATCTCGCGCTCCTGTCTGTCCTAGATCAAAGGTTGACGCTGCTCATGTCGGCGTAGCGCTGGCCTGCGAACGCGCCGGGCGGAGCGATCTCGTCGATGCGCTTGAGGTCTTCCTTTGAGAGCGTGACGTCGGCGGCGGCGCAGTTCTCTTCTACACGGCTCCTGGTCCGCGAGCCCGGAATCGCCACGATGTCTTCCCCCTGATTGAGCAACCAGGCGAGGGCGAGCTGCGCGGGGGTTAGCGATTTCTCTTCTGCGATCTCGCCGAAATGGCTCACACGATCGACGTTGCGCTCGAAATTCTCGTCGCTGAATCGAGGATAGCCCGAGCGGCGCACGTCGTCTGGGGCGAGCAGGGCCTTGTCGACGATCGTGCCCGTGAGCAGACCCTGCGCGAGCGGGCTGTACGCCACAAAGCCGACACCGAGCTCGCGGCACGCCGGTAGGATCTGGGCTTCGACGTCGCGCGCCGCCACCGAGTATTCGGTCTGCAGCGCAGTGATCGGATGAACGGCGTGCGCGCGCCGCAACGTCGCCGGCGATGCCTCGCTCAATCCGATGTAGCGCACCTTGCCCGCCTTGACGAGCTCGGCCATGGCGCCGACCGTGTCTTCGATCGGTGTGTTGCGGTCCAGGCGATGCTGGTAGTAGAGATCGATGTGGTCGGTTCCGAGGCGCTTCAACGACGCATCGCAGGCCTCGTGGACGTACGCGGGCTTTCCATTGAGCCCGAGCCAGCGCCCATCAGGCGCGTGCTGATGCCCGAACTTGGTAGCGATGAAGACTTTGTCGCGCTTGCCAGCGATGGCTCTGCCGACGAGCAGTTCGTTCTTGAACGGCCCGTACGTGTCGGCGGTGTCGAGCAGCGTGCAGCCGAGTTCGATGGCGCGATGGATCGTCGCGATGGATTCGTCGTCGTTCGCAGGTCCGTAGAACGCGGACATGCCCATGCAGCCGAGCCCCAACGCGGACACCAGCGGTCCGTTCTTTCCGAGCCGACGCTGTTGCACTCGATCGAACCTTTCTTAGCCTGTGAGCCGCCAGGTCTCCGCGGCGGGATCGGCGCTGAGCAGACCGATGTCGGTCAGGATATCGAACAGCTCGCGCGTACGCTTGCGATCGTGTTTATTCGGCATGCCCTGCCACAGCATCGCGACCTGCGCGACGGTGATCGGCGCGCCCGCTACGAGCACATGCTTGACGATGAACGCCGGCGTGAAGCCGAGCTTCTCGATGCGCGCCAGCATCTCATCGCCTTGGCCGCTCGATTTCACGCGTTCGAGCAGTTCTTGTTCAGTCATATCAATGAGAACGGAGCGGGCGATCGGTCATGCCGATCGCTGCCGCTCCGCTTCGTGTACGGCGAGTCCGCCGAATGCAACCTTGACGCTAGTTCGGCGACGTGAGGTTGGCGCACGCCATGTAGAGGTTGAGCTGGGCTGCCGATTTGTGGACGTTGACCGAGTTACCCGTGACCTGGACCTTGCTGAGCGGTGCGCTGACGAGCGTCACTGAGTGACCCGCGACCACATCGGTCAGCGGATAGATCACGGCGCCGGGATGGGCGCAATTGCCGGTGTGCACGTGGGCGGGCTCGATCGCGCCGTTGGGCTCGCCGGTGATGGCGATCGTGACGCGCGTCTTGTTGCCGACGGCCGCCATCGTGACTGTGCCTTGCTGGGCTGACTTATTCATGGGGTTGAACTTGAACGAGGTGCCCACTTCTTTGGGGCCGTTCTCGCTCATCGGCGGGTTCGGGCCAGCAAGGGCGATGGCCGCCGAGCCCGCGATCACCGCGAACGCGAGCAGACCGTAGGAAAACTTACGCATGGAATCTCCTCTTCTTATTGCAAAAAAAGTGCCGTCGCACAGACGTGAGCACGCGACGTTGGACGCTCACCGATGATTCGTGCAGTCTCGGCGAGCGCCCTCGTCGACTGTCCCAAGCGGGGCGTTGAAACTTTCAGCAGCTCGCTTGGTAGTCATACATGTGAACGCACTTGGGCGGCCGGAACGTTCCGGCAAAGGAGCAGATCATGACCATCCGGGAAGGCACCATCGGACTTGAATTCCCGACGATTCTGACCCCCGACGCACAGCCGGGCGGTTTTCAGGGGTGGGGCGTGCGGATCGGCTAAGCGACCCGCCTTTTTTTTCGAGCCGACCTTTTAGCTTTCAAGCAGCCGTGCAACCGCGGCACGGCGGTAGGCGAAGATCTTACGCAGGTCCGCTCGCACCAGCGGCAGCGCGAGACCGCTCAACGGGGCAAGCGGCAACGAGTACGCGACGCGATCGCGGACAAGCGTACCACCCGGATCCGCCGTAAAACTATGTTCGTGACGCCACAGCTCATACGGGCCGCGCACCTGATGATCGACGAAGCGAACGCCCGCCTGCCAGTCGCTGATCAGCGACTTCCACTTCATCCGAATCCCGTGGACCTTTAAGCGAGTACTCCATGACGGAACCCCGGCGCAAGTCGCCCGGGGTTTTTGCATCCATATGGAAGTCGACTTCGGACGGCGTGAGTCGCGCGAGGTTGCCTGGGTCTGCGAAGAAGGAAAATATTTTTTCGAGCGGCGCTTTGACGACAAGCTCGTCCTCGAATCGCTGGATGTTCGGCTCGCGTTTTTGACCGGGCGCGAGAATATCGAGCAAAGCTTGTTCGAGCAGCTCGTGTTTGAATCGGAAACCGGCGGATAGCGCGCGATCGGGCAACACCAGTTGGCTCGCGAGCAGCGTCGAGGCGAACTCGCCTAAGACGGTGTAGAGCGCGATGCCCGGCGCGTACGCGAGCGCTGGGCGACGAAGCACGTCGCCGATCGCGTGGGCGAGCCGCGCACTGGTGGCGACGTCGGGAGAGACCGCGTTAAATGTTCCAGATACGTCGTTGTCGAGCGCGTAGAGAAAGAGTGCGACGTCGTCGTCCAGATGGATCCACGGCATCCACTGCGATCCATTGCCGTACGGCCCGCCGGCGAAAAACCTGAACGGCGGCAACATCTCGTCGAGCGCGCCGCCGTCGCGACCGAGCACGATTCCCTGGCGCAAGCAGGCGATACGCAGCCCGATGGACCGCGCGCGCTGCGCCTCGCGCTCCCAGTCGACGCAGACCTTGGCGAGGAAGTCACTGCCTGGCGGGCTGCTCTCGAGCAACGGCTCGTCTTTGCGATCGCCGTAGTAGCCGGACGCCGATGCGCAGACCAGGATCCGCGGCTTTCGCGCGGCTGGCTGCGATCGAGTCGACCACCGTCCGCGTGCCCAAGACGCGCGAGTCGTAGATCGCGCGCTTCTTCTTCTCCGTCCAGCGGCCCGCGACGGTTTCGCCGGCGAGATGGACGACGGCGTCGGTGCCCTCGAACGGCGACGGGTCGGGCGCGCCCATCGGATCGAAGCGCGCGATCTGGACGCCCTCGTCGAACCGCGCGGCTTGCGGGTTGCGAGTCAACGCGGTCACCTGATCGCCGCGCGCCTGCAGCGCGCGCACGATCGCGTGTCCGATGAATCCGCTGGCACCGCTGACGACGACTCTCATCGCCCTGTGGTTCGTCAAGCCGCTTGACTGGCGCTCTTGGAGCACGATGGGAAGTCCGGGAGACTGAGACGAAGGCGGCAGCCAGCCTCGGGCCAACCATGGGAGACTTGCACATGATCGGGTATGTCGTCGCGGCATTAACATTCACGCTCGCGAGCAGCGCGTTTACTGACGGCGGCACGCTGCCGAAGTCGGCTGAATTCAACCATTACGGCTGCACCGGGCAGAACGCGGCGCCTGAGTTGCATTGGTCGGCAACGCCCGCCGGCACGAAGAGCTTCGCGCTAACGATGCACGATCCGGATGCCCAGGCGCCCGGCGGCTGGTGGCATTGGGTCATGTTCAACATTCCCGTCGGCGAGACCAAGATCGATACAAAGGTGCAGAGCATGGTGATCCCATGGGTCGAGGGCACGACGAGTTTCAAGACGCCGGGCTATGGCGGGCCGTGTCCGCCACCTGGCAAGCCGCATCATTACAACTTCACGCTCTATGCGTTGGATATTTCGACTGTCTCCGGAGCGACGGGCGCGACGACGGGGCCGGAGCTGGTGAAACTGATCGAAGGCCACGTGCTCGGCAAGACGGTCTTGACAGGCTTGTATGGCCGCTGAGTTGGGCGAGCCGACGTAGTGGCTAAGAAGACGCGCATCTACACGCGCGGGGGCGATAAAGGCGAGACCGGTCTTGTAGGCGGGCAGCGTGTCGCCAAGGACTCGCTGCGCATCCGCGCGTTCGGCGACATCGACGAATGTTCGAGCGTCATCGGTCTGGCACGCCGCGCGCTACGCGATGGTGGTGAGGCTGTCGCCGTCAGCACGCTCGATCCGTGGCTCGCGTGGACGCAAGATATGCTCTTCAATCTCGGCAGCGACTTGGCGACGCTGCCGGCCGAGCGGCGCGCGTCGATTCCAAAGGTCACGCAACGCGATGTCGATGCGCTCGAGTCGGCGATCGACGCTGCCGAGGATCGCCTGCCGGCGCTCGATGCGTTCATCCACCCGGGCGGTTCGCAGGCCGGCGCGTTCTTGCACCTCGCGCGCGCGGTGTGCCGGCGCGCCGAACGCGACATCGTCGAGCTTGGGCGCGCCGAAACGGTCGAGCCGCTCGTGCTTGCTTACGTCAACCGTCTATCGGATGCGCTCTTCGTGTGGGCGCGTTTGATCAACTATGAACGAGGTGCGGGCGAGCACCGTTGGGACCAGGGGGCGATCCCGCCCGACGCCGCCGGACTCTAAGCACTCGCTCGAATGCGGCGATGGTCTGCGACGCGGTGACGTCCCACGTCATCTGCGCCGCGCGCCGGCGGCCGAGCTCGCGCAGATTGTCCGCGAGTTCATCTTCCGAGAGCACGAGCGCGATCGCATTGGCGAGCGCGTCGACGTCGCCGCTCGGGAAGTAGAGCGCCGCGTCGCCGCCTGCTTCGGGAATGCCGGCTGCGTCCGAGGCGATCACGGGCGCGCCGTAGGCCATGGCCTCCAGCACCGGTAGACCGAAGCCTTCATAACGCGACGGATAGACGACGGCCTTGGCGTGCGCATATAAAGATGCAAGCACGCTTTCCGAGACGTGCCCGAGATATCGGGTGGGCGTCTTCGGCTCGCTGACCGTGCGCTCGTCTTTGAGCGGCACTTCGCTGCCGCTGTGCTTGCCGGCGATGATCAACAATGGCGGTTCCGGGATTCGTGCGAGCGCTTCTTCGAGCAGGTCGAGGCCCTTGCGCGCTTCGTTCTCGCCGACGAACAGAATGAAGGGCTCGCCGAATGGCGGCGCGCTGGGCGCGACGCGTACGGGATCGACGCCCAGATGCACGACATCGATGCGGTCCGGCTCGATGTTGAGATACTTGGCGAGCTCGCCCTTGGAGAAATGTGAATCGGTGATGATTCTTTGGGCGGTCGCGGCGGCCACCCGGAACGGGCGCTGCTCGCGCTCGCGGACTTCTTGATTGTCAGGCGGCATCGCGAAGAGCGATGCGTCGTGCAACGTCGCGATGCCGATGCCCGGTGGGATCCAGCTCATGCCGTTCCACGGGAACCACACCATATCGAACGATTTGACGGTGACGCCGTTGCGATGGATCGCCGGTATCGGCAAACCGCCGAGCTCTTGACGGTATCTCGGCGCGTGCAGCAGCGGCGGCCATTCGGGGATGATCAGCGTCAGCGCGACTTGGTCGCGTCCGTAGGCGGACCAGGCTCTGAGCAGCGCGCGCGTGTAACGTCCGATGCCGCGATGATCACCGGGAAGATTCCAGGCGTCGACGCCAATGTGGAGAGCCACGTGTTCACCACCTCGTGCGGAGGGTGCCAGCGTTCGAGCGGGCAATTCGGACGCCATGACCGCCGCTCCCGGTGTCGTCGCTCACATGATCGTCGGGCGACGCATCGAGCCGTATCTGGCTGATGCGCTCGCGTCGATCGCGGGCGTCTGCGCGCACGCTGTGATCAACGACAATTCGGGTGCGCAAGGCGGTCCCAATGATAGTATCATCGGCGCAAGCGCCTTCGCACAAGACGGACGCCTGACACACTTGCGCACCGAATTCGTCGATTTTTCCACCGCGCGAAACGCGTGCATCGAGGCGACCCCGTTGGAGTTTCGGGGCGGCTGGGCGTTGTATGCTGACGCAGACGAAGTCCACGGCCCCGAGCTGGGGGACATGACAAGGCTGTTGGACCGCCTGCCGGCCGATGTGGACAGCCTGGACGGCTACTCGCGCAACTTCATCGGGTCATTCGATTATTGGAACACGATCCACCGGCGGCTGCGCTTTTTCCGCCTGACGGCGGGTCGGCGCTGGGTGGGTGAGGTGCACGAGCGTTTGGAGCCGCTCGGCCGGCGCGAAGTCGTGCCTGCAGTGGGGGAGCATTACGGCCACGTCTGCACGCCCGCGATGGAAGTCGAGCGCGAACGGCTTTATAAATCGTTGGGCCAGCCGGTCACGCTATTGGATAAAGCTTCTTTAGAAGAGGTCACGCCAGCGGTGGTGTGGGGCGAGCAGCTCAAGGATGCGTTGCCGTTTCGCGGCGAGCATCCGGCTGAGGCCCGTGGGACTATCGCTCGGCTGCGCGAGCAGTGGGCCGATACGTTTGCCGCGGTCTCGCGCGAGGTCGCACGCCAGACGCTCGGCGATCGGTTGCGAAACAGTTTCCGCGCGGCGAATTACGGCCGGCTTCTTCTCTTTCGCCGCATTGAGGCGCGGCTTCGCTGGGACTACAGGCCGTAAATCAAGGAGCGGGCTTTTGAGAACCCGCTCCATTGTCGCGTGGGCGTTCGGATGTAGGCTTAGTGGCCACGGTCCGATTCGAGCGCCTCTTCGATCTGCTCCCGGCCCTGTTGCAGGCGGCCGATCGCGTCCACGCGATGTCCGCCGTAGTCCGTGTTGTCGCGCTGGAGGACATCGATGACGTTATCGATGTCTTGGCGCACGTATGCCAGGTTGGCGTCGCTGCGATTGTAGTTGTTCGCTTCGAGGGAAGGCATCGGCGCCATCGCCGTGTTGTAGTCGTGATACTTATCGTAGGTGAGCGCGACGGTGATCTGGTTGCGGCTGTCTTGGAAGGCCTCGATGGCCTTCACGCGGTGGCCGTCGTAATCGCGGTTATCGCGCTGCAGCATGTCGATGTCGCGCTCGACGTGCGCGCGAGCCCAACGCAGACTGTTGTCGCTTTGTTGCGGCCAAACTCCGGCCAGCGAGATCGAGGGGATTAAGGCGCTTAGGATGAGCGCGGTCAGAGTGACTGTTAGGGGACGTTTCATCGGATCGACTCCTCTTGGCATGATGCGACCGGGCGATATCCGCCCGATTCTTATCCAAGAAACGGTCAAACGATCGTCAGACGTCGCGACGCGCCGTGAGGAGTCGATGAACGGGGCATGAAGCGCGACTTAGAGAGCGCTCTTCGGTTTGACGGGCTCGAAGACCGAAGCGACCCGAATCGTGAATCCCGGCAATGCGTCGTGCGTGAAGGTCTCATTGCGAGAGAAGCTTTGCACTCCCCGGACGTCGTGCGCTTCGAATGCGTGCCGGACTGGATCCACCAGCACGACCAGCCTGGCACCGGCGGCAAGATAGACACGGATTTTGTCTTCGATATCGGCTCGGCGGTCGCCAGGCGATACGATCTCGATGGCGACGTCCGGCGCGAGATACGGAATTTGGGCCTGTTCGCCCTGATCATGACCAAGCCGATCAAATGACAAGAAGGCGACGTCGGGTACGAGGGGACGTGTGGCTTCGCCCGGCGGCGTGACCCGAAACTCCCACTCCGAGCCGACGCGTCCTGCGCCGGCGGTCTCGGCCCAGAAAAGCAACGCAGCGCCAAACCTGAGTTGCGCGCGGGCATGCTCCTCGCGCGGGCTCAACTTTTGAAGCGCACGCCCGTTGACCCACTCGGATGCGGGTTTTGTATCGGGCACTGTGATCTCGCGGACCGTCGACATTGTGATCCCCTCATGGGGGATTATATCACGCGCGATCGCTGACGCGTCAATGAGTGGTCGAATGGCCAGGGTGCTTGTCTTCAGCAGCCCACGGATCGCGCAACGGCTCGCGCTTCACGCCGCTCGGGAACGTGCCGTGGGGATGCGCCGCGAGCCACGCCCGTGCGCGCATCGCAAGGAACTCGAAATCGTGATACTGCACGTCGCTGCGGCGACGGCGCATCACCGCGATCGCCGGCTCGAGATGCTCCCAATACGCCACGACAAGACGGCTGAACATGTCCATGAACGCGTCTTCAGTGACGAGCTGATTTTTTACGAGCGTCCCCATCTCGTTGAACCAATTGCAGGCTTTGACTTCGAGATGCGTGCGCTCGTCGATGAAGCCTGGCGCTTCGAGCTCGTTACGATAGCCCGGGTCGCGCAGTTTGAATGGCAGCTCGCGCTGGACGTAGCGGAATGCTTCCTGCAGATCGTGACCGCGAAAATCGCGTTCGAGCGACAGCACCGCGTCGAGCTGGTTGGCAGCGCGCAGGTGGCGCAGTTGGATGATCGCGGCGACGGCCGTCGCCGCGATCACTACAAACGTGCCGATCGAGCCGATGGCGGTGAGCCACTCGGGCGACATCAACGCGATCGAGCGCTAATGGAAGAAGTACGGATCGAGAACGCTGACTTCCGAGATCGTATCGACCGGGAGCCCGTTACGTTCGGCGGCCTTGCGGATGGCGTCCGGACTCGGACCATCGTAGATGCAATAGGTCTTCTTGTGATCCGTGGAGACGTATGAATGGACCCAGGTCACGCCAAGATCGCCGTTCTTGTCGACGACGCTCTTGCACGCCGCGGCGCCTTCGTTCGTGGCCGGGATGAAGAGCCCGTCCTTGAACGTCCGCTCGATCACATATCGAGGCATACAAAACCCTCCAGCAATTTCGCGCCCGGAACGCACGCACGCATTCGCGGGCCATGTAAGGGTCAATTATATCGTGCGGCGCTCCGGCTTGCAAGCCAGGGCTAGGGCTCTGAGCGCGGCCAGCCGAACCGTCGCACTCGATGCCACACAACACTCGGACCAAGGAGCGCCAGCCGAAAAAGACCCAGTCGCTGCCCACCGGCACGGTCACTTTTCTGTTCTCAGATATCGAAGGCAGCACTGAGCGTTGGGAAAAGCATCACGCGCCGATGAAGGCCGCGGTCGCGCGCCACGAACGTCTGATGCGAGATGCGATCGCCCGACATGATGGCCACGTCTTCAAGACCGTCGGCGATGCGTTTTGCGCCGCGTTCGCCACGGCGCCGAACGCTGTGAACGCCGCGCTCGACGCGCAACGCGCGCTCAGCGCGGAAGATTTCTCGGCGGTCCACGGTTTGCGCGTCCGCATGGGTCTGCACACCGGCTACGCGGAGGAACGCGACGCCGACTATTTCGGGCCGGCCGTCAACCGCGTCGCGCGGCTGGTGTCGATCGGCAACGGCGGCCAGATCCTGTTGTCCGGCGCAGCCTATGAATTAGTGCAGCACGACGCACCGCAGGAGATGCGCTTCTCAGACCTCGGCTCGCACCGGCTCAAAGACCTTGCCCAGCCCGAGCACGTGTGGCAAGTGACCGCGAAGGATATGCCGGACGAATTTGCGCGTCTCAATTCACTGGACACGCTGCCGAACAACCTGCCGGTTCAAGTTACGACCTTCCGCGGACGCGAGAAAGACCTAGAAGATCTGAAGGCACAGCTCGCCGAGCATCGATTGATCAGCCTCATCGGCGCCGGGGGCGTCGGCAAGACGCGACTGGCTGCCCAGCTCGGCGCGGAAGTGCTCGACCGATTTCCGGACGGTGTCTGGATCGCGGACCTCGCCTCGGTGACCGATGCCGGACTGGTGACGAGCGTGGTCGCCAAAACGTTGGGCGTGAGCCAAGCGCAGGTGCGTCTGGTCGACGAGTCCATGACGCAATCCCTCAAACGTAAGCGGCTTCTTCTCGTGTTGGACAATTGCGAGCACGTGCTTGAGGCGGCCGCTGCGCTCGCCGATTCCGTTCATCGGCAGTGCCCAGACGTGTGGATCCTCACCACCACGCGCCAAGCCATGGGGATAACCGGGGAAAAAGTGCTGCGACTCAGTTCGCTCGCAGTACCGGAGAAGATGGTCAGCCACGACGCAACCACCGCGCTGAGCTTCGGCGCGGTCGCGTTGTTCGCCGATCGCGCGTCGCTTGTCGACCAAACATTTCGGCTCGGAGACGAAAACGCCTCAGCGGTATGCGATATCTGCCGCCGGCTCGATGGCATTCCGCTTGCGATCGAGCTCGCCGCCGCGCGCGTGAAGGGGATGAGCATCCCGACGCTCGCCAAGCGGCTCGACGAGCGCTTCAAGATCCTGACGGGCGGCAGCCGCACCGCGCTCCCGCGGCAGAAAACGTTGAGCGCCCTCTTCGATTGGAGCTACGACCTGCTTTCGCCGCAGGAGCGAACGCTATTCGCTCGCGCGGCGATTTTTGCCGGCGGCTTCACGCTTGACGCCGCGGCATCGGTGTGCGGCGGCGGGGAGATCGAATCCGCGGATGTGCTTGACCTGCTCGCGTCGCTGGCGGATAAGTCGCTGATCCAGATCGACACGACCAGTGGACACGAGAGCCACCGCATGCTTGAATCCACTCGCCAGTACGCGCTCGAAAAACTCACCGCGAGTGCCGAGCACGAGTCACTTGCACGCCGGCACGCCGACTATTTCCGCGACGTCGCAAAGAAGGCTGAGGGCAGCTTCGGGTCGATGCCGCTGAGCGATTGGCTCGGGCGTCTCGAGCCGGATGTCGAGAACTTTCGCGCGGCGATGGATTGGGCACTCGTCAACGATCACGATGTGGCGCTTGGCGGCACGATCGCCGCTTCGTTGGAGATGTTGTGGTGGCACGGCGGCGTCGAGGCGGAGGGGTTCCGGTGGATCGATGCCGCGTTCCATAAGATCGACGAGAGCGAACACCCGGAGGTAGCGGCTGAACTGCGCCGGGCGCTCGGGCTTCTCATGTCGCGCGTGCTCTACTCCTAGATTTCAGCGAAGAAACGGAGGATCCCGATGGATGCAGAGCGCTTGCGCGCGCTACAGGCGCCGATCAAAGATCACTATCGCGCAGATCCCGCGGCTGCGCTCATGACGCTCACGGCTAGCGGCAAGGTCGATGATCCCGAGGGGGTAAGCTGCAGTGTCGAGACGGGACGCGCGCTTGTGAAGGCCGGCCTCCATCCCGCGACCGGCGGCGACGGGTCGTTCGCGTGCTCGGGTGACATGTTGTTGCAGGCGCTCGTCGCGTGTGCCGGCGTGACGTTGCGTTCCGTCGCGACGGCGAAAGGCATTGCATTGCGCGGCGGCACGCTGCACGCCGAGGGCGATTTGGATTTTCGCGGCACGTTGGGGGTCGACCGCGATGCGCCCGTCGGATTCAAGAGTATTCGATTGCGCTTCGACCTTGACGCCGACGCGACGCCCGAGGAAATCGCGTCGTTGCAAAAACTGACGGAACGCTACTGCGTCGTCTACCAAACGCTTGCAAGCGGCGTCAAACCGGAGGTCGAGTTCCGCGTCGGTCCCCCGCTCGGTGCTTCGCACTGACCGAACCGTCTTTTTCGGCGCTGGGGTGGACGCCGACGCGATAGCCGGCAGCCAGAACTGCAACGGTTGATCGAGGAGTCAGCACGTCTACCTCCCGATGCGCTGGGCGCGCGCGGCGTTCCGTGTATCGCGTGTCTGACCAAGCGAACAGCGTCTTTCCGCTGACCAGCCACGCTCGGCCATCTTCTACTATATATGTGCCGTCTGGAAGGTCGGCTAGTTCGGCACGATAGGTGCGTTTGACGCGCGGTCCGGTGAGCCGCTCGCTGTGAAGCTGTCGATCAATGAGATCGGCGTTCACGGGCTTGCCGTGGCAAAGTTCCCAGAGATCGGCGAACTTTCGATAGTCCGCATGCCGGCATTCGGCGCATGGCCGATGACCGGCGGCGAACGCCGTCGCCTCGTCGAGGAAGAAGAGTTCGGTGTAGGAGTGCGGCCGCATGACCACGCGGTGTCGGCCACGGAACTCGGTCACGCACGCGATCCAGCGCCGCAGCGCTGAATAGCGGACGAGCCGCCGTGCATCATCGTGCAGGATTCCCCGGTTCCCCATCACGAGGCCGCGCCCCGCGAGGGCGACGATGTCGCCGAACGGGGTGACGCGGTTTTGGAGCGGCATACCAGATCGCTTCGAGGCGGCCGTTTGTCGCCACTTCTTGGCGCTGCCCGGGTGCGGGCGCCGCACGTGTCGAACTGCCGCGGCCTCCGCGAAGCGGTTCCGGTAGAGGAGGGCGATCTTGAAGAACCGGCCGGCGCTTACGTTCGTGCTTCCAGCTCATCGCGTGCGTCGCATTCGTGCTGACGGCCTGGACCGTTGCGAGCGCGGATCCACCGGCCTCGCTGACGATCCACATCCGCATGGAAGCCGTGATCCTTTCGGATAACGACGGCAGCAACCCGAGCGGCGTGCTCAGCGGCGCGCAGCTCGAGCAATGGATCGACAACGCGAATCAATCGTTTAGCGTTTCAAATGCGAACATCGTCATCGACTTCGATTCGAAGAAGGACCTCGCGCACGTGCGCAACAGCACGATCAACCATTTGAACCACAACCATGATTCCATCGCTGCTGCGCAGGCCGCCAACTACCCGAACAAGATGGTCGTCTTCTTCCGCGCGTATGGGGCAGCCGGTTCGGGCGTCGGCGTGACCGGCAATGGGTATACCGCGTACAATGAGTACGCCCCTGAAGGCAGCAGCGGGTGCACGGGTCATACGCACTCGGCCTGCAGCGCGAGCTTTACCGTCATGCCGTCCGTGTATTGCGGAACGACGGTCAGGACCGACCGCATCAAGCCAAAGCAGCCCGACGGACCGCTGGGACCCGACAAGTCCGGGTGCGGCATCACGAATTACGGCGGCTGGTATGTCTACCAGAATTACGGCCAACTCACGCACGAAGTCGGCCACTACTTCGGTTTGCCGCACACGTTCCCGGGCACCAGCGACTTTCTGTCGACGCCCGCGCTGCTGCAATCGTGGTACGACGGCAACCCTCGCACCGGAACCGATGCGCTCGATCAGGATCTACGATGGCGATTCAGCCGATGGGCCGCTGATAAGCGACGGCACCAGTCTCACCAGCGGCTGGACCTTCACGGTGCCGGACACACCGCCGGATGCAAGCGCGTCATTGTTCGTGAATAACAACGTCAGCATGTGCGACACGCCCGATACGACGATCAAGGACAGCAGCGGCGCGAGCGTCGTGTTCCGCGGCGGCCGATACACGCTCCACGCCAAGTACGCCGGCAAGCCGGTCACGTTGACGTTTCATCCGGACAAGGGCGACGTGATGAGCTACTTCTTGTGCAAGCGGCCGATGACGTTCAGCGACGGACAGGTGGCGACGATGCGCCACGTGCTGACGACCGACCCGCAGCGCAACTACCTCATCTGCACCAATAGCGATGATAAGCCGCTGCGCCGGTACATGACGTGTCCGACGACGATCCCGCACATCGTCCATCGGAAACCGGTGCAACAGATGCCCGGCGGTCAGTACACCGCGTACTGACCCCTTTATTTATGCTCAATTGCACCAGGAAGACGCGCGTGCGGAGGGAACGTTCGGGCGGCGCGCGCAAGGTCCCGTTCATGGAACCTCTTGACCTCACTCAACATCCGCCACGCCGCGCCGGCGAGCGTCTCGACGGCCTTGTCATGCTGCCGCGCACGATCGACAAGCTGCGCGCCTCGCTACCCGGCGGCAAGATCGGTTCGTACAAGATCCCGGGCTTCAGCACGAAGTTACTCGAGCTGCTTGGCGTCTCAGAGGCGGACATGCTCGAAGCGGTGCGCACGGCATCGACCGACGACGATGTCGCCGCCTGGGTGCGCGCGCACAGCGATCCTTCGAAGTATCCGAAGATCAGCGAGCATTTCGAACGTCGCACGGTCGCGGATCTGGCGGATCCTGAAGATTATCACCGCCGCTATCCGATCGCGAAGCGGCTCGGCCTGACCAGATTGATGGACGTGTTGGACGCAGACGACGCAGAGAGTTTCGCGACGAAGAGTTCTTAGCCGGGGAGCTGGGCCAGCTTCGCGTCGATGCCGGCGCGAGTTAGGCCGCTGACCGCGAAGAGTTTTTCTTTCGATCGTGCACCGCGAACCAACGCGACCCGCGAGGGGGCGATGTCGAGGGCTTTCGCGAGCGCGTTGCGCACCGCTTCGTTCGCCTTGCCCTCAATCGCTCGCTCGCGGACGCGGATGACGAGATGAGAGCCATCCCAACTCAGTCCGGGTGACTTCGAACCAGGCTTTGCGACGACGGTGACCGTCATGTCGCTCATAGGAACTTCACGCCGTACAACGTACACCGCGTGAGAGCATGCGCACCTGTCTGGACCTCACTTGATCAGATGGTTGTGGCTGGCGTCGGCGCTGTATGCGCTGGCCGCCGGCACGCTGGTGACGATCCATTGGATGCGCTGGCAGACCGGCGTGGACACGGGCGTCTACACGCAGGTCGTGCTCAACACGTTCAACGGGTTCCGCTCGACCTTCGAAAACGGGCCGCACTTCGCGGTGCACTTCTCCCCGCTGCTCGGCATCTTCTTCCCCTTGGTGGCTGTCACGCATTCTGGTCTGGCGCTGGAACTCGCGCAGGTCGCGCTCATCGCGTGCGTGCCGCTTGCGCTCTATGGCTTCGTTCTGCCTCACGTCGGCGAGGCGCTGGCGCTGCGCGTCGGCTTCATCGCGCTGCTGTATCCGCCGCTTGCCGCGATCGGCATCGGCGAATTTCATATCTTGGCATGTTTGCCGCTGCTCGTCATCGGCGCCCTGTGGGCGTTGGACCGAGGGCACGGCGCCTGGTTTGGGTTGTTCGCGGGCATGTTGTTGTTGGTGCGCGAGGACGTGCTCCTCGAATTGCTGGTCATCGGAGTGGTCGGTGGCATCGTCGCGTTACGCGCCTCGCATGGCGTGGGTTCGCTGTTCGCGTCGCCTGCGTCGCGCGGTTTGGTGGGCGCCGCGAGTATCGGGCTCGGCGTCGCGTCGGGCGCAATGGCCGGATTGTATTTCGGCGTCATCCAGCCGGCGTTCGGCCACTACGGTTGGTACCCGCTGCTCTACTATCGTTTCGGCATCACGCGCGGCTCGGTGGGCGCGCTCTCGCAGCCGCCGGTCGGCCCGCCACCGAACCCGAGCGCGTCATTGCCGCGACAGCTTTTCGAACGCTTCACGTACTTGCTCGAGGCGTTCGTGCCGCTGGCGCTGTTGCCGTTTCGCACATGGTGGTGGTTGCTTGCGGTGCCCGGCTTGACGATCGTCCTTGCGGCGACGAGCGCGTCGATCTGGACCATGGGCTCGCAGTATGCGCTCTTGTGGGCGCCGTGGCTGCTCGTCGCGACTGCGGTCGCCGTGATCCACGTTCGCGCCACGCTGGGGGAGGCCGTGGCGCGCCGTTGGACGGGAGCTGCGATCGGCTTATGCCTTGTCTTTCTCGTCGCGATCAACCCGATGCATCTGCAATACTATTTCCGGCCGCCCTATCACGATTTGGCTTCCGCACAGCGCGCGCTGGCGTGTGTGCCGAGAAGGGGCATCGTGTGGCGACGCACGACGAATGGTTCACCCACATCGCGGGCACCAATCCGCTTGCCAACGGCAATGTCGTCACCGGCGTTGACTACCTCGTGTATGCCGACGACTATCCGGATGCGGCGTTCGAGCGCGAGGTCAAACCCAAGTTACAAGCGGAGATCGCGGCCGGCCGCGTGCGCGTGTTGTGCTCGTTCGGGAGCGTGAAAGCGTATCAGAAAACGGTCGAATAAATTCGACCGATACGGGCGTCGAGAAAATGCGAGAGCCGGCTGCGTGATGCAGCCGGCTCTCAAGTATTTTATGTATGGATTACGTGGTTAGGGAAGCGCGTTGATCTCCGGTCGCTCGAAGACAAGCTTGGTCATCGAGACGATCGCGATGTAGTACGCGTGCATTTCGGCCCGCGTGAGCCGCTGCGTCGCGGCCGTTTGGCGTAGGTTCCCTTGGGTCAGGATCTGCTTTTTCATTGCCGCCACCTCCGTGGCCGTCATACTCTATATCGGTAAAACTAAGCGAGCAAGCACAACGTTACGGCTGCGCTGATGAAAGCCGCATTAGAGTCAGGAAAAAGAAAGAACCAGCGCTTTTACGCTGGTTCTGGTGCGGGTGCAGACCTGTCACTTATGATTATACCGTCTCCTTCGTAGAGGATCGCAAGGGGCCGGCGTCAGACCTGTGCCGCCGCCCCCTTCCGCATAGCGGAGGCTGGAGGCGTCGGGAATCGAACCCGAATGCACGACGTGACAGGTCCGCACCCGCACCAGCGGCGCCCCCAACCGCGTTAGATATCACGACGGCACCCGCAACGTCAAGAAGCGTGGCGGATCTGGCGACTCGCGTTTTCATTTTGCTTTCACGCGAAGGCTGGCTTGGGTTGCTATCCTTGGTGCTGTGAAGCTCCTGAGAAATTCTGCCCTCGCGTTGCTGGCTTTCGTGGTCCTTGCAGGTTGCGCCGGCGGTGGCGGCGCCGGCCTTCCACCGCCCGGCCCGACCCCGACGCCTCCGGCTGCGTCAAAAATCAAATACGTCATCATCATTTTCCAAGAGAACCGCACGCCGGACAACCTGTTCCACGGTCTGCCGGGTGCCGACATCGCGAACAGCGGCACGAATTCGATGGGCCAAGTCGTGCCGCTCATCCCTGTGGACATCACCGCACCGTACGATCTGGACCATAGCCATAAGGGTTTTACGACCGAATACAACGGCGGCGCGATGAACGGCTGGGATCTGGTCGGCGTGAATTGTCCAAGCCACGCTTGCAATCCGCAAACCGCGTTTGGTTACGTGCCGCAGGCCGAAGTGCAACCGTACTTCACGATGGCTGAGCGCTTCACGTTCGCCGACCGGATGTTCCAGACCAATCAGGGCCCGAGCTTCCCCGCGCACCAGTTCATCATCTCGGGTACGTCGACCGATTCGGTGGGCAGCACGCTGCTGGCCGCCGAGAACCCGAACTACTTCGCCAATAACAAGCTCGATTGCGACGGCTCGACCCAGTCGCTGGTGAAGATGATCGATCCGTCGGGCAGCGAGGCGACGTCATTGCGGCCCTGCTTCGATCACCCGACGCTGTTCGACTCGCTCGATGCCAAGGGTATCACCTGGCGTTACTACGATTCGTTCAACGGCGGCCTGTGGTCCGCGCCAGACGCGATCGCGCACATCCGCAACGGCACCGACTGGAACAACGTCAGCCTGCCGAGCTCCAATATCCTGACCGACATCTCGAGCGGGCAGCTGCGCCAGGTCTCGTGGGTCATCCCGTCAGCCGCCGCTTCCGACCACGCGCTCTCAACCGATGGCAGCGGACCGGCGTGGGTGGCGTCGGTCGTCAACGCGGTCGGCCAAAGCCAGTACTGGTCTAACACCGCGATCTTCATCACGTGGGATGACTGGGGAGGTTGGTTCGACCACGTCCAGCCGCAGATGTTCAATTCATACGAGTTGAGTTTCCGGGTCCCGTTGATCGTGGTGTCGCCCTACGCGAAGCCTGCGTACGTGTCGCACGTGCAGCACGAGTACGGCAGCATCCTGAAATACGTCGAAGAGACGTATGGCCTGCCGTCGCTCGGCTACACGGATGCGCGCGCGGACGATCTTTCGGATTGCTTCAACTACAGCCAAACGCCGATCGTCTTCCAAATGATCCCGGCGGACCGCAAGGCGGCGGACTTCATCCGCGCGCCGATGGTCAACGTGCCGCCCGACGACGATTTTTAGGGTCGAATGAATTCGACCGCTACATCAGGCCTTGTCGTAGGCCTCTTGCAGGCCCTTGATGTCGATCTTGTTCATTTCGAGCATGGCTTTCATAACCGCGCTCGATTTTTTTTCGTCGTCGTCTCCCATAAGTTCGCCCAACGCCGACGGGATGATCTGCCACGACAGGCCGAATTTGTCGGTCAGCCAGCCGCACTGACTCTTCTTGCCGCCCTCGGACAGCCGCTCCCACAAGTCATCCACCTCTGTCTGTGTCTTGCAGTCGACGAAGAACGAGAAGGCCGGCGTCAACTGGAAGTGCGGCCCGCCGTTGAGCGCCATGATTTCTTGACCCTCGAGCTCGAAGGTCACGAACATCACAGATCCTTCCGAGCCAGGCCCTTCGTTACCGTGGCGCGAGACGTTCAGGATCTTCGAGTTCTTGAAGATCGACGTGTAGAATTTCGCCGCTTCTTCTGCTTTGTCGTCGAACCATAAGAACGGTCTGATCTTTTTCACGGATGTGTCCTTTGCTTTTACGCTGGTGTTAGAGTGTTGGCAGCAGTTCCGCGAGACGTCGAGCTGCTGGTTCCAGCCCTCGCTCATCCCTTCGAGCATGTAGGCCGCTTCCGGCGCAGCCTTGACCGGGGTTGCCTGCATCGAAATCTTGGTCTTACCGTTTTGATCGGTGAACGTGACGGTGCTGAGCACTTCGAGCACGACGTTGCCCTTGTCGTCCTCGACGAAGTGGGTCATGACGAGCCGTTCAGGCTCGACGACTTCGTGATACACGCCGTGCATCGGATAGATCGTGCCTTCGGGACCCCGCATGTGGATGCGAAGCTTGCCGCCCTTGCGCGCATCCGACTCGACGAGCGGCGCCGTGAAATGCTTGGGACCCCACCAGCGCGTCATCATCTTCGGATCGGTCCATGCTTTGAACACGAGACTGCGCGGCGCGTCGAACACGCGCGTGATCGTCAAGGTTGCCGCGGCCGGGCTATTTTTTGCGTCCACGTTTCTTCTCTTTCCCCTGGAGCTCGATGAGGTAATCGTCGAGTCTCTCGAAGCTTTGGTCCCAAAAACGCCGATAGCGCTCCATCCACTGCGCCACTTCTTTCAGCGGCGCGGCATCGAGCTTGCGAGGGCGCCGCTGCGCATCGCGGCTACGGGTGACGAGGCCGGCGCGCTCCAGCACCTTGAGGTGCTTGGAAATGGCCGGCAGCGTCATGTCGAATGGTCGCGCCAACTCGGTCACCGATCGTTGACCCGAGGCGAGCCGCGCGAGGATGGCGCGCCGGGTGGGGTCGGCGAGCGCCGCAAGGGTGTTGCTGAGGCGGTCGGCTGTCATTTCCTCTGTCTTTATGAACCTGTTGGTTATGTAACCTTTTGGTATATTACACCTGGACGATCGGGCTGTCAAGCGCGGAAGCCCCAAAATTGTGACGGCTGTCCAGCCGGCTATTTGGGTATTATCCGTACGATGAAATCCACGCGTCTTTTCTTGCCCGTCGTGCTGCTGCTGCTCATCGCGTCGCCTGCCGTCGCCGACCTCGGTATGGATCTGCGCTGCAAGACTGCGGGGACTTCGATGCAGGCGTTGACCAAGCAGTGCGGGGTCGCGGGCGGGACGATCGCGGGCGCTGATGCCCGGCTGTGCGTCGAGGCGCATGCGTCTGAGCTTGCACAAACAGCGTCGGTGTGCGTCTACGCGGCGCAAAATCACTATGCCGCGGCCCACGATCTTTCGGGCTACGATGCGGATCGCGAGCTCATCGGCGGCGCGACGTTCTTGGGCATCGCCGCAGAGGCCAACGTCTACCTCGAGCGGCGCGACCTCGCAACCGCGCAGCTTAAGTCTGTCATCACAATGGCGACGCAAGTGGCGTCCGATCCCCTTGCCGCCAACCTCACAGGCATGGCGTATAGCGAGCAGGCGGTCGCAAATAGCTTGTTGCATTCGCTTGCCGCGAGATAAATGTGATCAGGGCTGAAGTCTCGCGCATTTGAAAACAGGTCGACCGCGCCTTTCAGCGCGGTCGATTGCTAACACTGGACCGTCACCTTAAATTATACCGATTCCTGAAGCGAGCTGCAAGTGGGCAGCGTCTGGTCCGTGGTCGCTGCCCGCTCTCCGCTTTGTATCGGAGGCTGGAGGCAGCGGGACTCGAACCCGCGACACGCGGCTTGACGGTCCAGTGCCGGCACCTGCCCACCCCCAACCAACCGCCCCTATCACTGAAAGCGCTCTGGCCGTAAAGGTCTTGGGGCGTTAGGGCAGGTCGACGATATCGCGGACGACCTCGTCCTCGGCGTCGAAAAACGGCCCGGGGTCGCCGGTCGCGTCGCCCACCATGACGGCGAAGATGACGCGCCCGTGGTGCAAGGTGTCGGCATAGCCGGTGAGGACGATCGCGTGCTGCATGTAGCCGGACTTGCCGTGCACGCGGCCGACCGCATCGGTACCAACCAGCCGACCCGCCAACGTGCCGTCCATGCCGGCCCGCGGCAGCGCGTCGATGAAGTCGTTGCCGTACGAACGTTTGGCCGTCGAGCGTAGAATGACGACGAGCGTGCGCGGCGTGATGCGATCGGCAGCGCACAAGCCCGAGCCGTCTTGAGCATCGAGCGAGTCCTTGTCGATGCCGAGCTCTTGCACGGCAAAACGCTGCTCGACCGTCGCGCCGCCGATGAAATTGCCGCGTTGGGATAGCTTGCGCACCGCGAGCATCTTGAGGATGTGCTCCGCGATGAAGTTATCGCTTTTGGGCAGCATGGTGCGCAGGATGTCGATAAGCGGCGGCGAGTCATGGATCCATACGAGCGTCCCGGTCGCGATCTGTGCTTTCGGGAGCGGGGTATCATCGATGACGTCAAGCGGCACGTTCGGCGGCGGCGGCCCGGCAGCGACAGTGCCGACGCGGATGCCCGCCGCGACGAGGACGCTGCGTAGCGTCTTGACCGCGAAATCGGCCGTATCTTCGACCGCGCAGTGCAGCGTGTCTTCCGAAGAGCCGACCGGCATGCGACCAACGATAAGTATTTGCGTCGTGCCGAGACGGCGCGAACACCGCGCCGGGTCTTCGTATGGTCCCGAGCCCATGGTGGCGCGCGACGCGATGGTGTAGCCGGCGCTCGGACTGAGCAGTCTTGCGGATACAAGGTCGCCGCTGCGCGCGCCGGGGCTGATGACGACGCCGACCGTGCCTTCGTCGACGGCGAGCGCTTGGATGGGCGCTTGATAATAGAACGGGGTGCCATCCCAGGCCCAATCCGGGCCCCAGCGGCGTTGGTCGAACAGCGTCGTGTCGGCAAGCACCGTGCCGCTCACCTCGCGGATCCCCGCGCGCGTGACGGCCGCAGCGGCGTCGACGAGATCGTTGGACGTCAGCATCGGATCGCCGCCGCCGACCAGGATGAGGTCGCCGTGCAGCACGCCATTGTCGATGGTGCCGCGCGCGCGCAGCGACGTCGTGAATCGGAACTGCGGACCGAGGACGTCGAGCGCCGTCGCGGAGAGCAGGACTTTGAAGCTCGACGCGGGCGTGAAGGTGTGGTCGGCCTGATACGAGGCGAGCACGTGGCCGGTTGCCGCTTCGAGCGCGAACACGCCGAGTTGTGCGTGATTCATCGGGGCACGACGCGCGATGGACTCGACGGTAGCCTGCAGCGAATCTGCGCGCACGCCGACCGGCGCGAGGAACGCGCCAGAAGACCAGCGCCGCGAGCGCCATGCGCCGAATCGTCGTCAGGGCAGCACGCCGAACACCAGCGTTTGGCCCGGATATTCCGGCAGCGTGAGATGGAGCGAGTCATATTTGAGCGGCAGGACTTCGCCGCTTTGCGGATCGCGCATGTCGAACGGGCCGATCACCGTCCATTGCGCGGGCGAGAGAACGTCGAGATCGGTCCAGAGCCGGGTGAAATCTTTGCTCGCCGCGCGCAGCGATGTGATGAGGCCTTCGAAATCGCGGTCGCCGACGTATTCCGCGTACTCGGCGCGGAACGCCGCGACGAGCCGGCCCGCGTAGTCTTCCCAACGCGGAAATACGGTGCGCGCGTCTTTGTCGGTGAACAGCTTCCACAGCGCGTTGCGTTCGAGGCCGGGCGACGTGTGATCGAGCTTCTGCATCTTGCCGAAGCGATCGTTCCACGCGAGGTAGTCGAAGCGCGAGTTGCGCAGATAGGCGTAGCCGTCTGTGAAGCGCTCGACGAGGTGGCGGACGCCGTCGTCCACCTCCATCTCCCACACGTGGGGCTGGTCGGTGTGCGGCCGGACGAGCTTTTGCAGGTATTCTATTTCGGAGGAGGTGAGGCGCAGCGCCGAGCCGATGCGTTCGAGCGTCTCCTCGCTGACGGCGATCGGGCGTCCTTGCTCGAGCCACGTGTACCACGTCAACCCGACGTCGGCGAGCAGCGCGACTTCTTCGCGGCGCAGACCTTTGACGCGCCGTCGCACGCCTGACGGCAAGCCGAGGTCCGCGGGCGCAAGCCGTTCGCGCCGCGATCGAAGGAATGAGGCGATCTCAGCGTGACGGTCGCTGCGGGCTGGAACACCTGACATCGTGGAAAGCGACTTCGACCGGTCGCTTCAGGTCCCTAGCCCATGACCGTAGGGACAGCGCGTGCGCGGGTGCGGGAATCGGCTATGCGATCACGTCCGTCCGGTCACTGGGGTCTGCTGGAACCGCCGGCGGTTCGAACAGCTCGTCAATCCGGCCGGCTTTGAGGCACTCGTCGCAAATATGATGCGCCGTGCCGGGAACCAAAAACACTTCGCCGCTGGACTGACAGATATCACACCGTTGCATAGTGGGCCTCAATTTTGCGCCCCGGTACGAGGGGCGGGTTATGTTTGTTTCGCGTCTGTGTACCGTGCCCTGCAAGCGTACAGCGATGCGTAAGTATGTCGATATCTCGCAGCATCGTCTTAGAATGCTTGGGAACAATGATATCGAACCATTTTGCCCCCCAGCAGGGCTTCCGGTCAAATCGGAGGCGGTGATGAGTCCTCTCGAAATATGCAATATCCTCGTCAGGCACGATCCAATCCATATAGATGCCGGAGACGACACCTACTCGATCGAGTCGCGAGTTCTCGCTCGCAGGTTCTCGAAGAACACCAGCGTGGCGGATTGGCGGCGCGCGGTGCACGAGGATATGGAGTTTTGGTCGGACGACGAGGCGGCTGGCTCCGAAGAAAGCTATCAGTCGATCGCGCAAGAGCTCTGGAACGGTTTTCACCTCAATTGAACGCGCTCGGATAAGATAGCGGCCCCGCGCACGTCACGCGCGGGGCCGAGCGGAATTCCGACGAAGCGAATCGTTATCTGGAGATGCGCACGTCGCGGGTCGCGGTGCGCTTCGACGTCATGCCCGCGACGCGAAGTTCGAGCCCATCGTGATGCTCTTGACGCTACGGACTGCGACCTATGCGGGCCGGTGACCGTGAACGTACGTCGTAGACGTTGTCGCGTCGGGTACCCACAAGGCGTCGCCGTGTAGAATGCCGCCGGCTGCGAGAAGCGAGCGCGAACTCGTTGAAGTCGCCGACATTGACCCTTGACAGTCCGCCGCGTAATTGGACGTTGAATTGGTTTGCTTGCGCGACCTGTTGGCGACGTAGAGATAAGGTCCCCTGGGTCACGGGTCGACGTTTGGTGCCTCGTACTTGGGAACGATCGCACCGTCGGCGAGAATGGTCGCCGCCAGGACTTTGCATGCGGCGCCACGGTTTGATGGCATCTGACTCGGCGCCGGCGGGGAATTTGGCTGACGGCCGAGCCACGTCCATGTGCGCTCCCATCCGGGTTCAGCGCGTCGACGTGAAGCTTCAAGGTGGTCACGGTGCCGTTGGCCACTGCTCTTTGCGCTTGAAATTGACCCACTGCGAAGGCCGGCAAACCGGCGGGCACCGGGGCGTGATGGTGCCTTTGAGCGTGTAGGTGAATTGGTCGCCGACCGCACGGGTCGCGGCGCTGGCTGGTGCAGCCATGCAAAGGAGGCCCAACGCAGCAAGGACGAGGTCGCGGATCCGGCGGTCGAGTGTCATATCAATGCTCCTCAGTGAAGTCGGATGGCGGTGAGAAAAGACCGGCTTCTCGTTCGCCCGTAGATCGGATGTTGCCGAGCTCGGTCAAGGATCGTGATATCTCCTGCGATGCTCGGGCGCATCGAGAACGAACGGTACATCACCAGCTTGCCCGGTTCGAACGCCGATGCGGTCGTCGACGGCTGGCATGCGCTCGCGAGCACGCTTGCCGGATCCGGCGCTTTTGACGGCGCATTGTCGGGGTCTGGAAGATCCGTGACATACTCCACGATGTCGACCTCGTGGTTTCCCGCTTTGAACCAGCCGACTGGCTGCGCCGATTGAAGAGTGCCGCTCAGATGATAGTCGCGCACGTGCTGGTGCTCGATCGCCGTGGGCGTGAGCGTCGCGATAGGGCGTGCCGACGAGTTCGGAGACCGGCGCGGGCGTGGCGTGAACTGGTAACGGTCGTGATGCCGGGGTGACGCTTGCGACGGTATGATATCTGCGGCGGAATCAAGGACGAGCGGGAGCCCTTGTCCGGTTTGATGATCGTGGCGTAGTGGCCGGCGTCACTCGCCGCCAGCCGCGCTAGTAGGCGATCTGGGTCATCGGCCGGCGCTCATCAATGCTCTGGATTGTGACGCGATCTGCCCCGGCGTGTTTCTGGGCGGCGTTGAAAGCCGTGCAGGCCGCCACCGACGCACTCGCTGCGAGGAATGAACCCACGCCGGATGGCGGCTGAGCAATCCCGTCAACAGTCCGGCCGCCATGCTCGGGGCGGCTGGACCGCTGTTGAAATGATAGGGCGGCAATTTGGCGATCGGGTCGCGTGAGCGGCGAAGCTGTCCGGCGGTGGCGGCGTGCCCGATACGATGACCCTGGCGATAATATCGTAGGTTATGTCAAAATGAGGCGCCAAGGGAGGCGCTCAATGGCAGAGGTTTGCGACTACGCAGGCAAAGGTTGTGCAAAAACAAGTCACAATAGTTACAAGTCTCATGCGGACAGTCTAGCTGAATTTGCTACATCATTTCGTGCATGCGAAGCTGATCCGGAAGTTCGGCGGATTGACGGTGTAATGGGGCCTCCCAACGCGTACGTTCTGCTTGGCAGCGTCGAATGGTACGATCAGTTTCGCCGGCTTGTCGTTGGGGTCGAGGGGGCCTTGGCGGAAGCGCTGCTGGTACGTGAACGAACTGCCCGGCGCGAAGGTGCGGTTCATCAACTGCCCCCAGTTCATCGACGAGCCAGCGCTGTTGGTCACCCCTATGGTGTTTCCGCTCGCCAGCGCGAGCTGCTGCTCGCTCGTGTTGGTGTCGCCTGGCGCGAGCGGACTACTCGTCACATTGACCCAGTCCTCCGTGATCATCCAGCCGACCTGCGGATTGCTGGGATTGTTGTCGTTGCCATAGTCGGGTCCGAACGCGGTGGCTCTGACCTTCCATATCCCGTTGGACATCCACTGGTTCAAGCAGCCCTCTTTGGCCGGGATCTCCGACGAACCACCTTGGGCCGCCGCCGTCGTCGCGCTCGCGGTGCAGTCGAGCTTGATCCGGAAGTCATATTTTTTGGTGGAGAATTGCGGCTGGAACCTGGCTTGCGATAGCTTTGCGTTGTCGAACGAGATGATCAGCGCCTTGGGCTTGTTGTTCGCATCCACCGCGCCCTTTGCCGATCGAAACATCTGCACGTATTGGAACTGGCCCGACGCGGGCAGGGCATGCGAGTCGATCACCGACTGCGACATTTGAGACGTATTGGTGTCGGTCGTGGAGAGCGAGGTGCCGTCGGTGAGCTGGAGCTGCTGCGGTTTGGTGAAGCTGTTACCGGGAGCGATGTTCTGAGTCGTGCCGTTGCGCCACACCTCGGTCACTTGCCAGCCGACCTGCTGGGCACCGTCCATGAGCGGTTCAACTTTGGTCGCCTGAACGCGCCAGACACCGTTGAACATCCATTGATTCATGCAGCCTTCGCTGGTCGTCGCGTCACCGGCGCTCGTCGAGCGCACGCTGATCAACGCGATGAGGATTAGACCAGCCGCTAACGACAGCGCCGGCCGTACCAGGAAATGCCGCATGGGAACCTCCTCAGGGGCAAGTTGGCAGGATGGGCATGAGTGTACCGTCCGCGCTTGCGAAAACCTCTTTGCCGCTTGCTCGGTCGAATAAATTCGACCGCTACGTCTCTCTTATTCGACCGCTACATTTTACGAGAGCGTTCAAGCAGCAGTTCTCGCTCGCGGGCGTTCTTGGTGAGGGCTGCCGCGCGCTCGAACTCGGCACGCGCTTCTGCGTGGCGGCCGAGCTTTGCGAGCAGGTCGCCGCGCACGCTCGGCAAGAGATGATACGATTTGAGCGATGGCTCATCGGCCAACGCATCGACGATCTCAAGACCCGCTGCGGATGGCCAAATCGACACCAAGGGCATAGGTGCGTCCCGCTCGTATGACCTTATCTACCTTACGGCTTTAGAAGGACGTGCATAATGGCTGATCCAGAGAAAGCGACCAAAGGGAGCGATTGTTTCGCCGAGTGCCGCCAGCTCCTCGATGATTGTATGTCGATGGCCCAGACCGATGCTGACAAAGCCGCGTGCGCAGCGGATTTCAAGACTTGCGTCAGCTATTGTCCGGATCAGTTCGCCGAACGCGATTGCTATACCGCGTGCGCGACCGCCTACGACTCGTGCATGGCAACTGCCGGCAGCGATGCCGAGAAGGCCGCGTGCGCGGTGAAGTATCAGAATTGTCTCGCCAACTGTTGACGGTCGAATAAATTCGACCGCTACAAGGGCAATCTGGGGCGCGGATAGTGCTCTGCGAGAACTTGGCCGACTTCGGTCACGCCGTGGACGATGCCGATGGTGAGGTCGCCGGTCTTTATCTGATCGGCGATCTCGTTGGCGATTCGATCCCAAAACGCTTGGCCGACTTTTTGATGGATGCCCGAACCGCCGAGCACGCGCAGCGAGCGCTGCGACGGCACGACGAATAACAGCACGCCGTTCTCGTCCATCGGATGCGAGGAGCGTAAGCGCGCGAACGCGTGATTCGCGTAGCGATGGTGGTGGCCGAACAAACGCGGCGCCAGCGTGACGTAGATCTTGCCGGTGGTCTCCTTCTCCGCGGCCGTGATGGCGTCGCTGATCCGCTTGGCGTCCACTTGGCGAGCCAGCGGATGGCGCGTCCGGTCAGCAGGATCGTGCGGCAGGTTCACCATGATGCCGATGCTCCGCCGCCGCCGCCCATGCCGCCGCCACCCGAGAAGCCGCCGCCACCGCCGCCGCCGAAATCGCTGTCGCCCGAACTGCCGCCGCTAAAGCCGCCGACCCCGCCCCACCAACCCGGGCCGTAACCACCCGAGCCGATCGTGTAGCCGCGTCGCGCGGCGTATGTCGCGCTGCGGATAAAGGTGACGATCATGAAGATCATGACCATGATGAACACGACGAACGGTGCGACGACCCAGAAGGTTGGAGGGACGCCTGAGGTTTGGGTTTCACCGGTCTGCTCCGGCGTGGCACCGCCGATCGCGGCGATGAGGGCGTTGACGCCCGCGGTCACGGCGCCGTCGACGTCGCCTTCCTTTAGATGGGTGGCGATGATGGTGCGCGCGATCTGCGAGGCGCGCGCGTCGGTGAGCTGGCCCTCGAGTCCGTAGCCGACTTCGATGCGGATCTTGTGGTCGCGCATGAAGATGAACAGCGCGAGCCCGTCGTCGAGTCCCTTGCGACCGACTTTCCAATTGGTGAAGGCGTGGATCGTCCAGTCCTCGAGCGGCGTATCGCCGGTGGTCTGGGCGATGTACACGATGAACTGATGGCCCGAGGTGCGATAGTATTCGGCGAGTTGCGCGTTGATCGCGTCGCGCGTCGTCGGCGAGAGCGCACCCGCGGCGTCGGTGACCCATTGGGTGGGCATCGGCGGGATGGGTTCTTCGGCGGCGCGCGCTTGTTGAACGCCCAGCGCGAGCGAGACGAACAGTGCGAGCGACGCGAACAACGCGCCGCGCGCGGTCAGGCGCAACAAACTAGAAGTTGACCTGTGGCGCAGTCTGCGCGCCGGGCTGCGACTTGAAGTATTCCCTCGGTTTGAATTTGTCGCCGAACATGCCGGCGACGAGCACGGTGGGGAATTGTTGGCGCGTGGTGTTGAACGTCTGGGCGACCTGATTGTAGCGGTTGCGCTCGACCGCGATGCGGTTCTCCGTGCCCTCCAGCTGGGATTGCAGCTCGAGGAAATTCTCGTTGGCCTTGAGCTGGGGATAGTTCTCGACCACCGCGAGCAGGTGCGTGAGCGCGCCGCTCAGGCTGTCCTGCGCGGCTTGGAATTTGGCGAACGCGGCGGGATCGGTCGGCAGGTTCGAGGCGTTGACGTTGAGCTGGCCGACCTTGGCGCGCGCTTCGGCGACCTGCGTGTACGTGCTCTTCTCGAAATTCGCGACGCCTTTGACGGTCGCCACCAAGTTCGGGATGAGGTCGGCGCGCCGCTGGTAGACGTTTTCGACTTGCGCCCACTGCGCATCGACGGCTTGGCTCAGCGACACGAGATTGTTGTACGTGCTCGCCAAAAAGAGGCCGACGACGGCGATGATGAGCACGATGGCGATCAGACAGCCTAGTAGACCGCGACTCATCCTTGTCCCCCTTAAGGTCAGCTCGCGCGATGTAGGGGTCAGGTTCCGTCGGGGCTTCGAACTCCCCTCGGAAAAGAAGAAACCAGCCTCGTTTGGCTGGTTCCAGCGCTGGCTCGTCAAGCAAAGCCATTATAGCGCCCGTGTTTGTTGGCAATAGGGTGTGAGGAGAGAAGGTCAAGGTGAGCTTGTCGTCACCTGGATAGAGATTCCGGCAGACGAGCCGGTCGTCAGCGTTGAATGCTTACTGTCTGGCCCAGCTTTGTCGACACGCTACGCTCTTGCGGAGAGCGTTGTGTTTTGGCTTTTTCATTGTGCTGATATTGTAGCGCTGGAGCGGATTTGGTCAATCGGTCGAACAAATTCGACCGCTACAGATGAGCGGGATCAGCGCTTGCTGCGGCTTTGGCTCGTGCGCGGCGCGGACCCGGACGGACCGCGGCTGGGCTGTGCGCATGCTTTCTGAAGGCTCGCCGGTTCGTACTCGAGGTAATAGTCAATCGCATCGCGGGTAAGGCGAGCGACTTCTTGGCGCGTTGCGCGAGCGACCGCGATTGCCACCTCGGGTCTGACGACGGCGGCATAGCCGGTTCGAGTTTTCTGGATACTAAATCGGAAGCCGCGGTGCTCTATCATAGACGTTCAATCCCCATGGTTCGGAAAATAGATTTCAGCAGACCAATCGGCTGTTCCCGGTCGTCATTGCCGGCCAAGACGACGACTCCGCTCCGCTTCGGATGTTTCCATATTTGGTGGCTGCCGCGTTGTCGAGCGACATACCACCCGTTCTTGAGCAGACGCGCGCGAATCTCTCGGTTTTTGGGCGGCATGACCGGCGAATCACGCGCGGCAACCGTTTCGTCTAGCCTAGTCTGACGGTCGAATAAATTCGACCGCTACTCATGGCGTGGAGAAGCGGACGACTTGCGACGAGCTGCGCGTCCCGTCGGTCACCACGATCTTCACTTGGTGCTTGCGTACGTGTGGTTCGAGCAAGACGTCGAACGACTTGGCGTTCGTTTCGAAGACGCGGTCGATCCACGTCTTGCCGTTGTCGGACGAGTACAGGACGACGATAGCGTCGTGGCGCTGTTCGGTTGTGACCGTCCACGTGACGTGGACGGTTCCATTATGCGGTTGGACGGTATTCGGTCGAATCAATTCGACCGCTACATGGACGGTTGGTGCGCTGCGCGCTGAGTTGCTGGCTTGCGAGCACCGCGCTGCCCGGGCCGACGACGTCCACGCGCGCAAGCGTTGCGTCGCGGGATTCGATAACCGAACGCGATGAGGTTGCGATCTTCCTTTGTGACGGGCAAGCGCCACAGCGGATTGAACTGAAACGTCAAGGGGTATGCCGAAAGCGTCGTAGGCGACGATGTCGTAGTCAGCTGGCTTCCGGCTGTGAGATCCGCGTGACCGTCAGCGTATAGAACGCGCCGAAGACCGCGGTGTTCAGCTTGTTGTACCGGAACTGCACGCCGCGGACCAACAAGACCGGCGGATCGAGCGGTTGGGTCAACGTGTTGAGCAAGTGCCAGTACGTGCACTCGGTGATCCACTTCTCGGGATCCACCGGGCCGGCGGGGTTGGCGACCGCCATCGGCCAGTTAGCTGGGATCGCGGTGTTGGGCGACGGCCCTTTGCCAGACGCGCCCATGAGCGGGAACGACTTATCCTTGCGCACGCGCGCGGCCAGCACGCTGGCGGTCGTGAGGCGCTCGCCGTTAGCGATGAGATCCTGTTTGTTGTGGTAGTCAAGGTCGCACTCGGCCAGCATTTCAGGCGAGCTCCAACTCGCCACCGGGATGCTGTGGGTTAATTCGTGCCCGACGGTCTGGAAGTTCATGAATTCCGGGATGAGGATAAGCTTGGTCGTGACCGTGATGCCAAGCGAATCCGGCGGCGCGATCGCGAAGTAGTCGTGATCGCTGAGCACGGCGACCGTGCGGCCTGCGCCGTCGATGATGCCGCTGGTGGTCAGCTGGTCGGTGATGGCGGCCTCGAGTTTTTCGCGCTCGTGGATGAGTCTGTTCGCGGTGACGGTCGCATCGCTCACGTTCGCGAGGTGCTTCGCAAGGAAGCCAAGGATCGCATCGGTCTTGTCTTGCGACAGATCTTTATTATGGAAATCGAATAGCTCGCGGATGACGGTCGGCAAGTCCCACGGCTTGAGCGGATAGAAATCGGGGACGTACTTGTGAGTGTCTTGCGCGATGGCGATCGTGCGCTATCGTGAGATCGCGTTTGGTCGCCGGCGTGAAGAACGACGAATCGTACGACAGCAGTAGCGGGATGTAGCGGATGGTAGGCCCGTGCGTGACCTCGGCGTGGCCGTCGACGATGACCTTGGCGTCGTCGATCGGCGCGCCTTGGTCGTCGATGAGCTGGTCGACGATGCGGTAGTCGGTGTCGGGCAAGAATGTGAAGGTCGAATTCGCAGGCACGCCGGTCGGCGCTGGAAGTTTGACTTTCACGTGCTGCCACGAACCGGCAGGTGGGCGAATGGGGATATTGTCGAGCACGTCGCTCGTGAAGATCGTCTTTTGGACGGTGCCGGATTCGCCGGTGAAGCGCATCCGCACGGGCACTTTTTCCGTGCAGTCCGTATATATCTCGATGACGATCGTGTCGCGGCTGCTGATCTGGCGGATGTCGCCGCGTTCACTGACGTACCAATTCACGCCGAACAGCACTGCCGGCTTGTCCGTGACCATATTGAGCGGGGCGATGTAGTGCGGCACGCTATCGTACACGCGCGTCAAGTGCGGCGGCGGCTTGTTCTTCCATGTGTCGTCGTCTTGCCATACGGCTTGCTCGGGCTCGAACCAGCCATCTCAAGGTTTGATCTCGCACGGCGTGGGAGTCGGCGTCGGCGACGGAGTGGACGTCGGTGAGGGATATGCCGAGGGCGGCGGCGTCGGAACCGTTGTCGACGTCGGATATGGTGACGGCGTATTGCGACCTTCCGTGCCTCCTAACGGCGGCGGCGGGGTCTCGCGGCCGGTCGTGTGATCGCCGTTCTTCGGTTTTGGTGTCGGCGTGGGCGTTGGTGTTGGAGTCGGCGTGGCCGGGCGACTGGTCGTCTTATACGGATACTCGGTGGGCGAGGGCGGCGTGAGTTTTTCGACCGTACTTCCGCTGTCTTCAGGATGGTGCACTTCGAGATCGGTGCTGACATTGAGCGCGCCTGGCCGCACGGCGCGGATCAGCACTTCGGCGAGGCCGTCCTTGACGGGCACCGTCGCAGTTGTTGCACCATCCGCCATGGTCGCCGCACCGCCCGTATTGAAGATGACGACGGCAGCGTCTTGCGGGCGAATGCCGACGATGTGCACCTTCACCGGCGCGGTCTGACCGGTCTTGAGCGGCGGCAGCGGATCAAACGTCATGCGCACGATGCTCGTCGGCATGTCGTTGCTGTGTTGACTACCCGATTGGAAGCTCGTGCGATAGAAACCGGGCTGCGTTCCATCGTGCAATTTGCCGACCAGCGCACGGTCGGATGAGGCGAGCGTGTCGACGTTGCGGTCTGAACCGTCGAGCAGCATCTTCATCTTGCTCGGGTCGCCGCCGCGGGTGAGCACTTGGATGAGGCCCTTGCCATGCCGCCTTCTTCGTATGCCGAGTAACCTTCGGTGATCGCGGGCCCATTGGGCGGCACGTTCGTCAGCGCGGTTCCGCCGGGCAGGTGCACGGGTCCGTCGGTGACGTGGCACTGCGAACCGGTGTCGGGCTGGCTGTCTTTGTTGAAGTGCTTGAAGACCTCAAGGCCGACGAGTCCGGCGATGGCGGGCACGAGGAAATGGAAGTGGCCGTCTTTATCGGTGATGCTATGCCAGAATTTCTTGTGGCCTTGGGCGTCCACGCTGCCGACGATAAAGGCTTGAGGACCACCGCCACCCTGCTCGTCTTGCACGGTGCCGGTGACTTCCGAGCGATTGCCCGAAACCGCGGGGAAGTAGACGCCCGAGTCGGTGCCGGTGCCGTCGCCCGGTGCGGGTTTGGTCTGCGTGTAGCTCGGGTTGGCGTCGAGCGGCGCGTCGTTGGATTCGGCCGCGGTGGCGGGCGCGTCATGCTGATAGCTTGCAAGCGCGATAACCGCGCTGGCCACTGCGAGCATAAACACCGCAATGAATTGCCGCATTTTGTGTGTGCGGCGTTGAATGGGGGCCGGAGAGTCTCCTCTCCGGCCTCTTGGGTGTGACCGTTGCGCGGCGTGTGCCATCGCGGCGTACTAGCGGCCGGGCTCAGTCTGGGGCTGGGGGTTGACCTGGACCGGTTGGTCGCTGCCGTTGTGGTGCGCCAGTCCGAAGATCAGCGCCGCGGCGCCGAGGATCGGGAGGAGCAGTTTCATTTTATGCGGCGCGTCGTTGACCGCGACCCAACCTTTGGCAGGATCCCATTTGTCGTGTTCTTTGGTCGTGTTCTTGCCGTCGAAGTTCGTGCGGGTCGCGTCGCCGCCCGTCAGATCGCCTTGGCCATCTGGTTGGGAGTACTGCTGCGTGCTGTCCGACGATTTCGAGGTGTTGCCGTCGTTGGTCTGATCGTGCGAGACGACCGTCGAGGTGCCGTCATCGTTGTTGGTCGTGGTGACTTCGGCTGAGGTCAGGTGCAGGACTTGCTGGTTCGGCAACTTGCCTTTCTTGGTGATGCAGCGTTTGCGCTTGATGGTCTGTACGACTTGTCCGGTCTTCAGGCTCGTGAATACGGTCGTGCTTTCCGTGCAGGTCGTGATGCTGCCATCGGGGTTCACGGTGTCGGTGGAGCTGCCTGACGCTGCGATCGAGTTGCCGTTGCCGTTGTCGGGCGTCGAGGCGGTCCAGTTACCCGCGGCGGCGGGGGCGGCGCTGATGAGCTGGATCATCGGGGCTGCGAGGATCAGCGCAAGGGAGAGTGAGATCGCCTTGTGTGCGTAATTCATCTTGATAACATTTTTCAAGAGCGGCCGGGTTTCTTATGCCGGCCGGCGCCCGAACAACCGGGCAAATGGCTCAAGGGTAGCGATTTGGGGCATTGGCTAAATCCGGGGGGCTACGGAGAAAAATGCTTTTCGTAGGCGTCCCGGAACGTGAGCCATCGAGCTTCTTTATGGGCCCTGTCTATCGGCGTTTGCTCTTGTCGGTGCTGCTCGTTCTGTTGGCCGGGCCTGCCTCTGCGTTTAGTTCTGCGCCCCCACTGCCTCCGCAGAATGATGCGCTTGGTGCGTGGCTGCCTCGATCTCAAGAGGCGGATCTGTGGAACCACAAGCGCGCGTCTGAGACCAGAATCGACGACTCGTTCACGTACGCTCCCCGCGATTGGTTCGGCGGGCCGGCAGACGGCCGGACATTTCGCTTTGGCAACGCGGGGTCGTCAAGTGCGAGCGTCGTCTACGACGCTCACTCCAAAACCGCGTTCTACGATGTCGGTTGTTGCTCGTGGCATTCGACGCTGCTCGTCAGTGGTGTGGCGGCACCACCCCAAGCCGTGCCTGCTCGCGACCTAGGAGCCGCGGGGACCAAAGCTGGTGCGCGGTTGGGAGAATCGCCGAGCACAGTGCGCGGCATCTATGGCGCCGCTTCTCCTATTCAAATGAAGGACAAGCCCGGATATACCGAGCTGGTATATTTCAAACCACAGAATCCGACACAGTGCTATTGGTACGACTACTTCATATTTCTCGATGACAAGCTTGTGAGCATCGAGCTAGCCCACGGGTGTTGAAGCAGGCCAGGACCACGCTCTGCCGGCAGAAAATGATACATATTGTGAAGCCGCTGATAGGCTCCATTCTCGCCGTTTTTATCGTGGCAGTTGCGCTGCTGTCCCCGTGTGCGGCGAGCCAAGCGGGTGGAACGCCGCCGACCATGCACGTCGCTCCCACGCCGCACCCGACTCCGCGTCCGACTCCCAAGCCTGTGTTGCCAGCGCCAAGGGCTCTGCACTACACGACGAATCCCGACACGTGCGTTCATGAAGGCGACGGTCCAAGCCAGTGCTCATGGTTGACGCACGGCAAGGCAATCGATGTGTATTGGGACTGGAGATGCAGCGACATGCCCTGCGCCCTCGAGGGCTTCCATCTGAGGTTGGCTGGCGGGGGCCGCTCCGGTGGTCCTGGGAGAGTCGTTGGGATCTCAAGTGCACACTTCATCGTCCAAGACGAGCCAAAAGGCGGCTGGCACGCGGTATGTTACGTCGTGACTGCGTACCCATTGTCGCGCCTCGCCGCTGCCGAATCCAAGCCGAGTCCGAAGATCTGCATCCATGAGACGTCCAAGACCGTGACCATCAAGGCGGATAAGGCGCGCGGTTACACCGGCAATATTGGAATCTGTACAGCGACAACAATCCACAAGTGCAGACCTTCCCGGCGATCGGGTTCAGACTTAATCGTCGGCGATACATTCTTCGAGAGCAACCAAAGCCAGACGAACTCGTTCCAGCGCGCCGCCTACGCGTTCGATCTCTCAGCGATCGCCGGCAACAGCCTGTTCGGTGGAAGCTTCGCGTACACCGGGCCCGGGCAATCCCACCCGCAGTTGCGCGGATCTCCATCGTGCTCCGAGCGACTGGGCGAGCAAGTCCTGGGTCGTCGCTGGGGGCGGTCCGCTGCCCGGAAAGTTCGCGAGGATGGATCAACGGTATCGTGGCCCATCAATAAGCTCGTGGAGAGTTGGAACCGGTCAACGCCGTTCGTGCTGCTCCTCGAAGAAGTCAACGGAGTCGGTTATGCCGAGTACATCAAGAGCAGCGTCGTGCCGTATACGTTCTCGTGTCAAGCGGTCATCATCAACCCAAGGCTGCTGCTGAGGGTCGGCGTGACAGAATAACCGGTTCTGGGTGGCGCCGGCGTCAGGCTGTGGCGGAGCGTGCCATGTGGGCGATCAGCTCGGCGCGTGACGCCAACCCGAGTTTGTTGAGGATCGCTGAGGCGTGCGTTTCGACTGTACGCTCGCCGACCGTCAGCGCTCTGAGGCGACGATTGGATTTGCCTTGCGCGATGAGCTGTGCCGACCTCGAGCTCGCGGGGACTCAAGCCTTGCGGGCCAGATGCCCTTGGTCTTCCGCGCCGGCGGGCTGAGGTCTCGAGGCGCTGCGCGTCTCTTTTGTCGCCTATCTTCTTATAGAGCTCGAGCGCCTTGTCGCGTTCGCCGGCGGTTTCGAGCGCCTGGGCTTCGTATAGATGCCAGCCGAGATCGTGGAATTGCGCGGCGGCGCGCTCGCCGAGCGCGCGTGCGTCTTGGGGTTTGTTCTTCTCTTTGCGCGAGCCGAGCGTCGAAGAGCGTCAGATAGGCGCGCGCATCGTGCTCTTTTTCGTGCTTGAGCGTTCCGGCGCGTTTGAGCAGCTCGCGCGCGCGTTTGACTTGGGCCTGGTCGCCGTGCACCGCGATGTGGACGAAGATGACGTTGTCGGTCTGCTTGTCCGCAAGGGCGTCGAGCGCGGTCAGGGCCCGATCGATGATGCCGTGCGCGTCGTCAAAGCGCCCGCGCGCTACGGCGTAGTCGATATAGGCGCAGGCCGCGTACGGCACGGCGCTCTCGTCGAGTCCTTCGACAAGTTCGAAGAAATCGCGACGCGCGCGTGCGTTCGACGAGTTTCGTCGTCGAGCGTGAGCAGGCCGACCGCGATGCCGATGCGCGCAGCGACGACATCGAATTTTTGGCAGGTCGATCTCCATGGCGAGCGCTTGGGTGACGAGCTCGCGCGCGCGCTCGAGGTCGCCGAAACGATAGCAGGTGAGCGCGTATTGCAAGCAGGCAGAAACCGGCGGAGACGCTGCGCAGCCGATGCGTCTCTGATGAGCTCGCGCGCTTGTTCGAAGAGCTCGAGCGTTTGGTGGCGGGCGCGCAGTTTGCCGAGATTGACGGCGACGTTGCCCAGCGCCCGCACGGACGCCTTCGATGTCGCCGGCGGCTTGCGCGATGTCAGGGCTGCGCGTTCGCAGTTATCGACGCGCCGATCTGCATCGCCCGCGGTCACTGAGCGCGATGGCGAGGAACTGATAGCAAGCGCGACTGCTTCAGGCCGCGGGCCGCTCGCCTGTGTAGAGCTCTGCCAGCGCGAGATGTTCGAGCGCGCCGGTGGCGTCGTCTTGGAAGACGCGCAGACCGGCGAGGCTCACGTGCGCGTTGAAGATGCAGCACGTCATCGGGATCGGTGGCGGCGCCGAGCGCGCGTTCGAAGAGCTCTTTCGCGCCAGCTACATCGCCGGTGTTGAACGCGAGATGGCCCGCTATCTAATGATAGAGCGCCGAGACGTACCGGGATCGCCGGAGCGCTCGTGATGAGGAGCGATTGCACGTCGAACGCATCGCGCGCCTTGGCGGCCGAGCCCCGTGATGCAAGGCGAGCGCGAACTTGCGGAACAGCTCGCTTCTGCCCGCATCGTCTGACCGTGGCGCGTCGAGCGCGCGCTCGTAGGACTGCGCCGCGAACGCATGGGCGAAGAGGGCTTCCGCCTCGTCGCCGGCGCGCTCATCGTAGGCGGCGGCTTTCGCAGGCTCGCCGGCGTTGCGCCAATGGTACGAGAGTTCGGTCGCGCTCGAGCCCGGTCTGCGCTGCGAGCGCCGTGGCGATCTTGGCGTGCAGCGCGCTGCGTTGCGCGCCAGCAGCTCATTGTAGATGGCATCGCGCGTTAACACGTGGCCGGAATGTGAAGACGGGCTGCTCGGCGGGTTCTTCGACGATCAACTGCTGATCGCGAGCGCGTTTGAGGGCCTCGAGGACTTGCTCGCTCGGCCGCTCGGCGATCGCGGCAGCGAACGCGACCGAGAAATGACGCCCGATGACTGCGGCGCGCTCGAGGACGGCGCGCGTCTCTACGTCGCACTGCCGGAAGCGCTCGAGGACGATCTGCTCGACTGAAGAGGGAACGTCGCCGCGCGCGAGGCTGACCGCAGCTTGCGTCGAGCAGCGTCCGCAACAGCTCTTCGGCGAAGAGGGGATTGCCTTCGGCCCTGCCTCTGACCGCATCGGCGACGCCGGACGAGCCAGGCCGGCTCTCGAGGACGTCATGGATCAGCGTTTGGATGTCGGCGTCGTCGATCGGAGGCAGCTCGAGCCGCGCCACTGACGGATCTCTGCCGAGTTTGGCGAGCACCGCGCCCAGCGCTTCGCCGCGTCGCGCGTCTTCAGCCCGCAGCGTCGCGAGCATCAACACGCGCGATCGCCCGATCGAGGTGGCGACGTGCGCGAAGAGCTCGAGCGAATCGTTGTCTGCCCACTGGAGATCCTCGACGACGACGATGACCGGCTGGCTCGCTGCGGCGTCGACAATCGTCTTGACGATGGTCTCGAACTGTGCCCATTTGTCGGCTTGCGGCGCGAATTCGTGACCCGTGAGCTCGCGATAGATGGCGCGGAACGGCACGTACGGGATCTGAAGATGTTGGAAGCACTGGCCGATGGCGACGCGGCTTTGCGTGGCATCGCGAATCAGCTGCGCGACGAGCCGGCTCTTGCCGATGCCGGCATCGCCCACGATAAGCACAGTCGAGCCGCGGCCTTGGGCCGCGGCTTCGTTGCGTTCGCGCAGGTCGGCGAGTTCTTGACGCCGGCCCGCAAAACGCTCAAAGACGATCGGAGTTACCACGGTCGCCTCAACCCGGCGTGGATTTCACCCTTGCTCGGTACGCGACGCAAGTTGAGAAGCTAGAGCCTGGAGCGCACGAGGCCGGCCAATATCGAGGCGATGGCGTCGGGGCTGCCCGGATCGTGCAGCGTCACGGCGATCTGTACGAGGTTGCCGTGTTGGAGGACGAACCGCTCACCGCATGTCCCCGGCCTTGATTCCGTACTGCAAGACCCAGCTGGCTGTTCGCCCGATTTTTCAAGAGCGGCCGCATACGATTGCGGCCACACCACGACGGTGACGACCGTGTACAGCATGTCATTGAAGTCTTTGAGCGTGATCGCGTAGTAGCAGGCCGAGCCTCCGCCATGCAGCACGACAGGACTACCAACGGCGCCGCTCACCTCTCCCGTACTGAGCAAGGCGTTGCACGACTTGTTGACGACAGGCGGGCTGCTTGACGGTGAAGGTGACGGCGTCGGCTGCAACTTGCAATATGAGTCCAACGAAATTCCAGTGAGCCTGATCTTCGCGCCGCTTTTCCCGCCGGACATCGACACGTAGGCTATCCCTGGTGCGGCGCGCGTTGTGGGCGGCGGGTTGCCGGTGCTGCCGGCCGGACATTTGCAGCCCTGCGGCAGCGTGCAAAAGTAGCCGTTGAGCGCGCCGCCCGCGATTTCGTCGCGATTCGCGAAGCTGACGTGTCCGTGCAGCGACGAGGTGACGATCTGGACGATATCGGCTTCGAGCTTCGCGAGGAAGATCTCGTTCGTGTATGCTGCGGCCGCAAACGGCCCCTTTGAGATCCCGTTGCTCACCGTATACAGTTTGAGCTCGTCGATCGTCTTCGTGATGCCTGGCCCATCCGAATCCCAACCCGTCGGATCGAGCGACGGGTCCCTGACGCGAGAGCGAGCGTAGCTCGATGCCCAGCGGATCTCGAAGTTGTCGGGATCCCCGGCGATGGCGAGCGCGTATGCTGCGGCATTGTCGCCCTTCTTGAGCATACCGTCGAAGAGAGGCCATGGATTGATGCCGACATACTTCATCTCGGCATAGAAGCCGAGCGCGTCAGGGCCGCGGTCAAAGAGCGGCTTGCCCGGTTCCGTGAAATAATCGGCCCAATAGCCAGCGCCGGAGATGTTGGTGCCTGCAAGCGTTGCCCCCACCCACTCGGCTTGGCCTTCGAGGAGCCAACCCGGGGCGTTGTGATAGGACGTCCCCGTCGCGAAGTCGTCGAGTTGGAAGCAATGGAAATCTTCGTGGCCCGCGATCTCTAGCTGTTCCTGGGCTGGCGCGGCCTGCCCGCTTGGGTTGATGTAAATGACGCATTTCACAGGCTTGCCCGAGCGCTGCCCTGTCGCGTCTGGATAGTCCGTGTAAGCCTGGGCCGCCCCCTGTTGCTGCGTCGCATTGATAACGACGATGACCGGCAGCGCGGAGTTGCGCCCCATGTTCGCGGCGATCTGAGCTCGTGCGGAACTGATGAGCTCTTCCCAATGCGTCTGCGTGGCATTGGCTTCGCTCGGGCGAGCGCCGTAGCACATCACTACCAATAGCGTCGCGGCCGTCGCAAGAGCGCGAACCGCTACGCCAGCAACGGAGACAGCTGTGCTCGTCATACCCATGGCCCCTTCAATGAGAGTTGGCGATGAAAGGCTTGCGCATGTAGGCACCCAAAAGTAGGCGCTGCGAGCACACGCTATTTCTTGGCTTTGGAGCGCCTGCGTGGGCGCAATCCGTCATCGGTCAGGTCGATGCTTGTCCGCAGCTCGTGCAGTTGTGCGGGTCGAAGGCGTACTTCGAGAAACGTGTCTTTGGATTCGAGCAGCAGACGGGCGAGACGCCGGTTCGCGATGGCGGCGGCGTGGAACGATCCGCGTCGAAACGCAACGACAAGTCTTTTCATCATTGCTCCTTCACAGGCGCAGCTCCGCGACCAGCCGAGATACTTTCTGCAGGTGCGCCGGATCTGGCGCAGCGCGCGCGTTTCTGCTTTGATTGCAAAGTTTGTGGGCTAGGCGCAAGTTGTCGAGCTCTCCCCTCCGGCCACCTTGACTGACGGGTACGATATGGTCGACGGTTGGGGCACATGGATGACTCTGTCTTTTCTGGCCCTTCAAACCCTCGTATGGCGCGTCGAAATACATCGGCAGACGGCAAATCTGACAGTTCCGTCCGTCGCGCTTGACCAAGGTCCGGATGATGGCGTGGAGCGTGACCTTGCTCATTCTGAGCTTTTACAAGAACAGGGAAACCGGCACCTTGAAGAATTTCGCAAAGCTCTTAGCCGCGTTCACACCGATCTTCCGTTTGCCCGCGAGCATCTGACTCGCGGTGCCTTTCGACTTGATGATCGCACCCAGCTCTGAGACCGTCAGGCCGCGCGCTTGCATCAGCTCCCGCAGAATATCAGCGGGCGCCGCCTGTTCGGGCCACGGATAATGCTCCTCCTCGTACTTTTCGATCAGCGTGGCGATCAGATCGAGATACGCCTCTAGCGCGGGCGTCAAGGTTCGCGCCGCGAGGAGATCTCGAGCCTCGGCGAGCGCCTTCTTGTGCTCATGCTCTGTGCGGATCATAGCAACCTGCTACTAGTCCTTTTTTCGTGGCGCATGCACGCCGCCTACCGCCCGCGTTACGAGTTGAGGCGCCCATTCAATGACACGCAACAGATTACGTGCAAGCTGATCGGGTTTTGACCGTCCTTGTTCCCACTGCTGAATGGTTCGTTGGCTAAGGCGGAACCGCCGCGCAAATTCGCTTTGCGACAAGCCGAGCCTACGGCGAATCGCCTTCACATTCGGCGGTCGCGGGTTAAACGGCCGATGGAAATGGAGCTCCTCCAGCTTTATGCCCAGCGCCGCACGCTCTTCCGCCGCAAGCCGCGCTATGGTGGCCTCGTCGTGGGACTTGATGAGCTCCCAGTTAATTCTCCCCTTCATCTCGATACCCCATATGTCGAGCATATTCGTCGATCTCTGATCGCTCGGACTTCCACGCGGTGATGATTCGTTTGCGATCGCCTCTCATCGTATAGACAGCAGTGATGAACAAATCGCCCGTACACCCGATCGCTTTCATCTGCTCTTCGCCGTCGGCGCGATAACGGATCCAAGCATCGACATAGTTCTCCCCCTCGAACATCTCCGCGACGACGTGAAAATCGAAACCATGCCGCGCGAAGATTTCCTCGCTCTTGTCCAGGTCCCATTCAAAATGTTCGTCGATATAATCGGGCACGGCGACCGTCCAAGAGAATCCAGCTATACGTTTTACAACGTACTACGTTGGAAGCGTACAGCGCTTAACATGCACGCTGCGCTCGGTCGAATGAATTCGACCGCTACAGTGCGACCGAACGCATGTTCGGTATCACGCCGACCGCTCCGACCGTCAAGAGCCGCGTGGAGTTGTACGATCCAGCTGGCAAGACCGTGCGTAGCAGCCGCCTCGTCGCTCGGCGATCGCGTAACGGTGAGTGGCCGGCCATGAACGGGTTCATGAGCGCCGGCTTGGGTCGAGTAAACTCGACCGCTACAGACTTCTTGCTCCGGCTGTTATTCGGGAGTGACAAAGCGGCGCGAACTCAAGAAGGGCTGAGCCGCATGGGCAGATCCATTCCGAAAAAAAGCGAGACCACCGCACTTTTGCGGTGGTCTCGGCGAGTCCGTCAAACCACGCCGTTAGTATAGCATAGCCTTCCGATAAGCTCAAACTTCGGGGCGCCGAGTTTGCTGCCACGCGCCCCTCAAGCATTTCGCCCGCCCACCAGGGACTTGCCCCCAACCAAGCCTGTTGTCACGCTGCGCCGAGCCGGTGTCAAGACACAACGGGAATGCGCTTGGCAACGGTGTAGGACTACGAGCATGATGAAGACCGAAAAATCTCAACCTGTCGCGTTGATCTCGGGCGCGTCGTCCGGCATCGGAGCGGCGATCGCGACGGCGCTTGCCGAGCACGGCTACCGCGTGTTCGGCACGGCCCGCGATCCTGGCAAATCGCCGAAACTGCCCGGCGTCGAAATGTTAGCGCTCGACGTCCGAAACCCAACGTCGGTGCAAGACTGCGTCAGAGCCGTGCTCGAGCGCGCTGGACAGATCGACGTCCTGGTCAACAACGCAGGCGTCGCCTTCGTCGGCGCAGCCGAAGAGTGCAGCGATGCCGAGATCGCCGCTCAATTCGAGGTCAATTTCTACGGCGTCGTGCGCATGACGCGAGCCGTGCTTCCGAGCATGCGCGAGCGGCGACGCGGCCACATCATCAACATGAGTTCGCTGGCGGCGAGAACCGCCACGCCGTTCCAGGGCGTCTACCCGGCGACGAAGGCCGCGGTCGAGGGTTATTCAGAAGCGCTGCTGCATGAAGTGTGGCCGTTCGGCATTCACGTCTCGGTCATCGAGCCTGGCTTCATCCACACCGGCCTGGCCGAGCATAGCGAGCGAGCTGCCGCGCCCATCGCGGCCTACGATCGCTGGCGCGAGGCGGCAGCTCTGTCGATCCAGCATCAGATTGATACTTCGCCGCCTCCGTCTGTGGTGGCCAAATCCGTGCTTGACGTGCTGGCGTCGAAGTCACCGCGCTTTCGCTACCCGAGTGGGAACGCTAGGTCTGTGCTTTGGGCACGAGCGTGGGTTCCCGAGCCGCTCTTTTATAGGGTCTTCCGCCGCCGATTTGGATTGGCGACATGACCTGCATCGAATAGCGCAACAACTCCCAACTCTTGGCCTTGGGGCGCTTGCGCCGCGGACGCGATGCTCACGAGATCCGCGCCGAAGCCGAACAGGAAACCGCAGGTGAACGCGTCGGCGACGCTGATCGCGCGGTAGCGCCCGCGGATGGCGATCATGTACAGGATCGGTGCGGCGACGATCGCGTGGGCGAGGATGAACGAGAGGACGTTGACCGTGACCTGTGTGCTGGTCTGATCCTGACCGCGCCAGCCGTACGGGTTGACGAAGATGCCGGTCACCGCGATGGCCAGCGGCCCGTAGATCATGCCGGCGGCGAGGAATCCGAGAAGGGTCCTCGTGCTCAGCGTGACGCGCAGGCCGACGATTCTGATGAAGACGTACGTCCAGGCGACGACGAGAGCAAGCCACAAAACCGACATGACCGACCTTCCTTAAGGAACGCATCGATTAGAGAGCGATCAGGCGCGCGTCGTCCGCGCCGAGCGGTCTGTCGAATGGCGCCGATTTGGGCGCCTGCGGCGGGCCAGGATCGGGTGCGCTGGTTGCGGCACCGCCGTTCGGCGGTGGTCCGCCGTTCGGCCCAGCTTCGTCGTCGTCTTCGTCGCCGAGCGGAACGCTCCCAGGTCGGGCGCGCCGAAGGATCTTGGCACCAATGAAGACGCCGGCCCCGATGGCGAGGAGCGCGGTCGCGCGGGTGGCGTTGTCCGGGATGGCCGAGCAGTCGTCGGGGCTGGCGCAATCGCCCGCGCGCGCGGGAGCGTAGAACAGCGTTATGGCGGCAAGGCAGCCTGCGATCGCGAGGACAGGGCGCATCACGCGCATCTTCGACGCTCCTTCTGATTCACAACGGCCGGGCGTAGCGCTGGCAGATGATGCCAAGCACGGCGCCGTAGAACAGATGCCCGATCATGCTGATGAGCACGAAACCGACGGGGTTGTTGATCTTGATGAACAGCGGGAACAGGCCGAGCATGCACAATTCCATGAAGACGCCGTAGCCGACGCCGAACCACCACGAGCGGTTGCCGAACAGCAAGACGTACATGATCGCGAACGACAGCCCGTTCCAATAGTGATAGAGCCAACCGGCAAGCACCGCGAGCGGTGTGCCGATCGGCAAGCCCGTGATCCATGACCCGAACATCAGAATGGGCACGAATCCGTTGTAGCCGAACGGATGCGAGCTCTGGATGATGAGGCGCACGCCATCGTAGACGACCGTCGCCGCGAGGCCCGCCACGCAACCGACCGCAAGCGCGTTGGTGAACCAGGTCGCCGAGAGCCTGCGCGCCAGCACCGCGAGCGCGACCAACGCGAGCAGCGTCGGCACCGCGAAGAACTGCAGCGTGAAGTTCATCGGCACGTGCAACACGACGTGGCCGACCAGCGCGGCCAGCGACATGCTCGCGAAGATCCAGGCGGCGATGCGCACGGGCCAGCGGCCGCCGGCTTCGAATGCGTCGAGACGCGGCGTCACGCACGTGTCACTGCGGAGCGGCCGGGAACATGCGGCGCGCGAGCAGGCGCAAGACATAGACGAGCACGGCGATGGCGATGAGCAGCACGAACACCGCCACGCTGGCCAGAATGTCGAGCAGGTTCTGCACGTTGAAGCCGAGTGCGGGGAACCATGCCGCGGCGACGTGGGCGTGCAGATTCGCGCGCAGCCAGTCGAAGAACGCAGCGCCCAGCATGACGGCAAAGGCGGCCAGCCCGACGATGAAGAGGTTGGTCTTGACGCGTGCGACCGGCCCGAGGAATGGCTGCGGTGTTTCGCCCGGCCGTGGCGGTGCCGGCGTGGTCGCAGCGCATCCGAGCAGCGCGAAGACGAGGACGAAACTCGCGACGTCGAGCGCGATCGGCGCGAGCAGGCCGCTAGTGAGCGTGCTCATGCGCGCGTCGACGCCGAAGACCAGCACGAGCAGCGCGATGCCAAGCCCGACTTGCAGGGCGAGGGTCGTATCCGATCCGTTCAGACCAGCATCGGTGGTACGTGCGGCCGCCGGGCTGCCGGCGCGCATGACGAAGCGCCACGCCACGACGAGCAGCAGCGCGAATTCGGCAAGCGTGATGCCGTTGAGCCCCGCGGGCACCGACTGCAAGCCGGGCAGCGTGATGATAACGGCGCGCAGCGCCGGTATCTTCGGCAGGATGATGACGACGATGACCGCGAGCGCCCACCACGCGATCACCGGCAGTCCAGCCCGCGAGGGCAGTACGCCAGGTCGCGACGGCCGGGTCGGACTGCGACGGGCGCAGACGGGGATGGCGACTGCGGCAGGCGGCGCGTTGGCGCCCGATGTCGCCATCTCGGCGCGCGGAGCAGCGCGCGCCGTTTGTCGCGGAACTCCGCGCCAAGGCGGGCGAAATCGTCGAACTTGCGTTGCACGAGCGCATCTCCCAGCGCCGAGCAGCTCGACAAAGGGCGACGAAATGTCTGCGCTCGCCTCAAGTTTCGCGCTGGCGCCGGATCCAGCCGGTCTCCGCCCACTGCAGCGCGATCAATGCGAGCAGGGCGACCCATGCGGTCGCAGCGCCGTGGAAGACCAGCGCGCTGAAGCGCGTCGCGGTATCGGACTGCGACACGAGCATGGCGTGTTCGAAGGACCACCACAAGACGGCGGCCGCGGCTGCCAGATATGCAAGCGGCAGCTGGCGCGAAAAGCGCGCGACGGCGACGAAGAGCATCGCCGTGAGGCCGGTCCAATACGCATAGCCGGCCAGCGTCACGCCGGCTGACGACACGACGAACGGCGGCACGATCGAAAAACCCGTTGGGATATCGCTCGATTGCGCGACGGTGAGCGCGACGCTCACGAGATCCGCGCCGAAGCCGAACAGGAAACCGCAGGTGAACGCGTCGGCGACGCTGATCGCGCGGTAGCGCCCGCGGATGGCGATCATGTACAGGATCGGTGCGGCGACGATCGCGTGGGCGAGGATGAACGAGAGGACGTTGACCGTGACCTGTGTGCTGGCCTGATCCTGACCGCGCCAGCCGTACGGGTTGACGAAGATGCCGGTCACCGCGATGGCCAGCGGCCCGTAGATCATGCCGGCGGCGAGGAATCCGAGAAGGGTCCTCGTGCTCAGCGTGACGCGCAGGCCGACGATTCTGATGAAGACGTACGTCCAGGCGACGACGAGAGCAAGCCACAAAACCGACATGACCGACCTTCCTTTAAGGAACGTCGCGAGCGGGCGATTTGCTGTCGGGAGCGGGGTTCGGTCTGTTTCGCCTGCATTCCGCCCGGGTGTGTCGGCCCGGGCTATTCCTTTGGCTTTTGCGCGCTTTCGACGCTGTTGATCCGCGCACGCACCCATTAAAAAGGGCACTGCGTTCTCTCGCTCAGTTCGAACGCGGCGCACGACCGCTGACGCCAATTAGCCGCTGAGTCGATCCAGCACCGATCGACACGCCCCCTGCGCCTTCCGTAGTGGCCGTGTCAGTCCTCGACGCGCTGCGGTCCAGATCACGGCACTTTCGTTACCCGGCGGGAGCGCGTGGCTGGTGCTTTGGGCGCGAGCGTGGGTTCCCGAGCCGCTCTGCTGTCGGGTCTTCCGACGCCGATTCAACCTTGCCACATGAGCGGGTATGAGGAATGAGCCTGGTCTAGCTATTGGCAAACTCGAAACATGAGGATGAGAGCCGTGCACGCGCCTCAAGCTGCCCGTAGGTTATGAACAGAGGGTATTCCAAAACGATACCCCGCACGTTCTCGCTAAGGTTGAATACATAGCATGATCAAGCCAGATTGAGACCCTCTCTATTTTCTTGGAATATGCAATGACGTCGCTCTTGGTCAACGGGTCTGCCCGCTTATGGGTCACGGCAGCCCGCGTATCAGATATCGAGCGCATAAATAACTCGCTGTTGAACTGCAATTTTTGGTCGAGAAACTGCTTTAGGTCATTAAACCCGATCCTCACAAAAAGTGCCTTTAGATTATCAAGGCTGGGATACTTTCGTTTCCCGATGACCACTTCAGAATCGATGTGCGGTGGTAGCTGCGCGTTATCGTCAAGAAGAGTTCTATCAAGCCTCCGGATACCAGCTGCCTCGACAAGCTTTCTCTCGTTCAAAGAATAGGCGTAATGACGATAAGCCTCCAGATTCTGTTGATGAAACAACCAGCTGCGGGTCTGGTCCGATACTGAGGATACCGTAAGGGCTTGAGTTATCATCTCACGGACCCAGTCAGACACTAGCGACGTGACGTATTCTTCGAGCGCAGAGTGCATTTGAACGACAACGCCTTGTAGCGCGGCTTGACGGATCTGGCTCTCTGAAGACAGCCTCAAGGTTTTAGTAGCCGCTTTAGCGACAACCGTTAGCGCACTCAAGCGATCTTGACATTCTCGCCTGGCCCGACTCATTTTGTAACTCAATATCGTCGATGCACTTAGAGGGTTTCCAGAAATTGGCGAAACCGATCTATTCGGCCACGGACTGCTTTCTCATCACTCGTCGCTCTCGAAATAAAACTCTTAAAGTCAGCATCAGCCGTCAGTAGTCTCCGCAACTTCTGCTGGAACTGATTAGGATCGTAGCTGCGCAGTCTTTCCCGGTCATTGTACAGGGCGATACCTACCATCTCCGCGTCGAAGAGAGCGGAATTGATTATCTTGCTGATATGGCCTAGACTGTCTATCGTTCTGAAGGCTAATGGTCCGAACAGGCTCGCACATATCTCAGCTACGTCTAGGAGTTCAGATACTCCATTGCCCTAGAAGGTTTTCAGTCGATTGATCGATGTCGTAAGACAAAATCGTTCAAAAAAACGTCGAGGGGTTTCTTATACAATTGCGCCTCGTAACGAAAAGCCCAGAATCGCAGCACGGCTCCGAGGATCTCGTCCGATGATATCGGCCTTGTTTCGCAATGTGACGCCAATGGGTCGACGCTGCCAATCTTATCAACTTCGCGGATCAACCTGCCGTAGTAGATTCCGTGTCGAAGCTCTTGCGCGGTGAGTTGCGCGGCGCCACTGTTTATTCGCTCGAATACATCAAACTTTATCTGCGGATGCGTTTCCTTCTTGATCGAGATAAAGCGTAGAGGTCTAGTAAGGATTTGTCGCTGGAATCGCGCATCCAAGTACAAACTTATTACCATTTAGGTCGGGATAAGTACGCAAACGTTCAAGCGCAAATTGGTTTTTGACAAACTTGTATATGCTAAGCAGCCTCTGATTGCCATCGATGACCGTGAGCTTGTTGTCTTGTTCCTCGTTCAGATATATTGCCGGAATAGGGCACTGGATCACAAGAGATTCGATGAGTCTCGATGCCTGCTCAACGGTCCATACGTAGCGGCGCTGGAAAGAAGGAACGTAGATATCACCGCGGTCGAGCGCTTCTACAATTGTGCTGACCGTAAAGTCAAAGGAATCGGTTACTAGCCTACGCTGATCCTTGGGAACATCAGTTCTTCAGGCTCGACATCTTTTGAGGATTCGGGGAAGAGCAAATCCGCCAGGTAAGCTTGGTTCCGACGTTCCTCTGTTTCCGCAGACATGACACCAACCTTTAAATGACATCTCGTTATGGGGCCGCGTGGTTACACTTCCGTCCTTCGAGCCTTCTCGTCCGCAATCAACCCGCGCGTAAGAGTGGCGCATCTCTTACGCGGCCTTGGTTAAGTGCAGAACGACGAGAATCGCACGCGTGTAGACTCCCGGCTCCGTCTCCTTGATCGACCGGAATATGTTCCGCCAAAGCGCTAGGGCTCACAATCTTGGGAGTTGGTTTCGGACTCTCATCCAATATCCACAGGTAGATTGCGTAATTTGAAACGCTCAGCGCTGTTTCCCACTCGTGGCGCGTAAGCCAGAAGCGCGCTGAGTCCTCCAGGGTCGTAGTGGTCTTTACTTCAATGCAAAAGAAAGCATTGTCGTTAGCGGACTTTACTGAGGCGACGTCATATCCCGCGAGGTTTGTTTCGAGACCGATCCCACCTGGGATCATATCCCGTACGATCGCGTTCGTATTCAATGGTTAGTCTCTCACCCGCACGACCGATGCTAGTGAGATAAGTGTCGCGCAACCCGCGGACGCTGTTTCCCATTCTATCCCACCACTCGACGGTCTCCGCATCGTAGTTGTCGACGGATCCGCGTCCTTCAGGCACTGCTTGACATCGGTCCCGATATAGTCCACCGTCTCTTTGCGCCCGCGAGGAATGAGTTGAGTCCACGGTGGCCGCTCCAGCTCAATTAGGTCGGTCAACTGCGCTCGGAGGGCACTTTGGGGATGGGGCTCCATCGAAATCCTTCGATCCCTTTCGGTAATTACAAGTCTTCCTTCCGCATCAAGTTTCACCCACTGGCCCCGTTGTGCAGCGTCAAGTATATGGGTTGATTTTGCGACCGCAAATCGGCTAAAGTGCTGCTCGAAATCGGCGGATTTGAGGTCGTTCCTGCTGATGAAACCTAGAAGCTCCTGTACAGAGTAAAGTACACCAGACAGAGAAGGGATTCACGCTGACTTCAAGTCACTCAATACGGCTTGGGCATCGTCGGGGGAAAAATCGTCGGAATCAATGTCGACTAGTTCTGCGTCGATTTGGAGAGATCGATCGTTCAGAATGGACGCCATTTTGTCGACCTTCATGCGCAGGCGCCGATCGACATTCTGGTCGATCGAGTTCTCGCATTCTAGTATCTCGACTTCAGTGACAGCACCTAGGGGTAAACCGATGCGATGTATCCGGTGCTCGGATTGAAGATATTGTGCCGCGTTATAACTTCGGTCAACATAAATTGCGTTATGGCAGACGGTATGCAGACTGATACTTTCACTCGCGGCCGCCGGATTAGCGACAAGAACGAATGCCCGGCTGTCGTCGTGGAAACGCTTGATCTTGCGCTCCCGCGTGTTCTCGTCTTCCTCGCTCCCAGCATCGACCCCGCCATGGATGTAGTCGGCGCCTAGATCGCTAAGCCTTTGCGACAGCAATTCGACGTTTCCAACGAACCCTGACCAGATAATCGACTTCTTCCCCAAGCGGGCAAGTTCGCGGGCACGTTTACAGGCAAAGGCGATCTTGGGGCTATCGCCCTCCTTTAGCGCGTTTGACAGTACATTCGATGTGGGTAGGTTCAGCTCACTGGAGAGCAGAGCTGGATTCGATACTACTTGGAGCAGCTTCATGACGTGGCGCCCCAACGACCTCAGTGCGGTTCGATCCGGTGATGCGAGAAATCGTTCCCCTTGTCGGACCGCTTCAGTGCGCATTAGCTCATAGAGATGCCGCTGCTCTGGGTTCATCGACATTTGCCGAATAGTTCGGATTGGATCCGGAAGGTTGAGCTCAGCAAGAGTGGTGCGAACGTACAGTGGCTGTATCAACTCTGTGACGTTTGCCTCATCAATTCTCGCCTCTGGATACAAAAAACTCAGCTGAGGGACCAAGTCCCCAACGGAATTCGGCAGAGGCGTCCCTGTCATGATCAACTTAGCCGAAGGCAAATGGCTTAAGTTCAGGACGACACTAGCGGTCTTTCCATCCAAACCTCGTTTAATTCGATGACTCTCGTCGAGAAACATGAACGTAGGGTGCTCGTCCATGAATTCCGCAACATTTTCCCACACATTTTCACGTGCTAGTTGCTGGTACGTTATCAACATTACATCTGGCTCGAGTTTAATTAGGCTCCGAATCGCTCTATGACCCTCTGTTAGCCTCGTTACGCGAGGTCCCTTGCCAAGGCATATTTCAATCTGCTCTTCCCAAACAGCAAATGCGTTCTTTGGGGCCACAACTAGAAGGCGAGAGTTTGGTGCGCGCTTGATTGAATAATATGCCAACGCTTCGGTCGTTTTTCCCGCGCCAGGAACAGAGAATGTGGCGCCAGCACTCAGTGAAGCTAACCGCGCCACATTACGCGCCTGATAGTCCTTAAGCTCCCGACGGAAGTTGCAGCGGCGAAGCATGGCTTCAAGTTCTGCCGGATCGACGGGTGCTGTGGCTCTGGCTTTGGTTAGTGAGCCCTCGCGTTCAAGCGCCGTCCGCAGCCTATCGCCGGTTTCGTCATCGACGTCGAGCGAGAGGTTGTGAACTTGTAAAATCCCACGAAGTTTGCCTCTGCAGGAGAGAAAGGACCACCAAGGCATTGACAACCGGGTATCAGACTCGGCGACGCACTCGTCCGAATGATCACGACGGTCCCGCCAAATGTCAAGCCATACTGACGTCGGGGAATCGAGGTATAGGACGGCGCGGCGGTGCTTGCTATCGTAACGTAAGTGGAGTTGCACTACTTGGCCCAGTCTCGCAATCGCACAGCATTCCGATCAATCTCATCGAGCTGGTCTCTGACGCCTAGTTTCTCGGAACCGTCTGTAATGCCGCCGACGGCCGCTGCCAACGATGCGTTGGCCCGCTTTATCTGAGTGAGCACGAAGTCGCTGCGTTTCTTATCCTTTTCCAAACCCTTTCGGGTAGCGATCGTTTCGCGAACCAAAGAACGTATCTCGTCCTTGCGTTCCTCTGGGTAGCTATCAAGATTTCCAACGTAAATTGGTGCTTCAGCTTCACCCAACAGCTCGCCACCGGAACCCTTGTCTACTCCTTTGTCGTCCTTTTGCGTCAAGTCCGGTGCAACCGCATCACTTACTGGAGCGATGTACTTCGCGACGTCGGCCACGTCTTGGTACACGCGGCCACCTTCTGGTTTGTCTATGAGCAGATAGGCTAATTCTTTGTAAAGAGATACGTTAGAAACAGGCACCTTCTTTCGGTTTGCGCCGATCTGTCGAAATGCAAATTCGTCGTCGTCTACGGTACCGTACTGTTCGGTCTTACCGCGGTTCTTTAGATACTCTTCGGCGTAGCCGAGCATATCTAGGTACTCGCGTATCTCCGCCTCCTTGCGATTGTAGAGCGCGGCCAGTTTTTTATCATCAAACTTGTGCTCCTGTTGTCGTTCTCTCAACATGATTGCAAAAGATGTCCATGAATAGTCAGCCCGTATGTCTCGATCGATTTGTAGGCGCGCCTCGAGCTCGTCCAGCGACCGCTCATCGCACGGAGGCAAGAGGACCGCTTGCACGTTGGCAAAGTTGGCGAAGGTATTTGGATCCTTTTCATGAGCTCGCGCATCGCGCAAAGACGCCTGTTGCCGTTGAGCACAAACCCATCGCAGGAGAGGATCAGGGGCTGCTCTTGCTTGTTCTTGCTAAAAAACTCCCGCAGACCTCGAGCCTTTGTCTAGGAGCCCATCCAATATCTTATGCTGTACAGCCTGGGCACTTTCTGACTCCAAGTCTTTTGAAAAGAAGTCTTTCGGCAGGTCCTGATGAGTTGCGAGATATTCGCGCTGTGGCGCGCGCGTTCGGCCATTGGATAACCGATATTTCGGCATGTCAATGGGAACTGAGTAGATCGAGGAGATGCTGCAATTGGCCCTGAAAACTTACAGGGAAAGTTGGGCCGGGAGCGCTGCTCTTCAATTCGTCTAGCAAGTGCCGCCGTCGCGGCAGCGCCCATCCTAATGTCATTTCTTGGCCTCCACACCCAGAACCAACAGTGGTAGTGTCACAATTTCGCGGAATAGGTCTAGTTCGCTAACAAGTCGTTCGTATTGCGCTAGGTTCTTGCCCAGTCGAACGGCCGTCCGTCTCTTCATAACAAGAAATATGGCACCCCGCATCCCGCGTCGAAGATAGCAATATTGAAGCTTGAGTAGATCGGCATAGAGGCGGCTCATATTCCCCATTTGACGCATAGCCCGATGGAGTCCTTGAGGCTCGGAATCGTAACTTGCGAAATGGGATCAACTCGGACGCGGCTCGGCCAACCTCTGCGGTACAGCGCTGATAGTATTCCACTTCTTAGCAATGGCGGCGTCAGCTCCCGGTCGGCCAGCGTCAGTGACTCCACGGCTTGAACAACCTCAACGACCAGACTTTGTGGGATAGCTTCAACCCCACCGCTGTGACTATGTGTGTCCAGTGTAAAATTCATTCGGTTGCTTGTTCAAGCTAACAAACGCTAGACTGGGCGCTAAACCAGACTGTTACTATGCGTTAACCCCGGGGCAATCAAAATGGCCCTTAAGGAGTATATCGGCCCTTCTGACCCACCTCTTGCGAGCCCAGGGACCACCCGTCACGTCGGCGGCGACCCATTGAGTAGCCCGCCAGGTGCTCGACACCCAATCCTCAGCTTGGGATTCGGTAGCGCCCGCAAGATGGCTTCTTTTCGACTTTTCGACCGCCCCTAGCGGCCAGCAGTCTTGCGAAAAGCTAGGATTGAAACGTAATTGTTTTCGGCACCTTAGCGCGTGGGGCACCACACACAGTCTTGCACTTACGGCTGAAGTGCTAGCCCCCGAAGAGATTTAATGAACGGTCAGCTTCCAACCGATCTGACAGAGCCTGCCACTCAGGTGGTACCAGAGACATCTTTGACTTAGCCGGATCCTGAATCGGCTTGTCGGGTCTGTATCGTGCCACGCCTCGAAGGGCTTCCTTTAGACGCCTCTTTGCTTCGAGAACGTATTCGCTAACAATTTCAGCGCCCCAAAATTGTCTATCGTTCAGCAATGCGGCGACGCCCGTTGTACCGACTCCTGCAAAGGATCGAACACGAGATCGCCAGGTTTTGATAGAGCCCGCACGAGCCTAGAAACCAAGACTATGGGAAACTGACATGGGTGAACCGTCTTCTCGACGTGGCCTGCCTTGACGTTCGGAATGTCCCAGACATCTTCTGGGTTCTTCCCCAAAGGATTCCCCGAAAGCTTTCCCTTGTTGGGACCTTTGTAGTGCGTCTTTCCCGGATATTTGGCCGGTATCCGAACTCCATCCAAGTTGAAGTGGTATTTGTCTGTCTTTGTATACCACATAATTGTTTCGTAGCGGCCACTAAACCGTCGTTTGGCGTGCAATCCGTGGCCAAACCGCCACACTATGCGATTCCGCAGCTGAACTCCGAGTCGCTTGAAGATGGGAGACAACTCAATGTCCAATGGGAATATCTCCCCTTGATCAATGAAGTTGCCAGTTTGCCAACAAATGCTACCCGTGGGTTTCAGTCGTGACACAATTTTTTCGAGGATAGATTCCTGCCACTGCAGGTATTTTGCAAGCTCTCTTTTCGTCTCGTAGGCTTTCCCGATGTTGTATGGCGGGGAGGTGACGACAAGATCAAATATCTCACACGGGGGCAGCTGGTCAAGAAAGGCGCCTGCGTCCCCCTGCCACAGTAAGAGGCCCGGCAATCTTGCAGGCAGATTTGCTTTGATGATTTGAAGCGAGCGGCGATCTCTCGCTCGGTAACAAAATCGAACGCGACTGCCCGCAACCTCGCCCAACCTTTCTCGTGCCCACCAACTGGTGGGCCAAACACACGTTCGAGTGTGGCGTTAATTGTCTTTCTTTGCTAGCCCATGTTGTGGTCGGCCTTGTGGACCGTTTGTGAACAAGTCGAAAATGTCGTTGAGGAACGACAAACTTCTGTGCATTAGACGGAAACGAACGTTGGCCGGTGGGGCGCTCGAGGACGACACGCAGAACGCTAGCCTAGCAAAACTCGGGGCATCTCGAGCCCCTCAGCGGACCAGCCCAAGCCGTCTCTATCCTTGTCAAAGGCAGTCCGGCCGACGGCCAGCTCCGAGAACTCTTCCAGGCAGCTATACCTTCACAGTGGCCGCGCTTCGGCCGCCTCCAGAGTTTAGACTGGTCTTAGACTCCTAGGAAATCCAGCTCAAGAACTACCGGTAGCAAGACGACTTCGCACAAACTCTTCGGTTTCAACGTCCATGAAGTACACATAGCATCCCTTCATGCCGCGGGTGAGCAGTACTCGATACGTATTGCGGACATAATGAACGAAGCTTTCCTTGGCTCGCTTGGCGACAACGGAGTCCTGAGAATACTCTTTCCGCCCGACCCATTCTCCGGTTACTTTGGAGTAAGCAAGGTGTTTTCCGAATATCACACCGACGTAGTCGAACTCGAAACCTTGGGCGGTGTAGATGCAGCCAATTTGAGAGAATCCGTTGGGGTCGGCGGCCCAAAACGAGGACTTAGGGATGTCCCTCGCTAGCCGCCCGGCTTCAGGCCTCGCGTTCCAGGGCCGGTGAAATGTTCCAATCGTGACGTCGTCGACTAGCATACCGTCCGGCTTCGGATCAGACCATGGCCAGCAAAACCCGGCGACAAGACGGCCAGTAAAGCCCTCACTCACCCGAGCCTCGATCGCCGCGGCAAGCTCCTCAGGACTCTCAAGTATGCGGAAGTCAAAAGCATCTGAGGTTTCAAAGCACTCATCACTCGTTTCCCTGATTCCGAGTATGTTATCGACCCATGAAACGAAAGCTTCGGAGCCAGCACACCTAAACTGCGTATGAAGTTCTTCCTCCACCAGAGTGGCGTTGGCGCTTTCTGCTGCGTTCCTGACGAGATCCAACTGCCTATCTCTCCGGGGCGCACCACTTGATGGTCATGGATCAAGAATACCGCTACCTTCGCCGCATCGACGATCTCATTGATTTGGTAACGATCGGATCGATCGGACTTGGGCGTGAACCGGTCGTTGCTTGACTCTCTGATCCGGTGGGCCTCATCACAGATGACTACATCGAGTGCGTTATCTTCGGCATGTACGAAGCTATTGAAGTACTTGAACTGACTGGCTGCACGCCTCCCAACCTCGCGGCGCAGGTTCTCGGTGAACGCTCTGGAGCCAGTTGCGTGCTGTACAACAAAGCTCTCCTTTGCGAGCGTGGCCATGACGTTAACGGCGATGAGTGACTTTCCCGTTCCCGGGCCGCCCTTCACAAGAACTACCGCTTTCTTCGGACTATGGTAGCCCTTCCGAGCATGACCGAGGATCGTATTATAGACCACGATTGCTCATCGAGGAGCGTATAAATGTTGTTCCTTGTATTACCTCAGCGACATGATCGAGTAACTTCTTGCTAGCCCGATACTTGCTCTGCAGCACCCGCTGTAGAACTTCATCCCCGCCGTCTTTGCTTACGCGGTCGCGGAGATACGAGGCAAGCTCCTCAGCTTGATTTCCCGCGAACATCGGACAGTCCGATAGCACCGCCTCGAATTTCTTGGCATGTAGCGGTGATTGTGGATCGGCTAAGATTATGGAGATAACTGCACGCTGAAAGGCCCACTGGCTATCCGACTCATGTAGACGGTCTGGCTGTCTATGAGGTATTGCCGATAGTGGCTCGCCTGAACTGAGGGATGAAGTCATTGGATCTCGACCTCCGAGATACGTGATTACACACTCCTCGACATCTGAGGCTTCGGCCTTATCCCATTGCTTCAGCTCGATGATTACTGCGTTGTCGCGTCGTTGCGAATCGCGGCCTGTCAATAGGCAATCAAGACGTGCCGACGACAACGGCAGCTGAAGTTCAAGAATGATACCGTTATTCGTAAGTCGAGCGAATTGTAGATGGACGGAGAGTGCGGCTAACGAGTTGCGCCATGACCGCATTTCTGAGACCGAGGGAAGGTAGCCGAAGAGTCGTTGGAAGTTGAACTGTAGCTTATCGGCGAGCGTATGGCGCGCAGCATCGTCAAAGAACTGCTGAGTATTGCCTACGTAAAGCTGCATATTGTCCCGTGCGGATCGATCAAGCTGTTTCGTCGCTCCATTCGAATCGCATGAGGCGCTCGTCGACCGCGACGTTCTTCGCCCACGCGTGCTCTCTTAAGAATAGCCTCGGCGAATTGGCGCGCCATCTGCGCCGCTTCCGGCGGTTCGATGATCTTCGCGTCGCCGCCGAAGCTGAGCGCCCAGGCGACGACCTCGCGCGGGTCGGTCACTTTGAACGCGATCTGAAGCGAGCCGTCGGGCAGCTCTTTGACCGACTCTTCTGCCGGCCAGCGGCGCGCCAGTACGTCGGCGACCCGTCGCGGCGCGATCTTCACCACGACCTTGCGCGGTTTGCCGGAGGTCGCGAAAATGCCAAACGAGTGGCGCAGGGTATCGTCGAGTTTTCGTTCTGCGTCGTATCCTTTGGCCGTCACTTCGTCGAGCACGGTCGGGTCGCTCATCCGGTCCAGGGCGAAGAACTTCGGGCGCTCTCCTCCTTCTTCGACGCCCCAGACGTAGATGCGACCGTTGTTATCGAACAGATCGTAGGGCACGATGTGACGCGCTGACACTGTACCGTCGGATGATTTCTTGTAGGTGAAGCCGAGGATGCGCCGTTCTTGGATGGCGCGTTCGCAGGCGGAGAGGTTCTCGTAGAATGCGGCGTTGACGCGCGGCTGCGGCTGCCACACGGGGAGCCGCTCCTTGACCGCTGGATCCATGCCGGCCAGCTGCGATTCCCATTGTTCGAATTGGGGGCCGAGCGTTTCCATGAACGGCGATCCCATGCGCAGCAGATCGATCCGCAGGCGGACCAGGATCTCGCGTTTGCGCGGATCCATCTGGCGTGCTCGGCCGAGGGTCCAGCCTTTTGGCACGGTGTGCATTTTCGTCTTTGGGTTGTAGTGGAGCGCGGCATCCCCACGCCGCGAGCTCTTTCTTGTAGCGCTTCCACGTGCTGTCGCTGAGGTGGTTTCTCCGAGGATTCTGTGCCGCTTGCTGCTTGGTGATCTGGCGGTCTACGTTCAGCCTGATCAGGAGATGACGGATCCCCGAGGCTTTGGCTCTGGCCTTGGCGGTGGCGTCGGTGTTGAGGTTTTTCATCGTTTGTTTTGTTGGCTTTTGACCTGGGCCAGATTCTGACCCGGTCATTTCCCGGCCGAATTACGAGCGCCACCGCCTCACGATACAATTGGGTTTGTGAGATGGGGGACTTCGTCTGGTTCGGTTCTGCGGAGGTGAACGGTGAACATTCCAACTTCTCGAGATCTTCTTCACCCGATGTTGCAGGTCGCTCGTGAACACCCGCGCGTGTCCGAGGGCGAGCTGCATCACTTTTTGGCTTTTGAGTTTGGCTTGTACGAGGGTGGGCCGGCGGTGGGTGGGCCGGGCGATCTGCGTCGTTTTGCCTGCCGGGTGCGGGTCGCGCGACGCGCGTTGTTGCGCCATGGTTTGCTGGTGAGCGGCGGCGGCGATGCGTTGATTTTGACGCCGCAAGGCGAGGCGTATCTGACGACTGGTTGGCTGCGCACTGGTTCTGGTGGTGCTGAGCGTGCTGGTTTGTCCGAGGCGCGCGAGGTGCCGGTCACGGCGGGCCGGGCTCTGAGGCGTCGGACTCGCCTGAGCCGGCTGAGGATCACGATTCCGAGGTCGACCTCAAGGCGCTGCTCGACGAGGCCAAGTTCGAGAGCCTCGAGCTGGGCGATGGCTGGTATCAGGTCGCCTTCGCAGGCCGAGTTGCGTTCGTGGGATGTCATCGTCCACGCCACGGGCGGCTGGCTCTTCTCATGAGTACCCACGTGATGCGGCTGCCGAAGGCGCGGGCCGCGCGAGCTCTGGTGCTCGATCTCATGGCGCGGCTGAACTGCAAGGTGCCGGCGGCGAAGTTCTCCGCCACGCCGCGCGACGGGGTGGTGCTCGAGCTTGCGTATCGCACCGAACACGTCGATGCCGAAGTGCTCGGCAACTTGATCCGCACGCTCTTGCATGTCGCCGAAAGCGAGTACCCGGCGCTGGCGCGGGTCGTCGTCGACGACCGAGCACTCCGACGCCTGGATGCCGCGTTCAAGAGGTCTGCGTGATGGTACTCGCGTGCTCAATGCTCTTGCGGCGCGCTTTGTCGAAGATCGCTTGACCTTCACGCCGCATGCGCTCGTGCGCTATATCGAGCGGTACCTGGATGCGACGCAGCGTGCGCGACCTTCGGCGAACCGGCTTCCGATGCGCAGATCTTGCGGCGCTTACAGCCTCGATTTTCTGGTGAGCTCGCGCGAGTTCACGGAGCAGTTCGAGCGAGTTTATGATGGTCGATCGTGTCAGTGCCGCAACGTGACGAGCGGGTTATCGTATCGTCTGCATCTCGGTCCCGTCCGGATCGTGGTGTGCTGCGGCATCTGCATAACCACGTTACCCGCCGGTTGCGACTGATGGTCGCCGTGGAGCGCCCGCTGGGGCATCCGCTCGGGCGCCGTTTAAAATCGTTTGTGTGGGCGTATGGCCTTGCGCCCCAGTTCGCGCCCCAGGCGTGGCGACTCGGCGGCCTTTTCACCGTTGCGGTGGTCACGTACGCGGTCTACCTGTGGTCTCCGTTGGTCGGCTGGCTCGCGTTATCGGTCGCAGGCTTGGTGGTACCCGCGCTGGGAGGGCTGCCTCAGTCTGTCTCGATGATGTTCGTGGTTGTCGTGTGTGCGCTTGCGACGGTTGGCGTGGTGCTGTGGCTCTGCCAGCTGCTGCCGGCGACATCTGCGTCCTTTGGTTTTGTGAAGCCCCGACTTCCACAGCTTCTCCACGCGGCCGCGGCGTGGGCGGTCACCTGTGGGCCTCGTGGGCCGTCCCTATCAGAGTCGATCCAAACGATGCGGCATACCAAGCTTCCGCAGCGGTCTTCTATTCGCACCACAGAGGGGTCGTCGACTACCTGAGCGATGTCATCGACTCTTCTGTGGCGACTCCGATCGTCGAAGAGACGATGTTCCGCGGGCTTCTCTTCGCCGCGCTGGCGCAGTGGCTGCCTGCCTGGCTCGCCGCTCTGATCAGCAGCCTGGCATTCGCGTTATGGCATCAAGAACCGTACCGAATCATCCCTCTGACCATCATGGGCCTGGGGCTTGCCTACATCTACTATCGCAGCGGCACGTTGTGGGCACCGATCGCGGCCCACGCCTTGAACAACTGGCTGGCCCTGACCTTACGTTCCTATGGTACAACTTCGGACACTAGACGGCAATAGTCCTAACATATCCTAGACGGAAAGTGGAAGCCAAGATGAATGCCTATCCAATTATTCTCGAACGCGCCGACGATGGCGGCTACAGTGCTGTCGTTCCCGACTTGCCAGGGCTGTTGCTGGCAGCGGACACGCGCGAGGAACTACTCGCCCGGGCCCCGGGAGCTATCGCCGACTATCTGGATGCGCTGCGAGAACAAAATCTGCCAGTGCCAAGCCCCGGAGAGGTCGAGATAGTCCGTATTAAGGGATGAGCCGTCCCCCGCATTCATTGGGGGAAACCTGAGCGGGCACTCGTTAGAACCTGCTAGAATCGTCTTTTCGTGCGGTCTTCGAACCTATTTACTCTAGGGCGATTTTCGTTCGAGGTGGCCGGTCGGGCGCTAACGAGTCCATCCATTCGGAAAGCCCGCGCCATGCTCGCGTGCTTAATCATGCATCGCGGCAGCGATGTCGCGCGCGAGCGGCTCATCGAGACGTTTTGGCCCGAGGTCGACGCGGAACGCGCACGTGACAGCCTCAAGACCACACTGTGGGCGATTCGCCGGACGCTGCGCTCCGCGCAACTTGACCCAGACGAGTTTGTGACAAGCACCAAAGCGGTGGTTCGGTGGGAGGCTAACACCGCCTTGGATGCTCAGCGTTTCTTGGACCTTGTCGCGGCAGATGATCCGCAAAGCCAGGTCGAAGCACGTCAGCTTTATCGCGGCGATTTTCTCGAAGGAGATTACGACGAGTGGGCGAGCGCGCAACGCGAGCGACTCGCCGAAGCGTATGAGCGCTTGCTAGGTCGGATCGTGCGTGACTCTAAAGATGTCGCCACCGCGCAAAATATCATCGATCGCAATCCGTATGACGAAGAGGCATATGCAACTCTGATCGATGCAGAAATCGGCGCGGGCAAGCCGTTGAGCGCCCGAACATATTACGAGCGCTGCGTTGCAGCTTTGCGGGGAACTCGGCAGCCAACCATCCGCTGCATTTAACTTACGATTTGCCACTCTCTTGATTTCGATGCCTCCGGTCTCCGATAAGCGTCGATCTGCCATTCAGCGGACGTGAAGACGAACTTTCCATCTTGAAGCGTTCGTTCGTTGCGGCGGACGGAGAACGCGAGCGATCGGCCGTGCTCGTCCACGGTGAGGCGGGGATTGGAAAGTCGGCTTTATTACGAAGAGCGCAGACCTTGGCTGCCGCAGCCGGATTCCGCGTCCTCGCGGCGTCCGGACTCGACGAAGATCCCCGGATGTTCGGCCCCTGGCCGTCGGTGTATGGGATGCTGACAGGTGGCGATTTCGACGCGTTCGCGCAGGGCAACCCGACCAACACCGCATCTGCCGTTGCCGTCGCAATCAACGCAAGCCTCGTCATGCCCACGGCGCTGTTCGTCGACGACGCCCATGCGTTGCGCGGCGAAGCCCTGGATATCTTCGCAGAGCTTGTCACACGTTTAGTCCCCAACACGTTGTGGGACACTAGAGGCAATAGTTTCGCGTAGACGATTCTGCCTGCTCGCGTGATACGGCACTAAGCGGAGCGCCGAGAGCCGCCATCCCTCGACTGGTTCGTTGAGAAAGCACAGGGCGAAGACGAGCAGGCCAACCGTTCCGGCAATGTCCAGAGCGTGATGGAAGAGACCTCGCGAAATGTACCAACCGGGAATGGTAGCAACAATGACAGGTTGTGATAACTGAAACCTGTGTCGGATAGGCAATAGATGAAGAACGCCCAGGTCAACAGGCTCGGCCTGAGCAACACCAGCGCGGCTCCCAGCACGATAAAGAAAAGCGCAAAGACCAAAACGAGCACCCGAAAGACAGCGTCAAAGCGCCCACGATGTTCTGAGATCGACGTGAGGGTTACGGTGCGTCTGACGCCTTCGTGTATCAACCCAAGGGTCACGCGCTGAGAAGCGTGCAGCGTGAATGGTGTAATCCCCACCATGTGTCTGAACTGCACCGGCGTGGATCGGAGATCGATGATATCGCCAACTTGTATCCCTGCCCTCGCCGCCGGCGAGCCATCGCCAACATACGTGACTTTAGTGTCGCCGTCTACCGCATAACCGAAAACGCCTATTGGTGCCCACACTCGCTGGATCGCGAGCCCGCCAGCGACAAAAACAAGCAGTGATAACGCCACTACCACAAACGTCCGCAGCGCAGCCGTGCGAGATATGCTAGGTGTAAGCATGTCGCTGCAAGTCAACGGTCCTGAGGGGAGAGGCCGTGAGCGCTACGTAGACGCTACTTGCTGCGTCAACAATTCTCCTGAGGCTTGCGGTCTCTTGAGGATCTAACATTGCACCGCTTTCGTACGCGCCGTACAGCACGAACGCGACAACTTCGCGATTTTGACGTAGCGATAAACCGATCGCGGGTTGTGCCAACCCGGCCGGCAAGTCGGATCCCGACCGCGGACCGTCCCCTAGCTTAACGGCGCCGCGCGCGCCGAGCATTCTCGCAGCGAGGGGATCACCTGGAAGCAGATGCCAGGCAGTGCCCGCCTGGCCAGCCGACTGCTGCTTCCCGCACGAAGCCACCGTCGGCGAGCCGCGCGAACAGCGCGGCCGACGCCAATCCGAAAGCCTTGGCGGCATCGTCGACGATAAGGTGGGGTCAGTTCCGAGAGCGACGTAACCCGGTAAATGGCCGCGAGAATGCGATCGCACTCGTTCTGCGCTCGATGCCGGTGTCGAAAGAATATGAAATTGACGGTATTGTTGACCGTCTGTTGAGCGGACTTCATGACGAATCCGAGGGCGAGCGCGGCGGCGATATATGCGGCCATTTCGAAGCGGCTTTGTGCGAGCTTCTTGGTCATCAGCCAGTCGATGGCTGCGAACACCGCGATTACCAGCGCAATGAGAACTCCGTACACGAGCGATTGACCTACGACGAAACTGACATCGATCACGCGATGTTTTACCACCGCATACGCGAACGTCAAGGGAACGATGATTACCACCAAAGTGGCAGCCGCATTGGACACCCAGACAAGTGCCGGCGAACCCCAGAAGCGGAAGACGTAGAGTACCAGTTCCATCAACAAGAAAAGACAGAATCCGACTACGATCCAACGCATCCGTTGCTTGGCCGTATCCTGAGCTCGAATGTAGGTGTCTATCAATAAGAAGCCTACGACGATCGATCCTACAATTTGCGCTGCCAGCGAGATCTTCATCAAGAGCTCGCCCGGAGGCCCGCCCTGGAACATCCACTGATAGAACCAATACAGGTTATAAGCTACTAGTACGATGATAAACGCCGGCGTAAGCCGCAAGGCCGTCAAGCGCCAGCCGCGTATCGGCTCGTTCAAGAACGTCAGTGAAAATAGCACGAGGCCGATCCAACCCACGGCAAAGCTGATGGCGTAGTACGTGCCCATCACGAACGGCCCCGGAGATGGCAATGAGTATGCGACGACCTCCCCGCCACCCGGAGCGTAACTAAGGCAATAGAGGAAGAAACCCCATGTCGTTAGACTCGGTCTAAGTAGGACCAGCGCCCCACCAAGAAACACCATCAGCGCAGACGCGGCAACGCCCGCTAGCACAAGCCATGCTGGATTCACCTCGGGCTTCATAGGTTTGGCAACGAGTGTGATCGTGCGATGGACCTTCGCATGAATCAAAATGAAGGCGATGGACTTACGGGCTTCACACCGCGGATCCATCCCACAGCCCCACAAAGTATCTGAATCGAAATGGCGTAGACGGGATATCGATTCTGTCACCGACTTGCATGTTTGCCTTGGCACCCGGCTAGCCGGCTTCAACCCTGTTGATTATCCCGTCGCCATCGTTCCCGTATCCAAAAGTGCCAAGGGGAGTCCACAACAGTCGCAAGTCTGTGGCGTAGAAGGCAAAGACCAAGATTGATATTGTGACGACTACGATCGTTCGTAACAATGACGTTTTAGAAGACGCGCTATTATCGGAAGTCGTCACGGCTGAGCGTGCTCCCAATCGGCCTTACAACAATCCGCGGGCACGATCGCGAGTCTTAGCTGAGGCAGCATTGGCCGAGGTCCCTTCAGTTCGGTGTTGTGTTCGGACGCCCTATCTGAGGTGGCGCACGCCGCAGCAACTCTCACCGTGCGACGGCGTGCGCCGTAGCGCTCTACGGACCAGGCGGGGGTGTCGGTCGTGGCGGACGAGTGGGCGGTGTTATGGTTGGTACGCCGATTGGCGCGTTGGTTGGGGAAACGCCTTGGAAGGGTGGATCCGACGCCCCTAGGTCATGCACGCGGCGATCGCGAGCGCGCTCGCAATCGCTGCAAGACTTATGGACGCTGCTTGACTCGATGCATGACGTCATCCTCCCGATGCCCGGCCAGACTCTCGCTGAACCGGGCAGCCGTTTGGCCGGCGATTGGCTGCGCGATCCACGTCTCATCGACGTCAACATCACCATACCAATCGCGGGTAATCGGACCGTAATCAGCCGGGAACGAGCTCAAGCGCTTGCCATGGCAAGGCGGCGCTTGCCACAGCAAGGCGGTGCCCATCATGGCTAGACAAGCGCTCTTATTGCCGCTATATAATCTCGGTGAGGGCTTTTGCCGCACAGCTCGAAGGATCTTGCAAGGGGGACGCTAGCGAGAATCTTGAAGCAAATAGACGGAAAGTGAAAGCCAAGATGAATGCCTATCCAATCATTCTCGAACGCGCCGACGACGGCGGGTACAGTGCTGTCGCTCCCAGACTTGCCAGGACTCTTGCTAGCAGCGGACACCCGCGAGGAACTACTCGCCCAAGAAGCCCCCGGTGCGATCGCCGATTACCTGGATGCGCTGAGAGAACAAAATCTTCCAGTGCCAAGCCCCGGAGAGGTTGAGATAGTCCAAGTCTCCCACTCCGGTTAGCGCCTTTTGGATGTCAACCGTTCGCGAGATCACCGTGCCGGTCACCAAACCCGCGACCGAGTGGGTCAACGGGCGCGCGCTCCAAAAGGTGAGCCCTCGGGAAGAACATGGGCGGGTTCAGTAGTCCAAATTGGCGCCGCTTTGGTTGCGTGGGCCAACGAGACCGGCTCCGGGCGCGTGAGCATCGAGTGGGAATTCCGAGTGACGCCCCCAGGAGAGGCGACGCGGCCGCTCGTGCCTGATATCGCATTCCTATCATTCGACGGCCTGAGCTGCAAACTGGACGAGGCCGCGCAGATCCCGCGTATCGCGCCGGACGCAGCCATCGAGATAATCTCGCCCAGAGATCAACGGCGCGCCGTCGAGGAAAAGATCCGCGTCTATCTGGCCGCCGGCGCAAAACTGGTGCTGCTCGTCGATCCCGCTACCAAAGCTTTGTGGCGCATGACGCCAGACGCGGACGTTTTCGGCCACCCAGACGTTCAAACACGTGGCGCTACCGGGCTTCGCGGTTCCGGTTGCTTCCGTATTCGAAAAGATCAAACCGAAGGGCGCCTAGGCCAGCTCAAGCCGAAGCCGTGATGATTGCGGCTCGCTTATCGCCCTCAACGTAGATCGCGCGATTTGTCAGCGGGCTTGTCAGGAAGTCAAATGCCGCCCGGACGTCTTCGCGAGAGCAGCCGGTTTGCGCGCCTTGTTTCGCCAGCCAGCCGTCGACCAGCATCATGGCGGCATCTTCTGTGAGGAGAGGCGCCTCTTCGCGCGGGCTCTCCTTCGCCGCGAGAACCTGAGCTTTCCAGCCCTCTTCTAATAGTACGCTGGCGATGGTGCGGACTCGTTTGGCGCGACCGTGGCCCCGCTCCCACATGATTTCGTCTAGCGCGTTGCTCGCGCGGCCCGGGCCGAAGAGCGGAATCATCTCGTAGGGATTGGTTTGCATCGTGAGCGCCCTGACCAGATCGGCGACCGTCCAGAGCGCGACTTTATGCGTTTGGAGTTCCGCGTCTAGGGTGCCCAGCTGTCCGAACTTTGGGCCGACGACGATGCAGTAGTCGGCTTTGTATTCATCTTTATGCTTGACCGCTTCGGTGACGAATTCGGTGCCGGGCACGAGTCCCTTCACCGAGGTCTTGCACTCGACGATCGAGCGGTAGGCTTTGGGGCCGAGCGGCGCGACGATGACGCCATCGGGATTCATCTCGCCGCCGATGTGCTTGGCGATATAGCCGAGCTGTTCGAACGCCTCGCAGACCGCCAACTCGAAGTCGGTTGGATTGGTGCCGGTCGAGGTCGCGGTGAGTTTGTCGATGACTTGTTTGACTTGCGCGCTTGGTTCTGGCGGTTCTGCGATGGGGATGTCGGGCCAGTCGTCGGGCGGCTGGTTGATGGTGAACGTCCGGTCGGTGGGGTTTTGGATGATGAGCGGTTTGCGGCCGTGGGCTTTGGTGCGTTCGATGTATTGGATGAGGTGGCCGTAGAGGTTCTTCCTCAAGGTCGTCTTGGGGAGCAGCCCCTTGGCGATGGCGATCTCGAGGATCTCTTCTGCCGTTCGCGGTTTGCCGTCGGCGAGGATCTGTTGGACGATCGGGATGAGGTACGGCCGGCCGCGAGCCATGAGCTCGTATTGAGGCAACTCCTCGTCGTCGCTTGACCTCTCGTACTCGCCGAGCAGCCCTTCGTGGTCGGCTGCGAGCAGCAGGAAATCTTCCGGATCGTCCTCGTCGATGGTCCAGACGTTGAGAACCGCGATCTGCTCATCAGGGTCTTCAGTATGCGCGAGCAAGCAGCTTTCGATGTTCTCTTCGGGAATCTCGCGGCGCTTTAGCACATTCGCGAACGGCGTCTTCATTTCGTCCGGAAGCTTCGACCAGGCTTTTTGTTTGACGTGAAGCTCGCGGCCGGAGGCAGCATCGAGAAGCAGGTATAGCCACTGGATCGCTTCGTCGCTCGTATCGGACGGCATGGTGCCCTCACTTTCAACGATTCGTTCACGACTTGGCAACGCGCTGTCTAGCGGCGGATTTCGATAGCGCCGCACCAATCGGCTGCGCATACCTGTTCGAGGGATGATGTTTTACCGCCGCGCTGGCGCGCCGAGCGCAGGGCTTTTTTGACCTCTGCGAGCAATCCAGCTTATGCGACGCGTGCTTCTGCTTATCGCAATCGTGTGCTGTCTTCCAACCGCAGCGTACGCGCAGTGCGACAAGCACGGCTCGGCTCGCTGGCCGGTCAAGACCTCTGCTATATCGACCGCGAGCAACGCTGCGACCATCCTAACGGCTGACGCGTTTGTCAACGCCCCGGATCTCGACATCCCTGCCTCCGCTGTCCCTGACGATCGCTTCATCGCGCAAGATGCGACGATCGGTGACAAAGTTGTGCGCGAGGGCCAACTCGTTGAGATCACCGGATTCGTCAGCGATGTGCGTTGCGAGGAAAATGACGGCGACTACCATGGCGATTTTCGAGCTGATGGCAGCGGTGCGGGTCCGTGCGCTGAAGTCGAAGTGCCGTTCCCTGGCAACGTGGCTGGCCCGGCGACCAATGCGAGGGTCGCGGAAGCGCGGCAAGCTTTTGATCAATGGGTCGGCCAGAAGACCACTGTTCATGTGACATTGATCGGCCAGTTGTTCTATGACTCGACGCATCATTCCAGTACCGATCCCGGTGGCGGCCGTGGAGCGGGTCACTGCGCCGCCACGCTATGGGAGATTCACCCGGTCTTGAAAGTCTTCGTGAGGTAGATATGGATGCCAATGTTCAATCCCTGTCACCCTGTGACGTCGTCATGAAGGGCGGGATCACGAGCGGTGTTGTGTATCCAGCCTTGGTGGTGAAATTGGCCGAGAACTATCAGTTCAAGAGTATCGGGGGGACGTCGGCCGGCGCGATTGCTGCCGCCTGCGCTGCCGCCGCCGAGCACGGCCGCCAACACAACAACGCGAACGCCATCTCGGATCTCGATCAGCTTTCCAGCGACCTTGGAGCACCGGGATTCATCCTCGGTCTTTTCAAGCCGACCAACCAGACTCGACCGCTCTTCAATGTCGCAATCGCCGCGATCGGAAACGCCTGGCTCGGATTGAAGATCCTAAAAGCGATATGGGCCGCGATGCTCGGGTTCTGGCCCCTGACGTTGATCGGGCTAGCGCTCGATGCTCTCATCGGGTGGTGGTTGTGGAGTTCGGGCGTGCACGATCCGGTGGTGTGGGCGCTCGCAGTCGTCTCATGGCTGGTGGCGCTTGGGGTAGCTTGGGCCCTTGGCGTTTGGTGGTCTATCTCTCGGGCCGTTCCGAAAAACTACCTTGGGCTTTGCAACGGATCTGAGGCAAGCCCAACAAAGAATCCGCCGTTAACCGACTGGCTCGCGGCGAAGATCGACCATATCGCCGGCACAAACGATCCGCTCACCTTTGGCGATTTGTGGGGCAGGCCGCCGGCTCAAGCGCAAACCCCGACGAAATATTCTGATCTGCAGCCATACTTCGATGAGCCAACTCAGTCACTCGACGAGATCCGGGGCGACGCCGAGGTCGACCTCCAGATGATGACGACCTGTGTGTCACTGGGGCGACCGTACCGGCTCCCATTTGCGCAGCGCGACTTCTATCTGGATCCCGCTGATGCGCGCGTGCTATTTCCAGAACCGGTCTACAAGTGGCTGCTCAAGTACGCGGCGCAGCCAAGGAGCAAGTACGAGGCCATTCTGTATCGCGCGCTCTTGCCCAAGGTCCCGTTGCCGCTGGCCGCCTGTTTCCCGGTTGTTGTTGCGGCGCGTATGAGCCTGTCCTTTCCCGTGCTTCTCAGCGCCGTTCGGCTCTACCATATAGATTTTGGTCTCCAGGACAACAAAGACGCGACGGCCGCTATTAAGGCGCTTGTCGGAGACAAGACATTCGATCTCGACGCCGGTGATCCGGCGAATCAGTTGGTGGCTGTCAAGGAGAAGCTCTTAGCCAGGCCGTGCTGGTTTTCCGATGGAGGTCTCACGCATAACTTTCCCGTTCATTTCTTCGATCGTCCGCTTCCGAGTTGGCCCACGTTCGCGGTCGATCTTGAGGCCCTTCCCGAAGGACGGACGGAGCACGAAAACGACAATCAATCCACGTACGTCTGGCTTCCGAAAGGTAATCTGCAAGGCATCCAGCCGTTTTGGAACCGGATTGAAGACCGCAACGGTCGCGCATCGTTCTACAATTTTTTTACGTCAATCATCGACACGATGATGAATTGGACCGACTCCACCCAAGCGGTGATGCCGGGTTATCGCGACCGCATCGCCCACGTGGAGCTAGCCCAAAACGAGGGCGGTTTGAATCTCAACATGCAGCCCAAGGTGGTACAGAAGCTCATTGCTCGAGGCCGCGCGGCCGGCGTGCTCTTGCATGACGAGTTCGGCGCCGCGAGCGGTTCGCAACCTCACTGGCTCAATCATCGATGGGTACGTTACCGCAGCTTCATGGACATGTCCGAGCGCTTGCTGACGGCGTTTCATGCGGGGTACCCCGAGACGAGCACGCAGCCGACGTACCCAGCACTCATCGCGCGCGCGCAAGGCGCAGACCCGACGGGCTATCCCTGGGTGTACCCGGCACAATCCGAGTTTGCGATAACGACGACGAAGAATATCGATGATCTCGCAGGCGAGATCGCGTCGGCGGAAACCTCGTACATGACAGGCGCGCCCCGTCCCCAAGGGGAGCTTGCAATGCGGCCAGTCCTATGATAGATCGAGTTCGACTTGGTGTGAGACGCGGACATTCACGGCGACGCAGACGTTCACGCACGTGGCGCTGCCGAGCTTCGCGGTTCAGGTTGCTTCCATATTCGAAAAGACCAAGCCGAAGCACGCCTAAGATACTTACGGCGCCCGGCGGGACCCTCACGACCAACGACCGAACACTGCTTGCGGCACGAAGGAGAATACGCATGAGAACGATCGTTTCGATGCTCGCGGTTTTCGCATTTGTGACAGTTTTCATAGCGGCAATCGCGCAAGCCGCGGATGTCGTTTATCTTTCTGACCTACCTTTTAAGTCGTCCGGGTTAAAGGGTAACCCCAAGGGCGGTTATTACGACGGGGTTCGCGTGAACAGCCACGAGACGATTATCACCAACTCAGGGACCCAAGCCAACCAGTGGGATCGGCCGACCCAGATCAACGGGCAAGAATATGACAAGAGCGTGCTCTTCCACGTGGTCAAGGATGAAACCGTCACCGCGACGTGGTCGCTCAATCACAAGTTCACAAAGTTGACTGCGATGATCGGCCTGGACGATACGCAAGACATACCGGGTATCTACCCGCTGATCACGGTCAATTTCACCGGTGACGGCAAGGCGCTTGGCAGCGCCTCGATCCAATCGGTGTTTGGGAAACCGAATCCGACGCCGGCGGTCGACATCGATGTAACGGGTGTCAACTCACTGACGATTGCCATAACCTTCAAAGGCACCGGTGGCGGCACCAACGTCGACATCGTCAATCCGGAATTGCAACCGGTCAGCGGGCAATAGCACTCAGTGATAGCAACCATCAGAAAGGAGGCTTGAAATGCGGCGCCTACTCGTGGTCGTAATCGTCGCTGTTGCGGGAATCACGGTCTTGGGAGATCCACGACCAGCCGACGCGAACGTTAGCGCGACGGTCTCTGCGAATCCGCATGGCGTGTACCAGGCGCATTGTCCCTGGACGTTCACATTTCACGCTACCATCTCAGTCTCACAGGCTGGTCCGATTTCGTACCGTTGGATCCGAAGCGACGGTGCCCGAGGACCGATCATTAATAAAAACCCGTCGACAGCGGGCCACTTTGGTCAGATCGATACGTGGACGCTCGGCGGCCCTAAGGAGATTTTCAACGGTTGGGAGCAGGTCGAGTTCCTCTCCCCGTACCATGCCTATTCCAACCGGCAAGGTATCCATCTGAGCTGCCTGTAGATCATATCGAGGAGGTTGCCATGAATCGAAGAGGCTGGATAGTGCTTTGTGGCCTCTCTTGCGCACTTGTCGTCATGTCCGCACAAAGTCTTGCCGCGACGAATCTCAACCCGGTTCCACTGGTAAAGCCGCCGCCCGTGGCTTCCCCGGCGTTGCTCGCGGCCTGGTCACATGTGAAATCCTACACCGGTAGCTTTTCGGCTGACATCGAAACGTCAGCAGCCGGCGGATGGCATGAGCATTTCGCGGGAAGCTTGGTGCTCGCGCCTACGTGTCCGATGTGCGACACTCAGTTGTCGATCCCGGTGTGGACAGGAAGTGCCATGACCACTCAGTCGGCCAGCGGGACCTGTGGAAGCGCGAATACGAGCGAGCGTACGGAAGTCGTGCTCTCGGTGAACCTCCCTGCCCAGACATACCAGCTTTCCTTCATTCCAAACCCTGGTAGCGTAGACTTAAGAGGCGGTAGCCCGAAGAAGTGCACCCAGCCCTTCCAATCGGTGTTCCCCGTAGCGTCATTTAGCATAAGAAACGCACCGCTCCCAGCGACCACCGCCGGCATCTGCGGTACGAAGTATATTTATCGGTCTGGAGCCGGGTATAATGAATCCGACACATTGCATTGGATTTTTGCGCCGAAGATGGACCCGCACGGGACGGTCAAAATGTACTGCCCAAGCACTGTAGACGGCGTGGCACCACTGAAATAAGAGCGGGCTTCGCCCCTAACAGCCAAGCGTGGTCAGGTCGCCGGTGATGCGCGCGATTGGTGAAACATCCCCGGCCGGGTTTGCCCCAAACGTGAGGATCGAGGCGCGCCGATCCACGCAGTTGAGCACGTACAGATGGTTGGCCGCATCGGTCGCCAGTTGTTCGACGGTCTGCGGCCGGTGTGCGGCCCGCCGAGATGGCATGCAGCGCGCCGCTCCCTTGATGATCGCGACACGCCCCCCCACAAACAGGCCCCCCCTTCCCTCCAGCCAAGGCCCCGGCTGCCCTTCCACCCCCCCCCCTCTAAAAGGCGGTTCCCCGGCCGAGAGCCCCCCCCCTTAGGGCGCCCTTAACCCCCCCCCCCCCCCCCCTCCCCCCCCCCCTTCCCCCGTAACCCCCCCCTCCCCCCCCCCCCCCCCAAAAACCTCTCTCTCCCCCTTCCCTCCCCCTTTTTACCTCTCCAGGCCCCCCCCCCCCCCCCCCTCCGGACTGCTTGCATTCGGCGGCCGGGCACCGGTCCGCGGTTATTCCGGCCTAGGGCGCCGACCAGTCATCCGAAAACGCCGACTTGCTGAGTTTATTCTCGATATCGATCTTTTGGAACGTGAACTTGATTCGTTCTTGCTCGTACGTATCGGACTGCGAGAGATGCTTGTACCCGAGCTGCCAACCTTGCTTCTCGCCGCCAAAGCCGACATAAAGATCGAACGGTGTCTTTATCGGTCCGGTGAAGGCAAACGAGCAGTTCCCGAGCGTTCCGGCCGGCTGCATTTGCACCTCCCGGACGCTTCCGTCCCCCATCTTCACCTTGGCGAAATACGAGTGACAGTCCGCGATGTTGTAGGGGTCTCCGCCCGCTTTGCGCATGTAATCCGGATTGTTTCCGCCGCCCGCTTTGCGCACGAACACCTCCGGACCGCCTAAGCCCTGGATAACGATTGCACCTTGCGCTGTGCTATGCACACCACAAGGCGCTGTGCATACCTTGACGGTCGCGGGGTTGACGGGGTTGACTGCGAGAGCTACGAGTGCAGTAGCGATAATTCCAAGCATGTCAAAACACCTGGCCCTTCACCCTGCGTAACGCTTCGCAGGCCTGTATAGTTCCGCATTCGATGGGCAAAATGGAGGAAGTGGAGGGTGGCGAGAGGCGCAGAGACTAGCGGAACTGGCTCCCAGCGCGATTAAGACCCTGGCATGAGACGCGTTGCATGGCGACCCGTGCTTCTTGCCATTTGTGCGTTCGCTGCGCTCCTCCAGGCAGCATCGGTGTTTGATGTCACCGGAATGGGCGGCGCTCCACCGTGGTGGGGCCGGTTAGGAGCCACGACCGACGCCTCCTCGAAACCATATACTCTTGTGGTCCGCGCCGTCGATCCCGATGGACCAGCTGGCCGTGCCGGCCTTCGTTCTGGCGATCTCATCGACTTACGCTCGCTGAGTCTTGTCGAGCGTTTTTCGCTTTTGGGTTTCGGGCCTTCGCTGCTCAATGGGCGCCCTCTCATCCTCTCGGTGCCTCGGGGGGCACAACAAAAGGAGCTCACGGTCATACCGCGACCGCTGCCCGCTCAGCGAGCGTGGCTAATCTGGCTCAGTGCATTGGCGAGTTTCTGGCTTTTGCTGTTTGCAGCCGTCATCGCGTGGCGCCGCGCCGATGTGCCCCAGATGCGGCTGCTCTCGCTATGGCTCGCGGTTTTTGTCGTGCTCGGCGCCGCGACCGGTTTCGCGGCGCCATGGCCATGGGCGTACGTGCTCGTTAGCTTCGCCAGCTTGACTGGCCCGTTGTCATTGTTGATATGGGTGGCGCTTGCCGGTTCCTTCGCGCAGCCGCTCTCGCGGCCTCGTCGTATCGCGCAATGGCTTTTCTACACGTTCAACGCGATCCAAACCGCGCTGCTGGTGGCTGGGACTCTCGGAACGATCACATTGCAGTTCGACCCGCTCATCGCCTATATTGGGTTCGTCCCGTTTGAGGCGGCTGTCCTGATGGCAGTGGTCTGTAGCGCGCTCGCAATTGCCGCATCCCGCGGCATCGAGCGTCAGCGAGCGGTGTGGACGCTCGCACCTATTGCGGCCATTTTTTGCTCCATCGTGGCCGGCACCGCGAGCTCGTCTTCATCGTACGCCAACCACCTCGTCGGGACGATCGTCATCAATCTGGTGGTGTTCGCCGCACCGGTCGCGCTGACGTACGCCGCGCTGAGCCGTCGACTCCTCGACATCGGCTTTGTCTTGAACCGGGCGTTGATCTTCGCGATCGTTTCGACGATTGTGATCGGTGCTTTCGTTTTGGTCGAATGGGCTGCGAGCGCATGGCTCGTCAGCGCGAGTCATACTGCCAGCACCGTTATCGCCATGGGGGTGGCGCTGGGCCTCGGTTTGTCGATACGCTACATCCACAAGCACGTCGATCGGTTCGTCGATCGCGTGTTCTTCCGAAAGCGGTATGAGGACGAGGCGGCGCTGCGTCGTTTCGCTCACGAGTCTTCGTATATCACGGATCGCTCCATATTACTCGAACGGGCGGTCCGAGAAGTCAAGGAACATACGAATGCCGCTGAAGCGACGATCTTGGTGCAGGATGGAGCGGCGACGTACGCGTCTGCGGAACACGACAGCGCTCTCGCGGTCGGTGAGAACGATCCTGCGATGGTGGCGTTGCGCGCGTGGCACAAGCCAATCGACCTCAAGTCATTTGAGGATTCGGCGCTGCATGGCGAGTTCGCGTATCCGATGGTTTCGCGCGGCGCGCTCGTGGCCGTACTTGTGTGTGGAACGAAACGCGATGGCGAAGTCTACGCGCCGGATGAATCGGAGGCGCTGTTCGCACTCGCGCACGGAGTAGGCACGGCACTCGACGTTCTTTCAGTGCAACACGACCATTCAAATGGACAAGTCCTGCGCGAACTCGCCGAGTTGCGTAAGGACGTCGAGCGATTGTCGCGTAGGTAAGACGGACACGTTCTTGAGGTTCCTCGCGCTCGAATAGGTCACACATGGGGGTAAACGGAGGGTATTGTGTTCTTTTGGGCAAGAAGGTAGTCTCATCTGATTTTTAAGCCCGAAAGGTCACCTAACATGCCCACCGGCGAGCGACCGACAATTCTCCTCACGATCTGCGACACGCTTAACGAGGCGCCCAAGGTCAAGTTCTTGTCGGAAGAAGCACTTGGCAAAATCTATGACGACCAAGGCGAGCTTCCCGGCTGCGTCGGTTCGCTTATGACGGCCGCGGACGCGCGTGCACTTGCGGAGCAGTTGCTGGAGCTGGCTGAGGCCAAGAGCGAACCCGAACTCTCCGCGGGCACCACGACGACACCGCGGACTTAGGCTGGCAGCCAGTTCGTAACCCACGTGACGACGAGCCCCACTGTTTCGGGCGTTGATCAGGTCTAGTTAGCCCGCTATCCGGAACTCGATACGAAGAGCTTGACGAACACTATCAAGCGCTTGATAGGTGGAGCGTAAGCTACTTGCGCCTTTAGACCGGATATGGTATAAGACCTTTGGGACTGCGCGAAGAGATGTCGGCGGAGCGGCCCGATCGAGCGTTGGTCTTTGTCGGATCGTCCAGAGACGATCTCTCCTCGTTCCCAGCGGAAGTCAAACTGGTGACGGGCTACGCATTGCGTCAGATCCAATTCGGCAGGGAACACCGCGATGCCAAACTGATGAGGGGCGACTTGCGGGAAGTTCTTGAGGTCGCTGTTCACGACAATTCAGGCGAGCGGACATACCGAACTGCGTGTATTCGCAAAAGCGAAATCGTCTATGTGCTACACGCCTTCCAAAAGAAATCGACATCAGGTATCAGCACCCCGACGCGGGACCTGAAACTGATCAAGCGTCGCCTCAGGACGGCGCGAAACCACTGGGAGGATCGCTATGCTAAAAGGCACCCGTAATGCCGTCACGCGTGGCAGCGGCAATGTCTTCGCAGATATCGGGTTGGATCATCCGGAAGAGACTCTCGCGAAGGCGCGAATCGTTGAGGCCATTGCGCGGCTGATCGCGCGTCAGAAAACGAGCCAGCAAGAGGCCGCGAGACAGGTTCGCCTGACGCAGCCTCAGGTTTCCCGCTTAATGCGGGGAGATACACGGGAGTTCTCCTACGAGCGTCTCCTGAGGGTGCTTACCGCGTTGGGTCAGGATGTCGAGATCACCATTCGCCGGACGCGCGACCCGAAAAGGCGGGGCCGTGTATTGATTCACTCATAGACGGCGCTCCGCCGTGTCGTGATATACTCACGCGTGAGAGGTCTACAATGTCAACCGTTCGCGAAATCACCGTGCCAGACACAACGCCAGCAACCGAATGGGTCAATGGGCGCGCGCTTCAGAAGATGAGCCCGGGGTACCCACACGGACTCGCTCAAGGACGGCTTTGTGCCACCCTGCTCGCGTGGGCCGACGAGACCGGAGCGGGATGGGTCGCCTCCGAGTGGGAGTTCAGAGTCACGCCGCCCGGAGATGTGACTCGTCCGCTCGTGCCCGACGTCGCATTCTTGTCGTACGGCAGACTAGGATACGATCAGGACGAGGCCGCCGAGATCCCGCGCATGGCGCCCGATGTCGCCGTCGAGATCATCTCACCCGGCGACCGTTGGGCGGATCTCGACGAAAAAGCGCGCGTCTATCTCGCGGCTGGTGCCAAGCTCGTTCTAATCGCCGATCCTCAGGACCAGACCCTCATCGCGCGAGATCCGAGCCGCGAACGGGCATATACCGCAGACGATATCTTCGAGCACGCGTCGATGCCAGGCTTCGTCTTGCGCGTCGGTTCGATCTTCGAAAGAGTCAGGCCGAAGACTAAATCGGATGCGAGGGGACCGGAAACGGACGCGGGCTGAACGAGGGGCGCGGCATCGGTGTCGGCCGCGAGATGGTCGACGCAAGCGTCGATTGCATGACGACGACTTCGTACGGATTCCACGTCGACACTACCCAATAGATCGTAGCGGTGCGCGTTGGGCCGGCGACGTCTTCCGTATATCGATTCATCACGAACGGCGCATAGAATCCGCCCTCGACGTACGTGCCGTCCTTTTTCTTAGGCCAGGAGTTGGTTTGGCCGCCGCAGCCGCTCGCCTGCATGATCAGCGTGCAGTGCACGCCGGGTGTGGCCGCGCTGAGCAAGGTCGTCGGCGCGGACCACGGTCCCCACGGCGCGTCTGCGACACGAGCGAGAATCCCGCTGCCGCTACAATTATAGAGCATGAGCCACGAATGCAGCGGACGGTTCCAGGTGACCGAAAATTCTCCGATGCAACGATCCGCGTCTGAGGTCGGCGCGAGTATCTCTGCACTTGTAGGCGGCGCCCATGGGCCTTTGTGCGCTGCCCACTGCGTGGTCGAGACCCAGGTCGGCTTGCCCTTAGACGAAAGCCCGGTGAAGAACTTCCATGTCGACGGATCGGCGAACGAGTTAACCGGAGCGTAGGCGAGATACGGCGTGCTCGCCCGGTATCGGGGTACGCCGAAGATCAAGACGCCAAGTTTTTGATCGGATGGAAGGCCGCGGATCGCGGCGGCATCGACGCCGATGGTATAGACGAAGCCGATGGGCATCGAAACTATGTGCTTGCCCGACTTTGGTATGGTGAACGTCAGGCCGTCATCCGATGACTGGGCCAGCACGCTGTAACCGATGCTGCTGCGCGCGTCCGTTTCGGGGCATCCCGCGCTTGACGCGGGGCGCGCGAGCGGATCGCTCGCGGAGGGAAGCAGATTCGCGGGTTGGTCGCAGTGGCCGGTCCAAAAGAACGCATAGAGATCGCCGCCGGCGTTCACGCCGCCGGACGGCACGTTGAAGAATCCTTGATTGATGGTCTGCGGGCCGGTCACCGTCACTCGCGCGAACGTCTTCGGCTTGCTGGTGCGGACCTTCATGCCGACGCACTCGCTCGCGTCGGGTGTTTGCGTGCGAGTGGTGATGCCGATGGCGTCGTCCGGCGGTATCTCACCTGCCGCGCCGCCGGGATGCATCGGCGGCCAGCTGTCGCCGAAGAAAAAGAGTAGCTTGCCTTTGTGCTCCACCGGGTAGCCGAGATCGCCGCCTTGCATGCCGGCGTTGGTGAGCGTTTGAGCAGCGGTGGGCTTGCCACTCGCCCAGTCCGTCTCACCGTCGAGTTGGCAGATCTTTGCGCTTTGGCCGACGAGCGAAACGGGCGCGGGAGCCACGGGTGTTAGGTAGCCACCGCTGTGACCGCTATTCAGCGCCGCGAAGACCGCGAACGCGAGCATCAAGAACGTAAGAACGATCCGCATCCGACCACTTTCAGTTTCGGCGGGTCATGACTCCTCTTATCGTATGAAGCGAATCGTTATGGGATACCGGAAGCGCTCGCCGCGATATGATCGCACGCAGGCGAACACGACGCACGTAAGATCGAAGACGGCCAATAAGAGCGCCAAGGGCAGCACAAAGAGAAACCACGGCTGATTTCCGTGCGACACAATCATTACGAAGATACCGGTGACCCAGCAGATGGCAAGCACAAACCCCAGGATGCTGATGGTGATCTGGAAGTTGAGCGATTCCTTGCCCTGATCGTCGATAAATGGATCTGCGTCTTTTTTGAGGAGCCAGACGGCCAGTGGGCCGATGATGTGGCCGATCGGGGCGCCGACGAGCGCGAGCGCCGCGAGGTGGCACACCATCGCCCAGGTGCGTGCATCGGCGCTCGGTTGCGTTTCGATCATGCGCGTTTGCGTTCGCGGTCGCGGGTGTAGTATGCTCTCAAGTATGGCGCTCACCGAAAAAGATCTGCTTACCGTCCAGGCCGCCTATCCGGGCAACCGGGTCGAGCTGCGCGACGGCAAGATCATCATCATGAGCCCTTCGGGTCACGCGCCCGAAGTTATCGTGGCGCGCCTGACTGCGCGCCTCCAGAATTGGATCGAACCGTGCGGGCTCGGCTTCGTCGCGACGTCGAGCGCGGGCTTCCACTTACCCAATGGGGACGTGATCGCGCCCGACGTTTCGTACGTGTCAAAGAGAAAGATGCAAGTCTCTCCGCCCGGATTTGCGCACGTCGTTCCGGACCTCGTCGTCGAGGTGAAGTCCCCCTCCGATCGAATTGCCGAGCTCGAAGCAAAATTATCGCTTGTCCGCACGCTCGGTGCTGAGGTGACCTGGCTTATCGATCCCGAGAAGCGAACGGTTACAGTCGATGCTGACGGGCAGGCGCCATTCCTGGTCACCGACATAGACGTTCTCGAACTCCCCACGCTCTTGCCGGGCTGGTCAATGCGCGTCTCTGAGCTTTGGCCACCGCGGTTAGAGTATAGCAGCTAGGCCGGCGGCGCCTCCCATACGAGTTCGGCGACGGCGAACACCAGCTGCACCTGCGCTTGCTCCACCGGCTGGTCGGATTTCGGCACGCGCACTTCGCCCGAGATAACGCAGATCGCGTCGTTGAGATGCTTGTACTTCTCGTGGCTGGTCACGTGCCACGCCGCGCCCACCACCTGGCGCCGGCCCGGCGGATATGCACGTCCATATCCTTTATAGTCTGTCATTATGAGTGCGCCGTCGTCGGTCTCGATGAAGCCCTGCATGTTCATCGCGACGGTCCGGTCGGTACGCCGCCGCGGGTGATTGCCGGCGCGGAACCTCCCCGCGAGCGCGCCTTCGCATCGCCCCTCTGCGAAGTAGTAATGATGCTCTTCGGTGCCGGCATCGCCAACGAGGTCGACTTGCCAGCCGTCAGGATAATGGAAGCGGACGGTGTAGAGCGGTCGCAGTTGCATGGCCAGTACCCCCTAGTCAAGCTCTTTATAGCAATGGGGCCCGCCGACCGCTCGGTCGACAGACCCCATCGAGGTTCCTGACCTCCTTGGCTACTGGATCGCGAGGCCGATCGGCGTCACCAAGCCGGTGGCTGCGCCTGAAACCGTGAACATCGGCGCTTGATTGCCAGTGGCACCGGGCGCGTAGACCGTGATGGTGTTCCCGCCTGCGTTCGCGACGTACATGTTCCCGGTCGTATCGAACGACACCGAGGTCGGATTCAAAAGACCCGTGGCCGCGCCGGAGAGCGTGCGCATCGGCGCGACGTTGCCGTTCGCTCCAGCTGCGAAGACGGCGATGGTGGAGTTGTTGTTGCTGCAGACGTAGATCAGGCCCGCTGCATCGGTGCGAACGCACTCCGGGTCCGCGAGGCCTGTGGCTGCGCCGACGATCGTCGCGGTCGGTGCGACGTTACCGCTGGCGCCTGAAGCGAACTTCAGCACGGCGTTGTTGCCGCTGTTGGTCACCAACAGATTGCCGCCTGCGTCGAATGTGAGCGAGGTCGGACCGTTGAGTGTGGTGGCCGCACCCGCGATCGAGTTGGTGGGCGCGATGTTGCCGTTCGCTCCTGCGGGGAAGATGAGGATCCCATCTGATCCGGTGGAGTTGAAACAGAGGCCGCAGTTCGTGGCGAACAGGTTGCCCGAGCCGTCGAGAGCCAGGCCGTCCACGCCCGTGAGACCAGTGGCCGCGCCGGTAATCGTGCGTATCGGAGCGACGTTGCCGGTCGCCGCCGGAGCGTACACTGTGATCGAATGCGCGACAGCGCCACCCGGTGCATTGGCGATGTAGATGTTCATGGTCGAGTCGAGGACGACGCGACGCGGGAAGCCGAGGCCGGTCGCTGCTCCGACGATGTTCTGCGTCGGGGCGACGTTGCCGTTGGCGGTGAGCGGATAGGCCGTCACCGCGTTTGAGTTTGCATCGGAAACGAAATAGAGCAGCGGCGGCGACGTGGGCGTGGTGCCCGGGCTGGTGGAGCTGGTGCTGCACGCCGCTGCGAAAACCGCAACCAGACATGCGCCGAGAGCCGCAAGGGGAAATCGTGGCATTAGTAACCTCCAAAGATGGGGGGAGTGCCGAATTGGCCGTGGTTTAGCAACTGCTGCTCTTCTGCTAGTGTGGAGATGGACCCGCACGGGAAACCGTGATTGTTCGCCGCAGCCGTGGAGGCTAGTGGTAAGTATTACGCCGATAAGCGACTACTGAGTGCAGACCACTTGCAGGATTTCATCGGCCGTACGGTCTGCTTCAACTGCCGCAACGCCCTCCGTTCACTGCCGAGCTGGGGAATCACGGTGATCCGGCTCGAATCCGAGCGGCAATGTGGCAGCCGTTCGACGAGAACGCCCGGCTCGTGGTCGTCGGCGCGCAACAGGAAGCGCAGCGATTGGGGCATGGCTTCATCGGCCCCGAACATCTGCTGCTCGCGATCCTGTCGAACAAGAACCCGACGTCCGAGCTGCTCGGCAAGCACGGAATCGACTACGACACGCTTCGCGGTCACGTCGAACGGCTGGCGGCGCCACGCAAATCGCCCGCGCCGCCCGAGATCGTGTTCACGCCCGAAGGCAAGCGCTGCTTCGAAAGGGCGTTCGAGGCTGCGCGCGCGCTCAAGTGCAGCCATATCAGCAGCGAGCACCTATTCATCGGCATCACGTTTCTCGGCGATGAGTCGGTGGCGATGCGCGCGCTGAGCCAGCTCGCTCCAGATGTCTCAACGCTGCGCGCCGAAGTCACGGCGCAGGTACAGGGGTCGCAGCCGCCCTGAGATCGCGCTCGAGCTATTTCGAACAGGTGAGATCGACGCGGAAGCTCGGATCGGCGATCGTGTAGTGGGGTGCGTCTTTCCAAGCCTTCGACTTGTCGATATCCCACAGCCATTTCACCGGTTTGGGAACGGTTGCGGGTTTCGGATTGAAATAGTAGTTGATGGTGTGCGTGAAGCCCGCGCTCGGCGGCAGATCTTTGAATAACTCGTTGTTCCACGCGACGATGTCGGCCGAGTCGGTCGAGTCGAGCGTGTTGCCGTCATCGAACACGAGATGGCCGGCCGGCTTGAGCTCGACGCCCGTCTTCTCGAGTTGCGTCGTGACGTGCGAACCATTGCGCACGTCGATCGTGACCGCGTAGCCGGGCAGCAGTCCCATCGAATCCATCACCGGCGCGACGTTGGTCACGCGCAGGCGCCACAGGCCGTCGAACAACCATTGGTTCATGCAGCCTTCGCGGGCCGAGAGCTGATGCGAGCCGCCCTGCGCGGTCGGGTTGGGTGCGGGCGCCGTGTCGGCGGCTGCGGGCAACGTGGCGGCGAACACGCAAGCGGCGATGATCGCGGCGCATGCCGTCCAGTTGATAGTCGAGTGGGTGGACATCGGTGTTGACCTCCGGTCGGTTGCTTAGTGGTCTTGGCTTAGCATAAACCGGCGGGCGTCCAGGAGGCATCCAGGGTGCTTGCGGCCGGAGCGTGGAAGTGCCTCGACCCTTTAAGGCGCCGTTATATGACAGCACGATCGTCAGTCAGTTCCTTGGCTATCCGCTTGCTCGGGCAGGCCGGCTTCACGCTGGACGGCACGCCTTTCCGCTTTGCTGCGCCGCCCAAAACCCTGCCGCTGCTCGCCTATCTTCTGCTGCAACGCCGGACGCCGGTGGCTCGCGATACGATCGCGTTCTTGTTGTGGCCCGATGACCCTGAGGAAGAATCGCGCGCGAACTTGCGGCGCCATTTGTACCATTTGCAGCGCAATCTTCCGCCGGCGCCTGCGGATCGGCCATGGGTTGTCATCGAGGGCGACACGCTGCAATGGAATCCCGCGGCCGAAGCGGATGTGGACGTCGAACGCTTCGAGCGTTTGCTCGAGATCGGAGACTTGGAGCAGGCGGTCGCGGCGTATGCCGGCGACTTGCTCGAAGAGTCGTATGACGATTGGATCGTGCCGCAGCGCGAGCGTTTGCGCGCGGCTTTTTTGGGCGCGCTCGAAGAGCTCGTGCGTGGTTGCCGCAGCCGGCGCGATTTCGGCGCGGCGGCGCGCTTTGCGGGTCGCCTGCTCGAAGCGGACCCGTGGCGCGAGGATGCGGTGCGCCAACTCATGGCGGTGCGCTACGAAGCCGGTGACCGAGCGGGCGCGCTGCAGATCTTCGATCGCTTCCGCAGCAGACTGCGCGAGGAGATGGACGTCGACCCGATGCCGGAGACGGCGGCGTTGCGCGAAGCGGTGCTCAAAGAGTTGCCGTTACCCGACGGTGGAGGCGCGCCGGCACGCGCAAGCGAGGCCCGCGCGTTCGCCGGTTTGCCCCTGGTCGGGCGCGATGTCGAACTTGATCAGCTCCATTCGCTGTGGAGCCGAGCCGCGCGCGGGCATGGCGGCGTGGTCTTTGTCGGCGGCGAGGCCGGCATCGGCAAAAGCCGGCTCGCGTCTGAGTTAGCTTTGGTTGTCGAGGCTGAGGGCGGCCGAGTCTTGTTCGGTGCGACGAGCTCGCCCGAGGGGTCGCCATACCAGGCGTTGGCCGAAGCGTTTCGCCAGGCTGTGCCCTTGCTCGGCGCGGCGCGTCTGGATCCGATCTGGCTCGCGGCAGTTGGTTCTATCGTGCCGGAGCTGCGCTTTCGCACGCCCGATCTGCCGGTGCTTGCCGGCACCGATCCCGCCCGCGAACGTTCGCGCTTGTTCGAAGGTCTCGCCGCATGCGCGCAGGCGCTTGCGTCCGTGCGTCCCCTGTTGATCGAGCTCGAGGATCTCCATTGGGCGGGCGAGGCGACGATCGCGGCGCTCGAGGCGCTCTCGCGACGCGCGGATCATGCGGCGATCTTGATCCTCGTGACGCATCGCGATGGCGAGCTCGATCACGCGCATCCGTTGCGGCGGCTACGGCGTGCGCTTGTCGATGAGAAACGCGCGACGATCGTCGCGCCGCGCCGGCTCGGACGCGATGCGGTCGCGGCGTTGCTTGCCTCGGTGCCCGAACTCGCGCCGCGGGCCGCCGAGTACGCGGCGGCGTTCGAGCGGAGCACTGACGGCGTGCCGCTGTTCGTGGCGCAAGCCGTGCGGCGCGCGCTCGACGCGGCGCGCGCGGGCGAGACGCTTTCAACCGACGCGTCGTTGCTGCCGGCGCAGGAAGGGCTGGAGCGATCCGTTCGGGAGACCGTCGCGCTGTTGTCGGCCGAGGCGCGCACGCTTGCCGAGATCGCCGCCGTCGCCGGGGACGGTTTTGACATCGATGTGGTGCGCGGCGTCGGCGGATGGAGCGAGGCCGAGCTGTTCGCGGCGCTTGACGAGTTGCTCGATCGAGGATTGGTGCGCGACGTCGCCGGTCGGGCGCGCTTCGCATATGCGTTCACGCACCATCTCGTGCGCGACGCGATCTATGCGGAGATCTCGCCGCCTTCGCGATTGCTTCGCCACCGTCGCATGGGCGACGCGCTCGAAACGCTGTACAGCGGCGCGGCGCACGAGCACTCGGCAGATCTTGCGAGGCATTTCGATATCGGCGGCGAGGCCGTGCGCGCGGCGCGGCATTATCTCGCGGCCGCCGGTTACGCCCTTTCCGTGCATGCCGATGAAGAGGCGCTCGCGCTGAGCGCGCGCGGGCTCGAGCTTGCCGATGATACGCGCCTTGCGGCATCCTTGTGGCTGCTGCGGGAGCAGGCGTCGGGGCGGCGCGGTGCGCGTGACGATCAAGAGCGAGCGCTCGACGAGCTTGAGCGCGCGGCGCAAGCGCTCGACGATGAGGAATTGCGGCGCGAAGGGCTCGCGCGCCGAATCGCGCTGGCGCGAAAGTTGGGCGACCCCGATCGGGAGCATCAGCTGCTCGCTCGGCTGAACGAGCGCGTCGCCGCGGGCGCGGAGCTCGGTTGGAAAGCTCGTGCGGCGCTCGCCGAGGCGCTGTATGCCGCCGCGGTTGGCCGCGCGGACGCGCGCGAACGCGGAGTCGCCGCGCTGGAGTTGGCGGTGCGCGACGGCGAGGCCTCGGCGCAAGTCGAGTGCTTGTGTCTGATGGCGGGCTTGGAGACGCATGCGGGCGAGCTCGACGAAGCGCAACGAGTGCTCGAACGTGCGCGCGGCGTGGCCGAGTCGAGCGGCGATCAGGCGCTCGTCGCCAAGGCGCTGTGGGCGGCGTCGGCGACGGCGATGATGCGTCAGCAGTTCGAGGAGTGCGCGCGCCTGTGCGAGGCATGCGTGAAGGTGTCGCGCGGCATCGGCGACCTTGAGGGCGAGGCGGATTCACTGGCGCGAGCGGGCAGTGCGCTGTCCAGGCTCAATCGATATGAAGAGGCGCAGCGCGCCACGGCTCGAGCCGCGCAGCTGTTCGAGATGCTCGGCAAACGCCAAGGCATCGCGATGGCGAACGTCAACATGGGTGTCGTGGCGACTCGCCTTGGCACGTTGGACGAAGCGGAGACGGCGTTCACGCGTGCGCAGACGATCTTCGAGCAGTTGCACGATGCGCGTGGCGAGATCGTGAGCGCGCTCAACCTCGGCTTCCTGCAGCTGTGCGCGGGAGATTGTGCAGCGTCCAAGACTCTTGGCTTGCGTGCGCTTGAACTCGCGCGCACCGCCAAGCATGCGGCGTTTGAAGCACAGGCGCTTGCCAATCTCGGGGCGGCAGAGCGCGATGCCGGCGAGCTTGACGCCGCGATCGAGCACATGGAGGCGGGCTTGGGGATCGCGCGCGAATTGAGCAGGCCATCCGATCTGTTGACGGATCTTGCCGATCTCGCGCTGGCCTACCTACGCAAAGGCGATCTCGCGAGCGCGCAGCGCGTCGTCGCGGAAATCGAGCCGATCGGTGAGGGCGTCGCCGAAGGAGCGCTGTGGCCGCAATACCACTATTGGGTGGCGGCGCGAGTGCACCGCGTCGCGGGCGACGCCAAACGCGCAGCCGCGCTTTTGGAGCACGCGCGCAACGTCGTGCGCCGAACCGCTGCGACGATCACCGATGCGCGCGCGCGCGAACGCTTCTTGTCCTTACCGGTCAACCGCGCGATCGCGGACGCATCTGAGAAGGATCGCTGGCCCGAACAAGGCCCGGCTTCAAAGCGCGCGCGCACTAAGTCGACGCGGGGAGCTAGCTCTTAGAGCGACCGATCTCTCCGAGGTGCGTGTCGGTGAACGCAGTCGGGTATTTCAGGCCATAGCCGAGCAGTCTATCGAAGCCGATGTGCGCGATCCAGATCAGCGCGGTCGCGATGCAGATCGGAACGTTGGCGAACAATCCGATGAGGGCGAGCAGCAAGGGGCCGACGTATGTGTGCACGGCGTTGTAGCAAAATGCGCCGATCCTGGGGTTGATAAGATATCCCAGCATTGAGACGTCGGGCACCAGGAAAAGAACGGCGAAAAGGATCCACGAGAAGCCCCCGCGCCAATAGAGCACGACGGCCAACGCTAACACGGCTAGCCCCTCCGCGCGAAGGAGATACTTCGGGCCACCGCTGACGGCTGCAACTGTTTGCATGTGCCGGAATTTCCTCAATCGGCTGCGGGAGCCTTGGACAGGCCGGCGCTGCTTGGACGCCTGCTGGATGCCTGCGGGCTAGGATGATACTGACTCAGCATAGCCGGGCGTCGGAGGCGACATTGTCGGAATCACCTCAGCGGAACGAAGAGCTCTTCATGGTTCGCCTATGGCGCGAGCAGCAAGCGCCGGCGGCAGCGTGGCGCGGATCGGTCGAACACGTCGGCTCGAAGCGCCGCTACTTCTTCACCAACTTGTCCGATCTCGTCGATTTCATCCGGCTGCGACTGACGGAGGGTGGTTCGTAAGTAGCTGCTCTGCTCGGTTTTCCGGCTCGCCTTGACAAACCGGGTCTGACGAGGGATTAACTCCGGTATATTAATCCACAGGTTTCGTATATAGACATTTTTGTATATACATGATAGTATATATCATCATCCGTGCAGTTTGAGTGGGACGCCAACAAGGCGGTCGCCAACCAACGCAAGCACGGCGTCAGTTTCGAAGCGGCAGCACGCGTCTTTGACGACCCCCGCGTGCTGTCAGTTTTAGATCGACGGTATAGCGAGGAACGCTGGTACAGCCTCGGGGCAGTCGGAGAAACAATCATATATGTCGCGCACACCATCGAAAACCAAGGGCAAACGAGCGAGACGATCCGGATCATCTCGGCCCGGCAAGCTAGTGCGCGTGAACGCCAAGAATATCAAACTAACGCCTCGTATGCTTTCGGAGTTGGCGATGGCAAGCCGCCCGGACAGCGAGATTGATTTTTCCGATGCGCCTGAAATCAAGGACTTTAGCGCAGCTGTGCGAGGCCGCTTTTATCGCCCTTTGAAGAAGGCCATCAGTATTCGCCTTGACGCGGACGTGCTGACCTGGATCCAATCAAAGGGCGGCCCTTATCAGACCCGCATCAACGCCATTCTTCGCGAAATCATGGAGCGAAGCATCAGTAAACGATAGCCTGTCGTCCCGGGAACGCACCGTCGTTCCCTTTTTCGCTCCAAGGGCAGCGCCCGATAAAGCACCAACGTTCTTCCCGCTCAGGCTTGCGTAAGGGAGTCGCCATGCGACAGTTGCGCTTTGTCAGTGTCTGTGCTGTTATTTGCGTCGCGTTGACCGTCGGCTCATGGCGCGCGGCCGCGCCGGCGAGCGATTACGATCCGCTGCTCAACGGCGCCAAAGTCGTCTGGGATTCTCTGTTGCTCCAGTCGGATTCGCCGTGCTGGACCGATGCGCGCGAAGCGGTGGATTACGCGCTCGACAACTTCGACTCATGGGGCAAGGACGTCGAGTTCGACGAGACCTACGAACACTGGGATTCGCATATACCCTTCACGGCGAGCAAGGCCCTCGCCGCGCTCAAGAAAACGGACCTCTCGAAGAAGCACGAGTCCACGCTCGGCTATGACGTTTATCCGGAGGGCGGCGACGAAGAGATCGGCGTCGAGCTGATCGATCGAATCGAGTCCACGAAAAAGGGCGCCGACAAGACGACCACGCTGTATTTCGTGTTCGCGGTCGTGCACGGCTTGAGCGAATGCGGCGCCAGAGAGGGGAAGGAAGAGGACGACCCCTTCTTCGCCCATTTCAGCATGTGGTTCCAGGGCTACTATCAGTCGACCAAGCCCAGCCCGACTCCGAAGGATCCGCATCCGCGCGAAACGGCTGCGGCTCCCGATGCGTCGTGGAGCAAAGAGCTAAAGAAAGAATTGCCGTCAGAGGGCGGCATCGACTACATCGGCTGCTGCAAACTGCCGAAGCCGAAGACCGTGCCCGGCACGCAGAACGAGCAGCCGAAGACGACGCAAACGCCCCACGCCGGCGCCGAAACCCGGCACGGGCACAGTCGAAAAACCAAGCGGCGTCAGAACCGGTCCGAAACCGACGCCGACGCCCACGCCGACGCCGGAGCCGAAGAAACCGCCGACACCGGCGCCGCTCGATAAAGATACCAAGCGCACTTCGTTGACGCCGCAGCCGGGCAAGGGACGGGTACGGACCAAGGCGCGTACTTGCCGCCGATCGCCGGGCCATCTTCATTCGTCGTCGGATGGGTGAGCGACCAAAATACTTCCGGGCCCACATCGTATGTCGTGGGCACGGTCGAGCCGAACGGCAAGAAGAGTTTTTGGAGCGGGCTCACCGATGACAGCGGCCACGTGCGCTTCAAACTGCCGGCGATCGCGCTCACCGCGGTGACGCTCTTCCGCTTCTTCGATTCGCACGGCAACCCGGATGATGGCGCGCAGTGTAAGATAGGCGCGAACCCGCATCTCGAGGGCACCGACCCGATACCGAACGTGCCGGTGGCGCAGCAGCCCGCGATCGTCGAGGGCGGCTCAGCGTATCAGCACGGCTTGTTCTACCTCCACACGCGCGGCACCGACGCGTTGAACACGCGCGTACTACTCGATGGAGGCGAGAACGGGATCCGGACGGTTGGGACGTCGGACGAGAGCACCGCGGCGTTGATCGACGACAATGTCTCTTTGGGCGAACATTGGATCAGCGTGGTTTCGGACGGCAAGGTGAGCAATAAATTCCCGGCTGATGTTTTGTCGGTCACGGGCGAGCCGCTTCCGAATTCGGTGCCCGGGGAGATCTCGACGGTTCGCGTGCATGTCGAAGGTCTGCCCGCCGGCCACACCGCGCGCATGGCGTTCCAGATCGGGGGCGTGGCGACGCTGGTGGATGGTTCAGCTGAGACGACCGTGCCGGTGGTGGATGGATTGGCGCAGGTCCAGATCCGCGGCGTCCATTCCGGCAAAGCGCTCGTGCGTTTTCGGCTGCTTGTGGCTATTCCGGGTTTCTGGCAGGCGCAATGAACGGCGGTCGGAGACGGCCGCTTCTGCTGTTGGTCTGCCTCGCGCTGCTTCTTCCGCCTGCGCTCTTGGCGATCGCTGCACCCAGCGTTGATCCGCCGCTCGGCATGGATCCGCATGCGACGTCGGTGCAACCGCATCCCGAGAACAAGTAGCAGCGAAGCAGTAGCGGAGTTCTCGACGAAGCGCTGACCCGGGACTAGACGACCACCCCTTCCGCGTGATGTCTTCAACGCTGGCGGGAGGCAAGTGGTTAGCCCCATGGTCACGAAAGTCCGGGATTAAAGCGGCTCCGCGACGATGGTTGGGTTCTCACTCGAGTTAGGGGAAGCCATCACATCTATCGACACCCGAAAAGATCGGGAACCGTTACGGTAGCGTATCATCGGGAAGGCGAAGAAATCCCGCCCGGGACTATTAGGAGCATCAAGAAGCAGGCAGGTTGGCCATGAAGTATGTTGCGGTTCTCGAGCGCGGTGAAACAGGATGGGGTGCCTACGTACCCGACCTTCCGGGATGTGTGGCCGTCGCCCCAACGCGAGACATCATCGAAAAGATGATCCGCGAGGCCGTTTTGTTGCACGTCCAGTCGCTGCGCGACAACGGGGAGAGCGTACCAGTGCCGACGGCGCTCGTTCTGACGATCGACCTCGCGGAAGCATTTCCTTAGAACCCGCCCTCTAGGGGGTCATGTGCTGTGCGCGCCAGCACGCGGGCGTTCCGTGGCACGACTTATTCGCCGCAAGGATGCGGTGCAGTCCCTCGCGGGTCGCCTGAGGCATGCTTGACGCGATGTTCGAGAGCTCCCACGGATCGCGCGTGATATCGTAGTAGCTGGTTTCGCCGTCTTCGTATTCCACATAAAGCGCGCCATCCAAGCGCAAAGCGTCATATGTCGTGGGATTGGCGGCGTTTGGTACCTGCATGTCGGGGTCGGTGATCGCAGGACCGGGTTTCTTGTGTTCGATCAGCGCCATGTGGCGCCAATCCGCCGGCGCGCTTCCGTGGAACAACGGCACGAGGCTATGGCCGTCGGGTGACATCGCTCCAGAACCGCCGCCCAGCTCGGCAAACGTCGGCCCGAGGTCGACGTTCTCAGTGATCGCGTTGATCACCACGCCTTTCGCAACGCCAGGTCCAACGATGACGAGCGGCACGTGGATGTCGGTGTCAAAAGGCGTCTGTTTGCCCGGGCGAAGCGAGTACTCGCCCATGTGATAGCCGTTGTCGGAGCTGAACACGATATACGTGTTATTGTCTTCACCGAGCATCGCGATCGTCGCGCGCAGCTCGCCGATCATCTTATCGACCGCGAGCACCGATTGAGCGCGCATGCGATACGCTTGATCGATCCTCTGAATCTCCTTCGGCCGCAGTGCGGGAATCTCTCGCAGCCAGTGCGGGGCGTCGGCGCCGGCGCGCCAGCCGAACGCGGGGCCGCGCGGAGCGGTGAGGCCGGGGAACGCGTTCGCGTCGCGAGGCGCGGGGATCTGGGGAGCGTGCGGCGCGAAGGTAGCGATCTCGATGAAGAACGGCCCAGGCGCTGATTTGTGCACGAATTGGTCCGCGATGGAGGCGACCACATCGGTCAGGTAGTCCTTAGGATCGCTGCCGTATTGCACGACCCGGCCATTCTGATTGAGGGCGTAGTTGAATTCGGGATAGCCGTTGCCGGCGACATCCCATTCATTCCATCCCGGTGCGATGCCGTCGCGCGCGGGCTCGTAGCCGTTGAGGTATTTGCCGAGCATCGCGGTTCTGTAGCCGTCCCCTTGGAGCGCCACGGCGAACGTCTGCGACTGGTTGCCGTGCGAATTGAACGATTGATAGCCGCCGAGCGGCGGAACGTTGGTGAGCACGTGCGTGTCGTGCGGGAACTTCCCGGTGAAGATCGATGAACGCGATGGGCAGCACAGCGAGTCTGTGACGAAATAGTTCGCAAACGTCGTCCCGTCGTGTTGCATCGCCTGCACATTTGGCATGTATTGGACGAGATTCATCGCGAGATCGTCGGTGAGGATGAAGATGATGTTCGGCTTTCTCGGCTGCTGCGCGCCAGGCGAACTGTTCGTGTCCGCGACGGTCGCAGTCGTCATCAGCGCGGCGAGCGCGAGTGAAGACAGCAGCAGCGTGGCGACGGAACGAAAACGAGCGATGATCCTCATGAAACGCCCTTCCTTAGAACGCCCAGGTCGAGCCATCCGAGAACGTAGCGTGGATCGCGATGCACGCAGTCGGGTTTGCCGCCGAGAAACGGCTGGTTGACGAACGTGTGGAATCGGTGCGAGATGGTCACATTCGGCTGGAACATGCCTGAGTCGGTGATGTACGCGTGCTGTCCGTGATAGCCGATCGAGAATTTCACCTTGGTCGCCGGCGCTTGGTACGTATTCTTATACGTGATGTGCACGTCTGCGACCGACCCTCCGTAGCCGCCGTTATTCTCGACGCGGCACGACACGACCACGATCGGTGGTGTGGAGAGCGCAGCCGCTTGAGCGGACTGCGCGCCCAGCGCGAGCAGATATGCGGAAATCAGCGCCATCGGTACGATTGTATTTTTCACGAGGTCATTTCGAGCAGGTCAGGTTGATGCGGTAGTTGTACGCCCGGCGTCTTCTGTTTCCAGTATTTGCCGCTGCCGTTCGGATTGGCCGCGTTGTATTTGGCGACGTCGAACGTGACCAACAGCTTCGCCGGCTTGTTGTTGGGGTCCAGCGCGTCGTTCGATCCGAACATCTGCGTGTACGTGAATTGGCCCGAGGCGGGGAAACTGTGGTAGTCGAGCTTCTGCTCGTTCAGCGTCGTCGTCGTCAGATCGCTGGCAGAGATCGTGTCGCCGTTTGCCAGGGCGAGCACCAGGTCTTGCTTATCGGTGTCGATCGGCATGAGGCCGGCAACCGTCGTGCCGTTGGCCCACTGCATGGTGACGAGCCATGCGTTGAAGTGATCGGCATCTTTGGGTTGCCAGGCGACACTCGTGACCCGCACGCGCCACATGCCGTCGAACATCCATTGATTCATGCAACCGTCTTGGGCTTTGACCTGGGTCGAACCGCCGGTCGTGGTGGTGGTCGTCGCGGCGCTGGCGCCGATCGGAGCGGCCAGCACGCAAAGCGCGCACAATGTGAAGACAAACGAGCGCATGGGAGCCTCCTTTAATGTCAGGACGCTGGTGGCTTCCACCCGTGACCTCTTCCATTCCTTGGGATGGTCACACCAGAGGCACCGATTACGTCGAAAAGGAATGGGCGACGGCCATGGTTCGTGTGATCCCGCTCTTTCCGCTTGCTTGCTAGCAGGCCTGGTCCTCGTTGGCGCGACAGAGGCACACCGACCGCTCCATCCTGACCTTGGTCGTGGCCATCGCGCTGTCGCTCGCGGTCAACGGCTGCACGCGGATCTCAACGCAGACGGGCGGGGCGCCGCATTCGTATACCATTCCGGGTGTTCTCCGAGTCGGCTTTTACGAAAGTCTCGATAACCTCAACCCGTTACTGTCGCTGCAGACCTACGTCGGACAAGTCGAGACGCTCATCTTCTCCGGCCTGGTCCAGTACGACGATCACTATCATCTGGTCCCCGATGCGGCCGCCGTGGTGCCGACGTTGGCCAATGGCGGTGTCAGCAAAGACGGGCTGACGATCACGTATCGCTTGCGCCATGACGTGCGGTTCTCCGACGGCACGCCTTTGACGTCCGCTGACGTCGCGTACACGTGGCAGCAGGCGGAAAACCCGCTCAACAACACGCCGAATCGCGAGCCTGCGGATCGGGTCCAGTCGGTGACCACGCCCGATCCGTACACGGTGGTCGTGCGTCTGAAAGCGCCGTTCTCGCCGTTTGTCGGCAGCTTTTTCCGTAGCGGGTATACGCCTGGGGGCGGCATTTTGCCCAGCCATTTGCTGCGCGGGTTGCGCGATCTGAACCGTGCCCCTTATAATCTGCAGCCTGTCGGGAAGCGGGCCGTTCGTGGTGGAGCGCTGGCAGCCGGGGATCGAGCTGCGCTTGCAGGCGAACCCGCTGTATTTCCGCGGCGCGCCGAAGCTCAAGCAAATCGTCATCTCGATCATCCCAAACGAGAACTCGTTGCTGTCGGCAGTGCAGTCGCACGACATCGACTTCTACTATAATGTGCCGGAATCGCAGTACGCTCAGCTGCGCGGTCTCGCCGGCGTGCGGTTGTCGGTCGTGCCGTCCTTCTCTATCGAACACATCAAGTTCAATTGCGGGCGAGCGCCGTTGTCCGATGTACGAGTGCGCCAGGCAGTGGCATACGCCATCGACTGGCAGGGGCTGAGGCACCGGATCTATCTCGACCTGGGCGTGCCCGCCATGGCGGACGTCCGCCCGGATTCGTGGGCGTACAATCCGCGCGCGGTTCCTTATCCATTCGATCCGGCGCAGGCCGTGCGATTGTTGCGCAGCGCCGGGTGGGCGCCCGACCCCAATGGGATCATGCGCAAAGATGGACGTGAGCTGAGTTTGGAGATGATCACGGTCGTGGGCTCGTCTGTCCGACTAAAGGCCGAGGAGCTGGTGCAACAGGACCTCAAGGCGGTGGGAGTCGACGTCAACATCCACAACTATCCGGCGAATATCGTCTTCGCGACTTGGGCGCAAAACGGCATCATGACGCGGGGCAACTACGATCTTTCGCTCGTGACGATGGATCTCGACGCGGATCCGGACAACAGCATCAATCTGAGTCCCGATCAGCTGCCGCCGCGCGGGCAGAATCGCTCGTTCTTCGTCGACCCGGAAGTCGGGGCGTGGGAGGCGGCGGGCGAGCGCAGCTACGATCAGGTCGTGCGTCGCCGCTACTATGTGATGGTGCAGCAGCGGATCCACGATGCGTTGCCGTTCCACGGTATCGTGTGGCGTCCCACGATCAATGCGTACAACGAGGATCTGCACGGCTTTAGGCCGGGTGCGGAGTACGAGTTTTGGAATGCGTACGAGTGGTCGATTTGAAGAAAGAGAAGGCCCACGAGTCTTAGCCTCGCGGGCCTTCTTGTTGAGTTTGGACTCGATTGTGGTTTAGTTGCCGTGGCTCATGTGATCCGAGTGCATCGCGTTGCCGCCGACCGGGTCGATGAAGGCGACCACGGGGCAATTCACCACGACGCCGATCGGCCCAAAGTGTTTGCCGTCCGGACTGGTGATCGCGCCGCTAGCTGCCAATGCGTAGGCTTGCGCAAAGCTTGTGACCCGAACGTTTTGGCCTTTCGCGATGGCTTCCTTAGACCACGCGCCGACATTTGCCGCCCACAGGGGCGTGTAGCCGAACGCGGCGGGGCCAGCCGCAAAGGTCGCGAGGATGTTCAACGGTGAGCCGAATGCGGCGCTGTCTGAGATAACCGCTGCTCGAGAGAGTCGTCCGTCGAGCGCGAGAAACGCAAGGCCTTGCGCTTGCGGATTGTTTGCGCCGGTCTGACCGTTGGCTAGCGCGACGATCGGCTGTTGCGACGCAGGAGCGGATTCAGCAAGACGCTTTGTGTATGTCGCGCGCTCAATCGCAGCCACGCCGGCATCCGAGGCGTCGGTGCTGAGGTACACAACTCGCGCGCCATTGAAGAATCCGTGGGCGAGGAGGATCGTGACGGTCTTCTTGTTGGTGTCGATCGCGAGAACGCGATCGGCGGTGTTGCGATGCGTGGTGACGTCAAATGGTGCAGATCCTGTGGCCACGATCGGCGCGTCAAGCGTCGTGCCGTCGGGCAGCTTGACGAACGGTGAATAGTTGTCGTCGGCGGTCGAGCCGGGCTTCGCGTCTGCCGGCGGAAAGCCGGTGGCGCTCGGCTTGTAGACGCGGCCGGAACTAAAAACCGGCGCGCCTGCGAAGGTCAACGCTTGCGGTGTGCCGGAGCCGGACTGCGTGTATGTCTTGTCGATGCTCGGCGCGTAGTTGAGACCCAGCTCTTGCGCCTGTGCCTTGTTGGACGAGTCAGCGAGGATGTAGTAAACGGTCTTGCCCGCCGCGGAGCCTTTGTAGAGCGGCAGAACGACCGTGTTCTGCTGCGGGTCGACGGCGATCGCGCTCTTGAGAACGATGTGGTCGCGGGGGAGCTCAGCCGCTTTGACGGGGGTGGCGGCGAGCGTTAGTAATGCTATTGCTGCGAGCGCGACGTTCGCGCCAATGATATGTCTGGATCCTTGATGCACTGCCTTCTCCTATTTCGAATTATTGCGGTGAGGTTGAGTGCCCTTACTACGCACGCCGGAGGCGAAAGGGATCAATCGAGGATATGGGTGGAAAGCTACATTCGGCAGCTGGAAATAGTCAGTGGGCTGAGAGAATATAGCTCACGATGGCCGCAGACTGCTTTTGGATGCCGCTCCAGTCGCCCGCGCTCAAGCCACTGAGCCGCTGGCGCATCGCTGCGAGTTTGGGCATCGATGCGTCGAGTGCGGCGTCCTGTCCGATTTCGGAACGGAACACCGAGTCTATATCTTGTTGCTGCGAGGTCGAGGCGTTGAGACCCGCCTGCTCGGCATAGAGGCCGATCAGGAATGAACCGGTTTGATCTGACGAAAGGCGGTTCGCCAACGTTTGGATGGCTTGCCCGAACGCCTGGCTGTTCCTCACGCGGTCGAACGATGGGTTGACTACGAGCAGCGATCGCTGCTGATCGAGGAAATCTCTGTTGTCAGCGCTCGAGAGCATCGCTCCGAAGTGGGCAAACCAGTCATCGATGTATTGCTGCGATGGAGCTTCGGCAAGGGACCGCTGGTCGTCCATGAGCTCGGTAATGCGCGCCGCCCCGACGCCGGCCTGCGCGAATCCGGGCAGACCAGGTGCATAATGGATCGCCTCGGTGAGTTTAGTTCCGTTGAGTCCCATGACTCCTTGGGGTTTTGCGCTTATGGCATATGCGGATCGATCTTGCGCGAGCAGCGCGACGAGCGCGTGGCGATTCTGGTAGCGGTCGATCACGGTCGGGCCGAGCAGGCGATCGCGGCGCGCTGCGTCATCGTACATCGCTTTCCATTTGGGGCCGGCCATTCCGCCGTCGAACGCCGCCAGCAGCATGGCGGACATGATCTGCGCTGCGATCGCCGGATCGGCGGCCGTGAGATCGTCGAGCGCGCTTCGATAACGCTCGTTGAGCCAGATGTCGTACGCCAGTTGACCGGTCGGCAGCCGCTTTGATCCTTGATAGTGCGCGACGCGGTCATACGCTGGCATCTCGCCTTCACCGGCCATCTCGGTGAGCAGCGTGAAATTGTGGTCGGTGTACATGCGTTTGTAACCGTCGTTTGCTTGGCGAGCGTCTGCTGCGGTATAGGTGTATCCGTTCGACGTTTGAATCGTGCCGGAAGCATCGGAGATGACTGGCGTCAGCAATGCCAGTATCAACGCGATCAAGAGCGTGTGCACCTGGTCTGATTCTTGGGAGGGTGATGGGACGCCTTGGCCTTATCGGAGTTGCCTAGGAATTGTGCTTCGACCATGGCCTCGATCAATAAAACGTCATGAGCGTCTTCCTGCGGTCGAATAAATTCGACCGCTCCGCAGGTGCGGCGCTACGGAGCTGGCGCGGCGGATCGTACCTGACGACAACGCCGTTTCGGAAGTACACGGAAAATGCGGAGGGCGCGTGGGGTGGCATCCTTCGCCCACGCGCATTGAAGGGCAAACAAAAGAGTCAGCCACAGGCTACGATGGCGATTGCGCGCGATCTGAGCAATATCGCCGTCCTGTAGGTCTTAGTCTGCGAAAGGCCGCGCTCACGGCGCAGCCGCGCGAAATTTGTGCCAAAGCTGCGGCGAGGATCGCTCATACGCGTAGTCTAGCCGTGTTGCGGATCGCCGGTCTTTAGACTGCGAGTCGCATTCGGAGAGTTGGGCGCCTGCGCGCGCCTACAACACGCGGTGGTACCGATATTCTATGTGACCGTCGAGGAATTGCGATGGGGCACTGCCTACGCGCTGAAATTCGAGCACTTCGAGGAGCGCTATTGATGCTACATTCTCGACGTCCACGGATGCCACGGCTGCGCGCACTCGATAGTGGACTTTCAAGCCATGAAGCATTGCGGCCACGGCCTCTCGCGCATAGCCCATTTTCCAGAACGGCACGAACGTCATGTAGCCGATTAGGGGTTCGAGGTCAAAGAAAGTCGCTTGCACATGGCCGACGTACACCTGATCTTCGCGGCGGCGTACCGCCCAGTTGAGCTGCGGCAGGCCAGAGCGCGACAACCCTTTGGAATATTGGGCGAACCGCTCGCGCAACTCGTCAAGCGAGCGTGGGAGCCAGTGAGGTTCGTACCGATACAGGCGCTCGTCAGCGATCATCTCCAACACTAAAGCGGCGTGCGCTTCTGTGATCGGCTCGAGCACGAGGCGACCCGTGTTGAGCGTGGGAAAAATGCTCATTGACGCGGAGCCCGATGGCTCTCCCATGCTACCTTGAGACCATCTCTTTGACGCGCGGGTGCTCGCCTTCCACGGTTTTGATCCATTTCGCGAACGGCGGCACTTTCTCGCCGACGCGATAGAGAAAGTAATACGTGCTGATGTCGCCGACATATGAGAAGCGGCGCTTGATATCCGCCGTGAGATCGTCGTACGACTTGAACGAGCGCAGGTATTTGGGAAGGCTGCCGAATTCTTTATCGAGCTCAAGTATCGTCTTGGCGTTTGCGATCGTCGCCTTGATCTTCCGCTCGCTGTGCACGATGCCCGGCGCGGCCATGATGCGTTTGGTGTCAGTCTCTTTGTAGCGGGCGACTTTGCGCGGATCGAAGCCGTCGAACGCCTTGTGGAGCCGGTCCCATTGTCCGTCGATTTGCGCCCAGCTGACACCGGCCTGGAACACCGCTCGGCTCATCACCGCGAGATAGTCGGCGTGCGCGGGTTTGTCGATCCGTTCGTGTCCCTTCTTCATGCGACGCAGGGGTTGTTCTGCCAGCGAGCCAACCGACCCGCCTCTACGGGCAACCGCGAAAGGGTCAAAGATGTTAAAAGTCGAGCCATACCTGTTCTTCTACGGCAAGTGCGAGGAAGCGCTTAACTTCTATAAAGGTATTTTCGGCGGTCAGGTCGTTTCGATCATGCGCATGAAGGAAGCGCCGCCCGAAATGCCTGCGCCTCCGAACTGGGCCGACAAGATCATGCACGCCAGCTTCGAGGCCCCATCCGTAAAATTCTTGGCCTCCGATGGCCAGCCCGATACCCCGAACGTCGACGGCAACGTCTCGCTGTGCATCCACTCCGACGACGACTCCGAGGGTGCCCGCGTGTTCAACAAGCTTTCCGAGGGCGGGAAAGTCGAAATGCCGCTCCAGGAGGCGTTCTGGGGAGCGAAGTTCGGCGTGCTCAAAGACAAGTTCGGCATCGAATGGTTCGTGGAGATCGCCAAGCCCTAATCAACGACTGGAGCGTTAATTCGTCAGCGCGAGCCCTCGTGCCAAGTCACCGCTCTGTGTGCTCACCAAGAGCAAGGCGCTCGTCGCTCCGGTGTAAGGCGGGGCGAAAACCCAGACATCCGAACCCGTCGTCGAGTCACCGGCGACGTACATGTTGCCCGCGGTGTCAAACTTGATGTCCCACATGTTTACCGCAGTCGGCGGAGTGATCTTGTGATCGACGGAACTCGCATTGGAGAACGGCGCCTTGTAAACGTCGATCTCTCCGAAGCTCGAGCCGTTCGAGACGTATAGGTTGCCATCGGGCCCGATGGCGCAGCCTGAAGCGGCAAACACGCTACCAAACGTGTGCAGCAGCGTGTTGCCCACCGCCAACGGCGCGTATTCGGTGATCGGCGCGGTATTGCAGACAAATACGTCATTGTTGGCGTCTGTGGCGACGTCCCCAGGAGACGATACGCCCGAGGTGATGAAGGTCGTTGGCACACTTGATGATGTCACGGGAGCCGGAATTACGGCGACCTTGTTGTTGGAAAGGGAAACGTAGAGGTTTCCGGAGCCGTCAAAGACGCAGCCAATCGAGAGGGCGCCAACGCCGATAGCGAATGCTGGCGATGACCCGTTTGCGATCGGCTGCGCGAACGCGAGGACGTCGTTAGCGGCATTGGAGTTTTGGGTTACGAAAAGACGTCCGCTCCCGTCGACACACATGGAAAACGGATAGTTCGGAGTCGATAGAGTCCCGACGACAGGACTGGTCGGCGTTATCGGAAGCGCATAAAACGACGTCATGCCGCCTGTGGTCAGCCCATTGGAGACATACAATCTGGTTGCTCCACCTGGTGGCGATGTCGGGCCGCCCGATGGTGATGTCGAGCCGTAGCTGGTGCAACTGGCTAACAGCGGTAACGATGCGATGGCAAGCGAGAGAAGCACCTTACGAAGATGAACCATACGATTCTCCTTCAAGCGCCTTTTCGGAGGGAAGCCGGGCAATAGCCAAAGCGGCCCTTCACTGTTGGGACCTAGTTTATCGTACTACTGCTTTCTTGGGATTGCCTGAGCGCGTGGTCAGGAACGCTGGAGCGCTGGTCCGCGGTGCGGTTCGCATGCGGCGACGCGTTGCTCGAGGAATCGGCGTTCCATCGGGCTTCGAGCCAGTTTGAGGGCGGCTTGGAAATGCTGGCGCCCGGCCTGCTGGTTACCTTTGCGTAGCTCGAGATCGCCCAGCGCTGCGAAGTAGAACGGGTAACTGCTGAGGCGCTCGCCGTCGGCGATCGCGCGGATCTCTTCGAGTCCGCGGTCGGGACCTTCGTCTTGCGCGATCGCGATCGCGCGGTTGAGCGCAACGACCGGCGAGGGGCGGATCTTCATCAACGTGTCGTAGAGCCGAACGATCGCAGCCCAGTCGGTGTCCTCGGGCCGGCGCGCTCGCGTGTGCACTGCGGCGATCGCCGCTTCGACATGGTACTCGCTGAGCTCGGCGCCGGTGGCGGAACGTTCGAGGAGTTCTTCCCCCCGTGCTGCGAGCGCGCGATCCCAGCGCGAGCGGTCCTGCTCGACAAACGATGTCAGTCCGCCCTCGGCGTCCATTCGAGAAGGCAGGCGCGCCGCGTGGAGGTTCATGAGCGCGCAGAGCGCGTACGTCGCCGGCGTCGCTGTGAGCGGGTTCTCTAGAAGCATCGCGCCGAGCCGCATCGCTTCGCGGCACAGCTCGGCGCGCACGGCCGACTCTGCCGACGCGCCGTGATAGCCTTCATTGAACAAGAGATAGAGCGCGCGCTGGACTGCTGAGAGGCGAGCGGCGAAATCGTCGTCGGCGAGGTCGAACAGGGTCTTTGAGGCGGCGAGGATCTTTTTCGATCGTGAGATGCGTTTCTCGATCCCGGCGCGGCCGCTCAGAAACGCGCTTGCGATCTCAGCAGCGGTGAAGCCGCAGGCCAGGTTGAGCACGAGCGCGATCTGGGCTTCTTCTGATAATTGCGGATGGCAGCACGAGAACATCATGCGCAGCTGATCGTCTTTGATCGCCTGCGCTGCGAACAGTTCTGTGACGGTGGGGACGAGCGTCCATTCGCTCTCGATGGCGCGCGCGAGGGCGGGTTCGAAGTTGCGCGCGGTGCGTTCGCGCCGCAGCACGTCGATGGCTCGGTTTTTCGCCGTGCGCATCAGCCATGCCGAGGGATTGTCGGGCATCCCGCGGATGCGCCAGACCTCCAACGCCCGGCAGAAGGCGTCTTGGACGACGTCTTCCGCCAGCGTGAGGTTGTGGAGTCCGAAGATCCGGGTGAGGGCGGCGACCATGCGCCCCGCCTCGCGGCGGAACAGATGCTCGCCGGGTTCCATCACATCTCCATAATGGGGCGAACTTCCACGATGCCACCGGTCTCGAAGATCGGGCATCCTTTGGAAAATTCGGCCGCTTGCGAGAGATCCTTTGCGGTGACGAGCGTATAGCCGCCGATGACGTCCTTGGTTTCGGCATACGGGCCGTCAGTCACGGACTTGTCTTTGCGGACGACTTTGCCTTCCGCGTCGAGCGGTTGGCCGCGATCTTTGATGACGCCCTTTTTGCCGAGGTCTTCCATCCAGGCCATCCAGCGCTGCATCTGTTTCTCGCCCTCGGCGGGTGACGTCGCGCGCACCCCGCCCCTGTAGATGTAGAGAAAATCTGCCATGTTCAATCCTCCTTGATTGGGCGCCGGTCCGGCACCTCGGATTTACGACGTTTGAGGATGCCCGATCCGGACACCCTTATCTACCGGGCTTGAGCTGGTGCAGGACGAACTCGTTGCCCTCGGTGTCGTGCGCGAACGCGAGGAAGCAGCCGGGCGTCTCGTAGATCTTCGCGTCGTCTTCGAACGTGATGCCGCTCGCCTTACATGCTGCGACCGCCGCCTTGGCGTCGTCGACAGCGAAGTGGATGCCGCCGCCCTTTTCCCACGTCGCGCCCGGAGGATTGACGATCGTGAAGGTCTCGCCGGTTGGGAACGTCCATTCCGAACCTATGCCGAACGTCAGAGTCGGGGCGAACCCGAACAAGTCTGAGTAGAACTTCGTCGCGCGATCGACATCCTTGACGAGGTACGCGGTCGTGTCGATGCCCTTGATTCCGACCTTGCTTGCAGTTGCCATTACTTCTCCTACTTTGAGTTGGGCGCCGACTGGCGCCTCAGCAGTATGACGTTTGGGAAGTCTCGCGACGGACAGCTTTGGCGCGGGACTACGTTAAGTTTTGACTTTGGCGCTGACGAAGGCGCGTTTGCAGCCGACCGAGCAGAAATAGTGCTTCGTCGTACCGACGCGCACGGTGTGGCGGGCGTTTTCTGTTGCGATCTGCATGCCGCAAATCGGGTCCGTCGCCGTCTTGGCGGTATCGCCGAGGAGAGTGACTTTGCTCGTCCGGCGTTCGCGTATCATCTCGGCGACGATTGAAAGCGCCACCTCCGGTGCGGTCTTCGCGTTGATGTCGAGGCCCGCAGGATTATGGATGACGGCGAGGTTTTCATCCGACCAGCCGCGCGACCGGAGCGCGTCGAGCACGGCAGCGGATCGCGGTCTGCTCGCGACGAGTGCGATGTAGCTTGCTTTGGCACGTAGCAGCGCGTCGAGGCCGATGTCGTCGTACTCGCCCATCGAGGCGCACACGCCGAACACGCGGCGGTTGCGGAATTTCATCGGGAGCGACTCGAGCGGACCGGCGAGCGCCTCGGGCGAGGGGCCGATTTTAGCGTCGGCGTTTTCTGTCTCGTCCGGGTCGCGCACGTGCAAGACCTCGAAGCCGGCGAATTTCGCGGCTTGCGCGGTCGCATCGGCGATCGGCATCGCGCCGATGACGATGAGCGCCGGCAGCGCGGCGTACGGCTCGACGTAGAGATCGAGCGCGCCTTGGCTGGCGCACGTCATGTTGACGCGAACGTAGTGATCGCCTGCGTCGGCGTCTGCGTCCGGATAGCCGGGCAAACCTGGGATGGCGTCGGGCGAGATGCGTACCAGTCTCGGCTCGCCTGTCCGTAACGCTTCGAGCGATTGGGTGCGCAGGATCTCTTGCGAACAGCCGCCGCCGATATAGCCTTCGATCTTGCCGTCTTCGAAGACGATGGCGGCGTCACCAAGGTGCGATGAGACCGGCGCCTTACGCGCGACGACCGTCGCGAGCGCGAACGGAACTCCCTCGCGCTGCAGCGCGGCGATGCGTTGGAGCAGGTCAGGTCGCGGCATTTGTGTTGGCGGTGGGAGCACCGGTCAGCTTTTCGCGCACCTGCGTGAACACGTACTCGATAATGCGTTTGGCTTGCGCGTCGAGAACCCGGCCGCCGACGGTGGCCACCGGCCCGCTGATCGTCGCGTCGCACGACCAATCCAGCGTGGTCGTGCTGTCGCCGTTATCCTTGAGCGTCGCAATCGCGACTTGGTCGACCACGCTGCCCAGACCCGAGCCGTGGATGTTGACCGACACCTGTTTCGCGCCGGCGTTGGGCTCGAGCGTCACTTGGAACGTGAAGTTGCCGCGCACCATGCCGACGCCGACCTTCACCACGGTCGTGAAGTGCGTCGCGTCTTTGACGTCCGTCGACACGACGTCCGGCAAACACGACGCCACCTTGTCCGGCGTGTTCATGAACTCCCAGACCTTGTCGTACGGCGCCGGGATCTTCTCGCTGCCCTCGTAGTGGACTTTCATGCCGCTCTACCCGGTGACGCCTTTCTCGCGCAGGATCTTCCAGATCTTCTCGCGCGTGAGCGGGATGTCGACATGGCGGACGCCGAGCGGCGACAGCGCGTCGACCACGGCATTGCAGAATGCGGCCGGCGAGCCGACGTTGGGCGATTCACCCACGCCTTTGGTGCCGAGCGGATGGTGCGGCGACGGCGTCACGGTGTTGCCGACCTCCCAGTGCGGCGTCTCGAACGAGCTCGGCACCAGGTACTCCGTGAAGTTCGTCGTGCGGTTGTTGCCATCTGAGTCGTATTCGATCTCTTGCATGAAGGCGATCGCGAAGCCCTCGGTCAGGCCGCCGTGGACCTGTCCTTCGACGATCATGGGGTTGATGATGTTGCCGCAATCGTCGATCGCGACAAAGCGTCTGACATTCACCGCGCCGGTCCCCTTGTCGATGTCGACCGCGCAGATGTACGCGCCGTTGGGGAACGTCAGGTTCGGCGGGTTGTAGTACGTGACGCCTTCAAGACCTGGCTCGATCTCATCGCCCATGTTCGTGTACGCTGCGAACGCGACTTCTTGCATCGTCTTCGTGCGGTCCGGACTACCCTTGACGCGGAACTTGTAGTCGGCCCACTCGATGTCGTCGGGGTTGGCTTCGAGCAGATGCGCGGCGATGTGCTTGGCTTTGTCTCGTATCTTGCGCGCTGCCACCGCGAGCGCGGCGCCGGCGACCGGCGTGCTGCGGCTCGCGTACGTGCCGAGCCCGTATGGTGCGGTGTCGGTGTCGCCTTCTTCGACGAGCACGTTTTGGACGTCGAGACCGAGTTCTTCGGCGACGATCTGCGCCCAGGTCGTCTCGTGGCCTTGGCCTTGCGCCTTCGTGCCGGTGCGCACGAGCGCGCTGCCGGTCGGATGAACGCGGATCTCAGCGCTGTCGAACATCTTGATCCCGAGGATGTCGAAGTTGTGCGCCGGACCCGCGCCGACGATCTCGGTGAACGTGGAGACGCCGATGCCGGACAGCTCGCCGCGCTGGCGCTTTTCGGCTTGCTCTTTGAGCAGGTTCTTGTAGTCGATGGTCTGCAGCGCTTTGTCGAGCGTCTTCTCGTAGTCGCCGCTGTCGTACGTCCAGCCCGTGGCGGACGGGTACGGGAACTTGTTCTTCGGGATGAAGTTCTTGCGCCGCAGGTCGACCGGGTCCATCTTGAGCTCGTCGGCGAGGATGTCCATGGCGCGTTCGATGCAATACGACGCTTCGGTGACGCGGAAGGAGCAGCGATAGGCGATGCCGCCCGGCGCTTTGTTCGTGTAGTAGCCGTCGACCTCGACGAACGCGGTCGGGAAGTCGTACGAGCCGGTGCAGATGCTGAACAGACCGGCCGGATATTTGGTGGGATCGGCGGCGCCGTCGAACGCGCCGTGGTCGGCGAGCGTGCTGACCTTGAGCGCCGTCACCTTGCCGTCTTTGGTCGCGCCGATCTCGGTCTCCATCCAGTAGTCGCGCGCGAAGTGGGTGCTCGCGAGGTTCTCGGTGCGCGATTCGACCCACTTGACCGGCACGCCGAGCGTGAGCGATCCGACGATAGCGCACACGTAGCCCGGATAGACGGGCACTTTGTTGCCGAAGCCGCCGCCGATGTCGGGCGAGACGACGCGGATGTTGCTCTCGGGCACTTTGGAGACGAGCGAGATGACGGTGCTGATGCGCGTGCGGCGCCTGCGAGGTGACGTAGAACGTGAGCCGGCCGGTGCCGCCGTTGAAGTCGGCGATGCAGCCGCACGGTTCGAGCGGCGAGGGGTGGCAGCGCGGGAAGCGGATGAGCTGCTTGATCTTCACCGGCGCGCCGCTGAGCGCGTCGGCGGTCGTCTTCTGATCGCCGACCTCGTAGTGCCAGATGTGGTTGGTCTTCTTCTCGCGATCCTCTCTGAGGATGGGCGCGTCTTTGGCCATCGCCTGGTATGGGTCGGTGATGGCCGGCAGCGGTGCGTAGTCGACTTGGACCGCCGCGACGCCGTCGGCCGCGGCTTCGCGCGTGTCCGCGAAGACGGCGGCGACTTCTTGATATTGGAAGAGCACTTTGCCGCCGGCGAGCACCATCTGCTTGTCTTGCGCGAGGGTCGGCATCCAATCGAGGCCGGCGGCCGCAAGCTCTTTCGCGGTGATGACCGCTTTGACGCCGGGCACTTTGAGCGCCGCCGACGTGTCGATGTTGTTGATCGTCGCGTGACCGTACGGACTGCGCACGAGCGCCATGTAGATCATCTTCGGCAGCACGTGGTCGTCGAGGTAGTTGCCCCGGCCTTGGATGAAGCGGCCGTCTTCTTTGCGCTTGACCGGCTGGCCAAAGGAAAGTGTGTTGGGCGTGGTTGCCATGGTGCTTCTTCTCCCTTTGGTGTCAGCTAGTCGCCTGCAGCGGCGCTTACGGCCGGCTCATGCGGCGCGGGTTTTTGACCTTGCATCTCTTTAGCCGCGGTCTGCACCGCTTTGACGATGTTCTGATAACCCGTGCAGCGGCACATGTTGCCTGAGAGGCCGTGGCGGATCTCTTCTTCGCTCGGATTCGGGTTGCGCTGCAGCAGCGCGTGCGACGCCATGATCATGCCGGGCGTGCAGTAGCCGCACTGCAGACCGTGTTCTTGGTGAAACGCGTCTTGGATCGGATGGAGCTTGCCGCCCTGCGCCATGCCCTCGATCGTGGTGACCTTCTTGCCGTCGGCTTGCACCGCGAACATCGTGCACGACTTGACGGCTACGCCGTCGACGATGACCGTGCACGCGCCGCAGCTGGTGGAGTCGCAGCCGATGTGGACGCCGGTGAAGCCGCTGTCTCTTAGAGTAGTAGGCGAGGACTTTGCGCGGCTCGACCTCGTCGGTCGTTTCGGTGCCGTTGACGGTGATCTTCACGGGATGTTTCATGACGTCTTCCCCATTTTTTTCTCGAGCCGCTCACGCGTCTGCGTGAGGGCGCGCGTCACGAGCACGCGGATCAGATCGCGCTTGAACGCGACGCTGCCGCGCGTGTCTTCACCTGGATCGCATTCTTTGGCGGCGGCTTGGGCGGCGGCCGCGATGCGCTCGTCGGTGAGCGGGCCGCCGTCGATCGCCTTCTCGGCGTTCTTGGCGCGCAGCGCTTGCGGTCCGACCGCGCACAGGCCGATGCCTGTGTTCGTGCAGTTGCCGCGTGCGTCGAGCGTGGTCTTCACGCCGGCGGCCGCGGTGGCGTAGTCGCCGACCTTGCGCTCGATTTTGAGATAGGCGCCTGACGTGGTCGCGTCCGGGATCGGCCACACCGTCTCGGTCACGATCTCGCCGGGTTTGAGCGCGTTGGTGAAGCTGTCGACGAGGAAGTCGTCGATGGCGATCGTGCGGTTGCCCGTCGCGCTGGTCGCGATGACGTTGACTCTGGCGGCGAGGGCGCAGGCGGTCCAGTCGGCGGCCGGGTCGTTATGCGCGATCGCGCCGCACAGCGTGCCGCGGTTACGGACGATCGGATCGGCCACGACGTAGGCGACGTCGGCCATGAATTTGTACTTTTCGTTGATGAGTTTTGAAAATTCGAGGTCGCTGTGCCGGGTCAGCGCGCCGATCTTGAGGACGCCGCCGTCTTCCTTTATATAGGAGAGGCCGTCGATCGGGTTGATGTCCACCAGCACCGCGGGTTGCGCGAGCCGGTAGCGCATCGCGGGGATCAGGCTTTGGCCGCCGGCCAGCACGCGGGCGTCGCTGCCGTGCTCTTGCAGAGCGGCGAGGGCTTCTTTGAGCGAATTCGCTCGGACGTACTCGAAAGCCGCAGGGAACACGTCGGTCTCCCTTCATGCTCGTGTTGTCGCGTGGGGATTGGATGAGTTGGAAGCGGTTACGCCTGGGGCCTGCTGTCCTTAAGGAGAGTTGCTTGGCTTACCAATCGTTTGGGCCGGTCCGCAGACCTGCGTGTCGAGCGTGTGCCAGGTGCCGTCGTCTTGCTGCATCTGCTCGACCGTCTTTGTGAGTCCGCCGCTTAGCGGTGTGCTGATGGCTCGGAACGGCAGGCTGTTGCTGCGCATCGACACGAGCCCGTCAAACTCGAGCTGCCCCCCGCTCCAGCCGGGTGAGGTGGCCGAAAAGTCCAGACCGAGGAACGTGAAGATCGAGGTCTTGATCCAGATCTTGCGCTGGGCGTCGTACCATTGATTTTGGAAGTAGACGTTGTCCGGGTCGTGCGTCACCGCGCGGCGGCCGTCTTGAGAGAGCTCGGTGACGCCTGTCAGATGGTAGGTCTTGTCTTTGATCGTGAACACGCACTTGAAGGGGCCGAAGTGCACGCGCAGGGCTTGGAAATCCGGATTGGCGGCGGGCATGGACGGCGCGTCGGCCTGTGCGGTGCTCGCGAAATTGAACATCGCGATCGTCGCGGCAACGGCGAGCGCGATAGGCGAGGCTACCGTCCGCGGCTCGCGGTTCATTGGTAGCCGCCTGCGATCCGGCTCTGGACGTCGACGAACAACGGCCGCACGTTGTCGTACAGACTCGTGTAGCCGCCTTGTTTTTTGAGCTGTTCGAGGCTGCGCAGACCCGCCGCGACCGCCTCTTCGGCATGCGGGTCGTCACCCAATTCGTGCAGTGAATATCCGGCGAAGTACAGCCCGTAGATCGTAGTAGGGTTCTGGACCTTAAAGTCGCTGTTGCAATTCCCGCTGTAGGCGAGCAACTGGTCGGCGATTGCGTGCACGTTCTGCCAGCGCCGAGCGTCGATCTGCGCGAATCCTTGGCGGATGAGGTTTTGTGAGTACGTAGCGTCGCACGTCGATTCGGCGCGAATGGTTGACGGCACAAGGGTGAGGCAAAGCGCGAGCGATGCGACCAATGCGATTCGCATTTGTCACATCACGTTAGGCTCGCGCTTGACTTACCCTTTGTGCGTGCTCAGTCTTGAAGGATCGACAAGATATTTCCTGACGGGTCCTTGAACCAGGCGATATTCGGACCTCTCTTCAGCTCTTTGCCGCGGAGTATGCCTTTTTCATCGGTGGCAATGTCGCCGGTGTATTTCTCGAACTTGACGCCTTTGCGCGCCAGCTCGTCGGCAGCCTCATCGATGTCGTCGACCGCGAAGTTCAAGATCGTGAACGAGGCGGGCTGATGGTCGGGCTTTGGATAGAAGAACACGCTGCCGCCGCCTGGTAGGCGTATCCGTGCGCCGAAGGCTTGGTCTTCCACTGTGAGATCGAGCATTTTGACGTAGAAGTCTTTGGCTTGCGCTTGGTCGCGCACCGAGAAACCGCTGAATGACGCTTTTGGTTTGAACATCACACTTCCACCAGTCCGACCGTGTTGTCTTCGGGATCGGCGAAGAGCGCGATCGTGGGTCCGCCGGGAACGGGGTCTGGACCGAAGATGCGCCGGCCGCCGAGGTCTTCCACTTTTTTGAGCGCGGCTTTGATGTCTTTGACGCCGACGTAGAACGTGACGTGCCCCTCTGAGCCTTCGTAGCCGCCCATGTCGCCGATGCCGCCGTCGATGCCGATGCCCCCGTTGGGGCGGACCATCGCGTAGTTCTGTGCGCCGGCGCCGGGTCCGGGGGCGTCGATCTGCCAATCGAATGCGTTCTTGTAGAATTTCTGCAGCGCCGCCGCGTCTTTGCCTACGATCTCGAAGTGAACGACGGGGTTACCCATGGTTGTTGCTCCTTTTGCCGTGTGCGGCGGTCTTTGAGTCAGGCGGCCGCGCTTGCGGTCACGCCGGTCGGCGACAGACGGAACACGCGCGAGAGTCCGGTCAGCTCCATCACTCGGCGGATGTGCGGCTGCGATGCCTGCACCCGCACGTCGCCGCCGCGGTTGCGGGCGAGCCGCAAGGTGGCGATGAGGGCGGCAAGTCCGCTGGAGTTGAGCGTGCCGACGCCGTCGAGGTCGATCATCAGGTTCACTTTACCCGTTTGGACCGTGCGTGCGAGCTGGCGGCGGGCGAGTTTGCCGCCCGCGTCGTCCAGGTCGCCGACCAGCGCGATGCGCGCGTTGGTCCGGTCGTCGAGTTCGGTGACTTCTATTTGCATCATCATCTTCAATCCTTGGGTGGTTGGTTTGTCTTTCAGCTTCTTGAACGTTCGGGACGGAGAGTTCCGGACACGATCTCGTCAGGTTCGGCTCGTTGGACGAAGAGCGGCGCGAAGCTCGAGCGGTATCGCAGCGCGACGATGGTCCAAAGGGCCGTCACGAAGAGCGCTATTGGAAGGCCGGCGGGCATCATCGTGATGTGGAAGACGAGGATGTTCGCGATGACAGCGCCGAGCAGCGTCAACGCGAGGGGGACGTACCGGTTGGCCAGCAGCAGCGCGCCTGCGATCAGCTCAACGCTGTCGACAAAGAGCACCCAGCCTGACTTGAAGAACACGGACTGGAAGGCGCCGGCGAGACCCGGCGGCATCGGCGGCGGGTTGGCGATCAGGAAAAACCCGCTGGTGCCGGCGGCGAGGAACACGAGGCCGAGGAGGACGCGGGAGATCGTGGAGGTGATTTTCATGTGAGGCTTGCTCCTATTGATGATCCGCTTCACGGGACGTTGCCCCCAGCGGTTGCCTTGTGGGGTGGATAATAACATGTACACTTGCAAAAAGCAAGTACAATTTACAAGTACAAGGATTGTTAAGGACGGGTTATTTGCGGCCGCGGTTCGGGACCCGGAGCGTGGACTTCGTTAGCGCCCTTTATCCCGCGTCGGAGTTGAGACTCATCCTGGACGTGCCGGGGTCAACAGATGTGAAGCCCGCTTGGCTCAGCTAGGCGATCAGATGAATACGTCCAAGACGCACCATCGTCATCCGACACGTACAGGCGTCCCGACCAGTCGATCACAGCGACGATGGAATCTCGAGTCGCGATGCAGTCGGTGTCGGCTTTGCCGTCGATCCACTTCGGCATGCCTCCGCCGAGCGGCTGCAGCGGATCGCTACTGTCGATCGGGCGTCGATACACTGCGCCTTGCGTCGCAAAAGGGCCAGCGGACGCTGACACGAAAATGTCATTTTTCCCGAATGCAACGGCAGAGCAGTGATGGGCGTGGAGTCCTCGCTGTTCGATAGTCCACGTGGTTCCAGCATCGCGACTGATGCAAAGACCCTTCGCCGCCGCTGCTATCACGATGTCGAGCCGGGCTGGATGGGCACAGACCTGATGCACATCGCTGTCGATATCGATCGTCGGTCGCCAGGTCAGACCGGAATCGGTTGATCTCGGAATTCCGCCAACATGGACGTTGGCCAAAAGCACAGCACCATCGCATGTCGCCGCGATTGAACGAATCCCAAGCGGCGGCCCCATCAGCTTCCCGTCGACGATCGCTCCCCCTGCGTACCAGCTGTCGCGGCCCGCGACGGCGTCAAAACCCGTCAGGTGTTGTTGCGTGCCGTCAGGATCAATGCGCAGGATATGCGCGTCGTCGGTTCCAACGAAAACGACGTCCCCGATCGGTACGCAGCATGAAAGCTCGAATTCGCTTTTTACAATCTCAGTCCAATCGCCATCAGCGGATCGTCTACAAAGCGAATGCCGGCCAACAATTGCGAGCACTCTTCCATGTCCATCGGCCGCCAGACTGCGCACCGGTTGATCGGCGAGTTCTTGATGGACGACTTTTCCAGTGACGCTGAAGAGCCCGTTGCCCCACGTCGCTACCAGAATAGTGGGCATTGGCATCAAAGCGGATTCCCTTCGTGTAAAGACATCGCCTAGTCGGAGGAACGGCCGTGAATCAGCCTTTTAAGATCACTGGAATGGATCTCAGCGGTTACATGTGCAAAGATGGGGCGCGCGCGATCGCGTTCTATCGCGACGTGCTCGGACTCGAACCGGTGAAGCTGTACCCAGAGAATCGGGGAGCGGAATACGAGCTTCCGGACGGCACGACGTTCGGGTTGTTCGGCGGCGGCGGCAAAGTGATGCCGTTCCAGCCGGGCAACGGGATCCTGTTCGCGGTCGACGATCTCGATGCTGCGGTCGCGGCGCTTAAGGCGCGCGGGATACCGGTGGTCATGGAGCTCGAGACCCCGGTGTGCAACATGGCGATGATCAATGACACCGAAGGCAATAGCGTGTTCTTGCACAAGCGTAAATAGCGGACTTGATAAGATCGCCAAGTGCCTGGGGCTCAGCTCCTTCTCAGGCTGTTTTGGATGCAGAGATCAATTGAGCAGGCATTGGGTCGATGCGGAACAGTTTGGCGAACTGGTCGAGCAGCGCGCTCTTGCCCTTGATCTTGACGGTTCCGTTGCGAATCGCGTCGGCGGGAGTCAGCTCGCCTGACAGGAGGCCCTTGATCTCAGGACCGGCTTCGATGACGAGGTCGGCATCCGCGAGCGCGCCTTCCGCGACGTCGAGCTTGGGGCCGTTGACGCGCGCGTGGATGACAATGGGGCCGAGGCGCAGTTCGTAGCCGACGTGGACTCCGCGCGCGTTCTCGCGGCGGAAGATCGTGCGCAGCGCGGTGACGAGTGAAGTGGCCGTGACCGTCTCGTCGGGTCGCGGCTCCCCGAGATTTTTCGCGCCCCACCGGCCGATCGCGATGACGACTTCTTCGAGCTCCTGGCCGTACGGGGTCAGCTCATAGACGACCGAGCTCGCGGGCCTTGGCAGCACGCGCCGGTGGACGACACCGGCTTCTTCAAGCTCCTTCAGCCGCTCGGTGAGGACGTTGGTCGGAATGCCGGGCAGGCCGCGGTGGAGATCTGTGAAGCGCTTGGGGCTGACGAGCAGGTCGCGCACGATGAGCAGCGCCCAGCGTTCGCCGACGACTTCAAGCGCTCGGGCGAAGCCGCAGAATTGCCCGTAGGACCGGGTTGGCATGGGCCTATTCTAGCACAGAAACTCTCGTTTGTGAAGATTACTTGCTTTTAGCAAGTGGGACGTTATGGCGCTGGTGGAATATGGTGTAGCGAGCCTGGTGAAGGCGGTGTTTTGCACGGCGCGCCCTGTGTCTCGAGCGTCGCCTGATTTGAGGTTCCAACTTTGGTCGTCAACTGGAGCTCGTACGTCTGATGTGCGCACTGGTCGACTGCCCAAGTCGGCAGCTGCGCCCACACTTGCTGGTTGCCCGGTGTCAGCACGAGCCGGTTGATCTTCAACGGCTGGCCGCCGAACGTGGCCGTGACACCGTTGTCGATGTCCTTCGCTCTGATCATGAATTGCCAGCCTAGCAGCGCCGGCGCGAGGGCGGTCGTGTTCGTGGTCGTCGCGGCCGTTGTCGTATGCGATACCGCGCTGGTAGAAGCCGTCGTTGAGGACGTTGTCTTCGTCGTGCTCGTTGTGGTAGTGCTCGATGTCGTCGAGCTCGGTGGGAGCGCAACGCTCGTCGTCCGCGCCGTCAGGGACGGCGATTGCGGCACGAAAGAAATGAGGGCCGGAGCGACACTGGTGATCACGGGCGGGCCGATGATGTCCAGGTTGAGCGCGTTCGACGTTCCATACTTGGTCTTCACGACAACGCTATCGATTCCGGGCGTGGATCGCAGTCCGGCCGGGACGTACACGTCGATCACGCCGTCCACCGGCGTTGCGAAGGCGAGAAATCCTGTCGAAACGCCGTTCACGTACACCATGGATGTGTCGTAATCGAATCCGCTGCCGAGTATTCTGAACATCCAGGTCGACGAGTTGATCGGAAAGCTCGAGGGACTGACGGATGTGATGGTCGGCGGGCCGCTCGGCGGGGGCACGATCGTCAGGGTCATGATGTTCGAGTACACGCCGAGGGTGGTGATCTGAAGCCTCAGGTTTCCGGGCGAGGGGCAGTACACCGGTGAGTTCAGGTTGAGATTGAATTTTGACGAGTTCCAACCTACGATCGGAGCGTTCGACTGCTGCCACGCTCCGCCGTTGACGCTGAGGTAGAGCTTGACATCGTTTTGGAAGGTATAGCCATTCGTGGATGGCCCGACGATGTTGGTGCCGTCGAGCTCAAAGGGTTGGCTCTCACTCGTGCCGCTCATGCACTTGGACGGGCCTATCCAGCTCAGAACGGGAGCGCCAAGCGCGACGGTCGATATACTCGCGATCAATAACGTGACGGCGACAGCCGTGAAGACGGATCGTATCATAACCGTTCCTCGCCACTGGATATGCGGATAAAACGTTCGTGCGGGCGAGAACGTTACCTTGAAACGGTTGGCGACTCGCGCTTAAGGCCTGAGCGCGACACCGTAGGCTGCGGGACTGGGGCTCTTAGCGCCCAACGGGCTGTGCGTTGACACGAATGCGTACCCCAGTATGAGCGCGACGAGGATGGCGGCCGATGCGCGAGTGAATCTGGTGAGGAGCATTGCTTGAGGTCCCCCTGCTCTTACGAATGCTTCCACTATCGTACGCGGACAAGCCGACACCATACGCTGATGGGCGTCACAACATAAGACTGCGCTTGCTTCTAGTTTAGCCGCTTGTCGCGCTGCCGGCGAGGCGCTCCTTCGCGAAGCCCGCCAAGCGTTCGTTGAGCGCGATGGCTGCCATGCCGACGAGCAGATGTGTCACTTGAACGACCCAATGGGAGGACCCGGGCAATAACGTCATCTGCATCACCCCGATTGCGACGACGACCAGTCCCCATATCAGTCCCACGATGACGAGCCCAATGGGAGCGCGCGCGATCGCCGCGATGATCGACGTCAACCACAGCGAGAGCACGAGTATGTATCCAACGCCCATGTGCAGCGGGATAAGCGTTAAGGCCGTGACCCGTCCAGAACATGATGCCCAAGACGAGCAGCACGACGAAACACAGCCGGACGAGCATCTGGAGAATCGTGACAACAGTCTTCATGAAGTCTATTCTCCCCAAAACGCGGCCGAAAGGAAACTGTCCAATTTGTGAAGATTACTTGCTTTTAGCAAGCAAGGACGGTCAAGGACCGAATGCGATGCCGTTCGCACCGGGGACGGTGAGGATCTTGACCGGCACGCTCGCCGCGCTAATGGGGGCGGTTATCTCCCAGACCGAGTTGCTCGGGTCAGTCGCCCACAGGTTGCCGGACGAGTCGAACGCGAGCCCTTGTAGGTATAGCGCGCTTGGGACTTTGATGCCGAACGCGCGAACGCTGCCGCTCGTGAACGGCGGCGCGAACACGTCGATCGTCCCTTGCGTCGTCGCGTCGGTGACGTAGAGGTTGTTGGCCGAATCAATCACGACGGCATGCATCAGCGCAGACGCGCCGACGGTCGCCGCCGCTTTGCTGGCGGATGTGATCGGGGTGTGCAGCTGTATGACGGAAAAGTGGCCGCCCGATCCCGCGCTCGATGCGTAGAGATTGTTCGAAGAATCGACGGCGAGACCAGTGACGAAGCCGAGCCCTAGCGGGCTGACGCCGTTCGCAGTGACCTCCACGCTCGCCGTTGCAGCCCCAGCGACCGGGCCCGGGAAAAGGTCGACGCAGCAACTGACGTTTGCGAGGCCGGCGTAGACATTTCCCGCGCCGTCTTCGGTCACCACTGCGGGGTTTTGGCTGATGGTGGTCAGGAAGAATGCCGGAGTGCTGGCGCCGTTTAGCGGCGTGTTGTAGACCCAGATCAGATTGCTGTTCAAGAATGGCACGAACAACCTGCCGCTCTTGTCGACGAACAGCATGTCAGGATTTGAGAGCGTCGTTGCGACCCCTTCGGGAATGCTTGTCGGCGTGACGGGGACTTTATAGATGTAGACGTTTCCGTTGCCCACGCCTATGGAGGACACGTACATATGCGCTCCGCCCGCCGGCGGGGAGCCGCCGTGAGGCCCACCGGGTGCCCCGGGATTCGATGAACCCGCGCATCCTAGTAGTGCGACTAACATGATAAGGGTCAGCGCGCTCATTGATCTAGACAACATCGCTCGAAGTCCCCCTGCTAGCTATGAATGCCCGCTCACCATCATACGTAGACACGCGAATCAGCTTCGCTGACGCGCGTCACGCTTCGAGTGTTAGCGAATGCGTCACACAAGTAGAGATCAAGAAGCCGATCGCGGCCGGATCGGCTTGATGATCAGCTGCCCTTAGGGGAGTAGCGTTAGCCTGTGCCTGGGCCGGCCGTCTCGAGTCTCTCGTGCGCGGATCTTGCGAGTGTCCGAACGAACAGGGAGGCGGTGTCGCCGGCCGCGCATGTCGAGCTTGAGTACGCGCCCGAAGAGTTCGGCCGGTGCGCGTCATCGCTGCTACGGCTCTACTGAACCTTAAACTTTGCCGTATCGCCGTCGCCGAACACGATGGTCGGCGCCCATGAGAACGGATGCGCGAAGCGCGCGTCGGAATCGTTGATGAGCGCGAGTTTCGCGCGTCTGAGACTTTCGGCGGGCGAATATCCGGCTTTGAGATTTGCGAAAAATGCCGGCGTGAGTTTGGGCGCGACTTGATCGTCGACTTCCCACAGCGTGACCGACATCGCAGGCGTGCCTGCGAAGAGAAATGCTCTCGTCAAACCGCTGATGCCCTCGCCCGCTGCGTGCGGTCCGGCGCCGGTGTTGCATGCGGATAACGTGACGAAGTCGGCGTTGAGCGTGAGTCCGAAGATGTCGGCCATCGTCAGGAATCCGTCGCCTGTCTCTGGGTGCGCCAACACGAGCGCGGGTTGGGTGAGGCCCTGGATCTGATCCGGCAACACCGCGTGGGTCGCGAACAAGAAATAGCGATAGTGCGTGAGCTGGCCGGCGGCGTTGAGCGCGAGCAGGTTCGAACGCGATGCGTTGTCGCCGCTGAGAATGCTGTCGGGCGGAGCGCCGAGCACGGCGCGCACGTCGTCGGCTTCGATCTGGGCACCCGGCAGGTCCGGGAACGCTGCGGCCAGGTCTTGCGCGGAATCGCCGACGATCGCGCGCATCGCGCGCGTTTGCTCGGTCGCGTAAGGTGTCGGTATCGGTCGCCACCGCGACGACGGCGGTGCCGATGGCGGGGCGTGCTAAGGCGAGCAGCGGATCCGCCGCTTGATGTCGCCCGGCCATTCCGGCGCGCACGACGCCGAGCAGCGACGCCGATGGGATGTACGAGATCGCGTGCTGCTGGATCAGGTAGTGCGGTCGACCGTTGGCGTGCGCGGGATCTTGCGTGACCAAGGCTTCCCACGGCAAATCGTACAGCGGCCCAGACGGGATGACCACGAGGGTTTTGGCGTTTTGCACCAGCGGCTTGATCGCGTTCGGCACGAGCACGCCGTACAGCGCGTAGCTGTCTGTTGCGAATCCGGGCAAGTCTTGCGCTGCGTCGTCGGAGATCTGGCTCGGCAGCATTTGTTTGTCGACGTCGGCTTGGATCTTCGCGGTGTGCGCGCGCAGCGCTGTGACGCGCTGCTGGATCTGCGCAGTTCCGGGAAGCGTGACGAGCTGGAATTGGTCATGGCCGACGACCCATAGGAGCGTGCGTGCGTCCGCGACGTCATAGATCAAGAGCAGCTCGCCCGGGTTGATGACGTGCTTCTGCAAGGTCGTCGAGTCAATGGGCGACGGGTGCTGGAGCGCGTAGTAGCGCGGATATTTCGTTTTGAGCTGCGCCTGCAGCGCGCTCCGCTTGGCGGTGAGATCGTGCAGCTGCTGGGTGGCGGCCGCCACCGTTGCCGGATCGGGTTTGGGCACGGCCTCCGCATACGTGAGGTTGGTACGCGCGTTGTCAACCGCCAGTTCGGCCTCGTTGTCGGCGCTGACGACGGATTCGGGCACGCCGGCGAATCGCCGCGCGGCGCTGCGACCGATCTGCTCGAGCGCTTCACGCGCTTGCTTGCGTTCGAGAACCTGGAGCGCTCGACGATCGTAGCCCTTGCCAGGAAAGCGGCCGTTGAGCTGCCACAAGTATTCGATGAACTCGTCGTACAGGCCTAACTTCGTGGAGAAGTACGTGGTGCGCTCGCTCGCGCCAAGGCCGGCGCGCGTGCTCTCTATCTGATCGAGCGCTCCGGTGAAGTCTGCGATGGCAGCCGTTCGCATGTCGAGCGCTGCCTCTGCTTTGGCCTGCGCGCGCAGGCTGCCCCACAGCCGTTCGCTGCTCTGGCCCTGACGCGCCATCGCGGTCGCCTGCCGCGCTGTTTGCAGCGCCGCTTGGTTTCGGCCGAGCGCGACATCGGCGGTGGCGATGTCGATGAGCGCCATCCCCTCGCCGTTCACATCCTGATTCGCGCGGAACAGCACGAGCGCCTGATGGTCGGAGTCGTACGCCTGTTGCGCATGTCCGGTATTGCCGTACGTGACGCCCAGCGCGTAGTAGATGCCCGCTGCTTTATCGGTGTCAGAGGCCGCTTTGGCGATTTCGAGCGCGGCGCGAAAACCGCGTATGGCGTCGTCGTAGCGGTGGAGATCCTCCTCGGAGATCGCCACGGTGAGCAGCGCGTCGGCCTCGCCCCGCTTGTCGCCGATCGTGTGCGAGATGGCCGCTGCGGCCGACGCGTCTTGCAACGCTTCTTCGGAGCGGCCGAGCGAGTTCAGCACCGACGCCAACACGACCAGCGCACTCGCTTCGCCGTGGCGGTAGTGGACCGCGCGATAGAGCGCGAGCGCCTGTTGCGCATCGTCCAAGGAGGTGTCGTAGTGACGCAACTGGCGCTCGAGGTCAGCGAGCTGGCTTAGGGCGCCCGCTTCGCCGGTGCGCCAGCCGATCGCGTGCTGCAGCGTGGCCTGCTGCTTGAAATCGTCCAGCGCCGTGTCGAAGCGGTTCTGCAGATACGCGAGGTCGCCGAGGTTGCCGAGCGCGATCGCTTGGTTGCGGCGGTCGTCGATGCTGCGCGCGAGCTGCAGGGCTTGCTGCGAGCTGCGTTCTTCGTCGGCGCTGCGGCCAAGGTTGCGGTATGAAAACGCCATGTCGTTGAGGACGTGCGCTTGTTGGGAGCCGCTGCCGATGGCCTGGAATATCGGCAGCGCGAGGGCGTAGTCTTTGAGCGCGATGTCGTCGTGGCCAATCGTCTGGTTGACCGTTCCGATCAGTTCCAGCGACGACGCCACGCCGTATTGGTCGCCGCTCGCGCGGGCGCTGTCGAGGGATTGCTGGAGGTACGGAAGCGCGGCGGCGTAGTCGCCTCCGTTGGCGACGAGTATGGCGATTCCGCGCAAGACCTCGGCTTCTCCGCGTTTGTCTCCCGTCGCACGGTAGAGGTCGAGCGCTTGCTTGTCGGCGGTCATCGCATCGTCGGGCTTGCCAACGAGATCGTCGAGATCGCCGATGGCCGACAGGACGTCGGCCTGGCCGGAGCCGTCGTTTTGCTCTTTGAAAATGGCAAGCGCTTGCTGGTAGCTTGTTGCGGCATCGTCGTTCTTGGCTTGTGCTTGTTGCAGGTTGCCGATCCACTCGAGGTCGGCGGCTTCTGCTGTGCGGTCGTGTAGGGCGCGGTGCGCCGCCAGCGCGGCGTTCAGGGAAGTGAGCGCGTCATCGTACTGCCGAAGTTTTTCTTGGGCTTTTCCGACGTCGAATTGGAATGCGGCGACGGCGGCGGGATTGTTTTGCTGATTCGCGGTTTGCAGACCGGTTTGCCATGCAGCGAGTGCGGTCTTGTAATCGTGATTATCGAATGAGCTTTGACCCTTTGATTGGATCTGCTGGAGATCGGGCGAAAGGGCTAGTGTGTCTGCGAGCGCGGGGCCTGCGAGTGATCCGAGACTGAGGAGCGCGGCGACGAGCGTTGTTATGGCCTTCGGCAACTCATTGGCCCCCGGCGAGTTCGAAGCTCAGCGTGCGCGCGAGGTCCGACGTCGGCGCGAAACCTGCGACTCCTTGATATGCTTGAAAGCGCCAATCCGGACTTTGTTGCACGAGCCACGCGGCGTAGAGCGCGGCGCGCAGATCGAGCGGCTGTGATGGATCTTGCAATGCGGCCATCTCCTCGGCCGGAGGCTGGGGCAGTGCGGCGGGGGGAATCGCGTCGAAGCCCGCGGTGACGTGCTTGCCGCTGGCGTCCGATATCTGCAACTCGTACGCGCCGGGCGTCAACGTCACGTCGAATGTCGCCTTGCGCTCTTGCAGGGCGGTCTTGGCCGCGAACGGCGTCGTGCCGTCTTTCTTATATATGGCGGCGGCGTATGGCGCCTGGCCATCGATCCACGCGACCCAGAGCTCTGGTTGTCCGGCAGCGACGCGCGGGTGTTGTGCTTGCAAGAGATAGATGAGGACCGGTTCTTGGACGCCTCCGCGCGTCTGCGCGGTGGTGGTCTGCTCGGTGTAGTAGTCGTTCTGCGAACGCTGGAAGAGCCCGCCGAGCGATGCGAACATGCGCCCGATTGCGGCGACCGCTGCGTTCTGGCCTGCGGCAGATTGGGCGACGCAGTATTTTGGGCTGGATGAGTCGACGCGCGTTTCCGTTCCGTCGATCATCAGAGTCATTCGGTTTGCGTTGTCGCTCGACTGAGCGTTGAGGGGTTGGTGGAGGACGACGCAATCGCCGACGTTGAGGGTCATCCCGAGATGGGGCGTGAGCTTTTGGGCGCCGCGATCGATCTCGTATGCGGTGGTCGGACCGGTGTACGATTCGATGTAGCGGTAGTTCGCGCTGGTGTCGGCGATGGCGACGATCGGCAGTCCTTGTCCGACGATCAACGCTGCGACGGCGATGGTTCTGATCACTTCAGCACTCCTGCACGGCGAAGCCATGATTCGATCCCGCCGATGAACTCGTGGACCTGGATGCCAAGGATCGGCAGGATCGGGTCGAAATAGAAACCGCGATTCAACAAGACGTATCCCCCAGTGACTGCCAACGCGACGATCAGCAACGATGCCGATATCATGGCGGTGCGATGCGCTAAATAGAAGTACATCATGCTGACGAGGATGATGAGACACGCGTCGATGCCGTACCGCAGATACCATGGCGCTTCGCGGATGTGGTCGTCGTGGAGCAAGGCGTTGATGGCGTTGAGCAACACGACGGTCCCCGGCATCTCACCGAGCGGCGTTTGATGCACGTCTGGGTTGTCCGCGTACGTTCCGCCGATCACGACGATCTTCCCCCGGAGCAAGGCTGGGTTGAAGCGTTGCGCCGGGTCGACGTCGGTGATCTCCCACGCGGGGACGACGACGGCGAGCCGCGATCCTTTTTGGCGCGTTGAACCTTCGGGCGTCCAGCCGAAGCGATAGAAAAATCTTCGTTCGAGGTCGCTGGTGGTCAGCTCGAGCGGGTAACCGACATCGACGGTGATGCTGGCGTGGGGCATCTGCGCGCGGAGCAGCGCGGTGGGCTGCGCGCCGACGGGTAGACAGCGAGGCGCCAGATCAACGTCCAGCGCTCGCTGCAGTTTTACGAGATCTTTGCCGTTGTAGGCCGCCACTGCGAGCATCTCCGCCGAGGGAAGCGCATGACCTTGCAGCCGTTCGCAGACCGGCTCCCACAAGCGCCAGCCGCGAACCATCGAGTCGGCGTCGACGTGGAAGGTTGCGGTTCCGAACGCGACTGCGTTTGAGTCGCGTCCGATCGGGTCGAGGAACGATGGTTGCGGTTCGTGCGCAGGCGCGCCATTTGGATAGATGTCCGTCCTTGATGTGCGCACGGCACGCGTGAGAATGATCGGGGGACAACCGCCTTGTGCTTCTGGGCAATTGGCGCCGTATTCGTATGCGAGCAGGTAGACGGCGAGAACTTCGTCTGCGTTTTTGGGTGGCTTGGCGAGCGCGCTCTGCTTGGTGGTCGAGTCGCAGGTTAGCGCGTTGCGCTGTGCCGGGCCTGGAACGCTGAGGTCGATGTCGACGACGATCGCGCGCGCTTGGGCGCGCGCCGAATAGTCGATGAGGCGGCAGAGCTTATCGCGCGGCGTGTAGTACGGCGACCCCCACGAGTTGACGTGGGTGTGGTCGTCGATGTTTATGAATGCGAGGCTCGCGCCGATGTCGGTGCCGGCGAACTGGCTGATCTGCCAGGTGAGCATCGTGTCGCGAAGCGATGAGACCACGACGGTGGTCTCGATGGGAGTTAGCAGCAGCGAGATCACGGCGCCGATCAGGATGTTGAGCGCGAAGTCGCGCTGGCGATCGGAAAGAGCCCGCCACCATTGAAGGATGCGGTGCCGCAGAAGCGGCCGGCTTGCCATGACGCGGCCTACTGCCCTTTTGCGCCGATGTCCTGGAAAAGGTCGCGTTTAAGGACGCACGGCTATAATGAGAACTATGGGAGGGTTTGGTGTTTTGGGGCTGCGTGTTGGGGCGGCCGGCGCGTCGCGCGCAAGTGCATGCGATGAAGCATGTGGCCGCAGCTCCTCCTTGCTAGATCGTCGCCCCGTTGGTCGCTAATGCTCCCGGACTGGATCGGAACAGTCACGCTGACGGGGGAGTGGGCACACTCGCGCAGATCTGTGTGGATTTCAAGAATGCGTTGATCTCGGTCGAGAGAAGATAGTACGGATCAACAGCGCTTATTGAAGTATTTCACCGTGAAGACAGCGTTGGACGGCCACTCCGATTCGACGCTCCGCATGGTCGGGTACGAAGCCGACTGTGCACTCGGGAGCTACGCGGGTTAGGCACGCTGAGGGCGGGACTGTCGGATATATAGCGCAACCGTCTAGATCAAGACCTATCGTGGACTTTACAGACCGAGCGGATCAGCTAGAGCATCACAGATGGCGGTCAGATGAATCTCAAGCCGAGGCTTTTCATCTCCTAGAACATCGAGCTCGATCTGACCTCGCTGCGCGAGCGCTAGGATGACTACAGAAGGTGGAGGAAAGATGCTGACGGTGCGCATCGATAAAGTGGACGTTTCCGACTGGTATTCCAGCGAGGACAGGCCTCAGGCACCTTCGATCCAAGTGAGACTATCGCGCAAATATATAGAGAAAAACTTCTGGGTCGCTTGCAAAGACAGCCACTCTTCGCTCCAGCCCGGCGTGTTACCCGCTCACGGCAATCTGAGACTGACGGCGAAACGAACTCGAATCTCGGACGTACGCGCCGCTGCAATTCTAAGGGATTGCGGTACATGACAGATCCCGATACTGTCGGTAGGGCGTTTCACAAACGGCGATCGATATGTGACCTTCAACAACGACGTGGACGCCGATTCGGCGGCCAAGAACATCCGTGTGCCGGACCTGTCGGTACTGCGCACCCGATCACCACGTACGTCGAGCAGTCGCGCTTCGACACTATACTGAGGCGCTCGTGCCGCGGACCACCTACACGCTGCACATCACACCACAGTTGGAAGACGTGTACGCTCAGCTGCTCGGGCAGCCCGCGGAGGCGACTTTCCACACCGATGATTATTCACCGTCGCTTGCTGTGCTAGAAGGATTCAACATACTCCCACCAGATGCGCCGCGTGTTAGGGATCCGGACCATCATCTACCAGACGAAGATATTACGCTGCCTATCAAGTCTATAGGCCGACGGAGCTCGAAGTCGCGATGAGCTAGCGGGTTCGTGGAACGACTCTAGGGATAACTAGCTCGGCGTGCTGAGACGAGGAGATCCTATAGAGACCGCGGAACGCTCAACGAGACGGTCGATGTAGATTTGCTAGCGCAGAACAACATCGGCGCTGTACGGCGTGTACGCATACGGCGTCGGCGCGAAGATCTTCGACTACGAGGATCGCTGCAGCACCTCCACGATCCGTACGCGCTATACGGAGCGCTCGAGCTGACGAACTAAGGGGATCTACGCGCAGAGGATGCCGGATGGCGGCTTTGTTTCGGTTCACCATTTGACGGATGGGTCGCCGGCAGCCAATGCCTCGATCGAGATCTAACGCTGGGAAAGCCGACGCTGAGCACGACTGCTGTGACCGGCGTCGATGGCGTTGCTATGATGGGACTCGATCAGCTGGGCAGTTGCTTGATCAGAGCCGAACGTTCAAAACCGCGCCGAAGATGTTGATCATCGTGCGCGAAGGGCAAGATTGGGCGTTCGTGCGCATGGACGGGTCGGATTATACGCACCCCGCTCAATTCGGATGGTGGGATGACACGCCGCGTTCGGCGCTCTACACGGATCGACAGCTCTACCAACCTGGCGAAACTGTGAATTTCACCGGCGTGGTCTACTATCTCGAGGGCGGGGTGCTTTGCCGCCGCTGCCCGAGACTTCTAGTTAACGCTGACGGCGCCGGACCAAACGACGACGGATTTGGGCGTGTTTCATACCGATGTCTTGGTACGTCAGCTCGACGCTCCATTTGAATGCCGATCAAAGACTCGGACATTACGTGATACAAACGGCGATAGGAAGATCCGCGGTGAGTTCGACGTGCAAGAGTAAAAGATGAAGAACTACAGCGTAGATCTCAAAGACAACTATGCGATCGCATTGGCCGGTCAGCGCGTCGAAACGACGATAGACCACGTCGTACTTGTTCGGCACACCGGTAGTCAATGCGACTGCGCGCTTCCTGGTGAACCGCGAGTTGACATATTTCGCGCCGCAGGTCGCGATGAATACTGGTTCGGGCCCAGTTACATCGACACAGATACTACGCCGGCGCTTCCAGAGATAGCGCAACTGCCAGCTCAGACAACTGACATCGCCGGGCATACGAAGACGTCATTGTTGATCGAGTCGGAACTGCTGTACGCGGTGCGCTACTCTATCGATAGCGAGATCTCAGACGTATCGAACCAGAGCGTCGCTGGCTATCAAACTATCGTGGCGCTGCAGAGCGGCTGGCTGATCGGGCTTGCCGCCGATCGGATCGTCGAGTCCGGGAAAAAGTTCGATGTCCGGGTCGTGGTGGTGGATCCGGAGGGCCATGCGCTGCAGGGCGTGCCAGTGCGCGAGGAGCTCCAAGCGGAGCGTTTCGATGAGGATGCGCGCGGTAAGGCGCGGGCGACCTATGTGGCGGTGGATCACGTCGACATTCGAGCACGAGTATGGCGACGAAGATCGCGCTCACGCCGCCCAAGGGCGGTCCGTATCGCGTGTTGGCTACCGCGTTGGGTGCGGCTACGTCACTGGGCCGGTCTGATATCTACGCGTGGGCCGCGGGCAACGAGGTCGAGTCTAGGGCAACGGTGATCCGAGGGCAAGACGATCAGTTGCAGATCGTGCTCGACAAATCCACCTATCGCATCGGCAATACAGCGACTGCACTGATCAAGAGCGCGTAAGATCAGCGACGATGTACTTCGCGGTTTTGCGTCGCAAGATATTCACTAACAGTTCACGACAGTGGATGCGCGTGGCAAGACGATGCGCTTCACCGTGACCGCCGATATGCTGCCGAACGCGGTCGTCGAGGCCGTGCTCGTACAGCGCGGACCTCACACTGCTGGCGCTGATGCAGCCCACGCTCAACTCACGCGAGTCGGATTTGTGCCCTTCCACGTGAAGCTCGATGATCGGTACTTGAAGGTCGCGGTCCTGCCTGCAAATGCGTAAACAGCGCCGGGCACCAGACAGTCGGTGGATCTGCGGTTGAGCGATTACGCCGGCAAGCCAGTCTCGGGGCAGTTCACGGTGATGGTGGTGAACGATGACATCCTGCAACTGACGGGTTATCGGCCGCCTGACCTTGTGCAAGCGATGTATGCGGACTTCCCGGTCCCTCTCGTCTATGGGAACAACCACACGCACGTCACGCCCCCGATGCCGGTCAAGACGTTGGGCACGGTGACCTTGCGCAGCGCCGCCGGTTTGGTCTGGCTGGGCCTCACTGAAGACAGGTATACAGTCACCAGCACCAGCGCGGCTGCAACGCCGCCGCCGGCGAATTCGAGCAGCCCGATCAGGCTGCGTCATGTCTTTTTGCCGATCGCCTTGTATCGCGGGGCGGTTTCGTCAGACGCTCGCGGGCATGCGCGCGTCCAGTTCACGTTGCCAGATGATCTCACCAGGTGGCGAGTGATGGCGGTGGCGATCGGGGAAAGCGAGAGCGCACTCCCTGCAGACGTGCGGTTCGGCAATGGCGAGGCTACGTTCGTCACGACGAAACCGCTGCTCGCGAATCCGCTTGTGCCGCAATTCGTCAGGCCGGGCGATCGCTTCAGTTCGGGAATCGCGGTGACTAACCAGGCTCGAGGGTCGGGTCCGCTCGATATCGACGACGTGCTGTTAGGACCTTTGTACTTCGCGTCGGGCGGCGGGCTGTCGCAGACGCATTCTTTGCGGACGGCGTTGGAGCCCAATACGTCGTAGTATCGCTTCCCGATGGTGGCGCGGAGCGTCGGTACCGGCTCGTTGCGCTTCACCGCGCGAAAGGCACGCGAAGGCGATGCGTTTGAAATCCCGTTGAATTCCGAGCTGCTCGAGGTGACAGAGCAAGCGGTCGAAGTCGGCGTAACTTCAGGGCGCGTAACGATACCGGTTGACGTGGGCCATGGTGTCGTGGCGGACGCGGGCGGTCTTGACATCACGATGGCCAGCTCTGTGGTCGCCGACATCGTGCCGGCGGCGCAGGCATCGATCGAGACGTGGGATTACCCGTTCTTATAGCCGATAGCGTCCAGGCTCGCGATCGCGTCCGATCTCCAAGTGTTGTCGCGGCGGTATGGGAACGTGAGCGGCATCGATCTCGCTGCGTTAGTGGCGTCAGATTTAGGGCGCGTCGAGCTGCTGCAGTTGTCGGATGGCGGCTTTGCCGGGTGGCCCGGCGGCCAGCGCTCGCAACCGTTCGAGTCAGCGTACCTCGCCGAGTGCTTCGGCCGCGTGGGCCGTGCGAGATTCAAGGTCGATCTGACTATGAAATCGCTGTTACGCGACTATCTCGGAAATATGCTGGAGCACCCCAATTGGTTCGATGCCTACTCGATCAGTCTTGAGTTCGTCGCGTACTTTCGTTTTGCGATACTGCGAGGTCTTGACGGGCTGGGGGACAAGCGTGATAGCTACCTGGAGTCAATCTACGGCTATAGAGGGCGTTTCAGCTACGCGACCCGACGCGCTAAGCGAGATATCTATAAGGGAAAACGGCATGGCGGGCGCAAGGCGTAGCGCTGGCGGGTGAGCTGCGCAAGAGCAACTAAGACACGGGGCGGTATGCGGCTGTCAACGTACGAAGAGCGTAGGACGAGGTAAGACTACACAGCGGCGCTGCAATCCGAGGCGCTAGAGCTGTACAACACCGCGGGTGATGATATGGAGACGCTAGACAGATAAGCGCAGAGAAAGCTGACGTAGCGACACAATGGCAACTGGCGAAACTCATATGACAACGCGGAGGCGCTCGGAGAGCTGGTAGACTACAGCGAACTCGAGGCGACGACGCCGAGTTAATCAGCCAGAGCGGATTAGAGGGGACGACCATAGCCTCGAGCACGTACAATGGCTATGCGAATGCGGTGCGCAACATACATGTGGCTATGGCGCGCCTGCCGCACGGTCGCAATGACCTTCTCGTTGGGAAGACGGGTCAAGGCACACCTGCAAAATGTGATCGCGTAAAGGTATCGATAGAAGAAAAAACAGCCGGGACGGCTGGCTGGGCTGCGGATCACGCGTAAGGTGCATCTCGCGAAAAGGAAAGCGACGATTGCGGAGATCGGTCTTGCTGCGCCAGCCAGACGCTTTCGCTGGGTGCCGCGCAGACGTACGACATCGGCCTTCAGATCACCACTGATCACACGGTGGACCACGTGTTGATCCACCGATCCGCTGCCGGCCGGTTTCGAGGCGCTCAACGAGCTTCCGCACGGCCGAGTCTCTTCCGCTCGCAGCCCCGCACTTGGAGATCTACTACACCGATCTCCATCGCGATCGCGTGTTCGCATACGCCGACCATCTCGACACGGGGATCCATACGTCGCACTATCTCGTGCGCGCGGTGACGCCGGGCATGTTCGTCTGCCCTGGAGCTCACGTCGAGCTCGACTATGCGCCCGAAGAATTCGGCCGCTGCGCTTCGTCGCTGTTACGGATCTAATGCGTAGAAATAAGAACGGCCGCACTAAATGCGGCCGTTTTGACCTATCGCTCATAACTGCTTCGCCGGCTACCGTCGTATTTGCCAGAGCGCATGCAGCAGTTCTTGAAACCGCCGGCCGGAGCCACACGGGCAGAGATCGTTCCGTCCTAGCTTCTCTACTAGTTCCTTGTCAACATGAACTAGCCTAAAAGCCGCGCTTGACGTGCGTCTCTGAAGGGAAGCCCTTGCGCCGCTTACTGCTGCGCTGGAAAGGAATCTTCAGGCTTATGTTTGGTGCTCATGAGTAAGTCCTCAAAGAGCCGGCCGCGTGTTACCGCGATCGGCTCTTTGAAAGTATTCCGGCGCCTACCTACTCTCCCACAGACCCTGCGGTCTGAGTACCATTGGCGTTAGTGGGCTTAACTGCCGTGTTCGGAATGGGAACGGGTGTTGCCCCACCACTATAAGCACCGGAAATTTTTAGGGGCGAGCGGCGAGCCCTGAGGCCCGCATGCCATTGCTCCCTGAAAACTGCATAACGATATACGTCACGAACGAAACTTACCAGCTTTGCCGCTTGATGATTCCAAAGAGCGAATAACTCTCCGACTTATTAGTACCGGTCAGCTGCGCGCATTACTGCGCTTCTACCTCCGGCCTATCACCTGGTGGACTACCAGGAGTCTTCACCTTGCGGATCCAGACCTTATCTTGGAGTCTGCTTCACGCTTAGATGCTTTCAGCGTTTATCAGATCCGGACGTGGCTACCCGGCTCTGCCACTGGCGTGACAACCGGTTCACTAGCGGTCCGTCCAACCCGGTCCTCTCGTACTAGGGTCAGCGCTCCTCAAGTCTGTAACGCCCACAGCGGATAGGGACCGAACTGTCTCACGCATGTTCTTCCCACCATTCCTGGTGGCATAGACTATATCTTCATCCTGATTGATTTGATCAGGAGTCGGCGTGTGATGGCGGCCGTAGATTTATCGCATCGCTGCGACAGTGACCATCCATCTCAGAGCTCGCGCTCTTCAGTCGTTACGGGGTCAAGGCACGTTCTGTTCGTGCCCGACTTCCCTCGGTATTACCCCGTCAGCGTCGGTCGATGCTGACGTCGGGTTTCACCGATATAGCCGATGTACATCCTCCAATTGCTCGGAGGAGACGCAGTGTTTTCTCTACGTTCTGAACCCAGATCGCGTACCGCTTTAATTGGCGAACAGCCAAACCCTTGGGACCTACTACAGCCCCAGGATGCGACGATCCGACATCGAGGTGCCAAACCTCCCCGTCGATGTGGCAATCTACAATCACTTGTAGCTTAGACTATACCTTCATCTCTTTCGAGATGGTGACGTGTTATGGAAGTGATAGATTTGCGTCTTGCGACGCAGCGCTTCCATCTCTCGCGCGCTGGCGAGAAGTCGTTACAGGGACCGCGCAATCCATCGTCTCGGTCGAATAAATCCGACCGCTACATTAGGATCAATGATGCGCTGGTCTTCCCTCGGTATTGCCCTTGCCGTGCAAGGGTTCCACCGATATGAGTCACTGATCGCCCACTCGATCGCTCGAGTGGCGAGCCCAAATTGACTCTTGGGGGAGATAAGCCTGTTATCCCCGGGGTAGCTTTTATCCGTTAAGCGATGGCTCTTCCATTCAAAACCACCGGATCACTTAGCCCGACTTTCGTCCCTGCTCGACATGTACGTCTCGCAGTTAAGCCGACTTCTGCCTATGCACTCTTACGGTTGATTTCCGACCAACCTGAGTCGACCTTTGGGCGCCTCCGTTACTCTTTGGGAGGCGACCGCCCCAGTCAAACTGCCCGCCTGACCATGTCCTCCAGCCGGATCACGGCTGCTAGTTAGATTCCCGAAACCGACAGAGTGGTATCTCAAGGTCGGCTCCATCGCACCCGAAGATGCGACTTCAGCGTCTCCCACCTATCCTGCGCAGTCAATTTCAAAAATCAAGATCAGGGTACAGTAAAGCTCCACGGGGTCTTTCCGTCCTGCTGCGGGTAACGGGCATCTTCACCCGTATTGCAACTTCGCCGAGCCCCCCATTGAGACAGTGCCCAAGTCGTTACGCCATTCGTGCAGGTCGGAACTTCATGCTTCTCCACGGTTTCCCGTGGCATAGACTATACGTTCACCTGATTGCAACGGGCTGAGTATCTCGTCGCCGACATCGTGTCGCTTGACGTGGATTTGATGGATCACATCACAAGAATCAGGGCCGGCGTGTTATGGGATCTTGCGATCCCATCCGAGGGCTCTCACACCCTCGAGTCGTTACGGGGATTCGAGTTATCGAATCTTACCCTCGGTATTACCCGCGACGCCGCTTGGTTAAGCGCCGGTAGGGCTTCACCGATTTGAGCCGGTTGATTGGGCGGTGTCGCCACCGCTCCGGGCAATGTTACTTACCCGACAAGGAATTTCGCTACCTTAGTACCGTTATAGTTACGGCAGCCGTTTACTGGGGCTTCGATTCAAAGCCTCGCCTTGCGGCTAACCTCTCCTCTTAACCTTCCAGCACCGGGCAGGCGTCAGCCCCTATACGTCCGCTTTCGCGTTCGCAGAGACCTGTGTTTTTGTTAAACAGTCGCTCGGGCCATTTCACTGCGACCCTTTCGCGCCGCTACAGCAAGTGCGCGTACGCTACTAGGGCACCCCTTTTCCCGAAGTTACGGGGCTAATTTGCCGAGTTCCTTAACAGGGGTTCTCTCGTCGCCTTGGCATGCTCTGCCAGTCTACCAGTGTCGGTTTGCGGTACGGGTATCGATGACCCTTGCTAGACGCTTTTCTTGGCAGTTGAGTATCGTCCACTTCGCCGCCTTGCGTTGGCTCGTATTCACACCTCGGGCTTCGGTCTGAACCGGATCGCGGATTTCCCTACGATCCACCCTATATGCTTGAACACCCATCCGATAGGGTGCTGGACTAACTTCCTGCGTCACGCCTTCGCTTCTCGATCTCGCCCCTTAGCGATACGTCGTTTGCACGGCGTAGCGATTAAGAGGAAGATCAAACGGGGTCGCTAGTAGCCGAGTATTAACGGCTTATCCATCGCCTACGCTTCTCAGCCTCGGCTTAGGTCCCGACTAACCCTGAGATGATAAACAGCGCCCAGGAAACCTTAGACTTACGGCGGTGGGGTTTCTCACCCCACTTAACGCTACTAATTCCGGCATTCGCACTTCTGGTTCGTCCAGGTGTCCTCGCGGTCACCCTTCAGCCTACAACAGAACGCTCCCTTACCAAATGAGATCTTGCGATCTCAAGTCCGT
>CAWETU010000002.1:0-7665 GCA_963812135.1 Vulcanimicrobiota bacterium
CGAGCTTGTCGGCGAGCACCGCCTCTTCGACGACATTGCGGATCACTTGCGCATGTGAGAGCAGCTTGCCGTCCGGGCCGGCGGTAACGTCGCCGAAGGTATCCAATCCGAGCTCGAGATGCTGCGCCATGCGGCGTCACCTTCGCATTGCCCCAGCGTGAGCCTGCGAACAAGAGATTCACGAGCGGCTGGCATCCTAGCCGGCGCCCCTACCGTTTGAGCCGCTTCTCCACCCGAACGGTGACCCGATCGCCGGCCTCTTTGCCGATCTTCTTGCGGGTCTCGGCCTTGACCGGCAACATGTGCGTGCCCTCGCCGGTCGCCATGAACGAGCTCCGAAATGGATGCCCATCGATCGTGCCGCGGATCTTTACGAGCGCGCGGGCGCCGACACTTTCGTACTCAACCACGACGCCAGGCCACGCTGCGTCGTCAGCGCGGCCCATACGGTGTCGGATTTGGCCTCGATGTCGAGGACGTGATGGATCGTCTTCATGGCACGCTCGTCATCGGCGGCTGTTTCCACGCGCCGCTCAGAATAGCGTCTTGCGGCCAATAGCACCGCAAGAGGACCAAGAATGATCCGGCGGGCGACGGAAGCCAGTTCGACTCCTTGTCCTTGCCCGGCGAGCCGTGTTGGAAGTAGAGCGTGATGCCTCCGTCGGCATCTTGCTTCAGCGTCGGCAGCATGGGCGAGTTGATGAGGTATCGATCGAGCGGATTGGCGACGAGCAACTGCTGCGGTAAATCGTACATCGTCAGGGACCAAAACGCGTTGACCGGCGGAAGGTTCCCCTTCGCAAAGCGCACGACGTATTTGCTCGTGCCCACCAGCGGCTTGCCATCAGCGTCCCTATCGTATCCAAGATAAACCGCTTCGGCGGCCGTGTTGCCGAGGATGCCGTACTGCGCGCCGACAGCGCGGTTCAGGTAGTTGTTGTGCATCTGCGCTCGGCTGCCAAACAAATCGTTGGCAGAGGTGACGGCCGCGCGCGCCACGTCGATCTCCTTTTGGCCGGCAGTCATGCCGGCGGTGAGTTCAGCTTGACGCGCCGGCGACATGGATGCCAGATCGAATTTTTTGCCAGGCACGATACCGATGCTCTCAAAGCTCTTGCGCAGCGCGACCTCGCTCGGATCGGTGGGGCAGAACCACAACACGAACGACAGCACATTGAAGAATTTCAGGGAAGTGCGCTCATCTTTCGGCGGCAGAGGCGCGATCCACGCGATCGAGGGTGGAACCTCGGGCCCCGGCGCGTTCATGTAGACCGACAGCGGGCGCACCGCATACCCCGCCTGGATCTTTTTGACATTGTCCAGATCCGATGGGCCGATCAACTGAGTTCGGATGAGGGCCATGGCGAACTCCGTATCCGAGCGCACGAGCTTCTTGATCCCTTTGGGGATCGAACCGCGCCACTCCGGACCTGCGATCAAGAAATCGCCACCCGAGTTGCCCGTGGTGCGCGATCCCAGGTAATCGAAGTTGAACGTGTATTGGTCCACCAGTTGGACGGAGTAATAGCGGCTCTTCTCGATGGCCGGCAGCGTAAGCACCAAAGGCTGCACGCGCAGGTCGAGCGCGACGAACGAATATGGCGTGTCTGAGTTAGGCGTCTGCACGGTCGTATCCGCGGGCGTGTAGACGTTCGCGCTGTTGTAGACGGCGTTGAACGACGTCTTGTACGCCGGGCTCTTCGGATCGATGAAGTAGCCGAACATGATCCGATAGAGGTCGACCAACGGGAAACCGTAGACGTAGGCTTGCTTGGCGATGCTCTGCGTCTGATTGGTTGATTGCGCGGCGTGAGCCGACGCCGGGAAGTACGCGGCCACGAACACGGCCACTGCTAATATCCGAGTGAATCTCATGAAGCGCTCCTTCGACCAATCGAGGCGGGTTGTTATCTTCGGATAAGACCCAAACCTCCGACTTTGTTGAGGAGCGTCGGACGAGAGCGGACCCTTGTCGTCAGAAGCGATGGGGACCGATCGCACCCTTCGCGATGAGAAACATCTTCGTGTTGATGATGAGAAACCGCCACGCTTGGAAGGGCCAGAACTGCCGCCAAAATCGTCCCATGATGTTCCCCTATTCCGGAATCATCTGCCAGCCAGGTTTGGCCTGGAGCTTCCAGAGAAAGGCTGAGTGCAGCGCCCGCTTGGTCCACGCGCCCGCCAGGCCGACGTCGAGGTCGCACAGGGGGAGATCGCGGCCGCACTCGGGGTACTTTTGGAAGTCGCGCACGACCGGCGTCATGATGATCGACGCCGCCGAGCCGTTCCACAGCGAATTGCCCATCGAGGCGATGCACGCGCCGGGTATTTCGGACATGCGGGCATGATGGCTCGGCTGCTTGCCGGCGACCTGCTCCGCGATGTTCTGCGCGACGGTGCGGCCCATGATCCCCGACACCATGCCTGTCCGCGGCGGTGTGGCCGTGATCGCTAAGCCGCTCGACGCCTTCTTCCCCTTGGACATCGGATGGGGCGGCGCGAAGGCGATGCCGGCTGCGTAGACATTGTCGTAGTGTGGAGACACGTATTGGGCCGGCCAATCGGCCGCGCGATACTCGGAGTACTCTCGAGGCGTGTAGTCGGCGTCGACGCGCATGAAGCCGTTCGGCAGCATCATCTTCTCGCTGATGTCCGTCCCATCGCTCGCGACGTATTTGATCGGGATGCCCCGGAATTGGGGGATCAACATGGCGAGATCGTATTCGATGGTGCCCGGATCTTCACCGATCTGCTCGTAGTACAAGACGCCGGGCACGACCTTGGTGACGCCCGCTGCGATCTTTGCGGTGATCCGCGACTCATCGATGAGCATGCGCACGAGGCTAGCGCCGGTCACGAGGATTCCGCGCTTCAGCGCTTCGATGCCATCCACGCCGAAATCGCCGGGTTCGGGTTCATTGGTGATCCAGACCAGCTCGGCATCGTCGCGCAACCCGCGCGCCCGCAGATCCGCATCGATATTCATGAGGTATTCGAACGCAGCGCCCTCGCACGTGGCAGCCGGATGGCCGACCCCGACGACGATGCGCCGACGCTTGCCGGCCTTGAGGTCGCGCACGATCGCGAGATACTTATCGCGCGCGTCGATCGCGTGCTCGACAGAACACACGCTGGTGGTGTTGCCGGTCGCCGGGCCAAGACCAGGCGTGCCCTCGAAGTTAAGGTATGGCCCAGTGGCGTTCAAGAGGAAATCATACCCCAACGTACGCTGCTCCCCGGATGCCGTTGACACGAGCACCTGACGCTCGTCGGGCTTGATCGTCGTCGCTTTTCCGTCAATGTATGCGATTCCGAGCTTTTCATACACCGGCGCAAGCTCGAAGTGAACCTCGTCCGGGTCCATCGTGCCGGTACCGACCCAAATCAAGCTGGGAAACCAGGTGAATCGGTTTCGCGGCGAGACGACGGTGACGTCCGCACTGTCGCGGACGAGGTTTGAGAGATGCAGCGCGGCCGTGTGACCAGCGAAGCCGGCTCCCAGAACCAAGACGTGAGGTTTCATGACAACACCTCTGCGGCAAACTTCGGAACCACGGTGACCTTGACGGGAATGCCTTGCCTGATGCTCTGAGTCACGGTGCAAAAGTCTTCGAACAGGTTCTCGCAGCGCTCGAACCGGAAACGTGCGTCTTCCTGAATTGCGGGTCTGAGCTCCACACCGATGTTGGTGATGCGAAGACGCCCCTGCGCATTTCGGGAGAGCGTGGCCACCGCGGAGGCGTCCAGCCGCTCGGGCTTGACCCGTGCCTTCGCAAGGCAGAACAGCAGGCTCGACGCGAGGCAATCGCCGACCGCCGCCGCCAAGAGCGCCGCCGGTGACGGTCCGCTGCCAGAACCGAGAGGCGGATCCTCGTCGACTAGGAAGCCGGCGGGCTCGTCGCCCTCCACTACCACCCGGAATTCGTATCCTTGGCGATGCGTGAGCGTGACGCCGACGCTCCGCGAGGCCTCATTGCGCATACGATAACGGTACAGCACGCGAAGCAGCAATCGTGAGAAGAACTGGTGAAGGACTCTCGTGAGCGCGGCAGGTGATTTTTCGGATCCGGCACGCATCCATGGCAACGGTATGCCAGGCCTGCAGGATTTGAGCGCCGGCGCGGCGCGCCTCGAGGCGCGGTTCAGCACGCTGCCGGCCGGAGCGCATATCGCCTTCCCGACTCGAGATGCTTCGGTCGTCTCGGCAGTTCACGCGTGGTTCGACGCGCAAATGAAAGATCACTGGGCGCACGCGACGATGGCGCCATCGCCGTCTCATTGAGGAGCAACGTGTTCAAGAGGATAGTCGTCCCCATCGACGGGTCTGAGCCATCAACTGCGGCTGCGTCCATGGCCATCCGATTTGCGAAGGCCCAAGAAGCCTCGATCATATTCTGTCACGCCATCGACGAAGTTTCGATGATTCGTGCAGCGGGCGTAGCCGGCGTGGATTGGCGGGCAGGCGTTGACGAATCGCGCCGCGATGGGCAACATTTATTGGACGCTGCCGTGGCACGGGCAGGCGAAGGCGGCGTCGAAGCCCATGCGATGCTAAGCGATAAAGGGCCGGTGGAAGCGATTCTTGGCGCGGTCAAAGATGGCGCCGCGGATCTCGTCGTCATGGGCACTCATGGGCGCAAGGGATTCTCGCGAGCATTGCTCGGAAGCACCGCCGAGGGCGTCTTGCGGCGCGCACACGTCCCCGTGCTCGTCTTCACACCGCCGGCTCATATCGCATAACCAAAACCCCACGAACGGATATGGAACAGATCTCCATTCCAACGATCAGGGGATGTCAGCCGTATCCGTGAGCCCCATCAAGCTGCGCACACGCCGGCGGTCGTGGACGAGGTCGGCTGACGGACCATTGTACACCACGCGACCGTCATCCAGGACATACGCACGACTCGAGATCTTAAGGGCTAGCAGCGCGTTCTGTTCCACCAGCAAGATCGAGACGCCATTGGTTTTGAGCTCTTCGATCGTCCGGTACAGATCGATGACGACCAGCGGAGCTAAGCCTTGTGAGGGTTCGTCGACGAGCAGCAAACTCGGGTTGCCGACGAGCGCGCGTCCGATCGCCAGCATCTCCTGCTCGCCGCCCGAGAGCCGGCCCGCCTTGCGCCCCCGCAATTCCGCCAGCTTTGGGAAGCGCTCGAACACGGCCGCGATGGTCCAGGCGCCATCAACGGTCTGGCGCTCCGCGAGTTGCAGGTTTTCGAAGACCGTCAAGCCCGCGAACATCCGCCGCCCTTCGGGCACGTACCCGACGCCGCGCCGCGCGATCTCGAACGGCGGCAGCCGCTGCACTTCTTCCCCATTCAAGCGGATCGAACCGGTCTTGGGAGGCGTGAGTCCAAGGATGCTGCGCAGCGTCGTCGTCTTGCCGGCCCCGTTGAGCCCGAGCAGCGCCACGATTTCACCGGTTTCGACGCGCAGCGAGAGGTCGCGCAGGATATGACTGCGCCCGTAATATGTGTTGATCCGATCGACCTCGAGCAGATCGGGTCCTGATCCGGTCCGCTCAGACATTCGCGACCTCTTCGGTGCCGAGATAGGCTTCACGCACCGCGGGATCAGACAGCACCTGCGCCGGCGCGCCGCGTGCGATCACGCGGCCACGCTCCATGACGGTTACCGCGCCTGCGAGCATGGAGACGAAGCGCATGTTATGTTCTACGAATAGCACCGTAAGGCCGAGCCTCGAGTGCAGGTCCCGGATCACGCTCACAATGCGATCCGTCTCGGCCTCGGCGAGACCGGCGGTCGGTTCATCGAGCATGATGAGCTGCGGCGACACTGAGAGGCTCATGGCGATCTCCACGAGCCGCTGGCTGCCGTGCGACAGCAGCGACACGAGATCGTCGCGCACCTTGCGCAGGTTGACGAAGCCAAGCAGTTCGTCGATGCGTTGGCCGACCGCGCTGCGTTCCGGCGCCGAGAGAGGACGAAAGCGCTGCGCCAACGATTTTTGGCTGTTCACGCCGATCGCGAGATTCTCCGCGACGCTCAGCTCGGGAAAGATGCTCGGCGTCTGGAAGGTGCGGCTGATGCCCATGCGCACGCGCGCGTGGTTCGGCATCCGGGTGATGCGCTCACCGCGGAAGTAGACCTCGCCTGCGTCGGGCATGAAATAGCCGGTGAGCGCGTTGAAGAGCGTCGTCTTGCCGGCGCCGTTCGGTCCGATGATCGCTTGCAAGTCGCCGGGAAACACCGAGAGGCTCACCCGATCGACCGCCTTCACGCCGCCGAACGAGAGCGAGACGTCGCGCGATTCCAGCAGCGCTGCCGCTTGGCTCATGGCGTCCGTGGCTCTGCGGCCGGCATGCTCGCATCCGCGGGCGCAGCAGCGGCGGCGGGACGCCGGCGCGACGCGAGACCCAAAATGCCGCGCGGGAACAGTAGCACGCATGCGACGAACATGCCGCCGATGATGATCTGCCACCAGTTCGTCCAACTGCTCAGCACGTTCTGACCGATCGCATAGATAGCACTGCCGAGCAGCGGCCCCCAGAACGTGCCCGATCCGCCGAGGATGACCATCATGACGAAGTCGCCAGACTGGTGCCAGTCGAGGAGCAGCGGATACGCGAACTCGATCGACATCGCGTAGAGCGAACCCGCGACGCCGGCGATTAATCCTGAGATCGCGAGCGCGCCGAAGATGAAGCGGTCGCTGTTGAGGCCGAGATAGCGCACGCGCACTTCGTTCTGCCCGATCGCCACCAGGGTCCGACCGAACGGCGAGTTGACCACGTACCACAACCCGAGCATGACGGCGAAGAATATGACCAGCACGAAGTAGTAGTAGAAATATTCGTGCGAAGCGATTGCGGGGGTCCACGAGCCAACCCGAAGCACCGGTCTGGTCACCGTCATCCCGTCCTCGCCGCCCGTCACGTTGGTCATGCGATAGGCGATGAAATAGAAGACCTGACCGAAGGCGATCGTCAGCAGCGCGAAGTAGATGCCGCGCCGGCGGATCAAGAACGGGGCGAGCACCAACGCGCCCACCAGCCCCGCCAGAGAGCCGACGACGATCGCAAGCAGCAGATCGGCCTTGACGTATTGCACGAAGAGGGCGGCGCCGTATGCGCCCAAGCCGAAGAAAGCGGCGTTGCCGAACGCCATGACCCGCGTGTAGCCGACCAGCAGATTGACGCTGGCCGCCGCCAGACCGAAGAGCAGCACGGTCACGCCCAGCGAGATGTCCAGCTTCATCAGCGGCATGATGATCGGTAACGCGCACAAAGCCCCGCAAGGACCACCAGGCCGATTAGCGCGAGCGCGCGGCTCATCGCAAGGGGTTCATCCGAAGATGCCTTCCTCGCCGAAGAGTCCGCGCGGGCGGATGAGCAGCACGACCGCCATCAGCAAGTATAAGACCAGCTCCGACGCGACGGGCACGTAGAGGGTGGCGACGCTCACCGCCACGCCGAGGAGCAGCCCGCCGACGATGCTGCCGACGAGGCTGCCCATGCCTCCGATCACGACGGTGATGAACGCCGGCATGAGCAGCTCGTTGCCCATCGTGGGATTGAGGCCGAGCAGGCCTGCGGCGAGCACGCCCGCAACGCCGGCGAGCAGAATCCCGGTCGCGAAATTCGCCATGTATACCAGCTGCGTATTGGTGCCGAGCGCCGCGAGCATATCAAAACTGCACCG
>CAWETU010000003.1:0-20737 GCA_963812135.1 Vulcanimicrobiota bacterium
GAGATCGGCGTTAGACCGTTGCGTGAACCGGCATCTTGTGGAAGGTCGAGCTCGCGACCTCGTAGGTCTTGACTTGCGGGCTGCCCTCGAGCACGTTTGACAGCGCCTTGAGCACTTCTGGATACGTCACGGCGTTGTACGTCTCAGCGCTTTCCTTACGATCCCACAGGCTGATCGAGATCATTTCGGTGCCGCTCGGGCCGGCGAAGATGATCTCGTCCTGGAAACCCTTTTCCTTACGCAGCATCGGAAGAATGTTCTTCTCGAATGCATCGTTGAAATCGGTCGTGCGGTTGGCCTTCAGATTGATCTTCACTATGCGTGCGAACAATTGATACTCCTTAGGTAGATGGACAACAGTCGATATCATTCGTATTCACCAAAAAAGAAACCGCCCACAGAGATGTACGCCGAATCGGCGGTACGGGGCAGCTTTTCGGAAATGCCTAGAGTCGCTGTACATGCAGTATACCACACACGCGCGAGGCGTGCGGGCGGAAACCGCAGAACGGTCCGCCCAATGCGGCTTCCATCGCATCGATGATAGCGGCGCCCATGCGCAGCCGGTACACGCAAGGGAGCGATCATGTCTCTGCCGTTCGTCTTTAGTCACGTCGACATGCGCGTGCGCGACCGCGTGAAAGCAATCGCGTTCTACGATGATCTCTTAGGCTTGCTCGGGCTTCACCGTGGTGAAACGAAGCCCGAACATGAATGGGTTTCCTACAGCCGGCGCGACGGCACCGAGCAATGGTTCGCATTCACGCAAGCCGAGCGCGTCAATCCGGGTGACGCCCGCATCGCGTTTGCGGTGTCGGCGCGTGAGGTCGTCGATCAGGCGGCCGAACTTGCGCGCCGCATCGGCGCGCGCAACGTCGAGGGACCCGAAGAGGCCTACGGACCCGATTATTACGCGGTGTTCTTCGAAGATCCGGACGGCAACAAGCTCGAGGTCTGCTGTATCGACTAGGCCGTGCGAGGCCCGCCGACGAACGCCCCTGTGATGCACGAACGCGAGACGGACAGCGGCATTCCGATCAAGCCGGTCTATTCGGCTGCGGATGTCGCCGATCTCGATCTAACCCATCAGCCCGCGCCCGGCGAGTACCCGTACGTCCGCGGGATCCAGCGCGAGATGTATCGCGCGCGGTTGTGGACGATGCGGCAATACGCGGGTTTTGCGACCGCCAAAGAGTCGAACGAGCGCTATCGCTATCTGCTGGCGCACGGCCAGATGGGCCTTTCGGTCGCGTTCGACTTGCCGACGCAGATGGGGATGGACTCAGACGCGCCGCTCGCCGCCGGCGAGGTCGGGCGGACGGGCGTCGCCATCGACACGATCGAGGACATGGAGGCGCTCTTCGACGCCATTCCGCAAGACCAAGTGAGCGTGTCGATGACCATCAATGCGCCCGCCGCGATCCTGCTCGCGTTGTATCTGGCGGTGGCGCGCAAGCGCGGCGTGCCGTTCGACAAGCTCTCGGGCACGTCGCAAAACGATATCCTCAAAGAGTACGCAGCGCGCGGCACCTACATCTATCCACCGGGTCCCTCGATGCGGCTGGTCACCGACCTCATGTCGTACTGCGCGCAGCATGTACCCAAGTGGAACACGATCAGCGTGAGCGGCTATCATATTCGCGAGGCCGGATCGACGGCGGCGCAAGAGCTCGCGTTCACGCTCGCCAACGGCATCGCATACTTGCGCGCCGCGGCGGATGCTGGTCTGCCGGTCGACGACGTCGCCCCGCGCATGTCTTTTTTTTGGAACGCGCACAACAATTTCTTCGAGGAGATCGCCAAGTTCCGCGCCGCGCGCCTGCTCTGGGCGCAGATCGTGCGCGAGCAGTTCCACGCGAAATCGCCTAAGTCGTGGCTCATGCGCTTCCACACCCAGACCGGCGGCTCGACGCTCACCGCGCAGGAGCCGGAGAACAACGTCGTGCGCGTCTCGCTGCAGGCCATGGCAGCGGTGCTCGGCGGCACGCAGTCGCTGCACACGAACGCGATGGACGAGGCGTTGGCGCTGCCGTCGCAGTCGGCCGCCAAACTCGCGTTGCGCACGCAACAGATCATCGCGTTCGAGAGCGGCGTGGCCGAAACGGCCGACCCTCTCGCCGGTTCCTATTTCGTCGAACGTCTCACCGCCGATCTGGCAGAAAAGGCGCGCGCTTTGCTCGGTGACGTCGACAAGCGGGGCGGCGCTGTCGCAGCGATCGAGAGCGGCTGGATGCAAGAGCAGATCGCCGAGAGCGCCTATCGCGCACAGGGGCGTTTGGAGCGCGGTGAGTCCGTGGTCGTCGGCGTCAACAAGTTCGTCGAGTCCGGTGGCGGCGCTGTGGCGCCGCCGTTGCAGCGCATCGATGCCGCGATCGAGCGCGAGCAGAAAGAGCGTCTCGCGGCGTTTCGCGCGCGGCGCGATTCTTCGGCTGCCGCGGCGCGCATCGCGTCGCTCAAGCGAGCGGCGGCCTCGAATGCGCCGTTGATGCCCGAATTCATCGAAGCGGTGGCTGCCGGTTGCACGCTGGGCGAAGTCGCCGATGCGCTCCGCGACGTGTTCTCAGTCTACCATCCAGCGGCGGTGGTCTAGTGGCCCACCGGCCGATCGATCACGTGGCGTTGGTCGTCGCGGATTTGGCACGCAGCGCCGCATTGTACACAGCGCTCGGCTTTGACGAACGTTATCGCGAGATCGTCGCGGATCAAGGCGTCGAGATCGTCGGCATGCGCGCGGGCGATTCGACTATCGAATTGCTGCGCCCGCTGTCGGCCGATTCGCCGCTTATCGCGTTCTTAGGCGACAAGGAATCCCGGTTGCATCACGTCGCCTATCGCGTGGCGGACATCGGTGGTGAGCTTGCGCGTCTTAAATCGGCGGGGATGCGTTTGATAGACGAACGGCCGCGCCGTGGCGCACACGGCAACCTCATCGCGTTTATCCACCCAAGCTCGGCGGGTGACGTGTTGATCGAAATATGCCAGCCATCGGAGGGAGACCCTCGCAACTACAATTTGCAAGATATTTGATACGCCACTATAGTGCGGATGACGGGTCTACGCTGGCACCAGCCGCTACGGCAGCTGGTGTTTTACTTTGTCGATTCTATGTCATCCTCGTATCCAGTTTGACCTCGAAGGTACGCTGCCACGGCAAGTACATCGAGGCCTGAGTTTGTCGCAAGCCGGGCCCGAACGAACTATCGAACAACTCGACGGCGAGCGGCCAGAGGCGGCTGCGCATCTGCGAATCTGCTTCGGCGCTGTCGGCGCCAAGCGCATACGTGTCTTCGCCCTTCGCGCGCAGGTCGGCATTGAGCTGAGGACGCACGAGCAAGCGGTATGCGTAGTCGTCGACGTAGCGGTCATAGAGGAAGTTCTCGCGCGCGAGGGTCGTGTCCGCTCCGAAGTGCTCATTGAGCGAAAAACACGCCGCCGCCGAAAGTGCCGTGCCGGTCGAATTGGCGGTCGTGTTCCACGATGCGTACGCGACGGCGCGGCCGGCCACGCCGGCATCGAGCAAAGATTCGACCGTCATGCGCTCTTGAGGGATGTCGTCCGCGATGAACGTCAGATCCACGATCGCGACCCGATAACCCCGGCTCACTTCATCCGCGAGTGAATGCAGATACGGCCGAAGATCGTCGGGCGAAGCGGCGGGCACGACGACGTGCAGCTTCACATCCGCAAGATAGCCAGTCGTCGGGAGGCCGAGCGCGCGCACGACGCCGGCAATGGTCTGGCCCACGGGTATATCCTCGAGCGGATCTTGGACGCTCGCACCGCTCGGGCTGGAATATTCGATCGAGATCGGTGGATGCCACGCCGTTGCGTCCTCGATCGCGCGGGTGACCGCGACCATGCCCATCTCGTCGGCGCCTGGACTCAAGTACACACGGTCATCGGCATGGAGCTGCGCGACTAGACCGAGAACGCGACGCTGATCGGCGATTTGGAGTCCATTGGGCGCGCCGGAGTCGTCTTGGGTGATCGAGAGCCATGCGATGTCGCCTTGCGCCACGAGCGTGATCAAGGAAGCATCGGTGTCGACATCGCGGGCCCGGGCGCCGACGTAGTCCCAGTAGGCGGCGTTCGGGAATATTCGCGCGCCACGCCGCCAGCTTCGCGCTTTGGTCTGCATTTGGATGCGCCGCGCCTGCATTGCGCGCATACGATGTCAGCGCATCGAGATAGGGTTCACTTTGCGGCGTTTCGGTCGGCGCAAGTCGCATGATGGTGCCGAACACGTAGATCGGCAAGCCGGGATGCAAGTCGTGAAAACGCGCGAGTGCTCGGATCCGGGCTTGTGCATCAGCGAGCGGCGTCGAGGCCGTGCGCGACGCCACGAGGCCTCCATACGCCAGCATGTCCGACGAAACGACCAGCGCGCTCAGGCCTGTCGTGTCGAGATTGAGCAGCCAGCGACCCAACGCGTCCGCGTCACCCGGCTGCGTGAAATGTCCGAGCAGCTGCGACGGCGGCATCACGAGCTGCGCGCCGCAGATCGCGGCCGTCTGCTGCGGGAACTGCGCGGTGGCGGGTCGGTCGTCCATCGGGACGAACGCGACGCGGATCGAAGGCGGGGACGCGTGGGCTACGGTGGGCAGGCACACAAGAAGTGCGGCAAGCGCGGTCGCAACGGTCGAATAAATTCGACCGCTACTTACCTTGCGCGTCAGACGGAAAGGTAGCGTTGGATCAGACCCTGGTCTTCGCGCAGCTCGGCCGATTTCTTCGAAGCCACGATCCTGCCGTCCGAGAGCACGTGAGCCCGGTCGGATACTGCCAGCGCCACGCGTGCGTTCTGCTCGACGAGCAGCATCGTCATTCCCTCGCGCTTCATCTCGAGGATCGCGCTCTGGATCGCCTGAGCGATCACGGGCGCCAATCCCTCGAGCGGTTCGTCAAGCAGAATGATCTCCGGGTTTTGGATCAGCGCGCGCGCGATCGTGAGCATCTGTTGCTCGCCGCCGGACAGCGCTTTGCCGATGCTGGCCTCGCGTTCCTCGAGCCGCGGGAAGAACTCGAACACCCTCTTCTGGTCCCATGGCCCCTTTCGTCCGGCAAGAGTCGCGAGTTTCAGGTTCTCAAGAACGCTTAAGTTGGGGAAGATGCGACGTTCTTCGGGAACGTAGGCGACACCAAGACGCGCGATCGTGTAGGGTTTCAGTCCTGCGATGCTACGGCCGGCCAACGTGACGGAGCCGCTGCGCGGCGGCACGACACCCATAATGCTCTTCAGCGTCGTGCTGCGCCCCGAACCGTTGCGTCCGATAAGGGCGACGACTTCACCGCGGTCCACATCGACCGAAACGTCCTGCAGCACGTGGCTCTTGCCGTAATAGGTGTTGAGATCGTGGGCTTCGAGAAACATCAGATGGCCGTGCCCAGATACGCTTGCTGCACAAGCTGGTTACCCTTGATCTCGGCCGGCGTGCCCTCCGCGATCTTGCGGCCGTTCTGCAGCACGGTGATCTTGTTGGAGAGCGACATCACGAGGTCCATGTCGTGCTCGATGAGCACGATGGTGTGCTGCCGGCTAAGGTCTTGCAGCATCTGCATCGTCTGCTTCGATTCATCGAGCGACATACCGGCGGTTGGTTCGTCGAACAGCAACAAACTCGGGCTTGCGGCGATGACCAGGCCGATCTCGAGGCGCTTTTCGTCGCCGTGCGAGAGCGTGGCCGCCTGGACGTCCTCAAAACGCGTTAAACCGACGCGTTCGATGATCGCGGCGGCCTTCTCATCGACTTCACCCAGCCATTTCGGCCGCACGAAGATGCCGGGCGCATCGCCATACGTGGCCTGCACGGCCACGCGCACGTTTTCGAAGACGCTGAGCCCCCCGAAGATGTTGCTGATCTGGAATGATCTGCCGATGCCCTTGCGCGTGATGACGTGCGGCGGCAGTCCGGTGATGTCTTCGTCGCGGAAGAATATCTTGCCGGCGGTGGGCGCGAAATTACCCGTGAGCATATTGAAGAACGTCGTCTTGCCCGCACCGTTTGGGCCAATGATCGCGTGTATCGAGCCCTCCTCGACTGCGAAATCAATGCCATCGACGGCCTTCAATGAGTCGAAGTGCTTCGAGAGTCCTTCGGTGCGAAAGATGACGCTCATGCGCGTTTCGCCCGCAGATTCTTCCATGCGCTCTCGGCAAGACCCCAGATGCCTTGCGGCGCGAAGAGCACGAATCCCACGAAGACGATGCCGATGTAACCCTCCCAGAACTGCGTGTAGTTGGAGACGTATTGCTGCATGAACTTGAACAGCCCAGCCCCAAGCAGCGGGCCCCAGAACGTCGACGCACCGCCGAGCAGCGTCATCATGACGATGTTGCCTGATTCGGTCCAGTTCATCTGTCCTGGATCGACCGCCCCGTTATAGTAGCCGAGCAATACCCCGGCGACCGCCGGCAGGATCGCGGACAGCACGAAGGCGTTGATCTTGTAGCGCACGACGTCATAACCTAAAAACTCCGCGCGCTGGCGGTTCTCGCGAATCGCGTGACAGACGGCTCCGAACGGCGAGTGGATGACCCGCCACATGAAAAGCGTGAGCAGCCACGCGATCAGCGCGCACAAGACGTAGAAATGCAGCTCGTTGTTCATGTCCAGGGGACTGCCTGGCAGGATGTACGTCGGGCGGATGATGCCCTGCAGACCATCGTCACCGCCCGTGACCGAATTCCAGCGCTCGCCGACGAAATTCAACACTTGCGCGGCGGCGAGCATGACCATGGAGAAGTAAATCCCCGTGCTGCGCGGCACGACGACACGTGCCAGAACGAATGCCAACAACATGGTCCCCGTGAATGCGATCAGTATCGTCGGCCAAAACGTCCAGCCATGGTTGAGCATCATGAACGCAGCGATGTAGCCGGCCACGCCCACGAACGCGGCGTGGCCGAATGACAGTTCTCCCGTGTGACCGTACAACAGGTTGAACCCTAGCGCCATCAGACCGAAGATCACCATGTCGGTGCCGAGCGCCACGTTGCTCTTGAGCACGTGCACCAACACCCATGGAAGCAGCGCCAACACCACCGCCCACGCGATGAGCGGTACCAGGCCGTTCCAGCTTTGACGGCGCCGCAGCGCAGATTTCGGGAGCGTCATCTAGTCAAAAAGCCCCTCGGTGCCAAAGAGACCGCGCGGACGAACGAGCAAGATGAGCAGCATGAATGCGAAGGGCACGATGTCTTCGGCAGACGAGCCGCCGGGGATGAGAGCGACCGTCAATTCCTGCAGCAGGCCGATGATGAGGCCGCCTGCCACCGCCCCCCAAAACGACCCGATGCCCCCCACGATGACCACTAGGAACGCGATGATGATGTAGGTCGCCCCCATGTTCGGGTCTATGTTGTACAGCGGCGCCTCCAGACCGCCGGCCAGGCCGCCCAGCGCCGAGCCGAGTCCAAACACCACGGTGAACGTCAATGGCATGTTAATGCCTAGGATGCTCACCATTTGGCTGTCGCGGGTGCCGGCGCGGATGGTCAAGCCGAGGTTGGTGCGGACAAGCATGAGATAGACGAGGACGAGGACCACGAGGGTGACGAGCACGACGACGAGACGGAAGGTCGGATACTGCATGAAACCCAGATTGATCGAGCCCGCCAACCAGCCACTGGGCGAGAGCGGTTGCGGCGTATCGCCCCAGATCTTGCGGATGATCTGGACGAAGATCAAGAACGCGCCGAAGGTGAACATGAGCACGTGTTCCGGCGGACGGCCGTACAACCGGCGGATGAAGCCGCTCTCCATCCCCATTCCAACTATGGCCATGCAGATGGATCCGACGACGATGGCGGGGAACAGGCCGATTTTCGTCGAGAGGGTGAACGTGATGTAGGCGCCCAGCGCGAAGAACGCGCCGTGTGAGAAATTCAGCACACCCATGAGGCCGAGGATGATGTTGAGGCCCAGCGCCAAGAGCACGTAGAGCATGCCGCGCGTCAGGCCGTCGAAGATCGTCTCCGCGATCTGATTGGGCAGGAGTCCAGAGTAGGCTATCGCTAGGGACAAGACCGGGTATGCGTTCGTCGTCTTCCTACGTCTCCGCTATGCGAGAGGCGCCGGCGGTTTTTAGGCGCCGACGCCCCGTGTGCGCTTGAAGGAGCCGGATACCTCCTACGCCTTGCCCTTCGGCGTGTAGTCCTCACGGATGGGGACGGTCTGCGCGGCCAACTTCGCAGGCGCCGGGCTCTGGTCGCAGGGTATGAGCGTCTGGCTGGCCGGCACGATCGAATTGATCTTGAAGAACTGGTTCGGGTACTTCCACTGCGATTTTGGAATCGCTTCGGTGACCAGCACATCAAGCTCGTTCTGATGGTCGCACGCGCGGATATGACAGAACTTGCGCTGTAGCCCGTTGAAAGTGAGGTCTTCCATCGCCTTCACGAGGCGCGTCGCGTCTGTCGTGCCGGCGCGCAAGATGCCCGTGATCACCGCCTCGGCCGCGAGCCAGCCGAGATACATCCGCCAGTCGACATACGGCGCGCCGGCTGCTCGGAGCTTCTTGACGAGGTTGGCCGAGCCTTCGGTCGGATAATCGGGCGTCCACGGGGCGCCCCAAATCCCGAGGTTGTTCTCGACGCCGTAGCCGAGCGCGACCTCGACGCCATTGAGCGAACCGCCGACCTGCTTGAAGACCTTATCCAAGCCGAGCTGCTTGTATTGCTTCATGCCGTTGACGAGATCACCGCCGTACCAGCTCAAGACGAGCACATCCGCGCCGCTGTTCTTGGCTTTGGTGAGCTGCGCGGTGAAGTCGCCTGAGTTCTTCGGAAACGCGGTCAGTTCGTTGCCTAGGGACGTTCCGCCGTTGGCCTCAAGCACGCTCTGAAATCCTTCTTGGGCCGAATGACCGTACGCGTAGTCGGGCGTTATGAAGAACCACTTTTTGCCGAATGGAAGGAGCGCTTTGGCCGTCGCGTTCGCGAGCATCGAGTTGGCGGCTGTGGTCCGGAAGCAGCACAGGCGCGCATTGGTTCCCGTGATGGTCGTGTCGTGCGTGCCGGCCGCGACATAGACGATGCCGATCCGCTGGGCAAGCGCTGAGACGGCCAGACCCACGTTCGACGCCACTTCGCCGACCAGCACGTCGACTTTGTCCTGCTCGATGAGCTTCGTAACGTTGGCCCCGGCGATATTAACGTCTGCTGCCGTGTCGGCGTGGATCAGTTTGATCTGTCGGCCAAGGACGCCGCCGCGCGCGTTCCACTCGTCGGCTGCGACCTTCGCGCCGAGGGACTGGCTGGCTCCGGAGACGGCATACACGCCGCTGCTTTCGTTGACGTCACCGATGAGGATCGGTGCGTTGTCGGCGACGGCGGCCGGCGCGTAGCCTAGCGTCGTCGCAACAGCTGCTCCGCTTGCGATCGCGGCTGCGCCCACACCTGCAGCGAGAAAATCTTTTCTGGAAAGCGAGGATCGGTCTTTTGGCTCGGATTCCGACATTGTCTTCCCCTTTGCGCCCATTTCGCAGCGATACGGATGAACGCCGTCTGTTCAAGTGCGACAACGGCGTCGGTTTCTCGTGCGGCCACTACCGAAGGCTAGGGCCGGACTATTATGCCAGCTTTTTGCCGTCTCCTGTGGCTTTAGCTAGTCGGGGTGCATCGGCTGCGCGGGTATCGGGCCGGGCGCGGGCACAACTCCGCCGGGCCGGATGCCGCGCAGCATATCCGACCACGCCCTGGCGATCGCCGGGTAGATGGTGGCGAGCGAGTGCGTACCGGCCGGTTGCTCGTAGTAGCCAGTGGGTATGCCGCGCTCGCGCAAGACGCGAGCCGCGAGCCGGACGTAGGCGTTGGGTATCACGTCGTCGTCGACGCCTGAAACCATGTAGACCGGCTTGCCCGCAAAGCTGGCGAACACCGCTTGTTCGTCCTCGTTGGTGGGTCCGCCGGCGATCGCCAAAAACCCGGCCCAGTCGCCAGGGCGCTGGGGACCGACCGAATACACGCCATACCCGCCCATCGAATATCCCGCGAGAAACGTGCGATGCGAGTCGATATTGAACGCCGCTTTGGCGGCGTCGAGCGTCGCGTAGATATCTTGTGGCGCAGGTTCGGCGTACTGGACGTCACCGCGACCGTAGGGCGCGACGACGATCGCGCCGCTCGCGTCGGCGAGTTCCCGGAACCACTTGATCGCTAGGATGTCCATCTCGCTCTGCGTGCGCCCGTGCAAGAGGATGACCAGCGGCGCGGCTTTGTCTGCACGATATGACAGCGGCACGTAGATCGCCACCGGTTGCATCGTGCCGTCCGCCGGCGAGCGCACGACGACTTCGTCGACGCCGCGGACCGCGGACCAGGGATGATACTGGCCGGTCGCTAGCTGATGGATCAGCGTCGCCGTCATGTCCGCTTCGAGTGCCATCGCCTGCGCGTACACTTCCGGCGTGATGCTTCTCGACGCCGGGATGTCATTCAACGTTCCGAAGTCCTCGTCGAGACGCGTCTCGATCATGACGGCCGAGCGCGATCGCTGATCGATCGCGCTGAAGTGAGTCATCAGCTCCTGGCGGGCGTCGCCGAGCTCTTTGCGGGCCAGCACGAGGGCCGTGGGGGTCACCCGCGGCGCCGGCGCGGGAGCCAGCGGTGGAGGTGTGGCCGTTGCCCCCGCCTGCGCGACGAGCGCGAGGGCGAGCGCGAGAGCGTGGGTCATGAGGGTGCGTGATTCGACAGCGTCGAGCACCGGTCCCATGCGCCGAATTAGTGCCATCTTTTTGCAATGTCGCGATAATGAAACCTTAGCCGTCGAACGGTAGTATAGTCGGCGTCAGTAACAACACGGCGAAAAGGAGACATATGCATATGCTCGCAGGTTCCAAAGCCGGTGTCCGTCGCATTGCGGCTACCGCGATGACGCTCAGCGTTTGCGCAGCGCTGCTCGTCCACATCCCCGCCTCAGCTGCCGCAACATCTGTCCAGACGGTTGCCGATGCGGGCGGCGCGTGCGGCAGTCTCGAGATCGGCAGCAGCGCAAGCAAGGACGTCCTCGCCGCCGAGAATTGTTTCTCGAAAGCCTACACGAATTGCGATGCGGCGCTGATCTCGGTCGGTTACCACGGCGGTGATGCCGGCGTCTCGCGCACGTTCGAGACGATGCGCAACCAGAACAGCGACGCATGCCAGATCGCAGAAGTGGTCGACCACTACAAGGGATCGAACGTCGCGTCGAGCGATACGTATCTCTGCAACGACGTCAAGCAAGCCGGCGACGGCCTCACGTTCAAGGACTGTGGAGCCGAAGGCGACGTCTTCGTGCCGAGCGATCTCGGCTCGTCCAGCGCGAAGAAGCTGATGACGCTTGCGGACGCGTTCCGGCTCGCGACTTAATCCACACAGGACGTACGACGGGAGAGGCGCTGAGGGAATCGGCGCCTTTTCATTTGAAGCCGCGCACCGCAATGCGCGTCGTCAGCCTCCTGCCGAGCGCGACAGAGATCCTCTACGCGATCGGCGCCGGGGACGATGTCGTCGGCGTCACCCATGAGTGCGATTTCCCGCCGCGCGCGCGCAGCAAGCCGCGCTTGACCTCGAGCGCGCTGCCGGCGGTCGCGCGCGCGGCCGACATCGACCGCCACGTGCGCGCGCACTTGCACGCCGGCTCGTCAATCTACACGCTGGATGCGGCGCTGCTCGAGCAACTGCGCCCAGACCTTATCGTCACCCAGGAACTGTGTCCGGTGTGCGCGGTCTCGTACGAGACGGTCAGCCACGCGACGCGCCGTTTGCAGGGTGATCCGCGCCTCGTCTCGCTCGAACCGTCCAGTCTCGCGGACGTGTACGCGACGATCGAGTCGATCGGCGCGCTGACCGGCAAAGCCGGTGCGGCGGATGCTCTTGTTGCGCAGCTGCGCGATCGCGAAGGCGCGTTGCGCGCGCTGACGGCCGCTGGCCCTCGCCCGGCCACGCTCGTGCTCGAGTGGACGGATCCGCCGATGAGCGGCGGCCACTGGACGCCCGGACTCGTCGAGCTCGCGGGCGGGCGGGCGCTTCTCGCGCATCCCGGCGCGGATTCACAACGCTTGGACTGGGATGCGATCGCAAGCGCCGATCCCGACATCATCATCATCGCGCCGTGCGGCTTCGATCTAGCAGCGTCGCTGCGCGCCACTGGCGAGCTTGCCGATAATTCCGTGTGGAGCGGTCTGCGCGCCGTGCGAGCCGGTCGCGTGGCGGTCGTCGACGGCAACGCCTATGTCAATCGTCCTGGACCGCGCCTGCTGGACTCAGCGGAGATATTCGCAGCGGCGATCCATCCCGAGATCGCGCGCTCGCTGCCCGAATATCGTGACGGTTGGTCCTGGCTTTCCCTCGCGGCGCGCTAGTCGTCTACGAGAGCGCGCGGCGCAGATCCCCGTCACAACGTTCGAGCAGCTCACTCGCTTCTTTTGGACTGCAGCGCCGGCGCAATACGACGACCGCCGGCTTGACGCCATACTCGCAGGCCTCCAGCGCCGCGCGCGCTTCTTCTTCTCCCCGCCCGGAAAGCAGCGCGACCATACGCACGGCGCGCGCACGCAGTTTTTCATTCGTCGCGGCGACGCCGACCATGAGGTTGCCATGGACGCGGCCGAGTTTGACCATGACCGCGGTGCTGATCGTCGCGAGCGCCATTTTTTGTGCAGAGGCCGCCTTCATGCGCGTCGAACCGGCCACCGCTTCGGCGCCGGTCAGCAGCGCTATCGGCACGTTCACCGCTTGCGCCAGCGGACTGCGCTGATCGTTGGTGATGCCAACAGTGAGCGCGCCGGCGCCGGCCGCTTCACGCATCGCGCCAAGCACGTACGGCGCGCGGCCGCTCGCTGACAGTCCGATTACAGCATCGGCCGAGCCGATGCGCGCCAAACGCACCTCCGCGCCGCCCGCCGCCGCGTCATCTTCAGCGCCTTCTACAGCGCGCGACATCGCGGCCGGGCCGCCGGCGATGTGCGCGACGACCAAGTCATCGGGGACCGAGAACGTCGGCGGCATTTCGGCGGCGTCCGTCACGCCGATCCGTCCGCTCGTGCCCGCACCGAAATAGTGAAGCCGTCCACCGCGCGCGAGCCGGGCGGCGATCGCGTCGACCGCGGTGCCGATCGCGTCGAGCTCGCGCTCGACCGCCCACGCCGCGCGGCGGTCTTCGTCATTGATGCGATGCAGCAGCTCGTGCGTGTCGAGCCGATCGAGATCCGCGGTCGACGGATTGATCTCTTCCGTCAGCGGCAGGTCGTGGCGATTCTCACTCATGGCGTACGGTTTCGAGAGCGAGGCGCGCGGCGCCCAGCGCCGGCGAAACCGAAAGCAATGTGATATCGCATGGGCCGCGAGCCAGTAGGGTCGCACGCACCACGTCCGCCAGCGCGGGAACCACTTCGAAAACGCCGCCGGTGAACGCCACCGGCAAAGGCCGGGCGCCTTCGCGCACCTCGGCAGCCACCCTATTGGCAAGTCCCCCCAGCACCGCGCCGTGCTGTTCGACGATGCTGCGCGCGGCTTGGTCGCCCGATTCATATGCCGCGCCCACATGGATGGCGAGCCTTGAGATCTCCGCGACCCGCAGGTGCGCGTCGCGCAACCGCTCGTCGACATCGACGGCGCTGCGCGCGTCGAAAGCGCTCGCGACGAACGTGGCCAGGTCTTGCTTGCGCTCGAGACCATCGAGCGCCGCCGACGTGTGCTCGAGCGCGCTCCGAGCGATCGCGTAGCCGCTGCCAGGATCGCCCACCCGTGCTCCCTTGCCGCCGGCGCGAGACGGCGTGCCGTCTCTGCGCTCGCCATAGACCAGTGAACCAGTGCCGGCTATGACGACCATCGCAGGCCGATGCGGCGTTGAGGCTTCCAGCGCGATGCGGCCGTCGTGCACGATCGTCAAGGCGACGTTCGGGGGCATCAAAGGGGCGACGATCGTGCGCAACGAGTCGATCTGAGTCTCGCCGCCGGCGCCGGCAGCGCCGATGCAGATCGCGCGCACGTCGCCGCGCTCGAGCAGCGGCGCGAGCACCGCCGCGAGGCTGCGTCCGACGGCTTCAGGGGTGTCGACGCGCAGATTTGCGCCGGCGCCGAGCGACCTGGCGACCTCGGCGCCGTTCGCGTCGACCAGAATCCCCTCGGTGTGGCTCGCGCCGGCATCGATGCCGATCGCGACGCCGCGACCCTCAATAGTCGACTTGGTCGGTGACATGCACACTCGCGCCTTGATACGGAGCGTTCCAGTAGGTCACGGTCGCCGGAGTCTTCCCAATCACAAGATTCGCAGGCGGGAATGGATCGTGAACCCGTCGACCGTTCATCCTTAACGGATACCCGACGAAGAAGTCCATCATCGTGCCCGCGTGCGTTCGAAGCACGACGTGACCTTGCTTCATTCCGATACCGTATTCTGCGACGATGCCGCCGATGTGCCGGACTGATACACCGCGCGGCCGGCTCGGAAAGAAACCGATCTCGCCGGCGGGCAGCAGCCGTGGCACCCTCGTCTGAAGCGGCCCGACGACCATCGGCCTCCCCGACGGCATGGACGTCGCCACCGCGACCGGTCCCGCATTCACGGGTGTCACTTCGCGATGCGAGGACGCGCACCCGGCGCACAACACCACCGCACACATCGTGGTGAGCCATCTCACGATTGTGCCCAAATCGTGCGCATCAGTTTCGCGAAATTCTTGCCGGGCGCGATCACGCCCATCACCACGCCGCTGCGCGCACCCGTGGCGGAAGGCAGATTGTTGGCGCGGCCATACAGCGCTTCGTGCGCGAGCACGGCGAACGCCATCGCTTCCTTGGCGTCCACGGGCATGCCGAACGCATCCGAGCGCTCGATCGCGGCGCGCACGGAGCGCTTCTCCAGTTCATCTTCTAACATCGTCATCAGCGCCCGGTTGTGGACGCCGCCGCCCGCCACGATGATCCGCTGGCATTCGCGCGGCACGGCGGCGGCGATCGTGTGCGCGGTCAGCGCCGTCACGCTCGCGATCAGATTCGGGCCGGTGACGCCGAGGTTCGCGGCGCGCTGCAAGACGTCGCCTGCGTACGCCTCACCGAATTCCTCACGGCCCGTCGACTTCGGACTCGGCCGGCGGAACCACGGCTCTTCCATCAACTCGTCCACGAGCGCCTGTGAGACGTGGCCGCCTTGCGCCAGCGCGCCACCGCGGTCGTAACGCTGCACGCCGTGCGATTCGAAGCGCATGCATGCGTCGATCAGCATGTTCCCCGGTCCAGTGTCGAACGCTCGGACTTGCTCGGGACTCGCGCCGGCAGGCAACCAGGTCACGTTGGCGATGCCGCCGATGTTGAGCGCAAGCCGGTGCTCCGTGTCGCTGCGCAACAAGAGATAGTCCACGAACGGCACGAGCGGCGCCCCTTCACCGCCGGCGGCCACGTCGGCGACGCGAAAGTCCCCGACGCTCGTCACGCCGGTCGCTTGCGCGATGATCGAGGGCGAACCGATCTGCAGCGTCGCGCGCGCCTCGGGCCGTGCGCCCGCGGCGTGGTATAACGTCTGGCCGTGCGAGCCGATCGCGTCGACGCCCGCCATGTCGATGCCCGCGCGCGTGCACAGGCGCGTTGCGGCGTCGGCAAACGCCTCCGCAATGCGAGCGTTGAGCACGCAAACGTCTCGCGTGCTGCCTTGTTTAGGGGGCAGCGATGCTTCGAGCGATGCGCGCAAAGCCGCGTCGTACGGCGCCGTCGAGTGGCCAAGCAACGCGATGTCGAGGCGATCGCCGTGGCGTTCGACGTCGATCGCGGCGGCGTCGATGCCGTCGAGCGAGGTGCCCGACATCAGACCGATGATGCGCATCTAGCGCGGCCGCGAGCGGTCGCTCGCGGCCACACCCGAGCTGCGCTCGGGTGCTACATCATCGTCGAGGTCGGCGATCACGGCGTCGTGGACGCGCGCCCGCAGGTCCGCGATCGGTCCGGGTTCTCGGCTGATGTACACGCGGTTGGTCAGCAAGGCGATCGTGAGCCCGCGCTGCGGATCGACGACGAGCGACGTGCCGGTGTATCCTGTGTGACCGTACGAATTGCGTGAAAGCCCCGCTCCCCAAGGCCGCGCGTCGCTCGACTTGAGCGCCCACGCGAGGCCGCGGCGCTCGTCCTGCGAATGCGCGTGCTCGCGAACCGCCATCTGCGCGGTCGGTCGCAACAACACACGGCGCCCTTCGAATTGCCCTGCATCGCGATAAAGCTCGCCCAAGCGAGCGACGTCCGAGGCGGTGCCGAACAGACCCGCGTGTCCTGCGATGCCGCCCATCGACCAACACGTCTCATCGTGCACTTCGCCGCGCAACAGTTTGCCGCGCCACTGGTCGCGCTCGGTGCAGACGATGCGCTGCGCGATCTCACCTTGCGGCAAGAACCCGCAACTTGAGACGCCGAGTGGATCGAAGACCAAACTTTGCAGCGCGATCGGCAATGGGACTCCGGCCAATCGCGCCACGGCCTCCCCGACGAGGATGAAACCGCAGTCGCTGTACACGACGCGCTCCCCCGGCACCCGCGCAAGCGGCGTGTCGCACACGCGGCGCACGACGCGGGCAGCGCCTAAGTCCGCACGCGCGTTGACGCTCGGCGGCAATCCTGACGTATGAGTAAGCAGGTGGCGGAACGTCACCTGCTTGCGGCGTGGATCGCGACCTGCGAACTCAGGGAATGTTTCGACGATCGGATCGTCGAGCGCGAACGCCCGCCGGTCGAGCAGCGCGAGCAGCGCGGTGCCCACGGCGATCTTCGTCAGCGACGCGAGGTCGAAGACTGCGTCGGTGGTCGCCCTTGGCCCGTCCGGCGCGAGCTCGCCGAGCGCCGCCTCGTACACCACTGCGCCGCGCACGCGCACGTGCAGCACCGCACACGAGCAGACGCGTCCGAGCGCGTCCTCGAGCGCCGAGAGCGCGGTCGGAAGCGCGCGAGGCTCGCTGCCCGCCGGCCGTATCACGACGTGCCCGCGACCTGTGGACTTGCGCCCAGCACCACCGGCAGCCGCCCGAGCGCCTGCGCGGTTCCGAGCAGCACAGCACCCGCTGCGGCCAGTTCGGCGTCGCCGTCGCCGAAGGACGCGATGACCGCGACGCTATCCGGCAAATGCGTCGCGTCGTATGGCTCCAGCGCCGCGATCGCGACGATCGGTTTGCCGTACAGCGCGAGATCCGCGACCGCTTGCGCCTGCAATCGGTGAACGAAAGCCCGTCGCGTCACCGCGACGAATGCATCGGCCGCGCCGGCCGCCATCAGAAGCTGTTTGTACTCGTGACCCGCAGGCTCGAGATCGCGCAGCTGCTCGCTCACCTGCAGGCCGGCAGCGGCCAGCATTTTGCCAAGCACGCTTTCCACTCTCGCGCCAGTGGACTTCGCGGGACCGCCCTCGATGAAATTGACGACGAACACGCGCGCACCACTCGGGAGCGAGAGCGGCGGTATACCGGCGCCGGTGCGCACGACGCACACCGAACGTTGCGCGACGTCACGCGCGAGCGCCGCCGAATCGATGGGCGGCGCGTCCTCGTCGGGCACGCGTTGCGCGGTTCGCCAACGCAGCGTCTCGACGCGCGCGAGACTCGCCGCGACGCGGTCGGGCTTGAGGCGGCCGTCGCGCACGGCAGCGCGCAACGCCTCCAAGCCTTCGCGAGCCGCGTCGAGTTCTGAAAACACGAGCAGGTCTGCGCCTGCGTCGATCGCCAGCACCGACGCTTGCGCGATCGATGAGCGCGAGGTGATGCCGGCCATCACCATGTCGTCCGTGCACACAACTCCATTGAAGCCGAGCTCATCCCGCAACACGGCTTGCAGCAACGCCTTGGACAGCGTGGCAGGGGCGCCGCTTGGATCCAGGGCCGGCGCTGATACATGACCGGTCATGATAAGATCGACGCGGGCATCGATCGCGGCGCGAAACGGCGCCAGCTCGACCCGGCGCAGATGCGCGGCGTCGCGTGTCGTGGCGACCGGCGCGAGGTGCGAATCTTCGGAGGTGTCCCCGTGACCGGGAAAATGCTTCGCTGCCGAGGCTATGCCGGCTGCGTGCAGGCCGTCGATCGCGGCGGCGACGTGCGCGCTCACCCTGGCGGGATCATCGCCGAACGAGCGCAGGCCGATGACCGGATTTTCTGGATTGGTGTTCACGTCCGCGACGGGCGCGAAGTCGAGATTGATGCCCAACGCGCGCAGATCGCCGCCCATCATCCTATACACCGCGCGCGTCAGCTCAGGCTGCCATGCAGCGCCAAGCGCCATCGCCGAAGGAGCGGGCGCTCCTAATGACCCCAACCGTTCGACGGTGCCGCCCTCCTGGTCGGCAGCGATGAGCAGCGGCGGGCGATGCGGCGGACGGGCCGCTTGGAGATCGTCGATGAGCGCACGCGTTTGCTCGAGAGTGGCAATATTACGGCGAAAGAGGACGGCTCCGGCCGTTCCCGCAATGAATTGCGCGATCTCTTGAGGCGCGTCGATCCCGGGCAAGCCCGCCAGGATGAGACCGCCGACCCGGCCCGCGAGCTCTTCCACGTGCGGTGAGCCTCCTGCGGACCCGTACAAGAGCGCGCGTCGTACCCCCTCTTCAGGAGATAGATGGCTTGAAACGTCTGACGTTTGTCCTCGCATGCATCGCAGTCGCAACCGTGCTGCTCATCACGCCTGCCACGCGCGCAGCGGCTTCGGACGGTCGAATAAATTCGACCGCTCCAGCGGTCGTGCGGGCGACGCTGCCCAACGGCTTGCGCGTCATCATCGTGCGCGATCCGCTGTCACCGGCGGTCAACGCGCAGATGGTCTATCTTGCGGGCTCGGACGAAACGCCGCCAGGCTTTCCCGGGATGGCGCACGCGCAAGAGCACATGGCAGCGGGGCGCAGCATGCAAGGCCTCACCTCTAGTCAGCTCAACGACATCAGCACGCTCATGGGCGGCCGCAGCAACGCGCAGACAGAGAACACCGTCACGCTCTATTACTACACGGTGCCCAGCAAGGATCTTCCATACGTACTGCACATCTTCGCGATCCAGATGCACGGCGTGCTCGACTCGCAAGCTGAGTGGACGCAGGAGCGCGGCGCTATCGAGCAAGAGGTCGCGGCGGATCTCTCCAATCCGTTCTACCGATTTTTCTCGGATGCATGGCTGCACTTGTTCGCCGGCACGCCATACGAGCATGACGCGCTCGGCACCCGGCCATCGTTCGACAAGACGACTGGCGCGCTCCTGAAAAAGTTCTACGACACCTGGTACCAGCCGAATAACGCGATACTCGTGATCACGGGCGACATCGACCCGCAAGCGACCTTGAGCAGCGTCAAGACCGTGTTCTCTTCGATACCCGGGCATCCGGTGCCGGGCGCCCTGCCGTCCACCTGCGGCCTCTCAAGCCCGAGACGATCTCGCTCGACAGCGATCAACCCTTTGCGGTCGCGTTCGTCGGCTATCGGCTACCCGGCACCGATAGTCCCGACTACGCAGCGGCGACAATATTAGGCGGCGTACTGGCCAGCCAGCGGGGCGACGTCTACCGCTCGGCCCGGCGGGCAAGGCGCTGCAAGCCGGCTATTTCCCCGTGACCCAACTCCCCAAGGCCGGAGCCGGCCTGCGGTGCCCTGCCGCCCGGCGCGGACACAAAGGCTATGGCGGACAAGCTCAAGAGCGTGATCGACAATTATAAGAAGAACGGCGTGCCGGCGGAGCTGGTCGATGCGATCAAGCGCCAGTCCGTCGCGCAGGCAGAGTTCGACCGCAATTCCATCACCGGACTGGCCGACTCGTGGGTGCAGTCGGTCGCGGTGGAAGGGCGCTCCTCACCCGACGACGACGTGAAAGCGCTGCAAAGCGTCACCGTCGACGACGTCAACCGCGTGCTGCGCCGCTACTTCGACAACTCGACCGCGCTTGTCGGCATCCTCAACCCCAAGCCCGCCGGCCAGCCGAGCAACGCGAAAGGATTGGGCGGCGCGGAGTCATTCGCGCCGACGAATGCAGCAAAGACGACGTTGCCTTCTTGGGCGCAAGCGTTGCTCGCAGTCGCTTCGGATCCGCTTCGACGCTCAATCCGTCAGAGGTCAGGCTTTCGAACGGTCTGCGGCTCATCGTTCAGCCGGAGTCGTTCAGTCCGACCGTCACCGTGATCGGCGCAGTCAAGAACAATCCCGATTTGGAGGCGCCACCCGGCAAGGAGGGCGTCGAGAGGATCTGGGCGAGCTTTTCAGTTACGGCACGACGACACTGGACCGCCTCGCCTATCCACGGCACTCGATGATATCGCCGCCAGCGCCGAACCAGGCACGGATTTCTCGCTGACCGTGCTTTCGTCGAAGTTCGATCGCGGCGTTGAGCTGCTCGCCGAGCGCGTGTCCATCCGGCACTGCCCGCGCCGCCTTTGGCGTAGTTCAGCGCCAGTTCGCCGGGTTTGTCGGTGGTGAACAAACCAGCCCAGACTATCTCACGCAGCTCGCCCTCGATAAGGCGTTGTACCCGCCGAACGATCCGCAGCTTCGTCGGGAGACGCCCGATAGCGTCAAAGCGCTGACTCTCGATGACGTCAAAGCATATTACTCGACCGTGTTCCGTCCGGATCTCACGACGATCATCGTGATCGGCGACGTCACACCCAACCAGGCGAAAGCCTGGATCGAGAAGTGGTTCGGCGGTTGGACCGCAACCGGGCCGGCGCCAGACGGACTATCCGCCGGCGCCGAACAACGCGCCGTCCGCGCGAACTACCGGCAACCGGCCGCGTCCAAGATTCAGTGACGCT
>CAWETU010000004.1:0-19784 GCA_963812135.1 Vulcanimicrobiota bacterium
CGCATCGCGCCGGCACGGTCGGATCCATCGGTGCAAGCGCCGGCGAGACCGTGGAGACCGGCGCACCGCTCGTCGCGTTTCAGGAGGGCTGAGGATGGCGCTGCCATTCGTCTTTAGTCACGTCGACATGCGCGTGCGCGATCGCGTGAAAGCAATCGCGTTCTACGACGACCTTTTGGGCGTGCTCGGGCTACAGCGCGGTGAAACGAAGCCCGAGCACGAGTGGGTCTCCTACAGCCGGCGCGACGGCACCGAGCAATGGTTCGCGTTCACGCAAGCTGAGCGCCTCAATCCGGGCGACGCCCGCATCGCGTTTGCAGTATCGGCGCGTGAAGTCGTCGATCAGGTGGGCGAGCTTGCGCGCCGTATCGGCGCGCGCAGCGTCGAGGGACCCGAAGAGGCGTACGGACCCGACTACTACGCGGTGTTCTTCGAGGATCCCGACGGCAACAAGCTCGAGGTCTGCTGCATCGACTAGGCCGGGCGAGGCCCGCCGACGAACGGCACCTGTGATGCACGAACGCGAGACGGACAGCGGCATTCCGATCAAGCCCGTCTATTCGGCTACGGATGTCGCCGATCTCGATCTAACCCATCAACCCGCGCCCGGCGAGTACCCGTACGTCCGCGGCATCCAGCGCGAGATGTACCGCGCGCGGTTGTGGACGATGCGGCAATACGCGGGTTTTGCGACCGCCAAAGAATCGAACGAACGCTATCGCTATCTTCTGGCGCACGGCCAGATGGGTCTTTCGGTCGCGTTCGACTTGCCGACGCAGATGGGGATGGACTCAGACGCGCCGCTCGCCGCCGGCGAGGTCGGACGGACGGGCGTCGCCATCGACACGATCGAGGACATGGAGGCGCTGTTCGACGCCATTCCGCAAGACCAAGTGAGCGTGTCGATGACCATCAATGCGCCCGCCGCGATCCTGCTCGCGTTGTATCTGGCGGTGGCGCGCAAGCGCGGCGTGCCGTTCGACAAGCTCTCGGGCACGTCGCAAAACGATATCCTCAAAGAGTATGCGGCGCGCGGCACCTACATCTATCCGCCGGGCCCATCGATGCGGCTGGTCACCGACCTTATGTCGTACTGCGCGCAGCACGTCCCTAAGTGGAACACGATCAGCGTGAGCGGCTATCATATCCGCGAGGCCGGATCGACTGCGGCGCAAGAGCTCGCGTTCACGCTCGCCAACGGCATCGCATACCTGCGCGCCGCCGCGGATGCGGGGCTGCCGGTCGACGACGTCGCGCCGCGCATGTCGTTTTTTTGGAACGCGCACAACAATTTCTTCGAGGAGATCGCCAAGTTCCGCGCCGCGCGCCTGCTCTGGGCGCAGATCGTGCGCGAGCAGTTCCACGCGAAATCGCCCAAGTCGTGGCTCATGCGCTTCCACACGCAGACCGGCGGCTCGACGCTCACCGCGCAGGAGCCGGAGAACAACGTCGTGCGCGTCTCGCTGCAGGCCATGGCCGCGGTGCTCGGCGGCACGCAGTCGCTGCACACGAACGCGATGGACGAGGCGTTGGCGCTGCCGTCGCAGTCGGCCGCCAAACTCGCGTTGCGCACGCAACAGATCATCGCGTTCGAGAGCGGCGTGGCCGAAACGGCCGACCCTCTCGCCGGTTCCTATTTCGTAGAACGCCTCACCGCCGATCTGGCGGACAAGGCACGCGCTTTGCTGGCTGACGTCGACAAGCGAGGCGGTGCCGTTGCAGCGATCGAGAGCGGCTGGATGCAAGAGCAGATCGCCGAGAGCGCCTATCGCGCACAGGGGCGTTTGGAGCGCGGTGAGTCCGTGGTCGTCGGCGTCAACAAGTTCGTCGAGTCCGGTGGCGGCGCTGTGGCGCCGCCGTTGCAGCGCATCGATGCCGCGATCGAACGCGAACAGAAAGAGCGTCTCGCGGCGTTTCGCGCGCGGCGCGATTCTTCGGCTGCCGCAGCGCGCATCGCGTCGCTGAAGCGAGCGGCGGCCTCGAATGCGCCGTTGATGCCCGAATTCATCGAAGCGGTGGCTGCCGGTTGCACGCTGGGCGAAGTCGCCGATGCACTCCGCGACGTGTTTTCAGTCTACCATCCAGCGGCGGTGGTCTAGTGGCCGACCGGCCGATCGATCACGTGGCGCTCGTCGTCGCGGACTTGGCGCGTAGCGCGGCTTTGTACACGGCCCTCGGCTTCGACGAACGCTATCGGGAGGTCGTCGCGGATCAAGGCGTCGAGATCATCGGCATGCGCGCCGGCGACTCGACCATCGAATTGCTGAGGCCGCTGTCTGCCGACTCGCCGCTGGTCGCCTTTTTGGGCGACAAAGAATCGCGATTGCATCACGTCGCGTATCGCGTGGCGGATATCGGTGCAGAGCTTGCGCGTCTTAGGGGGGCGGGAATGCGTTTGATCGACGAGCGGCCACGCCGCGGCGCACACGGCAACCTCATCGCGTTCATCCACCCGAACTCAGCGGGTGACGTACTGATCGAAGTATGTCAGCCATCGGAGGGAGACCCTCGCAACTACAATTTGCAAGATATTTGATACGCCACTATAGTGGGGTTGACGGGTCTACGCTGGCACCAGCCGCCACGGCAGCTGGTGCTTTACTTTGTCGATTCTGTCAACATCGTGTCGAGTTTGATCTCGAAGGTGCGCTGCCAGGGTAAGTACATCGAAGTCTGCGTCTGGCGCCAACCATCGGGCGCAAACGAATTGTCGAACAATTCGATCGCGAGCGGCCACAGGAGGCTGCGCATCTGCGATTCTGCCTCTGCGCTGTTGGCACCGAGCGCGTACGTGTCGTAGCCCCGCGCCCGCAGGTCGGCGTTGAGCCCCGGCCGCACGAGCAAGCGATAGGCATAGTCGTCGACGTATCGATCGAAAAGGAAATTCTCACGCGCGGACGCCTCTTCGATGCCGAAGTGCTCCGCCAACGAAAAGCAAGTTGCCGCGGACAACGCGGTGCCGGTCGAGTTGGCGGTTGTATTCCACGACGCGTAGGCGACCGGGCGCGCCGCGACTCCCGCATCGCGCAAAGATTCGAACGTCATGCGCTCTTGGGGGATGTCGTCCGTGATGAACGTGAGGTCCACGATCGCGACCCGATAGCCTTTGCTCACATCGTCGGTTAGCGAGCGGAGGTACGGCCGAAGGTCGTCGGGCGACGCGGTAGGCACGATGACGTGAAGCTTCACATCCATACGATAGCCTGTTGTCGGGAGGCCGAGCGCGCGCACAATGCCGGCGATGGTCTGCCCGACGGGTATGTCCTCAAGAGGATCTTGCACGCTTGGTCCCCGCGGGCTTGAATACTCGATCGAGATCGGTGGGTGCCACGCGGCGGCGTCTTCGATGGCGCGGGTGACGCCCACCATGCCCATCTCATCCGCGCCCGAGCTCAACAGGACGCGGTCGTCGACATGCAACTGGGCGACCGATCCGGCGAGCCGACGCTGCTCGGCCATCTGAAGCCCATCGGGCGCGCCGGCGTCGTCTTGCGTGATCGCCAGCCAGTTGATGTCGCCTTGCGCCGCGAGGGTGATCAGCGCGGCATCGGTGTCGACGTCGCGGGCCCGGGCGCCGGCGTAATCCCAGTAGGCGGCGTCGGGGATCTTCGCACGCCACGCAGCGAGCTGTGCGGTCTGCTCTGCGCTGGGATGCGCCGCACCCGCCGCGCGGGCATACGACGCGAGCGCGTCGAGGTATGGTTCACTCTGCGGCGTCTCGGTCGGCGTCAGTCGCATGATCGTGCCGAACACGTAGATCGGCAAGCCCGGGTGCAAATCGTGAAAACGCGCCAGCGTCCGGATCCTGGCTTGTGCATCCGCGAGCGGTGTCGCGGCGGTACGCGAAGCGACAAGACCGCCGTACGCCAGCATGTCCGACGAAACCACCAACGCGCTTAGGCCCGTTGTGTCCAGATCGAGCAGCCAGCGACCGAGCGCATCCGCGTCGCCTGGCTGCGTGAAGTGTCCGAGAAGCTGGCGCGGCGGCATCACGAGCTGCGCGCCGCAGATCGCCGCCGTCTGCTGCGGGAACTGCGCGGCGGCAGGCCGATCGTCCATCGGGATGAACGCCACGCGGATCGATGATGGTGGTTGTGCGAACGCGGGAGCCGCGCCGAGGATAAGCGCGGCGAGGAGGAGCGCTAGACGGAGAGGTAGCGTTGGATCAGTTCCTGATCTTCGCGCAGCTCGGCGGATTTGTTCGATGCCACGATCTGCCCGTCGGAGAGCACGTGCGCGCGATCCGATACCGCCAGCGCGACGCGCGCGTTCTGCTCCACCAGCAGCATCGTCATGCCTTCGGTCTTCATCTGCAAGATCGCGGCCGCGATCGCCTGGGCGACGACTGGCGCGAGACCCTCGAGCGGTTCGTCGAGCAGGATGATCTCCGGGTTGGAGATCAGCGCGCGCGCGATCGTCAGCATCTGCTGCTCGCCGCCGGACAGCGACTTGCCGACGCTCGTCTTGCGTTCCTCAAGACGTGGGAAGAACTCGAACACCTTCTTATGATCCCAGATCCCTTTGCGGCCGGCGAGCGTCGCCAGCTTCAGGTTGTCGAGAACGGTGAGGTTGGGGAAGATGCGCCGGTCCTCGGGTACGTACGCGACGCCATGACGCGCGATGGTGTAGGGCTTCAGTCCGGTGATGTCGCGACCGTCCAGCGTCACGGTGCCGCTGCGCGGCGGCGTCACGCCGGCGATGGTCTTGAGCGTCGTGCTGCGACCCGAACCGTTGCGCCCGATGAGCGCGACCACTTCGCCGCGATCGACGTCGAGCGACACATCTTGAAGGATGTGGCTCTTTCCATAATATGTGTTGAGTCCGCGCGCTTCTAAGAACATCAGAGCGCCGTCCCGAGGTAGGCCTGTTGGACCAAGGCATTGCCTTTGATCTCGGCGGGTGAGCCTTCGGCGATCTTGCGGCCGTTCTGCAGCACGGTGATCTTGTTGGAGAGCGACATCACGAGATCCATGTCGTGCTCGATGAGCACGATCGTGTGCTGCTTGGCCAGCTCCTGCAGCATCTGCATCGTCTGTTTGGATTCGTCGAGCGACATGCCGGCGGTCGGCTCGTCGAACAGCAGCAGGCTTGGGTTTGCGGCGATGACCAGGCCGATCTCCAAACGCTTCGTGTCGCCGTGCGAGAGCGTGGCCGCCTGTACGCCCGTGAAACGTGCGAGGCCGACTCGTTCGACGATCGCGGCTGCTTTCTCGTCCACCTCGGGCAGCCATTTGGGGCGCACGACGATGCCCATCGCGTCACCGTAGGTCGCTTGCACCGCAACTCGCACGTTTTCCAGGACCGTCAAGCCACCGAACACGTTGCTGATCTGGAACGACCGGCCGATGCCTTTGCGGGTGATGACGTGTGGCTTCAAACCGGTGATGTCCTCGTCGCGGAAATAGATCTTGCCCGCCGTCGGCGGAAAATTGCCTGTCAGCATGTTGAAGAACGTCGTCTTACCCGCTCCGTTGGGGCCGATGATCGCGTGGATGGAGCCTTCTTCGACGATCAAATCCACGCCGTCGACCGCCTTGAGCGAGTCGAAGTACTTCGACAACCCTTCCGTGCGGAAAATCGTGCTCATCCGCGCCTCGCCCGCAAGTTGCGCCAACCCGCTTCCGCCAGCCCCCAGATGCCCTGAGGCGCGAACAGCACGAAGCCGACGAACACGATGCCGATGTATCCCTCCCAGAACTGGGTGTAGTTCGACACGTATTGCTGCATGAACTTGAAGAGGCCGGCACCGAGGATCGGCCCCCAGAACGTGGGCGCGCCGCCGAGGAGCGTCATCATGACGATGTCGCCGGACTCTGTCCAATTGAGTTGGCCCGGATTGACAGCGCCGTTATAGTAGCCGAGCAGCACGCCACCGACGGCCGGCAATAGAGCCGAGAGCACGAATGCATTGATCTTGTACCGCGTGACGTCGTAGCCGAGGAACTCGGCGCGCTGGCGGTTCTCGCGAATCGCGTGCAGCACCGCGCCGAACGGCGAGTGGATGATGCGCCACATCAGCACCGTGAGCACAAACGCGATGACTGCGCAGAACGTGTAGAAGTGAAGTTCGTTATTCATGTTCAGCGGATTGCCGGGCAGGATGTAGTGCGGACGGGGGATGCCCTGCAGACCATCGTCGCCACCGGTCACCGCATTCCAACGCTCGCCGACGAAGAGGAGCACCTGGCCGACCGCGAGCATGATCATCGAGAAATAAATGCCGGTGCTGCGCGGCACGATGACCCTCGCGAGCACGAAGGCGAGCAGCATCGCGCCGGCGAGCGCCAGCAGCATCGCCGGCCAAAATGTCCAGCCGTGGTTGAGGATCATGAACGCGGCGATATATCCGGCGATACCGACGAACGTCGCGTGGCCGAATGAGAGCTCGCCCGTGTGGCCGTAGAGCAGATTGAAGCCGAGCGCGATCATGCCGAAGATCACCATGTTCGTGGCAAGCGCGACGTTGCTCTTGAGCACGTGCTCCATGACCCACGGGAGGATGAAGAGCACGACCGCCCAGGCGAGCAGCGGCACCAGACCGTTCCAGCCGCTGCGCGATCGAACTGCTGGCTCGACGGCGGCCATCAGTCGAACAGCCCTTCCGTGCCGAACAAGCCGCGCGGCCGCAGCAACAGGACGAGCAGCATGAACGCGAAGGGCACGATGTCTTCGGCGGACGAGCCACCGGGAATGAGCTGAACGGTGAACTCCTGCAGCAGGCCGATGATCAAGCCGCCCACCACCGCGCCCCAAAACGAGCCGATGCCGCCGACGATCACGACGAGAAAGGCGATGATGATATAGGTGGCGCCCATGTTCGGATCGATGTTGTACAACGGCGCTTCAAGCCCACCGGCCAGGCCGCCGAGCAGGGAGCCAAGGCCGAACACCACGGTGAACGTCAACGGCATGTTGATGCCCAAGATGCTGACCATCTGGCTGTCGCGCGTCCCTGCGCGGATGATCAAGCCGAGATTCGTGCGCACCAACATCAGGTACACCAAGACGAGCACGACGACGGTCACGAGCACGACGACCAACCTGAAGGTCGGGTAATGAGAGAAGCCGAGATTCACCGAACCTGCGAGCCAGCCGGTGGGCGAGAGTGGCTGCGGCGTGTCGCCCCAAATCTTGCGGATCACCTGCACGAAGATCAAGAACATGCCGAACGTGAACATCAGCACGTGCTCGGGAGGCCGGCCGTATAAGCGCCGGATAAAGACGCTTTCCATGATCATGCCGAGCACCGCCATGCACAGCGCCGCGACGAGTATGGCGGGAAACAGCCCGATCCGCGAGGACAGCGTGAACGTGATGTAGGCGCCGAGCGCGAAGAACGCGCCGTGCGAGAAATTGATGACGCCCATCAGTCCGAGGATGATGTTCAGACCTAAGGCGAGCAACACGTAGAGCATGCCGCGCGTGAGGCCATCGAAGACGGTCTCTGCTATCTGGTTCGGCATGATGGCGATGTAGCTCATCGTCACCGAGAGAAGCAGCGTTGCGTTTAGCGTCGTTCGGTCTCCGCTATGTGAGAGGCGCCGGTCGCCGGCGCCTCTTCATGGTCCACCGATCGGCTGTGATCGGTCTATGCCTTGGTCTTCGGAGTGTAGCCCTCGCGCGCGGGAATCGTCTGCGCCGCCAGCTTCGCCGGAGCGTCGCTCTGGCTGCACGGCTCGAGCGTGTCGCTCGCCGGCACGATCTGGTTGATCTTGAAGAACTGGTTCGGGAACTTCCATTGCGATTTTGGAATCGCCTCGGTCACCAGAACGTCGAGCTCGTTTTGGTGATCGCACGCGCGGATGTGACAGAACTTCTTCTGCAATCCGTTGAACGTGAGGCCTTCCATCGCTTGCGAAAGACGCGTCGCATCCGTCGTGCCGGCACGCAGGATCCCGGTGATCGCGGCTTCCGCAGCGAGCCAGCCGAGATACATGCGCCAGTCGACATACGAGGCGCCGGCCGCTTTGAGCTTGACGCCAAGCTGCTTGGAACCATCGCTCGGATAATCGGGGGCCCACGGGGCACCCCAGATGCCGCGATTGTTCTCGACACCGTAACCGAGCGCCACTTCAACGCCATTGAGCGGCCCGCCGACCTGCTTGAAGAACTTGTCGAGTCCGAGCTGCACGTATTGCTTCATGCCGTTGACGAGATCACCGCCGTACCAGCTCAGCACGAGCACATCGGCGCCGCTGTTCTTGGCCTTGGTCAGCTGCGCGGTGAAGTCACCCGAATTGGTCGGAAATGCGGTGAGCTCGTTGCCGAGCGACTGGCCGCCGTTGGCCTCGAGCACCTGTTGGAAACCCGCCTGTGCCGAATGCCCATACGCGTAATCAGGCGTGATGAAGAACCACTTCTTGCCGAAGGGAAGGAGCGCTTTCGCGGTCGCGTTCGCAAGCATCGAGTTGGCGGCCGTCGTGCGGAACGTCACCGGGTGCGCGTTGCTGCCGGTGATCGTCGTGTCGTGCGTGCCAGCGGCGACGTAGACGATGCCAAGACGCTGGGCCAGCGCGGAAAGCGCGAGTCCGACGCCCGACGACACCTCGCCGACGAGCACATCGACTTTATCCTGCTCGATGAGCTTCGTCGCATTGGGGACCGCGACATCAGGTTTTGCCGCGGTGTCTGCGTGGACGAGCTGGATCTGGCGGCCGAGCACGCCGCCACGCGCGTTCCACTCGGCAACCGCGACCTTCTTCCCGAGCGACTGGCTCGAGCCGCTGACCGCGTAGACGCCGCTGGTCTCGTCAACGTCGCCGATGAGAATCGGCGCATTGTCTGCGACGGCGGCCGGCGCGTAGCCAAGCGTCGTCGCGACCGCGGTTCCCGCACCTGCGATCGCAGCCGCGCCCACACCGGCGGCGAGAAAATCTTTTCTTGAAAGCGAGGACGGATCTTTTGGCTCGGATTCCGACATTGTCTTCCCCTTTGCGCCCATTTCGCAGCGATACGGATGAACGCCGTCTGTTCAAGTGCGACAACGGCGTCGGTTTCTCGTGCGGCCACTACCGAAGGCTAGGGCCGGACTATTATGCCAGCTTTTTGCCGTCTCCTGTGGCTTTAGCTAGTCGGGGTGCATCGGCTGCGCGGGTATCGGGCCGGGCGCGGGCACAACTCCGCCGGGCCGGATGCCGCGCAGCATATCCGACCATGCCCTGGCGATCGCCGGGTAGATGGTGGCAAGCGAGTGCGTACCGGCCGGTTGCTCGTAGTAGCCAGTGGGTATGCCGCGCTCGCGCAAGACGCGAGCCGCGAGCCGGACGTAGGAGTTGGGTATCACGTCGTCGTCGACGCCTGAAACCATGTAGACCGGCTTGCCCGCAAAGCTGGCGAACACCGCTTGTTCGTCCTCGTTGGTGGGTCCGCCGGCGATCGCCAAAAACCCGGCCCAGTCGCCAGGGCGCTGAGGACCGACCGAATACACGCCATATCCGCCCATCGAATATCCCGCGAGAAACGTGCGATGCGAGTCGATATTGAACGCCGCTTTAGCGGCGTCGAGCGTCGCGTAGATATCTTGTGGCGCAGGTTCGGCGTACTGGACGTCACCGCGACCGTAGGGCGCGACGACGATCACGCCGTTCGCGTCGGCGAGTTCCCGGAACCACTTGATCGCTAGGATGTCCATCTCGCTCTGCGTGCGCCCGTGCAAGAGGATGACCAGCGGCGCGGCTTTATCTGCACGATATGACAGCGGCACGTAGATCGCCACCGGTTGCATCGTGCCGTCCGCCGGCGAGCGCACGACGACTTCGTCGACGCCGCGGACCGCGGACCAGGGATGATACTGGCCGGTCGCTAGCTGATGGATCAGCGTCGCCGTCATGTCCGCTTCGAGCGCCATCGCCTGCGCGTACTCTTCCGGCGTGATGCTTCTCGACGCCGGGATGTCGTTCAACGTTCCGAAGTCCTCGTCGAGACGTGCCTCGATCATGACGGCCGAGCGCGATCGCTGATCGATCGCGCTGAAGTGAGTCATCAGCTCCTGGCGAGCGTCGCCGAGCTCTTTGCGGGCCAGCACGAGGGCAGCGGGGGTCACCTGCGGCGAAGGCGCGGGAGCCAGCGGTGGAGGTGTGGCCGTTGCCCCCGCCTGCGCGACGAGCACCAGGGCGAGCGCGAGAGCGTGGGTCATGAGGGTGCGTGATTCGACAGCGTCGAGCACCGGTCCCATGCGCCGAATTAGTGCCATCTTTTTGCAATGTCGCGATAATGAAACCTTAGCCGTCGAACGGTAGTATAGTCGGCGTCAGTAACAACACGGCGAAAAGGAGACATATGCATATGCTCGCAGGTTCCAAAGCCGGTGTCCGTCGCATTGCGGCTACCGCGATGACGCTCAGCGTTTGCGCAGCGCTGCTCGTCCACATCCCCGCTTCAGCTGCCGCAACATCTGTCCAGACGGTCGCCGATGCGGGCGGCGCGTGCGGCAGTCTCGAGATCGGCAGCAGCGCAAGCAAGGACGTCCTCGCCGCCGAGAACTGTTTCTCGAAAGCCTACACGAATTGCGATGCGGCGCTGATCTCGGTCGGTTACCACGGCGGTGATGCCGGCGTCTCGCGCACGTTCGAAACGATGCGCAATCAAAACAGCGACGCATGCCAGATCGCAGAGGTGGTCGACCACTACAAGGGAACAAACGTCGCGTCGAGCGACACGTATCTCTGCAACGACGTCAAGCAAGCCGGCGACGGCCTTACGTTCAAGGACTGCGGAGCCGAAGGCGATGTCTTCGTGCCGGCCGATCTCGGCTCGTCCAGCGCGAAGAAGCTGATGACGCTCGCGGACGCGTTCCGGCTCGCGACCTAATCCACACAGGATGTACGACGGGGAGAGGCGCTGAGGGAATCGGCGCCTTTTCATTTGAAGCCGCGCACCGCAATGCGCGTCGTCAGCCTCCTGCCGAGCGCGACAGAGATCCTCTACGCGATCGGCGCCGGGGACGATGTCGTCGGCGTCACCCACGAGTGCGATTTCCCGCCGCGCGCGCGCAGCAAGCCGCGCTTGACCTCGAGCGCGCTGCCGGCGGTCGCGCGCGCGGCCGACATCGACCGCCACGTGCGCGCGCACTTGCATGCCGGCTCGTCAATCTACACGCTGGATGCGGCTTTGCTCGAGCAACTACGCCCAGACCTTATCGTCACCCAAGAGCTCTGTCCGGTGTGCGCGGTCTCGTACGAGACGGTGAGCCATGCTACGCGCCGTTTGCAGGGCGATCCGCGCCTCGTCTCGCTCGAACCGTCCAGTCTCGCGGACGTCTATGCGACAATCGAGTCGATCGGGGCGCTGACCGGCAGGGCCGGCGCGGCTGATGCGCTTGTCGCGCAGCTGCGCGATCGCGAAGGCGCGTTGCGCGCGCTGACGGCCGCTGGCCCTCGCCCGGCCACGCTCGTGCTCGAGTGGACGGATCCGCCGATGAGCGGCGGCCACTGGACGCCCGGACTCGTCGAGCTCGCGGGCGGGCGGGCACTTCTCGCGCATCCCGGCGCGGATTCACAACGCTTGGACTGGGATGCGATCGCAAGCGCCGATCCCGACGTCATCATCATCGCGCCGTGCGGCTTCGATCTAGCGGCGTCGCTGCGCGCCACTGGCGAGCTTGCCAATAATTCCGTGTGGAGCGGTCTGCGCGCCGTGCGAGCCGGTCGCGTGGCGGTCGTCGACGGCAACGCCTATGTCAATCGTCCTGGACCGCGCCTGCTGGACTCCGCGGAGATATTCGCAGCGGCGATCCACCCCGAGATCGCGCGCTCGCTTCCCGAATATCCCGACGGGTGGGCCTGGCTATCCCTCGCAGCGCTCTAGGTTGTCTACGAAAGCGCGCGGCGCAGATCCCCGGCGCAACGTTCGAGCAGGTCATTCGCTTCTTTTGGGCTGCAGCGCCGGCGCAATACGACGACCGCCGGCTTGACGCCATACTCGCAGGCCTCCAGCGCCGCGCGCGCTTCTTCTTCTCCCCGCCCGGAAAGCAACGCGACCATACGCACGGCGCGCGCACGCAGTTTTTCATTCGTCGCGGCGACGCCGACCATGAGGTTGCCATGGACGCGGCCGAGTTTGACCATGACCGCGGTGCTGATCGTCGCGAGCGCCATCTTCTGCGCGGAAGCAGCCTTCATGCGCGTCGAACCGGCCAGCGCTTCGGCGCCGGTCAGCAGCGCTATCGGCACGTTCACCGCTTGCGCCAGCGGACTGCGCTGATCGTTGGTGATGCCAACAGTGAGCGCGCCGGCGCCGGCCGCTTCACGCATCGCGCCAAGCACGTACGGCGCGCGGCCGCTCGCTGACAGTCCGATTACAGCATCGGCCGAGCCGATGCGCGCCGAACGCACCTCCGCGCCGCCCGCCGCCGCGTCATCTTCAGCGCCTTCTACAGCGCGCGACATCGCAGCCGGGCCGCCGGCGATGTGCGCGACGACCAGGTCATCGGGGACCGAAAACGTCGGCGGCATTTCGGCGGCGTCCGTCACGCCGATCCGTCCGCTCGTGCCCGCACCGAAATAGTGAAGCCGTCCACCGCGCGCGAGCCGGTCGGCGATCGCGTCGACCGCAGTGCCGATCGCGTCGAGCTCGCGCTCGACCGCCCACGCCGCGCGCCGGTCTTCGTCATTGATGCGATGCAGCAGCTCGTGCGTGTCGAGCCGATCGAGATCCGCGGTCGACGGATTGATCTCTTCCGTCAGCGGCAGGTCGTGGCGATTCTCACTCATGGCGTACGGTTTCGAGAGCGAGGCGCGCTGCGCCCAGCGCCGGCGAAACCGAAAGCAATGTGATATCGCATGGGCCGCGAGCCAGTAGGGTCGCACGCACCACGTCCGCCAGCGCGGGAACCACTTCGAAAACGCCGCCGGTGAACGCCACCGGCAAGGGCCGGTCGCCTTCGCGCACCTCGGCAGCCACCCTATTGGCAAGTCCGCCCAGCACCGCGCCGTGCTGTTCGACGATGCTGCGCGCGGCTTGGTCGCCCGATTCATATGCCGCGCCCACATGGATGGCGAGCCTTGAGATCTCCGCGACCCGCAAGTGCGCGTCGCGCAACCGCTCGTCGACATCGACGGCGCTGCGCGCGTCGAACGCGCTGGCAACGAAAATGGCGAGGTCTTGCTTGCGCTCGAGACCATCGAGCGCCGCCGACGTGTGCTCGAGCGCGCTCCGAGCGATCGCGTAGCCGCTGCCGGGATCGCCCACCCGCGCTCCCTTACCGCCGGCGCGAGACGGCGTGCCGTCTCTGCGCTCGCCATAGACGAGCGAACCAGTGCCGGCGATGACGACCATCGCGGGCCGATGCGGCGTCGAGGCTTCCAGCGCGATGCGGCCGTCGTGCACGATCGTCAAGGCGACGTTCGGGGGCATCAAAGGGGTGACGATCGTGCGCAACGAGTCGATCTGAGTCTCGCCGCCGGCGCCGGCAGCGCCGATGCAGATCGCGCGCACGTCGCCGCGCTCGAGCAGCGGCGCGAGCACCGCCGCGAGGCTGCGTCCGACGGCTTCAGGGGTGTCGACGCGCAGATTTGCGCCGGCGCCGAGCGACCTTGCGATCTCGGCGCCGTTCGCGTCGACCAGAATGCCCTCGGTGTGGCTCGCGCCGGCATCGATGCCGATCGCGACGCCGCGACCTTCAGTAGTCGACCTTCGGTTGGGCACCTCACGATGCTGCCCAAATCGTGCGCATCAGTTTCGCGAAATTCTTGCCGGGCGCGATCACGCCCATCACCACGCCGCTGCGCGCACCCGTGGCGGAAGGCAGATTGTTGGCGCGGCCGTACAGCGCTTCGTGCGCGAGCACGGCGAACGCCATCGCTTCCTTGGCGTCCACGGGCATGCCGAACGCATCCGAGCGCTCGATCACGGCGCGCACGGAACGCTTCTCCAGTTCATCTTCTAACATCGTCATCAGCGCCCGATTGTGCACGCCGCCGCCCGACACGATGATCCGCTGGCATTCGCGCGGCACGGCGGCGGCGATCGTGTGCGCGGTCAGCGCCGTCACGCTCGCGATCAGATTCGGGCCGGTGACGCCGAGGTTCGCGGCGCGCTGTAAGACGTCGCCTGCGTACGCTTCACCGAATTCCTCACGGCCCGTCGACTTCGGACTCGGCCGGCGGAACCACGGCTCTTCCATCAACTCGTCGACGAGCGCCTGTGAGACGTGGCCGCCTTGCGCCAGCGCGCCACCACGATCGTAGCGCTGCACGCCGTGCGATTCGAAGCGCATGCATGCATCGATCAGCATGTTCCCAGGACCGGTGTCGAATGCTCGGACTTGCTCGGGACTCGCGCCGGCAGGCAACCAGGTCACGTTGGCGATGCCGCCGATGTTGAGCGCAAGCCGGTGCTCCGTGTCGCTGCGCAACAAGAGATAGTCGACGAACGGCACAAGCGGCGCCCCTTCACCGCCGGCGGCCACGTCGGCGACGCGAAAGTCCCCGACGGTCGTCACGCCGGTCGCTTGCGCGATGATCGAGGGCGAACCGATCTGCAGCGTCGCGCGCGCCTCGGGCCGTGCGCCCGCGGCGTGATATAACGTCTGGCCGTGCGAGCCGATCGCATCGACGCCCGCCATGTCGATGCCCGCGCGCGTGCACAGGCGCGTCGCGGCGTCGGCAAACGCCTCCGCAATGCGAGCGTTGAGCACGCAAACGTCTCGCGTGCTGCCTTGTTTAGGCGGCAGCGATGCTTCGAGCGATGCGCGCAAAGCCGCGTCGTACGGCGCCGTCGAGTGGCCAAGCAGCGCGATGTCGAGGCGATCGCCGTGGCGTTCGACGTCGATCGCGGCGGCGTCGATGCCGTCGAGCGACGTGCCCGACATCAGACCGATGATGCGCATCTAGCGCGGCCGCGAGCGGTCGCTCGCGGCGACACCCGAGCTGCGCTCGGGTGCTACATCATCGTCGAGGTCGGCGATCACGGCGTCGTGGACGCGCGCCCGCAGGTCCGCGATCGGTCCGGGTTCTCGGCTGACGTACACGCGGTTGGTCAGCAAGCGCGATCGTGAGCCCGCGCTGCGGATCGACGACGAGCGACGTGCCGGTGTATCCTGTGTGACCGTACGAATTGCGTGAGAGCCTCGCTCCCCAGGGCCGCGCGTCGCTCGACTTGAGCGCCCACGCGAGGCCGCGGCGCTCGTCCTGCGAATGCGCGTGCTCGCGGACCGCCATCTGCGCGGTCGGTCGCAACAACACACGGCGCCCTTCGAATTGCCCTGCATCGCGATAAAGCTCGCCCAAGCGAGCGACGTCCGAGGCGGTGCCGAACAGACCCGCGTGTCCTGCGATGCCGCCCATCGACCAGCACGTCTCATCGTGCACTTCGCCGCGCAACAGTTTGCCGCGCCACTGGTCGCGCTCCGTGCAAACGATGCGCTGCGCGATCTCACCTTGCGGCAAGAACCCGCAACTCGAGACGCCGAGCGGATCGAAGACCGAACTTTGCAGCGCGATCGGCAATGGGACTCCGGCCAATCGCGCCACGGCCTCCCCGACGAGGATGAAACCGCAGTCGCTGTACACCACGCGCTCCCCCGGCACCCGCGCAAGCGGCGTGTCGCACACGCGGCGCACGACGCGGGCAGCGCCTAAGTCCGCACGCGCGTTGACGCTCGGCGGCAATCCTGACGTATGAGTGAGCAGGTGGCGGAACGTCACCTGCTTGCGGCGTGGATCGCGACCTGCGAACTCAGGGAATGTTTCGACGATCGGATCGTCGAGCGCGAACGCCCGCCGGTCGAGCAGCGCGAGCAGCGCAGTGCCCACGGCGATCTTCGTCAGGGACGCGAGGTCGAAGACTGCGTCGGTGGTCGCCCTTGGCCCGTCCGGCGCGAGCTCGCCGAGCGCCGCCTCGTACACCACTGCGCCGCGCACGCGCACGTGCAGCACCGCACACGAGCAGACGCGTCCGAGCGCGTCCTCGAGCGCCGCGAGCGCGGTCGGAAGCGCGCGAGGCTCGCTGCCCGCCGGCCGTATCACGACGTGCCCGCGACCTGTGGACTTGCGCCCAGCACCACCGGCATCCGCCCGAGTGCCTGCGCGGTTCCGAGCAGCACGGCACCCGCAGCGGCCAGTTCGGCGTCGCCGTCGCCGAAGGACGCGATGACCGCGACGCTGTCCGGCAAATGCGTCGCGTCGTACGGCTCCAGCGCCGCGATCGCGACGATCGGTTTGCCGTACAGCGCGAGATCCGCGACCGCTTGCGCTTGCAATCGGTGAACGAAAGCCCGTCGCGTCACCGCGACGAATGCATCGGCCGTGCCGGCCGCCATCAGAAGCTGTTTGTACTCGTGACCCGCAGGCTCGAGATCGCGCAGCTGCTCGCTCACGTGCAGACCGGCGGCGGCCAGCATTTTGCCAAGCACGCTTTCCACTCTCGCGCCCGTCGACTTCGCGGGACCGCCCTCGATGAAATTGACGACGAACACGCGCGCACCGCTCGGGAGCGAGAGCGGCGGTATACCGGCGCCGGTGCGCACGACGCACACCGAACGTTGCGCGACGTCACGTACGAGCTCCGCCGAATCGATGGGCGGCGCGTCCTCGTCGGGCACGCGTTGCGCGGTCCGCCAACGCAGCGTCTCGACGCGCGCGAGACTCGCCGCAACGCGGTCGGGCTTGAGGCGGCCGTCGCGCACGGCAGCGCGCAACGCCTCCAAGCCTTCGCGAGCCGCGTCGAGTTCTGAAAACACGAGCAGGTCTGCGCCCGCGTCGATCGCCAGCACCGACGCTTGCGCGATCGATGAGCGCGAGGTGATGCCGGCCATCACCATGTCGTCCGTGCACACAACTCCATTGAAACCGAGCTCATCCCGCAACACGGCTTGCAGCAACGCCTTGGACAGCGTGGCGGGGGCGCCGCTTGGATCCAGGGCCGGCGCTGATACATGACCGGTCATGATAAGATCGACGCGGGCATCGATCGCAGCGCGAAACGGCGCCAGCTCGACCCGGCGCAGATGCGCGGCGTCGCGTGTCGTGGCGACAGGCGCGAGGTGCGAATCGGCGGACGTGTCGCCGTGACCTGGAAAATGCTTCGCTGCCGAGGCGATGCCGGCCGCGTGCAGGCCGTCGATCGCGGCGGCGACGTGCGCGCTGACCCGGGCGGGATCGTCGCCGAACGAGCGCAGACCGATGACGGGATTTTCAGGATTGGTGTTCACGTCCGCGACGGGCGCGAAGTCGAGATTGATGCCCAACGCGCGCAGATCGCCGCCCATCATCCTATAGACCGCGCGCGTCAGCTCAGGCTGCCATGCAGCGCCAAGCGCCATCGCCGAGGGAGCGGGCGCTCCCAATGACCCTAGTCGTTCGACGGTGCCGCCTTCCTGGTCGGCAGCGACGAGCAGCGGCGGCCGATGTGGCGGACGGGCCGCTTGGAGATCGTCGATGAGCTCACGCGTTTGCTGCGGTGTGGCAATATTACGGCGAAAGAGGACGGCTCCGGCCGTTCCCGCAATGAACTGCGCAATCTCTTGAGGCGCGTCGATCCCGGGCAAGCCCGCCAGGATGAGACCGCCGATCCGGCCCGCGAGCTCTTCCACGTGCGGTGAGCCTCCTCGCGGACCCGTACAAGAGCGCGCGTCGTACCCCCTCTTCAGGAGATAGATCGCTTGAAACGTCTGACGTTTGTCCCCGCATGCATCGCAGTCGCCACAGTGTTGCTCGCGTCACTATCGCCGTGTGTGGCGGCTTCGGACGGTCGCATAAATTCGACCGCTACAGCTGTCGTGCGGGCGACGTTGTCCAACGGCTTGCGCGTCATCATCGTGCGCGATCCGCTCTCGCCCGCTGTCAACGCCCAAATGGTGTTTCTCGCCGGATCGGATGAAGCGCCGCCTGGCTTCCCTGGCATGGCGCACGCGCAAGAACACATGGCGTTCGGGCGCAGCATGCAAGGCCTCACCTCGAACCAGCTGGCCGACATCGGCACATTGATGGGTTCGGACAACAACGCGCAGACCGAGAACACGATCACGCGCTACTTCTACACCGTGCCCGCCAAAGATCTGCCGTACGCTCTTCACGTCTTCGCGATTCAGATGCACGGCGTGCTCGACTCGCAGGCCGAGTGGGTGCAAGAACGGGGCGCGATCGAGCAAGAAGTCGCCGCGGATCTTTCCAATCCGTTCTATCGCTTCTTCGCCGCCGCGTGGACGCACTTGTTCGCCGGCACGCCGTACGAGCACGACGCGCTTGGCACCCGGCCATCGTTCGACAAGACGACGGGCGCGATGCTCAAGAAGTTCTACGATGCGTGGTATCAGCCGAATAACGCGGTCTTATTGGTCACTGGCGACGTCGATCCGCAAGCGACCTTGAGCACCATCAAGACGATGTTCTCCTCAATTCCCCGACACCCGGTGCCGGCGCGCCCTTCAATCAAGCTGCGGCCGCTCAAGGCCGAAACGATCTCGCTCGACACCGATCAACCGTTTGCGGTCGCCTTCGTCGGCTATCGGCTGCCTGGCTACGACAGTCCCGACTACGCAGCGGCGACGATTCTCGGCGGCGTGCTCGCCAGCCAGCGCGGCGACGTGTACGCCCTCGGACCCGCGGGCAAGGCGCTGCAGGCCGGCTATTTCCCCGTGACCCAGCTCCCCAAGGCCGGCGCCGGCATTCTGTACGGCGCGCTGCCGCCCGGCGCGGACACAAAGGCAATGGCGAATACGCTCAAGAGCGTGATCGACAATTATAAGAAGAACGGCGTGCCGGCGGAGCTGGTCGATGCGATCAAACGCCAATCCGTCGCGCAGGCAGAGTTCGAGCGTAATTCCATCACAGGACTCGCCGACTCGTGGGTTGAGTCGGTCGCGGTCGAAGGCCGCTCGTCGCCCGACGATGACGTCAAAGCGCTGCAGAACGTGACCGTTGACGACGTCAACCGCGTGCTGCGCCGCTACTTCGACAACTCGACCGCGCTCGTCGGCATTCTCAACCCCAAACCCGCCGGGCAGCCAAGCAGCGCAAAGGGTTTCGGCGGCACAGAATCGTTCGCGCCGACTAACGCTGTGCAGACGACGCTGCCCACATGGGCACAAGGATTGCTCGCGTCGGTCTCGGTCCCGCCGTCGACGCTCAATCCCACAGCGGTGACGCTCTCGAACGGCATTCGTCTCATCGTGCAGCCCGAGTCGATCAGTCCGACCGTCACCCTGTTCGGCGAGGTCAAGAACAATTCTGATCTCGAGACGCCGGCCGGCAAAGACGGCGTCGACCAAGTGCTGAGCGGCCTCTTCGACTATGGCACGACCACCCTCGACCGCCTCGCATATCGCAAAGCGCTCGATGACATCGCCGCCAGCGCATCGCCCGGCACGGACTTCTCGCTGACGGTGTTGTCGTCTAAATTCGATCGCGGCGTCGAGCTGCTCGCTGACGGCGTGCTCCATCCAGCCCTGCCTGCGCCCGCGTTCGCGGTCGTGCAACAGCAGACCGCGGGGCTTGTCGGCGGCCAGCTCACGAGCCCTGACTATCTCACCGAACTCGCGTTGATCAACGCGCTGTACCCGGCCAACGATCCCGAGCTCCGACGTCCGACGCCTGCCACCATCAAGGCCCTGACGCTCGATGACGTCAAGGCGTACTATGCGACGGTCTTCAGACCGGACCTGACGACAATCGTCGTCATCGGCAATGTGACACCGGACCAAGCCAAGGCTTCGATCGAAAAATGGTTCGGGCCGTGGACCGCCTCCGGTCCGGCGCCGCAGACCGACTATCCGGCCGCGCCCGACAACTCGCCTTCTGCTGCCAACGTGCCGGCCACCGGCCGCGTCCAAGACTCGGTGACGCTAC
>CAWETU010000005.1:0-2500 GCA_963812135.1 Vulcanimicrobiota bacterium
TCTCCCACAGACCCTGCGGTCTGAGTACCATTGGCGTTAGTGGGCTTAACTGCCGTGTTCGGAATGGGAACGGGTGTTGCCCCACCACTATAAGCACCGGAAATTTTTAGGGGCGAGCGGCGAGCCCTGAGGCCCGCATGCCATTGCTCCCTGAAAACTGCATAACGATATACGTCACGAACGAAACTTACCAGCTTTGCCGCTTGATGATTCCAAAGAGCGAATAACTCTCCGACTTATTAGTACCGGTCAGCTGCGCGCATTACTGCGCTTCTACCTCCGGCCTATCACCTGGTGGACTACCAGGAGTCTTCACCTTGCGGATCCAGACCTTATCTTGGAGTCTGCTTCACGCTTAGATGCTTTCAGCGTTTATCAGATCCGGACGTGGCTACCCGGCTCTGCCACTGGCGTGACAACCGGTTCACTAGCGGTCCGTCCAACCCGGTCCTCTCGTACTAGGGTCAGCGCTCCTCAAGTCTGTAACGCCCACAGCGGATAGGGACCGAACTGTCTCACGCATGTTCTTCCCACCATTCCTGGTGGCATAGACTATATCTTCATCCTGATTGATTTGATCAGGAGTCGGCGTGTGATGGCGGCCGTAGATTTATCGCATCGCTGCGACAGTGACCATCCATCTCAGAGCTCGCGCTCTTCAGTCGTTACGGGGTCAAGGCACGTTCTGTTCGTGCCCGACTTCCCTCGGTATTACCCCGTCAGCGTCGGTCGATGCTGACGTCGGGTTTCACCGATATAGCCGATGTACATCCTCCAATTGCTCGGAGGAGACGCAGTGTTTTCTCTACGTTCTGAACCCAGATCGCGTACCGCTTTAATTGGCGAACAGCCAAACCCTTGGGACCTACTACAGCCCCAGGATGCGACGATCCGACATCGAGGTGCCAAACCTCCCCGTCGATGTGGCAATCTACAATCACTTGTAGCTTAGACTATACCTTCATCTCTTTCGAGATGGTGACGTGTTATGGAAGTGATAGATTTGCGTCTTGCGACGCAGCGCTTCCATCTCTCGCGCGCTGGCGAGAAGTCGTTACAGGGACCGCGCAATCCATCGTCTCGGTCGAATAAATCCGACCGCTACATTAGGATCAATGATGCGCTGGTCTTCCCTCGGTATTGCCCTTGCCGTGCAAGGGTTCCACCGATATGAGTCACTGATCGCCCACTCGATCGCTCGAGTGGCGAGCCCAAATTGACTCTTGGGGGAGATAAGCCTGTTATCCCCGGGGTAGCTTTTATCCGTTAAGCGATGGCTCTTCCATTCAAAACCACCGGATCACTTAGCCCGACTTTCGTCCCTGCTCGACATGTACGTCTCGCAGTTAAGCCGACTTCTGCCTATGCACTCTTACGGTTGATTTCCGACCAACCTGAGTCGACCTTTGGGCGCCTCCGTTACTCTTTGGGAGGCGACCGCCCCAGTCAAACTGCCCGCCTGACCATGTCCTCCAGCCGGATCACGGCTGCTAGTTAGATTCCCGAAACCGACAGAGTGGTATCTCAAGGTCGGCTCCATCGCACCCGAAGATGCGACTTCAGCGTCTCCCACCTATCCTGCGCAGTCAATTTCAAAAATCAAGATCAGGGTACAGTAAAGCTCCACGGGGTCTTTCCGTCCTGCTGCGGGTAACGGGCATCTTCACCCGTATTGCAACTTCGCCGAGCCCCCCATTGAGACAGTGCCCAAGTCGTTACGCCATTCGTGCAGGTCGGAACTTACCCATGCTTCGTCCACGGTTTCCCGTGGCATAGACTATACGTTCACCTGAATGCAACGGGCTGAGTATCTCGTCGCCGACATCGCTGTCGCTGGCTTGGATAGATCACATCACATGAAACAGGTCCGGCATGTTATGGGATCTTGCGATCCCATCTGAGGGCTCTCACACCGCTCGAGTCGTTACGGGGATTCGAGTTATCGAATCTTACCCTCGGTATTACCCGCGACGCCGCTTGCGTTAATCGCCGGTAGGGTTTCCCCGATTTGAGCCGGTTGATTGGGCGGTGTCGCCACCGCTTCGGGCAATGTTACTTACCCGACAAGGAATTTCGCTACCTTAGTACCGTTATAGTTACGGCAGCCGTTTACTGGGGCTTCGATTCAAAGCCTCGCCTTGCGGCTAACCTCTCCTCTTAACCTTCCAGCACCGGGCAGGCGTCAGCCCCTATACGTCCGCTTTCGCGTTCGCAGAGACCTGTGTTTTTGTTAAACAGTCGCTCGGGCCATTTCACTGCGACCCTTTCGCGCCGCTACAGCAAGTGCGCGTACGCTACTAGGGCACCCCTTTTCCCGAAGTTACGGGGCTAATTTGCCGAGTTCCTTAACAGGGGTTCTCTCGTCGCCTTGGCATGCTCTGCCAGTCTACCAGTGTCGGTTTGCGGTACGGGTATCGATGACCCTTGCTAGACGCTTTTCTTGGCAGTTGAGTATCGTCCACTTCGCCGCCTTGCGTTGGCTCGTATTCACACCTCGGGC
>CAWETU010000005.1:7500-366468 GCA_963812135.1 Vulcanimicrobiota bacterium
TACACTTTATCTGATTCGACGACGACTGGGTAGGCGAGAAGCACATTGCTCCCGGGCGGTAGCATCAAATGGTCGCCACTCTTGTCTTCTTCTCCAAGCACCCTCACGACGTACTCACCGGCCGGGAGGAAGTTGAATGCAAAGTGTCCGGCCGCGTCGGTGTATACTGTGCTCAGCAGCAGATCATACCCTACCGCGAAAGCGCCGACTGCGACTCCAGAGACCGGCACGGGTGTCGAGCGCTTGCCGTCTGCGTCGATGGTCGTGCCGACGACCTGGCCGCGCAGGCGCGCTTGATGCGGCGGATCGACTATGACGTTGCGCGGAACGAAGTAGGTGAATGCGGCTTCCATCGACAGCGGTGACGGCAGCTGTCGATCTTCAGCTGGCCCGAGCGCGATGCCGGCAACGACTGTGTCGAACAGGGGCGGCGCATGCAACAATAAGTGATACTTGGCTGCGGGTAAGTCGCTGAATGAAAATCTGCCGTTGGAATCCGTATTAGTCGTCGCAAGCGGCCGAGTGTCGATATCGGCGAAGGCCTCGACCCGGACGCCACTTACAGGCGCGCCGCTCTCGGCATGCGTGACCAAACCGCTCAATGACGACGCGGCCACGCGTGCCGTGCTTGCCCATAGCAAGAAAACCGCTGCGCCGAGTACTACGGCTAACCGCATCGCGGAATCGCGCATATGCCGTCACCTCCGCTTCAGCAGTGATTCGGCGTGTTTGAGCGCTTCACTGCTCTGCGCGTCGCCGGCGAGCATCCGCGCCACCTCGGTCCGTATCTCTTCTTTGGTGCCGAGCGCGCGTGCTGAAATCACCGCCCGGCCTTGTTTGGTCGCCTTTTCCATCACGATATGATGCGCGGCAAACGTCGCGATCTGCGCGAGATGGGTCACGCACAACACCTGCGCGCTCTGGGCAAGCTCTGCGATGCGTTCGCCCACGGCACGCGCCGCCGCGCCGCCGATGCCGGCGTCAATCTCGTCGAGCACGACGACCGGATGTGGATCGACTTTGGCAAACGCTAATTTGAGAGCTAACAGCAGTCGAGCCAGTTCGCCGCCCGACGCCGATTTGGCGATCGGCCGCTGCGGCTCTTTAGGGTTGAGGGCCGCCACGAACTCGACTCGATCCATCCCCGATTGGCTGACCTCGGCAAGCGGTTCCATCGAACAGGCGAATGTCGCACCGCGCATGTTGAGCTGCCCAAGCTCCAATTCCACGCGCGCAGCCAGTTTCGTCGCAGCTGCGGCGCGATGCTTGCTGAGCACCACGGCGGCCCCTCGTAACTGATCGTCGCATTTGGACTTTTCGGCCTCCAGCCGGCGGATCTCGTTCTCCCGGTTTGCGAGTTTCTCGGCCGCCGCCTCGAAGCCGCGTTGCGCGGCCTGTGCGTCCTCGACCGTCGGCCCATATCTCTTCAGTAACCTTTCGAGCAGAGCGAGCCGGTTCTCAACCTCGTCGAGCTGCGCGGGATCGAAGGCGCCTTCTTCACGCAACGCAGCCAGCGAAAAACTCAGATCTTGCGCGGCGCTCTGCAACCCCTTGGCCTGCTCCGCGAACTCGCGCAACGAAGCGGCGTAGGACGCGACTCCGCCTAACGTCGCCGCGGCTTGGCCCAATCGCGTGGTGGCACCGCGGTCAGCGTCGTCGATCGCGTCGATGGCGGCATCGACCGCTTCCGCGATCTTGGCCGCGTGCGCCAGCATCGTGCGCCGCTCGCGCAGCGTCTCCAATTCACCTGACTCAAGCCTGGCGTCACCGATCTCACGCGCGGCGAAGCGCGCGTCTTCCAGCACACGCAACGACTGCTCCCCTGACGTGCGCAACTCGTGCAGCGCGCGGTCAAGGGCCTTGGAAGCGTTGACCAGCGCTGCCACCTCGCTGCGTTTTGCAACCGCAGCCTCGCCCGCGTATGCATCAAGCAGCTCAAGATGTTGGGCAGGTTGCAACAGCCGCTGATGTTCGTGCTGGCCGACGACGTCGAGCATGATGTCCGCCAGTTGGCGCAGCTGGCCTGCGGTGACCGGCTTGCCGTTGACGCGTGCCGAGGAGCGGCCGCCTGCGGAATAGTCGCGGCTCAAGACAAGCGCCTCGTCATCGGCTTCGAGATCGTTGTCGCGCAGCCACGCCGCTGCCGCCTTGGTGGGGATCAGCTCTGCGAAGACCACCGCTTTCTCGCTGCCGGCGCGCACGACATCCGGGCCAGCGCGTTCGCCGAACACGAATCCGAGCGCGTCGATCACCATGGACTTGCCGCCGCCGGTCTCGCCGGTGAATGCGTTGAGTCCGGGCTCGAGCTCGACCGACGTGCGGTCGATCAGCCCGAAGCCTTCCACCGTCAGCGAGCGGAGCATCTACTCGAGCGAGCGCTTGATGGAAACGCCCCAGTGCAGCTTGCGCTCGAGCATCGAGAAGAAATGCCGCTGGTTCAGCCGGACGAATTTCACCGGGCGCGCCGCGCGTATGATCTCGATGACCGAGCCGGGCGGCACGTCGGACTCGAGCTTGCCGTCGACGTACAGGTTGGCGCCGCGCTCGTCTTTGGGCACGCTGATGCGGATCGTCTCGGACGCGCTCACCACGAGCGGTCGCGAGAACAACGTGTGCGGATTGATCGGCGCGATGCCGAATGCATCGAGGCCCGGCGCCATGATGGGACCGCCGGCGGAGAGGAAGTACGCGGTCGAACCTGTCGGGCTGGCGACCACAATGCCGTCGGCCGGGATGTCCGCGACTTGCTGGCCGCTGATGGAGATCCCGAGCGTCATGAGGTTGCCATGGTGGCTGCGGTCCAAGAAGATGTCGTTGAGCGCGAAGAAGTTGCGGTCCGATCCCAGCATGCGCGCATCGAGCGCCGTGCGCGATTCGACTTCGAATCCATCGCGCAGCAGGCGCGGCAGTACAGCCTCGAAATCGTGCCGGTCGATCTGCGTGAGGAAGCCGACGCGCCCGAAGTCGACGCCGATGATGGGCACTTCGAACGAAGCCGCGAGGTGCGCTGCGCGCAGAAGCGTGCCGTCGCCGCCGAGCGAGACGAGCAGGTCGGCCGACATCGGAAACGTGGTCGTGCCCGCCCCGTTGAGCCGCAGCGACGCCGCTTGCTGCTCGCCCATCTGCAGCTTGACGCCTTCGGCCGCAGCGATGTCAGCGACGGTCTTCGCAGCGGCGACCGCATCGGGGCGTTCGACATCCACGTACAGCGCGAGGTTGGAGACTTTCTTGCGCTCGCCGGCGTTCATCGCTCCAGCGTTTCGTGGGCCTTCCGGACAACCCCCGCCACGTCCAGTTCGGGCTCGCGCGTCGAATGCGCCATGACCGATCCAAGGAGAAACTCGATGTTTCCGGCTGGTCCGAGCAGCGGCGAAAATGTCAGCTTCGCCGGCGTGATACCATTGGCGCGAAATGCTTCGACGACGCCATTGATCGCTTCGATCTGCCCGTTTGGATCGCGCACGACACCGCCGCGCAAGACCCAACGCCGGCCTGCCTCGAACTGCGGTTTGACGAGGGCCACGATGTGCGCGCCTGGTTCGAGCGCGGATGCGAACGCCGACGCCAGCTTGGCGAGCGAGATAAATGAGACGTCGGCGCTCGCGAATTGAAATGGTCCGCCCAGTTCTTTCACATCCGCGTGCCTGAAGTTGCGGCGCTCGAAGAGCCCTACGCGCGGGTCGTTGCGCAGCGACCACGCGATCTGCCCGTAGCCGACGTCGACCGCGGTCACGGTTGCTGCGCCGCGCTGCAACAAGCAATCCGTAAATCCGCCCGTCGACGCGCCGACGTCAAGACAGCGCAAACCGGAGGGCGACCAGCCGAACTCATCGAGCGCTCGCTCCAACTTCGCGCCGCCACGACTGACGAAGCGGGCGTCGTCTTCGACGTCGAGCACGGCATCGGCCGCAACAAGCTCGCCAGCTTTCACATGGGGCTCACCGTTGATGCGCACGCGTCCCTCGAGGATCAGCGCTTGGGCGCGGGCCCGGGACGAGCCGAGTCGCTCGGCGACCGCGACATCGAGACGGCGCTTTGCGGCGGCCATGTCAGATGGGGCGCGACCTAGTCAAGGCTGCCGGGTCTGTCGCCAGCCAGCGCTTCCTTCACTTCGACCTCGGCCTCCGTCAAGAGCGCCCGGCAGCGTTTAGCGAGCACGTTTCCTTCCTTATATAAGGAAAGCGCCTGCGCGAGCGGCAGGTTGCCGTCGTCCAATCTCTCGACGATCGCCTCGAGGCGCGCCAACGCGACCTCGAACGACGGTCCCTCGTCCGGTCTAGCCTTCTTCTTCGACGTCGAGTCGGCCATCGCGCTCCTCCTTGGCGGTCACCTCAGCGGCCAGCTTGCCGGCCTTGAGCAAAATGTCGAGCGGTTCGCCAAGCGCCGTCTGGCGCGCGCTCGTGACCACTCGGCCCGCCTCGTCGAACACGATCGCGTAGCCCCGGGCCAGGGTTTGATACGGTCCGAGCGCGCGCAAGCCCAGCGGTCGCTGTGGACAGCCGGCCGCGACGCTCTTCCTGCGAACGGACGAACGTCTGTCGCAGACGAGTCTGCGCTTCGCGCGTCCGCACCCGCAAGTCAGCGAGGCGGCGGCGCGGATCGTTGCGACGCAATCCGCCGGACAGCTCGTCGACCCGCTGGCTGGCGGTCATCAGCGCGAGTCTTGTGCTCCGACCGAGACGCTGTGCTAAGTCGTTGAGACGCTCAAGCATCTTCACGCGCTCGCCGGCGACCAGCACAGCGGCGGCGGTCGGCGTCGCAACCCGGCGGTCCGCGACGAAATCTGCGATCGTGACATCGGCCTCATGACCGACAGCGCTGATGACCGGCCGCGCGCACGCGACAATCGCGCGCGCGACGATCTCCGTGTTGAACGCCCACAGATCTTCGAGCGATCCGCCGCCGCGCGTGACGACCACCGCGTCCACATTGAGCCGACCGGCCCGCCGGATCGCCGCCGCCAATGCCGGCGCTGCCGCTTCGCCTTGGACCGGCGCGTGCACGATGGTGATGCTCACATGCGCGCCGCGCGCACGCGCGGTGGTCACGAAATCGTGCAGCGCCGCGCCGTCGCGGCTGGTGACGATGGCGATCTCGCGTATGAACGCAGGGATCGGGCGCTTGCGCGCTTCCTCGAACAGACCCTCGGCAAGCAGCTTCGCCTTGAGCTGCTCGAACAGGCGGAACAAGCGCCCGCGCCCGACCGGCACCGCTTCGAGCACGCTCAACTGGTATTCGCTGCGCTTGGCATACGTGCGGACCTCGGCAAGCACTTCGATCGCCGCTCCGTCGACGCAGATGTCGGCGATATAGGAAGCCGCTTCGCTTGTCGACCAGCACAGGCAACGGACGACCGCGAATTGGTCTTTGAGGTCGAAATACGTATGACCGCTGGCGGCGACGTGCCGCACGTTCGAGACTTCGCCCGTCACCCGCACGGGGAATGGAAAGACGTCGTGCAGCGCCCCTTCGACCGCTCGCGCGAACTGCGAGACGGTCAGGGCGGCCGGACTAGGGAGAAGTGGTAGGTTGAGCACTGCTCGGAGCAACCGGTGACGCGCTCGCATCTGCGGCGGGCGCAGTCGTCGAAGGTGGCGCCTGCGAGCCTGCGTCTTGCGAGCTGACCGCGGGCGGCGACGGCGACGGTTTGGACACGTTGCACATCGCGAGCGGCGCGGTGCCCGGCAAGAAGAATTCTTCGTGGCCGCCCGAACCCGCCGGCGCGCGATAGTTCCCGCCAGCGCACACTAAGACTTTCTCGACGTCGGGCGGGATGACAAAATCCTCCGGCTTCACGCCGGCGAGCGCTAGCTTCATGAAACGCGCCCACGTGCGCGCAGGCACGTTGCCGCCGTACGATTCGTACATCGGCGTGTAATCGTCGTTGCCCACCCATACGGCGGCCGTGAGCTGCGGCACGAAGCCGACGAACCACGCGTCTCGAAAACTCGACGTCGTGCCGGTTTTGCCGGCTGCCGGGCGGCCGATGATCGCGTTGGGATAACCCGTGCCCTCGTTGATGACGCTTTCCATCAGCGACGTCATGACGTATGCCGCACCCGACGACATTGCGACGTGGCGTTGGGGATATCGCTCGTCGAGCACGATGGACCCGTAGCGATCGGTCACATAACGGATGGCGGTCGGTGGCGTGTACACGCCGCCGGCGGCGATCGTCGAGTAGCCCGATACCATGTCGAGCGGCGACACAACCGCCGTGCCGAGCGCGAGCGACAGGTCGGCTTCGAGATCTTCGGTGATGCCCATCGCGTGCGCGTACTGGATGACGTTGTCGATGCCGACGTCGTATGCGAGCTTGACCGCGACGACATTCCGTGAAAGCGCGAACGCTTTGCGCAGCGGCATTGACCCCAAAAAGCGATGGTCGTCGTCGACCGGGCTGTACTCTGTTCCGTCGCCGGCCGGATACGTGACGGGCGAATCCGAGTAGATCGCAGACACCGGCGTGCCGCGATCGATGGCCGTGGAGTAGACGTATCCTTTGAACGAAGAGCCGGGCTGGCGGCGCGCTTGCCACGCGCGGTTGAACTGGTTTTGCGCCGAGAACCCGATGCCGCCGACCATCGCCAGGATCTCACCGGTGCGCGGATCCTCGGCGACGAGCGCGCCCTCGTGCATCCCGTAGCCTTCCTTGCGCCCTTGCTCCACGAGCTCGGTGACAGTCCGCTGAGCGATGACCTGCAGTTTGGGGTTCAGCGTGGTGTACACCGTCAGCCCGCCGTGCAGCATCTGATCCGAACCGAGATTTTTCTCCAGTTGCGCGATGACGTACGTGGTGAAGTACGGATATTTGTAGGCCTCGACGCCCGGCGGCGCGACCGCCACATAGCGCAGCTGGGTCGCCGCGGCCTCGTTCGCTTGGTCGAGCGTGATCTCGCCGCGCGACACCATGCGGTCCAGCACGCGCCGCTGACGTTCTTTGGCGGCCCGCTCGTCCACATAGGGTGAGTACAGCGACGGCGCGGCGACGACGCCGGCGAGCATCGCGGCCTCCGGCAGCGTCAGCTTCGAAGCGGGCTTACCGAAGTACGCTTCGCTCGCCGCCTGCACGCCGTATGCGCCGGCGCCGAAGTAGATCAGATTGAGGTAGCGTTCGAGGATCTCGTCCTTGGTGTAATAGCGCTCGAGCTCGATCGCGAGGAGCGCTTCTTGCACCTTGCGCGCGATGGTGCGATTGCGGTTGAGGAACAGCGTGCGCGCCAGCTGTTGCGTGATCGTGCTTGCGCCTTGGATCTGCTCGTGCTTGAAGTCCGCCACGGCGGCGCGGATGATGCTGCGCATGTCGACGCCGCGATGCTCGTAGAAGCGCTCGTCTTCGCTGGCCACGATCGCCTGCTTCATTGCGGGCGAGATGTCGGTGATCGCGACGTAGGTGCGATTCTGATCGTAGATGCGGGCGAGCACGGTTCCGTCGCGCGCCAAGATGCGCGTCGTCGTCGTGGCCGAGTCGACTTCGGAGAGACGGTCGACGTCGGGCAGGTTCTGCCCGAACGCGCTCACGACGAAGATCGCGCCGATCACAACCGCGAGCAGCACGAACATGACCGCGCCGATGGCGACGAGCGCGGCGATCCGCCAGCGGCGGGCGACGCGCGGCTTCACGCGCCGAGCCCCGCTGGGGGCGTTTTGGCGAACGTGTCGAGCACGGCGTTGACGAAATCGCCGCTGCGTTCGGTCGACAAGCGCTTGGCCAATTCGACGGCGTGATTGATGACCTCGGTCGTCTCCATCTCCGGCCGATAGCGCAGCTCCCACGCGGCGAGGTCCAAGATCAGCCGGTCGATGCCCGAAAGCCGTTCGATCGTCCAGCGCTCGAGCAGCGGTGAGATCTGCGCCTGCAATTCTTCCTTATGTTGGAGCGTACCGTGCACCATCTGTTCGACGAGCTGCCAATCCGTCGCGCGCGGCGCGTCTGCGCGGCGGTCCATCGCGGGCAGCGACGGTTCCCACGGGTCCTCGGCTGCCGCTTCATCGCCGCGGCCGAACACGCCAACGCCGTCGCGAGCCTGTTTCAGCGCCTCGTCGAGCGGCGCTTTGCCGATGTCGACTGCGTACAGCACTTCGAGCGCGACCCGGTGTTCGCGCCGTTCCTTGGCCATCGGCTTTAGCTGCTCACGGCGGCGGGCTGCAGCAAGCATTCGCGCAGCCAGGTCACGTACGTGTCGCCCGCCTCGAACGGGGCCGAGTTGAGGATCCGCTCGTGCAGTCCGACCGTCGTGGCGACGCCGTGGATCTCGGTCTCAACCAGCGCGCGGCGCATGCGCATGATCGCGCTTGGCCGGTCGCGATCGCTGGCGATGATCTTAGCGAGCATCGAATCGTAGTACGGCGGCACTTCTGCGCCGGAATAGATGTGTGAATCGACGCGGATGCCAGGTCCGCCGGGCAGCACGACTGTGCCGAGCTTGCCTGACGCCGGGCGGAAGCCGTTCTCCACATCTTCTGCATTGATGCGGCATTCGATCGCATGTCCGCGGGCTTTGATATCTTCCTGGCGGACCGTGAGCCGCTCCCCAGCGGCGATCCGCACTTGCCAGCGGACGAGATCGATGCCGTATACCGCTTCGGTGACGGGGTGCTCGACCTGGATCCGCGTGTTCATCTCGATGAAAAAGAATTGTCCGTCGGGCGCGACGAGGAATTCGAGCGTGCCCGCGTTTGCGTACTCGGCGGCGCGCGTCGCCTTAACGGCGGCAGAGCACAACTGCGCGCGGACGTTCGGATCGAGATTCGGCGCGGGCGATTCCTCGAGCAGCTTCTGATGTCCGGGCTTTTGCGTCGAACAGTCGCGCTCGCCGACATGGATGATGTGTCCGAATTCGTCACCCAGCACCTGGACTTCGATGTGCCGCGGGCGCTCGAGCAGCTTTTCGATGTAGACGCGGCCGTCGGCGAATGCCGCCTGCGCTTCGCCGCGCGCGGCGGCGAGCCCAGCGGTGAGGTCGGCCTCGCGGCCGACGATGCGCATCCCCTTGCCGCCGCCGCCTGCAGTAGCTTTGATCAACACCGGGTAGCCAGCGTCCGCGCAAAAGCGCTTCGCCTGCTCGTCCGATTCGATGATGCCTGATCCCGGCACGACCGGCACGCCGGCTTCCTGCATGCGCCGCTTCGCCGACGCCTTGTCGCCCATGAGCGCGATCGCTGAAGCCGGCGGACCGATGAACTTGAAGCCGTGCGACGCGCAGATCTCCGCGAAGCCCGCGTTTTCGGATAAGAACCCATAGCCCGGATGGATGGCGTCGACGCCCGTGACTTCGGCCGCCGAGATGATGTTGGGGATGTTGAGATACGAGCGCGTCGCCGGCGGTGGCCCGACGCAGAACGCTTCGTCAGCAAGCCGCACGTGGAGCGCATCGCGCTCAGCGTCGGAGAAGATCGCGACCGTGCCGACTCCTAACTCGCGGCAGGCGCGGATGATGCGCACGGCGATCTCGCCGCGGTTGGCGATGAGGACCTTATCGAACACCAATACTCCGATGCACGGTTGCTTACGGTCAGCGCTGCGTCGCGATTACAGTCGAGGCGGCTCGATGGTTTCAGGGATGGGCGCCGGCTCCGGTCGCGCCGCCGGTTTGGGCGTCTCCGCCCGATCGACGACGAAGAGCGGCTCGCCGAAATCGACGACCTGGCCGTCCTCAGCGGCCTGCGCGATCAACACGCACGGCGCGCCGCTGCGGACGGGATGTTTGAGCTTGAGCGCTTCGATATGCCCAAGGACAGTGTCTTCGTCGAGGCGCTCGCCCGGCGATGCGGCGCCCGGCACGCTGGTGAAGACGCCGACGACGTCGGCACTGATGACTTCGTACGGGTGGCCGGATTCGGTGGTCGGCATCAGCTGCTGGCGCGCGCCGCGCAGCGTCCTGGCGACGGGCGCGCGCGTGGGCGCCGACGCTTCTGCCGCCTTGACCAAGCGGATCGAACCTTCACTCGTGCGCACGCGCAATTCCATAAGCGCGGTCGCGGCGAACGCTTTCGCAAGCGGCGCGACGCGCTCGGTCACGAAGCGTGAGAAAGACGCGTCGGTCGTACCGTTGCCGTCAGTGCGTTCGGGCATCGGAAGCCTGATTCTCCGCCGGGCGGAGACCGGCCTTGCCTGGGTTGGCGCGCGTCAGCTGGACCTCGGGCGTGGCGCCCTCGAGTAGCCGCGGCTTGCGCACGCGAATGGTCGCCGCTGCGATGCGCGTGTCCGAGAACAGTGCGTCCAGACACGCCGACGCAAGCGCTTCCAGCAGCGTGAAGGATCGTGTTTGCGCGACCCGCTTGCACGTCGAGTACACCGCCGCGTAATCGACCGCATCCGCCAGATCGTCTGAGCGCGCGGCCGGCCGCGTATCGACGTCGAGCTCGACGTCGATGTCGATCGGTTGTGTCGAGTCGCGTTCGCCGGGCAGCGCGCCGACGTTCGCAAAGAAGCGCATGCCAAGAACGCGGATGACGTCAGCCATGCCGGCAGATCGCGTCCGCAACGCGCGCGACCGCCACCATCTCGGCGACGTCGTGCACGCGCACGATGTCGGCACCTGCGGCGATCGACAGCGCCACCGAAGCGGCGGTGCCAAACGCACGATGCTCGACTGGCAGGCCAGTGATCTTGCCGATGAACGATTTGCGCGACGTGCCGACCAGCAATGCGTATGGCAGCCTGTTGCGGAACTCGCGCAATCGCCTGAGGATCTCAATGTTGTGCTCGGGCGTCTTGCCGAATCCGATGCCGGGATCCACGATGATGTGCTCGGCAGGCACGCCGGCTTCGATCGCGTCCTGCGCGGCGCGCGCCAGCGAACCGATCACTTCGTCGACGACGTCGCCCGCATAATCGGGCGCCGCGCGGTTGTGCATCACGACGAGCGGCACGCGCGCGCGCGCCGCTACATGAGTGACGGCCGGAATCGCGCCCCATACGCAGTTGATCATGTCGGCACCGAGCTCGATCGCACGATCGGCGACCGACGGCTTGAACGTGTCGATCGAGATAGGGACGTCCAGCGCAGCCCGCAACGCAGAGATCGCGGGCAGCACGCGAGCGGCCTCTTCTTCGTCTGAGACCGGCTTGTGGCCGGGCCTGGTCGACTCGCCGCCGACGTCAATGATCTCGGCGCCCGCGTCCACCATGGCGCGCGCACGCTCAACGGCTGCATCGGTGTCGCGCGCGATGCCGTCGCCCGAAAACGAATCGGGCGTCGCGTTGATGATGCCCATGACGAAGGTGCGCGTCCCCCACGCGAACGTGCGGCCGCGTATCGTCAGCGGTGCGAGCTGTGCGCTGCGCTCAGAGCCGAGCATGGTCGTGCGCGCCCGCGTCCTCGACGAACCAATCGCGCAGCGCGCCGACCAAGAACGTCGAGCCGGTGACGACGACGAGATCGCCCGCACCAGCGGTGCGGCGCGCGACCGAAAGCGCTTCGACGGGCTCCACGACCGCGCGCGCAGCCAAGCCGAGCGATTGGGCGATGTTGGCCAAGCGTTGGGGTGCGGTGGCCTCGCGATGCGAGACGTCGAACGTCGTGAAGATGAAGTGGGCGGGCAATCGTGACCACGCTTCGATCATGGCGGCCGCGTCCTTGCTCTCAGAAATCGCGACGACGAAGACAAAGCGGCGATCGGGGAAATGGCGCAGCAGTGCGCCGGTCAGCGCGGCGGCTTTTTCGGCGTTGTGGGCGACGTCGAACAAGACAGAAGGTCGCGAAGGATGGAATTCCATGCGGCCCGGCAGCGAAAGCTCGGATAGCCCGACAGCCACGTCTTGTGCAGTTACTGGAAATCGCGGCGCGATCTCCTCAAGGGCGAGGATGGCGGTCGCGGCGTTGAGCAGCTGGAACTCGCCCATCAACGGAATCGTCAGATCGTAACGCTGACGCGGCGTCGTGACCGAAAACGTCTGCGAGTACGCGATCTCGCCGGGCTTGCTCTCGATCGTCGCGAGCTCTTGCACGCGGCGCAGCGGAGCGTTTTGCCGCAGCGCGGCTTCGCGGATCACGCGCAACGCGTCGGGGTGCTCGGCGGCCGTCACGACCGGCGTCGCCGGCTTGATGATGCCCGACTTGTCGAGCGCGATCGCCTCGATCGTCTCGCCCAGCACGTCGGTGTGGTCGAAGCCGACGTTGGTCAGCACACTCGCCACCGGTTCGAGCAGGTTCGTGCCGTCGAGCTTGCCGCCGATACCTACCTCGACGACCGCGATGTCGACGCGTTCTTGTTCGAAGTAGCGGAATGCGAGCGCGACGAGCAGTTCGAAATAGGACGGCCGGCCGAATTCGCCCATTTCCATCTCGTCGATGGCCGGCAGCATGCTTTCCATGACTTCGGCGAAGCGCGCCTCGTCGATCGCGGCGTTGCCGATCCGCGCGCGCTCGGTGACTGAGCGCAAATGCGGCTTGGTGTGCAGACCTACTTTGAGGCCGGCGGCGGAGAGCGCCGCCGCGATCATCGACGCGGTCGAACCCTTTCCTGCTGTGCCTCCTACGTGCACGCTGGCGTACTTCCGCTGCGGGTTGTCCAAGGCGTCGAGGAACGTTCGCATCCGATCGAGCCGGCCGGGATGACGCCGCGACACGCCCTCGTGTTGCGAGGCAGCCAAGATCCGGGAAGCGAGCGCGAAGTCCATCAAACCACCTTACGTTTTTTAGTGTTCGCCGGACGCTCCGCTGAGCAGTTCCAGCGCGTGCGGCAGCACGCCGGCGATCACTGCAAGCGTTTCGCGGGTGCCGTTCGGACTTCCCGGCAAGTTGACGATAAGCGTGCGGCCGCGCACTGCCGCGATCGCACGGGAAAGCATCGCAGTCGGCACGTGCGCGAGGCTTGCGGCTCGCATCGCCTCTGCGATCCCGGGGACGTCGTAATGCGCGATCGCGCGCGTCGCTTGCGGCGTGACGTCGCGCAGGCCCAATCCGGTCCCGCCGCTGGTCAGCACCAGATCCACCGCGCCTTTGTCGCAGAGATCTCGCAGGAGCGACTCGATGAGCGCCTGCTCGTCGGGGAGAATGCGCTCGAGCGCGATGTCGAATGCAGCCGGCAATTCGGCGCGCATCGCGGCGAGGCAACGGTCCTCGCGCTCGCCCGAAGCCGCCTTGTCGGAGAGAACGACGAGCGCGACGCGGAAGCTCACGCGCGCATCCGTTTGAACACGCCGCTTCTGCCGCCGCTCTTCTCGAGCAGGCGCAACGCGTCGATCGACATCGCGCTTGTCGATCGCTTTGCACATGTCGTAGATCGTGAGCGCGGCGACGGCTGCGCCGGTCAGCGCCTCCATCTCGACGCCCGTCGCTCCGGTGCACGCCGCTTCGCACCGGATGTGGACCGTTCGCGGCGCGCGCAGTTCGAATGTCAGCGCGACGTGCGTCAGCGCAAGCGGGTGGCACAACGGGATGAGTTCTGAGGTGCGCTTGGCGGCCGCGATGCCGGCGATCTGCGCGGTCGTCAGGACATCGCCTTTGGCGATCGAGCCGGCGCGCAACGCGCGCAATGCCTGCGGCGACATGCGCACCGACGCTTCCGCGACGGCACGCCGCGCGGTGGCGCGCTTGTCGCCGACGTCCACCATGCGCACAGACCCGTCAGGCGCGACGTGCGTGAGGCGTTGGACGGGTCGCGCGGCGCGGCGAGCGGTCATCGTCTGCCACATTCGGGAGGGGATGAAAAAGTCCCCGAGCGTTTTGCTCGGGGACCGGTCGAATAAAGTCGACCGCTACTCGGCCAGGGTCCCACGCGGGCCGCGCGGGAATCGCGGGCAGTGATGTGGGTCCGCCCGCGATTGTTCCGCACCGTCGATGTCGCGACGTGCCGACGGGCCTTGTCAGTACGTTACGAATCCGACATCGTTATCGCCCGCTTGGCGAGCCGCGTCCAGGACCTTGATCACGAGGTCGTAGGCGGCGTCCTTGTCGGCGATCAGGGAGATGTGCGGCACGCGTTTGTGCAACGTGCGCGCGCGCACCGCGTTAGCGACCGACGCGTACAGCATCGCCCGGCTGGCCGGCGAGCCAGCGACCGTGATGCGGCCCTCGCGCGAGATGACGATCTCGAGGGCCGGCGCGTGGTCCACCGATCTGACCGTTCGTTTAGGCGTCGGTCCGAGTTGTTTTTGAAAGCCCGGCGGAACTTCGAGCGCCGCCAGAATCATGAAGATGATGAGCAACACCAGCAACACGTCGGTGAACGGCGTGATGTTGATCTCGGCCATCACGGAGTCGTCGGTAGTCCGTCTGATCGTCATCGTGCGCCCTCCTCACGAGTCCAGCGAGAAGACGTAGATGACCTGATAGAGGTCGGTTTGGTGGCTTGCCGTGGGCGGACAGGCGTACGTGCTCGCGCGCGCCGCGGCGACCGCAGCGTTGTCGAGCGTCGAGTTGCCGGACGACTCGCCGACCCGTGCCGAGACGACTTGACCATCGGGCCCGATCGCCACGACGACGATCGTCGTGCCCTGGATGCCTGCGCTCTTGACGCTCTCCGGATAATCCGGTTGTATCCTGCGCACCATGCGGCACGGGGCGAACACCGGCTCAGGGGGCTCCGTCGGCACCACAGTCTGACTGCCGTTGCCTGGTCCAGGCCCGGTGCTGGGTCCTGGTCCTGGTCCCGACGTGTCACCCGGTCCAGTTCGTGTCGGAGGCTGGACGATTGGCGGCTGCGGTCTCGAGACATCGGGCGACGTCCGGACCTGGGGCTGCCGAAGCGGCTGCGCGGGCCGAAACACCGGCTTCGGAGTCGGCGTCGGCGGGAACGTGGGCGCAGGCGTCGGGGTCTCGAGCCCTCCGATGATCAGCGTCTCGCGCGGCTGAGGTTTGTCGACGACCTGCGGCAAGGGCCGATACAGCGCGCCGAGCCCGAAGTGGACGAGCGCGGACAGGACGATGAAGGCAAGCGTCAACAGCACGATCGCTTTGCGTTCGCGCTGGGAGTACTCAAGCAGGGACTCGGGCGTGCGAGCAGTGGGAGCCATTCCGGCCTCCTTGCTCCCGCCCGATCTATAGTATAGTACACCCGGTTTCCAGGTGCAACGGGACTCGCGGCCGAGGCAGAGTGTGGTTGTTAGGCCGTGTGGCCCCGGACCAAGAGCAGCGCGATCATCCCAAGCCCGAAAGCCCAGCAGTAGATCGCAAACGGCGTCAGGCGATGATGGTCGACGTAGCGCATGAAGAACCGGATCGCGAAGAAGCCTGAAATCAGAGCAGCCAAGAAGCCGGCCGCGATGATCAATGTCGGCTCGGGCGCTGCGGTCGCCGAGGCGAAGCCGTGGACTGCCGCCCCCGGATGTGGATGGAGAATGCGGCGCAGCTCAAAGACGCTTGCGCCGAGTATCGCGGGGCCGGCCAACAAGAACGAGAATCGCGCCGCTTGCTCGCGCGACAGGCCGGCAAGCAGACCGGCAGCGATCGAGAAGCCCGACCGCGACCCCCCGGGAACGAGTCCGGCGATCTGGCTCAGCCCGACCGCGAACGCGCCGCCCCACGATAGGCGCTCTGCGTCTGCAGAACCTTGCGGCAAGCGCTCGACGATGAAGAGCACCAACCCGGTGACGAGTAGGCCGACGGCTGCCACGAGCGGCCGCCCGTAGAGCGGATCGAGCCGCTTCTCCAGCAGATAGCCGATGATCGCCAGCGGCACCGTGCCGACGACGACGAGCATCGCCAGCCGCTCGTTCGGTTTGCTCCACCGGTCTGCGAATCCGGTGAAGAACCCGCTGAGGATCTGCCAGAAATCGCGCGCGAAATAGATGAGCACCGCCAGGAACGTGCCGAGGTGCAGCATGGCGACGAACGGCAAGCTCGGCGGAGTCCAGCCGAGGAGCGTGGAGATCAGCAGGGTGTGGGCGGTGCTGCTTATCGGAAAGAGCTCGGCGACGCCCTGGATGACGCCGAGCACGATCGCTTGGAAAAGACCCACTTACTCGAGCTGGAAGACGTAGTCGATCAGGTAATCGCTTTGCTGCGACGGCGGTTTGAATGTGCTCGCGCGCGCGGCCTTGAGGGCGGCGTTGTCGAGCAAGGGACTGCCCGACGACTGATAGATCTTCGCCGCCACGAGCTGACCGCTCGCCGAGATCGTCACTTCGACCACCGCAGTTCCCTGAATGCCTTGCTCGTGCGCGAGCTCTGGATACTCAAGCGGCGCTTTGTACCTGAATTCGGCATCCGTGACGCTGGTCGGACCTACCGGACGTGGCGGTGAGGTCGGCCCAGCGGTCGGAGGAGCCGACGGAACGCCGTTCTCGTTACCGTGCGGAGCCGGCGTGTACGCCTGCTCGGCAGGACCCGTGCCCCCTTCGCTGTGCGTCTTCGCGACGTTAAGCTTGAGGTGCGCCGGCGGCGGCGTGTTCTTGAGCGGCGGCGGTGTCGGCGTCGGCGGTGGTGTCGGCGTCGGCGGCGGCGTCGGTTTGGGCGTCGGTGGCGGCTTGATCAGCGTCTGCACGACGACTTTTTGCGGCGGCGGCGTGGCTTCTTCTTGGAAATGCGGGATGAGCTTCTCTCCGACGGCGCCAATGACGAAGTGGCCGACGGCGGACAGGATGATGAAACCGAGCGAAAGATAGATCAGCGCGTAGCCGTCGCGTTTTGTGAACAGCGCGGGGGTCGTTCGCCCCTTCTGTGGCGCGCCGGTGGTCGTGGCCAAACTACTGGTTTCCTTTCTGCCCGCTACGGAGAGTTCTAATTCGAGTTGTCAGTAGCGCCATGGATCTTGTTGGCCAAGCCGAACTTGTTGAAACCTGCGGATTTCGCGGCATCCATCACGCGCAGCACTGTGCCGTAGTGCGCGGTGGGCGCGGCCTTGATGATGATGTCGGTCTGCGTCTGGTTGAACTGATCGAAATAGGTCTTGAAGCGATCGTAGATCGCCTTCTCATCTTCGCCGGTCGACCAGATGGTCTCCGAGCCGACCTGCACCGTGTCGCAATCCTTGCCGCCGCTGAACGTGCACTTATCGCCCGGCGCCTCGTGACCGATGATCACGACGATCGGGGAATTCTGCACCTTGAGCTTGTTGAGCGCCTCGGGAACCGGCGGCGGCTTCAGCAGCGAGGTCAAGATCATGAAGATGATGAGCAGGACCAACAGCACGTCGGTGAACGGCGTGATGTTGATGGTCGACATCACATCTTCTTCGGGATTGGATCCTACCATCGACATAGCGTCTGCGTCCTTATTGCGTCACGAAGCCGACGTCGTCATCGTTGGCCGCACGTGCCGCGTCGAGGATCTTGATGATGGTGTTATAGCTTGCGGCCGCGTCGGCGACCAGCGAGATATGGGTGAGGTAGCCTAGGTTCGCGTGCTCCTTGTGGAACTTGACCGCGGCGGCCATGTCGTCATACAGCTTTGCCTCGGAGCTCTGCCGTCCGTCGATGAAGATGCGATTGTTGGCCGAGACCTCGACGTCGATCTGATGCTTGAGCTGGCTCAGATTGATCTTGGTCGGCGCGTCGTTCTTCTTCGGCAGTTCCTTCTGGAAGCCAGGCGGGGCCGCGAGCGCTGCAAGGATCATGAAAATGATCAGCAGCACGAGCAGCACGTCGGTGAATGGCGTGATGTTGATCTCGGCCATCACCTCAGTGTCTTGCGCAGTGGATGTCAGTCCCATCGTTCTCTTGCCTTCGTCTCTTCGTCGTCCGCCATGGCCGCGAGGTTCATCGCGACCGGCGTGCCGGGCAGCTCACGCATGTTTCGAAGCTGCCCGGTCGCCTGGTAAGCGACGTCTCCCCTAGTTGCCGCCTGGACCCGCGGGCCGCGGTGCCGGCGCCGGCGCCTTGCCTGCTCCGCGCGGGTTGTACAGCTCGGTGGGGATGGGCGAGCCCGTGTTATGGAAGTGCAGCATCTCGGCGAGCTTGTTGGCGGCGACGATCATCTCCTGATTGTACGCTTTGATGCGCGACTTGAAGTAGTTGAAGAACACCACCGCGACGACGGCGACCAAGAGGCCGGCAGCCGTGGTCACGAGGGCCTCGGAAACGCCCGCCGCGACGACCGCAGGCGTCGAGTTGCCCTTGAGCGCGATGTCTTGGAAGGCCCGGATGATGCCGAGCACCGTGCCGAACAGACCGACGAACGGCGCGATGACCGCGACCGTGCCGATGATCGACAGGTTGGCTTCGAGGGCGTTGAGCTGCTCGAGCAATCCGATCGAGAGCGCATCGCTGATATCCGCGCGGCTCTTCTCATGCCGATACAGTCCGAACTGCAAGATCTTCGGCAACATGCCGCGGTGGCGATCGCAGACCGCGATCGCGCCGTTCATGTCATCGCGCGAGACGCGATCGCCGATCTCCCGCAGCAACTGCGTCGGATCGGAATGCTGGCGCGAGAAGAAGAAAAATCGTTCGAACACGATGCCGATCGAGATGATCGACATGAACAGCAGGATCCACATGGCGAATCCGCCGACTTGAAGAAAATTATAGAACGCTACTAATGGGTTTTCCATGAATGCAATTCCCCTTTAGGGTAGAGATTCGGCCCCAGGAAAGGCCTCCGAGGCTGCGTGAGAGGTGCGCCTAAAATGCAGAAGGCGGGCGGTGGCCCGGCCGTCATCGGTTTGTCCGATTATACGGGCCACTGTCGCCTTCCTACCGCGTCCCCGGGCCGCCTTTCGCAGGCCGGATTCGCGTGCGTGTGTGTGCCTTAAGACCATAGACCTGTATTTATTCCCTAATGTCCGGGTTCTCCAGGCATTCCGCGCGGCGGAGAATACCCTGTGAGGTCGGCCCCGTTCAGTTCCTTGTAGCGTGCGTTGACCGCGGCCATGCCGTCGGCGTTGTTTTGCGCTTTGTAGAGGTCGAACGCTTTGTGCAGCGCGGAGTTGGCTTGGTCTTTGTGGTTTTGGCGAGCGAGCGCGACGCCAAGATCGTACCAGCCGCTCGCGAAGTTCGGGTCCGCGTTGGTCGCAGCGGTCGCATACTTGAGGGCGTCGGGCGTCGGATCGGGACTCTTCGCCTGGATTTGGAGCAAGAGCGCCGCGATCGTGGCGTTGTACGGTGCGGCATTGTTGGGAGCGGCGGCGAGCGCGCGCGCGAGCGCCGTCGAGGTCGTGGTCAGATCGCCCTGGAGCGCCGCGATCTGCGCGTAACCGAAGAGCGCGTTGCCGTCCTTCGGATCGATGGCGAGCGCTTTGTCGTATGCCGCTTTGGCCTTGGCGAAGTCTTTCTTCTGCACGTAGATATCGCCGATGTCTACTTGTACTTGCGGTTCGTTCGGCGCGATCTGCGCGAGCTGGCTCAACGGGCCGAGCGCCGCGTCGAATTTACCTTTGCGGATGTAATAGCCGGCGAGCGCCTGATATGCAACGGGGCTGTTCGGGGCGATCCGTTCGGCTTGGTTCACCGATGCGATGCCGTCGGATTCTTGTCCGAGGTTGAGTTGCGAGACGCCCAAATCCGCGTAGATGCGAGCAGTGACGTTCACCGACTTCTTGTCGTCGAGCTGCAGCGCGTTTTTGAACGCGGCGATGGCGCCTTGGTTGTCGCCCGTGCCCTGGAGCGCTTCGCCGAGCTCGATCTGATACTGCACTTGCGTGGGGTCGAGCTTGGCGGCTTTTTGCGCGTACGGCAACGCGGTGGCCGCCTGTTGCGCCTCGAGCTGTACGAACGCGTACTGCCCGTACGCGATCGCCGCCTGGCGGGCATCGGTCGTCTCGGGCTTGGGATCGATCGAGAGCATCGTATCGTAGGCCTGCACGGATTGCTTGTAGCGATCGTCTTTCTTGTTCTGCAGACCGTCGCTATAGTACGCAAAGCCCAGCAGCGACCAGAATTTCGCGTTCTTGGGATCGAGCTGCGTGCCTTTGAGGAGCACGTCTTCCGCCTTCGCGTAATTCTTGCCGTTGATCAGCACGATCGCGTAGTTGCGCCGCGCCGTCGCGTCGTTGGGATTGGCGGCGAGTTTCGCTTCAAACTCGTTCGCGTTGCCCTCGTCCGAGGCGAGGCCTTGCAACGTGAAGCGATACGTGACGTCGAAATATGCGAGCGCCGGTTTGCCGTTGCTGTAGGCCGGTTTATACGTCGACGCTTTGACAGCGCTGAGCACCGCGTCGTCGAGATCTTTATGCCCTGACGACTTGAAGATCGTGTAGCTCGTCGCTTTGCCCGACGACTGGACGAGGACTTTGACTTTGACCTCACCGGTCTCGCCCGCGGCGCGCGCGGAATCGGGATAATCCGGTTTCACCTGGCTGGCGAATTGCGGAGGCGCGTAGCCGGCTTGATCGGCATAGGCGACGGCGGCGCCGAGCATGGTCGCGGTCGCGATCAAGGCCGCAACAAGGCTGCGTTGCAGTTGGTGCATGGGTCTCCTTTTGACACGTGAATTCGCGGACTGTATGCCCGCGCTATCGATTGCGAGCGTGGCTCTTTCTGTTCCGGGTACCCAGAATCCGCCGTCTGGCCGCGGCTGCGGATCGGAAGTACGCTTCGATTTTTGCTAAATCACCGCTTTTTAGCGCTGCTTTCAGCGTGGTGAGCACCCTGCCCAGCGCCTGCAGCGCCCGCAGGGTGTTGCCCGCGTTGCTGATGAGGCTTCTTTCCCATACCGAAAACGGCGATTCGGCCAGTCTCGTTGCACCCTCAAAACCAGGACCCGAGAGCCGCACGCTCGTGCGGCCGGCTGCCCGCTGTGCTGCCAACGCCACGGCGAGCGGAGGCGAGCTGCGGCAGTGCGCTGGTAGCGGCGACGACGCGGTCGTGCTCGGCAGGATCGACTCTCACCGGCATTGCGCCCAGCCGTTTCACGAAGCGCTCGGCCGTGCGCCACGCTTTTGGCCTGCCGCGCTGCGGGGGCGCGAACAACGCGAATGGCCTTTCTTCAAAGAGGTCGGCTCGCGCGTGCTTCGGGCCGGCGTGCTCGCTTCCGGCCAATGGATGGCCCGCGACGAAGGCGGCGACCGGCGCTCGGCGCCGCAGCGCGGGCCGGACCGCCGACACGACCGGTGCGAAGAGCGGACCTACATCTATAAGGAAGGCGCGCGGCGAGGCGAGCGTGAGAGCCGCTGGCAGCTGGCACACGATCTGGTCGAGCGGGGCGGCCAGCACGATGGTCGAGGCCCCGGTGACGGCCGATTCAAAGGTGGCCGCACAACGGTCGATCGCCCCGCTCCGGCGCGCGGCGTTCGCGTGGCGGCGGTTTGGATCCCAGCCGACGACTGACAGGGCAGGCGAGCGCTTCTTGAGCGCGAGTCCGACGGACGTGCCGATCAGCCCGGTTCCGATGATCGCAACGCTGTAGCGGTCGAGTTTATTCGACCGTTTTTTTGTCGTCACACGGTGGCGGCGACGTCGGATGCGATCGGCCGGCCGACCGCCCGCGCGACGGCGCGCGCGCCATCCATCATCGCGGCGAACTTCTCGAATGTGAGCGACTCGAAACCGTCTTTAAGCGCTTCAGCCGGATTTGGATGCACTTCGATCATCAGTCCGTCCGCGCCCGCGGCCAGTCCGGCACGCGCCATCGGCGCGACCAGCTCCCATCGGCCAGTGCCATGGCTTGGATCGACGATGACCGGCAAATGTGTCAGCTGCTTGAGCAGCGGCACGGCATTGAGATCGAGCGTGTTGCGCGTCGCGGGTTCGAACGTGCGGATGCCGCGCTCGCACAGCATCACGTCGTGATTGCCGCCCGCGAAGATGTATTCCGCCGCGAGCAGCCACTCTTCGATGGTCGCCGACAGTCCGCGCTTGAGCATGACCGGCTTGCGCGCTTTGGCGACTTCTTTGAGCAAGTTGAAGTTCTGCATGTTGCGCGCGCCGACTTGGAGGATGTCGGCGTAGCTCTCCACCATCGCGACGTCGCGCGGGTCGAGCACTTCGGTGATGACAGGGAGCCCGGTCTCGTCGCGCGCCGCCGCGAGGATCTCGAGGCCTTCTTTTCCCATCCCTTGGAACGAGTACGGCGACGTGCTCGGCTTGTATGCGCCGCCGCGCAGCAGCGTTGCGCCCGAAGCCTTGACCGCATGGGCGGTGCGCAGCAGCATATCGCGGCCTTCGACCGTGCACGGACCCGCGATCACGTGCACCGCGTTGCCGCCGATCTCGACGCCGTTGGACAGCTTGATGACGGTGTCGCTCTGCGCGCCCTCGCGGCTGACCAGCTTGTACGATTTGCTGATCGGCACGACGCGCTCGACCCACGGGATGCCGGCGAGTTGCGCCGCCAACATGTCCTTGTTCTCGCGCACGCCGAGCACGCCGATGATCAGGCGCTCGACGCCCTTGGACACGTTGACGCCATAGCCCATCGCGGTGATCTTCTCGACCACCTCTTGGGCTTGGGCGTCTGTCGCGCCGCGTTTGATGATGACGATCATGCCGTACCTATCTCAGAACGTCGAGCCGGCCGTTTGCGGATTGTCCTCGCCTGTCAAATCCGGCCGAAGCGCCGTCGCGCCCTCCAGGTAGATGTGTCTGATTGCCGATTGCGTCGCATCCGTGTTCACCAACATGAGCACGCGGATGCATTGCGCCAACCGGCCGGGCACGGCCATCTCGTGTCCGCACAGCAACGGGACCTTGTTCCACCCGAGCGCCCGCGCCGCGGCGGCCGGAAACTCTGCGTCGAGATCCTCGGTCGTCGTGAAGAAAACCGCAGCGATATCCGACGCGTCGACGGCGTTGGCTTCGACCATCGCCACGAGCAGTCGCTCAGATGCGGAAATGATCGCAGCCGACGAATTGGCGGCGGCCGTGATGGCGCCGCGAATGCCTCGGACCGCCATGTGCGGACTTCATTCTGTGGGCCGCATGGATGCCCTTTTCGGGCGCTCGTTCAGCTGTGATTCAGGTCGGTGAGGTGCGCCAAAGCACGAACTTCGCGTGCATCCAACACACGATGCATGTCCGCTCGCCGAGCCGTCCGAGTTCGATCGGGCCGAAGGCAACGCGTTGTAACTCGACGACACGCAGACCGTGTTGCGCAGATGCGCGCCTAATCTCGCGATTCTTCCCGCCGGTGAGCGTCATTTCGAAGCGCGCGCCGCTGCGAGTGCTGCCGACCTTGCGTCCCCCAAGTTCGCGAAGCGCTTCAGCGGTCGGCGCGCCCTCTACCGTCACCTGATACCTTCGGGGTATCTCAAATGATGGATGCGAAAGGCGGCGGCACAGTTCCCCATCGGACGTGCACAGCAGCAAGCCCGGTCGTCTGCGCATCGAGCCGGCCAATTGGAAACAAGCGTCTCCCTTTGGGTAATAGTTCGGCGATCGAACGCCGGCCGCGCTCATCGCGCATGGTGGTGACGACGCCGAGCGGTTTATTGAGGGCTATGGTGATGTGGGGCTCTGCTTTGACGCGGACAATGCGACCATCGACGCGCACTTCATCAGTTGATGGATCTATCGGATCGCCTGGGCGCGCGCGGCGCCCATTGATCATGACAACGCCGCGGACGATGAGCTCGTCCGCGGCGCGCCTGCTGGCTATTCCCGCATCTGCGAGATATTTGTTGATCCGGATCGTCAATGGAGCGCCGGCTCGTCCCCGGGCCTTAGCGGTCTCCGTCGTTGGCCATCGACATCGCTTCTTTGGTCACCGACTTGAGGAAGTCTTCATTGCTGTCGGTGCGCCGGAAGCGCTCGAGGATCAGCTCGGTCATCTCTTGCGTGCCCAGCACTGCGGTCGCGCGGCGCAGCATGACGATCTTGCGCAGCTCGACTTCGGAGAGCAGCAGCTCTTCGTGCCGCGTGCCCGAACGCTTGATGTCGACCGCCGGGAAGATCCGGCTGTCGGCCAGCTTGCGCACGAGATTGATCTCCATGTTGCCCGTGCCTTTGAACTCTTCGAAGATCACGTCGTCCATCTTCGAACCGGTCTCGATGAGCGCGGTTGCGATGATGGTGAGACTGCCGCCGCCTTCGATGTTACGCGCGGCGCCGAAGAATCGCTTGGGTTTGTGCAGCGCGCTCGTGTCCAGACCGCCGGAGAGCGTGCGGCCCGTCGCGGGCATCACTTGGTTCCACGCCCGCGCGAGGCGCGTGATGGAGTCGAGCAGGATCACGACGTCGTGGCCGAGCTCCACGAGGCGCTTGCAGCGCTCGAGGGTGAGCTCGGAGACCGCCGTGTGGTTGTCAGGGTGTTCGTCAAAGGTCGACGAGACGACGTCGCCCTCGATCGAGCGGCGCATGTCCGTGACCTCTTCAGGCCGCTCGTCGACGAGCAGCGCGAAGAGATCGACTTCCGGATGATTTGCGGCGATCGCGTTGGCGATCTTCTTGAGCAGCGTGGTCTTGCCGGCTTTGGGCGGTGAGACGATCAGGCCGCGCTGGCCTTTGCCGATCGGGCAGAGCAGATCGAGCACGCGTCCGCACATCTCGAGCGACGACGTCTCCATCTTCAAGCGCTGGTCCGGATAGATCGGAACGAGTTTATCGAAATGCGGACGGCCGCGGATCGCTTCGGGATCTTGGCCGTTGACCGCTTCGACCTTGAGAATGCCGTGATATTTCTCGTTGTCTTTTGGATCGCGGCATTGGCCGGCGACCAAATCGCCGCTACGCAGCTCAAAGCGGCGCACTTGCGACTGCGAGATGTAGACGTCGTGCGGGCCGGGCCGCATGTTGTCGCGGCGCAAGAACCCGTAGCCTTCGGGCAATACGTCGAGCACGCCGACTGCGAAATTCAGTCCGGCGGCTTTGGCCTGCGCCTCGAGGATCGGGAATACGAGGTCTTGTTTCTTGATCCGCTGGAGCTCTGGGATCTCGAGCTTCTTGGCCAGCTCGACGAGCTCGGTGCGCGTCTTGTCCTCGAGCTCTTTGACCGACAAGAGATTCATCTCTTCGCCGGCCTTGGTCTTGAACGTCTTGGGTGCGGGCTGCTCGAACCGCTCTTGATACGTGCGCACCGGGAACACGCGCGCGCCGCGATCATTGTTGTTCCGGCCGCGGCCGCGATCCCGATCGAAGCGTTGCGGGCGATCGCCGCGTTCGAAGCGTTCTTGGCGCTCCCGCTCGGGGCGGTCGTTGCGGTCGCTTCGCTCAGTCCGATCAGTCCGCTCCGGACGGTCAGGTCGATCGCCCCGTTCAACGCGTTCGGGCCGGTCAGCGCGATCCGCGCGATCGACTCGATCCACGCGATCAGGTCGATCCCCGCGATCCGGCCGATCTGCACGATCAACTCGATCCACGCGATCAACTCGGTCCACGCGGTCGACTCGGTCTACGCGATCGGGCCGTTCCGGTCGCTCCGCGCGATCCGGTCGCTCCGGCCGGTCGATGTCGACCTCTATTTCCATCGAGCCTGCGCTCGAGCGCGTTCGCGGCCGATAGACGCGAGGCGCCGATTCGAGGTCAGCGTCGGTTTCAGGAACTGATGATTCGTCGTCTTGCACGTGTGATAACCACCTTGGATAATAGCGAAGGAAGCGCATCGCAGGCGATATGCCGGCGACGGCGAGTATTGGTCAACAAATCTGTGATGTCGTGATGAAATACACTAACGTCGATGTCGACGTGGATGACAGAGCGAGGGGATTTGTTGGTGATTGGAACAGTCGAGCTCGCGCCGTCAGTAAGTGGGCGGGAAGCTCACGCCGTCATTGACTATAGCACAGCTGACAGGGACAGTCAACGGTTTCGCAAGCGCCGTGGGAGCCTGGAAACGCTGGCGCTATCAGGGTCGTAGAAGCGCAGCGGCCAACCGGCGGCGGTCGATAATCCGACCCTGCGTGTGACGCCGATCAGAGCCGGCGGCCGCGCGTCTTCAAAGCTGACGCGCAGGTGAGGATCCGTGCGCAGATCGAGCCCGTTCGAGCGCAGATCGACGGACATCGCGCGACACAGATTGCCCGGCCCCGAGGCGAGCAAGGCATCGGGGATGTCATGGCCTCTCCGCCGTCGCATCGCTTCGACCCCGCTCAGCGGCTCTGCCGCGCGCAAGAGCACGGCGGCCCCGATACCGGCTCGTTCGGTCACGACGTTGAGACAGAAATACATCCCATATATAAGGTAGACATATGACGAGCCGGCGCGGCCGAACAACGTCGACGTTCGTTTTGTGGGCCCTCGATACGCGTGGCACGCAGGGTCGATGTTGGGGAGGTACGCCTCGGTTTCCACGATGCGAGCGAGTAGCCGGTTACCAGCGTCAGGCTCGCCTTCGGGAATCGTGCGCTCAAGGATCGCGCCGACGAGGCGGCGCGCGACGTCGATAGTCTCGCCTACGAACGGATCGTCGACGAACTTGTTTTCGAAAGCACGGATGTTCGGGACTTGACTGCGCGACACGACGGCGTGATGATGTCCTTTAGAATGAGGCAACGCAGGTGCGCGATCCTCGGCGGCGCTGTTCGCCGTCGCGGCTACACTCTCTTCGAAGCGCTGATCGCGCTCGGCATCCTGTTTTTGCTTCTCTACGTGGTCGGCGATGCGGTGACACGGATGCTGCACAACACGTCCATGTCAGTCGCCCGCTCGAGTCAAGCGCGCAGCGTTTCTGAACTCGTCACGCGGATGTCTGAAGAGGCACGCAGCTCGGCGGCGGTCTTCATCCCCGCGAATGACGTGTTCGGCAACCCGAACGGCGGCAGCGCAGCGCATGAGGTCGATTTCTTCCGCCGGCTGTCGGCCGGCGGTGACGCGTACGTCGCCTATCGTCTCGACCCCGAGACCGGCGTCGTCACTCGGTACGAGTATTCGCTCGCGGGCGGCGCCCCGGCGATCGCGCATTCCGATCAACTTGCGGCCGGTGTCGGGACGTTCGCTCCAAGCCGCGTCACTGCCGGATCGATGAGCGATGTCGTCAGTGCCGCGACGGTCAGCAATGTTTCTATCCTGTACGGTACCGCCGGCGTCGTCGGCGGCAATGACATCGTCGTCGTCAGGGTCCAGGCCCAGCCTGAAGATGGCGTGACCCCCACGGAGATCTCCGTCCATCTCGCGTCGCGAGCAGCACCGACATCGCTGTCGGTGCTCGCGCCTGCTGCTCCGCCACCGCCGCCGGTGGGAGGCGGTCCCATCACGATTCCTTTCATAATCCGAAATATTCCGGTGCACGTTCCGCATGGTCCATGGCATTCGGCTAGGTGGAGGAACTGAAGGCGGCGCCGGTGAGTCGGGGGCGCACACCCCTTGGATTGCGGGGACCGTCTCATCACTTCGGACTTGCTGGCGGCCTTGGTTGGCTCGATCTTTTCGCTGTCGTACCCAACACTTGAAAGTGGGACTTACACGTTTCGCGACAGCAGCGGAAACCTGAATACGGTGACCATCAGTTGCGACGGCGCTCCATGTCCCAGATTCAAGCCGTTGCCGTCTGCCGGATCGCCTCCGGCGCCGTCCGGCGGCGTTGGTTTCGACGCCGTCCCCTAAGGCCGACGCCGCAGGAAAGGGTGTCCCCTAACAGAACCTCCTCGCACCGGATTCCAACAGTGGGCGTTACCCCACTTTCTGGTTCATTTTCTGTTTGGAAGCGCCGGAAACACGCGCCGCGCACTTGGGGCGCTCCTAGGGCCCCCGGTGCAGGAGGAAAATCCATGCCCAAGTCGCTCACACGGGCGCTTTCCGTGACCGCGTTGGTATTCGCGACTGTTTTTGGCCAGGCAACGCAGACGCTGGCCAGCAACGTCGGCAATATCATCGGCCGCGTGACTAGTGTTACTACTTTGACGAACAAACAAATCGAAGAGCTTCCTCTGGCCAACGTCAACGTGGCTGCCGTCGCCCCGTCGGGCACGTCCAAGGCGTTGACCAACGCGGCCGGCTACTACGCGCTCACCGGTTTGGCGGTGGACACGTATGCCGTGTCGTTCGCCAAACAAGGATACGTGACCGTGCTCGTCCCCGGCGTCACGGTGTCGCAAGACTCCACGTACCCGCTCAACGTCAAGATGCAGACCGCCCTCGCATCGCTAGGCACCGTCTCGGTGCGCGGCGCGCAGTCGCTCGTGCAGCCGAATCAACCGGCCGACCGTTATACGGTGACGTCGACGCAGATCCAGAACATCACGGGAACGCCGCAGAACATCTCGGAGACGGCGGTCCTCAATTCGCTGCCCGGCATCACGACGGACACCGGCGGTTATCCGATCATCCGCGGCGGCGCGGAAAACGATGAAGGCTTCCAGCTCGAGGGCATCGATGCGACCGAGCCGATCACCGGCCAGTTCATCAACAGCCTTTCGCTGTCGGGCACGTCGCGAATCGTGCTGGAGACCGGCGGTTACGACGTGACGAACGGCAACACCAACTCAGGCGTCGTCAACATCGTCGTGAAGCGCGGATGCCTATCCGGGCGCCGGCCAGGCCACGCTCTTGGACAACGCCCCGAACTTCGATCACCGATTCGCGGTCGAGTATGGCAATGGCTCGCCGGATAACCGGTTCAGCTATTTCGTGTCGTACAATGGCTTGCGCCAGTTCCGCGTCTACGGCGACCAACACACATTCCTTTCACAGGAGGTGACGGCTGTTGGCACCGGGACGGCAACGAGAGCAACATCAACCTGTTCTACCGCTGGGGTCAGGACAACCGCAATGAGCTCCAATACTTCGGCGAGAATGGCGCGAACTATTTCGGGTTCGACTACAACGTGCTGCAATACGGCGGTCAGCAGTCGGCGATTTGCCCCACGCTGACCAATCCACCGACGTGCCTGCCGTATGACTCGGCGAACCTGCAAACACGCGGTCATTCTTCGGCACCACTGGCGGCGTGGTCCACGACGTTGCTTCCCGGCCAAACCGCGTACAATCAGGCCATCAACTACGCGGACAACGAGAATAACAACCACTTCATCGAGAAACTGAACTACAAGCGTCAGTTCAGCTCGAACAGCTATGCCGATATCGGCGTGTTCCGCACCAGCGTCCACGACATCTTCGGGGTTCCGTGGGACGGCGGTGCGCTAACTGGCGAGTACGAGTTCAACCACTCCGACAACACCGGCATCGAGGTCGACTACCAGAACCAGATCAGCAATCAGCACTTGCTCGCCTTCGGCGGTACCGGCAAGTTCTCGAAGACTGACTTCTCGATCGGCATTCCGGAGCTCGAGCCGCTGGTCGAACCGATCACCGAGTTCGGCTACGTCGGCTACCTGAACATGGCCACACGGTGTTGGCGGGTGCGGCACGAACGGCGCGACTCCGACATGCGTCAGCCCGGCGTTCCCGCTGAGCACGTATGTCAACCAGCTTCTCCTTCATCACCGATCCCGTGCAGACATGGGATGCATGGCTCCAAGACACGTGGACGCCGACCACGCAGTTCAACGTCAAGGCGGGCGTGCGGTTCGACCAACAAGTGCTGCATCTGCCGAGCAATGCGGCCGCGTTGTCGACCAGCTACACGCACGACCCGGCGGGCAACACTCATCGATGTCCCCGGACTTCCGGTGGGCAGCAACGTGACGCGTCCGTCGCAGTTCAGCCCGCGCCTCGCGCTCACGTACACGCCTAACCAGAACGCGCGCAACGTGTTCCGCGCTTCAGCCGGCGAGTTCATCGAGTTCACGCCGGTGTCGAACATCGAGAACACTTACCAGATCCCGCAAGCGGCGTATAATTGCACGATCGCGAGCGGCTGCTTCGCACCGCTGCCGGGCTACAGCCCGACCTGCGTGAGCGGCAAGGATCCGGCCAACGCCAACATGCCGTGCAACGGCATCAACAACCTCGGGCAGCAAGCCCTTGAGGACCTCAACACCAACAACTTCGCCCAGTACACGCCGGTGCTGCCGCAGACCGCGTTCTCGGCGGACGCGAGCTGGGAACACGACTTCGGCAACGGCCTTGACCTCAAGCTGACGCCGTATTATCGGCGTGGCCGCAATTACGTCGTCGCCAACACGCCGCTGCTCGCCACGCTGCCCGATGGCACGTCGGTGTTCGGCGCGCCCATCGAGCAAAACGCCGGCGCTAACGTGAACACCGGCATCGAGCTCGCGTTGGCGAAGAGCGTGACGTTCGGGTTCAGCGGATACCTCAACGCCACGTACGACAACACCAAGGCCAACTACAACAGCGACTTCTTCCCGGCGACCAACAACGCCGCGCTGGCGTTGAACCACTACTTCCACGTCTCGTACCTTGCGCCGGTCACGGCGACGCTCGGCATCGTCTATCACGACCGGCACGGCCTGCTGGTCACGGCCGAGCTGCCGTACGAGTCGGGCTACTACTACGGCGTGGGCAAGCACACGTTCGTGTTCGCGCTCTGCGGACAGGTCGCCGGCTGCACGGGCAACCCGGCCAGCTCGGTACCGGTCGAGGTGCTCAACACCGACCTCGCCGCCGCATCGCTCGGACAGAACACGCTCACCAGTGCCTACTACTACACCGATCCGCTGAACCCGGGCACGATCCTCAACCCGAATATCACAGGCTCGCGCGGCACGCCGGAAGGCAACGACCCCGGCAGCCTGCGAAGCCCGCAGCGACTGCTGGTCAACTTGGCGATCGCGCATGACGTCGGCTCTGGGCCGAACCACTTCCAAGTGGGCGTGCGCGCGTACGAACCTGCTCGGTAACTACTCACCTGGCGTCGTTGGCGGCAACTCACGATTCCGCATCGACGGCTTGGGTGGGTACAACGGGCTGAGCGGCGGACGTCAATGGAAATACCAACGGCGGCCCGAACTCGGGCAGCAACAACATCAATCCAACACTCCAACCCTTACAGTTCAACCGCGGCCCCTACCCGTACGAAAGCCAGGCAACGGGCGCAGCGCGTCTGTTTACGTTCTTCGTGAGCTCCAACTTCTAAAGAGCGTAGACAGCGCACCGGGGGCCCTCAAGCCTCCGGTGCGCCCACCTCTTGAACTTATTGAGAAAGGATCCATTAGAAATGCACAAGTTCAGAGCAGCGGTAATTGGGCTGCTGTGCCTCGGGGCCGTGACGGGCTGCAGTACGAACACAAATCCAGGAAACGTCGTTTTCACGACGCAAAGCAACGCTTGAGCTCGCCGTCGGAACGATCAATGACCCCGCGGGGACGTTGCAAGCGCAGACTCAAAGCGTCAGCTTCGCCGGACCATACCTCGACGTGATCGCCCCGTTCCGAAACCAGCTCGGCAATTCGGCGTTCAATCTTCCCGGCGACGCGACTTTGACGCCAGGCAGCGGCACCGACAACATGGGATTCACATTCAATCCGAAGCCGCCCAACCCGCCCGGGTTCATCGGTCTTTTCTCTTATGGGCAGTCAGGACCAGCGTTCGGGGCAACGGTGTGGAATCAGCTGCCGGCAGCCGCGCCGGCATGGGCCGCGCCCGGCAGCGGAACGGGATTCATGATGGATGTCAATCCCAACGGTCCCGATTTCAACTGCTGCTTCGGCGATCTGCCCAGTCCCGCGCAAGGTTACCCGTTGGCGGGAAATACGTCTTATTCGCTAGTCGACACGGTTACCGTAAACGGCCAAGTACAGACGTATACTGCGGGCGCCAAGCTCGCTGCCGTTCCGACATTCCTTGCGGTCGGCTCAGCCGCATACGCTCCCAGCCTGGGTACGGGCGGTGGAACGTTCAACTTCGGAGCATACCCTGCGGGCGCGACGGAACAGGTCGTGGTCGTGCTGTCGGGTTTACCCCCAGCCATCGCGTTCTCGCGATGGTGAAGGTCAATACGCCAGTAACCTCGGGGGCGTTGCCGGCAGGCACACTCGCGGTGGGCGCTTACAGTGCTTCGTGATCGCGAGCTGACTTCCCGTGGGTCGAAGCCGGTGCAGTCAATTCACCAGCCGTCGGGAATCCGGCCCCCGTGATCACGGGCGCGAACGGCAACGCAGACCTGTCCGTGAGCGCTCCGTTCGCGCTGCACCCAGACATAACTCCGCGCGAAGGCAAACGCAAAGGACGGCAGCGATGCCGTCCTTCTTCTTTTCCTAACCGGTGGGTAAGAAGCGCGAACGGTGCGGCCAGGCCTTCTGCTTTGGCGCGCAGCGCCGCAAGCCGCTCCGGTTTGACGAGCATCAGCTTCGCGTTCGAGAACTCGTTCAATTTGCAGCCAAGCACGATGTACGGCAGCGTGAGTTCGCGGTGCGGCTGGCTGCGCTGCTCGAGTTCGGCGATCAGCAATGGATCGTCGACGTGGATCAAGACGCGCCGCACGCCCAGTGAGAGCAGCCGATCGAGCGCCGCCGTGACGCCGGCATACACGTAGTCCCTGCCTTGTTGCGAGAGCTGCTCTCGCACCGAGAACGGGATGAAGTGCTCGCCGGCGGAGCCGGCGCGGTCTAGCAGCGAGACTGCCGCGATGCCGCGGCCCGCTCCGCAACGGACCACGGCGATGTGGGCCTGGCAGTCGCCGCGCGCGCCGGCTGGGGCTCTGCGCCTGGGCTCCTCGGTTCCGGGTATCATGGTAGGGGCTATCATGCCCATATTATAATCGAACAGGTGTTCGATAGGCAAGACGTCGGTCGGATAAATCCGACCGCTACGGCGTCCTAAATCGCTTAGCCGACCAGGTCGAAAAGGTCCTCGAAATCACCCATTGCGGCCGTTCCGGCCCGGTTCGCCATGACGGCTTCGTACACGGCCACGACCCGTCCGGCCGTGGCCTTGATGTCAAATGCTGCGGATGCGGTTCTGGCATGCGCGGACGCCACGTTGTAGCGCGTCCGATCGCCCAGCAGCGCCAAGACCGCCGCGGCCATGCCGCCCGCTTCTTCGACCAGCTCCCCTGCCTTGTTGGGGCCGAACACGTCACGCGTTTGCGGGCTGGACGCGGCCACCACCGGCAAGCCCGCGGCGAACGCCTCGGCCAGCACCAAGCCCTGGGTCTCCGAGGTCGAGGGGAAGACGAAAAGATCGGCCGCTGCATACACCGCCGGGAGATCCTCGTGGGGTAGCGGTCCTGCGAATATGACCGCGTCACCCAGGCCGTCCGACTTGGCCTGCGCTTTGAGCGCGTCGGCCGAAGGCCCCGTGCCGACCAGCAGCAACTTCGCGTCCGGCAGGCCCGTCAACACGAGCTTGAGGGCCTCAAAGGCCAGCGGCACGCTTTTCTCCTGGGCCAGCCGGCACACGAGCAGCAGCAGCGGCGCCGCCAAGGGGATTCCGAAGCGCTTGCGGGCCGCTTGGGCGTCTGCCAGCCGCGGCGTTGCGGAAACGATCGAGCTCGATGCCGGTCGGCACGACGCAGATGGGCGCCACCACGCCAACGTCCCGCAGCCCGGTCGCGACCGCCTGGGTCGGAGCGATCACGGCGTCGGCGGCGTTGGCATAGCCGCGCGTGAGCTCGCGGGTCAGCTGCGCCGTGAACCGCTGGCCCAACGGCGAGTAATGCGCATAGCGCTCGAGCATCGTGTGATACGTGAACACGAGCGGCACGCGAAAACGATAGCGCGCATAATATTGCGCCATCCAACCGGTGACGAACAGCGAATGCGAATGGATCACATCGCATTGGCTCAGGAATCGCGCTTTGTTTCTGCGCGCGACGAGCGGCACGGTGAGACGATACTCGGTGCGCGCCGGCAACGGCAACGACGGCATGAAGAAAACTCGACCGAGCGCTTCGACGCCGTTCGGGATGCGCGGCGCGAACGTGTACGCTTCATGTCCTTGCGCGCGCAGTTCTTCAGTGAGCGATTCGACCGATGCGACGACGCCGTTGATGATCGGCCGGTACACCTCGGTGAAAATGCCGATCTTCATAGCGGAACCATCTTCTCGTCATTCGGGACCACGATGCGCTCCGCGTTCCTGTGGCCGAACTGTGAATCCTTCAGCGGTACAACCAGTCCGCGTAGCGGGAATCCCTTGTCCCATCGGATTTTCCCGTGATATAATGCACGCGTTGTTCCGGTTTTCCGTTTTGTTTCGTCGCTTTGCGACGATCTCGCCTTCACGATACCGAGATGCAACGCACCGGTCGAAGGCTCTGCCAACATCACTCCGTCCGCTGACCACGGCTCACCGTAAATCGGGGATCACTTATTGACGCGCCATCCTGAAATCCGTATCGCAGCGTTCGCCACGCTCATCATCGTGTGCGCGACCGCGACGTCTGCGGCACAAGTCGCACACACGCACCGACAAGCATCACATTCGCATCCCATTCTCACTTCATCATCGTACACCGTATCGACGACGCTCGCCGACCAACCGCTTGACGTCGCGCATCAGACCGACAGCTCATCGGTCGTCGCGAGCGCTGACAGCTTTTACAACAATACCAAGTTCGACGATCTGCGCGGCACCACGAACGTGGTGCGTCCAATCGTGCACATCCAGACGGAATACGCCACCCGCCAAGCGCTCGTGCCGCTGAACCCGGAGGTGCGCCTGAGCCTCGGCCTGCCCCCCGGCCGGCGCAAGGTGCTCCGGGCGGGCCGGCCAGCCGTCGCTGAGCTCACCGAGCGGGTCGTGATGTGGGACGACGTCGTCGTCAGTCGGCAGCTCGTCCGCTCGAGGGTCGTGCACCAGGGTACCCGCAGCATCGTGCAGCAGGGCGCCCCCCTGACCTGGGAGCAACTCGCCTCGACCACGCCCTACCATAAGCTCGTGAGCGTCTTCTCGATGGAAGCGACCGCCTACACGGCCTGGACGGCGACATCCAATCCGACCGGCCGGACCGCCACCGGTATCTTCGCCGGCTACGGCATCGTCGCGGTCGACCCGCGCGTCATCCGCCTCGGCAGCCACGTCTTCGTGCCGGGTTATGGCCTCGCGATCGCCGCAGACACGGGCGGCGCGATCGTCGGCAACCGGATCGACCTGTGCATGGAATCGGTGCGCGACGCGATGATCTTCGGCCGCCGCCCCGTCAAGGTGTACGTCCTAGCGGAATAGTCGTCCGGCGTGTAGTAGCGCGCCCATCGTACGTTGGACGAATACGCATCTCCCAAACGCATCCTCGAAGCGCGCGGCCTCCGGCCGCGCAAGCGTTTTGGTCAGAATTTTCTCGTCGACCCGCGCTTCGCGCAACGCATCGCAGCGGCGCTGCCGGCTGACGCCTACGTATTGGAGATCGGCGGCGGCACCGGCACGCTGACCGCCGCGCTCGCACGGTCGCGCGCGCCGGCTTGATGTCCTCGAGATCGATCGCGGGCTCGTCGAGGTGCTGCGAGAACGCTTCGCCGCCGACGAGCCTCGCGTCATGATCTTGGACGCTGACGCGCTCGCGATCGACATGGCCGAGCTGTTAAGCGCCAACCCGCGCCCACGCGCGCTGTGCGGCAATCTTCCCTATTCCATCACGACACCGCTGTTGGAGCGGATCATCGCTGCGGCGCCGCTGTGGGATCGAGCCGTTGTGATGGTGCAGCGCGAGTACGCCAAACGCATGGCAGCCAAACCGGGCACGCCTGATTACGGCAGCCTGACGGTTTTCGTCGCGCACTTCTGCGAGATCGAGCATCTCTTCGACGCCGGCGCGTCGGGATTCTATCCTGCGCCAAACGTCGCGTCGTCGGTCATCGCGTTGCGCCCCAGGGAGAACGTCGACGCAGGCGTGGCCGATCGCGCGTTGTTCTTGTGGGTCGTGCGCGCCGCGTTCGCACAACGGCGCAAGACGCTGGTCAACAGCATCGCGAGCCAGACGCCGAGCGGATCACGCGATGTCATCGATGCCGCCGCCCGCGCCGCCGGCCTGCCCGACGCGATCCGCGGCGAACGCCTTGCGCACGATGATTTCGTGCGCCTCGCCAATGCGCTGCACGCACAGGGCTTTCGCGCGCCCGCGCGGTAACACGAACCGCAATGGACATCGCGAGCCCGCAAGAAATCCTCGACGTTGAAGCCGGCCGCGGGCCGGCTTTTCAAAAGCGTTGGAACGGATGGACGGTCGCGGCCGCCCTCGTGCTGCTCGCGGTGCTCTACATCATCGTACAGCTCGCCGCGACGGTCCTATGGCTTTTCATCGCGTTTCCCGATGTGATGGCGCAGGCGATGCACGGCAACCCGACGGCGTTGATGCATCTGGCGCGCCCCGAGGGCCTCGCGCAAGTGCTCACGCCGGTCGGCTTCCTTGCGATCCAACTCCCGACGACCGCCGTGATGATGGCCGCGACATTTGGACTGGCGTACGGCCTGTTTCGCCCGCGCGCGACGCTTGCGGATCTTGGTTTCACCCGGTCGCTGACACGCGGCAACGTCGCGTTCGCGGTCGGCGCCGGCGTCGTCATGTTCGTCCTCGCCGCGATCATCGAGGGACTGCAGGAAAAGCTGCTCGGTCCGCATCCTCAGCAGATCGCTTTGATCCTCGAGCACCACCGCGGCGCCTTCGCATTGATCCTCGATCTGCTCTCCGCAGCCGTGCTCGCGCCGCTCTGGGAAGAAACGCTCTTCCGGGGCGTGCTGTTCACGTCGTTCGTGCAGCGCATGCCGTTCTGGTGGGCGGCGAGCTTGAGCGGCCTGCTCTTCGGCCTCGGACATCTCGACAAGTGGAATATCTTGCCGCTGTGGCTGCTCGGCATCGGGCTCGCCTACGTCTACTATCGCACCGGCAACATCTGGGCCAGCATCGTGACGCACGCGACGATCAATGGCATCGATCTGCTGCTGCCATTGCTGGTCCCGCAACTCGCCGGCAAGTAGTTAGCGCGCGACGACGTCGCTGACGATGTAGGCGCAGTAGAACAAGCCCGACAGCGCCAGCGGCAGCGCTTCCACCCTGCGCCGCACTGCGGTCCATATGAGCAAGAACAATGCTGCCGCCAAGGTTGCGACAGCCGCGCGATAGCTCGCGGCGTCGAGATGCCATGGCGATGCGAAAATCGCGATCGCGCACGCGATCGACGTCTGGAACATCATCGCCCCGATGACGTTGCCTAAGGCGAGGTCGTCCAGATCGCGCCGCATCCAGATGATGGAGTTGAACACCTCGGGCAGTTCGGTCGCGATCGGGCTCAACAAGAGTGAGATGAGCAGCGGCGACGTGTGCAGCGCCGCCGAAGCCGACGTGATCGAGGCGACGAACCAGCGCGCCGCGATGGCCGTGACCACCGTCGCGGCCAACAGTTGTAGCGCCACGATCCACAACGGCGGTCGCGCCGCGCGCGGTGCAAAACGCAGCGGCGGCGGCGTCTCATCGCTCTCGACCGTGGCCAAGCGGATGTGATACCACAGATAAACGCCGTACAGCGCGATGATGATGCCCCCGACCACCGTGCGGATGAGCGATGTCGGCGCGAAGGATGCCCCGATGACCAGCGCAAACGTGAGCGAGAACAGCGCGAGTCCGACGATCGTCGGCGTCGGAGGCGCTTTGACGGCGGCATGCTCCTTGCCGAGGACGATCGCTCCCAAGCCGATCAGGCTGAACACCACGGTCGAGAGCAGCAACGGCGCGCCGATCACGGCGCCGATGCCGACGTCCGTGCTCGCTGCGTCGCGCAGGATCACTAGCGCGATGAAGACCACCATCGTCTCGGGCAACGAGGATCCGATGGCTGCGACGACCGCGCCGACGGCGCTGCGCGTGAGTCCGAGGAGCGCACCCGCCCATTCGACGGCGTTCGCGAAGGCGTCGCTGGCGAGTACGAGAAGCACCAGGCCAAGAAGTACTTGGAGCGCGATCGGCACCGGGCCACCATTTAGCCCAGGTCCGAGGCACCCCTCTACCATGACAGGAGCGCACGCGAGCACCGTTGCCCTATCGCATCGTCCACATCGCTGACGTCCATCTCGACATGGCGTTCGCCGGGCTCGAACCGAGCGCCGGCGACGCGCGGCGCAAGCAATTGGAGAACGCGTTCGAGCGCGCGCTGCACCGCGCACGCGAGTTCAAGGCCGATGCCGTGTGCATCGCCGGCGATCTCTACGAGGACGCGCGCGCGACGCCCGATCGCGGCGCGTACCTCGCGCGCGTGCTCGGCGAGCTCGCGCCCATGCGCGTCTTCATCAGCCCCGGCAACCACGACCCGAACGATCGCGCATCGCTCTACCGCCAGATGGCGCTGCCTTCAAACGTCACGGTCTTCTCCTCGCGCCGCTTCACGCCGGTGCCGCTCGCAAACGGGTTGACGCTGTGGGGCGCCGCCCACGAATCCGAGCTCGACCGCGAGCCGATCGTCAATGGGCTCGTGTGCGAAGGCCCGGGCACGCACGTGCTCCTGTTCCACGGCTCCGATCGCGATCGCATGCCGCCCGGCAAAGAATGCATCGCGCCGTTCTCAGACGCCGACATCGCGCGCGCGAATGCCGCGCATGCGATGGTAGGCCATTTCCACGGCATGCTCCGCGGCAAGCATTACGCATATCCCGGTTCGCTCGAACCGCATAGCGCCGCACAAGACGGGCGCCACACCGCGTCGCTCGTGACGGTCGAGGACGGCCGCGTCGCGGTGGATTTCGTCGACATCAACGCCACGAAATACGTCGCGCTCGATTTCGACCTTTCCGAGATCGGCGACCGTGCGGCGTTGCTCAACGCCGTCAGCGGGCGTCTGCGCGCGGTGGTCGACCGGCCCGGCGAGGTCTTCTGCCGCCTGCGCCTCGTTGGCAACGCGCCGCCGACGCTCGACGTCGACGGCGCCGATCTGCAACGCGATCTGCAAGCGCAATTTCCCGGCGCGACGGTCGAGGAGGCGTTCGCGGCCATCGACCCTGACGCGATCGCGCGCGAGGGCTATACCGTGCGCGCGGAGTTCGTACGAGAGATGCAGCGCCGCATCGCCGCGGCGAACGATGCGCAGCGCCCGCTGCTCGAGCGCGCGCTGCGCTACGGATTGCAGGCCTTCGCCGGCAAGCGGCTGGCGCAATGATCCTGCTCGAAGCGATCGTCGACGGTTTCGGCTGTCTCGTCAAGCAGCGATTCCGGTTCGGCGAAGGACTGACCGTCATCGCCGGCCCCAACGAATCCGGCAAGACGACGCTCACCGAGTGCATCGTACGCCTGCTGTTCGGCTACCCAGAACACCAGTACATGTCCGCGCTCGATTTCCGGCGGCCATGGCGCTCGTCCGCCTATGCGGCATCGCTCGTCTACCGTCTGGATGACGGCACCGTGTACGAGACGCGCCGCGATTTCAGCCAGAGCAACGTGCCGACGGAGACATTCGAGCGCGATGTCATGCGGCGTCTGCCCGAGCTGAGCGGCTCGCGCAAGACATCCCCAGGCGAGGCATTGCTCCACCTTTCAAAGGAAGCGTTCGAAGCTGCTGCGGTGATGCGCGCCGGCGAGTTCGCCACGGGCAGGAGCGACGCGTAAATCCTACCATGCGTTGGCCGAGCGGATCGCCGAGCTCGTCGGCGCCGCGGGCGAGGCGGGCGCGCAAGAAGCGATCGACCGGCTCAAGACGTTCGCCGACACGCTGGGCAGCGACCGCGCTCCCACGCGGCCGGTGAACGCGGCCCGCGCGCAGTCCGAAGCCGCGCGCGAGGCGCTGGACGCGTATCGCCGCGACTGCGAACAGATGCACGGCAACATCGCCCGGCGCACCGATCTGCTCCAAAAGCAGAGCCAATTGGCGTCCCAGGCGCGCGAACTGGAGGGGCAGGTACGCGACGCTCGCCTGCATTCGTTGCGCGCGCGCATCGCCGCCGCGGAACGTGCATCAGAAGAGCTTGCGCGGCTTTCATCATACCCGCGAGCGCAGCGGCGCCCCGCCTGAGGTGCTGGCCCGCGCGGCGAGCATCGACGCGGCGATCGATGCCTGGACTGCAGCGCATACGGCGGAAAACGATGCGACGAGCAGTTCGCAGGTCAAAGAAGAGCAGCGCAGCGACCTCCTCCGCCAGCTCGCCGAATGCGATGCGGCGCTCAAGAAGGCCGAGGCGACCATCGCGAGCCGCAGCGAAGCGATCGAGCGCCTCAAACCCGAATCGGCGAGCGCGCCGATCTCCGACGAGACCCTGGAGCGCCTCGAGAAGCTCAGCGAGCTTGCCGACGTACAAGAAGGCGCCGCGCGCACCACCGAGACGCAGGCGGCGATCAATCGCCAGCGCCCGCGCGCGGGCGCGTGGCCCGCGGTCTTCGTGTTCGCGATCGCGCTGATCGCGTTGATTATCGGCGCGATCACCCACTTGCCGAGCGTCATCTTGAGCGCGGTCGCGGGCGTGCTCGCGTCGGGCGTGATGTTCGCCTACTTCTTCGTCGCCGAACGAAGCCGAAGCGCCGCAAACGCAGCGCTCGAAGAACGCGCACGGCAGGCGCGTGCCGTCGCCGACAGCGCCACCTCGAACCTGGCAAAGGAATGCGCGACGCTGGGCTTGGCGGACATCCGCGCGGTGCGCCGCGCGGCCAAGACGCAACCAGAGATCCTACGCTTCACTGAGGCGCTTGCCGACGCGCGCCAGATGGCGGCGCAAAGCCACGAGTTGCGCGATTCGTTGGAAGCGCGCTTCAACGACTTCGACCGCTTGGACCGCCAGCTCGTCGACGCGCGCCGCGCGACTGAAGAAGCCGCTCGAAAGCTCCAGCGCTTGCTCGACGACGCGGGTGTGGCAGGCGGCGATCTCGCCGCGCGAATCGCCGCGTTCCGCGCGGCGCGGGAAGGCGTCGAAGGCGCGCTCATCGCCGAAAAGGCGATGGGGGAGACTCGCGCGACGCAAGCCGGCGCCCTCGCGGGCGAGACGCTCGACGCGCTGCGCCGCGAGGCGGCAACACTAACGGACAGCGGCGCCGTCGACGCCGGATCTGACGACCCGGCCGCGCTCGAGCGCCAGCTCAAAGAGCTCGGCGACCACCAATTGCGCGTCGAGGGCGAGCTCGGCAAAGTTCAGGGTGAGCTCACGCGCTTCGATGAGCAGCATCATGGCGGTTCCGCGCGGCTCGAAGAGCAGCTCGCCGCGTGTCAAGCGAACGAAGAGCGGCTCAGTACGCGCCCGCGATGCCGCGATGCTGGCGCGCGACGTCATCGAGAAGACCAAAGACGGGGTCCACAAGGACTTCGCGCCACATCTCAACGCGCTCGCCGGCCCGGCGCTCGCCGAGATCACGCACGGCCGCTACACGAGCGTGTTGATCGACCCGCGCGATTTCTCGTTGCGCGTCCAAGCAGCGGGCGACACCGAGACGCGAGCGATGGGAGAGCTGTCGGCGGGCACGCAAGAACAGCTCCATCTTTCGCTGCGCGCCGCGACTGCGCAGGCGCTCGGCTATGGCGATTTCGACGAGCACGTGCCGCTGCTGCTCGACGATGCCTTGGCGCACGCCGACGAACGCCGGCTTGCCGCCGCCGTCCGCCATCTCGCTGCGATCGCGCAGCGCCAACAGGTGTTGCTGTTCGCGCAACGCGACACCGTCCTTGAAGCGGCGCGCAAGATCGAGGGCGTCACCATCGTCCACTTGAGCGGGCCGGCCGCCGCGTCCGCATAACGTGGCCGGCCGGCTGCGGCTAGGCGTCGATGCGGCGAATCTGCCACGCGATCGTCGCGGCATGGGCCGCTACGTCCGCAGCGTGTTGCGCGAGTTCGCGACCCGTTTCGCCGACCGCGTCCACCTCACGCTGCTGGTCCCCGATCTCTTGCCGGGCCTGGTCGCGCAGCGCTATGTCGAAGATCTGCCCGGCGACGTCGCCATCGCTCGCCGCATCGGACCGCGCGCGCTCGACGTCGTGTGGTATCCGTGGAACGGCATGACCTGGCCGTCGCCGTTGACATCGGTCGCCACCGTGCACGACGTCTGGCCATTCGTCATGCCTGCGGCCGACGCGCGCGTGCGCGCCCGCGAGCAGACGCAGTACCGCGAGACGGCCGAACGCGCCGCGTTGATCATCGCGGTCTCGGAGTTCACCAAACGCGAGACCATGCGCCTTTTGAACGTCGAACCTGAACGCATTCAGGGTCATCCATCAAGGGATTCCGCCGCCGATCGCGGTCGCCGAGCCGGCGCGCATCGCGGGCTCCTCGCGCTACGTGCTGTTCGTCGGCGAAGTCGAGCCGCGCAAGGATGTCGGCACGCTGATCGAGGCGATGTCGCGCTTGCCCGACGACCTGCGTCGTGAGACGGCGCTCGTCGTCGTCGGGCGCGCGCACGGGCTGTCGCCGCGCAGCGCGGGCGACTTCCGCCTCGAGCTTGCGGGCGAGATCGGCGACGATACGCAACTCGCGGCGCTGTATGCGGGCGCGGCGGCGTTCGCCTTCCCGTCCAAGTACGAAGGCTTCGGCCTGCCGGTGCTCGAGGCGATGAGCTACGGCGCACCGGTGGTCGCGTCGGACGCGGCCAGCATTCCCGAAGTCGGCGGCGACGCGGCGTTGTATTTCCGGTGCGGCGATGCCGGCGCGCTTTCCGATGCGCTGGCGCGCGTGCTCCGGGACCCGGCGCTGGCGTCGCGCATGGCCGACGCCGGACGAACGCGCGCGGCGCTCTTCGACGAGACCACGCGCGCCCGCAAGACGCTCGAAGCGCTCGAAGCATCGGTTCCGCGACGGTGAGCACCGAGCAGTCTCCTGACCGGGTTGGCAAGCGCGTGCGGATCGGTGTGGACGCACGCAAGCTGCTCGACGACCGGCGCGGCATCGGCCGCTATACCCGCGCGCTGTTGCGCTCCTGGGTCGCGCGCTCGCAGGATCGAGTCGCCATCACGCTGCTCGTGCCGGATCTCTTCCCGAGCCTGCTCACGAAGCGCCTGACCGCCGAGATCGGCGCCGAGCTGGCGGTGGCACGCACCGGCGCGCGCGGGTTCGACCTCGTGTGGTATCCATGGAACGGCATGACGTGGGTCGCGCAGGACACCAAGGTGGCCACCGTCCACGATTGTTGGCCGTTCGCGTCGCCTGCCCAGAACTCGGCGATTCGCCGCAACGAACAGGCGCCGTTCTTGCGGACCGCAGAGCACGCCGCATGCATCATCACGGATTCTGGCTTTGGAAAATCCGAGGTCGTGCGACATCTGGGATTCGATCCGGACAAGATCGAGGTGGTACCGTTGGGCGTCGACGCCGCGCGTTCCGTGATTGCGAACCCAGCCGGCGCAGCGCCGCAGCCCGACTACGTGCTCTTCGTCGGGCAGGCCGAGACGCGCAAGGATTTGCCGACGCTGCTCGCGGCGATGGATCTGCTGCCCGACATGCTGCGCACGAGATTCCGGCTGGTGGTCGCCGGCAAAGATCAGCCCGGCTCGGGCGCACGATTGCCCGAACACGCGCGCGTCGATTTCGAAGGCGAAGTCAGCGACGAGCGTCTGGCGCAGCTGTACGCGAATGCGTCAGCGTTCGTTTTTCCGTCTCGTTATGAGGGCTTTGGATTGCCGATCCTCGAGGCGATGAGCTACGGCGCGCCGGTCGTCGCATCTGACGCCGCCAGCCTGCCCGAAGCCGCCGGCGATGCCGCGCTCTACTTCCCGGTGGGCGACGCAGCGGCGCTCGCGGCAGCGATCGGGATCATCCTCTACGAGCCGGCGCTCGCGCAGCGACTGCGGATCGCCGGGCGGATCCGTGCGGCGAGTATGACGTGGGACCGCTGCGCCGATGCGACGCTCGCGGTGTTCGAGCGCGTCGCGCGCGCGACGAAGGATGATGTAGCGGCCGAATTTATTCGGCCGTTGGATTTATTCGGCCGAGCCTTCGTCTTGCCCGGCGGGGATCAGCTGGCGGCCGCGCACCGGATCGAAGAGCAGCGCGGCGCCGGAGCCAGCGATCAAACCGCCCACATGCCCGCCCATCGAGATGCCTGGATTGTTGATGCCGTTCGCCAGCGTCAGCAGGATCGGCAACACGGCCGCGCGCAGCAACGCGCCGCGCAGGGGCGGCAGCTTGAACGCGAGGACGACCATCGCCCCGAACACGCCCATGATCGCGCCGCTCGCGCCGAGCGTCGGGATATTCGAATTGATGGTGGACAGATACGCCAGGAGACTGCCGCCGATCATCCCCGCGAAATAGATCACGGTGTAGCGCGGGCTGCCGTAGCAGAACTCGACGAACGTGCCGGCCTGGAACAACGCGAACATGTTGAATCCGATGTGGAGGAGATTCGCGTGCAGGAACGCGGACGTGATGAGCTGCCACCATGCGCCGTGCTGCACGTCCTGCGGATACAGCGCGCCGACGCGGCTGAGCGAACCGCCGGTGGCTTGATCGATGATGAAGACGATGATGTTGATCGCGATGATCGTCAGCGTGACCGGTGCGGCGCGCACGTTCATGCGAGCGCCTGCTTCAGCGCCGCGCACAGCAGCGGGATCATGATCTCGTGGTGTCCGGTGAACATGTAGCCGCGGCCGCCGTCGAGATGCGGGCGCGTCACGACGTTAGTGCGCGTGCGGTAGTGGCGGATGAAATCGAAGTCGGCGGTGACGAAGTTCCCGTCATGTCCGAGGTTGCGTGCCAGCGAGAGCGCTTTCAAGAAGACCTCCGGCATGATCACGGCCGATCCAAAGTTCAGGTACGCGCCGCCGTCGGTCACGCCGGCGACGACGTCGGCGAAGAGCCGAAAATCGAACAGCGACGCCGCTCCCAGCGCCGCGCCGTCTGCGCGCGGATGCATGTGGATGATATCCGTGCCGATCGCGACGTGCACGGTGACCGGTACGTCGAGCGCCGCGCCCTGCGCGAGGATCGAGACGTTCGCATGCGGCGCGCGCGCCGCGAGCAGCGCGTCGCCGAGCGCGCGGCCCAATCCCACAGTGGGGCCGGCTTTGGCGATCGCGTTGAGGATGAAGTCGGCGGTCTCGGCCGCCATGCCGAACGAACCGTCGCGCAGGCTCATGTCGACGTCTTCGGACGTCTTGCCGGCGAGCGCCAGCTCGACGTCGTGGATGCAGACCGAACCATTGCAGGCCAATCCCGAAAGCACACCGGTCCGCATCAGGTCGATGAGCAGCGGCGACAATCCGGTCTTGATCACATGTCCGCCGAAGCCGGCGACGATGACCTTATCGCTGCGATGCGCCGCCGCCAGGTACTCGACCAGTTCCCGCAGCTCCGCTGCCGCCAGCACATCGGGCAATCCGCGCCAGAACGCGTCGAACGACTCGCCTGCGCGCGGCACCGCGGCCATCATCTCAAGCGACACTTTGGAGGGCCGCGTCGAGAGCTGCGTCGGCTTGAGCTTGTTCAGATCGAGATGCGGGAACTTTCGCTTCACGTACGCTCGCTCATATAACGATCGATCAGGTCGCGCATGCGGTCTCGAAAACGTTCCGGCGAGAATTGCGCCGCATGTTCGACGAGGCGCGCGCGCGAAAACGCCTCCGGCACGAACGCACGCAAGACCGCCGCCAAAGCATCGGACGTCGGCTCGCGGAAAAACAGACCGGTTTGCCCTTCCACGACCGTTTCGAGCGACCCTCCGCCTGCGAACGCGATGACCGGGCGGCCGGATGCGGCCGCTTCGAGCGCGACAAGCCCGAAGTCTTCGACGCCCGGCACGATGACCGCGCGCGCGTGCGCGAACAGCCCGCGCCGCTGCGCATCGTCGATGGTGCCGGCGAAGCGGACGCTCGGACCGGCGAGCGCGCGCAGGCGAGCTTCGTCCGGGCCGCTGCCGACCACCACAAGCGGCGCGCCAAGCGCGTTGCAGGCCTCGATCGCGAGCGCGACGCGTTTGTACGGCAGCAGTCGCGCGACCGCGAGATAGTAATCGCCGACGTCGTCGTCGGCAGGCGCGAATCTGCCCACGTCGACGGGGCAGGGCACGACGTCGCTCTCGCGATGATAGCACGCCATGATACGCGCAGCGACGTTGTGCGAGTTGGCGATGATGCGGTGCGGGCGTTGCGCCGCGCTGTAGTCCCAGCGGCGCAACCCGGGCAGCGTGGCGCGCAACGCCGGACGCGCAAGCGCGGGGACGATCTCAAACGCGTACTCCTGCGGATACCACAAGAAGCGCGTGGGTGTGTTGATGTAGGACACGTGCAGAGCGCCCGGCGGCACGCGAACGCCTTTCGCGAACGACGTCGTCGAAGAGATCACCAAGATCAAAGCCGCGTAGATCGAGCGCTTCGAACGCGTTCGGGTACAGCGGCAGCAACGCGCGAAAACTTCGCGGCGCCCCTGGGATGCGCTGCAGCCAGCTCGTCCGGATGTCGTAGCGCTCGAACTCCGGGCCCATCGCGGCCCGATCGTACACGGACGTATAGATCGGCGCGTCAGGATAGAGCGCTTGCAGTTGCACGAGCACGCGCTCGGCACCGCCGAGCTGCGTCAGATAATCGTGGACGAACGCGACGCGCACGTCCGCGCCGCTTACTTGCCTTGGGTCAGCGGGAGGACGACCGCGACGGTCTCGTCGCTCAAGTATTGCCGCGCGACGCGTTGCACGTCCGCCGCGCTCACCGCCGAGATGCGCGTCGCCAGATCGTTTTCGAACGCGACGCCGTCCGGCGAGGCAGCCGAGCGCCCGAGCAGCCACGCCGCGTCGGAGAGCGACGTGACGGAGAGATAGTAGTCGCCAAGCGCGAGTTTCTTGGCCTGTGTGACCAGCTCGGCCGGCAGCGGGTCGCCGCGCAGGCGAACGATGCCCTGCTCCACCTCGCGTAGCGCTGCGTCGACGTCCCCCGTGCCGCCGTTGAGGAAGATGACGAACGATCCGGGCCGCGCTTCGTACTGATAGAACGCGCCGACGTAGTCTTGTGCGCCGGGCGAACCGCCCGAGCCGAAGGACAGCGCATGCACGTCCCCGCCGCGTCCCATCAACGCTTGGATGACCAGCATCGCCGGGAAATCTTTGGAGAACTGCGATGGCGCGTTGAAGCCGATCGCTAGCCAGGGCGCGGGGATGTTGCGATGGGCGACGATCTCGTGCTGGCGTTTTTCAGGCGTGACGACAGGCGCGGCAGGCGCCGTGCGTGCGGGCCAGGACGAGAACGCCTTGCTCGCCGCGTCGACGTCTGTTTGCGAGAGCGCGCCCGTCAACGCGACGACGGTTCCGGCGCCGTACTGATACGAGGCCGCAAAACGCTGCATGTCGCCGGCGTTGAGATGCGCCAGACTGGTCGCGCGGCCGGCCTGCGGGAAGGCGAACCCATTGCCTTGATAACGCACCTGGCGGACCATCGTGTACGCCACCAGTGCGGGATTGGCGTCGTCGGTCCGCGCCTCGGAAGCGACCTCGTTGCGCGCCGCGGCGAATTCAGTCGCGTCCGGCTGCGCGATGGCATGCGCCAGATCGGCGAGCAATCGCGGCAGCGCGGAAGCCTGAGCTTCGATCTGAAAACGAGTCGCCTCCGGATCGACGGTGTAGGTCACCGAGCCGCCGGCCGCCTCTGCCGCCTGCGCGAGGTTGCGGCTGCCTTCGACCGGCGTGCGCAGCACGGTGGCCGCGGTCACCGCCGCGATACCGGCTGTGCTTGCGGTCTGCTGCGCGAGCCCGGCGGGGACGAAGACCTGCGCGCCGGCGATCGGCGCGTCGGTGGACAGTTGTGCGGTGACGACGACGCCGTTGGGCAGCGTCGACAGCGTCGCATGCGGGAACTGGCCGTTATCCGCGGCCGGCGCAGCGCCGATCAGGAACGCTCCTGCGAGCAGGGCCAGCGGCCAAACGCGATTCATCGAGAGGCTCCATTCACAGGCAGGCGCTCGGGTAACATGCTCGTGGTCGGCGGCGCGGCCGGCCGCGGTGCGACCGTCACGATCGCCGGCGTGGCTCCGAGATACGTCTTGGCGGCATCGTGCACGCTCTCTGCCGTCAGCGACGCGGCTTGTCCGTAGTAGTCGCCGTTGAGCGACATGTCCGTGACGGCCGGCGCGTACGCAGGCGCGCCTTGCGCGAAATACCAGCCGTAGTTGTCGGCCAGCTGCTGCGGCGTCTGCGTATCGCGCAGCGTGTGGACTCGGAATGCGTCGAGCGCCCGCGCGAACTCCTGCGCCGGCAGCGGGCCGTCGATCAGCGGCTTGATGGCGTCACGCATGATGGCCGTCATCGCCTCGCTCGAGCGTTTGCCGCCGGTGACGGTCATGTAGAACACGCCCGCGTCGCGCAGCGTGATGAACTGTCCGTTGAAGTCGGCTTGCGGATCGGCATCCTGCACCGCTTTGGCGACCAGACCATAGCCAGGCCTCGTGAGATAGTCGGAGAGAAAATCCATCGCCGTCGATGTGCGCTCGTCGGTGACCGACGGCCCGACCCAGCCCAACGCGACGCCGCCTTCGTCCGCGAAGCCTGCGTTGACGGGCGTGCCTTGAGGACGGTTGCGCGATGACGCGGGCAACCCGCCTCCCGCAGCCGCGGGCGGTGCCGCGTCGGCGATCCGTTTGCCAAGCCCAGCTTCATCGAGGCCGCCGCCGACGGCGACGACCATCTCATTAGCCGGCACGAAGGTCCGCGTCGCGTACGCTTGCGCATCTGCGAGCGTCAGCCCGCGCAGCGTGTCGGCGACGCCGTACGTGGACGCATGAAACGGCCCGTCGGCGAAGAGCTGATTGAAGATCGCGTCGCGCAAGACGACGTCGGGCTCGCTGGCCGCAACGACTTGCTGTTCGGCGAGGCGCAATTTGCCTTCGCGGAAGCCGGCTTGGTCGATCGTGGGATGCAAGACCCGCGCGAGCAGCGCGTCGGTCAGCTGATCGGATGCGTTGGCAGGCGCAAGCACCGAGATCTCGGTCGAACTCGGGAACACCGAGACCGCGAGCTGGCCGCCTTCGTTGCGGACGATATCGCGCAGCGATGCGCCGTTGACCTTGGTCGCGACGATGCTAAGCGCCGTGAGGCGCGCGACTCCCGGTGCTGTCGTGCCGTAGCCGTCCGACGGACCGATGATCCACACCTCGAGCGCGGCGGTCGGCGAGAGCGTCGCGCGGCGCACGGCAAGCGTCAAACCGTCTGGCAGAACCGATTCGCCCGCCGCGAGCTTCGGCGCAGCGGCTTGCGCCGCGCTGCCCACGCCGGATGGGAAAACGCCGAGCAGCGCGAGCGCGGCGGCGAACACAAGCGCGGCAGTAACGCCGCGGGGGATCTGCATGCTGGTGCCTTTCAGGTGCGAGGCGCGAGCGAGGTCTACGTCACGCAGGTTCGGGCGGTGGGAACGGCAACGCTCCACCCGCTTTGCGCGGCTTCTCCTCTTTCGGCTGCGCGGCCGCTGCGGCGGCTTGTTCTGGGACGACCGCCTCGGGCTTGCGCACCGGCGTGATCGCCGGCGCGTCGGAAAGCAGGCGGTCCACGTCGTCGCCCTCGACGGTCTCGTGTTCGAGCAGCGCTTCTGCCAGCCGGTGCAGCTTATCGATGTTGATCTCCAGCAAGCTGTACGACGCGGCGTAGCACGAGTCGATGATGCCGCGCACCTCGGTGTCGATCTGGCTCGCGACCTCCTCGGAGTAGTTGCGCTCTTCCATGATGTCGCGGCCCAAGAAGACCTGTTCGTGCTTTTTGCCGAGCGCGATCGGACCGAGCTTCGTGCTCATGCCCCATTCCATGACCATCTTGCGCGCCAAACCCGTGGCGCGCTGCAGATCGTCGTATGCGCCCGTCGTGCATTCGTGGAAGATCAGCTCTTCGGCGGCGCGCGCGCCAAGCATGACCATGATGCGGTCGATGATCTCGGCCTTGATCATCAGGTAGCGGTCCTCGGTGGGCAGCTGCATGGTGTGGCCGAGCGACATGCCGCGCGGGATGATCGTCACCTTGTGCAGCGGATCGGCGTGCGGCAGCAGCTTGGCCACCAGCGCATGACCGCTCTCGTGATACGCGATCATCTCTTTCTCGCGCTGGCTCATGATGCGGCTCTTGCGCTCGGGTCCCGCGATGACGCGATCGATCGCCTCTTCGCAATTCTCCATGTCGATCTGCGTCTTGTTCTGGCGCGCGGCGAGCAGCGCTGCTTCATTCAGCAGATTCTCGAGGTCTGCGCCGGAGAAGCCCGGCGTGCGCCGCGCCAAGACTTCGAGCTTGACGTTGGGCGCGAGCGGTTTGTTGCGCGCGTGAACTGAGAGGATCTGCGCGCGGCCGACGACATCGGCCCGGTCGACGACGACTTGGCGGTCGAAGCGTCCGGGACGCAGCAACGCCGGGTCGAGCACGTCCGGACGGTTGGTCGCCGCGATCAAAATGACGCCGGTGTTGAGGTCGAAGCCATCCATCTCGACGAGCAGCTGGTTGAGCGTCTGCTCGCGCTCGTCGTGACCGCCGCCGAGTCCAGCGCCGCGCTGGCGCCCGACCGCGTCGATCTCGTCGATGAAGATGATGCAGGGCGCGCTCTTTTTGGCTTGGTCGAAGAGGTCGCGCACGCGCGAGGCGCCGACGCCGACGAACATCTCGACGAAATCCGATCCTGAGATGCTGAAGAACGGCACGCCGGCCTCGCCGGCGATCGCACGCGCGAGCAGCGTCTTGCCGCTGCCGGGCGGGCCGAGCAGCAGCAGGCCTTTCGGGATGCGCGCGCCCAGGGCTTGGAATTTCTTCGGATACTTGAGAAACTCGACGACTTCGGCCAGCTCTTGCTTGGCTTCGTCGACCCCCGCGACGTCGGCGAACGTCACCTTCGGACGGTTCTCGGTCAACAGCTTCGCGCGGCTGCGCCCGAATGACAGCGCTTGGCTGCCGCCCGACTGCGCTTGGCGCATGATCACCAAGAAGATGATGACGATCAGGACGACCGGCACGATCGTGCCGACCGTATACATCCAGGTCTGCGTGCTGCCGTCGCTATTGCTGTCGCCGATGACTTTGATGTTCTTGGCGAGCAGCAGATCGCCGAGCTCTTTGCTCATCTCGGCGTTCGGGATCTGCACGACCTCGGTCTTGTCACCGACGAGCTTCGCGATCGCCACCTTCGAGCCGAGGGTGACGTTGTTGATCGATTCAGACTGCTTGTTGACCTGAGTGACGAACTCGCTGTAGGGGACGTTGGTGTTCTGGGCGCCGTTCTGCTTCCACCACGCGATGGCAAGCGCCACGAGCACCGCCACCACGGCGACTGCTAACAGGTAACGAACGAACTTAGCCAACGCTGATTCCCCCGGGAGGGGGCCTTTCTGTCCCGAGCCCGCTGCCCGGTTCTTCTTCTTATACTACGTATCGGGCGCTCGGGAAGTTTATAGAGGGTCAAGGACACATGTGCGCATGGGCTTCTGGGTGGTTTTGAGGGTACCCTACCCCACTTTCGAGCTACCCGGACCTAGTGCGACCCATCCCACACAATCGCCAACACCCGATCGCCGCGGGGCGCGAACCCTTCCATGACGCGCACGCCGACCGCCGCCACGATGCGTTCCGCGTGGCAAAGCAGTGGGATCTGAGTCCGGCGATGTTTCGGCACGCCCGACTTGGCGAGAAAGCGCGCCAGCGAGACCGCGCGCGTGCGTCCCGACGGGATACACGTGTCGCCTTCATGCGGTACGCGCACCTGAAGTTTCGTGCCGGCGGGCAAAGCATCGTCATCGAGCAGCGTTGCGCCGCGCGGCGCGCTCGCGCGCGTGGTGCGGCGCAGCGTGAGATGTCCGTTCGTATCGTTCGCGATAGCGTCGCCTGCGGGAACGACGATCGTCGACCGCTCGCGTCGCGGAGCCCGGCTTTTTGGGGAGGAGTTGCGCGCGACGACGGACATGCGCCCTGCGGAAAGTTCGACTGCCGCCTGACCTGCATGAAATACTCCGCCCCGCCCGGCAGCGATCGCTGCGGCGATCGCGTCGCAGTGTTCGAAATGGAAGTCGCGGAGCGTACCGAGCGCGCGCCGGACGGCGTGCCGGATGACGCGGCGCAACAATGCGGGGCCCAGCTCGCGCAAGACACGCGTCGACAGGTCCTCACTCGTCGGGCTGATGCGCGAGCGCCGCCACGCGGTAGCGGCAAGCGCGTCGAGCACTGCTTTGTCCTCCGCCAGCATCGCCGCCGAACGAGCGATCGCGCTCCCTGCGCCCGGAGCAAGCCGTTCCAGTTCGCCGAGCAGCGCCCGCACGGCGTTGCGCCGCAAGCCTAGATCCGCATTGGTCTCATCGGTCGCGAACGGTGCGCCCGCGTTGCGGACGAACTCGCGTAGTTGGACTTTGCTGTACCCGAGCAATGGTCGCAACAGCGTGATGTCCCCCTCGAGCCGGCGCTGCCTCGGCATCGCGGCGAGCCCATCGAGGCCGCTACCACGGATGAGCGCGAGCAGCGCGGTTTCGGAGAGATCGTCGCGATGGTGGCCGGTGACGATCACGGACGCGCCGGCGTCGCGCGCGGCCTGCACCAACGCGCGATACCGTGCGGTCCGCGCCGCGGCTTCGACTCCAGCACCGCGCTTTGCGACCTTGACGCGTTTGACGACGACGCGCGCGCCGGCGTGGCGCGCCTGCGCGCGAACGGCGGCGATGTCCTGGCGGATCTGCGCGCGCGGCCGCAACCCGTGATCGACGTACACGGCGATGATGGTATCGCCGGGCATGGCCTCGCGTGCGAGCAGCATGGCGGCGGCGCTGTCCGGACCGCCGGATGCGGCGACGATGATCGCCCGCGCGGGCGCGCCGGTCTCGCGAGCCGCGGCGGCTTTGCGCGCTTCGGTGGACTTACGAGCTGCGGCGCGCGTAGCGCTCGACTTCACGCTGCGCATCGCGCTTCTTGATCGTCTCACGCTTGTCATAATGCTTCTTGCCGCGACCCAAGCCGAGCTCAGCCTTGACGCGCCCGCGTTTGAAATACAAGCGCAGCGGGAGCAATGCGAACCCTTTTTCCTGGAGCGTGCCGACCAGCCGTTTGAGTTCGCGCGCGTGCAGCAGCAGTTTGCGGTCGCGTCGCGGTTCGTGTTGCGAGAAGAACGTGCCCTGCTCGTACGCTGGGATCTGCACGTTGACCAGCCAGGCCTCGCGGCCTTTGAGCCGGACGTAGCCATCCGTCAACGAGCAGCCGTTGACGCGCAGGCTCTTGACCTCGGTGCCGGTGAGCACGAGGCCGGCCTCCATGGTCTCTTCGATCTTGTAATCGTGCCGGGCGCGCCGATTGCTCGCGATGAGCTTGGTGCCGCCCTCCTCCGCACTCATGCGGCGCCGCTAGACCGCGACGAAACGCGAGTGGCCTTCGGCGTAGACGGTGCCGGCGCCGTCGGACAGCACGGCGCTCGCGTCGAGCACCTTGCCGCGGCGCCGGTCGATCTTCCCTTCGAGCTGCAGCGGCGCACCGGTAGGCGCAGGTTTGCGAAAGCGGATCTCGAGCTTGCCGGTGAGCGCTCGCGCGCCTGCGGCGATCGCCGCGTGCGCCATCGCCTCGTCAAGCAATGTCGCGACGATGCCGCCGTGCAGCATGCCCGCCCAGCCGCCGAATTGCGGCTCGACCGCGACGGTGCAGCGCGCGCTGTTCTCGCCGTAATCGAACTTCAGCCGCAGACCGAGCGCGTTCTCGGGCCCGCACGCGAAGCATTGCCGGTCGTCCTGCAGCTGCGAAGGCGCCGTCGATGCCAAGAACGCTTCGCGCGACATCGTCACTTGATGTCGCCGCGCTTGATCTTGTCGAGCTCGGATTGCGAGAACTCGGGCGCTTCGCCGTAGACGATCGCCTCGGAGAACGCGAGCTTGGCCTCAGGCACCTTGTGCACTTTCAGATAGACCGTGCCGAGCAGCGGCAAACCGTATTGACCAGCCTCGCCGACGTGCCCCTTGTCGAGATCGATCGCCGTCTTGAGGTACTTGATGGCCGCGTCGTACTGGCCGAGGTCGTCCATGATCGATCCGAGATGGTAGAAGGCGTCGGGATAGTTCGGCATGAGATTCGGCACGTCGACGAGATAGGCAAGCGCGCGGTTGGGGTCTTTGAGGTCGACCTGGTAGATGCTCGACAAGTACTCGCGCGCGAGCACGTCCTTGGGCGAGTTCGCCAATGCGGCGAGGAACTCGGCTTTCGAGCGGCTCGTCGAATTGTCACCCAGCCGGTAGATGCCCAAGCCCACGTGCGCCGCCGCCATGTGCGGATCGATCAGCAGCGCCGCGTTGAACGCGTCGCGCGCGTCCGGTCCGCGAGCGGTCTGGAACTGCGACATGAACAGATACGTGTAGCCGAGCCGCGTCTGCATGAGCGCATCGCGCGGGTTCTTCGCGGCGTCTTCTTCTTCTTGATTGGACTGTTGGGTCAGCGCGTCGACGCCGAGGTTGCGTAGACTGGCGTTGAAGAACGACAGCGCGAACGAGTCGGATGGCGCGATGGCGAGCGCCGCTTCGAACTCCGTGCGCGCTTTCGCGAAATTCTTCGAGTAGAACGCGGTGAGGCCGTCGCTGACGTGCGTCAAGAACGCGCGGTCCGAGTATTGCTCTCCGGGCTGCATGGCAGCGGCGACGCTTGGACGCGCGCTTTGCAAGAGCGCGCAGCACACGACGAGAGCGATCAAAACGAGACGAAGATGGGTCATCATGCCTTTCTTTGCGTCACCAGCCCGAAACGAGGCGTTCGCTCAAGGTAGGCGGCAGGCTGGCTTGCGCGATCCGTTCGCGCACACGGTCGATATCGTACGTCACCCGCTTGATCTCAACCGCGTGTGCCGCGTCGTCATACGCGGCGAACGACGCCTGCGGGTTGCGGTCGCGGGGCTGTCCGACGCTCCCCACGTTGACGATATATCTGAATTCGCGAACGATGTCGATCCGCCCGCCATGGAGCAGCCGCTGCTGGAACGTCCTGCCTCCCGGGTTCTGGTAGTAGACTTCCGCGACGTGACTGTGCCCGACGAAGGTCAGCGGCTCCTGGGCCAGCTCGAAGGCGCGCTGCGCGTCTCGCACATCCATTATATACTCGAAATGGTGGACCGGCGCGCCGTGGACCATCGCGAAGCCGTCCAGCCGGCGCTCTCTCGGCAGGCCGGCGAGATAGGCCCGGTTGTCCGCAGTCAGCTGGTCGCGGGTCCAGGTGATAGCCTCGCGCGCGAGCGGATTGAACCGCTCTTCCCCGACGCCCTTGACCGCTGCCTCGTCGTGATTGCCCGCGATCGCGATGACGCCTCGCTCGCGCAGCAGATCGCAGCATTCGTTCGGGCTGGGGCCGTAGCCGACGATGTCTCCGAGGCACAGCAACGCGTCCACTCCCATGGCATCGATCTCGGCGATGACCGCGTGGAGCGCTTCAAGATTCGAATGGACGTCGGATAGTATGCCGTAACGCAGGCCGGGCGACTTCTGTCGCCCGCCGCAGCTCACCTCTGGACGCGCAGCTTGTCGACGACGCCTTTCACTCCTGAGGTGCCGCGCGCCGTGTCGACCGCGACCGATTCGATCGCGCGCGATGGCACGTCGCCGGCCAAGGTCACGACGCCGCGATGTGCACTCACATCGATCTTCAACGCGTTCACGCCGGTCTGCCCCGCGATCGCGACACGCACTTTTGCCGCGAGCGAGACGTCGTCGGCGATCTCGTTGCCGGTAGGCGCTTTGGGATTGATCGCGATCTGCGCGTTGACGGCCTTCACGCCATCGACTTTCCGCGCCGCGGCGATGAGCTGCTCGCGCTCTTGCGCGCTGCGCACCTGACCGCGCATCGTCACGACGCCGGCGGTGCATTCGACCTTGATCAGCGAGACCGTCGCGGGATCGAGCGCCGTCGCCGAGCCGCGCACCTGCGCGCAGACCCAAGCGTCGCTCGCGCCGCGTTCGATGGCGCGTTGCGCTTGGTCTTGATCGCTCTTGCTGCAGCCCGCTATCACCAGCGCGCAAACCGCGAGTACGTACAACGATTTCATGATCACCTCAAGCTCGACGTGCGCGAGAGCGGTATCGCATCGATCAACGTGCCTGGCTCGATCGGTCCGCTGCCCGCGGGCACATCCACGAGCGCGTCGGCGAAACCCAAGATGTGCATCTGCGCGGACGTACCGAGCAGCGGGGTCGCGTCTACGCCGTCGTCGGTGCGCACCAACCGCACTGGCACGAGATGTTCGAGATCGGGTTCGAGATCGATCCGCTGTTGCAGCCGGGCGCGGATCGGCAGCGTGCTGTTGTCCTTATCATACAGCCGCAGCAGGATCGGTTTGCCCAGCGTCTCGAGCATCACCAGCGCGGACACCGGATTTCCCGGCAGCCCGACGACCGGCTTTTCGCCGACAATCGCGAGCATCGTGGGCCTACCGGGTTTCGCGCGCACGCCATGCACGATGACGCCCGGCTTGCCGGCAGCGCCGACGATCTCGGGCGTGTAGTCGCGTTCGCCGACGCTCGAGCCGCCTGAGATCACAACCGCATCGCACTCCGAGAGCGCGCGCGCCAACGCGCGCTCGAACGCGTCGCGTCGATCGGGAACTCTCTCGTAGGCTTGCGGTTCGAAGCCCATCGCGCGCAACGCGCCTGCCAGGGAGAGGCTGTTGATGTCGCGCACCTCGCCGTCGCGCATCGTCGCGCCCGGCGACACGATCTCATCGCCCGTCACGAGCAAACCGACCTTCGGCGTGACGAAGACGAGCAATTCGGCGACGCCCGCCCCGGACAGCATGCCGACGGACGCTGCGGTAAGCACATCGCCGCGGCGGCGCAACACGTCACCGTCGCGGACGTCGGCGCCGCGCTGCGTGATGTGCTCCTCGCTGCCCTCACCGTCGAGCACCTCGATCGCACTGCCGAGATCGCGGCAATCTTCTTTCTTGACGACGCCGGTGGCGCCCGGCGGCAGCCAGCCGCCCGTCGGCACGCGGACCGCCTCTCCGGCTTGCAACTCGGCGCGAGGTGCGCGCTCGCCCATGAGCACTTCGCCGGTGACTGCGAGACGCACAGGATTGCGATTGTCGGCCGCTCGCACGTCGGGCGCGCGCACCGCGAACCCATCGACGCTCGAGCGCGTGAACGGCGGCACGTCTTCGACCGCGCGCACATCCTCGGCCAGCACGCGGCCGGCGGCCAGCGCGCTCATCGGCACGCGCTCCGTCGCGGCGGCGCGGATCGGATGCTCGAACACGGCTCGCAAGGCCTGCGCTAGGGTGACGCGACGAAGGGTCGGATCAACGGTAGACGTCGTGTGTGCCTCCGCACTAGGTAACATTCGCGCGAATGCGCAAGTCTGATGTTAGGAATCTCGGTGTTTAGTGCGCTCCCGCAAGGCACCCTTCTGTACTAAGGGCGCCAGCGGGCGATGGAGGCCAGATGTACCCGCATTCGCTTGAAGACATGCTGACGCAGACGGTGCTCGCGAGCGCGTCGGATCTGCACCTGGTCGCCGGCTGTCCGCCGACGATCCGCATCAACGGCGAGCTCGGCAAGCTCAACGACGACATCATGCAAAAGGACGACATGGAGGGCGTGCTCCGCCAGATCCTGACCGACGACCAGTTCAACCAAATCGTCGTGAATCGCGAGCTCGACACCGCGTACGCGCTCCAGGGCATTTCCCGTTTTCGCGTCAACATGTGCTTCGAACGCGGCCACATGAGCGGTACGTTTCGAGCGATCCCGTCCTCGCCGCCGAAACTCGAAGAGATGGACCTCCCGAAAGTCGTCACGCAATACACGCAAATACCCCGCGGCCTCATCCTCGTCACCGGGCCGACCGGCTGCGGCAAGAGCACGACGCTCGCGGCGATGATCGACTATATCAACCGGCGCTCCAAGCTGCGCATCGTGACCATCGAAGACCCGATCGAGTTCGAGCATCACAGCGATCAGTCGGTGATCACGCAGCGCGAGGTCGGCCACGATACCAAAGGCGAGCAATTCGCGTTGCGCTCCGCCCTGCGCCAGGATCCGGACGTGATCCTCGTCGGCGAGATGCGCGATCTGGAGACCATCAAACTGGCGATGTCCGCCGCCGAGACGGGCCACTTGGTGTTCGGCACGCTTCACGTCACGTCGGCGGCCGAATCGATCAATCGCATCATCGACGTCTTCCCGGTCGACCAGCAGGAGCAGGTGCGCGTCCAGCTCGCCGGCTCGTTCGAAGCGGTCTTCACGCAGTGTTTGCTCCCGCGGGCCAGCGGCTCGGGGCGCATCTGCGCGATGGAAGTGCTGCTCGGCACCCCGGCTGTCCGCAACCTCATCCGCGAGAACAAGCCATCGCAGATGATGACCGCGATGCAGACGGGAACGCAGCTCGGCATGCAGTCCCTCGAGAAACATCTTGCTGAGCTGGTGGTGGCGGGGAAGATCACGCGCGACAGCGCGATCGAAGCATCATCGCACCCAGATGAACTGCGGCGCGTATTGGGCTCCGCACCGGCCGGCCCGCGCTTCCCCACGGCGGAGACGGCCATGCCATCGGCACCGCGTCAATAGATGCTCGACCGGCGCCTCATCCGGGAGCAGCCGGATCGCGTGCGCCGCTCCCTGGCGCGCCGCCAGCTGCCGGTCTCGGTGGTCGACGACGTCATCGCGCTGGACGCCGATTGGCGCACGGCCGTGACCGCTGCCGATGCGGCCAAAGCGGAGCGCAATCAGATCTCGGCGCAGTTCGCCAAAGCTAAAGATCAACCACCGGAAACGCTCGCCAAACTTCGCGAACGATCGAATGAGCTCGGCGAGCGCATCGCGGCTTACGAACAGTCGGCTACGTCGCTCGATCAGCGGCTCAACGAGCTCCTCGCGCACATCCCGAACATCATCGCCGACGACGTGCCAGACGGCGCCGACGCAGCTGCCAACATGCTCGTCCGCTCGAGCGGCGACCCGCCGGTCCTCGCGTTCGCTCCCAAACCGCATTGGGAGATCGGCGAGCACCTTGGCATCCTCGATTTCGAGCGCGGGGTGCGATTGGCGCGCAGCCGTTTCACGGTGATCAAGGGAGCGGGCGCCCGTCTCAATCACGCGCTCATCGACTTCTTCTTGGAGCGCAACGTGACGGCGGGCTACGTCGAGATCGCGCCGCCACTGCTGGTCAATCGCGAATCGGTGGAGGCGACGGGTCACCTGAGCAAATTCTCCGACGCGATGTTCTCGGTGGATGACGGCTCGCTGTTCCTCTCGCCAACCTCTGAGGTGCAGCTGATCAACCTCCATCGCGGCGAGATCCTCGAGGCAGACGATCTTCCCAAGCGATACACCGCGTACACGGCATGCTTCCGGCAAGAAGCCGGCGCCGCCGGCAAAGACACGCGCGGGCTCATCCGACAGCATCAATTCGAAAAGGTTGAGCTCGTCGCGCTGAGCCGGCCCGAGGAAGTCCGCGGCGCTCCACGAGCAGATCGTGCGCCAAGCGGAGAGCATGCTGCAAGCGCTCGAGCTGCCGTATCGGCTGATGACGTTGTGCTCGGGCGACACCGGATTCGCGTCGCAAAAGACATACGATCTTGAAGTATGGTTGCCCGGGCAGAGCGCGTACCGCGAGATCTCCTCGTGCAGCAACTGTGGCGACTTCCAGGCGCGGCGTGCCGGTATCCGCTATCGGCCTGCCCCGAAGGGCCGGCCCGAGTTCGTCCACACGCTCAACGGTTCGGCGCTTGCCGTCGGGCGGACGCTCGTCGCCGTCCTCGAGAACTATCAAAACGAAGACGGCTCGGTCCGGGTCCCACGCATCTTGCAGCCGTACATGGGCGGGATCGAGCGCATCGGCTAGGAGCCGGCCCCCGCTGAGTCCAACCTGCCGGGGTTACCGCTCCATGCATGCGGTTTTTTTGCCGCGCGTGGCATCGCTTTGCATACGCGCATTCAAAGGGGGATGGTTCATGAGATCACGGTTCAGGTTCCTCGTCGTCGCGATTGCCGTCGTGCTCGCGTTTGGCATCAGCCGCTCGGCGATCGCAGCCGACTCGACCAGCTCGAATATGGGAAAGACGACGGCGTCGCCGGCAAATGGCTGGACGCTCCACATCGACGCCAAGCGCCACGTGCCTGGCAACCCCGACTATGTCATCCACCATTGGTGCCGGCCTGCTGAGGGCGGCATCACCGAGTGCCAACTCTACGATAGCGACGCGCCCAACGCCCAGCTCGTCGGCGTCGAAGTCGTCGTGCCGACGGCAACTTGGAAAACGTTCAGCCCGAGCGAGCAGGCGCTCTGGCACTATCACAAGATCGAGATACCGAAGGTGTCTGCGACCCTGCCCGGGATGAGCGCCGCGCAAGCCGCCAAGGTCCTCGCGAGCCTGCAGGAGACATACGGCAAGGTCTACCTGCTGTGGGATCCGAGCAAGTCAAAGGTCCCGACTGGACAACCCTTCGTCTACGTCCTGAAGTAACGAGGCGATCTCGGAAGCGAAACGGAGCCGGCGCGATGCCGACTCCGTTCTTGTTCTTTGTCGTTTCGTTCTTTTGGTTTAGGCCGCTTCAGCCTTCAGACCCGATTGGATTTTGGACCGTAGCTCCGGCGAGTCCTGATGTCCGTGAGCCGAGACCGCATGCATCACAGCGGCGCTGAGCACTTCATCGGGTGTGCCGGAGATGTACAGCGAGCAATTGCTGTCGCTGGGCATTTCGGCGCAGTCGATGAAGACGCGCGTTGACGTGGTGGCCATAAGTGTACCTCCTAAGCGCGGGCGCGAAGACTTCGCACGAGCGGACGTCTGAGTCCCTTCGAACACGCGTTCTCGGCGGGGACGCCCGGTGCCGGGGCATAAGTCGGGCGCATGAAGCACTCGACCACATCAGATGGCGTCACGCTCCGCGCCGATCGCGTTGAGCGTCAAGACGAAATCATCACGCCCGAATCGCTCGCGTTTCTCGCATCCTTAGCGCGCGAATTCGAGCCCACACGGCAGTCGCTGCTCGCCGCGCGCGCGCAGCGCCAGCGCGAGTTCGATGCCGGCGCGTTGCCCGATTTCTTGACGGCGACTAGCGCCGTGCGCGACGGGGCATGGACCGGACCGCCGGCGCCGGCGGACTTGCGCGACCGGCGCGTGGAGATCACCGGGCCGACCGACCGCAAGATGATGATCAACGCGCTCAACTCCGGCGCGAGCACGTTCATGGCGGATTTCGAAGACTCGAACACGCCGAGCTGGGAGAACCTCATCGGCGGCCACGGCAACCTGATCGATGCGATCGAGCGCACCATCACGCTCGACACGCCGGAGAAATCCTATCGCCTGGTCGAGCGGCCCGCGGTGTTGCTGGTCCGCCCGCGCGGCTGGCACTTGCCGGAGCGCCACGTCGTCATCGACGGATCGCCGATGTCGGGCAGCCTCTTCGATTTCGGCTTGCATTTCTTCCACAATGCGCGGCGCCTGATCGAGCGCGGCAGCGGGCCGTATTTCTACTTGCCCAAGCTCGAAAGCCACCTCGAGGCCCGGCTGTGGAACGACGTCTTCAATTTCGCGCAGGACGCGCTGCGCATCCCGCGGGGCACCATCCGCGCGACGGTCTTGATCGAGACGATCCTCGCCGCGTTTGAGATGGACGAAATCCTCTACGAGCTGCGCGAGCACTCCGCCGGACTCAATGCGGGCCGCTGGGATTACATGTTCAGCATCATCAAAAAGTTCCGCAACCGGGCCGACTTCATGTTGCCCGATCGGGCGCAAGTCACCATGACGGTGCCCTTCATGCGAGCGTACACCGAGCTGCTCGTCAAGACGTGCCACCGCCGCGGCGTGCACGCGATGGGGGGCATGGCCGCCTTCATCCCGAGCCGGCGCGACGCGGCGGTCAACGAAACGGCGTTCACGCGCGTCCGCGATGACAAGCAGCGCGAAGCCAATGACGGCTTTGACGGCACGTGGGTGGCGCATCCCGATCTCGTGCCGGTGGCGCGGCATGAGTTCGACAAGGTGCTCGGACAGCGGCCCAATCAGCTCGAGCGCCAGCGGCCCGAAGTGTCGGTGAGCGCGCGCGAGCTGCTCGACGTGCGCGTGCCCGGCGGCACGATCACCCGGGGTGGCGTGCGCGGCAACGTGAGCGTCGGCTTACGTTACCTGGAATCGTGGCTGCGCGGCACGGGCGCCGCCGGCATCAACAACCTCATGGAAGACGTCGCGACGGCCGAGATCGCGCGATCGCAGCTTTGGCAGTGGGCGCATCATGGGGCCAAGCTCGACGACGGCGAAGCGGTTGGGAAGAGCATGGTCCGCGGCCTTGAGGAAGACGAGCTGCGCGAGGCGCGCGGTTCGATGGACGACAAAGCGTTCTCGCACAGCCGCTTCAAAGATGCGCGCGACGTCTTCGACAAAGTCGCGCTCACGGACGACTTCATCGAGTTCTTGACGCTGCCCGCCTACGAGTTGCTTGCCTGACTCGAGCTAGTACAGCACGTGAACCGTGTACTGCAGCGTCGTCTTGCCGTTCGCCGGCACGGTGATGGTCCAGGTCGCCGTCGCGCTCGATGACTTGACGTGCGCGAAGTTCTCGGCGATCACGCTCCAGTCGCCCGGCATCGGCTCAACCACTTTGAGCGTCACCGGGGTGTCCTTCGCGTTGCGCATCTCGATCGAGTACGAGCTGTCGTATTGGTAGCGGTCGTTGAACGGACCGACGCGATGAAAATCGGTCTGCTTCTTCGTGGCGGTGACGTCGAACGACTCGCCGAGCAGTAGGCGGACCCGTTCGCGCCGCGCCGTGTGGTCGATGGTGTCCTCGCCCACGAACTGCGCGTTGCCTTGCGAGTCCTTTTTGTAGATGCGCACGATGCCTTTGGGCAAGGGAACGCCCAGACCGCCGCCCTCGTTGCTGAACTCCAAGAAGACCTGCGGCTTGAGCTGCTGTCCGAGATCGCTCGACGCTTGCGTGTAGTAGTAGTCTTGGCCCCGCAGCTCGAGCGATTTGGTCACAGGAATCGCGGCGGCGGAAAGCATCGCCACCTGCTTTGTCTGCTTGTCGGCGATCGTCGTCGGCCTCCCGAGCGTGTAGAGGTGATATTCGAACAGGTTCTCCTGACGCATCTGCGGCGCCGCGTTTCTCGCGAGAGTCCCGCCCAGTGCCTGCATCTCGGTGGCGGCTTGTGCGCGATTGAGGCTCCCGGCCACGAGTTGCATGCGAGCGTTGTTGTAACTGGTGCCGCTGCTGTTGGTGAGCGTCACCAGCCCGTTGAGATCCAACCGGTCGTCGTTGGCGTTGAGCACGCCCACGTAGTCGGCACGCCAGGACAGCCCGCCGGTCAGATAGTCGAGCTCGACGGTCTGCTCGCCCTCGTATGTGTTGTCGATGTCGGTCACGAGCGTCGGGCGATCGCGCAGGTTCGATGGTATGGACGCGAACGCGAGACGCCCGTCGACGCCGGTCTCGATCCGGTTCGCGTATTGCAAGACGACGCCGCCATTGACCGACAGCACCTTGGCTTCTTCGCGCGTGTCCACGCCCGTGCGCGGATTGGTGTGGATGACCGTCACGTCGCGGCCGACATACTTGGCGAGCAGCGTCTCAGGGCTGAGCAGGTCGAAGTTGAAGTTCTGCTCGACAACCGAGATCGCGCCTGCCGACGCGAGGCTGTGGAATAGCGCAGTCGTCGCGTCCATTTGCGCGCTGACGTCGCGCAACGCGAGCCGCTGCGCACCCTTCGGCAGCGAAAGCCGGCGCTCGTCGCGCACGAGCGCGAGGTTGTCGTTGTAGATCGTGACGGACACGGCTTGCTGGTCGGCAAGCGTGCTCGTCCGCTCGCCCGGGTCCGCGGCGGCGACGCCGCTGATCGGCGTGAGCAGCGCGAGCGTCACCGCGATCGAGGCAATGCGAAGATACCAGCCAGAATGGGTCGACATAGGAGCCCTCCCGCAAAGAATTCGGCCACCCCGTACGATTATACGTCGTACGGAGCAGCCGTTGGGTTCGAAGAAGAGGCACCTATTTGGCGGGAACGTACAGCTCGCCGCCTGCTTCCTTGAACTCCTTCGCTTTGTCGCGCATGCCTTGTTCGATCTCGAGCGATGCCGCGTAGTCGCGCACGTCCTGCGAGATGCGCATCGAACAGAAATGCGGGCCGCACATCGAACAGAAGTGCGCCGCTTTGGCGGCGTGCGCCGGCAGCGTCTCGTCGTGGAATTCTCGAGCGGTCGTCGGATCGAGCGACAGCTCGAATTGATCTTCCCAACGGAACTCGAAGCGCGCCTTTGACAGCGCGTCATCCCACTCGTGCGCTTTGGGATGGCCTTTGGCGAGATCGGCGGCATGCGCCGCGATCTTGTAGGCGATCACGCCGTCCTTGACGTCCTTCTTGTTCGGCAGTCCGAGGTGCTCTTTCGGCGTGACGTAGCACAGCATCGCCGTGCCGAACCAGCCGATCATCGCGGCGCCGATCGCGCTCGTGATGTGATCGTAGCCCGGCGCGATGTCGGTGACGAGCGGGCCGAGCGTGTAGAACGGCGCTTCCTGGCACACGGCGAGCTGGCGCTCCATGTTCTCTTTGATCTGATGCATGCGCACGTGGCCGGGGCCTTCGATCATCACTTGGACGTCGTGCGCCCACGCGATCTTCGTGAGCTCGCCGAGCGTTTCGAGCTCGCCGAACTGCGCCTCGTCGTTCGCGTCGGCGCCGCTGCCGGGCCGTAAGCCGTCGCCGAGCGAGAACGAGACGTCGTACGCCTGCATGATCTCGCAGATGTCTTCGAAGTGCGTGTACAAGAAATTCTCTTGGTGGTGCAGCAGACACCATTGGGCGAGGATCGAGCCGCCGCGCGACACGATGCCGGTCACCCGCTTGGCGGTCAGCGGCACATAGCGCAGCAACACGCCGGCGTGGATCGTGAAATAGTCCACGCCCTGTTCCGCTTGCTCGATCAACGTGTCGCGATAGATCTCCCAGTTCAGATCCTCGACCTTGCCGCGCACCTTCTCGAGCGCTTGGTAGATCGGCACCGTGCCGATCGGCACGGGCGAATTACGCAAGATCCACTCGCGCGTCTCGTGGATGTTCTTGCCGGTCGAAAGATCCATCACGGTGTCAGCGCCCCAGCGCGTCGCCCAGGTCATCTTCTCGACCTCTTCTTCGATCGACGAGCTGACCGCGGAGTTGCCGATGTTCGCGTTGATCTTCACGAGGAAGTTGCGGCCGATGATCATCGGCTCGGATTCGGGATGATTGACGTTCGCCGGGATGATCGCGCGGCCGCGCGCCACTTCGTCGCGGACGAACTCCGGCGCGGCGCCCTCGCGCAACGCGATGAATTCCATCTCAGGCGTGATCTCGCCGCGTCGCGCGTAGTGCATCTGGCTGACGTTCGCGCCCGGCTTCGCGCGACGCGGTTTCGGCGAGCGCGCGAAGCGGATGGCATCGAGCTGCGGATCGGCGTCGCGTTCGCGCCGGTAGGCCGATGAGGCGCCATCCAGCTCGACCGTGTCGCCGCGTTGCGCGATCCACGGAGCGCGAAGTTTGGGCAAGCCCTCGCGGACCTCGATCTGCAGCCCAGGATCCGTGTGCAGGCCGCTCGTGTCGTAGACGCGCACGTCGCTGCCGTCGGTCAGATGGATCTGGCGCATGGGCACGCGTATGCCGTGCGGCCCGTCGACGTAGATCTTATGGCTGCTCGCGGTCGCGTGCGGGTTCAGGGTAAGCGTCATCTCGTGCTCCCTTCGCCGGAATGACCCGGATCAGGTTCCAACGGTCGGCGGCTCGAACTGCCGCCCTCTCAGCCCGCGTGGCGCGCGGACTCCCGTGTACGTGTGACACTTCGGCGGCCCGTCAGCGATGCCTGGCGGAGGCGCCGCGGCGCGTGCCGAATTTCCGTGGACACCGTATGACACACCCGCTCGACAGCAGGTCCCGGCCGCTCCGCGATCTGCGCATCTCGGTCACCGATCGCTGCAACTTCCGCTGCACGTACTGCATGCCGAAGGAGGTCTTCGGCCGGGATTTCCACTTCTTGCCGGCGCGCGAACTTCTGTCGTTCGAAGAGATCGCGCGGCTCGCGCACATCTTCGCGGGGCTCGGCGTCGAGAAGCTGCGGCTTACCGGCGGCGAGCCGCTGCTGCGCCGCGACCTGCCGGCGCTCGTGCAGATGCTCGCGGACATACCGGGCATCGCCGACCTGACCCTGACCACCAACGGCGCGCTGCTCGCAAAACTGGCGCCTGCGCTCAAGAGCGCAGGGCTGCGGCGCATCAGCGTGAGCCTCGACTCGCTCGACGACGCGGTCTTCCGCGCGATGAACGACGTCGATATGCCCGTCGCGCGGATCCTCGAGGGCATCGATGCAGCCGTCCATGCCGGCATGGGACCGATCAAGATCAATGTCGTCGTCAAGCGCGGCGTCAACGACGCCGGCATCATCGATATGGCGGCGCATTTCCGCGGCACCGGGTGCATCCTGCGCTTCATCGAGTACATGGACGTCGGCACGACCAACGGCTGGCGTCTCGATGACGTGGTGCCCGCCGCTGAAGTCGTGCGCACCATCGATGCGGTGTTCCCGCTCGAAGCGCTCTCGCCGAACTATCGCGGTGAGGTCGCCAATCGGTACCGGTACGTCGACGGCGCGGGCGAGATCGGTGTGATCGCGTCGGTGACCCAGCCGTTCTGCGGCAACTGCACGCGCGCTCGGCTCTCATCGGAAGGGCTGCTCTACACCTGTCTGTTCGCCTCGACCGGACGCGACCTGCGCGCGCTGCTGCGCGGCAACGCTTCGGATGACGAGATTCGCGCCTTCATCGGCGGCGTCTGGCACGCGCGCGACGACCGCTACTCAGAACTGAGGACGGAACAGACGACACGCCTCCCGAAGGTCGAGATGTCGCACATCGGCGGCTAATGGAGCGGTCGAATTTATTCGACCGTCGAGCGGAGGTGGCGTCGTGCAGGTTATCAACGTGCTCATCATCATCGTGGGCCTTGGTTTGGCGTTGTATTTCGGTTCGCGCGGCATGCACGAAGAGGGCAAGCATCCGGAGTTCCAGATGAATTCGCTCCTCGTCGCCGTGGCCGTGCTGATCGTCGCATTCGGCCTCGCGTCCACCTTCGGGCAAGTGCCGTCGGGCTATCGCGGCGTGGTGTTGCGCTTCGGCGCTCCGACCGGCGAGGTCAAACCCGAGGGGTTGTACACCGTCGTGCCGTTCATCACGTCGGTGGTGCTGATGAACGTGCAGGTGCAATCGTACGCGACCGATGCGCAGGCGGCGTCGCACGACTTGCAAGACGTGCGCACGCAGGTGACGCTCAACTACTCGCTCGACCCGGGCCAGGTGGTCACTATCTACCGCGATCTGCGCCAGGACTACGTCGAGCGCATCATCTCGCCGGGCATCCAAGAAGCGATCAAAGCCGCCACTGCCCGCTTCACGGCCGAGGCGCTCATCACGCAACGGCCGGCCGCGCGCGACCTTCTCGACCAGCTGCTGGCGCAACGGCTCACGCAGTTCGGCATCAAGATCGAAGCGCTGTCGATCACCAACTTCTCGTTCAGCGATCAGTTCAACCAAGCGATCGAGGCGAAAGTCACCGCGGAGCAAGACGCGCTGCGTGCGCAACAGGTGCTGACGCGTGTGCGCTTCGAGGCAGAGCAAAAGGTGGTCGCGGCCCGAGCCGAAGCCCAAGCGCTAGCGTTGCAGCGCCAGAACGTCACGCAACAGCTGCTCCAGCTGCGCGCGATCGAGAAATGGGATGGCAAACTGCCGAGCGTGGTCGGCGCCGGAGCTACGTTGCCCGTGCTCGGCTCGTTCGGTCCGAGTTCGACGACGCCGTAAACGGTCGAATAAATTCGACCGCTACATACGTCGAATACATTCGACCGCTACTTGTGCGCCTTGACCTGCGCCTCGGTGATCGGCGACGCCTTGTTGCCCCACGACGTCCGGATGTAGGTCAGCACCGCGGCGATCTGGGCGTCCGTGAGCTTGCCGTGCCACGCCGGCATGGCGCCGTTGAAGACCTGTCCGTTCACCTTGATCTGCCCGTGCAAGCCGTTGGCGACGATGCCGATGACGGCGTTCGGATCCCCTGTGACGATGGGGTTTCCCGCCAGCGGCGGGAATGCGCCGGTCAATCCCTGGCCGCTCGCGCCGTGGCAGCTCGCGCAATTCGTCGAGTAGACGGCTGCGCCGTCGGGTGCCGTTGCAGCGCTGGTCGACGCGCTCGTCGTCACCATGCCGCCGTTCGGAGCGCCCGCGTTGAGCGGGGCCGGCGTTGAGGGCGGCGCGCCATACCCGAGCACCGGCGTTTGGCCGGCGGGGTTCTGCTTCTGCTCGGCTCCGATCGCATCGGCCGAGTACTTGGTCAACCAGATGATACCGATGATCGACGCCAGCGTGATGCCGATCATGAACGGCCGGCGCAAGATGGCGCGGCTCGGGTTGCGGTCAATCCACGGCAACAATATCAACACCGTCGCAAAGACGCCCGGTAGGACGACCGTCGCGGCGAGATTCATGAATTGGAGCGGCAGATGGAAGATCGCAGCGACCTGCGGTGCGATGCGCAACAGACCGTAGAGCGCATAGAAATACCACGCCGGCGCGGGTGTGAACGTGGCGTTGTTCGGGTCTGCCTTTGCCAACAACGGCGCGGGCATGAACCACGATAGTGCCACAATCACGAGGAAGACCAGAAACGCGATCACTGTGTCCATAAAGATCTGGTCGGGATAGAAACGGCCGACCGTCTTGGGCTTTTCGTCTTGCGGCGGCCCAGCAGCGCCGTTGTGCCGGAAGATGAACAAGTGCAATCCGACCAGCCCTATGAGCAACGCCGGCGTCGCCCAGACGTGCAAGCCGAAGAAGCGGCCGACGGTGAGAGTGCCAAGCGTCGCGCCATCATTGAGGAAATAGGCCGTCTGCTGTCCGATGATCGGCACGCTCGCGGCGATGTTGATCGCGACCTGGGTGGCGAAGTACGCGTTGAGATCCCAGGGGAGCAGGTATCCGGTGAGGCCCGACATCAGCGTGAAGAAGAACAGCGTGACGCCGACGACCCACTGGATCTCGCGCGGGCGCTTATACGCTCCGAAGACGAGCACTTGCAGCAAATGCACGCTGACCAGGATGATCATGGCCGATGCGCCCCAGAAATGCAGGCTCATCATGAACTGGCCGAGATAGACGTGCTGATAGATGAAGGCGGTCGATTCCCAAGCAGTGGCGGATGATGGGGAATAGTAGAACGTGAGGAAGATGCCGGTGATGATCTGGATGGTGAATGTGATCAGCGTCGCGCTGCCCCAGACGTACCAGTACGTCGCGCCGCCGGGGACGTCTTCGGTCAGGAATTCCTTGAGCGCCGAGACCAGGCCGGTGCGCTGTTCGATCCAGGTGATCATGAAATGCGCTCTCCTTAGAAGTACGAGACGATGATGCGGTTCGGCTCGTTGGCCCGATATTTGACCCACTCGACTTGGGCGATCCCGTTTTGTTCCTGGAACGGCACGGGATCGAGCCCGCGTGGTGACGGGCCTATGTAGTTGCCCTGCGCATCACGCATGTGCACGCCGGTCTTCGAGAACTGCGAACCGTGGCACGGGCACAGGAACCCTTTGAGGCTGTCGTCCCAATCGTACTTGCAATTGAGATGAGGGCACAGCGAGCTGAACAGCACGAAGCCCATCGTTCCCACGGGGAAGGTAACGTCACCGCGCAGCTTGGGATCGAACAGATCCGGCCGATCCGTCTTGAATTGCTGCTCCTCTTGCGGCGTCATGTGGATGCCCCACACGTAGTAGGCCTGGTCTTCAACCAGATAGCCGTCGACCACGCGTTTTTGGAAGTTGATCTTGACGGGTTTGTCGAGCGCCGCCTTGAGCGTGGCGAACTCGTCAGGCTTGATCGGAGAAAAGCCCTTGTTCGCGTCGATCAGCTCGGGCTTGGGCCATAGCGTCGGCACGAGCGAGACAAGCAACCCAACCCCGACGACCCCGCCCAAAACGACGGTCGCCTGTGCGAGGAAGCGCTGCCGGTTGATATCTTCCGTATCGTTGGTCTGACCTGCGGGTGCGTCGTCCACCACTATCCGTTCCTCCGCGCTCATCGCATCGCGCCGAATGGGCGCGCCTTCAATTGTACGCGCGCGCCGAGCTTGCGCGTAGGTTTGGCTCCGGAGCGCTTGCGGCCTTCGTCGCAGGCGGTCGAAACCGCGATTTTAGTCGCGCGCCGCGGGACTGCGAAGGTTCCGGCACGGCGCGCGGGCAAAGCCGCAGTCGAGTCACACCTCCTGTGGATAGACAACATATCGTCGACAAAGCGCGGGCGCAGTTCTCTGCGACCGCCGAACAATACGTCCGCAGCGTAAGGCACGCGGCGGGCGATGATTTGGCGCGCCTGGTGGACCTCGCCGCGCTGCGCGGCGACGAGCGCGTGTTGGACATCGCCACCGGCGCGGGCCATACCGCGCTCGCGTTCGCCCCGCACGTCGCCAGCGTGGTCGCCAGCGATCTCACGCCGCGCATGCTCGAGCTCGCCGGCCAGCTCGCGGTCGAGCGCGGTGTCAACAACGTGACGTTTGTCCTCGCCCAGGCCGAGGCGCTGCCGTTCGAAGCGGACAGCTTTGATGTCGTCACTTGTCGTGTCGCGCCGCATCATTTCGCGGATCCGCTTGCATTCGTCAACGAGACGGCGCGCGTGTTGCGGCCGGGTGGCCGTTTCTTGCTGGACGACCAAATGGCGCCCGAGGATCCGGAGCTCGACGAATTCGTCAACACATTCGAGCGCTGGCGCGACCCCAGCCATGTGCGTGCGTATACGCCGAACGAATGGTGTCGGTGGATCGAGGCCGCCGGCATGCAAGTGGAACACGTCGAATCGAGCCAACGCGGCTCGTATGAGTTCGCCGATTGGACCGAGCGGTCGAAAATGCCGCAACCCGACCGCGAAGCGCTCGAACGCTGGCTGATCGCGGCGCCAGCGCGCTGTGCGGAGTTCTATCGTATCAAGATAGAAGACGGACATGTGCTGTCGTTGCGCGCGTGCTTCTCAATCATCGTCGCTTCACGGCCGGAGGTATCCCCATGATCGCTCTTCTCGCCTCGCTCGCGCTGCTCGTCGCGGCGAGCCCGCCTGTGCCGACCGCCGCGGCGGCCGCGCAAGCGCATAAAGCGGAGGCCCAAAAAGCGATCGACACTGGCAACGCCGCATACATCGCGACGTGGCAACGCGATGATGCCCACGGTTTCGCGCAACTTTTCACTGAGAACGCCGCCTCCATCGCCGACGATGGGACGATCACTCGAGGGCGCGCGACGATCGAAGCCGCGCGGGTGAAGCAGTTCGCGGCGTTCTTGTTGCTCAAAGGGACGATCACGACCGAGGATCTCGTCGTCGAGGACGATACCGCGTATGAGATGGGCAGCTACTCGTTCACCATCAAGCCTAAGGACAAGGCGTCGGTGGCCCTCACCGGCCGGTACTTGACGATCTGGCAGCGGCAACCTGACGGCCACTGGTTGATCAAAACCGATTCTGGTCTTTCCGACCGGACCTGCACGAAGGCGGCAGCATGACGACGGCGTGCACGAATTGCAACGCGCCGCTGCCCGAGGGCGCGAACTTCTGTCCGAAATGCGGAGCGTTCGCGAGCGCGAAGGATGGCACCGCGCCGTCCAGAGGCATGCCGAAATGGGTCATCGGATTGCTGATCGCGGCTGCGGTGCTCTTCATCTCGATACCCGTGCTGGGGATCGTGGCGGCGATCGCGATCCCGAACTTCATCCACGCCAAAGCTGAGAGCATGACGATGGCCGACGAGAACAATCTCAAGCGGATCGCCTTGGCGCTCGAGCAATACGCGGTGGATCACGACGGTAAGTATCCGCAGAACCTGCCGCAGCTGGTGCCGGCGTATATCGCCAAGCTACCGGTCGTGCCCGGCGGCGACGGCACAGGCGCGTACGATTACCATCACCCGGCATCGATGGCCGCCGACGGCAAGTATGAGATCTGGGATGACGGTTCGATGGACTCCACGACGCTCGCAAATTTGCCGCAAGGCGTGGGCGGCAAACGCTGCGGCACCGAATGCAAATATGTCGTCTATGCTGACGGCGTCGGAATTATCGGAGTGTCGGGGCAGCAGTAAGCGCTACTGTCCGATCAACGCGGCGTGGATCCCCGAGCTCTGGCAATAACGGATGCCGGTGGTCGCGCCGTTGAAGTCGGGCAGCTGGGAGAGCGTGTCGGTCTCGTGGTTGTCGCCATCAATGATCTTATATGCGTCGAGTGCCAGACACACGCCGTTTCCCGGCACGCGATAGTGGTACGATCCGCCGGCCGGGTCCACTGGCGTCACCGTCATGTATGGATTGTTGGGGCCGCCAAAAAGCGCCGCGTCGACCGGCGCGCTGGCCGCCGGGTATTGCCCGCTGTGGTCGACGGCGTACTCCTCGAGCGCGGTCGCGATCTGCTTCAGGTTCCCCTCGCAGGAGACGGTCTGCGCTTGCGCTCGCGCGTGCAAGTAATTTGGGATGAGGATAGCCGCGAGAATCGCGATGATCGCGACCACGATGAGGAGTTCGAGAAGCGTAAAGCCACGAACAGCCCTATTCATGCACCTACGTTATATGATATCGCGAGCGCGCGAGAATGAGCGCTGGATTGGAGAATGCGATGGCGGACATTAAGAAAACCGACGAAGAGTGGCGTCAGTCACTCACGCCCGAGCAGTACCAGGTGTTGCGCTGCGCCGGCACCGAGCGCCCCTTCACCGGCGCGCTGCTCCACAACAAAAATCAAGGCACGTATACGTGCGCGGCGTGCGGCAACGAGCTGTTCGCCTCGGGCACCAAGTTTGATTCCGGCAGCGGCTGGCCAAGCTTCACCGAGCCCGCCAATACCGCCAACGTCACCCTGATCGACGACGACAGCCACGGGATGCACCGCGTCGAGGTGCGCTGCAAGCGCTGCGGTTCTCACTTAGGACATGTGTTCGACGACGGACCCGGCCCGACCGGGCAACGTTATTGCATCAACTCGCTCGCGCTGGACTTCAAAGGCGCCGGAGACAAGCCGGACTAGCGACGTGCCTGAGAAGAACACGCGCTATGGCGAAGCCACCGACGTCAGCGCTCTCAAAGTGTTGCTCATCTTTCTCGCGGCGGTGGTCGTCACGATCGTCCTGCTCGGAGTGTGGATGCTCGCGCTGCACAACAAAGGCAGCCGGCCAGACTACCGCGATCAGAGCCGGGTCACCGTCATCAACGACGCCACCGATCGAGCACAGCTCGATGCGATGCGCAGATCAGGCGTTGATCTTTCAAGGCCGGTGACAATGACGCATTTGCTCTACGTGCCGAGCGAAGGCTTCGCGCAAGATGCCGAAGACTCGCTGCGGGGCGACTACACCGTGACCATCGAGAAAGCGGTGCCCGCGCGCCCGGATCGCGAATGGCTCGTCATCGCGATGCGGACAACGGTGCCGACGATGGATTACTTGCGCCAGTCCCGCTTGCAATTCGAGGATCTGGCGATCAAGTCGGGCGGCGATTACGCCGGATGGGCAATCGCGAAGCAGCGCCTCAACATCCGCGCTGTGAAAAAAGCGGAAGCTGACGTTCCAATGGGTACAGGAGCAACAAGAATCTCCTCGGTACGGCTTCTGACCTCTTAGGCCTACGCATCCTTCTGAGGGGAGAGCGACATGGCTGACATCAAGCGGAGTGAATTCGTCAAACTGGTCAGCGTGCTTGGCGCGACCGCCGCGCTGACCACGGACTGCGCGCAGAAGACGCCTTCAGGCAGCACGCCGTCTGGCGCGGTCGCGCAAGCGCCGGCGCAAACGAAAACGCCCGTCACCGAACCCGAAGCGTTTGAGTTTCTCAGCTCGACGGAGCAGGCGTTCATCGCGGCAGCGTGCGATCGCATCATCCCCGCCGATCCGCCCGGCCCGAGCGCGACCGCTGCTGGCGTGCCGTATTACATCGATCACCAGTTGGCCGGCGCGTGGGGCAACGGCGCCAGGCTCTACCGCCAAGGCCCGTGGCAAGCCGGCACTCCCGAGCAAGGCTATCAGCTCGCGATGATCCCGCAGCAAGTATATCGCACCGCGATCCGCGCGATCGACGTGTATTGCACCAAGCAATTCAGCGGAAATTTCGCCGGTCTTACCACTGCGCAACAGGACCAAGTGCTCTCAGGCCTCGAGAAGGGCACGATAGACCTTGGCGTGGTGCCGGCTGCGACGTTCTTCGCGATGTTGCTCGCCAACACGATCGAAGGGTACTTCGCGGATCCGATGTACGGCGGCAACCGCGACAAAGCGGGTTGGGTGATGATCGGCTTTCCGGGCGTCGCAGCCGTGTACACCAACCTCATCGATCAGAACGACAATAAAGCGTACGTCGTACCTCCGATCAGCATCTCTGACGTGGAACAAGGTCTGGTGCGCGACGACATGGACCAGGGTCATGTCGCGCTGGTGCGCCCCATGCACCCGGCTGCGCACGGCGCGAAGGGACGGTAGGCGAGCATGGCTACGAAACTCAAATCCGTCGACGCGCTCACGATCGGCGTGGGCTGGACCGGCGGCATCGTCGCGGCCGAACTCACCAAGGCCGGCATGCACGTCGTTGGACTGGAGCGCGGCGAGTATCGCAACACGTCGCCCGATTTCCAGGTGCCACAGATCCACGATGAATTGTCGTATGCTGTCAGGCTTCGGCTGATGCAAGACGCAGCGGTCGAGACCGTCACGTTTCGCAACGACGCGAGCCAGACCGCGTTGCCGCTGCGCTACCTGATCTCGTTTTTGCCGGGCATCGGGCTCGGCGGTGCCGGCGTTCATTGGAACGGCACGACGTGGCGCTTCCTCCCCTGGGACTTCGAGACGCGCAGCCGCACCATCGCGCGCTACGGCTCCTCGATGCTCAGCCCCGACTGCACCAGTCAGGATTGGGGGATCACCTACGACGAGCTCGAGCCGTACTACGACCGCTTCGAATACCAGGCCGGCATCGCAGGCAAAGCAGGCAATATCAAAGGCAAGGTCCAGGCAGGCGGCAATCCGTTCGAAGGCCCGCGTTCGCGTGAGTATCCGAATCCGCCGATGAGGGTCGCGTACGCGAGCAAGCTCTTCCGTGACGCGACGACGAAACTCGGCTATCACCCGTTCATCATGCCGTCGGCCAACGTCACGCGCGGGTATACGAACCCCGACGGCGCCACGTTTGGCGCGTGCGCGTATTGCGGCTATTGCGAGCGGTTCGCGTGCGAGATGTACGCGAAATCGAGCCCGCAGCTCGCTGTGCTTCCGGTCGCGATGAAGACCGGCCGCTACGATCTGCGCCTTGGCGTCAACGTCGTCAAGATCAATCTCGACAGCGCAAAGCGGCGCGCGGTGAGCGTCACTTATGTCGACGGCGCGGGCCGCGAATTCGAGCAGCCGGCGGACATGATCTTCTTGACGTCGTTCATCTTCAACAACGTGCGGCTCTTGCTGGTGTCGGGCATCGGCACGCCGTACGATGCGCGCACCGGCGCAGGCGTTATCGGGCGCAACTACGCGTATCAGGCGAACACCGGCGCGAGCTATTTCTTTGACGACCAGACCTTCAACCCGTTCATGGGCGCGGGCGCGAACGGCATGGTCTTCGACGATTTCAACGGCGACAATTTCAATCACGCCGGGCTCGGCTTCATCGGCGGCGCCGATATCAGCGTTAACCCGACCGGCGGGCGGCCGATCCAATACCATCCGGTGCCGGCGGGTACGCCGGGCTGGGGCGCGGCCTGGAAACAAGCCGTCGCGAAATGGTACAGCCATGCGTTCAACGTCAACGCGCAGGGCGGCGTGCAGTCGTATCGCGGCAACTACCTCGATCTCGATCCGACGTATCGCGACGCGTATGGTCTGCCGCTGCTGCGCATGACGTTCGATTGGGGTCCCAGCGAACACAAGCAGTCCGAATACATGGCGGGCGTGTTGACCAAACTCGGCAAGGCGCTCGGCGCGAGTCAGATGCAAGCCCGCCCCATCACCAAGCGCTACACGACGCAGGCATATCAAAGCACGCATAACACGGGCGGCGCGATCATGGGCTCGGATCCGAGCACGAGCGCGGTCAACAAGTATCTGCAGAGCTGGGATGTGTCTAATCTTTTCGTGTTAGGCGCAAGCTCGTTTCCACAGAACGCGGGTTATAACCCGACCGGCACGGTCGGTGGGCTCGCATACCATACGACCGATGCGGTGCTCAAGCGCTACATCAAGAAACCCGGACCGCTCGTCTGAACCATCCCTCTAGCACAGGTTTTGCTCATCTGGTGACCCAACGTTTAGCGCGCTGGAGGGATGGCTGAGTGGTTGATAGCGACGGCCTTGAAAGCCGTTAGGCCGAAAGGTCTCGTGGGTTCAAATCCCACTCCCTCCTGATGCCACGCCTCCACCTGCGGCTGCGCGGTCGCGTTCAAGGCGTCTTCTTCCGCACGAGCGCGGTGGAGCAAGCGCGCAACCTCGGGCTCACCGGCTGGATCCGCAACCGCTTCGATGGCAGCATCGAGATGATCGCCGAGGGGAACGCTGATTCGATCGCCGTCATGCGCTCGTGGTGTGCGCACGGGCCGGCTGGCGCGAACGTTCGCGACGTTGAAGAGCTCAAAGCAAGCGCTACCGGCGAGTTCGTCGAGTTCCGCGTTCGTTCAGACGCGTAAGATCGACCGGCGTATCGACGTCGTCGAACGCGTCGATGTCGAGAGCATCCACAAATACCAGCCGCTGTTTCTGGGCGGCGGCGTATCGTTTGGCGCCGCGGTCCCCCTTTAGGCGCGCGAGCGCGGCGAAATCTTTGCGCGGGAACAGCACCGGCGCGCCCCACACGCCTGCTGCGCGCAGCGCCACGACCGCCGTCGCGCTCCCGGCGCCCATCATGCGATCGAGGTCCGCTGAAATCACGAAGGGCTGATCACCCAGCATGATGATGCACGCGTCGTCATTGCGGTGCGCGCGCAGACCGCACCGGATCGACGAGGCGATGCCCGCGCGCCACTCGTCGTTGACCGCGATGCTGCAGCGTCGCGCGTCTACGCCAGCGAGCACCGATCCGGCGTGCGCACCGAGTACGAGCGTGCAGGTCGACGCCGACGACCCGCACGCGGCGTCGATCGCCCGCTGCAGCAGCGGATCGCGACCGAGGAGCGCGACGAGTTTGCCCGGCCTCGAGCCGGCGCGACCCGGTGCGGAGCGTTTCGCGGCACCACGCTCGAAGCGCCGGCCTGCGCCAGCCGCCAGCACGATGCAGCCGATGCGGGAAGTCAGCGCAGCCTCCAGCGCTTCGTCTGCGCCGTTTGCGAGGCAGCGACGAGCGCGCTCAGCTCGACGTCAGCCAACGCGGCGGCTAACGCCGTCACCCGTGGATCCTCCGGTCCGCTGTCTACCTTATTGATGAGCACCGCGAACCTCGCTTCTTCGTCCACGTCGGCGCACCGAGTCTCGTATTCGCGTACGATGGCGGCGACGTGCTCTGGGCGCAGGGCCGCGCCCATCGGCGCGCCGCTGAGCGCTGCGATCCGCTCAGGGCGGTGCAGATGCTCCTCCTCGATCGGTGCGCCGAGCGCGTCGAGTCCGATCACGACGACAAGCAACGTCGTCGTCGACGCAAGCACGGGTTCGTGTTCCGCGGGCGCCTTGAACGGCTTCATGCGCGCACCATCAGCTTCGTTGACGACATAACGCGCGCCGCAACGGAAGAACAGCTCGTCGGCGATCTCCGGCGACACCGAGCGCAAACGTCCTTCGCGAACACCCGAACCGACAGCGATCAGCTTGGAGCGCACGAAAGCCGCAGCGACCAGCTCGTGCAGCGAACGATCGGGCAACGGCGCTTCCCAGTCGACCAGCGGCACGTCCGCCGGCGGCGCACCGGCCTTCGTCGTCGTCGTGACGATCGTCGGCCCGGCGCCTGAGAGCTCGCGCGCGAGCGACCACAGCGTCGTCGTCTTGCCGCCGCCCCCTACGAGCGCGACGTGCTCGCTCGGGCCGAGACCGAATGCGTCAGTCCACGAACGGCACGGTTCGAGCGTCTGCATCGTCACGGCGCGAAGTTCTTGAGGACGTCCGTCATCGCGTCGTGGATCGCGCCGTTGCTCGCCACGATCTGACGTCCATCGAGCGCCATCGGGCCGCCGCGATAATCGCTCACGCGACCGCCAGCCTGCTCGACGATGAGCGCACCAGCCGCGATATCCCACGCGTGCAAGTCCGGCTCCCAGAATCCGTCGAACCGGCCTGCGGCGACGTAGCACAGATCGAGCGCCGCCGATCCGTCGCGCCGCAGCGCCTGGCTGCGTACCATGAGTTCTTCGAACGGCGCGAGATTCGGCGGTTCGCCGCCGGCGAATGGCGGAAACCCGGTCACCAACATCGCGTCGCGCATGTCCGCCGTCTTGGAAACGGCGATCGCGCCGCCGTTGCAGCGCGCAGCTTCGCCGCGCTGCGCGACAAACAGCTCATCGCGCATCGGATCGTACACGACGCCCAAAACGACGTCACCCTTCGATGCGAACGCGATCGAGACCGCGAACAGCGGATAGCCGTGCGTGAAGTTGGTCGTGCCGTCGAGCGGATCGATGATCCAGCGCGCATCGCCGCCGCCGCGCAGTCCTTCTTCTTCACCAAGCACCGCGTCGCCGGGGAAGCTCGCTGCGATCTCGCGCCTGATGAGCGCTTCTGATTCCGTGTCCGCGTCGGTCACCAGATTGGAACGCACGCCTTTGGATCGGATCTGCAGATGCCGGCCGAATTTGGTTCGGAGCAACTCGCCGGCGTCACGCGCGACGCGCTCTGCGAGCGTAAGCCGTTCGGTCCACGACATGCGTGCCGCTTCGCGCGCAGACAAGGTTCATCATTCACCGCGTTGAACTATGCTCGACCGTGCTTAAAACGCATCGCGATATCCCCACGTACGAGCTCCCTGGCCCGATCGGCGCGCGCGTCGTCGCCGCGGAGCAGCGGCTCGACACGACCGGCACGAAGACCGCGCCGATCGTCGTCAAACATGCCCGTGGCTTGATGGTCGAAGACGTCGACGGCAACGTCTTCTTGGATTTCACCAGCGGCATGGTGACCGCCACCGGCCACTGCCATCCCGACGTCCTCAAGGCGATCAACGATCAGGCGCAGTCGTGGCTGTTCATCAATAGCCCAGATTTCTATTCACCGCTGCAGGCGCGCGTCGTCGAGCGTCTCGCCAAGCTCGTGCCGGGCATCGGCGCGAAAAAAGTCTTCATGTGCAACAGCGGCACCGAGGCGAACGAAGCCGCGCTCAAGGCGACGCGCTACAACAATCCGACGCGCAAGCGGCTGATCGGCTTCATCGGCGCGTTCCACGGCCGGACGATGGGTGCGAACTCGCTGACCGCCAGCAAAATCGCGCAACGCGCGCGCTTTAGCTCGAACATCCCCGACGTGCATCATCTGCCGTATGCGACCTGTTACCGCTGCCCGTACAAGATGTCATACCCGAACTGCGACATCTGGTGCGCGCGCATTCTGGAGGAGCTGTATTTCAAGCAGCTCATCCCGCCCGACGAAGTGTCCGCCATCTTCGTCGAGCCCATCCAGGGCGAAGGCGGCTACATCGTGCCGCCGCCGGAGTTCATCCAGATCATCCGCGACATCGCGCAGCGCTACGGCATCCCCTATGTGGACGATGAAGTGCAAGCCGGCATGGGCAAGACCGGCAAGATGCTCGCGATCGAGCATCACGGCGTGACCGCCAACTGCACCTCGCTCGGCAAAGCGCTCGGCTCGGGCGTCGCGGTCGCCGCACAGGTCCTCGATGCAGAGCTCGATTTCGGCGTACAGGGCGCGCACTCGAACACGTTCGGCGGCAACGGCATCGCGCTGGCCGCCGCGGACGCGACCCTTGACATCTTCGAGAAGGAACATCTCGTTGAGCGCGCCGCCGAGCTTGGCGCCTATTTCATCGGCAAGCTGCGCGAGCTGGCGCATGCACACGCGGCCATCGGCGACGTACGCGGCAAAGGCCTCATGCTCGCCATCGATTTCGTGACCGATCGGGCGTCGCGCACGCCGGACCCAGCGTTTCGCGATCGGGTCGTCGGCAATTGCTTCCGCCACGGACTGATGATCTTGCCGTGCGGCTTCTCCGCCATCCGCTTCACGCCGGCGCTGGTCGTCGATCAAGAGCAGATCGACCACGCCATCGCCGTGCTCGACCGCTCGATCCGCGAAGCCTAGGGCTTTCCGCATTTCGTTGGCCATGCGTCTTAGTTGACGCCTGAGCGAACATCCCCTTACAATGGCTTTGGAGGACGCGCCGTTTTGGAGCTTCAGGAAGCTTTTGTCAGCGAGCTAGTAGGCCGCTCCGTCGAGCTGTGGACGGACGGCTCGAGCATGCCGATCGGCCGTGTCCAGGACCTGGTCGTCGACGGCCGCGACAATTTTCCGCCCGTCACCGGCCTGTACGTCAAGTGCCGCGACGGGGTCATACGCTTCGCGCCGTTCGACGCGGTGCGTTCGATCAGCGATCGGGCGGTGATCCTCAACCAAGCTCCCCATGACAAGAAGTACGAACGGACGGCCGATGACGAGCTGCTCCTCAATCGCGAGCTGCTCGATCGGCAGATCCTCGACGTCGACGGCCGCAAAGTCGTGCGCGTCAACGATCTCAAACTCGCGCCCACCGGAGAACATCTGCGTCTTATCGCGGTCGACGTCGGACTTGCAGGGTTGATGCGCCGGCTTGGCCTTCACGCTCTCGGCCGAAAATGGCTCGCGCGCGCGCCGCGCCCGGGCATCCGCCAATCGCTCATCTCGTGGGATGCGGTCGCGCCGCTGACCAGCGTGGCGCCCGGCGATCCGGTCCGGCTTCGACTTGCCGCAGGACCGCATCGAGCGCATCCACCCGGCAGATCTCGCAGCCATTATCGAAGACCTCAATGCGAGCGACCAAGCCTCGCTGCTCAGCTCGCTGCCGGAGGATACCGCGGCCGAAGCGCTCGAGCAGCTCGACGTCGACACGCAGCTCTCCATCCTCGAAGACATGCGCCCGGAGCGCGCCGCCGACCTCATCGAGAACATGAGCAGCGACGACGCGGCCGATCTGCTCGGCGAATTCGATCCCGAGACGCAACAGCAATTGCTGGGACTCATGGAGCCCAAAGAGGCCGAAGACGTGCGCGAGCTGTTGACGCACGACGAAGACACCGCCGGCGGCATCATGACGACCGAGTATCTTTCGGTGCCGCTCGGGCTGACGGTCGCGCAGACCTTCGAACACCTCCGCGCCGCGGCCGAAGACGCGGAGCTCGTCTACTACGTCTACGTGCTCAACGAGCACGAGCATATCTTAGGAGTGCTGTCGTTGCGCGATCTGCTCTCCTCGCCGCCCGAGTCGCCCATCGCACGGATCATGAACACCGATGTGGTCACGGTGCCGGTCAACGCGACGCGCGAAGAGGTCGCGACCATGATCGCCCGTTACGATTTCGTCGCGGTGCCGGTCGTCGACGATGCGGGCATCATGCGCGGCATCATCACGGTGGACGACGTGATCGACGTCCTGTTGCCGGAGCGCCTGCGCAAGATGATCCCGCGCGTCGGTAAACGCTCGCGGCATCAACACACGTCCGAACGCAGCGGCTGAAACCCATGACGGCAGACCAACTGGCGGAGCTGTCCGAGCGCACCGCGAGCATCGTCGCCGGCGGCGGCGGACTCAAAGCGCTCGCGCAAGCGCTCGCCGACGCCACGCGCGGCGCGGTGCTGATCGAAGACGACCAGTGGCGCCACCTCGCGCTCGCGCAGTCAAAAGGCTCAGGCACGGTGCCGCCGTCGTTCGCGCAGTGGTACAAGCCGTCAAAGAGCGGCAACGGCGTGATCGAACCCGCTACGAAAATCGCGGGGCTCCATCCGATCTGCGCACCGATGGCCGCCGCCGGCAACGGCGAAGGTCCGGCGGGATATGTCACGCTATTCTTGCGCGCCAAACCGTCGGCATTGACTGCGGCGGCGCTGCGCGTCGTGACGAGCGCAGCCGGCATCGAGCTCAGCCGGCGCGGCGCGGGTAGATCGCAAGCGCGCCGTGCGTTCTGGGAGCGCTACCTCGCGGGCGAGTGGACCGATCCCGCCGTTCTCAAAGAAGATGCGACCGCCGCCGGTCTCGCGCTGCCCGCCTCGTTCTTGGGCGCGGTCTTCGACGTCGAGGGCGCGTTGCCGAACGCGGCGCGCGACGCGGTCGCGCTCGCCATCAGCCCGGCCGACGGCATCTGTCCGGTCGTACCCTCTTCGGGCTCGGTGATCGCGCTTTTCCCCATGCGCCACGCAGCAGACGTGGCGCGCGCGCGCCAAGCGGCGACCAATGCGGTGCGCGACGTCCCTGCGCAGGCGACCGCCCGCTCGGTGACCTGCGGGCTTGGCGCGTACCATGCCGACATCATCGAATGCCCGCAGTCGGTGGAGGAAGGCCGGCGCGCGCTCGCGCTCGGACGCCGGCTGTATGGTCGCGGATCGGTCACACAGTACGCCGACCTCGGCGTCTATGCGTTGCTGCACGCCGGCGGCGGGCGCGAATCGTTCCTCGGTTTCGCGGAGGCGCAGCTCGCGCCACTGCACGCGTACGATCGCAAGCACAAGACCGATCTGCTCAAGACGCTGCGCCTGTACTTCGACATCGGCGAGAACGTCAAAGAGGCCGCCGAGCGGCTCTCCGTCCACCGCCACACGATCTTCTACCGGCTCAACCAGATCTCGCAGATCCTCAAAGTGGACCTGCACGCGCCCAAAGATCAGCTCTCGCTGCGCGCGGCGCTCGCCATCTGGCAGATGGAGCACGAATCCGAATGAGCAAGAAAGACGTCGTGCGCCGCGCCAAAGAGTTGGGCATCGCGTTCGTGCGGCTGCAGTTCGCCGACATCCACGGCGTGACCAAGAACGTCGCCATCCCGGTGCGCGAGCTCGAGCTCGCGCTCGACGGCAAGATCGTGTTCGACGGATCGTGCATCGAAGGGTTCGTGCGCCACGAAGAATCAGACATGTGCTTGGCGCCCGACCCAGCGACGTTCGCCGTGCTGCCCGGCGCGCAGGGCGCGCCGCTCGAAGCTCGGCTCATGTGCGACGTGCGCAACCCAGACGGCTCGCCGTTCGAGGGCTGCACGCGCAGCGCGCTGCGGCGCGTCGTCGACGAAGCGGCCGAGATGGGCTTTGGCGCGCATGCGAGCGCCGAGCTCGAATTCTTCCTCTTTGAGCCGAACGCGGCAGGCCAGCCGACGACGATCACCAGCGATCGCGGCTCGTACTTCGACCTCGGCCCGATCGATCGCGGCGACGTCGCACGCCGCGACGTCAGCCTCGTGCTTGAAGAGATGGGAATCCGCGTCGACGCGACTCATCACGAGGTATCGCACGGCCAGCACGAGATTGACCTTGCGTACACCGACGCGCTCTCGCTGGCGGACGCCATCGCGACCGCACGCGTCGTCGTCAAGACGGTGGCGGCGCGCCATGGGTTGCATGCGACCTTCATGCCCAAGCCGCTGCTCAACCAGGACGGCAGCGGCCTGCACCTCGCGCAATATCTCACGCGCGACGATGCCAATGCGTTTTACGATGCCGATGACCCGTTGCACTTGAGCGAGACCGGTCTTGGGTTTGTCGGCGGCCTGCTCGCGCACGCGCGCGGCTTCACCGCCATCACGAATCCGACGGTCAACTCGTACAAGCGGCTGGTGCCCGGCTACGACGCGCCTTCGTACGTCCAGTGGTCGCAACGCGCCAAGAGCTCGCTCGTCCGCGTCCCGTTCGAACGCGATCGCGTCCGCATCGAACTGCGCTCGCCCGATCCGTCGTGCAATCCGTATCTCGCGCTGGCGTGCATCCTGAAAGCCGGACTCGACGGTGTGCGCCGCAAGCTCGTGCCGGGCGATCCAATCGAAGCGAGCCTGGCGCAGCTCAGCGATGACGAGCGCGCCGCCTTGGGGGTCGAACAACTGCCGGCATCTCTCCAAGAGGCGGTTGGGTCCCTCGACGAGGACGCCCTTATGCGTTCCACGCTCGGCGATCACACGTATCACCGTTTTCGAGAAGCGAAACTCGCCGAGTGGGAGTCCTACCGGACGCAGGTGCACCCCTGGGAATTGGACGCATACTTACGCCTGTGAACCATGCAGTCTCAGTGCTGCTCGTCGATGACGAGCCGCAGATCGTCGAAATCCTCGACCGTTATCTGTCTGACGAAGGTTTCGTCGTCCACAAGGCATATGACGGACCCGCTGCCCTACGCATCGCCGCCGCGGAAAAGCCGCAGCTCGTGCTGCTCGACCTCAAGATGCCCGGGATGAGCGGATACGACGTCTTCAAAGAGATCCGCGCGGATTCGACGGTGCCGATCATCATGCTCACGTCGCGAAGCGAAGAAGTTGACCGTGTCGTCGGGCTCGAGCTGGGCGCAGATGACTATATCACCAAGCCGTTCAGCCCGCGCGAGGTGGTGGCGCGCATCAAGGCTGTGCTGCGCCGCACCCAAGCATCGGGGCGCGCGGCATCGACCGAACCCAGCGCCGCGATCCGCGCAGGCGACATCGAGATCGATCCTGCCGAGCACGAGGTGCGCGTTCGCGGCAGCGCGATCGCGCTGACACCGACCGAGTTTCGCATCCTCGAACTGCTCGCGTCGAACCCTGGCCGCACGTTCACACGCACGCAGCTGCTCGATAAGATCAAAGGCGACGAGCTCGAGATCTACGATCGCACGCTTGACCGGCACGTCGCCAACCTGCGTCACAAGATCGAAGCCGAGCCAGCGAATCCGAAATATGTCCTCACGGTGTTCGGCGTCGGTTACAAGATGGCGAAGGTATCGTGAGCGAGCGCGACCGCACCGGGCTCTCCGAGCTGATCCACGAGTTGCGCAATCAGCTGGCGGTGGCCAAAGCCAACCTCGAGGCCTTTATCGACGGCAAGTTGCCGCCGACGGCGCAGCGCCTCGAGAATGTCGTGCAAACCCTCAATCAAATGGAAGAGCTCATCAAAGATCTGCGCGTTTTGCAGCCGGCGGCCGACGCCGATTCGGCAGCCACCGCTGCGACGCTGACCGAAATCAACGTCTGCCAGCTCCTGGAGCGCGAGTTCGCATCGATGGAGGCGGTCGCGCTGGAGAAAAAAATTTCGCTATCGGTGTTCCGCTGCCCGCACCCGAATGCCGCCTGCCAGCACTTCTATGGCGACCCAGGCCGCATCGGCCAAATCGTGAAAAACGTGCTGCTCAATGCGGTGCGTTACACGCCTTCGGGCGGAACGATCAGCGTGGATTGCCGCCGCCGAGCCGATGAGCTGCAAGTGACGATCGAGGATAATGGACCGGGCGTGAGCAGCGCAGACGCCGGCCATATCTTCGAACCAGGCTTCCGTGGCACTGCCGGCGGCGAGGCGGGCTCCGGAATCGGACTTGCCGTGGTCAAAGGTCTTGTCGAGGCCCACGGCGGGTCGATCCGCCTCAATCCAGAGTCGGTTCGGGGCGCCAGCTTCATCTTGCGCTTGCCGGGGCGGCTGCCCGAGCCAGGAGCGTCCCGAATCCCGTAACGTCATGTGAAGGGCGCTTCACACCCCTTTCGCTCTAGTGGCAGACGGCTGCGCTACGCTTGGCGGACGTATGAGCGTCGTACTGGAGCGTGCGAGTCAGGTCCGCCTCGATCAGGTCGATCGATACTGGCGCGCGGCCAACTACCTCGGCGCGATCCAGCTCTACCTGCGAGACAATGTGTTGCTCAGGCGGCCGCTGCGCGCCGATCACATCAAAGAGCGCCTGCTGGGCCATTGGGGCACGCAGCCGGGTTTGAACATCATCTACGCGCACCTCAACCGGCTCGTCCAGGACACGCAGGCGCAGGTGTTGCTGGTCGTCGGCCCAGGTCATGGCGCGCCCGCGATCTACGCGAATCTGTTCCTCGACGGCACGCTCGGCCGCGCGTATCCGCAGTTCTCGCGCAACGAAGACGGCATCCACCGGTTGGCCAAGGCGTTTTCCTGGCCGGGCGGCCTGCCGAGCCACGTCAGCGCGATGACGCCGGGCGCGCTGCACGAAGGCGGGGAGCTCGGATACAGCCTCGCGCACGCGTTCGGCGCCGCGTTCGACAATCCAGACCTGTTGGTGGCGTGCGTCGTCGGCGACGGCGAGGCGGAGACCGGTGCCCTCGCGGCTGCGTGGCAATCCAACAAGTTCCTCGATCCGGCGACCTCCGGGGCGGTCTTACCGATCCTGCATCTCAACGGCTATAAACTGTCGGGGCCGGCGATTTTCGCCCGCATGAGCGGTCTCGAGCTGCAGCAATATTTCGTCGGCTGCGGCTACGATGCTCGGCAGGTAACGGCCACGGATCCCCACGATGCGCACCGCCAGTTGTGGGCCGCTATGAACTGGGCGTATGGACGCATCTGCACGGTGCAGGCCGATGCGCGCGCGTATCGGACGACCGGTCCGCCCGCGTGGCCCCTCATCGTCTTGCGCACGCCCAAAGGCTGGACCGGCCCGCGCGAGCTTGACGGCCATCCGATCGAGAACACGTTCCATTCGCACCAGCTGCCCATCGCCGACCCGCGCGAGAACCCGGCGCACTTGCTCGCGCTCGAGGACTGGCTTCGCAGCTATCGTCCGCACGAGCTGTTCGACGAGCACGGTGTGCCGGCAGCTGATGTCGTGGCCGTCTGTCCGACGCCTGCGCTTTGTCTTGGCGCGAACGACTCGGCCAACGGCGGGGCCGCCGATGCGCCCCCGCTGCGCCTGCCGAAGGTCAGCGCATATGCGGTCGAGGTTCGCGAACATGGCGCCGTGCAAGCCGCGGCGACCGAGGTCCTGGGCGAGTATCTGCGCGACACGTTCCGCCTCAACGACGACGCCCGCAACTTCCGGCTCACGTCGCCCGATGAGACGATGTCGAACAAGCTCGAAGCCGTGTTCGAAGCGACGGATCGCGCGTTCATGTGGCCGCTGGTCGAAACGGACGAGATGCTTGCGCGCGACGGGCGCGTGCTCGAGATCCTCAGCGAAACGACCTGCGAAGGCTGGCTTGAGGGCTACACGCTCTCGGGGCGCCACGGCGTGTTCGCATGCTACGAAGCGTTCGCCACAATCGTCGATTCGATGGTGGCGCAGCATGCCAAATGGCTCAAGACCGCAGGCGAGATCTCATGGCGCCGACCGGTACCTTCGCTGAACATCCTTTTGACGTCGCATGCATGGCGTCAAGACCATAACGGCTACTCGCACCAGGGACCTGGGTTTATCGACAACCTCGTCAGCAAGAAGGCATCTGTGGTGCGCGTCTACCTTCCCCCTGATGCGAATTGCCTCGTCTCCGCGGCCGACCATTGCTTGCGCAGCCGCAACTACATCAACGTGATCATCGCCGCGAAGCATATGGCGCCGGTATGGCTGCCGATGGAGGAGGCCAAAGCTCATTGCGCACGCGGAGCCTCGGCCTGGGAGTGGGCGAGCAACGATGGCGGCGCGCCCGACGTGATCCTCGCCGCGGCAGGCGATGTGCCGACCCTGGAGACGCTCGCCGCCGTCGAGCTGCTACGCCGTCACTGCGCCGGCGTGCGCGTGCGCGTCGTCAACGTCATCGATCTGTTCTCGCTCGAGACGCGGGCGGAGCATCCACACGGTTTAGAGGATGCGAGCTTCGAACGGCTCTTCGGAGTCACGACGCCGGTCGTCTTCGCGTTCCATGGATACCCGCGCGTGATCCACGAGCTGATCCACCGCCGGCCGGATCCGCAGCGGTTTCACGTGCGAGGTTACATCGAGGAAGGGACGACCACGACGCCGTTCGACATGGTCGTGCGCAATCGGATGAGCCGCTATCACTTGGCGCTTGACGCGCTGGCGTACGCGAAGGCTTCGGGCGCCGACGCAGACCGCGCTGCAACGTTCTTCAATGAGCGGCTCGCCGCGCACCGCGACTACATCATCGAACACGGCGTCGACATGCCCGAAATCACCGATTGGCGGTGGACCGATGCAGCGGCGCAGGCGTGAAGCCAGCGCGTTAACGACCGCCTATTTGGCCTGCGATGCAGGCTCGAGCAGCTTCAAGGCCGCGTTGTTCGACATCGGCGCGCCGGTGCCGCGCGAAGCGCAAGCGCCGCGCTGGGAAGGCGCCGTCTCCTGGAAACGGTTGCCTGGCAATGCGGTCGTCACGTCGAGTTGGCACGGTGCGCGCGCCGACGAGCTTCAGGCGTCGTTGCACGTGGCTTCCGAAGCGCCGGCTCGCTTGCTCCACGGATTGCAGACGAGCGCGGGCGCAGACCAGCCGTTCGCGCAACACGTCGTGCACCGGATCGTCCACGCAGGCCAACTCGAGCGCTCGCCCGCACGCGTCACGGCCGCCGTGCGCCGCGCGATCGACTCGGCGACGCCGCTCGCACCCGAGCACAACGCCGTCGCGCTGGCCGGCATCGAGGCGGTGGACAACGTCTTGCCAGGCGTGGAGCAATACATCATCAGCGACTCTGCCTATCACGCCGACATGCCGCTCGCCGCGTCGACATACGCGGTCCCGGCGTCGTGGCAAAAAGTGTGGGGCATCCGCCGCCTCGGGTTCCACGGCGTGAGCCACAGCTATGCGGCGCAGCGCGCCGCGCAGATCGCCGGCCTGCCGCTGCGCTCTCTGAAGATCGTCACGTGCCACCTCGGCAACGGTTGTTCGCTTGCCGCGACATCGGCGGGAAGCAGCATCGACACGACGATGGGCTGGACGCCGATGGAGGGCCTTGCGATGGGTCAGCGTTCGGGCAGCCTCGACCCCGGCATCATGCTCTATCTCATGGAACGTGGCCGCTACACCGCCTCAGAGCTGCGAAGGGTGCTCAATGAGGAATCGGGCCTCAAGGGGATCTCCGGCCTCTCCGGCGACATGCGCGAACTCCTCGAGGCGGTCGAATCCGGCCACCCGCACGCGACGCTGGCGCTCGACGTCTTCGTCCACCGGATCCGCGCAGGCATCGGCGCTATGGCCGCGAGCCTTGGCGGTCTTGATTCGCTCGTGTTCACCGGCGGCATCGGCGAGGGTTCACATGAGGTGCGCCGCGCGGTGTGCACGGGCCTTGGTTTTTTGGGAATCGAGCTCGATGAGGAACACGACGCCGCAGCGGTGGCCGATTGCAACGTCGCACAACGATTTTCACGAGTCAGCATTTTTGTCGTGCAGGCCCGCGAGACGTGGGCCATGGCCCGCGACTGCGCGCTCGCCGTCGAACATGCGGCAGTGCGCATCTGATGAGCGCGTTGTGAACGCGTAGGAGGTATATCATGTCAGTCTTTCGTTCGTTGTTCGTCCCCATTGACGGTTCGGAGCCGTCAGACGCCGCAACCGCGCTGGCGCTCAAGCTTGCGGCCGACCAGAACGCCGCCATGACCTTCGTCAATGTCGTTGAGGTTGACAAGGTGCTCGCCTCGGTGCTCCCCGGCCAAGGATACTCCGACCCAGCGCCGGCCATCGACGCGATGCGCACCGCCGGCAAGGATATGCTCAAGAACGCGGTCAGCCAAGCACAAAGCGCAGGCATCAAAGCGCGCTCGGAGCTCATCGAAGGCAATTGCGTGCCGTGCATCATCGAAGCCGCGAAGACGGCCGGCGCCGATCTGATCGTCATCGGCAGCCACGGACGTGGCGGGTTGACGCGCCTCGTGTTGGGCAGCGTCGCTGAAGGCGTGCTGCGGCACTGCAGCATCCCGGTGCTGATCACGAAAGCGTCGCCATGAAGACGTTCGTGATGAAAGAGATCGGCAAAGTCGGATTTGCCGAAAAACCCAAGCCGCAAGCGGGTCCCAACGACGCTATCGTGCGCACCACCGCGGCCTTGATCTGCACGTCCGATTCGCACACCGTGCGCGGCGCGATCGGGGATCGTCACAACCTCACGCTCGGCCACGAGGCGGTCGGCGTCGTCGACAGCGTCGGCAGCGAGGTGAAGCTGTTCAAACGCGGCGACCGGGTGCTGGTCGGCGCGATCACACCCGTCTGGGGCGATCTCGCCTCGCAAGCGGGCCATCCTTCGCAATCCGAACAGCCGCTCGGCGGTTGGCGTTTTGCGAACGTCAAAGACGGCGTGTTCGCCGAGTACTTCCACGTCAACGAAGCGGACGCGAACATGGCGCTCATCCCGGCGAGCGTGACCGACGAAGCCGCCGCCTATTGCGCCGACATGCTCTCGACGGGATTCATGGGTGCCGAGAACGCGGCGATCCCCATCGGCGGCACCGTCGCCGTCTTCGCGGAGGGGCCGGTCGGACTCATGGCGACCGCCGGCTCGCGCCTGCTCGGTGCAGGGCTCGTCATCGGCGTCGATGCGGTCCCCGCGCGCCAGGCGCTGGCGCGCTTTTACGGCGCGGACGAAGTGGTCGATGCCGACGGCGCGGTCGAGCAGATCATGCGCTTGACCGGCGGGCGCGGCGTTGACTCGAGCATCGAAGCGCTCGGCGCTGAGGTGACGTTTCAGAACTGCATCAGAGTGACCAAAGCGGGCGGAACGATTTCCAACGTCGGCTATCACGGGAGCGGCGATGTGGTCGGCATCCCCCGGGTCGAGTGGGGCGTCGGCATGGCGGAGAAAACCATCCGCACCGGCCTGTGCCCCGGCGGGCGCTTGCGCATGGAGCGCTTGCTGCGCATGCTCGAGGCCAAGCGTCTCGATCCGACTCGCATGACGACGCATCGTTTTCCGTTCGCCGACATGGAGCGCGCGTTCGAGGTCATGGACAAGAAGCTCGACGGCGTCATCAAACCGCTTATCACGTTTTGAAGGCGTGAAGGCCAGCGCGTGAAGACCGGGCTCCCGCGCTTCCCGCTTGAGATCTACATCGCCGCGTTCGCAACGGCGGGCATCCTCGCTAGCCTCGCAATGCAATACGCGCTCGCGCTGCCTCGTTCGCTCACCGTCCTTCCGCTCTACGCCGTCCTCGTGCTGGGCGGTCTGCCGCTGCTGTTCAAGCTCGGGCGCAAGCTCATCGCGCGCGACTTCGGCTCGGATCTGCTGGCCGGTGTCTCGATCGCGACGGCCGTGCTGTTGGGCGAATACCTCGTGGCCTGCATCGTCGTGCTCATGCTGTCCGGCGGTGAAGCGCTCGAGCTCTTCGCCGCGCGGCGCGCGTCGTCGATCCTCGCTGCGCTTTCGCGCCGCATGCCCGATATCGCGCACCGCAGCGCCGCCACCGGCCTCGTCGATATCACGCTTGATGACATCCGCATCGGCGACAGGTTAGTCGTTCTGCCGCACGAGCTGTGCCCGGTCGACGGCGCGGTGCAACAAGGCCACGGCTGGATGGATGAATCCTATCTGACCGGCGAGCCGTATCGCACGTCGAAGGCACCGGGGTCGCACGTGCTCTCCGGCGCGATCAACGGCGACTCGGCGATGACGATCGAGGCGACGCAGCTGCCCGTCGACTCGCGCTATGCCCGGATCATGCGCGTGATGCGCGAAGCCGAAGCGAAACGTCCGCACCTTCGCCGCCTCGGCGACCAACTCGGCGCGTGGTACACGCCGCTCGCGCTTGCGATCGGCGCAGCCGGCTGGCTGCTGACGGGGAGCGCGAGCCGGTTTCTCGCGGTCGTCGTCATCGCCACACCGTGCCCGCTGCTGCTGGCGATCCCGGTCGCGATCATCGGCGCGGTCTCGCTCGCCGCCCGCCACGCCATCGTCGTGAGGGACCCGGCTATGCTCGAGCGCATCGGCTCGTGCCGCGCGATCGTCTTGGACAAGACGGGCACGCTCACGTACGGCAAACCGTCTTTGACCGACGTCATCTGCGCGCCCGGCTTCACGCGCGAGCAGATCCTCGCGCTGGCCGGCAGCCTCGAGCGCTATTCGAAGCATCCGCTCGCCGGCGCGGTCGTCCGCGCAGCCGACGAGCAGCGCGTGCCGCTTGCTGAGGTCGCGCAGTTGAACGAGACGCCGGGCACGGGCTTACGAGGCGTCGTCGGCACGGAGACCGTGGAAATCGTCGGCCGCAACTCGGTGGAGCGTGACCGTCCTGACCTGCATGCTGCGCTGCCGGAACAGAGCGGCGGTTTGGAATCCCTGGTGCTCGTGGATGGCGCGTTCGCTGCAGCGCTGCGCTTTCGCGACGAGCCGCGCGAGGAAGGCGGTTCGTTCATCCGTCATCTTCTGCCGCGCCACCAGGTCGATCGCGTCATGATCCTATCGGGCGACCGCGAAACGGAGGTGCGCTATCTTGCGAGCCGGGTCGGCATCAGCGAGGTCCACTACGGGAAGACGCCTGAGGAGAAGGTCCAGATCGTCGCAGAGCTGAGCCGGCTCGGGCCCACGCTGTTCATCGGGGACGGCATCAACGACGCGCCGGCGATGCAAAGCGCGACCGTCGGTCTGGCGTTTGGACAGAACAGCGACATCACCGCGGAGGCCGCCGACGCCGTGATCATGGAGCCATCGCTCGGCAAGATCGACGAGATCATGCACATCGGCCGGCGCATGCGCGTGATCGCGCTGCAAAGCGCGGTCGGCGGCATGGCGCTGAGCTGCATCGGCATGGGACTCGCCCTTGCGGGCTACTTGCCGCCCATCGCGGGCGCCGTCGCGCAGGAGGTCATCGACGTCCTCGCAGTGCTCAACGCGCTGCGCGTGGGGTTCCCGTGGCGCGCTTTGACGGATTTCTAGCAACCGATCAGAGCTCGAGGACAGCGTCCACCATCGAAGCGTCAGGTTCGAAGGCGCTCGTGAAGCCGAGCTCCTTGCACACGCGCAGCATCGCGCTGTTGTCGGACAAGATATGGCCGACGATGCGACCAACTCCCTCGGCGCGCCCGATATCGATGAGCCGGCGCAGCAGCTCTCGGCCGAGCCCGTGGTGCTGAAACTTGTCGGTCACCACGAGCGCAAACTCCGCCTCGTCCCCTTCGTGCGATTTGATCAGCCTGCCCACCGCAACGATCGACGGTTGGTCCCCTGCCTGGGGCAGCGCGACCAGCGCCATCTCACGATCGTAGTCGATGAAACACGAGCGGATGAGACGGCTGTGCGCGACTCGCGCGTCGAGACGCACGACGTGGGCATAGCGACGGTAGACACTGCTCTCCGAGAGGGTCTCGTGGAATCGCCGCAGCAGCGCTTCGTCGTCGGGCCGGATCGGACGGATGAAGAACTCGGTGCCGTCCTGCGCGGTCCAACGGCCTTCAAATTGCCGTGGATATGGCCGGATCGCCAGCTTCGGCAGCGCGCTTTCGAGCACGGCCGCGTCATGGAGCACGACGCGCGCGTCGAGCGCGATCACGCCGGCCGCTGAGGCGAGCAACGGATTGATATCGAGCTCCTTGACACGCCGCTGCTCGCTGACGAGCCTGCTCACGTTCACGAGCGTGCGCTCGAGCGCCGCGATGTCCACCGGGTCGTGGCCGCGCGTGCCGCTCAGCGCGCGGAAGATCTTCGTGCGCTCCATGAGCTGTCTGGCAAGGGTCGACGTCAGCGGCGGCAGGCCGAGCGCGCGGTCCTTGAAGACCTCGACCAATGTGCCGCCGAGGCCGAATAAGAGCACGGGACCGAACTGGACGTCGACGCTCGAACCGACGATCAGCTCGTATCCCTCGCGCCGGATCATCGGCTGGACGGTCACGCCCTCGAAGGCGTTCGGTCCGCCCGCGTCGCGCGCCGCGCGTTCGATGGCGGTGTACGCCGCTGCAGCTGCCGCTTCGTCGACAATGTCGAGGGCAACGCCGCCGACGTCGCTCTTGTGCGATATTACGTGCGAGTGCAGTTTGATGGCAACGGGGAAACCCATCGAGCGCGCAGTGGCCGATGTCTCGAGCGCCGACGTGGCGAGCGTCGTGGGCACCGTTGGAATGCTGTAGGCGGCGAATAGCGATTTCGCCTCGATCTCCGCCAACAGCGTCCGCCCCTGATCCGTTGCTGCCGCGATGATCTCTCGCGCGCGCCGGCGATCGATGCCCTTCTCTTCCTGCTCGACGGGCGTCTCGTAGAGGCTGCGCAGCGTGTCGTCGTAGCGCCACATGTAGTTGAACATGCGGCTCGCGGTGTCAGGGTACGGCACGGTTGGGATGCCGGCTTTGCGCAAGCGCTCGTCGCCGCTCGACGAACTGCGGCCGCCCAGCCAGCTCGCGAGCACCGGCTTTGCGGGCACGTGCGCGTACGGTGCGAGCGCGCGCGCGATGTCGTCCGACTCGGAGACGCCCTGGGGCGCGAAAATGACGAGCACGCCCTCGACGCCGTCGTCGGCGCTGATCGTTTCCATGGCGGTCGCGTAGCGGCGCGCGTCGGCGTCGCCGAGGATGTCGACCGGATCGTTGCGGCTCCATGCGGGCGGCAGGAACGATGAGAGATGCTGCATGGTCGCGGAACCAAGCTGCGCGACAACACCACCGCCCTCGACGAGCGCGTCGGCGGCCAGCACGGCAGGTCCGCCGGCGTTCGTCAGGATCGCGAGCCGTTTGCCGCGCGGCCGCGGCTGGCGCTCGAGCACTTCGGCCATGAGGAACAGATCTTCGATGGCGTCGACGCGCAGCACGCCGCAGCGCGAGAACGCCGCATCGAGCACCGCGTCGCTGCCGGTCAACGCGCCCGTATGCGATGCCGCGGCCGCCGCGCCCGCGTCGCTGCGTCCGGCTTTGATGACGATGATCGGCTTGACCAACGCGACCTCGCGCGCCGCCGACATGAACGAGCGCGCATCGCCGACCGATTCCATGTACGCGATGATGCTCTTCGTCTGCGGATCGTCGCCGAGATAATAAAGGATGTCCGCCCAGCCGACGTCGAGCATCGAACCGACCGACACGAACCGGCTGAAGCCGAAGTCTTGGTCGAGACTCCAGTCCAGGATCGCGCTGCCCAAAGCGCCGCTCTGGCTGGCGAACCCCAAGCTGCCTGGCCGGGCCGGCGCCCGCGAGAACGTCGCATTGAAACCCTTGCCGGGCGACATCACGCCGAAGCAGTTTGGACCGATGACGCGGATGCCGCTCGCGCGCACCGTCTTCTCTATGCGCTGTTCGAGCTCAACGCCGGCCGGGCCGATCTCGCGGAACCCTGCCGAGATGATGATCGCGCCGCGCACGCCCGCCGCGACGCACTCTTCCACGACCGACGGAACGCTGGGCGCGGGCGTGATGATGATCGCGACGTCGACATGCGCACGGATCGCGCCGACGCTCGGATAGGAAGGCCTGCCAAGCACCGTCCGCTGCGCCGGGTTTACCGCGAAGACATCGCCGGAAAACGTGCCGTCGGTGAGATTTTCGAACACGCGCCGTCCCACGCGGCCGGCGCGCTCGGTCGCGCCGATCACGGCGACCGATTTCGGCTCGAACAGCGTCTCGAGCGGTTGTGCACGCACGCGTGTGACATCATGCACGGGTTCGGCGAGCGACGGCTGCACGGGATCAGGCGGCATGAGCGCTCCGCCGATGGTGCCACATGTAGCGCGATGTCACGCGATGTAGCCGGCGATGCGGGTGATGCAGCACGGGTACGGGCGCAGGAGCGCTTCCCAAGGCGTGGCGATAGAACACGCTCTTGCCGGCCTCGACAAGCGCGAAGTACGCCGTGACGATGAGCAGCATCAACACCGAGAAGAGGGCGAGCGGGAGCTGCGTGAAGCCGAACACCGATGCGAACGGGGTGAATGGCAGGGCGGCACCGGCGATGCCGACGATCAGAGTCGTGGCGGCCAGCGGCACGCTTGGCCGGCTGCGCCAGAAGGGCACGCGCCGCGTGCGGATCGCGAAGATCACCAGCGTTTGGGTCAGGAAATTCTCCACGAAGAAACCTGAACGGAACAGCGTCGGCCCCGAATGGAAGACCCACAGCATCATGCCGAAGATCGCGAAATCGAAGAGCGAGTTGATCGGGCCGAAGAACAGCATGAAGCGCCGGATCAGACGCATGTCCCAGCGCGCCGGGCGTTGCAACAGCTCAGGATCGACGTTGTCGGTAGGAATCGTCATCTCGCTCACGTCGTAGAGCAGATTGTTGAGGAGGATCTGCGATGGCAGCATGGGCAGGAACGGCACGATCAATGAAGCGACCGACGTGCTCACCATGTTGCCGAAATTCGATGACGTGCCCATCAGCACGTACTTGATCGTGTTGGCGAAGATGCGCCGGCCCTCGACGACGCCGTCAGCGAGGATCCCAAGGTCTTTGGTGAGCAGCACGATATCCGCCGCATCTTTGGCGACGTCAGCACCCGTGTCGACCGAGATGCCGACATCGGCGTCGTGGAGCGCGACCGCGTCGTTGACGCCGTCGCCGAGGAAACCGACATCGACGCCGAGCGAGCGTTGCGCCCGGATGATGCGCGATTTCTGCTCCGGCGCGATGCGCGCGAAGACGGTCGTGTGCGGCAAGGCGTCGATCAGCTGCTCATCGCTCATCGCGTCGAGCTGCGCGCCGGTCAGGGTCCCTTCCACTGCGAGCCCGAGCGCCGCGCACACTTTTTGGGCCACGCGCTCGTTGTCGCCGGTCACGATCTTGACCTCGATGTTCAGGTCGCGTAAGCGGCGCAGCGCCTGTGCCGCGTCTGTCTTCGGGGGATCAGTGAATACGAGCAGTCCCGCGGGCGTCAAATCGCACTCGTCTTGCGGTCGCAGCTCGTGCATACCGGACGCATCGCGCGTCGCGACCGCGATGACGCGAGCGCCTGCCGCGAACTGCGCGTCGAGCGCCGCGGACAAGGCGGCGGGGACCTGCGTGCAGCACGCGAGCACCGATTCAGGCGCGCCTTTGACGACGATCGTCCGCTTGCCTGAAGCGTCTTCCACCAACACCGTCATGCGGCGCCGGGCGTAGTCGAACGGCAACTGCGCGACCTGACTGATCTTCTCGTCCTTGAAGCGCGCGCGGTCCGGCGCGTCGAGCAACGCGCGATCGAGCGGGTTGCCGCCGAGCGCGCCCTGTGCGCTAGCGACGGCCGAATTGCAGAGCAGACCGTACCGCAAGACATCGGGCGATGGCTTCCCCGACGCGTCGAGCCCCGCCGAGAATTCGATGCGCCCCTCGGTGAGCGTCCCGGTCTTGTCGGTGAACAGGACCTCGATGTTGCCGAAGTCCTCAATGCTGACGAGGCGCTTGACGACGACGGATTTGCGCGCCATGCGTTGCGCGCCGGTGGAGAGGCTGATCGTGACGATCGCGGGCAGCAACTGCGGCGTCAGACCGACGGCGATCGCCAATGCGAACAGCAACGACTCGAACAGCGGATGGTGGAGCAACGCATTGAGGACGAAGATAGAGACGGTCAACACCACCGTGACCTGCACGAGCAACGCCGAGAAGTCGTGCAGTCCGCGTTCGAACGATGTCACCGGCGGCCGCCCGCCAAGCGTGCGGGCGATCGAGCCGAGCACGGTGGACGGGCCTGTTCGCACGACGACGCCGCGCCCCGTGCCCGCGCGCACGAGCGTGCCCATGAACGCACAGGATGGCAGGTCGAGTCCTTGAGGAGGTGCTGCGAGTGCGCCGGCGGACTTGTCGGCCGGCAGCGATTCTCCCGTCAACACCGCCTCGTCGCACTCGAGCTCGCTCGCCTGCAGGAGCCGCAGGTCGGCGGGCACCATCGCGCCGGTGTCGAGCTCGACGACATCTCCCGGCACGAGCGTTTCGACCGGGCGCGCCGTCGCGCTGCCGTCACGGATCACTACTGCTTCATGGCTCACGCGCGAATGGAGATCTTCGATGGCCCGCTCGGACCGGTATTCGTTGAACGCGCCAAGTCCGACCGACAGCGCTACGATGGCGAGGATGATGGCGGCATCCGTCTGCTCGCCGAACACGATCGAGAGTGCTGCCGCGAATGCGAGCAGCAAGAGCAACGGATTGCGGAACTGGCGCGCGAGCGTCACTAGCAGATTCGCGCCGCGCACGCGCAGCGAATTGGGACCGACCAAAGCGAGGCGCCGGCTTGCCTCTACGGCGCTCAGACCTTCGGGCGCCGTCTCGAGCTGCGCGACGGCCGCAGCCGGCGGCATTTGCGCGGCCTGCGCGAGCGTAAGATCTTTCCAGGGTGCCGCCTTCATCGCGCGCTAGCGTTTCGGCTTCATAAGAGAAGCTCCCGGCCGCCGAATTTTCGTTCTGGTTCGGCGGCCGAGAGCTGTGCGCCGCGTCGTGGGTGCGGCGGGGAGGTTGCGTTTGTGAAAACGCCGCCTATCTTGACAGGCCCTTCATGTTGCCCAGTGTGGTGTTCCAGAGCAACTGGGCGCGCCAGCCTGGAGCCGTCGATCCGGAGACCATGTTCACCTCGCCGTTGAGCATCAACGCGTTGGCGTTATTCGATGCGACGTGGCGCGAGAGCATGACGCCGAGATCGACGTAACCATAGTGGAACATCGTGCCGAGCCCATCGTTGGTCATCTCGTAGCGGCCGCCCAGCATGACTTTGCTGTCGAGGAACGGTTGGAAGACGTCAATCGTATAGCCGGAGCTGGAGGCCGGGCCGAATCCAGGGCCTGCGTTCGCGTCGTGGTTGCTCGAGTACATCGCGAACAATCCTGGCAAGCCGTGCTGCGGATCCATCTCCACGTATGGTGTGATCGAGTTGTATTGGTCGAACGTCCCGTCCGATAGCGGCCACGAGCCGCTCGCGCCGTACACGCCGGCCTCGAATGGCTTGTCGGGCCGTGCGTACGCCGCGCGGTATTGGAACGTCTTGTCCGTCGGCGTCGTGAAGTCGAACGCGCTGTTCAAGTCGCCGCCGGGACCGGTGTATGCGCCTTCCACGACGTACCCCGGCCGGACATAGCCTAGTTTCACGCCCCAGCGGTTGGCGTCGAGCTGATACGCGTGTTCGCCGACGGTGATCTCCGGCGGCGCGAACGGTGAAAGCTCGAACCACATGCTGAACGGCGAAGGCGCGGGGACTTCGAGCTTACCGACGGTGAGGTGCGCATCGCGGTGCAACAGGTTGTTGTAGGTGAGCCAAAGCGTGTCCGTGCCGCCGGGTTCATTGCCCTGCACGATCCACTGCTGCGCGTGCACCGTTATGTCGCTGCCGAGATATCCGGCCGCCTGTATGTTGATGTTCCCGAGCTGGATCTTGCCGGGGTACGTGGAGTCTTGGGTGTCCTGGAAGGCCGCCATCTGGACCCACAGCGGATTGACGCCGTGCATGACGGTTGAGTCGAGCGACGCGTAACCCGTCCGCTGGACGTAGCGGCCGTACGCGTTGAGCGCCGGGATGTTCGCGTGGCATACTTCGCAATTGATGCCGTAGGCCTGCGCGAAGGGCGGCATGGCTTGCGTTGGCCGCATGCTCTCGAGCACGACGGCGATGGCCACCACGGCGCCGACGATGAGGACCGTCGCGCGGACGGTCCCCCTGACGTGGGCCTTCACGGTTTCACTTCAACGGTGAGCACCATGTCCCCGTGACCGCTGCCGCATGGGATGCTGCAGTGGATCTTGTATGTGCCGGCTTTCTTCGGCGTCACGCTAACGTCGACGAACTTGCCGGGCATGATCGTCGTTTGCGCGATTCCCAAATCATCTGACTGCAGACCATGGACGCCTTCGGACGACGTGATGTGCAAGACGGTGGTCTCGCCCACGTGCATCTCGATCGTGCCAGGTGTGAATTTCCAATTCGCTGCCACCACGTCGACCGTCGGATGGGCCATGACGGGTGCCGCGATGAATAGGACGACAACGCCGGCCAGAACTGCCAAGCGTTGTGATGCTGTCATTAACATAGTACCTACCTCCCACGCCTATTGTGCCAGAACCCGCGCCCGGCCCGATGAGGAGGATGTGAAGCCGAGGCGAAGGCATGTGAAGGCTGCTACAAAGACCGCATTGAAGCCCGCCGCCCACGCGCTTTTGGAGACCAAAACTCGGCGAATGAGCACATTGTCGGTCCGCCATTTCACACGTTGTCCGTATAGCCGGGCCCGGGGCGCCCTGGAGCAAGCGCTTGCCGCCCTGGCTGACAACCGGCAAACCCAGACGTTGACGCTCTCGGTGCCGCTGGGCAAGGACGAAGCGGCAGGGGCGCTGCGAAAGGACGTCATCGTGTCCTACGCGCGCAGCGCCGATCCGCAGCACTTTGACCAGCCCTGGACGATCCATTGGACGCCGACGCCGGGCGGGGTGTACCCCGACTTCAACGGCGAGCTGACCGTGCGTGCGGCGGACACGCACAGCAATTGCTTCCTCGAATTGGAGGGCGAGTACACGCCCCCGCTGGGCGCGATAGGAGCGGCGTTCGACGCAGCGCTCGGCAATCGCATCGCGACCGCCACCGGCGCGCAGCTGCTCGCGACGATCGGCGAGGCGATGGAGCAGCAGTATCAACGCGAAGAGGCCGCTAAGCCGGGCGAACCGCGTTAGTCACCACGTCCGCATCCCGGGCGCGCCATACGGATGCATCGAGATCAATTCGGTGAAGGGTCCGACGTAGGCGAGCACCGCGAGCACGACAGCCGCCAGCCCCCAGAGTCCGATGCGATCGAAGATAGCTGGTGTCGGCAGCGCCTCGTCTTGCGCTTGTGCAAAAGCCACGGGCTGATCATTTCGCTCGCGTGAGAACCGCGTGCCGATCGCGACCGCCGCGAACATCAAAATGCTGATGAACAGGATCGTGCCGCCCACCGCCGCCGCGATCATCTCGGGCATCCACGCATGCGCGGCCGCAGTGCCGAAGTACGACACGTCATCGGTGCGGCGCGGCGAGCCCAGCAGACCGGCCCAGTGCATCGCCGTCGACATCACCAACATGCCGATGAACCAGGCCCATGTCTGCGCGAGGGCGAGTTTAGGCGCCCATAATTTGCGCCCGGTGAGCGCCGGCACGAGCCAGTACGCCGCGCCCACGAACGAGAGCGCCACCGGGCCGCCGACCGTGACATGGAAGTGTCCGACGATCCACATCGTGTTATGGACGAGCGTGTCGATGCTGTACGACGCGTTCACCACGCCACCGGCACCGCCCAAGATGAAGAGCAGCATGCCGAGCGCCGGGCCCGAAAACGCTGGGTTGCCCCACGGCAACGAGGTGATGACGCCCCAGAAGCCGGGCCGCCCCTTTGCGCGCGCCGCCATCTCGAACGACGCGAAGATGGCGAACGCCGTCAGAATCGACGGGATGACGACGCCGTAGGTCGTCATCGTGTGGACCCACTTCCACCCCGCCGAGATGCCCGGCTCCATGAACTCGTGATGCAGTCCGACGGGCGTCGAGAGGATCAGCAGCAGTAGGAACGCGAGCCGCGTCAGTGCGTCGCTGAACACCTTGCCGCCGTAGAAGACCGGCACAATGTTGTACCAGATCAGGTACGCGCCCATGATCCAGAAGTAGACCAGCGGATGCCCGAAATACCAGAACAACATGCGCGTCATCATGACGTCGACCGTCGGCACCCAGCCGAGCGACCACGGGATGAGGAAGACGAGCATCTCGATCGCCACGCCGATCGTGGCGATGAACCACATGACAAACGTGCACGCCGTGCCGTGCACGACCAGAGGCAGCCGCTCGCCCGGATGAGTTTTGCGGAAATAGACGATGTTCTCGAGGATCTCGGCCAGCACGAACCAGGTGGCGACGACGAGCAGCGTCGCGCCGATGTAGAACGCCGGATGCGCTTTGAGCGGCGCGTAAAACGTGTAAAGCACTGATGCGTTGCCGCTGAGGATCGCCCACGTCGCCATCAGCGTGCCGACGAGCATCAGGAGGTAGCCCGACCAACCGAGGCGCAGCGCGCGCTCGCGCGGCACCGCGCGATACACCAAGAACAGCGACAACCCGCAGATGAAGAACGTCGTGAAGACGAGCGCCATCAACACGCCATGCGCGGTCAGCATGCGATAGTAGTCGAACCAGTGAGGCGCGACGAACGCCTTTGCGCGCGAGAACGCCTGCAGCAGCCCGAACAGCGCTCCGACGACGAGCGCTCCCGTGGCCGTGTACACGTAGGCCAGCGGCAGTCGGTTCTCGCGCTCGATCTGCGTCAACGCCACGTCAGCGCACCTCGACGGTGCCGTACATATAGTGATGGCCCGCGCCGCAGTATTCGTTGCAGAGCAGCAGATATTGGCCGCGTTGACGGAACACGTGCGACGCGCTGCTCACCCAGCCGGGCACGACCAGCATGTTGACGTCGGTATTGGTGATGAAAAAGCCATGGACGACGTCCGGCGCCGTAGTGTAGAACGTGACCTTGGCGCCAAGCGGCACGTCGAGATGGCTTGGCGTGAACGAGAAGATCCTGGCGATGATGTACGCCTCGTATTCGCCGTCACGGATCTTGCGCAGCCCGGGCTTGTCGAACGGCGGTGTTTGCGCGACTCTGGCGGGATCGATCGTCTGGCGACGGCTCGGCGGGACGATGCCTTCGCTGATGGCGGCGGTCCCGATGATCCCCAAGAACACGATCAGCGCCGCGACGCCGAATCCGATCCAGATGCGTTCAACGCGATGGACGTGCACGTCACCACCTGCTCGCCATGAGGGCGAACATCAACACCCACACGACGACCAGAAAAATGCCAAGACCCGTCACGAACAGGGCGGTCGCCGGCAACGGCCCGTCTTGGCGATTGTCGCTCATGCGGGACCATTCTAGCCCGGGCGCGATTATTCTACTATGAAGAAGTTGGGAATTTAGCCGCGGACCGCGTCGCCGGCGGCCTCGCGCAGGCGCGCACCTTCAACCGCGACGCTCGCCAGCTGCGCGAACACTTCGATGGTCCGCACGGTCGAGTCGTCGGGCACGAGATGGTCGCGCGGCTCGTCAGGCGACAGCACGCCGATGAGCGTGCCCTGCGAGTCAAAAAACGGGAAGATGAGCAAATCGTCTTCGTGCCATTCACCGGGACCGCCGCGCGGCAAGCGCGACAGCTGCGGGTTACGCACGACGCCGCCTGGCATGTGCAGTTCCATCGGCGTGTAGTAGTATGTGTCTCGCACGCGCGCGTTCGGCGACATCGATGCGAGTAGTTCCGCGTCGGATATCTCTTGGCCGACGACCGTGTCCGGGTAGCCCAACGCGGCACGGCGCACGAACACGTTGCGCATCGGGTCGCGGACGACGATGGTACCCGCGGCGAAGTTGAACTGGCTGAGCGCAACCTCGAGGATGCGCTTGAGGACGCGGTCCAGATCGCGCTCCTTGAAGATGGATGCGGTCAGGTCGAGGATGCTGGATAGCCGCACGGCCTGCATGCGCCGCCCTTCGGCCGCTTGCTCCGCCTCTCGATACAGCCGTTGGATCTCGCGGTTGGTTTCGGTCAGCTCTTCGGCGCGCCGCTGCTCGGTCGTGAAGAGGTGGACGTTCTCGATGGCGGCCGCGGCGAGGTGGGCGAAGAGCGCGACGTTGTCGATCGTCCCCGCCGAAGGCACGAAGTTGTCGGCGGGCGCGTCGGGCACGAGCAGGCCGATCACATCGCCCGACGACGAATGCAGCTGGAACATCAACGTGTCCGCTTCGTTCCACTCCTCCGGCCGGCTGCGCGCTTCGCCGAGCCGGTCGCGATCGTAGACCAACGCCGGATCGGTGTACCACGATTGCTTCTCAGCCGGCGCGTAGAAGACCCATGGGCGGATAGCAAAGCGCTTGTCCAATTTGAGATCGATCTGCGCAAACGCCACTTCGCGGTGGCGCAACATGAGCTCGACGTGCGCCGGATAGCCGCGCACCGCACTGTAGCGATAGGCGGCGCGATCGCGGTCGGCGACGAGAATCGATCCCGCGCGGAACCCGAACGCGTTGATGGTCGCTTCGAGGATCCGGTCGAGCAGCGTCGCTAATTCGCGCTCGCGCATGAGCGTCACGCTGAGCTCGACGACCTTGCGCAGCGTACTCGCTTGCGCCTTGGTCTCAGCAAGCATCGATTCTTCGATGGCGGCCGCCCGCGAGAGCTCCTCGCCGCGCCTCACCAGCGCTTGGCTGCGTTCGTCGATCTCTCGGACGAGCAGGCCGACGTTGAGCACGTTGAGCCACAGCACAGCGATCTGGAAGAACATGTTGACGGCGAGCGAGGTGTCAGCCGAGGGGTTCGTGATGTGCGCGATCACGATCACCACGGTGCCGGCCGCTCCGGAGATGAGCGCGCCCGCGTAGCGTTCGCGCGAGGCGGCGATCGCGGTGAACACCACCAATCCGACCCAGGTCGTCGGGAAAGCTTCTCTGATACGCCAGCACGAAGGCCGAAAGCGCGATGAAATCCACTACCAGCAGCGCGCGCGCCGTCCAGCGGATGACGGTCTCGCTCTGGGTCCGCCCGTTGATGTAGTACGCGACGAGCGTGCCGACCAGCCAGAACGCGATCGCGGCCGGTTTGACCCATGACGGGGCGGACTCGGGTAACGAGAACGCGATCGCGGTGCCGATGAACACCGTGATGAGGCGCACCCGCAAAATGCTGGCTTCAGCGGCGCGAGAGGCTTCGAGCGACGATTGGACGGGCGTGTTCTCCATGGTCAGGTACGCCGAAAGGGCGCCTTCCTTATTGTATCGGCAGGTCCGTCCGCGAGGGCGCGCGTAGCGGGTGCGGCATGAAAGCGATCGCCACCCCCCACGCACCCGTTCCCGTCGCGGCGTATTCCCAAGGGATCGAGGCCGCGGGCTTCGTGTTCACGGCCGGCCAGGTCGGCATCGACCCCGCTACCGGCACCCTGGCCCAGGGGCTTGACGCCCAGGCCGAGGCGGCCTTCTCGAACATCGCTGCGGTCCTTCGCGCCGCCGGCCTTGGCCCCGCCGATGTCGTCAAAGTGACGATCTTCATGACGGACTTGGCGCACTTCACCCGGGTGAACGCAGTCTACGAAGGCTTCGTCGGCGCGCACCGGCCGGCGCGCTCCACCGTCGGGGTCGCAGCGCTCCCGCTTGGCGCGCTCATCGAAGTCGAGGCGATCGCCGCCCGGCCATAGGCGCTACTTGTTGAGCGCAGACTCGACCTCAGCCAGCTTCGAGGCCGCTTCGGAATCTTTCGGATCTTCTGCGACCGCGATCTTGAGCTGCTCCTCGGCGAGCGGATACTTCTTCTGGGATTGATACGTCAGTCCGAGGCCGTAGTGCAGCCGCGGGTTCTTGGGCGCCAGCGCGAGGCCTTTGATGAACGCCGCCTCCGCGAGATTGTACTGGTTATGCATATAGTAGAGCGCGCCTAGATTGATGTACACGTTGCGCTCGTGCGGGTCGAGGCTGATGGCGCGCTGGAACTGCTCCACGGCTTGCGTGAAGTCGTTGAGGTGGTCGTAGGCGACGCCGAGATTCTCGTAGGCGATCGCGAGGGTCGGGTCGAGCACGATCGCATGCTTGATCTTCTCCACGCTGCCGGTGTAGTCGCCCTGATTGATGAGCTCGACGCCCCAATTATTCCATGCGAATGCATAGCGCGGGTCGATCGCGATCGATTTCTTGTACTGCGTGATGGCGTCGTCGTACCGGCCGAGCTCGCCATAGACGTTGCCGAGCAGGTTGTACGCGTCGACGTAGCGTGCGTCGCGGTCGAGCGCATATTCCAATTGCGCGATCGCGGCGTCGTATTTCTTCTCGGCCTTGTAGATCGACGCAAGATTGTAATGATTGGACGGCTCGTACGGGTTGCGCGTCTCTTCGAGCTTGTATTCGGATTCGAGCTCCCCGAGCCGGCCCTCGTCCGAGTAGAGCATGACGAGATTCGCGAAGCCCTCTTTCGAGGGCAGGCTCTTGCGGAACGCCGCGACGGCGTCATCGAAGCGATCTTCGGCGGAATAGACGCCGCCCAGTCGATTGTAGACGTCGCGGTTGGTGGGATCGATCGAGAGCACTGCCAGGTATGCCGTTTCGGCCGCTTGATAGTGCTGCAAGCGATACTCGACGTCGCCGAGCGTGCGCTCGATCTCGATGTTGCGCGGCTCGAGCGCGACGGCTTTATGCAGCTTTTCGGCGGCGCTCTCGTTGTCGCCGCGGTCGGCATCGGCGCGCGCCGCAGCCAGCAACTGCGACGCCGACGCAGAGCGCGGGTTCGCCGGCGTGGTCACAGACGGATAGCTGGGATTGACCGGGTTGGGCGTCGGGACCACGGTCGGCGCGGGCGAGGGAGCAGGGCTGTCAGCCCGGGCGGCCGGACTGGCCGTCGCGACGGACAACGCCGCGAGCGCGGCGATGATCAGCGTATGAGAAAAACGGCTTGACATGGGAGTGGTTACTCGCTTGGCTGTCAGTGCGCCCGTCCATCAAGTATACTCTGGGGCGGGTGCCCGGTGCAACGCGCGACGGGACGAGGGCTCCTCGCTCGCCGTGCGAAACCGGGTCTCGGGCTTTCAACGTCTATGGAGAACATCCATGCGCTACACGCTTCTCGTAGCCGCTCTCGCGGCCGCGCTGACGCTCACGGGCTGTCCGAATCCGAACGCCATCGGCGTGCAGAAATATGGCACTGTGACGGCGACCACCGTGCTCGCGAGCAACAACCAACCGGTCGCGAACGCGCTCGTCGTCGTCAATACCGGTCCGAACGGCCAATGCTACACGCAGGCGAACGGCTCGTGCATGCTGACGAACGTGCCGGTGGGTCCGCAAGTCGTCTCCGCGTCTGCGACCGGTTTGAACGGACCGCCCGTACAGGTCAACGTGACGACTGAGAACCAGAACTACCCCGTCACGATCCTCATGTATCCGACGACTTAAGCGGCCTGACGCGCCGGCGTGCCTGAGCTCCCCGAACTCGAGCTGCTGCGCCAGACGCTGGACGCCCGCGCCGCCGGCTGCACGATCCTCAGCGTCGTCCTCGATCCCAAGCGCGCCTTCATCATCCGCTATCCGCCGCTGGAGTTTGCGCGCGAGCTGAGCGGCAAAGTCATCGGCGGCGTCCGACGGCGCGGCAAGTTCCTCATCTTCTCGTTCGCGGATTTCGACAAACAGCTCATCGTCAATCCGATGCTCGGCGGCCGCTTTGCGCTGGCCAGCCGAGCGGCGCCCGCGCTTCCGTCCACGTGTTTCACGTTGCAGCTCTCGAAAGCGCTCGACATCCGCTTCTTGGACTCGACGCTCATGGCGCGCATCTATCTCACGGCTGATGCCGACAACGATGTGCCCGCGTTCGCGGAGCTTGGTCCGGATGCGCTGGACCCTGAACTGACGTACGAAGAGTTCGCCAAGCGTCTACGCCGCCACCGCGGCGAGCTGAAGAACGTCCTGCGCAATCAAGCGTTCGTGGCCGGCATCGGCAACGCGTACGCTGACGAGATCTTGTTCGCGGCACGCTTGCGGCCGCTGCGACGCGCGGGAACGCTCGACGACGCGCAGCGCCGCGCCTTGTACGAAGCGATGCGCTCGACGCTGCGCGACGCGGTGGCGATCACCGCGAAGCAATACGCGGATCGCAAACATCCGCTGCACAAACAGGAACGAAGCTTCATGAAGATCCACGGGCGCAAGAAGACTGGCTGCCCACGCTGCGGCCATCGCATCTCGGTGGTCCACCCGGGCGGCGAGGCGACCTACTACTGTCGCGCTTGCCAGGTATAGCGGTCGAATTTATTCGACCGTAAACCGCAAGGCGCGTCGCCGACAACGGAGAAGCCGCCCCCATGACGCGAGAGAAGATTTTTCAGGTCCTCACCGTGTTGGGCATCGGCGCCGCGATCGCCGCGGGCGCGGGTTGCGGCCCCGGCGCCAACGGCAACGGCGGTGGTGGCGGCAATCCCCCGCCGACTCCGCCGATCCCAGCGGATATCTACTACGTCAACACCGGCGAGACCGCGAATCGGGTCGCCGCGCAAAACTCCGCGCCTGTCGCGTCAGGCGGCATCCCCTCCCCGCTGCCAGGCTCGCCCTTCGCCACCGCCCAAAACGGCGCAACCGGCGCGCCGTTCGGCATCGCGCTCGCCAAAGGCGGCACGCTGTTGTACGCCGTCAATTCCAACTCGAACAACGTCACGGCGTTTTCAGTCGCAGCGAACGGCACACTGACCATCATCTCGCCGACGAGTGTCACGGGCGGCACGACTCCGTCCGGCATCTGCGTGAATCCGGCGAGCTCGCTTGCTGTCGTGGTGGACGCGTCTGGTGCAGTGGACACCTTCACCATCAATGGCGGCACGGGTGCGCTTGTCAACGCCCATACGGCCAACGGCTTGAACACGCCGGTGACGTGCGCATTTTCTCAAGATGGAGCCCACGTCTATGTCACGAGCGCCGCGGGCATCTACGGATACAGCATCGATGCAGCCGGCGACTTGGTCGCGACCAGTGGTTCGCCATATAACATCCCGAACTCGTTCCAAGGCATCGCGACCACGTCGATCGCCGTGTTCGCCGCCAGCCTCAGCACGAGTGCGCTTGGCGTCTTCCTGATCAACGCAGATGGCTCGCTCAGCTTCCAGCAATTCGCGCCGGTGGCGGCAGCGCCATATGGAGTCGCACTCACGCCGAGCGGCAACGCGATCTACGTCGCGTGTGCGGGGTTGAGGGCGGTTGATGGTTTCAGCATCAGCGGCCTCACGTTGAACCGGCTGGCTGGTGCGCCATATCCGACGCAGGCGAACAAGAGCGCGTATTTGTCGGTGAGCAGCGCCGGCAATCTGCTGGTCGTGCTCGACGAACTCGATCTTGCGGTGACGCTCTTCGCCATCAATAGCGACGGCACGCTCGGCTTCGCACCGACCAACATCTACGGCATCGGCGTGCCGGCAGGCGCGAACCCGGCCGCTGTGGTCGCGCGCTAGTTATCCACAGTGGGCTGACTTATGCACATGCCGACGCTGGGCCAACGCGGATGAGTTCGACCTACACATAAGTCGAAATGCCGCGCCGTCGCAGGCGCCGCAACCAACATCCCGGGATCATTCGATCTCGGGTTTCTTTTTTCAAGGAGGGATTGCAGTGCCGCCTCGCACCTCGAGCAAGAGCGCGCTCGACTTCATCAAGAAGTCCGGCGCGAAGATCGTCGACTTCAAGTTCATCGACATCCCTGGCATGTGGCAGCACACGTCGTTGCCTGCCGACGAGGTCGACGACGGCACGTTCGAACACGGCATCGGGTTCGACGGCTCGAGCATCCGTGGATTCCAAGAGATCCAAGAGAGCGACATGGTGCTGCTGCCCGATCCGCAGAGCGCCCGCACCGACGGCTTCTGCGCCATCCCGACCGCCTCGTTCGTGTGCGATGTCTTCGATCCGCGCACGCAGGCGCTGTACGATCGCGACCCTCGCAACATCGCGAAGCGCGCGCAGGCGTACCTCAAGAAGACCGGCATCGGCGACACGGCATATTTCGGACCCGAGCTTGAGTTCTACATCTTCGACCATGTCAGCTACGACAATCTCGCCTACATGAGCGGCTACGCGGTCGACTCTGAAGAAGCGCACTGGAATTCCGGCAACAACGAAGAGCCGAATCTGGGCTACACGTTGCGCCCGAAAGAAGGCTACTTCCCGGTCCAACCCTCCGACAAACACATGGACATCCGCTCGGAGATGGTGTTGACCCTCAAGGAGTGGGGCGTGCCGGTCGAGATGCACCATCACGAAGTGGCGACCGGCGGCCAGACCGAGATCGACATACGCTACAACACGCTGCTCCAGCAATCCGACAATGTGATGGTCTACAAATACGTGACGCGCAACGTCGCCCGGCGCCACGGCAAGACGGTCACGTTCATGCCGAAGCCGCTGTTCGGCGACAACGGCTCGGGCATGCACGTCCACCAAAGCATCTGGAAGGCCGGCAAGAACCTCTTCTACGATGAGAAGGGCTACGCCGAAGTCTCCAAGCTCGCGCTGTACTACATCGGCGGGCTGCTGACGCACATCGATTCGCTGCTCGCGCTGTGCGCGCCGACGACCAACTCGTACAAACGGCTCGTGCCGCACTACGAGGCGCCGGTCAACGTCGCGTTCTCGATGGGAAACCGCTCCGCCGCGGTGCGCATCCCGATCTTCTTCAAAGGCCCGCGCTTCTCGAAGTCCAAACGCATCGAGTTCCGGCCGCCCGACCCGACCGCGAATCCCTACCTCGCGTTCTCCGCGATGCTCATGGCGGGCCTCGACGGCATCAAGCGCAAGATCGATCCGACCAAGGCGGGCTTCGGCCCGCTCGATAAGAACATCTACGAGCTGCCGAAATCGGAAGCACGCCGCATCAAATCGGTTCCCGGCAGCCTCGACGCGACGCTCGACGCGCTCGAGCGCGACCACGACTTCATGCTCGAAGGCGGCGTGTTCTCAGAGGATCTGATCAAGACGTGGATCGAGTACAAGCGCGTCAAAGAAGTCCAAGAAGTCCGCATCAGGCCGACGCCATATGAATTCTACCTCTACTACGACCTATGATGTAGGTCCCGGGCAAGAACCGGTCACGTTTCGGCGCGCGCGCGCCGATGACCGCGCTCCGGTGATCGAGCTCGTCTTCGACACGCTGCGCTCGTTCGACATCGAGCCCGACCCGCGGGGCTTGGATGCGGACGTGATGGAGTTCGGCGTCGCCGATCCGGCGATGGCCGAGTTCGTGGCGGAGACGGGCGGCGCAGTCGTCGGTTCGATCGCGCTGCGCGACCGTCGGCGACGGCACCGGCCACATCTCGAAGTTCTTCGTCCGCGAGGCGGTTCGGGGGCGGGGCATCGGACGCGTCTTGCTCGAGCTCTCGGTCGAAGAAGCCCGCGCTCGCGGGCTGCGCCGGCTCGACCTGTCGACGCGTTCCCAGTTCCATGCCGCCGTGCACCTCTACGAGTCCACCGGCTGGAAGCGCGGGCCCGATCCAACCGAGGCCTGCGACCGGACGTACGAGCTGGAGCTCTAAAGGGCGCTTCGTCGGTCGCGTTCAAGCTGAGGCGTGATGGATAAACCGCCGAAATTGTGGCGCCTGCTGCTGCTGCTCGCCCTCGCCATCGTCGCCATCTACTGGCTGCACCACTATGCCGTGCTCAACGGTGCGCGTTGAATCCGGACATCTTCAAGAGCTACGACATCCGCGGCATCTACCCCACCGAGCTCAACGAACGAGATCGCGCAGCGCATCGGGCGCGCGTTCGTCGAGTTCATGCATCCGCGCGCGGTCGCGGTCGGACGCGACATGCGCCTTTCGTCGTTGCCCCTCTTCCAAGCGTTCGCCGAGGGGGTCATGCTGCAAGGCGCCGATGTGATCGACCTCGGGCTGACCTCGACCGACGAGCTGTATTTCGCCGTCGGTCATTTCGGCTATCCTGCGGGCACGATGATCACCGCCTCGCACAACCCCAAGGATTATAACGGCTTTAAGTTGTGCCGCGAAAACGCGATACCGTTGTCGAGCGAGACAGGCGTCTTCGCGATCCGCGATCTCGCGCTGGCGGATGCGTTCGTGCCCGCGCCTAAGCGCGGCACGATGGCGGCCCAGGATCCGCTGCCCGCCTTCGTCGAGCATTGTTTGTCGTTCATCGACGTGAATGCGATCAAACCGCTCAAGATCGTCGTCGATGCCGGCAATGGCATGGCCGGACTCATCGTGCCAGAGATCTTCAAGCGCCTTCCGGTCCAGCTCATCCCGCTCTACTTCGAGCTGGACGGCTCGTTTCCGAACCATCCCGCAAGTCCGATCGAGCCCGAGAACATGGTGGCGCTGCAAAGCGCGGTGGTGAAACACGGCGCGGATCTTGGCGCCGCGTTCGACGGCGACGCCGATCGCGTCTTCATCACCGACGAGCGCGGCACGCTGGTCGGCGGTGACATGGTCACGGCACTGGTCGCGAAGAACCTGCTGCGCGGCAAGCCCGGCGCGAAGATCCTCTACAATCTGATCTCCTCGCGCAGCGTGCCCGAGGTGATCATCGCGAACGGCGGTGTGCCGATCCGCACCCGCGTCGGCCACTCGTATATCAAAGCGATCATGCGCGACGAAAATGCGATCTTCGGCGGCGAGCACTCGGGACATTTCTATTTCCGCGACAACTACTTCGCGGATTCCGGCTCTGATCGCGCTGCTCGTCGTGCTCGAATTGCTGTCGGTCGAGGGTAAGCGCGTCAGCGAGCTGTTGCGGCCGCTCGACACGCGCGTGCGCAGCGGCGAGATCAACTCACACGTGCGCGATGCAGGCGCGAAGATGGCCGCGTTGGAGCAGATCTACTCCGACGCGACGATCGACCACCTCGACGGTCTGACGATCCAGTATCCGGATTGGTGGGCCAACGTGCGGCCCTCGAACACCGAGCCGCTGTTGCGACTCAACGTCGAAGCGAACGATCCCGCGACGCTCGCCGCCAAGTGCGACGCGCTGTTGTCGATCATCCGGAACTAGCGGCGTCCGTGTCGGGGTTCGGGCGCTACCGCACGCTCCTCTCCAACCGCGGGGTCGTGCTGCTGGTGAGCGCGCAGATATTCGCGCGCGTCGGCGAGCAGTTCGTCGTCATCGGCTTGTTATGGGAAGCGCTCGACCTGACGCACAGCTCGGCGGCGGCCGGCATCATGCTCGGCGCCTATACCGGCGGCGTCATCGTCGCGGGTTTTTTCGCCGCGTCGCTGCTCGATCGTTATCCGCGCAAGCCGCTCATGCTCGCCGACAACGCCATTCGCGTCGTGTGCATGGGCGCGCTCGCGTGGGCCGGCATCGCGCACGCGCTGAACATCTGGGTGCTCGTCATCTTGGCGTGCATCGCGGCGATGGCGAGCGCGATCACGATCGTGGGTACCCGCGTGTATCTGCCGACGATGGTCCCCGGAGAACTGGTCGTCACCGCGTTCGCGGTCGATTCGTCGCTCTACCATATCGCCGGCATCGCTGGTCCGGCGCTCGCAGGTCTCGTGACAGGTCGCTTCGGCGCGAGCTATTCGCTGGCCGTCGCCGCGCTTTGCTTTTTACTGTTCGTGGCGATCGCAGCGTTCATCCCCACTGGCGCCATCGATGCGGGCATCCCGCCACAGGCGCGCGAGATCTCGCTCTCCGAAGAGCTCGGCGGGGCACGCTACATCATCAACCAGCCCGTGCTGCGCGCGGTCACGCTGCTCGTCGTGGTCTGCAACTTCTTCTTCACCGTAGGGATCGTCGCGCTCGCATTCCTGAGCAAGGACGCGTTCAACGCGGGGCCGCTCGGCCAAGGGATCATGCTCGCCGCGTTGGCGGTCGGTGCGCTCATCTCTAGCCTCGCGATCGGCAGCGGACGCTGGCCGTATCCGCGAGGCGCATCGCTCATCGCATCGAGCGTATTGCTGGGCATCTTGCTCGCCGTGCTCGGGCTGGCGCCCTCGCTGCCGGTGGCGTGCGTCATCCTTTTCGTCACCGGTCTCGTCGATGCGGCGTTCTTCGTCTGGATGTCCGAGCTACGCCAGCGGATCCCGCCTCCCGAGCTGCTTGCACGGACGATCAGCGCCTCGATGATCCTCAACGTGATCTCGTTTCCGTTCGCCAGCGCGGCGGCCGGATTCGCCGTCAGCGCGATAAATGCGCGCCGCACGTTTGAGGTGGCCGGCGTCCTCATGGCGCTGTACTCCCTGCTGTTCGTCAGGAATAAGGCGCTGCGGACCGCCCCATAGGGCGCGGAATCGGCGACTCGATCGCCAAAGTCTGGGGCTATGGACGGACGGACGCTCGGCCATGCATTGCTGGCGATCGGCGACGGCACGTCGCATCAGGGCTCGATCCGCATCGAAAACGGCTTGATCGCGCGCCTTGACGACGGCCCGCATCATCTCGACTATGAGTTGCCGTTCGGCAGCACCATCACGCCTGGGTTGATCGACCTGCACGTCAATGGCGCGGCCGGTCATTGGTTCAACCGCCACCCGCTCGAAGCGATGCGCACGCTGTCGACCAGCGGCCTGCGCTGCGGGCTTACCGCGTACTTGCCGACGATCATCACCGGCCCGTGGGATCAGATGCTGCGCGCGGCGTCTGAGATCTATCGCCACATGGAGCTACCGTCCGACGGCGCCCGCGCGATCGGCGTGCATTTCGAAGGGCCGTTCCTCAACCCGGAGTACCGCCGCTTCCATCCGCTGGAGCATCTCTTGATGCCCACGCCTGCAAGGATCGAGGCGCTGCTCCGAGCGTGGACCGGCGGCCGCTGCCGCGTGACGATGGCGCCGGAGCTGCCCGAGGCTGCGCGCGCTGCCGCCGAACTGAGCAGACGCGGCGTCATCCTCTCGGCCGGACATACCGCGGCGACCTTCGCCGAAGGTCTGGAAGCGATCGACGCCGGCTACCGCATCCTGACGCACTCCTTCAATGCGATGCCCGGCCTGCATCATCGCGCTTCTTCTATCTTAGTGGCGTACATGCTCGACCCAGCCGCGTTCTGTGAGGTCATCGCTGACGGCGCACACGTATCGCCCGAACACGTCGCGCTGCTCTATCGCCTGAAAGGGCTCAACCTCGTGCTGGCCACCGACGCGATGCCGTTGACGGAAGGACTCGTCGAGGATGGCGGCGTCGTGCGCGATCTCGACGGCGTGATCGCCGGCAGCAACCTGCGGCCCGACGAGGCGGTGCGCAATCTCATGCGCGCGACGGGCGTGTCGCTGGCTGAAGCCGTCGTGTCTGCGACGTGGGCGCCGGCCCGCGCGATCGGTTTGGATTCGGAGATCGGAATGCTGCGCGAAGGGCTGCGCGCGGACCTGACGGTGTGGGATCGCCACAACCGCATTTCTCACGTCTTCGTCGGCGGCAAGCAAGTCTACACGAACGACTGAGCCTGCCGCACTTCGCTTCTAGAGCGCGACGATTTCGCCGACGACGGTACCTGCATAGTTCTTGATCTTCGGATCCGCGTGGCGGGCGAGCGCAGCCGCCTGCGCGCGGCTGAGGACGTCATGCTGTACGAGCGTCTTCGTGACGAACGGGGCGATCGCGCGATAATTCCCGTCAGCGACCTTGACGGTCATGCCGAGCCGCTGTACGAGCGCCGCGGTCGCATGATAACCCTCCGCGCCGCCCTTGCACGCGATCGCGCCAGCACCGGCGGTCATGAGATCGGTATCGAAGCGCCCGGTCCCGGCAACGTATTGCGGAAACGCGGTCATGGCGCCGACGACTCGACGGATGGGCTCGCGCCACGCCGCGGGAAAACGTTCGGGCTCGGAAAAGCGCGCGAAGCACACCGCTGCGGCGCGCATCGGCACGCCGATCACCGGAATGCCGCAGCCGTCGACGCCGACCACCATCGAATCCGGTGCGACGCCGAGCAACGCAGCGCATCCCATGAGGATCTCGACTTGCGCCGGATGATCGGCTGCGAGGTATCCTTCGGGCGCCGCGCCGCGGAAGACGGCGAGCGCCAAGATCGCCGCGTGCTTGCCCGAACAGTTATTGTGGATCGCGCTCGGCGTTTCGCCCGCGGCCGCGAGCGCTTTCGCGGACGGCTCGTGCAGGGGTGGGTGCGGTCCGCATGCGAGCGCGCGTTCGGAGAGTCCGATCTTAGCGAGCATGCTGCGTACGGCCGCGACGTGGTACGCTTCTCCGCTGTGCGAACCCGCCGCCACGGCGAGTTCTTGGTCGGTGAACCCGAAATGGTCTGCCGCGCCGGACCCCACGACCGCCGCGCAGATCAGCGGCTTCGCTGACGAGCGCATGAACGCCGGCCCATCGATGTCGCCGACCGACGACACGATCGCGCCATCCGGCCGCGCGAGCGCGTGGCGGAGGAAGTGCTCGCTTTCGACGATGCCGGCGCGCGTGACGACGACAGCGGGAGCACTGCCGGTATCGAACGGCGTCAGATGGTGATGCGCGTCGCTCAAGGCCACCGCTCGTTCGCAGCGCGTCCGCGCAAAGCCTCGATGCGCCGCAAAGGTCGCACCTACTGCGTCCAAGAAACCACGGGCGCCATGTCGTGGGAACCGGTGAATCCGCCCGCGGCGGCGCCTTCTGGGGCCGCCGCCTTTCGCCCGTTGAGCATCGGCGAGCTCTTCGACCGCGCGTTTTCGATCTATTTCCGCCACATGTTGACGTTCGCCGCCGTCTTGTTCGTGGCGACCGTGCCGTATGCGCTCATCGCGTTGCTGCAGATCTACATGCAGCGCGACGTACTCGACGCGTACACCTCCCTGCTCGACGGATTCATCAAGCATCCGGGCACGCCGCCCGACCTGTCCAAGATCGCCAGCGCGGCCTCGGCGCAAGATCCGATGACGATGGTCTATGCGTATCTGCTGGCGGGCTTGGGGTACATCGTCATCTTGTTCGTCCTCCCGCTCGCGAATGCGGCGGTCGTGTCAGGCGTGTCGCGAGCGTATCTCGGGTTGCCGGTGCGTTTTCGCCAGTGCTACGAAGACGCGTTCAAACGCTGGGGCTACGTCTTGCTGCTCACGCTGGTGTGGCTCGGCGTGCTGATACCGGTGATGTTCGTCGCGTTTTTCGTGTTCATCATACTGGTGCTCGTGATCGCCGCTTTCGCAGGTGCGCTCGGCACGGCCGGCGCCATCATCGGATCGATCATCGGCATCGCGTGCTTCTTCGCGTTCTTCGTGGTGATCGTCATGGGATACATGGCTTTCGCCTCGTCGTTCATCGCGTGCGTGCTCGAGAAGGCGGACCCGATCCGGGCGTTCGTGCTCGGCATCACGCGCATCTTCGGCGAGGGCATGTTCTGGCGCTCGCTACTGGTGGCGCTCTCGATCGCGTGCGTCTACGTCGGCTATGTCCTCGTGGCGGCCATCCTCGCGGTCCTCGTGTTGTACCTCACGAAATCGTTCTACTTGTACTTCGCCGTCGCCCAGCTCATGAATCTCTTCTACGTCGCGTTCGCGTTCGTCATCGTCTCGATCTACTATTACGATACGCGCATCCGCCGCGAAGGCTTCGATATCCAGATGCTCGCGGATCAGCTCGCCGCCACGAAGACAGACAAGGCGACCCCGCCGGCGGCCACGACGTGAACCGCGCCGGCGCGCCGGTCCGCGCCAGCATCATCGCCGGCTGCACGGTATTCGCGTTCGTTTTCGCGGCGGCCGGTCAAGCGCGCGCGGATGACGGTCGAATAAATTCGACCGCTACGTACGCTGGAGAGCTCGCAACGGCGGCGAAGACGCTCGACGACGCCGCTAACGGACAACGCGCCGGTGCACCAGTGCCCACGCTGCACGTGCCGCCGGCGCCTTTGCCGGGGCCGCCCCGTTTCTCGCCGTCGCTCGACGGCTGGCTGCAACAGAACCTCACCACCGCACGGGAAGAAAAGGATGCGACGCGGCGCGCGAAGCTGCTGCGCGACACCGCGACGTCGCTGCGCTTGGCCGCGCACGACGCGGCGGCGCCGCCTGCCGGCGATCCAACGCATGCGCTCGGGTCCACGCTCGCCGCGATCCTCGCGCAGCCGGCGTATCACGAAGCCGAGTCGTCCACCGAGGCCGCACCGCACAAGACGTGGTGGGACCGCTTTATCGAATGGCTCGCCGGTCTGTTCGAGAATCTCTTCGAAGGCGTGTTCAAGGTGACGGCCGGCGTGCCGCTGCTCGGCCAGATCATCGTCGGGATCACGATCGCGGTCTTCGCGTTGCTCGTCGTGTTCATCGCTTACCGCCTGGCAAAACACCTGATCCGCACGCGCCAGGCGCGGCAAGATTCCGATGTCGGCGATCTGCTGGAGCAACGCGCGGAATCAGACGAGCTGTTGAGGCGTGCGCGCGCAGCTGCGGCCAGCGGCGAGTATGCGCTCGCGATCTCGCTCGCGTTCCGCGCGGCGTTGCGCCGGCTTGACGCCGGCGGCGTGATCGCCTACGATTCGGCGCGCACCGCGGGCGAGTATCGGCGAGCCGTACGGCGCACCTGCGCCCCCGCTGCGCAGCCGTTCGACGAGCTGGCGCACACGTTCACGCTCGCGACGTACGCCGAAGCTCCGGTCGAGGAGCGCGACTGGCAGACCGTCGACGACGCCTATGGCCGCTTCGATCCGGCGGTGCCGAAGCGCGGCGTGGGAACACCGGTATGAACGCCCGCCAGTTTCCTTGGACCGAGGTCATCGTGCTCGCGCTCGCCGCGAGTCTGGTCATGGTCTTGATGTACGTGGGCTACAAACGGCAGCTGGCGACGGCACCGCGCTACGACACATTCTCGTCGTTCGACGCCCATTCAGGCGGCTACCGTGCGTGGTTCGAACTGCTGAGCCGCGAGGGCACGCGCGTCGTGCGCTTCCAGCAGCGGCCTGCGTTCCTCGACGCGTCGATCGGCACGCTTATCGCATCCCCGAGCTACCGCGAACTCTTGCTGCGGATGGAGCGCACAAAAGACGAGACCGGCCGGCTGCAGGACATCGATTTTGATAACCTGCGCACTTGGGTGCAGAACGGCGGACGCCTGATCTGGGTGACGGACCACACGTGGGATGCCAACCTCGGCGTTGTGACCAGTGCGAATCCGAGTCAGGAGGGCGACGCGGCGGTCACGGTCGCGATCGCGCCCGAGACGAATGGCGTGAATGCCGTCGCCGGCGTCGACAAGTTGCGAGTGCCGTTCAGTTCCCGCTTCTACACGCCGCTCATCGCCGACAGCGGCGGCGCGGTCGTCGCCAAACGACGTCTCGGCAAGGGCACGATCATCGTCATCACCGATCAGAGCCTGTTCGTCAACAAGCGGCTCCTCAACGCGGACAACGCTCGCCTTGCGTACGACCTCGCGGGCGGCGGATCGCACGGCACCGTCGCGTTCGACGAGTACCTGCACGGCTATGCGGCGGGCTCGTCGTGGTGGACCATCCTGCCGGCGCCCGTGCGTGCCGCGGTGATCATCGCAGGCGCGGGGCTGCTGCTGCTGTTGCTCGGCGTGACGTTCCGCTTCGGACCGACCGCGCGGCTGCCGGACACCAGCGAGCGGACGTCGGCGGAATATCTCTCGTCGATGGCGCATCTGCTGGCCCGTGGCGGCGCCGCGCGCAAGGCCCTGCGCGATCTGGTCGACGTGACGCTGCACGAAGTCGCCGGCGGACTCGGCCTCTCGGAGCGCGCATCGATCGACGACATCGTCGCGCGGTTGCGGTTCGGCGACAGCGGCGAGGAACGGGCCGCCCAGATGCAAGAGCTCAAAGCGTTGCGCGCGCTCGCGCAGCCGACCGACAAGGACCTCCTGCGCGCGGCACAGCTGTGCGCGACGTTACGAAAGGAATACTCGCGATATGGCCGCATCGGCTTCGGTCGTCGCGCAGCGCCTATCCGGCGGACTGCGTAAGATCATCGTCGGTCAGGACGAAGCGATCTTCGCGCTGCAGGTCGCGCTGCTCAGCTCCGGCCATGCGTTGGTGGAAGGCGTGCCCGGCACCGCAAAGACGCTGCTCGTGCGCTTGCTCGCGCTGCTGCTCGGCGTCGAGTTCCGCCGCATCCAGTTCACTCCGGATCTGATGCCGTCCGACGTCGTGGGCACGACGGTCTTCAATCCGAAGTCCGGCGAGTTCTTCACGCGACGCGGGCCGATCTTCACGAACCTGCTGCTCGCCGACGAGATCAATCGCACGCCGCCCAAGACGCAATCGGCGTTGCTCGAAGCGATGGAGGAACGCCAAGTGACGATCGACGGGGTCTCCGCCGCGTTGCCGTCGCTGTTCATGGTGTGCGCCACGCAGAATCCGGTGGAGTACGAGGGCACATACCCGCTGCCCGAAGCGCAACTCGACCGCTTCATGGTCAAGTGCCGCACGTCGTACCCGACGCCCGAAGAAGAGAGCCATCTTTTGGAGCGCGTCGCCGCCGGTTTTGACTCGCGCTATCTGGAGCGCGAGGGTATCGGTCCGGTCGTGACCGAGGGCGAGGTCGCGGCGGCGCGGCAAGACGTGCGCGCCGTTCACGTCTCGCCGGGCTTGCAGCAATACATCCGGCTCATCGTCAAGCAGACGCGCGATGCCGCCGACATCAGCCTCGGCGCAAGCCCGCGCGCAGGGATCCAATTGCTCGTCGCTACTCAGGCTGGGGCGGCTATCGAGGGACGCGACTTCGCTACGCCGGACGACGTCAAAGCGACGGCGCCGCTCGTCTTGTCGCATCGGTTGCTCGTGCGGCCTGAAGCTGAAGTCGAGGGTCTGACCGCCGAGGACGTGGTGAAGCGCGTGCTCGACGCGGTGCCGGTTCCAAAGGAAGCGACGCCGACGACCGCAGCCGCCGCGGATGCGTGATTCTCTCGCGCGCTCAGCGGCGCGCGCTCCCGCGAAAAAGATCAGATTCGACGCGGCGTTTCCATGGATCGCGCCGCGCTTCGTCGCGTGGCTGATCGCCGATGCGTGCGTGATCGCGCTGGGCGCGTTCTGGGCGCCGCTCGCCGCGCTCGGCGCGTTCGGATTGTTGGTGCTGCTCGGATTCGTGCTGGTGGACCTCGCGTCGGGTCCGCGCCGCGGTGACGTCGTGATGGCCCGCGAACCCGTCGAGCACCTCGCGCTGCGCTCGCCCGGCGCGTTGCGCTATTCGATCATCAACCGCAGCGCCGTGCCGATCCGCTATTCGATCGTCGATACGCCGGTCGACATGCTGCAGATGCCCGAGGAGCCCGTCGCAGGCATCGTCGGACCAGGGCGGCGCAAGGTCGTCGAGCTTGGAGTGACGCCGCTCGAGCGAGGCGATTGTCAGCTCGGCGACCTGTACGTCACGGTCGACAATCCGATGGGCCTGATCCGCCGCCGCTGGCGCATCTCAGATCCCACGGTTGCGCGCATATTCCCCGATCTCTCCGCGGTGGAACGCTACGGCATGCTGGCGCGCCGCGGCCGGCTCGTCGAAGCGGGCTTTCGCAAGCTGCGGCTGCGCGGCGGCGGCGGCGAGTTCGACAGCTTGCGCGAGTGGCAGCCCGACGACGAGTTCCGATCGATCGATTGGAAGGCCACAGCGCGGCGCAACAAGCTGATGGTCGCGCAGTACGACATCGAGCGCAGCCAGACGGTGATGCTGGTGCTCGACGCGGGCCGGTTGATGACGCCGCGCATCGGCGGACAGCGCAAATTCGATTTCGCCGTGACGGCGGCGCTGTCGGTCGCGTCCATCGCGTCGCTGGCCGACGACAAGGTCGGCGTGCTCGCGTTCGCGGGCGGCATCCGCGAGCACATCGCCCCGCGTTCGGGCAGCCGCCACGTCGCAGGCGTCGTGCAGCGCATCTACGATCTGCAGCCGCGCTTCGAAGAATCGGACTATGCGGGGGCCTTCGCGTACTTGCGCCGCCGCCAGCCCAAACGCAGCCTCGTCATCTTCTTCACCGACATGTTCGACCCGGTCGCATCGGCAAACGTCCTCGCCAACGTCGCGGTACTCTCGCCGCGCCATCTGGTGGTGTGCGTGCTGATGAACGACGAAGCGATCGCGAACGCGCTGGGGTCCGAACCCAGCGACGTGGCTGGGGCCTATCGGGCGAGCGTCGCCGCGTCGCTCGGCGCAGAGCGCCGCAAGGCTGCGGCACTGCTGCAACAGCGCGGCATCGCGGTGATCGACGTGCCGGCGGCCGAGCTCACGGTGTCGCTCATCAACGCGTACGTCGACGTGAAAGCCCGCAACCTGCTATAAGATCGGGCTCGATGATGGGGCACCCGAGCGCAGCTCTGGTGTCGCATCGAGCGGCCGCTCGATGCCCTCATCCTTCTCACGCCCCACGAAGCCGAAGTAGTACACCAGCACCAACGCGGTGATCGCGCCGAAGCCGAGGCGCAGTTCAGGCGAGAAACGCTGCGGCGACACGAACCCTTCGATCAGCGCGGCGCAGCCGAGCATGACGATGACGCCGATCATCAACACGAGCGAGCGCCTCGCATTGCGCACGAGCGCGTCGACGCGACGCAGCCGTCCTGGATTTAGGACGGCCGCGGCGAGCAGCAGGCCGGCGGCGGCGGCGATCTGGATCGCGGTCAGCTCGATAACGCCGTGGGGTGCGATCGTCGCCCAGAAATCGTAACCGAATCCGGCATTCGTGTACATCGCGCCTAGCCCGCCGAGCATGAGGCCGTTGAAAAAGACGAGATAGATCGTGAGCAAACCGAGCGTCACGATGCCGGCGCCGAATGCGAGGATCGCAACTCTGATATTGTTGGTCATGATCGCGGCCGACATGGTCGACGAGAAATTGCGGTCGAAGCCAAAATTGGTGTCGTGGATCTTCTCGTGAATCGGCCGGATCATCTCGTCGGGTAAGATGACATAGGCGTTCGTCGGCGAGGCCATGACCAGCGAATACGCCGCCACCGCAGCGACCACGGTCAGCGCGGCGCACGCCAAGATGTACCAGCGCGAGCGGCGCACCTCGCGCGGGAAGTCGTGCGCGAAGAAACGGCCGATGCGCTTCCAGCCGCCTTCGACGTTGCCCGCGTAGACGTAGGCATGCGAGCGCGCCGTCAAGCGATGGAGGTACGCGCGCAGATTGACGTCGTACATGCGGCCTTCCGCAAACGCCAGATCAGAGGTCACCCAGCGGTACAGCCGCCCGAGCTCTTCGATCTCCTCGGCCGGCAGAGCGCGCAAGCCGCGGCGCTCAGCCGTGTCGAGCAGCAGCTCCAAACGCTGCCAGCCTGATCGGCGCCGCTCCACGAAAACCGCTTGCCGCATGCGGGCGATTTCTCGCGCCGGCGCGAATCCGCCTGTGGTTTGATGTAACGGAGCGTCACTGGTGGAACGAACGGTCACTGTCCGAACGCCGGAGAGCATCGCTTTTCACTACGAGCTGGCAGGCCTCGGCAGCCGCTTTCTCGCCGTCGCGATCGATTTCGTCATCCAAGTAACGTTCACGATCGCGCTGTTCTTCGTCGTCGGTCTCGGCGTCGACGGCCTCACGAAGGTCGGCGCATCGCTGCATCTCAACAGCTCGCAGATCGGCTCGCTGTTCCTCGCGATCGGCATCGTGACGATCTTCTTGATATTTTTCGGCTACTTCATCGTCTTCGAGGCGTTCTGGAACGGACAAACGCCCGGCAAGCGGCTGTTAGGCATCCGCGTCGTGCGCGACGGCGGCTATCCCATCGATCTCGGCAGCTCGGTGCTGCGCAACCTCGTCCGCGTCGTCGAAGCCGCGTTCTCCTACGTGCCGGCGGCCGTCAGCGCGTTGATCTCGGCGCAGAACAAACGGCTGGGCGATTTCGCGGCCGGCACGATCGTCGTGCGCGATCGCGCGTTTGAGATGACCAATCCGCAGACGTGGCTGCAAGGCGACACGCTGCCCGATACGCCGCCGCTCACCGCGGCGACCGCGCTCACGCCCGATGAATGGGCGCTCGTCGAGCGCTACGTCGACCGGCGTGCAAGCCTTCCCCCGGCGGTCGCCGCGGCGACGGCCGCGCGCATCGCAGGCATCCTTCGGCCGAAGCTCGGCGAGGATGCGAGCTCGCTCTCCAGCGACGCCGTCCTCATGCGCTTGTTCGCTTCGCGCCGCTCGTAAAGGCTGCCCGAGTAGGTCGCCGCGCCGTGCGCGCCTAAGCCGCCCTCATGCATTCGCTGCTCCTTTTCATTGCGCTCGCGAGCCTTTGGACGCAAGGCGCGCGCGTCGCGGCCGCGACGCCGACACCGACGCCGAGCTCAGCGCCCGCTGCGCTCGCGCCTGCGCCCGGACCCACCATCAAGCCGCCGCAGTGGCAAGGTATCACACTCGGCGAAAACATCGAGGCGGTGCGCGCGCGCATGGGCACGCCTGACTTCAACCGCAAAGTCATCTTAGGTTCGATGTTGGTCGAGTATCCGATCCACGGCGGCGAAGGCTCCCTCGTCTTGGAGACCACCGAACGCCAAGTCACGTCGATCCGAGTTGAAGCCGCGGCGCCGCACGAGCTGAGCCTGCCGATCGGCGACCCGTTCGGCGTGAACCTCGGCGACAGCCTGACGCGTTTGCTCACGATCCGCGGCGAGCCGACGCGTAACTACGAAGATCCGCCGGACGAGTCGACATCGATCTACGGCGGACCGAACGAAAACCGCTGGATCTACACGTTCCAGGGGTCGACGATCGTGGCCATCACGCTCATCGCACCCAAGCCGCAGCAACCGATCGGACCGCCAGGACATCCGGCGCTCGTGTTGCGCGGCACGCCGCCGCCGCGCCGGCCTGTCGTGCTCAAAGGCACGCCGCCGCCGACACGCGTGACGCCCGCGTCACCTGGCGCGACGCCGCAACCGATCGCCACCACCTCGCCCACGCCGGTGCCGGGCGTCGCGATCCAGAGCACGCCGGCGCCGAGCCCCGGACCTCCGCGCACAGTAGCGGCAAGCCACACGCCGACGCCGTCAGTGCCGCTGCCGGCGATGACTTCACCGCCGATGACGCCGCCGCCAAGTTCGCCCATGCCGCAGCTGAGCGCTTCGCCAGGAGCGCCGACGCCGCAGCCGGCCGATGGGAGTTCGCCCGAGACGGCGATCGTGGTCCGCGCGCCCGACATGGCCTCCGGTTTCGATTACGTCTACAAGTTCATTGAAAACGTCTCGTGCGCCAATGGCGCCGGACAATATCGGATCACGGGTCAAGACCTGTTCTCCGAGCACCGCCACAATTACGCGAAAGTCACCGCGCAATGCTCGACGGGCACCGACAAGCGCGCGTTCTACTTCGACGTGACCTACATCTTCACCAAGAGCACCGAGCGCTAGCCCGCGGCGACGTCGTCGAGCGCTCTGCGCGCGAAGACGCGCACCATCCGCTTGCGATAAGGGATCGTCGCGCTCGTGTTGTCCAGCGGCTTGCCGGCGTCGAACGCGGCCTCGGCAGCGGCTTCGAGCGCGCCGCTCTCGAGGCGCGAGCCGATCAAGCACTGCGCGGCGGCCGGCACGTCGACCGGCTTCGACGCGACGGCGTTGAGCACCAGGCGCGCGTCGACGCAGACGCCGGCGTCGTCGAGCCGCACGAGCGCCGCCACGCCGAGGATCGGGAAATCAAACGAATTGCGCAGCCGCAGCTTGCGATAGGAACTGCGCGTGCGTTCGCCCGGCGGCGGCACCGAGATGCGCGTCACGATGTCACCCGGCCGCTTCGCCCACGCGCTGATGCCGTCGTTGACGTAGAAATCCGCGATCGGGATCTCGCGCTCGCCTTCAGGCCCTGCGAGATGGACGCGCGCGCCGAACGCTTGGAGCACCGGCGCGGTGTCGGACGAATTCACCGCCAAACACTTGGGGCTGCTCGTCGCGACGCGGCAGATGTCGCCGTCTTTCTTCATGCAGTAACCGAGCGCTTTGCGCCAATCGAGATTCTGATTGTAGTAATTGCAGCGCGTGTCCACGCAGACGTTGCCGCCGATGGTGCCCATGTTGCGCAATTGCGGCGTTGAGATGGAGGCGGTTGCAGCGGCCAGCGCCGCGTAGTGGCGACGCACGACGTCGCTCTCGGCGATCGAGGTGAGCGTCGCGAGCGCGCCGAGCGTCAGGCCGGTGACGTCGTTATAGCGGATGAAGCCGAGATTGCTGATTGGCCGGAGGCCGACGAGCACTTTGGGCGTGAACAGGCGTTGCTTCATGTTGGCGTAGAGATCCGTGCCGCCGGAGACGGGCAGCGCATCGGAGCCGTAGCGCGCGAGCAATTCAACGGCTTCATCGGCGGTTCGGGCGGCCACATACGTGAACGGCGGCAGTCGCAGCATGGGCTATTGCTTGGCGTTCGTCCCCGGATTTTCCGTCAGCGAGAGGTCCTGATAGTTGATCGTGCTGTCCGGCGAGGGCACGAAGCCGCGGACCGACGCGCGGAAGATGATCGGCGACGTCGTGTGTGCGATGGCCGCCATCGGAGCTTGCTCCCCGACGATCTCCAGCGCTTGGCGATACAGCTGCGCTCGCGCGGCTCGGTCTTCGACGCGTTGCGCCTGCAGGATCAGCGCGTGGAAGCGATCGTCGGCCCAAAACGTCACGTTCGACGCGGCGGGCGGCACTGCGTTGTCCTTGTCGAGCGGCGCGTAGGTGAAGTTGTCGGGATCGCCGTTGTCGCCGGTCCAGCCAATGACGCACATGTCGTGCTGCGCGTCCTGTATCTTCTGAATATAGACGCCCCATTCGTAGCCTTGCAAGCGCGCCTCCACTCCGATCGCCGCCAAGTCCGCTTGGATCGCTTCGGCGACCCGCTGCGGCTCGGGCAAGTACGGTCTAGGTGCGGTCATATACCACAGCGTCGTGCTGAAGCCGCGCGGATAACCCGCTTGCGCGAGCAACCGTTTCGCTGCTGCCGGGTCGTAGCGATCCGACAGCGGCACGCCCTGCGGCCACACCGCCTCGGGCAGCCATTGGCGCGCGATCTGTGCAGTGGGATCGAAGAACTGCCGGACGATCGCCGCGCGATCGATCGCCAAACTCAACGCTGTGCGGACCCGCGCGTCGTCGAACGGATGACGGCGCGCGTTGAATGCCAGGTACATGACGCTGTTGGGCGGTTGATGGTAGACGTGCAGCTGCGGATCGTTCGCCAGTTGCGCCATGCCGCCCGGCGTCGGGAATTCCCAGCCGTCGATATCGCCGCGCTGCAAGAGCAGCACGCTCGTCGCCGCGTCGGGGATGTCGCGCAGCACGACTGTCTGGATGTGCGGCCGTGCGCCCCAGTAGCCGTCATAGCGCGCGAGCGTGATGTGGTCGTCCTTGACCCACTCGACGAGTTGGTACGGACCGGTACCTACGGGCGCCTGGGCGAAACGCTCGCGCTCGCGTTTGAGCGCGGTTGGTGACGCGATGCCGAACGCCGGCATCGCAAGATCGGCGAGCAGTGGGGCGAGCGGCGATGTCAGATCGAGCTCGAGCGTATCGGGCGCCAACGCCTTGACCGCCACGATGCGGCCGGGAAATCCGCCGAACTCCGCCGCGTAATACGTGAAATATCCCCACGCGTGATATGGATTGTGAGGATCGCGCCAACGATCGAAGTCGAATTTGACTGCTTGCGCGTCGAGCTGGGTCCCGTCTTGAAAGCGCACGCCGTGGCGCAGATGGAAGATCCACGTCCTGCCGGCGTCGCGGGTCTGCCAGGACGTCGCGAGCGAAGGCTCGACCTCGAACGATCCCGGCTTGTAGCGCGTAAGGCCCTCGAAGATGGGGCGGGTGGCGGTGAGCGAGATGCCGTCGAAGGCGACCGCGGGGTCCAGGGTCACCGCGTCCTTGTTGCGGCCGAAGGTCAGCGTGTCGGCAGCGCCGTTGGTTGCGTGTGTGCCGCACGCCGGAGCGGCCAGCGCCAGGAGCGCGCACGCGGCGAGCAGTAGAGCAGTGCGGGGAGACATCGCGTGACACTTATACTCGCCGGCGGTCGACTCATTGATGGCTTATGAGCACAACAGCTGACGGGCGTCGACAGCTCTGGTTGCTCGCCGCTTTGGCGATCGTCGGTGTTGTGTACACCGCTATCGCTACCCACTTGTGGATCGCCAACTGGGTGTCCCTGGTCCCCATCATGGATCGATCCTTTCTCCTTCGCTTGATGCTTGGGCCATTTTGGGTTGCCATCGTATTGTTTCCGATCACCATCGTCGCGACGCTGCTGCGCCTCAACATCGCGGCTTTCTTGCTGACGCTCTTGTTCTACGCAATAATCATCAATATTGAGTACCTTTTTATGGCGCAGCCAAATTCAACCGCAATGATAGCGCAGGCAACGTTCGTTGGATGGAATTTTATCTTGCAGGTGCCGGTGTGGGGCCTTACGGTGCTTGCGCTTAAACTGACGCGCCCGAGGCCGGAAAAGACCGGTGCTCAAGGAGCACGTTTGTGATGCTTGTATTGGCCGGCGGTCGACTCATTGACGGCACCGGCGCCGAACCAATCCCGAAGACATCGCTCGCGATCGAGGGCGACCGGATAAGCGCCATCTCGAACGCTGCGCCCGCGCACGACTCGAAGACGATCGATTGCTCTGGGCTGACGCTGCTGCCTGGGTTGATCGACGCCCACGCGCACCTCGGACTCGTATTCGACTTCGACGCCGACCCAGGCGTGATGTCGCCCGCGGAGATCGCCGCGAAGACGTTCCGCAACTGCGAACTGTGTCTGGATGCCGGCTTCACCACCGTGCGCGATATGTGCGGCGTCGATGGCGGCTTGGTGCGCGCGATCGAGAGTGGCCTCGTGGCCGGGCCTCGGGTTTTCCCGTCGGGACCGGCGATCGTGCAGACCGGCGGGCACGGACACTTGACCGGTCCGTTCTGTTGCCACGATAATTCAGTCGCCATCCCGGGGTTGGTGCAGCTGATCGCGATCTGCGACGGAGCCGATGAAGTCCGTCACCAGGCCCGCTTGAACTTCCGGCGCGGCGCGACACAGCTCAAAGCTTTCATCAGCGGCGGCGTCGTGTCGAAAACGGACCGCCTCGAAGACACGCAGCTCAGCGTCGAGGAACTGCGCGCCGCGGTGGCGGAGGCGCGCGCCCGCGACACCTACGTCGCGGGTCACGCGCACAACAGTCGCGCCATCATGAACGGACTTCAAGCCGGCATGGAGTGCTTCGAACACGGCACCATGCTCGACGAAGCGACCGCCGCCGCCATGGCCAAAGCGGGCGCGCGACTCGATCCGACGCTCGCCGTCACGCGCCTCATGTCGCAATTGTGGAAAGAATGGAAGCTGCCGGAAAGCGTCGTGCCGCGGGTGCAGGGTTGCGAGCGCATGATGGGAGAGGCGATGCTGATCGCGCGCGCGGCAGGGGTGTTGATCGGTTCGGGCTCCGACCTGCTCGGCGCCGAGCAGAACCGGCGCGGCCTTGAGGTCGCGCTCCAGGCAAAGGTGCTCAGCCCGATGGAGGCGATCGTGTGCGCGACGCACTCCAATGCGCGCATCATGCACCAAGAAGACCAGCTTGGCTCGCTGTCGCAAGGCAAGCTCGCCGACGTCATCGCGGTCAAGGGCGATCCGCTGAACGAGCCCGAGCTGTTCGACGACCCTGCGCGCATCGTGCTCGTCGTCAAGGGCGGACAAGTCGTCAAGGATCTGACGGCCTAGGGGACGTCCGCCTCGCTGGTATGAGTCCGTCGGAATGACGCCGAACGCAGCGCCGTTCGTGCATCCATCGCAGATCCGCTCGTAGGAGGATAGTCAATGCGACGTTTTCTCTTCGCTCTGCTCAGCGTTTCTTTGTCGATCGCACCAAGCGTTTCGCTTGCAGCTACATCCGGCAACCCCGCGCCCGCGATGATGGGACCAAGCCGAACGGTCGTAAAAACGTGCCTGCGGGCATATGTCTTGCACGCCGCGTTCGACGCAACTCAGCTGCACACGCTCGGAGCGGCCGGCGCCACGCCAGCGAACGTGAACGACGTGCCGCTGTCACTCATCGGGTCGTATAAGTATTCCGACCACATCGGCTGCTTCTACAAGAGCGCGAAGGGCGACATCTTCAATCTCGTCTACAACTACCCGTGCGTCAACCCGGCGCCGGCCGGGCCTCCAAACGAGTATCGCTGCAAGTCCTGACGCCTAGCGGGACGTAGCCAGGGAGTTTTCTCGGTACAGGTGTCCGGGCATGTTCCGTACTTGCCCGGACGACCCACACGAGCTTCCTAGGCTACTCTTGAACCAGAGGTTGACGCGCCATCGAGGACGCCGGCCTCCCGGTCGAGTCGACACTCGAACCGGCACTGAGGTTCAAGGAGGTTCCCGCTATGTCTACGCGCTCGATCCACGCTACGGCCATCCTGGGTGCTGTCGTTCTGGCAGTGGCCATAGGCCTGGCGACCCCGGCCAGCGCTGCCGGCACCATCACCTTCAGCCAGCTCGTTCCCGCGGCGCCGGCGTACGCGATGGAGCCCGTCATCACGACGGGTAAATGCGACATCGCCGATCAGGCCGCACACATCACCCACGCATACCCGCTGGAGTGGCCGGAAGTCCCGGCTGCGCAGGGCGTTGCCAACGCGAGCACGACCGTCCTCATCGACCTCGACTCGCGCGGCACCCTCGTCAATTCGGCCGTGGCCAACGCTTCAGGCAACGCGCTGCTCGACGACCAAGCGCTGCTCGCCGTCCGCAACTCTGGCTACGCGCCCGAGATTCTCAACTGCAACCGCTTCGCGCGGTCCTACTTCATCGACGTGATGTTCCAGTAATCAAGCGCTCACGGAGATGACGTCACCCATCATCGCCGCCGGCCTGCCACCGGCGGCGATGACCCTTCAGCGGTCAGCGAGCCGGTGCACGCTTTTGAGCCCTGACCACGTCGCGTCGATGGCGCAGATCTTCACGTCGACTAGGCCGAGCTCGAGCACCAGACCCCGGACTTCATTTTCGCCGACATCTGTCGCGTTGCCCGACGCGCGCTTGCGCCAACAGATCCACAACGCGCCGTCGCGCGCCAACGATCGTTTCCATCGTGGAAGTCCCCGCACGAGTATGGCCATGCTTGATGCGAACGCCACGATCATCGGCATCGAGGTCGAGAGCCGCGCGGTCAACGCGCTGCCCTCGGGCAGCTGGCCGAGCGCCTTTGCAAACGCCGCCGGCGCACCGGATGTGCCGATTCGTTGGCGTGGCTTGATTCCGAGCTTTTCCGTGAGCGAGCGGTGCGAATAGCCGGCACGCTCGGTACGGCGCGCTACCGTTTTGAAGTGGCGCCGAAGCGGCGCAATTCTGCGTCGAGGTCGAGCCGCCCGGTCGGCGCTGCTTTCTCGTAGTCGCCCCACTGTTCGCGCGGCACCATCCACATGATCTCGAACTCGTGCCCGTCCGGGTCGACGCCGTAGAGCGACTTCGTCGCGCCGTGATCGCTTTCGCCGACAAGCGCCCCCGAGGTCGTAAGCGCCTCGCGCGCCTTGGCAAGATCTTCGATCGCGGGCACTTCCCATGCGAGATGGAACAAGCCGACCGCGTTGCGCGGCGGCGGCACGGCGTTTGCGCCGAGCGCAAGAAAACCCAAATCGTGATGGTTTCGCGATCCGCTCGCCCGCATGAACGCCATCTGGCCGCCGGCGCGCGCGACTTCTTCAAAACCGAACACGTCGCGGTAAAAACTGACCGAGCGATCGAGATCGCGCACCGTGAGCACCGCGTGGTTCAGTCCTTTGATCGGTATCATGCCTCAAGCCTCATGCCGGAACGGGCGCCGCGGGCGGAGCCGCAGGCGCCTTCTTCAAGCGCAGCGTCGCGCCGCTCGACGCGTCGAGCGCTCTGAGCACTTTCTCCGCCGTGATCGGCGTGGAGTGCACGCGCGCCTTGATCGCGTCCGCGACCGCGTTCGCGATCGCCGGGATGACCGGGTTGAGCGGACCTTGCCCCGCTTCCTTGGCGCCGAACGGGCCCTCGCGATCGTCGGTCTCGATGATGATGGCTTCGATGGGCGGCGTGTCGAGGCTGGTCAGCGTCTTGTAGTCGAGCAGATTCGGGATCTTGTGCTCGCCGGCGCGGAACGGCCACTCTTCCATCAGCGCCTCGCCCAAGCCCATGTAGACGCCGCCTTCGATCTGGCCTTCGACGGAGTCAGCGTTGATGCAGCGGCCGACATCGTGGGCGAGCGTGATCTTCTCCACCTTGATCTCGCCCGTTTCGAGGTCGATGTCGACCTCGGCGACCGCAACGCTGTACGAATATGCGGGAGATGGTCCGACGCCCGAGCCCTTGTATCCAGCCGCAAGCTTGGGCGCCCAATAGGAGCCCACGCCGACGATCGTGCCGGACTTCGCCTCGGCGAGCTGCGCCGCGTCGATGAAGGTCAGCTCGCGCGTCGGGTCATCGAGATCGAACACGCGCCGGTTCGCAAAACCGATGCGTTCGCACTTGACCGCAAGTTTTTCCGCCGCCACCTGCGCGATCAGCGCGCGGACCTTGCCCGCGGCTTCGCGCGCCGCGTTGCCGGCCATGAAAGTCACGCGGCTCGAATACGACCCGAGGTCGACCGGCGTGAGGTCGGTGTCGCCGTACACCACGCGGACATCCATCACGTCGACGCCGAGCGTCTCTGCCGTGATGGCCGCCAGCATGTGCGTCGATCCCTGGCCGCAATCACTGGTGCCGGCGAAGATCGTGACGCCGCCGCCGCGATCCACTTTGACGATCGCGCCGGATTGCGGCATGTCGTTCCAATAGATGGGTAACCCAGCGCCGCAGAGGTACGCGCTTGCTGCTATGCCGATGCCCTTGCCGCGCGCCATCTTGCCGCGTTTTTCTTTGTAGTTCGTACGCAGCGTCGCTGCATCGATGCACTCGCGCAATCCACACGACGTGACGCGCAGGCCGTTAACCGTGGTCGAGTTCGGATCGACGGCGATGCGTTTGCGATACTCGGCCGCGTCGATGCCCAACGCGTCCGCGATCTTGTCGAGCTGATTCTCCAGCGCGAAGCGCGGCTGCGTCGTGCCATGCCCGCGCTTGGGTCCGCACGGCGGCTTATTCGTGAACACGCGGCAACCGTCGAACTTGTACGCCGGCACTTTGTAGGTCACGGTCGTGAGCGCGCCCGTGTAGTACGTCGTCGCGACGCCATACGACCCGTACGCGCCGCCATCGAGCCACGACTGCAGGTGGATCGCGGTGATCGTACCGTCGTTTTTGACGCCGGTCTTCAATTTGAAGCGCACCGGATGGCGGCCGCGGTGTGCGTAGAACACCTCTTGGCGCGTGAGCGCGATCTTGACCGGCCGTCCGGTGCGGCGAGCGAGGAACGCCGCGGCCAGTTCGTGCGCGAACGGCTCGGTCTTGCCGCCGAAGCCCGCCGCCCACCGGCGGCGCGATGATGCGTACCTGGCTGCCGGGCATGCCCAGCACTGCGCACGCGATGCGATGCAGATAGTGCGGCGTCTGCGTCGAGCACCAGATCGTGAGCTTGCCGTCGCCGCCGTACTGCGCCACCACGGCGTGCTGCTCGATCGGCGCGTGCGTGTTGCCCTCGAAGAAATACTCATCTTCAAAGATGCGATCCGCTTGCGCGAAGCCCGCATCGACCTCGCCGAACTCCAAGTGCGCTTCCTTGTGCACGTTGTTCGTGCGCCGTGGATTCTCGTGGATCTGCGGCAGGTCGTCGCGCAGCGCTTGGTCGATCGTGCCGATCGTCGGTAGCGGTTCGTACTCGACGTCGATCAGCTCGACCGCCTCTTCTGCCGTCAGCTCGTCGTCGGCCACGATGCAGGCGATGGGATCGCCGACGTAGCGGACTTTGTCGAGCGCCATGACCATCTCGTCGGGGCTAGACGGCAAGATGCCGTAGCGCACGAGGATGTCGTTGCCGGTCGCGACCGCGACGACGCCGGGCAATTCAAGCGCGCGCGTGGCGTCGATGCGTTTGAGGCGCGCGTGCGGTACGGTGCTGCGCAGCATCTTGCCGTAGAGCATGTTCGGCAAGAAGATGTCATCCGCGAATTTGTCTTCCCCGGTGACGCGCGTGAAGCTGTCGGTCTTGGCCATCGCCTTGCCGACGACGTGAAAGCCTTCGGGTTTATCAGCCGGTGTCTGCGGCGCTCTAGAGACGACCGACGCTGCGTCGGATACAGGTGTGGGCGGCCGCGCGTCCCCGTCGGGATTTGTGGCCGTGGAGACCTTCGGAAGCTCTTCTTCTTTCATCTCGACCGCGTGGAAGCGAGTTGGATCGCTTCGATGATCTTCGTGTAGCCGGTGCAACGGCAGAGATTTCCGGCGATCGCCTCGCGGATGTCTTGCTCGGTCAGATCGTGACGCTGCTCGACAAGCGCGGCGCCGGTCATGAGAAAACCAGGCGTGCAGTAGCCGCATTGCGCCGCACCGCACTCGGCAAACGCCTGCTGGATCGGATGCAGCCGGCCGTCCTTGGCCAGGCCCTCGACCGTGCGGATCGCGTGGTCTTCCATCTCAACGGCAAGCACGAGACACGAGAGCACCGGCCGTTCGTCCACCAACACGCAGCATGCGCCGCAGTGGCCCATCTCGCAGCCGTGTTTGGTGCCGGTCAACCCGAGATCTTCACGCAACACTTCGAGCAGCGTCTTATTCGGGTGGAAGGCGACTTCTATTGGTGCGCCGTTGACGGTGAGCGTGGTCAGCACTTTTGCTGGTGCGACGGTCATTGTATCGAGTAGTGCTCCGTTCCGTGGGCCGAACGACCGTTCAGCCTGCAAGCTATACGTTACCTCAAAATCGGGTGCGACGTCAACGCGAGAGGCGGTCGAAATGAGGTCTGACCTTCGATCGCGTCGCTCGCATTCGAAGCCCGCACTCAACAAGCAATCGTTCTCGATATCGCGCCGAATGCGTCGTAAACTCGCTCACGCACCCTTTCTGTGCTGTTTCTGAGGTGCAAAGGGCTTTGCAGAAAAGACGGAGCACATGAGTGTGAGCCATCCATGGCGCCCGCGCAAATGGCGATCGGCCAACAGGGTGTCGCGACCGTTTTGGAGGACCCGTATGAATCGTATTGAGCTTGTGGCGTATTGTGCTGCAGGTGTCGGAATCGCTATCTCACTGGCATCGTGCAGTTCCAAAAGCACGTCGCCGGTCACGCCCACGCCGGTTCCCTTGACGCACATGTATCTGAGCTTGGATTCGTCGCCTGGCGGATCGATCCAGATCTACAGCGCGCCTGTGACCTCCGCGAGCACGCCGACCGGAACGATCACGCCGCTCGCTGGACCAGCCGAATTGTTCGTGGACAACGCCGGCCGGTTGTTCGTGCCACTGCAAGGATTAGGCACCGGCACGACCGTCGGCGTATTCGCCTCCCCGATCACCGCATCCAGCGTTCCCGCGTATCTGCTGACGACATCGCACCCGAATCCCGAAGACACGACAGAGGACTCGGCGGGTAACGTCTATGTCGGCGAAATCCAGACCAATTGCTGCATCGACGTCTACACGGGACCCGTGACGGGCGCCGCATCTCCCTCGTACACAATCAACTCGAACGGCGTCGTTACGAACCCGCTCAGCGATCCGTACGGTATGTCGTTCGATGGGAGCGGCAACTTGTACGTATCCAGCTCGACGTCGATCATCAAGTATACGCCTCCCTTCCCCAGCACGAGCGTGCCGGCCGCCAACGTGACCCCGAACCAGGACAACTACGGACTGCTCGTCGATGCGAGCAACCGCGTGTTCGTGGCCGATGCGACCGTTGATGGCACGATCGACGTGTTCGTACAGCCCTTCCAGAACGGCAGCGCGCGCTCGTTCGGCATCAACGTCTCAATCAAGTACATCCAAGGTATGGCCTTCGACGGTTCCGGTAATCTTTGGTGTACTGATGGAAACGGAGCGATATGGGAGATCGCCGCGCCGATCAGCTCGACGAGCACCGCGACAAAGATCCTCACGGTGGTGGGCGCGTACGGCATCGCGTTCGGCCCGTAACCAGCTAACACCACACCTGCTACAAGGCGAAGGGGCGCACGCGAATATCGTGTGCGCTCCTGGTCTATGCGGCAAACATCCGAGCCACAAGAGATAGGTACGCTAATGCGGCGTTTCTCTTCGGCTACTGAGCGCCCGCGCCACGACCACGCTCTCCAGAGCGACGCCGGCGCCGAGGATGATGATCGCTATTTCCAAGATTTTTGAGATCGGCCCGTGGCGATACTCGGGACCCGCGAGCAGCAGATCGTGCCCGTGGACGAACACGGCGCCGATGCACCATACCGCGCCGGTGATGCCGAGCAACACCGGTCCGGCTTGGTGCCCGCGCATCACCAGCGCGATGCCCGCGATCTGAAGCGCGTACGCTGCCAGGAGAAGCACGACCGCTAGTGCTTGCGGCGCGCCGAACCCCAGCAAGTCGCCATAATGGAAATCCTCAAGCACGTGCGGCATGCTGACGATCATCAGCGCCGCGGTCAGCGCTATGAGTCTAGTTGACGTAGCGGTCGATGAAGAAGTCCGCGTAATAGTCTTCCCAGCGAGCGCCCGGCGCGTACGTCTGCAGCTCTTTGTCCGCCGTCACGAGCAGATAGATGAGATCGCTCTTGAGGATCGAGGCGTTCAGCATCTTGTCGAAACCTTGCTCGAGCAGCCGTCCAGCGTACCAGATCGACCAGTCGGGGTCGACGCCGTCGGTCGCCTTGTAGGCGACGTGGTGGTCTTCTGACGTTTGATGGAAGAGCGTGGCGAGCTTCGCCGCTAGATCGTCGCTCATGACTTGGGCACGAACTTCAAGGCGACGCCATTCATGCAGTAGCGCAGTCCGGTCGGCTTGGGTCCGTCATCGAAGACGTGGCCGAGATGGCCGCCGCAACGCCGGCAATGCACCTCGGTGCGAACCTCGAAGAACGACGTGTCGCGCGTGGTGCCGATCGCGTTGGCGAGCGGCGCCCAAAAACTCGGCCAGCCGGTGCCGCTGTCGAACTTCGTCGTCGACGAGAACAGCGGCAGCGCGCAGCCGGCACAGTCGTAGATCCCCGTTCGTGTTTCGTGGTCGAGTGGACTTGAAAAGGCGATTTCAGTGCCTTCTTCTCGTAATACATAATATTGCTCGGGCGTCAGGCGCTGCTTCCACTCTTCCGGTGTGTACGAGACCTCAAACTGCTGTTGGGTCGCAGCCGACGCGCGCCGCCCCCAGACGCCCGCCACGCCTGCCGCGAAAAGACCGAGCGCACCCGCCAAAAGACCTCGCCGCGTCATTTTATGCTCCTTATCACACGGTTCCTGATGGAGAATACGTTGTCCCGGCACATATCGGATGCACACCCTGTCCCAACACTAGGGGTAGCCACCTAACCATACTAGAACACTTACGTTCATGCACTTCAAGCGTTTCAGCTGGGGCGTCGCGTTAGGGCTCCTGCTCATCCACCTAATCGCCGCAGCGGCGTTCCTTCCGATCTTCTTCTCCTGGAGCGGCGTGGCGGTTGCGCTTGTTTTGTGGTGGATGACCGGTGCCTTCGGCATCGCGTTGTGCTTCCACCGGACGCTCACGCATCGCAGCCTCACCATGCCGCGCTGGCTTGAGTACACATCGGCGTTCTTCGGCACGCTTTCGCTGCAGGGCGGTCCCATCGAGTGGGTCGCCACACATCGCCTGCATCACGCACACGCTGATGACGAGGGCGACCCGCACGACGCGCACCGCGGTTTGATCTGGACGCACATCGATTGGCTGTACAAGCCTAACGATGCACGGCCCAACGTCGACGAGCAGCAACGGTACGCCGCCGACCTGGTCGCGCAGCCGTACTATCGATTCTTGCAGAAATACCAGCTGCTGCTGCAGATCGCCCTCGGGTTGGCCTTGTTCGCGGTGGGCGGTCTCTCGTGGGTCGTCTGGGGGATCTTCTTCCGCCTGGTGTTCGTCTACCACATCACGTGGTTCGTCAACAGCGCCGCACACAAGTACGGGTACCGCACGTTCAAGACCGACGACCTCTCGACGAATTGCTGGTGGGTCGCGATCATGACGTGGGGAGAAGGGTGGCACAACAACCATCACGCATTCCCGTTCTCAGCTCGCCATGGCCTACGCTGGTTTGAATTCGATCCGACCTGGATACAGATCAGAGTGCTCAAGGCGCTGCGGCTTGTCCGAGACATCAAGCTGCCGACGCCGGCCATGGTGGAACGGCTGACTGCGCAGCCGAGGCCGCTCCAAAACAGCTAACACCTCCATCGGCGGCGCGGAGCGTCTGATCCGTGGCCCGCAACGATCTACGACCGCAAGCGGCAGCGCCGCCGCCCGACGCGCTGCCCGGCACTTTCGCTGCACGCGCTATCATGGAACGGCTGTTCGCCGGCGTGCGCGCGCCGATCGCAGTACGCCTTGCCGACGGCACCTCACTGCACGCCCCCGCCGGCCCCGCTGACACCACCGTCGTCATCCGCCACCCGGGCGTCATCCGCTCGCTCTTGACGCGCACGTCCGATCTCGCAGCGGGCGAGTCTGTGGCGCGCGGAGAGATCGATGTCCTCGGTGACGCCGAAGGCGCGTTCGCCGCCTTTGACGAGGTCGCGCGCGTGCGCAGCGCCGCCGACTGGGCTTCGATTCTCCCCGCCGCTGCCAGGTTGCCCGCACCGCCGGCGTCTGCGGCGCCGGAGCGCTCGCGCGGACCCGCTCGGCTCCGCGGCCGGCTGCATTCGCTCGACCGTGACCGCGCCGCGATCGCCTATCATTATGATGTGTCGAACGAGTTCTATGCGTTGTGGCTCGATGGCGACCTGACGTATTCATGCGCGTATTTCCGCGACGCGTCCGAGACGCTCGATGAGGCGCAACGCAACAAATACGAGCATATCTGCCGCAAGTTGCGTTTGTCGCCGGGGGAACGCCTACTCGACATCGGCTGCGGCTGGGGCGGCCTCGTGCGCTACGCGGCTCGCGAGCGCGGCGCGATCGCGGTCGGCATCACGCTGAGCCCGAAGCAGGCGGAGTACGCGCGCGCGCGTATCGCCGCCGAAGGCGTGGCAGAACGATGCCGCATCGAGCTCGTCGACTACCGCGAGATGGCGCCGCTCGGCGCGTTTGACAAAGCGGTGAGCGTCGGGATGGTTGAACACGTCGGTGACGCGCTCTTGCCCCTCTACTTCGATGCGGTCGCAAGTACCCTCAAGCCGGGCGGTCTGTTCCTCAATCATGGCATCGTGACGCAAAAGCCGAAGCGGCGCGGTCTCGGCGCCCGCTTCTTCCCGCACGGCTCGAAGTTCATCGAGAGATACGTCTTCCCTGACGGCGAGTTGCCTCACTTGTCGGCGATGAGCGAAGCCGCATTGGAAAGCGGCTTCGAAGTACGCGACGTCGAGAATCTGCGCGAGCATTACGCGTTGACGCTGCGCTGCTGGGTCGGCGGTCTTGAGTCGAACGAAGCGCGCGCTCGCGAGCTGGTCGGTGATGAGACCTACAACGTCTGGCGTTTCTACATGGCAGGGTCCGCGCACGGCTTCGCCACCGGCCGCCAGGGCCTGGTCCAAATGTTGCTCGCCAAACCGATGCTGGACGGACGCGCGGCGGTGCCGCTCACGCGCGCCGACCTGTACGCGTAGGAGCGGCGGCGCGTTCGTTTGAATGCGCCCCGCATATGGTCATCGAGCGATCCTTTCACATCGCGGCACCGCCCGACGCGGTGTGGGCGTTGCTCAAAGACGTGCCGCGCCTGTTGCCGCACATCCCCGGCGCGCAGTTGATCGAAAGCATGAGCAACGGCGCGCACACCGCCGGCGTCACGCTGCATCGCGGTCCGCTGCAGGGCACCTACGATCTCGGCGTCACTGTCCAATCACTCGACGATCAGGCACGCACTGTGGTCGTGCGCATCACGGCGGCAGACGTCGCGGGTCGCGGCAGCGTTGACGCGACGGTCACGGTCGGCGTCCAGCCCGCTCCGGCGGGCTGCGAGATCTCGTTGCGCGCGGATCTCCAAGGCAGCGGTGTCACTGCGGACTTGGGCAATGGTCTTGCGAACGCGGCCGCGCCGGACTCGGCGAATGCCTTCGTCGCGAATCTCGAGCGGACGCTAGGCCGCTAGACCTTCAGCTTTGCGATAAGCTCGGCGCGCGACGCCGCGCCCATCTTCGTCAGCACCGATGACACGTGCGTCTCGACGGTGCGCTCGCTCAGGACGAGCTGGTCGGCGATCGCTTTGTTCGTCTTGCCTTGTGCGAGCAGGTCGCAGATCTCGCGTTCGCGCGCGGTCAGCTCTCCCTTTGCGCGCCCGCGCTTGTTCACCGGGTTCACGATCGCAGACGTGCGGCGCGCGTCGCGGTTCGCGCCGATCCGTTTGTAGAGCTCTAACGCTTGTTCGTGTTCACCGGCGATCTCGAGCGCGCGTGCCTCGTGGTGCGGCCACGACATCGCGTGGAACAGCGTGACGGCTTCGGCCGCGTGCGCGGCGGCGGCGGACGCATCGCCTGCTCGACTTGCTGCGAGCGCATCGAACAACGCTAGGTTGGCCAGCGTCGAGCGCGGCGATTGGCCGGCACGCAGCGCGCCAGCGAGGAGCTTGCGAGCACGCGCCGCATCCTCGACCGCGCCGTGTGCGGCGACGGCGATGCACAGCTCGTCGGCATCGCCAAAACCTGGCGGGGCGCCGATGCGCTCGAGCGCCTCGATCGCGCTGTGCAGCAGCGAGGCGGCTTCCGCCGGTTTCCCACGCGCCAGATAGTGCTCCGCGAAAGCCGCGGTCGAGCCGATCATGATCGACGACCCCGACGCCAGGGCGAAGTCGAGCAGTTCGGGGCGCGCGCAGCGAGCGACCAACTCGTCATCTTCCATCAGTAGTCCGACGCGGATGCCGGCGTTGACCATGAACATCTGAAAACCGGGCGTTTCGACATTCGCGGCGAGCGCCTGCTTCACGAGATCGCGGGCCTGCGCGAGCTCACCAGTCACGCGCTTGGCGTGCGCCATCGCCACGAGGATCCACACCGCGGTCAGGCCGCCGATGCCCTTGTCGCGGATGATCTCACGCGCTCGCTCGAAGACTTGCGCGGCGAGATCGCTTTCGCCGGCTTGCACCATAGAGATGCCGAAACTGCCCCAACACCGCATCGCGTTGCGGAAGTCCCCGCCCTCGATCGCGAGATCGGCGGCGGCTTGCGTGTCCTCGAACGCCCGCGCGGGATTACCGAGACCTGCGTGGCTGCCGGCGCGCATGACGAGAAAGTTGATCCGCGTCTCGGTCGCGCGTGGACCGGTTGCCTGATCGGCGAGCGCCATGTGCCTCGACAGCTGCTGCGGATCCCAGCGGAATTCAGTATAGAGCCGCATCATCTGCACGTGGGCGTCGAAGTAAACCGGATGCGCCGGATCGTCGTCGACGAGGTCAAGCGCACGCTGGGTGAAGGCGAACGCGTCTGCCGTGTGGCCGTACGCGCCGTGCATCCATGCCAGATCCAAACATGTCCTGGCTGCGCGTTCGCGGTCGCCGGCAGCTTCGTAGTATGCGAGCGCAGCGTCGGCCGCTCGCTTGGCCGGCTCTTCCAAGCCGCTCTGGTGGAACGCGCTCGCGAGCTTGAGGTTGAGCGCGGCGCGGTGAGCGTCGTCGCCGACGGTCGATGCGATAGCCCGCTCGAGGTTAGCAGCGGCGTCGCGGTACGCGAACACTTTTAGCGCGGCGTCGGCTGCCAGCTCATTGTAGCGCGCGGCACGCTCGCGCTCGTGAGCCTGCCACCAATGGTAGGCTAGCTCGGGGGTATGATCGCCTTCCGTGTGCGCTTCGAGCGCAGTGGCGATCTTCATGTGGAGTTGACGCGCTTCGCTCGCGAGCAGTTCTTGATAGATCGCTTGGCGCGTGAGCTCGTGCTTGAATGCGAATTGCACGGAGCCATTGCTCTCTTCGACGATCAGCGACAGTTCGATGGCGTGCTTGAGCGCCTGCGTGACCTCTTCCAAAGGAAGTCCGGCGATTTCGGCGAGGAAACCCGCCTCAAAGCGGCGCCCGATAATAGCCGCGTGCGAGATGGCGCGCCGTTCCGGCGGGTCGAGTGCCGCGAAGTGTTCGAGCACCGCTTCGCTGAGCGTCGTCGGCAAACTGCGCGGTTCGTCGTCGCCGCTCTCGATCACGGTCTTCAGCAACTCCTCGGCGAACAGCGGGTTGCCTTCCGCGCGCGCGCAGATCGCACCGATCGTCGTCTCCGAAAGTCGCGCTCGATCGGCCAGCGCGTGGAATACGAGCTCGTGCATCTCCGCGTCGCTAAGCGCCGGCAGTTCGATGCGCCGGACGCCGGCTTGGCGCGTCAGCTTGGCCGCGATCGAACGCAGCGTTTTCGCGCGCTTGAGCATATCGTTGCGATACGTCGCGATGACCAGCAGCCGAGCGCCGGCGAGGTTGGCCGCGAGATGCTGGATGAGCTCGAGCGTCGCGCTATCAGCCCAGTGGATGTCTTCGATGACGACGACCGTCGGTTGCGCCGAGCCAAAACCGCGCAGCGCTTCGACCAGCGCGTTGAACTGCCGAAGCTTGTCGGTGACCGGCGCGGTGGCAGACGCACCAGGCGCATCGAGTTCGGGGATCAGATTGGCAAGGATCGCGCGAACCGACGGTGCGGCTTTGAGTACCGCTGGGTCGACCTGCGCCAGCGACGAGAGCGCGGCGAGAAACGGCGCGAACGGCGATTGGACGTATTCGAGGCATTGGCCGACCGCGTAACGCGCTTCGGCTGACGGCAAATTCCCGCAGAACTCGAACGCCAGGCGGCTCTTGCCGGCTCCCGCGTCGCCGTGTAGGAGTATCAGGCTCCCCGATCCGGCCTTCGCGGCGTCATACGAGCGCTCGAGCAGCTCCAGCTGCGGCGCCCTCCCGACCAGCCTGTGCGCTTGCACGGAGTCTGCCATCCATCGCCCCCGTGTGCGCGGTTCGCTCTCTACGACACCTCTTCCCCGACTGCCGGCTCGGGTTTGGGAGGGATGAACAGCGTCGAGCCGGTGGTGATATCGGCCTGCTCGAGCGCCGACAGCGTCGTGCGTTCGACGGTCGGAGCGAAGCCCGAGTATTGCGACGCCTCGTAGACGATCGCCGGATGCCCCGCGCCGTAGCGCGCGCTCAAGTGCTTCGCGAGACGCGCGACGCCTTCTCGGCCGTACTCCATCTTGAAACTTGGATCGCCGGTGACCGCGACTTGCAGCAGCACGAGCGGCGCCGTCGTGCTGAATGCCCGATCGTTGAGCAGCAGATCGGATGCGTCGAAGATCTGCAGTCCGTCAGTGGCCGGATCGATGTCAAGATCAGCGAGCAGACAGTCGATCGACGACACTGCCGGCAAGAGCGCGGCGGAATACCCCTCCGCGCGCGCGCGGTCGAGCGCCGTGTGCATCGGATATGCGAAGATCCCAGGATGACCGTAGGCGACGACGCACACCTTGGCGCCGCCGCGGACGTATGTCAAGATGCGCGCGACCATCGCTTCGTACGTGTCGATCCGGGGCTTCGCGACGTCGTAAAGCTCGCCAAGCGATTCGCTGTTCGGATTCAACTCGACGACGCTTCGCGCCGCAACAGCGTCGCCCACCAAGAACAGCACTTTGTCGGCGCACTCTATGTGCCAGCGCGCAGCAGGCGTGAGATCGCGTCCGACGTCGATGCCTGCGCCGACGATCGTAAGATCCGGCAGAGGCGGCGTGGACCAGGCTATTAGCTCGTCCCGCCGGTGCCCGGTGGCCACGGCCGCGGCGGACCGTACGTGAACGGATGCATTTCGGGTGTCTTAGATTCGTGATGTTCCTTTTTGACGTGCTCTTCGATATCTTTGACCGATCCCCACAGGAAGGCTCTGATCTGCAATTCGCTGAGCCCGTACCCCTCGAACAGTTCGAGCACTTCTCTATAGAGGCGCTCCGAGAACTCTTTGTGTTTGGTCTTGTTGAGAAAGTCGGTGAAAGGTGTTTTGCTCACCGGAGAACTCCTTTGCCGAAAAAGCAAAATCGACGACGCTTGAGAGCTCTGCGTTGGATTAGGTGCCCGGCGTTCCCCGATTTTTTGAAATGCCCTCCAAGGGCAAGAGTGGCCTTTCCGCTCAGCGAAACCGCGCCGGGTGAAGACGTCGGATTTCGTTATTGTCCTCGTCGCGACGCTTGTGTTGACTGCGCATCCGCGAGCCGCAACAAGCGCGGGCGCTCCGCTCGACCTTTCCACCCTGCGCACCTACGTGGAAATTCCAAGCCTCGCGATCTCGCCGGGCGGCAGCCGCGTCGCCGCCGTCATCCAGCGTCAGAATTTCGCGACGAACAAATATGACGAGCGCATCGAGGTCATCGATTGCGTGACCCGCTCGCGCGTGACCGTAACGCCGACGAGCCACGCCATGTCCTCGCCGGCGTGGTCCCCCGACGGCACCTCTATCGCGTACATCGCCGATGCGACGGACGGCACCTCGCAAGTATTCGCGGTCCCCGCCGGCGGCGGTACGCCGCGCCGGCTGACGCACGCTCCGCGCGGCGTTGACTCGTTCGCGTGGCGGCCGGACGGCATGGCGATCGCATTCGTCACAACCGACGCAGCGCCGAACGCGAAAGCGATCGCATCCGGCCTCGACGCATTCGAAGCCGGCGATCAAGATTACATGAGCAGCGCGAAGCCCACACCCGCGCATCTGTGGCTGCAAACCATCGCCGGGGGCTCACCGAAGCGGCTTACGGCCGGGCAGCACAGCCTGCCGATCGGTGAGCTGATCTTTCCGTTGCCAGAGGTCGCTCCGATGCCGTTCTTCGCCTGGGCACCGGACGGCAAGTCGATCGTCTTCGCGCGCATGGACAACGCATATAACTCTGACGCGGTCGGCACTGTGACGATGGTGCTCGACGTGGCGACGGGCGCCATGCGCAAGCTCACGAGCCACACGCGGCTCGAAGCAGGCGGCCTCTATTCGCCCGACGGCATGCGCATCGCGTACGCGTACGCACGCGGCGACGATCCGATGGCACAAGTGGTCATGATGATCGCGCCTGCGAGCGGCGGCGACGGCATCGCCGCCACGCAATCGCTGGACGTCGACGCGCTCGGCGCTCGCTGGTTGAGCGGCCACCGGTTGCTGGTCAACGCGTTCCAAGGTGCGCGCTCGCGGCTATTCATCGCGGGCGAGCATGGCGACACGTCGCGCGTCGACACGGGGGCGGTCGATCCTGTGCCCGGCACACTCGACGCGACGGGGTCGGGCCACATCGCGTTCGTCGGTTCGGAACCAGAGCGCGCGACCGAAGTCTACACGATGTCGTCGCCGTTCTCGGCGCCCGTCCGCCTCACCGACTACAACGCGCCGATCAATGCCCGCGCGCGCAGCAAAGTGCAAGCCATCACGTGGAAAGGCCCGAACGGTTTCTCAGAGAGCGGCGCGCTTTTCTACCCGCCCGATTTCGATTCGGCCAAGAAGTACCCGCTTGTGCTGCAGATCCACGGCGGTCCGACCGAGTCGACGATCGCCAGCTGGCGTGACACCGACTGGCCCGGCCTGCCGCAGTACATCGCCGCGCACGGCTATCTCGTGTTCTCGCCCAACTATCGCGGGAGCGACGGCCAAGGCAACGCTTATCAGATCGCGATCTTCAACGACGCAGGCGACGGCCCCGGACGCGACGTCATGGCGGGCATCGACGCAGTGAAGCGCCTCGGCAATGTGGACGAGACGCGCATGGCGGTGACCGGTTGGTCGTATGGCGGTTATATGACCGAGTGGATGATCACGCATTACGATGTCTGGAAAGCGGCGATGGCAGGCGCTGCACCCGCCGACGCGTTTGTCGACTACTCGACGTCGGACTACAATGTGCTCGGGCGGCTGTATTTCGGCGGCGCGCCGTACGACTCGCCGGCGTTACTGCAAGCGTATCGCGATCAATCGCCGCTGTCGTACGTCGGCCAGGTCAAGGCGGCGACGCTGCTCATGCACGACTCGGGCGACGTGCGCGTGCCGGTCGTGCATTCGTACGAGTTCTATCAGGGACTCAAGGCACATCACGTCACGGCATCCTTTGTGGTCTATCCGGTCAGCGGGCATTACCCGGCAGACCCACTGCGCTCGGAGGATATTTACCGACGATGGGTCGCCTGGCTCGATCGATACTTGAAGTGAGCGCACGATGGCACTGACAACGCTCGATCCGAAGACCGCGCTCATCGTCATCGATCTGCAAAAAGGCGTCGTCGCTCTTCCCACAGAGCAGCCGACCGCTGAGGTGATCAAACGCACGAGCCGGCTGGCCGAAGCGTTCCGCCGCCATCGCCTTCCGGTCGTGCTCGTCCATGTCGTCGGCGGTGCACCGGGCCGCGCAGATCAGACCCGCAGCATCACCGACCGGCCGTCAGACTGGGCGGACATCGTTCCGGAGCTGAACCAACAACCCTCAGATCATGTGGTGACGAAGCGGACGTGGGGCGCGTTCACGGATACAGACCTTGAAGCATATCTAATGAGACTTGGCGTGACGCAAGTGGTCCTCGCCGGCATCTCCACCAGCGCCGGCGTCGAGTCGACGGCGCGCAACGCGCACGAGTTGGGGTTCAACGTCACGTTCGCAGTCGACGCGATGACCGACACGAATCCCGACGCTCACGCCAATAGCGTCACGCGGATCTTCCCGAGGATCGGCGAAACCGGCACGACCCAGGAGATCATCGATCTCCTCGGCCGCACGCACGGTTGAGGCCAGGCTCTCGCGCTAGTACTTCATGCTGATGAAGAACGTGAATTGGCGCGGCGGTCCGAACGCCTCGTTCTCATACGGGTGTGGGCCGTAGTTGTTCTGGAATGGCTCGCACGCGAACGCGTTGACCACACCGGGTGGGCAGGCATTGGTGTTGACGCCTGAGCTTGGACCGTAGCCGCCAAGACCGTTCGGCACGTAGTACGGGTTGCTACCCCCCGACGAAAGCCCCGATCCGAGGGTCGGCGGCGCTGTATAGTTACCCGTCAGGTTGAACACGCGGACGCCCACGGTGAAATTATTAGGCCCGTGACCAAGGTCTTGCGACACGCTCATGTTCACGAGCAGCACCGGCGGGCTGCGCAGCGATCCCGGGTCGTCGCCTTCGGGCGTGCCGCGCGACGCGACGATGTTGGGCGCGAGCATCGTGCCCGGGTTCGCGGGGTCTGTGAAATAGTATGCCTGTTGTGAGGTGGTCGCGGCGAGGTCCGTGTTCAGCACCTGATATGGGATCGTCGCGGTCGGGTCGCCAGTGCAGGTCGGCACCTGGCCGCACGTGACGAAGACGAACGTCTTCTTGCCGACGCCATACGGGTAACCGTCGTTGAACGGCATGTCGACCGACGCGTGGAATCCCTGGCGCGAATCATAGGCGAGGATCAGATTCGCGGTGAGCGGCGACACGTACGACACATGGAAGAGATGCCCCGCGGCCAGCGCCGCGTTGTTGACGCTTGGGAAGAAGTCGCTGTTGTAATTTGCAAGCGTGTTGTCGTACGTCGCGTTGAAGAAGCCCGAGAAACCGAACGTGGCCTGTTTTTGGATCGCGAACTCGACGCCCGTGTTCGAGTTGATGCCCGCGTTGATCGACCGCAACGGCCCGAACACCGGCGTACCGCTCGGGAGATTGAACAAGAAGTTGGAGTTGGTCACGACGTAGTTCGTGCCGCGCCGGTAATAGGGTGTGATCTTCAGGTCGAGGCCACGCCCGAAGTCATGTTCGTACGAGAAATCGTAGTTGATCGCGTGCTGCGGGGTCACAGGAGTGAACGATTGAAAATTGTTCGTGTTGAGGTCTGCGAGCACTTGTTGGTAGAGGTTTGAGAAACTGTTGCAGTTGGCGTTCGCGTTCGCCGGATCGACGCCGTTCACGCAGGTCGGGCTGTACCCCGGCAGGGGGACGAAACAGCCGCTCGCAATCGTGCAGTTCTTCAGCGATGGATCGAGGCGGTATGAGTCTTGCACCGCCGAGAGCGGCACGAACTCGATGTTCGTGCCATACGACGCGCGCACGACGTCGCGCGCGGTGAGCTGGAACGCCACGGCGATGCGCGGGCTCAGCTGCGACGGCCGCGTCACGTCCGAACCGAGCGCTTGCCCAGGCAGCTCTACGATGTTTCCCGCGTCATCGGTGAAATAGCTGACGTTCTGCGCCACCGCATCTGCCGGCAGGCCGATGACCTCCAGGTCGTAGCGCAAACCGTACGTCACCGTCAGTTTGTCGTTGGGCTGCCAACGATCTTTCACGTAGACGTCGTAACGATGGATCGGCGAATCCGAGTACGATGTACTATCGGGGTAGGTGTTGAGCGGCGCGTTGGGGCCGCTCGTGGGCAGCGTCGTGCCGAGCAGGTTGTTCAGCTGCGCGTTGAGCGGGCCGATGTAACAGCCACCCACGCCGGATCCGGGATTGGACGTGGCCAGCAGTTGCGGGCAGCCGATGCCTTCGAGCGGCTCGACGATCGAGGCGAAGCTCGGAAACGCGGCCTTGAACAGACTTGAATAATACGTGTCGGTCGCGCCGAATCCGATTTCGTGGTGACTGCTGATCTGATTGTCGTAGTCGAACTGCACCCCTAGCCCGACCGTGTTCAGGTCTTGATACGTGTCGGTGAAGGATCCGAAATCGTACGGGTACGACGAGATCAGATTCTCGCTCGTGCGGAAGAGCGTCAGATCGCCGAAGCTCGACGGGCTGAACTGGCGCTTGTAGTTGAGTTTGTCGATCGTCGAGTTGAAGGTCTGTGTGTCGACGGAATTGATGAACTGGTTGACACTCGCTTGACCCGGAAACAGCGGATCGAACGTGCTCAGGGAGAGGCACGGCGTCGGATCGCACGGGAAGCCAAGATCGTTCGTCCCAGCCTGGACATTCCCGTTGAGCGATGCATAGGGAGCCTGTGCCGGATTGATGAGCGTCTCAAATCCCAACGTCGAGCCGCTGAGGTTGCTCAAGACCTGAATCTCGTTGCGGTTGTCGCTGCCCCAGCGATAAAAGAAATTGCCGATGATGTCGTTGAGCGTCGCGTTGTTCTGGAATCCGAGCGTGAGCGGCAACAACGTATTGGTGTCGCCATAATCAGTCGCGCCCCGTTGGCCGCCAAACGACAGATAGTAGCTGAAGCGGTTGTCGGGAGTTCCGCTGCCGTAGTCCATCGAGATCTCGTGGTCGTACTGGTGCCAGCCGAGGCGGAAGGTGGCCTGCCCTGCGCCCGGATACGAGCCGCGCTTGACGACTTCGTTGATGACGCCCGAGTTGGTGTTGCCGGTCGCGACGTCATAGCCACCGGTCGCCAACTGCACGCTGCGCGCACCGTTGAGGGTGGCAGCGTTGAGGAATTGGCCGGTGACCGGATCGGTGTTGTCGATGCCGTCGAGCTGATAGCCAAGATCGTTCTCCGCGCCCGCGCGGATCACCGGATAGCCGGCGTAGTCGGTCGTCACGCCCGGCAGCGAATTGAAGGCCTGGAACCCGTTGAGATCCTGCGGAGTACCGTTGATATCTTGCAGCGTCCGCTGGTTCACCGTATAGCTGCTGGCTGTCGTCGCGGGTTGGACCAGCGACTGCGCGCTGCGTACGGTCACGGTGCCGAGCGATCTCGGCCCTGTCTGCAGCACGACATCGATGCGTCGCGGCTGATCTTGGGTCACGGTGACGCCCGGAACCGAGTTGGTCTGGTAACCCGCCTTGGTGAACGTTATGATGTAGGTGTCGAGCGGCAGGCCGATGAGCGCGTAGAATCCGTTGCCCCCGCTCACCGTCTTGGCGGTGCCGGAGGGCGCGGACGCCGAAACCTGAACACCGGCAAGCGGATGGCCCTGGGCATCGCTCGCGACGCCGTTGATGGCGCCCGTCGTGCCCGCAGTCGCGGGCGCGACGAGTGCGACGGCAGCGATGCAAAACACAAAAGCGACGAAACATATGCGGATCTGCTGACGCATGCTGCGGCTCCCCCTACGAACAGGCGTGTGCCGCCAAGTTGACCACGCTGTCATGCGCTTCCTTGGCACGCGCGCGGCGTCGACGCGATGCCGTAACATCGCTCTCATATTTCGATGATGGATTTTATCCATTCGGCGAGTCGCTGTTCCAGAGCCACCCGCTCCGAATGTTATGCGTTGACCCCTGGCCTCGCCATCGAGGCGAACCGCCGCGTCGAGACTAACCTTCGGTGGTGAGCGATACACGTGCGCCCTTGAAACACGCGGATCCCGATCATACGGTCCGGCGCCTTGAGGCGTTCAGCGACATCGTCATCGCGTTCACACTCTCGGAGCTCGCGTTCACCTTGCAGATCCCGCACAGCACGCGCGATCTATTCGCACACCCCGCCCATGTCTTGGTGTTTCTAGGGAGTTTCGTTTTCGTCTGCTCGTTCTGGTGGCTGCACCATCAGGTGTTCGCGCGCTTCTTCTATCCCGACACGCCTGGCATTCTGCTCAACTTCGCGTTTCTCGCCGCGGTGGTATTCGTCGCATATTCGATGCTGCTCGTGACGAAGGTCGGCGATCTGCAGGCGCTTGGGGTCTACGCGCTGAGTCTTGGAAGCGCGTATGTCCTCATCTCCATCCTTTTTGTGAAGGGAGCGCGCGATCCGCGCCTGGTTATCGATGAGGAGGCGCGCAGGTCGGGGATGGAGCGGGCGTTGCGGCTCGGCGTCGGGGGCACCGTGATGCTGGCCTCGTTCGCGCTCGTGTTGCTTGGCCGAACACAGGAGGAAGTCACTGGCCTGTGGCTGCTCTCTGTCGCGCTGATCATCTTCTTAGCCGCGCGAGACCGAATCGCTCGTCGCCGGCGCGAGCGAGCGATGGTCCAACCGACGACCGGTGCGTAGGCTCTAGGCGCTCGCGGTTTTGGGCGCCCGGCGCACGATCAGTGTGAGCAGTGCACCCGCGACAACCACCGCGAAAACGATCCATGCGACGTTCGCCTCTGAAAGAACCGCCAGCGGTGCGATCGCGTCGAGCGAATACGCGCCGTAACCGGCAGCCGCAATCGCCAACGAGGCCGAGATGTTCGCGAGGTTGTACTCGTAGCCGCCGTTGGTCATCCAGAAGCCCTTGCTGATATGGACCGTGAAGATCGCGACGATCATCACAGCCACGATCAGGGCCGGGCCGACCGGGTTGAGCCAGCCGAGCAACACCAGCGCCCCGCCGCCGAACTCACCCAGGCCTGAGACGAACGCCCAAAAGACTCCCGGTTTCATCCCAAGGCCTTCGTAAAAGCCTCCGGTGCCTTTGAGTCCGTATCCGCCAAACCAACCGAAGAGTTTCTGTGCGCCGTGCGCGATGAAAATCCAGCCGAGCAGCACGCGCGCGATCAAGAGAACGATGCTTGTAATCATGGCTTCGATTATAGTAAGCCATGAGCTAAATTGGAAGTACTAACTTTTCTGTCATCCACTAGCATTTGTGAAACTTACTTAAAGGTAACCACCTTAGCTGCCGCTCTCAGCGAGCGCCGCGCCCGTGGCACTGGCTGCTCCCGTGGTCCGAAAACGAGTAGCCCGTGATGGGAATGAACTCCCAGTCATAACCATGCTTGTGCAAGGTCAAGAACATCACGCCGAACGTGCCCGACGCGCGCGCCTCGCTGTTCTTGTCAACCCGAAGGAAGAATGTGTGGCTACGCCCACCAGTGCCGACGACGAACTCTCGGACGCCCAATCGCGGGTCGGCATCGCCCATCGGCGTCTGCAACGCGTACCGTTCGTAATCATGATCGTGACCGCCGAGCACGATGTCGGCATGCGCGGCGTACAGATCGTTCCAGAACGGCACGTAACCGCGATCGTCATGATGGAAGCCAGACGAAAAACGCGGTTGGTGCCAATACGCGAGCGTGCACCCCTGATGATCGGCTGCGAGATCGGAACGGAGCCACGTCTCCTGCCGCGATCCTGCACCGCAGCCGCCGACGAAATCGCAGTTGCCGTTGAGAGAGATCATGTGCCAGCCGGCAAGATCGAAGCTGTAGTATCCTCTTGATGGGTCGCCGGCGACCGCTCCGAAGTAGGTGAAATAACCGTCCGCGTGCGGCCCCGAATAATATTCGTGGTTGCCGGGCGTGGGGCGCGTGATCGCTTTGAGGTGACCCCACGTTTTCGCGTAGCCTTGCTGGAACGCGACGAGCGCGCCATCTTCATACTGCTCGTCGCCGAGCGTGAGCACGGCGGCCAGTTTGCGATGCGCGACCAGCGCGTAGGTCTGGCTCGCCGAGCAGCCGCCAAGGATGTCCTCGATGTCGTGGACGCGCGTCGGCCGGGGATCGCACACGAGGTCGCCGACGGTCGCGATCACCGGATCTGGCGGCGGCGATGGCTTGGCCGTCGCGATGGCAAGCGACACCACGAGAGCGAGCATGCGCTGGGGTTCAGCGCCGCCCTCGCGCGGTCCCTACCGTTTACGCAACCGATTGGCGAGGAAGAGCGCGACCAGCGTGACGCCGAGCCAGTACGGCGCGAACGCGACGAGGACGAGCAGCACCGACACCACGCCGAGCGTGTAGTTTCTGACCTTCTGCAGCGCGGCTTTCCAGGCGTCGTTGATCTGCGTGCCCATGCTGGGCTCAGCGGTCGCGACCGGCTGTTCGTCTTCGATGCCGATCGTGATGGTGGAATACGCCACGCGATGCTCGAGCGATTGCAATTGGCCGTCGAGTTGCTCGATCTGCTCGCGCACCTGCGCGATCTGCTGCGTCACTTCAAGCACGTCGGGGATCTTGCCGGCGCGATCGAGGATGCGCAGCATGTCGGTTTCGGTGCGGCGCAGATTGCGCAGCCGTGCGCGGGCGTCGACGATCTGATCGGAGACGTTCTCAGCGCCGATCGTGCGTGACTGCACCGCGCCGAGCTTGCCGAGCGCTTCCATCGTTTGCTCAAAGCGGTCGGCCGGGACGGCGAGCTGCACGTCCGCCGTATGCCGGACGCCGGGCTGCGACGGAGTCTCGTCGTTGAGCGAGATCACGTCGCCGAATTGCACCTGCGCCAGCGCGTTGAGCTGCGCGAGCGCGCGCTCGACGTCTGGCACGATCAGATCGATGGTGCCGGTGCGGATGAGCTGCGGCCGCTGTCCGGCGGGCTGCACCGGCGTCGAGTTGAGTTTGAGGAGAGGAGCGGTTTGGCTCATTTCTCGAGCCATCGGAGCGGGGGCGGGAGCGGGACCACCGGCAGCGGCCGGCGCCGCGTTCTCAACGACACTGGTCGCCGAGCGCGTGGTCACCGTGCCGAACGTCTTCGTCGGCTGGTTCACCGTGTAGGTGTCGGCCGTCGTACCGGGCGTGATCTCGGTCTGCGCTTGAGGTTTGACCTCATTGACCGCAGCGATCCGCCCTCCGACGCCGCCGAACGTCAAACGGACTGCGACGAACACGAGCGCGATCGCCAGCGCGGCCGGGACCAGTGCGGCGATCTTGCCGGGCGCCGACAGCTGCTGCCACCATTGGCGCAGCGAGAACGCCTGCTTAGATGTAGGAACTGATTCGAGGCGCGCGAGCGTCCGGCTCATCAACGACTCGGATGGGCCGGGCGCGTCCTGGTCGATCTCGTGCATCGCGGCATGGATGCGCTGCAGCTCGGCGAGGTCTGCGGCGCACAGCGGGCAGGACGCGAGCTCGGCCTCGACCGCGGCGCGCTCGTGCGGCGGCAACGTGCCGTTGACGTACCACGGGAGCAATTCGGCGATAGTTTCGTGATTCATGACATCTCTCTCCGAACGCCCCTGCGCTCGAAGATCCGGCGCAGCTGTTGTTTCGCATAGAACACTCTGGTCTTCACGGTGTTGACGGGGCAGCCGACGATCGCCGCGATCTCCGCCTGCGAGCATCCGTTGGTGAATGTGAGTTCGAGGACCGCGCGGTGTTCGGGCGTCAATTCGCCGAGCGCGTCTGCGAGGCCGCGGCGGAAACTATCCGCGAGCGCGACCGCTTCGGGGCCGGGGCTCGCGTCTTCCACGCCGGCGAGCTCGCGCAACTCGATGTGCTCGGGTGTGCGCCGGCGCAATGCGTCGATCGCTTTGTGGTGGGCGATCCCGAAGATCCATGTCGAGACTTTCGACTGCCCGCGAAAACGGGAGGCGCCCTTCCAGACGTCGAGCATCGTGTCGCCGGTCAGCTCCTCGGCGGTCTGCGGATCGCGGACCAGTCCGAGTAAAAAGCGATACAGACGGTGTTCGTAGGCCCGAAACAGCCGTTCGAACGCCGCGCGATCTCCGTTTGCCGTTTGCCGCAGCCACTCGGTCTCGAGTCGGACCTCGGCGTCCTGCGCTGATTGCATCGTCCTCGCCTGTCGCGAGCTTCGCCCGGGTATTACGAATGAGTGGCGCAGCGGGCGGGCAGCGGACCACGCCACTCTGCACGATACGTCGCAATGGGGTCTCTACAAGGTTCATCGGCTCAAGGGCTTGCATGGTTAAATGATAGGTACGAAAGAGGCGATTCCATGAGCGTTCGCGCTGGCAGTTGGCTCTACCGATTCGATGAGACCGCGATCGGCTTCGTACGCGAACACGGAATCCTCGCCTTGCGGATCGCGCTCGCCGTGGTGTTCATCTGGTTCGGTGCGCTCAAGCTGTTCGGCGTCAGTCCGGTGGCGGATCTGGTCGCGCGGACGCTGCCGTTCCTCGCGCCCGATGTCGCCGTCAAAGGCATGGGCGCGCTTGAGCTGCTCATCGGCGCCGGCTTGCTCAGCGGCTGGGCGATCCGCGTGACGATGCTGATCTTCTTCTTGCAGATGCTCGGCACGTTCTTGGTGCTGATCCTCGAGCCCGAGCAATCGTTCCAGCACGGCAACCCACTGTTGCTCAGCGTGCAAGGGGAATTCGTCGTCAAGAATCTCGTGCTGATCGCCGCAGGCATCGTCATCGCAAGCGCCATCACGCCCGCGCGACCCCGCGAACCCGTCGCGCAGATGCTCACCGAAAAGCTCGACTAAAGTCGCCCGAACGCAGGTGCGATGCAAGGGCGGGCCGCGACCCGGAGGGAACGCACAACGCCTGCAGACGATGATAGGGGTGAGAAAACCGTGATTGTCGACCACGACGTCCTGGTGCTCGGCGCCGGTCTCGCTGGTATGCGCGCAGCGCTCGAAGCCGGGCGCAATGGTGCAAATGTAGCCATCGTCAGCAAAGTCCACCCGGTCCGCAGCCACTCGGGCGCCGCACAAGGCGGCATCAACGCCGCCATCGGCGAGGGCGATTCGTGGGAAATCCACGCGCTCGACACCATCAAAGGCTCGGACTACCTCGCGGATCAAGATGCCGTCGAGGTCATGTGCAGCGAAGCGCCCGGTGACATCATCGAGCTCGAGCACATGGGCGTCACCTTCTATCGCGGTCCGGACGGCAAGCTCGGCACGCGCGCCTTCGGCGGCGCCTCCAAGGCACGCACGTATTTCGTCGGCGACATCACCGGACAAGCGCTGCTCTACACGCTCTACGACCAGCTGCTCAAAGCCGGCGTCAAAGTGTACGAAGAGTGGTTCGCGACCTCGCTCTATATGGTAGACGGGCAATGTCGCGGCCTCGTCGCGCTCGACATGATGAATGGCGACCTCTCGCTGCTGCGCGCGAAGGCGGTCATCATCGCCAGCGGCGGCATGGGCCGCGTGTACGAGCCGAGCACCAACGCGCTGATCTGCACCGGCGACGGCATCGCGCTCGCCTATCGCGCGGGCGCGCCGGTCATGGACATGGAGATGGTGCAGTACCATCCGACAACGCTCGCCGGATCCGGCTTCCTGATGACCGAAGCGGCGCGCGGCGAAGGCGCATATCTGCTCAATGCGAACAACGAGCGCTTCATGGAGAGATACGCGCCCAAGATGAAGGAGCTCGCGTCGCGCGACGTCGTGTCGCGCGCCGAGTGGCACGAGATCCATGAGGGGCGCGGCATCGACGGCAACGTGTTGCTCGACCTGCGCCATCTCGGACCGGACGTCATCCTGAAGAAACTGCCGCAGATCCACGAGATGGCGCTCGATTTTCTCAATATCGACATGCTCACAACGCCGGTGCCGGTGCGCCCGGGCATGCATTACATCATGGGTGGCGTGAAAACGGATGCCGGCGCGCGCGTGCCGCTGCCCGGCATGTACGCGGCCGGCGAGTGCGCGTGCGTCAGCGTGCACGGCGGCAATCGTCTCGGCGCGAACTCGTTGCTCGACACGCTCGTCTTTGGGCGCCACGCGGGCCGCAACTCGGTCGAATACGTCAAAACCGTTTCTGCGATGCCGTCTGACGCGGTGGGCGAGCAATTCTTGGCCGCCGAGCAAAAGCGCGTGCAAGCCTTGTTGGATCGTCCGACCACCGGTGAGACGCACGCCAAACTGCGCTTGGAGCTTGGCACGCTGATGGACGAGAAGGTCGGCGTCTTCCGCGATGAGGCCGGGTTACGCGAGGCGCTCGCAGGCGTGCGCGATCTGCAGAAACGTTACCAGACGGTCGCGGTGCGCGACAAGGGCCGCATCTACAATCAAGCGCTCACGTTCGCGCTTGAACTTGGCTTCATGCTCGATTGCGCGGAGACCACGATCGTCGGCGCGATGGATCGCAAAGAGAGCCGCGGCGCGCATTCGCGGACCGACTATCCGGAGCGCGACGATGCCAATTGGCTCAAGCATATCCTCATCACGCGGCGCGAAGGCCAAGACCCGGCGCTGAGTTATCTGCCCGTCACCATCACCAAATGGCCGCCGCAGGAGCGTAAATACTGATGCAATGGACCGTCGTCGTCGGCCGGTACAGCCCGCCCGGCGAACCGCAGCCCAAAGGGGAGCCCGGCGGCAAATTCCCGGCGCCGTATCAGAACGCGCCGCCGAAGACCTACCAGACGTTCAAGGTGGACTTGCCGGATCACGCGATGGTGCTCGATGCGCTGATCGCGATCCGCGAGTATCAGGACGAGAGCTTGGGCGTGCGCTGCGCCTGCCGCAGCGCGATCTGCGGTTCGTGCGCGATGTGGGTCAATGGCCACGCGCGCTTGGTCTGCACCAGCAAACTGAGCGAACATTCTCCGGGCGGCAAGGTCACCGTCGAAGCGCCCCCGTCGATGCCGATCATCAAAGACCTCGTGTGCGACATGTCGGTGTTCTGGAAGAAGAATCGCTCCGTCAAGCCGTTCCTTGAGAACAAGCTTCCGATACCAGCCGGTGAGGAGTATCGCGTCCCCAACGAGTCGATGGAGAATCTCATCCAAGAGGTGGGCTGCATCTCGTGCGGCGCGTGTCTCATGGATTGCGAGTCGTTTGCCGTCAACCAAGACTTCACCGGCCCGGCGGCGCTCGCCAAGGCCTACCGCTATACGGCCGACCCGCGCGATGCAGAGACGAACGCGCGCTTGGGCCAGTACAGCGAAGCCAACGGCGTGTGGGACTGCACGCACTGCTACGAGTGCGTGCAAGTATGTCCGAAAGGCGTCGCACCGCTCGACCAGATCCTCAAACTCCGAAAGATGGCTGTGGACGCCGGGTTCACCAACAACACAGGCACGCGCCACGCCGACGCGTTCGCCGAGTCGGTGCGCGACAGCGGCCGGCTCAACGAGTTGACCCTCGTGCCCAAATCGCTCGGCTTGTTCAACATCCCGGCGCAGTTCGGGTCGCTGCCCGCGGCGTTCAACCTGTTGCGCGCCGGCAAGTTGCCCCCCATCATCCATCACAAGATCCCGCATCTCGAGCGGATCAAGAACATCTTCAAGAAGATCGGCGGAAGATTCAAATGAAAGTCGCGTTCTGGCCAGGCTGCGTCTCCAAAGGCGCGTGCCCCGAACTCTACGTCTCCACCCGCAAGGTGGCTGAGGCGCTCGGCATCGAGCTCGTCGAGCTGTACGAAGCGGCCTGCACGGGCGCCGGCGTGCTCAGCGAGCAGAACCCGGCGCTTGCCGATTCGCTCAACGGGCTGACGCTCGCGATGGCCGAGAAAGTCGGCGCCGACTTGATGACCATCTGCTCGACGTGTCAAGGCGTGCTCAGCAATCACAACTATCATCTGAAGCGCGACCCGCAGCGCCTCCAAGCCGCAAATCTGGCGATGGCCGACAGCGGGTACGAGTATCACGGCACGACCGAAGTAAAGCATTTGCTGTGGCTGCTCGTCGAAGACGTCGGCCTCGACAAGATCCGATCGCTCGTCAAGGTCAAGCTCACCGGGCTGAAGATCGCGCCGTTTTACGGCTGCTACATCTTGCGGCCTTCGGAATACCTTGGCTTGAAAGAGCGGCCGGAACGCTCGACATACCTCGAGCAGCTGATCGAGATCGTCGGCGGCACGCCGGTCGAGTACATGGGCAAAACCAAATGCTGCGGCTTCCCGATGATCATGATGAACAAGGACAAGTCGCTGGCGATGGGCGCCAACCACATCCTCGAGGCAAAAGACAAGGGCGCCGATCTCTTGGTGACGCCGTGCCCGCTATGCCATCTGAATCTGGATGCGCAGCAGCCCGATGCCGCGCGTGTCGTGAAAAAAGTGATCGACACGCCCATCTTCCATTTGCCGCAGCTGCTCGGGCTGGCGTTCGGCTACACGCCCGAAGAGCTGCGTTTGAATCATCACGTCGTGCCGACCACGCGAGCGCTCGAAAAGGTCGAGCTCAAAGTCTAGACGTAGCGGTCGAATTTATTCGACCGAGCTTGACGCCTTGACCTAAGGTCATTCGCACGTGATATAATCCGCGTGCCAGCATGCCACGCGAAATCACGTTGCCGGAGGCAAAACCGGCGCTCGAATGGGTCAACGGTCGGGTTCTTCAAAAGATGAGCCCGAAGCGCAGGCACGCGGTCGCGCAAGGTCGCTTTTATGCCGCGCTCGACGCATGGGCACAGAAGGGCCGGCTCGGCATCGTAGGCACCGAATGGCGCTTTCGTGTTCAGCCGCCCGGCGAGGAACGCCGCCCGCTCGTACCCGATGTCGCATTCCTTTCGTACGCACGCCTGCCATATGAGATCCAGATAGTCACCGACGAACCGAAGGTTGCTCCGGATGCGGTCGTTGAGGTTCTTTCACCCGGCGATCGACGCGCCGACGTTGAGGAGAAGGTACGCGTCTACCTAGCCGCAGGCACGAGCGTGATCTTTATCGTCGACACCGCGAAAAGAATCGTACGCATCCGCGACATCGATGGCGAGCGGCTCATCACAGAGGGCGGAGTGATCGAGCACGACGCGCTTCCAGGATTCAGCCTTAGAGCGCGGCGGCTCTTTTCAGTACCCAAACCAAGCTAGGGCGCAGCATCAAGCGCTGCGTCCTTTTGGAAGCAATGGTGACCCGCCGGGTGCGACCACATCGAGTCGGTGGTCGCGCTATCGCGGCCCTGAATGTCGCACAGACCTGATACTTCGAGCCGCCGTCCGGATAATATTCGAACTTCTGACCTGTGTCGAGATCGGAAATCGTCGCTCCATCTGGCAGAGCGCCGAGCGTGCGGGGCAGCGTGTGACCTTTTTGTTGCCAGTACGCAGCGATTGACCCTGAAAGCAAGGACAGCCGGTTTACACGGCTCTCATCCAGCGTGAGGTCGCGTTGGCGAGACGGCGTGCTCGCAGTTGTGAAACTGAGCGGCGAGCGCGTAAAAAGTACTTTGCCAGTACGCAGCGATTGACCCTGAAAGCAAGGACAGCCGGTTTACACGGCTCTCATCCAGCGTGAGGTCGCGTTGGCGAGACGGCGTGCCCGCAGCAGTGAAACCGAGCACGAGCGCTACGACCACCATGGCGGTCGCCGCCCATGCGTACGCGCGATCGCGCCATGGCGCGGTTGACTCTGCGCGGACGATACCCAAGTAGTACGAGAACACGCCGGCCGCGACGACGAAGAGTACGAACGCCTTCCACGCGAAACGCACCGTCAGGTCGCCGGTCAGGAACGTCGTCAAGAACCATACGGCGTCGCCGAGCAGCGTGCACGCTGTGATCACGAGCGCGATGTAGGTCAACCACTTGCGCACGCCAGATTCCAAAGCTTCCGGCCGCCGGGCGACCTCGCGAGCGATCACGCAGCTGACGAACAGAAACAACGGAAATGCGACAATAAGCGAGGCGAGTTGACCTGCGACCGCCGAGCGGAAATACGAGGCGTTTTCCGCGCCATGAGGCGGTATCCGGAAACACGTGATCGACGAACTGATCGGCAGAACAGCACGAGCGCGACCGTCCAAAATCCCAACGTGATGAACGCCAGCAGATAGAAGAACGCGTCAGCGCAGCTCTCGACGCGCGTGCCGCGCTCCGGAATCGGCACGGCGAAAGGCGTGCGAGTGCGAGATACACGATGGCGAGCCCAGCTCTCCTTCATAGTAAGCGCGGTCGAGAAGCGCGTCGTATATGCGCCGCTCGGACCATCCGTTCTGCTTGAGAAGCGCAGACGATCTCGTCGTCGGCGACGCCCTTGCTCAGCGCGCGCAGCGCCGGCAGCGTCGCGAACTCCACGAAGAAAAGCGCGGCGAATCCAGGGTGGCCGGGAGTTCGGACGGTTCGTAGAACCACTCGTACGAAATCGAGCAGCTTGATCAATGAGAACAGAGACGTGAGCGGTAAGCTGCGCCAACCGCGCGCCTGCGCTACCCAGAGCAAGCCGGCGTTGAGCAGCGACAGATAGCCGAACAGCTGGACCTATCCGTTCGTGACGCATGCGCACGCGCCGTGGAGTAGAAGAAGCGAACACCAGCGCGAGGACGCGAGCGCTGCGAACCAGCGCTAAGCAAGAACGAGCAGCACCGCGACGAAGGCGCCCAGACGGCGGAAGACACGAGCTTCGGGACAAGGGGAAGACGTTCCACGCCGGATACGACGATAGGGACAAGACGCCGGATCCGAGCCCTGCGACTCCCTCCGCGAAATAGACATACGTTTTCTTGAAGAGCACTTGACTGTAGGCGATAAGCGCAGTTCCTGCGAGCATTCCGATCGTGACGCGACCAATCGGGCTGATCCAGTTGATATCGAATCGCGTACTTCAAGAAGAATGCTGTGCCGACGAGCAGGGCGGCGATGCCGATCCAATTGAGCCACTTGCCGCCGATGAGGCGTTCTATGTCCGTTCCGCTGTCTGCCGATTTTGTGACTGGCTGACGCGTCGGCGGCTGTGAAACTGTTGCCGGATGCGCCTGCGCCGAGGGCGCGACAACGGGCTGCGGCTGCGGCGCTACAGCAGCGGGGGCAGGCTGGGCCTCCCACGGTGGCGCTTGCCCGGTCGTCGGGGCTACGCCGGTCACTGAGAGCCGTGACACGTGCTGTTCAATCGCATCGAGTTTCCTGCGCAGCGACGACGTCGACACGAGCGCGAAGAACGATAAGACGATAGGCAACAGCACGATGGCGAAAATCAACAGAACGAAGAGAGATTCGATAAATCGGGGCTCCCTTTGTCAACAAACGTTGCGGAGGCGTCTTCCGTAGTCCTACAGACACGCGCCCTCAGCACCTGGAGCGCGCCGTCGAAGCGGTGACGCGCACTTGCGCCGTGAACCGAATGCGCCTGAAGCGGAGCGGTTTTCTCAACCTGCTCGCAACGACGCCGCTGCTTCGACCGCGGTCGGGCAGCACGCTTATGGTTTCGAGACGTCTCTTGCACTTATACGTCAGATCCAGGCACGCGACGACGCCAGCATCTTGCCGGTCTCGCGAACGGCGCTGTACGATCACGGTCGCGCGACGGACCTCGCGGTCGTCCTCTTTCATGGGTTCACAAACTCGCCGGCGCAATACGCGCTCTTCGCCAAACAGTTGCATGCGCTCGGCTGCAACGTGCTCATCCCGCGCTTGCCCGAACACGGCGACATCGACCGGATGACGACGCGTTTAGAGGGGTTAACCGCGGAGCGACTGATGATGGCGGCGTCTGAAGCGGTCGATGCCGCGCAGGGACTCGGGCGCCGGATCGTTTTGTCGGGGATCTCGCTTGGCGGCGTGTTGTGCACGTGGCTCGCCACGCAGCGCGCCGACATCGATCGAGCCGTTGTCCTCGCGCCTGCGTTCGGGATCGGCCACGTGTTGTATCCGTTGAGCGTCTACGCGGCGGGCGTCATGCGTGCGATGCCGGCGTCGCGGTACGTCTGGTGGGATCCGGTGTTGAAGGAGAAAATAACGCCCAGTCACGCGTATCCGCGGTATCCGCTTCGCGCGCTCGGCGAATGCTACAAGATCGGTGAGGAGACGATCGGCGCGCAGCCGCCGTTCCCAGGCAGCCTCCGCACGAACGTGATCTTCGCTCTCAACCCCAACGATCCGGCGGTCAACAACGACGTCGTCGTGGAGTTGTCCGACCGCTGGCGCGCGACGGGCGAGCTCTCGAGCTCCGTCATGTGGCTGCGCGATGTGCCGGCCATGCATGACATCATCGAGCCCGAAAGCCCGCACGAATGCGTCGCCCGATGCTACCCGCCGCTCATCAAGACTATTTTATCGGCGTGAAGTCGGCGGGCGGCGAGAACATCGCCGCGTCGTCGGGCCCTAGCGCCTTGATGTTCGAGCGGACGGACAACTTGTACATCACGTTTGAAGGACCGCTTCTGCCCGGCATCGCCGGCATGCCAGGCATGTTCGCGAACATCGACTGAGGTCCAGGCATGAGCGCGGTTGCGTTTGCCGCCACAGCGCTGCCGCCCTCGACGCGAATCACTCGGTAGACGTAGAAACGGCCATTGGGATCATCGCCTGCGCTTCTGTGCGAGATGCTCGCGTTGCAACCGGCCCACAGCGCGAGCTTTTCGAGTCCGTTCGGCGGCAAGGGTAGCGGCTCGGGTCCGTCAGTCACATACTCGATCGCGCTTGCGCGGATCATGCCGTCCTGGCAGGCTCCGTTGCCTTGGCTGACCACTAAGAGATCGGCGCCTTCGTAGTGGCTCGTCGCCATGTCCTCGATCGTGAGCTGGTCTTTCAAATTCCACGCGGCAGTCGAGAGCAGTTGTCCCGATCCGCCGTCGGTCGCGACCGGCGCCGGAGTTTGGGTCGCCGAATCGTCGGAGACTATCGTATATGTCTTGTTCTGGAGATCCAATACGATCGTTTCATGCAGATCGGGTCGCGTGATCGTCGCATATTGACCCGGTATTTCGACGCGCGACCAACCATTGTAGAACGCGTATCGCGTCAACACGCCGGGTTGCTGCGGGTGCATCGACTCCTGTAACCGCTGCTGCGCCTGTTGTCGCTGCCTTTTCATCTGCGCACTGACGAAGATGCTGCCGACGATTGGGATCTGACTGAGCGCCATATTTTCAAGTGTGGTGCCGATCGACTGACTCGCGCCCGGCATGCTCGGGCCGTTTTGCCCGGAGGCGGCGTGCTGGATGCGCGCAAGCTCGGAGGCAAACGAACCCGGAGGCGGCGGCGTGGCATCGCCAGTGAGCGTCCGGTCGATCTGATCAAACATCACACCAGGCACTGCGGCCGGCGCGGCCGGCGTCTGCGATGCGGGCACCGCAGACGCGGCCGGGGTCGGACTCGGTGCTGCTGCCGCTCTCGCGCTTTGCGCGGCGAGCACGGCGACCGCGACAAGAGCGGCGCAGTACGAGAGGCTATGAAGCAAGCGGTTCATCGAGAGCTCCTCAGGAGAAGGTGACGGGGACGTTGAGGCTTCCGCCGCTGCCGTCCGAGATCGTGATGTTGCATGTGCCGGCCTTGCCGGTCGCCGTCACATGGAACACGTTGGTCGATGCCGGATCGGCCGTGACCGTTGCAATTGTGGCATCGGTGGTCGTCGCCGTGAAGAACGTGTTGCCGTTGGTTTCGGAGGCGGTGAGGGTCGCGGGGCCCTTGTTGCCGGCATTGAACGAGAAACTCGTCGGCGCCGCGGCGATGACCGGCGACGGCGTTGGCGTCGGAATGTTGTAGAGCTTGTTGAAGAGACCGCTGCCGGTGCAGCCCGCAAGCAGCACAGCGAATGCTGCGGCGACCATGAAGACGTAAGCGGGGCTACGCATTTTCTGAATCAATCCTTTCTGGGACTTGCCCAGACGTTTGCAATTGAAGGAGCAGGTCGCGCAATTCGTCAGGCTCCGCGATGAGCCACGAACGCATGCATCGCACATCGGTCACGCGGCACTTGAGGCTGCCGCCGTTGACGTGGAAGAAGCGCAAGACGAACGCGCTTTCGCCGCCGGTGGTATCGATGTCGGACTCCTCTCCTAGGCAAGCGGCATGGCCCTACGGTATCGGGGGGCCGTAAACGGAACGTGAAATCGGCCAAAGTCGAACTCCACGCCGGCGTCGAACCACCGTGTCATGCCCGCATGTTCGCTCGAGACGCTCGGCACGTTTGCCTTACGAGTGGACGGCCGGCTCGCACCGGCTCCGTCGACCCAAAAAGCGCGCGCGTTGCTCGTTTATCTGGTGATGCATCGAGGCAGCGACGTCGCGCGCGAGCGGCTCATGGAACTGCTCTGGCCCGACGCCGACCCCGAGCGCGGCCGCGAGAGCTTACGCACCGCGCTACATTCGATACGGCGCAGTTTGCGCGGCGCCGACGCCGACGCCGACGCGCTGCTGACCGCTAACAAATCCGTGGTGCGTTGGACGCCCGAGACGAAGCTCGACATCGATCGCTTCGCCGAGCTGGCCGACCACAGTGATCCGGCGTCGCTTTCGGAGGCCCTCGCCGTATATCGCGGTGATTTTCTTGAAGGCGATTACGAGAATTGGACGGTTATCGAGCGCGAGCGGCTCTCTGCGCGGTACGAGCGACTCCTTGCCCGTGCGCTCAAGTCGGCGAACGATCCGGAGATCGCGCGCCGCCTGATCGAGCGAAATCCTTACGAAGAGGAACCATACATCGCGCTGATCGATGCCGAGCTGGCAGCAGGTCGCCGTGCTGTCGCGCAACGCCTGATCGCGCAATGTCGCGGCGCGCTGGCCGAACTCGGCGAACGCCCCTCGGCGGAGTTTGAGCGCCGGTATGCCGATCTCGAGCGCGCGGTCGCCAAACCAGCCGACTCGTTCCGCCTCCCATTCGTGGGCCGCGAGCATGAGTTGGCAGACATCCAACGGCATCTCGACGACGCGGCTCAAGCTCGCGGATCGCTCACCATCGTCAGCGGCGAACCGGGGATCGGCAAGTCGACGCTGCTTGCGCACGCGGTCGAGTCTGCCATCCGCCGCGGTGTGCGAGTTATCAGCGTCCAGTGCCTGACCGGCGATCCTCGACCGTTCGGTCCATGGCAAGGCGTCTTCGAAGGCTTGACGAGCCGAAGCTTGCCGGAGTTCGTCAAGCTGGCCGGACGCGATGTCGCCAGCGAGGTCGCGGATTCGATCGTCGGCGCATTGGACAAGCCTGCAATGCTTGTCATCGACGACGTGCAATATGCGCGCGACGCGGCGCTCGAAGTCACGATCCACGTCATGCGACTCGCGAGCGCGACACACGCAGTCGTTGCTGCGACCCGGCCGGAAGGCATCGCGCGTCTCAATGCGGCGCTCGGCGAATTGCGCCGCACCGAGTTGGCGGTCGGCGCACTGACCCGGGACGATCTCGTAGCGGGCTTGCAGCGCCTCGCCATCGCCGACGACGACCCACTCCTCGATGCGCTGTATGGCCGCACAGATGGCAACCCGCTGTACGTGATCAGCTTTCTCGACGAACTCGTGAAGTCGGGAACGCTGCGACGGCACGGTCATCGTTGGGAGATCGACCTCAAGCGGCCGCTCGAATTGCAACTGCCCAAGTCGCTCACTCGCTCAATCGAAAACCGGTTGCGTTCCCGTGGCGACGTCGCTGCGGGAGTCGCCTGTGCGCTCGCCCTCGATGCGGACGCCGACATCGACGACGTGGGCAACGCGCTCGGACTCGACGAGACTTCCCGCCTTGATGCGCTTGACGATTTGCTCGCGCTCGGAGTCGTCGTCGAGCAATCTTCAGGACCGCAGCTGAGCTTCATACACGACGTCGTGCGCGACGTGGCCGCCCTGCTCCTGAGCGCGGCTCGACGAACCCGTGTGCATCGGGCGTTCGCAGACAGTCTCGCGCGATCGCCGGCACGCAACGCCGCTCTACGGCAAGCCCGTCATCTCGAGGCCGCAGGAGACTTTATGGGGGCAGCAGGCCTTTATAAGGACGCTGCGATCGAGGCGATGGAGTTGCGAGCAGTTTCCGACGCTAGTGCGCGATGCGACGATGGGTTGCGAATGCTCGCCAAGGCGGACCGCAGCGAGCCGGTCGAACTCGTGGCAGCCGAGCTGCACCGCGTCAAGGCCGAGAATCTCGTCCGTAACGGCCGTTACAAAGATGCGCTCGCCCCGGTCGTCGAGTCGGTGCGCATGGCGCGCGCTGCGGGCGATGAACGGGCGCTCATCAAGTCGCTCAATCTACGCTCGACGATCAACATGGAGCTGCCGCAAATCGATGACATGCTGCGCGATGCGGACGAGGTCGCCACGATCGCCGATCGGGTCGGCGATCACGCTTCCGCGGTCAATGCTGCCGTCAAGCGTTCGTGGGCTTTCGTGATGCTCGAAGACGGCGATCAGGCGATAGCTCAAGGCGAGAAAGCGCTTGCGTTGGCGGACCGCATCGGCAGCGATCGCGATCGAATGGTCGCCGCCGATAATCTGATCCGAGCCGCTTCGCTCTGGTGGCATTTCAAAACGGCTGCAGCGGCTTCGACGGTTGCCATCCAGATCGGGCCGCGCGTCGGCTGGAACGCGGAGGTCGCGAACCTGAGCGCCGCGGCCCGGCTGTGGCTGCTCGTCGGCCGGCTTGAAGTTGCTCGCGGGATGCTCGAGCAGGCGCGCAGTCACCCGCAGAGCAGGCTCCGATCCGGTGACGTGCTGCTCTCGATGCCGTTGCACGAGCTACGGGTCGATTTTGTTCTCGCGACGGTGCTGACCGAGCTCGGACGCCTCGATGAAGCCCTCGAGGTGGCGGAGCGCTGTGCGAGGCACCCCCTGACCGCCAGCGAGCCGGACATCGACAACACGCTACGCATGGCGCTTCTCGACATTCTGTGGCGGCGCAACCAGGCCGCCGACCGCAAACGACTACCCGATCTGCTGCGAATCCTTACCGACGTTCGCACGACGACGGGCGTGCTCTTCGGGGGCAACAGCCCGGAGATCATCCGTGGTATCGTGTCGGTGCGTCTCGGTGTTGCGCAAGCGCCAGAGCTTCTGTCAAAGGCGATCGACCACTCCGAGTCTGCCTCTGCCCGCAAGCCCTTTGATTGCGTTCGTGGTTTTGCCAAGCTGGCGGCAGCGGCAGGTGAGGCCGGACTACCCGAGCTTCACGCCCGAAGTGAACGTCTCCGTGAGATCTATGCCCGCCGCCACGCGAGCGCCGTTGCAGAACTAGATAAGGTGCTCGCGTGAACAGATGAACAAGTCAACTCCTGAAGGTTGGCACAGCATTACGCCTCGCCTCGTCGTTGACGATCCGGCCAAGTTGGTCCAGTTCCTTAAGCGCGCTTTCGGTGCGACTGGAGAGCTCGCGACCGAAACGCCATCCCAGGTGCGGATCGGCGATTCGATCGTCATGGTGAGCGGTACCGGTCCGCGCGATCCGATGCGCGCCTTCCTGTATCTGTACGTCGATGACGTCGATGCAACATATCGGCGGGCAGTGGACGCCGGCGCCGCGTCGCTCGAGCCACCAGAGGACCTGCCGTACGGAGACCGCCGCGCGATGATTGAGGACCCCTGTGGCAACCGCTGGCAAATTGCAACCTATAAGGGAGTATCTCGTTAGGGCGACCTGCTCTGTAGCACAAGTTGTCGCAATGGCCGCGTTGGTCGCATTGCTCACCGGTGCGCAGACCGCCGCGCTGGCTGATGCCAAAGCGCAGTGCGGCCCGCCGGTTTCGGTCGCTCCATTTCTCGCGAATGGCTATATGGTTGCGTGGAGCCATCGGACTGATCGCATCGTGTACGCGAGCCGAAATGCGTCCGGTCTGTACGAATTGCACGTCATCAACCCGGACGGTTCCAACGACGTGCGACTCGGCGCGAACAACCCAGATATGCCGCGGGGTCACACCGGTTCGCCGAGCTGGGATCCGGACGGGAGCTGGATCGCGTTTTCCGCTGAAAAGCCGAAACATGCGGGAAGTCATGCCGACGCGATCCCAGGTTTTGGCGGATACTCCGACGTCTGGGTCATCACGCCCGACGGCGCGCACGTCTACCCGCTAACGAACGAGCCGAACGACGACAACCATGGCGCGATGATCCCGCGCTTCTCTCCCGACGGCCGCAAACTTGCGTGGACCGCTCGCGTCGCAGCGCCGAGCATCCTGAGCGCGAAGCGAGCGTTCGGATACTGGGTGCTACGAGTCGCGGATTTCGTCGTCGGCCACGACGGCATCCCATCGCTGCACAATGTCCACGACTATCGTGCAAGCGGAGACGCATTTTATGAGATGGGCGGTTTTTCGCCGGACGGCCGCACGCTCGTCTTCACAAGCGACTACGCCACCGGCAAATGGTGGGAAAGTCAGATCTATTCGATCGACCTGGCGACGTCGCGCGTCGCAGCGCTGACGTCATCGAACTACAACGAACATCCCTCCTACACTCCCGACGGTCGCGTGATCTGGATGAGCGATACTGACATCCGTCCGCTCGGTGGATTCCTGATGCCGGGCACGGATTGGTGGCTAATGAACGCAGACGGCTCTCATAAGGTACGCTTGTCGTACCTCAATGGGCGCGGTCACCCCGAGTTCACCGGCAAGCCCATGTGGGCCGGCACCGTGGCGTGGAGCAGCGATGGCCGCCGCTTTATCGGCGATGTACAGACAAATCTGTTGACGCAAGCCGGCAAGGCGATTTGGGTCGATCTCTCGTGCCCGTCCGCGGCTCGACCGCTATCGAAGCGCGTGTGAGCTCTCAGGATGTCGTGCGCGCGAAGCGGATGCTCGACACGAGGATCAATGCCAAGCCAAGCGCGCTCATCGCCAATACTTGGGGCCACAGCGCATCGAGCCCCGCGCCGCGTAGAATGATCCCGCGCAAAATCTCCAAGAAGTAGGTCATCGGGATGAATAACCCGATCCATTGCATGACCGTCGGCATGAGTTCGCGCTCGAAGAAAAATCCTGAGAGCAGAATAGACGGTCCGGTGAGCGCAAACGTCATCAAGATGGCTTGCAGTTGGGTCTGCGCGATCGTCGAGACGAGCAGGCCGAGGCCGAGCGCGGACATCAGAAAGCACACGCCCAGTGCGAGCAGCAACAGGACGCTCCCCGCGATCGGCACTTTGAAGATGAACACCATCGCCAACAGCACCAGCAAGAAGTCGATGAACCCGATCGCCACGTACGGCACGATTTTTCCGAGCATGAGGCCGGTCGACCCGATCGGCGTCACGAGCAGCTGATCGAGCGTGCCGCGTTCGCGTTCGCCCACGATCGAAAGCGCCATCAAGAAGATCGTGATGAGCTGCATGATCAGCCCGATGAGCCCAGGCACGAGGAAGTTCGCGCTGCGCAGATCCGGGTTGAAGAGCATGCGCGGGCGGACGTCGATGATCGTCGCGCTCGCCTGTGGATGCAGTTCGAGCGACAACGCCTGCCCGATGAGCCCTGAGGCGCCGTACGCTTGCTGTGCGATCGATGAATCCGAGCCATCGATAAGCACTTGGATCTGCCCCTGCCGGCCGGCGAGCACGTCGGCTGTGAAATTCGGAGGAATGTCCACCGCAACGTGGATCTTGCCCGCCACGATCAGCTTCTCGAGTTCTTGCCGCGACGAAGCACGACGTACGAGATCGAACTGCTGCGATGTGCGCAGCGAATCGAGGGCTCGAATCGCGAGCGCCCCGCGATCCTCGTCGTAGTACGCAGTTGGAATGTGCTCGACGCGCGTGTTGATCGCATACCCGAAAAGCAGCAGCTGCAAGATCGGAAGAAACAACGCCAAAGCGAGCGTTGCCCGGTCGCGTACGACGTGCAACACTTCTTTGTAGAGCACAGCGGAGAAGCCGCGTGTATCGAATGGCTGCCTCATGCCGCATTCACCCGTGAGCGCGTGAGCGCGACGAACACGTCTTCCAGCGATGGTTCGATGCGCTCGATCCCCTCGACGCCGGCGTGCGCGCCGCTCAGATCGGCTTGCAGCCGTTCGGGCGTGCAGTCCGCGGCCACGACGAGATGCAGGTCACGCCCGAAGATCGTCACGTCCTTGACGTATTCGAGGTGTTGCGCTGCAGAAAACGCCGGCATCACGTCCACGGTATGGACGGCGTAACGGACCGTGCCTGGCGCTTGCACGCCCGGCAGGCGACGCAACTCGTCGAGCGTGCCGAGCGCGATGAGCTCGCCGCCGAAGATGTAGCCGACCCGCGAGCAGCGTTCGGCTTCATCCATATAATGGGTCGTCACGAACAACGTGACGCCTGTCTCAGCGAGCTTGAACAGCAAGTCCCAAAGGTCGCGACGCGCGACCGGGTCGATGCCCGCCGTGGGCTCGTCCAAGAACATGACTTTTGGTTCGTGCAAGAATGCCGTCGCCAGCGCGAGGCGCTGCTTCCAACCGCCGGAGAGCTGGTCCGCCAGCTTATTGCTGTATTGTCCGATGCCGGCGAGCTCGGTGACTTCGCGCTTGCGCCGCTCGCGCCGCTCTGGATCCAGATTATATGCGCGCGCGTAGAACTCGAGGTTTTCGTTCACCGTCAGGTCGCCGTACAGCGAGAACTGCTGCGACATGTAGCCGATCGCTTCGCGGACTTGGTCTCCTTGGCGCTCGATGTCAAAGCCGTCAACGCTGCCCGTGCCGGCGGTCGGACGCACCAAGCCGCACAGCATCTTGATCGTGGTGGACTTGCCGCTGCCGTTCGGACCTAAGAACCCGAAGATCGTGCCGCGCGGGACCTCGAAGCTCAGATCACGCACGACGGTCTGGTCGCCGTAGCGCTTGGTCAGTCCGCGCGCCACAATCGCGGCTCCGGGGTCGCTCACAAGCTGACGCTGACCGTGGTGCCCCCGCGCAGCACGCGATCCGGGTCGTGCACGCGCACTTTGACGCCGAACACGAGATTGGCCCGGTCTTCTGCGGTCTGGACGTCGCGTGGCGTGAACTGCGCTTGCGAGTCGATCGATTCGATGTGGCCATCGAACGGACGCGTGGGCAGCGCGTCGGAGCGCACGGTCACGTGCTGACCGATATTCGATGCGCCGAGCAGCGACTGCGGCACGTAAATGCGCACAAATGGATCGATGAACTCGTCTACGCTGGCCACCGAGGCGCCCGGGGGAACGAGATCCCCAGCACGCAAGTCCAGACTGTTGACGATGCCGTCTGCGGGCGCGACGACGGCCATCTCTGCGAGTCGCGCCTTCGCCGCCGCAACGCCGGCTTGCGCGCTTGCGACGGCGTCGCGCGCTTGCTGGATCTGGTCGGGGCGTGCTCCGGCTGCGACGAGCGCGGCGTTTGCCGCCGCCGCTTGGTACGCCTGACGAGCTGCGACGACGCTTTGCGGCACGGAGCCGGTTTGAGCCGCAGCCAGTTGCGCTTGCGCGGACACGAGCCGTGCGTGCGCCTGGCGATCGGCCGATGCAGCGGCGTCGTATGCTTGCGCCGAGATCGCGCCGCCGCTATAGAGCTGGCGCGCGCGATTTGCGTCACGCCGCGCTTGGAGCGCGGCAGCGCGCGCCTGATTGGCGTTGGCCGCAGATTCCGTGATCTGATGCGGCGCCGTGATGTACGCTTGTTCGTACGCGGCTTGCGCTTGCGCGGCCTGGGCGTCAGCTTTCTCGATATCTTGCTGGCGCGGGCCGGCGAGCAAGTCGTTCAGAGCCGCCTGCGCCTGCGCGAGCTGGCCTTGCGCTTGGGCCAGCGCCGCTCGCTGATCTTTGGGATCGAAGCGGACGATGGTCTGGCCTTTTCGGACCGTCTGGCCGTCGCTTGCCAGCACAGCGGTGACCCGACCGCCGACCGTGCTCCCAACGTTTGCCGATTCGGCCTGCAGCGTACCGCTGTACGTCGCCGCGCCGCGGCCGCACGCAGCAATCGCAGCGCATGCGATCGCGGCAATGATAGTGCGCGCGGCCGTCGATCGTCGCGCGCTCATCGTTGGGACCGCACGCTGTGCAGATAGGCGAGTGAGAAGTCGGTGACATGCGTGGCGATCTGGCGAATGCGCTCGCGCGTCATCTTCAACTGCGGCCATAGCCGAGCAAGCACGGGCCCCGCGTGCGGATAGAACATGATCTGACCGATGATGCTCTGCGCGCACAGGCGCGTCGTATCATGATCCGGCGGAAGGCCGGCGATCGCGCCGACCGTCGCGCGCAAGCGATCGTAGTTCGGGCGAATCACCTCGTCGACCACTTGCGTCAGCGCCGGCGTCGCCTCCACGAGTTCGTGGCGCATCAGGCGAAACGGCAGCGCAGGCCGGTCGTGGCTATACACTCCTTGGAAGATCGCGAGGATCACGGCACGCAGTTGCTCCTCCGGCGGCGCATCGCGCTTGAATATCTCTCGGACCACGGTATGGCCGGCCGCACTCGCGACTTGTCGGAGCACTTCGGTGTACAGACCCAGCTTGTCTCGAAAATGATAGTTGACCGACGCGATGTTCACGCCGGCGCGCACGCAGATCTCTCGCACGGTCGCCGCATGATATCCGCGCTCAGCGAAGATCTCCATCGCCGCCTCGACGAGCTTGGCGCGAGTGGGATCAGTCGGGGAGCGTTCGCCGATCTCGCGACGCGGCGCGCGCTTTGGGGCGGCAGTGCCGGTGCTCATCTCTAACACGCATTTTAAACACCTGTTTGAGGGGTGTCAAGCGATGGCTTGTTCGACGCTCGTCAAGAACCGTTCCCATGGGGCCTCTCCGACCGCCGCGCCGTCGCGTTGTCCCCACCGGCCGACGACTGCTTGCAGCTCGTGGCTCGGCATGTCGCGTTCGAGCACGGACAGGCGCTCGTAGCGATCGAGCAGATAGCCGTAGTAGTCATTGGGCGTTCGCATCTCAGCCCGCGGTGTGCGAGCCGTCTGCGCATTCCAATGGTGCACGATGGTCGCATATACGCCCCACTCCATGTGGCTGCGCAGCAGCAGCAATCGCCACGCTGATAGGTCGTTGCCCGCGACGTTCCACGCACCCTTCGGGCACACGATCCCATCGCGAAACTCAACGGCACCGTGGCGCAGTTGGGCTGGGAACACCCGGCATGCGGACGGCCGCGACGGATAGATCCCGCAGCGGCCGATGCCTCCAAGCTCCATGAGGAAATTGCATTGCTGCCTGCCGTCGGATCCGGGATGCTTCGCCAACACGAGCGAGAACGTGGTCTTGGTGGCGTCCAGTTTGAATCCGATGCCGGTCGCCTCTTGCTCCTGCGCGATCGTGATGAATTGTTCGGGCGCAAGGCGCATCTGCGTTGCGATGGTCCACACATCGTGTCCGCTCAGGCTCACGAAGTATTGCCTGCAGCACTCGCCGACGCAGCCTTCACACGGTCGCATGCGCCACTTGTGCGTACGCGTCTAGTAGATAGCGGCAGAAATCGGGATACCCGTACGGGCCTTCGTCGGCAGCGCGTGCGACAAACGCGTTCCATGATCCGACGACGCCCTGATACGTCTCGCGTTCGCGCGCTTGCGCGAGCAAGAGCTCGCGTTCGCGCTCGGCGTCGACGTCGTCGACCGTCCAGTTGCGGCACGAACACACGCCATGCATCACCCTTACCTCGCCCTGATCCAAATACGAGGGGAAGCTATGGCATGGACCCGGACGCAACGCGCCCAGGCCGCAGCGCGCCGCGTCGTCCATCGCAAAGATCAGAAACGTGCATGCGTGAGTCGAGTCTGATTTGGCAAGGGCCGCGCGATAACGCGCGCCGGTGCGATCGAGGGAAAAGCTATCTTCGGCCTTGTCGGGTGCGGGTAGCGCGATGGTGAAGTCCCAGGGCGGCACGAGCAACGTCGTAGAGATCCGATAGATATCGGCGCCGGATGGATAGACGATGGTGTCGCGACAACAGCTCTTGCGCGCGCAACCCAGCCAACGTTCTTCTTTTGTCTGCATCTGTCTCATGTCGCGCGTGCCCGAAACACGCCTACGCGCTACTTCGGGGACGCGTTGATCTGCGGAGCGGGAAGTTGTGGCTGGTACAACCCGATCGTCGTCTTGACGGTGTATTTTGCGCCGGCGGCGACGGTGATGTCTTCGTACTTCACGCCGCCGATGTGCTTGTGAACGACATTATCCGGGCCTACTTTCTCGGTGACGACGAGCGGGTTGGCCTTGTCGCCAGCCACCGTTTCGACCCAGCCCCCAGCATGACTGAAGTCAGCGTTCAACGTCAGCGGCGTGCCCGCCGGCACTTTCATGGATGCGACGCACTCCGTGCCGACCACGGACGGGTTGGCGGTCGCAACCACGCCCGTGGGCAGCGACGCGGTCAGGAGAACGTCGGCACATATCCATTTGTCTTTAAGCCCGGACGATGCGTTGGAGCTTATCTTCATCTTCGCGGCGTCTTTGGAACCCGCGTCGAGCGCCGGCATGCTGACATTTTGTATCTTGGGGACGGCGCCGATGTCGACATACAACATACCGCCGGGATACTTGCTCGGCCACTGCCTGAAAAGCGACGCGTTGGGCGCGACGTTCTGCGGTGCCGGCGGCTGCGAACTCTTCGCGATGCGCGGGAATGCCAGCAGCACCAAAACGAGGATTGCCGCGACGAGAATCAGGACGAACTGCATTGCGTTCTCCTTCGCTCCGGGAGTGATGCGACGTTCGACAGTGGAGGGAGCCGACCTCGCGTTTCGGAAGCCTAGGGCCCTTATGCGTAATTTGAGATTTGGCCTCATCTTCGCGGCATGCGCTTGCTTCCTCGCACCGGCTCTCGCACTATCCGATTCGACGCCCCCGACGCCGGCTCCGACGCCAACGCTTCCGGAATTGGCGTCGGAGAACAGGTTCGTGAATGCGGTGACCATTGATTTGCAGTCCCGTTTCGCGACTACCGCGCAAGCCGCCGGAGCCGGCTACTTCCGCTACACGAATGAGGACAAAACGGGCGCGATCAGTTGGGTCAACACGTCTTATTGGACCAGCGATCCAAAACACCCGGGCCAACTCTGGTACGATGTGAACGGGCACTTGATCGGCGCAGATTTCACCGTGCTGAAGACCGACACTCCGCCCACGTTGTGGGGTGTGTCCTCATTGCGTTGGCTGACGCAAGAGCAACACGTGCACTTCGGCGTGAAGCAGCCGGATGGAAGCATCAAGTTCGGTGGTTTCGGGGAGAGCGGCGCCGCTAGGATCGGTGCGGACTTGGCCAAGCCGACTCCGGACGACGTGGTGAAGCTGGGCAGGGCACAAACCGCTAGCCAGGTCGCGTTCGTGTTCCCGTTCCCGGCGATCTGGGATCTGCAGGTGTGGCTCGTACCCAATCCGAGCGGGCCGTTCGCGGAGTACAACCCGAACGTCAAGCCGAGCGGCGGCACCAAGGGCATGTAGGACCCGAGCGAAGCTCGGGTGTCAGCTCGAGCGAATGCTCGAGCACAAACAAAGAAGCGCGCCGGATGGCGCGCTTCTTCTTTATTCGGTGGCGGTGCGTCGCTTGCCCGACGCCAGCCAACCGGCGAGGAGCAAGGCAAATGCCCCGAACGAGGCGACTAATTCCATGAGCCTATTCTAATCGCTACGCGGCCGCCGGCCTATGTGCACGTGTCGAGCGCCCGAAGCGGCGCGTTGTCCGACGGTCGAATGAATTCGACCGCTACATCTGATAGGCGACTTCAGCGTGCTGCGAGACATCCAGCCCGCGCTCTTCTTCTCCCTGCGAGACGCGCAATGGCACGAAGCGCTCGATCGCTTTGAGGATCAAAAACGTCATCCCACCTGCGTACACCCAGGAAACCGCCACCGCGATCGCCTGCACGGCCAGCTGACGCGGATTGCCCGCGAACAGCCCGTTGGCGCCGGCGGCGTTGACGGCGACCGTCGCGAACAGCCCGGTCGCCAGTGCGCCCCACGTGCCGCCGATCCCGTGGACCGCCCACACATCGAGCGAATCGTCCACGCGGTGCATGCGCTCGCGCCACTGGATAGCCACGTAGCACACGACACCCGCGCCGAAACCGATCAGGATCGCGCCAAGCGGCGTCACGAAGCCGCACGCCGGCGTCACCGCCACCAGGCCGGCCACCGCGCCTGCCGCGGCCCCGAGCACGCTGGGATTGCCCTTGCGCCACCAATGCAGCGTCATCCAGGTGAGCGCGCCCATGGCCGCGGCCAGATTGGTGCCGACGAACGCGCTCGCCGCAAGGCCGTTGGCCGCGAGCGCAGAGCCCGCGTTGAATCCGAACCAGCCAAACCAGACCAGCGCCGCGCCGAGCACCACGTACGGGATGTTGTGCGGTTCGGTGTTGCGGTCGGGCGCGACGCCGATGCGCCGCCCGAGCACGAACGCCGCGACCAAGGCGGACACGCCCGATGTGATGTGCACGACGGTGCCGCCGGCGAAATCGAGCGTCCCAAGGTTGTTGAGCCAGCCGCCTTGGCCCCAGACCCAGTGGGCGATCGGGTCGTAGACAAACGTGGCCCAGAGCAGCGTGAACAAGACGAACGCCTTGAAGTGCTTGCGCTCGGCGAAACCGCCGGAGATCAGCGCCGGTGTGATCACCGCGAACATCATCTGGAACACGCAAAAGGCGAGGGCGGGGATCGTCGGCGCGTACGTATTTGGCGTCTGGCCGACGCCTTGTAGTCCGAGCCACTGCAGACCGCCGATGATGCCGTGGAAGTAGCCGAGGAAATTAGCGTCCGGACCGAAGGCCAGCGTGTAGCCCCACAGCGCCCACTGCACGCTCACCAGACAGAGGATGAAGAAACTGTGCATGAGCGTGGCGAGCACGTTCTTGCGGCGCACGAGCCCGCCGTAGAAAAAACCGACCGCCGGCGTCATGAGCATGACCAAGGCGGCGGAGGCGAGCACCCAAGCGGTGTCGCCGGCGCTGATCGAGTGCATCGGCGCAGGCCCTCCTTGGGATTACAGTATAGGACCGTCGCGCGCGAATTGCTTTCGACGTTTGTCGAAGAGTGAAGCGCGTATCTTCGACGAACGCCAGCGCATGTCCAACCGGCAACCCACTGTGCTGGTCGCCGAACCGCTTGCCGCCGAGGGCGTCGCGGTGTTGCGCGATGGCGGCGTCGAGGTGCGCGAGGCCTTCGATCAGACCGCCGCCGCACTGCGGTCGCAGCTGCGCGACGTCGACGCGCTCATCGTGCGCAGCAAGACGAAGGTCGACGCCGAGATGCTCGCGGGTGCGCCGGCGCTACGCGTGGTAGGCCGGGCAGGCGTCGGCGTGGACGCGATCGATGTCGCGGCGGCGACCCGCCACGGCATCGTCGTCCTCAACACGCCGGACGCGAGCACGCTGGCGACGGCCGAGCATACGATGGCGGTTATGCTGGCGCTTTGCAGGCACCTGAGCGCGGGTCACGCCCGCATCCAAGATGGTAATTGGAGCGCAAAGGGACTGCTTGGCACTGAGCTCGCCGGCAAGACGCTGGGCGTCGTCGGGCTGGGCCGGATCGGCGCTGCGGTGGCAGCCCGCGCCCGTGCCTTCGGGATGACCGTCATCGCGCACGACGCGTTCGTCAGCGAGGCGCGCGCCGAAGCGCTGGGGGCCAAGCTCGTCTCGCTCGACGATCTCTTGACGCGTTCGGATTTTGTCACGCTGCACGCGCCGCTGACCGCGCAGACGCAGGGCATGATCGGCGAACGGGAGATCGCGCTGATGAAGTCGGGCGCGCGGCTCGTCAACTGCGCGCGCGGCGACCTGCTCGTTGAGAGCGCGTTGTTGGCTGCACTCGACTCCGGCCATCTGGCCGGCGCGGCGCTCGACGTGGTCCGAGACGAACCGCCGGCTGGCGATGCCCCGGTCTGGCGGCTGCTGCACCATCCAAAGGTGTTCGCCACTCCTCACCTGGCGGGCTCGACGCGCGAGGCGCAAGCGCGCATCGCTGCAGATCTGTGCCGCGACGTGCTCGCGGTCTTGCACGGTCAACCGGTGTCGGGCTCGGTCAACGCACCGATCGCGCCGTCGGCCGCGATGCAGCCATTCGTCGAGCTCGCGAACGTGCTTGGCCGCGCGTACGCGCAAGTGTCGCGCGAACCGGCGCTGCCCGGATTCTCGCTGACGTTCGAGGGCGAGCTGTCCGATCTCGATCCACGGCCGTTCGTGGCTGCGTTCTTGGTCGGCTTGCTGCGCGACGTCACCGACCGCCGCGTCTCCGTGGTGAACTCGAGCCAGGTCGCGATCGAATTGGGCATCTCGATCGAAACGCTGGCGGCGCCGTGCGAGCGCGGCTTCGCGCGGGCGCTCTCCGTACGCGGCGGCAAAACGTCGCTGGCCGGCACGGTGGTACACGGAGAACAGTTGCGGCTCGTCGAGATCGACGGCTTTGAGATCGACTTGGTGCCAAAAGGTCATGTCATCGTCACGCGCCACGCCGATGTGCCCGGCATCGTTGGCAAAACGGGCACGATCCTTGGCGAGTCCGCGTTGAACATCTCCACGATGAACGTCGCGCGGCGCGATGACGGCGAGGCGCTCATGGTGCTGGGCGTCGATCGCGCGCCCGGACCGGACGTGCTTGAACTCGTGCGCGGCATCGACGGACTCCACGACGCGCGCAGCATCGAATTGTGACGCTGCTCTTCGTGCGCCACGGCGAATCGACGTGGAATGTCGAGGGCCGTTTTCAAGGGCGTCAAGATCCGCCGCTCTCCGAACTCGGCGAGCGCCAAGCGCGCGCGGTCGCGCGACGGCTGGCTGTGCACGAGCATCCGGCCGCGATCGTCGCCAGTCCGCTCACGCGCGCGCGCAGGACGGCCGAGATCATCGGCGAGGCATGCGGCGTGCCGGTGGCGCTCGACGAGCGGCTCGTTGAGATCTCGCACGGGGAATGGGAAGGTCTGCTGCGCTCGGAGATCGCGCGACGCTGGCCGGCAGAACTTGCGCTCTGGCAAACAGCTCCATGGACGGTCGAATTCCCGCACGGGGAGTCAGTGGCTCGTGTGCGCGCCCGTTTCGAATCGTTCATGCGCGACGCGGCGAGGCATCCTTCCCCCTTGGTCGTCTGCACGCATGACGTGATCATCCGTCTGGCCCGGTTGTGGGCGGCAGGCGAAGCCGACGACCGATTCGCCTCCCTCAAGGGCGAGAACGCTGCGGTCATGGAGATCGAGGTGGGGCCGAGCGGCCCGGCACTCGTGCGTGCGAACGATACTTCCCACCTCGAAGGACTACGCAGCGATTTGGCCCGCCAAGCGCTGTAGAGCCGTCCCCGTTGGGTGGCCGGCATTTTTCGGTCATCTATTAATTATTTAATTGACAAGGCATCGGCGGCCGTAGTAAAGTAATCGGCAGCTACTAATTCCTTAATATGTCGGGAGGTCGCGCTTGGCCCGCAAGAAATCCCCGACCCTTACCGAGGCGGAGTTGCGCCTCATGGAAGTGCTTTGGGATAAGCGCTCTGCGACCGTCGGCGAAGTGCTCGCCGGACTGCCCGAAGAAACCGCGCTCGCGTATAGCACCGTGCTCACCACATTACGCATTCTCGAGACCAAGGGCTACGTCGCGCACGCAGAATCGGGGCGCGCCTTTGTCTATCGCCCGCTCGTCGGCCGCGACGAAGCGCGGCGCAGCGCGACGCAGCAACTAGTCCGACGCTTCTTTGACAATTCACCCGAACTGTTGGCACTCAGCCTGCTCGAGCAAGAGAACATCGACGACCAAGAGCTTCAACGCCTCAAGCGGTTGATCGAACGCAGCAAGGAGAACTCGTGATGCAGGTGTGGCTGCAACTCGGGGAGACATTCGCGCGCGTCAGCGTCGGCGCGATCCTGAACAGCCTGTGGGAAGCGATCGCGCTCGCGCTCATCGCGTGGCTCGTGCTGCGCGCCGTGCCGCGTGCCAACGCCTCATTGCGTTATGGCCTGTGGTGCGTCGCGCTTCTTGCCGTGCTCGTCCTGCCGGTGATCGCCTTGTATGCCGGCTCCGCTCCGCCTGCGGCGGCGGCGCCTAGTGCCGATCCGGCCGTCTTAGTCCCGCAGCGCTTCGCCCAATTCTTGTTCGCGCTCTGGTATGTGGTGGCCACGATCCTCGTGCTGCGCCTCATCGTGAGCTACGTCCGCCTCCAACAGCTCAAAGCAAGCGCGCAGCCAGTGCCGCCGCTGTACCAGCATCGCGTGCGACGCTGGCTCGCGGCGACGGGCGGAAAACGCGAGTGCCGGCTGTGCATGTCGGACAAAGTCCCGATGCCGGTCGCGATCGGCCTGCTCGATCCCGTCATCATCTTGCCGGAGCGTCTGCTCGAGCAGTTATCCGATGACGAGCTCGACCAAGTGGGCCTGCACGAGCTGTCGCACTTGCAGCGCTGGGACGATTACACCAACGTCTTCCAGAAGATCGCCGAGGCGCTGCTGTTCTTCAACCCAGCCGTCTATCTCATCGGGCGCCAGCTCACGCTCGAACGCGAGATCGCGTGCGATGACCGCGTCATCGCGGCGACCGGCAAACCGCTGACCTATGCAGCGTGCCTCACGCGCCTCGTCGAAGCCACCGCGCTGACTCGCCAAGCGCTGCCGGCGCTCGCCGCACTGTCCACGCGCCGCCAGTTCGCCATCCGCATCGAGCGGCTGCTCGACAAGCACCGCAATGTGTTCCCGCTCGCCTCGGGCCTCGCCGCGATCGCGGCCTGCTTGGCGATGGCCGGCGCGCTTGCCGTCGCTTCGCGGTTGAGCCCGCTCGTCGCGGTGATTCCGGCCCCCCAGAGCTTTGGCCCCATGACCGCCACAGCCGCGGCACCCATGGCCCGAGCACCTCGAACGATCGCTGAAATTTTAGTCCTGTCGCGGCACGCGGCGGCTGATGCCGCCGCCACGGCTGCGGTCCGTCCGGCGATCCTCGTTCGCCGCATCGTCACCGCTGTGCCGCGCGTCGTAAGTGTTGCGCGTTCCAACGCCGTGGGAACGCGCAACTTCACCATTGTGAGTCACGAGACGATCGAAGTCATCGGGGTTCATGCGTCGCACGTCAAGCAGATCGCGCTTGAGGATATGACAAAGCACTTGCCTGCGCTTGCGACCTTCAATCTGCGCTTCAAGTCGCTGACGAACGAAGTGTACAAGCTCAAGGTCTTCGTCGATCCCGCGCACATCCACGTGATGCGAGCACCCGCGGGCGGCCACGTGCCAGCGCACGATCTGGCTGCCGTCACCGCGGCCTACGCCGCAGACTCCGCGAGGTTTGGGACGGACTCAGTCGCGTACGCGCATACCTCGGCGCAATACGCGAAAGACGCTGACAAATACGCCAAGGATAGCCAGCCGGTGACGGCCGCTGCCCCGCAGGCCCCGTCGGCCAGCATTTCGGAGACGGACAACGTCCCCGTCCTTGCTGCCTCGTTGCACGCGCTCCCACCCAACTCGCGCGTGGACGTCATCGAGCAGCTCGCCGCGCATCTCGAAGACGTGCAAGCGCGCGAAGCGCTCATCGATGCAATGTTGCACGACGCATCCGTCACGGTCAAGTTGCGGGCGGTCGAAGCGCTCGGTGCGGAGGTTCAACAGGTCGAGGAACAAGCGGCCCTGATCCGCGGACTGCGCGCGTCGGACTCCGTCAGGGTGAAGATCGCGATCATCGGCGCGCTCGAGAGCGCGACGTGCGACCAAGCCGTGCTGCAAGGCCTCGTGTTCGCCTTCGGCAACGGCCAGCCGCAAGCGGTGCAACTCGCCGCGGTGGACGCTCTCACGAGCGTCGCCGACAATCCGGATGGCCAGGCCGCGCTGGTCGCAGCGTTCAACAGCGCGAGCAGCCCGCGCGTGAAGACCAGCATCATCAAAGCGCTCATGGACAACGTGCGTGAGCCGGTCGTGCGTCGCGCGCTTGCGGCCGCATTGCGTTCCGATCAGCCGATATCGGTGCAGCTGGCCGCCGTGGAGGCGCTGGCGCCGGCGATCGACGACCCTGAAGTTCGCGCGGTACTCGAAGAGGCGGGCGGATCGGGCAGCGACATCGTGCGCTCGACCATCAAGCGGGCGCTCGCGGAATTCGCGTCACCGTAGCGCTCTGCGCACATCACGGGAAGTATTCGACGCTGAGCGTCGGCAATGCGTAGTGCACCTGGTAGAGCGAGCCGACCAATGACTTGCAGCCAAGTTGGGATTGGAGGGTTTGTTCACCCTCATGCGAGGAGCGGAAGACAAATCCATAGTTGGGTGTGGTGCCTTGCAGCCACTGGCGCACTGGCGCGGTGACGTCGAAGTTGCCGCTGAATCCTGAGCCTTCAGCGCGCGTATCAAACGTATTGAGGGCGAGCCATGGATCGCCTTGCCACCAGGCGCTCGTGCCCGTGCCGATCTCGGTAATGCACGAATAGCCCGCCGCTTCGCTTATCCAGGTTTCCGGCATCCCGTTCGTACCCTTGGCAAGCCACCCGTCGCTGATTGACGGAAGATAGAGCGTGGCTTTCCAGAGTTTTTTCCCTTTGAGTTTGGAAAGATCGAAAACGACAGCGGCGCGCCACCACTGGCTGTCGTGGTACGCGCAGTTTCCATTATCGTGGCCGTCGTACGCATACCCGACGATCATGTCATCATGATCGTCGAAGGAGTTGGTTTCCTTTCCCCCCAGGCAGACGAACCCCGGGTGATCGTGCACGAGAGTTGTGCTCGTATTGATGTGTTGTGCACTAAGGATTACGGTAGTCGTGCCGACGGTCGTCGACACGCACTTCTGCGTGCTTTCCGGCGATTCGGTAGAGCCCTTGTACGCGGTGACGACGTAGCATTTCCCCTGCCAAGTGCCGTCGCTTGGTTTGTCCACGCCGTACACGGTGACGTTGGTACCCTGAGCCTGAGTTGCGATCAACGCATGCTGGCCGGCGTCGACCCGATAGACCTTGTAGCCGTCGACAGCCGTCGGACAGCCGTTGCAATTGCGCGGCGACCAATCCCAAACCAACGTGAGGAGGCTCTTGACCGATGCGGCGCACGCCAGCGGGCCGGCCAGCGGCACAGGGAAATGCTGCGAGCAAACGGCGGAATCGCTCGTGTAGTCCAAATTCCTCGGTGCTGGGATGGCAGGCCCACCTGCGTAGTTGTTGGGCTGCACGAGCGAATATGGCGATGGGGTATGCTGCGGCGGCGCCGTCGCCCGCAAGCCGGTCGCTACCGACACCGGCGGAGTGCAAAACGCGGGCGGAAAATCGACGGGAATCGCAAGCGTATTGCCTCCGTACATTTTGAAGGTCGCGTTGAAGACGTGGTGTCCTTGCATATCGTTCGAATTCTTCAGACCCACGAGGGGCACGTCGACGGCGACGCCGTTGTTCACTGGGATGGCGGGCAGACTCGCGCCGCCAGCCCATGCCGGGTTCGCGCTATCTTGCACATGAAGGGCGTTGAAGTCGCTGATCGCGGGGCTGGCACCGGTGCCGAAGTTCCGGACTGTCAGGCGAAACGTGATCGCTACCTCGCCCCACGCGCACGGGCTCGCGAGGACGTACGGCGGCGTGTAGTGTTCGCTGACCACCAAGTTGGGCACGCCGACCATATACTGCGGCGCGGTGACTGGAACCGGCTCAGCCAGCGCGGCAGCGGCACTGAGCGAAACAAGCAGCGCGAACATGACGAATTTGACAGACCCAGTCAAAGGCATAGCCCGACCTCTTCTCAACCCATTTCCCGATGAACGTACGCGAGGCGTCGAAAGTGCCCTTTGCCGGACTACGTCTTGAGGGGCTCGATCCGAACGCGGTCCATCTTGTCACCGACCTTGATCTTCTGGACTTTATCAAAGCCCTCGGTGACCTGACCGAAGACCGTGTATTGCCCGTCCAAGAACGGCGCGGGATCCAAACAGATGTAGAACTGCGAGCCGGCCGAGTTCGGCGACTGCGCGCGCGCCATCGCCACGGTGCCCTGCAAGTGCTTCTGCTTGTTGAACTCCTCGCGCAGATTGTAACCGGGACCGCCGCGGCCGGTGCCTTCGGGGCAACCGCCTTGCACCACGAAGCCAGGCTCGACGCGATGAAACGTCAGGCCATCATAAAAGCCGGCACGGGCGAGCTTGATGAACGCAGCGACGGTTGTCGGCGCATCCTCTGCATAGAACTTGAAGACGATATCGCCGTGCTTTGTGGTGACGCGCGCTTGCAGCGTTTTGGCGTCGCGCGAAAGCGTCGTCGCCTCATCGGCGGTCGGTGGAACGTGAACTGCCACTGGTAACGCCTCCCTCTATTAAAGGGAATCGGCAGGCGCCGCGCCGCAAATGAGGTCATGCTCGGCGGATCGACCCCGTTCCACATGATGTACGCGATGGGAGCGCCCCCGGACGGCCAGGCGAAGCCGCCCAAGGTCGAACTGCGCCGCATCCTGCGCTATTTCGCCCCGTACTGGCGCCAGGAAGCCCTGGTGCTTGCCTGCATCCTGATCACGACCAGCCTCGGCCAGTTGCCGCCGCTGTACACCAAATGGATCATCGACGACTCGATCGCCAAACGCGACCTCCATTCGTTGTGGGTCTATGTCGGCGCGATGATCGGCGTCTCGCTGCTCGCGGCGGCGATCGGCGTGTGGCAAGGCTACCTCAACGCCGCGGTCGGCGAGGGCATCATGCGAGACATGCGCGATGCGCTCGTCCAGCATCTGCATCGCATGCCATTGTCGTTCTTCACCTCGACCAAGACCGGCGAGATCATGAACCGCGTGTCGAGCGACGTCGACGCCATCGACAACGTCGTCACCGGCACGCTCGTCACGATCGTCACCAACGTGTTGATGATCGTCACAACGCTGATCGCGATCTTTCTCCTCGATTGGCGGCTCGCGTTGCTCTCGCTCATCGTCGTGCCGCTCATGGTGATCCCGCTCGGGCCGGTCGGCCGCACGATGTACGCCGTGCGCAAGAAGACGCGCGAACAGCGCGACAAGATCGAGAGCCTCATCCAAGAGACGCTCTCGCTCTCCGGCATCACGCTTGTGAAGTCGTTTGTGCGCGAACGCCAGGAGGCGCAGCGCTTCCACGAAGCCGGCACCGACCTGATGAACATGGAGATCCGCTTAGCGCTCGTGGGCCGATGGTTCATCGCGCTGGTCGGCGCGCTCGTCGTCATCGGTCCGGCGATCATCTGGCTCGGCGGCGGCTGGCTGGCGATCGAGCGCGGCCTGCAAGTCGGCACGATCGTCGCGTTCGTCGCGTATCTCGCCCGATTGTACGGCCCGGCTGCGTCGCTCGTCTCCGTCCAGGTCCAGGTCGTGAGCGCGGCTGCCGTGTTCGAACGCATCTTCAATTATTTGGACATGGCGCCCGAGGCCCCGCAACGACCCGACGCGATCTCGCTCACCGATGTGCGCGGCGAGGTCGCGTTCGACCACGTCCGCTTCCGCTACATCGAAGATCGCTGGGCGCTCGACGACGTCTCATTCCTCGCCAAGCCCGGTCAGCTGGTCGCGTTTGTCGGACCGAGCGGCGCCGGCAAAACGACGATCATGAACCTCGTACCGCGCTTTTACGATCCGCAAGAGGGCCGCGTCCTGCTCGACGGGCATGACGTGCGCGATCTCACGCTGGAATCGCTGCGCGGGAGCATCGGTATCGTCGCCCAAGAAACCTATCTGTTCCACACGACGGTTCGGGAAAATCTACTGTACGGCAACCCGAATGCGAGCGAAGCAGACCTGATCGCGGCGTGCAAGGCGGCGAACATCTACGACCTCATCGCCTCGCTGCCCGGCGGGTTCGACACGGTCGTCGGCGAACGCGGCCTCAAGCTCTCGGGCGGCGAACGCCAGCGGGTTGCGATCGCACGCGTGCTGCTCAAGAACCCGCGCGTGCTCATCTTGGACGAAGCGACCAGCTCCCTGGACTCGACTTCAGAACAGCTGATCCAAGCGGCGCTCGAGCCGCTCATGCGCGGGCGCACCAGCTTGGTGATCGCGCACCGGCTCTCGACCGTCGTGCGGGCAGACGTGCTCCACGTCGTCAACGCCGGGCGAATCGTCGAGTCCGGCACGCATCATGATCTTCTCGCGCGCGGCGGCCTCTATGCGGAGCTCTATCGCGCGCAGTTCAAGGACGGCGCGTTGGAAGGACAGACGATCTCGTGACGCCACAGCAACTCACTCCGATCATCTTCGTCGTGGCCATCCTGCTGGTCATCGGCATTCGTATCTGGCGGTCGTCGAAAGAGCAGCGTTTCGCGCCCGGCAGCATGTGGCTCATACCGATCATCTTCGCGGCCTACGTCGTCTGGTTGATCTTTGCGGAGGGCTATACCGACCTGCTCGACATCGGGCTGATGGCTGTCGCTCTTGCGGTCGGCCTCGCCATCGGCATGTACCAGGGCACGCACACGACGATCCGCGTCGATCACACCGCCCACGCGATGTTCGTGAAGATCTCCCCGCTGGGCTCGATGATCTTCATCGGCGTCGTCGTGCTGCGCATCGCCGTCCGGTACTTCACCCTCGGACCGGCGATGGCAGCCGGCGCGAGCACGCCGGGAACTTTGACGGCGCACACCCCCGCGAATCTCATCAGCCTTCTGCTCCTCGTGCTCGCCCTGGGCGTGATCGCCGGACTGCGCGTGTATTTGCAGCGCTTTTACAACCGCGCGCGAGCGACGCTGTAGCGGTCAGTCATGGCGGCTCGCATTGCGACCTACTCCAAGGCGACCCTGACGTGCGTCCTCTTGGGGACGATATTGGGTTCGAGCATGGTGTTCATCGACGGAACCGTCGTCAACATCGCGCTGCCCGTCATCCAATCCGACCTGCACGCCACGTCGATCGACATGCAGTGGGTGGTCAACGCGTACACGCTCTTCCTCGCCGCGCTGATGATCGTCGGCGGATCGCTTGGCGATTACTTCGGACGCAAGCGCATGTTCGTCACGGGCACGGTGATCTTCGCACTCGCGTCGGTCTGGTGCGGGTTCGCACCCAACATCAATCAGCTCATCCTCGCGCGCGGGGTGCAGGGCATCGGCAGCGCGCTGCTCACGCCCGGCAGCCTTGCGATCATCAGCGCGACGTTCGAGGGGCAAGAGCGCGGGCACGCGATCGGCACGTGGTCCGGCTTCACGGCGATCACCGCCGCTATCGGCCCGGTGCTCGGCGGCGTCATCGCGCAGTACCTATCGTGGCGCTATATCTTCTTCATCAACATCCCGCTCGCGATCGCCGTCGTCGTGACGTCGCTCGGCATGCCCGAAACCCACGACGACGAGAAGGTCCATCACTTGGACTATGCGGGCGCGCTTCTGGCGACCATCGGCCTCGGCGGATTGACGTACGGTCTGATCAACGCGGGCGCCGTCGGATTCGGCAATGCCTCGGTCATCGCGGCGCTCGCGGTCGGCATGCTCGCGCTGGCTGCGTTCATCGTCGTCGAAGGGCACGCGCGGGAGCCGATGATGCCGTTGACGCTCTTCTCGTCGCGGACGTTTAGCGGCGCGAACTTATTGACGTTTCTTCTATATGCCGCCTTGGGAGGCGTGCTGTTCTTCGTGCCGTTCGATCTCATCCAGGTCCAGCACTATACGCCGACCGCGGCCGGACTTTCGCTGTTGCCCTTCATCGCGTTCATGGTGCTGCTGTCGCGCTGGGCCGGCGGCCTCGTGGCGCAGTACGGATCGAAGCTGCCGTTGATCATCGGGCCGACAATCGCCGCGATCGGTTTCGCGCTGTTCGCCGTGCCCGGTGTCGGCGGCACGTACTGGACGACGTTCTTCCCGGCCGTCGTCGTCCTGGGCCTTGGCATGTCGATCACCGTCGCGCCGTTGACCACCACGGTGCTCGAGGCGGTCGACGAAGAGCACGTCGGACTCGCGTCGGCGATCAACAACGCCGTGTCGCGCGCGGGCGGATTGTTCTCGGTCGCGGCAATGAGCCTTGTGGTGCTTTTCGTGTTCAACATGCGCCTCGATGCGGCGATCGTCGCCATGCACGCGCCGCCGCCGCTCACCGCTCACGTCACAGCGAAGATGGCGCCGGAACGCGCGAAGCTCGCCGCCGCGCAAGCCCCGCAAGACGTGCCCGCGCAGATCCGCGACGAGCTCAGCGCAGCGATATTGACCTCGTACCAAGCGGGTTTTCGGGCGGCGATGATCGCCGGCGCGCTGTTGGCGCTGGCAAGCGCCATCGTCGCAGCGGTGTTCATCGAGGGCAAGCCACGGCAGAAAATTGGGGTTACCGGGACCAAGATAGCGTGATTTCGACCGAAAGCGGCCATTCCGCGTCTCGTTCCTCGGCCCAAGTGTGCCGCCTGACGCTGCTCAGGCCTTGATTCGCGGGGCCGCTAAATGCTAAGATGACAGAGGTTTTGGAAAGTCTAGGGTCACTGCCAGGGCGTCGAATCAGGAAGAATACTCCTCTTCGCGATCGTCAGGAAACCAGGACACCGAAACGTTCACTACTGACGTGTGTGTTGTCAGAGTCTGACAATGCACCAAGGGGAGTTTCAAACTTCGTGTATACCGACCAACTTATTACCTGCGTCGACTGCGGCAATCAATTCACGTTTACCGCGGGCGAACAAGAGTTCTACGAACAAAAAGGGTTCCAGAACAAGCCCAGCCGTTGCCCCGATTGCCGGCAGGCCCGCAAGGCCAGCCGCATGGGCGGCGGTGGCGGTGGCGGCGGCAGCAGCCGCGGCTACGGCGGCGGCGGCCAGCGCGAGATGTTCAAAGCAACATGCTCGAGCTGCGGCGGCGTCGCAGAGGTGCCCTTCCAACCGCGCGGCGACAAGCCCGTGTATTGCCGCGATTGCTTCCAAAAGCAACGCTCAGCATACTAAGCGGTTAGCCGGTCGAAGAAATTCGACCGCGACATGACAAGGAGGCCCGGCATTGCGCTGGGCCTCTTTTCTTTGAGCAGCTGCTATGATTGGGTTTGCAGAGGCTGCCTTGCTCGATTCTGCAGCATCCGTAGGTACCCGCCGAGCAACGCCGCCGCAAGGCCGAGGACGAAGAGAATCATGTACTCGCCGAGAGACACTGAGGCCTTGCCGGCGACCACGGCCCAGATACCGGTCGCCACACAAAGCCACGAGGACAAAATTCCGTTGAGCAGTTCGTCGTGCTTAGCGATCCAGGCTGCGACGTAGCCGCCGATCACGGACCCGGCAAAGCCGATCGAACCTGATACGACATAGAGACCGAGATTCGAGTGGATGGCTGCGACATAGGCCACCTGCATGTTCGCGGCGTGGACCAGGTCGTATCGAGTAAGCATATAGATCGCGAATGGCAACGACAAGATGTTCGTGGCGACAATGTCGACGATGCCGCCCACGAAGACTCCGAGGAGCGAAACCTTCTTCACGCGTCTATCTGCGAAGAGAGCTTTTCGAAATCCTTTGCGGCCTCTGATTGGCATCGATCGCAACCGTGCCAGCAGGACGTGCGGCGTTCAAGGGCGCGAGAGCCGACTTTAGTCCCCCTGCGCCGAGCGCGCTAGCCTCCACGTATGCAAAGGCCCGCTCGAGCTCGGCCTCGTCTTCTGGTGTGAGCTCGTCTTCTGCGGCCTCAAAAATCATGCCATCCTCTTTGGCGATGTGCGCGCGGATGTACGACACGTACCCGAGCACAGCGCGTTGGACCGCGCCATCCTGATGAGCGTCAAGCGCTTGTTCCAGGGCGCCGATCTGCGCCCGCCCGTCGACGTGCTCCTCTGCGAGAAGCGAAGCCATGCCCGCAAGCCGCGGACTGCGCCTCATCATATCGAACAGCGCCTGCTCTTCCTTGCCGTGGTGGTTGGCGTCCGCGTACACGCGCACGAACTCAACCGCTGCCCTCAAGAACATGTCGCGCGACGGCCTCACTGTCCGGTCACCGATGACGTCTTCCATGCGCTGGACGACCTGCAAGATGACTTGGTGCTCGTCGCGCAGCTGATCGAGCGCGCCGCTCATGCCGCAGCCTTCTCGAGCCGTCGCTTCGCCAGCAGCGCAGCGCCCAGCGCGTTGGCGATCTCGGGTTCCTCGGGCACGTTCAATTCCTGACCAAGAGCCTCGACAAGCGCTTTGACCATGCCGCGCTGGCGTGCCATGCCACCGACGAGCGTGATCTCGGGCTCCACCCCGACACGCTTGAGCAATGCGACGGCGCGCTCGGCGAGCGAATTGTGGATTCCGCGCACGATGTCTTCGACCGAGCGACCCTGGCTCACGTGGTTGATGATCTCTGACTCGGCGAGCACTGCGCAGATGCTGGAGATAGTCACTGGGTCCTTCCCCCCAAGGCCCAGTTCGCCCGCATCTTCGAGATCGATCTCGAGGTAGCGCGAGGCGCGCTCGACAAAACCGCCCGCACCCGCCGCGCATTTGTCGTTGGTCTTGAACTCTTTCACGCGACCGGCCGCGTCCACACGCACGGCCCGCGAGCTCTGCGAACCGATGTCGATGACGCAGCGCGTGTTCGGGAACAGATGCGCTGCACCGAACGCGCCGGCGGTGATGTCGGTGACTTGCGTGTCGCGCTCCAGAAAGCTGGCCCGTCCGAACCCGGTTGTGATGACGTAATCGACATCAGCGCGTGACGCGCCCAGTCCATCTAGCGCCGCCTGGAGCGCGTTCTCAACCAGATCCTCGAAGGGCGGCCGAGTGCGCGCGATGTGCGAGCCGCGCAGCGTGCCGTCGCGTCCGATGAGCGCCACTTTCGTCGCGCGCGCTCCGATGTCGATGCCGGCGATGAAACCCATGATCGCTCCTTGTCCTATGCCGCGCCCGCGGCGGCTTTCGCGAGACCGTGTTCCATTGCGAACACTGCCGCGCCGATGGCCCCCATGTAGTGCGAGTCGGAGCACACGTTGAGACGCATGCCAAGCCGCTCTTCGAGCGCGCGCACCATGCCGACGTTCAGCGAGACGCCGCCGGTGAACGTGATCTCCGGCTCCAGCCCGACGCGCCGGACGAGTGCGATGGTGCGTGCCGCGATCGCCCCGTGGATGCCGCCGAGGATGTCGGGCACTTTCTTGCCTTGCGCGAGGTATGCCATGATGTCGGACTCAACGAACACCGTGCAGACTGTCGAGAGACGGACTGGATTACGCGCCTGGAGCGACAGTTCGCCGATCGAATCGAGCGGCTGGTTGAGCGCCTCGGCCGCCGTCGCCAGAAAACGCCCCGTGCCCGCCGCGCACTTGTCGTTCATGACGAAATCGAGCACCTCGCCGTCCAGCACCTTGATCCCCTTGGCGTCCTGCCCGCCCATGTCGATCACCGTCCGCGTTCCCGGGAAAACCGAACATGCGCCCTTCGCGTGACAGCTGATCTCAGTGATCTGCAGATCGCCGAACATCACCTTGAAACGGCCGTACCCGGTGCCGACGACGCACAGGATGTCGCTGCGCGACATCCCGCCCGCCTCAAGCGCCTGTTCGAACGCGCGCTCCGCCGCCCGCGTCACGTTGGACCCGGTGTTGATGAGCGCGCGGGCCGCGATCGCGCGTCGCTCATCCACGATCACGCACTTCGTCTGCGTGGATCCGACATCGACTCCGGCTGCGAATGCCATGCTCGTCTCCTCCTTATGCCGGCGCATGCGTGAGCTTGCGATGGGCGAGCGATTCGAAGAACGCGTCGATGCGGTTGCGCATCTGCGCCTCCGAGAAATAGCGAGGATCCTCCAGATCCGACTCGACGAGCAGCGTCGACACGCCGCGCTTCGTGAAATATTCGCGCATGTCGCCCTGGCCCGCTGAGAACAGCCGGCAGCTCTTCACCGAGTGGATCACGAGCGCGTCCGCGTTCCACTCCTCGAGATAACGCTCGATCTGATCGTAGCGCTGCAAGAAATTGCGGTTGGTGAGGTTCCATTGCAGCAGGTGCTCGGCTATGCTTTCCAGCGGCCGGTCAGGGTCGTGAACGAAGCCGAATTCCCACAGTCCGCCGACGGTGGAATATGTGGAGGCCACCGCGACGGCGTTCCAGCGCGCGAACATGTCGCGAAACTGTCGCAAATATGGCCACGGCGGCGGCCCTTCGATGACGAAGCGGACGTCCTCGCGCGGCAGCGGGCCCTGCCCCGCGTCGGCTTTGGCGGCGTATTCTTCATAGGCGGTTTTGAAGAACTCGACGCCCGGCTGCGTGCCGCGCAGGCAGTAGAGCGGCGCCATCATCGTCACGGAATCGAAGTAAGCGTCATAGGGCGAGGGCGCGCGTTTTGTGAGATGCTTGATCTTCGACCACAGCTCGCCGGTCTGCGAGGATAGGGAAACCGCTTGGCGCAGTTTGTCCTCGTCGAGGCGGCGGCCGGTGATGCCTTCGCAGACCTCGATGAGCTGGCGAAGTTGGCGCATGACGTACTCGATGTCGTCGAGCGTCGGACTGCCGGATCGCGTGCGGATGAACGGGATATCGAGGTGGAACGCAGGCCGCTTCGTGTATTGCGCGAGATGGTCGAACCAATGCAGGTAGACGTTGCATCCGACGTAGTTGCAGAGGAGGAGATCCGGTTCGGGGATCGTCGCGAACGGCGTCTTGCGCCCTGAGAAATACAGGCCGATATCGGCTTTGACGTACGCGCAGTTGTCGGTCGAGTAGCCCATGCCTTCGGCCGCCTGGATGTGCCCCAACGATTGCTTCTTGACCGCGAGCTGCAGCGCGTTCACCTCTGGATAGACCGGTAGGATGTCGAACGCGCGCAGCAGCTCGACCGGGTTGCCGCCGATCAGCAGGTAGGCGGCCTTTGCGCCGTGGCCTTCCGACGATGCGGTGAGCTCGCGATAGTACTCCGCCATCAGCTCCTTTTGGAGATGGTGCAGGCGGCCTTGATAATCAGCGGTTTGCACGGCGGCTGACTCCTTCATGCGAACAGCAGCGATTCCACGAACGTCTCTATTTCGGTCTTGATCTTGTCGAACAGCCACATCTTCTCTTCGAACTCGAGGAAGACGTGCGGCACGTGCGCTTCTTGGAGCGCCTTGCGATACAGCACATAGTCGAACAGCGCAGGCTCGCAGAACTTGGCGGTGAGGACGACGACCGCGTCGGCGCGCTGCGCACGCGCGCGTTCGACCAGCCGCTCGGCCTTCGAATGACCAAGATCGTGCTTGAAGCTCGCGTCGACGCTGCGCCGCACATAGGCATCGGCCAACCGGGCGAGCGGCCGATCCGCGCCTGCGCCGATGTCTTCCGAAAAGAAACGCCGGCCAAGCAAGAAGTCGTCGTCAACGATGTAGCAACCAGCGCTCTCGATGGAGGCGATGAGATCGAGCGGCGGCTGCTCGCAGAACGATCCGATCAAAACGATACGGGCACGGTCCTTCGGCTTGCCGTCACGCTGCGCGAGCTGCTCGAGTGCGGTATCGAGCGTGCGTAAGTGCACGTCCGGCGGGACCACGTGCCCGTAGCGGACGAGCGCGTAGAGCTCACGCGTGGCGAGCAAGTGCGGCCGCTCACTGCGAAACACGTACAGCGCACGGATCCGCGCGCGGATGGCGTCATACAGCGCGATGCTCGATCGCAAAGCGTCATCGGACGGAGGCCTGCCGGTGAGCTCGCCCGCCCAGAGCGCGACCCGGGCATACTCTGCGGCGAGATAGTCGACCGCATCCGGAGCGTCGATGCGCTGCGGGAAGTGGATATAATCGACTTTGGTGTTCGGGAAGTTTCGGGCGTACACGCTGGCGAGGTTCCGGGCAGGGTCGCAGATCGAGTGGAAGACCAGCCCGTCGAAGTCATCAAGCCGGCCGGTCATGCCCAGTTCGAGCGTGCTCTTGACGATCGAGCAGATGAACGATTGAAAGCGCGCGTCGGCGTGCGCGATCTCTAACCGGTTGCCGCCGCCGGCCAATCCTACCGGCAGGGCCCCGGCCGCATGGAAGATCTCCACCGGCGAATAGACGGGGAAACAGCCCACGAGCGCCCGGCCGGGAACTTCGTGTTTCCACGCCTTCGCTTCGGCAAAGTCGAGCGATTCGATCGACTCGACACAGCGCTCGACGGTCTGGTCGAAGGCGGACTCGAGCTGTACGGCCATGTCTCGCGCCTCCTACTGCGTCGGGATGATGATATTGCGCAAGCCGCGGCCGCTTCTCAGCTCGTCGAGGCCGGCATTGATCTCGTCTAACGTGAAACGGCCGGTGACCAACGCTTCGACCGCGATGACTCCGCGGCGAGCCAGATCGATGATCCGCGGATAGTCGACCGGCCTGCAGCCGAGCGAGCCGCGCACGTCCATCTCGTTGAACATGAGCTTGGCCGCGGCGAGGGTCAGCTCGCGCTCGGAATAGCCGATGACGACAAGCCGGCCGCCCCGTCGCAAGCTGTCGAAAGCCGTGCGCATGACCTCAGGGTTTCCGATCGCTTCAAAAGCCACGTCGGCGCCGCCGCCGGTCTCGCGCTTCACGGCTTTGGCGATGGACTCGGTCTTCGAGGCGTCGATGACCGCAGCCGCGCCGAAACGCATGGCTCGCTCGAGCCGCTCCGCTTGCACGTCGACGGCCCAGACCCGCGCGCCGACGGCGGCCGCGATCTGCACGACGTTCACGCCGACACCACCGCAGCCGAAGACGACGACGCGCTGCCCGGCTTGCACCTCGCCGCGGTTGACGACCGCATGATATGGCGTTGATACCGCATCGGCGATGAGGCACGCCTCTTCGAGCGGCAGGTCGGTGGGCAGCGGCAGCGGGTCTTTGGCGGGCACGCGGACGTACTCGGCATATGCACCGTCGATATGGTTGCCCGGCATGATGCCGCGCTCGCAGATGTTCTCGCGGCCGCGCCGGCACGCGTCGCATGCGCCGCATGTGAGGAGCGCCGGGATGAGGACGCGATCGCCCTCGTGCCAGTGCTCGACGCCTTCGCCCACCTGCGCCACGATACCCGATGCTTCGTGCCCCAGCACGAGCGGCGGCTTCTGGAACGTCGGCACGTCGTGATCGATGTAGTGCAGGTCGGTGTGGCATAGCCCGCATGCGGCGACCTTCACGGTGATCTCGCCGCGGCGTGGCGCCGGCACCGGCCGCTCCTCTAGCGCGAGCGGTTGGTGCGCGCCGTAGAAGACCGCCGCTCTCATCGGGCTCTTTCGCGGCGTATCGCCGCGTAGTCAGGCGCGCGCTTTTCGACGAACGCCTTCATGCCCTCAGCTGTTTCGCTATGACCGAAATGGAGCGCCAGCCATTCGCGCGCGTGACCGATGGTCGCGTACCAGGCCTGGTCTTTCCAATAGTTCACCTGCGTCTGCGTGTAGCTCAAGCAGCCAGGGAATTTGGCGAGCAGCTCGTCGCAGAAATCGCGGACCTCAGCGTCGAGCCGGTCGAACGGGACCACGCGATTGACCAGTCCCCACTCGAGGGCTTGCTGCGCGGTGATCGGCCGGCACAGGTACAGCATTTCACGCGCGCGACGGTCGCCGATTATGATCGGCAGCCACTGCGTGGCCCCGCCCGCCGCAACGCTGCCGACGCGCGCGCCGACTTGCCGGAGCGTGACGTGATCCGCAGCGATCGCCAGGTCGCACGCCATGTTCATCTCGTTGCCGCCGCCGACCGCCATGCCGTTGAGGCGCGCGATCGTCGGTTTGCCCATGCCGCGCAGCGTATCGATGCAGTCCTGGAACAGCACCATGTATTTCCAGAAGTCCTCGGGCTTGCGCAGGTAGCGCTGTTCGTATTCTTTGACGTCGCCGCCGGTGCAGAACGCGGTGCGACCCGCGCCCGTGAGCACGACGACGCCGACCTCGTCATCCCACATCGCGGTGCGCAGCGCCTCATACAGATGACGCAACGTTTCGGTCGTGTACGCGTTGTACGACTCCGGGCGGTTGAACGTGATCGTCGCGACGCGGTCCGCAACCGCGTAAAGGACGTCGGCGGTCTCGGCCGACGGTTGCGTGAGCAGCTTCATGGAGACACCTCTTCAACGTCGAACGAGCGCTGGAAAATGGGCTTGCGCCGTTCGAGAAACGCATTGATCCCTTCGGCAGCGTCCAGGGTGGGCAGCAAATCCCGCAGATAGATATGCAGCGCGTCTTCCGTGGCGGCGGCGCCGAGTGCGCGTTTGCAACAACGCAGCGCATCGGCGGAGAGCGCGAGCAGGGCGTCACACAATGTTTGCGCAGCCTCAGCAAGCCGCTCGGCCGGCACCGCCTCGCAAACGATGCCCCATAGCTCGGCCGTTGCAGCATCGATGGGACGTCCGGTAAAGATGAGTTCGGCGGCGCGGCGCTCCCCGATGACCTGAGCCAGCCGTCCGCACGCGATCGGCGGTAGAGCGGCGAGCTTGATCTCAGGCAGCGAGAACGTCGCTCGATGCGAGCAGACGGCTAGATCGCAGAGCAACACCAACTCGAAGCCGCCGCCGATGGCCGGCGCGCCGACCTTCGCAACGGTGACCGGAGCCGCCACCTCGAAAGCGGCCGCCATGTCCCCGACGGCATTCAACATCGCGGGCGCGCGGTCGGGCAGATGGTCGGCGATCTCCATGCCCGCGCAGAAGGCGCGTTCGCCCTCGGCCTCGAGCAGTACGACGGCGCAATCGTCCAGCTGACGGATTGCCTGGTCGAGGCTTCGCACGTCAGCGATATCGAGCACGTTGAGCGGACCGGCGTGCAGCGTGATCCGGCCCAAATCGCCCTCGCGTTTGACGGCAATACGATCGCTCATGCGACGACCTCCGTCGCACGCGGCGACGTGATGATGCCGCGCATGAACAGGTCGCACATCTGACCGGCGATTCCGGCGACATCTGCACTCCCATCAGCGCGATGCCACATGGGAGTCCAGTTCATCATCCCGAAGAGCGCGGCGGTCGCCACGCGTGATGAGACGGAGGACGGCTGCTCCTGCGCGACCGCGATGACGAGATCCGATGCGCGGGCGAAGTAGCGGCGTCGCCGCTCCTGAATAGCGCCACGGGCCGGGCCTTCAAGTGAATCTATGCCCCAGAGCAAAACGCGGAACGCTGAGGGGTGCTCGAACACAAAACGCAGGTGGCCGCGAACGAAGGCGCGCAGCTTCGCCTCTGGCGTCGACGGTGACGCGATCGAGCGATCGAGCGATTCGCTCAATGCGACGAACGCGCGCGTGCAGATCAGTTCGAGGGCGTGCTGCTTGCTGGGGAGATAGTAATAGAGTCCCGCGATGCTCATGTGGGCGGCTCGCGCGATGTCGCGCATGCTCGCGCCGCCATACCCTCTTCGTGCGAACACCGCCTCGGCGGCATCGAGCGCCACGCTTAGTCGCCGATCAAATCCCGTCATCCCACGCCTGCGCTTTCGTTCGAGCGTTCGTTCGAACTCACCATACGCGATGCGTGGACCGCCTCACAAGAGGCAGATGAGCGGCTTATCTAATGCAGATGCACTAGGCCGCTCTTGAGCGCCAGCACAACCGCTTCGACGCGCGTGTGGACGCCGAGCTTGGGCAAGATGTTCTGGACGTGGTTTCGCACGGTGCTGCGCGAAAGGTTGAGCCGCTGGGCGATGTCGTCAGTGCCCACCCCGGCTGCGAGCAGCCGGAGCACCTCGATCTCCCGACGCGACAGCGTCTCGTTGATGTGGCGCAGCGCGGCGTCGTCGGCGCGTCGCTCCGGGGCCGCCTCGGTCAGGCGCCGCGTCACTTCCGCGGCCACGCCGGCGAGATGCTTCGCAGACACGCTTTCGGTAAGCACGTGCACGGCGAGCGGCCGCTCGTCCTCGATGGTGACCGTCGTGACGTCCAGCCAAACGTCCGACCCGTCTGGGCGGCGGGCAACCATCTCAAAGCGACGCGGTGCCGTCCCTTGCCGGCATAGCGCGACGACCGCGCAATCCGGACCGCACAAAGGTGCGCCCGCAGGCGTCAAGCCGTGCATCACCTCATGGCAGTGCCTGCCCACGGCTTCTCCAGCTGGCCGACCGAGAAGACGTTCCGCCGCATCGTTCCACGACACGACGATACCCGCTTCGTCGATCGCGACGGTCGCCTCGGGGCTGGCGCCTAGCTTCACGCGCATGCGAGCCTGTGCCACTCCCTCTTCAAAGATAGTGGAGCACCAGCATTTCGGCCACGCACGCTGGTTTCACTTCACTTTCGCGCTCGACCGTCGCGAGAATCCGCACGCGCACACCGCGGGGCACTTCGGCGACCTCCACGAGTTTGAACGTGACGCGCAGGCGAGACGGGATCAGCACAGGCGCGGGAAAGCGTACACGCTCGAGGCCGTAGATCACGGCAGAAGTGAAACCTTCGACCTGCGCGACGGAATGCCAAAACTGCGGAATGAGCGAGAGCGTGAGTAGACCGTGCGCGACGGTGCTGCCGAAGGGACTCATCTTCGCTCGGCCCGTGTCGACGTGGATCCATTGGGTGTCGCCCGTCGCACGGGCGAAGTCGTCAACGCGGCGCTGATCGATCCCGAGCCACTCACTGGGCGCGAGCGATTGCCCCGCGAGCGCCTTGAACCCCTCAACGCCGCGAATCGTCGTCACGGGCACTCGTCCGCGACGGAGAGCGCTTCTTCCTGTGAAGCCTAGCCGGACGCCGGACCAGGCGTCGGATTCACCGGCAAGAGGATCGGCGCTCGCGGCGTCTGGTTGAAATCGAACTCGCTGAGCAGATTGCCGAGCTGTGACGCGTTCTCACGCACATCGGGTCGCCGATCGGGCCGTCCATCGGTGCGCGGGTCGATGCGCGCGGCGTTGAGAAAATCGTCTTCGATGAACTTCAAATAGGCATCGAAGCTCAGCGTTTGATGATCGATATAGCCGCGCCGCGCGTACGGGCTGATGAGCATGGCGGGCACGCGTAGGCCATAGCCGTTCTGATCAACCTGCGGCGGCGCGACGTGATCGTAAAAACCGCCCCAATCATCCCACGCGAGGAAGATCGCGGTGCTGTTCCAATCCGGACTGCGCATGGCAGCGTTGATGACGCCGGTGACATAGGATTGGCCGGCGCTGACAAGTGCTGGCGGATGCTCGCTCACCGCGCCATCGGGCACGACCCATGATACCGCCGGCAGCGTACCCGCCTTCGCTGCGGAGTAGAAATTTGAAATGTCCTCGACGTTGCCAAGCTCGCCATCCTGCTTGACCGTGTCGAACCACGGCAGCGGGTTCCAGATCTGCGGTACCTTGCGCGTCTGCGGCTGCGGCGAACAGAACATTTGGTCGTCGGCGCAGTCGGGTTGCGTGCCCTGCGCGAGGTAGTACGCCCACGAGATGTGGTTCTTGTGCAGCAGGTAGGTGAGGTCCGTCCACGCATAGTCCGGCTGCGCGCCGCCACCACGGGCGGTCAGACGTTGCGGGCTCTGCAACTCGTTCACACAGCTCATGGGATCGGATGATGCGCAGCGCGCGGACCAGCCCGAGACCATGAACAGGTGTTCCGGCAAGCTCCAGGACGAGTTGGGTTCGAACATGTGGTCTTGCAGCACGAAGTCTCGCGCGTACTGCCAGTAGTTGGGGATCTCGCGCGCGTCGTGATATCCCATCACATCCGGCTGTGCGCCGCCACCACAATTCGGATCGAACGCGCCTCGGCAATGGCCTCTCCCACCGCGCTGCTGCTGGGCGATGAAGCCGTCCATCCTTCCGCCGTCCACATCGGCCGCCGAGTTCGACGCTCCGTGCGGCCCGCCGCTGTTGCGATCCGCGGCGTCGTGGAAGGGCTGCACGCAACCGCCGCGTTGCGGATCCGGCACGCAAGCCGCAAACGTGCCGCTGCCCGTTCTCGGAAGCCCGTCAGCGCCGGGGTACGTGCCGAAGTAGCTGTCGAACGACCGGTTCTCTTGCATGATGATGATGACGTGCTTGATCTTGTGGATGTCGCCGGGCGCGGCGGTCGCCGGCTGGCCGTGCAACGGAGCGGCCATCAGCCCGGCGAGCAGCAACATCGCGAAGTAGGCGGACAGCAAAACGCCTTTCCACCGGAACCATGAATAGTTGAGCTGGGCAACGAGCAAGAGCATGTCCCTTTTGTTGTACTAGAAATAGGCTCTGTGCCGGGTTAAGCCGGAGTGAGAGGCCCCTGACGCGCGAGTGAGAGATCGCTCATATAAGACAGAGGCCCGGCGCTTTCGCGCCGGGCCTCGTCGCTGGTATGACTGGCGTCACAGCCAGGTCGGCTTCTTACCGGACGTGTTGCCGCAGTAGTACATGTGATCTTCGTGTGACACGTACCATGCGTGGATGTCGTAGTGAGGGACTTCGTAGCCGGGATGGCCGTGCGGTTCGAACCAGATATCGACGTGATCGATCTTCTGACCCGGGAGCGGCTTCAGCTGTTCATTCCAACTCATGCCGTTTTCAAATGAGGTTTTTGCGACCATGATCTCGGTGAAGATGGGCTTGCCATTATACCACCCATAGATCGGGCCGAATGGCAGCGTGCCAGGAACGGCATAATGGAAGCCCATCGTTGGGATGCAGCCCATCACTGGGACCACGTTGGCTGGCAACCCAGGCGGGTGAGGCTGACCGGGCGTCATCATCATTTTGTATACTGCGGGTGTCATGCCGGGCGGTAACGCCGGTGGTTTGGCCGTATCGGCCTTCACTGTCGCTGTGACCAGCACGACGAGCGCGGCTACCGCGAGCGTTTTGAGAAAGGTCGAACGCATTCATATCCTCCCACGTGTAAGTGTTGAAACATCAGAACCCGACTGACTACAAAAGGTCGTCAGCCGGCATTGGTGCTTTGGATAGTCGTTCGACCCAGGACGCGAATACCCCGCGCTGGTGCGCGAACTAGTGGCGCGCCGTGAGCACGAACCGTTCAATCGCCAACATTGTCGGATCGCCCGGGCTGCTCAAGCCCTCGATGATGTCCCAGTGCGAGCGGTCGGCAGGCTCGAGATCCTGGACCGAGTCACCCGCCGCTTTGAGCTGGTCGTAGAGCTGGCGCGCGATGGCTTCGGGTGCCATCGTGTCGAGCCGGCCATGGATCACAAGAGACGGCGGCTCGTGACCGCGCAGTCGCGGCTGGATATCGAAACGCCACCATTGCGTGCGGTCAGCGCCGAACGCGGGATCGTAAATGCCTTGATAACGCGGATCGAGCGCGCTGACGTCGCTCGATGGATTGATGCCGACGGGCGCGATCGCGACGATGCCGGCGATGTGCGTGCGTGCGACAAACCCGTTGACGATAGCGAACCACGCGAGCTGCGCGCCCGCTGAGTGGCCCACGAGGAACGTGCGCGCCGGATCGAATCCGAAATCGCTCGCGCGTCCGGCAAGCCAACGTATCGCCGCTGCCACCTTCTCTGCCTGTTGCGCCGCGGGTGTCTGCGGCGCGAGCGGATAGTTGACGATCGCGGCGGCGATCCCACAGCGTGCGAACGCCCGCCCAAGCTTTTCGTAGTCGCTCTTGTTGCCGCCGACCCATGCGCCGCCGTGGATGTAGATCACAAGCGGACCGCCGCGCGCGCCGTGCGGCAAATACAGGTCGAGCGCTTCGAATTCTCGGTCGTCGCCGTATGCGTGGCTCGCCGCGTCGACCTGGTACGCCGCGTTCGGACAAGGCGATGAAGCCGGACCGCTACCGATGGCCATCGCGGCGATCCACAGCCACGCCGCGATCACGCGCCCGAGACGAAGTGCGCGATCGCCGTCAGCACCGGATCATCCGGATCGCGCGTCATGTCGACGAGCACACCGCTATAGTCGTGACCGTCAGGCTGGAGGTAGGTCACGTTGTCGTGCGCGCGCGTGAGGTCCGCGACCAGCGCTTGCGACGCGGCAGCGCTTGAGAGATAGTCGTCCACGCCATGCACCACGAGGAAGCGCGGTTCGCCGCCCTTGAGGAATTGATTGCAGTCGTATTGCTTCCATTGCGAGGGATCGGCCCCGAACGCCATCGCGTATGAGCGGTAACGCGGATCTGACGGCGCGGCGGCGGCTTGCGACGGCTCGTAGCCCTCGCCTTCAAGCGCGATGACGCCGGCTATTCCTCCGGCGGGTACTCCGGCTCCCGCCAGGAGCTTTTGATCGACCGCCGCGAGCGTCGCGAGCTGCGCACCGGCGCCGTGGCCCATCACGAATACCTTGGTGCGCGCATAGCCTTTTGCGGCCGCTTTGTCGAGCACCCATTTGACAGCTTTGTCGATGTCCGCGGCCTCCGCGTCAGCGCGCGCTTGCGGCGAGAGCGGATAGTTCAGCGCGACAAACGCGATGCCGCACGCTGCGAACGTCTCGCCGAGCGTGCGATATTGCGACTTGTCGCCGCGCGTCCATCCGCCGCCGTGCACGAACAGGATCACGGGCTCGTTGCTCGTCGTCGCCGGCAGGTAGGCGTCCAAGGCCTCGAAGTTGGTGTCTGCGCCGTACACCGCGCTCGAGGTCTGCACCGCGTGCGCGGGCGTCGGGCATGGCGCTGCGCCGACGCGCGTCGCGGTCATCCCCACGACGCCTGCTGCGACGCATACGACGATACCGACATATCTCATACGGTCTATTGTAGCCGTAGTAGGCGCGGCACGGCAAGCGCGCGAATTGGCACGCGCTGTGTTCTACTTCGATCCGACCTACTTCATCTACATGTTACCCGCATTGCTCTTCGGCATGTGGGCACAGTGGCGGGTGTCAAGCTCGTACAACCGCTACTCGCGGGTGCCCACCGCCAGCGGCATCACCGGCGAGCAGGCTGCCGCGCTGCTGATGCAACGCACCGGCTACACCTTCGGCATCGCGCACATCCCCGGCATGCTGACCGACTACTACGATCCCAGCAAGAAGACCATGTTCTTGTCGGAGAGCTCTGTTCAGAACTCGGTCGCTTCGGTGGCGGTCGTCGCGCACGAGTTCGGCCATGGCGCGCAAGACGTCGAAGGCTACATGCCGATGCGGCTGCGCGGCGCGATCGTGCCGGCCGTCAAGGTCGGCTCCTGGGTCGGACCCATCGTGTTCATCATCGGGCTAGCGCTTTCGATCACCCAGCTCGCGTGGGCGGGCATCATCTTGTTCAGCGCCGCCGCGGTGTTCGCGATCGTGACCTTGCCGGTCGAGCTCAATGCGAGCCACCGCGCGCTCTACTATCTCAACAGCTTCGGCATTTTGTCCCGCGATGAGCTCCCGGGCGCCCAGGATGTCCTCGGCGCCGCCGCCCTCACCTACCTGGCAGCCATCGCGCAGGTGGTACTCCAGCTGATGTACTTCATCAGTTTGCTAAGCCGCCGCCGCTAAGGCGCTGCCGGCCCCGCCAGCCCCCTGCGCGGAGGCGGGATTCTCCGTACCCCGAGACCCCGAAAGTCCGCGAAACCACCGATTCGGCCAACCCCCTGCGCCCGGTACGATGGGGTCGTAAAGGAGGGCCACGCCCATGTTTCGGTATCCGTCCATCACCGTCACGTCCTTCGTCGAGCCATTCGACCAGGACTCGGAACTACGCGTCCGCAGCCAGTTCCGCCATCACGTCAAGTTCGGCCGCCGGCTGCACATCATCGATCTTGACCAGCTGGATGCTGCTAGCTCGGCCGTCTTCCGCTCGCTGATCATCGCGCTCCGCACGGCACGCCAGGTCGGCGGCGACGTCCGCATCGTCAACTCACGGCCAAGCATGCGCCGCGTGCTTGCGCTGACGGGTCTGTCGCGCGTGTTCGGCGTGCACAGCACCGTGCGCGACGCCGTCATGGCGCTGCGCGAAGAGGCGCTAAAGGCGAGCTAAGGGGTGCGCTTTGGCCAGCGCGGTTTGCGCTTGTCGAGGAACGCTCTGATGCCTTCGTTCGCGTCGGCCATGAGCGCGTTGAACGTCATGATCTCCTTGGTGTAGGCGTATGCCTTGCGCTCCGACATATCGATCTGGCGATAGAATGCTTCCTTGCCGATCGCCACGACGTTCGGGCTCGCATCGGCGACGGCCAGAGCGAGTTCCCGCACCGCGTCCTCGAGCTGAGCGGTGGGCACGGCCTTGTTGATGAGCCCTTGCGCGAGCGCTTCCGATGCGGGGATCGGCTCGCCGGTGAGCAGCATCTCCATCGCCTTCTTGCGCCCGATGGCGCGCGTGAGCGGCACCATTGGCGTCGAGCAGAACAATCCGATCTTGACGCCGGGAGTGGCGAACCACGCGGTGTCCGCTGCGACCGCGAGATCGCACGTCGCGACCAGCTGGCAGCCGGCCGCGGTCGCAGGTCCCTGCACTTGCGCGATGACCGGTTGCGGGATCTCGTGGATCGTCTCCATGAGCTCGACGCACAGATCGAAGATGCGCTTGTACTCGATGACCGTGCGGTTGACGAGTTCGCTCAAGTCGTGTCCGGATGAGAAGATGGTGCCGTTGGCTCGCAGGACCACGGCTTTGATATCGAGATTCTTGCTGACTTCGCGCAGCGCCATGACCAGCTGCAGCATCAGCGCTTCGGACAGGGCATTGCGCTTTTTCGGCCGGTTTAGCGTGATGTACGCGAACTCGCCGTCAAGCTCGAGCAGGACGTCGGCGGTCGGATTGGTCAGCATCGTCGCCATCAGTTGATACGCTTCTCCCGGCCGGCCCATTCCTTGTCGCGCAGCTTGAACTTTTGGACCTTGCCCGTCGACGTCTTCGGCAGCGGTCCGAACTCCACCGTTTTCGGGGCTTTGAAATGCGCGATCTTCTCGCGACAAAACGCGATGATATCTTCTGAGGTGGCCTTCGCGCCTGGCTTGAGCGTCACGAATGCCTTTGGAACTTCGCCCCATTTCTCGTCCGGCACGCCGACGACGGCGGCCTCGAGCACCGCGGGGTGGGCGTAGACGGCGCGCTCGACTTCGATCGTCGAGATGTTCTCGCCACCGCTGATGATGATGTCCTTGGCGCGATCGCGCAGCTCGATGTAGCCGTCAGGATGCATGACGCCGAGGTCGCCCGAGTGGAACCAGCCGCCGCGAAACGCTTTGTCGGTCGCCGCCTGATCGTTGAAGTAGCCCTTCATGACATTGTTGCCGCGCATGACAACTTCGCCCATGGTCGACGCGTCAGCGGGCACATCGTTCATCTGGTCGTCCACGACGCGCAATTCGGGCGCGTGGATGAATCCCACGCCTTGGCGCGCCTTGAGCCGCGAACGTTCTTCGGAATCGCGGTCGTCCCACTTGCTCTGCCACTCGCTCACCGTATGCGGTCCGTACGTCTCCGTCAGGCCGTAGGCGTGGGTGAGGGTGGCTCCCATGGACTCGATGCGCGCGATGACAGTCGGCGGCGGAGGTGCGCCCGCAGTCACGATGCGCAACTGCCGCGGGAACTTGTAATCTTTGCTCGGCGGTTCGTTGGCGATCATGACCAAGACAGTCGGCGCGCCGCACAGATGCGTCACGCCTTCACGCTCGATCAGCTCGAAGATCGCCTTCGCCTCGACCTTCGGCAGCGCGATGTGGCGCGCACCGGCCGCCGTCACCGCCCACGTGTAACACCAGCCGTTGCAGTGGAACATCGGCAGCGTCCATAGATAGACGCTTTGTCCGGTGAGCCCGGCGTGATAGACCTCGCCAAGCGCGTTGAGGTAGGCACCGCGGTGCGTGTACATGACGCCTTTGGGCCGGCCGGTCGTGCCGCTCGTATAGTTGATGGAGATCGGATCGTCTTCGTCATCGATCCCGAGATTGAACGGTTCGGGACTACCGCGCGAGATGAACTCCTCATACGTCGCGTTGGAGGGTCGAATAAATTCGACCCCTGCGTTGGCCGGTTCGTGGCCGACCCAAATCACGTGCTCGACGTTGGACGCTGCGAGCCCCGGAGCGATGAGCGGCGCGAAATCCGGGTGCGCAATGATCGCCTTCGCACCGCAATGCTGGAGGATATAGCCGATCTCATCCGCGCTCAGGCGGATATTGATGGCGACGAGCACCGCGCCGATCTGCGGCACCCCGAAATGCGCTTCCAGCGCCTCGTCCGAATTGTAGGCGAGCAACGCGACGCGGTCGCCCTTTTCGATGCCGGCGGCGCGCAGCGCGCTGGCCAGCGCATACACGCGTCCGCCGACCTGCCCATATGTGTAACGGCGCGCGCCGTCCACCATGCCGTCCTTGTCCGCGAAGACGTGAGCGCTGCGGTCGATGAACGCCAGCGGCGACAGCAGCGACCGGTTGACGGCCATACCATCCCACTGGTCACGGGACCAGAGCTTTTGAAACGTCGGTCGATCCAGCCCTAACATCGCCGCCTACATTTCGAGAGCCGTGATGTTCCGTACTGCTTCGCGCGACGTACGGACGACGATCCAGGCCACGATCAGGCTGCACCAGACCAGTCCCAGCAAAATCGCCGCCGCGCCGTCCCAGACGCCATGGAGTCCGACGCGTGACGCGGCCAAGAACGCCCCGCACAACGCCAGGACGAGCAGCCCGCTAAGGAAGGGCATTATCATGCGCACGCCGCGATTGATCGCGTTCGGGTTCTCCCAATCGAAGGACGGGAAGCGCGTGTCGAACTCCACGCCGTAACAGATCGACGCCGCTGACATCAGCAGCGCGAACACCACCAGCGAAAGCGTCTCCAGCGCCGAGAAACGATATCCGCCTCCCAGCAAAATCGCCGCGATCACCGAGATGAGCGCCGTCTGCCCGTACGCGCCGCCGATCTTGGCGGTGAAGATCTGCCGCGGCGTGAGCGGTGAGCTGCGCAGCAGCCAGATGCTCGCATGCTCGAGCGAGAGCGCGGTCATGCCCGGATTGAGGCTGTCGAGCACGGCGACGAAGCCGATCTGCATCATGGCGAGCTGCACCGTGAGCGGCAGGAGCGGGCTCTCCACTTGGTGGCCGACCAGCAGGTAGCCGATGAAGCCGAGCGACGTGATGTGGGCAAACCAGAGCTGCGGCGAGCGGATGAAGGCGCTGATGTCTTTCCAGACTACTGCGGCGACCGGGCTCAGCTTCGGCGGCACGGTGGCGGCAAGCGCGCTGATGCGTTTGCCGGTCGCCGAACGGCTCCAGCCTTCGACGAAGCCTTGCGAGACGATCGCCAGCGCGATCGGGCAGGCGATCAACGCGACCAGCGCGATGTAGCCGAGCCAGCCGAATGTGTTGGCGGCATCGCCGGCGCCGCCGAATGCGAGCAGTTTGCCGAGCCACGTGCTGGGCAGCCACGCCGGCGCGCTCGGCAGCTTCAGCGACGTGATATCGCCTTCCATGTGCGCGAATCGCGCGAAGTTGAACAGCCAGAATCCGGTCGGCAAGGCGGCGCCGATCACCCAGAGCATCTCCTTCGCCAATCGCGGCGGGATGAAGCGCAAGGCGATGATCGTGACGGTTGCGAGTCCGGCATAGAGGATGGCCGGGAACAGCGCGAGCCCCGCGATCGCGGCGAGATACGCCCACCATGGTGCGCTAAGCGCGAGCAGGTAGCCCGCGACGAACGGCAGCAAGAAGACGCCGACGTACACTTCGTTTTGCGCCACGCCGAGCATGAATTTCGCGACCACGAGGCTCGAAGCGCGCACCGGCATCACCAGCAAGATGGGCATGTCGGACGAGAGGTACATGTCGTTGAGCGCTTGGCCGAACGCGATGAAGAGATCGGTGAACAGGTACACCAAGAACGCCCACGCTGCGACGCTGAACAACAGTCCGGTGGCGTGCGCGGCCGCAAGCGCCCGCACTCCGATAAACGTGCCGCCGAAGATCATGAGCACCAGCACGCTCGAGGCGATGAACGCCACGAGGTAGATCGAGCGGCTGCTCCAGTCGCGACGCGAGGTGAGCATCCGGAAGCGGATGAGCCGCGTGGTGAGCAGCCAGGTCTCGGCGATCGCGCCGCGCGTCATACGCCGGCCGGTTCGCGAAAAATGTCGGCGATGCGGCGGTCTTCGACGCCGCCGGTGAGATGCAGGAAGACCTCTTCAAGCGTGTCGCGGCCGCGCAGCTCGCGCAGTTCGGGCACGGTGCCGACTGCGGCGATGCGCCCATGGTCGATGATCGCGACGCGATCGCACAAGCTTTCCGCGATCTCCATGATGTGCGTCGACATCAGCACGCCGCCGCCCGCGCGCGTCACCGCGCGCACGATGTCTTTGAACAGGCGCGCGCTCTTTGGATCGAGGCCGACGGTCGGCTCATCGAAGAAATAGATCTTCGGCTCGTGCAGCAGCGCGGCGCAGAGCGCGACTTTCTGACGCATGCCGTGCGAGAAGCTCTCGAGCAGACCGCCCGCATCAGCGTCGAGCTCGAACAGCGCGAGCAGCTCGCGGATGCGGCGCTGTTTGCGTTTCGCGTCCATCTCGTAGACGTCGCCGACGAAGTTCAGAAACTCGACCGCGGTGAGCTTGGGATACAGCGACGGCTCGTCGGGCACGTAGCCGAACAAGCGCTTAGCCTCGACCGGGTGGGTGGTGATGTCGTAGCCGCCGATCGTGGCGCGACCCGAGGTCGGGCGCAGCAGACCGGTGAGGATCTTGATCGTGGTGGTCTTGCCGGCCCCGTTGGGCCCGAGAAACCCGAAGATCTCGCCCGGCGCGACCGAGAACGAGATGCCATCAACGGCAAGCGTATCGCCGTAGCGCTTGGTCAGGCGATCGACGACGACCAACGGGGGGAGAAGCATACTCTTAGATTATCGTCAGTCTATTGGGGAGGCCCATGGGCGGCCGGGTGCGGCGTGGCAATATCGTGGCCGTGGCCGGGCCCCGCGGCGCGTACCACGGGCGGTGCGGGCGTCGTCGGTGGAATGGAAGCCGCCTCGCCCGATAGCAACTGCTGGATGTAGGCGGCATCCGCCCCAGTGGCCGGCTGCGGCACGCCTTGCTCGAGCAGCATGGGGACGGCGCGCCACGATGTGACGATCGGTCCATGCAAGCTGATCTCGAGGACGGCGCTGCGGGTCTGGATGCCCGGCTGCGTGTCGAAGATGAAGTTGCCGAGCGAGTACGCGATCAAGCCCCCATGATATGCTTCAACCGGCCCGAGCACGTGCGGGTGCGCGCCGAGCACGATGCTGGCACCCGCATCGATCGCGGCGTGCGCCAAGCGGATATGATCCGCGGTCGGGGTGCTGAGCAGCTCCGTACCCCAATGCTCGTAGACGATCACGATGTCGGCATTCGCGTGCGCCATGCGGATCGCGTGCGCCAGCGTGCGCAAGTATGCGGCCGTGACGTCGCCGGTCGATGGATCGCGTCCGGGCGCCACGCCGGCCGCGTGCGCCGTCGCGCCATAGCCGCGCGGAATGACTTCGGACACGCCGAGCAACGCGAAGCGGACGCCGCGGCGTTCGAAAAAGGCCGGCTGCCACGCGAGCGCTGCGTCGTCACCGGCGCCCGCGGTGGCGATGCCGTTGTCGTGCAGCGTCTGGAGCGTGTCGTCGAGCGCGTTCTTGCCGTAATCGAGGATGTGATTGTTCGCCAGCGTCAGCGCGGCGAATCCGGCGTGCGCGAGCCCGGCGGCCGCGGCAGGTGTGCCGCGCAGTAGGAATTCTTTGCGCGCTTTGAGGTCCTTGGCAGACTTCGATTTGGTCGGCTTGCCTCGATCGGAGAGCGGGCACTCGAGATTGCCGACGATCGCGTCGGCCTGGACGAGGGTCGCGTGGGCCTGCTTGAAGGGCGCGTCAGCCCCATCGGTTTGAACGAGCGAGCTCACCCGCCAGCCGAGCATGACGTCGCCGACCGCGTCGATCTTGACGTCCGTCGTCGTCGCGCGCGCGTTTGTCGCGGTCGAACTCGTTCGACCGGGATTTGGCGCAACGGCCGATTGAAAGTTGGTGCTGACGAGCAACGCCAGCACTGCAAACGCAAACTGCATGGACGTCTAAGAGTTTCCGTACCAAGCGAGCGGCTCCCGCAGGGCGAACGGGGGGCCGCTCACTGAATGATACGTTTGAAAGACGAAATCCGATGAATCGTCCCGCTAGAGCAGCGAGCCATTGTCGCCGGCCCCCAAAAGGAACTTGCGCGCGAAGTACAACGGCGGGTCGCCGTGCGACAGCAGCTCGTCGTGGAACTGGCTGAGTTTGTAGTTGCCTGCTTGCTTGGCTTGATAGTCGGCGCGCAGTTTCAGGATCATCAATTTGCCGAGGGTGTAGTAGCCGTAGAGCGGATCGCCGGTGCCGCGCACCGCCTCGCGGTAGGAGGGCTCGTGGCCCATATACGCGTTGGCCGTGAAAAACGCGGTCGCCTGGTCGATCGTCATGCCTTGCGTGTGCTCTTTGATGCCGACGATGTACCGGCAGTCGCGCTGCAGCGCCAGCGCGAGCTGCATCAATCGGTAGCGCGGGTCGCCATTGCCCAGCCCTTCGTCCACCATCATCTGCTCGTCGTAATGCGCCCAGCCTTCGCCGAACGCGACGTTCCATTCGACCTTGCGGATGAGGCTCAAGTCGTGCGCCTTGTTGTAGAGATAGTTCGTGTAGTGGCCGGGATACGTCTCGTGCAGCGAAATGACGAACAGGCCCGGTCGATTGAAGAACTCCAGATGCTGCTTCTTCTCGGCGGCGGTCCAGTTCGGATCCACAACCGTGACGTTGTAATACGCTTCGGTCGCCTTGGTCTCAAGCGGACCGGGTGAATTCATCGACGCGAAGGACGTCTGCGCCTGGAATTGCGGCGTCTTTCGGACTTTGGCGATCGGCGCCGCCGGCAGATCGATGATGTTCTTCGCCTTGATGAAGGCGACCAGCCCGTTCAGGTCAGCCTGCGCGACCGGGATCAGCTCGTCGTTCGTGGGGTGGTCCTGTTTCACGAGCGCGATGACCTGTTCCGGCGTCTTGGTGCGGTCGATCGCGCGCGCGGTCGCGACGAACGCGGCTTTGTTCTTCGCAAGATCCGCTTCGCCGACGCGCAGCAGCGTCGCAAGCGGGATGTCGACCATGTTCTGCCACAGCTCGAGCTTCGAATACGCCGCCGGCCCGATGGCGAACGACCCATGAGCCTTTGGCACGACGTCCGTGCGCAAGAACGCCGCATAGCTTTTCAACGCGTTGATCGCCGCTGCGTTGCTGGCCTCGAACTGTGCGTGGAGGCCCGCGTCTTTGACGCTGCCGAACACGCTGCGCACGTCTTGCGCGAAGAAATCGACCGAGCCGTCGGCGTCCAGCGCATCGGTCGTCGCGACGATCTGCGAGATGTCCGCTGGGCGCAGATTCTTCTCGCCTTGTGCGAGCATCGCCGGGATCAACTTCTCGCGAGCGATCACCAGCTTGAGCCGGTCGGGCAACGGTGCGAACGCTCTCGACATGATGCCGTAGACGCCGCCTGCCGCAATGTCGGTGTAGTAGCTCGGACGCTCGCGCCACTGGGGACGATCTGCGAGCCAGAACATGTTCGTTTGGATCGAGGCCTCGAGGATGCGCTGATCGACTTGGCTGTCGAGCGACATACGGGCCGGATCCAAGCGTTGAAGGTCGGACAGCGTCGCGCGCAGGCTCGCGATCTCCGCGTTTATCGCCTCAGGCGACACCGGATCGAGCAGCGCATCGTACTCGTGCACGCCGGTCGTCGTCGCGTTCGTGGGCGAGAATTTCCATTCGCCTTGGTAGTAACGCTCGGCGAGCACGGCAAGCGCCGCATCGCCGGCCGCCGGCACCGGCGTCTCCAGCGCCGCGCTCGGCGCGGGGCTTTGTTGATCGTCGCCCAGCGCGACGAGCGGCAAGCACAGCGCCGCGGCGGCGACCAGCCCGAAAATGAAACGCTTAGACATGCACCGCTCCTCTCCGCTGCGCCCGTGTCGTGGCGATGATGATATCCGCGGCGCGACGCACTTGCTCGGCCGTGACGTCGAGATGCGTCACGGCTCGAAACCGTCCGCTGCCGACGATCTGGCTTACGAGCACGCCGGCACCGCGCCACGCACTCGTGAGATGCGAGGGATCGATGTGCGCCGCATCGCGCACGCCGAATGGGATGATGTTCGTCTTCACGTCGGCCGGATCGAGCTCGAACTCACCGCTGGCCGCCAGAGACTGCGCGAACATCTTCGCGTTGGCGTGGTCTTCGTGCAGCCGTTTGGGCCCTTCGCGTAGCGCGATGAGCGCGGCCGCCGCGATCACGCCGGCCTGTCGCATGCCGCCACCCGCCATCTTGCGGACCTTGCGCGCGCGGTCGACGAAGGCGCGGCTGCCGGCGACGGCGGAGCCAACCGGCGCGCCGAGCCCCTTCGAAAAACAGACGTTGACCGAATCGGCGCGTGCGGCGAGCGCCGCAGGCGTGGCGTTCAGCGCGACCGCCGCGTTGAACAGGCGCGCGCCGTCGAGGTGCAGCGCGATGCCGTGCCGGCGCGCGACCTCTGCGACCGCCTCGGTGTGCGCGACACTGATCGGCCTGCCGCCACCCCGGTTATGGGTGTTCTCCAGACAGATCAACGTCGTTGGTGGGAAGTGGGCGTCCTGACCGCGGATGGCGCGCTCGACGTCATCGGGGTCGATCTCGCCGCGCCGATTCGGGACCGTGCGCAACTGAACGCCGCCGAACGCCGTGGCGCTCGCCGACTCATAGTAGAAGACATGAGCCTCATCGCCGACGATCGCTTCGTCGCCGCGCGCGCAATGCGCGAGGACGCTCACCAGATTGCCCATGCTGCCGCTGGAGACGAAGAGCGCGGCCTCTTTGCCCAGCACGGCCGCGGTCTCGCGCTCGAGCTGGTTGACCGTTGGATCTTCGCCATAGACGTCGTCGCCGACATCCGCCGACGCCATCGCCGCGCGCATCGCGGCCGACGGCTTGGTGACCGTGTCGCTGCGCAGATCGATCAGTTGGTCCATTCCCACGAATTCCAAAACGTCGTCACCGCGGGCGCCGGCCGGTAGTTGTGCAGCGAGTTCGCCACGAGATCGTTGCGCCGCGTCCACCACAAGAATTGGACCGGCACGTCGGCCGCCAGCAGATTTTGAATGCGGTCGTATGCAGCGCGGCGAGTCGGCAAATCGTAGTGCGTCAGGGCGTCGCGCTCTGCCGCGTCGATGCGCGGATCGCAGATGAACGAATGGTTGAATGCCCCGCGCTGGTTACACGCCCACAGCGCGATGTCATCGGGGTCGAGCCCGCCGATCCAGCCCTCGTATGCGACGTCGAACTTGCCCTGCGAAAGGATGCCGCCGGCGTTCTTGTCGGCGTAGTAGATACTGTGCGCGATGCCCTTCACCGAGAGATCGACGCCCAACGATCTGAACTGCTGTTGCAGGATCGCGCCGATGCGTTCGCCATCGTTGGCCTCGCGGTCGAACGAGTAGACCAACTCTAAGCGCTTGCCTCCCTTGGCGCGATAACCGTCAGCCGCTACCTTCCACCCCGCGCGGTCAAGTGCAGCGGCAGCCGCCTTAGGGTCGTAGGCCGGCGCGGGGACGTGCGGATCGTACGTGTACAGGTAGGCCGGCTGGTCGCCGATCGCGGGATCGGCGGCGTCGTGCATCACCCGGTGGATGATGTAACGGATGTCGATTCCCATCGCAAGCGCGCGGCGCACGTTGACGTCGTCCAGCGGCGGATGCGTGACGTTGAACGTCAGATAATAAAACTCATTGAACGGCGTATGCAGCAGCGTCGTGTTTGGAATCGTCGCCAGCGCAGGTAGCTGATTGACCTGCGCATCGCTGTAGAGGTCGGCCTCGCCGGTCTGCATCATGATGGCGCGCGTGTTCGAGTTTGGCACGACGAGATAATCGATCTCTCGCAGTTTCGGCGGTCCACGCCAGTAGTGCGAGTTGGCGACGAGCGTGATGCCGACTTGGGGTACGTACGATGAGACCATGAACGGGCCGGTGCCGACCGGTTTGTTGTTATAGGCCGCTCGGTTGATGTCGGGCAGCCCTTGGAGCAGGTGCTTGGGCAGCACCGGCATCGGCGCGAGGCTCGGCGCGAAGAACGTGGCGACCGCCGGCGCGTACGGCTGCTTGAGATGGACGACGACGGTGTGCGGATCGGGAGCGGTCATCGACGCCACCTGATCCCAGCCGGTGCGGCTCACGACGTTGTTGGCCGGGTTCATGATAGCGCCGAACGTGAAGACGGCGTCGTCGGCGGTGAACGGGGTGCCGTCGTGCCACAGGACGCCGCTGCGCAAGTGGTACGTGATGGTCTTGCCGTCAGCGCTGATGCCGCCATTCTCGCGCGTCGGTATCTTCAGCGCGAGATCCGGCTCGAGTTGGCCCTTGTCGTTGATGAGGAAGAACCAGCCGCCCCAGAACATCGCCGCATCGCTCGAGGCGGCGCTCGACGAAAGCTCGGGGACGAGCGAGTCGATCGTGCCCGCGCCCACGATGCGCACGGCTCCCGGGTGTGCCGCGCGATGCTCGCCGGGTTGGGTGTTGGACTCGATCTTCGTACAGGCGGCGACAGCAAGGCACAGCGCGACGAGCGCCAGCCGCTTCAGCGATTGTTGCGTCAGATCGAATACTCCCATGTGTTCCAGAATTGGGTCACGGCGTGCGCGGGTTTATATCCCTTGAAATCCACGCTGCCGATATCGAGACGGCGATAGAACCAGTTGATGATGGCGGGCTGATCGTCTGCGAGACGCTCGGCGATCGTCCAATACGCCTTCTTGCGCGTCGGGATGTCGTAGTGCGTCAGCGCGATATGCTCTGCCGCATCGATCTGCGGATCGCACAGGTGGTACGTGTTCTGGCCGGCAGGCGGGAACTGATCGCACATCCACAAGGTCGAGTTGTCCGGATCGACGCCGTTGTTCCACGAGTAGAAACCGACGTCGAACTTGCCCCGCTGGAAAATACCGCCGGCGCCATAGCTTGCGAAGAGCTGCGGCGATAGGTAGTTCTTGATCGTCGCCTCGACGCCGACTTTGCGCCATTGCGCCTGGACGACTTCTTGCAGCTTTATGCTGTCGGCCCGCCCGGTCGCGCCGGTGAGCTGCAAGCTCAACTTTTCGCCCTTCGCGTTATGGCGAAAGCCGTCGGGGCCCATCTTCCAACCGGCCTGATCCAACAGCTTGCCCGCCATGACGACGTCGTACGGATACTTCTTGACGTTTGGATCGTAGGCCCAAAGGAACGGAGGTTGGTCGGTGTCCGCCGGGATGTTCACTCCGAGCGCGACTTTGTTTATCAGTTCATTGCGGTCGGTCGCATAGGTCAGCGCCTGGCGGACGAGCTTGTCTGAAAGTGTCGACACGCTGGTGTTGAACCCGAGCTGGCCGTACTGCGTGAACGGCGTGAGATAGACCACGGTGCCTGGAATATTCTTGAGCTCCGGGTACTGCGATGCAGAGGCGTTATAGGTGAAGTCGATCTCGTGCGTCTGCAGTTGCGTGAGCAGCGTGTTCTCGTTAGGGATGATGTGGTATTCGACGCGTTGGAGTTTGGGCGGCCCGCGCCAGTAGTTCGGGTTGGCGACCATCGTGATCACGTTGCCCTTCTCCCAGTCCGTGACGATGAAGGGCCCGGTCCCGACTGGCTTGTTGTTGTACGCCACTTGGTTGAGGTTTGGATATTGCGAGAGCAAGTGCTTGGGCAGGATCGGATATGGATTGGCCGACATCGTGAAGAAGCTCGCGACAAACGGGGCGAACTGCTTCTTCAGATGAACGGTTATCGTGTACGCGTCCTTCTTGTCGATTCCCGAGATGATATCGTACCCGACGCGGCTGCCGACGTTGTTCGCCGGATTCATCACTTGCTGCCAGGTGTAGATCACGTCGTCTGCGGTGAATTCAGGCCCGTCTTGCCACTTGACCCCCTTGCGCAGGTGGTAGGTGATTGAGAGGCCGTCTTTGCTGATGCCGCCGTTGTCGAGCGTCGGCTCTTCCATGGCGAGCTCGCCGATGAACTTGTTCTGATCGGTCCAGTTGAGCAAGTAGCCGCCCCAGAACATCGAGAGGTCGACCTCGGTCTGCAAGTTACCGACCACCGGGTTCATGTTATCGGGTTCCGAGTTGTTCCCGATGCGCAGCACCCCGTGGATGGTCCCTTGCGCGGCATTGCCGCCGTTTTGCGTCGACGTGCTGATCTTCGTGCAGCCGGCGAGCGCGCCGCCGAATAGAGCGGCTGCGAGCATCACGGTGAGATAACGCTGGATCATGCTGGTGTTGCTCCTTATGGCAGTGAGCGGCGTTTGGACGTCACGACTCCGGAATTCATCCCGCTGATCGTCAAGCCGCCGGCGAAGCGGGCGTGCTCGACCTTCATGCAGCGGTCGACGACGACGTCGAGCCCGGCTGCGTCGGCGATGCGGATCGCTTCCTCATTGATGACGCCGTACTGGAACCAGATCGCCTTCGCGCCGGCAGCGACCGCGTCGCGCGCCACCTGCGCGGCTTCTGCCGGTTTGCGGAAGACGTCCACGATGTCGGGCGGGCCGTTCTCGGCGGCGTATGCGGCAAGGGTAGGGTAGCTCTTGATGCCCTCGATTTCAGTGTAGGCCGGGTTGACCGGCCGCACGTCGAACCCGTGCGTGCTCAGATAACGAAACACGAAATAGCTGGGGCGCAGCGCTTTCGCGCTCGCGCCAACCATGGCGACGGCGTGCGAACGCACCAGCAGGTCGCGCCGCTGCTCGGGCGTCGTCAGGATCACGCGCCGGCCTCGGCGAGCGCCCCCGAGCGCGCGGCTGCGAGACCGCGCTCGAGATCCCAGATCAGATCGTCCGCGTCTTCCAGTCCGACCGACAGTCGCACCATGTCCGGCGTGATGCCTGCAGCGACGAGTTCGTCGTCACTGAGCTGTTGATGCGTCGTGGACGCGGGATGGATGACCAAGCTCTTGGCGTCGCCGACGTTGGCGAGATGGCTCCACAGCTCGAGCGAATCGATGAATCGCACGCCGGCTTCGCGTCCGCCGCGCACGCCGAAGGTGAAGATCGAACCTGCGCCTTGCGGCAGGTAGCGTTGCGCGAGCGCCCGGTACGGGCTCGACTCAAGACCTGCGAACTTCACCCATGCCACGCCGTCGTGCTTCTCGAGGAACTCGGCGATACGCTTGGCATTGGCAACATGTTGGCGCATCCGCACGGCGAGCGTCTCGAGTCCGAGGATGAGCAGCCACGCGTTCATCGGCGACATGCAGGCGCCGACGTCGCGCAGCACTTCGAGGCGCGCGCGGCACAGGAATGCGAACTCGCCGAACGTCTCGCCGAAGCTCATGCCATGGTAGGCCGGGCTTGGGGCGGCGATCAGCGGATGCTTGCCGGCGTTCCAATTGAACTTACCGGACTCGACCATGACGCCGCCGATCAGCGTGCCGGTGCCGCTGAGGAACTTGGTGGCGGAGTGCAGCACGATGTCGGCGCCGTGCTCGATCGGCCGGCACAAGTAGGGCGACGCGAAGGTGTTGTCGACGAGCAGCGGCAGGCCTTCAGCGTGCGCGGCGTCTGCCAGCGCGGCGATATCCGCGACGTTGCCAAGCGGATTGCCGATCGTCTCGACGTAGAACGCCTTGCTGTTCGGCCGGATGGCTTTGCGCATCCCTTTGGGGTCGCTGTCCGGCACGAAGGTGACATCGATACCCATGCGCTTGAGCGTGACCGCGAACTGCGTGACGGTGCCGCCATAGAGGTTCGACGAAGCGACGATGTGGTCGCCGGCCTGCGCGAGCGTGAGGATCGCCAGCAGCTGCGCGGCTTGGCCTGACGCGGTCGCGACCGCGCCGAGCCCGCCTTCGAGGCTCGCGATCTTCTCTTCGAACGCGGCGACCGTCGGATTGGAGATGCGCGAATAGATCGTGCCGTAGCTGCGCAGTGAGAACAGCTCCCGCGCGTGCTCCGCGGAGTCGAACACGAAGCTCGAGCTCATGTACAGCGGCGCCGCGCGAGCGCCGGTCGCCGGGTCGGGCGGCGTGCCCGCATGCAGCGCGCGCGTGGAAAAGCCGAATGAGCGGTCCTGATGTTTCAACCGAGGTCTCCCAACGACGAACAAGGCCCGGGAGCCCGAAAACTTCCATGGACCGGATATTTTTCCTGGAATTCAGCTAAACGGCGTCGGTCTGTGCGGCGGGCTTTTGCTCCAACAAACGCTGCAATTCCGCGGCCGGCAGCGGGGCGCTCAGCAGATGGCCTTGCATCTCATCGCAGCCCAGCTTGCGCAATGCATCGCGCTGGGCGTGGGTCTCGACGCCGATCGCGACGACCTGCAGCCTGCGGTTGTGCGCCACGGTGATCATCGCGCCGACGATCGAGGCGTCGAAAGAATCGCTCTCGATGCTGCGTATGAACTGGCGGTCGATCTTCAGCGACGCGACGGGCAGCTGTTTGAGATAGCCGAGCGAGCTGTAGCCGATGCCGAAATCGTCGATCGCGGTGCGCACGCCCATCGAACCGAGCTGGCGCATGATGCGCACGCTGCGCTTGATATCCGCCATGATGCCGGTCTCGGTGAGCTCGATCTCGAGCGAGCTCGGGTCCAAGCGGGTCGCGCGCAACACGCCGGCGATCATCTTGATGAAATGCGGCTCGGCGAATTGGCGCGGCGAGATGTTGACCGTCACGCGCGCAGGCGCGATACCTTGGCGTTGCCAGTTCTTCATCTGCTCGCATGCCGAACGCACGGCCCACGCCCCGATCGGCACCATAAGCCCCGCGTCTTCCGCGATCGACGTGAATTCGTCGGGCAGACGCAGACCCAGCGTCGGATGCTTCCAGCGCAGCAGCGCTTCGGCGCCGACGATCTCGCCGCCGCGCAACGACGCGATCGGCTGATAGTGGACCAGGAACTCTTCGCGGCGCAGCGCGTTGCGCAACTCGTTCTCGAGCGACAGCCGCTTGACCGCGACCGCGTGCATCTCGGGCGCGAAGAACTGAAAATTGTTGCCGCCGCGCTCTTTGGCTTTGTACATCGCCGTATCGGAATTGCGCAGCAGCGTCTCGACGTCGTGGCCGTCGGCCGGATACATGCTGATGCCGATGCTGGCCGTGGTGAACAGCTCGTGGCCTGAGACGACGTACGAACGGCCGGTCTCATTGACGATCTTCTGCGCGATCTTCATCGCGGCTTGGGAATTCGGCAGATCGGTGAGCACGATGATGAACTCATCGCCGCCCAGGCGCGCGACGCAGTCCACGGCGCGCACGCTGCGCTTGAGCCGGCCGGCGACGGCCTTGAGCAAAAGGTCGCCGATCGAGTGGCCCAGCGTGTCGTTCACGTTCTTGAAGCGGTCGAGATCGAGGAACAGCACGGCGGTCGGGCGCTTGTGGCGGTCCGAGTACGCGATCGCCTGGTTCAGGCGGTCGGTGAGCAGCGTGCGATTGGGCAGCTCGGTGAGCGAATCGTAGTGCGCGTGGCGCGCGAGCTGCTGCTCGGCCTCTTTGCGCTCGGTGATATCGGTCATCGTGCCGACGCTGCGCAGCGGCGCGCCGTTGCGGTCGAAGAAGAAATCGCCCCGCTCTTGGACCCAGCGCACCGAGCCGTCACGCCGCAAGATGCGATGATCGATGGCAAACGGTTCGCGTAGGCGCTTGGACTCTTCGGTCGCGCGATGGACCGTCGCGGCATCATCAGGATGATCGTACTGCGAGAACGGCACCGGCTTGTCGACGCCTTCGGTCAGGCCATAGATGCGATAGATCTCTTCTGACCACGTCACTTCGCCGCTCGCGAAATCCATCGACCAGCTGCCGAGATGGGCGAGTTGCTGGGCTTCAGCCAGCGTTGCGCGGCTGTTCTTGAGCGCCTCTTCCGCGAGCATGCGGTCGGTGACGTCACGGAAACTCCAGACGCGTCCGATCGGCTCGCCGTCGATGCATTGCGGAATCGAATAGCGCTCGAAGACGCGCCCGTCGATGAACCGTAGAACGTCGAAGCTCTCGGATTTTGGATCGGCGTAGAGCTCGCGGATCTTGCTGACAAACGAATCGGGATTCTTGAGCTGGCGCAGCACGTGCGCGATCGCGCGATCGTCGTCGCGCGCTTCTAGGATCGGCTCCGGGAGGCGCCACATGTCGGCAAAACGCTTGTTGTAGCGGACGATCTTGCCGGTGCGGTCGACGACCAAAATGCCGTCGGCCGTCGCCTCAAGCGTGGCGAGCAGCATTGACCGCTCAGCTGCCAGCGAGTTGGTCGAAATCGGTGCTCGCCTCCCTTCTATTACGGACTATCGTCCGTTCTTCTAAGCGTACGCCATCCATCGCGCAAGCAATGCGGGCACGCTTTCGGTGTAAGGCCCGTCACAGGGCCGGTTTGGGATGTCCTGGTTGTCAGGAGGGGGGAGCCGGCCCAGCCCGGAAAACTACAATCGAACGTATGTTCGCACGGCATCCGGTCATCACGGTCACCACGTTCGTCGAGCCATTCGGCGAGGACGACGTCGGCAACGCTCTCTTCTTAATACGCAAGCACGTGCGATTCGGCCGCCGCCTTCATATCATCGATCTCGATGGACTGCGCGCCTTCTCATCAGACGTGCGCCGGGCGCTCGATCTGTCGGTGCAGTGGGTCCGTCAGTACAACGGCGACATCCGGCTGGTCTGCTCGCAGCTATCTATGCGACGCGCGCTGGAGCAATCGGGCTACGATCGGTTCGTCGATGTTCACCCCAGCGTTGCGGATGCCATCGGCGCGTTTCGCGAACAAACCACAAAAGCAGGCTAAGAAGATTTCGCGGTCAACCCGCACTTGACCGTCGAATCCCACGGTCGACCATAGTTGCCGTTAGGGTAATGAGCCACCATCGTCTCGACCAGCGACGTCAACGAGGGTTGTTCGTCGGCGGATTTGCCTAGTTTGACGTGCTCCACGAAATCGAGCGTGATGGATACTGGAACGGTCCCCATCGCCAAATGCACGTTCGCATTGTCCAACTCCCCGTGGACTTCAACTGTCGCGATGCCGTTCGCGACGCTGACGACCGATGCGCCTACTGGAACGGTCACGCTCTGATCGACAATCAGCACGTTGGCGGTGGATTGCCACTTGCTGGTCACCTCTAGACCCGGACTGTCCGCGATGACGTGGCGGCCGGCGCGCAGCGCAAAGCCAAGAGTATTGCCCCCCGCAGGCGCGTAATCGGCGTCGAAGTCGCCGTCCGACTTCGCGGTGGTCGTGAAGACGCCTGACGTCTGTAAAGTCTGCGGTTTGCATTCGCAGTAGAACGTCGCGTCGTATTGGGCCGGGGCGACCTGCAGAACAAGCGCGCTAAGTGCTGCTATCAACATGCGATTCCTTCTTGGCCCAGCCCGCCACTTTTCCAGTCACGCGGGCTGGATCTGCGCGTTCGCCAGCTGGGCGTGCAACGACTCGACCTCACGTCGAATCGAGTCGACTTCCCGCTTCATCGACTCGGCGTCGAGATGATCGTACGCAGCGCCCGCACCTGGCGCGAGACTGGCGATGGTCTTTATCTCGTCCGGATCGAGGCCCTCGCCGTGGATGTGGGAGCCGTAGAACGTTACCGCGGCAAGTTCACGCCGGACGATGATAGGCATCGCGAGCACCGGACGAGCCGGCCCCGAAGGGACGCTCTCGGTACGCCACGGGTGGTCGTACAGCGACACCGGCCCTTTCTCCGCTTGCAAGAGCATCAGTAAATGACCGTCCATCTCGTCCAGTCTGTCGATGTCGCCGGCATTCCATCCCTCGGCAGCTTCGCGGATGTACGCGCCATCCTTATCGCGATGGAAAAGGGCGGCGGATGCAAGCTCGAGCGCGCGAACCGGCTCCTTGATCAATGCCTGGGCCACGTTCTGCGCCGTTGTGGCAAACGGCAATGCCGCAGCGTTTCTCGCGAGCTGGACTTCGGCCCGATGACGCTGGCGGAAAAACGTCGCGTCGATCAATGAATCCACGCGTTTGTGCAAACCATTGAACCACAGCCCGAATGCGACGACCGCGCCGACCTCTGCGATCGTCCCCAGTCGAGCCAACCGTAGATAGTCGCTGAAGAACCAGTCAATGACGGAAAAGGCCGCGACGAGCAGCGTTGTCAAAACGCCGTAGACCAGCGTGCGGCTCACGACAAAGCTCACGTCTATGACGCGATGCTTGATGACCGCATAGGCGACGGTCAGCGGCACGATGATGCTCGATAGTTGCAACACGTGTGCGAGCCAGATGGGCTCGCTGGGCATGTACACGCCGAGGAAGACGAACACGAACTGTAAGACGAGGTTGAGACCGAACCCGACGACCACCCACCGTATGCGCTGCCGGTCTTCGCCGCGAGCACGGATATACGTGTCCACGAACAAGTACATCACGATGAGCGACCACACCGCAGGTATTGCGACGTAGATGCGCAGGAACAGCTCCCCGGGTGGCCCGCCGACCCAGCCCCAATGATACGTGAAGTAAACCCCAAAGATGCACAGCGCAGCGAAAAGCCACGGCATCGTTCGGAGTGCCGACCAGCGCCATCCCTTGATCGGCTCGTTGAGAAAGCACAGCGCAAAAACGAGTAAGCCGACGACCCCTGCACTGTAAAGAATCCAATAGAGCGAATATGCCACGTACGGCCAAGGGGACGGGTAGAGAAGCGTCGCCGTGAAAAACGTGAAGGGAGCGTTCGCGAGGCAATACAGGAAAAAACCCCACGTCATCAGGCTCGGGCGCAACAACACGAGCGCTGCTCCGAGCACGATGTAGAGCACAGCGACGCCGAGCACCGCGATCCGATAGGCAACATAGTAGTGCTCGGTGACCTGCGGAGTCGACGTCAGCGTGACGTTGCGTAGAACACCATCGTGCTTGAGTCCGAACGTGACGCGTTGACCGGCCGCCAACGTGCCCGCCTGAGCCGCGTACCACCGGTCTTGCGCCGGCGTCGACTGAAAGTCGATGGTGTCACCGACCTGCATCCCAGCCTTCGCAGCAGGCGACCCGTCCTGGATATAATTCACCACGTCGTTGCCGTCTGCCGCGTAGCCGAAATCGCCGGACGGGATCCAAATCCGTCGAAAATCCAATCCCCCAGCGACAAGGACGATCAGCGACAGCGCCACGACGACGAACGTCCGTAGTGCTGCTCGGTTCGATGGGCTCTCCGTGGACATGCGCTAATCCTACACTTTGCCTAGACGGCATCGCTCAGGGGACGATGGAGAAAACCAAGCCGACGGTCAGGCTCGAACTGACGACCTGCGGTTTACGAAACCGCTGCTCTACCGGCTGAGCTACGTCGGCGTGTTGGTTATAATGCGCATTGCGTAAGGCTTTGCGCCTGGAGTGCCATTCTTAACCTTGGTCTATTTGGCCGCCGTGGTCACGAGGTGGTCACGGACGCCTTCAAAACCAACTCGAAACCCATTTTCTCAAGGGCCCCAGGACGCGCCTGCTAGCGCCTGTTGCAAGGCCTTAGCAGCTGTGTCCTCAGCCGAAGGTAGTTGATGGCCGTATACGCGCATCAGCATGGCCGTGTCGTGCCCCAAGATTGCGGCCAGCGTAGTGATCGGTACTTCCGCTCTCAACGCTAAACTCGCGAACATGCTTGCCTCTCGTTTGCGTTGTACTATCTAGCCTCTGCTCCGGGTAGCGTGACGGCAGATCAGAACCCCGTTGTTTGAGTCGGCGGCATCACTCGGTCGTGCGGCTCAGACCCCTGCCGGAAAAATAGACCGCCCAGACTCCGCCGATCGCCACCGCCGTCAGAGCGATCTTGCGCCCGATGAACCAACGATATTCCTGTCTTAGAAGCAACGTTGGTGCCTCGTCCAGTTTTACGTTCTTGAATAGAACTCCATACGGCCCGGCCTTAGCCACTGCTTCTATGAACTTGCGGTATAGCTTTGCGAGCTCTCCGTTGCTCAGTTGTCGCTTTGTTTCGGCATTGATAGCCGCTGTGCGATTGTTAAACGCAAAGCGATGGTGCAGGATGAGAAAAGTCGACGCCGGAGACCTTGACGACGGCCTGCCACGCGGCTTCCTGGTTGGCGCGATCGTGCAAGTGTGGGTGGCGCATCGCCTCAATTGGGCCGGTGAGCTTCTTGGGCGCCGAGGCGAAGAATTGCCCCGAGAGGTCGGTTCCGAACTCCGATGCCTGGAGGTAGCGACGAGCCGCGGTCTCAGGAGTATGAGACATGCCGGGAATGAGCTTCATCAGCGGAATCATCAGCCACTTCAGGGCCGGCCCAGCGTTTCGCACGGCCTTGGTGTCGGGCGCGCTACCGGGCGAGACAGCGTACACGGCCATGCCGGAGGGTAGTCGGCGCGCCAGCGCCGCCGCCCACCAAGCAATGATGAGCTTCGCGTCGGCATACGCCCGGTTGGGCTCGTACTTCACGTTCGGCCCGCTGCGCAGCAGGGCTTCCACCGCGGCGCTCCGGTCGCCGTGGTATTTCGTGACCGCAAGGGCCGCCACGTCGGTGTAGCTGAACAGAGGGACGTCCCCACGGGCCGCTTCCGAGCCGGTGATAACAATCCGCGCGTTGGGACTCAGCAGGTTGGCGCGGAGCAACCCGACGGTCAGTTGATGATGGCCGATGAGCGGGGCCTGAGCCGCCTCGACGCCCGCCGTAGTGAGCACGCGCGCCTTGCCACCGACCATCCCGGCATTGAGCAGTAGGAAATCGATCGGCTGATCTCGCTTGACGAGCTCGGCGAGGGCGGACTGAACGCTGGATGGCGAGTCCAGATCCAGCTCTAACGGTGTGAAAACCCGCGTCTTGGTCTCAGCTGCGAGCTCAGCGGACGTTTCCTGTACCCGGGCCAGGCTGCGCCCGGTGACGATGACCTCGCGGTAGCCCTCGGCGGCTAGCATGCGGGCTGCCGCATGCCCAAGCCCGGAGGTAGTGCCGGTGACGAGAGCGATCAAATGCTTCATAAGTTGCTCCGTGGTGAAGAGGTAGGTCGAACCGGGAGTCCCCGCACGCCAGGGCATCTTGCCAATTTCGAACCTTTCCGTATAATAATAATGGATTGGATGACCAAGGGCAAGGAGTTTCGAACTAAATGATTCAAAATACCGCCAGGCCACGTGGACGACCGCGTAGCTTCGACGAGAGGGACGCGCTGGAAAAAGCGACCCAGGTGTTCTGGTTGAAAGGCTACGACGGAGTGACGATCGACGATCTCGTCGCCGGGATGGGAGTCGGGCGGCCGAGTCTGTATTCAGTTTTTGGGTCCAAGCGGAAGATATTCTTGCGTGTCCTCCATGCGTACGCCGAGAGGAAGGGCGCTCTCGCCGCGAAGGCACTCCTCGCGCCGCAGGCTCTGCGCGACTCGCTCGCAAGCTTTCTGAGGTACGCTGTCGCAAGCGCGACCGAGAAAGGGTCCGCCCGGGGCTGCCTTCTGGAGTGCGTCGCGCCGCTTGTGAACGACGCTGAGGTTCGGCGGTTCCTGCAGAGCACGGTCGCGGGCGCCGCGGCGCTGGTGGAGCGCCGTTTCCGGGACGGGATCTGCGCGGGAGACATCCCGTCTGACTTTCCGGTAGCCGCGCGCGCGATCCAAGTCACGGATTTTGCTCGTGGCCTGACCATGCGTGCGCGGATAGGCACGCCGCGCAAGACGCTCCTCAAAGATGCTGAGGAAGCGGCCGATTTGGTGCTCCTGCCATGGCGTCGAAATGCGGCGTCAGGGCATTGACGCTGGATGGTGAGAGCGACCCGCGAGCCGCCGAGTCGCCATGTGCGATCCTACACTTTGCCAAAACGCAATCGCGCCAGATCGAAGCGAGAATTCCGAAACCGCTGCTCTACCGGCTGAGCTACGTCGGCACGCTATCTGCGGGGCAAATCGCGAACCGTCATTTTCTCAAAGGCCTTTCGCCGCGCCTCGCTAGCCGCTGGTCTCCGCGAGTTCCGGCCACGTGACATCGATCCGCAGTCGTGGTACGCCTTTGGGGTATGCCCCTTCCGCATGTTGCGCATTCCATTCGCGCGCGCGGACCACCAGATATTCAAAATTCTCCCACACGACAGGACCAGATCGGCTGCGCACGAGTGGAACGATGCCCTCAATGATTTCCCACGCTTGTGTGACCCGAAATGAATAGACATCGAGCAGCGACTCTTCGGGGATGAGGTTGTGCTTCACAAGGCTGCCGACCCAATCGTACGAGTTCGCGAGGTTTAACCAGGCGTTGTTCTTGCGATCAAACGTCCCATCCAAGATCGCACGCCGGTACGCTGGATCGGGAAGACGGTCCGCGACCACCTGTCTCGCATTATCCACCCATTCGTTGAATTGCGGATCTTCGACGCGCGCCAAGACAGTGAGCAAACCCGTGAGCTGGTTTTGCGCCCGGAGGTGACGCAGCTGCACGACGGCTGCGACGGCGGTAGCCGCGATCACGATGAAGGTTCCGATGGCGGCTGCCGTAGCTAATGTCTCTTGCGACATGATATATTCTCCCGCTTTGTAAGAGCGCTGGGCTGCGAACGAGAAACACGATGGCGATCAATCCTGCGCTTGAGGAGCCATCGCTTCGAGATGCTCGGGGATTCGAGCGCGTCCGAGGAGACCCTGTACGAGCGGCGTCGCATCGGTGGCGGGTGAATGCGTCGCGGTGCGCCAAGCGTCCGGCCGAACGATGTTCCTATTCGTCTTTCTCATCGGCGCGTTGCTCTCGCGTGCGAACGCCGATTGGCCCACCTATGGGTACTCCTACGACAACACGCGGCATACGCCGCTTGTCCAGATCGATGCGCGCAACGTCACGTCGCTCGCCAAAGCGTGGGAGTATCAGGACTCTGCGTATGGTCAGATGGAGTCATCGCCCATCGTCGTCAATGGCACGATGTATCTGACCACTGGCGAGTACGACGGCGTGATCGCCCTCGACGCGGCGACCGGCGCAAAGAAGTGGGAGTTCACCCCGACGCTCGGTCGTTTCTACTTCTGCTGCGCCAAAGCCAACCGCGGCGTGGCCATCGCTGACGGGCTCGTGTTCCTCGCCACGCTCGACGGCCGTCTCATCGCGCTCGATCAGCGTTCGGGATCGAAGCGCTGGGAGACAGCGGTCGGCGATCCGCTCGATGGCTTTAGCGAGACGATGGCGCCGCTCGTGTGGTCGGGCATGGTCCTCATCGGCAGCTCTGGCGGCGACTTCGGCATTCGCGGCTCGTTCTCGGCGTACCGCGCGTCGAATGGAAAACTGCTGTGGCGCTGGTGGTCGACGAATCCTGGTTGGGAAGGTTCGTTCGTTCCGAGCGTGCACGGCTATTCGCTGCATCGCGACATCGCGCAAGAACGTGCGGACGCGCCCCGCTATCGCGACGCGTGGCGCCATGGCGGCGGGGCGGCCTGGATGACTCCAGCGCTGGATCCGAGCGGTGCGACGATCTATCTTTCGACGGGCAACCCGTCGCCCAGCTATAACGCGGAGACACGCCCCGGCGACAACCTGTACACGAATTCAATCGTCGCGTTAGATGCCCGAACCGGCCGCATGCGCTGGTACTACCAAGAGACGCCGCACGACGTGTGGGATTACGACGCCGCCAGTCCCCCGCTCTTATTCGACGCACTCGATCGGCATGGCCGGCGCACGCACGCCGTCGGCGAAGCTGGCAAGACCGGCTGGCTATATGTGCTCGACCGCTCGACCGGACGTGAACTACGCGTCTCTCAGAACGTCGTGCCGCAGCGCGACATGTATGCCGCTCGCGGCAATGCGACGATGGAACCCGGCGTCCAGGGCGGCGCTATCGGACCTGCATCGTACGATCCACGCTTGCACCTGGTCTTCATCGCCGCCGTGGACGGCCCCGATCTGCATTTGCCTGCGCCCGCCAACGCTCGACGCCCGGACAAGCTCTGGCTAGCCGGAAGCACGCAAGCGACGAGTCACACGCTCAACTATCTCTGCGCGGTCGATCCCGACACCGGCCGTCTGGTGTGGCGCCGGCATCTCTCAGGCGGCCCGGGCGAGCGCTTCAATCTCGGTTTTATCAGCGGGTCGCTATCGTCCGGTGACATCGTCTTTGTGCCCGAGCCGAACGGCACGTTCTATGCGCTTGACGCCGGCACAGGCGACGTTCTCTGGCGATACGCAGTCGGTTTGGGCGACGTTCCGACGACGCAGAACGACATGACGTTTTCGGAACGGCTCCAAGCGTCTGCTCGCGCGCTGTTCGTGAAGCTCTTCGATCGGCCGGAGGGCCCGCCCGAGCACGCGCGCCTTGACGCCCCGCCCATCCGTTATGTCGTGAACGGTCGCGAATATATCGCGCTGTGCGCCGATGTCTTCTCCGGCGGAGTGGAGCGCAACGTCGTGATGTCGTTCGCGCTTCCCACGCGTTGACACGCGCGATCGCGGTCATCCTCGGTGTCCTGCTCGGACTTCTCGCGCTAAGCTGGCCGCTCGCCTCCGAACGTCGCCAACCATTTCTTGAAGACGGCGACCTGGTGATGAGCTCGGTCGAAGGACCCGCAGCCTGCGCCGTGTCGTACGATGGCTTCATCTGGTACGAGGTCGGGCCGGGTGACTTCCCGCCAATCGCGCTGCGGCACAGCCGATGCCCGGCTGGTTCGCGTCTCGTCGCGCGGCTGAGTCCGCCGGTGCCGGCATGGGCCGTGCCGAGCGGCCGGACGCAAGCGCTGTTCGTCGCCGCGTCGTTTCACGAGATCCCGTCGCGCGCTGGCATGATGAGGCTTGCGCAGCTCGCGCATCGCTACGCGATTCCGGTGACCTGGATGACCGGACAGCCCGCGACGTTCGACGTGACGGGTGACCTCTACGATTCTTATCACCGCCAGTACGGCGACGATTTGCAGACGCGGCCGACGAACCACAATCCGAACGCAGTGTCGCAAACGCCGACTCATTTCGCGCAGTTGGCCGCGCGGCGTTTTGCGTGGTTCCGGCCGACGGTCGCAATCGAGGGCAGCGGGTACGAGCGCGGCATCGCCTCAGACTTCAATGAGGGGTATCGATCGTTCTGGGGCATCGCGTGGAACTCGCATGGCTTGGACAACGACTACGATGAAGGCACACCCTGGGGAGCGTACTGCGCGGATCCTGCTTCGTATCGGCGGCCGGCCGGCGACGGCTCGTGCAGCCTTGTCGGTCTGGAATGGACAGCTCGCGACCTGACGCGCGCCGCGATCAGCGACCACGAGGAATTCTACTCCACCGATCCCGATGATTTGCAAGTGGCGGGATTCGATCGACTGAGCGGCGTGTCATACGCACGCGCGTTGGTCGATGCGTATGCAGCGGCCGGCGCAACGCAGCCACTTGTTATGGTCGTTCAGCAAGAGACCGATCAGATGGAGCACGCGCCGTTCTGGTCCGATGTTTCGACGTCGAGCGTCATACTCGACGCCCTCTACGCGGAAGCGAAAGCGGACGGGATGCGCGCGTTGACCATGTCCGATGCCGCGCACGAAGCAGCGCGCTTTGCCGCGCAGCCGCGCGCGATCGCCTTTCCTTATATAGCGACCATTGCCGTGCCCGAGGCGTGGGCGCCGTGGTCGTATCGCGGGCCATACCCAGCGACGATCGACTACCACGACACGAAAGCTGGGATGAGCTTTGTGGAAGGCCGCACGACGCCGGTTCGGGTGTTTCCCTACGATCGCGCGCGGACGTCCAGCTCCTTCTTGACGCTTCCGCGACTCGAGCGTTCGGAGATGCCGAAACTCGTCGGCGCGGAGTTTCACGACAAGACGCTGACGCTCGACTTCGATTCGCTAGTTGCGGTCCGCTACGGCGTCGCGTTGTGGAGCGATCCGGAGAAGATCCGATGGAGCTCCGCGCACGCGCAGATCACGTACGCTGGCCGCGCAGGAGCGGTCGCGGCATTTGACTTGCCGCGCGGTCGTTCAACACTGGTCTTGACCTGCGCTGGATGCAACGGATCGCCGTTCCCGCTAGCGCCGTAGAGCCTCCGGGTCGTGTATTAGTACTCCGAGTGTTCTAAATCCAGATCCGAAAACGCCGTAAATTTCTTGTCGAAGCGCAGCATCACCGTGCCCGTCGGACCGTTGCGTTGCTTCGCGATGATCAGCTCGGCGATGTTCTCGTTCTCGGGCGTCGGCGGGTTGTAGTAGTCGTCGCGGTAGATGAACGCGACCACATCGGCTTCTTGCTCGATGCCGCCCGACTCGCGCAAATCGGAGAGCAGCGGCCGTTTATCGTTGCGCATCTCGGGCGAGCGATTGAGCTGCGCGAGGGCGACGACCGGCACCTTGAGCTCTTTCGCCAGCGTCTTGAGGCCGCGGCAGATGTCGTCGATGATCTCGACGCGGTTGGTCGCGCGAGCATTGCTCGATTGCAGCAGCTGGAGATAGTCGACGATGATCAGGTCGAGCCCGTACTTGGCATGCAGGCGGCGGGCGCGCGAGCGGACCTCGCTCACTCGGAGCGCTGCGGAGTCGTCGATCTGGATCGACAGGTCCGCTAGCTCGCCCATCGCGGCGGAAATCTTGCCCCAGTCGTCGTCCTTGATGTTGCCGCTGCGCAGCCGCTGCGCATCGATCTTCGATTCAGAGGAGAGCAGGCGCTGGATGAGCTGGTTGCTGCTCATCTCCAACGAGAACACGGCGACCGAGCGGCCCGCCTGCTTCGCCGCGTGTACCGCGACGTTGAGCGCGAGCGACGTCTTGCCCATGGACGGCCGGGCCGCGATGATCACGAGCTCGCCGGCTTGGAAGCCCGCCGTGAAGTGGTCGAGCGCTTTGAAGCCCGAGGGGACGCCGGTGATCTGGCCCTGCTGATGGTAGAGTTTGTTGATCTGTTCGAAGGCCGGCTTGAGCAGGTCTTTGACCTGCGTGAAGCCGCCTTGCTGGCGATGGCCGATCTGGAAGATCATCTGCTCGCACTGGTCGAGCGTCTCTTCCACGTCTTCGGTGGGCTCGAAGCCCGCTACGGAGATCCGTCCCCCCGCCGTGATGAGCGCGCGCAGTATGGCCTTCTCCGCCACGACCTTCGCGTAGTACTCGGCCGACGCGGTCGTGGGGACCGCGTTGAGCAGCTGGGTCAAAAAGTCGAGTCCGCCGACGTCATCGAGCAAGCGGCGCCTGCGCAGCTCTTCGGCGACCGAGATCTTGTCGACCGGCTCGCCGCGCTCGTACAGCGCGCTGATGACCTCGTACATCGTGCCGTGATGCGGCGCGTAGAAGTCCTCGCGCCTGACGATTTCGCCGACGATCGGCACAAGCTCACGATCGACCATCAACGAACCAAGAACCGCCTGCTCGGCGTCGAGGTTCTGCGGCGGGATGCGATCGATCGGGGATGCCAATGCCATGATGCTACATTACATCACACGGCGATGACGTCTGGCAAGTTCTTCGAGCGTATTTCTTGTGGAGAGCGCGTGGAGAGAAATTGGGGATAACGCGAATAGTGCCCGGCGAATCCGCCGAGCACTATATCTTGTGTCTCTTTCGCGACGAAATATCTATTCCGCGACGACGCGCACGATGAGCTTTGCGTTCACGCCAGGGACAAGCTTGACGGTGACCTCGTGGTCGCCGGCGCTCTTGATCGGCTCCTCGAGCTCGATCTTGTGGCGGTCGATCTCGATCGCCAGCGACGCCTGTACCGCTTCGGCGACCTGTGCGTTGGTCACCGCGCCGAACAGCTTGCCGCTCTCGCCCGCCTTGGCGGGGATGACGATCGGCTTGCCCTCGAGCCTGGCGGCCAATTCCCTCGCGTCGGCCAACGCGACGGCGGCGCGCTTATCGTGGGCGGCGCGCTGCGACTCGGCTTGCGCGAGGTTGCCGCGCGTCGCCTCGACGGCGATCCCGCGCGGCAGCAAGAAGTTGCGCCCGTAACCGTCGGCGACGCTGTGGATCTCGCCGGCGGCGCCGAGCCCCTTGTGGTCCTTCTTCAGTATGACTTTCACGCTCACTCCGCAGCGAACGACAGCAGCGCGATAACGCGGGCGCGCTTGATCGCAGAGGTCACTGCGCGCTGGTGCTTGGCGCACGTGCCCGAGATGCGGCGCGGCACGATCTTGCCGCGTTCCGATACGTACTTGCGCAGCTTGGGCGTATCTTTGTAATCGATCTCGGTGATCTTGTCGACGCAGAAAGAGCAGACTTTGCGTTTGGGCTTGCGCTCAACGCCGTTCTTCTTCTTCGGCCTCTTCATCTTAGTGCGAGGTGGCATTTAAAACGGAACCTCTTCCTCTGACTCGGCGTCGAATTTGTACTCGGGAAGGTCGCTCGCCGGCGCCGCCGGACGATCGCTTGCCGCGCCCGCATTGCCAGCACCACCCGCGCCGCCTGGGCGCGAATCGAGCATCTGGAAGTCGTCGGCGACGACTTCGACTGCGGTGCGACGGTTGTTATCTTTGTCGGTGTACTCGCGGATCTGCAGGCGGCCGGCGATCAACACAAGCCGACCCTTCTGCAAGAACTCGGCCGCGCGCTCGGCGCGCTGACGCCAAACGCTCACGCCGAAGAAATCGGTCTGCTTCTCGCCGCCGTCACGGCCGCGCGGGCGGTCGACGGCGATGCGAAACGACGTCACGGGGATGCCCGCTTGCGTCTGACGCAGTTCCGGGTCGGCGACGAGTCTGCCGACCAAAACGATGTGGTTATAAGCTCCGGCCACGATAGGAATCCTCCGTTAGTTCAATCTCTGATGAGGAGGGCGCGAAGCACGTCATCGTGCAGCCGCAGCTGGCGGATCGCCTCTTTGGCAGAATCCGCCGAGCCGTCGAACTTCATGCAGATGTAGTGACCTTCGCGTTGTTTCTTGATTTCGTAGGCCAGCCGTCTCTTGCCCATCGGTTCGATGGTGATCTCGCTGGCGCCGTTGTTCTTCACGACGTCGGAGAAATGCGAAGACAGCTCGATGACCTGCGGGTCTTCGAGCGCGGGGCGAAGGATGTACGTGATCTCGTAAAGCGACACAGTGCGTGCGCTGCCTCCCCATGGGCGGTGGCTTGTCCTGACCGGCGCTTGGGAGCGCCGCGGGCGAGCAGGAAGGATAGTGTGTAGTCCCGGCTACTTGAGCCGGGCCTCGCGATCAAAATCGCGAGACTACACGCAAGCCCAGGCAGTATATCACACGTTTTGACGGGCTGACAAGCCGGAAAGCGACGTAATCAACTGATGCGGGATGGTTCCCGCTCGCTGTGCGACTTCGTCGAGCCGCACACCGTCCTCGTCGCCGACCACGGTCGCCTCGTCGCCCGGACGCACCGTGACGCCGTACGGCACGCGGATCATCGTGAAATTCATGCCGATCGCGCCGACGATGGCGCAGCGCTCGCCGTGCAAACGGATCTGGCCGCCGCCGGCGAGCGCGCGCGGCACGCCGTCCGCGTAACCCAACCGCAACGTGACGATGACCTCGCCCGGCTTGGCGATACCGGCGCCGCCGTAGCCGAGCGTCGTCGCGTTCTCGAACTGTTTCGCGTAGAGCACGGTGGCGCGCAGCGAGATCGCGGTGCGCAGCGGCAAGCCCCGGATCTGCCCGCCCGGCGATGCGCCGTACAGACCGACGCCGATGCGCGCCGCCGAACCGCCGACACCCCATAACGTCGGTGCGGTCGCCGCGACATGGTCGATCGGCACGGGCAGGCCCGTTTGGCGCATCGCGTCGACGGCCATATAGAATTGATCGAGCTGCGCCAGCATCTGCTCGCGGCTGGCGATGTGCGTCCACGCGCCCTCCCAACGCACTCCGGGGAGCGTGCGCACGGCGCCTGCGAACGACGACGCTCGGTCGGACTGGATGCCGCTCCAGCCCGTGCCCGTCTCGACCGCCACGTGCGCAACCGCGATCTTTCCGATTCTGAGCGCATGGGCCGAGAGCGCCTTGGCGTGCGCGACGTCTTCAATGGTGACCGCGACATTCTGCCTGATCGCGATTTCGAGCTCTTCCATCGGCGTGGTCCACACGTGGATGATCGGCGCCGTGATGCCAAGCTCGCGCAGTTGGAGGGCTTCAGCGATATCGACGACGCACAGACGCTGCGCGCCGGCGTCGATGCACGTGCGCGCGACGCGCTCCAAACCCAATCCGTACGCGTTGGACTTGACGACCGCCCACAACTCGCGACCCGCGAGATACCCGAGCCACGAGCGCACGTTGTGGTCGAGCACCTTGAGGTCGAGCTCGAACCTCGGCTCCTTCACGGCAAGTGCCCGTCCCCGACGGAAAGAATCAAACTCCTGGCACCCCCTGGATCCGCATTGACGGCGGTCAGCGTCAGGACCTTGAGCCCAAAGTCCCGACGAAAATGTTCAAAACAGCTTTCTCGAGTCGAGCAGAATCGTCACCGGACCTTCGTTGACCAAGCTCACGCGCATCTGCGCGCCGAACACGCCGGTCTGCACGTCAAGCCCTTCGCGGCGCAGCAACGCGACGACGCGGTCAAAGAGCGGCTTGGCGGCCTCGCCCGGCGCGGCATCTATAAAGGAAGGGCGACGCCCCTTGCGCGCGTCGCCGTGCAGCGTGAACTGCGAGACCGCGAGCACCGCGCCACCGACGTCGGCGAGCGATAGGTTCATATCGCCGGCCTCATCGTTGAAGATGCGCAGTCCGGCGATCTTCGCGGACAGCGCGCTTGCATCTTCGTCGGTGTCGTCGCGGCCAACCCCGACGAGTGCCAAGAAGCCTCGCCCGATCTCGCCTATGACCGCGCCGTCGACCTCGACGGATGCAGAACTGACGCGCTGTACGACCGCTCGCACGGCTGCGAGCGCCTACCGGTCCCCGACGCGCGCTTCGCGCTTGGTGACGCGGTACGCGTTGCGCACGTCGCGCACGCGCCCAAGCTTTTGGAGCAGCTGGCTCAAATGGTTCAGATCGCGGATCTCGAGGCTGCACGAGATGCTCGCGCTGCCGTCGCGCTTGGTGCGCGCGGTGACCGACGTGGCGTTGGTCTTGTGCTCGGAGAGCACGCTCATGACGTCTTGGAGCAGGCCGGCGCGATCGGCGGCTTCGATCTCGACGTCGACGATGTGCGCGTCGGTGGGCGACACGTCCCACGCGACGTCGATCAAACGATCCGGCTGCGTGCCGAGCGAGCCCGCGTTCGGACACTCGACGCGATGCACCGAGACGCCCTTGCCTTGCGTGATAAAGCCTAAGATCGCGTCGCCGGGGACCGGCCGGCAGCATTTGGCGAAGCGGACCATGACGCCGCTCATGCCGCGCACCTTGACGCCCGAAGGCTGACGGCGCGCCGGCTTGCGCACGCCGATGGCTTGGCGCTCGAGCGGCAGCGGCACGACGTTGCGTTTCTTGGCCTCTTCGCGCGCGCGCGTGACGATCGACCCGAGCGATGCGTCGCCGAAGCCGACCGCCGCGAACATATCGTCGACGCTCGTATAATTGAGCTTGGTGGCGCAGCTTTCGAGGAACGCCGCGGTGCCGACCGCCTGCAGCTGCTGGCGCGCGAACTCGCGCTCCAGGATCTCGCGGCCGGCCGTGATGTTCTCATCGCGCCGGTTCTTGCGGAACCACTGCTTGATCTTATGCTTGGCGGATGAGGTGCGGCAGATCGTCAGCCAATCCAGCGACGGCCCAGGACTGCCTTTGTTGACGAGCGCTTCGCAGATGTCGCCGGTCTGCAACTCGTAGGTGAGCGGCACGATCTTGCCGTTGACCTTCGCGCCGACGCAGCGATGGCCGACGCCGGTGTGCACGTGATAGGCGAAGTCGATCGGCGTCGCACCCGCCGGCAGGCCCATGACGTCGCCTTTGGGCGTGAACACAAACACCTGATTGGCGAACAGATCGACTTTGAGCCGCTCGATGAACTCGCGGCTGTCGTGCGTCTCTTCTTGCCACTCGAGCAGCGAGCGCAGCCAAGCGAGCTTCTCGTCGAAGTCGTCGCCGCGGCCGCCTTCTTTATAGCGCCAGTGCGCGGCGATGCCATATTCGCTCGTGCGGTGCATCTCCCACGTGCGGATCTGGATCTCGATCGGATCGCCGCCAGGTCCGATGACCGTCGTGTGGATCGACTGATAGCCGTTGGTCTTGGGCATCGCGATGTAGTCTTTGAAGCGGCCCGGCAGCGGCGTCCAGATGCTGTGCACGATGCCGACGGCGCCGTAGCAATCCTTGACGGAGTCGACGATCACGCGGATCGCCGTGAGATCGAAGATCTCGGAGAAGTCGCGACCGCTGCCCAGCTTCTGATAGATCGAATAGAAATGTTTGGGCCGGCCCGAGATGTCCGCCGTGATGCCGGCGGCGGCGAAGCGCGTTTGCACGTCGGCGATCACGTCGCTGACTGAGCGCTCGCGATCGCCGCGACGCTTGGCAACGCGCTCGGCGATCTCTCTATAGGCTGTCGGATCGAGGTACTCGAGGCTCAAGTCCTCGAGATCCCATTTGATCTTGTAGATGCCGAGGCGATGCGCGAGCGGGGCGTAGATCTCCAGCGTCTCCTCGGCGATCATGCGGCGCTTGGCCGCGGGTAGGCTGTCGAGCGTGCGCAGGTTGTGGAGGCGATCGGCGAGCTTGATGATGATGACGCGGATGTCTTTGGCCATCGCCAAGAACATCTTACGCAGGTTCTCGACCTTGACGTCTTCTTTGGTCTGATACGGGATTTTGGTGAGTTTGGTCAGCGCGTCGACGAGCGTGGCGATCTCGCCCCCGAAGCGCTTCTCGATGTCTTCGAGCGGCACGGTCGTGTCCTCGACGACGTCGTGCAACAGGCTGGCGGCGATGCAGGCCGGGTCCATCTCCAAGTCCGCCAAGATCGAAGCAACGGCCAGGGGGTGAGAGATGAAACTGTCGCCGCTGGCCCGGGTCTGGCCACCGTGGGCCTGGTCGGCAAAGTCATAGACGCCCTGGAGCCAGCCCTCGTCCAGGCTCGGGTAGTACCTCTTGACGTGCTTCGTAAGCTCAGAAATTGTTGTCGCCATGTGGATATTGCTATTCTACAGGGACAACGCGGGACGCGCAACCGGTCTGGAGCCCCAGGGCTCCGGCCAGAACTCTCACGCCGGCTGGTAGTCTTCAAACTCCCAGTAGCCTAGGCGCCCCAGCTTCTCACCGATTTCGTGCCAGCTCGACCCCTCGGTGTTGGCGCAATACTCCTCGATAAAGCGGACGATTCGCTTGAGGTCGAACTCGAAAACGATTAGATGGTGTCGGCCGACTACGACATCATTTGGGCCGTGTTGGCTTTTCAACCAGTCAGGCGTGCACACGGTGACTTGAAATGTCTCTTCGCCTTCTTCTGAATCCGGTCCGATGAAGAGCTCCATCGTAAAACGGAAATTCCTCGGGTCCGCCGGGCGATAAGCGTTCAGATCTTGGACGTCAGTCGCATTGTATGACTTGAGCTTAGCTCGCACCGTGAGTCAGCTCCGCCACTTATTGTTGGTCAGCGACGTCATGACATGATCTTCCCAGACGTCATTGATGCGCAGATAATCCTTCGCCGTTCCCTCGATCACGAAACCGAGTCGCTCCAGCAGCGCGCCGCTTCGACGATTGCGCGGCATATAGTTGGCCATGATGCGATGCAGATTGAGATCGTCGAACGCGAAACGCAGCAGCGCTTGCAGCGCCTCGGACATCAGACCTTTGCCCTCATGGGTGCGCGCGATCGAGTAGCCGAGATAGCACGCATGGAAGGGGCCGCGAATGATGTTGGTCAGGTTCGCGGAGCCGACGACCGTGCGATCGTCCAACTCATACAGAAACGTCCGGCATGCGCGGCCGGCATCGAACTCGATGTGCGTCTGCTCGATCCATTCGCGCCAGAACGACGGATCGAGCATCGCCGGGGTCGCCCACGAGAACTCTTTGAGATGCGCCTCGTCGGCGCGATAGTGCGCCGCGATCGCATCCTCGTCGCCGCGACGCGCGACGCGCACGATCAGTCGCGGCGTGCGAAGGACGCATCGACCCGCCCCCGGATCAGTATGTGATAAAGGACTTGACATCCACGCCCGGCAATTGTGCGCGGCCTTTGAGCGCCGCGAGTTCGACGAGGAACGCGAAGCCGACGATTGTGCCGCCGAGTTTGTCCACTAACTGACGCACCGCCGCGGCGGTGCCGCCGGTCGCGAGCAGATCGTCGACCAGCAAGACGCGTTGTCCATTCGCGATCGCGTCCTTGTGCATCTCGAGCGTGTTGGTCCCATATTCGAGCGCGTAGTCCACGCTGATCTTCTCAAAGGGAAGCTTGCCGGGCTTGCGCACCGGCACGAAACCCGTGCCCAGCTTGTAGGCGAGCGGCGCGCCGAGGATGTAGCCGCGCGCCTCGATGCCGACCACGACGTCGATCCTCTTATCTTTATATGCGTCGGCCATCAGGTCAATGGCGGAGCGCAGGCCAGCCGGATCCTGCAGCACCGGCGTGATGTCGCGGAAGAGGATACCTGGGATCGGGAAGTCGGGGATGGAGCGGATCTTGTCTTTGAGCTGTAGTGCGTCCATGAAGCCGACCTTCTCCGAGGAAACGGGTCCGCCATTCTCGGACATCGCCCCATGGCAAAGCGGAAGGCGCGCGGGTCTGCCGGGCGTCGCGTCGACGTGCCCAGCGCCGCACAGCGTTACGAGGCCGGTCGCAAACTGCGCACCAAGGTGCCGCGTTCCAGCCATGCGGAGTGGGAGCCCTCGAGCCGGCGCGATCCGATTGGGCTGATCATCGACACCGACGCGACCCGCGTGCAAGAGCTCGTGCCGATCCGCTACGGGCGCATGGCCCTATCGCCGTTCGCCTTCTACCGCGGCGCCGCCGCGGTCATGGCGTACGACCTCAAGGACACGCTGGTCTCGGGCATCAACGCGCAGATCTGCGGCGATGCGCATCTGAGCAACTTCGGCTTGTTCGGCACGCCCGAGCGGCGCATCATCTTCGACGTCAACGATTTCGATGAGACGCGGCGCGGTCCGTGGGAGTGGGATGTCAAGCGGTTGGCGGCAAGCTGCTTCATCGCCGCGCGCAGCAACGGCGCGCGCCGACGGCCGAGCAGAGGTGTGGCGCAGGCAAGCGTCGCCGCCTATCGCGATGAGATGCAGACGATGGCGAAGCTCGGTTACCTCGATATCTGGTATACATGGCTCGACCTGCGCCGGGCCCTCGAGATCGTGCCGCGCAGCTACTTCATGGCGGCCCGCGACCGCAAGCGCCAGGCCATCCATCGGACGTCCAGTCATGGCCTGCCGGGTTTCGTCGTCCACAAGAAAAAAGGGCTCCAGATCCAAGACGAGCGCCCGCTGATCACGCATCTTGACGATGCCGAGCGGGGGCGCCGGCTCGAACTCGACATCATCCATTACCGCGACACATTAGAGCCGGACCGCCAAACATTGCTGAACCGCTATCATTTGGTCGATCTGGCCACCAAAGTGGTCGGGGTGGGGAGCGTCGGGACCCGCTGCTACGTCGCGCTCTTCCTCGGCCGCGACAATCGCGATACGCTTTTGCTCCAGATAAAGGAAGCGCAAGCATCCGTGCTCGAGCGCTACCTCGGCAAGAGCCGTTACGCGAACCACGGCGAGCGCGTGGTAAACGGCCAGCGCCTCATGCAAGCCGCGAGCGACATCTTCCTAGGTTGGGCGCGCGGTTTGCGCCACGATTACTACGTGCGGCAGTTGCGCGATGAGAAATATTCGGCGGCAGTACAAGCGATGGGGATGCGCGATCTTACCGACTATGCTGACCTGTGCGGGCGCGCGCTGGCGCGAGCGCATGCGCGTTCGGGCGACCCTTGCGAGATCGCGGGGTATCTAGGCCGAGGCGAGACGTTCGATCGAGCACTGGCGGCGTTCGCCGAGACGTACGGCGAGCAGAACGAGCGCGATTACGCCGCGCTGCTCGACGCGATCAAGACGAAGCGGATCAAAGCTAAGCTCGATCTGTAACTATTTCGCGGGCTTTCGCGCCACGATTTCGAGCAGCGTGCCGGCCGGATCTTCGAAGAAAACCGCCGGGTAGCCGTCCATATCAGCCGACAGCTCGACGTTGACGCCGCCAAGTTCCGGCAGACGCACATTCCAGCGCTCGACTTCCGCACGAGAACTCACACGGAAGGCGATGCGCGTGCGAGTGGGCGTCATGCGCGGATCTTCGATGAAGCCGATGAAATAGGACGGCCGGTCCGGTCCTGGTTCTTCGAAATACTCAGCGACGTTATGAGCCTGGCCTGGCTTGAGCTCGTGCCAATCGCCGGCATCGTCGACGAACGACAGCTTCTTCCGCGGCATGCCCAACTCGGCCATCAGGCGATCGTAGAACGGCTCGACGATAACGAGCGAGCGCACGCGCGTGTCGATGTGGTCGAAACCCTGGAAACGCCTCACAAATCGACCTTCGCGCGCGTTGCCGCGGCCCCCTAGACGCCCCTTTGACGGCGCGTGATATGAGCCGCACCTTCACCTCTTGGGGGATCGCCTTTCATGAATGTCAATCTAACGTCGGCTGCGTCGCCTGCCCCGCCCAATCGCGTCGTGTTCGGGGTCTATCGTGACGGAGACAATAATCTTGACGCGGTTCAGGAGCGCAATGTCACGGACTTCGTGCGCGAGACGCGAACCAATTCCGCATTGAAGGTCGTCGCGGAAGACACGACCGGTGTGCCGCACGCGCCCTTCCGCACGGGCGATCTCCGGACGGAGTGGTCGACCATCGAAGGCGGAAAGCAGCATGTCGTGCGGATCGAATCCGCTCGGGACATGAGCTCCCGCGCGACACTGGCCGCGTTCGTGAACAGAACGTTAGAAGCGCGCGCCGCCGACCCGAACTTCAAGGGCGCAGACGTATGGCTGGATCTCGTGGATCATGGTGCGGGTGATGGCGGTGGCCTCGAGAGCGACAGCAACGGCGGCGGTTGCATGCCGATGGAAGATATCGCCGGGGCCATTTCCGACGGCAGGGCACAGTTTCTCAAGAAGCATCCTGGCGCCGACGCGTCGGTGACCGGTGTCTTGGCCAATCAATGCTTGATGGCGACGTTGGGATTCGCGGACGCGCTCTCTCGGAGCGGCGTTCGGTTCCTCGCCGCTTCCCCGGAAACAATGATCGCTCCCGGCGCCCCTTCCGCCAAGATCGCGGATGCGCTCACGCACGGCGATGGGTGGGCGTCGTCGGTCGTCGACGCAACCATGCATGCGCGCTATGGGGATGGCGATTCAACGTATCATCCGGCAGCCGCATTTGACGTCCTCGACCTGGACCCGAAGAAAATAGGTGCGATGCGTAGCGCGGTCACTGCGTTCAACGACTCCGTCGTGTCACTGCGCCAGGTTGACGGCGGCGCCCAACTGCTCCACGACGTCCGATCAGATATTCGATCCGTGCCCGGCATGGCTCGCTTCGACCACACCGCAGACATGGTGTATCACGCCGATCGACCGGTCGAGGCGCTGTATGCGAAGATCAGCACCGACGAACGGCTTCCGGGCAGCGTTCGCGATGCGGCGGCCAAAGCAAGATACGCGGTGGGTGCGATCGTCCTGGCGCACGACGAATACGATTGGTTTGCGCCGATGCATGCGAGCTATGCGGATGCAGCCGGCCCGACCGCTCACATCCCGTTATCGTCAGATCAATACGACCCGTGGTCCTCGAACGGAGTGAGCGAGACGCACAACGCGTTCTTCAAGGCGGTGCATGGTCGGGAGTTCGCGCAATCGATCGGCGCGTACGATCCAAGCCAGCGCGCAGCGCTCGTCGCGTGACAATTGTGCCGCGCTTCAGAAGATGCCGAACAACCGAACCTGATCGGCGACAACCGCGCCGCAGCAGCGTTTATAGAATTCCGCTGGACCGATCCGGGGTATGAGCGCCCATTCGAACCCGAGGTCTTTGATGGACGCGAGCGCACGCTGAGTAAGGATACAGCCGAGGCCATGCCCGCGCGACGCGGTCGCGACGCCCATGGGACCAAAAATGCCGACGTCCGCGCGTCGCCGCCAATTGCGTAACCACCACCAGCGATAGTGCCGCTGTTCGTAACTCGCGAAGCCGACAATTGCACCGGACGCATCTCGCGCGACCCAGTTCCACGCATGCCCCGCCTCCCTGGACCATGTCGCGTTGAACGCACCCATGATCCACCGCTGAACTTCTGGCGTGACGCCCTGTTCGTTGGTCAACGTGATGCCGAGCCGCTCGAGCGCCTCCTCTTGAGCGGCGCCGAAGGACACGGTGCTGAGTTCGACAATCATGTTGGTGACCATCGCCGTGACATTATATACCATTGGGCACGGAACCCGTTCGATCGAAGAGTTCGTCGCCACGATACGCGGCGCGAGCGTCGCGCGCGTCGTCGACGTCCGCGCGTTCCCAAGATCGCGCACCAACCCGCAGTTCAATGAGGACGCGCTCGCGCAATCGCTGGCTGCGGCCGGCATTGAATACGTGCATCGGCCCACGCTGGGCGGGCGGCGGCGCGGCCTTGGGCCTGCCAGCCCGAACGTCGGTTGGCAACAACCAGCCTTTCGTGCGTATGCGGATCACATGCTATCGGACAATTTTTGGTCCGCTCTTGACGAAGTGCTCAGCCAGGCCCACGACCGGCCTACGGCTATCATGTGCAGCGAGACCCTATGGTGGCGCTGCCATCGGCGATTGATCGCCGACGCCGCGACCGCTCGCGGCGCGACGGTTAGGCATCTCATGAAGCCGGGAACGGCTTCGGCGCACTCTTTGTCGCCACCGGCGCGCGTCGTCGGCCAGCGCGTCGTCTACACTTCGGAAGACGATCAGCGATCGGGTTCGAGATGAATGAGCACGTGGGCTCGCGGCATTTCGCGTTTGATGTCGAGCACGATCGTGTCTGAAAGATCGTGGGCCTCTTTGAGCGGCGTGCCGCCAGGCATCTGCAGATGGAAGTCGATGAACTCGCCACCGCCTGAACGGCGCGTGCGAAGCTTGTGGTAGCTGACGAAAATGTCTTTGTGCCGTTCGATGATCTCTCGGATGCGCTCTTCGTCCTCGGGGGGAAGCCGCTGGTCGGTGAGCTCGACGAAGGCGCGTGCCGTGAGGTCGTACGCGGAGTGCGCGATCACACCGGCAACCACGAGCGAAAAGATCGGATCGAGGATCGTGAGGCCCGTGAGTTTGATGGCGAGCAATATTACGGCCACTCCACCTGCGGTCCAGACGTCGACCCGCAACTCAGCGGCCTGGGCGGCAAGCGCGGGGGACCGTTCGCTCTCTGCAACCCGTGAAAGCCGGTTCGACACGAACAAGTTGAGGATTCCCGAGGCTAACATGACGGCGATGCCAAGGTCGAGGTGCGCCACGGAAGCGCCACTGCGCAGCCGCGCGAGCGCCTCGACGACGATGAGCGCAGCGATGCCGAGGATGAACAACGCTTGCAGCGCCGCCGAGATATTCTCGTATTTGCCGTGCCCGTACGCATGATCGTGATCGGCGGGTCGCGCGGCAGCGCGCACGGAGAAGAACTGGACCGTCGTCATGAACAGATCGGCCGCGGAGTGCACGGCCTCCGAAAGGACGCTTACCGAGCCGGACACGCCCCAGACCGCGAGCTTCGCGACGAGCAGCAACGCGTTCGTCGCGAAGGGCAGGCGTAGCGCGCGCAGACGCGCGTCGCCCGCCTGCGCGATGATCTCAGCTCTGCTGGTCTGATTCGGCTTCGCCTGCGGCGTCGCCATGTTCCGTTTCCGTCAGCACGCCGCCGTCTTCGTCGAGCGGCTGGTCGTCCTGGCCGAACGCCTGATCACGCTTGCGACGATAACGCGGGGGCGGCGGTGCCGGTCGTTTCGGTTTCGGGGCAAGCTTGCGAGCCGGCGTTGACAGCGATCGTGCAGGTCCGGCTCCCGCAGCGGTCTCGGTCGCGACGGCGGCTGCCCGTTCGGACGCCCGCTTGCGCAGATCGAAGTTCTTCCATATCACGAGCAACGGGCTCGCGATGAAGATCGACGAGTACGCGCCGCTGATGACGCCGACAAGCAGCGCGAACGCGAAATCCTTGAGCGTATCGCCGCCGAAGACGAGCAGCGCGACGAGCACGATGACCACGGTGGCCAATGTGTTCACGGAGCGCGTCATGGTCTGCAACAGCGACGTGTTGACCATCTTGTCGTAGGGGACGTCGGGCATGAGCCGCGTGTTCTCGCGGATCCGGTCGAAGATGACGATGGAGTCCATGACGGAATAGCCGATGACCGTCAGCAGGGCAGCAAGAAATGCGTCGTCTGCCTTGCGGTTGGCGATGGCATAGATGCCGACCATGACCAGCACGTCATGGATGAGCGCGATATCGGCCACGATGCCGTAGCGCAGCTGATTGCCGAAACGGAACGCGATGTACAGCAGCTGCAAGAAAAGCGCGATCACGAGCGCCGCGAGGGAGCGATTCAGGTACTCCTTGGAGAGCGACGGTCCCACCGACGTGATCTGGCTCTGGCTGCGATCGACGGTCAACCCAGCCTTATCGAGCGCGGCGAACACCGGACCCGGATCCGCGATTGTAGACTGCGACGAGATGATGGCGCGGTCGTTCGGCTGCTTGTCCTCGGGTTTGCTCGCCAGTTGGATGTTCGCATCGCCGCGTCGCAGCGGCTCGAGCGCGGCGCGCAGCTCCGCGTCGCTCGAGATTTGCTGCGGCGTGAAGCCTGCCTTGTCGACCACGTCGATGTTCGCGAGCGCCGCCTTGATCTCGCCCTCGCTCACTGTCCGGTTGAACTTGACGTCGATGGTCGTGCCGCCCGTGAACGACAGTCCTAACGGTAGGCCGTGATGGATGACGAGCGCGATGATGCCGGCGACGATGACGGCGCCGGACAATCCGAACCAGAAGCGCCGCTGGCCGATGATGTCCCAGTTGAGATTGCGGAAGAACATTGTCGCCTACGCCCCGTACGCCGCGGGCGCAGTCGCAACGTCGTTGTCGACGACGAAGTCGACGAACGCGCGCGTGATGTACACCGCCGTGAAGAGCGAGAAGATCGTTCCCCAGAGCAACGTGAATGCGAACCCTTTGACCGTTCCAGTGCCTAACCAGTAGAGCACCAGCGCGCCGACGATCGTCGTGACGTGCGAGTCGAACACCGTCCAGAACGCGCGCTTGAAGCCGACCGTGACTGCGGCTCGGGTGGTGCGGCCTGCCCATAGCTCTTCTTTGAGCCGCTCGAAGATAAGCACGTTGGCGTCGACAGCCATACCGATCGAGAGCACGAATCCAGCGATGCCCGGCAGCGTAAGCACGACGCCGAAGAGCGCGACGTAGGCGAGCATCATGAAGCAGTAGACGACCAGCGCGACGTCGGCGAGGAAACCGGGGATGCGATAGAACGCCAGCATGAACAGCAGCACGACGCCGAGTCCCGCGAGCGAGGCGACGAGCGATTTTTGCAAATCGATCTGTCCGAGCGTCGGGCCGACGTTCTCGGTCTCGAGGATCTTGGTCGGTACCTTGAGCGCGCCTGCGCTCAGCTCGTTGGCCAGCGTCACCGCCTCTTGCTCGGTGAAGTTGCCGGTGATCTGGCCGTTGGCGCTGATCGCCGACTGGATCGTGGGGCCCGAGATGAATTGCTTATCGAGGAAGATCGGTAGCGGCTTGCCGACGTTCTTGCTCGTCCATTCGTAGAATTTCTTCGCGCCGGCGGAGGTCAGCGTGAAGTCGACCACGTGCCCGCCGGCTTGTCCGAGTCCGGCGACGGCGCTGGACATGTCGGCGCCGGTGATGATGGGAGCTGTGGAATCTTTGTAGGCGCCGGTCTGCGCGTAACTCTTATCGGGTCCTTGCAAAGACGCATAGGCGCGGGCCGTTTGTTCGGTCGTCAGCGGACGCATCTCAAGGACTGCGGCCTGACGGATCAGCGTGATCGCCTGCTCGGGATCTCGCAGGCCAGGCATCTCGATGTTGATGCGGTTGTTGCCGACCTTTTCGAACGTCAGCTCGCTGACGCCCAATCCACCGAGGCGCGTTTGGAGCACGAGCAGTTCTTCGTTCAGGATATCCGGCGTGATCTTGGGCACCGTGTCGGTCGGCTCGAGCTCGATGAGCGCCCGCAATCCGCCTTGCAGATCCAAACCGAGCTTGATCTTCTCGCGTACAGGCGTGAACGCGTACACGCAGCCGACGCACAATGCGAAGATGACGGCAAGCTTAATCAGGTTCTTCCAACGAAACCAGAACATCGGGACCTTTCAAGGGCGCGAAAAATGCGGCCAGCAGCGATTCGCCAGTCGCACAGGCAACCCTTATTCACGGAGGCGGGAAGGGGCGTCCTGCCCGCGTTACGTCGTCGGCATGCTCGGTTGCGATGAAAGCGGCTGGTCGAGCGTCGCTTTCACCTCCACCGAGTAGCCCGGTGCGATCTCTGCCAAGCTTATCACCGTTGCGCTCACGCCGCAGAGCTCGACGAAGCGCGCCAGCGGCAGCCGCAAGCTCGGCGCGCTGAGAATGGTCGAAACGCCCGCCTCTTGTAGTCCCGTCCGGAACGCACCGGCGAGTGCGAGCGCGGCGCCGGGTTCTATCCCGAAAATGACGCCCCGATCCGTTGCGACGACCGCGTCATTGAGCTCGCTTTCGCTGAGCGCCGAAATGGCGAGCACCGGGATGACCCCAGCCGCGTCGGCAAGCATCGCGCAGATCGCCGGCGCGAGCCGGCGTCTTGCCGCCTCGCCGATGAACGCGGCATCTTTCGTGTGCTCCGCCTCATCCGCGATGGTTTCAAGAATCGCCACGAAATCGCGAATCGAAACGCGCTCTCGCGCCAGGTGTTGCAACACGCGCTGCACGAGCCCGAGGCCGGCAAGCTCGGGCACCACTCCCTTGATCGCGGCCGGATTGGTGCGCCGCACGTGGTCGATCAGCCACTGCACTTCTTGGCGACCCAGCAACGCTGCGGCGTGTTCGCGCGCGACGACGCCAAGTCGGCTCGTCAGCACCGCGATCGGATCTACGACGACCGCCTCCTCGTTGGCGATAGGCGACGTCTCCGTTTGCATCCACTTCGCGTCGCAACCGGTGACGGGGTCTGTCGTCGCCTCTCCCGGGAATCGTGAAAGCGCGCTCGGCGATCCGAGCGCTAACGCGCGGTCAGGATGCAACTGACCACGCGCGACGATGCGATCCCGCACGCGAATCGCAAACCCTCGTTGTGGAAGCCGAAGATCATCCCGGATATGGACGCCCGGGAGCACGATACCGAGCTCGAGCGCCAGCGAACGCCGTAGCCCGCCGATCCGTTGCAACAGCGCGGTGCCTGCGGGCTCCTCGAGCAGCGGCAAAAGTGCTTCGCCCAAGTCGATACCAAGTTGCTCGACCCCCAGCAAGGCGACCGCCCCTTCGGGTTTTCCGGACTCGACACGCTTGCGTTGGCGCTCGGACGCCTCGTTGAGCGCCCGACGACGCTGATCGACGCGTTCGGCTGCGCGACTCGCCGCCAGCCCCAAGACGCCGAGCACGCCAAAGGCCACGTGCGGAAGCCCGGGCACGAGCGCGAGGACGAGCATGGCGATGCCAACGGTGCGAAGCGACGAAGGATGTGCGAGCGCCTGTCGCAGCAGGTCTTCGCCGAGGCTTTGATCCGAAGACGCGCGCGTGACGATAATGCCCATCGCAGTCGACAACAAAAACGCCGGTAAGGTGGTGGCCAAGGCGTTCCCCACCGATAGTAGCGTGAACGTCTGCGCTGCCTCAGCGAGTTCCATGTGTTTCATCAGGGTACCGATGCCGATGCCGGCAACGATGTTGATGCCGACGATGACCAGCGCCGCGATCGCATCGCCTCGCACGAATTTGCCGGCGCCGTCCATGGCGCCGTAGAAGTCCGCTTCCGCTTGAACCGCCGCACGCTTGGCCTTCGCCTCGACGGCGTCGATGACGCCCGCATGCAGATCGGCATCGATGGCCATTTGCTTGCCTGGCATGGCGTCCAGCGTGAATCGCGCCGCGACTTCGGCCACGCGCTGCGCACCATTGGTCACGACGACCAGTTGAACGACGATGAGAATGACGAACATCAACATGCCGACGATGATGCTGCCGCGCATCACGAAGTCGCCGAACGCCGGGATGACGGTACCTACGCCGCCTGGATCAGCGCCTTGCGTGAGGATCAAGCGCGTCGCGGAGACGTCTAGGCTCAGCCGGAACAGCGTCGCCACGAGCAAGAGTGTTGGAAAGGTCGCGAATTCCAGCGGTTCTCGCAGCGTGAGTGCGATGACGAGGACGGCCGCGGCACCCATGATGTCGAGCGCGAGGAGCGCGTCGAGTAGCCATGGCGCCAACGGTACGACCAACGTGGCGACGATGCCGAGCACCGCCACGGCGAAAGCCGCGCCGGCGGGAGAGCCCGGTCTTCTCATCGGTCGTCGCTTCCACCCAGCGATCCGCGGGTTTGTAATAACATCGCGAATATCGAGGCGACGGCCGCGTAGCACTGCTCGGGAATCGGCTCACCCAGGGATGCGCTTGCGAAGAGCGTGCGTGCGAGCTCCGGTGACTCGATGATCGGCACGTCATGGAGCGCTGCAATCGCCCGCACCAGCGTTGCTGCAAGATCCGCACCGCGAGAGACGATGATAGGTACGTCGATCCGCGGTGGCGCGTAGCGCAGCGCGACAGCGACGTGAGTCGGATTCGCGATCACAGCCGTGGCAGCGCGGATCGCTCCGACGCTCACGCTGCGCGAGAAACGGGCCGCCGACGCCCGACGATGTGCTCGGAGCTCCGGCTTGCCTTCATTCTCCGCCCGCTCATCCCGGACTTCGCGCGGTGACATTCGTAACGCGCGTGCGGCTCGTTTGCGGACGTGCCACGCGTCGAAAAGCGCAAGGACGCCAAGCCCGGGCACGAGCCACGACCAAGCGTGCACGAACGTCGCGCACAAGATCGCGATGGCGGCGGCGGTCAGTAACCCCGAGGCTGCGAATTCCACGGTCCCTCGCAAAGCCGGCCATGCGCAGCACATCACGATCGCCACACCGGCTGCGGCCATTGTCGCCGCGATGACGCCCTCGGCACTGAGTAACCGGCTTGCGCCTGATCGCCAAGCGAGCCGCTCGAGACGCGGCTGCAATGCGCCGGGAGCAAATGCCAACGCGCCGCTTGCCGCGGAAGCTATCACCGCAGCGACGCACGCAGCGATCCATGCCGAGCCGATGATCAGCCACCCATCGTGCCACCAGAGCCAGGTGGTTTGCACCGACGCGTCTGCCGCAGGGGCGTCGCCGACCGAGACCGCTGCTCGCGCCGAAGCCCGCCACAAAGCGATCCAACTCGCCGCCGCTGATCCGGCTGCCATTACAGGCAGCGCTGCGAGCGCAATCGCAAGCCATGCCCCTGTCGCTGGGCTTTGGCCCCAACGTCCCTGCGCTCTCGCTTTCGCCAGTCGCTTTGGCGTCGCGGCTTCGGTGCGCTCACCCGAATCGTTCACGGGTGAAGCGCGGCGTGCGCGGCGATCGCCGCCATGTGCCGCATCAGCGCGAACATCGCGGGCACGCCGACGATCGCCGCGATCAGCGCGAGCGGCGAGGCGATCGCAGGTGTCAAGAGCATGCCGTTCACGCGTGGCGCGACGCGTGCCGCAAGACCCGCGATCAGCGTCGCGACGGCGTGAGCGAAAACCGGAGGCAGTGAAAGCGCAAGGGTCAGATGGAATGCCGTTCGAATCGCGGCGGACGCAGCGGCTGAACCCGTGTGGATCGCCAACGCGGTGAAATGCCCCGCGAAACCCGCCACGAACCAGGCGAGCGCGCCGCTGCTGCACCATGCGTTTGCCGCGACAAGCGGTAGCAGAACGGAGAACGGCCCAGAGCCTTGCTGGGTCGCATCATATGAATTTGAAGGCCCGCCCGCAAGTGCTTGATCGAACAAGGCACCGGTTGAAGCAGCCGATCCCGCGATGATGGACGCGGTGAGTCCGACCGACGTACCTGTGGCCGCTGCGATGCACGCGGGAATGGTGACCCCTCCTGCTACCGTAGCCCACGCGGCGTCTGTGGTCGCCGTGTCTGCGGCCAGCGGCGTTATGGACAACGCGAGAGCGGCACGCACGATTCCGGGCACATGCTTTGCGCCCGCCAGCGGAAGCGTCGCCGCAAAAGCGGTTGAACCGGCAAGTGCCACCACAAAAGCTGGATGGGGTGGTTCCACCTAAAGGCCGAGTAATCGCGGCACCGAGGCAGCCCCTATCTCGAACAGCCGGATCAGCATCGCCAAGGCCGCGACTCCCGCGACCGAGACGAGCAGAGCGACCACAAGCAGTTTCGGAAGAAACGAGATGTTCTGATCCTGGACCTGTACGACGGTCTGAATCGCGCCAGTCACAACGCCGACGATCGCAACAGCGCCCACGATCGGGACCGTGAGCACCAACGTCGTTTGGAGCGCGCGCGCCATGAGGTGGACCGCAGCATGCTCCATGTCAGCGAAACGACTGAATCAATGTGCCACACACCGTGGTCCAGCCGTCCGCCGCGACGAAGAGAAGCAGCTTGATCGGCAGGGCGATCGATGAGGGCGAAACCATGAACATGCCGAGCGACATCATCACTGCGGCGACGACGATGTCGATCGCTGCGAATGGCAGCGCAAACGCGAAGCCCATCGCAAACGCTGCTCTCAACTCGCTCACCATGAACGCGGGCGCGACGATTTCAAACGCTGGATCGCCTTGCGAATTGAGATTGTGACTGAGTCCACGCGCGCTCGCGTAGCGTGAGAAGGTCGCGACGTCGGATGCGCGGGTCTGGCGCAGCATGAAGCGCTTAAGCTCATCACAGCCGCGTGTCAGCGCCACCGTCGCGGAAATGTGACGCTGAAGGTATGGCTCGAGCGCGCTGTGCTGCACGCGTCCAAGCGTGGGACCCATGATCACTACGCTGAGCATGATGGCAAGGGCGGCGATCACCGAATTAGGTGGTAGCGTGGACGCCCCAAGCGACGCGCGGAGCAGACCCAGAACGACGACGATTCGTGTGAACGACGTCGTCGACACTGCAAGCAACGGCACGATGCTCAAACCGAAAAGAACGATCAGCAGGTCAAGCGGGGAAGCTCCTCGCGACGCCATCGTCATCGCATGCGCGAGCTCGTTCACGCGCGCTTTGCTCCCTGCGATGTCCGGCTGTGAACGCTACGAACTTCGATCGCAAGCGTGCCGTCGTCGAGCTCCACCAGCTCACCCGAGGCAACCGCCACGCCGTTGACGAGCAGCTCTACCGGCGAATCCGAAGAGGCGTTGAGTGATATGACGGAGCCTTCGGTGAACGCGAGCACGTCGTCCACCGAACAGCGCGCCGCGCCGACGGCGACGGTAAGCGCGACTTCAACGTCGCCGAGGGCGGCGAGCGTAAGCGCGGCGCCGCTCATCGATTTGCCATGTGCGCGGCATCGCCGTTCAGACGAACGGCGCGCTTGCCATCAGCGCTACCCAGAACGCCAAACGCTACCGGGCGATGATTTATCGTCACCCGCACATCAGGTTCGACGCCTGCAGCGCTGAGGGGAAGGATGACTCCTGGTTCCAAGCCCGACATCAAGCCGAGCGTCGCGCTGAGCGGCCGCAAGACTGCCGTCAGGTCCAGTGGAACCCCGCCGATCGGCGGTCGCGCGGGCTGCGGCAACGCCGCTGCAGCGCGCGTATAAAGATAAAATCGAGCCAGGTGTCCTCCCTCGTGCGAAAGTGCAGCGTCGCAACGCCACACACCGTTGCCGCACTCTTCAGGAACTGCGATTTCCCGCCACGGCGATCGCGACGCCGCGCCCAGCAACCGATCGACGCACTCACCGATTATCGTCCGCTCGACGGCTGTCGGCGCCGGTGCCCCGGGCCCATCGAGGACGAACTCGAGCAACGCGCGCTGGGCGTCCAAGGACAGCACGCACAGCGCGTCTCCTTCGGGCCCTTCCGTCCTCCACATCCGATCGAAATGATCGAAGTCGACGCGTTCGCATCTCGTCGGGGGAGTGTACGTGAAATCGACGGCGCGGCGCAGCACGCCGCGACTTCGCACTGCAGCGGCGCGTACGACTCGTTCAAGGAACTCGGGTCCATGATCCGAGCTCGGCTCGATGGGAGGGGACGCCCTTCGCAACGCAGGGCGCCGCAGCCGGGAGTGAACATCCTGATCTGGAGGGCTCAACGGACCAGGCCAAGCGCAGTTCGCACGCAAGCATCGGACGCACCCGCGAGCGCCACATCGAGTTCGGCCTTGCGGCGAAGAATCCAGAGTCTATGCAAATCGCCTTCAAGGTTCACTGCGCCGGCCGCGACCACGTGCGCCCGCAACGTTCCTGCGCCAGCCACCCCTGGTGAAGTCGTCTGTGGTGCTCCAGCTGCGCGGGTCGCGGTAAATCCCGCATCCCCGAATCGTTGCAACCGCTCTGGGGCTGGGAACAGCGCGATTGCCAGCCGTGCGACCGGAGTGACTGTCTCGCGACGCCGTTTTGTACGGCCTTCAAAACGAATGTCGACCGTGCTGAGCACACCGTCTTCATCAATCCTATAGGTTGGAAGTTCTCTTGATCCCTGACTTGGTACGCTGACGACAATGGGCAACGCTGCCGCTGCCCAGCCGCCAGCCGCGCGTTTGAACCCTACAACGCTTCGTCCATGGCCGTCGACCAGCTGGCCAGACGCGTCGATGCGAAAGTCGCCCAAGCGGCTGTAAATCGTTCGATCACCGTCGCGCAGTACGAAAAGCCCGGGACCGTCCACCGCGACCGCGAGAGGGGCCGTGCTTGGAGCGAAGCGGTCAGCGCCAGTCTGGGCGCCTGCGTCAACGAGCACATCGGCAGCCCGATCGGCAGCGTCGCCGGTGGCGCCCGGTGTGGCGGCCCGCCGGAGATCCGATATCACGAGGCCGACTTGATCATCGATGGTCATGAGCCACCCTATCCTGGTTGAAGCGCAACGACGTGAATATTCTGCTTTCGAAGACGACGCCGCTTAGAACCACGGATCCGAAGCGCGCTGTGAAGCGAATCGGACGCGAATCAACGTGTGGCCTATGCGACCGAGGGTCGACCTGATTCCTCGGGAGGGGCCGCAGCAGACGTGGATTCTTCGCGGGGACGAGCGTTCCACGAGCGATGGGCATTCGCGTCGGTGTTTCGCGCGATCGCGTCAGGCGCAGCTGGCAATGCGTCGCAATGATTGGCTTCGTGCTCCGTTCCAATACGGCGCGGCGTCGAAAATCGCGACGGACACATTCTTTGAATTGCTCTGATCGCTGACGTAGACCGAACGCAGCTCGCTCAGCGAGCGTGAGCGTGGGTCGAGACCTATACGCGCCGTCGAAGAGAAAACTGGCATCGAGCTCTGCCGTCGACGGCGGAAAGTACGTCGCGCTCATCAGGTGGGAGATAGTACGGGCGACAGATGAACGGTGTGTGAACCAGACGTTTAGAGAATGCGCGCCTCTACTGCCTTGAACGCGGCATAGAGCTGCACTCCCGCAGCCATATCAAGCGCGGACAGCGAGTGTGCGGTTACGCGCGCGGTGATCGGCGGCGACGATGAGAGCGTCACCCGAAACGCGCCCCGATCGGACGCGATCTCTTCCACGGGGCCACGGAAGACATTGCGCGCGGACGTATGCGGAGCGTCCGCAGACAAGGTCACCGTATCTGGATCGACCGTGAAACTGATCTCGCCCGCGTAATCGCCCTGCACGACCACTTCGCCACCGCCGGCTAGCACGACGCTGGAGCCGTCTCCCAACGGCCTGGCCAGCCCGCGATAGAAGTTCACGCCGGCAAACGAAGCGACGTAGCCGGACGCCGGACGCTCGCGCAGTGCCGCGAGCTCGCCCGATTGCTTCACGCTTCCATCTTCTAGTACGACGAAGCGCCGGGCGAAAAGGAGCGCCTCAGCGGGTTCGTGTACGACGAGAACGGTCGCGGCGCGTGTCGCATCGATCGCCTTGCGCAGCGCGTCACGAACGAGCGGCCGCAACCTGATATCGAGTGCGCTGAGCGGTTCGTCGAGCAGCAGCACGCGCGGCGTCAGCGCGACCGCCCGCGCTAGCGCGACGCGCTGCACTTCGCCAGCGGAGAGCGTCGAAGCACGGCGTCCTGCCAAATGCGACGCGCCGACGATCTCGAGGGCGTCGAGCGCTTTCTTTCGCGCGTCGTGGGGTGCTTCACCGCCGGCCAGTAGCCCGAATTCCGCGTTACCCAGCCCCGATAGATGTCCGAAGAGCGCTCCGCCTGCGAAGACCATTGCGACGTTGCGGCGATGTGCCGGTACGAACGTGCGGCTCGCGCTGTCGAACCATGTCGAGCTTCCGTTCCTGATTGAACCATTGTGCGGCCGCAGCAAGCCCGCCAGGCATGCGAGCGCGGTGGTCTTGCCCGCCCCGCTCGGCCCCACGACCGCGACAGTCTCGCCAGGTTCCACCTCGATCGAGAAGTTAAGCGCGAAGTCATCGCGGCTCGCGCTGAAGTTCGCGGATAAGCTCATCTCGACACGCGCGCCTGAAGCCAGCGCGAGACACCGAGCACCACGAACGAGACGACCAGCAGAATCAGCGCGATCGCGACGGCGGTATCGAGATCGCCTTGACCTTCGATATACACCGCGATCGGCATCGTCTGCGTTACACCGGGCAGATTGCCCGCAAACGTGATCGTCGCGCCGAATTCGCCGAGCGCGCGTGCCCACGCCAACGCAAGCGCCGCTCCCAATGCCGGCAGCGCCGGCGGAATGATGACGCGAAGTGCCGTGTACGTGAACGAAGCGCGCAACGTGGCAGCGGCATCGATGAGCTGCGGATCGGTCCGCTCGAACGCGTTCTTCGCCGCGACGACGAACAACGGCGCGGCCACGAGCGTCTGCGCCATCACGACGGCGAGCAACGTGAAGGGGATGTGGATGCCGGCGACCCCCAACGCGTGGCCCAGCAAGCCTCGTCGACCAAAGGCGAGTAGCAGCGCAAGACCTGCCACGACCGGTGGCAAGACCACCGGCAGCGTGACGAACGCCTCGAGCCATTCGCGACCGGGAAAGCGGCGCGTGAGCAGCAGCGCGAGCGGCGTGCCCATGATGACGATCGCGATGGCGCTCGCGAACGTGCTTTCCATCGAGACGACGAGCGCTTCCCGCACGAGTTCCCGATGCGGCTGATCGAGCTGCCAGATCGCAGCCGGATTGTGGACGACGAGCGCAAAGAGCGCGACCGCGATGAGCGCCAGCAGCAACGCGCCGAACGCGGCTGAGAGCGCGCTGATGGAACTGTCTCGCAGGACGCTGCGCGAGCGGTTACTTGCTGCCGAAGCCATGTGCGTGAAGCACGTTCTGCCCCTCGGGCGACAAAACGAACTCCACGAAGCTCTGGGCGAGCGCTGCGTTCGTGCTGCCCTTCACAGCCGCGATCGGATAGGTGGCGATCTCCTGATCCTCATCGGGAACCGGCACGCTGACGAGTTTCACGCCGCCCTTGAGGATGGCGTCGGTCGCGTAGACGAAACCCGCATCGGCATCCCCGACCACGACTTTTTGCACGACCCCCTCGACGTTCTGCTCTTGCGTCGCGACGTTGTGGAGCACTTGATCGCCGTAGTTTTGCCAGAACTTCGGATCGGCGCTCATCTTCTGGAGGGCGATTCGCGTGTAGCGGCCGCACGGCACGGCTTCGGCGCAGATCGCGAGCTTGAGGCCCTCGCGCGTCAGGTCGCGCAGCGAGCGCAGGTTTTCATCGAACTGCGACACCATCACCAGGCTATTGCGTGCGAAATCAGCCGGTGTGTCCACGAGACTCGCCGTGCGCGCTTTATCCATCGAGCGCTCGTCCGCGCTGGCGAAGACATCCGCCGGAGCGCCATTGGCGATCTGCGTCTCAAGTATCTGGCTGCCGTCGAAATTCAGTTTGACGCTCACGCCGGGATGCGCCGCTTCGAAGGCTGCACCCATATCGGCGAACGCGTTGTGCAGCGAGGCGGCTGCGAACACGGTCAGCGTTTGCGGCGTTGCCGGCCGTGCCGGGACAGCGGCCGACATCAGCGTCGCAGCAATCGCCGTGACGGCGAGCAGTCTGATCATCGGGCTTGGTTCGCCCGAGGCGCCCTCTCGGCGTTGTGCACCGTGCACAATAGGTCGAATAAATTCGACCGCTACTTTGCTAGCGCGGGTTGTAGCGGACTTCGACCGTGCGCAGCTCTTCCTCGATGTCGGGCGTCTGCGGCGTGACCGGTTCGCAGCGATACATGCGCGCGATGATATCCGATGGGTTCTTCGTATCGTTGGGGTCGTGCTTTTGGATGGCGTAGACGACTGCGATCCCCTTGACGACGCGCCCGAATGTCGTGAAATACTCGTCGAGATGCAGCTGCGGCGACTCCGTGATGTAATACTGGCTGCCGCCGGAATCGAAGATAGGCGATGAACCTTTGTAATCCAGGCCCAATGAGAGCATGCCGGTGAGCTGCTCGATCGGATTGACCTCGTCAGGCACGTTGAAACCCGGGCCGCCGCTCCCGGTGGTCTTGCCCGCATCTGGGTTGCCGCCTTGAATCACGAAGTTCGGGATGACGCGGTCGAGCAGCGAGTTGTTGTAAAAGCCGCTGTCGACCAGACGCACGAACGCGTCGACGTGATACGGCGCCGCATCCGGGAACAGCTCGACCACGATCACGCCCTTGTTCGCGACGATCGCCACTTGCGGATGGTCGCCGATCGGTGCGTTCGACGGCAGTGCCTTCGGTTCAACCTGATCTTCTTTGGGCACCGCCGGTGGTCGCGTGTCGACCGGCGTCAGGTCGCCCATCGTAGTGAGCACGTTGCTCACCTCGACGCGCACGCGCCACGACGGATCCTTGGCGAGCAGCCGCACTGCGGTGACGAACGTCTTGTCTTTCAGCCGGCCGATCGCTTTGACGCCATACATGCGCACCAGCTCTTGCTGATCGGCGAGCATGGTGCGCAGCAATCCCGGATTGGTGTCGAAGTAGCTGCGATAGATCGCCCAGGCCATGCGCCAGCGGGTCTCAGGGTCGCGTTCGACGGTGAACGCGTTGTCGAGCAGCTTGCCGGTGGTGGCTTTGAGCGGTTGCGAGATCTGCGGCTTGGATGCGAAGCCGGATTCACCAAGACCGATCGCAGCCTTGCCGCGCACGAACGCGTCGCGGTTCGAGAGCAACGATGACAACGTCTCCACGGCGGCCGAGCCGCCGATGCGTCCAAGCGAATCGGCAGCCGAGCCCGCGACTGCAGGCGGCGCGTGCAACGCGGCCGAGCGCAACGCCGGTAGCGCATCTGCCGACGCGATCACGCCAAGCGCGAATGCCGCAGCGGCGCGAACATCGTCAGAATAGGGCGGCGATAAAAGCGGAGTAAGAATCGCGACGCCTGCCGGCTTGCGCAACCGGCCAATGGCGATCGCCGCGCGTGCGACCACGGCCGGGTCGCTCGATTTGAGGAATGGTTCGAGCTGGCTTGGTGTCGTCGTCCGGTTGCGCTCGAGCTTGCCGATCTGACCAAAGGGTGAGGTGTCGGGCAGGCTCGGCGTCGGTGCGGCCATGCCGCGGGTCGGCACGGGATGCGGCGATCCGCTCGGCGATGGCGCTGGCGATGGCGATGGCGAGGCTGCGATCAGCGCGGCCACCGCGAGCGCCGCGGTTGCCAAAAACGAAAAACCCCTGCTCATAGAGCGGGGGGTTTGCCGTGTCGGCGAGGCGGGCCTTTCCGCCGCTGTTTGGCGCACTGGCCGGTCACTCGGTCTGCCAGTAGTCCTTGAGCGCCTTACCGCGGCTCGGGTGGCGCAGCTTGCGCAGCGCTTTCGCCTCGATCTGGCGGATGCGCTCGCGTGTCACGCCGAACTCCTGGCCCACTTCCTCGAGCGTGCGCTGGTGACCGTCTTCGAGCCCGAAACGCAGCACGAGGACCTTGCGCTCGCGCTCGGTCAGGTTCTGCAGCACGTCGCCCATCTTTTGTTTGAGCATCGTCACCGAGGCGGCTTCCGCGGGCGCCACCGCGTCCGGGTCCTCGATGAAGTCGCCCAAGTGGCTGTCTTCCTCTTCGCCGATCGGCGTTTCGAGCGAGATCGGTTCTTGCGCGATCTTCATGACCTCGCGCACCTTGTCGGGCGTCAGCTCCATCTCTTTAGCGATCTCTTCGACCGACGGATCGCGCCCGAGCTGCTGCAGCAGCTGGCGTGAGATCTTCACCAAACGGTTGATGGTCTCGACCATGTGCACGGGGATGCGGATGGTGCGCGCTTGATCCGCGAGCGCGCGCGTGATCGCTTGCCGGATCCACCATGTCGCGTAGGTCGAGAATTTGTAGCCTTTTTTGTAGTCGAATTTCTCGACGGCGCGGATCAGGCCGAGATTACCTTCTTGGATCAGGTCCAAGAACAGCATGCCGCGACCGACATATTTCTTCGCGATGCTCACCACGAGCCGCAGATTGGCTTCGGTCAGATCGCGTTTCGCGAGATCGCCTTCGTCGGTGATTTGCTGCACCGGCGGCTGGCCCGAGACGCGCGCGCGTTCGCGCTCCTCTTCACCGCGCTCGATCTTCTTGGCGAGATCCTGTTCTTGCGCCATCCCAAGCAACGGCACGCGGCCGATCTCTTTGAGGTACATGCGCACGGGGTCGTCGAGCGCGATGCCGGGCGGCACGGGGATCTCTGCTTCGACTTCCGGCTCGGGGGCGGCCGCGGCTTCGGCCGGTTCGGCGTCTTCTTCGATCGCGACCAGATCGGGCATCTCGGTGATCTCGATGCCCTGGCCCATGATCTCTTCGACTAGCTCGTTGCCTTTTTCGGGATCGTCCTCGTCGTAGGCCGACGAGATGGCGGCGATCTCTTCATAGGTCAGGAAGCCCTGCGTCTTGCCGCGCGCGATGAGCGCCTTGACGGCGGTCTCGCGGGGGACGAGCGGCGGGGCGACTTGACCGTTCGCGGGCGCGCCGGCGGGCGCGTCCGTCGTCGCGACGGGCGCCTCGGGGTTCGTTTTCGGTTTCTTTGCGGAACTCACGCTTGAGAGACTAGTCCTCGTTTCTTTGCTGTTCGGCAGCCGGTCCATACAACGACGCCCGCAGCGCGTTGGATTCGTCGCGCAGGCGTTCCGGAATCGCACCGTCGGATGTGAAGAGCCTGTTGATTTCTTCGTCGATAAACGAAAGCCTCCGCTCTTCGCGGCGGCGCTCAAAGCGCGCTGCGATAAGCGCTAGCCTGCGTTCGTCGTCTTCGTGCGGGAGCGGCGGCGAATCAAGGGCCATGCGCGTCAGCTGCGCCACCATCGCATCGTCCGCGAAGATCGTGAGCGGATTCACACCGCGCTTGAGATCTTGCTCGTGCTGGGCCAGCCGCTCGAACACCGAACGCAGCTCCGGGTCTTCAAAGTCGTCCGCGCTGATGCGCTCGAGCGCCGCGGAAAGCAGCTCGGGTCGCGCTAGGATGAGCTGGAGCACGTCGCGCTCGGTCGACACAGGTTGCGTGATCGCGGGGGCGCGCCGGATCGGCGGGCCGTCTTGCGGGCGCGGGCGTTGTTGCGTCGGCGGCTGCGCCCGCGTCTGGCGCAAGGCATTTTCGCTGACGTCGAGACGGCGCGCCATCGCTTTGACGTATTGATCCCGCTCGATCGGGTCGCGCACTTGGTTGATGACGGTCATGGCTTCGCGCGCGATATCGCTCTTGGTCGCGAATTTCGACGCGATGCGCTTGTACGCCAGGTCGATCTTGAAGTCCACCCAGCGCTGTGCGCTCGCGAGCAGCAGTCCGAATGCTTCGGCTCCTTGTTCTAGGATGAGCTCGTCCGGATCGACGCCGCCCGGCAAGGCGACGATGCTCACCGCAAGCCCCTCTTCGACCAACATGTCGATGCTGCGCGCCGTGGCGGCCTGGCCGGCGGCGTCGCCGTCGAAGCAGAGGTAGAGTTTGTTGGCGACTCGCCGTAGCTCGCGCGCTTGTTCTGGCGTGAATGCGGTGCCGAGGCTTGCGACTGCGTTCTTGAAGCCGGCTTGATGCAACGCGATCGCGTCGAGGTAGCCTTCGACCACGACGAGCGTGTCGTCTGCGCCCGCCGCGCGGCGCGCCAAGTGCAACGCGTAAACGTGCGAGCCTTTGGTATACGCCGCGGTGTTGGGCGTGTTGAGGTACTTGGGCGTTTCGTCGCCGAGCGCGCGCCCGCCGAACGCCATGACCTCGCCGGTAAGATTGTAGATCGGCAGCATGAGCCGGTGCCGGAAGAAATCGTAGTAGCCGGTCTTTTGGCGCAGCAGTCCGGCGCGCTCTGCCAGCGGTACGTCGATGCCGGCGCGCTGCAGCGCCTTGGTCAGTCCCTTCCCACCCTTCGGGTGCGTAGCCGAGGCCGAACAGCGCGGCGGTCTCGTCAGTGATCCCGCGTTTATGAACGTAGTCGAGCGCCTTGCGATCGTGGCGCAAGGAGTCGGCGAAGAAACGCTGCGCGGCGGCGTTTGCTTCATAGATCGCCTCGCGCTCGCTGCGGCGCCGCTGCGCGCCTGGCGTCTCCTGGAGCACGACGCCCGCGCGCGCCGCGAGCATGCGCAGTGCAGTCGGAAAGTCGACATTCTCGTAGCGCTCGACGAACTTGATGAGATCGCCGCCTGCGTCGCAGCCGTGGCAGTGCCAGACCTGCTTCTCCGCGTTCAGATAGAACGACGGCGTCTTCTCGGCGTGGAACGGACACAGTCCGACGTACTCGCGACCCTGACGTTTGAGCGTGACGTACTGACTGACATACGCAAGCAGGTCCGACTTTGCTTGGACTTCAGCCACAACTCCGGCATCAAATGGCATCGGGCAGCTGTTCTTGTTTTACAGGCCGCGCCCCGTTTCGCCGCTCGGGAACCTCTTAGCCGCCGCCAAGGAACCCGCAGTCAGTCGGTGCGGTGTCGTACGCCAATACCAGGTGGCCGCAGACCCAGACCTGTACGAGCAGGTGGCAGGTTCCCCATTGGTCGTGCTCAACCGTCTCCGTAACGTTCGCGTTCATGATGTTACACGACGCGAAAGCGACCCCGGTGCTGAGGAGGAACGCCGCCGGCAGGGCGACGACGAGTTTCTTAAGATCCATGATCTTTCTCCTCTGACGAAATAGTGCGGCGCGCGGGCCGACCAAACCAGCATACGATGTGCTGTCGCCAGTAAGGGTACTCGTTATCGAAACGCGTGCGGCTCGAGATGGTCGGGCCGTCTACACGTCCCATTCTTTCGGTGCCTGGTTCTCAGAGCCTGGGAACAACTCGACGAACTGTTTGATCGCGAAGCGATCGGTGAAGCCGGCGACGTAGTCGCATACGCGGCGCGCGAGCGAGTCCGCCACGAGCGGCGCTTCGTGATACATAGCGGGCAGTTGTTCTTGATGGCTCATGTAATGACGGAACAGCCGTTTCACGACGTTTTGAGCTTTGGGCTCTTCGCGCTTGGCTGCGTCATTGAAGTAGACTGTGGCGAACATGAACTCCTTTATCGTCTCGACCGCTTCGAGCACCGGCTCGGAGAGCTTGATCTCGTTCTTGCCGCGGCACTGATAGACCATGTCTTCGACGACCGTGCCGATGCGGATCGGGCCACGATGTCCCAGCACCGAGATGGCTTTGGCGGGCAGATCCCGCTCGCTGATGATGCCCGCGCGGATGGCGTCATCGATGTCGTGATTGATGTACGCAAGCCGATCCGCATACCGCACGATCTGGCCTTCCAGCGTGAACGGGATGTCGGTGTATCCCGCCAGCGCGCCTTTGTGCTTGCTGTGCTTGGCGATGCCGTCGCGCACCTCGTCGGTGAGGTTCAACCCGACCTTGTCGCCGCGCCGCTCGAGCACTTCGACCACACGCAAGCTTTGCTGCGAGTGGATGAACCGCGCGCCAGGTTCGAATTCGGCCCACACCTGGGTGAGCGCAGCCTCACCCGTGTGGCCGAACGGCGAGTGCCCCAGATCGTGCCCGAGCGCGATGGCTTCGGCGAGATCCTCGTTGAGGTTGAGGCCGCGCGCGATCGAGCGTGAGATCTGCATGACCTCGAGCGTATGCGTCATGCGCGTGCGGTAGTGGTCGCCGAGCGGTGATAAGAAGACCTGCGTCTTGTGCATCAGCCGCCGGAACGCTTTGGAATGGATGATGCGGTCGCGGTCGCGCTGGAAGCACGTGCGCAGCAAGTCGTCGGGTTCGGGCACCAGCCGGCCGCGCGAGTTCTTCGCGAGCGCGGCATGCGGCGAAAGCATCGCGGCCTCGCGGGCCTCGAGCTCTTCGCGGATCGAGAGTGTTTGGCTCATGCCCTATCAATCACGCCGGAGGCGGCGGGCGACCAGTTAATCCTGATCGACCTTCTTCGAACCGGCCGCGGCTTCCGCCGCACGCTCTTTGAGGACCGATTGCGCTGCCGCCAGCCGGGCTACCGGCACGCGGAAAGGCGAGCACGAGACGTAGTCCAGGCCGAGCTTGTGGCAGAACTCCACCGAGGTGGGGTCGCCGCCGTGCTCGCCGCAGATGCCGATCTTTATCTCCGGCCGCGTGGTGCGGCCGCGTTCCATGGCCATGCGCATGAACTCGCCGACGCCGTCCTGGTCGATGACCTGGAACGGATCCTCGCGCAGGATCTTCTTCTCGAGATAGACCGGGATGAACGAGCCTTCGGCATCGTCGCGCGAGTAGCCGAACACCAGCTGCGTGAGGTCGTTGGTGCCGAACGAGAAGAACTCGGCGTGCTCGGCGATGCGATGCGCCACCATGCACGCGCGGGGCATCTCGATCATCGTGCCCACCTGATAGTTCACGCGCGAGCCGGCCGCTTTGATGATGCGTTCGGCTTCTGCCGTGACGAGATCGCGTAAGGCCTTCATCTCCGTGACCGTGCCGACGCCGGGGATCATGATGAGCGGGCGCACGTCGACGCGTTCCTTTTTCAGTTCGGTGGCGGCTTCCATGATCGCGCGGACCTGCATCTGATAGATCTCAGGAAAGACGATGCCGAGGCGGCAGACGCGTAGGCCCAGCATCGGGTTCTCTTCGTGCAGCACGCGCACGCGCCGCAGCAGCCGTTCCTTGTTCGAGAGGTCGGCCGGGTCGGCTTTGGGATTGAGACGCAGCTCCGTCACTTCGACGAGCAGATCTTCAAGGCTCGGCAAGAACTCGTGCAGCGGCGGATCGAGCAGCCGGATGGTGACCGGCAGGCCTTTCATCGCCCGCAGGATACCGCGGAAGTCTTCGCGCTGCATGGGCAGCAGCTGCTCCAAGCATTTGCGACGCGAGTCCGGCGTTTCGGCCATGATCATCTCTTGGACGACCGGCAAACGCTCTTGTTCCATGAACATGTGCTCGGTGCGGCACAGACCGATGCCCTCAGCGCCGAAGTCGCGCGCTTTCTTCGCGTCTTCGGGCGTGTCGGCGTTCGCGTACACGCCCAGGCGGCGATACTCGTCGGCCCACTTGAGGATATGCTCGAACTGCGGCGTCAGTTTTGCCGCGGCCATCTGCATCATGCCGCGATAGACGTTGCCGGTCGTGCCGTCAATCGTCAGCTCATCGCCTTCCTTGACGACTTCGCCTTTGACCGTGAACTGGCGCGCGCGCAAGTCGATGAGCATGCTCTCGGCGCCGACCACCGCCGGCTTGCCCATGCCGCGCGCGACGACTGCCGCGTGCGACGTGGCCCCGCCCTGCGACGTCAGGATGCCTTCGGATGCGATCATGCCGTGCACGTCGTCGGGCGTCGTCATCGGCCGCACCAGGATCGTCTTCTTGTTCTGACGCTTCATCTCGACCGCGTCGTCGGGATCGAAGACGACGGTGCCGGCCGCCGCGCCCGGGGCTGCGTTGAGGCCCTTGACGAGGATCGGCGACTTATGCTTCTCGTCGATTTGCACGTGGAGCAGCGCGGCGATCGCCGCGGGCTCGATGCGCATGAGCGCCTCTTCGCGGCTGATGTGACGCTCTTTGACCATGTCCGCAGCGACTTGCACTGCCGCAGCGGCGCTGCGCTTGCCCGAACGCGTCTGCAAGATGTACAGTTTGCCGCGCTCGATCGTGAACTCGATGTCCTGCATGTCGCGGTAGTGCTTCTCGAGCTTGTCCGCGACGTCGAGGAACTGCTTGTAGATCTTCGGCTGCTGTTTCTCGAGCTCGGAGATCTTCACCGGCGTGCGCGAGCCGGAGACGACGTCCTCGCCCTGCGCGTTTTGCAAGTACTCGCCGTAGAGCTTCTTCTGACCGGTCGACGGATCGCGGGTGAACGCCACACCGGTGCCCGAGTCGGTGCCCATGTTGCCGAACACCATGGTCACGACGTTGACCGCCGTGCCCCACCAGTCCGGATAGTGCGAATGCTTGCGATAATCGATCGCGCGCTTGGAGTTCCACGAGTTGAAGACCGCTTCGACCGCCATGCGCAGCTGGATGAAGACGTCTTCCGGAAAATCTTTCTTGGTGTAGTGGCGCACGAGCGCCTTGTATTCGCTCGTCATGTTGCGGAAGGCGAGCGCGGTGAGATCTGACTCGGACGGCACGCGCGCCTTTGCGACGTAGCGCTTGAGCACTTCCTCGAACGGTTCTTTCTTCATGCCGAGCACGACGGTCGCGAACATCTGGACGAAGCGCCGGTACGCATCCCATGCGAACTTGTCGTTCTTGGTCAGCACGACGAGCGCGTTGCACGTGCGATTGTTCAGGCCGAGGTTGAGGACGGTGTCCATCATGCCCGGCATGGAGACGCGCGCGCCGGAGCGCACGGAGACGAGCAGCGGATTGACTTCGCCGCCGAATTCTTTGCCGGTCTTGCGCTCGAGCTCAGCGACGCGGCGGTGGATCTCTTCCTCAAGGCCGTTGGGGAACTGGCGGCCGAGTTCGAAGTAACGTCTGCAGACTTCGGTGGTGACGGTGAAGCCCGGTGGCACGGGCAATCCGATGCGCGTCATCTCGCCAAGGCCGGCACCCTTACCGCCGAGGAGGTCGCGCATGTCGGCGCCGCCCTCTTCGAACGAATAGGTCAGTTTGCCGAGGTGCAGCTTTGTGGGCGGCTCGGGTTTGCGCGAGGTCGCCTTGCGGGGCGGCGGCAGCGGTATGCGACGGACCGGATCGTCAGGCCCTATCTCGGCGAGGACGAGCCCCGCGAGACCGTCCGGCTTGGTCTTGCCTTTGACCTTGCCGTTGGTCTTGGCGGGCTTGACCCCGGCTTTGCCGTGCGCAGGAGGCTTGAGCGCCTTTTTGGCGGGCTTGGCGTGCTTGTTCTTGGTCGACTTCACAGACCGCGTTCTCCCAGCTCCGAGCGTTGTGGAATAGGCTCAGATGAACGAACGAGCCGGGTGAAAATGGACGAAAATGGCTCGCTTAGCTATTCTTTGACGCGGGACACTTCGAGTCCCGCCTAGGGCCGCGCGCGGCAAGCACATAATTGCGCTTCCGGCATGAAAGCGAGTGGATGATCTTGATCGTCTCACGGATATTTCGTGGCCGCGCAACGGTAATGTCGCTTGCGGCGGTCCTCGTCGCTTGTTGTACGTTCGCATGCAGTTCCTCCGCGACCGCACCGCTCGGGCAGGTGGTCGCCACGCCGAACAGCATCGCCTTCACATGCCTCTCGGCGACGATGACGTTCACTGTGTCTCAACAGAACTACTCAGGCTCGTTCACGGCAGTAAGCAACGACAACACGGTAGCGACCGTCGCGGCCGGTACGCAACCGAATTCGTTCGTGGTCACCTCGCAAGAGGGTGCCGGTCAAACGACCACCATCACTGTGACGGGCGGCGGTAACATGACGACGTCGGTCATGGTGACGGATCCGACGTGCGTCTGCCGGCGCCATCACGACATGTGGGCCAGCATCGCTCGATAGACGAACTACATCGGGTGCGCGGGCCGGTGAATGTGCGCGGTCGGTTTGACCAGCGGATCCGAATCGTTGAACGCGCCCTTGGGGTTCGGCACGAGCCACATGCTCGCGATCCAGATCTCCGGCAATTGAAAGATCGCAACGACGTCGGCGGGTTTTCGGGCGATCCCCAAAAGCACCAGCGGCTGCGCCGTCGGATGCGCAGGGTCGCCGCCGTTCGCCCGATAGGTCGGATTGAGCAGCGATCCGTAGCGCATCGTGCCGTCCGGTTCTTTCACGACGTAATGCATGTGCGCGATGAAATGCACCCATCGCCCGGGTTGCAGTCCCCAGATGTCCGGACGCTTGCTCCGGTCGGCGACCGCCATCGTGTAGTCCGTTCCGATCAGTCGACCGTGCGCGTCGTACCAGAGCTGCGCCGGATGGCTCGGATCATCGGTGAACCAGTGAAGATCTGTGAACGAGATGATTCCATCTTGATCCTCATCAGTGTAGCGGATGTAACCGGCCGCGCGGGCTGCGCTCTCGTCTGCGAAGCGCGCGTGCAAATCCGGCGTGACCCGCGCGAGGAACTTGCCCTCCGCCGCGTCCGGGACCGGTGGCAACATCGGTTGCGCCATCGGCATGCTCATCGCGGGAGCCGGCGCCGCGGCCGGCGGCGGCGTGTTTGTTTGACGCGAGCATGCGACTGTGCTGAGACTGATGAGCGCGATACCCGCTAGTGCGCGCAGACGGGATCTCACTGCAGCCGTTCGCTCAAATACGGCGCCAGCTGATCGATCGCCACGCGCACTTGCTGTTTCGTGTCGCGATCGCGCACCGTCACGTCTTTCTTTTCGAGGCTCTCGTAGTCGACGGTCACGCAGTACGGCGTGCCGATCTCGTCCTGGCGGTAGTAGCGCTTGCCGACGTTGCCTGAGTCGTCAAACGTCGTTCGCATATGCGGGCGCAAGCTTTTCTCGATGCTCGACGCGAGTTCGACGATGTCGGGCTTGTTGCGCACGAGCGGAAACACCGCGACTTTGTACGGCGCCAAGCGCGGGTGCAAGTGGAGCACGGTGCGATCCGCTTCCTTCTCATAGGCGTCGATCAGGAAGACGAGCAGCGCGCGGTCGACCCCAAGCGCCGGCTCGACCACCGCGGGCAGATATTTGGCCTTTGTCTCCTCGTCGAAGTACGAGAGGTCTTTACCGCTCGCGTTGACGTGTTGGGTCAGGTCGAAACTGCCGCGATGCGCGATGCCCTCGAGCTCGCCCCAGCCGAACGGATAATCGTACTCGAGATCGGTGGTGGCGCTGCTGTAGTGCGCCAGGTCGGCGCCGCTGTATTCGTGTTTGCGCAGGCGATCGCGCTGAACCCCGAGCGACAGCCACCATTGATAGCGCTGCTCGACCCAGTAGCGGTACCAGCGCAGTCCTTCTTCGGCGTTTTCCGACGGCACGAAATACTCGAGCTCCATCAATTCGAACTCGCGCGAGCGGAAGATGAAATTGCCGGGCGTGATCTCATTGCGGAACGCCTTGCCGATCTGCGCGATGCCGAAGGGGGGCTTCTTGCGCGCGGTTTGATACGCGAGCTTGAAGTCGACGAACATGCCCTGCGCGGTCTCGGGCCGCAAGTACGCTTCGGACGACGCGTCCGACATCGCGCCGACGAACGTCTTGAACATCAGGTTGAACGCGCGCGGCTCCGTGAGCGTCTTGTTTCCGCAAGCTGGGCACTGATCGCCGCTGATCTGGTCGGCGCGAAAGCGCTTCTTGCACGTCTTGCAGTCCACCATGAGGTCGGTGAAGTTCTCGACGTGGCCCGATGCGCGCCACACGTCAGGGTGCATGATAATGGAAGACTCGAGGCCCACCACGTCGTCGCGCAGCGCCACCATCTCGCGCCACCACGCCTCACGCACGTTGCGCTTGAGCTCCGTGCCGACGGGGCCGTAGTCCCACATCCCGTTGATGCCACCGTAGATCTCGCTCGACGGAAAAATAAAACCGCGGCGCTTTGCAAGCGCCGTGATCTCATCCATGGTTGGTTTTGGCCGGGGCGGACTCATCGTCGGCCCGTTTCGCACTTGCCGCAGCGATATCCGCCGTCGACGGTCGAATAAATCCGACCGCTACATGCTCGTCTGCGTCAACTCCTTGACGAACGGCTCGGCGGCCGCGTGGCGATAGCGATACGGATCGGGCGCGGCCGCCGGCAGCGCCTGATCCGCGCCCGCCGCCGCATCATATGCGCGCTTGAATTTCGGCCCGGCCTCGCCGGTATCCATGACCGCCATCACGTACGCGCGCAGCAGCGCGTGTTCATACCCCTTCGACTTCGTCTCTGCGACGGTCCACACAACCGGCCTGAACGGCTGCTGGCGGTTCGCGCCGACGCCCACGTAGTACACGAGCGGATCCCACGCGGGCATCGCCGAGGCGGGTCGCGTTTCGAGCAGAATCGATCCTTGATTCTGTTTGAGCTCCTCGAGCACCACTGCCATCAGCGTGACGACGTCGACGCGATTGAATTGCTCGGGAGCCGGTGTGACGGTCGCGCTCGGCGCGGGCGTCGCGTCGGCGGCGAATGCGGGCATCGCGAACAGCGCACACGAGAGGAGCGCGCCCATCCCCACCACCCAGCGCGCGCTCGGCATCGCTGTTACGTAGGCGCTCGAAGTGCGCGCCACATATCGATGATCTTTGGTGGCTTGCCATACATGAGCACACCGACTCGATACAGTTTGCCCGCCATGAGCGTGAGCGCCCAGATCGCCACGAGCGAGAGTCCGATGGACACGGCGATCTGCCATGCCGGCACGCTTGACGTGGCGACGCGCGTGAACATGACCATCGGACTGATGAGCGGGATCATCGAGGACCAGATGATCAGCGGCTTGTCTGGATCGCCCATCAGCGCGACGAGCGCGACGATGTAGGCGGCGATGATCGGGATCATCGCGATGCCATTGAGCTGCTGCACGTCCTCCGATTTGCTGCACAACGCGCCGATGCCCGCGAACAGCGCGGCATACGAGAAGAACCCGATGAGGAAGAACGCGACGAGATAGATCAGCGTCGACACCGGCAGCGAGCCGGCCATCAACGATTGCATCCCCGCAGCGGCGGAACTCGAGCCTGCCATGCCGCCTTGCGCTGCGGCTGCCTGGTGCGCGAGCGCGGTCGCTTCGGTCGGCGACATCGTGCTGGCGATGATCAACACGAGGACGATGGCCGCGCCAGCGGCACCGAGCGCGAAAATCACCATCTGCGTCAGCGCGAGGGCGCCGATGCCGAAGATCTTGCCGGCCAACAGCTGCGCAGGGCGCACGGCGCCGATCATCACCTCCATGACGCGGTTTGATTTCTCTTCGATCACCCCCTGAGCCACCTGCACGCCATACAGAATGGTCGCGCCGTAGAGCAGGATGAGCAGGACGTAGACGAGGCCGCCCGCGAGTTTCTCTTCACCCTCCGACTTGTATCGTTCGTTCAACGCGATCGTCTTGAACGGGAAGTCGAGCGCGCGCTTGGCTGAACTTGCCGTCGAACCGGCGAGATCTGCATTGATCGCGACCGGCACGAGTTGGGCGCGCAAACTCCGCGTTTCTTCGAGCAAGCTGGCCTGACGTGGGTAAAACGCGAACGCCAGTCCTTGAGGCGTGCGATAGGCGACGAGCGCCGCATCGTATTTCTTGGACTTCACCTGATCGGCGATCGCGGGCGGCAAGGTCGCATCGACCGCCTTTGCTTTGGAGATCGTCACCTCGTAACCGCCGCCGATCGCGCTCGCGATGGCTTGCGCCACCTTCTGATCGGGTGCGACAACGACCAACTTGTGCGAGAAGTTGTTCCCCAACCACCTGCCCGCGAGCGGCAACAGCGCGAGCGCGAACATGCCGGCCACGATCAGCAGCGTGCCGATGATAAAGCTGCGGCTCTTTATCCGCTCGATGAACTCTCGTCTGATGATGATCCCGGTCGTGCTCACGCCGCGTGCTCCTCAGGTTGGACATAGTGAAGGTAGATGTCGTTGAGGCTCGGCTCGACGATCTCGAAATGGTCGACCGGCCCGGCCGCGATCGCGGCGCGCAGCAACTGGGCAGGCGATACGTCCGGCGGCGCCTTGATATTGACGAACCCGTTTTCTGAGGGACGCGCGCTCGCACCGGGAAAGCGGTCGATGAAGCTAAGATCGGGGATCGCCGTCATGCGGATGAACCGGTCGGGCCACGTCTGTTTGATCTGCGCCAAATTGCCGCTGACGACCGCACGCGAGCGGTCGATGATGCAGATATCGCTCGTGAGCTCTTCGACCTGCTCCATGCGATGGCTCGAGAGCAAGACGGCGGTGCCGGCCCGCTCGAGATCGCGAATGGCGCCCTTGAGTATCTCGACGTTGATCGGATCGAAACCCGAGAACGGCTCGTCCAGGACCAGCACCGGCGGTCGGTGCACGACCGCGGCGATGAACTGCACCTTTTGCTGATTGCCCTTCGACAGCTCGTTGGGCTTCTTGCCGAGATTTTCCGTGAGCTTGAACGATTCGGAGAGCTCGGCGATGCGCCGTTTCGCGTCGGGAGTCTCCATGCCGTGCAGCCGGGCGAAATACAGCAGTTGATCCGAGATCTTCATCTGCGGATAGAGGCCGCGTTCCTCAGGCAGATAGCCGAACGTGCGACGGATGTCCGCGTCGACAATCTTGCCTTGCCAACGCACCTGGCCGCGGTCCGGCTGCAAGATGTCGAGCACCATGCGGATCGTGGTCGTCTTGCCCGCGCCGTTCGGCCCGAGCAGTCCGAAGACGGCGCCGGGTTTGGCGGTGAACGAAAGATCGGTGACCGCCTTGGTCGCGCCGAACGCCTTCGAGATGTTCTGGACTTCGAGCAACGTCGTCTCCGTCAGGTCTTGGCGTGTTCCACGCGCAGCTGGCCGCAGGCCGCAGCGATGTCGTCGCCCATCGTATGTCGCAACGTGCTCGGCACGCCGCGTTCGCGCAGGATCTCTTGGAAGCGGATGGTCGCGGCCGGCGACGAGCGGCGATACGGGGCATCCGTCGCATTGTACGGGATCAGGTTGACGTGGTGCAGCGGACCGCCGAGCAAATCGGCGAGCTGGCGCGCGTCGTCGGGCGAATCGTTGACACCCCCTAGCAGGATGTACTCGTAGAACACCTTGCGGCGCGTGCGGGCCACATATGCGCGGGTGGCGGCCATGAGTTTGGCGATCGGCCACTTCTTGTTGATCGGCATCAGTTTGGTGCGCAGCCGCGTCGTCCGCCGCGTGCAGCGAGATCGCCAAGTTGACCTGGATGCCCTCGTCCGTGAAACGGTCGATGCCCGTCACGACGCCGGCGGTGGAAATCGTCATGTGGCGTGCACCAAGGTTGAAGCCGGCGGCGTCGTTCAGCAGCGCGACGGATTCCATGACGCGATCGTAGTTGAGGAAGGGCTCGCCCATGCCCATGAACACGATGTTCGTGAGGGAGCGCCCTTCAGTGCGCGCGCGCCGCGCGACGTCCACCGCCTGGTCGAAGATCTCGAGCGCGCTCAGGTTGCGGAAGAACCCGCCCTGTCCGGTGGCGCAGAAATCGCATTTCAGCGCGCAGCCGGCTTGCGACGAGATGCATGCAGTCGTACGGCCGCCGCGATGGCGCATGAGAACGGCTTCGACTTCCTTGCCGTCGGCAAGCCGGAAGAGCAGCTTCGTCGTCTGCTTGTCGCCGGAGGTCGCCTCGTGTTCAAGCTCGAGGCTCGAGAATTTCAGCGTCTGCGTGAGCTGCTCGCGCAGTTTGAGCGGCAGCACGCTGATCTCGGCGAACGAGGGGACGAACTCTTTGGTCGCCGCGCGATAGATCTGGGTCAAGCGATAACGCGCAAGGCCAAGCGATTCCGTCAGCGCTTCAGCGCTCTCGAACCCGGCCTCTTTAGCGCGGCCGTTCCACCAGATCGCCAACGCGTCTCGTTTACCGGCAGCCGGGACCGGGGCGGTCTTCATAGTCGTGGCCGTCACAGATCGAGCCTCAGTTCTTCTTCGCCTGGTTTCTCCGAGGTCGCTGCGACCGCTCGGGATCCCACAGGTTCGTCGCTACTCGATACAAGCGCGTCGAGTTTCGCGCGCACCGCCTGCAGGTCGGCCCAGACTAGTTTCTTCACCGCGGTCATGTTCCCGCCGGTCAATCGCAAGATATACGCTGGATGGTAGGTGGCCATGAGATCCGCACCGCCGGGACCGCGGAACCACATGCCGCGCTGGCGCGTGATCGAGAACCCCGGTCCGAGGAACGATTTCGCGGCGGGCGCGCCCAACGCCAGGATGATCTTTGGTTTGAGGGTCTCCAGCTCGATGTCGAGATACTCGCGACAATTCGCCATCTCTTCTTGCATCGGGGCGCGGTTCGCGATGCGGCCGCTCTCGTCGGTCGTCGCGCGGCATTTGATGGTGTTGGTGATGAACACGTCCTCCCGGCGCAAGCCGATCGCGCCGAGCATCTTCGTGAGCAGCTCGCCCGCGCGCCCGACGAACGGCGCGCCTTGCTTGTCTTCCGATTCGCCCGGCCCTTCGCCGACGATGACCAGCGGCGATGAAGGATCGCCGACGCCGCATACGACCTTGGTGCGCGTGTAACCGATCGGACAGCGCCGGCATGCGTCGGCGATCTCATGCAGCCGGGCGAGCGCACGCCCGTCGCTCCGCGGTGTCCATCATCCGTGCGCCATCAGCGCGTTGACGCCCGCGCGTACGCCGAGGACGAGCGCGACGAGCGCCGCGACGTAGAAGAGGTAACGCGCGACCAGCGCGACCGACAACGACCAGTACCACGCCAGTCCGTGATGCTTGATCCAATACAGCCGCCGGCTGCGCTGACGCCAATTCAGCACGCCGACCGAGCCCCACGTTTTATGGCTGCCGCCCTGCTCGGACTTGTGCATCGCGACACACTGGGGCAAGAAGACCACGCGCTCGCCGCGATCGCGCAGCTGATGCGCGAAATCGATCTCCTCATGATACAGGAAGAAACGCTCGTCGAAGCCGCCGAGCTGCGCGAAGACATCGGCGCGGATGAACATCGCTGCACCCACGATGAGGTCGACGTCGCGTTCGCTCGAGTAGTCGAAGGTTGACAGCGCGTAACCGTTCGACTGCGCGCGAAACCACGGCAGTTCGCCCCATGCGGAGCTGCGCAAGAACGCCTGCCACCACGTGTCGAACTCGCCGCACGACGGCGCGACGCTGCCGTCTTCGTTGAGCAGCTTCGCGCCGGCCATCGCGACGTCGGGATGCGAGTTGAAGTAGTCCACCGCGTTGCGCAGCAGTCCAGGTTTGGCGCGCGCATCGGGATTGAGGAAGAACAGCAGCGGCGTGTGGGCCGCGCGCGCGCCGATATTGCAGGCCTTGGCGAAACCGAGATTGGCGCCGTTCTCCAGCACGGTGGCTGTCGGGTATGCGGCTTTGGCGCGCGCGACGCTGTCGTCCGCCGATCCGTTGTCGGAGACGATCACCTCTGCAAAGGCCGCGTCGCCGGCAACCTCAGGCAGCTGTGCGATCGACTGCAAGCAGTCCTCGAGCTCGTCGGCGGCGTTATAACTGACGACGATGACCGAAACGGCGGGCATGGGTTTGATGTTCTAAAGCAGGTGCGGGAAAACCCGGCGGGCTCGCTCGCGTGCGCCCGCTAGACATCGCGCGGGCTTCAGGTCACCAATCGACAATCCAGCACGGGTTCCCAACGTGCGCTTTGAAATGTACTATGGTTCCAGCTGTAAGCACGAACCGGTTCAGGTCCGGGTGCTCGGGAAATATGACGTCGGAAATCACTCCATTGCGCATGATGACCCTGACCTGTCCAACATCAGCGATTCACACACCCCGGGTCTCCGGCTTGCCAAGCGCGGCCTTGCAGCGAGCACTGCCCGTTCTGAAGGGGAGTAGCCGCCGGCTTGTATTGTGAGAAATAGAAGTCGATGGCTGTCGCTTGATTAAGAAGGTAGCTGCTATGTCCGATATCCATTTGCGCGACCGTAGATTTGCAAGTAAGGAACAGGTTGTCCGCGCGCGCCGGCTGACCAACCAAGACGATCGTTGTTGCAGCGAGCACCACCGTGACGAGGATGATATTCTTCATAGGTGTCACCAATCGACCTTCCAGCACGGGTGGTCCACATGCGCCTTGAAATGGTATACGTATCCCCCACCGAGCACGAAGCCCGCCAGGTCCGAGTGTTCGGAAAACGACGCGGTGTAAATCCTTCCATTGCGCATCAAGAAATTGAACTGCCCGATATCAGCGAGCACGCAATTTGGATCTCCGGATTGCCAACTGCGGCCCGCCAACGAGCACTGTCCATTCTGAAGCGGGATGTTCGACGGTTGCCATTCTCTGAAATAGAACGTGAGATAGGTCAGTTGGTTGACGAACGCGCTACTATGGCCGACTTCCATCTGCGGAAACGACGACTTGCACGTCAGCATCAGATTGTCGGCGCGCGCCGGCTGAGCGACCAAGACGATTGATGTCACAGCAAGCACCGACGCGAGTGCTGTGGCAAGATGTTTCATCTCACACTCCTTCGGTCCACCAAAACGTTGCACGAGCTTTAGGGACCGACCCTGCCCAACCTGCATCGCCAGCTCTAGAAAAAAAACGAGCGTCTTTGCAGACGCTCGTCGGGTGGTTCCGTTCTACGGTCGAATAAATCCGACCGCTCTATGCTACGAGGCTTTCTGGACCGTCGCAGGCTCCATGGCTGGCAGCGCGTTCAGCGCGTCCAGGATCATGGAGAGCGGGATGCCGTAGCCTTCGCTCACTTGCTCGATCGTCTCGAATTCCGAGATCGCGCAGTGGGCGCATCCCCCGAGGTGAAAGTTGGCGAAGACTGCTCTCGCACCAGGGTGGAGAGCAAATGCTTCGCCGACGGTCAGGCTTTGATGAAACGTTGGACTGTCTGTACTGACGGCGACCACCCCCTTCTCCCGTCGTGCGCCGTCTTTTTCTCTTCTTGTGACAGCAGCCGCGGGTTGATACAAGAGCAGTATTCGGGGCGGTACCCTGCCGAACCTCCGCTGCATGGCGACCGTCACCGCCCACGACGCGATCGTAGGACCCGAGCGCAGCTCCGGTGCCGAACTCGAGCGGAGCTCGAGTCTTGGTTTTGACTGGGTGATGGCGCTGCTCGGCGGCTTGTTCGTCGGCGGACTGTACATCGACGGTTGGGCGCACAACCACCTCGACCGCATCGAGACGTTCTTCACGCCGTGGCACGCGCTGTTCTACGGTTCGTTTCTCTTGTTGGCGATCGTCTTCGGCGTCTATGTGTTCGCCGGCTTCAACACGAACTTGCGCGAAAAATCGAACCTCATCACGCGCTGGTCCCGCGCGATTCCGCGCGGCTACGAGTGGTCGGCCGCCGGCGTGGCGCTTTTCTTGCTCGCGGGCGTCGGCGACATGGCGTGGCACCTGCGGTTCGGCATCGAGGTGAGCACCGAAGCGCTGTTGAGCCCGACGCACCTCGCGCTCGCGACCGGTATGGCACTGATTCTACTGGGACCGTTTCGGGCTGCCGTCGCGCGGGGCGACGACGCAAAGGGCAGCGCGCTCTGGCCCGCCGTGATTTCGCTGACGCTCATGTATTGCGGCTTGACGTTCATGACGCAGTTCGCGCCGGCGATGGGGCAATGGGGCGTCGGACCGCAACCGCCTCGCGACCTGGCTGAGATCAGGATCGACCGCAGCATCACCGTGCAATTGCTCGACGCGGCAATTCTTAGCGGCGTCGTGCTGCTCGCGCTGCGCCAGTGGGGTGCGCGCTTGCCGTTCGGCGCGATCACGGCGATCCTCGTCATCAACTCCCTGCTCATGGAGACGCAACAAGGCGGCAACGAGCAGCTGCTCGGCATCGTGTTGGCGGGATTGGCGAGCGATACGCTGATCGCGTGGCTGCAGCCATCAACCACCCGCATCGTGCAGCTGCGCTGGGTGGCGTTCGCGGTGCCGTTCCTGTATTTCGCGGCGCACTACGCGACGTATTGGGTACGCGGCTATCCTATCTATTATAAGGTCCACATCTGGGCCGGCCTGCCGTTCATCGCCGGGCTGATCGGACTGCTCTTGAGTTTTCTCGCGGTCTCGGCGCCGCTTACGCCGCGCGGCGTGCCTGCAGATACGCGAGCATGAACTGATCGAGATCGCCGTCTAAGACGCGCTGCGCGTCTGAGATCTTGACCTCGGTGCGATGGTCGTTGACCATCGTGTACGGCTGAAGCGTGTACGATCTGATCTGACTGCCCCATTCGATCGCGCTCTTCTGGCCGCTCAGCTGCGCCAGCTTCGCGGCTTGCTCGTCGCGGCGGCGCTGCGCGAGTTTGGCGGCGAGCATCTTCATCGCGCGGTTGCGATTCGCCAGCTGCGAACGCTCGTTCTGGACGGCGACGATGATGCCGGACGGCTTGTGCGTGATGCGGATGGCGCTTTCAGTCTTGTTGACGTACTGGCCGCCCGCGCCGCCGCTCTTGTACGTCTCGACCTCGAGCTCGTCGGGCTTGATCTCGACCGCTTCGTCGCCCTCTTCGATGTCCGGCGTGACGTCAACGGATGCGAACGACGTGTGTCGGCGCTTGTTGGCGTCGTATGGCGAGATGCGCACTAGCCGGTGAACGCCGCGCTCGCTCTCAAGGTAGCCGTACGCGTTGCGGCCTTCGATCACCAGCGTCGCGCTCTTGAGCCCGGCCTCTTCGCCTTCGAGACTGTCGACGATCTCAGTGCGGTAGCCGTGACGCTCGGCCCAACGGATGTACATGCGCAGCAGCATTTCCGCCCAATCGCACGCCTCGGTCCCCCCGGCACCCGCGTGAATCGTCAAGATGGCACCGTGGCTGTCGAATTCTCCATCGAGAATCGCGGTCGTCTCGGCCGCATCAAGATCGGTCCGCAAAACGACAAGCGCCGCGGTGACCTCGGCTTCGAGGGCGGTGCCGCCTTCGTCTAGGGCGACATATTCAGCGAGCTCCGCCGCCCGAGATTCCAAGCGCGCCAAGGGCTCGACCTCCGATTTGAGGTCGGCCAGGTGTTTCATGTGCTTTTGCGCGGTGTGGGGATCGTTCCAGAAGTCGGCGGCGTGCGATTCGGTCTCGAGCCGCGTTATCTCGCGCTGTTTGCCGGCATAGTCAAAGCCGCACCTGAAGGGTCTTCAGGCGATCGGTGATGCGGTCGAGGTCGGTGCGCAGTTGTTCGTTCACGAGATTAAACGTTCGCTGCCGGGACCAGAAAAACTGCACCCGTGCGGCCAGGTGATCAGGGCAGGTGCGCGCCTACTAGGACGTCGGGCTGTCTATGTCGCGCCACTTGTCGACGAGCGGCATGCGCGCGACGCCCGCCGGATAGTTACCGCCTGGATGGGCCGCAAGCCATTCCTTGGCTTGCACCGCCATGTACTCAAATGATTCGAACGAAGTGTTCACGCCGCCGGAGCCCACCGCCAAAAGTGCGACGACGGGCTCGAGCTGCTGCCAAAATGAGGCGATCATGGCGGCGCTCGCGATCATGAATGCGCGCCGATCGATGGCACCCATGCGATAGTAGGACCCCCACTGGTCGAAGAAATTCGCGATCTTTATCTCGGGATGTCGCTCGCGATCGAGGGCGCCGTCACGAAGCTCTGCGCGGAACGCCGGATCTTTAAGCCGCTCGGCGAGTTCTGCGCGCACGAAATGAAACGCATCGGCTAACTCGGCGCCTTCGTACATCTGAAAAAAGGTCTGCCAGGCCGTGAGCTGATTGGCAGAGCGCAGATGCTGGAGCTGTATCAGCGCGGCGATCGCCGTTAGCGCGATCACGATGAATGTGCCGATCTGCGCGATCGCAGACCAAACCTCGATCGTCAGTGGCCGCCCCTAATGGCGCGCAAGCTGCGTGAGCTGAATGAGGTTGCCGCAGCTGTCATTCAGCATCGTAATGGTCGCGAAGGTCACGTCGGTGGGCGGCATCGTGAACTCGGCGCCGCGGGCCTTGATCCGCTCGTAGTCGCTCTTGACGTCGTGGGTGAAGAACATCGCCGCGGGCAGGCCCTGTTGGAACATCGCCTGCTGATACGCTTTCGCCGCGGGGTTGTTGTTCAGCGCCAACTGCAATTCAGTGCCGTCCGATTCCTCGGGCGAGACCACGGTCAGCCACCGATATGGGCCCTGACTGACATCGGCCTTCTTGGCAAAACCCAGTACCTCTGTGTAGAAGCGCAGCGCCTTGTCCTGATCGTCCACGTAGAGGTTGCTCAATTTGATTTTCATATCGTTTTTCTAGCGGCTAGCGTCGGCGAGCCAATGTGTTCAGCCCCACAGCGTCGCGGACGAGCGTCTTGAAGGCGGCTTCGTCAATTTTGTCGCCTTCATGCAGGTCGATCGCACGCCTGACGTTGCCCTCGAGGCTGGAGTTGAAGAGCTTCTTAGGATCGTTCAGCTGAGCGCCCTTGGCAAATGTCAGCTTGACCACTTCCTTATAAGTCTCGCCCGTGCAGATGATCCCGTCGTGAGACCACACGGGAACGCCTCGCCACTTCCACTCTTCGATAACCCCGGGATCGGCTTTTTTGATCAGGGAGCGCATCCGCGCCAGCGTCTTGCCACGCCAGTCGTCCAGCTCCTTGATCCGCGCGTCTATCAACCGAGATGGTGACTTGCCATTCTGCGAAGTGCTGTTCGTACTTTTCTTCAATGTCTTCACGCCTGTTTCTCCTGTTGATTTTGTCTTGACCCAGAAAGCGTCCGCCACTTTGCTCATTTGCCCTTCGTCTTCCTACCCAATAACCATGACAGCTTTTCCGCAGCCGCTCGCTCGTTTCGATCGACGCATCGTCGGTTAGGAGAGTGGGACTCTCCTATGGAAGGTTGCGATAATCCAGTGCCCTAAAACAAGCCGCGTCAGTCGAGGAGGAAGCACATGCATCGACTTGTCGTCGCGCTCTTCATTCTTGTTGGGTTGGAAGGGTGCGGCACCCCTTTAGCACACCAGCGAACCGCAAGTGTCTCACCTGAAGAGCATCCGCTTATCCTTGAACGAGACCAAGGTGAGGTTCGCGTTTGGCGGCCGCTCGTCTCGGAACCGCCGGCTGAGCAGAAACTCGATGAAATCACCCACTTTATGATAAAGGTTGACAGGCAAAACGGAGGTTCACCGGATTTTTGGTTCGGCACGGAGACCTTACCGGTGGGGGCTGGAATTCCTTATCACCGGCATTTGCGCGAGGACGAAGTATTGTACATCGTTTCCGGAAGCGCACATGTCCATGTGGGTTCCATCGTGGGTGACGCACACCCGGGAGCGATAGTTTTCATTCCCAGAGACACGTGGGTATCGGTGCAACCCAATGGTAAGACACCCATTTCGTTGCTTTTCGCTTTTAACGCCCCGGGCTTTGATCGTTACATGCGGTGTGAAGCGGTGCCCCTAGGGCAGCGTTCACAACCTGTAACGGCGCAGGAGGACCAGAGTTGCACGAAAGCGGGCGACGTTCAGTATCGGTGAAGGTTGATGTCGTCGCCCGCGTGTCAGATGGCTGGCCGGCGCGCCCATGTCTCAATGATTCGAGGCCCGCTCAGCACCGTATTTGGATCGCGAGCGAACTCGTACAACTCGACCAGGAGACTTTCGACGTCGGCGCGCGACGCGACGCCTTCGGCGATCACCGCATCTGCTATGTTCTCCAGCGTGATTGGGGTGATCAGCTTTGTGTCGCCACTCATTCCCGCGTGCTGAACGACGCTCAGGTGTATGTTCTCGAACCCAGCTTGGGACAGCAGTTCCGCCAAGCGTAGGCCTATATCGGCGTCGCCGTTTCGTCGCCTGAGCGTCTCCGCGTAGACTTTGACGTAGCGGTGGACGGCTGGACTTTCGGGGTGAGAAAACAGCCCGTGAAAGTTCGTGTCGGCAACGATGACGACTCCGCCGGGTTTGAGGGCCGTTCGGATCTTTGCAAGCGCCGCGCTTGGGTTCCGCAGATGCGTGAGGACAAACCTCGCGTGGGCGACGTCGAATTTCTCATGGAGGACGTAATCCTCAAGGTTGGCGACCCGAAAATCCACGTTTGAGATTTGCTGAGCTACGGCTTCGCCGCGCGCGATGTCGATCTTGACTTCGTCGAGATCGATCGCGACAACCCTACCGTTCGGCGCCACGAGGCGCGCGAGCTCGACTGATACATCGCCGCCTCCACAACCGACGTCTAAGCAAACCATCCCGGGCGCAACGCCGGCACGTCGCAGCAGGTCCAACGTCGAAAGCCGATGGATGCCGGCGAGGACGCGCAGCCTTTCTCTTCCAGCAGCTCCGCCGCGGATGATATATGATGGTTTACTGGTTTCCGAGCTGCTCAGTGCGCCAACCCGCGGAACGTTAGACCTAGTGCTGCTTCACGTACAGGCCGTTCTCGGCTGTCGGCATCGGCTTGAGCGTCCACGAAGTTCCGTCCGCGTATTCTATCTTTAGGGCGACGCACTGCGGCTTCACTCGCGGAGTCGCTGGCGGATGGATGCCATACCGTCGTTTGATCTCAGCGCCCGGGGTAAACGTGCCCTGGTCGCGCACCTCCGCGATGAGGATGTCGACAACGACGAGCCCGAAGACGACCGTCTTCATCGGCTTGGGCGAAACGTTCGTAAAATCGATGAACAAGCGCGACGGCGAACTTGCCGGCGGTTGGAAGTACGCAAGCCCGAATGGATCGTCCCAGTAGTACGGCGTAGTTGGATAGTAGCCATCGCTATAACCGACATAGCTCGATGCCGGTTCACCGCCTTGGCCGTAATTGAATTGGGCGTCACAGTGCGAGACCTTTACTTGGGCTGCGACCGGCGCGGCGTTCGGTGAAGGGGCGGCCTGACAAATCGCCGGCGTGGAAAACGCGAGCACGGTAGCAAGCAGCAGCGCTGATCTCATCGTCACTCTCCGTTGCGCGCATTTTCCCTTAAGACCGCGGCGATACCCGCAGGGAAGCCGGCGGGCTATTAGTCCGCCGGCGAGGGGTGCTCGGCGCCAAAGAAAGAACCGGGTTCCACTGAGGACCTTGCTAAGTCAGCGGAGGCGTACTATGGAAAGCTACGGTTCCATCCGTCGCTACGGCGTAGTTTGCGCGATCGTGATGATCTTGGGTCTGCTGGTTTCCGGGGCCGCGAAACCGGCCGCACAGCCGGCCGGCCATGCTCAATTTGAGCCGGCATCGGTCGCCGTCCCCGCCGACAGCAACTGCATCCTTCAACCCGAAGGGAACCAAGAACCGAACGAATCGATCCACGTCTATGCGGATGTGGACGGCGTGGTCCGCTTTCTCGCGGTGCGTCCAACGCTGCCGAACAGCGTCGAGCGGTTGGCGCTCGATTGCACCGATGCCAATGAGCAGACCAAGATCTATTCCGTTGATCTTCGCTCGGAGGAGACTTTCAAACCGCGCCCGTTTGACGGATCGCGAACGAGTCTGGCGGTTCGGCCAGCACTTACCGGCGACCCGCGTCGCTTCACGCAGGAAGAATTGCTACGCGCAGGCTATGGACTGCGCCCCGATCCAACGCAGAATCCGGACGCGTACCAAAGATGGCTGGCTGCGGCGAGCGTGCTGGTATACAAGCTCCGTAGCGATCAAACGTTGGTGTGGTTCCCGATCTCGCGCCAGGCTTTCGAACGGACCGTGGATCCCGCAGAGAGCGTCACAAAGAAACCGTCGGTCGGCTGGACCGGGGCCGTCCTTTATGGTTCCTTCCAAAAGAAGGCGACGGCCGCTGAGACGATCAGCTACGGGGCGAGTTCGGCGACTCTCGTCATCCCGAAGTTGACGCCCGGTCCCACTGCCGCGGCGACGATATGGAACGGGCTCGACAACGTTTTTCAGGCCATCGTCGACGTTACCACGACCCCGACAGTCGCATACTTTGGGATTCACCACCAAACGTTTGACAAGCATAGCGGGCATACCGACAACGCAGGAACGAGATTCACTCCTCGGACCGGCGACCACATCTCCATCGAGGAGTGGTATTGCAACGCCAAGGGAAACTTGGATCTGAACGGTGGCTACGAGTGCACGAACATGGTCGATATCACCCAACACGCTCAATGGGAATGCGATAAGGCCACAAGCTCGGACTGCCCGTCCTACAAGCTCAATCCCGAAGACCTGGGCAACGGCAAGCTCGGCTGGCAGACGGAATTCATCATCGAAGATGACTCCAAGCATGCTGGAGAGTGGCCCATTTTTTCGCCAGTCACGATGCATGGGTCCGCCGATGTGATCAAAGGCGATGGCACCAAGGGGTCCGGCAGATTCGTGAGCATGAACTACGGGAGTCTTAGCGACCCGAAGATCACCTTATATACCGACAACAATAACAGTAGCCGGCATCTCCACATCACCCTGCCAAGCGGGGCGGTCAAGTGGGTTCCGACAAAGTGTGGACCCAAAGACAAGTGGGATGCCAATAGCGGAGGCTGCGTTCCCAAGTAATAGCCGGATAGAAACGTCCGGGTCGTCCATTGCGCAAATCGAGGTTTGATAGGATTTCTTCTAAGTATTCCCGCTGTTCACGGCGCCGTGATCTGGACCGTGAACGGCGTGACATTATCGGTGTCGACGTGATTATGCGGCGCGATGATGAAATCGATCACAGAGCCTTTGTTGATGACTATCGACAAAGAGAATCGCGTCGTCGTTGTATTTGGCTGCGCGTTGGTGAACTGTATGCCTTTGTCCACCGCGATCGCCGCGTCGATCATCCCGCCTTGTCCACTCGGCCCTCCAATCGTACCGGTGATGTATACGCGTCCGGCATAGGGACTTGTCCAGCGCCGGATCGCCCACTGTTCGACCTCCAGCCGGCCTTGATTCCCGTTGAGGCCATTCCCGATCATTGAGGTCGCCGAAATGCAAGTCCAATACTTGCTCGGGTCAGGCGGTGTCCAGCCGGGACCTTGGCACGATCCACCCACGTTGGACAAGCTCACGAATGTCTGGTTCTTGACGTTCACCTGCAGATAGCCATACTGCCAATGATTCGCGCCCTGCGTGAGCGCAAAGTCCGCCACCGAGTCCGCGAGTACCGTCGGACCCTTGTCTGCGTGCGCGGCCAGAGACTCATCGCCAAGACTAAGCGCAAGACCGACCGACAGAACCATCACCGCCATCCCCAGGCGACCTATCTTGTCCATCGCGACTCCTTGTCCGCCGGTCCAAATGCTCTTGACGCCTCGGATAACATTTCCAACGCAGGAACAGCGCCGAGATCTTACACTGGAACCGTGCCAGCGAACGCTTAGCGAGTCGCGAGCTGCCGCCCTGTGTTTGTCCGCTGACGCGTGTGATTCGGCTCTAGATTCCCCAAGGGGGAAGCGAAGGCGTCGTGGGAAACGGGTCTTCTGTTTATGCGAGACGTATCGCGCTTTGAAAGAGGGCCTATGACAAAGTTCGCTGCCGCGCTGCTGGCAACAGCAATCATCGTCGTAGACAGCCCGGCAGTTCCCGCTGCTTCGGGCGTGTGGAACTTTGGGTCAAGTGCAGACATCGCTGCTGTGCGTGAGGCGATTCTTGCAAACCCTGATGTTAAAGTCCCCGGCGTGCATGTAGTTGGCGACTACGCGCTCACGCAGGTATATATAGGCACAGAAGCAAGCGGGATGTGGGTGTACAAGCGAATTTCAGCGGAACACTGGAAGAGAATCATGGGAGGCGGGGGTGCAGTGGATGCGACTATGATGAGCGGAGCCGGCGTTCCGCCATCGATCGCGCGTCGGCTCTGTTCAGGCTGGCCCAAAGGCTATGGCTGCTAAGTTGCCCGAGCGCCGCGGCTTCGAATTGATCCTACGACATGGTCGCCGGACGTTCCGGAACGAGTCTTCTTTTAGGCGGCGCTCGCCCAAAAAAGACTTGTGCCCGGCTGTTATGGGACGTTACGAATTTAGTTCCTGCAATCGAGCTTGAAAAGAAAGTCGTAGTGTTTCACCGTAAAGTGAGGGACGTTCTTTTCCTTCGCGAGCTTGCTTCCATCGAATAGGATGTTGAGCGCAGTCGGCTTGTCGGATGGGTTAAAGGGAGCGGGGAACGCAATAAACCTTTGCGCGTACGTGTATTGAGCGGAAGGTTTAAGGCGATGCGATGCGAGCGTTTGAAGGTCGCTTGTGGCGAAGTGCGTATCGCCGGCGCCGATAATGTTCCTGTGCAAGATCACCACCTGACCGCTTATCAGTGAATCGCCTGGAGCGATCTCTGATTGGGTGACGTTTCGCCAGATCTCGGTGACCTTATAACCAACCTTTTGCCGACCGGATACGGTCTCTGCGGAATACGGCTTGCTGTCTGTCACTTCCACGCGCCAAACGCCGTTGTCCAGCCACTGACCCATACATCCCTCCACACTAGTCGCTTTGGCCTGACCTAGTGCATCAGCCGCGATTGTGGCTTGAACCAGCATAGGACAGGCGAGCGCCGCGACAATGAAGGCGAACGAGACGGCAAAATTGCCTGTCCTCCTGAAACAACTAAGCACAGTTGGCTCCTTAATTGAACCCGATCTTCCAAGCCATTGCAACGCAGAAGCCTTCGCTCCCTTGGAGCCATGCAGCCACCGGACGTTTGAATCGACGACCGGACGTTTTCGGTTTTCGGAGATGTCGCAAGTCATGGCTGCAACTGGGGCGGCGGCTCACTCTGATCTTTTGGCCCCGTCACTGATTCAAACGTCCGGCGAGTATCGATTTGTTAGTTGCCGATAGCGGGGGGATGAGCGCGACGGTACGCGCGCCCGACCACGCGCATACGATTACTTCCCCACATTTATCAATGGCATGAAGAAAGGGGCTAGGTCGGGGGCCAAATCACACAGAGACGGTCGAGGCCAGATTCTTTGATCGTGCCACCCGCAATCTTGACATGAGCCCTAACTGTATAGCAGGTCCCTGATGCTTTGATTGGTGGCCCTACTCCTAAAGGTCCGTCCATAAAGCCGGTTGTCGGGAAGGGCACTTCGAAGGTTGGAGGTCCGTCAGGCGAGGTCACGGTGAATCCGTCTACTGCAGCAACGCAACCCACATGACATGGATTCCAGTCCCAGATCAGAACTAAACGCCGATCGGCGATCGCCTTGGCACAGTTGGCGAGCTTATGGGCTACGCAAGTCGCCACTTTATAGCTGTATTGTAGATTTGTGGGAGCCACGAGCGTCGAAGGGATGCATACTTCATTGCTGAGTCTTGATTGGATCTTGCCGAAGGCGGCGGTGACGGCGTAGCATCGAGCGCCAAAACCCCGCAATCCGGCCGGACGCGTGACGAAGCCGACTGTGGCCTGCGTCGTATTGCGATCGACGAGTTTGTGCATGCCGCCCTCGACCTCGTAGACGGCGAAGCTGTCCTGGGTGGGATACGCTTTGTTGCCGGTCCAGTTGAACACCAGAACCAGGCTGCTCTTACTACGTGCGTCTGCACAGAGCAGCGCAGCAATCGGCCCGGTGTGCGCGCCGCAAACGTGAGGGTCGCTCGTCACCACTAGATCGGTTGGCGCAGGCATTTGTGGATTCTGTGTGTGGACGACCCCGCCGCTCCCGGGCTTCTGGCTCGCGAGCAACGTGCCGGCGGATAGCGTGAAAGCTACCAGCGCAACGACCAGACCTAGCGTGCGGACAAGTCTCATGATCGCACTCCTATCCGACGTGAACATCTAGTCCAAGAACGCAGCGCGTGCGGGCGAAGGTTCCGCGGAGGTCGTCTCGCAGCGTGGCGTCGATGCGCCGCGCAGTCTGAGAATCGGCGGAGGCAGAAATTCAACTGAACTACTGCTCGAGCCCGCTAGGAGCGCCTGTACATTGGTCGCAGCCTGGTCGGCACTTCTGACCAGGACCGGTTTGCAGGCCAGCACCCACGTAGCGTCCCATAACAGCCGGGCACAACTCTTTTTTTAGGCGGCGCTCGCCCCGTGGCATTTCTTGTATTTCTTGCCTGATCCGCACGGACATGGATCGTTACGTCCGACCTTCGCCTCCGCTTTGCGCGCCGGCGCCGGACCGCCGGCGTCGTCTCGATTGGTGTGTAGCTGATCGAAGCGCCGTGCCGCGCGCGCGTCGAGTGGGACCGACGCCCTGGCTGGCTGGCCGTTGGGGGCGGCTGCTTCAAATGGTGCGCCGTCGGGATGCGATTCGGTGAGCTGTTGCGTCGGAGGCGCCTGGGGCGGCTGCTGGACGACCAGATGGAAGTCCTCGCCCTGCGACATGGCGCCCAAGAACTCTTCTTGGATGCTCGCCTTGAGATCTTCGAACAAGTCGAACGCCTCGCGCTCGTACTCGACACGCGGATCTTTTTGGCCCCAGCCGCGCAGCCCGATGCCTTGCTTGAGGCTGTCCATGGTGTAGAGATGGTCGATCCATAAGCGATCGATGATCTGCAGCATCGTACCGCGTTCGAGCATGCGCAGGCCGTCGTGCAGGCCCTTCTCATCCATCTGATCTTTGTAGCGCGACACGAAGCGCTCTTCTTTTTCCGTGTACATCTCGTCGGCTTGCTCGGCGATCCGCTTGACCATCTCTTCCTTCGAGAGTGGCTCGAGCTCGTCGACGCTCATGCGCTTGGCGAAGCCGCGCACGACCTGGTCGAACTCCTTGATGATCTCGTCGCGTTCCCACTCGTGCGGGTGGACGTTGTCGGGGCAATTGGCCTCGACGATCTGGCGCGCCTTTGGCTTCGAACATGGACGTGAGCGAGGGACGAAGATCGTGGCCTTCGAGCACGGAACGGCGCTCGGCGTAGATCACCGTGCGCTGCTTGTTCATGACGTCGTCGTACTCGAGCACGTGCTTGCGGGTCTCGTAGTGGTGCGCTTCTACCTTCTTCTGCGCGCGCTCGATGCTCGCGGTGAGGATGCCCGCTTCGATCGGCGTGTCATCGTCGATGTTGAAGCGCTCCATGATGCCGCGGATACGCTCGCCGCCGAAGATGCGCATCAGCTCATCGTCAAGCGCGGCATAGAAGCGCGACGACCCCTTGTCGCCTTGACGTCCGGAACGCCCGCGCAGCTGGTTATCGATGCGTCGCGACTCGTGGCGCTCGGTGCCGATGATGTGCAGGCCGCCTAAGCGCGGGCACGCCTTCGCCAAGTTTGATGTCGACGCCGCGGCCTGCCATGTTGGTGGCGATCGTCACCTTGCCGTACAAACCGGCATCCTTGATGATCTCGGCTTCCTTCTCGTGATACTTCGCGTTGAGCACGTTGTGCTCGATGCCGCGCTTGCCGAGCATCGCGGAGAGGCGTTCGGACTTCTCGATCGAGCGCGTGCCCACGAGCACCGGGCGTCCAGCGCTGTGCATCTCGATGATCTCGTTGATCACCGCACGGAACTTGCCGTCTTCGTGGTTGTAGACGACGTCGTCGAAATCTTTGCGATGCGCCGGCACATTCGTCGGGATCGAGATGACGTCCAGCCCGTAGATCTCGCGGAACTCGCGCTCTTCGGTCTTGGCCGTGCCCGTCATACCCGCGAGCTTCTTGTACAGGCGGAAGTAGTTCTGGAAGGTGATGGTCGCGAGCGTTTGATCCTCGCTCTTGACCTTGATGCCTTCTTTGGCTTCGATCGCCTGATGGATGCCGTCCGAGTAGCGGCGGCCGTACATCAGCCGGCCGGTGAACTCGTCGACGATGATGATCTCGCCGTCTTTGACGACGTACTGCTCGTCTTTGCGGAACAGCTCTTTGGCTTTGAGCGCGGCTTGCAGTTGGTGCGCCATCTCGAGGTTAACGGGATCGTACAGGTTTTGCACGCCGAGCAGCCGCTCGACTTTCGCGACGCCTTTCTCGGTGATCGGCGCCGCATGCATCTTCTCGTCGACGGTGTAGTCCTCGTCGCGCGTCAGCTGCGGCATGATCTGGCGCGCGAAGCGCTCGTAGAGATGCGACGGATCCTTGTAGCCGGGACCCAGGATCGCCTCGGGCGAGCCGCTGATGATGAGCGGCGTGCGCGCCTCGTCGATCAGGATCGAGTCGACTTCGTCGACGATCGCGTACGCGAGCTCGCGCTGCACGCAGTAGTCGATGTGCGGCGCCATGTTGTCGCGCAGGTAGTCGAAGCCGGCCTCGTTGTTGGTGACGTAGGTGACGTCGGCGCCGTAGGCTGCGCGCCGCTCGACCGGCGGCATGAAATGCTGGATGATGCCGACACTCAAACCGAGCGCGTGATAGATCGGCGTCATCCACTCGGCGTCGCGCTTGGCGAGGTAGTCGTTGACGGTGACGAGGTGCACGCCTTTGCCGCTCAGCGCGTTGAGGTAGACGGCGAGCGTCGCGACGAGCGTCTTGCCCTCGCCCGTGCGCATCTCGGCGACTTTGCCGTCGTGCAGCACCATGCCGCCGATGAGCTGCACGTCGAAGTGGCGCATGTTGAGCGTGCGCCTGCCGGCTTCGCGCACGAGCGCGAACGCCTCAGGCAACAGCTCGTCGAGCGTGGCGCCGTTCGCGAGTCTCTCGCGCAGCTCGGGCGTCTTGGCCGCGAGCTGCTCGTCGGACAGCGCTTGCATGGCCGGCTCGAGCGCGTTGATGCGGCCCACGTTGCGGCGCAAGCGGGCTACCTCGCGGTCGTTACCGTCGACCCACGATTTTACCGTTGAGAACAATGACAATTGTTTCGCGTACCTTTGGGACTAGACGGCCGGCGCGACGTGGCGCTTGTCGAGCTTGCGTGTCTTGAGCTTTTGGATCTGGTGCTCGAGCCGGTCACGCACACGGTCGATCGCCTCGTCGATGACCTTGCTGCGCTCCTCCGCCTTCACGAGGCGGTGCGGCAAGTGCAGCGTGACGTCGACGATGCGCAATTCGCGTTCGGCGCGCAGGGTGACGTGCGCCTCAAAAATGCGATCGTAATGCCGGGAGAGACGGTCGAGCTGCTTCTCGACGTGTTGCCGGAGCCCGTCCGTGACCCGAAGGTTTCTGCCTCTGATGTAGATCTTCATGACCGCCGCAATTTTACGAGAAGATGTGTCCTCTTCGTGTTCCGTTCAGTGAAAATGAAGTCCTGCCCTGACGCTCAGCTCGTACGCCGCGACCACGACGAGCGCGACCACGACGACGATGAGCACGATCCGGGCCACGATATATGGCCGCTGCGGGCGTGTTTTTATGATTTGGCGCTTCACAGCTTGACGTTCAACGGGTCGTTGATTTGTTCGAGACTGAGGTCACGCTGCAGCTGCGACAACGTCACGAACGTGAAACCCGCGCGCCGGTATGCGTCGACGATCTGCGGCAGCGCCTCGATCGTCGGGACCGAACCGTTGTGCAGCAGCAGCACCGCCGGCGACTTCGCGTGCGCGATGACGTGGTCGACGATGAACGGCGACGTCACGCGCTTCCAATCGCCCGGATCGATATCCCACAGCGCCACGACTTCACCGTTGCCGCGCGCCGCGTCGATCGTCGAAGCGTTGAAATTGCCGTGCGGTGGACGGAAGTAGACGATGGGCCGGCCCGTCGCGCGGTGTATCGCCAGCGCTCCGTCGACAACCTCTTCGAATTGCGCGGGAAACCCAAGCGCCGTCATCTCCGGATGGCTAAGCGTGTGATTGCCGATCTCGTCAGGACCTGCCCCGACGCGCGCGGCGATCGCCGGCTGTTCCGTCGAGTCGCGCCCGATGAAGAAAAAGACGGCGGGCACGTTCAGCTTGCGCAATTGCGCGAGCAGCGCGGGCGTCGCCACCGGATACGGGCCGTCGTCGAAGGTGAGCACCGCATACTTCGGCCGCGCGGGCGGCGCGATGAGATCGCGCACGTCCGTCAGCATGCGCTGCGCGATCGCGCGCGGCGGTGGATCGAGCACTTGCGCGCTCGAAATGGCCGGCGGCACGATCACGGGGACGAGCTCGAGCGCGCGTGATGGACCCAGCGCCGCAGTGCGACGATCACGACGAGGATGATGAGGAAGCCCGCGATCGTGGCCAGCGGGCCGCGTCTACTGCGCGCGGTAGTCCCTGCCGATGACGATTTCGATGTCGCCGCCGGTCACGTCGCCGGTCTCGACATCCGCGTCCTTGACGGGCAGCTGTTTGGCGACTTGGCCCGCGACGTTCTTGTCGGCGCCGGTCACCTTGGTGCGCGGATTGTTGAAGCTCGTCGCATTGCCGGTCGACACGACGTTGAAGCCGCGCTGGCGTAGATAGTCGGCCATGGCCGATGCCGCGCCGGGCTGTCCGGATCCGTTGTGCACCACGACGTGCACCGTGGACGGATCGAATTCATTGCCGAACCCGACGACCATGTACTTCTGCACGACCGGCTTGCCCGTGGCGGCGTCGTAGAACAGCACCGACTGGCCGTCGGTGAAACCTTCGAGCACGGGCAGTTGGGCGGTATGCACCATCGCGGGCGTCTCATCGCGCAGCGCGAGCGCGAGATAGAACAGCTTGTCATACGTCAGATCGGTGCGCACGTTCTCTTGGACGAGGCCGATGAGCGAAGGCAGCTTGCCGACGATCGCCGGATCCTTCATGCGCTTGACGAGATCGCCGATCACCTGCCGTTGCCGGCGCATGCGACCGAGGTCGCCTTCGGGATCGTGCCGGAAGCGGATGTAGCCGACCGTCTGCTCGCCGTTGAGATGCTGCATGCCCTTCTTCAGATGGATATGTAGGTGGCCCCAGTTGTCGTCGTAGTCCATGTCCTTCTCGACGTTGACGTCGAGGCCGCCGATCGCGTTCACCAAATTCTTCGTCGCGTCGATGCGCAATACGACATAGTTGTCGAACGGCGGGAAATTCGAGGTTGTCGACGACGGTCTTCACGCTGCGCAGCGGTCCGGCGTCAGCGATGGCCTCATTGATCTTCCCGTAGCCGCTCTTCGGGATATGGACCCACAGGTCGCGCGGGATCGAGATGATGCCGACCTGATGCGATGCGAGATCAATGTCGACGGCGAGCATAGTGTCCGAGCGCGACGCGCTCGTATACATCTCATCTTTGTCGGTCCAGCTCTCGTCGAGGCCGAGGACGAGCAAACGCAGCTTCTGCTTGCCGAAGATCTCGGTCAAGTCGGGGCTGGCGAGATTGAGCTCCGCAAGCGCGTTCTGCAAGCCGTGTTTCTTGTGCACGTACATGCCGAAGGTGACGCCGGCGACGATCGCCACCAGCGCGATGGCGGTCATCAAAAAGACCCTCGCCGGACGCGCTGGCCGAACCGGCCGGGCGGTCTCCACCGTTGCAGCCGGCGTGGCGTCGACAGTGGGTTGCTCGCGCTGGTCTCCGGGTTGATCCGGCAAGTCTTTCTCCGTCATCCCGCGACCGGGCGCTGCGATGCGATCGAAATCGGTGTGGCCGGCGATCGTCGCCGGTACGAACTCTCCGATAGGATGTTCGCCGGACAGGTACACCAAGCCATCTACACCGGGAGCTTCGCGCTGCGACCTTCCCACATACGCGAGCCGCTGTCCGAGCGCGCGGCCCAGCGGCGACGCGGCCTGCAGCAATCTCTTACCCTCGATCAGCACGTCCAAGCGTTCGCCATTGCGCGCAGCGTTGACTTCATGGCTGATGTGCCGTTGCGCGTCGCGCGCCGCCGCGAGGCGGCGCTTCTTGACGCGTTCAGGCGTTTGTCCTGGCGCGTCGAATGCGCGCGTGCCTTCTTCTTTAGAATATGCGAAGAACCCGACGCGGTCCAGACGCGCGCGCTCGAGGAAGGTGAGAAGATAATGAAAATGCGTTTCCGATTCGCTGGGGAAGCCGATGATGAACGTGCTTCGGATCGTCGCGCCCGGCAACGCGTCGCGCAGGTGCGCGAAGAGCTCGAGATAGCGCTCGGGTTGCGGCGGGCGGTGCATCGCTTTGAGGATCTCAGGATGCGCGTGCTGCAACGGCATGTCGACGTACGGCACGACCTTCGACGACGCGCGCATGGCTTCGATGATCGCCGGCGTCACCGATGTCGGATACAGATACAAGATGCGGATCCAGCGCAGCCCGTCGACCGCGTCGAGCGCTTCGATGAGGCGCGCGAGCCCGTCGCGCAAGCCGATATCGCGGCCGTAGTCGGACGAGTCTTGGGCGACGAGGATAAGCTCTTGCACGCCGCCGTCCGCAAGCGCGCGCGCCTCTTCGACCAGCGACGCGATGGTGCGGCTCTTCCCCAGGCCGCGTAACGCAGGGATGATGCAGAACGAGCACGTGTGGTTGCATCCTTCGGATATCTTCAGATACGCGGTGGCGCGCGGCGTGGTGACGACGCGCGGCAAAAAGCCCAACCGCTCGACATACGCGTCGCGATCCTCGAGGTGCAGCGGCCGCTGGCCTGCGTCTGCTTCCTTTATGATGTCGGGTATCTTGGGGAACGCGCCCGTGCCCACCACGGCGTCGATCTCGGGGATGAGCGCTCGAAGTTCGGCGCCGTAGCGCTGCGCCAAACAACCCGCGACGATGAGCCGCTGGCCATCCCGCTTTGACGCCGCATATTCCAAGATGGTATCGGTCGATTCGGCCTTTGCCAAATCGATGAAGGCGCACGTGTTGACGATGATGGCGTCGGCGTCAGACGCCTGCGCGGTGATCTCCCAGCCGTCGCCGGCGAGGCGGCCGAGCATGACCTCGCTGTCGATCAGGTTCTTCGCGCAGCCGAGGCTCGCGAGGAACGCGCGCCGAGGTCGGGCGCGACGCCCCGCGACCGTGCTCACGGCGGCCATCAGCGATAGTTGACGAACTGGACGGCGAAATCGAGCGGCATGCCTTTGACCAGATCGATCACCTTCTGCAAGTCGTCCTTCGATTTGCCGGTCACGCGCAGTTGTTCGTCTTGGATGCGCGTCGTCACTTTCAATTTCGACTGTTTGATGGCTTCGGCCAGCTTCTTGGCCCGCTCCGTGGCGATGCCTTGCTCTACCGTGATCACCTGGCGGATCGTGCTCTGCGCGGCCGGCTCGGGTTTGCCGTACGAAAGCGCTTTGAGCGGCACGCCGCGCTTGACGCATTTGCTCTGCAAGATGTCGACGATATTACGCAGTTTGAGATCGTCGTCAGCGATGATCGTCACCGTCATGTCGCCGAGCTCGATGCTCGACTTCGAGTTGCGGAAATCAAAGCGCGTCGCGATCTCGCGTTGCGCTTGCGCGACGGCGTCGGCGAGGTTTTGCTTTTCGACTTTCGAGACGATGTCGAAGGAGAACTCGCTACTCACGCGGTCCGGTCGTCTGCGTGGGATGATTGGCCGCGAACTTGCGTTCCTCGACCTGACCGTTTTGGCCGAGCGAGCCGAGCGGCTTGCCGTCGATCGTCGCGTTCACGCCGCCGGCGTTGCCGGCGCGCAGCGTGATCTCGTGCACCCCATGGAAGTCGCGCACCGTGCCGGCGGGCAACGTCTCATACACGACGCGCTTGCCGTCGACGGTGACCGAGAGCCAACTGTCTTGCGTGAGCTGCAGCTGCAAGTCGACGCCGTTCTGCTTGGCGCCGTTCGCCGCGCCCGCGCTGCCGCCGCTGAAGAGCGCGTCATCTTGCGGCGCTGGCGAAACGCCAGCGTCAGGTTGCGTTTGGGCTTGCGCGCTTTGCGCATTCGATTGCGCTTGCTCGCGCGGCGCCGGCGCGAACGTGTAATACAATACGGCAATGACGAGCACCGCTGCGAGCACGTAGGCACCGCCGAGCAGCCATCCATATGCAGGACGCGACTTGTTCGCCGTGATGCATCCGAAACGTGATCGGCTCGGGCTCGATGACCGGCGATACGTCGGGCGCCTGCGTTTGCGTCGCTCGAGCGGCGACATCGGGACCCTGCGCCGGAATCGCTGCGTCGATCTGATCCGCGATCGTGGCCGGGTCGATGCCGACGAGCTTCGCGTAATTGCGGACAAAACCGCGGGCATAGATAGGGGGCCCGAGGCGCGCCCAATCCTCCGAGTCCATGGCGGTGACGAACTCCGTACGGATATACAGCTGACGCGCCGCTTGCGCGGCGGTCACCTTGCGCTGTTCGCGCGCTGCACAGAGCTGCTCACCTAAACCGGACATTGCACCCTGCCGTCCGCGAAGCGCGGACAGAGTCGGAAAAGGACGAAATGGATGGGGACTGCCCCGTTGCAGAGAATTGGAGGAGGTTGCAACCCCTACCTCTGTGATGCAGATGACGATATCGACGCTTTCGACACCCGATCATGAAACCTTAACCGCCGGCCGCTGGCCGGCGGGGTTTGCGCTTGCAGCCATGAGCGGCGGCGTCGACAGCGCCGTGGCGACCGCTTTGGCCGTCCGCGGCGGCGTGCGGGCGGTCGGCGTGACGATGCGGCTGTGGAGTCCTGGGGAAGGGGACCTCTCCGAGCGGGTCCGTCAGTGCTGTGGGCCTACCGCCTATGAGGACGCGCGCCGCGTGGCGGCCCGGGCCGGCATCGCCCACTACGTGGTCAACTTCGAGGCGGCGTTCGAGGCCGCCGTGGTCGACTATTTCGCGGCCGAATACGTGGCCGGGCGCACGCCAAACCCCTGCGTGGCCTGCAACAACCTCGTGAAGTTCGGCGCGCTGCTCGATTTCGCCCGCGCGCTCGGCGCGCAGACCATGGTCACCGGCCACTACGTGCAGATCAGTTCGGACGAAGCCGGGCCCCATCTGCGCCGCGCGGTCGACCGGACGAAGGATCAGTCCTATATGCTGGCCGGCTTGCGCCGGGATCAACTCGCCTCAATCGTCGCGCCGCTGGGCGCATATACAAAGGAAGCAACGCGCGCGATGGCGCGCGAGCTCGATCTCGGCGTCGCGGAGAAACCCGACTCGATGGACCTATGTTTCGTCGACAGCGATTACCGCGGTTTCATCCTGCGTCGCCATCCCGATGCGGCTGCTCCGGGTCCGATCCGCACGCTTGACGGCCGCGAGGTCGGAACGCACGAAGGGTTGATCGCGTACACCGTCGGGCAACGCAAGGGTATTCCCACGGCGGGTCTCGGCGATGGCCCTTGGTATGTCGTGCGCACCGAGCGCGCCGAGAACGCCGTCGTGATCGGACGGCGCGAAGATCTCGCGCGCCGCTCCGTGCTGTGCAGCCAGCCGAACGTGATCCAAACCGGCGCCTTCGCATCCGGCGCGGCGACAGGCCTCGCCGTGTGTCGCTATCGCGGCGCGCCCATCGCAGCGACCGCGCGCTTGCTCAGCGACGAGCGTATGGTGGTGCACTTGGAAGAGCCGGCGAGTATCGTGACGCCCGGCCAGTTGCTCGTCCTCTACGACGCGGCCAACTCGGAGGTGCTCGCCTCAGGCATCATCGAGCCGGACGACGCAACCGAACTGGCCGCGGCTTCGTAACATCTACGTCATGAATCTGGTTCGAGCTGCCGTCTTGGCGGCGGTGGCGGTCTGCGCGTTGGCGGGCGCCGCGCCGTCGACGGCCGGTCTGCGATCGTTCGACGGCGGCACCGGCTGGCTCAACTCGCCGCCGCTTACGCCTGGCGCGCTCGCGGGCAAAGTCGTGCTCGTCGATTTCTGGGAATACACGTGCATCAATTGCTTGAAGACGCTGCCCTACGAACGCGCGTGGTATGAGCGCTATGCGAAATACGGATTCACGATCGTCGGCGTGCACACGCCGGAGTTCGCATTCTCCGGCGAGCCGGCGAACGTCGCGGCGGCGGTGAAACGCCTCGGAATCGCGTGGCCGGTCGTCATCGACTCGCACCACGCGATCTGGGATCGGTACGGCAATGACGCGTGGCCCCACGAGTTGCTCTTCGACCAGCACGGCAAGCTGATCGCCGATCACGAGGGCGAGGGCGATTATCCCGCGATGGAGCAGCGCATCCAACAAGCGCTGCACGCCACCAATCCTGACGCGCGCTTTCCGCAACCGATGGATTATCTGCCGCAAGACCGCTACAGCAAACCCGGCGCGGTCTGCTACCGGCACACACCTGAGATGTACGTCTCGAACTGGCGCGGCGACGGCGTGCTCGGCAACGAGCAAGGCTACGCGGTCGGACATGCGGTCGACTATGTCGATCCGGGCGGGCATCAAGAAGGGCGAGCGTATCTGCAAGGACCGTGGCTGCAGACCGGCGAGGCAATGGTAGGCGCGTCGGGTAGCGCGTCCGCACAGCACGTCGCGTTGCTCTATCGGGCGATCGAAGTGGTCGCCGTGCTCGCGCCCGCAGCTCATGCGCCGGTGCCCACGTTTGTGACGCAGGACGGCGCGCCGCTGGCGCGGACGGACGCCGGACGCGACGTCCGTTTCGACGCGCAGGGCCGGTCGTTCGTCGTCGTCGATGCGCCGAGGGAATATGAGCTGGTGATGAACAAGCACTTCGGCCAGCATGACCTGGAACTGCTTCCCGAGCATCCGGGGCTCGGCGTCTACACGTTCGATTTCGAGGCGTGTGAGGTGGGCGCAGACCGCTAGCGCTGCGCTGCTGGTGCTGTGCGCCTCGGCTGCAGGTTGCAGCTCGAAACCCCCGCCGACGACGTACAAGCCCGGTGTCGTGCCGGGGATCAGCGTCAGCCGGCTCGAGGAGCTGGTCGGGAAACCGGATAGCACTCTCCCCTTCTCCCTGCCCGACGGCGTGTCGGCGCAGATCCTCGCGTATCCGTTCGGCCAAGTCGCTGTCCGCGGCGGACAGGTCAGGACCGTCACAGTCGCCGGCGACCAGTCATATGTCGGTCCGCACGGCGTGCGTCTCAACATGCCCGAGGATCAAGTGCTCAAAGCGCTGCGCGGCACACGCGCGAGCGGTCATACCGACTCGTACGATGTGATCGTCGGCGACACCGTGACGCGCACCAAGGACTATTACGACGAGCACGGGCATGTGATGTACGAGTTCGCCGCGGCGAACGCCAACGATCCGGAGGCGCCCTACAATCTCGTGAGCATCAACCTCGCCGACGCGGACGGTTTCAACTTCCTCGAAGACGTGGCCAAAGCCAAACAATCTGGCCTATACACCGGTCAGCACATCGACAACTACGTCTCGGAGCCATGGACGGTATGACGGACGAACCTGCCAAGACCCCGCCATCGGATGAGTTCGGCATCAAGCTGCCGCCCAACGCGCGGGTGGCCGGTTTGCAATTCGACGATGGCGCCAACATCATGCGCGTTTCGTTCTCGGACGGCGGCGAGCATCAGGTCAAGCCGGAAGATCTGATCGCGTTGCACGGCGGGCGCATCCGCCACGAACAAGTCGTCTCGAGTCCAGGCAAGATCAGCGGCGCGCAAGTATTTGTCGCGGAGACGGTCGCCGGCAGCACCGGCGCTGCACGGCTCTCGGCGGGAGAAATCGTCGCGACGAAAGAGGATCTGCATTTCGCGCTCGCGATGCGCGCCGCCGGCGTCGGCGAGTTGTGGTATCTGCTGGCGGACTCGTTCAACTTCCGCAAGGCGCTCGGGCCGGACGCGGGCTACTCGACCGAGATCAATCTGCGCGCGCTCGTGCGGCGTCTGGCGGCTTTCGCGCCGCGCGCCACACAGGACGGCTTCTTTGCAGCGGTGCTCGGCGGTTCGCCGCTGCCGCCGCCGGTGGATTCGCTGCTCGAGTTCATGAAGACCGTCGGCAAGGATCTGACGTGAACGACACGAGCGAGCCGCGCGAAGGGCTCAGCGTCGAGATGCCGCCGCATGCGCGGCTGGCAGGTTTGGAATTCCAAGAGAGCGCGGGTGCACTGCGCGTCGCCTTCACCGATGGCGGCGAGCGCACGATCGCGGCGGATCAGATCATCGCGTTGTGCGGAGCGAGCATCCGGACCGAGATGACGTCGCTGGCGGTCGAACAGAACACCTTCACCAGCGCGGTCGTCTTCCCGTTGGGCTCGGCGCGCGTCCGGCTTCATCCCGCGCCGCAGCTCTCGTCCGAGGGAGCGATGCTTATTCTGGCGCTGCGCACGGCGCCGCCGAGCGACCTGCTGTATCTCGTGGCAGACTCGTTCAACTTCCGCAAAGCGCTCGGCGGGGACGCAGGCTACTCGACGGAGATGAATCTGCGGACCCTGGTGCGCCGCTTGGCGGCGCTCGCGCCCGGCGCATCGTGCGACGATTTCGTCATGGCGATCATCCACCGCGTGCCGCTGCCGCCGCCGCTGGCTTCGCTTATGGAGTTCTTCAAAGCGAACGCCGCCGTCTAGGCGGTCGCCAGCGCGTACTCTCGCTTGTTGAAATACGTGTCGCGCACGACCGGCGTGTAGCCGATTTGGCGGATGGCGCGCTCCAGCTCCGCGCGGTTCGCGGTATTGGTGCTGCCCGCAAGCGTAACGACCTTTTCTTCCAAGATCGTGCCGCCCATGTCGTCGCAGCCGAACATCAAGCCGAGTTGCCCGAGCTTGAGTCCTGGAGTCAGCCATGATGATTGCAGATGCGGCACGTTGTCCAGATACAGCCGGCTGATGGCCAGCACGCGCAAGTACTCGAGTCCGGTCGCCTCTTTGCCCTTGAGCGGCGTTTTGAACGGCACGTAGTACCACGGGATGAACGCGGTGAAACCGTTCGTCTCGTCCTGCAGCCGCCGGATGACGTCCAGATGCATGATGCGCTCGGCATCCGTCTCGACCGACCCGAACATCATCGTCGCGGTGGTCGGCATCCCCAGGCGCTGCGCGATCCGCATCACTTCGATCCACCGATCGTCATCGATCTTGCGCGCGGAGATGCGTTTGCGCACGCGGTCAACGAGAATCTCAGCGCCGGCGCCCGGCAGCGACTTCAGGCCGGCTTCGCGCAGGGTCACCAAGACCGCCTCGATCGACATGCCCTCTTGCTTGGCGATGCCACAGATCTCGCTGGTCGACAGCGAGTGGATGTCAACCCCCGGGAAGCGCTGGCCGACCGCCTGGAACAGATCCGTGTAGTAGCTGATGGGAAGGTCGGGGTTGACGCCGCCTTGGATCATGATCTGGGTCGCGCCCTGATCGGCGGCATAGCGGACGCGCTCGAGCACCTGCTCGTGCGTCATGGTGTAGCCTTCGGCGTGGCCTTCGGGGCGGAAGAACGCGCAGAACGTGCAGTGCACGTTGCAGATGTTCGTATAGTTGATGGTCGTGTCGATCACGTACGACACTTCGTCGCCCGGGTACAGCCGGCTACGGCGCTCGTGCGCTGCCGCGCCGAGATCGTGCAACGGCGCGTCGCGGTACAGCGCGATGCCCTCATCGAGCGTCAGGCGCCCGCCATTGGCGGCCCGTTCGAGCAATGCTGCGGTGTTAGACATCGTAGACGAACTCCGTCGTCTCCCAGGTCTCCGGGATTCGGAGCGCGGGGTCGAGGACGCCGCAGGCTTGCGCCAGGGCGCAGAACTTGCCGAAGCCAAGCTGGGCGCGCTCGTCGTACGAGTAGTTGAGCGCCTCGTAGTACGCTTCGTAGAATCCAGGCGGCCTTGGGCGCTGAGTTTGCGCGAGCCGGATGACGTCAGCCTTGTGCCGGCGCCCGTATGTCAGCGAAGCCAGCAAGGCGCGTTGTATTTTGCCGCTGCCGGCATCCGCGCCGGCCTGCATCTCTCGCTCCATCGTATCTTTACGCATCGCCCAAACGGCGTAGACCATGTCGGCTCCGGTGAAGCCGTGCCACAGCTCGCCGATATCGTGAGCGTGTTCCGGATGGGCAAGCGCGGCGTCGATCGCCGCGTCGCCGATGAGCACGCACGGCGTGCCGGTGCGTCGAAACTCCGCGAGCGGGTCGGCGCTTGGTTCGAAAGCCGGAGTGAACCCGTAGCCGGTGCGGCAGATGACGTCGAACAGCGCTCGTCCCGTCGCCGAATCGGTGGTCACCGCGATGGGCGCGCCGGCAAGCTCTCGCGGATGCGTGCGGCTGATGCACTGGATGCTCTTGGCTTCGCGCCGCGAGCCGATGCACACGCCGCTCAACTTGACCAGCTCGTCGACGTGCTGCGCGTAGAAGAACGATGACACAGGACTGATGTCCAGCTCGCCCGCGAGCAGCGCGCGGTTCAGCGCGCTCGGGACGTCGGCGTGCAGCGTGCCCGGGAATTCCAGCGCACCGAGATCGAACGCGGCGTAGACCGGCAAATCGTTGGTGTAGCTGATGCGCCCGCAGCGCGGGAGCCGTGCCGTCGCGTCCACGGTTCTAGACCGGTTCCAGGACGCGATACAGCAGGTTGCGCCGCGTCGGTTCGAAGCCTGCTTCCTCGATGGCGCGCTTGAGATCGGAAAGCGGCGTCCCTTGATCGGTCTTGCTGCCGGCGTCGCGATAGATGCGCTGCTCGTTGTTGACGGGGCCGTCGATGTCGTCGGCGCCGAAGTTCAGTCCGAGCTGCGCCATCTTGATGCCATACGAGATCCAGTACGCCTTCACGTGATCGATGTTGTCGAGCATGAGGCGTGAGACCGCGATCGTGCGCAGGTCGTCGACGCCGCCCGTCCAGCCGTATTCATGCAGCTCGTTTTCTTCCGGATGGAACGCCAGCGGCACGAAACACTTGAAGCCGCCCGTCTCGGCCTGCAATTCTCGCAGTAAGGCTAGGTGCTCCACGCGCTCTTCGAGCGTCTCGACGTGCCCGTAGAGCATGGTGCAATTCGTCTTCATGCCAAGCCGATGCGCGACGCGGTGCACTTCGAGCCATTCTTCGGCCGTCGCCTTGCGCGGGCACACGAGGTCGCGCACGCGCTTCACGAGGATCTCGGCGCCGCCACCGTTGAGCGAGGTGACGCCGGCATCGCGCAGCTGGGTCAGACCCTCTTCATACGAGCAACGCGCGCGCTTGCACATGTAGTCGATCTCGGCGGCGGTGAACAGCGCGAGTTGCACGTGCGGGATGCGTTCGTGCATCGTCGCGATCACCGGCAGCCAGAACTCGAGGCTCGTCTGCTTTGGATCGTGGCCGCCGACGATGTGCAGCTCGTCGTAATCGGCCGGCTCGGCGCACGCCTTCTCGAGGATCTGCTCGGCCGTCCAGCGATACGCGCGCGGATCTTTCTCCCACGCCGCGAACGAGCAAAACTTGCAATCCGCGTAGCAGACGTTGGTGGTGTTCAGGTAACGCTTGAAGACGTAGTACGCTCGCCGGCCGTTTTTCTCGGTGCGCACTTCATGCGCGAGTTTGCCGACTTGGTGAAACGGCGCATCGGTGAACAGATACAGCCCCTCGGCGCGGTCGAGCGGCTCGTGGGCGCGCACCTTCTCGGCGATCGACTGGAAGCGCGTGTCGGGCATCGTTCGAGGCGGTTCGGCGCGCCGCGAAGCGCTGCCTGTGCGGTGCGGCTGTGCTAGAGGAGCGTTTGCGTGCGGTCACGCGGTGCGAGAATTGTCGCAAGATTCTCCATGTCCGCATCGCCGACGAGAATCTTGCGCGGCTTGGTCCCTTCGGCAGGCCCGACCACGCGGAATTGCTCGAGGATCCTCATGAGCCGTACCGCGCGCGGATGGCCGATCTTGAGCTCTGCCTGCAACAGCGCGACCGACGCCATCTGGCGTTCAACGATGATCTGCGCGGCGTCGAACGCGAGCTCATCCGCTGGGCCGCCCGAATCGTCTTCGAGCTCGGCCGGCGAGATCGCGATGCGATTGTCCGGATCGCCTTGCTCGCGCCAGAACTCGCACAGGCGCTCGATCTCGGGGCCCGTGACGAGCGCGCCCTGCACGCGCAGCGGCTTGGGCGCGTCGATCGGCAAGAAGAGCATATCGCCACGGCCGAGCAGGCGCTCTGCGCCGGCCATGTCGAGGATCGTGCGCGAGTCGACCTGCGACGACACCGCGAACGCGATGCGCGACGGGATGTTCGCTTTGATCAATCCGGTGATCACGTCGACGGACGGGCGCTGCGTGGCGATGACGAGGTGGATGCCCGTCGCGCGCGCGAGCTGCGCGATGCGGCAGATGCTCGTCTCGACGCGCGTCGGCGCGACGAGCATGAGGTCGGCCAACTCGTCGATCGCGACGACGATGTACGGCAAGCGTTCGTTGGGATGCGCGATGTTGTATTCCTCGATCTTGCGCACGCCGACGTGCGCGAAACGCTCGTAGCGCGCATCCATCTCTTTGGTCAGCTCGTACAACGCGCCCGCCGCGAGCTTGGGATCGGTGATGCAGTCCGTGATGAGGTGCGGGATGCCGTTGTATTCCGCGAGCTCGACGCGTTTTGGATCGACGAGCAGCATCTGCACCTGATCCGGCGTGCAGGTGGAGAGCAGCGAAGCCAGGATGACGTTGAGGCACACGCTCTTGCCGGCGCCGGTCGCGCCCGCTACAAGCAGATGCGGCATGCGCGTGAGGTCCGCGACGATCGGACGACCCGTGATATCCTTGCCGAGACCGAAGTTGAGCGTTCCCTCTTCATTGTGCACGTAGTCGAGGATCTCGCGAATCGCGACGGTCGAGACGGCGCTGTTCGGCACCTCGATGCCGACGGCTGCCTTGCCGGGGATCGGCGCCTCGATGCGCACGCTGTGCGCCGCGAGCGCGAGCTGGATGTTGTCCGACAACGATTTGATCGCGCTGACCTTGACGCCGCGGCCCGGCGTCATCTCGTAGCGCGTCACGCTCGGTCCTCGTTCGATGTGCGTGACTTTACCTTCGATCCCGAACGATGCAAGCGTCTCCTCGAGCAGCATCGCAGCGCTGGCCTCGCTGTGGACGCGCTTTTCGGGTGGATTGAAAAGCGCGAAGTCAGGCAGGCGATAGCCGCCCTCGGTACGAGCGGCGGGCCGCGCAGGTTTCGCGCGCGGTGCCGGCGTCGTGCCGGATGCCGGCGCTGTCGCTGCGCCCGCACCCACAGCAAGATCGGGCTCGACGAGCGCGACCGGCTCGAGCTCCGTTGCCGGCGCGGTTTCGTCGACGCGCACCATCAGGTCCGCGTGCGTCGGGTTTTCTTGCGGGATCAGCGCCGGTTCGGCGCTGCGCTCGGGCGGTGCGAGCTGCGCGCGATACTGCGCGGCTTCATCTCTCTCTTCCTTAGACTTGCGCAAAGCCTCGCGCGTCGTGTCGGCCAAACCGCCGGCAGCGGTCGCCACCGACGAGCCGATCGATCCGAAGACGCGTTTGAGCGAGATCCCAGTGGGCGTGACGATGCATGCGACGACGACGAATCCGAGCACGATGTCGGCGCCCGCCACGCCGAACAGCGCGGTCATGGCATGGGCGATCGCGTTGCCGAGCGCGCCGCCGGTGCCGGCCATGCCGAAGAAACCAGCGAGCGCGAGGAACGCGCCTGCGGCGCACCCAGCAAATGCCGCCATGATCTTCGGCACGTGTATCTCGAGGAAGATGATCGACGCGATGACAGCGAGCGCAACGACGGCCAACCATGCGGCGCCGCCGAACCACGCGTGCATGGTCGCTTTGGCGAATGCGCCGAAGTAGCCGGCGGCGTCCGCGCTGATCAACGAAATCGCAAGCAGCCCCGCCACGACGAATAAGGCGACGCCCAAGATCTCGAAGTTGAGGGTCAGACCCGGAAGCGGGTCAACCCGCCGCGAGCGCGCCGCTTTGGTGCGCTTCACGATCGTGGTTCTGGCCACCGCACAGGCGTTCGAGCCACCCCGTCCGCCTTCCCCCGCGCGCCTACGCGCTCGTCGCGGCTGCGAAATAGACTTCGGCCGAATAAAATTCGGCCGCTACATCGAGCTACTTCGACTTAGGGTCGAGGGCGTCGCGTAGTCCGTCGCCCAAGAGGTTGAAGCCCAACACCGTGAGCGAGATCGCAAGCCCGGGGAAAAGCAGTGCCCAAGGAGCGTTGAGCCAGTAGTCGCGCGCGTCGTTGAGCATCGAACCCCACTCCGGCGTCGGCGGCTGGATGCCAAGACCCAAGTACGACAAGCCCGCCGAATCCAACTCGGCCGTCCCCACGCCCAGCGTCGCCTGGACGACGAGCGGCACGACGATATTCGGCAGCACGTAGCGGATCAAGAGCATGCCGGTGTTGTTGCCGACGGCCCTCGCGGCCTCGACGTATTCCATCTCCTTGACCTGGAGCACTGACGCGCGCGCGATGCGCGCGTACACGGGAATGCCGACGATGCCGACCGCGAGGAATATCTTCACGACGTCGCTGACGCGCTGGTCGAGGATCGCGGAGATCGCGATGGCCAGCAAGATGCTGGGGAACGCGAGCATCACATCCATCGCGCCCATCAGGACAGTGTCGGTCATCTTGCCCCAAAATCCGGCGATCAGGCCGATCAACGTGCCGATGGCGAGTCCGATGCCCACGCTGATGAAGCCGATCTCGACCGAGAGGCGAGCGCCATAGAGCAGTCGCGTGAAGATATCGCGGCCCAGCTTGTCCGTGCCCGCCGGATGGAGCAGCGACGGCGGCAAGGTCGTGGCTGCCAGGTTCTGCGCAAGCGGATCGCGATGCCCGGAAAGCAGCGCTGCGAAGATCGCGCAGAAGGCGAGCGTGATGATGATCGTCAGGCCGATGAGCGCCGACGGGCTCTTGCGGAACCGCCGCCACGAGTCTTCGATCACGCCTGTGTGCGGCGTGTCGATCAGCGCTTCGTCGACCGTGAGGATCGCTTGCGCCAACGGCGCTTAGATCTCCATGACCACCGGCACGATCATCGGCCGGCGCTTCGTGCGATCGTAGATGAATTTTTGCAGCCCTTTGTGGACGTGTTCGCGGATGGCGGCCCATTCGGTCAGCCCTTCGGACGAGCTATGTTCCATGATCTGCATGGCGGCACGCCGGATCTCCTCGAGCACGCCGTCGCGTTCGCCCGCGGCGCCGAACGTGAAGCCACGCGAGGTGATATACGGTCCTGCCAGCACCTTGCCGTCGGAACTGTCGACCGCCACGGTCACGACGATCATGCCGTCGTTGGAGAGATGTTTGCGATCGCGCAAGACGACTTCGCCGACGTCGCCGACGCCGAGTCCGTCGACATAGACCGGGCCGCCGTAGACGCGCCCTACTTTTTGCGCGCCGGCAGGCGTGAACTGCACGACTTCGCCGTTCTCCACGACGAAGATGCGCGACGCCTCGACACCCGTCTTCTGCGCGAGCCCGGCGTGCTGGACGAGCATCCGATACTCGCCATGCACCGGCATGAAGAACTTAGGCCTGGTGAGATTGAGCATCATGAGAAGCTCTTCTTGGCAGCCGTGGCCCGAGACGTGCGCCATCCGCTGCTTCCCGTAGATGACGTCGACGCCGAGCTTGAAGAGATTGTTGATCGTGCGGCCGATGCTGCGCTCGTTGCCCGGAATGGGCGTCGCCGACAAGATGACCGTATCGCCGGCGATCAGCTTCACGCGGCGATGATCGCGCGCCGCCATGCGCACGAGCGCCGACGTCGGCTCGCCTTGGCTGCCGGTGGTGCAGATGACGAGCTTGTTGGGCGCATAGTCGTCGATTTCGTGCTCGCGGATCTGCTGGCCGGGTGCGAGCGTCAAGTAGCCGTGCTCGATCGCGATGTTGGAGACGTTGAGCATGCTGCGCCCGACGAAGCACACCTTGCGGTCGTAGCGGGCGGCCGCGTCGACGGTCTGCTGCAAGCGCGGCACGTTGGAGGCGAACATCGTCACGATGATGCGGCCGTCGCAGTGCGCGAAGATGTCGTTGAACGCCTCGCCGACGACGCGCTCGGACGGCGTGTGGCCCGGCGTCTCGGCGTTGGTCGAATCCGAGCACAGCAAGAGCACGCCTTGCTCGCCATACTGCGCGAGCGTCGCGATGTCCGACGGCCGCCCATCGATCGGCGTCTGATCGAACTTGAAATCACCCGTGTGGACGACGACGCCGAGCGGCGTGCGCAGCGCGATCGAACACGAACCCGCAACGCTGTGCGTGATCGAGATGAAATCGGCGCTGAACGAGCCCAGCACGATCTTCTCGCCCGGCTCGATGACGTGCAGATCCGCGCGGTCGAGGAGCTTGTGCTCTTTGAGCTTGCCGCGAAGGAGCGCGATCGTGACGTCAGTGCCGAACACCGGCACGTTGAGCTGCGCGAGGAAATAAGCGACGCCGCCGATGTGATCCTCGTGCGCGTGCGTCAGCAGCAATCCGCGCACTTTGGCGCGGCGCTCGATCAGATACGAGATATCGTTGATGACCAGATCGACGCCCAGCATCTCCTCTTCCGGGAACTGGACGCCGGCGTCGACGACGACGATGTCGTCGTTGGTCTCGTAGACCGACATGTTGCGGCCGATCTCGCCGCAACCGCCGAGCGGGAACACCCGCAAATATGGCCCCGGAGGGGCGGGAGCCAACGCCTCTTCGCCATCGCGCGGCGAGACGGGAAAGTACTCGTGTTGCATATCTCGTCAACACTTAAGGCGCGAGGCGCATGGGGCCTGCCCTTACGCGCGTGTCGAGATGCCGCGCTGGAGACTAATCCGCTAGCAAGATCGCAGACCAGGTCGCCGAGACCGGATGACCTCGGGACGGGCAAAGCATATCGATACTGCGCGACGCACCTGGTTCGAGCGCATCGAGCGCGGTGCTCGCGCGCAGTTCGTCGCCGCTTTGCGTATGCAGGTGCACGGTCAGCACCGGCGCGATGCGCGCCTTCGACGTGTTGCGCACGGTGGTGCGCACGATCGGACTGCCGAGAAAATCCACCGTGACCGATGTCGGTCCGATCACGATGCCGCCGCCGATGTCCGAGACCGCATTGTCTTCGAATAGCGGCGACTCGGTGTGCGTCTTCGCGAGAAACTCGAACAACATCGCCTGGCGCCGCTCGAACATCTTGATGCGGGCGAGGCGGACAAGGCGGCGACGCAGGGCGCGCTCTTGCATGACGGACGGACCCACCGAGACAGCGGCTGCCGGCGGGTGCGAAGGCTTCCTTCTATAGTCATTGCGTGGGTGCGCGCACAGCGCGCACGCGAGCGCGGCGGCGATGACGATCATGCCCGCCATATCCCGCGCACATCGGGGGCCGTCAAGGACCTTGACAGTCGCGACAAACGCCCGCTATACTTGTCTCAAACCACTAGGACAATGAGACAAGTTCCCACGACGGATCGGACCTGAATGAATTTCCACGTCGAAGGCACGAGCGGCATGCCGGTCTACCTTCAGCTGAAGGAACAGATCTTGCACGCGATCGCGCGCGGCAAACTGAAATCCGGGGATCAGCTGCCGACCGTGCGCGAAGTCGCGGTTGAGCTCACCATCAATCCCAATACGGTCAACCGGGCGTATGCCGAGCTCGAGCGCGAAGGCCTGCTGTCGAGCCGTCGCGGCCGCGGCACGTTCGTCTCCGAGACGAGCAAGCGCGCGGACGTCTCGTCGCAGGAAGCGCGCCTGGTGGATATCGCCCGGCGGGCGCTCGGCGAGGCGCGTTCCTACGGGTTCACGGCGCGGGATATGCTGAGCGCCGTCGCGCAGGTCGCGCGCCAGGACAGGCGCGAGGGCGGCAGATGACGCAATCATCTATCACGGCGGCTATTCGCGGAGGCCCTCCGATGGAGGCTCGCTGGACCATGCGTAGGATTAGAACAGACACGACTACAGCGCTGCACGGCCCTCAACCGGCTCGGGCTAGCGGCGCTCATGCCAGGGGTGGTGCCGGAACGGGTGCAGCAAAGGCGGCGCGCAGCGCCGCCGCAGGAGGATCACTCTCGATGAAACCCCGCATCCTCGGCTCGGCCTTCGCGATCGGCATCGCCTTGACCGCGACGACCAGCGCGCTCGCTGACACGGCCTTCGCCCCCGACGGCACGTACGAGTACGCGCTCAAGCAGGGCGCGACGACGCTCGCCACCAGTACCGTCACGATCAAGCGATCGGGCAGCGTGGTCTCGTTACGCGAAAGCCAAACGATCGCCGAGCCGGCGGTCGGCAACGTGCAACTCAACGCCGATGAGTCGGTCCTGGCTGACTCGTTCACGCCGCTGTCGTTCAGCGGAACGACCGTATCCTCAGGTAAGAGCCAAGAAGTCAAGTTCTCGTACGCGAGCAACGCCGGCTATTTCACCGTCAACGGCGAGCGGCTGGTGGTGCCGGTCAGAATGCTGCCGGGCACGCAGGCGATGATCATCCAGGACCAAACGCTCGTGCTGAGCTTCCTCACGCTACCCGCCGTGCTCCAAGCGACCCGAGCCGGCGCGCTGACCGTCGCCGTGCCGACCGCGTCGCGCGTTCACGCGATCACGGTCGATTCGTCGCCGCAGACGAAGCCTTCCACCGTGCCGGCGGCAGACGTCGATGTCGGTATCGCCGCCGGTAGCGGATCGACCTCGTTCTCCGTCTGGTACGATCCGCACAGCGGTGTGGTCGATGAGATCGACGTGCCCGCGCAATCGCTCACCATTTCGTTGACGAAACGCTCCTGAAAGGAGGGGTAATGAGCAGCGCATCTGAGACCATCGCGCCGGCGCCGGCGGAACGGGTTAGTGGTCTCGCGACATACCTCAAAGTCCTCTACGCGCCAGGCGAGGCGTTCGCAACGCTCTCCCGCGTGCCGACGTGGGGTTGGGCGGCGGTCGCCGGCATCATCCTGACGCTGATCGGCGCGTTGATCCTCGACTGCCCGCCACGAGTCACTACCAGACCAGTAGCCAAGAACAGCAATTCTCGCAGATGCCCGCAGATCAGGCGGCCGCTGCGCGCGAGTTCATGGCGAAGTATCCATGGGTCAACTCGATCGGCCCACTGGTCGGCGCCTTCATCGCTCCTTGGATGATTTGGGTCATCGGCGCGATCGTTTACTTGATCGCAGCGGCGCTCGGAGGCGGGGAAGCCCGCTTCAAAGCGGCATGGGTTACTGCGGTCAATGCGTATGTCATTCCGGCGCTTGGCAGCATCGTAGGCGCGGTCATCGTCTCGCTGCGCGGCCCTGCCAACGCCAACTCGATGGCGGATCTGTACGCGCTTCCTTCGTTGAGCATGCTCGTGCACGGCTCTCCCAAGGTAACCATGTTCCTCTATTCATTCAACATCGTCAACATCTGGTGCTACATCGTTCTCGTCATCGCGCTCCAGCGCATGCTCAAGATGTCCGCGACCGCTGCGATCGTCAGCCGTCGTCATCGTGGCGCTCATCGGCGGCGGGGCTGCTGGCTCTCGTCGCGAAATGATGGCACGCGCATTGGTCGTCGCCGCTCTCCTCATAGTTGGCGTGGGCCGCTCCCGCGGTGGCCGACGTGCCGGGCGCCGTGCCGAACCCCGCGCCGACCTTGCCGCCGGTGATGACGCTCCAGCAAGCGGTGGATTTCGGGCTGGCGCACAACACGACCGTGCTCAAAGCCGTTGCGTCGGCTGCCGAAGCAGGTGCGACGCTCGCTCGCGATCGCGCCATCACGTTGCCGACCGTGATCGGCCAGATCCAGAACCAGCTCGACAAGAGCAATAACGCCGCCGGGAATTACGCGCAGATCGGCCAAGCGCCGTCGCCGAACTTCTCGCAGAACACCGCGGCGGTCGTCGGCACGTTCAACGGCGCGAACCTCACGAACATCTACCAAGCGCGCGCCGACAAGCAGGCCTACGACCAGGCCAATCAGCAGCTGTTCTTGACGCGCGAGCAATCGATCCAAGACACGGAGACGTCCTTCTACAAACTCGTCCAAACCCGCCAACTTACAGAGGTCGCGCGCGAGAACGTCAACTATAACCGCGCGCTCATGCAGATCGCGGAGGTGAACTTCCACGCGGGTAAAGTCGCCGGCCTCGATGAGCTCAAAGCGCAGGTCGCGTACACGACGGCGCTCGAGCAGCTGTCGTCCGCAAGCGCCGACGAAGAAGATGCGCGCGAGAACCTCGCCCAGCTGATCAGCGCCCCGATGGGCCAGCAATTCGCACTGCCCGATGCGCCGCCAGAACCGCCGCTGCCGAATCTCGATCAAAAGATCCTCGATCAGGTCGCGCTGACGAACCGGCCGGAGATCACGATCGCACAGGCGCAGCTCTCAAGCGCGCTCATCTCGAATTACATGGTGGACGCTCCCAACCGTCCGAACGTGGCGCTCACCGGCCTGTGGGGTAACCAAGTCTCGCCGACCAACAACGCGCAGTTCTACAACCAGTGCGTCCACGAAGGCTTCCCGCCGTCGCAGTGCGGTCCGGGCGGCTCGCACTTCTACGAGATCTCGATCGTCTCGAATTGGACGCTACCATTGCTCGACTGGGGCACCGTGCACGCCGGACACGCGAGCGCGTATCGCGCCATCGACTCGCAGATCGCGCAGTTGAGCAGCGCCAAGCAACAGGCGCTCATCGACGTCGATCAGGCGGTGCGCCGGCTGCTCGTCGACCGCGACAATCTTCGGCTCGCCACCAGCAATGTCGGCGTCGCGCGTCAAGCCGCGCTCATCTCCGCGGTGCAGTACAAAGTCGGTCTTGCGACACAGACCGATGTGAGCGCCGCGCAGCAGGCGTATCTGACCGCGGCTCGCGACCTGCTCACCGCGCAGGTCGAATACGTCCTTGGCATCGTGAAGCTCAAGCTCGTCACCGGCACGTTGACAGGGGCCATATGAAAAAGATTTGGAACAACCCGGTCTGGCGGATCGGCATCATCGCAGGCGCGTTGGTGTTGCTGATCGGCATCGGCGTCGCGGGTCACCGCGGGCCTGATGCGATCGAGACCAAGACGGTGGTCGTGAAGACGACGACGCTGACTGTGAAGCTGCCCGAGAACGGCGTGCTTTCTCGGCCGCAGACGACGACGATCGCGGCTACCGCATCCGGCAATATCCTCGAGATCTTCGCAAAGGAAAGCGCTCGCGTGCGCAAGGGCGATCTCCTCATGAAGCTTGACGACCGCCAGATCGCGACGTCAGTCGCCACCGACCGCGCGACGGTCGCTGAAGCAGCGGCGACGCTGACGAGTGCGCAGGCGCGCTTGCAAGCCGACATCAACGCGAAAAGCGAAGGGCAGATCTCCGGCGGACTCGGCGCGTCCTCGATCGGCCTTTCTGGCGCATCGCAACTCGTCCAAGCCGAGCAGACGCTCACATCCTCGCGTTTGAACCTGCAAACCGCCAAAGAGACCTACCAAGCCGATCAGGAGCTGTACAAGATCAATGGGCTGCCGCGTCAGCAGCTCGATAAAGACAAGGCGGCGTATGACGAAGCCGTGGCCAACCAAGTGGCCGCGCAGCAGCAATACGACCTGCTCAAGCAACAGCTGCGTGAGACCGGCGGCCAGCTCGACACGCAGATCACCGCCGACCGCTCCTCGGTCGCCAGCGCAGAGGCGCAACTCGCATCGGCGAACGCCTCGCTCTCGCTCCACACGAACGATCTCGCGAATACCGAAGTGCGCGCTCCGTTCGACGGCGTGATCCAGCAGATCGGTACCGCGTCCACCGGCGCGTCGACGCCGCTGGCGCCAGGCGATGCCGTCTCCCCAGGCGAGCTGCTGTTCACCATCGCGGCTGCGGGGCCGATGGTCGTGAAGGCGCAAGTCGACGAACAGGACATCATCAACGTCAAGCCGGGCCAACGCGCGGTCATCACCGGGGAGGACTTCCCCGGGCGCTCGCTGCCCGGCACGGTCAGCAACGTCGCCGCGGTCGTCGTCCAGGTCAGCCAAGCCGGCAACAGCGCGAAGAACGTGGAGACGACTATCTCGCTTCAACGAGATTATCCGTTCTTGCGCGCCGGGATGTCATGCGATGTCGATATCATCACCGCCGAAGCCAAGAACGCTCTCGTCGTGCCGCTCGCCGCAGTGATCGACGACGGGGCCAAGCACTTCGTCTACGTCGTCAAGCAGAACAAAGCCACCAAGATCCAGGTCGACAAAGGGCTCGCAAGCGACACCGACGTCGTCATCACGCGCGGTCTCAAGAGCGGCGACGTCGTCGCGACGACGAACGTGAAGGATCTCAAGGACGGCGCGACCGTGAAAGCCGCGCCCGTGGCCTCTCCCGCGCCGAGCACCTCACCCGGCTCGTGAAGCTCTGGGAGTTCTTAGGCGCAGCAGTCGAGACGCTGTGGGCGAACCGGATGCGCTCCATCCTCACGATGCTGGGGATCGTGATCGGCACGGCCGCAGTGATCGCGATCTTCGCGATTGGGCAATCCGCCGCCGCAGGGATCCAAAGCCAGCTCGCGACCATCGGCAACCCGGGCATCATCATCTACCCGGACTTCCAGGTCGCGCGGGCAAATCGTGCCAGGCTGCAATGGAGCGACGTGCTCAGGCTGCGCTCGGAGTGCGCCTCATGCAGTCAGGTCTTTCCGCGGTTCGGCGCGATCTTCACGACGCGATCCGGGCACAAACAGAACGCGTTCCTGCTCGTTTCGGGGACGGATTATGTCTCGGACTTCCGCCCGCTCGCCGAGGGCCGCCGTTTCGACGCCGACGACGTCGATTCGGCGCGCTCCGTGGCCATCATCGAGTGGGAGACGAAGCGCGAACTGTTCGGTGACCGGTCTGCGATCGGGGAGGAGATCCACGTCGGCGGACATCGGTTCACCGTCGTGGGCGTTTTTACGAAGTTCGCGGTGCTCAACAGCGGTCCCGGGGGAGGCAGCACGTTCGTCGTCTACATCCCGTATACGACGTATCACTTGCTGCCCGGATCGAGCGTCAGGAATCTTCAAGTCTATCCGGCGCCAGGCGCATCGGTGGCCACGACGACGGCCGAGGTGTATCGGTTGTTGCAGCAGCGGTACGGCCCGAAGGCCAAGTATGCGACGTTCGACTTCACAAAGCAGGTCGGCGCCTTCCTCACGGTGATCCAGGGAGTCGCGCTCGGGATCTCTGCGATCGGCGGCATCGCGCTCGTCGTCGGCGGCATCGGCGTCATGAACATCATGCTCGTCTCGGTCAATGAGCGCACACGCGAGATCGGGATCCGCAAAGCGATCGGCGCGAAGGCGTCCGATATCGTCATGCAGTTCCTCGTCGAGGCGGCCGCGATCACGCTCATCGGGGGTCTGATCGGGATCCTCATCGGCGCGGGCAGCGCCATCGCAGCCAATACGCTCTTCGTCACGAAGCTCACCGGAACCGTCGCCACGATACAGTGGTTGCCGATCATCGTCAGCGCGGCCGGCTTTTCGATACTGATCGGCTTGATATTCGGAACGTACCCTGCGATCCGCGCGTCGCGACTCTCACCCGTGGACTGCCTGCGCCATGAATAAGCTCCTTGAATACGTCGCGCAAGGGCTTCAAACGCTGTGGATCAACCGGCTCCGCTCGCTCCTCACCGCGCTCGGCATCATCATCGGGGTCGGTTCGGTCATCGCCATCCTGGCGACCGGCGATTCGCTGACGAAGTCGACCCAGACGATCCTGTCAGGATACTCGCTCGCCTGGTCGTTCGTCTCGGCGCGCCAGCAGCAGCCTGACCCTGCCAAGGCGGCCGTCCGCTTTGACGACGCGCGGCGGGTGGCGCGGCTCGTCAAGGATGCCGATGCCGTGCTGCCGATCATCGACGTCCAGATGACGGCGGACGTCAATCATCACAAAATAGACGCCGAAGTCGTCAGCGCTGGACCAGGCGAAGGCTACGATACAACGCCGCTTGCGGATGGCACGCGGTTCACCGAAAACCAAGTCGCCGCACATCAACACGTCGCGATCATCTCAGACTCGCTGCGCAACAAGCTTTTCCCGAACGAATCGCCGATGGGCCGATCGATCCGGTTGGATGGAAGCTACTATCGGATCGTGGGCGTGCAGACGCCGCCGACGACCGGCGGGCTGCTCGGTTCGTTCGCCCAGTATCCCGACGTCACCATCCCGTACACGATCGCGCCCGATCTCGGATACACGTTCGTCGCGTTTCTTGCCGTGCACGCGCCGGATCCGGCGAGTGCCGGCAAGATCGGCAATGAGGCGGCGGCGGCGCTGCGCACCATCCACGGCGAGCGCACGCAATACGATGAAGAGGACATCCAAGGCGATAACCAGAGCATCCGCAACGTCTTCGGCGTGTTGACCGGTGTGGTCGGCGTGATCGCGGCGATCTCGCTGCTGGTCGGCGGCGTCGGCATCATGAACATCATGCTCGTCTCCGTCACCGAGCGCACGCGCGAGATCGGCATCCGCAAGGCGATCGGCGCGGCACGCACCGACATCATGTTGCAGTTCCTGATCGAGGCGGTGCTGCTGTGCCTCGCCGGAGGGCTGATCGGGTTGGCCATCGGCGTCAGCCTCGCCGAGTTGCTCATCCATACGCTCATCTCGAGCCTCACCGGTCCGACGGTCGCGTTCGATTGGTTGCCGGTCGCCGAGGTGGCGATCGGTTTCTCCGCCGGGATCGGCATCGTGTTCGGTACCTATCCCGCGATCAGAGCTTCGTTCTTGAACCCGATCGACTGCTTGCGTTATGAATAACGTCATCGAGATCGAGCAGCTGACCAAGACCTACATGATCGGCGACATCAAGGTTCCGGCGCTGCGCGGTATTTCGTTCACCGTGGCGCCCGGCGAATACGTGGCGATCATGGGACCGTCTGGATCGGGCAAATCGACGCTGATGAACCTGATCGGTTGTTTGGACAAGCCGACCACCGGGCTGTATCGTCTCGACGGCGTCGATGTCGGAGCGCAGAACGACCAGCAGTTGGCCGCGATCCGGCTCAAGAAGCTCGGCTTCGTCTTTCAGGGGTTTAATCTGTTGCCGCGGACGTCTGCCGTGCGCAACGTCGCGCTGCCGCTCTTCTATTCGGGCGACCGCGACCGCGAAGCGAAGGCCAAGGCCGTGCTTGAGAAGGTCGGGCTTGGCGATCGCATCTACCACCGGCCCAACGAACTATCAGGCGGCCAACAGCAGCGCGTGGCCATCGCGCGAGCTTTGGTAAACGACCCAGCTCTTGTGCTTGCGGACGAGCCGACCGGTAACCTCGACTCAGCGACCGCGGACAGTATCATGGGACTATTTCAACAGCTCAACGGCGAAGGCCACACGATCATCATGGTGACCCACGACGAAGATATCGCGAAATACTCGAAGCGCATCATCCGGCTGCGCGACGGGTTGGTAATCGAAGACGCGCCGGTCGCTGACCAGACGATCGCCGGCCGAATAAATTCGGCCGCTACATCAGGTTAGACGGTCGAATAAATTCGACCGCTACATCAGTAGGCGATGACAAGCGCTTGATGGATGTAATCCTTGCGCGGCAGCTCGCGCACGATGAAGTCGGCGAGATCGGCCCGCGACACGCGCCAGCCGCCTTGCGGCGCGCCGGCGGTCGATAGCCGGTAGCCGCCGGTCCGCGGTCCGTCGCGCAGGATCGGCGGGCGCACGATCGTCCAGTCCAGCCCGCTTTTGAATATCTCCATCTCCTGACGTTCTTTGTCGTCGAAGACGCGCTGCAAGAACAGAGGACGCACGATCTTCTCGAAGAGGAAGCCGCCTTCGATGTCGCTCGCGCTCGTGACGACGATGAGGCGGCCGACGCCTTGGCTTTTCATCGCGGCGATGATGCGCACGATCGATTGGGAGCAGATCGAGTCGTCGGCGCGTGGAGCGGGTCCGAGCGTGGAAACGACCGCGTCTTGGCCGGCGATAGCCTCTTCGACCGAGCGCTCGTCGAGCACGTCACCGACGACGACGCGCAACTTGGGATGCTCGATCCCATCGGGAAAGCGCTCGCGAACGAACGCGGTGACCGCATGGCCCTTTTCGAGCGCCTGCTCGACGACGAGGCGCCCAGTCCGCCCGGACGCGCCGAAAACGACGACTTTCATACGTGTTCCGTGCGACGTGCGCGGCTGTCAGGCGGCTCTCCTTGACGGTTTAGCACTCGGACTGGTATAGTGCTAAGGCATCGAAAAAGCCTCGATTTGGGCCACGTTATGGGACGCTTGGGTATCCCCAGACTCGTCCCAGGAACATCAGTCACCATCAGAAGGTAGTCAGCATGGGCGGTCCCATGCACCGGCGGCGAACGCCGCCTTTTTTCGCATGACAACCTTGGTGCAGGTTTAGCTTTAGGAGAAAAGACGATCCCATGAGTTCCCCAACACGCAATACTTTGCTCGTCGGCGCGGTCGGCGTGCTCGTCGGCGCTGCGCTCGTCACCAACTGGCAGAGCCTCCGCGCGACGCACAACCCCGTCGCCGTGGCGCCGGCTGCGAGCGCCGCATACGCGGCCGCGCTGCATTCGGATGACCTCGAGCAGCGCATCATCGAAGCGGTCAAGCGCGCCGAGCCCTCGGTCGTGCTCATCCGCTCCACGCTGCACGGCCAGCAGATCGATCCATTCAGCCAGTTCTTCGGCCAGTCCGGACCCGGCGGCGCGCAGGGCGAGCCCTTCATCGCGCACGCGTCCGGCAGCGGCTTCATCTTTAGAAAAGACGGCGACACCGCGTACGTCGCGACGAACGCGCACGTCGTGTACAGCGCCGATAAGATCGAAGTGCTCTTGGCCAACGGCCGCAAGGTCCAAGCCGAGAAGGTCGGCTCTGACATCCGTACCGACCTTGCCGTCCTGCGCATCACCGGCAGCAACCTGCCGCCGGCTCTGCCGCTGGGCGATTCCAACGCGCTCCAGCAAGGCCAGTTCGTGCTGGCGATCGGCGAGCCTGAGTCCTTCCAGAACTCGGTGAGCCTGGGCATCGTGTCCGCGTTACACCGCTCCGACATCACGGCGGGCGGCGACGGCACGTTCAACATCCCATCGATCAAGTACAGTGATCTCTTGCAGACCACGGCGCCGATCAATCCCGGCAACTCGGGCGGTCCGCTCGTCACCATCGCCGGGCAGGTCGTCGGCATCGCCGCGGTCGTCGATCCGCGCGCGCAGAACATCGGTTTCGCGATCCCGATCAATGCGGCGCAGCCGATCATCGCGCAGCTCGAGACCCACAAGACGATCAGCCACCCGTACATCGGCGTCGCTATGACGTCGCTATCCGACCGCATCGCCAACTATCTCGGCTACGACGGCAAAGAGGGGATCGTGGTGACCCAGGTCGTGCCGGGCAGCCCCGCCGACAAGGTGGGCTTGCAGCAAGGCGACGTGATCGTCGAGATCAACCATACCAAGGTCAAGGAGCCTGCGGACGTGGCGAACACCGTCTCCAAGCTCAAGACCGGGGATAAGGTCACGCTGCTGGTGTGGCGCAAGGGAGCACTTACGCCCTACGACGTCACGCTGGCGGACATGCCCGAACAGCTGCCCCAGGGATGATCGGGAAGGCTGCTTAGCCCGGCATAGTCCGGGTACGATAGACCCACACAACCAGTCCCAGAAGCAAAAAGGCGACGCGCTCGCGAAGTGAGCGCGTCCCCTACATTTCAGAGGAGTCGTTATGGCTAAAGTCGTCGGCATCGACCTCGGTACCACCAACTCGGTGGTCGCGGTTATGGAAGGCTCGAAGCCGGTCGTCATCCCCAACGCCGAAGGCAGTCACTTGACGCCTTCCGTCGTCGCATTCACCAAGAACGGGGAGCGGCTCGTCGGCCAACTCGCCAAGCGCCAGGCGATCACCAATCCCGAACGCACGATCTCGTCGATCAAGCGCTATATGGGCACCGATCATAAGGTGAACATCGACGGCAAGGGCTACACGCCGCAAGAGATCTCGGCGATGATCTTGCAAAAGCTCGCCACCGATGCGGGCACGTATCTCGGCGAGAAGGTGACGCAAGCCGTCATCACCGTCCCCGCGTACTTCAACGACGCGCAACGCCAGGCCACGAAGGACGCCGGCCGCATCGCCGGGCTCGAAGTGCTGCGCATCATCAACGAGCCGACAGCCGCCGCGCTGGCCTACGGCCTCGACAAGAAGGGCAACGAGACCATTCTCGTGTGGGACCTGGGCGGAGGCACGTTCGACGTCTCGGTGCTCGAAGTCGGCGACGGCGTCTTCGAAGTGAAGTCGACCAACGGCGACACGCACCTGGGCGGCGACGACTACGACAAGCGCATCGTCGACTGGCTCGTCGTGGAGTTCAAAAAAGATCAGGGCATCGATCTCTCGCAGGACCGCCAGGCGGTGCAGCGGCTGACCGACGCCGCCGAAAAGGCGAAAATCGAGCTGTCGACGCTGCAAGAGACCACCATCAATCTGCCGTTCGTCACGGCCGATCAGAGCGGTCCCAAGCACCTCGAGTACAAGCTCACGCGCGCGACGTTCGAACAGCTCACCGCAGATCTCACCGAGCGCTGCCGCAAGCCGTTCGAGAACGCGGTGGCCGACGCGAAGCTCACCGTCGATCAGCTCAACGAAGTGATCCTCGTCGGCGGTGCGACACGCATGCCCAAGATCCTGGAGCTGGTCAAAGAGCTCACCAAGAAGGATCCGCATCAAGGCGTCAACCCCGACGAAGTCGTGGCTGTCGGCGCCGCGATCCAGGCCGGCGTCCTTTCGGGCGAAGTCCGCGACGTCGTGCTGCTGGACGTCACCCCGCTGTCCATGGGACTCGAAACGCTGGGCGGCGTGATGACCAAGCTCATCGATCGGAACACGACCATCCCGACGCGCAAGTCGCAGACGTTCACCACCGCCGAAGACGGCCAGACGTCGGTGGACATCCACGTGCTGCAAGGCGAGCGCGAGATGGCCGGCGACAACAAGACGCTCGGCAAGTTCCGGCTCGAGGGCATCCCGCCCGCGCCGCGCGGCGTGCCGCAAGTCGAGGTCACCTTCGACATCGATGCCAACGGCATCACGCACGTCAACGCCAAGGATCTCGGCACCGGCAAGGAACAGCGCATCACGATCACTGCGTCGAGCAACTTGAGCAAAGATGACATCGACCGGATGGTGCGCGACGCGTCTGCGCACGCCGAGGAAGACCGCCGTAAAAAGGAAGAGGTCGAGACGCGCAATCGCGCCGACAACCTCGCGTACGCGACCGAGAAGATGCTCAAGGAGGTCGGCGACAAGGTCTCCGACTCCGACAAAGCAGACGTGCAGAAGTCCCTCGACAACGTCCGCTCGCTGCTCAAGTCGGGAACGACCGATCAGCTGCGCACCGCGACGGAACAGCTCGAGCAGGCTTCGATGAAGCTCGGACAGGCCGTCTATCAGAAAGCGGGCCAAGCGTCCGGTGCACCCGGCGGCGACGGGGCCGGCGCGCCCGGCGGCAACGGGTCATCGGGTACGACGTCCGATTCGACGGCCGGCAACGGCGCGGAGCCCGGCGCACAGGGCGACGTGATCGACGCCGAGTTCAAGGAACACTAAGGCGCCGGCGATGCCCGAAGTCAACCCGACCGACGAGTTCGACTCGCTCTCGAGCGGCGCGCTGCCGGGCGTCGACGCGGCCGAAGACGATGCGCGCTCGAACGGCGAGCGGCGCGCCCAGACGTCGTTATCCGACCAGCTGGAGGAATCGCGCGCGCAGACCCAAGAGCAGAAAAACCTCTACATGCGCGCGCTCGCCGACTACGACAACTACCGCAAGCGGGTCGAACGCGACATCCAGGACCTCTCCGAACGCGGCCGGCGGGATCTGCTCAAGCGGATCCTGCCCGTGCTCGACAACCTCGCGCGCGCAGAGGAGTACCGCAAGGCCGGCGCCCCGGTCGAGAAGATCATAGACGGCGTGATGCAGACCTCCAAGCAACTGCTCGCCGCGCTCGAAGCGGAGAAGGTCCGTCCGATCGAGGTCGTCGGCAAGCCGTTCGACCCTTCGATCGCCGAGGCCGTGGCGACGCAGCCGGCGGCCGATGGCGTCGAGGACAATACGGTCGTGGCCGAAGCGGCGAAAGGCTACTACATGGGCGATGACGTGTTGCGGCCGGCACAGGTCGTCGTGGCCAAGAAGATGTAGAACCCGAGCGACGCTCGGGTGGCTAGCCCGGGCGAATGCTCGGGCTTTCTTTTATGCCGCTGCAATACAAAGACTACTACCAGATCCTCGGCGTTCCGAAGACCGCCTCCGCTAAGGAGATCAAAGCGGCCTATCGGAAGCTGGCTCGCAAGTGGCATCCCGACGTCAACCCCACCAAGAAGAACGAATCCGAGGAGAAATTCAAAGAGATCTCCGAGGCCAACGAGGTTCTGAGCGACCCCGAGAAGCGAAAGCGCTACGACACGCTCGGCCCTAACTGGCAGCAGCAGGCGCAAGAATACACGCAGCGCGGCGGCGGGTTCTCGCCGGGCGGCGGGGGTTTCTCGCCCGGCGGCGACGGCGTGCACTACGAGTTCCACGATTTCGGCGGCAACGGCGAAGGCACGGACTTCTCCGACTTCTTCAACACCTTCTTCAGCGATTTCCGCGCGCGCGGCCCGACGTCGACGTCGCGTTCCGCAACGCGTCGCGGCATCCGGGGCAACGACGCAGAGTATGGCATCGAGCTCACGCTGCGCGACGCGTACGCGGGCGGCACGCGCCAGCTCACCGTGCAAACGCAAGCACGGTGCCCGCGTTGCGGCGGTACTGGGACCGTCAACGGCAAACTGTGCCACGAGTGCCGCGGCACCGGGGCGATCGACGTCACGAAGAAGCTCGACGTCACCATTCCGCGCGGTGTCAAAGATGGGCAGCGCATCAGGCTCGTTGGGCAGGGCGGGCTCGGATTCGGCGGCGGCCCGAACGGCGATCTCTACTTGGTCGTGCATCTCGCGCACGACCCGATCTTCGAACGCAGCGGCGATGACCTCCGAGAAGAACATCCGGTGAGCGTCTATACGCTGGTGCTCGGCGGCGAGACCACCGTGCCCACGATGACCGGCAAGATCGACATGCGCATCCCGCCGCTCTCGCAGAACGGCCGCGTGCTGCGTGTGCCAGGCAAGGGTATGCCGAAGCTGCGCGGCGGCGGTTACGGCGACCTTTATGTGAAAGTCCTGGCAGAAATGCCGACCCAACCGACTGACGAAGAGCGCGAGCTGTGGCAACGGCTCGCAGAAGTGGCGAAGGCACGCTGATGGAGACCGACGTCGGGACCGAGCTCTACGCGATCACGGCAGTGGTGGCCCAGTTCGAAGTGGCGCCGGAGACGCTGATCCGCTACGAGCGTGCCGGTTTGGTGCGCCCAGTGCTGGTCAACGAAGTCCGCTTCTATTCGACCGCCGACGTCGACCGGCTCAACACGATCCGCCGCATGACCGACATCATGGGGATCAACCTCGCGGGCGTCGATGTCGTGCTCAGGTTATTAGAAGAGATTCGCCTTCTGCAACGCCAGCTCGAGTAAATCCGGGCTAGCAGTCGCTGCCTATCTGGATCGCGACGACTTGGCCGGACCGTATGACGAAATACTTCAGCTCGCTGCAATATTTCTCCGACCTGCGATAGACATACACCTTATCGGACGTATCGGCCCCGAAGTGCGCAAAACCTGGCCCGTAGACACGTATCACGTCCGCCTCCGGGGATCCGAGGCGTATGCCGGTGTGCGTTCGCAAATCGCCGAGCGCGTGGAAATGGATCGGCGCAAGCGGCCACGCCTCGAATAGCGCCTCTTCCCGTTCCATGCAACAATGATGAACGTAGTGGACGGCTCCGCTGAGTGGATCGCCTTCGACCCACGAATGCCCGTAGGCGGTGTCGAACTTGGTGCCTTCCTCAAGCGTTCGTTCCCCGGGCCTGCCGAAACGCGATTCCGGACACGGCGTGTCCGCGGATAATGCGTCCTGGATGCAATCCCGGATGTCGGATGCCACCGAGTACGCGGCGCCGCTCTCTCCGAGATCCGGACCGTGAAGCAGATCGCGCGTGGCGCTGGCGACAGACGTGTTCACCCACAGCTCCACACCGAACCACAGCCAAACGAAACGCAAGGCCAGCCCTACGACGAGGACGATCGCAACAACAACTAATAGCGAACCGACATTGCGCGGCATAAGCGTTCGGACCTCACTGCGTGGGTTGCGCGTGCCAGAGCGTGATGCCCTGGCCGCCGAACCCTATGTAGTCATACGTCCGCGGCGACGTCCAGAGCGCGATGCCGGGCCGATTGCTGATGAAATAGCCGACGAGCGCATCGGGCGTGTGCGCAAGCGTTTTCGTGTAGCGCCTTCCGTGAACGTCGACGATCTGGATCACCGGCGTCTTTCCAACCATCCGCAATGTGGCCTCGCGCATGGTGCTCTTTTTGAAATGGACGACGAGCGGATATTTGCGATCGCTCCAAAAGTACCAGAAACGGATAAGATTGCACGCCGCGTGCCCATAGTCGAGACGAAGGATTCCCGGGTCGAGGCGTGTGCCGATGAGTTCGGCATCCCCGATCGGCAGGTCGGAGAACGGGATGCCGGTCAAGTCACCGATGTCTGCGGCTGCGTTTGCGCAGCTGCGCAATCGCCACGAGAGCCAGTTCACCGCCTCGTTGAAATTGCCGACCGGGATGACGTGCATGCCGAACGTGCCGCGCACCTCATCGTAATTCTGCCACGGCACGAGAAAGATCGTCGCCCCTTGACGCTTGGCAGCGATGATCTTCTGCCGCGCGCCGACGATCGGCCCCACATTGCCCTCGTCGTCGATGACGCCGGTACCCGCCACATTCTCGCCGTGCGTGAGATCGGCATGGGTCAGCGTGCGGTAGATCTGCAGCGCGAACATCAGACCGCTCGAACCGCCGCTCTGATACCACGGCAGTGAATATGTGACGACAATCGGCACGTTGCCGATCTTGTCGAACTGCGAGAGCGTGACGCCGAAGCGCGGTTTACCGCCGATCGGCTCGGTTGTGCAGCGCAGCGTCTTGGCGGCGGCGCCGCGTTGGACGCGCACGGCGAACGCGGAACCGACCGGCTTCGATTCTGCCGCCTGCGCGAGCGTGCGCACGCTGTCGATCGGAGCGCCGTCGACGTTGACAAGCTCGTCGCGCAGCGCGAAGCATTGGGGCGCCTTGCGTTTGCGATACAATCCGCCGATCGAGATGATGCGTTTGAATTCGACCGGCAGTCCCGCAGCGCGCGCGGCGACGACCTCTGCGCTATGCTTGCCCTCTTCTTGCGATGCATAGCTCGCGCGGATGACGTCGAAATCGCTCATGTTCGGCGGCGCCATCTCCGTGCGAGGCACGATCTCCACGCCCGGCAGCAGCTTGGCGGCGAGCAGAGTCGCGGGTCGGCCCGGCAGCGGGATGATCGTCGTGTCGAACAGCGAGCCACCGGGAGGCGGGCTGGCGCCGCTCACGTGGACGACGTGGTTCAAGTCCTCGGCCGCCCATGGGCCGATGACGTAGTATGGCAACGGCCAAAAGCCCAAGATGGCGACCACGAGCGCGATCGGCACGGCGCGCACGAGAAAGCGCTGCAGTTTCTTGCGACGTTCGTCGTCCACAGTGCGGCGTTTTGCACGGCGCGGAAGCCGACCCCTTGGGGGACGGCAAGAAGTCTCCGGCGTCGACGCGAAAGCAGTCGGACGAGCCCGCGCACGAGAGCGCGGGACCACAACGGCCTTCTGGAGGCGCAAATCCGATGCTCGCACCCGAACGCAGCGCTGAGATGCTCGAAGCCGAGCAGATGATCCTCGACACGGTGCGCAAGCTCGTCAAAGAGAAAGTCGAGCCGCGTGCCGCTGAGATCGATGCGAAAAGCGAATATCCCAAAGATCTGCGCGATCTGTTCGCAAAAAACGACCTGCTCGGCATCGCGTTGCCTGAAGAATACGGCGGTTTGGGCAGTTTCCTCACCTATGTGAAGGTTGTCGAAGAGATCTCCAAGGCTTGCGCCTCGTCGGGCTTGATCATCGCCGTCCAAGAACTGGGCGCGCTGCCGATCATGATCGCCGGCACCGAGGCCCAGAAAAGGAAATATCTTCCGAAACTGGCGACCGGCGAGCTGATGACGTCGTACGCGCTCACCGAGCCGACGAGCGGATCAGACGCGGCGAACATGCACTCCACCGCGGTGCGCGACGGCGATCACTACGTGCTCAACGGGACCAAGGTGTTCATCACCAACGTCGCAGTCGCCGATCTCTGCATCGTCTTCGCGATGACCAATATGGAGCTCGGACCGAAGGGCGCCTCGGCGTTCATCTGTCACACGGACGATCCCGGGTTCAAACTCGGCAAGGTCGAACACAAGATGGGGATCCGCGGGTCACCGACCAATGAAGTGATCTTGAACAACTGCCGCATCCCGGCCGATCGCCTGCTGGGCGAAGAGGGTCAAGGATTCGGGATCGCGATGAAAACGCTCGACAAGTCCCGCCCCGGCGTCGCCGCGCAAGCGCTCGGCATCGCTCAGGGCGCGCTTGACTACGCCGCCAAGTATCTGAAGGAACGCGTCGCGTTCGGCAAGCCGCTGTCCAAGCAGCAAGGCCTGCAGTGGATGGTCGCCGACATGGAGCTCGAGACGCAAGCAGCACGCCTGCTGCTGTATGAAGCCGCACGCAAGTGCGACGAAGGCGCGCCGGACGTCACCCATTGGGGTGCGTTGTGCAAGCTCAAATGCGGCGACGTGGCGATGAGCGTCAGCACCGACGCGGTCCAGCTGCTCGGCGGGTACGGGTACATGACCGAGTATCCGGTCGAGCGCATGATGCGCGACGCGAAGATCACGCAGATCTACGAAGGCACGCAGCAGATCCAGCGGATCGTGATCTCGCGAGCGCTATTGGGCAAGTAGTAACTCACTTCTTTCAGCAAAGGTATAGGGTCAAACCGAATGGCGATCGCCCATAATTTAGGTTTTCCTCGCATCGGCCACAAACGCGAGCTCAAAAAGGCGCTCGAGGGATATTGGTCTGGGCAGTCCGACGAGACGGCGCTGCTCGAAACCGCTTGGCTGGTGCGCAAGCGCGATTGGGAGCTCCAGAAAAAGGCCGGCCTCGACCTGATACCGACCGGTGATTTTTCCCTATACGACCACATGCTGGACACGGCCGTGATGCTCGGCGCTGTGCCGGAGCGCTACGGGCGGCGTGGCGGCAACGTCGACCTGAAGACGTACTTCGCGATGGCGCGCGGCGATGATGCGCACCCGGCGATGGAAATGACCAAGTGGTTTGACACCAACTACCACTACATCGTGCCGGAATTCACGCCGCAGACGCGCTTCGCGCTCTCGAGCACGAAGCTCATCGACGAGACCAAGGAAGCAGTCGGATTGGGCATTCCGGCCAAGCCGGTGATCGTCGGCCCATACACGTTTTGGCGTTTGGGCAAATGGCGGCCGGAGAACGGTCGAATAAATTCGACCGCTACGGGGGCGGCTGCGCATCTCGCGCCGCTCGAGCTGATCGAGCGCATGATCCCGGTCTATGCCGAGCTGCTCGCGCGGTTTGAAGCGACTCGGGATCCAGTGGGTCCAAATCGACGAACCGGCGCTGGTGCTCGACCACAAGCCGGAATGGATCACCGCGCTGGAGCACGCCTACGCCACATTGGTGGCCGAAGGCGCTCCCAACATCATGCTGACGACATATTTCGGCGGGGTAAACGATATCGCGGCGCAGCTCAAGGAGCTGCCGGTGGCCGGCCTACACCTCGATCTCGTGCGCGCACCTGAACAACTGGACGCGTTCGCGCGCTCGTATCCAAAGGATAAGGCGCTGTCGCTCGGCGTCATCGACGGACGCAACGTGTGGCGCGCCGATCTCGATGCGGCGCTTAAGACCATCGAACCCTTCGAGCCGATTGGCGACCGGTTGTGGATCGCGCCGTCGTGCAGCCTGCTGCACAGCCCGATCGATCTCGAGCAAGAGACCAAGCTCGATCCCGAGCTGCGATCGTGGATGTCGTTCGCCGTCCAGAAACTCGATGAGGTCGTCGCTCTCCAGAAGGCGCTCGGACCGCAAGCCGTTTCCGTGCAGCCCTTGATCGTGCAGGCCCGGGCAGCACAGCTGAGCCGGCGGACGTCGGTGCGCATCCACGACCCGGCGGTCGAACGACGTGAAGCGGCTCTGCAAGACAGCGACGCCCGCCGCTCCGCGCCGTTCGCCGAACGCAGCGGGCAGCAACGGGCGCGATTGGGGCTCCCGCCGTTCCCGACGACCACCATCGGCAGCTTCCCGCAGACGAGCTCGATCCGCGAGGCGCGCGCGAAGTTCAAGAAAGGCGACATCGACGCCGCCGAGTACGAGCGCCGCATCAAAACGGAGATCGAGCATGCGGTCCGCGAGCAAGAGAAGATCGGCCTGGACGTCTTAGTCCACGGCGAAGCCGAGCGCAACGACATGGTCGAGTATTTCGGGGAGCAGCTGCGCGGCTTCGCGTTCACGCAGAACGGTTGGGTGCAGAGCTACGGATCGCGCTGCGTCAAGCCGCCCATCATCTTCGGAGATGTGTCGCGTCCGACGCCGATGACGGTGGATTGGATCACGTACGCACAATCGTTGACTTCCAGACCGATGAAAGGCATGTTGACCGGCCCGGTGACGATTCTGCAGTGGTCGTTCGTGCGCGACGACCAGCCGCGCTCGGACACGGCGTTGCAGATCGCGCTCGCCATCCGCGACGAGGTCGTCGACCTCGAGCGCGCCGGCGTCAAGATCATTCAGATCGACGAGCCGGCCATCCGCGAGGGGCTGCCGCTCAAGCGCGCGCAATGGGGCGACTACCTCAAATGGGCGGTGAAAGCGTTCCGCGTCGCGTCTTCAGGCGTGCGCCCCGAGACCCAGATCCACACCCACATGTGCTACTCCGAGTTCAACGACATCATCGAGTCGATCGCCGCGATGGACGCCGACGTGATCACGATCGAGTCCTCGCGTTCGGACATGGAGATTCTCGAAGCCTTCGCGAGCTTCAAGTATCCGAACGAGATCGGCCCGGGCGTGTATGATATCCATTCGCCGCGCGTGCCGAGCGAGGACGAGATGACCGCGTTGCTCGAGAAAGCGGCGACGGTCGTGCCCCCCGATCAGCTCTGGGTCAACCCGGACTGCGGACTCAAGACGCGTCGCTGGGAAGAGGTCGTGCCTGCGCTCACCCACATGGTGGCGGCCGCACGGCGGCTGCGCTTAAAAGTGGCGGCGAAAGTCTAAGGTCGCGAATGATCAGATGCCGACCGGAGCGCATCGGTTGGGCCTAAGCGTGTGCCAACAAGTGGGGGGCGAGGTGTACTCCACTCAGATCGAGACCCCGAGTTTCCGCGATCTTCAAGAAGACCGCGAAATCCTCAACGTCTCCCGATAGCAGCTCTACGCCCACGACCTTCCCGTCGCCATCGACGTCTATATTGACGTTACCCGCCGCAAAGGCTTCAGTCGTCGCCACAGGCGAATCCGAAAATAGGAAATACATGGGATCGCCAACGACACCGTTCCACTCGATTGCCTTAAGCGTCTGTTTCATGGGTAACCTCATTTGCGGTAACCGTCCGCACGAAGTAAATATCCATTGGCTTGTGCCAGAACGTAACCCGTATCCTGCGTGATCCAATAATCTTGTACCTATTGCGACAGCCTTCCCGACCTGGAAGTTCAACCTCTGGAGAGCTCAGGGTTGCTAGAACTTCAGCGTGCGACACGTCGCGCTGACGCATGCGCTTTCGAGCGTGCGAGTGATATGTAACTTCCATGCGAGGAAATAGTATGTCTCGGATGTGTGCTGATGTTTTTCAGATTGCAGACGTCTTGCGATGCTAGCGGGCTCGGTCAATCCCGTCTAACGATGACGGGTTTTCGAGCGCCAAAAGGTCGCCCAAGTTCTCCGTCTGCAGATAGTCGCCGCCGACATGCTTCGAGAAGGCTGCGACGGTCGTGCCGGCCGTCGATGTAGTCGCCGCGGCGAAGCGCATGCGCGCGAAGGTCGCGGTCAGCGCTCAGATGGCTTGAATTTGCCTTGTCAGACGCTATGTCACTGGTGATATACTACATGTGCGATGGCTGAAATCGTTGTGCCTCAGTCCAAACCGGCAACCGAATGGATCCGTGGCCGCGCCGTCCAGAAAGTGAGCCCCCAGCGCGAGCATGCTCTTGCGCAAGGCGTCTTCTTCAGCGAATTGCATCGGTGGGCGAAGCGATTCAGGTCGGGTCGCGTCGGCACGGAGTGGGAATTCCGGCTAGCACCGCCCGGCGCTGTGCGGCGGCCACTCGTCCCCGATGTCGCCTACTTAGCGTACTCGCGCATCCCGCGCGAGTCGCCGGGCGAGGCCGACATCCCCCGAGTCGCTCCCACCGCCGTCGTGGAAGTGCTCTCTCCTGATGACACAAGGTCCGACGTTGAGGAAAAGGTGCGAGTCTATCTCGCTGCGGGGAGCGAAGTCGTATTTCTTGTCGAGACGAAACTGAAAACCGTTACCGCGCGCCACCGCGGTGGTGAGCGTGCATTCAATGAGACTGATGAAGTCAGCGATCCGGCGTTGCCCGGATTTGTCATGCCGGCGGCGGCGTTGTTCCAGGAACCCTAGTCACGCCTGCTGCTACCGCGTTAGCTAGCGGGCGGCGTCGATTGCCTCGAGCGAGGACGGGTTTTCGAGCGCCGAGAGGTCGCCAAGATTCTCCATCTTCAGATAGCGGGCGCGCGCGACGCGGCGCATCATCTTGCCGTTGCGCGTGTGGGGCAGGTCGTCGACGAACTTCACGGCTTTCGGCGCGAGCGCTTTGCCAAGATCTGTGATGACCTTGCCGTTCAGTTCGGCGCGCAGCGTTTCGTTTGCCTGCGACGCCGTTGCGCAAGACCACGAGGCACACTACCGTCTCGCCCTTCATCTCGTCCGGCACGGAGACGGCCGCGACTTCGCGCACGCCCGGATGTGCCACGATCGCGCTTTCGTACTCAGCAGGCCCCACGCGCTTGCCGGCCACGTTGATCGTATCGTCGGAACGTCCGTGGATATACCAATAGCCCGCATCGTCGATGCTCGCCCAGTCGCCGTGCACCCACATATCGGGGAAGCGCGACCAATAGGTCTTGAGATACCGCTCCTCGTCGTGCCAGAAGCCCTGCGTCATGCCGGGCCATGGTTGACGGATGACCAGTTCGCCGACTTGGCCGCGCACGGATTGGCCGCCTCATCGACGACGTCGACATCCATGCCGAACACGGGGCCATGGAACGCGCACGGCACAAGCTCGCGCACCGGATAGCAACCGAGGATGCCGCCGCTGATCTCCGTGCCGCCCGAATAGTTGATGATGGGGACGCGGTCGCCGCCGACGTGTTTCGAAAACCACCGATACGGATCGGGATTCCACGCCTCGCCAGACGAGCCCAAGATGCGGAGGCTTGAAAGATCGTGCTTGTGCGGCCACTCGTCGCCGTGCGCCATCAGCGAACGGATGGCGGTGGGCGCGATGCCCAAGTGCGTCACGCGGTGGCGCGCCACCACTTCCCACAGGCGGTCCGGCCCTGGATAATCGGGCGTGCCTTCGAACAACACGCAGCTCGCGCCGAGGCCGAGCGCGCCGAGCACCAGGAACGGGCCCATCATCCAACCCATGTCGGAAAACCACAGCATGCGATCGCCCGGCTTGACGTCAAAGCAAAGGTGCTGGTCGATCTGCACTTTCACGGGAAAGCCGGCGTGTCCGTGAACGGCGCCTTTGGGTTGCCCGTCGAGCCCGACGTGTACAGCAGCAGATACGGCTCGTCCGAAGCGGTGCGCTCGGCGGCGAGGAACGGCTCCTCGTGCGCGACCGCGCTGAACCAGTCGACGTCGCGACCCTCGACCCAGTCGATCTTCGCGTGGGTGCGCGCATAGACCAGCACGTGACGCACGCTGGGCACCTGCTCGAGCGCCGCGTCGGCCACCGCCTTCATGTCGACGGGCTTGCCACGACGAAACACGCCGTCGGCGGTGAGCAAGACTTTCGCTCCCGCATCCGCTAAGCGCGTCGCGAGCGCGGGCGCACCGTAGCCGGAAAACGCAGGTACGGCGATGGCGCCGATCCGGCCGATCGCCAACAGCGCGACCGCCGTCTCGGGCAGCATCGGCATGAAGATCCCGACCGTGTCGCCGCGTTGCACCCCCATGCGGCGCAACGCACCGGCGAGCCGGCACACGTCGGCAAGCAGCTCGTCGAATGTCAGACGGCGCACCGCGCCATCCTCGCCTTCCCAGATGAGGGCGACATCGGCACCGCGGCCCGCCTGCACCCAACGATCGAGGCAGTTGAACGACGCGTTGTAGCGTCCGTCCACGAACCAGCGCGCGAACGGCAGCCCGCGCGAGAGATCGAGCGTCTGCGTGTACGGCTCGAACCAGCTCAGCCCGAGCTGCGAGACGAGCTCGTGATAGAAACGCGCGATGTCGGCGCGCGCGTACGCCCACAGCTCCTCGAGCGTGGCGCAACCCACACGCTTCATGAAGCGCGTGAGGTTGGCGTCGTTCACGTATTGGGGAGTGGGGCGCCAGACGACGTCGTTCACGGTCGAATGAATTCGACCGCTACGGACGCCTTCCCGGTCGGGGAACGGTCGAGTAAACTCGACCGCTACATTATTGGGAGGGCTTGGCCCCGTTTGCCGCGATCTGGTCGCGGATGAACGAGAGCGCGCGTTGCAGCTGTGCGTCGTTCAGGACGTTGCCGATGTCGATGGGCTTGACGTCGGCGACCTCGATGTCGGGCTTGATGCCGATCGTGTTGATGTCTTTGCCGGACGGCGTGAGGTAGCGGGCCGTCGTGATCTTGATCGCGCTGCCGTCGGGCAACGGATAGATCGTCTGCACTTCGCCTTTGCCGTACGTCTTCGTGCCGATGAGCACCCCGGCGCCATCGTCTTGCACCGCGCCTGCGGTGATCTCCGAAGCGCTTGCGGTGTAGCCGTTGACGAGCACGGCGAGCGGACGCGATTCGACCGCGGTCGATTCAGCGTTGATGGTCGTGAACGGCTTTTGCCGCCCGTCGATCGAGACGATCGGGCCATCCGCGATGAACTTGGACGCGACATCGACGGCCGCGTTGAGGTAGCCACCGCCGTTGTAGCGCAGATCGAGCACGTAGCCCTTCACGCCGCGCTTTTGAAAATCGTCAAGCGCGCGCGTCAGCTCTTCGCCCGTGGTCGAGCCGAAGACGAGCAGCCGGACGTAGCCGACATTGTCATCGAGCACGCGTGCGAGCACGCTGGGTTCGTGGATGAACTGGCGCACGATCGACAGCGTGAGGTTCGCGGTCTCGCCTTTGCGTTGCACGACGAGTTCGACCGGGGTGCCGGCAGTGCCGCGGATCAGTTTGCTGTCGTCGCCGACCGAAAGGCCGGCTGTCGGTTTGCCGTCGATCGTCAGCACGATGTCGCCGGGCTGCAGACCGGCTTTGTCCGCCGGGCCGCCCGAGATCACTTGCGTGACGAGCAACGACTTGCTGACGGGATCGGTGTCGATCACGATGCCAATGCCGGGGAAGCCGCCGCCTTCCAAATTCTGATTGAGCGATTTGTATTCATCGGGCGTCATGAAGACGGTCCAATGATCGTGCAGCGAATCGAGGATGCCTGAGATCGCGCCATACGCGATTTCGCGCTCGCTCACGCTCTTGCCGAAATCCCGATCGGCGGTCGTGAGCTCCTGGTTGAGCTGCGAGATGTCGGCGCTCTTGCTCCCGAGGGTGTGCAACGACGGCAGCTTGCTCGGATCGCCGCCCTTGCTCTTGACCGTCTTCTTGATGCCTGCGACCGCGCCGTCGAGCAGCGCCTGATCGTCGACCGATTTGTAGAACTCCGCACCCGCGCGCAAGAAGCTGTAATCAAGCATCGAGCGGTTCAGGTCGTCGCCGCTCGGCGCGGCCTGCACCGCGCGGGCTCCCATGCCCAGGAGCAGTGCGCCGGCGAGCGCGCCGGCTGTGAGGATCTGCATGCGTCGCATCGGTGTCGGAGACATCATCTTCTTATCCTACGAATTCTTCGCGCTCAACGCGATCTGTTTGTGGACGTAATCGAGCGCTGCTTTGAGCTGGGTATCTTTGGCGTCAAGGCCAACGGTTTTCGGATCCATGGGCACGACGATATTGGGGTCGATGCCCTTCTTGTTGATGTCGCGCCCGTTCGGCGTGACGTAGCGCGCTGTCGTGATCTTCACCGCGCTCGAGCCCGGCAGGTCGTAGATCGTCTGCACGACGCCTTTGCCGTACGTGCGCACGCCGAGCAGCACGCCGACGCGAGCATCTTGAATGGCGCCCGCGGTGATCTCCGACGCGCTCGCGGTGTACTGGTTGACGAGCACGACGAGCGGGTGCGGTGGCACGGCGTCCTGATAGGCGTCTTCGGTCTCCACTTGGCCCGCGCGATTGATCGTCGACACGATGGGGCCGTCGGCGATGAACTTCGACGAGACCTGGACCGCGGCATCGAGCAGGCCGCCGCCGTTGTTGCGCAGATCGAACACGATCGCTTTGGCGCCCTGTTTGAACAGGCCGTTGAGGGCGGCCGTGACCTCTTGTTCGGAGGTGTCGCCGAAATCGTAGAGCTGGATATAGCCGACGTCCTTGCCGATCATGCGATACGAGACCGACGGCACGTGGATCTGCTCGCGCACCACGAGGTAGGTCTTGTCGGGCGTGCCTTTGCGCGCGACGAGCAGCTTGACGGGCGTGCCGACCTTGCCGCGGATGAGATTCATGACCGAGTCGAGATCCATCGGGCGCGCGAGGTGGCCGTCGACGCTGACGATCGTGTCGAACGGCTTGAGGCCGGCTTTGTATGCTGGCGTGCCCTCGATCGGGTTGAGCACCTCGACGTCTTTGGTCTTCGGATCCTTCCCGATGTAGATGCCGATGCCGCCGAAGTCGCCGCCACGGATCAATTCGTTGAGGCTTTGGATCTCGCGCGGGCTCAGGAACACCGTATACGGGTCGTTGAGCGACGCGAGCATGCCTGAGACAGCGGCGAAGGTCAGGTCGTCAGCGTTTGCAGCGCCGTACTTGTCCATCGCGTCGGTGAGCATCTTGTTGGCCGCGGCTTCGTCATCGCTGAGAATGCCGTCGGTCGCGGGCACGGGGATCGTGCCGCTGAGGTGCTTCTTCTCGAGGAACTTGAGCAGCCCGGTGCGCTCGCCTTTGAGCAGATCCTCATCGTTGACCGGTTTGTAGAAATGATCGCGGACCTTCTCGAACGAGGTGTCGAAGATGGTGAGGTCTTGGCTGCGGTCGCCACTCGGAGCGACGCCGACGGTGATGTCGCTGCGGACGTCGCCGATATGGAAGGCCAGCACGCGGGGATCGATCGCGTTGGCCGAAGGCTTGATGTGGGCGCGTTCAAGCGCGAGCGTGAGGCCGGCTGCGGCGATGACTGCCGCGAGAACGGCGATGACGCGACGATTGGCTGGCACGGAGGTCAGAGGGTCCTTTCGAATGGGTTTTTGCGGGACACGCCCGCCGTGCAATACTGAGAGAGTCTCATATCCTATATAAGACGTTTATACCTCCAATTAGTTGCATAGAACCCGATGAGAATTGCCGTTGTAGCGGTCGAGTTTACTCCGCCGGTCGAATAAATTCGACCGCTACGTTGCAGATTCGACCGCTACAGGCGGCTCAGGGGATTGACGGGCACGCCGTTGACGCGGATCTCGAAGTGCAGGTGGGGGCCGGTGGCGTAGCCCGTGGCGCCCACGCGCGCGATCGCTTGTCCTCGCTGCACGTTGATGCCCTGCGACACCAAGATCGACGAACAGTGCGCGTACAGGGTCGAGAGACCGCCGCCGTGGTCGATGATGACGGTGTTGCCGTAGCCGCCGTACCACCCCACGAACAGCACGACGCCGTCATCTGAGGCGACGATCGGCGCGCCGTATGGCGCCGCGATATCGATACCGGTGTGCATCCGGTAACCGCCCAAGATCGGATGCCAGCGCATGCCGAAGCCGGAGACGACCGGGCCCTGTGCCGGCCAGATGAACTTGCCTGAACCCATCGGCTCGTTCGGCGGCGCTTGGCCGGCAGCGATGGCCGCGGCGCGGCGCGCTTGTTGGGCGGCGAGGCGAGCGCGCATCGCAGCGGCGGCTTCTTCCCGCTGGCGTTCGACGATAAGCGCTTGCAACTCCGCCTCTTGCGCGGCGGTGAGGTCTTCGAGCTGTTGCACGTGCTGCTGGATGACGCTCTGTTGCAGCGTCGCGGCGTAGAGCAGTTCGCGGCGCCGGTCCGCCAGATCCGAGAGCTGGCCGCGATCGCGTTCGCGATCCGAACGTTGCGCATCGAGGTCGGCCTGCGTCGTTTCGAGGTCGGCGACCAGCGCCTGATAGCGATGTTGTTCGGTGTTCACGCGCGCGATGAGCTCGGTGTCGGAGCGCACGATGAACGTCAAGAAGTCAAGCCGCTCCACGAAATCCTCGAACGACGTCGAGTTGAGCAACACATCGAGGTAGGACGTCGAGCCTTGTTCGTAGATGTCGACGAGGCGCTTGTCGAGCGCCTCGGTGTGGCGCTTGAGGCTGGCTTGGATATCGGCCAATTGGACGCGCCGCACAGACAGGCGGCGTTCGGTGATGTCGATCGCCGCGGACAGATCGCCGATCTCGCCCGATACTCTCGAAATCGCGCCGTTGGTCTCGTGCAGCTGCTCCGAGATGTTCTGCACTTTGAAGCGCGCTTGGTGAAGCTGGCCGCGCGCCTGCAGCAACTGCTGTTTGATGTGCTCGATCTTCTGCTGGCTCTGCTTGATCTTGATCGTGATCGGCAGCGGCGTCGGCGTCGGGTGCGCCGTCCGCGCCCATGCCGGTGCGCCGAGCGCGCACGCCAGCGTGCAGGCCGCGATGGAGATCGCCGCCCACCCCAAGATCCGATGCATCAAGCCGGCCGTAGGTAGCGGCTCACGGAGAGCCAGCTCGCCAGCATCCCGACGAACGCACCCACGAGCACGAGCTCCAGCGCGAGACGGCCTACATTGACGGCGGCCAAATCGAGCGGCAGGAAGGGCAGATTGAACGTCAGCTTCGGCGCCAGCGTCCGATACGCGGGCCATAGGACGAGCAGCCCGACGAACGAGCCCGCCAGCCCCGTGAGCAAGCCCTCGAACACGAAGGGCCAGCGGATGGTCCAATTCGTGGCGCCGACCAGCTGCATGATCGTGATCTCGCGCTGGCGCGCGAACACCGTGAGCCGGATCGTGTTATAGATGATGAGCGCCGTCGCGACCAGCAGAAGCACGATGACGCCGAGCCCGATCAAGCCGAGCACGCGGCGCACGACGAGCAGCTTCTCGGTCACCTTGCTGCCGTAGTTGACGAATGCGACCGCGGGCTTGGTCTGCAGCTCGCCCGCCAGGGGCGGCACATCGGTCGGATCGATCGTGTGCACCACGAACGAATTCGGTAAGGGGTTGACGTTGATGAGCCCGAGGTTGACCTGTCCGGCCAGGCGCTTGCGCAACGTGTCGAGCGCTTCTTGCTTGCTCACGAAGCGCACGTTGTCGACGCGCGGGTCGGCGCGCAGCTGGCGCATCATGGTATCGATGTCCGCCGGGCCTGCCTCGTCCTTGAGATAGACGGCGATGTCGACTTTGTTGACGACGTTGCTCAGCAGCTGATTGAACGAGGTGCGCGCGAACAGGAAGACGCCGAGCACGACGATCGAGATCGCGACGGTGCCGATGGCGGTGAGCGCCATGGCGGCGTTGCGGGTGAAATTCTGGGCGACTTCGCCCCAAAAGAACTGCGTTCTACCCCAGTCCAACGTGGTAGCGGCCTCGTTCTTCGTCATGCGCGATGCGGCCGTGGACCAGCCGCACGACGCGGCGGCGCATCCGGTCGACGCTCGCCTGGTTGTGCGTCGCCACGATGACGGTCGTGCCCTTGGAATTGATGCGCGCGAGCAGCGCCATGATCTCGCTCGACGTCTCCGGGTCGAGATTGCCGGTGGGCTCGTCGCATAAGAGGATGAGCGGGTTGTTGACGAGCGAACGCGCGATCGCGGTGCGTTGCTGTTCGCCGCCCGAAAGCTCGTGCGGGAACATCTTGCTCTTGTGCGCGATGCCGACGAGTTCGAGCGCGCGTGGCACGCGGCGCATGACGTCGCGCGAGCTCGCGCCGGTCACCTGCAGCGCGTACGCCACGTTCTCCCACACGGTCTTGCCGCGCAGCAGCTTGAAGTCTTGGAACACGACGCCGACCTTGCGCCGCAAATGCGGGACCTGGCGGTCCGGCAGCGACGACAGGCGCCAGTCGTCGATCACGACGTCCCCGGACGTGGGTTTGACCTCGCGGTAGATGCATTTGAGGATGCTGGATTTGCCCTGGCCGGTGCTGCCGACGAGGAACAGGAACTCACCGCGGGCGGCCGACAGGTTGATCTCCGACAGCGCGTGGACGCCGTTCGGGTAGACGAGGCTGACGTCCTCAAAAACAATCATGCCCAGCCGTGTTCTGTCTGGGCGTGCGAGTACTGCATGCTCTGGTGTCGGTTCGCCGCGGCCGCGAGACGGCCCTATCGGCGGGAAAGAGCGTGCGCCGTCCGAACCGTATCGCGCTATGAATTTCGATCTGACGCCGGATCAGCTGGACGTCCAGAAATTGTGCCGCGAATTCGCCGACGCGGAAGTCGCTCCGCACGCCGAAGCATGGGATGCAAAGGCGGAATTTCCGCTCGACTGCGTGCGCAAGATGGCGCAGCTCGGCTTGCTCGGTCTGCCGATTCCTGAGAAATACGGGGGAGCCGGCGCCGACACGGTGTCGTATGCGCTCGCGGTGATGGAGATCGGCCGTGCCGACGCCTCGGTCGGCATCACGATGGCCGCGCACGTCTCGCTCGGCACCGCGCCGTTCCTCATGTTCGGCAGCGAAGCGCAAAAGCAGCGTTACATCCCGCCGTTGGCGCGCGGCGAGCAGCTGTGGGCGTTCGGCTTGACCGAGCCGCAGGCCGGTTCGGACGCCGGCGCCACCGCGACCACGGCACGTTTGGACAACGGCCAGTGGGTCATGAACGGCACGAAGGCGTTCATCACGAACTCCGGCACACCGATCACCGGCGGCGTGACCATCACGGCGGTGACCGGTAAGACCGCTGACGGAAAAGCGGAGATCAGCAACATCATCGTGCCGCAGGACGCGCCCGGCTTCTCGCGCGCGCAGCCGTATAAGAAGATGGGTTGGCGCGCGTCCGACACGCGCGAACTGTCGTTCGCGGATGCCCGCGTGCCTGAGGAAAATCTTCTCGGGCAACGCGGCCGCGGCTTCCATCAATTCCTCGACGTGCTCGACGGTGGGCGTATCAGCGTCGGCGCGCTGTCGGTGGGTCTGGCGCAAGCCTGCTACGACGCGAGCGCGAAATACGCGAAAGAGCGCATGCAGTTCGGCTCCCCGATCGCGAAATTCCAAGCGGTGCAGTTCCAGCTCGTCGATATGGCGGTCGAGATCGAACTGGCGCGCACGGCCGTGCTCAAGGCGGCGTGGCTGAAGGACCAGGGACGCGATTTCGCCATGGCGGCGGCCATGGCCAAGCTGTATTCAGGCGAGGTGTCGCGCCGCTGCGCGAACGCCGGCGTGCAGATCCACGGCGGCTACGGCTTCATGGAAGAGTACGCGGTGTCGCGCTATTGGCGCGACTGCAAGATCAACGAGATCGGCGAAGGCACGAACGAAGTCCAGCGCATGGTGATCGGCCGGCTGCTCGGCTTCTAGCGCGTCGTGTCGACCGTGATCCCGAAGCCGCTCAGCGGCGTCGCGACGTCGAAGATGACGCGCCGGTTCGGCCACACCGACTGGTTGCCTGACGCGGTCGTCGCGTTCGGAAACACGAACACGCCGCCGTCATAGACGAACAGTATGTCGCGCACGATATCGTACGCAAGCCCCTTCGGCTGGGTGAAGCCGGTCAATGTCTGCGAGTGCGTCGTCGAGCCGTTGAACGTGCTCGCGTTCTTCATGATGTTGATCTGCGCGGGCGAGATCTCGGTCACGAATAGGATGTCGAGCGCGGTGTTGTAAGCCAAGCCGGTGCCGTTGCCCAAACCAAGCCCGCTGATGGCGCTGCTCTGGCCCATCGCGATCGTCGTGCCGCCTGACAACGCCGCCGCGGCAACGCCAAAGCCGGGGAACTTCGCCACGACCGTGCCGTTATCGGCCACGAACAAGATGTCGCGCACGCCGTCGTACAGCATCTCTTGCGGGCGCGGTGTACCGGGCGCCGTTGGGTCGGTGATGTTGAGGGTCACGAAGCCGGCCGGAACCGAGCTGGCGATCATGGATGGCGCATTCGCGTAGATGTCGACGGTATTGCTGGTGTTGTGGGCCACGACCAGCAGGTGATGCACGGGATCGTAGACCGCCGCGCCTTCAAGGTTGTTCGTGCTGGCGCTTGCGACGACGAACGTGGGCAGCATGTTGTTGCGCGTCGTCGCCATCGTCCAGATATCGATCGTGTTATTGGTGGCGTTGGGCACCGTCTGGTTCGGATACCACAACGTATCGGTGAGCGGATCGTAAACCACATCGGGATTGGCCGTGTCGCTTGTCGGGAGGATCTCGGACGCGACCAGTCCGCCGTTTGCGGCCGACGCGCCCTTATACGAGCGGACTGTCCGCGATGTGGCGTCTTGCACCCAAAGCGTGTCCGGCGCGATGCTGCCGCTCACGACCGGCGTGGGAGTGGGCGTCGTCGACGTGCCGGCGGTGGAGCACCCGGCGCCCAGCGCCATCATCAGCGCCGCACCGACGAGCACAGCATAACCAACACGCACATTCATGAAGCGGAAGATCCTCTCAAAATGGGGAGGGCGGAAAACACACGCGCCGGCTCAGCGTCGGCCGGCGGCGCACCCCGCACAGATAGGCCGGGCTTCGCGCCCCGCACGGCCGCGCCCTTCGGAAAAAGAAGAGGCCGCCGGCGTTCGTGCCGGCGGTCTCTTGTTCGTAGGGTCTCGATCCGGTCCGTTACATCTTGAACTGGACGTTGAACGAGGCGCTGAAGGGAGTCGTGAAGCCTTCAAGGCCGTTCGTCGACGAGTATCCGAAGTACGGGTATTTGACGTTCGCCGAGATCGGCGTACCCGGATTGTAGAAGTTACCCACTGGCGGGTAGTTGCCGGCTATGACACCGTACCCGCAAATGTGGTTGTCGTTCGTGGTCCACGGCTCTTTCGAACCGCCGAAGCACGTGTTGACGATGTTCGCCAGATTCAGCTGATAAGTCACGCGCGGCGTGGCTTCATAGCCGATCTGCATGTGGGCTTGGAACTGGCTCGGCTCGATGAACGCGCCGATGTTGTCGAACTTGCCCGTGTATGTATCGGGAATCACGAGCGAGCCAGTGCACGACGTCGCGTCGGCAGCCAAGCCGGTTCCACCGTTGGGATAGCGCGGGTCGCCTGCGGCCAACGGCCCCAGTGCCGCGCAGGTGCTCGGATCGAACCCGTAGTTCACCTCAGGCGAGCCATACGGCGCACCTGTGTGGAACTGGAACGACGGGACGAACGACCACTTGTCGTGCTTGAATTGTAAGATCAGCGCTGCGAAGTTCGGTATGACATAGCCCTGAGACGAGAGCTGGACTCCCGCCGGGACGATGTCGTACGGCGTATACGACCCATTCGTATCGAACAGGTTCTGTATCGGCATGTTGAAGTACGGATTCGCCACACCACTGATCTCCGTCGCGACCGCATTGACATTGCCATACGGTCCGCACGGACTCGTGGGGCTATTGTTGGGCGTCGCCGTGGCGCATGCCGACGTGAACGAGTTGAACTTCTGGATATCAGCGTTGTCCGAACTCAGCACGGTGAGCCCGTTCGTCAGGGCCTTGTACTTGATCCGGCTGTAGGTGTAGGTGTACGAGAGCTGACCTGACCAGCCGTTGTTGTTGAAGTTGCCCATGCTCAGCAGGAACTCGACGCCAGTATTCGTCTCCTGGCCGGCGTTGACGCCGGACACGAACGCGGTCTTGGGGTCGATGAAGAACTGCTGCACCTGGTCAGACGTCTGCCGCAGGAACGGCGTCAACTTGAACGACGTCTGCGTGCCGTTGAAATGGTGCTCCAACGACAGGTCGTAGTTGTACGAGATCGAGGGATTCTCGACGTGGGCCGGCGTCGTGAAGCCGAACTTGTAGAACAGCGGACCCATCAGCACGTTGGGCAGGTTTTGCTCCAACGTGTTGTACTGCTCGAACGCCGCGTTGGCGGGCTGCGAGTAGCGGCCTGCCGAGAAGCGGATCACGTCGTCGACACCCATGGTGTAGGTGCCGCCGATGCGCGGTTCGAGCTCGTTGAAGGTCACCTGACCGCCGTTCGCGGTCGAGTTGGTCAGCGTCGCTTGCGTGAACGAGCCGGCCGCGAAGCCCGGCGCCGATACGTTGGCGCATGGCTGGCCGGCCTGTTGCGTGGATGCTGCCGAGCGTGCTGGTCGTCATGTCAAACGGCGTGCCGCCGTTGAACAGCGGATTCACGCAATGCGCCTGGTTCCATGCGTTGAACCAGAAGTCACGCGTGCCGCCGCCCGTCGGCGTGTAGATGAACCCGTAGACGTCGTCGCGGATGCCGATGTTGAGGTTGAGCCGATCATTCGGCTTCCACGTGTCCTGCAACGAGGCTGCCCAGAATCGCGGCGTCACCGTGTTGAACGTCGCCCACGGGCCGTTCTCGGCCATGAGCCACGCGCACGGATCGGTGCCTGTCGATCCGCAGGTCGCGCCGGGGCTTGTGATTCCACCGGTCTGGATCTGTTGCCGAAGGTGAGGATGCTCGGGCGAGCGGCGGCTCCGTTGCTGGGCTCGCACGACTTCAGCCACGCCAGGGGCACCCATGTTGTAGCACAGACCGTTCGTCGGAGCGTTGGCGTCGACGAGGAACGCCGCGCGCGCGTGTCGTCGCAACCAAGCGCGGCGCCGCGGGCCTGGAACATCTGCGTGTTGTTGTCACGCACCGTGCTGGCGGTCGAGTACGAACCCTCGACGTTGAGCAAGTGCTTGGGCGAGAGCTGGTTGACGTATTGCGCGGATGCGCCGCGCGTGTGCGTCCACAGCTCGTAGTCCGACGGGCAGCACGCGACGAAGTTCGCCTGCGATGAGTTCGGGCCGTACAGATACCAGCTCGAGTAGAAGATGTATCCGTACAGTCGCAGGTACGACGACGTGCCGATGTTGTGCTGCCATTGCAGCTTGTAGATGTTGTTCGAATTGGTCGACGTGTCTTCTTGGTTCAGCGGAATCGGGCCACCGAGCCCGATCGGGCCGGCACTCGGATACGCGTAGTTCGCGACGTTTCCGGCTTGCGTCGGGTCCGCTGCCGTGAAGACCTGACCCAGCGCGCCTGCGTGTACTGCCGAGCCGAGGTCAGGAACGTGTTACCAACGCAGCCATCCCGCAGCGCGACGCGTTGCGGCATCGATTGCGTAGAACGACGGGCCGCCCCAGTCGTTTTGCGAGCTATACGCGAACGAGTACAGCTGGAAGACATCGTACAGGAACTGGATGTCGTCCTTGCCGGTGTCGTTCTTGTGCGGGATGCCGAAGTGGAAGTTGAACACGTTCTCGCGATCTTCGATGCGTGAGAACGCGCCCATCTGGAACGGGCCCATAAGATAGCCGGCCCGGGCCCGCCTGCCGTGCCGGTCAGCGGGTTCGGCGGCGTTCGGCATAGCAGGAGCGAGTAGCCGTTAGTGGGCGATCGCGCATGCCCCGCCGGCGCGGTTAGGATGTCGAACGCCGAGCCGTAGGTCTGCGCGACGCTCGCGCCGTTGCTGTTGTCGATGTAGCGCGGGTCTTGGTTGACCAACCCGACGCCGACGTAGTATGAGAAGTTGCGGTTGGGCGTCGCCCCGCCGAACTCGATGTTGGCCTTGTTGTACAGAGCCGGTCCGCCGATGCCGAGATTGATCGTGCCGAATCCCGGATAGGTGCCGCTCTTGATGACCTGGTTGATGTAGCCCGCAAGGCCTTGCGATTCAGCCGAGGCAGGCGCTGCGCCGGTGTACAGCTGCAGCTCTTGCTGGCCGAGCGCCGAGAGATTCGTGGTCGGGTAGTTGTCGAACGACCGGTTCACCGGTACGCCGTCGAACTCGTAGCCGACCTGATCGTAGTCACCACCGCGGATGTATACGTCTTGGAACCAACCGGCTTGTCCGGGTGGGACGTATGCACCGGGCAACGCCGCGATCGCGGAGTAGCCCTGGTTCGCGCCGCCGCCGCCACCGAGGACGGCCGAGCGCGCCTGCGCGCTCTCGTTGACCGAGTAGACGTTGGCCGTCGTACCGGGCTTCACGAGATCGGTTGACGCACGCGTCAGCACGGTTCCGATGGTTTTCACCGGCGGATTCGCGATCAGCGCGACGTTTTGCACTTGGTCCGCCAGCACGGTGACGCCGCGCTGCGACACGGGCTCGATGACGTTTTCTTTGGAAGCCGTCACCGTGTACGTGTCAGGGACCAAGGAGACAAACCCGAAATGACCACCATTGTCGGTCGTTGTGCTTGAGGTCTGACTGGCGGACGTCGCAGTCACCTTCGCTTGCGCGACGGGGGCGTGCGTGGTCGCCAACTCAACAGTGCCATTCAACGATCCGGTGACGCCTGCCAGTGCCCATGTTCCCTGGACCAGCAACACCGCGACCGCTAAGAAGGCAATTCTCAGCAAACCTTTCATGGTTTTCAAGGTTCCTTCTTGAGAAGCGAGTGATGCAGTTCCGCACATCCATTTAGCCGCGTGAGCGTCCATTTGTGCGCGCGAATACTGCAAAGCCGACGCACACCACGGATGGTGCACGTCAACATGTCCCGCGGTTTCTTTCTTCACCCGGCTTTAACCTTGCGGCCCGCCGGGTCCGGCAGGCCGCAAAATGGGCGTTTCTAGGCTTGTATTTTCATCTTTCAAACGCGCGCGGGAAGGCGCAGCGCGCGGCTCACCAACGCCGGAATATCTGCGGGGCTTTCAGCCACCGGAACGTTCACGGCTTCGAACGCTGCGATCTTCGCCTGCGCCGTTCCGCCGCCGCCGCTGACGATCGCGCCGGCATGCCCCATGCGTTTGCCTTCAGGTGCCGAGCGGCCGCCGATGAACGCGATGACCGGCTTTGTGACAGTCTTATGCCGGATCAAGTCGGCCGCGTCTTCTTCATCCGTGCCGCCGATCTCGCCGACCAAGACGACCGCGTCGGTGCCTTCGTCCTTTTCGAACGCTTGCAGACAGTCGACGAAGACGGTGCCGATGATGGGATCGCCGCCGATGCCGACGCACGTGCTCTGGCCGATGCCGGCGCGCGTCATCTGATCGACGATCTCGTACGTCAACGTGCCGCTGCGCGAGATCAAACCGACCCGCCCATGACTGAACACGTGACCGGGCATGATGCCGGCGAGCGCTTCGCCCGGCGTGATGACCCCCGGGCAATTCGGTCCGATCACCCGAGTCGTGTCGGGGATGACGGACATGACCCGCAACATATCATGCACCGGAATGCCCTCGGTGATGCAGATGATGAGACCGATGCCCGCATCGGCCGCTTCGAGAATCGCGTCGGCAGCGAACGGCGGCGGCACGAAGATGACCGACGTATCAGCGCCGGTCTTCGCGCGCGCATCGCTGCACGTGTCGAACACGGAAAACTGCTCGACCGTTTGACCGCCTTTGCCGGGCGTCACGCCGCCCGCGACCTTCGTGCCGTAGGCGCGCATGCGGTTGGCATGATACAGTCCTTCGCGTCCGGTGATGCCCTGGACGATGACCGTCGAGTTCTTGTTCAGATAGATCGACATCGTCAGTTCCTCGCCAGCGCGACGGCTTGCTTCGCGCCTTCGTTCATCGTCTCGACCGACTTCATGCCGTTGGCTTGCAGCACCGCGCGGCCTTCCTTCTCGTTCGTGCCGGTCAGACGGATCACGAGCTTGTCTTTGCTCCACGAACCGCCGCCGAGGGCTTCGACCAGACCCTTCGCCACTTCATCGCCGCGCGTGATGCCGCCGAAGATGTTGATGAACAGCGACTTCACTTTCGGATCGGACGTCACGATGTTGACGGCTTCGCGCACGATGTCGGCCTTCGCGCCGCCGCCGACATCGAGGAAGTTCGCAGGTTCGCCGCCCGCGGCTTTGACCGCATCGAGCGTGCCCATCACCAAGCCCGCGCCGTTGCCGATGATGCCGACGTCGCCGTCGAGGTGCACGTACGCCAAGCCCGTCTTGCGAGCGCGTTCTTCGAGCGGATCGCTCGGCAGATCGGTTTTCCACGCTTCGAGCTCTTTGTGACGGAAGAGGCCGTTGTCGTCGATGTCCACCTTTGCGTCCGACGCGATCAAACGGCCATCTTTGGTGATCGCGAGCGGATTGATCTCAAGCAGCATCGCGCCGACGTCGAAGAACAGCGTGTAGAGCTTGCCCAAAATGTCGACGAACTGCGACGTGATCTCTTTTGGAATGCTTGCTTCGGCCGCGACGCGCCGGCCGACGAACGGCCAGTAGCCCATGGCCGGATCGATGCGATACTTCGCGATCGCGTCCGGATGCGTCTTCGCCACTTCTTCGATATCCATGCCGCCCATCGCCGATGCGATGATGATCGGCCGCTTGCTCTGCCGGTCGACGGTGATCGAGAGGTACAGCTCCTTTGCGATATCGACGCGCTGCTCGATCCAGATGCGCTTGGCGATCTCGCCTTTGATGTTCATCCCGAGGATCGCCTTGGCGGGCTCGACCACGTCGCGCTCGTCGTTGGCGAACTTGATGCCGCCCGCTTTGCCGCGGCCGCCGATCAGCACTTGCGCCTTGACGACGCTCGGCGCGGGGTTGGCGCGCATGATCGCGACCGCCTCGTCGACGCTCTGCGCGACTTTGCCGGCTGGCACCGGTATGCCGGCGGCTGCGAAGAGTTCCTTACCTTGATACTCGAGTAATCTCATCGCTCCTCAATCTTATGCTTCGGGCACGACGCCGCGCACCGCCCAGGCACGCGCGCCGAATGAAAATGCCTCGTCGGGCTTCGAGCCGAGCACGCGCTCGCGCAAACGTTGGCGCAGAACTTCTCGGCGTTCCGGCGTCAGGCTCGCGACATAACGGCCGCCAGGTCCTTGGCCGCCCAGAAACGGCGACCAGTAATCGTCGAACGACGCGAAATCGGTTGAGATCCAAAGCTCCTCGGCACGCACCTCTTGAAGCCCACCGGTCACGAACAGCTCGTGCATCGACTCTTTGGCGAAGGTCGGCTGGTTCTCTCCATCGGCTGTGGGATCTATCTCATCAACTACCGACCAGAACGTGCGCAGCATTTTCATGCCGCCGAAGTGGTCCCACACCGCCGTCGCCACGACGCCACCGGGGCGGGTCACGCGACGCATCTCGCCGAGCCCTTTCGCCGGGTCCGGGATGAAGTTGAACACGAGCAGCGCAAGGCTGCGGTCAAAAGACTTATCCGGATACGGCAACGCTTGCGCATCGCCGACCGAAAAACTGATGCGCCCGGCATTTGGCCGGCTGCGCGCATACTCGACGAACGCGCCCGATGGATCGATGCCGGTGATCTCGGCGCTCGGTGCGGCGGTGGCGAGCGCCAAGGAGAGCGACCCGGTGCCGCAACCGACGTCGAGGAGACGCTCGCCGTCGCGCGCACCCGCGAAGGTGAGGAAGCCGGGCGCGAGGCGCGCGCTCCAGCGGCCGATGTACCGTTCGTACGCTTCGGGGACGGAGAACGTGCTCGAAAGGCTCTCCTTCACGGGCGTTCTTTTTCGGCCGCGCCGCGCGCCGCGCCGTTGCCGTCAGACGGCTCTTTGCGCTCCTTTTGCAGCGGCTTGACCGGCCGGTCCGTGGACGTGCGCTCGTCGAGCCGGCCGAGCAGCTCGCGCGCGATCACGATGCGCTGCACCTCTGACGTGCCCTCGTAGATCTCGGTGATCTTGGCGTCGCGGTAGTAGCGCTCGGCGGGGAATTCGGTGGTGAACCCGTAGCCGCCCAAGATCTGCACGCATTCCGAGGCGTGTGTGCGCGCGGCAGTGGATGCGAACAGCTTGGCTTTGGATGACGCGTCGATCGCGTTCTCGCCGGTGTCTCGCAGCCAGGCAGCGCGATACAGCAGCAGCCGCGCCGCGTCAAGATCCATCGCCATATCCGCGATCTTGAACGACACCGCTTGGAATGCGCCGATCGGGCGGCCGAACTGGAAGCGGTCGAGCGCGTACCGCGCGGACGTGTCCAGACAGGCCGCAAGGATGCCCACCGCCTGTGCCGCGATGCCGAGGCGGCCCACACCGAGGTTGGCGAGCGCGATCTTGTAGCCGCCGCCCTCCTCGCCGAGCAGCCGCAACGCCGGCACTTGCGCATCGCGCAGCACCAAGTCCACCGTATCGGATGACCGGATGCCCAGTTTGTCGGTCTTGCGGCCCAATGACAAGCCGGGCGTGTCGCGATCGACCAGGAACGCCGAGATGCCGCGCGGGCCAGGCCCGCCGGTGCGCGCGAAGATCACGTAGACCTTGGCGTAGCTGCCGTTGGTGACCCATTGCTTGGTCCCGTTGAGCACGTAGGTGTCGCCGCGCCGCTGCGCGCTCGTGCGCAACGCGCCGGCGTCGGAGCCGGCTTCCGCCTCGGTCAACGAAAACGAGCCGAGCCACGTGCCTTCGCACATCTTCGGAAGATACTGCTGCTTGAGCTCCTCGGACGCGAACTGCTCGATGATGCGCGTGATCAGCCCGGCGTGCACGGAGACTGCGACCCCGACGCCGGCGTCCGCGCGGCTGAGCTCTTCGATCGCCAACGCCACGCTCACCGCGTCGAGCGCGGCGCCGCCGTAGCGCTCGGAGACGGACATCCCCATGATGCCGAGCTCGCCGAGTTTGGCGAACAGCTCGACCGGGAATTTCGCCTCGCGATCCCATTGCGCGGCGTGCGGCGCGATGTGACGCGCGGCGAACGCCGCGACCATGTCGCGGACCGCGTTTTGATCGTCGGTCAGCTCGAAGTTCATTTGTCGTACTCGTAGAATCCGCGGCCGGACTTCTTGCCGAGATAGCCCGCCGCGACCATCTTCTTCAGCAGCGGGCACGGGCGGTACTTCGGATCGGAGAATCCGTCGTAGAGCACTTGCATGATCGCCAGGCACGTGTCGAGCCCGATGAAATCGGCAAGCTCGAGCGGCCCCATCGGATGGTTCATGCCGAGCTTCATGACGGTGTCGATCGCTTCAGGGCTGGCGACGCCTTCCATGTGAGCATAGATGGCTTCGTTGATCATCGGCATCAGCACGCGGTTGCTCACGAAGCCGGGAAAGTCGTTGACTTCGACGGGCGTCTTGCCGAGCTCCTCAGCGAGCCGTTTGGTGAAGCCGTACGTCTGATCCGACGTGGCGATGCCGCGAATGACCTCGACGAGCTTCATGACGGGCACGGGATTCATGAAGTGCATGCCGATCACGCGGTCGGGGCGGCCGGTTGCGGCGCCGAGTTTAGTGATCGAGATGGATGACGTGTTGCTCGCGAGGATCGCCTGCGGTGGCGTGACCGCGTCGAGGCGTTTGAATAATCCGAGCTTGAGCGCCTCGTCTTCAGAGGCGGCTTCGATGGCGATGCTCACGTCGACGGGCGCGTTCAACCCGGGGTGGAACTCGATGCGCGCCAACAACGCATCGGCGTCGGCGCGTTGCAGCTTGCCCTTCTCGACCATGCGAGCGAGGTTCTTCTCGATGGCCGTGCGGCCGCGCCGGTATGCGGCTTCGTCAACGTCGTGCAGCAGCACGCGGTGGCCCGCGGCCGCACAGACGTGCGCGATCCCGGATCCCATCTGACCGGCACCGACGACCAGAATCGTCATTCGTCGCATATACGCCAAAAAAGAAGGCCGCCATTTCTGGCGGCCGTTTGCGATTCACTCGATGCGGCGCAATCTATACCAACCTACTGCTTCGTACCCATGGAGGCCGGACTTTCCGGGAACCTGCGCTCTCCGGAGTCTCCGCAGACCCGGCCTCGGGGCCTCGCGCATCGAGCGAGCACCGCTCTCCGAGAATAGCACCCGCTCTGCCGGGAGGACAAGCCTACGCGTGTTCGGGACTACGATATCACTTGTCCCGCATCGCGGGAATTTATAAGATGATCACATACCCCCGCAAAACGGTCAATTTGAGGATAACCACGACCACCATGAGGACGAACCAGCCGATAGTCACGATCTCCGCGTTGAGGATGACCTTCTTATTGTAGGTGCCCTGCTGTTTGCTCGCGATCATCGGCCCTTTCCATGGGATGAAGCGGGGCACGAGCGTCGTGTACTCCGTGTAACGCATGCCGAACGCGTGCGCAAGGTGTTCTTCTTCTAGTGGGATGATCGCCGCGTAGACCGCGATGATGACGGCGAGCACGAAGACGAGCAACCAGAACGATTGGCCGAGCGGCACGCCGCCGGAAAGCGCCACCGTGAAGCCGATCGCGATCATCGCATTGCCGACGTACAGCGGATTGCGCATGAGGGCATAAGGCCCGGCGGTGACAAGCGCGGGTGCGGTGACGACATCGGCGCGCGTCGTCGCGCCCGAGTAGCCCACGGCCCAGACGCGAAGCAGTTCGCCTAAGAATGCGATGGTGATGCCGACGGCGGCGCTGAACTCGCTGGGCTGCCCGAAGATGATCAGCGCGAGCGCGATGGGGAGCATCAGCAATCCGCGATAGCGGAAGACCGTCACGCGCCAGTCTTGGCCGCGCGCGGGGGTACGGGGTGGGGGTCCGGCCGGTTTCGGTTTATCCATCTTCCTTTAGACAGTACTCATAGAGGTCGCGAAGCGTGCGCAGCAGCGGGATGGACGGCTGCCAGCCGGTATCGCGCGCCAGCTTGCCCGGGTCGCCGACGATGATCGGCGTGTCCACCGGCCGCATGCGCTCCGGATCCTGGCGCAACTCGACCGGCTGGCCTACCAGTTGGGTGAGCTCCTCGACGATCTCGCGCATGCTGACCGCCCGGCCGCTGCATACGTTGTAGACCGATCCGCTAGCGCCTTTGGCTCCCAGCAACCGATATGCCGCAACGACATCGCGGACATCGAGAAAATCTCTCTGGGCGGACAGATTGCCGTGTCGCAGCACGGGAGCCTGCTTGCCGCGCGTGATATCGGCGCACTGTTTTGCGAATCCCGCGGCTGCAAAGGCGGTGCTCTGGCCTGGGCCAGTGTGGTTGAACGAGCGCGTGGCGACCACCCGGAGCCAGCCTGTCTGCGCGTATTGCATGGCGAGCACCTCGGCGGCCGCCTTGCTGCCCGCGTACGGATTGTTCGGCTGGATAGGCGCGCTCTCGTTCAGGGGCAACGCGCTCGGATCCACCGCGCCGTAGATCTCCGCTGAGCCGACCGCCACGACGAGCGCGTCAGGCGCGTGCGCGCGGCACGCCTCGAGCACGTTGGCCGTGCCGATCACGTTCGTTTCGATCGTGCCCGCCGGGTCGCGCAGCGACTGGGCCACCGAAGCTTGCGCGGCGAGGTGATACACGACGTCGGGCATGGCTTCTTTGACGACTGCGTGGAGCGTATCGGGTTCGAGCAGCTCCGCGCTCGACCAACGGACTTGGGTGGCCTGGTCGGTCGGCAGCGTCGTGAGACGCGTGTGATCGCCCCGCGTCATGCCACTGACATCGTCGCCGTGCTCGAGCAGTTCGCGGACAAGCCACTGCCCGACGAATCCATCGGCGCCCGTGACGAGCGAGCGCACGATCAGCCCTGCTGTTTTTTGAGCCGAGCGAGGTCTGCGTCGACCATCTCGGCGATCATCTGCTCGAACGTGATCTGCGGTTCCCAACCGAGGACGCGTCGCGCTTTCGAAGCGTCGCCGACGAGCACGTCGACCTCAGCGGGCCGGATGAACTTCGGGTCGACGACGACATGTTTCTTCCAATCGAGGCCAGCGTGGCCGAACGCGGTCGCGACCAGGTCCTGGACGGTTCTGGTCTTGCCGGTCGCGATGACGTAGTCGTCGGGCTTGGGCTGTTGCAGCATGAGCCACATCGCGCGCACGAAGTCGCGCGCATGGCCCCAGTCGCGGCGCGCGTCGAGATTCCCCAAGCGGCAGCTCGTTCGCCAGCCCGAGTTTGATGCGCGCCACGCCGTCCGACACCTTACGCGTGACGAACTCCAAACCTCGACGCTCGGACTCGTGATTGAAACAAGATTCCGGATGAAGTATACAGATCCGTACGATTCGCGATAGTTGATCGTGATCCAATGCGCGTATACTTTGGCGACGCCGTACGGGCTGCGCGGATAGAACGGCGTGCTCTCACGCTGTGGCGTTTCCTGCACTTTGCCGAACATCTCGCTGCTCGACGCCTGATAGAAACGCGCGTCGGGTTTCGCGATGCGCATGGCTTCAAGCAACCGCGTGACGCCGACCGCGGTGAACTCGGCGGTAAGGACGGGTTGCGACCACGACGTCGGCACGAAACTTTGCGCGCCGAGATTGTAGATCTCGTCGGGTTCGGATTCGCGCAACGCGCTGACCAGCGAGTGCTCGTCGAGCAGATCACCCGACAGCAGGGTGATCTTGTCGATGATGTGCGCGATGCGGTCGAACGAATTCGTGCTCGAACGGCGCGTGATGCCGAAGACGTCGTAACCCTTTTCGAGCAAGAACTCGGCCAGATATGAGCCATCCTGACCGGTGATTCCGGTGATCAATGCCCGCTTCGCCATCGCCCGCCTTTTCTGTCGGTCTGCAGTCCCGGCCTGTTGCGGCCCGAGTTTTCGAGCAAGACTTCTTGAGGCTGCCGACCGTCTTCTTGCGCAAAAAGAACTTACGAACCGCGCGCGAATGCGCTCTAGAATGGCTGTAGGATACCCTTGCCCGGTCTGCGGTCTCGAAGATGCTTTTCCCGAGCCCGGGTCTTATTCAGAATGCCGCCGATGCGGATGGTATGACGATCCATATCAGGGCGAAGATCTCGACTTAGACGAGGGCGACAACGGCCCCATGACATTGAGAGAAGCCCGCGCCGCTTGGTCACAAGGACGAAACGTGAGCGAATGGCGGATGGAACAATTTTTTGGCACCCTTTGCTTTTGCGACGGTTGCAACTCGGGAACGCACGAGCACCCTCTCTCGGCCAGACATCCAGGCGGAGGCATGATGGATTGCATGAGCAAGGGGGATGCTTCAACCTGGCCTCAGGGCTTTAACAGCGTGGGCCGCACAACGCGCAAGTGTCCGGCTTGTCGCAATATGGAGTCGCCCAAGTAGAGTTTCGCTCGGGTGCTACATCTCTAAAGGTTCGGCGGGGAGGCGTTCGTTCGCGTACGCCACGACCCCGATGCCGGCCAGCGCGATGATCCCGCCCAGCGCCGTCGTCAGCGGAATCACTTGATGCAAGAATATCAACGCGAACCCCGCGGCCATCAAGGGCTGGGCCAAAAAAGACACGGCCACGACTGCGGCCGGCATGTAGCCGAGCGACTGCGAGACCAGCGTGTGCCCGAGAACGGTCGCGACCACCGCGAGACCGACCGCGAGCAGCAAGTCGTGGGCGGAAATGGTGAAGCCCGTGCCGCCGAACAGCGCCGCAGCGCACACGAACGCCGCGCACGACGCGTACACGCCGAGCGCGTAACGCGGCGCATCGATGCGCTGGCGCACGCTGCGGCCGCACAACAAGTAGCCGGTTTCGGCGAGCGCCGCCAGCAGCGCAAGTCCGTCGCCGATCAGCGCCCGGCCGGAGAGCTGCACGTCTTGGCGCGCCACGATCGCGATGCCGAGTATGCCGATCGCGATGCCGCCCAGGATGAGCGGCGTCGGCCGCTCGCGGAAGATCAGCCAGGCGAGCAGCGCGACGAAGATCGGGTGCGTGCTCACGAACAGCGCCGCGCTGGCGACCGTCGTGAACTTGAGGCTCATCGCCCAGACGACGAGATCGAACGCGAACAAGAAGCCCGCGCCCGCGGTAAGCCACAGGTCGTTGCGCGTGAATGGCGCGCGCGTCTGCGCCGCGCGCCCAGCGCGCGCCACGAGCGCCACCGGCACCATCAACGCCGCGGCGAAGAGCATGCGATAGGCCACCATCGTGACCACCGGCGCGTGCGCCAGGCTGTAAAAAATGCCGGCCATCGAAAGGCCGGCGATGCCCAGCGCGAGGAGCGCGTAGCGCGAGCTCAACGGGCGGGAACGTTCCCCAACGCGCGCTCTTTCTCGCGCAATTCTTTGCGATGGCGGTAGCGCAGCTCGGCTTGGCGATAGCGCAGCTTCTCCTCTTCGCTCTCCGGTTTGATCGGAGGGACCTCGGTCGGCCGGCATTGGTCGTCGAGCGCGACGAAGATCAAGAGCGCCGAACCGGCCTGACGAACTTCGCCCGAGCGCAGACTTTCGGCCTCGATCCGCACGCCGACTTCCATGGACGTCCGATGCGTGTAGTTGACCGCCGCCTTGAGCACCACCATGTCGCCGACGTGCACGGGGCCGAAGAAGTCGAGCCGCTCGACGGCGACGGTGACGCAGATGTGGCGGGAGTGGCGGATCGCCGCCGCGGCCGCGGCTTGGTCGACCAGCTTCATGATGGCGCCGCCATGGACGTTGCCCATCGGGTTGGCGTCCGCGGGCTCCATCAGCGTCGCCAACGTGGAGGCGGACTCCGCGACCGGTTTGGGAGCCAGCGCCGTCAGACTTTTGTCGCCCTCGCTCATGGCTCGCGGGGTTCGCCAGGGCTGTCCCGAAACTTTCCAGCCGAGTCGGGGGTAGAGTACTGCAATCGGGAGGTTCGACAATCAACGCTGGGGTGCCGGATGAGCAGCTGGTCGCGCTTATCCTCCAGGGAGATTCGGGCGCATTCGCGCCGCTCGTCGAGCGGCACAAGCGGGGCATCGTCAACTTCCTGTACGGCACCGTGCGATCGGCGGAAGATGCGAACGACCTTGCCCAGGAGACCTTCATCCGCGCGTACTCGCACCTCGGAACCTTCAACCCGCAGTTGGCGAAGTTCTCGACCTGGCTCTACCAAATCGCCCGCAACGCGGCGCGCACGCATCTCGGAAAGGAACGCCGCCGACCGCAACATGAGGAGCTCTACGAAGATGAGACCCTGGAGCAACGACTCCCGGACACCCGCCGCGAGGCGTCGCCCGACGCGATGATCCTTGCCGAGGAAGAACAGCAGACCGTGCGCGTGGCACTGTTGGCAGTGCCTGAGAAGATGCGCACCGCGCTCTCGCTGCGTTACTATCGTCACATGGAATACCAAGAGATCGCCGAGACGATGGGCGTCACGCTCGGCAACGTGAAGACGCTCATCCACCGCGGCAAGGCCTCGCTCGCGCGAGCGCTGGGGCATTCGCGTCGCGCGAGCGCGGCCAACGGACATTCGACAGAGGAGGTAGGCGGACGTGAAGTGCTCTGCCTGTGAAGCGCGCCTGCAGGCGTATCTCGACGGCGACGTGTCGCCGGGCGATGCGCAAGCGATGGAAACACATCTAAAGGAGTGCGCCGCGTGTCAAACGCTGTCTGAAGGCCTGCGCGCTGTGGAAGTGCGTCTTGCGGGTCTGAGCGGCATCGAACCGCGACCTGACTTCACCGTTTCGGTCATGTCAGCCGTCGCCACACTGCCTGTGCCCAAACCCGCGCGCATCGGCGCCCGCTGGTTCTTCGCCTACATCGCCGCGGCATGGGCGCTGCTGATCTGGCTGACCGCCGCGCGCGTCATCAATTGGCAGCATGCCTTCGCAACGGTCGCCACCGAAATCGGCAAGGTCGCCGCAGCCGGCTCGGCGCTCGCCGACGTCGGCATGCACTTGCATCTGTCGACGTTCGCCGCCGGTGCGTTCGGCATCGAGATGGTCGTCATCGCGGTCGGCGCGCTCGCGTTGCGCCGTTATCTCCCCCGCCTGTCGGGTTGGATCGCAGGAGCTCAAACAATATGAAACGTCAGCACGGTCGAATGAATTCGACCGCTACGATCCTTGCGGTGGCGGCCGCGCTGATGCTGCTGGCAACCGGCGGCGCCTCTGCCGGCGGAGCCCAGGTCCACCGTTCGCATGGCGACATCGTCGAGTTCGGCGACAGCGTCAACATCCCGGCGGAGCAAGAAGTACAGGGCGACGTGATCGTGTTCGGCGGCGACGTCGCTGTGCACGGCAAGGTCGACGGCAGCGCAATCGTGTTCGGCGGCGACTTGCACATCTATCCGGAAGGCTCCGTGGCGCGCGACACGGTCGCGTTCGGCGGCAGCATCATCAACGATTCCGCGACCACACCTCCCAAGAAACGCCACAACGCCGTCGTGCCTCCGGTCGTGCCGCCCATGGAGACGCCCGAGCCGATCATGCCCAGTTCGCCCGAGATGCCGGAGACGCCGATGGCGCCGGAGCCGTCGCACGACTGGAGCTTCCGAGCGGTGTGGGCCTCGCTGCTCGTGCCAGACTTCATCTTGACGTTCCTGGCGTTCTTCCTCTTCCCGCTGCGCACGCGCAACGTCGAAGAGCATCTCGTCGCGCAGCCGCTGCTCGCGATCCTGCTCGGGTTCATCGCGCCGATCTTCTTGTGCTTCGTGCTCGTCGTGCTCGCGGTGCTCGTGGTGACGATTCCGTTGCTGCCGGTCGCGTTGATCGCGTTCGTTATCGCCTACTTGATCGGCAAAGCCGCGATCGCGGCGTTCTTGGGCCGGCGCTTGCTCGAAGCCGCCAAAGTGGCGGAACCGCAACCGCTCGCGTCGGTGCTCGTCGGCTTGTTCGTGATACTCATCGTGACCGGCCTGACGCCCGCGTGGTTCGCGATCTCGATGTACGGGATCGTCGGCGCGCTTGCGATCGGCGCTGCGCTGCTGTCCTTCATGCGCACCCGGCCGGGGCTGCTCGGCGCGCAGGCGACAGCACCTGCGTATGGCAGCATGCTCAACGTCGGACCGATCACGCCGCCCGCCGGACCGCCGGCGTCGGGACCTCCTGCCGTTCCGCAGTAGAGACGAAGGGCGCGTTCAAACGAGCGCGCCCTACCTGGGCTTGACGAACATCCCCGCGACTTTGTCGGATTGGTCGAGCACGAACGTGAACGTGAGCGCGCCGTTCGCGCATTCGGCGTCGTATTGGTAGGCGGTGTAGATGCCCTGCTCGGTCGACCCAAGATAGATGAACGCCTTTACTGCGCCAAAAGACGCGAGCGACGACGCTAACTGCGTCGCCTTCTCCGGTGGCAACCCGGCGTTCATGTCTGCGGTGAGCTGCGTGCGATCGATATCTGCTTTTTGCAGCCGGACAAACCACTCTTTGGCGCGTAGCGTGACCGCCGCATCGCCGCCCGGCGCCGGCGTCGCGACATCGGCGACGACGGCATGGCCGGTTGCCAAGAGCAGGCTGAGCATCAGCACGATCATCGGACGTCTCCCTCAGGCATCAGTTATCTAGGCTGTTCAGCAGCACGCCATAGGCGAGTTCGAATCGGCCCTCGTCGAGCGGCTTGCTGTCATTCCATGTCGCTGACACGCAGTACGTCTTGCCGCGCCTCGTCGTCACCTGCGTCGTCAGATTGAGCACGCCCGGTTCAGACCCGCCCTTGTAGGCGACGCGCGCCCAGCGGCTTGGATCGGCGACGCCAGGATTGATGCTCATCAGCGGCAGCGATGCCACTTGCGCCATCAGCCCGCACAGATCGCGGACGCTGAAAAACCATTCGATGTCTTGCGAGATCACGCCACCGCTGAAGATCGAGACGTTGGGCAACGGCTTGGCGTCGAGCGTCGTCAGCAGCGCCCGGCGCGCCGCCGCATTGCCCTTGCGCCATGCAGCGAGCATTTGCGCATTGGCCGGATCTTTGAGGATGAACGCTTCGCGCGTCGTCAAGAACGGCTCATTGCGCGGCCCCTCGGCTTCGACGGCGGTTCGGCCGACGGTGCGCAACGCAAGATCTGCGGCGGTGTTGTCGCTCTGCGAGATCATGAGCGCTGCGACGGAATACAGAGTGAGCGGCGCGCCGTCAGGCCAGGTCTGAAGGATACCCGAGGGCAGGCTCTTCCATTGCTCGTGCACCTGCGCGAGCTGGGTCCACGACATCTCATGCGCATCGGCGCGTTTCTTGATCGCCGCGAGCACCGCGAGCTTGAACGCGGAACCGACCGCGAGCGGCTCGTCCGCGTTGACGGATTGCATCACCGCGCCGCCCGACTCGATGACGAGGCTGACGTGACCAGGCAGACCCTTGAAGGTGTTGAGCGCGGCAGCGGGATCCGCGTGCACGGGCACCGGCGCGAGAAATCTCAGCGTCAGGATGCGGCCGCTTGCATCGAGCGCGATGTACGTCGGCACCGTGCCGCCGGCGAAGACGGTCACATAGTGGTCGCCTTCGATGCGCACGTCCTGGTACGCGCCGAGCTGTGCCTTGAACTGATCGACGACGGCTTGGACCTGGCTTGCCGGCGCTTGCTGCAGCAATGACTCGGCGAACCAGTCCGGATCGACCCTGTCGGCTGTGAACAGGCGCGCGATCGCGCTTTGCGGCGTGATCGTGTCGGCGGCGGACGGCGATCCGGCAAGCGCGAGCAGGCAGAGGAGCGCGACCGAGATCGCGCTCCCCCAACGCTTAGCGAGTGATGCCGAGGTCTTTGTAGAACGCGTCGTAGTTCACTTCACGTCCGAGGAAGTTGCGCAGCAACTGGTCGGGTTCCAGACTGCCGCCGGGCTGCAAGATATCTTGGCGATATTTTGCGCCGACGACGGGATTTTCGAGCCCGCCTTTCTGGAACACGGTGAACATGTCTTGCGCGTACACCTTGGACCACAGATAGCCGTAGTAGCCTGCGTCGTAGCCGCCCATCAGGTGGCCGAAGCTCGCTTCAGGTATCGTGCCCGCCACTGCCGGCGTCGTCGTCAGCTTCTTCTTCAGGTCGAACCACGTCTGCGTCACGTTCACGTTGCCGCCCGAGCTGTGGATCGTCATGTCATAGCTGGCGTAGAACGCCTGGCCGGTCCAAACGGCGCCGTCGTCCACGTGTTTGAGCGCGATCATCTTCTTGATGAGATCGTCCGGCAACGGCTTGCCGGTGTTGACGTTGCTCGACACTTCCTTGAGGATCGAAGGCTGCCACATCCAGTTCTCGAGCATCTGCGAGGGAGCTTCGACGAAGTCGCCGCGCACGTTGGTGCCGTAATACGTCTCGTACGGAGCGATCGATAGCGTGCTGTGCATCAGGTGGCCGAACTCGTGGAAGAAGGTCACCACGTCGTCGTGGCTGAGCAGCGCCGGCTTGCCCGGCGCGCCGACCGGCCAGTTGCCGATGATCGATGAGATCGGCATCTGATACGAGCCGTCGGGTAGCACGCGCCCGCTGCGCAGCGAGAAGTTCGCGAAGTGCTCGTACTTGCCGGGCCGCGGATACAGGTCCAGGAAGAACCAGCCTATCGGTTTGCCCGTCGCGTTGTCGCTGATCGAGTATTCGAGCACGCCGGGTGCCCACGCGTCTGCCGGCGTGATGGGATGGAACGTCACGCTGAGCAGTTTCTGGTAGATGCCGAGCACTGCCGGAATCACTTTGTCCACCGGGAAGTATTCGCGCACCAGGGTCTCGTCGACCGCGTACTTGGTCTTCACCAACAGATTCTCGTAATACGCGTAGTCCCACGGTTGCCAAGGACTCGAGTCGCCGGACTGCGCTTTGAGCGCCTTGAGCTCCGCCAATTCGGTGCGCGCCTTCGGCAGCAGCTTCGAGTCGACGTTGGCCAAGAAGTCGATGACGCGCTGCGGCGTCTTCGCCATCTTCGCGTCGAGCTGATACGCGGCCCAGGTGTTGAAACCGAGCAGATGCGCGAGCTGATCGCGGATCGCGACCGCTTGCGTGAGGCGTTTGACGTTGGCGTCGCCGCCGCGATGGTAATATGCGATGTAGAAGCGTTGGCGCGCTGCGCTCGAGCGCTCGTTCTGCATGAATTGCGAGTACGTGCTCTCGTTCACGGGCACACGATAGCCGTCGCCGGCGGGCTTGAGCGCTTTCACGAACGCAGCAGGCAGCGAAGCCGCTTCGGACTTGCTGATGTCGATGGTCGTCGCATCCTCGCCGAGCTGTCGCTGGAAGGCGATCTGCAGATCGTTGAGCTCGTTGAACAGCTTGCTGGTCTTGGCGCGCGTCACGGGATCGAGTCCTGCACCGGCACGCCGGCCGGCCTCCATGTACAGCTCGGCGAGCTTGCGGTCTTTGGCGTTGATCGCCGTCGCGGCGCCGAGTTGCGCCATTGCGTACACGACCGGGTCTGCGCCCAGCTCCACTCCGAATTGCGACTGTTTCTCGTCGCAGGCCGTCGATGCGTCACGGACGTTCTTGTCCACCGCGATCTGCGAGAGCACGCCTTGCGCGACGAGCGCGTCGTTCATCACCGCGACCGCGGTCTCGACGCCCTTGATGCCGTCAGCGAAGGTCGCTTGCCCGATGGGCGTGGTCTCGATCTGCTTGATGGTGTCTTTCGCCTGCTTGATCGCCGCGTCGCAGGTCGCGTTGATCTGATCGGGCGTCAGATTCCAAGTGATGCCGGTATCCGCAGGAAGCAACGGACCGCTTGGCGCGGCCGGCATGGCGGGAGCTTGGGTGGGCGCCGGGCTCGCCACGGGAGATGCGGGCGCCGAGCCGGCGGCCCAAGCGGCCAGAGGGAGTGCGCCGGATAAGAGCGCGGCGCCTAAGGCGGCCGCGATGACGCGGTGACGGATGTTCACAATGTATTCCTTTTTCTACGCCGTGGTGAATGAATTCAACCGCTACATATATACGTGGGGAGCGGTCTCAAAGATACAAGTGCTCGGGGTCCAATACGTCGCGCAACAGGTGCAGTTCCTCGCCGCTGGGCGGCGCCACCGGCTCGAGAGTGCCACAAATCCGCAGCGGCCAACCGACTTTTCCCTTGACGTCCTGCGGGTCGACCCCGGGATAGACCGCCGCAAGCTCGAGCTCCCCGTCGTCGGGCGACGGCCGTAAGATGCCGAGGTCCGTGACGATGCGGACGGGACCGCCGCCGGGCAGACCGAGCTGTTTGCGTGTGCCGTACTTGCCGGCATGACCGGGCGACGTGTAGAAATCGACTTCGGCCGGGAACGATCGCGCGGACAACGGCGCGACCACGATCACCCGATCGGCGTGCACCGCGATCTCGCATGCGCCGCCGCTGCCGGGCAGACGCACTTTGGGTTTGTCGTACGAGCCGATGACCGTTGAATTGATATTCGCGTAACGATCGACTTGCGCGCCGCCTAAGAAGCCGACGTCGATGCGCCGGCCTTGCAAGTAGAATTGGAACACGTCGGCCATCGATGCGACGCCGAGCGAATCGGTGACCAGCGCCGGATCGCCGATGGAGACCGGCAGCCGTTCGGGCACCGCGCCGACGGCGCCTGATTCATAAAGCAGCACGAGATTCGGCGCGTGCGTGGCGCGCGCCAGGTTGCACGCGAGATTCGGCAGCCCGATGCCGACGAACACGACGTCGCCATCGGCGAGCTCGTGCGCGGCGCACACCGCCATGAGCTCGCGATTGCTGTAGGCCGGCGTCTCAGAAGCCGTAATTGACCCCTTCGCTGATGCGTGGTTTCGCGGACAGGCGCGCGACGACGTCCTCGCCGAGCTTGTCGATGTATTCCGCGCGGCTGCCCACGCCGTACACCCACTCGTTGAGCCAGGCCTCGAGGCCCTGCGCTTCGCGCGAGACGTCCTCCCACGCGACGTAGAAATCGTTGTCGCGATCGTAGTAGCCTTGCGCGTAGGACGGATGCGCGCCCCATGGTTCGCACACGACCGCATCGACGATGAAGCCCGGGATGATCGTGCGGTTCGGATCGGCGCGGATGACGGACTGCGGCACGATCTCTTCGACGACGACGATCACGCGCGATGCCGCGAACGCCGCTTCTTTTTGCACGCCGTACAGGCCCCAGATCTGCGTCGTGCCCGACGAGTCGGCGCGCTGCGCGTGGATGATCGCGACGTCGGGATTGAGCGCCGGCACGGTCGCCAGCTGTTCGCCGGTATACGGGCACTCAACGGTGCGGATCAGCGGGTTGACCGCGGGCAGATCGCTGCCGCGATAGTCGCGCAGCGGCCAGAACGGGAGTTTTGCGGCGCCGGCCGACAGGCGCGCGACGAGTCCGAAGTGCGAGTATTCTTCAAGCGCGAGCGGCTGCGGCTCGGAGCGTTCGACCGCGCGGCGCAAACCGTGCAGCGAGCCGACGCCGGGATTGCCGGCCCACGAGAAGATGAGTTTCTTCGCGCAGCCCGCCGCGATGAGCTGGTCGTAGATGAGGTCAGGGGTGAGGCGCGCGAGCGTGAGGTCGCGCCGTTGTTGGCGGATGATCTCGTGCGCCGCCGCGAAGCAGATGAGATGCGTGAAACCCTCGATGACGACGACGTCGCCGTCACGCACGAATTGGCGGATCGCCTCGTGCATGTCCATGACTTTGGGGGTATCCGAGCCGCGCTCGTGCACGGTGCGGCTCAAGCCGGAACGCGCAGCTCCGATAACGCTTCGTCGAAAATACGCAGACCCGTGTTGACGTCTTCTTCGTCGATCACCAGCGGCGGCGCGATGCGGATCGTGCTCTGGCCGCAGCCGAGCAGCAGCAGGCCGCGCTTGAACGCCGCGAGCTCGAGCTGGTGGACGAAGTGATGGTAGATCTCTTTGGTCGCGCGGTTCTTGACGAACTCGATGCCGAGCATCAGGCCCACGCCGCGCACGTCGCCCATGACCTCGTGCTTGGTCGCGAGTTTGCGGAAGCCGGCGAGCAGCAGCGATCCCATGCGCGCCGCGTTTTGCATGAGGCCGTGCTCGACGAGATCGAGCGTCGCCAGCGCCGCCGCGCAGCACACCGGGTTGCCTCCAAAGGTGCTGCCGTGGCTGCCGTGATCCCAGGTCATCACCGATTCGCGCGCGACGATCGCGCCGATCGGCATGCCTGAGCCGAGGCCTTTCGCGAGACAGATGACGTCGGGCGCGACGTCGAGCAATTCGGCGGCGAACATCCGGCCGGTGCGGCCGATGCCCGTCTGCACTTCATCGTAGATCAGCACGGCGCCGTGCTCGTCGCAAAAATCGCGCCAGTATTGCAAGAATGCGCGCGGCGGGATCACGTAGCCGCCTTCGCCGAGGATCGGTTCCATAATGACCGCAGCGATTTCGTCTTGGCCGACGCGCTCGCGGAACAGGCGCTCCGCCGGCGCTTGCCAGCAATCGCACGAGTCCGCGCATTCCTCTGCCGGACGGTTGAGCAAGCAGCGATATGAGTTGGCGTATGGCAGATGGTAGACGCCGGGGAGCAGCGGGCCGAAGTGGCGCCGGTATTTCACTTTGCTCGAGCCGAGCGCGATCGCGCCGGTGGTGCGGCCGTGGAACGAACCTTCGAAGGCGATGATATTGTTGCGCTTCGTGTGTGCGCGCGCGAGCTTGATCGCGCCTTCAACCGCTTCTGCGCCGGAATTGGTGAGGAACGTGCGCTTGGCGCCGGGTCCCGGCGCGAGCTTGGCAAGCCGTTCGCACAGATCGGAGAACTGCGGATAATAGAAGTCCGTCGAGCAGATGTGCAAGAACTTGCGGGCCGTCTCTTCGATCGCAGCGACCACTTCGGGATGCGCGTGGCCGGTCGACGCCACGGCGATGCCCGCCATGAAGTCGAGATACTTGTTGCCGTCGACGTCTTCGACCATGGAGCCCACGCCGCGTTCGACGACGAGCGGGTACTCCTTGATATAGGAAGGCGACGAGTAGAGCTTATCCTTCGCGATGACCGCTTGAGCTTTGGGGCCCGGCGGCGTCACGACGATCTTCGGGTAGGTCTTTGGCATGTAGTTCTCCGCGGCGAACAGACAGAATGAAGCCCGCACTGAGCAGGCTTCATATCTTCGTTTCTTAGACCCGGAGACCTCTGCACCGAATATTATTCGGTGAGAGTAATCACGACATTGAGTTCAAAGCATCCGCGTGCGCGA
>CAWETU010000006.1:0-9210 GCA_963812135.1 Vulcanimicrobiota bacterium
GGTGCCCGATTGCGCGGCTTGCGCCGACGCCGGGAAGTACGCTGCGAGAAACATGGCCACTGCCAAGATCCGCGTGAATCTCATGAAGCGCTCCTTTTGATTTGATCGAGGCGGGGTGTTATCTTCGGATAAAACCCAAACCTCCGACACCGTTAAGGAGCGTCGAACGAGAGCGGACCTTTGTCGTCAGAAGCGATGCGGACCCATCGCACCTTTCGCGATGAGAAACATCTTCGTGTTGATGATCAGAAATCGCCACGCTTGGAAGGGCCAGAACTGCCGCCAAAATCGTCCCATAAACTCACCTATTCCGGAATCATCTGCCAGCCGGGTTTGGCCTGCAGCTTCCAGAGAAACGCAGAGTGCAGCGCCCGCTTGGTCCACGCGCCCGCCAGGCCGACGTCGAGGTCGCACAAGGGGAGATCGCGGCCGCGGTCAGGATACCGTTCGAAGTCGCGCACGACCGGCGTCATGATGATCGACGCCGCGGAGCCGTTCCACAGCGAGTTGCCCATGGAGGCGATGCACGCGCCGGGTATTTCGGACATGCGGGCATGATGACTCGGCTGCTTGCCGGCGACCTGCTCCGCGATGTTCTGCGCCACGGTGCGACCCATGATCCCGGACACCATGCCTGTCCGCGGCGGCGTGGCCGTGATGGCTAGGCCGCTCGACGCTTTCTTTCCCTTGGACATCGGATGGGGCGGCGCGAAGGCAATACCCGCTGCGTAGACATTGTCATAGTGCGGAGATACGTATTGCGCCGGCCAATCCGCCGCGCGATACTCGGAGTACTGTCGAGGCGTGTAGTCGGCGTCGACGCGCATGAAGCCGTTCGGCAGCGTCATCTTCTCGCTGATGTCTGTCCCGTCGCTTGCCATGTACTTGATCGGTATGCCCCGGAATTGGGGGATCAACATGGCGAGATCGTATTCGATGGTGCCCGGATCTTCACCGATCTGCTCGTAGTGCAAGACGCCGGGCTCGACCTTGGTGACGCCCGCCGCGATCTTTGCGGTGATCCGCGACTCGTCGATGATCATGCGCACTAGGCTAGCGCCGGTCACGAGGATTCCGCGTTTCAGAGCTTCGATGCCGTCCACGCCGAAATCGCCAGGTTCGGGTTCATTGGTGATCCAGGCCAGCTCGGCATCGTCGCGCAACCCGCGCGCTCGCAGATCCGCGTCGACATTCATGAGGTATTCGAACGCAGCGCCCTCGCACGTGGCCGCCGGATGGCCCACCCCGACGACGATGCGCCGACGCTTGCCGGCCTTGAGGTCGCGCACGATCGCGAGATACTTATCGCGCGCGTCGATCGCGTGCTCGACCGAACACACGCTCGTTGTGTTGCCGGTCGCCGGGCCGAGACCGGGCGTGCCCTCGAAGTTAAGGTATGGCCCCGTCGCGTTCAGAAGGAAGTCATACCCCAACGTCTGCTGCTCCCCGGATGCCGTTGACACGAGCACCTGGCGCTCATCCGGCTTGATCGTCGTCGCTTTTCCATCAATGTATGCGATTCCAAGCTTTTCGTATACCGGCGCAAGCTCGAAGTGTACCTCGTCCGGGTCCATCGTGCCGGTACCGACCCATATCAAACTGGGAAACCAGGTGAATCGGTTTCGCGGCGAGACGACGGTGACGTCCGCCGTGTCGCGGACGAGGTTTGAGAGATGCAGCGCGGCCGTATGACCTGCGAAGCCGGCGCCCAGAACCAAGACGTGAGGTTTCATGACAACACCTCTGCGGCGAACTCCGGAACCACGGTGAGCCTGACGGGAATGCCTTGACGATGCGTGACGCCCACCCTCCGTGTGTCCGAGGCCTCTTTGCTCATACGATAACGATACAGCACGCAAAGCAGCAATCGTGAGAAGAACTGGTGAAGGACTCTCGTGAAGGTGATTTGCGAAGACCAATAAGCACGCGTGGTTCGACGCGCAAGTGAAAGATCACGGGGCGCATGCGACGATGGCGCCATCGCCGTCTCATGGAGGAGCAACGTGTTCAAGAGGATAGTCGTCCCCGTCGACGGGTCTGAGCCATCAAGTGCGGCTGCATCCTTCGCCATCCGATTTGCGAAGGCCCAAGAAGCCACGATCATATTTTGTCACGCCATCGACGAAGTTTCGATGATTCGTGAAGCGGGCGTAGCCGGAGTGGATTGGCGGGCAAGCGTTGACGAATCGCGCCGCGAAGGGCGACATTTATTGGACGCTGCCGTAGCACGGGCGGTCGAAGGTGGCGTCGAAGCCGAGGCGCTGCTAAGCGATAAAGGACCGGTGGAAGCGATTCTAGACGCGGTCAAAGATGGCGCCGCGGATCTCGTCGTCATGGGCACTCATGGGCGCAAGGGATTCTCGCGAGCATTGCTCGGAAGCACCGCCGAGGGCGTCTTGCGGCGCGCACACATCCCCGTGCTCGTCTTCACGCCGCCGGCTCACATCGCATAACCAAAACCCGCGATAGGAGCAACCACGTGCCGACAGCCAGTTTTGGTCGATCCGCGACAAAAACCATCACCTATCGAATCCTAATCGTGTGTCTTGACTTCGTGACCGTCTATCTCTTCACTGGCACGGTGCGCATCGCCGTTGGCTTTGTGATAGTAAGCAATATCTACACCACCGTCGCTTACTTTCTTCACGAACGGATATGGGCGCACATCAAATGGGGAGTTTCCGAGACTTGAGAAGAGGCAGATCCCCATTCCTAAGATCAAGGGATGTCAGCCGTATCCGTGAGCCCCATCAAGCTGCGCACACGCCGGCGGTCGTGGACGAGGTCGGCTGACGGACCATTGTACACCACGCGACCGTCATCCAGGACATACGCACGACTCGAGATCTTAAGGGCTAGCAGCGCGTTCTGTTCCACCAGCAAGATCGAGACGCCATTGGTTTTGAGCTCTTCGATCGTCCGGTACAGATCGATGACGACCAGCGGAGCTAAGCCTTGTGAGGGTTCGTCGACGAGCAGCAAACTCGGGTTGCCGACGAGCGCGCGTCCGATCGCCAGCATCTCCTGCTCGCCGCCCGAGAGCCGGCCCGCCTTGCGCCCCCGCAATTCCGCCAGCTTTGGGAAGCGCTCGAACACGGCCGCGATGGTCCAGGCGCCATCAACGGTCTGGCGCTCCGCGAGTTGCAGGTTTTCGAAGACCGTCAAGCCCGCGAACATCCGCCGCCCTTCGGGCACGTACCCGACGCCGCGCCGCGCGATCTCGAACGGCGGCAGCCGCTGCACTTCTTCCCCATTCAAGCGGATCGAACCGGTCTTGGGAGGCGTGAGTCCAAGGATGCTGCGCAGCGTCGTCGTCTTGCCGGCCCCGTTGAGCCCGAGCAGCGCCACGATTTCACCGGTTTCGACGCGCAGCGAGAGGTCGCGCAGGATATGACTGCGCCCGTAATATGTGTTGATCCGATCGACCTCGAGCAGATCGGGTCCTGATCCGGTCCGCTCAGACATTCGCGACCTCTTCGGTGCCGAGATAGGCTTCACGCACCGCGGGATCAGACAGCACCTGCGCCGGCGCGCCGCGTGCGATCACGCGGCCACGCTCCATGACGGTTACCGCGCCTGCGAGCATGGAGACGAAGCGCATGTTATGTTCTACGAATAGCACCGTAAGGCCGAGCCTCGAGTGCAGGTCCCGGATCACGCTCACAATGCGATCCGTCTCGGCCTCGGCGAGACCGGCGGTCGGTTCATCGAGCATGATGAGCTGCGGCGACACTGAGAGGCTCATGGCGATCTCCACGAGCCGCTGGCTGCCGTGCGACAGCAGCGACACGAGATCGTCGCGCACCTTGCGCAGGTTGACGAAGCCAAGCAGTTCGTCGATGCGTTGGCCGACCGCGCTGCGTTCCGGCGCCGAGAGAGGACGAAAGCGCTGCGCCAACGATTTTTGGCTGTTCACGCCGATCGCGAGATTCTCCGCGACGCTCAGCTCGGGAAAGATGCTCGGCGTCTGGAAGGTGCGGCTGATGCCCATGCGCACGCGCGCGTGGTTCGGCATCCGGGTGATGCGCTCACCGCGGAAGTAGACCTCGCCTGCGTCGGGCATGAAATAGCCGGTGAGCGCGTTGAAGAGCGTCGTCTTGCCGGCGCCGTTCGGTCCGATGATCGCTTGCAAGTCGCCGGGAAACACCGAGAGGCTCACCCGATCGACCGCCTTCACGCCGCCGAACGAGAGCGAGACGTCGCGCGATTCCAGCAGCGCTGCCGCTTGGCTCATGGCGTCCGTGGCTCTGCGGCCGGCATGCTCGCATCCGCGGGCGCAGCAGCGGCGGCGGGACGCCGGCGCGACGCGAGACCCAAAATGCCGCGCGGGAACAGTAGCACGCATGCGACGAACATGCCGCCGATGATGATCTGCCACCAGTTCGTCCAACTGCTCAGCACGTTCTGACCGATCGCATAGATAGCACTGCCGAGCAGCGGCCCCCAGAACGTGCCCGATCCGCCGAGGATGACCATCATGACGAAGTCGCCAGACTGGTGCCAGTCGAGGAGCAGCGGATACGCGAACTCGATCGACATCGCGTAGAGCGAACCCGCGACGCCGGCGATTAATCCTGAGATCGCGAGCGCGCCGAAGATGAAGCGGTCGCTGTTGAGGCCGAGATAGCGCACGCGCACTTCGTTCTGCCCGATCGCCACCAGGGTCCGACCGAACGGCGAGTTGACCACGTACCACAACCCGAGCATGACGGCGAAGAATATGACCAGCACGAAGTAGTAGTAGAAATATTCGTGCGAAGCGATTGCGGGGGTCCACGAGCCAACCCGAAGCACCGGTCTGGTCACCGTCATCCCGTCCTCGCCGCCCGTCACGTTGGTCATGCGATAGGCGATGAAATAGAAGACCTGACCGAAGGCGATCGTCAGCAGCGCGAAGTAGATGCCGCGCCGGCGGATCAAGAACGGGGCGAGCACCAACGCGCCCACCAGCCCCGCCAGAGAGCCGACGACGATCGCAAGCAGCAGATCGGCCTTGACGTATTGCACGAAGAGGGCGGCGCCGTATGCGCCCAAGCCGAAGAAAGCGGCGTTGCCGAACGCCATGACCCGCGTGTAGCCGACCAGCAGATTGACGCTGGCCGCCGCCAGACCGAAGAGCAGCACGGTCACGCCCAGCGAGATGTCCAGCTTCATCAGCGGCATGATGATCGGTAACGCGCACAAGAGCCCCGCAAGGACCACCAGGCCGATTAGCGCGAGCGCGCGGCTCATCGCAAGGGGTTCATCCGAAGATGCCTTCCTCGCCGAAGAGTCCGCGCGGGCGGATGAGCAGCACGACCGCCATCAGCAAGTATAAGACCAGCTCCGACGCGACGGGCACGTAGAGGGTGGCGACGCTCACCGCCACGCCGAGGAGCAGCCCGCCGACGATGCTGCCGACGAGGCTGCCCATGCCTCCGATCACGACGGTGATGAACGCCGGCATGAGCAGCTCGTTGCCCATCGTGGGATTGAGGCCGAGCAGGCCTGCGGCGAGCACGCCCGCAACGCCGGCGAGCAGAATCCCGGTCGCGAAATTCGCCATGTATACCAGCTGCGTATTGGTGCCGAGCGCCGCGAGCATCTCGGAATCTTGCACCGCTGCGCGCAAGCGCAAGCCGAGCCGCGTCTTGAACAGGAACAGCACGAGCGCCGCCATCGCGACCAGCAGCGCGGCCACGATGACCAGCCGGTAGCTGGGCAGCGGTGCCCCGAAAACCGAGACCGCGCCAAGCAAGTATGAAGGAGGCTGGAACGGCACCGCACTCGGTCCCCAGATGAGCCGATACGTCTCTTCCGCGATGAGCGAAAGCCCGAACGTGAGCAGCAGGCTGTAGATCGGCAGGCGCTTGTACAGCGGCGAGACCAGCAGCCTCTCGGTGAGGATGCCGACGACCATCGTGAGGAGCGCGGCCACCGCAAGCGCAAACCAGAAATTGGTGCCGCGGCTGACCAGCGTGAACGCGATGTAGCCGGCGAGCGTCATGAACGAGCCGTGCGCCATGTTGATGGTGCCGGTGAGGTTCATGATCAGCGACAAGCCGATCGCTACGATCGCGAAGAAAGCGCCGAGAACGATCCCGTTGATGAGCTCGGGGAGGAGATGTTGGAGCATGGCGTTGGGGAGCGGCGAGCGCCGCTCCCCAATTCCTATGTGACTACGACGGCCACGTCATCTTGCAGACCGTCGATTGCTCTTGGACGGTCCGCTCGATGGCTTCGGCCGGTTGGGCGTCCTTGATGTCGAAGATGTCCATCGGGTCGCCGCCGGCCCCTTGCTGGCGTACGTCGCCGAACCACATCGGCCACATCAACTGGTGGTCAGCGCCGCGATAGTAGCCGTCGGTCGTGCATAGCGCGTTGAACTTGACGTCGGCGATCGCTTTGGCGATCTTCACCGGATCGGTCGAATTGGCAGCCTGGATGGCCGCCGCCATGCGATTGGCGGTGATGTATCCGAACGCGCTGCGCGCGGTGGGCGGCTCCTTATACCGCCCCATGTAGTTCTTGATGAATTCGCTCGCATACGTGTTCTTGCCGGTCACGAGCGCGCTCTTGTAGTACCATTCGAAGCCGAAGCTGCCGACGCGCGCTTCCGGCGGCAGCGGCCAGAACGTCTCGAGCTCGGCCTGCGGTCCGGCGATGGGGATCCGCTTGGAGAGACCCATCGAGTTGCACTGCTTCAGCGCATTGGTAAGATCGTCGCCTTGGACCATGAGCACCAAACACGACGGCGCCGCGCTTTGCACTTTCGTGAGGTACGCGCTGAAATCGGCCGTGCCCAGCGGCGTGAGATCGGTGCCGACGATCGTGATGCCGAGCTTGCCCTCCAGATCTTTGTACCCGTCGAGCAGCGCGTGACCGTACGCGTAATCGGGTGCGATGAAATACCACTTCTTGCCGTAGAGCTTGGCGATCGAAAACCCCGTGGCATGCGTTTCCATCCACGTGCTGTGGCAGGTGCGGTACGTCGTCCAGTGGCATCCGCTGCCGGTGACCGTATCGGTATGGCCGCCCGTATCGATGAACGGCATGTTGGCCTCGAAACAGACATTGCTGACCGCGACCGACACAGCGCTGTTGACGGTGCCGATCATCGCCGTGATCTTGTCCTCGCGGATCAGCTTACGCGCTTTCTCGACGCCCGTGCCCGGGTTGTTGGCGTTATCTTCCACGATGAGCTCGATCTGCCGTCCGAGCAGGCCGCCCTTCTTATTCCATTCGTCGAACGCCATCTGGTAGGCGCGGACCTGGTTGCGCGAAGGCGCCGCATAGACACCCGTGACCTCCTCGTTCGCGCCGATCTTGAGCGTGTCAGCGCCTTTGGCGCGCTGCGGGATGAACGCGGGCGCGCCGGCGGCCGCAATACCGGCGGCGCCGACGAGCTTGAGGAATGTATCTCGCTTGAGGTGCGACTTCGACATGAGTCCCTCCTTACGACGGCGTGGCCGAATGGCGAGGCATGCTCGAAGACGTGACAATACGGCGCACTTCGGTCGCAGTGACGAGCCGGGTTCGAGCCGCTCCCGCCGTTTCCCGCTGGCGGCGAACGGGTGGCGCGAGCGTCTGCAGGGAAGACACCGCGCGATGATCGGCAATCTCATCGGCGCTCGATGGGTCCGGCCGGAGCGCGAGACCCTGCCCATCTATAACCCCGCCACCGGCGAGACGATCGACCAGGTTCCGCTCTCAGACGCGCGCGATGTGGCGCTCGCGGTCGAGGCGGCTGTGAAAGCACTGTCGTCCTGGTCGCGCACGCCCGTCACCGAGCGCGTGCGACTGATGTTCCGTTTCAAGCAGCTGCTGGAAGAGGATTTCCAAGGCCTCAGCGCCATCGTGACGCGCCATCACGGCAAGACGCTCGACGAAGCGCGTGGCGAGGTGCGGCGCGGCATCGAAGTCGTCGACTTCGCGTGCGGGGCGCCGACGTTGTTGCAAGGGCGCACGCTGCGCAACGTCACGGCCGACGTGGAGCAAAGCCTCTACCGCTTTCCTGTCGGCGTCGTCGCCGGCATCACGCCGTTCAATTTTCCGGTGATGATCCCGTTGTGGATGTTCCCGCTGGCGGTCGTGTGCGGCAATACGTTCGTGCTGAAACCATCCGAACGGACCCCGCTTGGTGCAGTGCGCCTTGCCGAAATCTTCTTGGAGGCGGGGTTTCCGGAAGGAGTGCTCAACGTCGTGCATGGCGCGCGCGCTACCGTGGACGCCTTGCTCGCGGACCCCGGAATCGCAGCGATCTCGTTCGTGGGCTCGGAGCCGGCTGCGCGCCACGTCTATATGGAAGCGTCGCGCTTTGGCAAGCGCGTCCAGGCTGCAGGCGGCGCGAAAAACCACATGATCGTCATGCCCGACGCGGATCTCGATGTCGCCGTGCCGGCCATTCTGAATTCAGCCTTCGGCAACGCTGGCGAGCGCTGTCTTGCGGGCAGCATCGCGATCGGAGTCGGCAGCGCCCATGATGAGCTTATCGAAGCCGTGAGGGCGGAAACCGCCAAGCTCGTCGTGGGTCCGGGAGATCGACCGGGCGTCACGTTAGGCCCGCTCATCCGCGATGACCACCGGCGCAAAGTCGCCGACCTCATCGCTCGCGGTGTCGCCGAGGGCGCCACGCTGGTCGCGGACGGGCGCGGCTTGTTGGATCAGCCTGGCTTCTTTCTCGGGCCAACGGTGCTGGATGACGTGCGCGCGGACATGTCGGTGGGCCGAGAGGAAATCTTCGGGCCGGTGCTCTCCGTGTCGGCCGTGGGCAGTCTCGACGCCGCAATCGCCCAAGCGAACTCGATGCAGTTCGGCAACATGGCGGTGATCTTCACCCGCAGCGGACAGGCTGCTTTCGAGTTTCGGGAACGCGTCGACGCCGGGATGATCGGCGTGAACGTCGGCGTGGCGCAGCCGTTCGCGTTCTATCCGTTTTCAGGATGGAAGGGATCGTTCTACGGAGACCTTCACTTGCACGGCACCGATGGCGTCAATTTCTACACCCGCAAGAAGATGGTGATCTCGCGCTGGTAAGCCCCGCCGCTTTGGTTCGTATCCAGTCCCTATCGCGTCCCCTCGTACGTCGCGATCTCTTGCGCGAGGATCGGTACGCCCGAATCCAACGCGTTCGCGCCTTGTGAGACGCATAGCTTCAGAACCGTCATGATCTCCTCGGCGGTTGCGCCGAGCGCAAGCGCCGCCTTGATATGGCGACGCGTGCCAGGCGCA